>CAJTAT010000056.1 GCA_910574475.1 Clostridia bacterium | reverse complement strand
ACATCAAAGATATTCGCCATTTCTTTTACAAGGTCGTGCTTCGGTGTCCTCGCTTCGGTTTCATACTGTGCCATGCGGACATCAGAGGTCTTGCCGAGAAAGCCGAGGATTTCGCCTAGCTGTTTCTGTGTCATGCCCTTTCGGTTGCGGAAAAAGCGGATACGTTTGCCGATTGCCATAATAAAACCTCCGTTGTAGTGAAAGTGGTACAGCCTTGCATGACTGTACTTAAACAAATCTGTTGAAGTCAGTATAACATGATGCAATAGGAATAGCAAGAATAACTTAAATAAAAAAAGTTAAGATTTTCTT
>CAJTAT010000055.1 GCA_910574475.1 Clostridia bacterium | reverse complement strand
CCCTCATAGCAGAAAAAACAGGAGCAGGGGATTTTTTCAAATAGAATCTTTTGCGCCCCGTCAAGCTCTTTCACCTCCAGACAGTAGCACCCATTTACGGTTGCCGCGCCATCCCGCGCGGTCATGTTTGCGATTGCCATGATAGTAAGGGGTTCCGTTTTCACGATCATGCCGGGAACCAAAAGCCCCTCCTCGTACATTTCCCGTAAATACTCGTCAGAAAATTTTCCGACAGCCCGCCATAGGAAAAACAATGCAAGAAGGAAACAGATAACGGCGGGAATCCAGCTTTTAAACAAAGAAATTCCTGACATACATAGGAAGCACACGCAGATTATCGCGGAGCTTCGCCGCTTTTTGACGAC
>CAJTAT010000054.1 GCA_910574475.1 Clostridia bacterium | reverse complement strand
GTGAGACCATTATGGGCCTCCATCACCCGGATTTTACCTTTGATTTGGAGCAGCTTTCTAAGGGATGCTCTTCTTACATCAGTTGTCACTTTAAGGTTGTCTGAAAGTTCTGTTAAGCGGTCCAGGGAAACTCCTTTTGTCCGGTCAATCTCAACTAGCTGGCCACCCCATTCCTTTAAGGCTTCCACCACCTTTTCTCTAAGGTTCTTAAAGGGACCGGATACCCAGTCATTGCTGTGAACTACGTAATCCGGGCGAAGCTTTCTTAGATTCGGCACCTGATCTAACTCCTCCTGAGGGATGACTTCTAATACTCCTTTGATATTTGATACAATTTCAAAGCGCTCTTGGTATGACAGGATAGGAACCCTCCAATAAGATGCAATGACTGCATCTGTGTGAAGCCCGATGGTGACTTCTCCTAATTGGGCAGCTTTTTTAATTACATTGATCTGACCATGATG
>CAJTAT010000053.1 GCA_910574475.1 Clostridia bacterium | reverse complement strand
TACCTGTGCTGATTTTCGGAAAGAAAGCCATAAGTTTTATGAGGCAATCGGGTATTCCAGAAAGAAAACAAAGGTCTTTATAAAAGAGAGGAAAGATTATGGAAAAGGTAATTGATAAAGCGTATTGTATGAGTTCCTTTTTATCATTTCGCTATGTGGCACGCCCAGAAGTTGTATTTGGCGAAAATATCGATCATAAGGAATTAGAAACAGTTCCAGATTCAGAAAAAACAGCATGCAAAACAATCAATGATATAGAAGGATGTATCAAAAGTAAGCTGAAAAATATCAATCCAGAGAAAACAGCACTGCTGCTAAGCGGGGGTATAGACTCGGGGATTTTAGCATCTTATATGCCGGAGGGGACTGTGGCTTATACTGTGTCAAACCCTGCCAAGGCAGCTCAGATTGAAATTGAGAGAGCAGCTAGAGTTTGTAGAAAATATGGATTAGAGCATAGAATTGTAGAAGTCACATGGGAAGATTATGAAGTG
>CAJTAT010000052.1 GCA_910574475.1 Clostridia bacterium | reverse complement strand
ACAGACCAGCTAGGCTCCACAGGTGCAACCGGAGTGGCCGGCGCTGGATTATTTAATCACTTTCTAAAAGATAGATCAAAATAATGATTTTGTCCTTCATGGGTGTGAGTCCATGTTGCAAGAAATAAAACGTGTCAAAGTATGAAAGGTGGAAGCCAAGTAATACAGCGGGGAATCTCTCATTAATATCCACCACGGTATCATTGGTAACAATCGGATACTAAGGTGTCGAAAGACAGAAAAAACGGATATTTGGCTATATGCTAACCAATAACGCTAAGTAGCCATCTTATTTTCATGAAAAACAAATAAGAAGGAAGAGATATCATTCGGAACCAAGCTGAGTGAATGTAAGGCACTCAGAGTAGGGTGGAAACCTACTCTCCTACGTTGAACGAGGGTGAAGGCGCAGAGACTAGAAGGCACAGGGTCTTATTCTATAAGATTCAGAGGGATAGTCCAATTTCTATGATATATTGAGAAATATGTCATAGTCTA
>CAJTAT010000051.1:0-518 GCA_910574475.1 Clostridia bacterium | reverse complement strand
GGAAAGCAGTAAAAGAATTCAATGACAAGCCGTTCCAAAAACGCCCTGGCAGCCGCCGGAGCATCTTTGAAATGGAAGAAAAGCCATATCTAAGAACCCTGCCGCTTATCCCCTATGAAGTCTGTGAATGGTCTTATGGGCATAAAGTTGGCAGCAACTCCCATATATGGTGGAACAAAGGCCAGTACTCCGTTCCATACAGATATATCGGCTGCAAGGTGGATGTCAAATTTAACAGCCATCTTGTATTTATCTATTATAACAGAACAGAGATAGGAAGACATCAGATACTTCCCAGACATATGGCAAACGGCATCTTTCCCTTGGCGAGTATTATTCCGTTGCCATCATGCCTACAGGTGTCAAAAAGCCGAAGCAGAAAGCAAGCGTTGAAGGGAGTGTGGGTAAGATTGCCACGGCTGTCATCGCAAAACTCAGGAACGATGTATTCACATCATTAGCCGCATTAAATGCTGGTATCCGGAAAGCAGTAAAAGAATTCAATGACAAGCCGTTCC
>CAJTAT010000050.1 GCA_910574475.1 Clostridia bacterium | reverse complement strand
ATGGGCCGGATATGGATAGGGTGGTGCGTCTTGTCCGGGAAGACGAATCCATCAAAGGCATTTGGTGTGTCCCTTTGTATTCCAATCCGACGGGAGCTATCTATTCAGATGAAACGGTGGAAAGGCTGGCCTCCATGCAGACCAAAGCAAGGGATTTTCGCATTTTCTGGGATAACGCCTACTGTGTTCATCATCTGACAGATAAAAAATATACAATTCAGAACATTCTACGTAAATGTGAAGAGAGCGGTTTCCCAAACAGAGTCTTTGAGTTTGCTTCTACATCAAAAATGACCTTTCCGGGAGGCGGGGTAGGAGTATGTGTATCCAGCCGGGAAAATATCAAGTGGCTTACAAAATCAAGTCTGCTTCAGTTAAAGAGTGGAGATAAGATTAATCAGTTACGCCACTACCTTCTGCTGAAAGACGTGGAGGGAGTGGAAGAGCATATGAAAAAGCACAGGGATATCATAGGGCCTAAATTTGATTTGGTAGATCAGGTTCTTCATGAAGAACTGGATGGCTGGGAGTTGGCAGAGTGGAAGA
>CAJTAT010000049.1 GCA_910574475.1 Clostridia bacterium | reverse complement strand
CCGGATACATGACTATCATTCTGCCGGGGAATTGTTCAAAGAAGAGGTTAGGAAAATCGGTTGAAAAAAATTTAAAAAAATGTCGCATTTAATATTGACATTTTCATAATTGGAAAAGATTGAAAAAAATTGTTGACAAATAAATGAAGCTTTAGTATAATTACTTCTGCGTCACAAGATACGCAAAATAGAATATCAATGGAAAGATATAACTTCAGGAGAAATACTCAAGAGGCTGAAGAGGCGCCCCTGCTAAGGGTGTAGGTCGTGAGTAACGGCGCGAGGGTTCAAATCCCTCTTTCTCCGTTTTTTCAAAAGATATTCTTCTTGTCTCAAATAGGACAAGGCATATAAATTCATCTACAAAATTATTTTGGAAGATATTTTAAATTATTTCAAAAAAAGTATTGACAAATAGAAAGTAGATGTGATAATATGTCAAAGCTGTCGCAAGAGAGGGCAGCGAGGGAACCTTGATAACTAAACAGTGAGAAACCTTGAAAATTCAAGAAGAGAAACAAAGAACGTCTTAGAAATAAGCGACCAAAAACAGTAAGAACGGGA
>CAJTAT010000048.1 GCA_910574475.1 Clostridia bacterium | reverse complement strand
ATGTGTGCTGCCACAATATGTTGTGGTGGCTCTGAAGGTGGAAAATACCATTTCCGGGTGGCTCTGAAGCGGGAAACTGGTGGCTCCCAAGGGGGATAATATTCAGCTTGCCTGCGGCGGCAGAAATCCGTATAGGACAACTCCACATAGACATTGTTTTCTTTGATATATACTTTTCTTGGTGCATATTTCACCGTATTTTCCTCCAATCTGAATTTTTGAAAATGTAAAAATCCAGATGGAGAGGGCGGCGAACGACAATGAATACCGCATAACGCACTGCGGCATAATCTGATAAAAAACGACAAAAGAAAAACCGCAAAGGTTCTGTGACCTCTACGGTTATAGGAGATATATATTCTGTTAAGTGGAGATTCTACTTCTGGTTTCATGGTGAGAAGTAGCGTTGCATTGGCAGGGATTTTTTTAACTGGCTTCCTGCCATTCCCCAATATGCTATGTATAAGTCAACTCTGCATTGCATAAGCAGACAGGTTACTGCCCGAAATAAGGACATAAAAAATCCCTCCAAACTTTAAAACAGGTCTGGAGAGTGTCTGTTAAGTCTTTTCGGGCATAGCAATACCGCCCACCGAACCTCGTTTTTTTTATTTGGTGAGCGTTTGCCTTAAAACCTTATGAAATAAAATAGAGCCAACGAACTGTGAGTTTATTGAACCGCTCCCTGTCAAGTTGACAGTTAAAAAATAAAAATTTTTACCTGCCAGTCGCAAAGAGGACTGGCAGAGTTTTTATGCAGCATCTTTCAAATAGTTTCTATATTC
>CAJTAT010000047.1 GCA_910574475.1 Clostridia bacterium | reverse complement strand
TCGCCGCTACTTTGGAAATCGATGTTTCTTTCTTTTCCTCCGGGTACTTAGATGTTTCAGTTCCCCGGGTTCCCCTCCATACGTTATGGATTCGCGTATGGATAACCAAGGTTTGCTTGGTTGGGTTTCCCCATTCAGATATCTCCGGCTCTTTGGATATTTGCTCCTCCCCGAAGCTTTTCGCAGCTTATCACGTCTTTCATCGGCTCTTAGTGCCTAGGCATCCACCCTGCGCTCTTTCTCGCTTGACCTCTTCTCATACCTAGCGTTGTATGAGCGGTCATAGGTTTGTTTTTCTTTAAATATTTCTATTTCTTGAGGTTTTCTTCCTCTTTGAGTGATTATTCTCTTGATATCTCTATCCTTTGAATAACCTCCTCGGATGTCTTTTCGGTTTGTTTAGTATACAGTTTTCAAGGTACAGTTGCACGTCTATTCGAAGTGCCGCTTGAGTTCGCTTCGCAATCTCTCGCCCTATAAAATTTGAAAACCCTGTCTGCTTATGTGCAACCACAACGCAACCTTACTTTTCAAATTTTTCACTTCTCATTGCTTTCGTGCAAATGGAGATGGAGAGATTCGAACTCTTGACCCCCTGCTTGCAAGGCAGGTGCTCTCCCAACTGAGCTACACCCCCACGAAAGGAACTTCTTATTTTTTTGTCTCTTCCTTTTTATTGGCTTGAACAGCTTTCTGCTCTTGCCTATGGGCTTAAGTGGACTCGAACCACCGACCTCACGCTTATCAGGCGTGCGCTCTAACCGGCTGAGCTATAAGCCCTTTTTAAGTGTTCTGGCAGCCACCTACTCTCCCATACCGTCTCCAGTATAGTACCATCGGCCGCTTAGGTCTTAACCTTCGTGTTCGGGATGGGTACGGGTGTTCC
>CAJTAT010000046.1 GCA_910574475.1 Clostridia bacterium | reverse complement strand
GAAAATAAACGAATCATGAAATATAAAGAGAAATGGTGTGCATAGAAAAATGCCTGCACTCCCAAATAAAATGCAGGCATCATCCGCACTAAATTTTAGATATTTGTCCTGTCTACTTGACAAGGGGCATATCACTGGAAAACTTAGCGGCTATTTTTGCAACTAATAATTTGGACTAGCCGTCTATCGGCAGTACCTTTATGTAAATATATCTTAGCAGATTTATGTGGAATTGTCAAACGCTGCGGAGCGTTCCGCTGAAATCATTTTATAGCGGATTCCGCAAAAAAGCAAAGGTTTTCTGTCGAATCCCGTTTGTCGAATGTCGAATTAGGTGGGGTAAATGGGGTAAAGAGGGGTAAAAGTCATCAAAGTATAACAGCGGCACAACCCGCTGTTGAAACGGTTTTAATGATAATTTGTATAGTTGTGTATATCAAAGATATTAATTCAAGCAACAATTAACCAACCACTAATCTTTTATAAACTGTAATTTTAACATGATAGTTTATAAACTTTTGGAGAATTTCTCCTGCTATGCCTGTACTGAGAATAAAAAAAACATCGCATACAGTGCTCTTGTCTATTACTATCTTGTTTGCACTTGTTTCATATCTGACAGTCATTGCCAAATCTAACGCAGATTGTACATCAACAATCAGTTTTTCGTCACTGGAAACAACTGCAATATCCGCTCCATTGTCTTTCAAGTGTTCTATCTTCATAATATCCTCCTAAAGTTATGTTGTTGACTTTCAGACACATGTGTCGTATAATGTTTTCAGACATATATGTCTGAAATTGAGGTAGCTATAAATAATAGGTAATTGCGAAACAAGTTCAAAATCTTGATTCCAATAGGGCAAAGACCCGGTTGAGCCGGACTTACAGGAGGTGGATGTGTATACCAAGGATTTTAAGA
>CAJTAT010000045.1 GCA_910574475.1 Clostridia bacterium | reverse complement strand
GAGGTTTTCTTCCTCTTTGAGTGATTATTCTCTTGATATCTCTATCCTTTGAATAACCTCCTCGGATGTCTTTTCGGTTTGTTTAGTATACAGTTTTCAAGGTACAGTTGCACGTCTATTCGAAGTGCCGCTTGAGTTCGCTTCGCAATCTCTCGCCCTATAAAATTTGAAAACCCTGTCTGCTTATGTGCAACCACAACGCAACCTTACTTTTCAAATTTTTCACTTCTCATTACTTTCGTGCAAATGGAGATGGAGAGATTCGAACTCTTGACCCCCTGCTTGCAAGGCAGGTGCTCTCCCAACTGAGCTACACCCCCACGAAAGGAACTTCTTATTTTTTTGTCTCTTCCTTTTTTGGCTTGAGCAGCTCTCTGCTCTTGCCTATGGGCTTAAGTGGACTCGAACCACCGACCTCACGCTTATCAGGCGTGCGCTCTAACCGGCTGAGCTATAAGCCCTTTTTAAGTGTTCTGGCAGCCACCTACTCTCCCATACCGTCTCCAGTATAGTACCATCGGCCGCTTAGGTCTTAACCTTCGTGTTCGGGATGGGTACGGGTGTTCCCCCTAAACGCATCGCCACCAGAAGTTCCGCGAATTCAGTTACTAGTGCAGATTTATCCATTTATTTGCGGGGCAAGCTCGCTTGCTTTAGCAAATACTTGCTTAAATCTATAAGCGGCTCTGCCGCGACCGAAGGAGCTTCGCTCCTGAGGTGCACCGACATCGTCCACTCTCAACCGAACCCTCATAACTAAACAGTGCTTAACTCTCTACTTCTTCCCTAGAAAGGAGGTGATCCAGCCGCACCTTCCGATACGGCTACCTTGTTACGACTTCACCCCAGTTATCGGTCCCACCTTCGACAGCTCCCTCCCTTTCAGGTTGGGTCACTGGCTTCGGGCGTTACCAACTCCCATGGTGTGACGGGCGGTGTGTACAAGACCCGGGAACGTATTCACCGCGACATTCTGATTCGCGATTACTAGCGATTCCAGCTTCA
>CAJTAT010000044.1 GCA_910574475.1 Clostridia bacterium | reverse complement strand
AAATCAAATATGTGTGCTGCCACAATATGTTGTGGTGGCTCTGAAGGTGGAAAATACCATTTCCGGGTGGCTCTGAAGCGGGAAACTGGTGGCTCCCAAGGGGGATAATATTCAAAAAATCCACTGTCCGGAAAACAACCACAGCAAGGGATTTACAAATCCCTATCTATGGTCTGCTACCGCCGTTTCCTATATCCTTGAAAAACAGGAATACATGGGGCATGCGGTACTGGGAAAGACAATCAGCGTCAGCTACAAGACCAAGAAGCGGCGCAAGGCAGAGCCGGATGAACTGATGATTTTCAAGAATACCCACCCCGCCATTGTGGACGAGGAAACATGGCATTTAGCGCAGAAGCTACGGAAAACGGTCAGAAAGCCAAGCTATGACAGACCGCCCCACCCCTTGACAGGGCTTGTCTATTGCGCCGATTGCGGTCATAAAATGACGCACCGACAGCCAAGCCCCACCAAGAAAAAGAAGTATGACGCAGACGACGCTTATATCTGCGGCAGTTACCGACAGCGCACAAGGAACTGTACCATGCACTTTATCAAGACTTCCGTTTTGTGGGAACTGATTTTAACGGCGATACGGGAAGTCAGCGATTATGTGCGGCAGGACGAACAGGCTTTCATAGACAAGGTACAGCAGACCTCTACCGTACAAATGGCAGAAACGCAGAGGGAGCAGAAACGGCGGCTTGCAGAAGCCACCGAGCGCAACGGGGAACTGAATACCCTAATCAAGAAGCTGTATGAGGGCAACGCCACAGGCAAGATACCCGACAAGCATTTTGAACGGCTGTTAGCCGAGTATGACAGAGAGCAGACCGCACTGGAAACCGAGATTGAGGACTTGCAGGAGCAGATTGACAGCTTTAACGAGGACAGCACAAAAGCCGATAAATTCATAGATTGATATGCTCCCCTTATGGTAGACAGATGAAATAATAAAACTGTCACTATAAGGAGGAGCATATTTTATGGGACAACATTCAAAATACTCTTTTGAAATGAAATTAGATGCCGTTACAAAATATTTGGAG
>CAJTAT010000043.1 GCA_910574475.1 Clostridia bacterium | reverse complement strand
ACAAGAAACTTCTGTTCCCCTGTCATTCCTTCGATACACCCTTCCTTAAATTCCTTGCGTTTTGGTCCTTCCCAGTCTTTTAGCCATGTATCTACCGCCCTTGCCATAGCTATCTTTTCCGGTACTTCAAACTCTGGAAATCTGGCTCTGTACAGTTCTCTCAGAAGATATTTACTCTCCCCTGATCTCACGCGCTCCAAATCTAAAGGCTCTGCCATTTTCATGTCTGCATATGGATCCAGATACTTCATTCCCAGGCAGTCAAATGCATTGACATATGCTCCTGAGGAAGATATGGCAAACACTTCTTCTATAAATTTCATAAAATCGATACTGTTTTCTCCCGTCCGATATCTTTCATATACATCAATTACGCTGGCAGAGTTCACAAGTACTTTCTCTGGCTTTACAAAGGTATACCGCTCTACCCACTCATCAAAGGTCCAGTCTTTGGATAACATTCTGTCCATACCACCAAATGCCATGTCCGCATTGTCACCTATTACTACAGTATCAAATCCATTCTCCTGAATCTTCTTTGTCAGTGCATATACCTGTGGTTCGTTTGCAAACACAGGGCAGCCATCATGTTTCATAAGCGTGTCTATACACACTTCATAATCTTCCCATGTGACTTCTACAATTCTATGCTCTAATCCATATTTTCTACAAACTCTAGCTGCTCTCTCAATTTCAATCTGAGCTGCCTTGGCAGGGCTTGACACAGTATAAGCCACAGTCCCCTCCGGCATATAAGATGCTAAAATCCCCGAGTCTAAACCCCCGCTTAGCAGCAGTGCTGTTTTCTCTGGATTGATATTTTTCAGCTTACTTTTGATACATCCTTCTATATCATTGATTGTTTTGCATGCTGTTTTTTCTGAATCTGGAACTGTTTCTAATTCCTTATGATCGATATTTTCGCCAAATACAACTTCTGGGCGTGCCACATAGCGAAATGATAAAAAGGAACTCATACAATACGCTTTATCAATTACTTTTTCCATAATCTTTCCTCTCTTTTATAAAGACCTTTGTTTTCTTTCTGGAATACCCGATTGCCTCATAAAACTTATGGCTTTCTTTCCGAAAATCAGCACAGGTA
>CAJTAT010000042.1 GCA_910574475.1 Clostridia bacterium | reverse complement strand
CCAGCAGGGACATAATCTGGTCTTTCATTTCCCGGGGCGTGGCGTCCTTGCCGAAATACTTGTTCAGTTCAGCGGCGGAAATAATCACTTTGTCTACCTCCTTTTTTTCACGGCTCAAAATGCCGTCAATCACATCGCCGTTCAGTTTCCCGTCCTTATCCAGCTTGCGGAGCTCCTGGGCCTGGGAGAGCGAGGGGGATGCCTGCTCGCCCTCAATGGAAACGGCGATAAACCTCTGGTTTTTGGGCTTGATGAACGAGATTTCCACGGCGGGGGTGAAAGACAGCTTTTTCTCATTCACCATAGACTGGAGCTCCGGCACAAGCTCGGTCAGCCGGATATACCGCTGTACCTGCTTGTAATTCATGCCGTTTCGTTCCCCCACGATTTCCGTGGAGCGTTTTCCAACGTCCCCGGCGGCCACGCCCTCCATCTTCGTCCCTTGATGGCTGATGGCCTCCACCTGCATTTTCAGGGACTGTGCCTTTTCCATCGGCAGAATTTTTTCCCGGTGGCGCAGGTTGTCGTCCGTCATCGCAAGGATGGCCTCGTCATCCGTCATGTTGCGGACGATACACGGCATATTTGCAAACCCGGCCAGCTCACTGGCCCTCTGGCGGCGGTGGCCCGCGATGATTTCATAGCCGCCGCCCTCGCGGGGACGCACCAGCGCGGGCTGGTGTACGCCGTTGTCCTTGACGGACTCCACAAGCCCTTTCATTTCCGCATCGTCCCGCACCCCAAAGGGATGGTCTTTGAACGGGAACAGCTCCGAGAGGTTGAGGTAAACAATCTCTTCCTTTTCGGCGCGGGTCGCGTCACGGGGCTGGGGCGACACTTCCGGCGCAGGCGGGGGAGCGGCGGGGGCCTCTTCCTTTACCGGGGCGGCTTTTGTCCCTTTGCTTTGGGACATTTTGTCTCGAGGTGGGGACGGGGGCCTGTCCGTGGCCGCCTTACCAGCCTTGGACTGGCGGCCACGGCGGGCCCCCGTCCCTCCCGGTTCGCCGGGCCCCGCTTTTTCTTCCTTGGGCTTGCGGCCCCGCTTGGCTTTGGGCTTATCCGGCTCGGGCGTTTTCTCCTTGGCGGCCTTTCCCTTTTTCTCGGGCCCCTTTTCCCCGGCGGCCTTTTCCTCCGGGGCCGGGGTGGGCGGCTGTTCCGGTTCGGGCGGCTCGTTTTTTTCCACCTCCGCACGTTCCGCCGCCCGCCGCTCCGCCATCAGCTTTTCAATCTGGTCAGCGGAGACATTCACCGCGCCGGGGGCCCCAGCCGGGGCATCCTGGGCGGGCGCATCCACGGCGGCCTGCTCGGGAATGTTCTCCGGGGCCGGGGGCTCCGGCGCGGATGTTTCCGGGGCAGGAGCATCCGCCGGGCCAGTATCGAACAAGCTGGGCTGGGGATTTTCCTCCGGGCTCACGTTTAATTTTTCGTCTGCCATTCGTTACCTCCTTTTTTAATTTCGTGAATGTTGCACAAATCTTGCGCTAAAAGTTTGTTACTATTTTTTCGCCTCCCTCCCGGCTATCCACGCAAAAAAGCCGCCCGTTTTTTCTGATATGATACCTCTAAAGTAGACAGATAAAATATAAAAATCTGT
>CAJTAT010000041.1 GCA_910574475.1 Clostridia bacterium | reverse complement strand
CCAGCAGGGACATAATCTGGTCTTTCATTTCCCGGGGCGTGGCGTCCTTGCCGAAATACTTGTTCAGTTCAGCGGCGGAAATAATCACTTTGTCTACCTCCTTTTTCTCACGGCTCAAAATGCCGTCAATCACATCGCCGTTCAGTTTCCCGTCCTTATCCAGCTTGCGGAGCTCCTGGGCCTGGGAGAGCGAGGGGGATGCCTGCTCGCCCTCAATGGAAACGGCGATAAACCTCTGGTTCTTGGGCTTGATGAATGAGATTTCCACGGCGGGGGTGAAAGACAGCTTTTTCTCATTCACCATAGACTGGAGCTCCGGCACAAGCTCGGTCAGCCGGATATACCGCTGTACCTGCTTGTAATTCATGCCGTTTCGTTCCCCCACGATTTCCGTGGAGCGTTTTCCAACGTCCCCGGCGGCCACGCCCTCCATCTTCGTCCCCTGATGGCTGATGGCCTCCACCTGCATTTTCAGCGACTGGGCCTTTTCCATCGGCAGAATCTTTTCCCGGTGGCGCAGGTTGTCGTCCGTCATCGCAAGGATGGCCTCATCGTCCGTCATGTTGCGGACGATACACGGCATATTTGCAAACCCGGCCAGCTCACTGGCCCTCTGGCGGCGGTGGCCCGCGATGATTTCATAGCCGCCGCCCTCCCGGGGACGCACCAGCGCGGGCTGGTGTACGCCGTTGTCCTTGACGGACTCCACAAGCCCTTTCATTTCCGCATCGTCCCGCACCCCAAAGGGATGGTCTTTGAACGGGAACAGCTCCGAGAGGTTGAGATAGACAATCTCTTCCTTTTCGGCACGGGTCGCGTCACGGGGCTGGGGCGGCTGTTCCGGCGCAGGAGGGGGAGCGGCAGGGGCTTCTTCCCTGCCCTTTACCGTGGCGGCCTTGGCGCCCTTGCTTTGGGACATTTTGTCTCGAGGTTGGGACGGGGGCCTGTCCGGGGCCGCCTTATCAGCCTTGGCCGGGCGGCCACGGCGGGCCCCCGTCCCTCCCGGTTCACCGGGCCCCGCTTTTTCTTCCTTGGGCTTGCGGCCCCGCCTGCCCTTGGACTTATCCGGCTCGGACGTTTTTTCTTTGGCGGCCTTGTCCTTTTTGGCGGGCCCCTTTTCCCCGACGGCCTTTTCCTCCGGGGCCGGGGTGGGCGGCTGTTCCGGTTCGGGCGGCTCGTTCTTTTCCACCTCCGCACATTCCGCCGCCCGCCGCTCCGCCATCAGCTTTTCAATCTGGTCAGCGGAGACGTTCACCGCGCCGGGAGCCCCAGCCGGGGCATCCTGGGCGGGCGCATCCCCGGCGGCCTGCTCGGGGGCGTTCTCCGGGGCCGGGGGCTCCGGGGTGGGTGTTTCCGGGGCAGGAGCATCCGCCGGGCCAGCATCGAACAAGCTGGGCTGGGGATTTTCCTCCGGGCTCACGTTTAATTTTTCGTCTGCCATTCGTTACCTCCTTTTTTAATTTCGTGAATGTTGCACAAATCTTGCGCTAAAACTTTGTTACTATTTTTTCGCCTCCCTCCCGGCTATCCACGCAAAAAAGCCGCCCGTTTTTTCTGATATGATACCTCTAAAGTAGACAGATAAAATATAAAAATCTGTTACTTTGGAGGTATTTTTCATGCCAAGATCAAAATACTCACCTGAATTTAGAGCAATGGTATCACAGGAATATATTGACGGGGAAGGTTCTGTCCATTTCCTTGCTGATAAGTATGG
>CAJTAT010000040.1 GCA_910574475.1 Clostridia bacterium | reverse complement strand
ATGTGTGCTGCCACAATATGTTGTGGTGGCTCTGAAGGTGGAAAATACCATTTCCGGGTGGCTCTGAAGCGGGAAACTGGTGGCTCCCAAGGGGGATAATATTCAAGATGATGGCGGAAAAGGACGCGCAGATGGGGCAGCGCCGGAAGAACAAGGGCGTCCATTCGGACGACCTCTGGCGCAGGAAGATGAGGTGCCAGTGCGGCCACGCCTTCGCAAAGACCAAGTGGCATACCAAGACGGACTTCATCACCTACACCTATAAATGCTACGACCAGACCCGGACGGGGACCATAGCGGCAAGGCTGAAAAACGGCCTGGGCATTGAGAACGTCTGCCGCTCGCCGCTGGTGCAGGACTGGAAGATGTACACGATGGCGCAGAAAGTCCTCCACGCCGTTTTCGATGACCCGGAGGGGACGCTCCTGAACGCGGCGGCGGTGCTGGGGTGCGGCATTGCCGGGGTGGAGCAGTCGGAAGTCCTGCGGGACAAGGAGGTCATAGAGGAACAGCTTAAAAAAGAGCGCGGGCGGTATGAGACGCTGCTCGACATGAGGATGAACAACGAGATACCGAAGGAAGTATTCAGCCGCAAGCAGCAGGAGGTGGGGGAGAAGATCGCGGAACTGGAGCAGCGGATGGCGCAGTACGGAGACGTGGAGCCCGCCACGGAGGCGGACGTGAGCGGCAAGCTGGAAAACCTGCAAAGGCTCATGGGGCAGTTCTCCATGCCGGAGGACGGGGAATTTTCAGAAGAGGAGATGGATAAATATGTGTCAGGGGTGAGGGTTTACGAAGACCGCTTCGAGTGGCTCCTAAACTTAAGCCCCGATGCGGGAGGGGGACTGGATGATGCCGGTTCCCCCGTTTATTTTAAGAAGATAACGGTCACGCCGGATGACGAGAGGGCGTGGTTCAGGAAGCACCCGCAGTGGTCAAAATCCAACAGGTACGCGGAACTGGAGGTATGGATATTCATTTAAAACGAAAGAGGGACAGGGCGGAAGGGCTGTGGCGCAGCCTTTCCGTCTTGTCCGGCACTTTGCGGTTACAATTCTGTGGTCATTTCTTTTGCGTCTGTCGGCAGGCATTTCCCCAAAAACATGGCCTTGCAGTCGGAAAATCCCAGCAGGTAGGCGAGCATCCCAAACCGGGAGCCCAGCGCGTTCTGCTCGCTGACGTAGCGGTCAATCAGCAGCCGGATTTCTTTTGATAAATCCATCCTGTCCAGTTCGCCGGAGTATATGTCCGACTTGCGGAGAATCGCCTGGTATTCCCCGTCACTGCTCACGATACCGTTCATGACGCTGTGCATGCGGGTATCCATCAATTGGTATAATGCAGAATCCTTTTCCAATCCAATCCCTCCTTCCGTGGTGTCGTAGCTTACCTCTGTTTTGTCTGGATTGCAAGCGGAAAAAGAAAAAAGCCGGAAACCGCTTGTAGCGTCCGACATTTTCTGATAAAATATTCATACGGGTACTGCCATAACGGTAGGCGGCTAGTTCTTCTACGGAGGGACTGTGACCCTCCGATTACATAGAAACCTGCTTGCAGGAATCTAGGAAAGGAGGGCTAAGTGGATGTTGACGATTGAAGGATTGATTTCAGTGCTTGGCTTATGCCTGACCTGCTTCGGTCTCGGATACGCCATCGGAAGCAAGGATAATAATAAACCACAAAAATAGCCGCCCCAGTCTGTGATATGATACCTCTAAAGTAGACAGATAAAATATAAAAATCTGTTACTTTGGAGGTATTTTTCATGCCAAGATCAAAATACTCACCTGAATTTAGAGCAATGGTATCACAGGAATATATTGACGGGGAAGGTTCTGTCCATTTCCTTGCTGATAAG
>CAJTAT010000039.1 GCA_910574475.1 Clostridia bacterium | reverse complement strand
AAAGAGATCTGTAGGAAGACAGAAGGAAAGGATCCCCTGGAAAATGTCATGCGTACCATTGTGCGAAACGACAAACGGGCAGTCTACGGACTGGACTCAGGAGGCATGAAATGGTTTGAAATCGATGACTGCAAGGATTTGGCCATAGCAGAGGAACTATTCAGGGAGGAAAAGGGATGAGAGAGACAGCCGAAGAGATCAAAACACGATATGAAGAGTTTTGTAAAGAGGACCTTAATATCAACATGGAACGGGGCTGGCCCTGTAAAGAGCAGTTAGACCTTTCCATGCCCATGCTTAACTTGATAGGGGCGGACAGTGACTTAGACAGGGAGGTAGATTACAGAGGGTATGCAGGAACAGCAGGAATCGAGCCCCTAAAAAAGCTCTTTGCAGAATTATTGGATGTGACGCCGGAGGAAGTATATCTGGGCGGTACCATGAGTACCACCATTATGTATGACCTGGTAAATAAGGGAGTTTTGTTTGGATTTGAGGGTTGTAAGCCATGGAAGGACTTAGAGAAGGTTCGCTTCCTCTGCCCGGTTCCCGGATATGAAAAACATTTCAAGATCTGTGATACCTTTGGGATAGAAATGATACCTGTGGGAATGGATGAGAATGGGCCGGATATGGATAGGGTGGTGCGTCTTGTCCGGGAAGACGAATCCATCAAAGGCATTTGGTGTGTCCCTTTGTATTCCAATCCGACGGGAGCTATCTATTCGGATGAAACGGTGGAAAGGCTGGCCTCCATGCAGACCAAAGCAAGGGATTTTCGCATTTTCTGGGATAACGCCTATTGTGTTCATCATCTGACAGATAAAAAATATACAATTCAGAACATTCTACGTAAATGTGAAGAGAGCGGTTTCCCAAACAGAGTCTTTGAGTTTGCTTCTACATCAAAAATGACCTTTCCGGGAGGCGGGGTAGGAGTATGTGTATCCAGCCGGGAAAATATCAAGTGGCTTACAAAATCAAGTCTGCTTCAGTTAAAGAGTGGAGATAAGATTAATCAGTTACGCCACTACCTTCTGCTGAAAGACGTGGAGGGAGTAGAAGAGCATATGAAAAAGCACAGGGATATCATAGGGCCTAAATTTGATTTGGTAGATCAGGTTCTTCATGAAGAACTGGATGGCTGGGAGTTGGCAGAGTGGAAGAAGCCTTTGGGCGGATATTTCTTCAATGTGAAACTGAAAGAGAACATGGCCCATAAGGTATGGGAGGTCTGTAAAGAAGCAGGGGTATCCATTACTCCGGCAGGTTCAACCTTCCCCTATGGGAACGACCCGGAGGATGCTTATCTTAGGCTGGCGCCAACTTACCCGCCATTGGAAGAATTAGAAAAAGCAATGCATGTGCTGGGTGTGTGCATCAAGATGGTGGGAATCAAAAAGGCGGGACTATGAAGGAGAAAAAAGGCATTGAAAATAGAACGGTTCAAAGAAAAGCACAGGGAAGGGTATAGCCTGCTATTGAAGGATGCCTTTGATGTAGTTTTAAAAGCTGAAACAGTCAAAATGTTGTCCGATAGTCAGGACTATTTTGCACTGGTTGCGGTAGATGAAGCTGACGCTGTGTGTGGAGGTATGATAGCTGAATACCGGAAGGATTGCATGACGAATGTTACAAGTTATTTTCTCACATATGTCACAGTAAAGCAAGATATGAGGCATAAGGGAATTGGCAGAGAACTATTTCGGGAGATAGAAAGGATGGCAGAGGAAAGGAATGTGGCTCACATAGAATTTACCTGTGCTGATTTTCGGAAAGAAAGCCATAAGTTTTATGAGGCAATCGGGTATTCCAGAAAGAAAACAAAGGTCTTTATAAAAGAGAGGAAAGATTATGGAAAA
>CAJTAT010000038.1 GCA_910574475.1 Clostridia bacterium | reverse complement strand
TCAGCAAGGAAATGGACAGAACCTTCCCCGTCAATATATTCCTGTGATACCATTGCTCTAAATTCAGGTGAGTATTTTGATCTTGGCATGAAAAATACCTCCAAAGTAACAGATTTTTATATTTTATCTGTCTACTTTAGAGGTATCATATCACATGGGGACAGCGGCATTTAGACTATCTGAAGCAGTACCGTAAGGTTACATACACCAATCTTCTCACAAGCGGCAGGCTCAACACCTACCTTGCCGACATCGACAAGCAGGCACAGGAACGCTTTGAAAGGCTCATAGAGGGCATGAAACAGGCACAGGGCATAACAGAACAGCTAAAGGCAGATAACGCTTTAGAATGGACAGGACGGCTCAATAACATAAGGGTTTGTGCGAGGGAGATTGTGAACGAGGGAATCATATACGCATAGGCAAGGCAACATGGCGGCAGAGGGTAAAAGCTCTGCCGTTTTTGTTTTTGGGAGAGTTATGATTAGTATAATATAATCTCTTGCCATAGGAAATATGATTTTTTGTTATAAGATGTATGAACACTAAATAGAGGAATTTTTCAAAAAATATATACATGCACTTGACTTTTTGAACACTGTTCAATATAATATAGTTGAACAATGTTCAAGGAGGAGATATTTAGTGGATAAAAATGAAGACGTGAAAAATCGAATTATAAAAGTTACCACGGAACTAATTGAGAAGTACAATGGTAATACAAAGAGCATAACAGCCCGTATGATTGCAGAAAAAGCAGATATTGGATTAGGATTAATTAACTATCACTTTGGAAGTAAAGAAACGCTAATAAATGAATGTGTTCAACGTATTATTGGAAAAGTGGTTACAGAATTTCAAATGACAGGAAATTATGAAACAGATAAAGAACGCTTAACAGTTTGTGCAACTTATGTTTTCGATTTTCTATTTAATCATTCCGCAATTTGCCGTATTTCTATTTTAGACGATTTACAAAATTATACAGAGAATTGCAATTCTGTTCTTACGCAACAAGGATTTTCACTTTCCTTAGAAAATAATACTTCAAACAAGAATAAATCTATTATTGTGTTTATTCTTACGGCGGCAATGCAAGTGGCTTTTTTGGGAAGCAAAACCGTTAAACAAATACTTGGCTATGATTTTATGGAAACAGAGGATAGGGCTGCATATATCAAAAAAATAGTAGACATTCTTTTTGAAGGGAAAGGACAGATTGATGAATAAGAAAATAGGAGTTTATGGTTCTGCTGTTAATTTTATTGCGGTAGTCTGCTTTGCTCTATCTATGTTATTTGGCTATGATTATGCCAGTTACTTTTCTTCTATGTTTATTGCGTTTAGTTTTGTACTAATGATGTGTGGATATGCTTACTTTGCCGAAAAGAAAGTAAAATTAGCGGGCTATGTTTCGGTAACTTTTGCTGTTATATACACAACTATTATTTTGCTAGTCTATTTTGCACAGCTAACGACTGTTCGACTAAATGACTTAACACAGCAAGCAGCTATACTTCTTGATTTTCAGCAATGTGGATTGTTATTCAACTATGACCTGCTGGGTTATGCTGTCATGTCATTAGCTACATTATTTGCAGGATTAACGGTGCTATCACAGACAAAAGCAGACCGATGGTTGAAATATCTGCTTATAATACATGGAGTGTTTTTTATAACGTGTCTGATTTTTCCCATACTTGGATTATTCAAAGCGGATAGTCCAGCTTGGATAGGTGTGGTGGTATTGGAATTTTGGTGTATATATTTTTGTCCTATCAGTATTTTATCTTATTTACATTTTTCTAATTGCAAGGAATGAGGGTTATAATGAAAAAATCAGAATGGATACATTGCCCTATTTGTGGTAACAAAACCCGTGACAGAATTAGAGAAGATACAATTTTGAAAAACTACCCTCTTTACTGTCCGAAATGCAAGCAGGAAACATTGATTAAAGCAGAAAATTTAAAAATAGCAGTCATCGCAGAGCCAGACGCACAGACGCAGAGCCGATGAACGTGTGAAATATGATATGCTCCCCTTATGGTAGACAGATGAAATAATAAAACTGTCACTATAAGGAGGAGCATATTTTATGGGACAACATTCAAAATACTCTTTTGAAATGAAATTAGATGCCGTTACAAAATATTTGGAG
>CAJTAT010000037.1 GCA_910574475.1 Clostridia bacterium | reverse complement strand
TGTGTGCTGCCACAATATGTTGTGGTGGCTCTGAAGGTGGAAAATACCATTTCCGGGTGGCTCTGAAGCGGGAAACTGGTGGCTCCCAAGGGGGATAATATTCAGCCAGTCAAAAATGGCAAGTGTGGCCACACTTGCCCTGCTTGCCAAGAGTGCGCTCCCTTGAAATGGCGCGAGAAACGGAGTCGGATGTCTTCTGTGGTGTTCTCTATGATATACCGTTTTGGGGAAAGTTGAAAATTGGGTAGAAAATTAGCAGGAGGGATTGACAAATGTCTTGCCTTGATTTATAATTTGCGCTATGTATAATTTAAATTATACATAGCGCAAATTATAAATGGAGGGTAGGAATATGCCTGCAATCGCAAAAGTCACAAAAGAAATGATTATAGAAGCGGCTTTTGAAATCGCAAAAGAAATGGGGGCAGAAAACATTAACGCCCGGACAGTTTCGCAAAAACTCGGCTGTTCAACGCAGCCCGTTTTATATCATTTTAAAACGATTGAAGATGTCCGAATTGCAGCACACATAAAAGCAAGCGAGTTTCATATTGACTATGTAACAAGTCTAAGCGGTAAATACGAACGTCCTATGTTGGAAGTGGGTATGAGACATATTCAGTTTGCCGTAGAAGAAAAAAATCTTTTTCGTTTTTTATTCCATTCAAACTATTATACAGGTGTTTCCCTTTCTGATTGGCTTACTGGGGAAAATTTTGGTTCTTTATTTCCTATTTTGAAGAAACAAGCAAATGTAGATCAGCGACAAGCATATAGCATATTTTCTCAAATCTTTTTAGTAACACATGGAATAGCTAGTCTGCTTGCTAATAATGCAATGGTTTATGATGAAGCTTATTGTATAAACACATTGTCTAATGCCTATTTTGGGACAATGCACCTAATAGCAGAAGGAGATTTATCATAAAAAAACACAAATATTTTCTCAGTAAGGAAGCATGAAACGAGAATGAGCAAAAATGAAAATTGGATACTGTGTCCTGCCTGTGGAAATAAAACAAGATTACAGATACGGGCAGATACAGAACTGAAAAATTTTCCTCTTTACTGTCCGAAATGCAGGCAGAAAAGTTTGATTGACGTAAAGGATTTACAGGTAACAGTGATTAAAAGCCTTGAAGCAAAAATGCAGAGTTGATTAACCAAAGCGACAAATTTAAAATTTGGAGGCGAGTTAGAAATGGTAACTCATCATAAAAATCCTGGTCTATATATTGCTGTAACATACATTGTTTTTTGGCTGGGTATATTACTGACAGGGGGGATATATTTATTATCCAAAAACGATATGGTCATGACTTTAGGTACTATACTGCTATCGTGGGTGCCAACAATAGTAATATTGATATTTTTTAATAAATTAGTGCCAAATGCTAATAGAAAAGATTGGATAAAAGAAGCTTTTGCTTCAAAAATCAAAACTGGAATGCTTGCCGCAGTAACATTGGCATTCGCATTATCCATAGTTTTTACATACATTATAGTATTTAATCATAATGGTGATGTATCAATTATAGACTTTAAAACGTTATCCATCAGTTCAATCGCATTCAATGTTTTTTATGGAATTATAACTGGGGCAACAGGCGAAGAATTAGGTTGGAGAGGGTATCTGCAAAGATATTTTGAAGAAAACAGTAATGGAAATGTTATCAAGTCGTCTTTAAAAGTTTCATTTGTATGGTCTTTTTGGCATACTCCATTATGGTTCGTATCTTCCGCAGGACAACCAATGGATTATTTGCTGAATTATATCATTACCTTCATAATATTGAATGTATGTGTATCAATAATTATTGCAATATGTTACAACTATTGCAGGAATTTGTTTATACCCATGTGGATACATTTTATTTATAATTTGTTCGTGTCATTAGTGTCTCCATATTTTACAAGCAATTCCAGCATGATAGAGAGTATGTGGTGTCTGGTTCTATTCTATCTTCTAATCGCAATGTCATTTGCTTTATGGGATAAAATGCGGCATAGAATCCTTGAGTAATGTTATTTCCACAAATAAGAATATGAAAAAAACGGTTATCAAAGAGCCAGACGCATAGACGCAGAGCCGATAACGCGCAGATTGATATGCTCCCCTTATGGTAGACAGATGAAATAATAAAACTGTCACTATAAGGAGGAGCATATTTTATGGGACAACATTCAAAATACTCTTTTGAAATGAAATTAGATGCCGTTACAAAATATTTGGAG
>CAJTAT010000036.1 GCA_910574475.1 Clostridia bacterium | reverse complement strand
GGGTCAAAGGAATCGTCAGTCCCTTTTGCTTTTTTGAAGGCTTTAAGTTGTTTGATGATACGGTTGGCATATTTGGGATTGTTTTCTGTAACCCATGCCTCAATGCTCATGTACGGTAAAGAAGCAAGCAACCGAAAACAAGAGATAGACCGCCAGCACCACACTATTCTGAACCAAAGAAATCAAAGACCAAAAGACAAGCACCGTGGAAATGTGTATAACTTGCTATTCCGTCATGGAAAAGTCCGTTCACAGAACATGGAAAAGCTAAAGTGCAGCTTTCCCACATTCTGCAAACAGACTTTCCCACAACTCCATAAGATAGCAAGTTATGCACATTACGCACAGTGCCGACTACTACGGAATCCCTGTCATTTCTATCATTCATATTGACATATAGGTAACTTGTTGCTATAATCAAAAGCGCAACAAGTTGCTAATAAGGAGGGCTACATGAATTTAGATAATTTGACTAAAAGATTTTCAAGTTCTACGGAGAACCAAAGAAAGGCTATTTTCAGTACATTATTTATCGCCGGAAATAAGCTACAAACGCTTTTTGATAACCATATTCCAGAGGTATCATTAAAGCAATTTATGTTATTGTCAATAATCAGGCAATCAAAAGAACAGCTAACATTTACTCAATTAGGAAATTTGTTAGGCTGTTCAAGACAAAATATCAAAAAGTTGGCTGATGTTTTGATGAAAAAAGGGTTTATTACTATTCAACAAAGCCCGCATGATACAAGAGCTATGTGTATCTGCCCCACAGAAAAGGTAAATGACTTTTATACAAATGACTTTTCTGAATACCAAGAGGAATTGAAATATCTTTTTGAAGTTTATACAGACAAAGAAATTGAAACCCTTTTTACTCTTTTATCAAGACTATATGCCGGAATAGAAAATTTGGAAAAGAGGATTGCAGATGAAAAAAAGTAAAAAAGTGCTGCTGATAACA
This sequence comes from Clostridia bacterium, assembly GCA_910574475.1. Classification (GTDB taxonomy): domain Bacteria; phylum Bacillota; class Clostridia; order Lachnospirales; family Lachnospiraceae; genus Laedolimicola. The sequence continues at coordinate 3,127 of CAJTAT010000036.1, read as the reverse complement.
TTTATTGTTGTTTTATTTTTGTTTATTGTAGGAAAAATCATAATTGGAAATATGGTTAGGAATGTTCAAAATATTTCTGTATCTATGCCCGATATATCGAGTGTTCAAGACGGGAATTATATAGGTGAATATTCGATTACCCCCGTCCATGTGAAAGTTGAGGTATCAGTCAGCAATCATCGGATAACCAATATTACTATTTTGCAACACGATAATGGGCTGGGGAGTACGGCAGAAAGTATAGTCAATGATGTAGTGCAAGAACAGTCATTAGATATAGACGCAGTATCGGGAGCTACGGTAAGTAGTAAATGTATCTTAAAAGCTGTTGAAAATGCAATAGAAAATTAAAGAGGGAGATTTATGCTGATGAAAACAATCGTAATTTACACTTCACAAACAGGATTTACAAAACGCTATGCTGAATGGATAGCGGAAGCAACAGGGGCTGATTGCTTTGAATTATCAGCCGCAAAAAAGAAAGATTTGGCTTCATATGAAGCAATTATTTTTGGAGGTTGGGCTTGTGCGGGCAGTATCAGTAAAATTAGTTGGTTTAAGCAAAATATGGATAAATGGACAAACAAGAAGCTGATTGCATTTTGTGTTGGAGGAAGCCCGATAGACAACCCGGAAATAGATATAGCCCTTAAACGGAATTTCAACGAATCAGAACAGAAAAAAGTAAAGACCTTTTACTGTCCGGGAGGGTTCAATTATGAAAAAATGTCTACGCCATCTAAACTGATGATGAAAATGTTTGTAAAAACACTTAAATCAAAAAAAGATAAGACAGAAGCGGAAGAAATAATGGTAAAAATGATTTCTTCATCTTATGACATTTCAGACAAAAAGTATATTGAACCGATTTTGCAATATCTGAAAAAATAGCTTTTTTATTTGGCTGAATGATAAAAGATAGTCAAAGAGCAACAACCTAAAAAGCTGCCTCTTTGAAATATAAAAATGTAACTATCAATTATGCAACGCCCCATGTGGGAGAAAGGGGGAATCATCTATGCCTTATACAGAAGCATACAGAGAACACATCATGTATACTTTTAATAGCTATTACAAGACCGTCATACGCTTTGCGGCTATCAACGCATGGCGTGACAGGAGCAGGCGGCGGCAAAAAGAAATATCCCTTGAATACCTCACAGAAGAAAAGTTTTATCCTTTAAGCACAACAGACGAATATTTTGAAGCACCCTATGAAGAATACCCCATTACGATATGCGGTCAAACAGTTATCCTCACCAATGGGGAGCTTGCCGCCGCCCTGTTATCTCTGCCGGAGAAGAACCGGGAAATCATTTTCCTTTACTTTTTCGGGCATTACACACAGCGGGAAATCGGGGAAATGTACGGACGCTGCCGGAGTACGACCGGGTATCAAATCCGCAGGACTTTACGGCTTCTGCACAAAGAAATGGAGGTGCTTTCACATGGGAAATCCGAACCTTTTGCCCTATGAAACGATTGTCCGGGCGACCAACGGAGAGCCGGAAGCCGTGGACGAGGTTTTACGGCATTACAGCAAGCAAATCCGAATTGCCGCCATTGAAAACGGGCATATCGACAGGGATACCGAGGACAGCATAAAACAGCGGCTTGTCACTGCCCTGTTTAAGTTCCGTTTTGATGAACAGAAAGTATAAGAAATCGCTTTCATTTTTTGAAAAATGGATATATAATAAAGCGACAACAAATCGGGATTTGCGGAGGTTTAGATATGCGGGTGATTGTCATGAGGCATGGCAAAGTGGATTTTCAATGGAAAAAATGGAGTACATCGGAACAGTTTAATAAGGACTGTCAAATGTATGATGAAGCACCGATTTATCTTTTGCTGTCAAATGATATCCGAATAAATTATCAAGATATTTATATCAGTACTTTACAAAGAAGCAGGGATACAGCAAAGCAGTTATTTGGTGAAAGAGATTTTATTTCTACAAAATTGCTTGATGAAGTACCGCTATGTGCAAGCGTTATTTCAGATAAGAAGCTGCCGCTTATATTTTGGAATATTTCCGCACGTTTACAATGGTTTTTTAATATTCACTCACAAAAGGAATGTAGGAAAGAAACTGTTTATCGTGCCGAACAATTTATAAATATGATAGCCGAAAAGGAAAAAGATTGTACCATTGTCACGCATGGTTTTTTTATGTACACGCTCCTTAGCCAACTGAAGCAACAAGCGTTTAAGATTAGTCACACCAAATTAAGCTATTCAAATGGTGAATATGTTATTGCAGAACGGTAAATTCCAGTTTGTGGAATTGTAGTCAAAAGAAAACTGAATGATAACCGCCGCTACATAGAACGGCACACCAAGACAGGAAATCAAGAAAAGGTTTCCTGTTTTTTTGCGCTCATTTTTGGCATTTTCAAAAATCGCCAGTATTATGCCGTGCAAAGGGGATAGAAAGAAATTCCCTCTCCCGTTTGACAAATTCACAGGTTTTCCGTGGAGGGCAGGCGAAAAGAAATTTTCACAAATTTCCGCCTATTTGAATATTATCCCCCTTGGGAGCCACCAGTTTCCCGCTTCAGAGCCACCCGGAAATTTCTTCCTTGAGAGCCACCTCAGACACAAGATATAGTAATACTGCCCCTGTCGCTTGAAAATACAACAGAGACAATATTAGGTCTAATGATGTTCAGATGATTATGCTTCTATCTCGTCAACAAGCCTTTTGAGCTTCTTTGAATCATACAGCTTTCTCAGGTTTGTTTCATTTGTAGGAATTTCATAGGCATTATGGATAATCCTGTCCATGATGGAATCCGCCTGCGTCCCTCCGCCGAGCCTGTTATGCCATTCATCCACAGGATACTGTCCGACAAAGATTGTTGAGTTATTACCACTGCGTTGTTCAAACAGCTCATAGAGGTTCTTGGCATCCTTTTCAGTAAGTTTATAATTCAGCCATTCATCAAATCTGATAGTTACCGATCCTTTTCCTGTATTTTGTAAGTTCCCTGAGGTTGTCGTTCTGGTTCTCAAAGTTACGCATCAGGTCAGGCATCCTGATATACAAAACCCTGTAAGTCTGTCTGCATGCTTCCACGCCAAGGGCACATGCAAGGTAAGTCTTTCCCGCACCGGTCGGTCCTG
>CAJTAT010000035.1 GCA_910574475.1 Clostridia bacterium | reverse complement strand
CACAGCCGCCGCCAAAGTATCTTACTCCAACAAGTTCATGTCTGTCTCCCTCTGCCCGTATGCCTTCGTAGACATACACCAGTTTTGGCATGAAGGTATGTTTCAGAGCGCTTTTTGTATCTCCCTTTTTCTCCAGATACTGCAATGCCACATGGTCTTCATCCGCATCTATGTAGAGCACCTTTGCCTGTCTCTTTTCTTTTGTATCTTCTGCTTTGGGAAACTGTAGGCAGTGCAGCTTCTCCATCACGGTCTCCTTGCTCACTGCCACACCTGATATGCTGGCATTCATGCCGCCTTTCCTGTAACTGCTGTCCGCCGCCTCTTCGTAGATCCTTGCCACGGCATCCTCTGGCATGCGTTCCCCTAATCCTAATCCCATCAGCCTGTCTAACAGGTAGCATCTTTCCCCCGTCTGAGGATTATGAAAGTAAGTCTTTTTATAGGTCACTTCACCAAGGGATGTCAGTTTGGACACTTCATCCCTGCGCACCACCCGCCATCCCGGTCTCAGTTCTTTCCTGTCATGGAGTAGGGTATCATAGAACTCCCATTCCTCCGCAATCATGGACAGTCCCAATCCAATGACACTGTCCGTCACTCCCTGTACCATCTCCGCAACCTTTGTCATGTCTGATGCATAGCTGTTAAAAACTTTTTCTAACTTTTTTACCCCTTCTGCCTGAAACTGTTGTATACTGTTGATCATGGAAGCACCTCTTTCTTTAGATTTTTTTCGCCAATCAAATCCTAACACAGAAAAAGGTGCTTTCCTATTTCTTTATATTCTGTTTTCCTACAAAAACTTTACCCTAGCTCTCTATTATCTCTGTGTTTTTGTGTAGGATTACAATACATGTTTGACAAACCTACAGAGATTCTATTATCTCTGTGTTTTTGGTAATTAGCGATTATGGTATGTGACAAGACGAAGTTGGATGGCAAACGCTGTAACGGAGCTCTCGCCAGATAAGAAAATAAGTCGAATTATATGCTTAATTTTCAAAATAATGTGTGTTTTAACATTGAAAATTCCAGAAAAATGTGATAGCATCTGATTATCTCGATTGAAAAGGCGGCAATTCCCATGAGGCGTAAAGCAATTCAAGATTTGATAAAATGGAAATCTAGCGAAGAACGTAAACCTTTGGTGCTCAAAGGAGCAAGGCAGGTAGGCAAGACATGGCTGATGAAAGAGTTCGGAAAAGCCTGTTATGAAAGTTTTGTTTACTTCAACTTTGACGAGGAAGAGGAACTGAAATCTATCTTTGAGACAAATAAGAATCCACAAAGAATTATTGAGCTTCTTTCTCTTATTGTGGAGAAAAAAATCATTCCGGGAAAAACTCTGATTATTTTTGATGAAATACAGGAATGTCCCTCCGCATTAAATGCACTCAAATATTTTAAAGAAAAAGCTAGTGAATATCATGTTATTGCCGCTGGCAGTCTGCTCGGTACGCTGCTGGCACAACCAAAATCCTACCCTGTTGGTATGATCAATCTTTTAAACATATATCCTATGACTTTTGAAGAATTTTTAGAGGCTACTGACACGTTTCTATATACCTATTATTGTAACATAAAAAAGGAACAGCCCATAGAAAGTCTGTTCCATACTCGCCTTCTAGAGGCCTATCATTATTATCTTATTATTGGCGGTATGCCGGAATGTGTTGCTTCCTGGATAAAGCAGAAAGATCCTGCCATGGTTTCCAAGATTCAACGAGAGCTTATTGCTATTTATGAAAATGATTTTTCCAAGCATAACGGGAAAGTAAATAGTGGGCGAATCCTTATGGTTTTCCGCAGTATCGCTTCTCAGTTAGCTAAGGCCAACGAGAAATTCATGTATGGGGCAGTTCGGGAGGGCGGCAGAGCACGAGATTTTGAAGAAGCTATCGAGTGGCTTGTCTCAGCCGGCATCCTGAACCGTGTATATAATGTCTCTAAGATGGAACACCCTCTCCCGGCTTTCGATAAACTGGATCAATTCAAATTATTTTTCTTTGACACAGGGCTTTTGAAATCTATGGCTGGTATTGACAACAGTGCTATTCTATTAAAATCTGACTATCAGTTCAAGGGACCTTTAACAGAAAACTTTGTCTTACAGCAACTTCGCGGCCAATTCCAGGTGGAACCACGCTATTTCTCCGATAAAAACAGTGAGATTGATTTTGTACTGCAATTCGGAACGGAAATCATCCCTGTGGAGGTTAAAAGTGGGGAAGACAAGTCTGCCCCCTCTTTTAAAAGATATATCTCCGACCAAAAACCCCAGTATGCGCTACGCTTTTCAAAGCGCGGGTATCGACAGGATGGAAGAGTTACGAATGTTCCTTTGTATTTGGTGGGAAAGGTAGATGCGATGGTGATGAGAGGTGATGTGTAGTTGAAAAAATTCTTTCTGGATTTTTGCACATATAGAGGGAAGGCATCGCTCAACCATCTAATTTGATGATTTTGAAACACCCTCTTGCTGTAACAATCGGCAGGGATCGTTTTTAACCACGACATGTGGGGCTCCAGTAAGGATTGTTTATATTTCCATTCTCACCAGTAAGGTGACAACTTTCGTTTATAAAAATTTTGTGTATACTGATTCTATCAAAGGATTTCAAAAAAATTTCTGGCATTTCTGGCAAAAAGTCGAAGAGATAGCATAGAACAATCGTATTTTAAAGGGCTTTATTTCCTCTCTGTTAGGGATAAGACTGGACGGAAAACGTTGTAATGGAACTCCTAATTTTATTAACGAAATCGTATCTCCTGGAAATCCTGCTGACGGCTATATACGCAAGCTGTATCATTATAAAGATTATGGTGTACGTGAATGTTGGATTTTCGATCTGTAACGTAAATCTGTGACAGTGAACTATTTTGACTTCTTTTTCAATCGCCTACCACTTATGTAAGCTCTTATCTAAGCGTTTATAGAATATATTGGATATCTCCTTCAGAATAACAGATGCAACAAGTGAAATAGCAAGAAGGCAAAACATTATTACCCATATGTTTCGCATGGAAAACAGCCAATGTGAAAGTATTTGTCCATATATATATGTATGTATCAGCCACATATATTTAGAATTATCACCAAGCAAGGCGAGTGCTACAGATATTTTTTTCAGTTTGGAAATATATAAAACAGCCAGCAATACTATTATGACTGCCTGCACTGATTGTGTAACATAATAGAATCCAATTGTATGCTTAATATAAACTGTAGCCACATATATCGCAACTAATAGGCATCCAACAACTATGCGTCTTTTAGATTTTTCATGTATCCATCCTGATAGTGTTTCTATAAAATTCCTGTCAGCTATAATCATTCCATAGATAAAGGCTGGGAGATAACGCCAAACATTGTCCTTAGAGAGATTAACTCCTAATAAAAGAGGTGTAATTATAACTGTGAGAAATAGAAATACTCCACCGCATCTCTTCAAAACCATATACAATAGCGGAAACAATAAAATAAACAAAATTGCGACTTTCAGATACCACCATGACTTAATAAACCAGGGGATTCTAAAAAAACCTGCCATTCCAGTCATATTAGCAAGCACACCCTTGATAATTTCAACTGTTCCACCATCGCTCCCCCATACAGCTACTGGGGACTTTGGTAAGTTAAATATTACGGAAACTGGGACAATAATAGCTATTAAAAAGCATGTATCCTTTATAAGTCCAAGATAAGTCTTAACTGCATTTAAAACAAACCATCTAATGGTAGTTATATTTTCAAAATTTTTCGCAGATTTTAACTTTATAATCATTCCATAGCCGGCTATAAATGCAAAAACTGCAACACATACTTTCAAATCTTTTGCTATTGCAAGAGTAATATCCTCGTTCAAAATCAATCCAGTAAATCCATATTCAGCATATCTTGTCTCTCTATAAAACAAATGATGGAAAAACATACATAGAATAGCAATACCTTTAATAAGGATCGAATCTCGTTTTGACATATGAAAACACTCCTTGTATACAGTTTTAATTTGTCTGTATATTTTTACCAGCTATTCCTTAGCATCGCAAATATTCTTTAAGAAATTTTTATTGCAAGAAGGATTGGGAAGTTCGTATAACTAACTCTTCTGTGAGCTTATTTATATCCCCATTACATTTTGTCAGATATCAATAGCAAATTCAGCCCTCCCATTCCTGTAATCTATATTTTTAAGACTCACTGCTCCCAGATACTTATCAATAGTCATTTTCAAAAAGTTAGTGTACAAATCATGAACTACCGTATCATCCTGCATCCATTCCAGCATATGTTCTGCGTCTTCCAATTTTAGTTCTCTTAATTTCACAAAATTTCCTCATTCCTTTCATTCTTTTATAGGTTCATGATATTCAAATACCTCTCCAAACTATACACAAGAAACTTCTGTTCCCCTGTCATTCCTTCGATACACCCTTCCTTAAATTCCTTGCGTTTTGGTCCTTCCCAGTCTTTTAGCCATGTATCTACCGCCCTTGCCA
>CAJTAT010000034.1 GCA_910574475.1 Clostridia bacterium | reverse complement strand
ATTTTGTAACGGCATCTAATTTCATTTCAAAAGAGTACTTTGAATGTTGTCCCATAAAATATGCTCCTCCTTATAGTGACAGTTTTATTATTTCATCTGTCTACCATAAGGGGAGCATATCATTTTTAGATATTTAAAATTCTTTCTATCTTTTTATTTAAATTGTCTATATGGATTCTTACATTTTTGTCCCTAATCTCCTTTTTTAATTTATCAACCTCTTTATAATCTTTGCTATAAGCTGCATATAATATTTTAGCCCTAAGTAATGACCTCTCTTTTCCATAAATATCATTCATTTTCAAATTTTCTATTTCAAAAATGACATTCTTCATTTCTTTTAATTCATGCAATCTATCACAAATATCAAATTTGTCTTGTAATGCATATATTGGCGTTGGACTTGTCTTTATTGTATCGTCAATTATTGCAAATGCCATATCTCCATCTTTATTTACATATGCTTCATACAGAGCTTGACAACGACCTTTCAGCTCTTTGCCAAAATCAGAAGTACTTTTATCTAAACATAAAATTAACTCTTTCAATTTTTCTACATGTCCATCAAGATTATCACTCTTAATTAAACACAAAAAATAAGCATGGATGTGATATGGATTATTCCGATCATTTTCATAATTTTCTTCCGCTACAGATAATGCCTCTTCAAATCTTTCAAGGTTTATTAACACTTGTACTTTTTCTCTTTTTGCTTTAGAAAAATTATTTCTCAATTCCATGCTATGAACTAATTTTTCCAAAGCTTTTTCATAGTTTCCTGTCATTCTGTAGTAAAATCCTAATAAAAATTCATGATCGGCTCCATCAATATTCTGAACTTCTGCAAGCATTCTTCTATCACGTCTTTTGGCTAAAGCCATACATAAAAAATATCTTATCTCAAACAACAGTTTGTCTTCAATATAATTAGTATTTTTCAAAACAATATCTGCATACTCAATTACCTTTCCATAATCTTTACGCTTTTCATATAACTCTACCATTGTTTTAAGATACTGTGATGGTATCATATATCGATTATCAATTTCTTTTCCATTAATTAAAGTTTCTCTCAGTTTAAGTAAATAATCGGGCATATCCAATTCTTCATATTTATATTTCTCAAGAAAATTCACTATATATTGATTTAATTTTTCTTCATACTCAGCAGATAATTCATATCCCTCTCTTGTAATATAATCTTTAATAGAAACATTGATTTTTATATATTCATTTGCAATACCAACAAACTCAATGATTCCATTTATATAAAATCTATTTACTTTATCCTTAACTTGTTCATTATCCCCCAATATGTTTTGCAAGGATTGATATGAAATCATGTCTATTTCTGTCAAAAGTTTTAAAAACTCAATATCGCTTTCAGACTCCTCTAATTCTTTTAATATTTGTGCAATAATTTCTGTATCATAATTTTCTATTTCATCTGAAAAATCATATGCCCGCTCCGCACCATATTTTGAAATCAATTTACATGCAAACTTAACCTGATCAGGAAACCCCTTCAACATTCCATTATAATTTTTGAAGTCCTCTTTGTTAAGCTCAATACCTTCTACCTCCATATATTTTTGCAACAATCCGCCACATTCCATTTTATTGAGTGCGGGAACATTTATAATATATAACTGCTCATCTCTTACAGGCAATCTTACACGAAATTTTGAAGCAATTCCAAGTATTGTTCTATTTCTTTCATTCATCAAAGATAGGGCATTAGTAAACCAACTACATATATTTCCATCATGTGTGATAATGCAACCCTTATCTTCTATTATGAGAATCTCCTTATTTTTTGCTATGTCATCCAACAGTTTAGCTAATAACTTATATTTCTCTATAATTTCCATCTCCATAAATCCAGACAAAATTATATTATCAGAAAAACCTAAATCATTAATCCAAATAATTAAATCCTCAATTCCATCATACATACCCAATTCAATTTTCGATGCTCTGTAATTATTCTCAATAACATGTGTTTTAACAAAACAATGATTCAAAAGGCTTTTTCTACCAATCTTTGGCATTCCTGCTGCAATATATGCCAATACTGTTTCCATATCATAATCATATTTACGATTTTCAAATTCATCTATCTCCTTGTTTCTACCAACAAAGATACTATTACGTTCTGCAATCTTCGGATTAAATTCCCATGAGATCTCAACCATTCTCTTTCTAATGAGTTGTGTTGCCTTAGTCGGTTTTGGTATATATTTTAAAGTATATTCTTTCAACCAATTAGGAATCTTTTCATCATCCCACTTTAAATCCTTCTCAATTACGATAGGATATATCCTCTTAATCACATCCTTTCCCAAAAGCTCCTGTGAAACCAATAGCTCTTTTTTCACCCATTCCGACTCTAAAGCTTTCCTAGATAAAAAAACTACAAACAAATCTGTATTATTAAGACTTTTACCAATTTCTTCAATTGACTTCATGCCTGATTCAAATGTATATTCATCGTAATAAACTGTGTGTTCATCCAAATGTTTTTGAAGTTGATTGGCAACAATTCTTACATAACCTTCTTTATCTGCACTACTATGTGATAAAAAAATATTAGGCATCCCTAATCACCTTTCTTCATAATTTTTTGTTAGCATTTTCCCTTGCTCTTAGGAATAATTGCTTCTGATAATTTTGCACTATTATCTACAACAGAATCTACCGCTTCATCTGCTGATTGGTGTGTTTCCAGCCATAATTTTTCTTCCAATTTTAAACGTTCCATTAAAAAGTCGTGCCTTTTAGAATAATCATCGAATACTTCACTCCATTTTAAAACATAAATCTTTGTCAATCCCTTATCCTGACTGTGTATCAAATGTTCTTCTCCAAAATTCACATGACTTTCTAATTCTCCTTCGATATAATGACTTGTATCGTATTCATTCCCGATCAAATAAAATGTCCATTTCACATTACCTGCATTAAATCTTGAGTCAGACTTTATCACATGCATATATTTTTTCAACTGAGATACTTCTTTTTCTCCCAGTTTTATCCTCGGACGTTTTAACTCTACAACAACATTTTCTGTTACTTTGCCATGTCTATCTTGACGCAGCATATACACATCCATTTCTTTATTCTTATCCGGATGTTCTACTTCTACATCTTCCTCCGCCCCTGTTGTAGCCAATATCAAACCTTTTAAAGCTAAATCAAAATCCGGTTCAGCAGACGTAATCAAATTATATTGTTCCCCAAACATCCAATAATGATTTTCTACTAATTTTTGAACATGCTTTACTTCATAAGAATTAAATTCCTTAGTAAATACAATTTCTTTTAGCGATTGTATCACTTTCTGCCTATCACATAAAAGCTTTATTGTCCTAGTAATATTACTAAGTGAGGTATACTTCAATATACCGGATAACTCTTCCATTTCATCTTCATCAAGTTCCACTATTCCTTGCAAAATATTAAATAACTCTGGCTTATTTCCATTATCCATAATTAGTTTTAATAGTTGCAAAGTAATCTTCTTATTATCGTCACTCAACCCAGTGAAAATTTTAGGCTGTGCAGCGTATAAAGTACCTACCAAATTATCTAATTCCCTCTTCTGAAAAACTCCCATTACATTTTGAGTATCAAATTCCGGATAAATTCTTTCATCTACTAATTTTGCAATATAATTATCAGATGCCTCTTTCAAATATTTTCTTCTATGTTTATAAAGAAAATCATTCACCGTTTCCATCAATATTTTATATTCGGTGTCACTCCTGTTTGGGAATAATCCCCTCTGTCCCTCTATCTCATCATTAGTAAAATGAAATTCATCGAAATAACTGCTTTTAATATAAACACTATGAAAAAACTGATCGGCTCTTTTATTTAATTTTGTCGTTTCTTTGTAACGTTCCTTATTATCTGAACCAATATAATATATCCTTGAATATTCATTTCCCAATTTCATATTCCATTGAACTAGACGAACATCATAGTGATTTTTGCATTTACCGGAAACGTCTATATTTTCCGTTCCTATAATAAAATCAGAATAATCAATAGGAATATCATCAACAAGGATACAAAATTCATTCTCTCTGTTGAGTTCTAAAAACCAAAAAAATTCTTCTTTAATTCTCTGGATAATTTCTTTTTTATCCAAAGATTCCAGTTGCGTAAAAGTCACCTTTGTACCTGAGTCCATTTGTACCTCATGCGGTTTCTTTTCACTGTTATCGTCATATTGATTTAACGAATCTTTATTCATAGAAATATAGTAAGCATACTTCTTTTTTTCATATTCATAAACAGTATCCCATCTAGCAGTCTGCGAAAAAGCAAAAAAGGTAAGTCTACCAATTCCTTTCTGTCCATGTGGCAAAGAATGGTTAGCCCTGCTTGATATATTTGCCTTTCTTGAATCATTAAATGGCTGAAATTTAAATTTTAACTCATCATAATTAATTCCCACACCATTATCTTCTACTGTAATCATGTTAATTAAACCAAGCCCATTTTCATGTAGCTTGATTTTAACCACAGTAGCTTCCGCATCAAAACCGTTCCAAATATATTCACAAATAGCATCCAACGGTTTTATATTCTTCAAATTTTTTTGTATACCTTCGGGTGTTATAAGAACACTTTTCATTTCTTCCACTCTTTCCCAAAAATTTTCACTTTATGCACAATATTATAATACATTTTTCCTATCTAAACAATCAAAAATCCCTATAAACTAAAAAATCAAAATTTCTGAAAGCCACTCCGCATAAGATAGAATGGCTATGTAACAGGAAAATCTACCTGCCATAATCAACAGGCGCATACCCGTCTTAAAATATGTTATGTGGAGAAAAATAAAACCCCATACAGATTTGCATGAGGTCTTAGATGGATGGCACGAACCTTTCCGTGCATCCCATAGATATGTAATTGATAAGTAGTTATGTTTCGGTTCACAATCGCATGACAAATGGAACCTTGCTTTTTTATTCTTTGAAATGGAACAATCAGTAACAAAAAACCTTGCAAACGCCGATGTTTACAAGGTTTTTCAAGCTCCCCGAGTTGGGCTCGAACCAACAACCCCGCGGTTAACAGCCGCGTGCTCTACCATTGAGCTATCGAGGATTATTCTGTTTTCCTGCACTTTTTCTTCGGTGTGCGACCGTGTCGTTGCTCTACCATTGAGCTATCGAGGATTATTCTCTTTCCTTTATGAAGTATCTCCTTTTTGAGATTTACTTATACCATCAAAACTATATACCAAACAATCCTATCCTTCTTCCTATGACTTTGCGTAGTTACTTTCTCTTCTAGAAACGAAAACGGTCACTTCGAATCCGCTTCGCTCCTTCTCAGTGCATTTGCTCCGCAAATGACTCGGATGAAAACTCCGTGTCTCCCGAAATGCCTGCATTTCTCCTTCACACTCCGTTTCCCTCCTACCGCTTTCTACGCTTTAGGTCAAGCCCTCGACCGATTAGTAGCAGTCAGCTCCATACATTACTGCACTTCCACCTCTGCCCTATCTACCTTGTCGTCTTCAAG
>CAJTAT010000033.1 GCA_910574475.1 Clostridia bacterium | reverse complement strand
CAGACTGCCCGCTGAATAAGGACGGCGTCCCCTGCTGCCCTAAAGACCCGTCTCTTCCAATGAAACGCGAAGGAAGCAGATCCCATCTCCGCTGCGGGCTGCCGACTATGAAGTTTGTATGCCCAAAAATGAAATGGGAATATGATAAAACAACCGGGAAAAGCAAACGTGTCTGCCACTGTGAAAATCCATGTACAGAATCCCCCTGCGGCAGAATGTTTTATATTTATTCCGAGAAAAACCTGCGCGCCTATCCTGGTACGGTCCGCGGTACGGCTGGATGGGATTCCACCTATAAGATCAGGGTAAATGTTGAGAAATCAATCAACCATTTCAAGGATAGTTTCTGTGTTGCCGGGCGTAAAACGCAGAATGAAAAAACGCTTCATGCTGACCTGCTTCTCGACGGGATTACCCAGCTTATTACTGTAATGGCGGCTGATAAACTGCACAGGCATCAATATATCCGCAGTTTAAAACCTCTGATTGCATAACCTTACATACCGCATACCGTTTCACGGGCAGATATCCTTATCTGCTTTGTCTGCATGTCTTAAAATCCTTGGTATACACATCCACCTCCTGTAAGTCCGGCTCAACCGGGTCTTTGCCCTATTGGAATCAAGATTTTGAACTTGTTTCGCAATTACCTAATCTGTTAAATCCTCTGTGTCCATATACCTTGCATTTGTTCAATGCTTCTTCCAGCGAATGGAATTCTTCTTCTGTCAGTTCCACTTTTGAGGCATCCAGATTTTCAATGATACGCTCCTTATTCTTCGATCCCGGAATCGGAACCACATTAGGATATTTATGCAGCATCCAGGCCAGCGAAATCTGGGCGCTTGTGGCATGCTTCATTTCCGCATATTCTTTCAAAAGGTCAATGATGGGCTGGTTTCCGGCTATATTGGCCTTGGAAAGCTGCGGCACCCAGTTCCTGACGTCATCATTGCGTTCAAATTTTGTTTCCGTTGTAATCCTTCCAGATAAAAGCCCGCTGGCAATGGGAGAAAAGGGAACCACTCCAATGCCATGCTCCATACAGTATGGAATCACTGCTTTTTCCATATCCAGTTCCACCATGGAATAGATATTCTGAATCGCACTTAATGGAGTGACGTTCTGCGGACTGCCCAGTATACAGAACCCTCTGGCCTGACTTCCGAGCTGCCTAAAAACAGCTTTGTTGCAAGCGCCACACCTTTACGCACCTCTTTCAGGGCTTTCCCCACAATGCGTTCATTATGTCCGATCCCTGCCAGGTTCGGGCTGTAAATCTCCGCTGTATCAAACAGCGTACAGCCGTGCTGGTATGCGTTCTGAATGGCTTCTATGCTGTACTGCTCCGGCGGAATTTTCCCATAGCCATGGGAAAACGCCATACAGCCCATGCCCACTTCCGATACTGTTAAATTTCCTAACTGTCTTGTTTTCATTTCTATTCTCCCTGCATCATGTAATTTTTATTGTTCAAAAAGCGCTTTCCTATCCCTGCGCTACGGCCTGTTTCACATTCAGAAAATCCCGGATATAAGAAACCGCCAAGTCAAAATCTTCTCCCAGATAGCCGTGGTCTGCTCCTTGGATCACATGGTATTCTACATGGTCTATGGTTTCCTCCAGTTTATCAGAATAAGAGATCGGCACGATAGAATCCCTGTCACCATGTATCAAAAGAATATTTTTTCCATATACCTTGATCCGTTCATAAGGTTCCTGATCCCAAATATCTACAAAATACCGATTTCCAAGCCTGAGTCCCTGCAGGCTGTGGGTTTCGGGAATCTCCTCCGGTGAATCAAACATTTTTTTTCTGCATCAGCCATCGGATACAGATCTGAGCCGCACTCTTTTTGTATTTTCCGGCTATCTGGTTCAACTCCCCGTTCCTTAAGACGCCGCCGCTTCCAAGAGGACTCCATGTGGACCGCTTAATCTCCCGCCAGTCATCATGCCATCTGACCACAGCCGGCCAGTGTATCAGGTACAGATCCAGATACTCCAGCCCCAGTTTTTCCAGAGAAACCTCAAATGCTTTCATTGCTTTGTCATAGCCCAGGTTATCATTCCAGAGTTTCGTGTTGACAAAGATGTCCTCCCGTTTCAATCCATATTCATCCATAGCCTGACGCACACCTTCCCCTACGCCCTTTTCAGAGACGTTTTGTCAAGTGTGTTTGTAAATTTTTCTAAAAATAAATAAAATTCAATGCAGAATAATAAATTTAACAAAAATCCCCACAGCTTACTGTGAGGATTTAGATTGTGAAAACTAAAGAAACAAATTATACCTGCTAATTTGCGAAATAGCTGTAGCATGAACCAAAAAGTGTAGCAAAGGTACTTATAGACATTGCTTCCCCCAAAAACACTCTTTGAAAAGAGCATAAATCTCAGCGTACAGCTTCTAAATTCCCTGATTCCATACTATATACATGATCACAAAGGATATTTATATCTTCTGAATTATGACTGGCAATTAAAATTATTTTTCCACTTTTTTTCAGTTCAAGAAATAATTCTCTCATTTCATCTACGCCATGATTATCAAGTCCATTAAACGGCTCATCCAAAACTAAAAAATCAGGTTCTTCCATAATTGATTGTGCTATAGCCAACCTTTGGCGCATCCCCATAGAATATTTTCCCACATGTTTTTTTGATTTCGGATCAAGTCCTACTTTATCCATAATACTTTCTAAATAAGGTCTATTATTCTTATTATTTATCATATATAAATATTCCAAATTCTTTATTCCAGAATAATTTTTTAAAAAAGCTGGTTCTTCAATAATAATTCCAACAGAAGGAAGAACATCTGCTTGTTTTTCCCGTTTTGTGCCGTTTATTACAATCTCACCTGAATCCAAAGACAGCAAACCACATATTATTTTAAATAAAACTGTTTTCCCTGCACCATTTCTTCCTATAATCCCTGTAATCTCTCCTTGATTGCATTCCATATTAACATGATTTAACACCTGTGTTTTACCAAAACATTTGCATACATCTTTTACTTTTATATTTTTATCCTGCATAAAAATCTCCATTCCGCCGCCTTTCAGTTGGCGGCACAAATAGTGATGAAAGTGGTTCACACCTTCAAGTTTTCGTGTTACAATAGACTTGATTTTATAAGGCATTCCCGGCATCAATGTCAGATGCACCCACCCATTTGTTGTTGATGTGCAGGTGCGCCTCTTTTATCAAGGTGGGAATACTCTTATTCAGGTTCACGGTGTGAGCCTTGTTTTTGTATCTATTTCACGTTTTTGGCTTAATTTACTTTCTTTCACACTATCACTCCTCATCTATCCAATTTAAATCTTTTAGATATATTCTTTTTAAAGAAATATAGCTTAAAACAAATGATAAAATTACTGTCATAATAATTACCATGAAAAAAGATGGTGCATTTTTACATACTTTCCCGTATAATAAGAGTAGATTTAACCATGAAAATGGGGAAATAAAACTAATCCATTGCTGGTATAAATGCAGATTGGCAAATACAACCGGCAAAATCGAAAAAAAAGTTCCTATAAGCACAGCGCCTGTTCTATTCATGCAAATACTCACAGCAAACATAATCATCCCAATCAATCCAGTAGATATACAAAGGATTGTCCCAAATATTAACATTGTTATGAGAGGATTATGCTCGCTGATTAATTCATAGGAAAAAGATAATTTAACATTATATTCCAATCCTGCATTTGTCATGGCGAGCGAATTGTATAATTTGCCCCATTCTGTAGACCATTCCAGACATGGAAACAATGGCAATATACTTAAAATCAATTCAATAACTGAAAGCAAAACAGCAGATAACCAAATTCTTAATATTTTAATATGTATCCATCTCTTTCTTCCCTGCCTTATCAGCACATACATTTCGTTCCGCTGCATAAACGGTATGTTAGAGTAAAAGTAAATGACAGAAATACCATATACAAATAGAAAATATACATTTTGTCCGGCAAAAGGCAGTATCCAAGGTGATGCAGGGTAATTTGCCACAACAGAAAATTGTTTCACTGAATGGATATAATAGTGCAAAATATAAAATTGAAAAACGCAGAAAACAAGCAGCCTCCTACTCAAAAAATTACTTATAAAATCCTCCCATACATATTTTATTTTATTCACAGATTTTTCTCCTCAATTTCCTAATTAAAAGTTTTCTAAGCAAAATCAAATTCATAACTGCTATCATAACTACCAGTAATACAGACAAAAAATCATTTAAAAAAATATTATTTGAAGGTGAAAAAATCGCAGCCAAACTCAGCGTTCCAGAGGAAAGTACTGACAGAATATAATCCATAAAATAATACTGAATCATTGGTGCCGATAACACAAGCATACGGTTTGAGATGAACATGGAGAAATAGGCTGCCCATAAAGCTAAAATTCCCGCCAATATACTATACTGAATTCCATAACAAAAATAATACAGGGAATACCATTTATGTATTAAAAAAAATCTTAATCCCCCGGCATGAATGATATGATCATACTGCAAACCGGATACATCCACCCATGCTAATTTAAAATGCAGTATACTTGCAAATAAAAACATACCAAATGTAACAGAAAGCATCGTCACGAAAAAAATGCTGAGTATCCGAGCAGAAACATACCGTTCAATATCCCCTCGAATCACCTGCTGAATAACGTATTTGTGTTCTATATCCTCACAAAAACTATCTGCAAATGCAATGGCTCCACATACCAATATCATCATTGCCGGCATCCCGTACATAACAATAGAAAAAACATATAATACATTTGTGTCCAAAGCAATGCCTTCCAGTGTTGAAAACAGCAGTACGCATATCATTAATGCAATTGATATTAGAAACTTCATTGAGCATACAGACCTCTTTAAGTCTGTTTTTAAATAATTACAAAATTTTCTCAAGGTATAATCTCCTTCGCTGTCTGTGCATCTATAATGACCTGAATATCCTGCTCATGCTGTTCACTTTTTTCAATCCCCTTCACGATCCAGACAGGCTTTACATCATATACGCCTGTTCCTGAAGATAAATCAACATAATAACATAATTCTGCTTCTGTCATTTCATATGTTGAGCTTCCGAGTATTTGGTTATACTTATGAGCAACCGTTTCAGCAATCACATCCATAGGAGATAAAGAGACTGCCATTCCTTCATCGGAAATTTCAAATACTTTTTCAATGTTCAAATACTCTATTCCATCTTTTGATATAAATGCCTGTACCGGAGCATTTACATCTGCTGCATCTGAAAATATCTCACAATACACATGATAAAGCGGCAATTCTCTGTATATCTGATTGACACAAAAATAATAGCCTTCATCTGAGACAGACCACCCGTTTTTATAGTTTGCCCGGTCAATATTTCCGTCCATATCTTCGTGATATTCCTGTGACTGCATACAATTGTAATCTAACGCATATCCCGTATAAACATGCTCAAATTTAATATTCACTTCTGTTAATGCGTTATCAATTATCTGAAAAGCCTCCTCACGCGTCATAAACGACAATTGTTCTTCTGTAGAATACAAACCTGCATTATATCGCTCATCTGCCGGATCAAGTACAAAAGAGCTGCGTATATATGGCATTAAATCTCTTTGCATATATGACATCTGACTGGAAAGCGGACCATAAGATAACGTTATTTCCTCTGGAGTGACATAAGTTGCCGTATCTACTTTTTCCCCATATTCGTTTTTTTCTTCATAACTGTATACTTCGTAATCATCATTACCGCTGAATAATGATTGAAATGCCCGCTCCTCATTTACTTTCAACATTCTTGCTTTCGCGGTAATTGGAAATTTCTCTCCTAAATCAGCACCAACAATAACATCCATCTTAAAATCAACATTTTCTATGGTGTTCTCGTAACTCGCTGGAAAAATAATTTTCTCATCAGGTATATCGTTTTCTACATAAGGTTCTTCTGTTTCAGAACCCGCTTCATTTTGAACATTTGATATTTTACTTCCAGAATCCTGTCCCTGTCCTGAATTTCCACACCCAAATATAGACATAGAAAAAATAACAATCAACATCAAACATAGTTGCCTTTTCATCCGACTTTCTCCTTTTGCAAAAAACTTCTTTCCACTTAATTTTTTTGTTTTTACCATATTAAATTTCTCCATTCTGTATTAGGTAGTGAACTTTTGTGTAGCTGTTCTTTGAAATCAATGGCACTTCTTATTATTTTTATTCCAGTCATAATTTCAACCCCATTTGCACCAAACGACATTTTTTTCATTCATTTGGTTATTCTGGTAATTTTTTCATTATTTTTTGTAAATGCAAGGAAACTGTAACCCTGCGGACAACACAATGCCGTTCCCAAAATCCACAAAAAAATGTCTTTTCATGTAAGGCTTTTGTATTTTCCTGACCGCTATTGTATAATATGAAGGGTAAATGTTATTAATTATTTGAAAAGAGGTATGAAAATGCGAATACTCATCTGCGACGATGATGCGCTGATAATTGAACAGCTTCAGAAATATATAAAAATTTTTTTTGAAAACATTGGTGTGAAATGCCCGGAATTAATTTGCTTTTCTGACGGGGAATCCCTGCTGGCAGATAAAGGCGAAAAAGACATTCTGTTTCTTGACGTAGAAATGCCCGGAATGAATGGCATCTATGTGGGAAAGGAATTAAAAAAGAAGAATGAAAATATTATTATTTTTATTGTGACTTCTTATTCCGAATATCTTGATGAGGCAATGCGATTCCATGTATTCCGATATCTTTCAAAGCCTCTGGATAAGCAGCGGTTTTTCCGTAATATGAAAGATGCGGTTGACCTGTATAACACCATGACAGTAAAAATCCCGGTTGAAACAAAACAGGGCGTGCATACACTGCTTGCATCCTCCGTCATAGCAGTAGAGGCACAGGGCAGAAAGGTAACGGTACATACCACTCTGTGTGATTTTGAATCCACCCACAATATGCAGTACTGGCTGGAACTTCTCCCTAAAAACCGTTTCTTCCAGACACACCGCAGTTTCATTATCAATTTTGAGCATGTAACAGATTTTGACCGTAATCTTGTCCATATGGCTGATAATCAATCTGCCTATCTGACAAAAAGGAAATACAGTTCATTTAAAGAAGCCTATCTCCTTTATTTAGAAAGTACGAGGTAAAGCAAATGATAAATACAATCTGTTATTTTTTCAGTTTTCTTGTAGAAGCAATTATACTCTGGCAGTATTCCTCCGATTTATTTCCTGCCAAGCGCACCCCTCAAAAAAAACTGGCTGTACTATGCAGCTTATATTTCATCCTGTTTTGCGTGTCACTGTTTGAATCTATATGGCTCAATATCATTTTATATTTTTTTCTGAACCTCATTTTTTTAATGACCCAGTGTTATCTGAATTGGTACACGGCAGTATTTCATTCTTCCATACTAACGGCTGTTATGACAATGAGTGAATTAGTTGTTTATGGAATTACCAAACGGTTTGCCCCTCATTACCTTGATAATGGCAGGGAATTTTATCATCTTTTATTTTTTTCGGTCTTTAGCAAACTCATATTCTTTGCTGTTGCTTATATACTGATGCACCTAATGAGAAACCCGAAGAAGGATACAGGGCAGTATGATAAGTCGGTTTTTCTTCTTGTTTTCATTCCCCTGACCTCAATCTTTATTATGTTTACTTTCATAAGTATTGGCGAATCCGTTTCCCTCCCAGCGTCACTTGACTGGATGGTTGCCGTGGGCGCTGTTTTTTTGCTGGCAGCAAATCTGCTCATGTTTGAAATCAACCAGTATCATCAGAAAAAAAACATGGAATTTACAGAAATACAGTTATTGCTCCAAAAAGAGTCAGATTTGGCTAGATATTATAAGATGCTGAATGTACAGAATGAAAACCAGCGTATTTTAATCCATGACATAAAAAAGCACCTACAGTCCATTGATATACTGAATGAACAAAAAGAGTATGCTAAAATAAGCGCCTATATCCGGCAATTGGTACTCTCCCCAGACCTGAAGGAATTTTCCAGACTATGCGACCATGAAATGCTGAATTCCATTCTATGCCGCTATATGCAGCAATGCACTGACAGCCACATAACTTTTCATGCTGACATACGCAGCGGGACAACGGATTTTATTGCAGACAACGACCTTACCTCTCTGTTTTGCAATTTGCTGGATAATGCTATAGCGGCAGCAAGTAATATCCCCGACTCTTTTATCGAGATCAATACAAGCAAACATGAAAAAACACCGTTTTTCGTGATAACAGTTATCAATTCCTGCCGAAAAAATCCTTTTCTCTGTAAGGACAGGCAGCTAAACGACAATAAAAACGGACATGGGTTTGGATTAAAAAGCATTCGTAAAGTGGTAGACCAATATCATGGCAATTTACAGATGTATTATAATGATGATTCGCTTACTTTTCATACCGTTATTACCTTAAAGCAATAGTGAACTGTGAACTACTAACGCAGTTCACTATTATGGCAGTTTATGCCCCAAACCCTTGTGCCTTATAATATATATATCTTTTGGTTTCACTGTATTCCTTTTTCATCTATAACTACCTTTTCCCCATATTGCTTTAATTTTATAATTTGACATACATTTTTACTTTTCCATAATCTTCCTTTACTACCTTGCCCCCTTATCTTTCTGTCTTGACTGATGCGCCCTGCTCGTCTCTTTTTCTTTTACTATCTGCTCTTTTTGCCTGAGCCTGTTCTTGACGCTCCTTGCATCCACTACTTTTTCTCCGTAAATTTTTTCATACTCTGCGCAAGCTGTCTCATAATCCTGATTCTCTTTCTTTGCCGCATTAAGTTCCTTATAAAATGCCTGAACAGAATCAAAATGATATTCTTTCACAATAAAAGAAAGCCTTTTTTTCATATTGGAAATCTGATTGTCAAGATGGTCCATCTCCTGCTGTAACTCCTTACGCCTGCCGCCTTTGAAAATGCCCGTGCATCCTGACAATTCCTTTTTTAGTTCATCCCCCTTTTTCTCACGTCCGAAGATTGCCTTGTTCTGTTCTTTCAGCCTGCCCTCGATCTCTTGCAGGCTGGGATATTTACTTGCAAGCACGGAAGGTCTTGGATATGGCGGCCTTTCCGCTATCTGTTCGGTTTCAGTCGGAACAGGATTCTGCTCAGTCTTTATCTTCTTAATAATACTTTCTTTCCCTGTGGACACAACCGCTGGATATTCTGTATTTTTTTGCATATCCGGTTTCCGATGCGGATTTATGGGAAATGGTATCTTCTTCCTTTCCGACTGGACTGCCAGAGTATCTCCTGCATGGATACAGTTTTCCGTTTCTCTTGATGTTTCTTTTATGCCGTCAACAGCGTTTCTGATAACTTTCTCCGCTATATCCATTACCTTCTGCATAGCTTTCGCAATCAGAAGTTCTAATAACAGAATCGCCGCCCTGACAATCTCTTTGAACCGCTCCCTGTCAAGTTGACAGTTAAAAAATAAAAATTTTTACCTGCCAGTCGCAAAGAGGACTGGCAGAGTTTTTATGCAGCATCTTTCAAATAGTTTCTATATTC
>CAJTAT010000032.1 GCA_910574475.1 Clostridia bacterium | reverse complement strand
ACTTATCAGCAAGGAAATGGACAGAACCTTCCCCGTCAATATATTCCTGTGATACCATTGCTCTAAATTCAGGTGAGTATTTTGATCTTGGCATGAAAAATACCTCCAAAGTAACAGATTTTTATATTTTATCTGTCTACTTTAGAGGTATCATATCACTGCTGTACGACGGCTTTTTTTCTTTTGCCGTCGTGCGGCAGAGCATTATTTAATATTCAATTCCATACTTCCTGTAAAATCTTCACATTCAATACCAATATAGTTGCTGCCACTTGACAATGTAATTGTTTCCTTATAAGTTCCGTCCGTTTCAATCAAGCTAACTGGTTTCTCGCTTCCCGAAATCCAAAATACTTTAGCAGTACCACTGTCAACTTTTAGGACGCACTCTACAGTTAATTCATTTCCCTGCTCTCTTTCAACATCAACACCGCCAAACAGATATTCCGTTTTTGAAAAGTCCTTATATTCGGCTGAATAAGTTCCAACGTAATTATCAATCCCTGTAGTACGTTCCCCCTGCAAAGAGGATTCAGAAGTTAAAACAGTGTTTCCACCAATTTCATTTAGCGCATCCATGATGTCTAAAGCAGTATTTTTGGGAGTGTCGCCTACAGTGTCAGAAGCCATATCAAGTATCTTTTCCGTCCCGTCGGATAATGCTTGATAAATGCTGTTACAGCCGGAAAGCGATAAAGTACCCATACATATTAGAATGATGCAAAGTATTCTTTTTCCTGTCATTGAATATCCCCTTTGCCTTTTATTTTTTGTGTTTTGCTCCTGTCCTGTGCCAGAAGCAGCATAACCGCAGTTATAACAAGCATAATCAGAAGTACAACAACGCATCGGAAAATATTATATGTGCCGACTTCCATGCCATTTTGATAATTGATGAAACCAAGTCCTATCGTAACCGGGTAAAGACAGGACAGACCATGACCGGAAGCAAAAGTCCCTATAAAACCATAAAAAAATGCAAAAGCTACTCCCGTCATAAATGCTCCTGCCCTTTGTCCTGTAAATACAATAACAGGCAGCACCGATATAAATACAAAGCAATTCATTCCAACCATTTGGGCAAGCGATCTCATTACGCTGCCAAGAGCAATTCCCTCATATCTGCTAAAAAGCGAAATGAGAGCAGTAAATAAAAGTTCCACTACCGCCAGAAAGACAGAAATCATTCCGCAGACAAACACTTTACCCAAAAGCAGGCTTCGGAAAGATACCGGGATTGCCATTATATTTTTAAGCGTGTCGTCTGTTCTTTCACGTTCAATCATATAACCTGCAATCAGTACGATTGTCGCCGGAAAGATAAGCGAAAAGCTGTTCCATATTACATTATCTGAAAAACTGGAAAATGTCGGCGTTCCCGGCGTACCCATCTCCATAAAACAGGTTAGTAAAACAACAGACAGCATAGTTGCAATTCCAATCCAGATAACAGAGTATCGTTTTAATTTCCAGAGTTCTGTTTTTATGAGCCTTGCCATTTCTTACACCTGCCCTTCCTGCTTTTTGTAGATTTTGATAATCGCAAAATAAGAGATACCTCCAAGAATAAAAACGGTAAATACTACAATTCCTAATTTCAGAAAGTAGGGCTGCCAGTTTTCAAAAGCAGTTGTTCCCTGCTCAATCATTCTTGAAGCCTGCCAACGATAAATAACAGGCGTTGGTAAAATACTGGTAAGCACTTTCATCACTTGATTATCTGATGTGAACTGCCCTGTAAAAGCAAGGGAAAATCCAAACATTGTATAGAAGAATGTCAAAATAACTGCAAATATATAAGAGCGGTTAAATTTTACAATCGCAATTATAATCGGAAGTGTACCCGTGGCATATAGAATAGCCGTAATAATGGCGGTTATAAGTTTGTTCCAAATATTGCCCAAATCAGATCCGGCTATTATCCCCCCGATAATTGCAGAGAACAATGTTACACAGGTGAATAAAAGGCTGATAAAGTATAATACTATGATTTTTGCAGTCGCAATTTCCCATGCCGAAACAGGAATAGCTATCAAATTTTTCAGAGTTGCATTATCTCTTTCCATGTAAAAGAGCATAGCCCCTATAATGCCAAGTATGCAGGGAAGCATGACAGGAACAGCCATGCAAATGAGCAAATCATATAAGCCGTCAAAAGCGTTCAAATCGCCCACATTCCCTTTTAGTACAAGTGCAGTAAACGGGATAGGAAAAAGCAACGCAGCAAATATTACGAAAAGGACAAACTTTTTCCGTTTCAATTTCCAAAACTCACACTTTACAAGATCAAGCAATCCCTTCACCCCCTGTTACACGCTTGAAATAATCTTCAAGGCTTTCTTCGCAGACATAGGCTTCTGACACGGTAAGCCCGTTTTCGACAAAGGCTGTTACAATTTCACCGACAGGAATGCCTAAATTATGCAGACGCATCTTATAATCGTCCTGTATGGTAAACTGCGTTTCATGGAAATTGCGTTCTAAAATCCTTGCCGCCTGTGTTGTGCTGGAAACGGTAAAACGGATATGTCTGCTGCTTTTTGCTTCCAATTCTGCAAGGCTTTCTTCCTCCAGTAATGCGCCGTGGTCGATAATTCCAATATCATCAGCCAGCAATGCAATCTCGGAAAGAATATGGCTGGAAATCAATATTGTTTTCCCTCTTTCCGTACAGAGGTCACGGATAAAAGAGCGCACTTCCGCAATTCCAATCGGATCAAGACCGTTAATCGGTTCGTCCAAAATCAAAAGCTCCGGGTCGTGCATAATGGCAAGGGCAATCGCCAGTCGCTGCTTCATGCCAAGGGAGTATTGGGAAAACAGCTTTTTGTCTTTATAGGGAAGCCCCACTAAATCAAGCGCATTTTTAATTGCATTACGGCTCGGCACTCCCCGCAGGGTTGCAAAAATGCGCAGGTTTTCTGTGGCGGTCAGATTCGGGTAAAATCCGGGGGATTCAATCAGATAGCCAATCCGGGGCAGGAGCTTTTTCTCATTTGTCCGTAAAGGCTGTCCCCAGATTGTAACTTCCCCGGAAGTGGGCTGTGTCAGCCCAAGCAGCATTTTCATGGTCGTTGTCTTTCCGGCTCCGTTTCTGCCAAGCAGACCGTATATGCGTCCCTGCTTTACATGGATATTCAAATCCGCAACACTTTTCTGTGTTCCGTATTGTTTGGTAAGATTTTTTGTTTCAATTACATATTTGCTCATTGCAAAACCTCCTTTTCATATTTGCTATTCTATCACGCTAACCTTGCCAAAACCTTGCCGAAACCTTGCTTTTTTCATGTTTTTACAGTTAAGCGAAATTTGACAAACTGAAAAATCCCCGTATTATTACAGGGATTTCGGAAGTAATAAGGTAAATGTAGTCCCCCTATCGGGAGTGCTGTCAACGGTGATTGTTCCTTTGTGAGCAGCTACAAGTTCTTTTACGATTGATAAGCCTAATCCATTTACACCAGCAGACCGTGACTGATCGCATTGGTACATTCTTTCAAAAATATGCGGAAGATGATCGGGAGATATTCCTTTTCCATTATCTGTCATAGTGATTTTGGCTTGCAGATCATTTTCAAAAATATGGAAAGATATTTTGCTTCCTTTACTATGGATAAGGGCATTCTGCAACAGATTATTGAGGATGCGGCTATAAGCGTTTGCATCTATACGCATAAGATACTCTGTTTCTGGTATATCAAACACATAGTCAAAATTGCTGTTTTCTAAAACAGAAATCCAGTCAACGATAATATTCCGTGATAACTCGTTTAGGTCTAAAACTTCAAAATGAAAAATCTGTTCCCCGGAGTCCAGTTTTACCCATTCAAAAAGATTTTCCACAAAATGCTTTAGATAATCCGCTTTTTCAAATGCGACATGAACATATTCGTCTTTTTCTTCTCCTGCAACGATCTTACATTCTATTGCTTCCAAATAACCAACCAAAGAAGCAAGGGGAGTTTTTACATCATGGGAAATACTTGTCATTAACCGTTTATATGCCTGTTCAGATTGTTTTTGCTTGATAAGCTGCGTTTGGCTGTTCATTGCAATATCGTTTATACCATAGCAGATTTTTCTTGTCATATCGTTCTTTTTAGTCAGCATACGGCGGTTTAAATTCCCGGATTTTATATCTTCAAGGGCTTCTTCGATAATAGATAGTTGTCCCCGTACACGCCTAAGTTTTGTGACAAGAAACAAGATAAATAAAAGTGCGATACAAAACGCAATCAATAAAAACAGATTAACATTCATTTTATGCCTCCCTGTTAAAACGATAACCAACGCCGCGGACGGTTAAAATATAAAAAGGGTGTTCCGGGTCTGGTTCAATTTTTTTTCGTAATTTGCTGATAAAAGACATGATATTGCTATCATCAAAAGCATATTCTTCCTCCCATACATGGGTATAAATCTGCTTTTTCGTAAATACCTTCCCTTTGTTTGCCGCAAGAAAAGAGAGCAGATCAAATTCTTTTCCTGTAAGTTCCACTTGTACGTCGTTCCTAAAAACAAGACGATTCAGATTATCAATCGTCATTCCCTGAAACACCATACAATCCGTTTCGGTGCCGGAAATTGGATTGAGCAGGGTATAACGCCGGATAAGGGAATTGACCCGCGCCATAAGCTCGTTAATGCTAAATGGCTTTGTCAGATAATCGTCTGCCCCCATTCGCAAGCCGGACACTTTATCTTCTTCATCGCTTTTTGCAGTGAGCATAAGAACGGGGACATTGCTTGTCTGCCGTACTTGCTGCAATACCTGAAAGCCGTCTAAATCGGGCATCATGATATCAAGAATGATAAGTGAACAGGTATCTTTGTTTTCTGCCAAGATATGCAAGCCTTCTATACCGCCGCCTGCGACAATCGCAGCAAGGTTTTCCTGCTCTACGCATTTTTTCATAAGTGCGCAAAGCTCTTTATCATCATCAATAATCAAAACTTTATTCATGTTTTTTCTTCCTTTCTGCTTTCAACCGGGCATCTGTTGGTTTTTCTGCGTCTTTTGGTATCAGCCATAGCCGACTAAATTTTGCTACACCCGGTATGCGGTTTTCCTCACATAGCTTTTGCACCCGTCTTTCTGAAATGCCCCATTTTTGTGCCGCTTCCGGGGCAGAAATATACTCTAACATTTTCAGTCTCTCTCGCTTTCTATAAGTTTTATCACCATAATTATATACGGTTAACCGAATAAATTCAAGAAATTAAATAATACTTGGTATTTCCCAAACTTCTTTATAGATAGATTAAAAAAATTTTTTGAGAAATTTTTCTCAAAGCTTCGTTAAAATCGCCTTGTACGGGGTTGTAGGTAGTGAGAGAACTATCAAGAGGGTTTGGGATACTTCCCAACAAGCAAATCTGTCCGGCAAGCTATACGGGCGGGTAGATTTACGGAAAAGGGTACTCTTTTCCTAAGATTGCGTTTTATTAGGAAAACACACTGTCAAAAGGATTTCATGCTTTGGCGGGGGTCAGCCCGCCTCGGCGGTGTCGGTGGTGTTGATTTCAATGTATTCGGCAATCCGGCGGAACTCGTCCGCAAACTTAAAATGAACGCCGATATTGCCGTTTTCGTAAATCTTGATATGGTCTACCAATTCAATCAGGATTTCGCGGGTCAGCTTTTCAATGTTCTGATATTTCGCAAAGGCTACCAGCGCAGGATGTTGCTGGTCAACGCCGTTTGAAAGCTGTTTCCGTTCAGCCGTCAGCCGGGCCAGCAAATCCGAGAGCCCAGCGGCCTGCCGCTCATAATCGGCTTTCATTTCCCGGTATTCCTGCTGGGAGATTTCCCCATCTTTCCAGTCTTGATACAGTGACTGCTTGTAGCGGGTGATTTTCGTCAATTCCTTTTCCTTTGCGGCTATCTGGTCGTTAAGGCGGTGGGATTGACTTTTTTTCAGCGGGGCCGCATTGATACGGGCTACTATTTCCGAGTAGGAAACGGCGGTGCTCACTTGATACTGGATAGCGAACAGAACGGCGGCCTCTAAACGGTTGTGTTTGATAGAGTGCATGGAGCAGGCTGTCCGGGAGCGTTTCTTGTAAGTGGAGCAGGAATAATATACATTCTTCCCGCTCTGGCTCCGGGTCACGGCCTTGCCGCAGTCAGCGCACCTCAGAAAGCCGCTGAATAAATGGAGCTCCCGCTTTTTAGGGGCCGTCCGGGTGTCGCGTTTCAGAAGTTCCTGCACCCGTTCAAAGGTTTCGTGGGTGATGATTGCCTCATGGGTATCGGGGACGCGCACCCATTCTTCCTCCGGCACAGCCTCAATCTGGTGTACCTTGTAGCTTTTCACCCGGCGGCGGCCTTGTACTAAATCCCCGGTGTAAATAGGATTTCTGAGAATATCCGTTATAATCTTGTTCCCCCACATGGGAGCGTCCGATATAGCCGGGGAGTAGGGCAGGCCCTTTAGCTTTCTGTATGCCGTGGGGCTGGGTATGCCGTGGTCATTCAGATACATCACAATTTGAAGTTTGGCCGTACCTTGCAGGCACATCTCGTATATCTTTTTGACGGTTTCAGCGGCCTCCGGGTCAACGATTAGCTGGTGCTTGTCTTTGGGGTCTTTTATGTAGCCGTAGGGAGCAAAAGAGCCTATGTACTGGCCGTTGCGCCGCTTGTAATCGAAAACCTGCCGGATTTTCTTTGAAGTCTGATAACAATACTGGTCGTTCATCACGTTTGTTATCGGAACGATAATGCTGTTCACGCTGTCCGGGTTTAGGTAGCTGTCCACGCCCTCGGCCAAGCTGATAAAGCGGACGCCCATCTGCACAAAAAGGTTGTCAATCAGACTGCCAGCGTCGCTGTAATTCCGGGCGAAACGGGAAAGGTCTTTCACCACAACGCAGTTGATTTTCCCGCTCATCACATCGCCCAAGAGCCGCTGGAAACTTTCGCGCTCCGTATCGGTTCCCGTGTGGCCGTCATCCACATACTCGACATAGCTTTCAAACTCGTCAATGTGGTTATGGTGAAAATCGTTGAGGATGTCGCGCTGGTTTTTCACGCTGTTGCTATCGTCAAGGCCACGGTTGATTTTCTGTAAATCCTCTCGGGAAAGCCGGATGTAGCCGCCCATTTTCCAAAGCCGGGCTGTATAGGTAGGGGCCAAAGTCTGCTGATACCCTCTGTTTTTTGTTCGTGCCATTGTTCCTCCTTCCCTATCACATTACACTTATATTATAACTCTGCCCGGGGCAATCAACAAGGATGTCGATGCCTCGGGACATTTTGTCTCGAAGTGGGAGCAGGCCGCAACAGCAGTTACAGCCCGCTCTTTTGCCGGATAAGAAAGGCCGCCAGCGTCTCCTGGAGGGAGGGGCCGCCCTCGGCAAACTCGATTTTCACGCCCACGCCGCCCACGCTAAAGCAGTAGGGATTGACGGCCCGTTTTACGAACCGGGCCAGCCGCTCCTCCCGGGGGAGGGTGCGGTCAAAGGCCATACCGCTCACGTCAGCCAGCGCATCCGCGCTCACCGCGCCGATGTCCACGCTTTTCATTTGTTCCAGCTCTTGTGCGGTCAGTTTCACGGCAAAACCTCCTTTTGTGTTTTTGGTTGGTGGGGAAACGCGAAAAGGCAGCACTCCGAAAAGTGCCGCCCTTTAGCCTGTCCTCACCTTGGGACAATTTGTCTCGAACTTGTTTGAAATGGGGAGCGCCGGGCCCGTATGTTTGGCCCGTCAAAAGACAGCGAGTAGCGGCCCGGCGTTCCCTTGTTTGTGCGGCGGCCCCAAGCGGCAAGCGGCCAGCTTGTCCCTCGCGGATCGTGGCCGTGGGGCTGGCAGGTTCCCCACTCGCGGCGGTGGTGTTGGTCGCTCGTCCTCCCGTGGGAGAAGTCACAGCGCACCCGCCGCCCGGCTCCCCGCGTTCACTCGGGGCCGCCCGCTATTCAGTTGTGGAGAAGAAAAAACTTCCTCTCATATACCGAGACATTTTTTCATCATTTCCAAGTGGGAAATTTGAAAAAATTAAAAAGTTTTTTTCATGCGCTCCAGCCCACGCTGGATTGACTGGCGGACGGACTCCTCATGTACGCCCTCGGCGCGGGCTACCTCTTTCACGCTCCTGCCGAGAATGATGCAAGCGTCAATCCTACGGCCCTGGATTTCCGGCAGGCTGTTCAGCGCGTTCCACAGACGGCAGAACCGCTCCTTGAGCTCCAGCACCTCGTCCGGGGTGAGCTCGCGCAGGCAGGCGGAATACTCGATGCCGTCATCGCAGTCCAGCGAATACTGCGCCTTGTGGCGGGAGAGCCGCCGCTGGTAGGCCGCTTCATAGCGGACGCTGGCCCGAAGCGCCTCGGCCACATCGTCAGTAACTTCCATATATTCGTCCTGGGTGTACCAGTAGTAAAAGTCGCGCAAGTTGATGATAGTCATTGTATGTACCTCCATATCGTTTTTTGTGGTTGGGTTGCCGGGAAACGATATGGAGGGCGGCGGGGAGCGGCACCCGGGGGAGCCGCCCCGCACCTTGGGACTGTTTGTCCCAAAGTAGAAACGACAAGAAACGACAACGCCCGCACAGCGTTGTACTGTGCGGGCGCATGAAATGACGCGGTTCTTTATGTACTTGCAAATTTCGTGTTCATGGCCGGAGTAACCCGATGGAGGGGCTATGCTTTTTTTGACAAGTTATGCAGAGCAGAAAACAAAAAGGACATAACGATACCTCCCGGATACCGCCGTGTCCTTAAAAATGGGCGACTTTAATACACCCTCCGTATTCTATTTTTTCAAAAGAAAACGGCGGCTTGAAATTTACTATTTCAAAACCGCCGTTAGGCTACTGTATTTTGTTTTGGCGCGCAGATAATCAGCCGCCGCAACAACGGTTTTTTTTATTTCCCGTTGGGCGGATGTTTTATGCTATGCGGTCTTGATTTCCTATTTCTCAGTCTGTTTTTTCAAAGCGTATCCTGTCTGTACTTGTCGGAATACCGTTTTGTATAACATTCCACTCGTTGTTTTGATAAACTTCATATTCTTCAAAGGCACAAGGTAATCCATTGGCAATCGTTATGTCGCTGCTGTCCATAAGCTGAAAATGCAAATGTGGTGCATACGAATTGCCGGAATGACCAACCCGACCTATTACATCCCCTGTCTTTACACTTTGACCAACAGAAACTTGAATAGAACCTGTTTGAAGATGAACGAGGGCGGCATATACATTGTTGCCACAGTCTATGATAATATAGTTTCCGGCAACAGATTGTATATCATCTGTTTTGGGATCAAAATAATGCGCGTTTTTGTAGGCATTAACCGTATCTGAAAATAAGTTTGTTTTAGAATTTTCCGCATATCCATCTTGAGCTTGGACAACAACTCCATTGCAAGGTGAATATACCTCTTGCCCCCAACAATAATATTGATCTAATGGAATACCCGAAAAAAGGTATCGCAAAAAACTTGCCCGATATGCTGGCCAGCCTGTTCTGTTCCAATCTACTTGCACAAAGTCATAAGCGTATCTTGTTCCTAATTGGTTTGTGCCATGACTGGGAATTTTTGTTCCAGGAGTGTTTGGTGCAAGCCATTCACCCCTTAAAGGAAATGCTACAACGATTGGTTCCTGTGCTGTTCCCATTTCATCTCCTCCACAATAATGTTTTCCGCCTACATTACATAACATCAAAAGAAAGACAATCCCAATTATCACTGTAACCTTGATGCGCTGTTTTCTTTTTGACTTCATGGAATGTTCCCCAGTCTTATTTGTCGTTGAGTTCATAAAAAACTTTTCGTAGTTCAGCAAGATAATCATCAAGTTCAGAAATAATGGTAGCACTATCCAAAACAGCGCTTTTCTGCTCTCGAATTTTTTCTAATAGCTGGTCAGCAAATCCAACATTAGACCAAAAGATAAGCTGCTTGCATTTTTCTATGTTCAACCCTTTTCTAAACTTGGTTTCATCTATGTTATCGAACAATTTTGGGTAGCAACTCGATTTTTCTTTATGTGCTCGACTTTCAAGTTCTTCGTTTACCTCAGCGGAATTTGTGGGGCGTGATAGCTTATTAAAGTCCAAAATCCAAGGATATTTTTCAGACATTTTAATCTGCAAAAAATACGATTGCCGCAATCTATTGAAAATATCGCTTTCCTCGTAATTCATCAATTCAAAATACTCTTTTCTGATAAGTTCAGAGAAGTAATCATATACGACGAGAAATAGCTCTTGTTTGTTACTTACATAGTGAAACATTAGAGCCTTAGAAATCCCGGCATTTTTAGCGATTATATTGGTGGACGCATTATCATATCCTTGTATAGAAAATTCTTTTAACGCCGAATTTAGAATAGCATCCCGCCTTTGTGGCTCTAACTCTAATAGTTTAACAGACATTGTATTTTCCTCCGTTCGCAAAAGATTAACCTATTAGGTCAACATTATTATACCTCTTTTTACCTAATAGGTCAATAGTAAAATCACTCAATGAAATGCAAAATCTCACGCAGGAAAAGAGAAATGAAATACTACTAAAAAATAAAATTGTGTTTCGTTCTCATATTCCACCCCGAAATGTAAAATAATATAGGGGTGATGTGAGAATGTACCAATATGAAAAACGCCTGGACTGTCATGCCCTGGGCCAAGAAATCAAACGCAGACGAAAAGCCAAAGGCTGGACGCAGGAGCACCTGGTCCAGCTTGTAGACCTCACCCCGCGCTCCATCATGTATATTGAGAACCGGGGCCAGCACACCAGCCTCAACGCCTTTTACAAGCTCGTCACCCTTTTTGATATTTCTGTAGATGAATTTTTCTACCCGGACAAGCTGGGCGGCGAGAGTGAGCGCCGGAAACACATTGACCGGATGCTGAACGGCATGGACGAAAAGGAGCTTATCATCATAGAGGGAGCCGCAGAGGGTATCAGAAAAGCCAGAGAAACGGAGGGAGCGTAAGGAAAAGCGCGGCCTCCGTTTTTTCGCGCCATGTATAGGGAGCGCACAAACGGCAAGCAGGGCAAGTGTGGCCACACTTGCCATTTTTGACTGGCCGGGGGCCGTCAAAAGTGCTTGTTGGGGAGCCTCCCCAAACCCGGCTCTTTGGGACAAAATGTCCCAAAGAGGTTGGCTGCGTCACCGCCGCTATCGCGTCTGTTCCTTATCGTCCCGCCCGTCCGTCAGTCCGAGCAGATGGTCGATGTTGGCCTTTTCAGATGATTATGCTTCTATCTCGTCAACAAGCCTTTTGAGTTTTTTTTTTTTTTTTTTTTTTTTTTTTTTTTTTTTTTTTTTTTTTTTTTTTTTAGCATTATGGATAATCCTGTCCATGATGGAATCCGCCTGCGTCCCTCCGCCGA
>CAJTAT010000031.1 GCA_910574475.1 Clostridia bacterium | reverse complement strand
CTCCAAATATTTTGTAACGGCATCTAATTTCATTTCAAAAGAGTATTTTGAATGTTGTCCCATAAAATATGCTCCTCCTTATAGTGACAGTTTTATTATTTCATCTGTCTACCATAAGGGGAGCATATCAAAATCACAATACATCGGCTCTGTTTTTGTATTCCGCAATTTTTTACAATTCAAATAATAAGCCTGTTGGTATGATGTAAGCAGGCAAGAGAATTGTCAAAAAATTGAAAGGAAGTGTTGGAAATGAATTACAAAAATCTGTTTGAAAAATTCAACGAGGGAGGAAAGCTGCTGTTAAAAGATGCCACAGTTACATTTGATGCTATCCCGTGGTCGAAACATCCTGCTTTTGAGGGTGTGGAGCTGAAGCACATTATCACATCCGAAAGGACAGACGGACAATTTAGTTACCATCTTGTGAGGATAGCCCCTAATAAAAAGATTGGCAGCCATATCCACGAGAAACAACTGGAAACGCATGAAGTAATCTCTGGCACGGGCGTGTGCGTTAATGACGGTGTGGAATTGCCTTATGAAACGGGCGTAATATCCATATTTCCCATAGGCGTACCGCATGAAGTGATTGCAGGGGATGACGGGCTTTGCCTGTTCGCAAAGTTTATGCCCGCCCTCTGCTAATAGCTCTATCTGCTTATATCTCTTTCGTATCGCTGAATGGCACGAGTGCCCCAGAGGGTATAGGGGTATTTTGGGGGATAATTCCAGAAGAATATTTATAAGTTAAAGGCGGCAAGCCTACATATTTTTCAAATTGCTTTATGAAGTGGCTTTGGTCGCAGAAACCCGTGGTCAAAGCTACTTCGGTTATTGTATCAGTTTCATGGATTAGGCGTTGCGCCTTGCGGATGCGGTTCTGGATTTGGAACTGGTGCGGTGTAAGCCCTACCTCTGCCTTGAAGCTTCTGATAAAGTGGTATTTGCTGATAAAAGCGTTTTGTGCCATTTCCTCGACAGTAAGTTTACATTCTGGGTATAATTCCAACTGTTTTTTTAAGTCGTGGATATAGGGGGTATGGTTTTTTAGCTGCCAGTTAGAAGAATCCGAGGTTTCATCCAGACAGTTTAATAGCTGTAATATCTGATAGTGACTAATTTTTCCCATATTCAGAGCCTGCATCAGAAGAAATCCAATATGTTTTTGTATGGTGGTAATATCTACGTTGTTTACAGCATTCTTATCAATGCACAGGGTAAGCAGGGAATAGCTGTCATGTGCCGAAATGCTATGCGGCTCATATGGAAATATTGCAAATGTTTCGTTTTGCTTATAAGTCCTTGCTTCTTTATTTGTTGTAAGGACTACGGAGCCGTCCAGTATGATGCCGATTGTCAGTACGGAAACGTGATTATGTAATGGGTAAGATATGGTTGAATCCTTACAGAAAATCAGCTCAATGCCTGTTTCTGCATTATATAAATAGCGGATATTGTTTGTAGTCATAGGTTTTCCTCACAGTCTGATATCCATTTCATGGACTTGGGTTATATGTTGGCGTTGCAGCTTTCAAGTAAACGGTTTGTTCCTGTTATTTCAGCATCTACAAGGTCAATCATTCTTTTTACATTTGCAGAATGGGCAGAAGAAACTTCATTTTCCCATAACGGATTGATTTGTTTATCAATCCCTGCACGGTACTTTTGCAAAATATTAAGCCGCTCCTGCAAAAGTTCCTGCTGTTCATCAGGGGTAAATGTACTTAGAAAAAAAGCGGCAATAGAAAAGATGTTTGTATCATAGTTGAATTGCAGGATTGATGCTTTTAAAGTGTTTATAAATTCGCTTTTCCCCTTATCAGAAAGTTTGTAAACGGTGCGGTCTGGCATATTTCCGACTTTCTCGGTAGTGCCAGATATAAATTCCTTTTTCTCAAGGGTTTTTAATGTCGAATATACCGTTGAATCAGCGATATTAAACCACCATTTCACATTCATGTAGTTTAAGAGTTTTATTATCTCGTATGCGTTAAGTGGTTTTTCGTATATGAAACCTAAAAGCATTGTGGCAGGTTTGGACAACATATTTTTTCCTCCTTGACATTGGATTGTATTTATAGTACTTTATATATAAAGTAGTTTTTATGAACACTACTATTATAACATATCAATGTAGAAAAAGGAATACTGGAAAAGGAGGTTTTTTATGCCGCAGCTCAATAAAGGGGGTAAATTTGTATTTGGTCTTTCCGTTATAAACCCCGATTTAACAATACACATCCCGCCACAGGCATTGTTGGAATATGATGCACTGCGGGATGGAAAAGTGATAATTTTTACGGGAAGCAAAATAACAGGCGGCTTTTGCGTGACGACATATCCGCTGCTGTCAAATTCAAAACTCAGCCATATATTGGAAGAATGCCCTGCGTTAAGGGACTGCCAGCTTTCCGAGGGTGAGTTTACCCGATATAAAGGGCGTAAATATGCGTGGATTAACATTGATAAGGACGGAGCTGTTAAATTGCCGCAAGATACGTTGGACGTTTTAGAATTACAGTCTGGAATGGAATTGTTGTCAATCCGCAGCAGTGATATTGCCTTTACAATGGGAGCAAAAGGACCACTGCTTGAAAAAGCACATAATTTTCATGGAGAAATTAAGAGATATTAGGGGAGATTGGAAAATGGGAAATATAATAACCAGTAAGATATTTCATTCAGTTATGCTCTTTACAGTTGTTGGCGAGTTTTTTCTTCCGTGGATATTGTGTCGGTATTATGATGGGTACAATAGTAAAACAATGGCAATGAGTGCGTTGGGAAGTCTGCAAAGCCCCGTTCGTGTTATTTATAATACATGGTTAATATGGCTTGGATGTTTTCTGGCATTTGCAGCGGTTGCATATTTTTTTATTACGAAAAAAGACTTTCCAATCTTATCGGTTTTACTGTTGTTTTCACTAGGGACATTTGCTGTCGGAGCAGGATTGGTTTCGGGAATATTCCATGTGAATGAAAACAAAGACATTGTTACTGCGGCTTCAAAAGTACATGGAATAAGTGCGGCAATCGGATTTATGGCATTATTGTTTTTCCCATTGTTAAATGGGATTTTAGCATTTAAGCAGAACAATGTCATTTTTGGCATTATATGTGTTATTTCTTTTATCTTGGCATTAATTTTCTTTGTCTGTTTTATCATGGGAGATAAAGAGCAGTTTCAAAATACCATGTTGAAATATGAGGGATTGTGGGAACGGCTGTCTTTACTTTGTATGTATATTCCTCTTACTTACAAGGCTGTCCATAATCTGCTGTCCTAAAGATAGCGGTTAAATGGAAAAAACAGAATGATTGCATGAAATGGAGATAAGATTATGGACTATAAAGAAACAGATTTCAGTTTTCTATACGATGATTTAACTGAGGAATATGGAAATGAACAAGGTAAACAGCTTTATATTTTAATGTGTGAAAAATATACGAATCTATGCGAGAGGGAAGCAAAATCTAAGAATGACGAAATAAATCAGCATATTTTCAAAAGATTGTTGCCAATCATGGGAATATATTTAACTCTTGTTGAACAGGGTTTTACCAAAGAACAAGCATTTATGATTGCCTATAAGGAAATACAGCACAATGCACACAGCTTAGCGGAAGAAAATGCTAAATTTACAAAAATGCCATTTACATATGGTTTATTTAAAATGTTTGCCAAATCGCATATGAGCAAAAAGTACCCAACAGAGGGGTTTACGGTAGAATGGAAAAGACATGATAATAGAGAAATTCATTTTGATATAGTCCGTTGCCTTTACAAAGATATGTGTGAGAAATATTCCTGCCCAGAACTTTGTACGGTTTTCTGCCAAAGTGATATAATTGCTTTTTCGGGATATGAACCTAAGATTAGATTTGAACGCATGGGAACAATAGGGGGAGGTGCTAATTGTTGTGACTTTCATTTTATTCATGGAAAATAGATATTCAAGTAAAATCATTGAATGTGAGGAAACGGTATCAGTATAGTTGATTTAGAATACGTTGACTGGAAAGTGGGGGTATTATCATTTAGTGATTTAAAAACATAGCAAGAATGATGAAAAGATAAAAAACTCCTTGTGCTACAATATTTTATTGGAATACCGTACAGGCATATCATAATGCTTAAAAGTGCGGGAAAAAGGAAAGGAGGTCGCAAAATGCAAGGTCAGACAGTACGCATTGTTTCACAGGCTATCCGCTATATCGAAGAACATCTGCATGAAAAGATGGATTTAGATATGGTGGCATCGGCATTGCACTATTCCAAATACCATTTGCATCGGATTTTTACAAAGACCGTCGGCTTGACTATCCACGACTACGCAAAACGGCGGCAGCTTACAGAAGCGGCAAAACTTCTGGTGTTTTCTGCAAAACCGATTATCGAGATTGCCCTTATGAGCGGGTATGAAAGCCAGCAGGCATTTACGGATATTTTTAAGGCGATGTATAAGACTTCCCCTGCGGAATTTCGGGAAACGGAAAACTTCTACCCGTTACAGCTAGAAATTTATCTGAAGGAGGAGCTTGTAAAAATGGATTTGACAAAAGACAATATTAAATTTGCCACGCCCGAAGATGCGGATGACTGGATGGAACTGGTAAGCCTCACGATTGACGGCTATCCATGTCTGGATAAGGGAGATTACACCACAAACCTGCATCAGTATAT
Organism: Clostridia bacterium; assembly: GCA_910574475.1. GTDB lineage: Bacteria > Bacillota > Clostridia > Lachnospirales > Lachnospiraceae > Laedolimicola. Next base: position 9,796 of record CAJTAT010000031.1, on the reverse strand, counting down.
TGCGGATAAAAAGGCATTGATTTTACGGGATGACGATATGGCTATTGGCGTGATGGGATTTTCGCCCGACACAGGCAGCATAGACTTTCTGGCTGTCCATCCGCAGTATCGGCATCTCGGCATTACAAAGCTGTTCCTTGATAAGCTGGCAGACGAGCTGCTCTATGGAAAAGAGATTACGTTGACGACATACCGTGCAGGCGATAAGGCAGATACGGGCTGGCGGGAAGAATACCGCCGTCTTGGATTTGCAGAACGGGAACTGCTTGTGGAATATGGCTATCCGACGCAGCGTTTCGTGCTTCCACCGAAAAACAAGGAGGAAACCCCCTTCGGGGATACCTTTATGCCATTCGGCAATAAGGGGGAAATACCACAAGGGTATACCTCTATGCCCGAAAACACGGGCAGGAAAGGGGAAACAAGGAATGACTGAAACACAGAAAAACCCGTTGGCAGAGAGCTTTAACGCCCTGTCCCTTATCAGATTTGCTTTCCCAAGCATGGTGATGATGCTGTTTATGGGATTATACACCATTGTAGACACGATTTTCGTCGCACGGTTTGTAGACACGAACGCCTTGTCGTCCATCAATATCGTCTGCCCCGTCATCAATCTGATTGTCGGTCTGGGGACGATGCTTGCGACAGGAGGAAGTGCGGTCGTTGCGAAGAAAATGGGGAATGGAAACACAGAGGAAGCCAGAAGCAATTTTACGTTGATTGTCGTGGCAGGGGCGGTTATCGGTCTGCTGATTACAGCGGCAGGGCTTCTCTTTTTGGATGAAATCATCTGGGGATTGGGTGCAAGTGAAATCTTGTTCCCATATTGCAGGGATTATCTGACGATACAGCTCATTTTCGCCGCCTTTAACATGATGCAGGTGCTATATCAGAATCTGTTTGTGACGGCGGGGAAACCGACATTAGGCTTAGTGCTTGCTGTTTTGGCGGGGATTGCCAATATTGTTTTTGATTATGTCTTTATCGTTTTACTGCAAATGGGAATCAAAGGGGCTGCTATTGGGACAGGCATCGGATATATGATACCGTCAATTATCGGTACAATATTTTTTCAGATGAAAAGAAGTGAACTGCACTTTTGCAAGCCTAAAATGGATGTATCTATTTTGCTGAAAAGCTGCTCCAATGGTGCGTCGGAAATGGTAAGCCAGTGTTCGACTGCCGTAACGACATTTCTGTTTAATGTAACGATGATGAAGCTGCTGGGCGAGGACGGCGTAGCTGCGATTACGGTACTCATCTATTCGCAGTTCCTCTTAACAACGCTTTATATTGGCTTCTCTATGGGAACAGCCCCCGTCGTAAGCTATAACTATGGGAGTGAGAATGTAAAACAGCTAAAAAAGACCGTCCGTATTTGTTTCGGCTTTATAGCGGGGATTTCCATATTTGTATTTTTGTTTTCCCTGCTTGGTGGAGAAAGCATTGCAAAGGTATTTGCAGAGAACAATAGGAATGTTTTTGAGATTACAAAGAATGGATTTAGCATTTTTTCATTCAGCTTTCTGTTCTCTGGATGCAATATTTTTTCATCCGCATTATTTACGGCATTATCCAATGGGAAAGCATCTGCAACCATTTCTTTTCTGCGGACGTTTGGATTTATTACAGTGTTCCTTTTGGCGTTACCGAGATTTTTAGAGGTAACGGGCGTATGGCTTGCAGTACCGCTTGCGGAGCTTTTCACGCTTATGCTGACGGCATATCTGATATGCAGGCATCGGAAACAGTACCATTATTTTTGAAAGAAAGGCAGGCAAGAAATTGAAACAGACAGAATGGATATTATGCCCTGTCTGCGGGAGCAAAACCCGTAGCAGAATTAGGGAGGATACTATTCTGATAAATTATCCTCTCTACTGCCCGAAATGCAGGCAGGAAAGATTGATAGAAGTGAAAAATCTGCATGTGACAGTGGTTGGGAATGAATGGAAAAACGATATTTAGGAGAAAGAAATGATACGACCATTAGGAGAAAAGGACTTTGATACGGTATGTGGCATTGTAAATGAGAACTGGAAAAATGTTTATTCTGGATATGTCAATCCGCTGCTGCTAAATTCAGATGGATGTGCAGCAAGGACACGCCGATTAAAGACAGATTTTGTCGCTCGCAGACTGTCAGAGTATGTGTGGGAGGAAGAAAACCGAGTGTCGGCAATGTTGTCTTTTGGAGATACGGCAGATGCGGATATGGCAGGGGCATTTGAAATCTGGCGTATTTATGTTGCTTCCCAATTTCAAGGGAAAGGAATTGGGAAAATGCTGATGGATTTTGCCGAGCAAGGGGCGGAGGAACAAGGGTATAAAGAAATTGTGATATGGGCGTTTAAAAATAACCATCATGCGGTTTCTTTTTATAAAAAAAGAGGATACAGCATTGACAAAGAAGAATATTTAAGTGAGCCGTATTTTTCAATGGGAATACGGTTAAAGAAGAATATAGGATAGAGCCAGACACATAGATGCAGAGCCAATGAACGTGTGGGAAACCATAGTTTGTTGGCTCTGTTTTTATACAAGCGTAACATCTAATTTAATTAAGCAATACCTCTTATATAAGATATAAAATTTCCTATTATGAGAGATAAAAACTGAAAATTTCATAAAAATAGGATTTGACAAACTGCTGGTTTTCATGCTAAAATAATCTGCACTAATTTTAAAGGAGAACAGTTTCATGAGCTTTTACATTACAAACGAACTTCCGCCTAAAAAGAAGATCAGCTCTGTACAATCAAATCCGATGAAACATTGTACAGAGTATAGCGTAATATAACACGTTAGGATTTCATCGGGAAATATAGCAGTACATGAGAGGGATTTTATATCTTTTTTCATATATTGTTTCTTTTCCCGTACAAATTTGTGTGCAGCAGGCTATGGACAGTGTTTTGTCCGTAGCCTTTTGTTGTATATGGACTGTTTCCTAAAAGCGGTTTGTGATGGAACGGATATAGCAGAAGGCATGATACCAAGAGTATCTGGCTTCTGCTATTTTTTTGCCCATTTTGGAAAATCAGACAGGAAAAAGAGAGGACAATGATTATGAGTTTATTAGAAGTTACGGGATTAACACATTCTTTTGGAGAAAATTATCTGTTTAAAAACGCAGATTTTACATTGAACAAAGGGGAGCATATCGGAATTGTCGGTCAGAACGGGGCGGGAAAAAGCACATTCATAAAGATTTGCACAGAGCAGCTTATCCCCGACTCTGGCAGGATAGTATGGCAGCCGAACACAAAAATAGGGTATCTCGACCAATACGCCCAAATTGAAAAAAGCGTGGCAATGAGGGAGTTCCTACAATCCGCATTTTCTGGGCTGTATGAGATAGAAAACAGGATGAATGAGTTGTACTGCCAGTCTGCGGATGGGGATATGGCGAAGCTAAGCACGGCGGCAAGGTATCAGGAAGAATTGGAGCGTAAGGAGTTTTATTTGATTGACACAAAGATAGAACAGGTGGCAACAGGTCTGGGCTTGACGGTAGTCGGGTTAGATAGACCGATTGAGCAGATGAGCGGCGGGCAGAGGGCAAAGGTCATACTGGCAAAATTACTGCTTGAGAAGCCAGATATTTTGCTTTTGGACGAGCCGACAAACTTCTTGGACAAGGAACATGTTACATGGCTTGCCGAATATCTTTCCAGCCTGCCAAACGCTTTTCTGGTAGTATCGCATGACTATGACTTTTTAGAGAAAATATCCACAAGGATATGCGACATTGACAACGAGAAGATTACAAAATATTTTGGCACTTATTCAGAGTTCACGAGAAAAAAGGCACTGCTCCGTGAGGATTATATCAGACAGTATGCCGCACAGCAGAAAACCATCAAAAAGATGGAAGAATTTATCCGCAGGAATATTGCAGGGAGAAAGTCAAAAATGGCTCGTGGCAGGCAGAAACAGCTTGACCGAATGGATAAGATGGAAGCTCTGGAACAGAAAGAAATCAAGCCACATTTTCGGTTTGAAGCTCTCCCGCTGACTACGACAGAGCATCTAAAAGTAAAACATCTGGATGTTGGCTACCACTATCCTGTTTTGTCGGACATCAGCTTTTCCATAAAAGGGGGAGAGAAAATTGTTATGACGGGATTTAACGGCATCGGCAAATCCACCCTGCTAAAAACGCTTATCAGTCAAATACCCTCATTAAGCGGGAGTTTCCGTTTTTCGGAGCAGGTAAAGATAGGGTATTTTGAGCAGGAGTTGGCATGGGCGGATATAGAAAAAACGCCTATTCAGATTGTTTCCGATGCTTACCCATCGCTTACGATAAAAGACGTGAGAAAGCGTCTTGCAGGCTGCGGCATCTCAAGCAAACACGCCATGCAAGAAATCGGGACTTTGAGCGGAGGGGAACAGGCAAAGGTTAAAATGTGCCTGCTCATAATGAAGCCGTGCAATTTCCTTATCATGGACGAGCCGACAAACCACCTTGATGCACTGGCGAAAGAATCGTTGAAAACAGCACTGGAAGAATTTGAGGGAACAGTGCTGTTGGTGTCGCATGAGGAAGCGTTTTACCGAGAATGGACGCAGAAAGTGATAAACATAGAAAAGAAAATATAGGTCAAAAGCACATTTTGTAAATAGTGCCAGAGGCAAGGGGAAGCCCGCCAAATAAAAAAAACAGCGTTTGGTGGGCTGCTTTGCCATGCCAAAAATAAAAGTCCTTCCAAACCTGCTTTAGTTTGGAGGGATTTTTATTGCCTGCAAATAGCAATTTTCATTTACATATATCATATCGGGGATGGGTGGACAGCCTGTTAAAAAAATCCTTGTCAATGCAAGGGGGTTTTCTACCCAAGAAGTAGAAGTTAAATCTCCACATATAAGAACCAATATATCTATAAACCGTGAGGGTGTGACAGCCTTTGCGGTTTTTCTTTTGTCGTTTTTTGTTAGAACACGTCGTAAGGCGGTTTCTGGAATTGGATGCCGTTCTCCGCCCGTCAATCTGGATTTTCAAAAAAATTCAGATTGATTGGAGGAAATTACAATGCTTGAAAAGCATCCAAACCGAAAAAAGGACAAGTATAATCCGTACACTTTGACGATAACCGAGGGGCATTATTACCTCTCTTTTAAGGACGGGCGTGGAAAGCAGCAGAATATTGAGATTGACGAAATGCTGTACCAGACATTTGACAGATTTGAGCTTGAGGACATATCCCATCTGAACAGGGTGAGCAGGCACATTGAACACTCCGAGCTGACCGATGAAACGCTGAATGACAGAGCTTTTTATAAGGCAGAACGGATTGAGGATATTGTTTCGGAGAGTATCGAATATGAGCAGCTACATAGGGCGGTTTCCGAACTTCCCGAAGTACAGCGACGCAGGCTGAAGCTGTACTTTTTCGGGGAGCTGACCTATGAGCAGATTGCGAAGTTGGAGGGCTGCAAATATCAAGCTGTCCAGTGTTCTGTAAAAGCGGCATTAAAGGCGATAAAAAAATTTATGAAATAATTGCCTTGTATTGTGGCGAATGAGTGAGCAAACAGGTGAAGGGGCTTAAAAGCTCTTTCACCTGTTTTCCTTTATGGCAAAAACGGGACGGCTCTTTGACAACCGAATACCCATTCACCAAATACATTCTCTTTGTGGCTGTAATAAGCATAAGCGTGTGCAGCGGTACGCCATGACCTGCCGAAAAGCAGTGAGCGGATAAATTACCGACTCAAAATATCGGGCAGCTCCCGATTTCGCCAAGACACACAAAGAGGACAATGATACTCCCGTCCAGCCACAGTCCGAGCGGTAACCAGTCCGCCGCAGGCAATGGGGGCGGCTCTGTCAGACCGACAGTTGGGGTGCAATTCCCGTGGCGTCAGTTCGCTGCTGACCGTTTGGTGACTTCCCTTGCGTTATCACGCATCAGCATTTTCGGGGTGTCGGGGACAAATAGAAAATGCTTTCTATCATAAAGCCAGATACAAGGTGGTCAATGGAAACAGAGTTTGTTTTATACTCTCCCGACCTTAAATACTTCCGTGTGTCTGGCTGTTACATAGGCAGGGTTTCCTGCCTAAATACTGATGGAGGTTATAAAGAATATGGAAAGAACAATCAGGCGTGGCGACATCTACTACGCAGAGCTTAATCCCGTTGTCGGTTCGGAGCAGGGCGGCACACGACCCGTACTTATCATTTCCAATAATATGGGCAACAGGCATAGCCCGACGGTCATTATTGCCGCTATCACGGGCAAGGCGCAGACAAAGGCAAAATTACCGACACATACCGAGGTGAAAAATTTTGAGGGACTTGACAGAAATTCTATTGTTTTGCTTGAGCAAATCCGTACAGTAGATAAGAAAAGATTAAAACAGTATATGGGCATGATGCCCGCCGAAACGATGGCAAGAGTTGATAAGGCTCTTGCCATTAGTATTTCACTTAAAAATGGTACAGAAAGTAATTGTGCGAATTAGCGGAAAAGGGAGGATTTGCACATTAGTCAAATGACGTCTGTATCCATATAATTTATGGTATACAGCCGTTTAGCTTTGCGGAGGTATATAGATGGAAAATGTCAAAGAAATTCATAATGCAGAACAGCAAAAGAATGAAACTGACGAAGTAGAAAACTTTGATGTCTTTATAAATGCTATGGTGCAGGCAGTTGAAAAATACGGAAGATTTGTTTTGCAGGAACTGGATTGTGTTGCGTAGGCTTACGCAACCTTACATACCGCATTTTCCAAAATTATCGGAGGTGGTAGAATGAACAGAGAAGGGAAGAAATGTGTTCTGTATCCAAGAGTAAGTACAGAGATGCAGGTTGACGGATACAGCCTTGAGGGGCAGAAAAATAGTTTGAAACGGTTTGCAGACCGTGAGGAAATGGAAGTTGTCGGCATCTACGAAGATGCAGGAAAATCGGGGAAGTCAATTGAGGGGCGACCCGCATTTAAGAAAATGCTGTCCGACATAAAAAACGGATTGGAAATAGAGTATATCCTTGTCTATAAACTTTCACGTTTTGGGAGAAATGCGGCAGATATTCTAAATTCATTGGAGTTTGTTCAGTCTTATGGGATAAACCTTATCTGCATTGAAGAGGGGATTGACTCATCCCAGACAAGCGGAAAGCTGCTCATATCTGTCCTGTCAGCGGTTGCAGAGATTGAGCGGGAAAATATCATTGAGCAGACCATGAACGGACGCAGGGAAAAAGCAAGGCAGGGCGGATGGAATGGCGGTTTTGCCCCATATGGGTATTATCTGAAAGACAATCATCTCTTAATAGAGGAAAAAGAAGCCGAAGCAATCCGAATTATATTTGATAAGTTTGGAAATTCAGACATAGGGCTTGGCGGTGTTGCAAAATACCTTAATCTGCAAGGGATAAAGAAGATACCCCGCCAGAATGGAAAGTTAGAAACATGGAGCAACCATTTAATACGGCAGATATTAGACAACCCTGTTTACTGCGGAAAAATTGCTTATGGCAGGAGAACACGGGAAAAAGTGAAAGGAACGAAAAATGAATACAAACAAGTCCATACAGATGATTATATCTTAGAGGACGGGCAGCATGAGGGGATTGTCAGTGAGGAACTCTGGCAGAAAGTCCATGCAAAGCGTTTAGCAACAGGAATCAAGCAACCGTCGAGAATTGGAAAAGAAAGGTCGCATCTTCTGACAGGCGTTTTGAAATGTCCCCTTTGTGGCAGTTCAATGTATACGAATAAACACGCATGGACAAATAAAGACGGCACATATAAGGAAGTCTACTATTATATATGCGGAAGAAATAAGCAGGAGCGGGGGCGTCATTGTGACTACAAAGCTTCTTTAAGGAAAATAGACATTGAGCCGCTTGTAGTAGAAGCGGTAAGAGAGCTTGTAAGCGATGCCTATTTTGCAAAAGAGATTGAAAAGCGGATTGGAGTGCAGACAGATACAAGCGTGGTAGATAAAGAACTTGCCAATTATGAAAACAAGCTGAAAGAGGTGGATTTGAATAAAGCACGTTTGGAAAATGAGATTGACAATCTTCCTGTCGATGCCCGATTCCGTGAAAGAAAAATCCACGATATGACATTAAGGCTTGACGCTTTGTATGATACGATGGTGGAGCTGGAGGAACGCATTGAAGATGCCAAATTAAGAAAAAGCTCCATTGAGATGGAAGCCATCACGCTTGACAATGTTTACAAAATCATGCAGAACTTTGGAAAGTTATATGCTATAATGAGTGATGAGGAGAAGAAAAACCTTATCACATACCTTATTAAAGAAATACAGATATATCCGAATGGAGAATCGAAAATGCCGTTGAAGTCGATAGAGTTTAACTTTCCGATTTATATTGACGGCAAGGAAGTAAGGAAAGTTTTGTGGGAAAGGGGTAATACCGTTGAGACGGTAGTATTGATGTCAAGGGTTGAGAAATAGAAGTACAAAAAAGTGTAGTAAACAAGGGGTTTCCGGGAGTTGGGAATTGCCGACGGGTAGTTCCGACTCCCGGATTTTTTGCGTTTAGTAGTTCTATGGAAACTGGTCTACGGCAAAAAATCGCGTGGGGTTGAGTTGATAGGTTGGATATTGGGTAGGTTGTGGAGATAGGATTGTTATAGGATGGTTGAGTTGACAAGATGGACGTTGTAAGACATTACTATAAAATCGAAAACCGCAGACTCCATTCTATGGGGCGACTGCGATTTCCATCATTTTATGATATCCATAAGGTCAAGCAAGATTTTTCTCTGCTCTGGGGTAAAGGTACTCCATTTTGAAAATAGCAGCCTCTGTTCCTGTAGCGTCTCATTGTCTTCAAAATCCTCAAAGAACTGAGACAGCGTAATGCCAAATGCTCTGCATACAGCTTCAAGGGTCGGTAAAGTTGGAGCATTGCTGCGGTTGAACATATTTGTAACTGTGGAATGGGAAAGACCGGCTTCCTTCGCCAGCCGGTAGTCTGTCCAGCCTCTCAATTCCATCAGGTCTTTGATTCGTTTCTGTACATCCATTTTGTAGTCCGCCTTTCCTTATGTCTATTTTAAGCCCTTGAGTGGTGCTATAATAGTCTTGATTGGTAGATAAACTATATCCTTTCACGGGCATAAAACCGTTTATATTATGCCTCAGATATGGCATACTACTCGTATGGAACGAAAGGAGGCATGCATATGCCGGAGTATAGAACGTTTTTTGAGAAGCCGGCGAGAGACAGGAATATTACAGTGGAAGAGATGAGGGCGATTATTTCAGCCCACATAAAATCGGGGATGAATGACCCAGACCCAATACGACGGGCACAATGGGAGAGAATTCCCCACACAGGGGATATGCCTACACCGGAAGAGTGGTTAAGTTATGTGGTCAGAAAGCTGGAATCCGAGGGACTGTCTGAGCTGCTCCGCTGGTATCCCAATCTTTGACTTTGTGTATTTACATGAAAATCAAAAGTCGAGCAAATTTTCTCTCTTTCTGCAATGAAAAAGGTGGAACGATATTCAACTTGACTGTGTGTGCAATGTACGGCAATATACTCATGGTCGAGGGGCATCTCAAACAACGCCGCACATCAAAAGGGCATTGTGTGAAAAGCCCAGCCGGAAATAACGTGGTATGATGTGAACATCATAGGGATGAGCTAAACGACATTTTGCTCATAGCTATGAACATTAATCATAGGACAATATGAAGTGACCCCACATTTGTAGCAACGTGGATTTACCTGTATACTAGAGTTTGTTAAGAACAATGGTAACAGGGATTACCGCATACAAAAGGAGGCCACTTACA
>CAJTAT010000030.1 GCA_910574475.1 Clostridia bacterium | reverse complement strand
CTCCTTTTGTATGCGGTAATCCCTGTTACCATTGTTCTTAACAAACTCTAGTATACAGGTAAATCCACGTTGCTACAAATGTGGGGTCACTTCATATTGTCCTAATATAAGTTCTGCTTCTGCCTTTCCCAGCTTCCACTATTTTGGGTTACTCATACATATATTTTGTGATAAGTGGAATCATACGCTGCCAAGTGCCGTCTGGTAAGTCTTCGCTAATCTGCAGCATAAAGGGTCTCTCTCCCACCTTTTCCCGCAAATCTGTAAAATAGGCGTGAATTGCTTCATCGCTTTCATAGCTTAAGTTCGCAGGAAAGTTAGGAAGAACCACTTGTTCCTGAAATGTTTCCTGAGCTTCCCAGTATCCCATATCACCTCCTATTCTGGGCTCAGAAACAGATTCAATAATATCGATTCCACTCTCTTTAATTTCAGAAATCAAGGGCCTGATTTTTCCGTCAAAGTGTGCAGCTACCAGTTTACCTGCTTCATGGGCACAGGTGACACAATACTGGTAATACTCCAGCAAGTATTTACGGAAAGCCTTGGGCGGTGTCATATCTACCGTCACATTGTCTGGCATCCAGATAATCTCTGCCGGGCTCTCTGCCATGATGTCCACCTGCTCTTTGTATCGCTTTCCAAGTGCCTCCATCAGTTCTTCCACAATCTCAGGCTCTGTATACAGATCAACCAGAAACTGTTGTGCTCCTGCAAGCTCCAGCAAAAGCTTCTGGTAAGGGGTCCTGTCCATGCGCCCCATCACCACACCGTCTTCACCCAATCGCTCTGCCGTATTCAGATAAAGCTCTGTATTGGGATGTAAAATAGCCTTTTCTACCAGTTCCTTCATGCTCTTATAGTCTTCCAGGGATTTAATATAATAAGATCCTATGTGCTCGCTTCCCGCTCCCTTACTGCTGCCTATCTCAGTAAAAACCGAACCCTTTTCTGAGGAAAATGTTCTAATTTCCCGAAGGTTTCCCTTTACCCAGTGATAGCGGGACTGTAGCTCCACTCCTGGAATTTCTGACAGAAATCCTGGCAGCATATGCCATGGCGGTCCTATCTGGCTGGTAATAGGCACATATTCAATGATTCCCAAGCCCAAATTTCGAACTTGTCGCTCAATCGCTCCATGTGGTAAATACCGGGCATAAATTCCAAGGGCCGGCCGATCCTGAGCCTTTCCCCGATAGGCACTGAGCATCCTTTCCCGAATTGTCATATTCCATACTCCTTTTTTAATAAATCATAAGTTTCTTTCTCTCCTGGCATAGCCTCCAGCACTCCCATTTTTGTGACGGAGAGAGCGGCTCCGCAGCTTGCATATCTGGCAGCATCCGAATAGGTATATCCCTTGCTTAATGCTGCCAGGAAAGAACCGCTAAAAATATCGCCTGCCCCTGTAGTGTCCACAGCTTTCACGGCGGGGGCCGGTATGAAAAGCTCCTCTTTTTGGGATACCAGGACGCATCCCATTTCCCCTAAGGTAATCAGCGCTGTTTCTACCCCCTTGTCTATGAACCATCTTCCTGCCTTTAACGCATCCTTAGAATTCTCAATAGGAATTTGACTCAGCAGAGCCGCCTCATGTTCATTTGGCTTAATAATCGTAATCGATTTATATACCTCTTCGGGAAGGGGAACTGCAGGGGCCGGATCCAGTAACGTCTGAACCCCCATTGCGTGAAGTCTCTCAATAGCTTCGCAGATTTGTCCTACATCATTCTCCAGTTGAAACCCAGCCATCAAAACATCTTCCTGCTCTTGAATTACATTTACGATTTCATCTGCCGTCAACTGCATATTGGCTCCAGGCGCCACCATAATGGAATTGTTTCCGCCTCTATCAATGAATATGACTGCGACGCCTGTATGTCTTGTACTGTCATAATAGATGCTTTTATTGAGGTCAAGCTTTTCATACATATGGATTGCATCTTTGCCATACGTATCCTTTCCCAGCTTTCCTATGTAAGTTATATCCGCTCCCTGAAACTTTGCGGCTATTGCCTGATTCGAGCCCTTTCCCCCTGCACTGATAAAGTAAGTATCTCCAGTACAGGTTTCTCCTATTTGAGGAATTCTTTCCCCTTTCAAAAAAATGGATGCATTATAGCTTCCCGTTATAATAATTTTCTTTGCCATTCTCTCACCTGCTCAAAACTGATTTAACCTTCCCTCATCCAACTGTTGGTTTAAGTCAAATATTTTCTGTAATCCCTCTGTCTTTTCGCTTCCGTCAAATTTGGGTGAGTTCTGAAACATGGGTTGGGTAAAGTCTTCCCATGCAGCCCGCGCTGGAATTTGCCCCAGCTTGCGAAAACTTTCATCAATATCCTCACATTCATAAATTAAAATGGAATAATTTTTATATAGGTAAGAAATACATTCTTTTGCCCCTGCCTGTCGTAACACTTGAAGCTGCTCTTTCCATTTGCCTTCATGCATGGTTTGATGTGCCTTTACATACTCTTCCAAGTACTCCGGCTTTATTTCATTTACCATTAAATATCTTTTTACCATCTTAGCTTCCCCCTTTTCTCGTTTTCCTGTACCTTTATTGTATCTGATGGGAAGTATTTCGAGAATGGATAGAACAATCCTCTTCATGTGGATAAATAAAAACCGGTGCACACACACCGGTTTTATTTATCCACATGGATGAGTTTTCACTTTTTGCATATATTCTGTGGGAGAATACCCCGACATATTTTTAAACACGCGGCTAAAGTACCTCTGGTCTTCATAGCCCAGCATTTCTGATATATTTTTCACCATCAACTCTGGGTACTGCTCCATCAGTTTTCTGGCTTCCTCTATCTTTAATTTTGTTACATATTCATTTAAAGACATCCCCCGGTACTTGCGCACAATTTTGCTCAAATAAGGCTGCGACACATAAAAGCCGCTGCAAATCTCAGAAAGCAAGATGGTTTCTCCCATATGCTGCGCAATATAAGCGTCAATTTTCTCCATCAGCTTGGCCCCAGAATTTTCCTTTTGTCTCATCTGATAAAAGGCGTCGTCTACGAAAACATTTACTATCTCACACAAATCTTCAAAGCTGGTAATTTCATCATTTAGATTCTCCAACTCTAGCATCATGTCATAAGGTAGTTGGTTCTGAGGCGACTCGTAAATGATCTGTACGATTCTCCTGATTCTTTTAACTGCCTCCTGCTGAGTGATCTCACACTCCCTCCAGCGATATGCCATTTTCTGAAACTCTTTCTGAAAGCGATCGTAAGCCTTTGCTTTGATCAACTGTTCTGCCAACGCCACTTCATTCATATACTGGGCTTCCTGCCCCTTGAAGAAATCTTTTTTTGAAACATTGCAGCTTCCTTTTATTTTCGCCCTACGTTTCATCCTCTCAATAATCTCTGACAAATCTTTCCGAAGCTTAGGAAGCTCTGGGGTCCGGCATGTCATGCCAAAACAGCAGCGCGCCTCTTGCTCCAGCATTTTTTCTATTTCTATCTGAGCATTAGACCGGGGATCCCTAAGAAGCACCATCCATAGGTTTCCCTCAACAAAATAACAGGTATAGGTATCTTGTTCTAAGGATAGTTGTAAAATTTGTTCCAGAGCTTTACGTTCTTCTCTCACCCTAAATTCATGCTGAGAAGCCTTTCCATACCAGCCATTTAAGATAAGCAATGCCTGAAGCGCATGTCCCCCTAATGTTTTTGAGACTTTATCCAATGGTATTTCTTTTTCTCCCAGCAAATACTCCACAATTTCCTGATCAGTACGTTCCTGTATCCCTTGAAGACGCTCCAGCATATCAGCCATCACTTTCTGAACCTGCTGCATAGAAATTGGTTTTAGAAGATAATCATTTACTTCCTCTTTGATCGCAGTCTGTGCATACTCAAAATCTGAATAACCGCTCACAATCATACTGCACAGCTCTGGATATAGTTTCTTTGCCCGGCGGATTAATTCCAAACCGTCTATGACCGGCATCCGAATATCGGTAATCAGAAGTTGAATGGGGTTCTCTTCCATATAGGATAAGGCTTCCATACCATTAGAGGCTGTGTGAATATCCAAAAGATTACCTCCTGCTTTGTCTATCATTGTGCTTAGCTGACGGACAAAGGGAGGTTCATCATCTACTATCATAATATGAAACATGTTATTTACTCCTTATCTGATGTCTCCTGACATGGATCTGTACGGTTAAGAGATGGGCTCTTCCATGGACAAAGGCAGATAGATTGCAACTTTTGCTCCAGCAGGTTTAAGGTTCTCTAAAAACATGTCTGCCTTTCCATGAAAGTAAAAGCAGATACGTATATAGGTATTTAGAATTCCCATCCCTTTTCCATCCACATTTTCCAGAACCTCTTTCTCCGCCACCTGTCTTTTATACTTCTGCATGGCCTCTAAAAGCTGCGTACGAATCTTCTCATCAAAACCGTTTCCATTATCTTCTATAGCAATATAGGTCGTATGATCCTCTCTCCTCTTGATTGTAACACGTATTTTTATCACATCAATCCATTGGTTCTGAAAACCATGGATAATTGAATTTTCAATCAAAGGTTGGATTACCAGCTTTGGGATCTTTTCACCCATCAAGTCTTCCTCTGTCTCTATGGTATACTCCAGTCTGTGCTCAAACCGCTTTTTCATAAGCATCAAATAATCTTTTGCATGTTCTATCTCTTCTTGCATCGTCACAGGACTGTCTGTTTTTGCTGTTGTGTACCGGAACATCTGAGCCAGACTTGAACACATTTCTCCTATTTCAAACTGATTTGCCTCATAACACATCCCTCCGATAATACCTAGTGTATTATACAAAAAATGAGGGTTTATCCTGGCTTGAAGAGCGTCAAAGCGAACTTTATTTTGCACAGAACGCATTTGAATCTCACGATCCATGGCTTTTTTTAATCGAACCTGCATCTCAAAAAATGAATCCTCAATCAGGCTAATTTCATCTTTAAATTTTTCTTCCCTTCCCTCTTGTTCTTCTCTTGTCGTCACAAACTCCACAGAATCTGCCGCATCGATTTCAGCCTTTAAACGCCGAAGAGGAATGGTTAGCCGTTTCGAAAATATATAAATAAAGCAAATGGATACAAGAGAAATGACAAGAAGCGTAATCATAATCCCTCTTTTTACCACATCAACAGCTTTCATAATCTGGTCCATATCCAGTGCCATCAAGACAATTAGATCATTCTCGGTTCTCTCAAAAACCAGCATCTGTTCTTTTTGGGTAATGAGATTGATAATGGTTTTCATCCCATTCGATTCCTCGCCAATGGCTGAAGAGTACATAGCGGCAGCAAATTCTCCATAGTATGCTCTGTTAGAAAACAAGACTTCATTGTCTTGAGTCACAATCATTTTGATAGTCTCATCATTGGAGGTCGCTTCCGCCAAGGTATTTAGTCCACTCTGAATTTCTATAAATCCAATGATTTTCTCTCTGTTCTTCAGAGGTTTTACATAGCTCAAGACCTTGGTATACTTTGCGTTCATCCACTTATCATAATGGTCATAAATAAAAACACTTTCTTTTCCCTTATTGATAATCTCATAATACTCGGCGGACTCTTTTACCATCTGCTGTATCTCCTGCGAGTCATAAATAATACTGTTTGTGGATATCATATCCCCCTTATCATTATAAATGCTGACACGGTGAAGATTACGGTAGGGTCCTACAGAATCCAAAAGGGCGATCTTGGAAGCATAGCTGTATTCCAGCCTGTTACTGCCTGTCAGATTGTCTGAATCACATAATTGCATCTGCTCCACAATTGTCCAATCCTCTTGCAGGCTTACAGCTATGGCTTCCATTTCTTTTATGGTATTCTCCAGAGTTTCTTTCATCTTTACCACAATCTGCTTGTTTTCTGCCTCAGCTCTTTCAATTACATACTGTTTAAAGTATAAATAGGCGGCTGAACTGGAAAGAATCAAAATCCCCATGACAAACAGAAGGTATACCAATATTAATTTTGTATGAAATTTTAGATTCCCGAAATTTTTCATTTGTATTGTCTCCGCTGTAATTTCAAATATTACAGCTATTTTTCTGCATCAGGATAGCATCCCCCGAATCAAAGTCCTCTTCTCCACAGGATTTTCAGTGAAAGAGCAAGCGGTCAAGAAACGTTTCTTTGCCGCCTCCAGCTTATCCCTATCGTTGGCATGAATGACAGCAAGAGCCTCTCCCTGTTTTACAGCGTCGCCCACTTTTTTCTTAAGGACCAGCCCCACAGACAAATCAATGACACTCTCTTTCGTTTCGCGGCCTCCTCCCAGAATCAGACAGGCACTTCCCACCTCGTCAGCCTCCATATGAGCCAGATATCCATCTACAGGGGCAGGAATCTCCTCCTGAATAGAAGCTTCAGGAAGCAGATTTGTATCAAACACCGCAGCAGAGTCGCCTCCCTGGGCCTCCACAAACTGGGCCAGCTTACGAAGAGCTGAGCCGTCTTCTAAAGTCTGTTCCAGCTTTTTGCGAGCCTCCTCCAAATCTTTTGCGTATCCGGCTCCCACCAGCATATGAGATCCCAGTGTCAGGCAAAGCTCTTGTAAATCTTCTGGGCCTTGTCCTTTTAAAGTATCAATCGCTTCTTTCACTTCCAGGGCATTTCCCACAGCAAAGCCCAGAGGTTGATCCATATCAGATATAACGGCGCTTGTATAGCGGCCTGCTTTATTTCCAATTTTCACCATTTCCTTTGCCAGTGCAAAAGAGTCTTCCTCTGTCTTCATAAAGGCTCCGCTTCCAGTCTTTACGTCCAACACAATCACATCTGCTCCTGCGGCCAGCTTCTTACTCATAATACTGCTGGCTATGAGAGACATGTTATCTACAGTTCCCGTCACATCCCGGAGAGCATAAAGCTTTTTATCTGCCGGCGCCAGATTAGCCGTCTGCCCCATAATTGCCATATGAATGGTGTTTACATTTTCTGTAAACTGCTCTGGAGTCAGAGAGGTGGAAAATCCGGGAAAACTCTCCAGCTTGTCAATGGTTCCACCTGTATGCCCCAGGCCTCTGCCGGACATTTTTGCCACTGGTGCTCCTGCGGCCGCCACCATGGGGCCAAGTACCAGAGAAGTCTTGTCTCCCACTCCTCCAGTGCTGTGCTTATCTGCCTTTTTCCCATGAATTCCTGAGAGATCCAACATCTCTCCGCTGTGAGCCATAGCCATGGTAAGATTGACCGTCTCCTCCTCATTCATTCCCTGAAAATAAATCGCCATCATCAGTGCTGACATTTGATAATCCGGGATTTGGCCCTCCGTATAGCCCTGTATGATAAAATCAATCTCTTCTTTTGTCAGTGAATTCCCGTTCCTCTTTTTGATAATCAAATCGTACATTCTCATAGTAAAATATCTCCTTTCCATACCCTCTCTTGACAAGGGAATCTTATCGATACAATATCAGACTAAACCAGGTGACAACATTTCCCCCATTCATAAAGGTAATTCCATACCGCTCAGCCAGCTCTGTCACCAGAATCCCATAGCTCTCAATACAGGGAAACATCCGCTCAGGGTGACGACATGGATGATGGGGATAAGAACATTTTTCGCAAATGGCACAGGATTCTGTGGAGAGTACCAATACTTCTTCACACTGCTCTCGAAACAAGTCTCTCACTTGTCTTGTAATCTCCTCATGCTCCATTCGAGTGTCTAACATCTCTGCCATATTTTCCAAGTCAGACACCTCCGCCACTGTAGTGAAGAGAAACCCCTCCTGAAATCGGCTGCACCGCTCTCTACATTCTTCCACTGTCCCGACAGCCGGAGGGCAGGACCAGGAACTTCCATATTGAGGACATTCTGTCTCACAAATATAGCGTATTTGTTCCAGAAAGGAAATGTCCCTCTCCTTAATAAAGGCATATTCGCATACAGGAAATTCTGCAAGCTGTAATTCTATTTTTTCTTTCTCCATTGTTTTCTTTTACTCCCCATCATCAAATATACTATATATGTTTAGAAATATATTGTAATGTAAAATTTAAAATTATATCTTTTTCTTATGTTTTTTTGTGCCTGTCAAGTCATAGCTTTCCGAAATCATACGCTGAATTTCCATTTCCGGTATAGTACCGTCTAAAATAACTGAATTCCAATGCTCTTTATTCAAATGATACGCTGGAATCACAGAAGGAAATGTTTGTCTCCAAAAATCCCTCCACTCTGAATCACATTTTACATTGATCCATACATAATTGTCTTTGTTAAAAATCCAGGCAAAGACCTTGCGGTTGTCTCTATGTCGGATGACACACCAGTTTGGATCGTGGAAAGGGTAGTCCTCATATGTATCTTTTAATGTTAAGCAATAAGCAATCGCTTCTTTTCTTGTTGTCATTCGTTTGTATGCTCCTTGAAATGTCTCTTATCAAAGGATCCCTTCTATAACTTATGGATGATTCCCTGTTTTATAACACCATTCGGCTATATCTGCAATTAAATCTAATGGAAGCGGTTTGTCATATAAAAACTGTATGGCACCTTTACTTGTTTTGTAATCTTTCAACCGCTGACCAAACTCCACAACAGCCTCTGTACCTGCATACAGGCCAATGTGATTTTTGTGTGCAGCAAATTGAATAATATTATGTTTCTTCCAAAATGTTGGCATGCTCCACGAAATCCGTTCCTCTGCCTCTGGCAATGCTGCAAGTATCACATCCCTTATCTCCTTCAGATACTTTTGTGCCCTTTCCGGCTGCGCTGCGATATATTCGTCAATAGTTTCTGGCGCTTTTCCACAGTAATGGCTCTGATTCTGTTTTTTAAAAGTCCTCCCACACCTTGGACATGTCCACATTCTTTTCTCCTCCTTCCTCAATCTCGCTCTGTGACAGTCACGAAGACATTGTCGCCTGGATGTTTTCCTATCTGGGAACGGATGTCTTTTCGTATGCCTATTATATAGCAAATACTCCCATCCTCATTTTTGACTCCCATATTTACAATACTGCCATCATAAGGTATTCCGTCAAAGGTAACATGTACTTTCACCCGCCCTTTTCCAAACTCTTTCCTAATATCATAGGGAAAAATTACATATGCCCCACCTGGCTTATCTGCATTGTAAATCAAAGATTTGTATTCATAAACTTTACCATTCATTGCCTGTACCTCATTCCATTTATTTATTATTAAGTTTATGATTACTACATAGCAATCTAATTATAACTTTTTTCTGTGTTTATTTCAATCCTGCCTGTAATGCTCATGTACGGTAAAGAAGCAAGCAACCGAAAACAAGAGATAGACCGCCAGCACCACACTATTCCGAACCAAAGAAGCCAAAGACCAAAAGACAAACATTATGGAAATGTGCATAACAGGCTATGGAATCATGGATAACTCTATTCACAGCACATGGAAAAGCTAAAGTGCAGCTTTCCCACGTCCTGCAAACAGAGTTACCCACAATTCCATGAGACAGCCAGTTATACACATTCCCACAATGCCGATGACGACGGAATCCCTCTCATTCATTCATACTTGTTTCCAAACTGCAATAATGCTGATGTAATTCATATATTTTTTGCTGCATTAGTTTTATTAGCTCCAATGGTGCTAACACAGTGGCGTTGTTCCCAAATGGCAATATATAATCGGCAACCCATTCTAAAGCTGCATGATTTATTTCCATGTCGATTATCCCGCCGCCCGTTGGAAATGTTGTTAATCCGCTTGCAAGTAAACATTCACTTTCACAGCGTTTAACGCCTATATCCGTTAGTTGGATTTTCATATGGTAATCATTCCTAACATCTGTTTTTTCAAGATATTCTTGAATAGACGTAGGAATAGGGTATTTCCCTTTTGGATAGGGCTTTTCCTCTATGATTTCTTTAATACGGTCAACCCGGAATACTCTGATTTGATTTGCCGTTGTACAATAGGCGGGGCAATACCAAAGTCCATTCATAGCATATAAGCCGATAGGTATAATTGTGCGTGTACTTTCAGAATATGTTGACGAATACCGTATTGTTGCGGCATGACGGTTTATCACAACAAGGAACATAGATTTAAGTAATGGCGAATCGCAATGTCTGTCTGGAATCCAAAATACTACCTTGTTTTGAATCTGCGTAATACTGTTTTGTACATCTAATGGCAGACAATTCAAAAATTTTTTTAGGACGGATATGGTTTCCTGTTCAAACGGCAAGTCACGGTGATATTGCAAGGCTTGACAGGCAAAGAAAATAGCTTTTGCTTCGCTTTCTGAAAAAGCAATAGGCGGCAAAATGCGTTCTTTTAAGATATGATACCCACCCGCCGCCCCAACTTCGGAGTAAAGAGGGAAACCAGCTTGTTCCAATTCTTGCAAGTCACGTAGTATGGTTCTTTTTGATACGGAAAATTCATTTGCCAATTCGCCTACAGTAAAATCTTTTTTTGCATTTATTGTTATCATCATCTCGATAAGCCGTTCTGCTTTTGACATTTTTGAACTCCTTTCCGAATGGTGACAGCCCTTGTCACTATTCTATGATAAACTATTCATGTACCAAATGCAATATAGCATTAAAACGAAACCATGCACGCCCCATGTGGGAGAAAGGGGGGAATCATTTATGGCTTGTACAGAAGCATACAAAGAACATATCATGTATACGTTCAACGGCTTTTGCAAGACCGTCATACGCTTTGCGGCTATCAACGCATGGCGTGACAGGAGCAGACGGCGACAAAAAGAAATATCCCTTCAATACCTCACAGAAGAAAAGTTTTACCCTTTAGGCACAACAGACGAATATTTTGAAGCACCCTATGAAGAATACTCCATTACGATGTGCGGTCAGACAGTTATCCTCACCAACGGAAAACTTGCCGCCGCCCTGTTAGCTCTGCCGGAGAAAAACCGGGAAATTATTTTCCTTTACTTTTTCAGGCATTACACACAGCGGGAAATCGGGGAAATGTACGGACGCTGCCGGAGTACGACCGGGTATCAAATCCATAGGACTTTACAACTCCTGCATAAAGAAATGGAGGTGCTTTCACATGGGGAATCCGAATCTTTTGCCTTATGAAACGATTGTCCGGGCGACCAGCGGAGAGCCGGAAGCCGTGGAAGAGGTTTTACGACATTACAGCAAGCGTATCCGTATGGCAGCCCTTGAAAATGGTCATATAGATACAGACACCGAGGATAGCATAATACAGCGGCTTATCTCTGCTTTGTTCCGTTTTCGGTTTGACGGACAGGCTACATAATGGGAGGTGAGATTTGTCGGGAAAATAGTCATGCTTACATTCAATGGCACAGAAGAAAAAGCGATTGAAAAAGCCATAGCTGGCCTTGCCCATATAATACCGCTGGAAGCCATGCCGCCGCCACACTTCCCCACACTGATTTTTCCAGGATTGGAAATCAGATTACACCAACGCCGGGTACTGAAAGGCGGGGCAGACATAAATCTCACCCGTTTAGAGTATGGCGCACTCTGTTGCCTTGCCACCAGTCCGGGGAGGGTATTTACAAAGGCGCAAATCTTTGAAACTGTATGGAGCATGGAAAGTGAAAGCTGCCAGTCAAGCGTTGCCAATGTAATTTGCAACTTGCGAAAAAAGATAGAGCCGGACAACCGCAAGCCTACCTACATAAAGACCGTTATAGGCGTGGGCTATAAGTTTGTTTCCAGAGAATGACAGACAGATTGCTATTGCCGGATAAATATAATATAATACCCTCAGTGAATCCCCATAGAATGTAAAGGAGAAAATCGTATGGAAAAATTGATGTATATGATGATGATTGAGAAAAGCAAGACCTATAATAAAATGACAAAACAGGTAGTTATGGAACACGTTGAGAACATAAGAAAGCTGGACGATGAGGGAAAGCTGGAAATCTGCGGTGTCTTTAAAGGCTATCCGGGAATGGCAGGTATGTATATCCTAAAAACAGAGAGCCGTGAAGAAGCAGAAGAAATTTGCAAAGCAGAGCCGCTGGTTATGGGAGGATATGCAACCTACAAATTGGTTGGTTTGCAGATTGCAAACCGGGAAAATAATTACTTGCTGTAATTGCGAAAAGGAACAACACTGGGGCAAATTAAATCCGGCTTATTTGTAAACTGAATAACCGCCGCTACATGGAACGGCACACCAAGACAGGAAATCAAGAAAAGGTTTCCTGTTTTTTTGCGCCCATTTTTGGCATTTTGAAAAATCGCCAGTATTATGCCGTGCAAAGGGGATAGAAAGAAATTTCCTCTCCCATTTGGCAAATCCGCAAGCTGTCCGTGGAGGGCAGGCAAAGAGAAATTTCCGTAAATCTCCGCCTATTCCGGCTTGTGTGGTGTTGTAAGGAATAAGGGGAAATTTCCGCAAATCAACGTCCATTTTGCATTTTGCAGGTTTGTAGGTATCAGGTGAGAGATACGAGCAAGAAAATCAGAGCCGTGAAGCGGTCAAAAGGCATGAGCGGGAAGCCCGTCACAAGCAAGCCCGTGTACGGCTACCTCATGGACGAGGACGAAAATTTCATCATTGACGGGGAAGCCGCCCCCGTGGTAAAGCAGATATACAGCCTTTGCCTTGCCGGGAACGGACCGACCAAGATAGCCCGTATGCTTGCCGAGCAGCAAATCCCCACGCCGGGAACGCTGGAATACCGCCGGACGGGAAGCACCCGCCGCTACCACCCCGGCTATGAGTGCAAGTGGGCGACAAACACCGTGGCGCATATCCTTGAAAACCGGGAATACACGGGCTGCCTTGTGAACTTCAAGACCGAGAAAGTGTCCTATAAGGTGAAGCAGAGCAAAGAGAACCCCGTGGAAAAACAGGCAATCTTTGAGAACCACCACGAAGCAATCATTGACCGGGACACATGGGAGCGTGTGCAGGAGCTACGCAAACAGCGCAAACGCCCTAACCGCTATGATGAAGTGGGTTTGTTCTCCGGCTTGCTCTTTTGTGCCGACTGCGGCAGCGTCATGTACCAGCAGAGGTATCAGACGGACAAGCGGCGACAGGACTGCTATATCTGCGGCAGCTACAAGAAGCGCACGGCAGACTGTACGGCGCACTTTATCCGCACCGACCTTTTAACCGCCGGAGTGACCGAGAACCTACGGAAAGTCACCAGCTACGCCGCCAAGCATGAAGCCCGGTTTATGAAGCTGTTGACCGAGCAGACCGAGGACGGGAGCAAACGCCGGAATGCCGCAAGGAAGAAAGAACTGGAAGCGGCAGAAAAGCGGATTGCGGAACTCTCCGCTATCTTCAAGCGGCTGTATGAGGACAGCGTGACCGGGCGCATATCGGACGAGCGTTTCACGGAGCTTTCGGCAGACTATGAAGCCGAGCAAAAGGAACTGAAAGAGAAAGCCGCCGCCTTGCAGAGCGAGCTTTCTAAGACGCTGGAAGCCACGGCAAACGCTGAAAAGTTTATGAAAGTGGTACGCAAGTACACCAGCTTTGAGGAACTCACCCCTACCCTGTTACGGGAGTTTGTGGAGAAAATCGTAATCCACGAATCGGAAGCCCTTGACGGGAAACGCCGGGGAAAGCTCCGCAGACAGGAAATCGAAATCTATTACTCTTTTGTCGGCAAGGTAGAGTTGCCCGACTAAAGCCCGACCCGTCCGGCAGTCAGCCGGACAGGGAACGGCAAAATTTTTTACACTTCTTTTACTTCTTTATCTCACATGAGCAAAGTAGCAGGGCTTGACAGAGACAGCATATCTCCTGGCCACCCACGCTATACATGGAAAAGAAAAGTAAGACAGGGCGAGGCCCCAGAACATCATTTATTATTCGGGGGCTCGCCCTGTCTTGCCATATCATATAGAAATACTTTATACTTCGGATTATCAATTCTAAATTATGCCATCTTCGCCACATCACTTAGCATCTGAACTTTCCCAGCAATGTCATTTATGTGGAATACTTCAGCTACCACCTGTGTCCATCCATGGATAAAATAGATCCATCCGTCTTCAATCTGTAAATTCTTCTCCTTCGCCTGGGCTCTGGCCTGATCCATAAATACTAATTCCCCCCGATAGTTAATCTCCCAGATAAGGCTATTCTGAGGAAAGATAGCAGCATCCGTCAATGGGGAACCAGGAACATCTTTGCCAAGCCCTGTGGCATTTACCACAAGTGAATGTGGTTTTAGTTCTGCAAGGATCTTATCATTGTCCTCTGGCAATGGAGTGTGGATAAAATCAAATTTGATTTTGGAATTGAGACTCTCCAAAAGCTTTTGGGCGGACTTAAGGCGAGGCAGGCTCCGATTGGATATAATAATTCTCCCTGGAATATCATCTCCTGCTTTCTCCTGTCCATAATACAAGGACATAGCCAGGGCAGCCCCGCCTGCTCCCATAAGAAATACATCGCCGTCATAATTTTTCCAGTAATCTTCCGGGACAAAATTTTCCAGGGCCAGGCCGCTGGATATGGGATCCTTTGCGTGACCGCAAAGCTTTCCATCCTTTTTCGAAATTGAAGAAATTTCACCCAGCTTTTGCGCAAAGGGATCCAAATATTCAAACAGATCTTTACAGGCTTGATACAGATCGATCTTATGTGTCGTCACCAGGGCTCCCATAGATAAGGGATCCTTTTTGATAAACTCCACTGCCTCACGGTATTCTTCCGGGGAAGAATGAGGTTTAAAGTCAATTCCTTTAATCTCTGCATCCAGTCCAAGGGCTTCTGCCCATTTGGGAAACACTTTCATAATAGAAGATTGGCCAGTTGTCACACCAATAAAATAAATGGTAGCCTTTGTTGCCGGTTGTACTTGTAGCATCGTTTTTCACCTCATATATTATGTAATAATGTCATGACATTATGATAATATATATTTTAAAATTTGTAAAGTTTTTTCTCCTTATTTGTCTGTAAAAATTGTTACTTCAAAGCTGCTTCTGTCTCCCCGGTATCTGGCCAGAGAAAACTCAATCGGCTTTCCAAAAACATTATATCCCACTGTACGAAAAAACTGGATTGGCTTACCTTTTTTAATATTCAGCTTTTCCGCGTCCTTCGCTGTGGCTTCCGCCACTTCCACCAGACGTTTGACACAAAATATTTTCACAGCATCATCTTCTGACAGTACCGTATAGAGCGACTCTTTCTCAAAATCATGTTCCATCACAAAGGCGCAGCAGCCATAGGGCAGATAGGTTTCCAGAACCACGATAGGCTCCTGGTCTGCATACCGCTTTCGATAAAGGTAAACTACCTGTTCTTCCGGCTGAAGCTTCAGCTTTTCTGCAACCTCCGGTGTCGCCTTTATCACTCTGAAATCAAGCACTTCTGTATGAGGCGTCCTGCCGGTTCTGCGTATCTGGTCATTATAAGATTCCAGTTTCTGTATAAAATCCTGATTGACTTTAGGCTGAGATACAAAGGTCCCCTTGCTTTTTACCCGGTACAGCCATCCTTCCTGAACCATTTCAACGATTGCCTGACGCACGGTAGTCCGGCTGATATCAAACATCTCGCTTAGCTCTTTTTCTGTAGGTATCATGCTGTCTCTGGGATATGTGCCATTCTTAATCTCTGCCATTATCAGCTCTTTTAGCTGATAATATAGTGGGATTGGTACGGATTTATCCAGTTTTTTGTCCTGTAACATCATGCGCTCCTGTATACCTGAAATGTAATAATGTAGTATCTTTCATACCAATCTTACCATATCAGCCTCTTTTGTCAAGCCAGATGCAAAATGCACGGAAAGGTCATCCATCTTCCCTTCCCGTGCACAAGTCTCAACACAGTTATCCTAAAGTAAATATTCTCTTATTTTCGAGGTTTGCAGTCACAACAGCTCCCGCTGCATCCGCTACAGCTTCCACATGTCTTCCCCGCTTTTTTATCCTTCCAGATGCTGCGAAGTGCAGCCCCTGCAAGTGCTAATACGATAAGCCCCACAATCCATGTTCCCATTACGCTCCCGCCATTCCTTTCATATTTACTCTCAACTTACCGTCATCTCTGTTTGGCCGTAGCAGCAACCAGATAAATGCCGCTATCATCAGGGCTGCAACGATGAGGCCCAGAATATTGACCTGACCGCCTGACAACAGAGTGCCTATCTGATAAATAATCAGAGATACACAGTAGGCAAGGCCGCATTGATAGCCAATGGCAAACCAGAACCATTTTGCATTGTTCATTTCCCGTTTGATAGCGCCCATAGCTGCAAAACAGGGTGCACACAACAGGTTAAATACTAAAAAGCTATAGCCTGCTGCTGCTGTCATACAGCCTGCCAGATTACCCCAGATCTCCACTCCGTCTTCTGCTACTTCCGCAAAGCCAAAGAGAATTCCAAAAGTTGTCACCACATTTTCCTTTGCAATGAGGCCTGTAACTGCTGCCACTGCCATCTTCCATCCTTCTCCCCCCTGAGTCCATCCAAGAGGAGTGAATACCCATGCAAAGGTATTTCCAATGGCTGCTAAGATACTATCCTCCAGCTCTACTGCGCCAAAGCCATCCGGCCCGAAGCCATACCCCTGAAGGAACCAGAGTACAATGGCTGACAGCAGGATAATCGTTCCTGCTTTTTTTATGAATGACCATCCTCTCTCCCACATACTGCGCAGCACATTCCCCACTGTGGGCATATGGTAAGCTGGAAGCTCCATGACGAAGGGCGCCGGATCTCCGGCAAACATTTTCGTCTTCTTCAAAATAATCCCTGAGCAGATAATCGCTCCAATTCCTACAAAGTATGCACTGGGCGCCACCCAGGAAGCGCCCCCAAACAATGCGCCTGCAATCAATGCGATAATCGGCAGCTTTGCCCCGCAAGGCACAAAGGTAGTGGTCATAATTGTCATTTTGCGATCCCGGTCATTTTCAATGGTTCTGGAAGCCATCACGCCGGGAACACCGCAGCCAGTGCCAATCAGCATGGGAATAAAAGACTTTCCAGAAAGGCCAAATTTGCGGAAAATGCGATCCATAATAAATGCAATTCTTGCCATATATCCACAGGATTCCAAAAATGCCAAGAACAAAAACAGCACCAGCATCTGTGGCACAAAGCCAAGGACAGCTCCCACGCCGCCTACAATTCCATCCAAAATCAATCCCTGGAGCCACTCTGCACAGCCCACGCTTACCAGTACGTTTTCAATAGCCGGTGGAATAATTTCGCCAAACAGCACATCATTCGTCCAGTCTGTGGCAATTGTTCCAACGCTGGTTACAGATATATAATACACGATCCACATCACAATTGCAAAGATGGGAAGGGCCAAAAAACGGTTGGTCACAATCTGGTCAATTTTATCCGACAGAGATAGTTCCCCTCTCTTTGCTTTTTTCAGGCATTTTCCAATGACAGACGAAATATATACATATCGCTCATTGGTAATAATACTCTCAGAATCATCGTCCATACTCTCTTCTACTTTGGCAATGATACTTTCCACGTCTGGAACCTTTTTCATCTGTCCGGCAATTTTGTCGTCACGCTCAAAGAGCTTGATGGCAAAGAAACGCTTCTGGTCTTCTGGAATCTCATTTCCAAGCGCTGACTCAATATCACTGAGTGCTTCTTCCACTTTCTTGTCAAACTTATGTACAACAGCCTGTTTCTGGGAAACTGCTCTGACAGCCAGATCTGCCGCTTCCTTAATTCCCTTTCCTTTTAATGCGGAAATCTGGATCGCTTTGCAGCCCAACTGTTCACTCAACTTATCTATGTAAATCTGATCACCGTTCTTTTCTACAATATCCAGCATATTGACAGCCATAACTACCGGGATCCCCAGCTCCATTAACTGGGTAGTCAAATACAAGTTCCGTTCCAGGTTCGTACCGTCCACAATGTTCAGGATCACATCCGGGTGCTCTCCCAGCAGATAATTTCTCGCCACCACTTCTTCCAATGTATAGGGTGATAAGGAATAAATACCCGGCAAATCCATGACAGTCACATCTGGATACCCTTTAAGTTTTCCTTCTTTTTTCTCAACCGTAACGCCCGGCCAGTTGCCCACAAACTGGTTGGAACCAGTCAGAGCATTGAATAGTGTTGTTTTGCCACTGTTTGGATTACCGGCAAGTGCAATTCTTACTGACATTTCTATCCTCCTGTTTTTAGTTAGCATATACTAACCTACGATTTTTAAATAAAGCAACTGCATCTCACAGTCACTTTTTATGCAGCCTGTCTGAAACTCACTACTGCACTTCTATCATCTGGGCATCTTCTTTTCTCAGAGATAATTCATAGCCCCGGACAGTCACTTCCACCGGATCGCCAAGAGGCGCTACCTTGCGGACATGAATCTGTGTCCCCTTCGTAATGCCCATATCCATGATGCGACGCTTTATTGCACCCTCTCCGTGAAGTTTTACTACGGAAACTGTCTTACCGATTGCCGTCTCTCTCAAAGTCTGCATTTTTTCTCCTCCTCCCTCTTACACTAATCTACCATGATTTTATTGGCCAGGCCACGACTTAGAGCCACGCGTACTCCTTTTACCATGAGAATCATCCCTGCCAAATTCTGGCCAAGAACCTGAACCTCCGATCCCGGGGTAAATCCTAAGTCTTGAAGATGCCGGATTATATCATCTTTTCCGTGAAGCTTCGTAATAACACGTTTCTCTCCAATGCTTGCCATCGCTAATGCCATCATGATCCCTCTCTTCTCTCATTTTTCTTTCTTTTGTAATATTAGGCCGTTTTAATTGAAAACGATTTTCATTTGCAATTATATTATATAGAGGGTTTTCTCATTTGTCAACTAAAATTTAATATTTGTTTCTATACTACCTCTTAACAATGGTTTTTAAGAATTTCCTCCAGAGCTGCCCGGCTGCTGGTGTGACATCGTACCACTTCCGTATGATTGCGCTTCGCCTCTTCGATTGCGCATTTCACCATTTTATGAGAGACTGTATTTGTAAATAGTACAAACAAATCCGGCCGGCCTACCTGTTTTTTCAAATCTCCTGTCATCTGAGTGAAAACTTTTGCCTTACACTGGTACGCTTTACAAGTCTCCTGATACTGTCGAACCATTCGGTCATGTCCTCCAATAATTACAATACTCATATAAATGTTTCTCCTTTCCTACAGTATTAATGGATTGTGTTCCTTACGCAGAAGATATTTTTTGATTAGTATCCGCTAACCCATTCTCCAAAAATTAGTTAGTTTAAACTAACCTATCTGTTTTTTATGTTACCACAAACTTCTGCCTTCTGCAAGATATTTTTTCTTTCCATTTTTATACGCCAAAACAATAAATTTTGTTGCAGATAATCCCTTATTTGGCCCAGAAAATTGTATAAAACGACTGCTGACAATCCAGAATTTGTGTGATAATATTAAAGCAAAATGATTTATAAGTACTGGAAATTGTTACAGAGGTGAAAAATAAAATGAAAAGGAAAGCAGTATTTGTTCTATTGTGTTTTTCTTCCATAGCAGTGCTGTCTTTAAGCGGTTGTGGTGGCAAGGATAAGGAGGATAAAGCAGAGTCAGGTGAAGAACCCCCATACTTTGCCTCCCACACAATGGAAAGTTTCTTTGCAGCAGCCACACCGGAAGGCGAAACACCAGAGGGTGAACAGCAAGAGCTGCCAAGCGGAGAAAATGAGGACCTGGAACAGGCAGAAAATCAGGAAGAGCTTTCTTCTCTTCCCCTCAAAGGAATTAAGATAGCTTTAGGAGAAGAAATAACAGAAGAAAACTCGGAGGAAACATCTGAAGGCGAAGGAGAAGATGGTGAAGCAGAAGAAGAACCTCCTTACTTCGCTTCCAACACAGCATCCATCTTTATCAATACAAAAGCTGAAATGGACGCTCAGGCTGAGGCCCAGGCACAAGCGGAAGCTGAGGCCGCTGCCGCCGCCATGGCTGAAATCGTAGAACAATCCGCAAATTTGCTCCAGACAGAAGGAGCACCTCTTTCACAAGCAGAGATAGATTCCTTAAAAGCAGGAGCTTCAGGGAACAGGTTACAGAGCATTGAGATTTATGAATCTGTGACACAGGGTGGAACTTATACCGATCCCAATGGTTCCAGAATCACTCAGGTAGTAGGAAAGCCTGGAGATACCTCCTGGAGGCGAATGTCCGATGAAGAAGCACAGGCAATTGTAAATGCTGGTGAACCGAAGCGAACAGATTACCCAGAAGACGAAACCGGAACGGTCCAATACCAGCAAGCCAAAAATCAATATCAGGCTGCTCTAAGGGAAAGCGGTGCCAAAGCCTGGAATGGAGCTTGGTTAAAAGATATTTATTTTTACGACTATTATAAATATGTAGAGTATAATCACCGTATGGTTGCCATTAACCTAACGATGGATCGCATCGCTTCCTGTGTTCCTCTGGGGGCAGAAGATTATCTATCCTCTGGAGAGGACTACAACAGATGGAAAGCAGAACATCCTGAGGCAGTTGAGAAAGCAGAACAGATGTGGAGCAGAATTTCATCTGAGCAGAGGGAACGATATAATTCACTCTTTCTGCGCGGAGAGTTTGAAGGGGAATTAACATCCGGCAGTGATCTGGATCAATATGTTTGGGAATACATACAGTTCTTTTTAGAGAGATTGTAATAATCAGACAAAAAAGCTTTCTCTGAATAGTACAAAAAAGAGGGTGTTGCAAAAATCATCAAATTAGATGATTGAGCGATGCCCTCGCTCTATATATACAAGAATCCAGAAAGAATCTTTTGGTTTGCTGATTCTTTCCGGATT
>CAJTAT010000029.1 GCA_910574475.1 Clostridia bacterium | reverse complement strand
TCTTAAAATCCTTGGTATACACATCCACCTCCTGTAAGTCCGGCTCAACCGGGTCTTTGCCCTATTGGAATCAAGATTTTGAACTTGTTTCGCAATTACCTATTATCTGCCTTAACAGATTACCTGCTGCTTTCATTGGACTTAATATATAAGATAATGTCAGACGGTTCTTTTGCCGTCTCCAACACAGCCATAAACTCTGGGCGATCAAGAAATTCTGCCAAATCCTGTAGTGCCCCCAGATGTGAATCAGCATCTGTAGTTGCCAGCATAAATATATATTTCACTGGATCGTTGGATTTATTTCCAAAATTGACAGGTGTCCCGAGTCTTATAAAGGACATGGCAGTCCGATTTACACCCACTTTATTTGTGGCATGGGGAAGGGCCACACCTTTCGTAATTACAATATAAGGTCCTACCTCTTTGACACTGTCAATCACTGCCTGAATATATACAGGTGTAATATCTCCCTTTTCCACCAAGGGTTCACCTGATTTTCTGACACACTCCTCCCAATTTGCACATTCTACATCCAAACGAATATTTTCCATATGCAGAAGTTCACTCAACATATATCTCATCTCCTTTGTCTCTGTTTTTCCAACTTTAGGAAGCAAGCGTATCTTGCTTTTCAGCACCTCTTCCTGCTCTTTTCCCGAATAATTTTTTAGCAGATATTCCAGCCATTTAGCTGTATCACTCCACTCTGTATTTACATTGGCCGGCTTTTCAATATCGAATCCCAGATCCAGTAGCTGTTTACCAATTTTCACAACGTCGTCCCGTTTCAACAGGGGACTCACACATACATAACAATGCTTCTCCTGGAGCGGAACTGTAGAAATAATTAAATCCACTTCCTGCCTTTTTAAAAAGTTTTCTAGCTGATGCTCTGCCACAGCCCCTAAAAGGTTCATACAGAAGTTACGCCGAAGCCCCACACTTACCAGCTCTGCCGTCCCAATTCCTGTGGCACAGACTACCACTACATTGGCCAGTCGGTTGGCATTTTGCTTTTTTCGATATAGAGCTGTGGCAAAATGCAGAAGAATATACGCAATCTCATCCTCATTAGCAATGATGATCTCAGGGGCCAATTCCTTTTTAATCACTTGCCGAATGATTTCATATAACTCTGAATAGCTGTGAATCAGCTCTTCTTTTATAGGGTTTTCCAAAAGCATTCCACTCTTTTTTCGGTAAACGCATACATTTATATGCTGTAGAAGACTTTCATATAGTCTCGCATCTTTACTTAAGTCGTGTCCTGTTTGCCTGCTGACACTGGATATCATGCGAATACAATAATATTCCAGAGAGGCATCTCCTGAATTCTCGCTTTTGATCACCTCGCTGGACTTGGCGCCAATATGGAGAGCCACATAATGAATCTCCGCTTCAGGAAGATTGATTTCAAATGCTACGTTTATGCGTCCTACAATTTCCTGAGCCATTTGATACTGTATGCTCTCCTTTTTTGTT
The DNA here is from genome assembly GCA_910574475.1 of Clostridia bacterium. Classification (GTDB taxonomy): domain Bacteria; phylum Bacillota; class Clostridia; order Lachnospirales; family Lachnospiraceae; genus Laedolimicola. The sequence goes on along the minus strand of CAJTAT010000029.1, from coordinate 21,650 downwards.
GCAGGCTTTTGAAGGAGAGCTCCATACTGGCTGTTCGTTCGAAACCGCTCGATGGACAGAGCAATGTGAAGTACCAAAGCTTCATAGGCAATATCCGCTAGGTAAGTGGAAAATTGTTCCTCCACTTCCAGTACAATCGCCTTAATCTGTTCCAAATCCTGATCCTCAAACCACTGAGAATACACTGACTGGGCATATCGGTCATCCTTTGACTTTACAGTAGTCAAATCACGAATAATTTTTGTCAGATGCCTTCTTCTCTCAATCTCATTAGCGTCTACATAGATCCCTTTTCCCCGGCTGCTGACAAAGCGTATCTCATTCTTTCTGCAGTATTCCTTCACAGCGATAATATCTTTATTCACTGTTGCCCGGCTTACAAAATATTTGTCAGCCAGACTCTGAATCGTGCTATAGCTACTGCTCCAGCACAAGTCAAACATAATCAGCAGCATACGCTCATCACCGCTCAATCTGTCTGTATAGAAATCTTTCACATTCAGATCCGCAATTTCCGCCAACCTACTCTGTTCCCCCTCTTCCACATAAGCAATTTTATTGTTGACGCGAATACATTCTGTTCCAAATTCTTTCAGAAGGTATTCATTTAAGATCTGAACATCATACCGGACTGTTCGCAGATGAATGGAAAACAATTCTCCTATCTTCTCCATATCCATATGGCCGTCATCTGACAGCATTTTTAACTCGTATTTTTGTCTGATATTCATATCTTTTACCTACTTCCATTATCTATGCTTTATAATTTTTGATCAAGTTTAACAATTTTCACTGGAATCACCAGGAATTTTATACTATATTGAACAAAAAGTACCATCAGAAAGGAATTCCCCTCTCTGATGGTACTTTTAACTTGCATTTTTGTATATTCGCCTGACTGACGATCCTAATATTCGCCCAGTTATGTCTTTTTTAGTTTTGCCAGCTCCTCAAACACCACGTCATTGACAACCTTAATATAAGTACCCTTCATACCTGAAGATCGAGACTCTATAACACCTGCACTTTCAAACTTGCGCAAGGCATTTACAATTACAGAACGAGTAATGCCTACGCTGTCTGCAATCCGGCTTGCCACCAGAATTCCTTCGTTACCCTTCAGCTCATCAAAGATATGAGTGATAGCCTCCAGCTCTGAAAAGGAAAGTGTGCCAATCGCAGACTTTACAATTTGAACCTTCCGTTTTTCTTCCTCATTCTCCTCGTTGACAGAACGCATCATCTCCAGTCCCACAACTGTAGTCCCATATTCACTCAGGATAATGTCATCAATGTCATACTGTTCCTTGTATTTATATAAAAACAAAGTGCCAAGTCGCTCTCCTGCAATATCAATAGGAGTGATAATCGCCTGATAGTCCCGCACATTTTCTGAAACAAATCCGAGAGTCTGCAGGTTTACATTTTCTTTTGTAGAAAGAATACTTAAAAGACGCTCATTGAGAGCCTCATCAATATAACCACCAACATTATCTACAATCAGTTCCTGAATCTCGTCCACACTTTTGCAATGGCTGACACCGAGTACTTTTCCTTTTTTACTGATCACTAAGATGTTGGAGTGCAGAATATCTGTAAGCACCTCACAGATATCATTAAATACGACCTTGCTGGAATTGTTATTGTGTAACAGCTTGTTAATCTTTCTCGTCTTATCTAATAATTGTACGCTCACCTGTCATCCCTCCTATCGTATATTCCTATCTCCCTTTAAACTTTAGCATACAAAAACTTTTTTTTCAATGATTATTTTGAAAATTCTGAAAATTCTATTTTGGTATATATATTAGGGTAGTCGGCACTATCAAAACTACTGCTCTTTTTTCTCTTTTACCGTCACATACCCACAAGTTTCATTGGCGCAAACCAGTTTATTTCCTTTTTCCAACAAGTATCCGCCACACTCGGGGCATTTTTCTTTGGAAGGTTTCTGCCAGGACATAAAATCACATTCGGGATTGTTCTCACAGCCAAAGAATTTTCTTCCTTTCTTTGTCTTGCGCAGAACTACCTCTTTACCACACTTGGGGCAGGGAACTCCTATTTTTTCCAGGTAAGGCTTTGTATTTCTACATTCTGGGAATCCAGGGCAAGCCAGAAAGCGTCCGTGAGGGCCGTATTTGATTACCATATTCCGGCCACACTCTTCACATATAACATCAGTAGCTTCATCTTCAATCTTAACTTGCTCCAGCTCTTTTTCTGCAGCCTGAACTGCATCTTCCAGATCTGGATAAAAGTTCTCTACAACTGTCTTCCAGCTGACTGTTCCTTCTTCCACACAGTCCAAAAGTCCTTCCAGATTGGCCGTAAAGTCTGCTGCCACAATACTGGGAAATGCCTGTTTCATCATATGATTGACAACTTCTCCCAGCTCTGTCAGGTACAAATTCTTATTTTCTTTAGAGACATATCGACGGGCAATAATCGTCGTAATGGTGGGCGCATATGTGCTGGGGCGACCGATACCAAGCTCTTCTAATGTTTTTACCAGGGCAGCCTCTGTAAAATGAGCCGGAGGCTGGGTAAAGTGCTGCTTGCTGTCAAAAGCTTTCCATGTAAGCTTGGTTTCTTTGGTAATACCTTTTAGGGACTGACTGCTGTCCTCTTTGTCTTCCTCCTGCACATACACAGACATAAAGCCGTCAAAAGCCAGATGAGAGGCTGATACAGTAAAACGATATTCCCCTGCGTCTATTTTTACAGACACTGTCTCATAGACTGCATCAGACATCTGGCTGGCTGCAAAACGCTTCCAAATCAACTGATACAGACGGAATTGATCCCTGGTCAGAGATTCCTTCATGGCTGCCGGTGTACGGGAAATGTCCGTAGGACGAATAGCTTCATGAGCATCCTGAATCTTCTTCCCATTCTTTTTTACCGGGCTATTAGAGGAGACATATTTCTCCCCATATACAGAGCAGATGTATTCTTTTGAAGCTTTTACTGCCTCCTCAGAAATTCTTGTAGAGTCTGTACGCAAGTAAGTGATGATACCAACTGTTCCATTTCCTTTGATATCTACTCCCTCATAAAGTTGCTGGGCCAGTCGCATCGTTTTCTGGGTAGAAAAATTCAGCGTCTTGGATGCTTCCTGCTGTAAGGTACTCGTAGTAAAAGGCAGCGGCGCCCTTTTCACCCGTTCCCCAGGCTTTACATCTGACACCTGATAGGAGGCATCTTTTAAATCAGCAAGAATGTCATCCATCTCTTTTTTGGATTTTACTGATATCTTCTTTGACTTTGTCCCATAAAATTTTGCCCGCAGAGGCTTTTTCATGCCTTCTGCCTGAAAATCTGCTTCCAGGGTCCAGTATTCCTCTGGAATAAAAGAGTTGATCTCCTCTTCCCGATCCGCCACTAAACGCAGAGCCACAGACTGTACTCGTCCCGCGCTCAGTCCTCTCTTCACCTTTGCCCAGAGAATGGGGCTGATCCGGTATCCCACCATGCGATCCAGCATCCTTCTGGCCTGTTGGGCATCCACCAGCGCCATATCAATCTCCCTGGCTTTTTTGATGGACTCTTTCACTGCCGCCTTGGTGATCTCATTAAAGGTAATGCGATACATCTTTTCGTCTTCCAGCTTCAGAGCCTTTGATAAGTGCCAGGCAATCGCTTCTCCCTCACGGTCCGGGTCAGTTGCCAGATAGACGCGCTCTGCCTTCTTTGCCTCTTTTCGAAGCTTTGCAAGAATATCACCTTTTCCGCGAATCGTAATATATTTTGGTTCGTAGTCATGCTCTACGTCAATTCCCAACTGACTTTTGGGCAAATCTCTCACATGTCCCTGGGAGGCCAGCACTTCGTAATTTGTTCCCAAAAATTTTTTAATAGTCTTCACCTTGGCTGGCGACTCTACAATAACTAAATTCTTTGCCATGGATCGATTCCTCTTTCTACGTTCTACTAAATATTTTATATAAATTTTATACTCTTAATTGTGGGGTGCACATACGATATAATAATTTTTACATACTTCTTTTGCATATCCCTTTAATTCCATCTTGGCCAGTATACTTAGTACTTCTATAGAAGAAAGTCCCGTTTCGCAAGAAATTTCCCCTAGTTCTTTGGCCTGTAAACCTAAACAACTATACACCAAATTTTCCGACCTTTCAAGAGCAATTTTATTTTTTCCCTTATTTTTATTCGTAATTCCTGGTAAAAAATGCAGATCTTCCAATAAAATCTCAGGAGAGGCTGCCAAACCAGCTCCCTGACGGATCAAATTGTGACATCCCACGCTCAATTCATCTCCCAGACGTCCCGGAACAGCATATACATCACGCCCTTGTTCCAGGGCTAGATCTGCTGTGATCAAAGAGCCACTTTTTTCTTTTGCTTCTATGATAAGTACAGAATCTGCCAGGCCGCTTATGATGCGATTGCGCAAGGGGAAAAGATGGCGCAAGGGCTTAACCCCCGGTGGACTTTCTGATAGGATCCCTCCCCTCTCCTCCAACTTCTCAAAAATGTCCCGATTTTCTATTGGATAGCACACATCGACTCCGCCTGCCAGCACCGCAAAAGTCCTCCCTTCCCCCTGGAGCGCTCCCCGGTGGCTGTATCCGTCGATTCCCCTTGCCATTCCACTTATTATCTGTACCCCATTTTCTGCCAGGCTCTTACCAAACCACAGCGCCACATTTCTACCGTAAATGCTACACTTTCTTGCTCCCACCAAGGCGATAGACGGGCTGTCATCATCCGGCAGGTTTCCTCTCACAAACAATCCTTTGGGACTGTCAGGAATTTCTTTTAGCCGTCTGGGGAATTCAGGATGTTCGCAACTTATAAACCGAACTTTCTTCCTCCTCATCTTTTCTGTCTCTTTTTCAAATTCCCATCCTTTTCTGCTCCTGTCCAACTTTGTTAGTTTCTCTTCATATTGAGGATATGGCCTGACCAATCCTTTTATGTCTGCCTCAAATACAGCCTGTGGCGTATAATATTTCTGAAGCAGCAGCCGACTCAAACGAAATTCTCCATTCAGATTACTGCAAAACCAATGCCAATATTGTTCCATCCTTATCCCCTTTGCGTCCAGTAGTTCCGATCTGGCGTCCGGTAGCAGATAGCTTCCAGAATATGTCTGCTCTGAATGGTTTTCTCCTGGTCCAGATCTGCAATCGTACGTGCTACTTTGATTATTTTATGATATGCTCTTGCACTTAAGTTTAGTTTTGTAAATGCTGTGTGAAGCAGTTCTTTTTCCTCTTCACCCAGAGAACAGTAACGCTCCACCCCTTTCGCATCCAAATGTGTATTAAAGTGGATAGGAAGCTTTTCGTATCGATTTTTTTGTATCTTCTGAGCTGCCTCCACCCGCTCTCGAATCTGGGCTGAGCTTTCATTCTTATGGTTCTCTGTCAATTCTTCGTAAGACAGCCTGGGCGCCTGAATACAGATGTCAATTCGATCTAACAGGGGTTGACTGATCTTACCCAGATAGTTGGCTATCTCCCTCTCTGCACATTGGCACAGGCTTCTGTCAGGGTAATAGCCGCAGGCACATGGGTTCATAGCCGCCACCAACATAAAATCTGCGGGAAACAGATAGGTACCCACAGCCCTTGAGATACACACTTTTCGTTCTTCCAGGGGCTGACGCAGTATTTCGAGGGCAGATCTTCGAAATTCTGGAAGCTCATCCAAAAAAAGAACACCGCGGGAGCTTAAAGATACTTCTCCCGGAGAGGGAGATCTTCCTCCTCCTGCCAGAGCTTCTGGCGTCACTGTATGATGAGGAGCGCGAAAAGGACGCCTGGTCATCAGGGGTGTGTCCTTTGGCAGAAGCCCTGCAATGCTGTAGACCTTGGTAATCTCCAGGCTCTCCTCAAGGCTGAGGGGTGGCAAAATGCCAGGTATCCGTCGGGCAATCATGGTTTTTCCAGACCCTGGCGGTCCTATGAGCAAAAGATTGTGCATCCCTGCCGCTGCCACTTCCACTGCCCGTTTTACTGCTGCTTGTCCATTAATCTGAGAAAAATCCTCCTTCTGAACCACCTCCCCGTATGCCAGCAGCTTTCTTGTATCTATTTTTTCCACGCGGGCTCGTTCTGGGTGTCGGAGTAGTTCTATCAATTCTCTTAAGCTGGAGATCCCCACCACTTCTATCTCTTCTATCACTGCACCTTCCTGAGCATTTTCCTTTGGGACAATGCAGCGCTTTAATCCATTGTCTCTGGCAGCCTCCACCAGAGCCAGTGTTCCTGGAATCCCCAGAACCTGACCGCTAAGGCTTAATTCTCCTGCCAGCATGACATCCTTTAAATGCTCCCCTGGAATCTCGCCCAGAGAAGCCAGAATAGCCGCTGCCACCGGCAGATCAAAGCGGGAACCAGCCTTGCGAATACTGGCTGGCGCCAAATTCACTGTCATGCGCTTGGGAGGAAGTAAAATTCCTGTATTGCGCAGAGCCGTGCGCACCCTGTCCCCGGCCTCCCGGACTTCTGAAGACAGATATCCCACCATCAATAGCTGGGGCATCCCATCACTGATATCTGCCTCTACACGAACTAAATAAGCGTCCATACCCTTCAGAGCGGCAGACTGTACCTTACTAAACATGTAAATCACTCTCCTGTTATTCAATTTGCTTTATTACATTGGGAAATTTCTGACCGAATGGCCTGGAAATTTTTGTATGATCACGTGATAAATGTAGTATAGAGGATTTAAAGACAGATTGCAAGGAAATTTTGAATATGATTGTTAAAGGATTGAATGGTTTCTTCCCCAAAACGAAAGCAGAGAAAAGTCTACACTGCCTCTATGGCATATGACGACTTCTCTCTGTTTTCTTTTTTTCATCATTTTGAATCTTCTCTAGAAATACTCTCTCAGCTTTCCCAAAGCGTTTTTCTCTATCCTGCTAATATAAGAACGGGAAATTCCAAGCTGCTCGGCAATTTCCCGCTGTGTATATTCATTTCCATTATACAGGCCGTATCTCATTATCAGAACCTTCTGCTCCCTCGGGCTTAAAACCGTATCCAGAAGTTCATATAATCTCTTGCTGTCTGATTTCAGGCTGATCTGTGTGAAAGCGTCCCGCTCATCGCTCTCAATAATATCCAACAGATGAATTTCATTCCCCTCTTTATCTGTTCCGATTGGTTCATAGTAGGAAGTCTCACGGGCAGTCTTTTTTCTTGCCCTGAAAAACATCAACAGCTCATTTTCCACACAACGGGCTGCATACGTGGCCAATCGTGACCCTTTTTCGCTGTCAAAGGTGCTGACAGCTTTAATAAGGCCAATCGTACCTATGGAAATCAAATCTTCTGCGTCCTCCTCTGACCCCTGATATTTTTTCACAATATGGGCCACAAGACGAAGATTATGCTCCACCAGGATATTTCGTGCCTGAAAATCTCCCTCTTTAAACTTCTGCAGATAATATTGCTCCTCTTTCGCCGGTAGTGGTTGCGGAAAAGTCTTCAAAAAGGCACCTCTTTGGTGGATTTATATTATCTTATGATAATACCTCCAAAGAAGTGCCTTTCCCACTTCCTCTATACAACCTATTCTTTTCTTCTTAGAATATCAAATTTGTCAGCAGATTTGTCCAGTTCCACCCACAGCTTCTGCTTGGGATGTGGAGCGCTCTCAAGAGCCTCCTCTCTCTCATCCCAAATTCCTTTGACAGTCGCCAGAATATTATCTCCCTTTGGTTTCATGATCTCGATGCGCTCCCCCACAGAGAACTTATTGCGCTGCTCAATCAAAATGCGTCCCTTTGTATCTGACTCTCCCACAATTCCAAGATAGGTATAATCCTTCATATACGTATTATTATCATAAATTTGTGTAGTCTCATCTGGCTTTCCAAAGAAAAAGCCTGTGGTAAACTGGCGGTACGTACAGCCAGCGATCTGCTCCCTGTACCAGTCCAGATGGCCCTCGTAGCACTCTCTGGATTCCAGACAGTCATCAATGGCTTTTCGGTAGGTTCTGGCCACTGTGGCCACATAGAGAGCTGTCTTCATCCTTCCCTCTACTTTGAGGCTGTCGATACCCACTTCCAAAAGTTCCGGGATGTGCTCAATCATACACAGATCCTTGGAGTTAAAAAGGAAGGTCCCTCGCTCATTTTCATAGACTGGCATGTACTCCCCGGGACGTGTCTCCTCTACCACCGCATATTTCCAACGGCAGGGATGGGTGCAAGCCCCCTGATTGGCATCCCGTCCTGTAAAATAATTGCTCAGAAGGCAGCGGCCGGAATAAGAGATACACATAGCTCCGTGGATAAATGTCTCGATCTCCAGGTCTTCTGGAATCTGAGCCCGCAGCTCACGAAGCTCCTCAATAGATAATTCCCTGGCTGAAACTACACGTTTCGCTCCCTGGTCCTTCCAAAACCGGTAGGTCATGTAGTTGGTGTTATTTGCTTGAGTACTGATATGACGCTCAATTTCGGGACAGATCTCCTTTGCCAGCAAAAACACGCCAGGATCCGCAATAATCAAAGCGTCCGGGCGAATCTCTCTTAGTTCTTCAAAGTATGCCCGTACCCCCTCTAAATCCTGGTTGTGGGCCAAGATATTGGCTGTCACATAAACCTTTACTCCATACGCATGTGCAAAGGCAATTCCCTCTCTCATATCTTCCATAGAGAAATTCTTGGCCATTGCCCGCAGTCCAAAGGCTTCTCCGCCAATATATACGGCATCCGCCCCAAAAATCACGGCCACCTTCAGCACTTCAAGGCTGCTGGCCGGAATCAATAGCTCTGGTCTTTTCATAACTGTTCCTCTTTCTTAGCAGAATTTTCTTCTCTCTCCTGCTTTACACTGAAGGTCACACCATCTCCCAGAGGAAGGATGGATGTGACAAGCTGGGGATTGTGTTTTAATTCATAAAGGTAGTCCCTCATCCGGCTGTGAATCGTCCGGTTCCGGCGTTCCACTGCGAATCGGGATTCCACCAGATCTCCATCCTGAAGAACATTGTCTGACACAAGGAAACCTCCCGGCGCCAAAAGCCGCAGGACTTCCGGCAGAAAGTAAAGGTACTGACCTTTGGCTGCGTCCATAAATATAAAGTCAAAAGGCCCTGAAAGCGCTTTTAGATGATGAAAGGCATCTCCCTCCAGGAGAGTAATCTGCTTCTCTCTTCCTGCCCTGCGAAAATTCTCTCTTGCAATGGGAATTCTCTTTTCATACTTTTCTATGGTTGTAATATGTGCCTTTGGATGTCCATACTCACACATAAACAGCGCAGAAAAGCCTACGGCTGTTCCCACCTCCAGGATTGACTTTGGCTGTCTGACCGCAAGAAGGGTCTTTAGAAAGCTCTGCATTTCCCGTCGGATAACTGGCACGTAGGTCTCCCTTGCCTCTCTCTCTATCTGTTCTAACAGTTCTGTATTGTCAGCCTCCAGAGAATTTAAGTAGGCTGCGATTCGTTCCCCCACAATCATGTTATTCTTCTGTCTCCTGCTCTTCCCCTGACATAACAGCCATCATTTCCCGGGGCTTCATGGCAGTCGTCAAAGTATAAGTACCAGGTTTCAAGGTTTTCGCATATTTAGACAACTGGACTTGAATAACAAACAGCTTCCAGTCCTCCACCAACCCTTTCTCCTGCAACATCTTTGCAATATCGGTTGTGGAAAACTTGTCCTCCACTGTCACAGTGATAGTCCTGCCCGGCTCAGGATCCATTGCCTTTTCCTGAAATACAGAATGTCCATAGTCAAAGGCCATGCCACCCAGCCGGTATATTCCCATAATAACCACTGCAATTACTACAATCTTCCACGCAATTGACAAGACAGTTAAAGCTGCTTTTTTTACGTCCATCTTCCGTCCTCTACACTTCCATAATAATCGGTAAAATCATGGGATCTCTCTTTGTCTTTTTCCAGATAAATTCACTTAAAGAGTCCTTAATCACCGTTTTAAGTTTACTCCAGTCAGTCACGCCTCGATCCAGACAGTCACTGACTGCTTTATCCACCACAGCTTTTGCCTCACCCATCAAATCTTCGGACTCTCTCACATAGACAAAGCCACGGGATACAATATCAGGGCCCGCCAGAAGCTGGTTGCTGTACTTCTCCAAAGTCATAACTACTATCATAATACCATCTTCGGCCAGATGCTGTCTATCCCTCAAAACAATATTCCCCACATCGCCCACACCGAGACCGTCCACCAGAATTGCTCCTGTGTGGACATGATCTACCACGCCTGCACTGTCTTCTGCCAGTTCCAGAACATCCCCGGAAGAGAGCAGGAAAATATTTTCTTTTGGAATTCCCAGGTTTTTTGCCAAATCTGCCTGAGCTTTCAGATGGCGGAATTCCCCGTGAACGGGAACAGCATACTTGGGATGTACCAGAGAGTAAATCAGTTTAATCTCCTCCTGGCACGCATGACCGGACACATGAGCGTCCTGGAAAATCACATCTGCCCCTTTCATGGAAAGCTCATTAATGACTTTTGACACAGCTTTTTCATTGCCAGGAATTGCTTTAGAGCTAAAGATCACGGTATCGCCCGGCTTGATCTGCACTTTTTTGTGGAGGCTTGCTGCAATCCTGGAAAGAGCTGCCATAGACTCTCCCTGGCTTCCCGTGGTGATGAGAACCACCTGATCATCAGGATAATTCTTCATCATCTCAATGTCAATCAGAGTCTTGTCGGGAATCGTCAGATACCCCAGCTCCGCCGCTGTCTTGATGACATTTACCATGCTCCTTCCCTCAACGACCACCTTGCGCCCATACTTGTAAGCAGAGTTAATAATCTGTCTTACGCGGTCCACATTAGAAGCAAAGGTAGCAATAATGATACGGGAATTCTTATGCTCGGACATAATATTGTCAAAGACCGTACCCACTGTCCGCTCGGACATGGTAAATCCCGGCCGCTCTGCGTTGGTACTGTCACACATAAGAGCCAGCACGCCTTTTTTCCCAATCTCCCCGAAACGCTGCAAGTCAATGGCGTCCCCAAAGACAGGGGTATAGTCCACCTTAAAGTCGCCTGTGTGTACCACAATGCCTGCCGGAGAGTAAATGGCCAGAGCAGAGGCATCCACAATACTGTGATTCGTCTTGATAAACTCAATACGAAATGTCCCAAGATTGATAGATTGTCCGTGTTGAATCATTTTGCGCTTGGTACAATTTAGTAGGTTATGCTCACGCAATTTATTCTCAATCAGGCCAATGGTCAGCTTTGTGGCATAGACCGGCACATTGATTTCTTTCAGGACATAGGGCAGTGCGCCAATATGATCCTCATGACCATGAGTAATGACAAAGCCCTTCACTTTCTGTATATTGTCCTTCAAATAAGTAATATCGGGAATTACAAGATCGATCCCCAACATATCGTCCTCTGGAAAGGACAGTCCGCAGTCCACAACAATAATACTGTCTTCAAACTCAAAGGCAGTAATATTCATTCCGATTTGCTCCAGTCCGCCCAAAGGAATGATCCTCAATTTTGAATTGTTTACATTTCTCAAATTTTTACCTCCTGGTTTTCTTTTTTCTCTTTTTCCGAACAGTCTTTACAAAAACCATAGAGTTTCACTTCATGATCCGTCACATGAAAGCCAAGCGCAGATTGTACCCCCGTCTCCAGCGCTTCCAGCATATCGTTCTGAAAAGCCATTACATTTCCACATTTCAGGCAAATCAAATGATGATGGCGGTGATGCTTCGTCTTCTCCATATCCCCTATCTCATACCGCACATATCCGTCATCCAGATTAATCCGATCAATTAGTTCCAGCTCTAACAGTAGCTGTACTGTCCTATACACAGTAGCCAATCCAATATCAGGATTTTCTACTTTTACCCTTTCGTAAATCTCTTCTGCAGTCAGGTGTTTTGTATCATTCTCTGCAAGTACTTCAAGTACCACTAGTCTCTGCCTGGTAACTTTAAGCCCCTTCTCTTTCAGTATTTTTTTAAAGTCCTCTTTGTCAATTGACACAGCCTCCACCTGCCTTTTCCGCCCCTTAAAGGGTGATGTCCACATCCTCCAGAAGCTGTTCAAATATTGCCATTACACTCAGAAGCTCTCTGTCATCCTCCACAATCTCGTAGACTGCTTCACTGTCTCCATCTGAAGATAAATCTTTCAAAATGAGGGCTTCTCCATCTCCCTCTTCCGAGTCAGTCACCAAAATATAGTCTGTCCCATTCAGGCGTGTCTCCTCTAATACAAAGAACTCTGCTGGCTCCTCTGCATTATCTGGAATAAATAAGATTTTTTCCATTATTTCCCATCCATTTCCGTAGTTTCAAGTGCACAAAGACTTTCCAGATAGCCTTGTAATATAAAGACAGCAGCAAGGGCATCCACATACTTGCCCCTGTCTTCCCTGCGTACCTTTCCTTCTATTAAAGTCCGATTTGCTTCCACAGTAGTCAGACGTTCATCCCACATCACAACAGACAGGCCTGTCCTTCTCTCCAACATTTCTTTAAACTCCAGAGATTTTAAAGCCCGTTCCCCAATGGTATTATTCATGTTCTTAGGAAATCCCAGCACGATCCTTGTGACTTGATACTCCTGAATCAAAGCCTCGAGCCGCGCAAGGGTCTGCCGCAATTTATTTTCAGATTTTCTCCTGACAATCTCAATTGGCTGGGCCGTCAGACCTAAGGGGTCGCTGATAGCGACGCCCACTGTCTTAGAACCATAGTCCAACCCCATGACTCTCATAAACTATTCTCCAACAGTTGTTTTAATGTAAACCTTCAACAATTCCTCTACTAGCTCGTCACGCTCTACCTTCATAATCAGGCTGCGGGCATTGTTGTGGCTTGTGATATAGGTAGGATCGCCTGACATAATATAGCCGACAATCTGGTTCACCGGATTATAGCCTTTTTCTGTCATTGCCTGATATACCTGAAGCAGAATATCTCCCACCCGGTTCTCAGCCTCCGCCATCACTTTAAAGTTCTGTGTGCTATCCATTTTACTCATATTTCACGCTCCTGATACTACTACCGTCTATTCTACTCTAAATTTTCTGAAATTTCAATGAAAATTTATAAGAGTTTACATAAAAAGAGACGTTTTTTCGCTAGTTTTTCTACGGTGGCAGGAACAGTGCGATTTTTCAGGTCCTCTCTGGAGCGTACAGCCGCCTTCATATATTCCCTGGTATGTCCCACTTGATAAGTCTTGCCGTCGAGTTCCATACTCTCTTCAATAAGAATTTCCACTTGCTTTCCTATCCGTCCCAGAGCATACTTTTCTGTGTTTCTCTCATCAAGATCCAAAAGAATTTTGCTTCTCTTAGTTTTGACAGCCTCGTCAATCTGGTTCTCCATCTTATCTGCCCGGGTACCCTTTCGCCTGGAATATTTAAAAATATGGGTCTCAAAAAAAGCGATTCTTTTTAAGAATTCTAATGTCTGAGAGAATTCTTCTTCCGTCTCCCCCGGAAATCCTACAATCACATCTGTGGTCAAGGCCGGGCGGTCAAAGACCCGCCGTAAGATCTGACATTTCTCTTCAAATTCCTCCGCAGTATAGCGGCGGTTCATTCGTCTTAAGGTAGCATTGCAACCGCTTTGCAGAGATAAGTGAAAATGGGGGCATACCTTTTCCATCTCGGTCAGCGCCAGTGCAAAGTCTTCTGTGATAATTCCCGGTTCCAGGGAGCCCAGACGAATACGACGAATTCCCGGTATCTCATGAACCATCTGAATCAGAGAGAGCAAACTTTCTCCTTCCAGATCCACACCATAGGAGCTTAGATGAATCCCTGTCAGAACAATCTCCTGGTAGCCACTCTTTGCCAACTGCCTGACTTCCTCGCAGACCTCCTCTGTTCTGCGGCTCCTGACACGGCCTCTGGCATAGGGAATGATGCAATAACTACAGAATTGATTACAGCCATCCTGTACTTTTACATAGGCACGGGTATGTTCCGCCGTTCTTGTGGCAAAGAGACTTTCATACTCTTTTGTATGGCCAATGTCAATCACAGTCTCTTTTTGGACTTCCCCCTTCTCATAAGACTTGAGAATGGAAACCAAATCCTTTTTCTTATTATTGCCAATGACCAGATCAATAGCCAGTTCTTCCCTGATTTTCTCTCCTGCTGCCTGCACGTAGCAGCCAGCCGCAACCACTACTGCGTTAGGATTCATCTTTTTCGCCTTGTGAATCATCTGCCTTGATTTGCGGTCTGCTATATTGGTCACAGTACAAGTATTAATAATGTAAATATCTGCACCAGCCTCAAAGGGGACGATCTCATATCCCGCCTCTTCTAAAAGCTCCTGCATGGCTTCCGTCTCATAAGCATTGACTTTGCAGCCCAGATTGTGCAAAGCTACTTTTTTCATCTTTTCTCCTTTTTATCATTGACTTTTACAAGCCTCCGTATTAAGATCAAGTTAATCTGATTATTAGGAGGTCATTACCATGAAGACAGTTAAAATATGCTTGAACTCGATTGAAAAAGTTAAATCCTTTGTAAATGAAATCACAAAATTTAATGTAGACTTTGATTTAGTCTCTGGGCGGTATGTCATTGATGCAAAATCCATCATGGGGATTTTCAGCTTAGATCTATCCAAGCCAATTGATCTGAATATCCACACAGAAGACGAGCTGGAAGCAGTGCTCAATGTCTTAAAGCCTTACATTGTTGAATAATCTTGGTTCATACAGCATACTCATACTTGGGACCTGCCTCAGGGCAGGTCCTTTTACGCGCAAGCGCGCACATAGAAATTAGTTGCTAACAGGACTCACCCCACCACAATCAGCTCCGCAGTCTCAATGGCCTCATCTACCATAGCGTCTATCTTTTCCTCAAGCTTTGTCTCAGAGCGCTTAATCACATTGATATTTGGCTTTGTCACAGGATGCTTTGCCACAAAAATAGTGCAGCAGTCCTCGAAAGGTTGGATGGAAGTCTCATAAGTGTCTATTTTCTTTGAAATAGTCACAATATCTTCTTTGTCAAAGGCAATCAACGGTCGAAATACAGGCATGGTGCAGACCTCGTTGGTAGCTGCCAGGCTCTGTACGGTCTGGCTGGCCACCTGCCCGATACTCTCTCCCGTAATCAATCCCAGACAGCCCGTCTTCTGGGCAATCCGCTCTGCAATCCGCATCATATAACGGCGCATAATGATTGTCAGCTCATCATGAGGGCATTTCTCATAAATGTAAAGCTGGATATCTGTAAAATTCACCACGTAAAGATAGACAGGTCCCGCATAGCGTGCCACCTTGGCCGCCAGATCCACCACCTTTTGTTTTGCACGTTCACTGGTGTAAGGAGGCGCATGAAAGTACACAGCATCAATCTTCACTCCCCGCTTTGCCACCATATATCCGGCAACCGGGCTGTCGATTCCGCCGGAGAGCAAAAGCATAGATTTGCCGTTGGTGCCTACAGGCATGCCTCCCAGGCCTGGAATAATCTCAGAGTACAGGTAAATCCTCTCTCGGATCTCCACATATAGCATCAGTTCTGGATGATGGACATCCACTTTCATCTCTGGAAATTGCTCCAGAATCCGTCCTCCCAGCTCCGCATTGATTTCCATAGATTCCTTTGGGTATGTCTTTTTGGCACGTTTTGCGTGCACTTTAAAAGTCTTTTTGCAATCCCCGTAGTGCTCTTTTAAATAAGTAACAACCTCTTCTGCTAAGCGTTCAAATCCCTCGTCCTCCAAAATCACCACTGGACAGATTCCAACGATTCCAAAGACGCGCCCCATAGATTCCACGGCCTCTTCATAGTCAAAGGAACCCTCAGCCTCTACGTAGATACGCCCCTGCTCCTTTGTCACCTGAAAGGTTCCCTCCACACCTTTTAAGGCATGGCGAATCTGGGCCACCAATGCATCTTCAAACAGGTATCGATTCTTACCTTTAATACCAATTTCTCCATATTTGATCAAAAATGCCTGAAACATTCCTCTCACACTCCTCTTTTCGAACCCACGCTCATCAATGTCGGGTAAACTTCCGCAGTACCGGAAGCAGTTCTTTCAGGGCCTCCAGACAAGCTGTCAGCTCCTCCTCTGTGGTAAATTCACTAAAGCTAAATCGAAGGGTAGACTCTAACAGTTCTCTTTTTACTCCAATGGCTTTCAAAGTACTGCTGACTGCCGGGTGATTGGACGCACAGGCAGACCCTGATGAAACATAGATCCCCTTATCCTCCAATGCATGGAGAAGCACTTCGCTGCGCACCCCTGCAAAGCTGACGCTCACAATGTGGGGGGCAGCGTCTCTTCCCTGGTGTCCATTGACTTTTGTCCCCTCTAAGGCAAGGATTCCCTGGATAAACTCTTCTTTTAGAGCATACATTCTCTCTATTTTTTCTTCAAAATTCAGATAAATCTCCCGAACAGCCTCCCCCAGGCCCGCAATGCCTGGCACGTTTTCTGTACCAGAACGCAGATCCTTTTGCTGACCGCCCCCAAAGAGAATCGGTCGTATTTTGACCTTCTCTCCCACATAGAGAAGCCCCACGCCTTTCGGTCCGTGAATCTTATGACCGCTGACAGACATGAGATCTATTTTTAATTTCTTAGGGTAAATTCTGTATTTTCCATAAGCTTGCACAGCATCTACATGAAAGAGTATGGGCTTTTCTCTGTTTTTTAATAAAGCCCCTATCTCTTCTATGGGCTGTACGGAACCTATTTCATTGTTCAGATACATAACAGATACAAGAATAGTATCTTCACAGATGGCCGCCTCCAGCTCCGACAGATTTACTACTCCGTAAGAATCCACCGGGAGGTAGGTGACACGAAATCCCTGCTCCTCCAAATGCTTCATGGTATTTAACACAGCCGGGTGCTCAATGGAAGTGGTAATCAGATGCTTTCCTGCCCTCTGATTGGCATAGGCGCAACCGATCAAAGCCAGATTATCACTCTCTGTTCCACCGGAAGTAAAGTATAGCTCCTTTTCACTGACCTTTAGATTTTTGGAAATGATCTTTTTTGCATCCCGGATATAGGCCTCTGCCTCCACACCTTTTCTATGCATAGAGGAAGGATTCCCATATTCCGCTTCCATAACCCGACACATCAATTCTGCCACATCTTTAAAGCATTTGGTAGTGGCAGAATTATCCAAATAGATCTCCACAGTTTGTTCCCCTTCCTTACTTCAACAGGGAGAAGATTCCTCCAAAAGATACGCCAGCATAGACAGTACAGCCATCCCTGCTGTCTCTGTCCTCAGTATACGCCTGCCCAGAGTAATAGGCTTCGCTCCTATAGTAATGGCTCCTTCTATCTCATCTCCCTCAAATCCACCCTCTGGCCCAATAAAAATTCCAATGGATTCCCCTGGCTTTACAGATGAAAAAATCTCCCGGGTATGATTCATGTCCTTGGCCAGTTCATAGGGAATCAGGCAGATATCCAGCTCTTTTGCATCCTCCAGAGCCTGTGAAAAGCTCTTCATTTCTGTGATCTCTGGAATTATCCCACGGCCTGACTGCTTCGCTGCGCTCTCAGAGATACCCATCCAACGCTTTCTTTTTGCCTGTTCCTTTTTTGCATCCAGCTTAACGACGGTTCTCCTGGTGGTCACTGGAACGATTTTGCTTACTCCCAGCTCCACACATTTTTGTACAATAAGCTCCATTTTGTCCCCTTTGGGAAGCCCCTGATACAGGGTAATCCTGGAGGGCAGCTCTGCATTGCCATTAAGAACCCAGCAAATGCCTGCCTGAATGGAATCTCCTTCTATGTCTTTTAGGACACAGCGATAATCTGTTCCCATTCCGTCGCTTATCAAAATCTCATCCCCTGCACGCATGCGCAGCACATTACGGATATGATTCACATCTGTTCCAGTCAGCCTTATTTCTTTTTCTCCAATTTGGGAGGGCTCTGCAAAAAACCGATGCATATTAAGCTTCCTTTCTGGCCGTCACGCAGACCCACTCGCCCTGGTAAGTGACTTCCAGGACTTTCAGCCCACAGTTTTCTATCGTTTTCACGACCAGCTCTTCTTTATCGTCAATAATCCCAGATGTAATATAGATTCCCCCCGGCTTTAGCTGTGCCAAAATCACCGGAGTCAAGGGCACGAGAACCTCTGCCAGAATATTTGCCACTACAATATCATAACACTCATATCCTGCCCAGTCCTGAATCTGCCTGTCCTCAATAATATTTCCAATCGTCATCTCAAAAGAGGAAGGGTCAATGCCATTCACGGTCATGTTTTCTCTCACAGCTTCCAGAGCGCAAGGGTCAAGATCCGTTCCCACTGCTTTTTTTGCTCCCAGCTTCAGGCTGATGACAGACAGTATCCCGCTTCCTGTTCCCACATCCAGGAGCGCCGTCTCTTTTGTAAGATATTTGCGAAGCTGTCGAATGGCAAGCTGGGTCGTCTCATGCATTCCCGTACCGAAGGCTGTCCCCGGATCAATCTGAATCAGCATTTTGTCCCCATCCTCTGGCTTTACTTCTTCCCAGGAAGGTTTGATCAAGATATCATCCACATAAAACTGATGGAAATATTCTTTCCAATTATTGATCCAGTCTTTGTCTTCTGTCTCAGAGACAGTAATCCCGCCATCACCAATATCAAGCCCCCAGGTCTGAATCTCTTGAAGGCCTAAGCGCACTCTGGACAACATTCTTTCCTGATCTGTCTCAGGTTCCAGATAAAAGCTGACATATGCCACACCGTCGTCCTCCGGCATGTCCGGCAGGATATCTACAAACATTTGCTGCTTATCCCTATCCGAGAGGGGGACCTTATCTTCTATTTCGATTCCCTCAATTCCAGCTTCCATCAGCATATTGCTGACGATATCTTCTGCTTCTACTGTAGTCTTTAAGGTATATTTCTTCCACTTCAAATCAGCCACCTCCGGGTTTTCGTTTATCATAGTAACATAAAAAGGGAGGGGGAACAAGTCTTTCTGGACGAAATTTAATACGGACACAATAACAGGCGGGAGTGGTCTGCGGCAAACAGTGGGTAGATGCTCATGTACAGTAAGGATGCAAGAAACCGAAAAAACTTGTCAAGACATGTCAGGATTTTTATGATATTCTTATTTTGGGAGGTGGAATGATGTCAGATAGTCGTTTATTCAAAATTTTTGCAGAAAATTATTGGTAAAATTAGATTATCTCTTTAGAAATTCTTATATGTCGGAATAGCCTGTATTTTCGGGCTTTTCCGGCAGTTTAGATATGGGGAGAAGTTCACATATACCCTCATAAACCTTTAGGTTTTCCCTCTGGGCGGTAGTAAAAAAGTAGTAAATTCTGCCCGCGCCTATGCGGCAATCAGCCTTTCCATTTCAGCCCTTGCGGAAGCGAATGTTGCGTGTGCGTAATAGTTCAGCGTCATGGTGATGTTGGAATGTCCCATGATATACTGTAACGCTTTCGGGTTCATGCCAGCATTGGCTAAATTGGTGCAGAATGTATGGCGCAGGGTGTGGGGTGTCATTACTTTGGGTAACGCTTCCTCATGGCACTTGTTGTACTTCTTTGCAAGCCCCCGGAACATGGTAGCATAGTTCACATTCGTTTTCGGGCAACCGTCCCGGTTGAGGAAAAGGAAACTGCTGTAACCGTCAACGGTGATCAGTTTCGTTCCTTTGCGGTTCTCCAACACGCGCCCCAACGCTTCATACACTTTTTCACTCATTGGAATTTGTCTGATACCGCTCTGTGTTTTGGGCTTCTCTATGTAGTAGCCTGTTTCCGCGCTCCGTAAAAGCTGGTGGTCTACATTGATTACCCGGTTTTCAAAGTCAAGGTCGGTGTCAGTCAGTCCGCAGAGTTCGGAAATCCTAAGCCCCGTCCCCAGCAGTATGATAACCTCGTCATGGTATTTCTGATAGACGCTATCACTTTGCATAAAGGATAAAAGGCTTTCTTCCTGTTCTCCTGTGAGGGGTACTTTCGGCTCTGTGTCGTCCTCGATCACGGTGTTTAGCTGGAAGTCAAAGGGATTTTTCCTTATACAGTCGTCCTGTATCGCTGTGTAAAAAGCAGCTTTCAGAGAACGCTTGTCGTTGCTTATGGTCTTGTAGGATATTCCCTTTTCTTTCATGCGCAACGCCCATTCTTTCGTGTCGGACAGCTTCACACTGTCAATGGGGCAGGAACCAAGTTTATCCGCTTCCAGCAGCTTCATCAGCCGTTCGCGCCCCTTTGTGGTGTTGTGCCTTACGTTCCCCCGGTGGCGGTTCTGCTTTGCGTAAAGCTCGCAGACGGTCATTTTCTTTCCGATTGTGTCTATCCCGTCGTCAAGGTCTTTCTGTATCTCTTTTTCCTTTTCTCTAAGGGATATGTCGTCACGCTTCCCGGCAGGGGTCTTGTCCGTAGGCACTAACTTCCACGCATAGACAAATTGCACTTTACCAAAAGTATCGGTATATTTGTAAGCATATCTCCCGTCTTTGCTACCTACCTGTCGAACCGAAATTTCAATATGGATTCTGTTAATCTTGCTTTTAGCCTGTCCTGAGTATCGTCATTGATATGCCCCTTATACATAGACAGGTATTTAATATGTGCGTTGTAATACCGCAATACTGCGTCTACCGCTTCCGGCTCTCCGGCAACGGCTTTTTCGATTATCTCAAAGGGTATCAGTTTTTTGTTCCTCATGTTTCAATCCCTCCCATTCTTTCCGAAACTGTTTCAGCGCAACATTTCTTCTGCGGTTTATCGAACTCCTGCAACGTCCGTACAATCTGCCGATTGCTTCATCACGATAGCCAATGAAGTAATAAAGCAACAGAACTTCCCGTCTTAATTCCGGTAATCTTGATAATGCCGTTGCTAACCGTTCATCATCAACAACAACTTCCTTTCCCAACACAAGAAATACCGTCGGCTTGTCCTGTTTTTCAAAGTAGCTGTCCATAGCAGACGGTTCAAAATATTTCTCTGACATCAGATAGTCAAGGGATATTTCCCGTTCCTCTTTCCGCTTCAAATCCCGCCATGCGTTCATAGCTTCATGGCGCAGGACAATCTTACAGAACGCATGAAACGCATATTCGATATGCTCCATGAACTGTTCAGAATATCTCATTTTCACTCACCCCCTTTCTTCCCAGTAGGGGATTATTACAGCAAATACCCATGCAGCAGAAAGCGCATAGGTATTTGAGTAATGCGAGTTATTAAGACATACTAAATGATATGTGTGTTCATACTCATAGGCAGAAAATCCCGTTCCACAAGACAGGGTTTTTTTAACAAATCAATCACCGATGAATTTTGTTGATACAGTTTGCATTTCATGGCGGCAACTCCTTTAGCCGCCATATCTCTTTAGGCAAAGATTCTCGCTTCTTTAATGAAAGAAACGGCGGCTTTGATCTCTCAAAAGCCGCCGTGTATGAATAGGCGTGTGAAAATACCTCTGTGATATGCCCCTTGTCAAGTAGACAGGACAAATATCTAAAATTTAGTGCGGATGATGCCTGCATTTTATTTGGGAGTGCAGGCATTTTTCTATGCACACCATTTCTCTTTATATTTCATGATTCGTTTATTTTCAGGAATCGGATATTCTATGGGCGCATCACTTGCCAACGCTTCCTCTCGTACTTCTGACGGCGTCTTACAGTGGTATCTGTCCTGCGGACGTTCTTCACTGTAAAAACGCAGA
>CAJTAT010000028.1 GCA_910574475.1 Clostridia bacterium | reverse complement strand
AAGAAGTAAGACCCCTTGAAGACGACAAGGTAGATAGGGCAGAGGTGGAAGTGCAGTAATGTATGGAGCTGACTGCTACTAATCGGTCGAGGGCTTGACCTAAAGCGTAGAAAGCGGTAGGAGGGAAACGGAGTTTTCATCCGAGTCATTTGCGGAGCAAATGCACTGAGAAGGAGCGAAGCGGATTCGAAGTGACCGTTTTCGTTTCTAGAAGAGAAAGTAACTACGCAAAGTCATAGGAAGAAGGATAGGATTGTTTGGTATATAGTTTTGATGGTATAAGTAAATCTCAAAAAGGAGATACTTCATAAAGGAAAGAGAATAATCCTCGATAGCTCAATGGTAGAGCACACGGCTGTTAACCGTGGGGTTGTTGGTTCGAGCCCAACTCGGGGAGCTTGAAAAGTCCTGTAAACATCAGCGTTTGCAGGATTTTTTGTTATCAATCATTTCATTTAAAAAATAAAAAAAGCAAGGTTCCATGCGCAATGCGATTGTGAACCGAAAACAAATACTTATCAATACATATCTACGGGATGCACAGAAATTGTTCGTGCTATCCGTCAAGACCTCATACATATCTGTATGGGGTTTTTGTTTTCCCTACATAACATATTTTAAAACAGATATTTGCAAGTTAATTAAGGCGAATCCTGTCTTTTACAAGGTGGGATTTTCTGGTATACTGTTTTTGTTATATAAGTATTCTGTAGATTTTTAAAATTTTTTTGTAATAGAGAGATATGTTGTTTCCCGATTGGAGATGAAATTATGAGTAAGAGTGACCAAATAACAAGAAATCAGCATTATGTATCAAGAGGAATACAGAAACAATTTGCGGATACAAAAAATAAAGTGTATGAATTATTTATAGAGAAAGATAATTTGTCTAAAAAAAACTATAATAAGACAATGGCACAAAATTTTGTATATGAACATCCGAAGTTAAGTACAAATTATCTTGAAAAATTATTTTCTGATATAGAGGATGTATATATTCCAAAGATTGATAGTTGTATTGCTAAAATAGAAAAAGAGAATTTATCTCGAATAAATTACAGCCAGTTCATTTTAAGAGTAAAGGAAATGTTGCCAATTTTTATGATTTTCTATTTTAGAAGTGGCGCACTTTTGTATGAATATTCTTTTTCCTCTGAAAATCCAAAATTGGATAGAGTAGAAAGAATGATATTAAATATTTTTAATGGAAGATATTTATGGGGACTGTGTGAAACAATTTCTAAATTTTATGAAAGTGCTGTAATAGTAGATGAGAAAGAAAGGTTTTTATTAAGCGATCAATATATTTCCACAGTGGCACTTTCCTATAAAAATAAATTTAGTAACGCATCAAATCGACAAATTGGAATGAAAGATACTATGATATTATTGCCATTGAGTGCAAAATATTATGTTGTTTTCTATCATGGGAAGAAACCTAATTATATATCAAAAGAAAAATTTTGTGTGCTTGGTGATATTGATGTGGCAGAAATAAATAATGTGATTTATCAAAATTCCTATGTAAAGTGCATTGCTAAGAAGCAGGAAGCTTTTGATATGTTAGAGAAAATAACATTATATAGTCCGACAAAAACAATGATGTTATATAATGATGGAACGGTAAAAGATTATGTTTCTAAGCGAGAGGTTTTTTTGTATAAAAATGATAGGGATATGAATGAAAATTCAATCCATTATATAGATGATTATATACTTAAAATTAAGGGGAAAGTTGGAAGAAATAGTAAGTGCATTTGTGGTAGTGGGAAAAAATATAAGCAGTGTTGTATGAGAAAGTATGAGGAGGTTAAAAAAATAATTTATGGAGTAGAGAATCAGGATAGAGATTTGTATACAATCCCAAATGTAAGAATGGCTGAAGATGCGATAGAAATTTTTATAGGAAAAGAAGAGGGTTTAAATGAATCTGATAAATTGATTTTAGATAGAGTGAGAGGTATAATTCAAATTTAAGTGAAAGATGTTAATTATACATAGCCGATTGGTTTTCAAACGAGAACCAGTCGGTTTTTTTATTGCCCAAAACCCATACATAGCCATTCTGTCTTATGCGGAGTGGCTATTAAATTTTTCAGGAAAGGAGGTAAACCGTGATGTCTAAATGTAAGGTAATCGCCCTTGCAAACCAGAAAGGCGGGACGGGCAAGACCACGACTGCCGTAAACTTAGGGATAGGGCTTGCAAATGAGGGAAAGAGGGTGCTGCTTGTGGATGCCGATCCGCAGGGGGACTTGACAACCTCTTTGGGTTGGGCAGACCAGGACAATCTTTCTGTCACGCTGGCAACGCAGATGGAAAAGATTATCCGTGACGAACCGATGGAAGTGGGCGAAGGGATTTTACGCCATGACGAGGGTGTAGACCTGATTCCGGCGAATATCGAGCTGTCAGGCATGGAAATCATGCTTGTAAACGCCATGAGCAGGGAGTTCACCATGAAATCCTATCTTAGCGGGTTGAAAAAGGATTATGACTATATCCTGATTGACTGTATGCCGAGCTTGGGTATGCTCACCATCAATGCGCTTGCGGCGGCGGACAGCGTGATTGTCCCGGTGCAGGCGCATTATCTGCCCTTAAAGGGAATGACACAGCTTATGAAAACCATAGGAAAGGTACAGAGGCAGATTAACCCCGGACTAAAGGTAGATGGCGTGTTATTGACGCTGGCAGATATGCGGACAAACCTTGCCCGTGCCACAGCCGACAATCTAAGGCAGAATTATGGGAGGGTAATCAAAGTGTACCAGACGGTCATCCCCGTTGCGGTGAAAGCGGCGGAAACCAGCGCCGCAGGGCAGAGCATTTACAGCTATGACAGGAACGGTGCGGCGGCAAAGGCGTATGGAGCATTTACGAGGGAGGTGATACGCAGTGGCGAAAGAGATAAAAATGCCGCTTCCCTCAGCCGCTGACCTGTTCAGCACGCAGGAGGAACGGGACAACGAAAGCCGGGAATCCGTCAGGGAAATCCCATTAGAGGAAATCAGCGATTTTCCCAACCACCCGTTTAAGGTGAAGATGGATGAAAGCATGGCGGATATGGCGGAGAGCGTAAAGCAGTATGGCGTTCTGGTGCCTGCCCTTGTCAGGGAAAAGCCGGAGGGCGGTTATGAAATGATAGCCGGACACAGGCGTAAAATGGCAAGCGAGCTTGCAGAAAAAAAGGAGATACCGTGCATTGTCCGTAACCTCACAGATGATGAAGCCATTATAATTATGGTAGATTCCGTGCGCCCGTAAGGCGCATGAGTTGGGCACTCATGCGACGTGGGTCATTATAGATATTGCAGTGAGAATGCAATAGGTAAAAATATCAAGTGCAGAAATGCACAGCCTATCGTCAACAACTAACCTTGCGTGGAAACACAACGGGGACAACAGCACGTTTGTAAAGGCACAAGTCAGTGAAACTTCCAAGCTGCGACTGAGTGTCGAGACGAAAGGTTCTGTATGAGGAAGAAAGCTATACTGCCTAAAGGACAGTCAGAGGCTGGGGCTAACCATCTCCCCAACGAAATGGAAGATGATACGTTGGTGTTCAGGCGGGTTGTATTTTGCTGTCTGCAAACCGCAGGATATTCTGAACAAGCCGACCATCAGCAATGGTAAATGACGAAAATCCCATCCGACAACAGAACAAATCTCATCGTAATGACCTAAACGGGGATTACCTAAACTGAAATGCCAGCTATGGCTATGCGTAATGCCGAAAGGGGACAAATCTCAAGCGTAAAAACCAAGAGAGATGACGCTGAATATTCAGCATGGTAACGGAGCCGTCGTAGTAGTTTGGGGACCCTGGATTGACAGGGATAGCCGTAAAAACGGAAGCGAATAATAACGCCCACATGGCGAAGGACGGCAGTCTATCGTTCAATACAAAAACAGGAAGGATGTGTGAGACATTGAGAGAACCAGTAAATGTATTGAAAAGTCTTTCAGAAAAAGCAAGCAACAAACAGTACAAGTTCCAAAGACTGTACAGAAATCTGTATAACCCGGAGTTCTACCTTCTCGCGTACAAAAATATTAGTCAGTCGCAGGGAAGTATGACATCAGGTGTAGACGGAAAAAGTCTGGATGGCATGAGTGAGCGCAGGATAAACGCACTTATTGAAAGCCTGAAAGATTTTAGTTATCAACCGAACCCGGCAAGGCGTGTATATATCGACAAAAAGAACAGTACCAAAAAGCGTCCGCTGGGAATCCCATCCACAGAAGATAAGTTGGTGCAAGAGATTGTCAAAATGATTCTTGAAAGCATCTATGAGCCAACATTTTCAAAATCTTCACATGGATTCAGACCTAATCGAAGTTGTCACACGGCTCTCCAACAGATTCAAAACCAATTCACGGGAGTGACATGGTTTGTCGAGGGAGATATACACGCTTGCTTTGACAGCTTTGACCATCATATTATGGTGGAAATTTTAAGGGAACGGATTGAGGATGAGAACTTTCTGTCACTGATATGGAAAATGCTGAAGGCTGGATATATGGAGCAGTGGCACTATCATTGCAGTTATTCCGGCACTCCGCAAGGTTCCGGGGCAAGTCCGGTTCTTGCAAATATTTATCTTTCAAAGATGGACGAGTTTGCAGAACAGCTAAAGGACGGTTTCGATAAAGGAGATTCACTATATAGCCTTGAATACCAGAGGGCGGCAAGTAAGCTCTACTATATCAGAAGAAGAAATCGTAGATACTGGACGGAATGGGGAGAACAGGAAAGAAAGGAAGCTCTGAAATTACAAAAAGAAGCACAGGCGAACATGCACAGTGTACCGAGTAAGAAGGCATGCAACCAAAATTATAAGAGATTATTCTATTGCAGATATGCAGATGATTTTCTGATAGGTGTTATTGGTTCCCATGAAGATGCGGCAAAAATCAAGGAAAAATTCCATATATTCTTGAAAACAATCCTTCATCTTGAAATGTCTGATTCAAAAACAAAAATCACACATGGACAAGATAAAGCACGTTTTCTTGGATATGACATCACGACGGCAAAAAAGCCGGCACTTATGTACGATTCTAAGAACCAATTAAGGAAAACACAATCAGGAACGATAAAGCTATATGCACCAAAAGATAAGTGGCAGAACAAGCTTTTGGAATACGGGGCATTGAGTATCCGCTATGACGCTAACGGTAAAGAAATATGGGATTCTCGCCACAGAGGGAATATGATTCATATGACCGATGTGGAGATTGTGTCACAGGTAAATGCAGAAATACGTGGTATGTACAATTATTATTCCATTGCTAACAATGCGACGGTTATTAAAAATTTCGCATTCATTTTGGAATACAGCATGTACAAGACCTTTGGACTAAAATATCACAGGAGTGTTTACAAGATACAGAGAAAATACAGGCATAATGGAATCTTTATGGTTCCATATAGCACGAAAGACGGAATGAAATATTGTGAATTCTATCATGGTGGCTTTAAAAGAAAGAAATCAGCCTGTAGATATGACCCGGATTTACTACCAGCTTATATAAAATATGACAATCCTAATTATCTGCGGACAAGGATTAAAAATGGTGTCTGCGAACTATGTGGAAGTCGCACCGAGGATATTCGTATGCACCATATAAAATCATTGAAATCAATTAAAGCGGATAGTGAATGGAACAAACTGATGTTGGCTAAGCGTAGGAAAACGCTTGCAGTCTGCCCAGACTGTTATGCCACAATAACAAATAACTGAAAGACTATGATAGATGGGGAGCCGTATACATCGAGAGGTGTAAGTACGGTTCTGGGGCGAGGCTATGGAAACCTGCTATGGAGACATAGCAAGGCGCTATAGTCTTAGCCTACAACCTGCAAAGGGAGCAGATACTACCGTCAGAAAAAGCGTTTGCCTACAAGATGAAATTAGCGGCTATGAATAGGCAGGGACAGCGTACTGATTTAACTTCTGTCCCACTGGGACAGAAGTTGGGAAAAACGTCAAGAGAGCTTTTGGCAGAGAAATCACCAGACAGCAATACCCAAATTCAGCGATATATCCGTTTAACCGAGCTAATCACACCGATACTGGATATGGTTGACAGCGGTAAAATCGCCATACGTCCAGCGGTAGAGTTGTCTTACCTGCCGAAAGAGCAACAGACAGTCCTGCTTGACACCATGCAGTTAGAGGACTGCACACCGAGCCATGCGCAGGCGATTAAAATGCGTAAATTTGCAGACGAAGGGAGGCTGAATGAGGACGTCATCCTCTCTATTTTATCAGAGGAAAAGGGGAACCAGAAGGAACAGTTTCGTATGCCAAAAGAGCGTATCAGCAGATATTTTTCACCGGGGACGCCTGCGAAACAGATGGAAGATACGATTGTAAAGGCATTGGAGCTGTACCGGAAACGGGAGCGGAGCAAGGACAGGGAACGGTAACATTGAGGCTTTCCACCGTGGGGCAACTATGCCCTTTTGCGGATAGCCTTTTTCACCGTTTCCCCCTTCCCACACCCTACCCCTTTTTTGTTACCAGCCGAATACCAGCCGAAAAAACAATAAGGAGCCGGTGGCTATCCTTTTTCTGGCTGGCACAGCAGAACCAGCAGTTTACCAACCCTGCATACCGCAGGGATTTTTTTATGCCAAAAATAAAATGGAGGTAAGTAGATTGAAGAAGTTAAAAGAAAGATTGAAGAAGTTAAAAGAAAGATTGAAAAGAGGGCTTGCCCTGATGATGGCGGCGGCATCCATTGTTTCCGTGCTTCCGTCCATGAACGTGACGGCGGCGTCGCAAACAGCGAAGATTACCTTTGCGTACTGCCATGACGGGGCAGGCAACGCCATCCGTTACCAGCAGACTGTCACCCACGACGGGAGGGTATGCGGAGAGGCGGGGGAGGCAAGAACCCGTATCTATGCGGACGGGGAGCCTGCCTTCTGTATCCAGCCGGGCGTGTCGCTGCATACCGGGAACACATTGCAGGCAAATGCGTCCGAAACATGGAACGCCTTAAGCGGGAGCCAGAGGGACGCCGTGAACCTTGCACTTTTGTACGGTTCGCAGGGCAGCATGGGGAGCCTTCCCGGTTCCGAGGATGAAAAGGTGGTTGCCACGCAGATGGTCATATGGGAGATCGTGACCGGGTGCAGGAACGCCAATGCCCCGTATAACCAGACAGATGGCAAGTTTTATAACAGCATCTGCGCAAACGGGGCAAACGACGGTGTGTCCGCAGCGTACAGCCAGATTGTGGCGGGGATGCAGGAACACGGGACAATCCCCAGCTTTGCGTCTACCGACAGGAACGCAGTTGTAAAGGAGCTTTCATGGGACGGGGATAAATACGTTGTGAAATTGACGGATACGAACGGGGTTTTATCAAAATATAACTTCACCTCATCCAACAGCAGCGTGTCCGTGAGTGCGTCCGGGAATACGCTCACCATCAGTTCCAAAAAGGCGGTGACGGAGGACGTGCTTTTATCCGCAACCAAGAGAAGCCCGGCAGTCAGCGGAACCCTTGTAGCCTATGGCGATGCGTCTTTGCAGGACGTCGTGGTGGGCGTGGAGAGCGCAGCCGACATCACGGTGTACCTGAGCGTGAAAATCCCATACGGCCATGTGCAGATTGTGAAAACGTCCGAGGACGGGATTGTGGAGGGTTTAAGGTTCCAGATTACGGGCAACGGAATCAACAAGACCGTGGTTACGGGGAAGAATGGAAAGATTAAGGTGGAGAACCTGAATCCGGGAACCTACACCGTGACCGAACTGACAGAGGATCGCTATGAGCCGCAGAAATCGCAGAAAGTGACCGTTGCAGGCGGGCAGACCGCAAAGGTGGAATTCTCCAACATCTTAAAGCGTGGGGATTTGAAAGTAATCAAAGGCTCCGAGGACAATCTGGTGGAGGGCGTGAGGTTCCATTTATACGGGACTTCCCTCTCCGGCGCAACGGTAGATGAGTATGCAGTGACCGACAGGAACGGTGTCGCTATGTTCTCTAACATCCTCATTTCCGGCTCCACACCATACACCCTTGAGGAAGTGGACACCGCAGTCCGCTATGTCATCCCGGAGAAGCAGAGTGTTGCAATCAAGTGGAAGGAAGTCACCAGCGCAACCGTGACTAACATCTTAAAGAAGTTCCGTGTCAACGTGACAAAAACAGATAAGGAAACCGGGGAGCCGCAGGGTGACGCAACGCTGGCGGGCGCAGTGTATGGCATTTATGACGGGGACACCCTGATCGATACCTATACCACCGACAGCGAGGGGAAATTTACTACAAAGTATTATATCTGCGGCAATAACTGGAGTGTCCGGGAGATTACGCCATCTGAGGGTTATCTTTTGGATGAAACCGTACACCATGTAGGGGCGGAGCCGGAGAATTACACCATTGAGTTGAACACCACGTCCAATGACGTGACGGAGCAGGTCATCAAAGGGCGCATTTCCATCATCAAGCACACCGATGACGGAAGCACACAGATTGAAACGCCGGAGGAAGGCGCAGAATTCCAGGTATATTTGAAGCGTTCCGGAAGTTTTGACAATGCAAAAGAGAGCGAGCGTGACACGCTGGTATGCGATGAGTACGGCTATGCGGAAACAAAAGACCTGCCTTATGGCGTTTACACCGTCCACCAGACCAAAGGTTGGGAAGGCAGCGAGCTGATGAAGGATTTTGACGTGTATGTCAGCAAAGACGGGGAGGCATACCGTTACCTGATCAACAACAGGCCGTTTGCGTCCTATATCAAGATTGTGAAGAAAGACGCTGAAACCGGGAACACCATCCCCCTTGCAGGCGCAGGCTACCAGATTTATGACAGCGCAGGGGAGCTTGTCACCATGAAGTACACCTACCCGGAAGTGACAACGCTGGATACGTTCTACACCGGGGCAGATGGATACCTGATTACGCCGGAGGAGCTGCCTTTTGGGGAGTACACAATGGTTGAGGTGCAGGCTCCCTATGGCTATGTGCTGGATTCCACGCCCATCCCGTTCACCGTGGCGCAGGAAAACTCCACCGAGGAAAGCGGCGTTACCGTTGTGGTGACGGAGCAGAAGAACGTGCCGCAGAAAGGAAAAATCCTTGTGTCAAAGACCGCCGAGGAATTTGCAGGCGTGCAGGTTTCCGGTGACGGCTTCATCGACAAAGACGGGGATTTAACCGAGGACGGCAGCATCTATACCCCGGTCTATGAAGTGACCGGGAAAGTGGGGGCGGTATATGAAATCATCGCCGCAGAGGACATTGTGACGCAGGACGGAACTGTGCGGGCAGGCGCAGGGGAAGTCGTGGATACCGTCACCACCGATGAGGACGGGAACGCAGAGACGAAAGAGCTGTATCTGGGAAAATATAAAGTCGTGGAAGTGACCGCACCCGATGGATGTGTGCTGAATATCGAAGCCCATGAAATCGAGCTGGTCTATGCGGGGCAGGAAGTTTCCGTGACGGAAACCGACACCGCCTTTTACAATGAGCGCCAGAAAGTGACGGTTGACTTAACAAAAGCACTGGAGCAGGACGAAGCCTTTGGCATTGGGAACAAAGGGGAAATCCAGAACGTAGCCTTTGGGCTGTATGCCGCAGAGGACTTGACCGCTTCCAATGGTGACGTCATCCCGGCAGACGGACTCATTGAGATTGTGTTCTGCAGCACGGACAGCATGGCATTTTTTGCCAGCGACCTGCCTTTTGGCAGTTATTATGTGAAAGAGGTATGCACCGACCAGCACTATATCCTTTCCGATGAGAAGTACCCGGTGGAGTTCTCCTATCAGGGGCAGGATGCGGCGCTTGTGAGCATTCATGTGCAGGACGGGGAACCCATTGAAAATGAGCTGCTCCGTGGAAGAATCGAGGGAATCAAAGTGGACACGGAGGACAAGCCGCTGGAAAATGCCACCATCTGCCTGTTTTCGGCAGGCACGGAGGAATTTACCGAAGATACCGCACTGCTGGTGTCCGTAACAGACGCAGACGGGGCATTTGCCTTTGAGGACGTGCCGTTTGGAACCTATATCGTGCGGGAGATTGCGGCACCGGAGGGGTATGTGCTGAACGAAGCGCTGCATTATGTTTCTGTTACGGTAAACGAAGAAGTGATTGAGGTTAAAATCACGGATAAGCTGATTATCGGCAGCGTCCGTTTGACAAAGGTTGACGCAGACTACCCGGCAAACAAGCTGACAGGCGCAGTCTTTGAGCTGTATCAGGACACAGACGGAAACCAGAAATTCAACCCGAAGAAAGACGCACTGGTTGCTGAAATCCCGGAAATCTCCGAAGGCATTTACCAGACGGACGGGCTTTTATATGGCGGATACTTTGTAAAGGAAAAGACCGCACCAAAAGGGTTTGTGCTGGATGAAAATGCTTATTTCTTTGAGATAAACGAGGACGGGAAGATTGTGGATGTGGAGAACGAGGCAGGCGTTGGGTTTATCAACAAGCCGATCACCGGAAAGCTGGAGCTGACAAAGACGGACGTATCCGACGGGAAGTTGCTCCCCAATGCAAAGTTCCGCATTAAGGATGAGGACGGGAATGTAGTTGCAACGGGCGTGACCGATCAGGATGGGCTTGCCACCTTTACGCTCCGCTATGGCAAGTACACCTATCAGGAATATGACGCACCGGAAGGCTACCTGATTGACGAAAGGGAGTTCCCGTTTGAAATCAAAGAGGACGGGCAGGTTGTGAAAGCGGCCATGACCAATGAGAAGAAGCCAGTGGAGATTATCACCACGCCAAAGACGGGCGATGAGAGCAACGTGGGGTTGTGGATTGCTTTATCCACTTTATCCGTGGCGGGAATCGGTGTGTTCGGCGTTCTGGCGGCAATGAGCAGGAAAAGGAAGGAGGACTAAGGTTATTATGAAAGCAAAGACAGGAATCAGCATTGCGCTTGTGGCATTTATCGTGGTTGCAGCGGTATTCTTAAAAATTCGCAGGAAGAAAGGGTAAAACAAACCCATGCGGTAATTCAGGCGAATCTATGCAGGAAGTATTACGGGGGCGGCAGTAAGCCGCCCTTTACATACCGGAGGAAAGGAGGTTTTCGAATGGCAGAGAGATTTAATTCCGGGATGGCAGAGAGGTTCGGTATAACCGCCGCCCTGCTTTTGGAGCATATCTGGAGGGAAGTGAAAGAAAACGAGTTCCACCATAGACATTGCTATGAGGGGAACACATGGATGAGATGCAGCAAAAAGGCGTTTACCGTCCATATGCCCTATCTCAGCAGGGGCATGGTAAAGTGCGGGATTGGCAGGCTGAAAAAAGCCGGGATTCTGGTGCAGGGCGAACACAATGGGAGCCGCTTTGACCGGACGGCATGGTATGCCTTTACCGAATATGGAAAGAAAGTCATGGAAGAAAGCGAGGACGGGGCGCATGGATAACAGGGCTTTTGCATATGGCGGGAAACATTTTGTCCCGGTGAGGAAGTTTGAGAAAAAAGACGGGGACTTTTACCAGATTACACGCAGGCTTAAGAGGGATTTGGAGTTTGGCTTTTTCCGGTCAGACTGCTATGGGAAGGACGGGCAGAAAGCGGAATACAGCCATGAAGGATTTTATGCGGCGTCCCCGGACAAAACCTGCGATATTTTCCGGTGTGTGGAAAATGGAAGGCTGTATGTCCCGTGTGAATATGAGTTGCAGGAATACGGCGAGCTGCCACAGCAGGAGAGGAGGAAAGGCTATGAGCGATGAAAAAGAGAAGCGGATGGTAGAAAGCTATGAGATTACGCAGGGAATCCAGATCGGGGACAAGGAAGTCATATTCGGTGTGGATGAAAAGGCAGAAATGCCGTATCTCTGCGCTTTTTATGTCAGCAACAGCATTATGGAATCCTATCAGGAGTGCATGGTGGGCGATGATTACGCCGAGATTATGGAGCTGTTTGCTGACCGGGTGAAGGCACAATGCGTAAAGGTGCATGGGGAGCAGGAAAAAGTGGATGTGCCGAGGGAAAAAATCACAGCGGACAGGTGTATCCCCACGTTCCAGTGCGGGGACATCGTAGGAAAAGTAATGGCGGTCAAGCCGGAGGCGTTAAGGCCGGAGTACCGTTCTGCGGAACACCAGTTAATCTTAGTGACAGGCGGGAATGGTGCAAGGGAGCGTTCGTTTGGGAGCGCCTGCTACTGTATCACCCTTTATTCCGGCGAGCATGAAAGGTGGGAGCGGTATGACCTTGCAGGCGAGGTAAAGCCGGAATGCCTGCCGGAATGGGCAAAGGAACGCTTTGCCAAAATTCAGAAACAGGAGGCGGCGAAAGCAGCCCCGAACCAGAATAAAAATAAAGACATGGAGGTGCGTTAAATGGACAGTTTCAGAACCAATGCGGGGTTTGTCATCACAACATCTATCCCCGTGGGAAATGCGGAGTTTGTTTTGGGCGTGAACATGAAGAACCCTAATTCCTTTGTCACATGGGAGTGCAAGGGACAGACGGATTACTTTTGGGGGCATTATACGGACAGCCTTTTAAAAGCGACAAAAGACTTATGCCAGCGGGCAATGGATGAAATTCTGTATTTAGAGCAGAGGGAGGAAAAAGCGGCGCAGAGGAACCCGGACAGCGGGTATCATCTGGAAGCATTCGTAAAATACGGGGACAGCAGTGCGGTGATCCAGTTCCCAACGCCGGAATTGGCGGATGTGCTGGGGAGCATTGGAATCACGCAGCCACCGGAAAAGGTATATCTCAAAGCGTATTCCGACATAGAAGTGCAGTTGCAGAATGGCGGGAATAAAGTGTCCGACGCACTGGTGCGGCTTTTCCGGGACGACAATTCTCTCCGCATGGTGAACGAGGTTGCAAAGGCGGTGTTCCATTCTGATTGCCGGGTATATGAATGGGTGGAAAAGAACCTGCGGGATGACCGCTATAAATCCGTGGAGGATGTATTGCGTGACGCAGTGGACTATGGGAAATATTTAAAGGACATCTCCCATAAACAGAAAAAGGCAGGCGGAAGGGAGGAACGCTGATATGGAAATCCGGGCAATGGAGCAGGAAGAACAGAAATACACTTACAGGCAGAGTATGCAGATTCAGGGGCAGACCGGGAGCATCGGGTATCTCCGTGGCGATTTTGGGAGCCGGGGGAATGAATTTCACACCACATGGAACGACCACAGGCAGTCATTAAAAACGGAAGAATTTCAGGCGGAATTTGATGAGGTGATTAACGCCCTGCGCTCAAAAGAGTATGGGCTTTTGGAGGGCAGAAGCCAGATGAGCGCATATGCGGGGAAATGCCCCGGCAGTGCATTTTTAGGGAATTGCGGCACAGAGTACGGCTTCCGGGTGGATACAGAGAAACACGCCTACCTGATACGGTGCAACCCCGTAAAAGGGGACTATAATTTCTACTGTTTCTGCTATGTAAAAGAATGGCTGGACAGCCATATGAAAAAGGCAAGGCAGGGCATACGCTTCATTGATCCGCACTACAAAGAGCTGTTCCGCATCCCGGACGGGGAAAAGATTCTCATTACGACCGGGTGGGGCGAAAAGAATGAGCGGGTTTGCAGGTTTATCGACGAGTACCACAGCGAGATTGGCAGCAATTTATACCATATCTGCGAATTTGCCGAGCGCATGGAGCGGAGCGGGGCAACCTGTGAGCCAGTGCAGGCAGAGCCGCAAAAGAACAAAAATATGGAAACACCCTCCGGGTATCCCTCTATGTGCAAAAAGACGCACAATCATAAGGAAAGGTAGGTAATTTTATGGCGCAGATAAACAATAAATATGTCCGTTCCCTTTCAAAGCTGATGGAGGCGGGATTTAGCGATGAGAAGGCAATCCTTGCCATGACGATGGACGACATTCTGGCACTGCCTGGTATTTCCGTGGCGGAGATTGTGATGATAAACGGGATTCAGAAAGCGGTAAAGGCAAACAAGGTCGTCACATTTTTGGGCGGCGGCGAGGTATAGAGGGAAAGGCAGGTGCAGACACATTGGCAAAAAAGAGATTTGACATTATCACAGAGCTTTACGCAGAAGCCGTAAAGGAAGTGGCCGCAACGCCGGAAAACTGGATGGCTTTCTTAAACTCTGCCTGCCGCAATTACCGCCTGCCCTTTGACGAGCAGTTGTTAGTCCATGTGCAGCGTCCGGACGCTACCGCAGTCTTACAGATGGAGGACTGGAACAGGAAGTTTGGGCGTTGGGTGAAGCGGGACTCCAAAGGGATTGTGGTCATTGACAAAAATGCGAAAACCATGCGCTTAAAGCACTACTTTGACATTTCCGACACGCAGGAGGGACGCTACCGCCGTCTGGTGCGCCCCGTGCCTTTGTGGGAGGTAGGGGAGAAGTACAGGCAGGATGTGCAGGAAACCCTTGCAAATGCCTTTGGCGTGTCCGGGGAAAACTTGGATTTTGCAGGAACCATACTGGAGGCGGCGGGAAATGCTGCGGATGACAATCTCGCAGATTATTTAAAGGATATTTTAGATTACCGCAGGGACAGCTTTTTAGAGGAACTGGACGAGTATAGCGTGGAAGTGCAGGCAAAGAGCCTGCTGTTAAGCAGTATTGCCTACATGGTAATGGTGCGGTGCGGCATAGACACGGGAACCTATCTGGATACAGATGATTTCCGGGGTATCACGGATTTTAACACGCCGGAGCTTGTGAACCTGTTCGGTACAGCCACCAGCGACGTGGCGGAAATGGCGTTGGGGGAAATCTCCGACACCATCCTGAAACTGCAAAAAGAGGAAAAAAGAAGGGAACGCACATTTGCCGGGGGAAATGCAGACAGGTATAATGAAAGCGAGAAAGACAAAAACAACACTTCGGAAAGGAGTTTTGATTATGAGAGAGATAGCATACAGCAAGCAGGGCGATTACCTTCTGCCGGACATCACCGTGCCGGACGAACCGGAAGTACACCTTGGGAAGTACGGCTCACTGCGCCGGAATTACCTGAAGGAGCAGCATTACGGGATATTCCTAAGCCTGCTGACGCAAGGGAAGCTGAACCAGCACCTGAAGGAAACGCAGGAGGAAGCGCAGGGCAGGATGGAGCAGATCGTGGCGGAGATGGCGAAGTCGCAGGAGGTGACGGAGGAACTGAAAGCCAAAGACCAGATGTTGTGGCTTTCGATGATGAACAACATCCGGCAGGCGGCGGAGGAAATCGTGATGAGCGAACTGGTTTACGCTTAACGTCCGAGGAGCCGCAGGCGGAAAGCGATTTGCAGACAGAGGATAAGCCAGCGGAAACTTTAGAATGGCACGACAGAAGCAGCGAGGACAGCTCTTTTCCTTTTTTCCATAAGGATGAGGACATCAAATCGCTGCTTTTGTCTGCCCCGCATTTGAAAGCGGGCAAAGAGGAAATCCGGGCATTTTTTGAAAGCCATGAGGACAAAAAAGAGCGCACGGAGTATATCAAGGGGATATTCAACAACGAGCAGACGGAAATCACGCTGGAGGATGGCAGGCGTGTCGGCTATAAGACCTACCAGAACGTGCTTCATATGTGGGAGGGGAGCTACCTTTCCCGCACTTCGCAGTCCTACTTTGACTGGGGCGTAATCGCAGGCTATTTTGAGGGTATGCGGCTTTTGGGGGAACTGAAAGACACCATGAATCCGCTCCCGACCGTGGGAGGGCAGCTTAGCTTATTGGAAGATTTGGCAGAGGAAAAGACCTCTGCTTTTTCTTTTTCGCAGGAAATCATTGATACCGTCATTAAGACCAGCAGTTATGTGAAGCCGGGGAAATACGGCATTTATGTTTATTTTCTGAAAAACCGCACGAACCAGCAAAAGGCAGACTATCTCAAAGATGCGTATGGCTATGTGGGTGCCTATCCGGTAATTGTAGGAACCGGGATTGACATGCTTGCCAGCAGCGAGGGTATGCGGATCACAAAGGGTGAAACGGAAATCCTGCTGAAATGGGGAAAGGTAGCCAAACGCATTGACGAGCTGATTGCCGCAGGGCGGTATATGACAGAGAAAGAAATGGAGTACCTGCCGGAGTATGAAAAGAGCGTCCTTGTGGCTGAAATCTACCATTTCTACCGCAACCAGCCGGAGGAAGTGGTGCGCCCGTACCCGGCTGGTTCGGAGTACCGTGCAGGCGTGAAGGCAATCCGGCCGCAGATTGACATCCCGGAGCGTGTGGAAGAAATCTTGACTATAATGGCGGAAGTGCTTAATAATACCGCAGATTATGACAACCGTTATCCATTCATGCAGAAGGTGTACCGTGACCTTACGGACTACCGGGACGGGAAATTCAGTCTGATTTCCCCCATACCAACCGAAACAGAAACACCGTCCCTGCCGGAACCGGAGCCAGAGCCAGTTCCGGGGCAGGGTAAAGAAAAGACAGAGCCGGACAGCCTTGCAAAAAGGCTCAATGAACTGTATAAGGAAACCGACCTGCGGGCGTATGAGGCGAATATAGAGCAGGGGGAATCCGAGCAGGAAACGATAGCGCAGATTGAAAAGCAGCTTTCAAACCCGGACGAGGTAGGGGCAATTTTAGATTACCTTATCAGCGTCCAGCAGGCAACGGAGCCGGATGTGGAGGCGTATCAGGAGCTTGCGGGACTGATTGAGGAAGTGCAGGGGCTTCCGGCCATGAAGCAGCCCTATGACCTTCAGCCGGAAACCGTGGTGTATATCGGCATGGAGAAATATGAAATTCTTACCATGACCGACAGCATGGTAGTATTGCATGACCTCACCTACCCGCTGTTCACGAAAGATATGCCCCGTGAGGAATTTGACCGCAAGCTGCGTGAAAACCCGGCAAATGACCATTTGAAAATCAAACGGCCATTGCCGGAGCCACCAGCCGAAAAGAAAAACACGGAACCCCTTCCCGCAGGGGACGGGCAGGGAACCGCTTCACCAAAGACGGAAAAAGAGGAAATCCCGGAAGAAAGCCTTACCGCAGCACAGAGGAATTACCGTGCGGTTATGGAGCTTGCGCCGGAGGTGCTGCGTGGGGAAACGGAGTCAAAATCATTTGAAGCGGGACAGTCCTTTATGCCGCTTACTGTGGAGAGCATCGGGGAGAACCGCATTGCAATCTCCCATTATTACACGCAGAACGGGGATTCCCTTGCCGATCCGGACATGGAGTTTGTGTTCGACCATGAGGCTAAGACCTTAAATGCAAGGACATTCCAGCAGGACAACTTAAACCGTTTTGAGCAGGTAGTGACAGACGGCGTTGTGGACGAGGAACTGGAGAGCGAATTGAATGATTTTGCAAGCCAGTGGTTTAAAAATATCCGGGAACAGGGATATTTGCCCACCAGAGAGGAAAAGCAGCTATCGGAAAGCGACGTCCCAATCGGCACGGAAGTTGTGATAGATGACCGCAGGTTTTCCGTTGACAGCGTAGATATGGGACACGGAACTGTCAGCTTAAAAGACCTCACCTTCCAGAGCGGCACAGGCTTCCCGGTGTTCCGCAGCGAGCCGATACAGCTTGTTTTTGACTTGATTCAGGGGCAAAAGGACACGCCAGAAAAGGAAAGCAATGAACAGGCAGACCTTGCGCCGGCGTGGGAGAAGAAAAAGCCAGCGGGCAGGATACGGGGCTTTGACCTGCACCCGGAAATCCCAAAGGAGCAGCGGAGCCAGTACCGGATTACCAATGACGAGCTGGGGCATGGGACGCCAAAAGAGAAGTTCCGGGCGAACATTGCCGCCATCCAGCTATTGAAGAAGTGCGAGGAGGAGGACAGGTACGCAACGCCGGAGGAGCAGGAAATCTTATCCAAGTATGT
Source organism: Clostridia bacterium (assembly GCA_910574475.1). Taxonomy (GTDB): domain Bacteria; phylum Bacillota; class Clostridia; order Lachnospirales; family Lachnospiraceae; genus Laedolimicola. Next base: position 6,792 of record CAJTAT010000028.1, on the reverse strand, counting down.
GGGCTGGGGCGGCTTGTCGGACGCATTTGACGAAACCAAATCCGCATGGGGATATGAATACCTGGAACTGAAAACCGTATTGACGCAGGAGGAATACGCCGCCGCAAGGCAGTCAACCTTGACCGCATTTTACACGCCGCCCGTTGTCATCCGTGCCATGTATCAGGCTTTGGAGAACATGGGCTTAAAATCCGGCAACATCTTAGAGCCGTCCTGTGCAGTGGGCAATTTCATCGGCATGAAGCCGGAGAGCTTATCAGACTGCAAGATATACGGGGTGGAGATTGACAGCATATCGGGCAGGATTGCAGGGCAGCTTTACCAGAAATCCACGGTTGCCGTGCAGGGGTATGAGGAAGCCGAGCTGCCGGACAGCTTTTTTGACGTGGCAATCGGCAACGTCCCGTTCGGCCAGTTTAAATTATCCGACAGGCGGTATGACAAAAACAACTTCCTTGTGCATGACTATTTTTTTGCAAAGACGCTGGATAAAGTCAGGCCGGGCGGCGTGATTGCGTTTATCACGTCATCGGGGACGATGGACAAGAAGAACCCGGCGATACGTAAATATATCGCACAGCGGGCGGAGCTTTTGGGAGCGATACGCCTGCCCAACGATACGTTTAAGAAAAATGCGGGGACGGAAGTGACCTCTGATATTTTATTTTTGCAGAAGCGTGACCGCATGGTGGAAACGGAGCCGGACTGGTTATACCTTGATGTTGATGAAAACGGGATTACGCAGAACCGCTATTTTGTGGAACATCCGGAGATGGTGTTGGGCGAAATGGTAATGGAAAGCACGAAGTATGGCATGGACAGCGCCTGCCGCCCGTATGAGGACGCCAGCCTTGAAACCCTGCTTGCAGAGGCGGTGGAAAACATTCAGGCGGAGATTGCGGAACAGGAAACGGACGAATTAGTGGAGGAAGAAGATAACTCTATCCCCGCCGATCCGTCCGTTGCCAATTTCTCCTTCACCGTTTATGACGGGAAAATCTACTACCGGGAGAACAGCCGCATGAAACCCGTGGAGCTGTCCGTGACCGCCGCAAACAGGGTAAAAGGCATGGCTGCCATCCGTGACTGTGTGCGGGAGCTGATTGCCTACCAGACGGAAGGGTACGCCGATACGGTCATCGAAGAACAGCAGAGGAAGTTAAACCAACTGTACGATGCGTTCCAGAAGAAGTACGGGATACTGAATGCCAGGGCGAACAGCATGGTCTTTTCGGACGATAACAGCTATCCGCTGCTCTGCTCTTTAGAGATTGTGGCGGAGGACGGCATACACGCGCGGAAAGCCGATATGTTCCATAAGCGCACCATCAAGCCGCATCAGGCGGTGACAAAGGTGGACACAGCCAGTGAAGCATTATCGTTATCTTTGTCCGAGAAAGCCAGAGTGGACATGGATTATATGTGTTCCCTGACCGGGAAAAATGCGGAGGCGATTGAGCGGGAGCTGTCCGGCGTGATTTTCCGTCTGCCAAATGTGGCGGGAGGGGAGCCTGAATTTGTTTCGGAAGATGAATATTTATCCGGCAATGTCCGGGAAAAGCTGAAAGAGGCGAAGCTGGCGGCACTGGCGTCCAAATCTTATCAAAGCAACGTGGAGGCGCTGGAAAAGGTACAGCCGAAGGACTTGACCGCATCGGAAATCAGTGTGCGGTTAGGAGCCACATGGATTCCCATCAGCGACGTGTCGGAATTTATGTTCCAACTGCTGGACACGCCCAACTACAACCGATGGAATATCAAAATCCATTTTTCCAAGTTCACAGGCGAATGGAACATTGAGGGAAAGAGCAATGACAAGGGGAACCCGAAGGCGAACAACGCATACGGGACGCACCGTGCCAACGCCTATAAGATTATCGAAGATACGTTAAACCTGCGTGACACCCGTGTCTATGACTATATCCCCACCGAGGACGGGAAGAAAAAGGCAGTCTTAAACAAAGAGGAAACCGCCATAGCGCAGGGCAAGCAGGACTTAATCAAGCAGGCGTTCCAGGACTGGATCTGGCAGAACCCGGAGCGCAGGCAGAGATTGACGGCGTATTACAATGAGAATTTCAACGCCATCCGGCCGAGGGAATATGACGGGAGCCATCTAAATTTCTATGGCATGAACCCGGAAATTAAGTTAAGGCAGCACCAGAAAAACGGGGCTGCCCGCATCATTTACGGGGGGAACAGCCTGCTTGCCTATGTGGTGGGAGCCGGGAAAACTTATACGATGGTTGCGGCGGCGATGGAGTGCAAAAGGTTGGGACTCTGCAACAAATCCATGATTGTGGTTCCAAACCACATCATAGAACAGTTTGCCGCCGAGTGGCTCCAGCTTTACCCTGCCGCCAACCTGCTTGTGGCTACTAAAAAGGATTTTGAAACCAAGAACCGGAAGAAATTCTGTGCGAGGATTGCGACCAGCGACATTGACGCAGTTATCATCGGCCACAGTCAATTTGAGAAAGTGCCGCTCAGCACAGAGAGGCAGCAGCGTATGCTGGAGGAGCAGATGGATGAAATCATAGACGGGATAGCGGAGGCAAAGCGCAACGGAGGGAGCAGGTTCACCATCAAGCAGATGGAGAAATCAAAGAAATCCCTGCAAACCAAACTGTCAAAACTCAACGACCAGAGCCGGAAAGATGACGTTGTTTTCTTTGAAGAACTGGGCGTTGACCGCCTGTTTGTGGACGAGGCGGACGGCTACAAAAACCTTTACCTTTACACAAAAATGCGGAACGTGGGCGGCATTGCACAGACGGAGGCGCAGAAATCCTCCGATATGTTCATGAAGTGCCGCTATCTGGACGGGATAACGGGCGGGAAAGGCGTGATATTTGCCACCGGAACCCCCGTGAGCAACTCAATGGTGGAGCTTTACACCATGCAGAGGTATTTGCAGTACAACACCCTTGTGCGGAACCATTTGCAGCATTTTGACGCATGGGCGTCCACTTTCGGAGAAACCGTTTCTGCCATAGAGCTTGCCCCGGAGGGCAGCGGCTACCGGATGAAAACGAGGTTTGCAAGGTTCTACAACCTGCCGGAGCTTATGATGATGTTCCGGGAGGTGGCGGACATCCAGACCGCCGATATGCTGAACCTGCCCGTGCCGGAAGCGGAATACAAGGTGGTGGCGGTAAAGCCCAGCGAGATACAAAAGGATATGGTACAGACATTAGGGGAACGGGCGGAGCGTGTGCGAAACGGCATGGTGAACCCCATGCAGGACAATATGCTGCTGATTACCAATGACGGGCGCAAGCTGGCGTTAGACCAGCGGCTTACAAATGAAATGCTACCGGACGAACCGGAGAGCAAAGTCAATGCCTGCGTCAACGAAGTCTACCAATTTTGGGAGGAGGGGAAGGAACAGAAATTAACACAGTTATTGTTCTGCGATTTGTCCACGCCAAAGAATGACGGGACATTCAGCGTCTATAATGACGTGCGGGATAAACTGATTGCAAAAGGAATCCCGCCGCAGGAGATTGAATTTATCCATGACGCCAACACGGAAGTGAGGAAAAAGGAGCTATTTTCAAAGGTACGCAGGGGAGCCGTCCGCATCCTAATGGGCAGCACGTTTAAGATGGGCGCAGGCACAAACGTCCAGAATTTAATCATTGCCAGCCATGATTTGGACTGCCCGTGGAGGCCGAGAGATGTAGGACGGATTTTGCGGACATTCAAAATAAAAAAGAATGTGGAGGTAACAGACAATGGCAAAGACGATTTTTGAGGAACTGGGCGGCAAATATGAGCGGCAAGGAGATTATTTAATACCGTGCTTAACTGTACCCGCCGAAGAAGAACAGCCGATAGGCACATGGGGGCAACGACATCTGAATTATCTGAAGCAGTACCGTAAGGTTACATACACCAATCTTCTCACAAGCGGCAGGCTCAACGCTTATCTTGCCGACATCGACAGACAGGCACAGGAACGCTTTGAAAGGCTCATAGAGGGCATGAAACAGGAACAGGGCATAACGGAACGCCTAAAGGAAGAAAACGCCTTAGAATGGACAGGGCGGCTAGGTAACATAAGGGCTTGTGCGAGGGAGATTGTAGGAAAAGAAATTATCTATGTATAAGCAGCAGGTTAACGGTAGAGTGAAAATTTTGCCGCTGTTCCTGTTTTAGTGCAAAGTTTTAGTATTTCGTCAGCTTGACAAATAAATGATTAAGGAATATAATTAAGCTTAATTTCATACAAGGAGTTAGTAAATATGCGGCAAGGTATTCTTAAATAAACTGTCAATTTGATAGTGGGAACAAAAAGGTTTTAGCCCTTTTGCTTTTAATGGGGCTTAGTTTTTTGTACCCAGTTTAAGAATACTTTTATCATGTAATTTTATATATCCGAAAACACATAGGTGTTTTGGGCTTATTGAAGTTATTTACCCAGTGATAGGAGTATTTATCACTGGGTATTTTTATGCCCTTTTTTGGGCGTTGATTTGGAGGAAAATTACATGAAAATAATTAACTTAGGAATTTTAGCCCACGTTGATGCAGGAAAGACAACTTTAACAGAAAGTTTATTATATACCAGTGGTGCGATTGCGGAATTAGGGAGCGTGGATAAAGGAACAACAAGAACAGATACAATGAATTTGGAGCGTCAAAGAGGAATTACCATACAGACGGCAGTGACATCTTTTCAATGGGAGGATGTAAAAGTCAATATTATAGATACGCCTGGACATATGGATTTTTTGGCGGAAGTTTACCGTTCTTTATCCGTTTTAGACGGGGCGGTATTATTGGTTTCTGCAAAGGATGGCGTGCAGGCACAGACTCGTATATTGTTTCATGCATTACAGACAATGAAGATTCCAACAATCTTTTTTATCAATAAAATTGACCAAGAGGGAATTGATTTGCAAATGGTATATCAGGAAATGAAAGAAAAACTTTCTCCCGAAATAATAGTGAAACAAAAGGTAATGCAGCATCCCCGCATAAACATAATGGATAATGTTGATATCGAACAGTGGGAGGTGCTAATTGCAGGAAACGATGAACTTTTGGAAAGATATATATTAGAGGAGCCACTTAAAATTTCGGAACTAGAGCAGGAAGAAAATAGGAGATTTCAGAATGGCACAGTATTTCCTGTTTATCATGGAAGCGCTAAGAACAATCTGGGAATCCGGCAGCTTATAGAAGTAATTACAGGCAGGCTTTATTCATCAACGCCCAAAGAACAGTCTGAACTATGCGGGCAGGTTTTTAAGATTGAATATTCAGAAAAAAGGAGGCGTTTGGCTTATGTGCGTCTGTACAGCGGCGCATTGCATTCGAGGGACGTTGTCAGAATATCAGAAAAAGAGAAAATAAAAATTACAGAGATGAGTATTCCTACAAACGGTGAATTGTGTTTAGCAGATACGGCTTACTCTGGTGAAATTGTCATTTTATTTAATGATATTTTACGATTAAATAGTATTCTTGGGAACGAAGTATTGTTGCCGCAGCGGGAATCTATTGAAAATCCGCTCCCTATACTCCAAACAACAATTGAAGTAAAGAAATCCGAACAGCGGGAAGTGTTACTTGAGGCGCTTACAGAAATCTCAGATGGCGATCCTCTTTTAAAGTATTACGTGGATACTACAACGCATGAAATTATACTTTCCTTTTTGGGGAAGGTACAGATGGAAGTTATTTGTGCCATTCTTGAGGAAAAGTATCATGTAGAGGCAGAAATAAAAGAACCTACTGTTATATACATGGAAAGACCGTTAGGAAAAGCAGAATATACCATCCATATTGAAGTGCCGCCGAATCCTTTCTGGGCTACTATTGGATTATCAGTAGAACCGCTCCCTCTTGGGAGCGGGGTGCAGTATGAAAGCCGGGTTTCACTTGGGTATTTAAACCAATCATTCCAAAATGCAGTTATGGAAGGAGTTCGTTATGGTTGTGAGCAAGGGATGTATGGATGGGAAGTGACAGACTGTAAAATCTGTTTTGAATATGGTGTGTATTATAGTCCCGTAAGCACCCCGGCAGATTTTCGGCTGCTTTCTCCTATTGTATTGGAGCAGGCTTTAAGAAGAGCGGGGACAGAATTATTAGAACCATATCTCTATTTTGAAATTTATGCACCGCAAGAATATCTCTCACGGGCGTATCACGATGCCCCTAAGTATGGTGCAGATATTGTAAGTACTCAGCTAAAAAATAACGAGGTTATTCTGAAAGGGGAAATCCCTGCCAGATGTGTTCAGGAGTATAGAAATGATTTAACCTATTTTACAAATGGGCAAGGAGTTTGTTTAACAGAGTTAAAAGGATACCAATCAGCTAACAGCAAGCCTGTTTGCCAGCCCCGCCGCCCCAATAGCCGTATAGATAAGGTTCGGCATATGTTCCATAAGTTGACTTAACAGTTTGTGTAAATTGTATAAATATTTTGTATAGAATGGGATTTGAAAGGATTAGAACGTAATTATGATTAAATGTGAATGGATATTGTGTCCTGTTTGTGGGAGTAAAACTCGTAATAAAATTAGGAAGGATAGCGTTTTAAAAAATTATCCTCTCTATTGTCCAAAATGCAGGCAAGAAAGATTGATAAAAGTTGATAATTTGAAAGTAACAGTCATCAGAGAGCCAGACGCTTAAGACGCAGAGCCGATGAATTTGTGGAATATGATATGCTCCCCTTATGGTAGACAGATGAAATAATAAAACTGTCACTATAAGGAGGAGCATATTTTATGGGACAACATTCAAAGTACTCTTTTGAAATGAAATTAGATGCCG
>CAJTAT010000027.1 GCA_910574475.1 Clostridia bacterium | reverse complement strand
CAGGGGCAGTATTACTATATCTTGTGTCTGAGGTGGCTCTCAAGGAAGAAATTTCCGGGTGGCTCTGAAGCGGGAAACTGGTGGCTCCCAAGGGGGATAATATTCAGGAAACCGGAAGATTCGTGCTTTTATCAAATACCACCTCCCCCTCAAAGGAATTCTTTACAGATATGAGAAAAAATCTGTTTTTCCTGCTGCCGGAAAGGGAGATATACTTTTCCCCCGATGCCATCCTCCCACAGGCTTCCAGCGCATTCTGCAGCAAGTTATTTACAATGATTGCAATGTCATACGCATTATACCTGTCTGATGCCGGATACACGAAATCAGACCTGAACCGTATGCCCTGCTTTTCTGCGGCTTTCTGCTTGTCATTCACGATTACATCCGTAACAGCGTTCCCTGTCCTGACGGACATCTCAAACACGTCCATGCTCTCGTCCATCCGGGCTATATACTGTTCCATTTCCTCATAACTACCACTCCCCGCCAGTCCCTTTATGTTTGTGAGATGGTTTTTCATCTCATGCTTCATCCGGCGTATCCCGTCATAGAACTGCTCCACTTCCCCTATCCGTTCCCTTATGGCTCGGAGCTGCTGCTGTTCCACGAAATACTTCTTTTTTTCCTCCTGCAGACCTACCATCTCCTGCCATGATGCCACCGTCACCACCATGCCTGCATAAAACAGGGCTGCTATCAACGGCACCAGCCCGATAAATGCAGGGTACTGGTCATAAAGCGAGAAAAACACATTTTCCTTAACTGTAAAGAGCAGGCGGAAAATGATATTCCCAAACATGATGCCCACAACAGGCGTCAGGCACAGATAGCATAGTTCTTTTGTATGCAGTTCCGGCGGCCCCTTTTTCAGTTTTTTACTTAAGAACAGCAGCATGACAGAAAGCAGTATGATCCTGAGTATCATGAATGCGGAATACCCTACCGCGACATTACGGTATATCATATTTTCATTGTCCAGCCCCTGCACGATTTTCCCATTGAAAAGATAATACAGACTTTCCGTTATCAGCCTACCCATATCCCTGGTACAAAAGAACAGTATGCCATATAAAAAAACCTGTTTTCTTTCCATGCACAGCCATCTGCTGCCTGCCATCAAAAGGAGAATCACAATCACCATGCACAGCCAGCCGGAAATGGAAAGCGCTTCCCCCGCCACATACACCGTCCCATAGGCCAGAAATACCGCAATGGTTTTTTGCAGCCTGTTCTTCCGTCCTGCCATATATGGGCGGAAAAAAGCCGCCATACAGAACGCACATAAAACCGTTTCAGCTCCCGATGCTATATGCTGAAACAGCATAAAACCCATTTCGCTCAAATTTCCTCTCCCCCTTTACTGCACAAACTGCAGGTATGCCGCCGCAAAGTCCTCGTATCTTTTTGAAAGGGGCAGACTGATGCCGTTGGTAAGCGTCACCTCTGTTTTGTCATACCCCTCGACATAGGCGAGGTTGACGAGATACCCCCTGTGTATCCGGAAAAACTGCCCCTGCAGTTCTTCCTCCAGCCTGCCGATCTTCTCATAATATTCCAGTTCCCCATCTTTGAGGTACAGCACCACCTTATGGTTACGGCTCTCAATATAATAAATGCTATGAATTGGTACAGCCCTGCTTTCACACCCATACTGGATGACCAGCGTTTTCTTTTTCTGTTCCGCCTCAAATATGATCTGCGCCGCCGCCCGGTCAAAAACCTCGGCAAATCTCTGTTCGTCAATAGGTTTCAGGAGATATTGGAATGCCCCCACGTCAAAAGCGTCATACACATACTTTTCGTATCCCGTGACAAAAATAATGACCGGCTGCCTCTCCAGTTCCATGCCTCTTATCCGCCTTGCCAGTTCCATCCCGTCCATACCGGATGCCGCTCCATCCAGCTCTATATCTAAGAACAGCAGGTCATACTCCGTTTGATCCAGCAAATATTCGTCCGCAGACGCATACTCTGCAATTTCACACTCCGCCCCCTGTTTCCTGACCAGAGAGGATAAGTAAGCCCTTATATTCTTTTCATCATCACAGATCGCAATTTTTATAAAATCCACCTCCTCCGGCTCTCACTTTTTATATCGTAAAAAACGGGAAATAGTCTAACGCCGATAGCGTGAATAGCGGATTTGACAGCGTGAATTCTTTTCCTCCCATCACCCCAAAACGCCAAATGCAATTTCGCCATTCGTCCGATATGGGGGAAACGCAAACCGCCGTGTAAGCATATTACCTCTTATTTCGCCGCTTTCCAAGTAATTTCCGTTATCAGGCCGCCTTGCCTGCCTGGGAAAAAAGCAGACCGCCGCATATGGTAGATGAAGGCCATTGTGCGGCAGTTTGTCTTTTGTATGGTTCCTTTCTTACTGCTCCTTATCCTATGTAACTTAAGGTTTATTTCTCTTTGTCATATACCCATATACTTTTAATCTGATTTTCAATCTCACTGAATGCCCATCTCCTGCCGCTCCTTGCTACACAGTTAGGATCGTTTACCATAAATCCTTCGTTATCATACCCATATATGACAATGTAATGACCGGATATTGTGAAATCCCCTTTCCCCATAGCACATATGATGATTCCGCCATTATCAAGCACTGCCCTCATATTATTTGCACTTGAGCTTATGGATGAGACTTTAATGCCATACAGCTTTGGTAAATCCTCCATCAAGGCCCATGATGTGCCGGTTCCTTCCACATAATATCCATTTTCCACACTGTATGCGGCGATTTTGTCTGGAGTGTACGATTCATCTTTAGCTTTTGTGTATTCTACTTTTCTGGCGGTAGAAATATTCAAAAAGAAAGTTTATAATTTTGTAAATGTACAGGGAATATCATTCCTGAAATGTCGTCTTTATAAGTGAAAGCTTTCAAGAACATAATTCTTGCGGAGGGGGATTGAAATGGAGGACTTACAAATCATTAGCTTATATTTTAAGCGTGATGAAGCTGCAATTTCAGAAACAGCAACGAAATATGGAGCCTTTTGCCACAGGATTGCATTGAACATACTGTCAACAAGTTCCGACGCTGACGAATGTGTTAATGATACATATTTGCGGGCTTGGAACTCAATACCACCACAGAAGCCCGACAAACTTGGCGCATGGCTTGGTAAAGTAGTCCGAAATATCGCTTTTGACCTTTGGAAGAAAAATCACCGCCAAAAACGCTATGCGGGCATGGAGCAGCTTCTAAATGAGTTGGAGGACTGCATACCGTCCCCTGCTACTGTTGAACACCAAATTGAAGAACAAGAGTTAACCAACATCATAAACACATGGCTTGCGTCATTACCGCAAAATGACCGTATTCTTTTCATGCGTCGTTATTGGAATGGTGAAACAGTAAATACACTTGCACAAGAAAGCGGTATGTCCCCGGCAAATATGGCGAAGAAAATGTACCGACTTAGGCAAAATCTAAAATCCAAACTTGAAAAGGAGGGCTATTCCCTATGAAAGAAAAGGAAATCTCAAAGCTGTATAACAGCATTACGAATGTCGATAATCAGTTTATTGAGGAAGCTCAAACAAAGACGAAGAAAAAGAATGGTTGGCTCAAATGGGCGGCTATGGCGGCTTGCTTATGCGTAGCTTTGGTAGCCGGAGTGCTTTTCAAAATTTCTGTTCCAGACGTTATCATTGCGCCGGGCTTTTTGACAATCACAGTGTATGCCGCTTCATCAGATGAAGAAATAACCATGCAGGAAGGTATAGGGTTGCCAACAGATTATAAGTGGAGCCTTGCTATGAGCAGCCGACCGGGACTTCCATTAAAACTATCCGTTACGGAATACGACGATTTAAGTTTTGAAGTATCAGTTGATGGCGGGACATTGCTTCTTTGGGAGGGCAACAAAATAACATATTTAGGCTCATCGTTCAACACTAGAAATGATACTACTGTATATTGGACTAACCTATCTCGAACAGGCGAGAGCGATTTTGAACGGTATATGGGAACTACGGCATATATCAATATCATAATTCACGAAGGAGAAAACATTGTTGGATATGCTGTTGTTGAAATATACACAAATGACCTTGAAAATGAACCTGCACAGACTTACTCTGCCAAGTTGCTCAAGTCAGTATCTTTCCCAAAAGCTAATGGGGAATATCAAAAGATAACCGCTGAATATGTAGCAACTGAAATGGAACAAATCAAAAGCGAAACACAAGCTGGACAAAGGTAAAACAACTACAATTTATCGAGCAACACCTTAAAATCCAAGTGCAATTTTATAAGGGCAGCCGACGTTAATTCGACTGTCCTTTTTCTATACCGCAGATAGAAAGGAGCGACAATGACAAGAAAGAAAACACCACAGACCATTGAAGAATAAGCTCCTTGCTGTCTTTTGTTATTGAAGCGAAGCCATATGATGTATAATCTCGTCATAAAAATCACCCTGATTACCATTCCTGACACATGGCCGGCCTACTCTTCCTTCATCCAAGAAATATATTTTCTTACAGTAACTTGCAATATGAGGATCATGTGTCACTAATACAACTGCCTTATCCATGCCTTCCATGTTGATGTCAAGGAACACTATGCTGCATTCCCGTACATATCCCATATCCGCATACAGCTCTTCGCCAGAGCCGTATTCCCTTATCTCAAAATCATGCCCGCAGGCTTCCAGCAGCGCCCGTAGCGCGCCCCTGTCCTCCCTGCTGTCATCACAGACCGCTATCTTCATCGCATTTCCCTCAATTCTGTGTTTTTCTCCACTATAAATTATATCGGATTATGGGGTATCCTATCAAATCCCATTGCACGAAACTCCCATAAATTGCACGAAATGACTATAAGCGCACAGCCCATACTGGCCGTGTAAGCATATTACCTCTTATTTCCCCGCTTTCCAAATCAGGCCGCCCGGCCTGCCTGCGGAAAAGGCAGACCGCCGTATATGGCGGATGATGGCCATAGTGCGGCGGTTTGTCTTTCGTAAGGTTCCTTCATTCTATGAATCAATTATTCCATTCGTAATCTGCACAATTTCATCTGCCTCATTTGCCAAATATTTACTATGCGTAACAACGATTACGCATTTCCCCAACTCATGCGCAGTCTGCCTTAATAACTCAATAATTCCCTCTGCCGTCTGTTCATCCAGATTCCCGGTCGGCTCATCTGCCAATAAGACTTTTGCATTGCTTGCCAGCGCCCTTGCAATCGCTACACGTTGCTGTTGCCCACCGGACAGCTTCATTACATTTCTTTTCCATGCTTCCTGTGGGATATTCACTTTTGTAAGCAGTTCCCCCGGCTTATCTGTTCCTCCCAGCCTTACGTTTTCCTCCGTGGTGAGATAATCAATCAGGTTATACTCCTGAAAAACTAAGGATACATGGTTCTTTCTGTGGTAATTCAAACCCTTCGCAAGGATATCTTCCCCTTCATATAGAACGGTGCCTCCTGTTGGACTGTCAAGCCCTGCCAGCAAAGATAAGAGAGTTGTTTTTCCGGCTCCGCTGGCTCCGATAATGGCATAAAACTTTTTTTCTTCAAACCGCACAGAAATATCGCCTAAAACTTTCCTGTCCTTTTGGGATTTATATACATATTCTATATTTTTTGCTTCTAATATCATTTCAACCATCCTCCTTATTTACACCTGCGCGCATAAACTGTTTTATAAATCCTGCAGGATATCTTTGGGATTTCTTTTCAATATGCCAATACCCGATACACATACAGATATCACAATAAGCAGGGCAATGCCCGAAACATCCTGTATTAACATCCCGGAAGTAATTTCTGCCTGCACGCCCACCACATTCTGCTCTGACTTTTCATAAGACAATGCCACTTTCCCTTCATCCAGTAAATCCTGTTCTCCCGCACTCTGTACCTGCTGTTCTACCAGATAATCCGCCGTCAGGCCTGACACTCCCGGTGCCGCCAAGAAGGAAACCAACACAGCCACTGCTGCAATCATAAGTGCTTCTGCCATGATCTGGGCCAAAATCCGTATTTTTGAAGTTCCCATTGACAGCATGATTCCAATTTCCCTATTCCGGCTTTTCATCCAGAACTGAAAAATAAGGAACAGGATAATCAGGCCTGCCCCTGAAATTACCCAGACTAAAGTTCTGCTGTACTTCTCCATTTCATTAAAATTTGCGGACAGGGTATTCATATTTCCGTTATTGTCAATCAGGTCATACCTTTCCCACGCTATATCTACCCCCATTACACTTATCTTTACAGCTTCATATTCATCCACATCTGCAATCTTAAAATATGCCTTTTCATATAATGGGTCGCCTGCCTTTCCATCCACCTTTTCAGGGAAATCCAAATCCGTAAAAATAATATTTTCAGACCGGTAAGTATCCCCATACATATAAGGAGCTATAGGTTGGTTTACCCGATAGATACCGACAACTTCTGCTTCATAAATCATAGGATCCTCTTTATCCCGGCAGTTGCCAAAACTTATTCTGCTTCCAATTTCTAATTGGTTTTTATCTGCAAGCTCTGCCGAAATGACACAGACATCCTTTTCACCTTCTTTAATCATTCTGCCATCCATGATAAAAGCATTTCCCGAAAGAAAATTGGAATCCATGGACATATCTTTGTTCCCGACCAACGACACACCTCCAAGGTCGCTATACTGATCCACATCCTCGTCCTCAATGCGGATAAAACCAACTGGTCTTGCAGCCGTTGTCACTGTTGTAATATTGTAATCGGCAATTCCTTCTGTACCCGCTATTTTTTCGATATCCTCCACTAACAGGGTTTCAAAAGAATTATCCGTCCATGTTCTCCAGTTTTCTACTCCGTTTATTGTAATTTTTTCCTGATGGTATCCGCCCAGGCTGCCTTCCTTATGATCAAGCTGCCTTGATAACTCATCAATCCTCCGATGCCGGTCTGCCTCATTTTCTTCCAGCAGAAGCCCTGCCCCGACTGCCTGCCTTGTATTATCCTGCATCTGAACAGTTGCTTTTCCACTGCTCATTCCAGCCAACAGCAGCAGGCTGATGGTAAATACAGTTACAAACAGCAGGATGCTTTTTACAGGTTTTCTGATAACAGAACGCCATGCCAAACTAAAACCTCTCATTTACTATCCCTCCATTTTTGATAAAATGTCTTTTGGGTTTGCCCTTAAAATGGGCAGCAATGAAATACAGACAGCAATAACCGCTATACAGCCTCCTGCAAAGAACATTGCTGCAATATCCCCTGCCTGTAAGGAAACTGACAGGAAAACTGCCGTATTTTCTTCCATGAGCAGTTCCTTCATAATTCCTGCCATCCCACTTCCTATTACACAGGCGCCAAATACAGACAAACAAAAAACGGCTGCCGTTTCCATAAAAACCTGCATGAGAATATCCGTTTTCTTTTTTCCCATACTGATAAAAACAGCAATTTCCCTCTTTCTCGACCTCATCCACATACAGAGTAATATTGAAGTAATTGTCACCCCTGCAGCCAGCGTGAATACCAGCATAAGTTTCATCACACGGACTATCCTGTTCAGCGGCACCTCCAGCTGACGATATAATATATCAGCAGTGGTGATCTCCACTCTGCTGCCCAAAAAATCTTTTAATTCCTGTACCAGAACATCTATCTGATCCGGTTTTTTGGTATATACCGCTATCTTACGGTAACCCGCATTATCGAATAGCCCCGTATAGGATTCATTGTCAATAAAAATCTGGTTTTCGATACGGTTTACCGCCGGCAGGGTATCCATCTGGTTTCTCTCACTTCCCGCAACAAAAACACCTATGATCTTTACATTGATCACACTCCCTGTTTCTGTCCCGACTTCCATCTCATCCCCTATTTCAAGGCCATTTGCATCCGCCAGCGCAAAATTGATCACAGCCCCTTTCCCAGAGCTCTCCGTAATCATATCCCCCTTCATCAGGCGGTATCTTAAGTCACTAAAGGCGCTGTCACGTTCCAGCTCATCATAAGACAGCAGCGTTACCTTCCAGTTATTTTCATCCTCAGAATCACTGTTTGTAATGGGATTAAAATTAACGGGATAAACGGCACTGTCAGCCATGCGGTTGACAGATATCACTCCATCCATATCCCGGATTTCCCCGACCTCATTTTCCGTAATAAATCGGTCACTCCCCTTCACTTCCAGTACCGCCTTGGTTCCCATCTTTTCCTGCATAGTAATCCGGGAATCCTCTGTGGCATGCAGAATCATGTAAGAACCCAGGATCATGCTGTTTATGAACAGCAATACCAAAAGCAAAATAAATGTTTTAGACTTCTTCCGGCATAAATACCGAAAGGCAAGCTGATAGAATTTCAAAATGAATACCTCCTGCTGTTCAGGCTGTTCTATGGCATATGATAACTTTTGTAGCCGTTACATGATGTGTGTCCTCAAAGCTCCCATAGATAATAACACTTGACTGTTTCTTAATGTCAGCTACAGATGCCTGCTCCAATTCTGCAGTCCCGGTTGAAGTATAGATAGTTGCAATCTGAACCACACAGCCCTCCTGATATGTCACCACTACATTTGTATCTTCACTTTCATACCCAGGTGCGGCAACTACGCCAGTTTTTCCGTCATCTTCTGTTGTGGCGGCACTTACTGTACAGCTGCCATCCGAAAATTCCACAACGCTCCCTGTGATAGCCGCTGATGAATACAGGCTGTCTGCATCCACTTTCTCAACTGTACCATTATCTGTGGCATTACTCTGGTTCTCCTGCGAAGCATCCGCTCCGTCTGTTCCATCCCCATCCGGCAGGGAACTGTCTTTGTTTTCCTGGCTGCTATTGCCATCCGTATTATCTGCTTTAGGAGCAATGTTATCATTTTCATCTGAATGCATATCCTCGTCATCAAATATGCTGCTTTGATACTCTTTTACAGGCATATTCCCACCCCCTGTCTTTTCATCTGCTCCAGTGCCACATCCTGTAAGAGCTGATATGCACAATCCAATTACTAAACCCTTCCACATTTTTTGATTTTTCATAATAAAACTTCCTTTCTGTTTTTTTTCATTTTAACTGCAAAGTCCTAAAAAAGTCTTGTAATTGGAATCAATTTAAACGTCACTTTTTATAGGATTTTTATAGAATTATCTGCTATACTGAATAGAAAAGAGGAACCCGCAAATGGAAAAATGTCTTTCCAGCCATATGTGGAGCGACACCATGGAAAGAGGATTTGATATCATGAAAATACTATTGCTTGAAGATGATATAGAACTTTGCAGTTCCATACAGGATGAACTGCAAAAAGCCGGATATATAGTTGACTGCTGCTATGATGGAGAAACCGCCATGATCCATGCACTGAATATAGAATACTGCTATGACCTGGCAGTCATTGACCGTATGCTCCCCATCATTGACGGAATGACAATTATTAAGGCCATGCGCCGGAAGGGAATTGCAATTCCTGTCATTATTATTACGGGGATGTCAGAACTAAAAGACAGGATAGAGGGACTGGACAATGGTGCAGATGACTATCTGGTAAAACCTTTTCATATCGCAGAACTGCTTGCCCGCATCAGAGCGCTGACCAGGCGTCCCGCCGAAATAAAACAGGAAATGCACATTTGCTTTTCTGATCTGTCTTTCAATCAGATGGAACGTATCTTGTCATGCGGCAAAAATTCCCTGCTTTTAACTGCGAAAGAGTCCGAGGTACTGTCTGCCTTTATAAACCACCCCCAATCCCTCATTACCAGAGAGCAGCTGATATACAAAATTTGGGGAACCGATACAGACATCGTACCCGGAAACGTGGATAATTATATTTCGTTTCTCAGGAAACGGTTACGGGAGATAGGAAGCTGCTGCGAAATAAAAACGGTTTACGGATCTGGCTATAAATTGGAGGGCAAAAATGCTGGAGCATTTATATAAAAAACTTCATCTTATTTTTATCAGTTCCATTATGTCCATCATAACCGTCATTATTGGAATTTTATGCAATGATTTCATTGATAATAAACGGCAAAACGACAGTATTTTTTTCGGGCGGCTTTCTACGTTAATGATTTATGAACTGGAAAATCCGGAAAAAAGCCCTCAAACGGTTATCAAGCCCTATGAAGATAACTATTCCATTTTTGCCGTGCTAAAGGATGCACAGGGAAATGTGATTTATCAAAGTCCTCTCTCATTTCCAACCGATATAACCTTTTTATTAAGTCAATTTACAGAGAAGGCAAGTGTTGAATCTGTCACAGCATTGGATCAGACAAAGGCTACAACACAAGGCGGGGTTTTATCTTTTTCCGGTAGTTCACATGATAAATATTGGGGAATACCGGCTGTTGTCATAGACAAAAACGGAACCCTGTTTTATCTGAGCCTGCTGCACCGGCAAAAGACAATTTTTGAACTGATAGGGAAACAACTGCCTTTTTATATACTGCTATGGGTTATCTCCTTATTCTGTATCATAATTGTAAGCCGATTTCTGCTGAAACACGCTATAGAACCAACCGAAAAAGTATTACAAAGCCAGAAAGGTTTTATTGCCGCTGCCTCCCACGAGCTAAAAGCGCCGCTTGCAGTCATACTTGCCAACAATGACAAAATAAACAGATTAAGCGACGGCATACCGGATATTAAAAAGGCCGCAAATATTATAGATGCAGAAACTATGCGAATGTCAAAGTTGATTAAAGATATGCTTTTACTGGCCTCCTCAGATTCCGGAACACGCAATATCAATAAAACAATGGTAAATATTGATACTTTGCTGATCGCCCTTTATGAAGCTTATGAACCGATATGCGGCCAGAAAGGAATTCCTTTAGATGCAGATTTTATGGATATCCACTTTCCCGTACTATACACAGACCGGGAATACCTTTTTCAGATCTTAAGCATTTTTATGGATAATGCCATTTTTCATTCTGAAACGAAAGCATCAATCCAAATAAAAGCCACTCTGTCACGCAAGGCTATAACTATTTCTGTTATTGATCACGGACAGGGAATCTCTGCCGAGGACAAACCTTACATTTTTGACCGCTTTTACTGTGCCGATAAGTCACATACGGATAAGTCACATTTTGGTCTTGGACTAAGCATAGCAAAAGAGTTGGCAGAATTTTTGTCTGCGGATGTCGGGATAAAGAATACAGAAGGTGGTGGAGCTACTTTTTTTCTTACACTTCCGTTAAAATAGGAGCCCCAATCGCCTATTGAATAATGAGCAGGAAAGCAAGTTGCGCCAACTTTGTTTATGGTATTGCTTTCTGCTTACTTTAAAATAATGTTCCACACCAAGGGGGCTTATATCATCTTAAATTAATGGCATTATACACAAGCGGCCCTTTTCCTTGTTTCATCAATATTCCATTCTTTTTTATCGTTCTTCTGTATACTATCACGCAAAACTCCAAACTATCACGGAAACACCAATACAAACACGAAAACTCCATGCAGTTTCCGTGTTTGTATCATATCCCCCGTTTTTCAACAGCTTTTTCAGCCAAACTAATACACCTTTCAGCTAAAATCGCCAATATCCCACTCCTTTTTACCTTTCCGTTTTATACTATCACGGAAACCCCGGACTTTTGCGTGAAAGTATACTTTTGCCTGATAGTACGATTTTTTCTCCTATCGCCATACTATCAGCGGCATCTAAAAACACGAAAAAATGGGGTCCACCACCCACCGTGATGAACCCCACCAAGCCTAAAAAACCTTGATTTTAAGCCATTCTTCAATACTTTCGCCTGCGAGTACCCAAATTCCTATGGCATCAATTGGAGATAGCCGCCTGTGCCGCTGTTAGATTATGATGACTTTTACCCCTCTTTACCACATTTACCCCACCCAATTCGACATTCGACAAACGGGATTCGACAGAAAACCTTTGCTTTTTTGCAGAATCCGGTATAGGATGATTTCAGCAAAACGCTCCGCTAGGGTAAAGTTTTTGTAGGAAAACAGAATAGAAAGAAATAGGAAAGCACCTTTTTCTGTGTTAGGATTTGATTGGCGAAAAAAATCCAAAGAAAGAGGTGCTTCCAGCAAAACCGGGACGGATACTGACCGTGAAGATTTCCAGCGGCTCCTGGCCGATGTGTATAGCGGCAGGATCAACTGCGTGATTGTCAAAGACCTGTCCCGCCTCTCCCGTAACTATACCGATGCCGGGAACTTGATTGAAAATCTGTTTGTCCGGCTGAATGTACGGTTTATCAGCTTGGCGGAGGGTGTGGACAGCTACCGCAACCCGGACAGCGTATCAAACATTATCGTGCCGATCACGAATGTAATGAACGATCAATACTGCTACCAGACCTCAAAGAAAATCCGGCAGGTATTTGATATGAAACGCCGCAACGGTGAGTTTATCGGTTCGTATGCCCCCTATGGCTATGTGAAAGATCCGAATGACAAACACGCCTTGTTGGTTGATCCCGAGGCCGCCGAAGTGGTAAAAAGCATTTTTGCGTTGTTTCTGTCCGGCATGAACAAACGGGGGATCACCTATTACTTGAACGACCACGGGACACTTTGTCCCACAGCCTATAAGCAACAGCAAGGGCTCAAGTACAACGCCCCCAACGCCCAAGGCAATCCTATGTGGAGTACAATCACCATAGACACGATCTTAAAAAACCGTGTTTATGTGGGGGATATGGTACAAGGCCGCCAGCGGGTGAAAAGCTATAAAATCCATATTCAAGAAAGGGTGCCGGAGGAAGAATGGTTTATCGTGGAGAATACCCACGAGGCCATCATAGACCGGGAAACCTTTGCAAAGGTGCAGAGCCTGCTCAAACGGGATACCCGCACCGCTCCAAAAGCGAAACAGCTTTACCTGTTCAGTGGTTTTCTGAAATGTGCCGATTGTGGCCGGGCGATGTCCCGGATCGCATCCAAAGGGATTTATGTATATTATCAATGCGGTACTTATAAAAGCCTGTCAAAAAAGGCTTGCACCATGCACTCGATTAAAAGTGACCGCCTTGAGGCTGGAGTGCTGTTTGCGATCCAGCAACAGGTACATTTGGCACTTACCTATTCCGAGTTCGTTGCCCGTATCAACTCCGCCCCTCTAAAAAAGAGCAAGTCAAAGCGGCTGGAAGATACCATCGCCGCAAAAGAAAAAGAGCTTGCTAAAATCATGCGATACAAGCAGGCCCTTTATCAAGACTGGAAAGACGGGGAAATTACCCGCAACGATTACCGGCACATGAGCGAGGACTATGAACAGCAGTTTGAGGCCCTCACACGCATTATGCAAACGCTGACGGCGGAGCAGGAACAACTGGAAAATGGCGTGGATGCGGAAAGCCCATGCCTTACCGCATTTCTCAAATACCGGAACATTGACAAGCTGACACGGGAAATTTTAGGCGAGCTGATCGACCACATTAAGGTTTACGAGGGCGGCAATATCAGCGTGAAATTCAAATACGCTGACGAGTTCCGCCGTATAGCAGAATATATCGAGCTCAATTCCCCTATGGTTACGGGGGCCGCAGGCTGACCCCCTAATCTAAAACAATTCCGTTTGCTTGTTTTCCTAATATATAACGCCCATAATAAAATGCAATCTTAACAAGAGGGTATAAAAAAGCGGCGTTCCTGTTCTCTCTGTTATGGGATAGAGAAACGCCGTGTCCATGTCGTATTCAGTTTTCATTTATTCTTTCTCAATGCTTTGTGCTGGTGGCTGGGCTTGCAGGGTTCCGGGCGGCATATCAAGGCTCTTTCCCTCAAAAGTAGTAAATTGGTAGTAAATTCAGCTTGAAATCCTGCTTGTATGCCCGTAAATCAAGACTTTTTTGAGATAATCAACCATTTTATCTGTAACAGCCTTTCAGCCAAAATTGGAGTAATGACTACCATAGATGCAGCCTCTGCTTCCCTTACAGAACGGGTTATGTCCTATATGAAGTATAAATGCCATGATGAAACTTTAAAAGGTATCGAACAGTCTGCTTTTCATCTTCATTGTAGTGCGAGACAGTTTCAAAGCATTTTGAATCAAAGTGAAAACGCCGGATTCGTCAAAAAACTGGGGAAGGGGACATACAAATTAGTGTAAAGCAGAATTTAACAGGAGAAAAAATTGAGAGCAGTAATGGTATTTTTACAGGCGTAAGCAGAGAACTCATTAAATACCATTTTGAGCTGGGCGCAGGAAAGGAAAATTTTATCTACATATCTACTTGAGTGACTTTACAAACGTGTTCAAATACATTAAAATAAACTATAACCACTACTGCTGGGAAGGGGGAAATAAAAAATGGAAGAAAAAAGAGGCAGCAGGCGAATGAGCTTGTCCGCTCAGATATTAGTTAAAAATATGAACGATGCTTCTGGGAAAACGGAAGAAGTAGAGATTGATGTAATGGATGTATCCAAGACAGGTGTCGGATTTATCTGTAATATCCCACTGACTATTGGAGCAATTTATGAAACCAATTTAACAATCTGGACCAAAGAAGTGATCCATGCATTTTTGAAAGTAGTTCGAATTGAACAGACTGAAGATGAACGATATATTTGTGGAACCATCTTTATTGGGTTGCCAGAGATAGACGTTAAGCGGATTGAAGTATATGATTTGTTGGACTCTGTAAATAGCGAGGATTAAAAATTCCTTTGTATCCAGCCATAACTATTGAATTCGATGGTTATGGCTGGATATTTTTTATTTTTCCTTTACTGGCCTTATCATCTCTGTATATGGCCAGTCCAAAATTCCACCAAACTCTAAAACCTGTTCATACCCCATATCAGCCAATTTTTGTGCCGCATGTTTGCTACGAATCCCACTCCTACAGTATACCAGAATTTTCTGGCTTTTATCAGGCAATATTTCCGGCTCACTTAGGATTCCTTCATTAGGCAAACACACAGCATTTTTTATATGTCCTGACGCATACTCCTCCTGTGTCCGAACATCTAGAACTATCGTATCTTTCTCTGAATCCATGATTTCTTTTGCTTTCTTTGGGGTAATCTGTTCATAGGTCATTTCTATTTCCTCCTGCTTTTGATCCTTATGATTCTTCCCCATATTCTTCCCTAAAATCACAAAATTATATCTGAATTTTCAACACAGATTTTTCCCTATACACTCCAAAAATCGTCCCCCATATTTTTCTGCCTTAAAGGCTCCAATTCCAGACACCTCCAAAAGCTCTTCTTTTGTCTTGGGCTTTCGTATGCAAAGGTGTACCAATGTCTTATCTGAAAAGACAATATAAGGAGGAACGCCTTCTTCTCTGGCAATCTCCTTTCGCAGAATCCGAAGCTGCTCAAACAGCTTTTCCTCCATATCTGTAAACTCTTTTGCATGGAAATCTGCGGCCATGCTCTGCCGGCGGTTCTTTCCTTTCGCCTTCTTATCCCTCGCTGCTTTTTCCGGTCGCTCAGACTCTTTGGCCATTTTCATGACGACGGATTCACTGCCGTCCAGCACTGCCTCGGACTTTCCTGTCAGTTTCACAATGGCATAATCATCTGTCGTCACCACAAGATACCCCAGAAGCTGGAGCTGATTCATCACCTGCCGCAACTTATAAGCAGGAACTTTAGATAATGTTGCATAGTGGGGATTCTCATTCATTCGGTAGTTTCGTATCTTAGCTGTATTCGCCCCATGAACCGTATCGAGTATAACTGTCACCCCATATCGCTGCCTACTGCTTTTGACACAACCTAAAATATTGTGGGCTATCTCTGTCACATCCACAGTCTCAAACTGGCTCAGGCAGTTAGAACAATTTCCGCAGTAATTTGAAGTATATTCCCCGAAATAGCGCAGTATGTAATCCCGCAGACATTCATTCGTAAAGCAATAAAAGGTCATCTGTCTTAAACGTTCCCGATCCCGCTCCTGTACCACAACCCGATCTGCGTCATTTAATTCCTGATTGTCCTGGTTATGGTCGATAAAAAACTGGTTGGTAATCACATCCTGTCCGCCGTACAGCAGAATACACTCAGCCGGCTCCCCGTCTCTCCCCGCACGGCCTGCCTCCTGATAGTAACTTTCCATGTTTTTGGGCATGTTATAATGGATGACATAGCGCACATTGGACTTGTCAATCCCCATTCCAAATGCATTTGTAGCCACCATCACAGGGTTCCGATCATAAATAAAATCCTCCTGGTTTTCTTTTCGCTCCCCGTCCGTCAGGCCTGCATGGTAGCGGGTGGCCGAAATTCCCTCTGAGCGAAGCTTCACACAGACTTCTTCCACAGTTTTTCGCGTCAGGCAATAGATAATGCCGCTCTCTCCCGGATGTAGATCCAAGTAGCTTTTCATAGCTGCATACTTATCTTTCGGAGACTGAACGGCAAAATATAGATTGGGGCGGTCAAAGCCCGTAGTCAGCACAGTTGGACGCTCCAGCCTCAGAAGCCGGACGATATCCTCCTGAACTTCCCTGGTGGCAGTGGCAGTAAAAGCTGCGAGAACCGGACGTCTGGAGAGCTTCTCCATAAACTCCGGGATTTTCAGATAGCTGGGGCGAAAGTCCTGCCCCCACTGGGATACACAGTGAGCCTCGTCCACAGCTACCATAGAAATATGTGCGTTACAGGCAAAGCGCAAAAATTCCTCTGTCACAAGACGCTCCGGCGCCACATAGATCAGCTTGTAGCGCCCCTGCCCTGCAAGCTCTAAGGCCTTTCGGTATTGGCCAGAAGTCAGAGAGCTATTTAAGTATGCTGCGTGGACTCCTGCCTGGTTCAAAGCCTCCACCTGATCCTTCATCAGAGAAATCAACGGCGAAATTACCAGGGTCATCCCCTCCATCATCAGTGCTGGTATCTGAAAGCAGACGGACTTTCCAGCTCCTGTGGGCATAATGCCCAGGGTATCCCGGCCTGAAAGCAGGCTGTCTATCAAGGCTTCCTGTCCTTCCCGAAAGCTATCATAACCAAAATATTGTTTTAAAACCTGATGTTTGTCCACAGATGTTCCTCCCCGCCTTGCCCCAGTTTCCAAAGAGCTTATCACTTATTATCACATTATATCAAAATCCCCCATTCTTTACAATAAACTAATTTTCTCAGCAATTTTGTTCAGAATCCCTAAGTCATCTGCCAGGTCAAGAACTACATATTTTGATCTAATTTCTTTTGCCCACAGAAAGCTTTGTATCAAATCCTCCTGTGAAATCCCAAGCTCCTGTGCATCTACAGGGGCCTCCAACGTCAGAAGCGCTTGTTTTAGCGGCTCCTCATACACTAGAATCTCCCGAATCACATTTTTAATCGCCTGCTATTTACTGTTCATCATAGCCCGAATAATAGGTGAACCCTGGGTTAATTTTAAATACCAGGCAATTGTAAAATCCGTATCTTTGATATATTCCCAGTATGCTTTATCAATATAGGATTCATCCACAATCAAGGGCTGGGCTCCCAGAAAACGGACTCGCACCAGCTTACACGTTAATGTTTTTCATCTAAGTGCATAACTTCCCGAATGGTTCCCGGAGGGAAAACCATGGTATTCTCAATCACAGTTCACTGCAAAGTCCAGTCAGAAGACCTGAAATAGAATACATACATTTAAAATGCTTCTGGGCATGTATATAAGGAAACGGATCTATTCGGAGAATTATCTATTCAAATTGACGATTCGGGACAATATCTTGTAATTCATGTTGACAACACCACTATATCTTGTTACAATTAATTTTGCCAGCACTTACCCTCCATAGCCAAAGGGTATGTCGCTTAGAATTATAATCTAAAGTGAGGGAAATTTTTAATGAAAATTATTAAGCGAAGCGGCGCAGAAGTCGCTTTTGATCCGAACAAAATCGTGATCGCAGTTACAAAAGCGAACCAAAGTGTCGTCCCCAGCGTTCGTATGTCTCCCATACAGATCAAACGTATTGCTGAGGATGTGGAAAGTGCGGCACAGAATATAAACCGCTCTCTGAGTGTGGAAGAGATTCAGGACATGGTAGAAGATCAAATCATGAACCAGAGGGCCTTCGATGTAGCCAGACGTTATATTACTTACCGCTACAACCGGGCTCTGATTCGAAAGTCCAACACCACAGACGAACAGATCTTAAGCCTTATTGAGTGCAACAATGAAGAGGTAAAACAGGAGAATTCCAATAAGAACCCTACTGTGAACAGTGTTCAGAGAGACTACATGGCAGGGGAAGTCAGCAAGGACATTGCCAAGCGAATCCTTTTGCCAAGCGATGTGGTAGCTGCTCACGATCAGGGAATCATTCATTTCCATGACGCTGACTATTTTGCACAGCATATGCACAACTGTGATTTGGTGAACTTAGAGGATATGCTGCAGAACGGCACTGTCATTAGCGGTACTCTTATCGAGAAGCCCCACAGTTTTTCTACTGCATGTAATATTGCCACTCAGATTATTGCGCAGGTAGCCTCCTGCCAATACGGCGGCCAGAGTATCAGCCTGACCCATCTGGCTCCTTTTGTGGATGTAAGCAGAAATAAAATCCGCAGACAGGTGGCAGACGAATTACACTCCATTCATGAGGCTGTCACAGAAGAAGAAATAAGCTCTATCACAGAAAAGCGGCTTCGTGAGGAAGTGAGCAATGGAGTACAGATGATTCAGTATCAGGTCGTCACTCTGATGACTACCAACGGACAAGCTCCCTTTGTCACCGTGTTCATGTATCTGAATGAGGCAAAAAGCGAACAAGAGAAAAAAGACCTGGCTCTTATTATAGAGGAAACATTGCGTCAGCGCTATCAGGGCGTAAAGAACGAAAAGGGAATGTGGATTACCCCTGCCTTTCCAAAGCTTATCTATGTTTTGGAGGAGGATAATATCCACGAGGACAGTAAATACTACTAT
This sequence comes from Clostridia bacterium, assembly GCA_910574475.1. GTDB lineage: Bacteria > Bacillota > Clostridia > Lachnospirales > Lachnospiraceae > Laedolimicola. The sequence continues at coordinate 6,334 of CAJTAT010000027.1, read as the reverse complement.
TTGACTAAATTGGCCGCAAAGTGTACTGCAAAGCGCTTAGTCCCAGACTATATTTCTGAAAAAATCATGCTACAAAATAAAGTAGACAAAAACGGAAATGGCAATTGTTATACTTGTATGGGCTGCCGCAGTTTTCTAACCCCTTATGTAGATGAGGAGGGTAATCCCAAATACTACGGACGCTTTAATCAAGGCGTTGTGACAGTCAACCTTGTAGACATCGGCCTTTCTGCCGACGGCAATCTGGAAAAATTCTGGGAGATCTTTGATGAGCGCATGGAGCTCTGCCATCGGGCTCTCCAATGCCGCCATGAGCGCCTTACCGGAACTTTGTCTGATGCCGCCCCCATTCTCTGGCAGTATGGCGCCCTCCTTCGCCTGAAAAAAGGCGAAAAAATTGATAAATACTTACATGGCGGATACTCTACCCTATCTCTGGGCTATGCAGGACTCTGGGAATGTGTCTACAGTTTGAATGGAAAGAAGCTGACCGAGCCGGAGGGTGAGGAATTAGGACTTGCTATTATGCGCAAGTTGAACGAGTACACAGCCAAATGGAAGGCCACTGAGAATATTGACTATTCACTCTACGGCACACCCCTGGAAAGTACTACCTACAAGTTTGCCAAATGTCTTCAGAAGCGTTTCGGCATTGTCAAGGGTGTAACTGACCGAAATTATATTACCAACAGCTACCACATTCATGTAACAGAGGAGATTGATGCCTTTGAGAAACTTGCTCTGGAGGCCAAGTTCCAGGCGCTTTCCCCAGGCGGCGCTATTTCCTATGTGGAAGTGCCAAACATGCAGAACAATCTGGAAGCTGTCATGTCTGTCATCAAGTTCATCTATGACAATATTATGTACGCAGAGTTGAATACAAAAAGCGATTACTGCCAGATGTGTGGTTATGACGGAGAAATTGAGATTCAGGAGGACGAGCACGGAAAGCTCATCTGGAAATGTCCCAACTGTGGAAATACTGACCAGAATAAAATGAATGTGGCACGACGCACCTGTGGCTACATCGGAACTCAATTCTGGAATCAGGGACGCACCCAGGAAATTAAAGAGCGTGTTCTTCACTTATAATTATGAATTATGCTACTATCAAAAAAAATGACATTGCCAACGGTCCCGGCATCCGCGTCTCTCTCTTTGTGAGCGGATGCCGTCACCATTGCAAAAACTGCTTTAATCAGGAAGCCTGGGATTTTGACTACGGTGTACCCTTTACCCAGGAGACAATTGATGAAATTCTCACTGCTCTCTCACCCAGCTATGTAGCCGGCCTTTCTCTGCTGGGTGGAGAGCCTTTTGAACCAGAAAATCAGGAGGGGCTCCTGTCTCTTGCCAGACAGTTTAGACAGCGCTTTCCCGAAAAAAATCTCTGGTGCTACACTGGCTTTTCTTTTCAAAAAGATTTGCTTGGAGACAGAATCGGAAACCCCGGGACTGTGAGAGAGCTACTCTCTTATTTCGACGTGCTGGTGGACGGAAAATTTATAGAAGCAAAAAAGGATCCATCGCTTTTATTTCGCGGTTCTTCCAATCAGAACATTATTGATGTGAAAAAGTCTCTGGCTCAAGACCAGTTAGTCCTCCTTAAGGGCACCTGGAAACGAGCTATGGGTAGTGGGAATATAGACGAATGATACCATGTCCGCTTGGCTCGTTGCCCGCGGAAATAAACCTTTTAGGAGGATATCTGAGATGACCACTTTAAAAGATGTGGCCCAGTTGGCTGGCGTATCCATCGCCACTGTCTCTTACTGTATCAATGGCACAAAGAATATCAAGGCGGCCACAAGGCTCAAAGTCATGCAGGCCATTGAAGAACTAAATTACATCCCCAATCGTTCTGCCAAAACTCTGCGTGACCCGGATTCCAAAGAAATCGGTGTCGTTATTCCTGATATTGAGGATCCATATCACTCAGAAATCTTAAAAGGGCTGGTCTTTGAAGCAGAAAACGCCAACTACAACTTAAATATCGCCTTCACCTACCATATGCCCAGGCAGGAGTGTAATATCATACAAGACTTTATTGGGAGAAATGTAAGTGGATTAGTAATCCTGACCTGTCAGCCTTCCAACACTTCTTTTTTTAAAAACAGCATTGTACGCTATCACATTCCTAATATTTTTATAGATCAAATTCCAAAGGGCGTGGATGTTAATTTTCATGCCTTTGACAACTATACTACAATTCATTATCTGACTGAGCAGCTAATTCAAAGGGGTTATCATAAAATTGGACTCATCACAGGTCCTGAGTCGCTTCTCGGCGAGTCCGATTGTGTCTACGCTTTTACAGACGCCTACATTGAACAAAAAAAGACCTGTTATCCAGAATTTATTCTTTCCTGTGATATGACAAAGGAAGGGGCATTTCGCATTTTCATGAATTCTCTACAAAATGGAATTCCTCAAGCTATTATCTCTTCCTCCGAAAATATGACCAAAGGGATCGTAGAAGCTCTGGCTCTGTGTCATATTCGTATCCCGGAGGACATCTGTGTCATTACTCTTGGAATTGAGTGTTGGAACCACTCTAACTACCATCCCCATGTGATTCACACCTCCAGAAGAGCTTATACTCTGGGCCGTGATAGTTGTAAGCTTCTCATCCGCAATATTGAGTCTCCCAATTTATTTGAGACAGAATTTATGCTTTACCAGGAACGCCATCTGGGGGAATCTCTAAATATTCCTGCCCCGCCTAAGCCTTTTTCCTTCCCCAGTACCCAGAGGAAGTTACGTATCCTATCTCTGGATCTTCCTACCATCCGAGCCCTCTCCTCTGTATCTCAGGAGTTTTCTTGTCTGCACGGCGCTCAGGTACAGATTGATTACCTTCCTATGAGGGAATTATTTCATGAGGTTTCTGAGGATTCTAAGCGGAAACAAAGCCAATACGATATCTATGTGGTGGATGTCTCATGGATGCGCTATTTGATTCAAGAGGAATGTCTCATGGATATTACATCCTTTATCCAATCCAAGACTCTTGATATCTCTCATATTATGCAAAAAAATTTAGAAAATTGCTGTTGGAGAGGCCATTATTTTGGACTTCCTATTATTGGTGGTACTCACCTCTTATTTTACCGGAAAGACTTTTTTAACAGCACCAAACTACAAAAGGCCTTTCAGGAACAGCACCAGATTTCTCTTCGCCCCCCAAAGACATGGACAGAATTCAATGGGATTGCCCGCTTTTTCACACAGGCTTACAATCCAGACTCTCCTTCTATCTATGGGACAGCCTTGCCTGCCAATATGGCAGAGGAATTGATGCTGGAAATCCTGATCCGTCTGTGGAGCTATGGGGGCGGGCTGTTTAATCAAAATAACCGTCTGATCCTGGATACCCATCAAAACCGCCGGGGGTATCAGAATATTTTGGAGACCCGCAATTATGTCTCTCCAGATTTTCTTACCCAAACTCATGCCATGTCTTTCCGTGAATTCTGTCATGGAAACACAGCCATGTTCATTTCCTTTACAGAATATGCAAGTGATATTCAGAAATATATGTCTCGGGATATGGTATCTAATGTGGGCTACTCTATGCTGCCCGGAGGCACACCTGCCAATGTGGGATGGCAGTTAGGCGTCAGCAAGACAACAAAAAACTGGGATTTAATTACAGATTTTTTCAAATGGGTTTGTCAGACTCACACCAGCTACTACCTGACAATTCTTGACGGACAGGCTGTTATGAAATATCCTTATCACAATCACGAGCTACTAAAACTATATCCTTGGCTAGAATTAACAGATGAAGGGATTCGCCTCTCTCATTCTCGTATCTATCCCATGCGAGGAAAAGACCATTGTATCCCGCCCAACCAAGTGGAAGCTGTGCTTTGCCAGGTATTTCATCGTGTCTGCGAGGAAAAAATCTCTGTTATGCAGGCACTGCAGGAAGGCCAGCAGGAATTGTACCGAATGTTTTCATGACACTCTTGCGGCGGATATATGCTGTGCCAGCATATAATCTCCATTTACGCCCTAAATAAAAGGACATGCCCGATTCCTGACATGTCCTTTTTTATGTTCATCTTTTTCAGATATTTATTTATGCGATTCCTGCTAATTTCTTAGCCAGCTGTGCTGCACTTGCTGCATCCTCACTGTAACCGTCAGCGCCAATCTCATCTGCAAAAGCCTGAGTAATGGGTGCGCCTCCTACCATGATTTTAATTCTGTCACGGAATGGCTGCTCATTCAGAGCTGCAACGGTATCCCGAAGAGCCGGCATTGTTGTGGTCAACAGAGCGGAAGCTCCAACTAAAGTCGCATCTGGATTCTCATTTACAGCTTCAATAAACTTCTCGATTGGTACATCAATACCCAGATCAATTACTTCAAAGCCTGCACTCTCAATCATCATTCCCACCAGATTCTTTCCAATATCATGAAGATCGCCTGCAACGGTCCCCAGAATCATCTTTCCAGCAGTTCCTGTTCCGCCGCCTGCCAAGTGGGGTTTCAATATCTCCACACCTTTTTTCATAGCGCGGGCAGCTACCAGCATCTCGGGCACGAAGATCTCGTTATTCTTAAACTTCTCTCCTACTACGCCCATAGCATCAATCATGCCTTTGTTCAGAATTTCAACCGGATCGCATCCTTCATCGAGAGCTTCCTGCACAAGCCCTCCAACAAGTTTCGCTTTTCCTCTTTCGACAGCTTCTGCAACTTCTTGAATTTTTGACATTTTGTAATCCCTCCTAATCGTTTGTTAACAACCACCATGAACTCTTTCATGTTGTCTCTATTCTAACATCTATTTCCTTTCGTTTCAAGCAAATCGGCCTTCTTTTTTTCGTACAGTTTGTAGGATTGTTTGGAGTGTTTTTACATATGTCCTTTCACCATTAAAAATGTTGCCGGACTCATGAGAATCCGGCAACATCTATTATAAAGATAAAGTAATTTTATTTTTTAGGTCCAAAGATTCCATTCCTGTAAGCATCAATATATTCCATACAGTAATCATCCTGTCCCAGCAAAGCTTCTGTGGCGAAAATAACACCCATCATATCTCTATTGGTAGGATCCAAAATTGCACTGTCCAGACCTGAATTCATAGCCAATACGGTAAAGCCCAGGTTTACCATCTTTCTTACAGGAAGATTAAAGGAAATATTGCTTACAGCCGCTGTAATATGAATATCTGGATACTGTTTGCGGATGGTGCTGATTACTTCCACATTCATAGCAATTCCGTCTTCAGAGGTACACAACATCTCTACCAGGGGATCTATATGTAGACGGTTTGGCTTAATTCCATATTCTTTTGCCTTTTCCATCACATAATCAAAAACTTTCAGACGATCCGCAGCACATTTAGGGATTCCTGAATCATCTGACAGGAGGCAGATAACTTCCCACTTTGTATCTGCAATCAGAGGGAAAATTCGATCAATCTTATTGCCTTCACCAGAAACAGAATTGATAAGTCCCGGCCTCTTACAATATGGATAAATCTCTGCAAGTACATTCACACTGGGGCTGTCCACTGATATAGGAAGGTCTGTTGCTTCCTGGATGCAGTCTATCATCCATTTTAAAGTCTCTACCTCTTCTTTCTCTGGAACGGATGCACAGCAGTCAATAAAGCTTGCCCCTGCCTCTGCCTGCAATTTTGCCCGGTTCCTAATAAAATCCGCATCCCGGTTCGCAATGGCTTCCGCCACAACTGGAATAGAACCATTAATCTTTTCACCAATCACTATCATGTTGTTTACCCTCTTTTCTTTTTATTTTAATACAACTCAAAAAGAGAAATTCTCTGCCCTTGCAGAACATTCTCACGTATTAAGGTATAACATAATTTCTCCTGATCGTCAATTTATTTTTCAAAATTGTTATTGAAAATCCTGTATTTATCTCACTTTGAGAAGTGTTTTTTATGCAAATGTTCCTAATTTTGTGTTTTCTTCATACAGATTGTACATAGATCTGAGAATACATTTTTTTACATTCCACAAAGCAAATATGTACTTTAATCGAGTAGGGAAGACCGTTCTTCCCTACTCGCGCGCCAGGCCCCCGTGAGCTTTGCTGACACACTCCCTCTCGGGGCTCATGCACATAAAAAATCTCTGGCTTTTTAGCCAGAGATTCCTGTTCTGTCTTGTATTATTTAAATATTTTATACCATCAAAACTATATACCAAACAATCCTATCCTTCTTCCTATGACTTTGCGTAGCCACTTTCTACGCTTTAGGTCAAGCCCTCGACCGATTAGTAGCAGTCAGCTCCATACATTACTGCACTTCCACCTCTGCCCTATCTACCTTGTCGTCTTCAAGGGGTCT
>CAJTAT010000026.1 GCA_910574475.1 Clostridia bacterium | reverse complement strand
CCGGACGGCTTTCTGCGTAATGTGATAGCTCAAATAATATTTTTTTGTGGTTGCTGGCTCCGAAAAGCCTTGATATTACAGTGTTCCTATTAAAACTCATTCATATGCTTGCTCCGAAACTTATTTTTTCTTTGGTAGTCTAATCTTATAATTGATATACTTCCACTAATACAAGAAAAACCAATGATTCTGTCATTAGTTTTGTCTATTTTCGGGGAATAAAAGCTCTTAGCATTCATCATGCTGAAATTAAAAGTGCGAATTACCCGTATTCTAATTGATTTTGCGATAATTGCGACGTATAATTTGTAAATGATCAAGGCACAAATGATGGGGGATTTTTATGGAATCTTTAAAAAATTATATTTATATGGATATGGTCGGAATAGATAGCTTGTTATCTCAAATTACATCAGAACTAGTAGAAACAAGCCATATTCAGACAACAAGTAGAAAAGCCGGCAATGCAAATGGAAGCATTGGGTTTTCGGAAGTTGTCAAAAAAATATTTAAGGCAGATGTAAGTGTTTCTGGTGAAATGGAATCTGTACAAACAATTGATAAAACCACAACACAACCTTATGAAGCAAAAATACAGCAGATTATTCAGTATGTCGAAAAGTGCGAAGTAGTATTGAAAAATAGGGCAGAAATACATAAAAACTATCAAGAGGATAAACAAAACTTTGTGTTACTTACAATGCCTTTTGATACAGATTTCTATCATAACGATTGGTTTAAAACAGTAGATTTAGCAAATCAATGTGGATATATTCCATTCTATAAAGGTGGAGATGCCACTAATAAATTTAAAGATACATATCAGTATGATGATTCTTATTATAAGACAATGGCTTTGAAAAAAATCAAGTTAACCATGAACCTAAGTATAAAGAAAATGGAACCCTTAGGTGGTTTCTCATCTCATTTGGCAACTTTATTTAGAGTAACAAAAGGAACAAATATTCGTTTGGGAGTATTTGGTCATGTATATAAATTAACGGAATCCGTTTATCAAATAAAACCTTATGCTGTATGGAGAGGTTGATATTTGTGGCTTTATTCTTGCTATGCTCAGAGCAATAAATAATGTGTAATAATTGCTGATTACCGACGAGACGTTAAAAGCATGGCACATAAGTACTGCTTGATATTGCGAATTGTGACCAGATTCTCCAACATACAGTCTAATACAAAACTGATATACTTTATCCGGCAAATTATAAATACGTTTTGTATATTTTACCTTTCCATTCTGGTGGCTTTACTGTTTCTTAGCCAAAGAGACGGGGAAAAAGATAGGAAGGGAAAGGAATAGATATTTTGTAAATCAGTATTTAGTATATCTTTATTTAATTGCATTGGATTTTCCGACGTCGGATAATCCGGTATCGGGTTATCCGGTGTCGGGTTCCCAATATCGAGCAATATCGGTTGAGGTTCTTTTGGAAAACAGCCATAGCTTCAGCACTCCTTTTGCTGTGGGTATGTTACGCAATAGAATGCCATTTTGGCGGGGATAGGCATAAATCCTTATCTCCGGCAGAAACACACCCGCAAAACCGCTTGTAGCAAGTCTCTTTTTGCTTCTATCGCGTAACATGAGGGTATATAAAGCGGCGTTCCTGTTTTCCCTGTTATGGGATAGAGAAACGCCGTGTCTGTGTCGTATTCAGTTTTCATTTATTCTTTCAATGTCGTACTGATATTGGAGTTTGCAGGATTCCGGGCGGCATATCAAGGCTCTTTCCCTTAAAAGTAGTAAATTGGTAGTAAATTCAGCTTGAAATCCTGCTTGTACGCCCGTAAATCAAGGCTTTTTTGAGATAATCAAGCGTTTTTGCAGACAAATGAGCAGATGAATGACAAGAGATTTTTGAAATTATTGCAAAAGTAGCGTCTCTTGGCAAGGGTATACACGCCCATGTCAAGAGACGCCACCTTTCCACTAGAATACAACCCCCACCAATCTCCCAAACAGAGGAATCGTAATCAAAGACAAGATCGTTGTAAGGATCACCGCATTGCTGGCAAAAGTAGCATCACAGTCATTCTGGGAAGCCAGTATTGCCGTAGTGCTGGCCACCGGCATGGCAACCAGAACAGTCACCACCTCAGCTACAAGGGTTTCCAGATTTAAAAGCCGGCAGATGCAAAGAACAATCAGGGGCTGCACCACCAGCCGCAGCAGGCAGATCACATAGATATCCTTGCAAAACATCTCCTTTAAATTGGCATCTGCCATGATTGACCCTATGATCAGCATGGTAAATGGTGTCAGGCACAGGTTAAAGCTATAGATGGTTTTATACAGGAATTCTGGAAGCTGAATGGGAAAAAACATCCACAGGATTCCCACAACCGTGGCTAAAATACATGGATGCGTCACTACTTTTTTCACAACTTTTCCGAAACTCCCTGAATTTTCCTGAAAGCATCCCAGTCCCACACTCCACATAAAGATTCGTATGGGAATGAGATAGACTGAGGCATAGATAAGCCCCTGGGCTCCATAGAGACCTTCAATCACCGGATTTCCTAAAAATCCACAGTTGGAAAATTGAAAGGAATAGCGCATGACACCCCGACGGTAGGCAGGCATCTTTTTCCAGAGCAATTTGCTGGCCAAATACCAGACAATCTGGAGAAAAAAGGCCATCGCAACGACAGTTATCATAGAAGAAAGAGCGGAAGAATCTGCTTTTGAAAAGGCATAAAGAATGTTGCAGGGGAGAACCAGGTTAATCACGATCTTTGTCAGACTTCCTCGCCCCTCTTTTGTTATCATATGTATTTTTCCTAAAACCATCCCTGCCAGAATCATCAAAAACATGGTCCCCTGCATGGTCAGCAGGTTTTTCATATCTACCATATTTCTCACCCCTCCTGCAGATACCGGATCGCCGCCGGGATCCGCTCTATCATGTCACTGGGGAGCATACTGAACTCACCCAGTTCTTCTTTGCTGAGATCTCCCGCCAGTCCATGCAGCCAGACTGCCAATGTGGCCGCCCTGACAGGCTCCATACGCTGTCCCAGCAGGGAGAGTATCATTCCGCTCAGCACATCGCCGCTTCCGCCTTTGGCCATACCGCTGTTGCCTGTCGTATTGATGTAAGCTTTTCCTTGTGGTTGGGCAATCACAGTGCACGGCCCTTTCAATACCAGTATACAGCCATATGTTTCTGCAAATCTCTGAGCCGCTTCTACCCTTCCCAGTGCCAAGTCTCCCTCAAGGTAAGCGAACTCTCCTTCATGGGGAGTCAAGATAGTCACAAACCCTTTCTCTGCCCGAAACTTCAATACTTCTTTCTGTTTTCTAATAGCATAGAGGGCATCTGCGTCCAGCACCAGCGGGACTCTTGTCTGCTCCAATAGCCGACAGACAAGGAGTGACAGCTCCTGGCTCCTACCAATTCCCGGGCCAATCAATCCTGCATCACAAGTATTCATACGTTCCAGGATTTTAAAAAACGCCTCTGCAGAGAGATGTCCGTCCCTGCCGGGTAAGGGAGAAGGCATGGCCTCCATACACATCGCTGCTGTAATGGGGTAAATTTTTTCCGGCACTCCCAAAAATACCAGACCACTCCCTGTCCTTGCTGCTGCTTTCGCCGCAAAGACTGGGGCTCCTGTCAACCCCACACTTCCTCCTATGGCATAGACTTTTCCAAATGTTCCTTTATGACCGTCTGCAGGGCGCAGGGGAAGCCAGGTTTTCATTGATTTTTTATCCAAATACTCTAGTTCTCTACTCACAACCGTCTCCTTATTGTAAGCCGTTTTGCCTGTTCTAAACCTATATCTGTGCAATATCTATCAAAGTCAGTGCCTTTTCGTCTGTATTTTCCAGGCTGGTCACAAGGGCTCTGGCTGTATCTATGGCTGTAAGCACATTCACTCCCGTCTCTATGGCATTTCTTCGTATGACAAATCCGTCGTGACTGTGTTCAATGCCCTGGGAAGGCGTATCGATTACGAGATCAATCTTGTGACCCAGAATGAGATCCAGAATATTAGGCGATTCCTGCTCAAGCTTGCGGGTCAGTCTTACCTGGATATCTGCTTCCATCAGTACCCTTGCTGTCCCCTTTGTGGCATAGATACAGTAGCCAAGGGCCTCAAAACGCTTTGCAATCTCCACTGCTTCTTCTTTGTCTTCATCCCGCACAGTCATGATCATATTTTTATGCCGCGGCAGACAGATTCCCGCCCCCAGAAATGCTTTATAGAGGGCCTCATTAAAAGTTTTTGCGATGCCGAGACACTCTCCTGTAGACTTCATCTCCGGGCCCAGGCCAATGTCTGCCCCCCGGATCTTCTCAAAGGAAAACACCGGCATCTTAACGGCAAAATAATCTGCCTCCGGCTGTAATCCCGGCGTGTAGCCCAGATCCCGAATCTTATTTCCAAGGATTACCTTTGTGGCCAGGGGCACAATGGGGATACCTGTCACCTTGCTAATGTAAGGAACGGTACGGCTGGACCGGGGATTTACCTCAATGACATACACTTCGTCTCCCACTGCGATAAATTGGATATTGATAAGCCCAATCACATGAAGGGAACGGGCCAGACGTCTCGTATATTCTTCTATCGTAGCTTTTACACCCGGACTGATACTGCGGGCCGGATAGACAGAAATACTGTCGCCGGAATGAATTCCTGCCCGCTCAATGTGCTCCATAATTCCTGGAATCAGAATATCTTCCCCATCACAGACAGCATCTACCTCAATCTCTTTGCCCTGCAAATATTTATCTACCAAAATGGGATGTTCCTGGGCAATGCGGTTGATGATTCCAATGAATTCTTCCACATCCCTGTCATTAATAGCAATCTGCATCCCCTGGCCTCCAAGGACATAGGAGGGGCGGACTAAGACAGGATATCCCAGCTCATTGGCTGCCTTCTTTGCCTCTTCTGCCGTAAATACCGTATGTCCTTTGGGGCGAGGGATCCGACAGTCCTCCAAAATCTGATCAAAAAGCTCCCGATCCTCCGCTGCGTCCACATTTTCCGCAGAAGTTCCCAGAATGGGCACACCCATTTTCATCAGCGCTTCCGTAAGCTTAATGGCTGTCTGACCGCCGAACTGCACCACTGCCCCGTCTGGCTTTTCCAGCCTGACGATACTCTCCACGTCTTCCGGGGTCAGAGGTTCAAAGTACAATTTATCTGCAATATCAAAATCGGTACTCACTGTCTCTGGATTGTTGTTAACAATAATGGTCTCATAGCCCTCTTTGGAAAAAGCCCAGGTACAGTGTACAGAACAGAAGTCAAACTCAATTCCCTGGCCGATGCGAATGGGACCGGAGCCAAGTACCAGTACCTTTTTGCGATCACGGGTCTTAACCACCTCATTTTCACTGCCAAACACAGAATAATAATAGGGGGTAGACGCCGCAAACTCTGCCGCACAGGTATCCACCATCTTGTAAGCGGCAAGGATAGCGTTCTCGTAGCGCATAGCCCGAATTTCCTTCTCTGACCTGCCAGTCAGGTTTGCTATGACATTGTCAGGGAATCCCATGCGTTTTGCTTCCTTTAAAAGTTCCACTGTCAGTTCACGACCCTTTAATGTCTCCTCCATTTCTACAAGAATCGCAATCTTATCAATAAACCATACATCTATTTTCGTAATCTCATGGATTTCCTCATAGGAAATGTCTTTGCGGATAGCTTCTGCAATCAGCCAGATTCTTCTGTCGTCCACAACGTTTAGCCGATTCAGAATCTCTTCCTTAGAAAGGCTTGTAAAGTCGTAGGACATGAGGCTGTCCACATGCTGCTCCAGGGAACGGATGGCCTTCATCAAAGCCCCTTCAAAGTTATCACAGATGGACATGACCTCTCCTGTGGCCTTCATCTGTGTGGTCAGGGTTCGCTTGGCACTGATAAACTTATCGAAGGGAAGGCGAGGCAGCTTCACTACACAGTAGTCCAGCATAGGCTCAAAGCTTGCCATAGTCTGTCCCGTAATCGCATTGGGAATCTCATCTAAGGTGTAGCCAATGGCAATCTTAGCCGCCACCTTTGCGATTGGGTACCCTGTGGCCTTAGAAGCCAGAGCCGAGGAACGGCTCACCCGGGGATTGACCTCAATCACACAGTATTCAAAGCTTTCTGGGTGGAGGGCATACTGTACATTGCACCCGCCGGTAATCTTTAATTCGCTGATAATATTTAGAGCAGAGGTGCGCAGCATCTGGTATTCTTTATCTCCCAGGGTCTGAGAGGGAGCTACTACAATACTGTCGCCTGTGTGAACGCCCACCGGATCAATATTTTCCATATTACATACGGTGATACAGTTGCCCGCTCCGTCACGCATGACTTCATACTCTATCTCTTTCCAGCCGGCGATACAGCGTTCTACCAGCACTTGCCCCACACGGGAGAGGCGCAGACCATTGGCCAGGATTTCCTCCAGTTCCGCCTGGTTGTGGGCAATACCTCCCCCGCTTCCCCCAAGGGTGTAGGCGGGACGCAGCACCACAGGATATCCGATCTGGTTGGAGAATACAATGCCGTCCTCCACGTTTTCCACGACCAGGGACGCCGCCACCGGCTCCCCAATCTTCTCCATGGTACTCTTAAATTCCAGGCGATCTTCTGCCTTCTTGATGGTCTCAGAGGTGGTTCCAATCAATCTTACATTGTTCTTCCGAAAAAATCCCCGCTCTTCCAGCTCCATTGCCAGGTTCAGTCCTGCCTGGCCTCCCAGAGTGGGGAGCACACTGTCCGGCTTTTCTTTCAAAATCAACTGTTCTACCACATCTGCAGTCAAAGGTTCTATGTATACCCGATCTGCAATGTCCTTGTCTGTCATAATTGTGGCCGGGTTGGAGTTTAAAAGCACGACTTCCAATCCTTCTTCTTTCAGGGAACGGCAGGCCTGTGTCCCTGCATAGTCGAACTCTGCCGCCTGGCCGATGACAATGGGTCCTGAACCGATGACGAGTACTTTTTTGATCTCTGGATTCTTAGGCATGCTTTCTCACCTCCATCATCTGAATAAACCGATCGAACAGGAAACTGGAATCCTGAGGTCCCGGGCAGGCCTCTGGATGGAACTGCACTGTAAAGATATTTTTCCCTTTATAGCGCAAGCCTTCATTCGTCTTATCATTGACATTTTCAAAGGCTGGCATGGCAATGGCTGGATTCAGACTTTCTGTATCCACTGCATACCCATGATTTTGCGAAGAAATATAGACCTTTCCAGTCTCCAGATCCCGGACAGGATGATTGCCGCCCCGATGGCCATATTTTAACTTGTAAGTGTCCGCCCCTGTGGCCAGCGCCATAAGCTGGTGTCCAAGGCAGATTGCAAAAATCGGGATATCAGTCTGATAAAGCTTTTGGATTTCTTCTATAATAGAGGTACATTCCTTGGGATCTCCAGGACCGTTGGATAGCATGATTCCGTCAGGTCTGGCCTCACAGATCTCTCGTGCAGATGTAGACGCCGGATAGACCGTCACCCGGCAGCCTCTTTGATGTAAAGAATGAGCAATATTTTTTTTGGCTCCCAGGTCCAGCAAGGCTACCCGGCAACCGTCGCCTTCCAATGTAAAGGGTTCCTGACAGGTAACTCTCTCCACAACTTTTCCGGTGGAATAGGCTTTCAGCTTCGGAAGTACTTTTTCATAAGAAGCATTTTCATCTGTGGTTATCATACCATTCATGGTGCCGCTTTCCCGCAAGAGCTTTGTAAGGGCCCGGGTATCAATACCGGCGATGCCTGGGATATCATGCTTCAGAAGAAAGTTCTGAATGGTATCCTCACTTCGAAAGTTGCTGGGAATTCGGGACAATTCCCGCACAATATAGCCGTCCAGCCAGGGTTTTTGAGATTCCATATCGTTGTGACAGATTCCATAGTTGCCAATCAGGGGATACGTCATCGCTACAGCCTGTCCCGCATAGGACGGATCCGTCAGGACTTCAAGATAGCCCGTCATGGAGGTGTTGAATACGATCTCGCTGACCACTTCACGGCTGGAGCCTATGCTCTTGCCTGTAAATATGTGTCCGTCTTCCAGTATCAGAAAAGCCTTCATAGTCTGCCTGTTCCTTTCCTTCCATCTGTAGTCACCCAATTTTTCTGGGCATAAAAAAAGACGCAAATTCGCCTTCAAATTTCAAAAATTATACTACATTTTGGGGAACAATGCAAGTGGTTTTTGGGGCTGTTCGGTGCTCGGGTGTAGGTTTACCATATGCATACATACCTCTCTTGATAAGGGCGTATATACCCTTGTCAAGAGGTAATTCTAACATCTTTGACAAGGATTTCTAAAGTAAATAATTATTATCCTTGTTTGCCACTTGCAATGCTTTAAGTTTATAAGTTGCATATCCCTCCACAACAAGTGGTTCTGATTTACAAAGTTCTTCCGCTTCCTCATAGCTTTCCGCTTTCAGAATATACATTCCGGCAACTCCGGGATATCCTTTGAAAACTCCGCTAAGCTCCAAATGCCCATTTTCATCTAAGCTTTTTAAGTTGGCAACATGTCTCTCGACTGCCGCCTTTGTAAGCCTGTTGTATGATTTCGTTTTTTCAATTATCATAACATATAACCATTTTTCCATTCGTACATCTCCTTTCGCATCTTAAAGTTAATCATATTGTTTCACTATTTCCAAAGCTCGTTCTTTTAACATTGTCCGAGCTATTTTGGGCTCAATGATTTCTACATATTTTCCAAAAGACAATAAGTAATTAAAGGTCCAATCTGTTAAATCATATTGGCAAGTAACTAGAAAGCTACCGTCCTCACATATGGTTACCTGGTTTTCTTGAAAATCATCATACAATCTGTATGCAATTTCTGGCGCAAACTTCAATAGAAAAACAGGCTTCTCCGGTCCATATTTTTAATGGACAGGAGAGCCTGTATACTTTTATTCAGAGAGAGTGTAATTCCTCAAAACTGCACTGGCGTCACATCCTCTGTCAATGGCTGCATCCAGTACTCAGGAAACTGATCAAGCAGCTCATCCAGACATAGAGCAGTCTCATCTACCACATCGTGAGCCAGCATTACCACATGCTTTCTTCCCAGTGTACTGGAGACAGCATTTTGTATCAGGGTTTCCTGCTTTGCATCTTTGACTGCATCCTCCAGACTGGCGTTCCAGTCAAAATATATATACCCTCTGGCTGTCATCTCCTCCGCAATCTTCTCATAGACATTTTTGTTATGAGTATTGATACTTCCTCCTGGAAAACGAAACAGCTTCGTCTCCACACCTGTCACCTCTTTGACTGTCTCTAGAGCTTCCTCAAAGTCTGCCAGGTAACTGTCCACACTTTCATAAAGCATATCATAATCATGCCAGTTGCAGTGGATCCCGATGGTATGTCCTTCCTCCACAATGCGCTTCGCCACTTCTGGGTATTTTTTCACATTTTCCCCCACCACAAAGAAAGTTGCCTTTATATTCCGTTCTTTTAAAATATCCAGCACAGTATTTGTATTGGCTTCACTGGGGCCGTCGTCGAAGGTCAAGTACATAGATTTGGGGTGGAAAAACAGGTCAATCCCTGACACGATTCCCTCTGCCATCTGTTCCTGATACTCTGAAGTTGTCAGCTTCCCCCGTTCCTTTACATTGGTTAAGAAGCCTGTCTCCACCAGGCAAGCCGGCATAGCACACTCCCGTATCACATAGAGATTTTCTTCCTCCAAAATCTCCCGGTTCACTGCACCTGTATCCTGTACTGCGTACTTTTGAATGAGCTTTGACAGCCTTTCGCTTTCATCCCCTTTATTTTGACGGTTGTACCAGACTTCAATCCCTTCTACCTTAGAAGATTCACTGGAATTTTGATGAATACTCACATAAATATCGGCGTTGGCCTTGTTTGCGAATTCCACCCGTTCCTCCAGAGTGAGGGCTTGATCCACATCCCGGGTGAGAAGTACCTGATATCCAAGCTGCTCAAGTTTATGTTGTACTGCAAGTGCAATCTCAAGATTGATCGTTTTCTCCTCCACCCCACTTTGGGCACAGCCTTCATCCTCTCCGCCATGTCCTGGGTCTAATACAATTAAAGTGTCCTGACGTTCTTTCCCCACATATCCCGCCAGATAGTCTGAATATACCAATTCCTTTTCTTCTTCCTCTGCTGCTATATCAGATAACAAACGCCTTGTTCCAGACAATTCTTCCAGGCTTGTCATGCTCACAGAGGTTGTAATGAACTGTTTTCCTGTCATAGCAGACTGAAGCTGGCCGACGCCTGTCGCGATTTTATCAGCCGCCATGACTCCCACTGCGGCGGCCAGAGAAAGGATGGCAACCCGTTTCCCTATCCTGTATAACCAATTTCTCTTATACTCTTTTCTCTTATATTCTTTTCTCCTGTAATATTTTCTGGAATATCCCATGTACACACTAGTTATGTACGCGCCAGATTTTCGCATATGTATACGCTCCCTTTCGCAAAAGCAATCTGGTCATCATTTCTCAGACTGCTACTAATTATCTTTTTCTATATGATTAGCATATTCCAGAGCGCCATCAAATTTTCATATTTTTTGCATCTTTTTTGCATCTTTTGAAGAGGTCGGATAGGGAGCTCCCTACTGGCCGCGCGGGGCGCTTGACTAATTTCCTTATACTCCCCTGGGCATATAAAAAAGCCAAAGATTTCTCTTCGGCTTTTAAGCTATCATTTAAATGGATTTCTCATAGATTTATCTTTTATATTATGTCAACTTAATAAACAACTCATTAATCCCCTCATAAAATCCAATGGTCACAATCGTACTCCCTTCCTCCATACCAGGATACCGATATTTTATAAAATCAGAAGTTGTCTCCAAAAGAGGATTGTCGGAAGTATATTCTTCCATTCCCACAAGCCCCAGATAGTCGCTCCAGGCTGTCATCATTTTCTCAGGATTCATCTCAGACCAGGTATTTTCTGTGCGCACATAAAATGCATAAATTCTGCCGGTATATGCATCAATATATGCATCAATCAGCCGGTTGGCCTTATCTTGGTTCTGATGGCTGGTGGAGAGGCTTACTTTCCACACAGACATATTGTTCTGAGGTTCCAATACATCAATAGCTGAATATAGCACTGCACTATAAGCCCCAGGCTCCACACTTTTAACTGTCTTCGATAAAATATCCAGTTCTTTCAGACGATTAAGCTCCTGATTGCATGTCTCAAAAATCTTTTCCTCCGTAATCTCTTTGCCAGCAGGCCCCTGGCGATTTACTACAAAGGCATAGGAGCCAATCAACTCCTCATAATCCACCCCAGACATTTTTGTCATGGCACTCAGCTCACTCTCCGGCAGCACCTGGCGGTTCAGACATTCAGAGAGCAAATATAACTTCTCGTTGCTGCTCAATGTATAGCGGTACCCCTCGTTGAGCCCCTCTGATTCTACCACTGTGATCTCATTTAAGGTAGATTTATCCTTGTACCGGGCCATCTGCTCCGGTCCCAGAACAGACACCAGCAGCACTGCCACAGTTGCCAGCAAGGGCGCCAACATCTGAATGTTTTTCTTTTGTTCCATCATTACATTCGTCTCCTATTTATCAGTCCACGACAACTTAGATACGAAAGCTAAAACAACTTCCCTCTCCTGGCGTGCTTTCTATCATCAGTGTACTTTTGTGAAGGGCCAAAATTTCTGTACAGAGGGCCAGCCCTAGACCTGCACCGTTGCGGCTTCGGGATCTGGATTTGTCTATCATATAAAATGCCTCTGTAATCTTTTTACACTCCTCCGGCGGTATGCCCACCCCGTAATCTTTCACAGCAAACAAATAGCCCTGCTCTTCACTTTTTCCTAGAATCTCAATACTATCTCCCTGTTTGGAAGCTTTGTATGCATTGTCCACCAAGTTCAACAGGACTGTCTTGATCAGGTTCACCTCCACGTGAATCCGCCCTGGATCGCACTGAAATACAAAATGCATATCCTCTTTTTCTGCATACATGTCCCGCAAGTATTCAAATAATACTTCTACCTCCACATCCTGGGGCTCTATCTCGTACCGCTTCGTCACAATAATGTCCAGGAGCCGCAGAGACATGGCCTCCAGACGTTTTCCTTCTGTGTAGATATAGTTTGCTGACAGAAAATGCTTTTCCTCATCCAGTTTCCTGGAGCGCAACAGATCCGCATATCCGATAACAGCCGTAAGTGGAGTTTTAAGTTCATGAGAAAAAGCGGCAATAAAATCCTCCCTTGCCCGCACTTCATCTTCCAGCTCATGAATATTTTCCTCCAGCACTCCAGCCATATGATTGAAGTCATGAGTAAGCTGCCCCATTTCATCCCGGCTGATCTGCTCTGCCCGGTAACTATATTCGCCTGCAGTCATCCGCATAGTGGCTTGGGTCAAAAGCCGGATGGGCTTTGTCAGCCAGGAAGAGATAAAGTACATGAGCACAGAGCTAAAAATCAATATTAAAAGGGTCAAATTCCTGTATACCGTAAATCCCCTTGTGCGCTCCGCATAAACTGCCGTCACATCCCGCATGGTTTCCAGATAGAGGATTCGATCTAAGGTATTGATCACAGTGCCTGTCTGGATGTAGTAGTGTTCATCAGGATGGATAATCTGATAGGCCCTGATCTGCTCACCCAGGCTGGATAGCAAAAGGGTATCTTCCGCAAAGCCCTCACTGGCATATAAAAGCTCTCTGTCCTCATCTGAGAGGCGAAGAAGCCTGCCGGTACCCTGCCCGCCCTTTTCCAGATTGGATCCAATCTCCTCTATAGCAGAATTTTGAAGCATATCATATTTGGAAGGTATATTCAGTGCGGCCGTCTCAAAAGCAAACTTCAGGATACTGCTCTCATCCATAGCCTGGCCAACTTCACGCTCCAGAGAAGCTTCAAATACATCATTCACAAAAAAATATCCGCCAATCCCAAGGGCAGCAGCCATAATAATCATGCTGCACAGTAATATTTTATAGGAAAATTTCATCGTATCTCCCTCTCGTTTCTAAACGAATAGACATGATTCATGTCAGATTTCCAGCCGATACCCCACTTTATAGACTGCCACCAGATTTTTCTCCCAACCCATTTTCCTCCTGAGTCTCTGTACATGAAGCTCCAAGGTTCTGCTGTCTGCAAAATACTCATCTCCCCAGACCTTCTCATATAAGGTTTCTTTAAACAAAGCTACATTTTTATTCTGGATAAAAAGCACTAAAAGCCCGTACTCCTTGTTGGTAAGTACCACAGGCCGACCGTTTCTCGTCACCTTGCGCGCTTCCAAATCTACTGTCACGTCTCCCGCCGTAAGGACACTTTCCGTCTTGTGAAACCTGCGCAACACGACCTCCACCCGGGCCACAAGCTCCAGCACGTCAAAAGGCTTTACCAGATAATCCTCCGCCCCAAGCCGAAGTCCTTTCACCTTATCCCTCACGTTGGTTTTCGCTGTGATAAAGATCACAGGAACCTTCAAGGGTTTAATGTATTCCATGATGTCAAATCCATCTGCTCCTGGGAGCATGATATCCAAAAGAATCAGATCAAAATTCTCTTTTTCTATCAGTTCAATTGCTGCCAAACCATCCTGCACACTTTTACAGTGATAGCCTGCTGCCGACAAATTCAGATCAATTAAGTCGCAGATTGGTTTTTCATCGTCCACTATGAGTACCTTAATCATTCCTCTACCTGCCATCCCCAAAATTCTCGTATTTTCTGTATCATGTCTTCCATAGTATCCTCTTCTGTATAGTGGTAATAAGTTTCAAATTTTGTATCAATCTCAAAACCGCTCGTCCTCTGATAGTAAATCGTACACATATTTTCTATCTGTGTTTCCCCGAACTCATCCTCTCTGCTGTAACGGGCCAAAATCACCAAATCTTTCATTCCATCCCCATCCACGTCTCTTCCGTTAATTCCCTTTAGAGAATATAAGCCGTCATAATCCACCATAGGTTGAAGGCACCACACAATCTGCCCCTGCTCATTGATAAGATAAATCAGAAAAAAATCGTACCAGGCCATGCGGAAGGTTCCTGGCACCACCTGCAGGCGTCCAAGTCTTTCAAACTGTCTCGTGTAGCATTGATCTTCAATGACAGAAAATCCATGATCAAGTAGCTCATCCAAAGTCGTTGATGTATAAAGGAATTCTGTAGATACCCCATCCCGCACATAAAATAAAATCTGATTCGTACTTTTGTTCATATTGAACCGGTTAATTTTATCCGAGATCCTCCAGTCCCGGTACAGATATCCCTCTCCCTGAAATATCACATCTCCCACTTTATAAGGAATTCCCGCATAAGTCCCGGAAGGGTTCTCACATCTGCTAATTAAAATAATATCCTTAAGCCCATCCCGATTCACATCCGCAAAAGAGATTCCTACCAAATCTTTTGTAGCCTGACGCAGTTCCCCCTGAATCCGATAATTGGTTTCCAGCTGGTCGTAGCGATACACCACCTGCTCTGTTTCATTTAGAAAAAAGAGGGCCAGTCTGTTCCATGTCCGATCCATAGCCGGAATCAAAGTCAGCTCTTCCATACCAAAAGATTCCAGGGTTACTGGAAAAATCTGCTCCTCTATGATTTCAAAATAATTGGCCTCAATATCTTCTCTGCGCTCAACAGCAAAAAAACGCGTCTGATAGTCCTGGTAGTTACGCAATAATTCCTCTGTATCTTGTTCTTGTCCGTTCTCAGATGCCTTGGCTTGCACAGTCAAGGACATTGTCAGGACAAAAGACAAAATAGCACAGAGCATCCCAATGAAAATCGTATAATCTTTCCCCTGCCATATACTTATGTATCCCTTACCAGAGTTTGAAGATTTCCTCCACACTCAATCACCCTCTTCCTCCATAGGCCTCCATGCCTGTCCAAACTTGACATCCTGAAACAATGCGGCAAGACCTGTGATCTGCTTCAGGCGCAATATTTCGTCCCGATCCATACCCAAATGTCTGGAAATCCAGGCGTCTGACCGCCCCAATTCATGAAGCTCTTGGACAATATTGCTCATTAAATCCACATCATGATTTCCCCGAGCTCTGTTGTGGCGGATCGTACTGGCCATTCTCTGATCCAGGGGCTTATCAATCACAGAGACTGGAAGTCTCCCCTCTTCTCTCTCATAAATATCAGGATGCTCCAGCATCACTCGATACCGATGGAATCCATCTACAATCATATAAATATCTCTTGTTTTATCATGGTAGCATACAATTGGCATGGTATAGCCATCTGCTTTAATACTCTCATAAAGAAGTTTCATCTCCGGTGGTGCTACTGTATTGGGATTGTATGTATTTGGCTCTATCTTTCCAATTGGTACAGAAATAATCTGATATGCAGGACTTTTATGGCCCATAATTCATCTCCTCTATGCTTTTGTATTTATTTCGAATTAAGTCAATGCGTTTCTGCTGGTTTCTATCCAGCCCAAATCCCATAAAACGGCAAATATGATCATTTTTTAAGATGCAGTAACACATTCGTTTCCAACTTGGGATATCTTTTGTAGATTTAATGTCATCCGTATCATCTGGCAGAGCTCCGATAAAGACAATGCGTGACTTCCGGTTCAGAGTATAGTTGGACACACCGTTTCGACGTATACGGTATCCATGCTCTTTTAGTTCTGTGATCGTCTCCTCAGACAAGCCTCCTCCAGTTTCATGCCAGAATTTCATGGAAGTATTGAATTTCTTCACATAATTATTTCGCAGTCTGGCCGGCAAGGTATCCAGCAAAAATTTTGTGTAAGACTTCCAGGTATGTCCCTCTGGGAGGGTGATATTTCGGTATCCCATAGCCTTGGTTTTTCCATAAATAGCAGCAAAATTAGCTCCCCTCACTCTTCCCACCAGCTTGACCCATATTTCAGGGTCAAGCACCCGGTATAAATTCAGCGAATCCTTAGAGTAATCATTAAATGGAGAGGCTACTCGCATCTGGGACGCCTTTAGTCCAGCCTTGTAATAGAGATCATAGAGATGATTATAATCATAATCAAACAAATAATTAGCATGCCAGATATCCTCTGTAGACCAATCATACATGGGAGAGGCGCACCAAACCTCCTTAAACTGCTTGCTGATCCAACATTCCCCCTGATATCCATATTTCTTATTCAAAAATCCACTGTATCTTTGAAGAGATTCTTCTGCACGCATCCCAAGAAGACAAACTGTACTTCCATAGCCGTGTGACTGGCGATACCACCGCCCGAATTGCTTCGCCAAATCTTCCTGGGGCATACGATAGCGATAAGTTTCCATTGGATTATTTTCTAGGTTTATCACATACTTCTTGTCTGGCATATCCCGAACCCAACTATCCCTTTTTGTGTCGTCCCAGGGATACCAATACATCTCATAGCTGCTTAAAGCTGTTCGTGTAGCCATGGGAAGGCACACCCAGTAAAGCTCTGCCTCACCCTCAAACCGTTCAAAGGTCCTCTCCACATATTCTGTAGTCACTGTATACTGGGCTTCAAAATCCTGGTGAAAAATTCCCAGTTTTTTTTCTGGATAATAAACTTTTCGAAAATTCATCACCATATTCAATAGTAGCCCACTGTCTTTCCCGCCTGAAAAAGAAATATAAATATTATCAAATTCCTCAAAAATAAATTTCAGCCGTCTCTGAAGAGCTTCATATACATTCTGTTCCAAATATTTGCGCACCAATATGAATTCCCCCTTAGCTGCCTGTGCTTTTCAATCCTTGTAGATAATTTAACACATTGCAGGAATAAATTCAACTGCTCTGGGGGAAATCCATTGTAGATGATCAGAAAAACCTCCAAACCCTGCAAGTTCTCCTCGCATCAGTTTGAAGGTCTTTCTTTTATTTTTAGTGACTATTCTATTTTACTATATCCAAATGCATTTACAATGGCGTCCACTTTCTGTCCCTTTTTACAAAGGGGACAATTCTGGAATTCATACGTCTGATAATCAGGAATATTCTTTTGGGTAAAAATGGAGTTTACTTCAATGGAATGTACCTTCTGCACTGCACTGAAAATAGCACAGATTCCCTGGATTCTTCCACCGTAGTATTCGATACAATTCAGATTTTGATCCAGAGTCTGACCTGTAGTGGCTGTAGCCAGAAGAAGCAAGACATTTTTATCTCTAACCATCATCTGCATATTATCTCTGAAAATCAGCTGGCCTCCGATATGGCTCTCCGGGCTTGCTATGTAAATGGTTTTGTGTTGATTCATGGATACAATACCTGCCTTGGTCAGCTCTTCCGCTAAATATGCACCAATGACTTCACAACCATCTACACAGATAATCGTATCCACAGCCTTATAATTGGCATACTGCACCAGAATCCGCGCTGCTGCCTGAGCCTCGTTTTGCCTAGTCTTTAAAGTAGTCAAATCAATATAATTGTTAATATGGGAATGATTTGTTGCAAAATGGCCAGGGATCACCTTTAGCCTTACAGCCCGATCACCTTCAGCCGGTATCTTGTATAAGCGTGTCTCCATATTGCACCTCCTAATTTTAAGTACCACTTTGCTGTTTTTAGTTCCCTTCAAAAATTTACGGTTCATACACCTTCAATTCAAAGGAATTTTTGATAATCTGGCGGCCCGCCTCAATGCTTTCCACTGCGCCTGTGGCCACGAATTGTACAAGGCTATTGCCCAGCACGGAACCCTCAATGGGACCTGCCACGACCTTCTTGCCTGTGGCCTTTGCCGTCAGCTCGCAGAGAAGTTCATCCTGAATACCGCCGCCTACCATGTTAATACACGGGATAGTCTTTCCAGTGATCTCCTCCATGCCCTGAATAGATTTTTTGTATTCCTCTGTGAGGCCATTGTAGATAGCCATTGCCATTTCACCCAGGCCGGACGGAGTTCCCTGTCCCTTTTCTTCACAGTAGGCTACAATCTCTTTCATCATATTCAATGGGGCTGTAAATCTGGGATCTTTCGGGTCAATGATAAAGTCCTGCCTTTTAGCCTCTCTGGCGGCTTTAATAATATCAGGGAAAGATACCTCACTCTCAAACTCACACCAGTTCTTGCGCAGATTCTGCATAATCCAAAGACCATTGATATTTTTTAAAAATTGAATCTTGCCGTCAATGCTACCCTCGTTGGTATAATTATACTTATAGGAAGCCTCATTTAAGATAGGCTCATCCAATACCATTCCCAAAAGCGACCAGGTACCGCAGCTCAAAAAGGCGGCGTCATCTGATTCCAAAGGTGCTCCCGCCACTGCGGATGCCGTGTCATGACTACCCACAGCGATCACTTTGACGCCAGAAAGCCCAGTCTCCTCCTCTACTTCTGGAAGAAGATCACCAATAATGGTTCCTGGCATGACAATATCGCCAAACAGCTCTCTCTTTAACCCCAGACGATCGATGAGCTCAAAATCCCACTTCCGCTTTCTGGCATCCAAAAGCTGGGAAGTGCTGGCAAAAGTATATTCTGTATACATAATTCCTGTCAGAAAATACCCAAACAGCTCTGGCATAAAAAGAAGACGTTTGGCATGATCCAAAATAACTGGACGCATACCTTTCTCTGCATATAGCTGGAAAATAGAATTAAAATACATAAATTCCAATCCAGTTCGGTTGTAAAGCTCCTCCAGAGGAATGATTTTACCTATCTTCTCCATCATGCCATCTGTGCGGGAATCCCGATAATGTACGGGATTCCCGATGAGGTTTCCATCCTTATCAAATAAGCCGTAATCCACACCCCAGGTATCCACAGCCAGACTCTGAATCGGTACTTTTCTGGCGGCTGCTTTTTTCAAGCCCTGCTTCATCTCATGATACAGCCGGAACAGATCCCAGTAAATATGACCTCCGATTCGTATCTCATTGTTCGGAAAACGGTGCAACTCTTCCAGAGTAAGTTTCCCATCCTCCAGCTTGCAGAGCACCATTCTTCCACTGGACGCCCCAAAATCAAAAGCTAAATTGTAACATACCTCTCCCATATCAAAACATCCTTTCTTTATATTTTCGTGCCAGTACTTACTGCTTTCTCACTCTTTTGGCACTATCAGGCGTACTCCCTGCTCAGCCAGAAATGCACGCCATTCCTCACTCAAATCCTGATCTGTCACCAAAACGTCTCCCCGTTTCATCTGCATCGTCTTTACAAAAGAGACACTATCAAACTTACTGCTGTCCACTGCCAGAACTGCTGTATCCGCACAGTCGTACATGACATTCTTAATATCACTGTCCAGCTCATTGGAATCTGTCAACCCATTGTATATATCAATCCCTTTACAGGACAGCACTGCCTTGTCCACATGGTAGCCATTCAGCACCTTTTGAGCCGCATTTCCCACAAGTGAAAGGGATGTCTCATTTAAATTTCCTCCTGTGGAGATCACCTGTATCCCATCGTGACCTGCCAGTTCAATCAAAACCTCCACAGAATTCGTAATCACAGTCAGCTTGTCTTTATTCTTCAGCTCTTTGGCTATCATCAGCGATGTGGATGATGCATCCAGCATAATCCGATCTCCATCCTCTATCAAATCGTACACCAGCCTGGCGATGATCTGCTTTTCACTGCGGTTCGTCTTTTCCCTGATGCGCAGAGGCATATCCACATTCGTATTCTTATTCAGGACAGCTCCCCCATAGGTCCGCTTTACATAGCCTTCACTCTCGAGCTTTTCCAGATCCCGCCGAATCGTCTCATCTGTCACATCATATTTTTTGCTCAGCTCAGATACAAGTACGCGCTGTTCCTTCTGAAGAATCGCCAAAATCTCATTTTTTCGCTCAATCGCCAGCATTGCTCTTCCCCGCTTCCATCCTGTTTTCCTTCTTTTGTATAGTTTATCATACTTTACGTTGTTTTTATAGGTTTTTTTCTGAGATTTTACGTTAAATTTTTCTGAAATTGTGTCAAAATCAACAACAGTCCTCATGTTATTCTGAGCAAAAATAGTACTCCCATCTTTGATTCAATCGCCTGCAGCTAAACGAACAGGAATTGACTCAAAGATGGGAGTATCAGATTCTCTTCTGGCTTTGCTATCTGTTGCCAATCACCCTCTCACTCCCTGGGTACAATACGCTTATGAAAATAATATTCACGCATAAACTCCGAGGCATTTTTGCGAAATGCTTCTGTAATGATGCGGCCTGTCTCGGCGCTGGCTCCTGTAGGATCTCCGCAGGCGCCATACTTAGTCTCCTGGATACCAAAGGTTGACCACACTACCTTCTGTCCACCTAAGACCGCATCGCCTGAGACAAATTTTGAGTGATGCTTCAGGGCATCCTCTCCAGTAAACAATTCAGGTTTCGCAAGCTCCGGGCTAATATGCATAATTAAAGAAGCCTCATATTCACAAGCGTGACTTGCGCCCCCACGGTCTGATTTGCGAATCTTATTAAATTCCTCTGCAAAAAAAGGAATGGGCGTCGCGCAGCTATAGTAATATCCATACTCATCGGCTATGAGTTTCGTGACTATATTCAGCATAGGGCCATGCTGCCCATGGCAGTCCAGCATAAATAGTTTCTCAAATCCCATATCTGCAATGGATGCACAGATATCATGTACCATTTCTGTAAACACCTGAGGCCGTAAACCCATACCTCCCGGAAACTTGCGGATATATTTGGGCGTGTAGCCTGACCAGATAGCAGGCATTACCAGTACTGGAATTTCCTTCTCTATCTCTTCTGCAAGCTGTGCGCTTAAGTAAGTCGCAATTCTGGCGTCCGTATCTACCGGCAGGTAAAGGGAATGTTCCTCTATCTCTCCCACCGGAAGAATAATCAATGCATTTTTATCTACATATTCTTTTAATTCTGGCCATGTTTTTTCCTGAAAATAAAAAGACAAACGAAAAGGGCACCTCACATAAGGAAGTGTCCCTTATGGCATTTTAAAAAATTGGTAATGACAGTTGGATATGATGAATTTGTAAAAATAACTAAATATATTGGAGGAAACTATAATGAAATCATTATTTGAACAATTTGGTGGTACATACCGAAAAGAAAACGATTATGCAATTCCTAATCTTGAAATGCCAGACACAGGAAATTTTGAAATTGGTATTTATGGACAACAGCATTTATATTTTCTACAGCATTACCGTAGAGTGACTTATACAAACTTGCTTACAAGTGGGAAACTTAATGAATACCTTGTTAAAATTGACAGTCAGGCACAAGAACGGTTTTTTCGGATTGTAGAGCAGATGAAACAAGAGCAAGGTATTACTGAGCAATTAAAATCTAATAATATAATAGAGTGGATAAGAAGAATAAATTGTATTCGACAGCAAGTCGAAGAAATTATCTTTAAGGAGATATATCAATAATAGTTTAGTGGCATTAGCGTAAAGCTGATGTCGCATTTATTTCCGTATAACAAGAGGAAAATATTTATGCTTGCATGGGTATTCGATTTACATCATAGGTAGAGAAATTCATAGAAATATGATACAATATAATAAATTATAAACAGAAGAGAGGAATCATTATGGATTGGGCTGAATTTTGTCAAAAAGTTTCTGAAATGTTAAGACCTTGGAAAAAGAGACTGTTATTTGATTATGATGACAAAAAAATTATATATACGATTGCAACTCAAAAATACCAATATACATTAGAAGATTATAATGAATTGAAACAAAACGCAGAGCATTATGAATTTAAACGTTATTCGATATGTGATGGAAAAACCTATGAATCAATTGTTGACTTACCAGATATTGATTCAAGAAGACATTTTTCAATAGGATTTGAAGATAAATTATCAGAGTTAACCGTTAGAGATGAAGACATAAATATCTCATATTCTTTTCACGAAGTATCCAAAGAATTAATTTGGTATATTATTAAAGATTATGATATAAGTAAAAAAGTTTATGTGAGATATCCATCATCCCTTTTTGACAGGAAATGTGAATCTTTACCTGAAAAAGATTTGTTTAGTTTAATACAAATGATAACTCGGTTACCACTCGTAGTTTATATTGAATCAAATTCGCCTAAAAGCAGAGAACAATTACAAAGATACGCAAAATCATTTTTATTTAATATTGCATACAATTTTGATTTTGTTTTTAAAGCTGTAACCGAAATTGATGATTTATTTCCGCAGAGAACTCCTCTGAATAGAAGAAGAATCCACGATGTTGCGGAACTTATGGCACCGCAACTTTCATATAAAGAAGAGTTGGTTGAACAATACTATATGGCATTGGCTTCAGAAGACCCCTTTGTAAAATTTATAGGTTTTTATCATATAATGGAACACTTTTATGAGAAAGTTTATAATGAGGATATTTTCAAAAGTGTACAACACATTATACAACATCCAGGTTTCTCTTCAAAAAGAACAAAAGATATCGTTAAGATTGTGGATTTAATCAAAAAGAAAACCCGACAAAGCAAAGAGGAATTTCAAGGTTCTGAATTAGAAGCATTAGAATTAACGCTAAAAAAGTTTATTGACATTCCTGAGTTAATAAATGATTTAACTGAGTTTAAAGATTCTATTGTCGATTATTATAAAACTTCAGAAGTTAGTTTTTCAAAAGGCGACTCTATTGATTTAAGAGATGTTTCAAACGAAAAACTTTATAAGAAGTTAGCAGCTAGAATATATAAAACACGAAACGCTTTAGTACACAGCAAATCTAATGAAGGCCGAACAAACGAACGAGGTGTATATAAACCTTTTGATAATAGTCAAGAATTGCTAATGGAAATTCCCTTGATGAGATATATTTCTGAAGCAATAATAATTAATTCTGCATCAACATTATAATTTTTTACATAGCGGAATGGTTTGCGTTGCATAAAATCGCTCTGTTTTTTATTTATTGCAAATAATTATGCTGTGAGTGTGAAAGGCCACTATGTCTTACCAAGCACTGAATTTGGCTATCCAAATTCGCTTGTTAGGGACTTTTGCCCCTAAAACCCCTTTAATAAAGGGTGGTCTGCTTGAATTATTCAGAATTTAATGTTATACTTATAAACATTAAAGAATGATTAGTTTATATTGGTGGTGAAAAATTATGTGTATAAATAAGAAAAGGAAAAATAAAGTATGGCTCCATGCAAAGCCAGTACAATGAGCGACATTTGCATGGAGTAATCTTTAGTCGCTAATTTAATATTGCTGGCTTTGCTACTTGACTTTATAAATCAAGGAGGAAGCCCGCATGAAGTATATAAATGCAAATGCAATTCTCCCTGATATGTTGGTCGAGGAACTGCAAAAATATGTTCAAGCAGGCTATATCTATATCCCTGCAAAAGACGAACAGCATAAATCATGGGGCGAATTGTCTGGCTACCGAAAGGAACTTTACGAACGCAACGAAATCATCATAAAGAAACACCAGAGCGGCGTTTCGATTGAGGAACTTGCTGAGGAATACTATCTTTCGGTATATGCCATAAGGAAAATAATATATCAGAAGTGATTACGGGGAGTTGCTGAAAGGCAACTCCTTTTTTCTACTGATTGCATCTGTATTGTTTGGTGTATTGAGAATAGTTTAGCTGTTGCGTACAATTATGATATAGCGTTATTAACAGGAGGATTACAAAAATGTCTAACTCTAAAATTCTATATCCACGGACAGGCGATACACAGACTATTTACTTAAAAAATGCGATTACCAATTCAAGCATTACCGTTGGTGATTATACCATGTATAATGATTTTGAAAATAACCCTACTGATTTTGAAAATAACAATGTCCTTTATCATTATCCAATTAACCACGATAAACTTATTATTGGGAAGTTTTGCTCGATTGCTTGCGGTGCAAAATTTTTATTTAATAGTGCAAATCATACGCTGGCTTCTTTGTCCACCTATCCGTTTCCCCTGTTTTTTGAGGAATGGGAACTTGAGAAAAAGAATGTTACAGAAGCGTGGGATAACAAGGGAGATATTATTATTGGCAATGATGTCTGGATTGGTTATGAAGCAGTTGTTTTGGCAGGCGTTACGATTGGAGATGGAGCAATTATCGGCACTCATGCTGTTGTCACAAAAGATGTACCGCCATATACCATTGTGGGCGGAGTGCCTGCAAAGCCTATTAGGAAGCGGTTTGATGATGAAACAATCGCACAGCTGCTCAGATTGAAATGGTGGGATTGGTCGGAAGAAAAAATTTCTCAGAATATCCAAGTAATTAAGTCTGGTCGTATTGAACAATTAAGATATTGAGGTATCTGGAAATGGCTATTACAAAGAGGATGACTACGATAGATGGAATTCCTGCAATTATTTTTGGAGCACCATCAAGAAAGATATACTTATATATACATGGTCAAGGGGGAAATAAAGAGGAAGCACAGAGAATTGCCGAAGTTATTTGCAGATATGGGTATCAGGTTTTAAGTATAGATTTGCCAGAGCATG
Source organism: Clostridia bacterium (assembly GCA_910574475.1). Classification (GTDB taxonomy): domain Bacteria; phylum Bacillota; class Clostridia; order Lachnospirales; family Lachnospiraceae; genus Laedolimicola. The sequence goes on along the minus strand of CAJTAT010000026.1, from coordinate 934 downwards.
GAGAAAGAAAAAGTGAAGTAAATTCTTTTGACCCGTGGCATATTGTACCAGAATTAACTGAGATAATGAAATTCGCAAAGGAGAATTGGGAAAGGCTTTCTGTATTTGCAAACAGCATCGGAGCTTGGTTTAGTATGCTGAGCTTCGGCAATGAATGTTTGGATAATTGCCTATTTGTTTCACCTGTTCTGGATATGAAGCAACTCATACAAAGAATGATGGGTTGGGCAAATGTCACAGAGGAGCAGTTAAAGAAGGAACTTATTATACCGACTACATTTGGTCAAACGCTCTCTTGGGAGTATTGGGAATATGCGCTATCCCATCCGATTACAAAGTGGGAAGTTCCTACCAAAATACTGTATGGCGGAAACGACAATTTAATTGACCGTGATGTAGTGGAACATTTTGCACATGAATTTCAATGTGGCTTAGATGTGATGGAAAATGGCGAGCATTGGTTTCATACGGAAGAGCAATTAAAAGTTATGCGTAAATGGCTAATTACAAATCTGAAAAACAAAGAATTATCCAAAAATGAAAGGTAAATATTGTTAAGGGATTACTTCAAAAGCGAGGAAATGCAGAATGAGTGAAATAAAATGGGTACGCTGTCCTGTTTGCGGAAGCAAAACAAGATTGCAGATACGGAAAGATACGGAACTTAAAAACTTTCCGCTCTACTGTCCAAAGTGTAAACAGGAAACATTGATTAAAGCAAAGGATTTACAAATAACCGTCATCAAAGAGCCAGACGCAAAGACGCAGAGCCGATGAACAGAAAAAACGGGCGGCTTTTTTGCGTGGATAGCCGGGAGGGAGGCGAAATGAATATTATCCCCCTTGGGAGCCACCAGTTTCCCGCTTCAGAGCCACCCGGAAATTTCTTCCTTGAGAGCCACCTCAGACACAAGATATAGTAATACTGCCCCTG
>CAJTAT010000025.1 GCA_910574475.1 Clostridia bacterium | reverse complement strand
GAAAATAAACGAATCATGAAATATAAAGAGAAATGGTGTGCATAGAAAAATGCCTGCACTCCCAAATAAAATGCAGGCATCATCCGCACTAAATTTTAGATATTTGTCCTGTCTACTTGACAAGGGGCATATCAGAATGAATATACAAGATTTGTATTAGATGAATAAAAGTTCCAGTTTTTGCATATATTTCTAGTAATATGGAAAAGCAGGAGGACAAGATTATGCCAAGACCAAGAACTAGAATCAGAAAATCATATGAAGAACTTCTCATAGAGAATGAGGAAAAGCTTAAGAAGCACAGAGAAGCGGTTCAACTATTAGAAAAGGAACGTGAAGAACTTTTAAAAGCGAAAAGAGATGAGGAACTGCAAGAATTGTATCAATATATGCAGCAAAATAACTTGTCTGCTGAGGAGATAATAGAATGTTTGCAGGAAAATCAGAGGCAGGAAGTAGCTTCATAAGAAATAGGTTCAGAAACAAAAATGTGCGGCTCACAATGTGATAGGAGAGCCGCATATTTTTACATATTTATAGAACTTTAAGAATAAAATGAAGGGAAATTACGTACAGGTTGTGTCAGTATGAAACGATTTCTTCCCTTTGTATTAACCATAGTTCTGTGTATGGGTTCATCCCTTCACACCTATGGACAGGTAAGTGAAGCCGGAGAGGAGGCGCAGGTTCCCTCTGATCTGCGGCAATTATACGCCCAGTCAGCCGTTTTGATGGATGCTGATTCCGGGCGTGTTTTGTTTGAAAAAAGTGGCTATGAACAAAAACCTATGGCCAGTACCACAAAAATTATGACATTGATTGTCACCTTGGAAAACGCGAATACGGATGAGATTGTTACCGTCTCAGAGTATGCAGCCGGGATGCCGGATGTTCAGCTTGGCATCCGAAAGGGAGAGCAGTATCGTCTGGGAGATTTGCTTTATTCTCTGATGTTGGAATCTCACAATGATTCGGCAGTGGCCATTGCAGAGCATGTGGGTGGTTCTGTGGAGAAATTTGCAGAGTTAATGAATGGAAAAGCCCGTGATATTGGATGCTATGATACGTATTATATCACTCCCAATGGTCTGGACGCTACCGATGAGCAGGGAACTCATTCTACCACAGCAGTCGATTTGGCCCGGGTGATGCGCTATTGTATCAACCAATCTCCCAAGCGGGAAGAATTTTTGGAAATCACCCGAACTTCTTCCTACAGCTTTGGAGATACAGAAGGCCTGCGCAGTTTTACAGTGGGCAATAAAAATGCTTTTCTGGGAATGATGGAGGGGGCTTTGTCTGGAAAGACAGGGTTTACCAACAATGCGGGTTACTGCTATGTGGGGGCTCTAAGACGAGATGGGAGGACGTTCATTGTGGCACTTCTGGCCTGTGGCTGGCCAAATAACAGAAGCTACAAGTGGAGTGATACGAGAAGGCTGATGAGTTATGGACTGGAGAATTATGAATATCAGGATGTCTGGGAAGATGTGACACTTGGGCCGATAAAGGTGAAAAACGGTATCCCGGAAAGTGGAGACTTGCAAGAGGAGGCGTTTACAGATCTGGAACTGGCCTCCGGGGAAGATGCGGGACAATTTCGGCTACTTTTGTCTGAGGGAGAAGAAGTTCATGTGGAAATGGATCTTCCCGATACTCTGACTGCTCCGGTAGAACAGGGTAGTATTGTGGGCAATATTCGATATTATCTTGGAGATACGGTAGTGCGCATCTATCCAGTAGCCACAAAAGATCCGGTGGAGAAGATTTCTTTTACCTGGTGCCTTGAAAAATTAATATGGAAATATTTGTTTTAATACCTTTTTCATTAAATTTTAATAGATACTTGCAAACAGCATCAAATTTGTTTATGATAGAGAACAGGTGAGACAAAAGAGAAAGAATAAGAAAGATAAAGGAGATTAACATTATGAAAAAGCTTGCTAAAACACTAATCACTTCAGCACTTGTCATTGTGCTGGCAGTTTCCCTGACAGCATGTGGAAAGAAAGGCGGAGATTTAACTATTGCAGTTCCCAATGATACGACCAATGAGGCCCGGGCCCTGTTGCTTTTAGAAGAGCTGGGATACATAACTTTGAAAGATGGAGCCGGCATTACTGCAACGATTAAGGATATTCAGGATAATCCCCACAATATTAACTTTAAAGAGGTTGAGGCTGCACAGCTTCCCAATGTACTTCCAGACGTGGACTTTGCTGTAATCAATTCAAACTATGCCATTGAGGCAGATCTGAATCCAGTCTCTGATTCTCTGGCTATTGAAGGCTCCTCCTCTGCTTACAGCAATATTCTTGCAGTGAAAGAGGGAAATGAGGGAACAGACGCCGTCAAAGCCCTGGTAGCAGCTCTGGAAAGCCAGAAGGTGGCTGATTTTATTGGTGAGCAGTACGAGGGTGCAGTAGTTGGCGTGGTGGAGAATCCAACAGATGGCTTTGACGCTTCCGTGGATTATGATGCACTGGCAGGAACCAAGATTTCTGTGGCAGCTTCCCCCACACCTCATGCTGAGATTTTGAAGGTGGCACAGGAGATCCTGGCAGAGAAGAATATTACGCTGGATATTATTGAGTATACTGACTATGTTCAGCCGAACAATGTGGTAGAGAGTGGTGAAGTAGACGCCAATTATTTCCAGCATACCCCATATCTGGATGACTTTAATGCGGAAAATGGAACCCACATTGTAGTTGCCGCAGCCATCCATGTAGAACCTATTGGAATCTATGGCGGAAAACAGACAAGCCTGGATGTCATTACAAAATAAAAAGTTAGATGGGCGAATTGCCGGCTACCTTTTGGTGCCGGCCTTTCGTCTTGCTCGGAGGTTTTAGGCTATGATTGAAATCAAGAATCTTTCGAAATCTTTTCAGACGGCAGACGGAACGGTAGAGGCATTAAAAAATGTGAATCTCACTATCCAGGATGGAGACATCTATGGGATTATCGGTATGAGCGGTGCAGGAAAAAGTACCCTGGTTCGCTGCATCAATATGCTGGAGCGCCCCACAGAGGGGACGGTTCTAATAGATGGGTGCGATATCGGTAGCCTTTCCGAAATAGATCTGCGTAGCGTCAGGCGAGAAGTAACCATGATTTTTCAGGGGTTCAACTTGCTGATGCAGCGCACATGTCTGAAAAATATCTGTTTTCCCTTAGAATTATCAGGTGTAAACAAAGAAGAGGCGAAAAAGCGTGCTCTGGAGCTTTTGGATGTAGTTGGCTTGCCAGACAAAGCAAACGCCTATCCAGCCCAACTCTCCGGCGGGCAGCAGCAGCGAATCGCAATTGCCAGGGCCCTGGCTACAGAGCCGAAAGTTTTGCTATGTGACGAGGCTACCAGTGCTCTGGATCCAAAGACGACTCATTCCATTCTGGAACTGATCCGGGATATCAATGAAAGACTGGGAATTACAGTGATTATTATTACACACCAGATGAGTGTGGTAGAAGAAATCTGTACCCATGTGGCCATTCTGGATGAGGGAGAGGTAGTGGAGGAGGGAGCTGTGAGCACAGTCTTTTCCAGCCCCAAGTCCCGAGCGGCCAAACGTCTGGTGTTCCCGGATGGGGCAGAAGAGATTCTGACAGAAAACCGGGGAGAGCGCCGGATTCGTGTAGTATTTAACGGCGCTTTGGCTACCCGTACGCCTTTGATTGCACGAATGGCTATGGAACAGCAGATAGCAGCCAGTATTTTGTCTGCCTCCACGCGAAGTATTGGAGACAAGGCTTACGGAAATATGCTTCTTGGAATTACAGGCGATGATGAGGTGGTAGGACGAGCCATGGATTATTTGCAGGGAATTGAAGATATCTTGGTTGAGGAGGTGACAGACCATGTTGGATAAGCTGTTTTCCCCGGAAGTCATAGAAGAGACCCTCTGGATTGTTCAGTATGAAATTCCTCTTGCTATATGGGAAACAATTTATGTCACTGTGCTGGCCACAGCCTTTGCTGTGATCTTGGGGCTTCCTCTGGGCGTTTTGCTTGTGGTGGGGGAGAAGAATGGCGTATTACCGCTGCCAAAGAGCGCTATGCATGTGTTAAACATTGTAATCAATCTTCTTCGTTCCATTCCATTTTTGATTTTAATGATTATGGTGATTCCCCTGACCAGGTTGATTGTAGGAACCTCTGTGGGAACCCTTGCCTCTATAGTGCCATTGGTCATAGCTGCCTTTCCCTTTGTGGCCCGGTTGGTGGAGAGCAGCCTCAGAGAAGTTAATCCAAACATTATTGAGATGGCTCAGAGTATGGGAGCTTCACCTTTTCAGATTATTGTGAAAGTACTGATTCCTGAAAGCGTCCCCTCCCTGCTTTCTAATTTTACAATTGCCATTACTACGATTTTGGGTTATTCGGCCATGAGCGGAATTATCGGTGGAGGCGGGTTAGGAAAAATAGCAATTAATTATGGATATTACCGTTATAAGTATCTGGTTATGTTGATTGCTGTGGTTTTGTTGATTTTACTCGTTCAGGTTTTTCAAAGTGTGGGTACGAGACTGGCTACCAAGTCGGACAAGCGGCTTAAAGGTGGCAGATAATTACCCCCCAGCCAAGAAGAGTGTGTAACGATTCTTGTTGGCTGGGGGTTTTTGGATCCTGGGATCTATGAGGAAGCTTTTGGAAGAAAAGTTGGATTTGTGTGTTGGTTTTGTTAGATTGTTATTGACTTATGTTGGAATTGTGTTATAATAAATTCATAAATCAAGACAAATCCAGTTGGGTGACAAAAATGATTCAGATCAGGAGGAAATGAAGATGAATTTAGCAGAAGCAAAAGAGTATGCAAAGCAGAATATTCATAACAGACCGAAGACAACCGGACGTCTGGCAGGAAAGATTGCAGTCGTGACAGGTGGAGCACAGGGATTTGGACTCGGTATTGCCACAGAAATGTACAGAGAAGGAGCCAGTGTGGTTTTGGCTGATCTAAATGAGTCCCAGGCTGTGGAGGCCGCCAAATCATTGGGCGAGCGAGCTATCGGACTGAAGGTAGATGTGTCCAGCGCTCAGTCTATGGAAGAGATGGTATGCGGCACAGTGGAGCACTTCGGAGGACTTGACATTTTTGTATCCAATGCGGGCGTATTAAAGGCCGGAAGCCTGGAAGATATGGAGCCGAAGGACTTTGAGTTTGTGACAAAAGTGAATTACATCGGATATTTTAATGCAGCAAAATATGCATCTGCCATTATGAAAGCACAACACGAGGCAGATGATACCCTCTGGTTTGACATCATTCAGGTTAATTCCAAGTCTGGTCTGGAAGGCTCAAAAAACAATTCAGCCTATGCAGGAGGTAAGTTTGGCGGCATCGGCTTAACTCAGAGCTTTGCCCTGGAGCTGGTAACATGGCAGATCAAGGTAAACTCTATCTGTCCAGGCAACTTCTACGACGGCCCCTTGTGGTCCGATCCAGAGAGAGGGCTATTCGTACAATACCTCAATGCAGGCAAGGTTCCAGGAGCAAAGACCGTACAGGATGTGAAAGATTACTACTTGTCCAAGTCACCTATTCACCGTGGATGCACGCCAGTAGATGTGGCGAAGGCATTATTCTACTGCGTAGAGCAGAACTTTGAGACAGGCCAGGCAGTCCCCGTAACTGGCGGCCAGAACATGTTAAACTAATTATAGAACTTCAAAACAGCGAAGGCCCAGGAAGCGCACAGAAGGATTTACGGACACAAGAAATGTGGCCGGAAATTCTTCTATAAGTCCCGTGCGCTGGAAGGCCGAAGCGGTACTTCAAATAGGAGGAACCATGGACAAATTTGTAGAGCGCCAGGAGGTTTTAAAGCTTTTAAATGCACCTAAAGCAGAGGAACGTCTTGCGAATCTGGCGATTGTACTGGGCGGAGAGAAAGAAAAGCCAGAAGTAAAACCACAGTTTGCCAATAATCACATCCATACCATCTATTCATTTTCACCTTATTCTCCCACGGCTGCTGTTTACTGCGCCAGGGACGAGGGTTTGCAGACAGCGGGAATCATGGACCATGATAGCATTGCAGGAGCAGTAGAGTTTCGCAAAGCAGGAAAAATCGCTGGTATTGGCACGACCTGCGGGATGGAATGTAGGGCGAATCTGGATGGAACCAGTATGGAAGGAAGGAAACTGAATAATCCAGATCAGGCTGGAATCACTTATATGGCAATTCACAGTGTTCCTGACACTGGATTTGCCAGGTTGCAGGAAGTATTTGGACCTTTGCGGGAAAAGAGAAATGAGCGCAACCGGAAGATGGTGGCCAATATCAATGGCCTGATGGAGCCTTATGAAATTACCCTGGATTTTGACAGGGATGTGCTTCCTCTTTCACAGTATGAAAATGGGGGTTCTGTCACAGAGCGTCATCTGCTCTGCGCTCTCAGTGAGAAAATGATTGAGAAAGCAGGCAAGAGAGAATGTGCAGACTTTGTAGAGAAGAAGCTTGGAATTGCACTTTCCAATAAGCAGAAAGCGCAGCTTTCTGATCCAGAAAACCCTCATTTTGTCTATGATTTGCTTGGTGTAATGAAGGCAGAGCTTGTAGAGAAGATTTATATTCCTGCCACTGAGGAGTGCATTTCCTTTCATGAGCTGGTAAAGCTGGCAGACGAGGTGGGAGCCATTCTTTGCTATCCCTACCTGGGCGATGTAACTAATTCTGTAACAGGAGACAAGAAAGCTGCCAAGTTCGAGGATGATTTCCTGGTTGAGCTTTTTGAAATGCTGAAGGCTGAAGGTGTTCATGGAGTTACCTATATGCCGGCCCGCAATACTAAGGAGCAAATGACCAGGCTTCAAAAGCTGTGCCGGGAGTATGGCATGACAGAGATTTCCGGTGAGGATGTGAACAGTTCCCGTCAGAGTATGATTTGTAAGCAACTGGAAGATCCTCAGTTTAAACATTTGGTGGACGCCACCTGGAAACTGATTGAGCGTGAAAAGAATTAATCATAAAAATAGAAAAGGAGAGAGAGCATGAAAACAAAAGCATTGAGGTTGTATGGAAAAGAAGATTTGCGCTTGGAAGAGTTTGAACTTCCAGAAATTAAAGAGGATGAGATCCTGGCGAAAGTAGTGTCTGACAGTATTTGTATGTCTTCCTACAAGGCAGCTATGCAGGGACCGGATCACAAGCGTGTACCTGACAATGTGGCAGAAAATCCAGTTATTATTGGACATGAGTTCTGTGGAGAGATCATCAAAGTTGGCGCTAAGTGGGCTCATGAGTTTAAAGAAGGAGAGAAGTTCTCCATTCAGCCTGCTATGAATTATAAAGGCACACTGGATGCTCCCGGGTACTCCTTCCAGTATATAGGAGGAGATGCAACTTATGTTGTAATCCCCAGTCCAGTTATGGAAATGGGATGTCTGCTTCACTTTGAAAGTGAGAACTATTTTGGCGGATCTCTTGCAGAGCCTTTATCCTGTGTGGCAGGAACTTTCCATGCAATGTATCATGTGACAAGAGGCAAATATGAGCATGATATGGGAATCAAAGAGGGGGGAAAAATGGCAATCCTGGCTGGCGTTGGCCCTATGGGATTGGCAGCAATTGACTACATAATTCACTGTGACCGCAACCCGTCTCTGCTGATTGTTACTGATATTGATGATGCCAGACTGGCTCGGGCAGAGCAGATCCTTTCTCCAAAGGAAGCGGCAGAAAAGGGAATTAAGTTAGTCTATGCCAACACTGGTAAAGTAGAGGATCAGCGCAAATATATGATGGACTTTACAGACGGAACAGGCTATGATGATGTACTGGTATTTGCTCCCGTGGCGCCAGTTGTAGAGCTGGCTGACAGTATCCTGGGACAGGACGGCTGCCTGAACTTCTTTGCAGGTCCATCCAATGCAGAATTTTCTGCTAAGTTTAACTTCTACAATGTACACTATGCAGGAAGCCATGTGGTGGGAACTTCTGGCGGAAACACGGATGATATGAAAGAGTGTCTGGCTATGATGGGTCAAGGCAAGCTGGATCCTGCCATTCTTGTTACACATATAGGCGGTTTAGATGTGGCCAAGGATACGACTTTGAATTTGCCGAAGGTACCAGGTGGGAAGAAGTTGATCTATACGCATATCTCATTGCCTTTGACAGCAATTGCAGATTTCGAGGAAAAGGGAAAGACAGATCCAATGTTTGCAAAATTGCATGAGTTGGTATCAAAGACAAATGGACTGTGGAATACAGAAGCAGAGAAGTATCTGCTGGAGCATGCAGAGTCGATTTAAAGGGTTGTTGTAATTGATAGAGTGAAGAGATACCCTCTCTTGACAAGGGCATACACGGTCGAAAAAGAGTAAGTTTTGTGACCTGCGGCGTTACTTTCAATCGGCGTACGTCCAGTACGCCTCTTTCAAGTGCCTTGCAGGACGCAAAATTTACCTCTTTTCGACTCTTCGACCTCAATCATGAGATTTCGTCGCCTTGCAAGGCAGACGATTGAGGCGTACTGGACGTACGCCGATTGAGGATAACGCCGCAAAGCGGCGAAATATCGTGATTGAGGCGTGTGTGCCCTTGTCAAGAGAGGGTAGAGGTGTGAAATAAAAAACGAGATCCCCCTTATGATTTGTGGTGAATTTGCAAATCATAAGGGGGATCTCGTTTATGGTGCTTTTTATTTAATATAAGTGAAATGATACTTGACAAATACTCCTTGGGGGTATATAGTTACAATATAATTACCCCCAGGGGGTATGCTGTGGACAGGAGGTAAATGATGAATCAGGAAGTTACGCTATTAATTGAGGGAATGACTTGCGCTTCCTGCAGTGCTGCGGTGGAGCGTGTGACCAGAAAGCTTCCAGGCGTGGTCAGCAGTGAGGTGAATCTGGCCACCAATCGGGCGCGTGTAGTCTTTGATCCGGAACAGGTGGATATAGATGCTATTTGCCAGAAGATAGAAAAAGCTGGCTTTGGGGCCAGGGAAGAGACAAAAGCTGCGGCAAAAAATCAAGAAGTAATCTTGAACATTGAGGGAATGACTTGCGCTTCCTGCAGTGCTGCGGTGGAGCGCGTGACCAGAAAGCTGTCAGGCGTCATTACCAGTGAAGTGAACCTGACGACGAACAAGGCTCGTATTGTCTATGATCCTTCACTTGTCAAATTGGCAGATATTAAGTCGAAGATAGAAAAGGCTGGCTTTACACCGAAGGATATTGACAAGGAGGATCGCAATGGGGAGCTGGGCGAGCAACAGAAGAAGCTGAATCAGCAAAAAAAACGGCTGATCGTAACCATCTGTCTGGCGATTCCTCTGCTATATATTTCCATGGGCCATATGATTCCTGTAAATCTCCCTTTGCCGGAATTCCTTCACATGCACACAAATCCACTGAATTTTGCTCTGGCGCAATTGATTCTGACAGTGCTGATTCTATGGAATGGAAGGAAGTTTTACGTAGTCGGCTTTAAAACATTGTTTCGCGGACATCCCAATATGGACTCTCTTGTGGCTATTGGTACAGGAAGCGCCTTCCTATATAGCCTGGTTATGACTATACGGATTCCAACGGAACATATGAGCGTGGAGAATCTCTACTATGAATCTGCGGCTGTAGTTGTTACCCTTATTATGCTGGGAAAATATCTGGAGGCCAGAAGCAAGGGAAAGACATCGGAGGCTATCAAAAAATTGATGGAATTAGCGCCAGATACAGCTACCTTACTGCGTGAAGGCCAGGAGATGGAGGTTCGGGTAGAAGAGGTAGTTCCCGGAGATATTCTTCTAGTAAAGCCGGGGAGTAAAGTACCCTTAGACGGAACGGTAGTGGGAGGGAGCAGCAGTGTAGATGAGTCCATGCTGACGGGAGAAAGTATTCCCGTAGAAAAAGAAGAAGGCGATACAGTCATTGGTGGCAGCATCAATTTCAATGGAGCTTTACAGGTGCAAGTGACACATGTGGGAGAAGATACCACTCTGTCCCGGATTATTCGAATGATGGAGGAAGCTCAGGGGAAAAAGGCTCCCATTTCCAAGCTGGCAGATACAGTAGCAGGGTATTTCGTCCCTACGGTAATGGCGATTGCATTTGCGGCAGCTCTGATTTGGGCTTTGCTGGGACACGATGCAGCCTTTGTATTGACCATCTTTGTCTCTGTGCTGGTTATTGCCTGCCCCTGTGCCCTGGGACTTGCCACTCCTACAGCGATTATGGTGGGTACCGGGCTGGGAGCAAATCATGGAATATTGATCAAAAGCGGAGAGGCTTTGGAGACCACACACAAAATCCAGGTTGTGATATTGGATAAGACAGGAACTGTGACAGAAGGAAAGCCCAAGGTAGTGGATATAGTATCTCATTCTATTCCAGAACAGGAGCTTCTTCTAATGGCTGCCAGTTGTGAACGCTCTTCCGAGCATCCTCTGGCATCTGCGATTGTGGCAGGAGCCCAGGAGAGAGGTCTGGAACTTGAGACAGCAGAAGAATTTCAGAGTACCACAGGAAAGGGAATCCAGGCTGTGCTTAAGGGACGCCACTTCCACATAGGAAATAAAAAAATGTTGGATGAGCTAAAAGTGCCGGCCGGCGAGTATGAAGAGGCTTCCAAGGCGGCGGCAGAAAAAGGGCAGACGCCTATGTTTGTGGTGATTGACGGAAAACTGGAAGGCATGATCTGTGTGGCAGATACCATCAAAGCCACCAGTAAGGAAGCCATTGCTGAGATGCGTGAGCTTGGCATACGGGTGGTTATGCTGACAGGAGACAATAAGCTGACAGCAGACTATATCGGCAGGCAGGTAGAAGTAGATGAGGTCATTGCAGAAGTTCTTCCAGGGGATAAGTCAGCAGTCGTAGAACGCTATCAAAAGGAAGGCTATGCAGTCATGATGGTGGGCGACGGTATTAATGATGCCCCAGCTTTGGTGCAGGCAGATATTGGAGCCGCCATTGGAAGCGGCAGTGATATTGCATTGGAATCCAGCGATATTGTTTTAATGAAATCCGATCTGAAAGATGTCTACAAAGCCATACGGCTGAGCCGGGCTACCATTCGAAATATTAAGCAAAATTTGTTCTGGGCATTTTTTTATAACACTTTGGGTATTCCAATTGCAGCAGGTTTGTTGTATGCTTTAGGTGGACCTTTATTGAATCCGATTTTAGGCGGGTTGGCTATGTCCTTAAGTTCTGTCTCTGTTGTCAGCAATGCCCTGCGTCTGAAACGGTTAAAGCTGTAAGAGAGATTGTGACAGAGGCAATCTAAGAAGAGAGGAGCATTATGCCTGTGGAAGAATCCAAGGAGAAAGAGAATTGTACTCAAAAAGAAGGCTGTTGTGTTAAGAAAAAGCATCGTGACAGTGAAGAATATAAAAGCCTGATTCACAGACTGAATCGAGTAGAAGGTCAGGTAAGAGGAGTTCGCAGTATGGTAGAAGAAGAGCGATACTGTATCGATATTCTGACACAGGTATCGGCCATTCAATCGGCATTAAATGCCTTTAGCAAAGAATTGCTGTCCAATCATATTAAGACTTGTGTAGTAGAAGATATTCAAAAAGGCGATGAGACTGTGGTAGATGAGCTCTGCGACGCCATCAAACGCCTGATGAAATAAAAAGAATAAAATAATGGAGGAAAAAGAAATGACAGTATTAAAAGCAGAAGACATGCATTGTGAAAAGTGTGTAGAGAGAATCACCAAGGCTCTCACAGGGGCAGGACTTGATTTTAAAGTAAACTTGGCGGATAAAACAGTTACCATTGATGGCTGTGAAAATTGCGTGGCAAAGGCAAAAGAGCTCATGGATGATCTGGGATTTGATACCATAGAGGTATAGGACGCTGGAATTCAGATATTATGGGAAAAAGTAAAGAAAAAGAAAGTAAGACTAATGCCATGCGCATTCTGGAAAAGAACAAGATTTCATTCATGGTACACACCTATGACTGTGAAGAATTCTTAGATGGAGTCAGTGTGGCAGATAAGCTGGGGCAGCCCCATGAGATTGTATACAAGACTTTGGTGACAGTGGGAAAGAGCAAGGAATATTATGTCTTTGTCATTCCCATTGAAGCTGAGCTGGATCTGAAAAAGGCAGCAAAGGCAGTCAAAGAGAAATCCATTGAAATGCTGCCCTTAAAGGATTTGACTGCTGTGACTGGCTATGTGCGGGGCGGTTGTACTGCCATTGGCATGAAAAAGCAGTTTGGGACGATTCTGGATGAGACTGCCCATAATTTTGAGAGAATCATGGTTAGTGGCGGAAAACGAGGCGTCCAGATCGAACTGTCTCCCGAAGACTTAATGAAAGCGGCGGGAGGATTATTTGCGGATGTGATTGTATAACAAAAAGGGAATCAAGAAAGAGAACATTCTTGTGATTTGAGAGTGTCTCTTTCTTTTTTTGTGTACATCTTTCAGAATAAGTCTTCTGATTTCTATATGTGTATGCCCTTGTCAAGAGAGGGTAAAAATTGTTAAAAATAGAGCATAAACATATTATGTTTATAAATAAATAGCTAGCAATATGACGATAAATTTACAGATAAAACACCTAATAATTAACAAAAATAGTGAAAAAACAAAATAATTATTGAAAATGTAGGCTGCAAATAGTAATATGAATATACCGATAATAATAGTATTATATGAATATCAGAAATATGACGAGCGCTCAAAGCATATGATGATTTTCAAAGTCAAAAGCAAAGAGAGGATCTTAAAAATGAGTAGAGATTTAAGTGGAAAAGTTGCAATTGTTACAGGCTCGGGAAGGGGCATTGGACTTGGAATTGCTAAAAAATTATGTGAGAAAGGCGCTACCATCGTTATCTCTGATGTAAATGAGGAAAATGCAAAAGCAGGCGTTGCTGCAATGGAAGAGATGGGTGGAAAAGCCATTTATATTCTGGCTGATGTGTCCAAATATGAGCAGGCAGAAAATCTTGTGAATACAGCCATTGATAAACTTGGAGGACTACATATTTTGGTAAACAATGCAGGTATCAATAAAGACCGTATGATGCATAAAATGAGTGTGGACGATTGGAACGCCGTAATCTCAGTAAATCTTACAGGTGTATTTAACTGCATGAGATCAGCGATTAATTATATGAGAGAACAGGAGTATGGACGTATCGTCAATATTTCATCTGCTTCCTACTTGAATGGCAATATCGGACAGGCCAATTATGCGGCGGCCAAGGCAGGTGTGGTGGCTTTGACCCGCACCTGTGCAAAGGAAAATGGCAAAAAGAATATTACGTGTAATGCTATTGTTCCAGGGTTTATTGATACAGAGATGACAAGAGGTGTTCCAGAGAAGGCATGGGATATTATGGTGAGCAAGATTTCTATGGGACGCGCCGGAACCCCAGAGGATATTGGAAACATGATCGCCTTTTTGGCATCCGATGAGGCGGCATACATCACCCAGGGGATTTTTGAAGTGGGCGGTGGAATGGTTTTATAAAAGGAGAGAAAAATGAGTAAAGAAAATATCGTAATTGTGTCTGGATGCCGGACAGCAATTGGCAAATTCAGTGGATCTTTAAAGGATTTTGAAGCATCGGATCTGGGGGGAATTGTTATAAAAGAAACAGTAGCCAGAGCCGGCTTAGAACCAGAAAATATTGATGAAGTAGTAATGGGATGCGTAGGCCAGGCCGCCGAAAATGCCTTTGTGGCGAGAATGGCTTCGATAAAGGCTGGAATCCCCTGTGAAGCCAGCGCATTGACCGTAAATCGTCTCTGTTCCTCGGGACTACAGGCCATAGTCACCGCAGTCCAGGAAATCCGGGATGGCATGTGCGAAATTGCAGTTGCCGGTGGATGCGAGAGCATGACCAATCTGCCATTTTATCTAAGAAAAGCACGCTTGGGATATCGTATGGGTCACGGAGAACTGGAAGATGGATTAATTACAGCCTTGTCAGATCCTTTTACCCGAAATCATATGGGCTGGACAGCAGAAAATGTGGCTGCGAAATACAATGTGTCAAGAGAAGAGCAGGATCGTTGGGCAGAAATAAGCCAGGCCCGTGCAGACAAAGCGCAGAAGGATGGAAAATTCAAAGATGAGATCGTGCCCATTGAGATAAAGGTCAGCAAGAAGGAGACAGCCGTTTTTGACCAGGATGAACATATTAGGCCGGGTACTACTATGGAAAAGCTGGGAAAGCTTCGACCGGCATTTATTACAGATGGTACAGTTACTGCGGGAAACGCAGCCGGAATCAACGATGCAGCAGCAGCCGTAGTAATCATGAAGGAGTCAAAGGCAAAAGAGCTTGGTATTATGCCCATTGTTCGCCTGGTTGATGTTGCTGTGGCTGGGGTGGATCCTTCCTATATGGGAATTGGCCCAGTTCCTGCTTTCCAGAAATTATTGGAGAAGACAGGAATCCAAAAACAAGACATTGGTTTGATTGAGCTCAATGAAGCATTTGCAGCACAGGCGATTGCTTGTATGCGAGAACTTGAACTGGATGAAGCTATTGTCAATGTAAATGGAAGCGGTATCTCTATGGGACATCCCATTGGAGCCACAGGTAGCATTATAACAATTAAACTCATGAATGAGATGGTTCGCAGACAAGTGCGCTATGGCGTGGCTACCCTCTGCATTGGTGGAGGACAAGGTCTGGCAGTGATGTATGAGCTATGCGAAAAAAGAAATAAAGGATAGAGAACGATGAGAAAACCAGCTTTTATGACAGCAAAAGAGGCTGCTGATTTGATACCAAATGGATCCACCTTATGTACAGTGGGCATGACACTCGTCTCTGCCAGTGAGTCCATTTTAAAGGCCGTAGAACAGAAATATCTAGAGAAAGGGGAGCCTAACCATCTTACATTGTTCCACACTTGTGGACAGTCGGATCGGAAGGATGGAATCGCTCATTTGGCCCATGAAGGCCTTTTGGATCGGCTGATCGGTGGGCACTGGGGCTTATGCCCTCCTTTGATGGATCTGATCTATCACAATAAAGTGGAAGCCTACAATCTTCCACAGGGACAGATGGCAAATATGTTTCACAGCATGGCTCTGAGAGAGCCTGGGAAATTGAGTAAGATTGGCCTCGGCACTTTTGTAGATCCCCGGGTTGAGGGTGGAAAGATGAACGATCGAACCAGGGATAAAGAAGATATTGTGGCAGTTGTAACTGTGGACGGCGAAGAATACATGCAGTATAAAGAGGTCCCAATCCATACGGTGATTATTCGGGGAACCTGTGCAGATGAGGCAGGAAACATAACCACGGACGAGGAAGCGATGGTTCTGGAAGTGTTGCCTGCGGTCATGGCGACTAAGCGCTTTGGGGGAAAAGTAATCTGCCAGGTAAAACATATTGTTAAAAAAGGAACACTGGATCCAAAGCGTGTGACCGTACCAGGGGTGCTTGTGGATGCCGTGGTATTATGCGATGATCCCATTTTGGATCACAGGCAAACTTCTTCCTGGTATTACGATCCGTCTTACAGCGGGCAAGCCTGGGCTCCTGAACAGGGAACGTCTTCGATTCCCTTTTCTGTTCGAAAAGCCATTGGAAGAAGAGCGGTTATGGAACTTAAGAAGAATGTCATGATTAATGTTGGAACGGGTATTCCCAATGATGTCATTGGATCTATTCTTGCAGAAGAAGCTGTCCAGGAGGATGTAACCATCACAGTAGAATCAGGTATCTACGGCGGAGTACCTGCTGGGGGAATTGACTTTGGAATTTCGAGAAATGCACAGGCATTGATTCCCCATGACCGTCAGTTTGAGTACTATACAGGGACAGGCATTGACTTTACATTTATGGGTGCCGGTGAGATGGATCAGTATGGAAATGTGAATGCTACAAAAATGGGTCCTGTTGCTGCTGGGGCAGGCGGATTTATTGATATTACAAGTACTGCAAGAAATGTTATATTTTGCTCCACTTTTACAGGCGGCGGAATTAAAGTAGAACTGGATGAAAAAGGATTTCACCTTGTGCAGGAAGGAAGATTTAAGAAGCTTGTGAATAAGGTTCAACAGATCTCTTACAATGGAAAGATTGCAATGGAGAGAGGTCAAACTATGTATTTCGTTACAGAGAGAGCTGTATTTAAGCTGACGAAAGAGGGGCCCATGCTGATTGAAATTGCAAAAGGGGTGGATTTGGAGAAGGATATTCTGGCCAACATGGAGTTCAAGCCGTTGATTGCAGAGACATTGGCAGAGACGCCTGTATCATTATATCGCAATGGTCCCTTTGGATTGGGGAATATCTTGGACGCAAATGGTGAAGTATCAATGGAAAGGTGAATGGATATGGAACATATGAAATTACATCATGTGGGCATTGTAATGACATCTTGGGAGCACGCAAACTGTTTCCTTGAGAAGTTTGGGTTGGAAACAGATTATGTAGATTATGCGGAAGCATACCATGCAGACTGTCTGTTTACAAAACATAATTTAGATGAAACGCCAATTGAACTTGTGATTCCCAGAGAGGGGGGTGCTTACATCTTATAATAATGGAAAAGGTGGAATTCATCATATTGCCTTTGAGGTGGACGATGTTGAGGCAATCAGACAGGAATATGAAGGAAAAGGCCTGAAGATGCTTGAGGAAAAAGCCGTACAGGGCGTGGGAGGGATTATCGTAAACTTTTTAAGACCTCGGTTTGGAGAAGGTATCCTTGTAGAATTTGTTCAAAAAATAACGGAATGAAAAGGAGAAGAATATGAAAAGAAAATGGTTCATAAGTGTGATTGTTATTTTATCAGCAGCCTTGTTACTTGTGGGATGTGGTGGAGAGAAAGAAAAAGATTCTGCCAATACAGAGAAGAAAGACACAGGAACTTCCGAAGAAACCTTTACTCTGAAGGTTGGAAACACAGTGTCCGAAAAAGATCCTTTCAATGTGGCATATAACGAATTTAAAACTGCTGTTGAAGAGGCATCTGACGGTAGAATTCAGGTGGAAGTATTTCCAAATGGATCCATTGGAGAGACAGACGCAGACGTGCTGGAAAAGGTACGTGCAAATACACTGCAAATGGGAAACACAACTCCAAACTGCCTGGCAGCATTAGCTAATATGAATGAATATTATGTATATGGTATTCCCTATTTGATGTCAACGGATGAAGAACTGAATACCGTTGGAGAGAGCGAATGGCTAGAAGGTTTAAATGAAGACTTTCGGACAGCTACAGGCGTCAAAATATTTTCTGGCGGCGGCGTGAATATGGGATGGTTTGGTTTTTCCTCTACAGACAGTCAGATAGACAAGCTTGATGATTTGAAAGGGATGTCCATACGAATCAACCAGACGAATCAGATGATTGCCTTGACGGAAAATGCAGGAATTAATCCACAGTTTATTGCATTTTCGGAAGTGTATACCGCCCTGGCACAGGGAACCGTGGACGGAATGGTGACGAATATGCCTCTCTTTTATTCAAACGGCTTTTATGACCAGTTAAAGAGTATTTTATCGACTCACTGTGGGGAGAGCTATCATTTCTACATTATCAACGATAATTTCTACAATAGCCTGCCGGAAGATTTACAGCTTATTTTAGATGAGAAAGTTGCTGAATTGATTACCAGGACCCGTGAACTGGAGGAAGGCTATCTGGATGAAGCTATTGGCGTCATGGAGGATGCTGGAGTGACCATTACAGAGGCAAGTACAGAGGATGAAGAAACATTGAGAAAGATTGCAATTGATAAAATCTGGAGTGATGAAACCAATTCGCTTACATCTCTGGATCATGTGAAAAAAGTGCTGGAGATTTTAGGCCGCTCAGAGGAACTATAGAGAGTAAGGGGCGTTCAATATGAATTTATATTATAACGAGAAAAAGTTTTATAATCATCTGGAAGAGTGGTGTGGAGCTTTCCTGCTTGCAGTCATGTTGGTATTGTTGTTCGCTCAGGTGGTTTCGCGCTACATTTTCAAAGCTTCCGCCGCCTGGATCTCAGAGTATGCACTGTATATGTTTATGTATTTTACATTTTTAGCATGCAGCGGCGCATTTCTCAGAAATGACCATATTCAGATCGTGGCAGTGCTTGAGCTAATGCCTCGAAAAATAAGAAGCATTGTGTATATTATTTTGCAGTTTGTAAACGCAGTTTTTGCAGGCTATGTTGGCTACTACACATTTTTGAGGGTGGTGGATCAATTTCAAATGAATTCTCTGTCTATCACTCAGTTTCCTTTGTGGATTATGTCAACTTCGCTGCTGCTGGGTATGACAGGATCTGTGATACGGTGCACAGCGAATATCTATTTTCAAATACGATATGAGTGGATACAGCCAGGAACAAAGGAGGCGAATTTATGACAGGAGTAGTATTGATCGGTTCCTTATTTGTGTTTGTATTCCTGGGTTTTCCCATTGCCATTGCCCTTGGACTGTCCTGCTGTTTGTACGTTGCCATGTTTGGGGGCGGAGGAATGGCACTGATTGTAGAGTCTTTCCTGAATGGGACAAACAGTTTTACGCTGTTAGCTATTCCATTTTTCATGCTCTCAGGTGAACTAATGATCAGTGGAGGGATTTCTCAGCGTCTGATTAATTTTTGCATGAGCCTTGTAAAGAATCGTCCAGGTGGTCTGGCAATTGTTACAATTATTTCCAGTATGTTTTTTGCAGCGATATCAGGATCAGGGCCGGCCACTGTTGCCTGTATTGGTGGCATTATGATCCCTCAGATGGTGCGGGCCGGATATAGCAAAGAATTTGCAACAGCAGCGGCAGCAGCAGGTGGTGCGCTGGGTCCGATAATACCACCCAGTATTTTATTCCTTTTGTATGGTGTTGCAACAAATACTTCTGTAGCAAAGCTATTTCTCGCCGGAGTGATACCGGGAATTCTTATGGGAGTAGCTATGATTATCGTTGCAACTAAAATTTCCAAAAAGGAAAAGTATATACCAAATGAAGCGGTTCAGGCTGAACTCCAGGCTATCTACGATAAAGGGCTTTTCCATAACTTTAAGGAAGCAATATGGGCGTTGCTTGTTCCGATCATTATACTTGGAGGTATCTATTCTGGTATTTTTTCACCCACAGAGGCGGCAATTGTGGCTTCCGTCTATGCCTTGTTTGCAGGGATGTTCATTTACAAAGAATTATCGTTTAGAGATTTGCCAGGTGTATTTATACGCGCCGCAAGAGGATGCAGTTTTCTGGTCATTATTTCATTTTCTACAGCCTTTGCAAAGCTTTTAACCTTAGAGGGCGTAACTACCTCCATTGCCAATGGGGTACTTGCATTGACAACGAATAAATATATCATTTTGATTATGATCAATATTTTATTACTGATCGTTGGCATGATTATGGATGCCGCCCCTGCAACTATCATTTTAAGCCCAATTCTTTTGAGCATTGTACAACCATTGGGGGTAGATCCCATTCAGTTGGGTGTAATTATTGTTATGAATCTTGCCATTGGCATGATTACGCCTCCCGTTGGCATCAATCTATTTGTCGGGTGCAAGATCAGTAAGATACAGTTGGAAAGTACATTAAAGTTTGCTCTGCAATTATTAGTATATATGCTGGTCGTATTAATACTGGCAACTTACGTTCCGGCAATTTCACTGTTTTTACCGAATCTTTTATAACATAGTAGTTACAGCCAGACCTGGAAGGGCTCTTTTCATAAACAGGGCGCATATTGCCCCAGCAATATGCGCCCTGGGTGAAAAGTAGAAGAACATTCCTCGCCACTCGTTCCCGGGGTTCATATTGTACTTTTAGAATGAAAATGCTATGATGAAATTCATATTAAATATAAGGAAAGCGGTGTAAATCAGATATGGCAGAGGAAACAAAGAAAAAGTTTAAATATGATATGGTTGCGGATCAAATCCTGGAAGAAATCAAACGTGGACGTTGGAGTGTTGGAGATAAACTGCCATCAGAATCAGAGCTGGTATCGGAGTTTGCAGTGAGCCGTGTTTGCCTGAGAGAAGGTCTCAAAAAGCTAAATGTGTTAGGAATTCTCAAGATTGTACAAGGTGATGGCACCTATGTAAATGAAATAAATTTTACAGAGTTTATGAAGCCTTTGCTTTCACTGATGTCTGTAACGGAAAATGATATTGATGAAATTTATATGGTTAGAACTTTAGTGCAGGGCAGAGCCTGCAAAATGGCTGCTCAATACAAAACACCAGAAGATGTGGAATATCTGGACAAGATGGTAGAACAGATGGAGGATGCCATTGCCATGAACAGCTATACAGACTATGCTCTGGTTGACAGAAAGTTCCACAATAAAATCGTGCATATGTCGAAGAACCGGATTTTAATTATGATCGATGAAACATTTCGTGAAATTGTGGACGGTTATGTTGCACGAATTAATTCAGATGTGACAAGTATTAAAAAATTTATGCTGGATCATCAGCAGATTATCTATGCAATTAAGGATGGAAATGAAGATTTTGCGGAGCAGATTATGCAGGCGCATATGGAATACTCCAGGAAAATACTGCACCAGACCTTGATGTAAGTATGAAAACAGGAAGGGATCTGTTTCTGGAAAGGTAGCTTGTGAATATGAATGATTTTATGAATGTCTGGCCACAAGAGGTATATGAGGGCCTTGCAGAAATTACGATTGGAAATAAAAAAGTATATACATATAAAGATATGCCAGCCAGCCTCTATCATATATTGAGAAATACAACCCAAAAATATCCAGACCGCATTGGATTTGTGGACAACGATGGCAAGGAATACAGTTATCAAGACTTTATGGGGCTGGTAGATGAATTTGCAGGCTATTTACATGAGATAAGGGGAATTCACAGAGGATGTCATGTAGGCATGCTTCTTGGCAATGGGATTGAGTTCTGTGTAACATATCTTGCCCTATGCAAATTGGGGACTCTGGTTGTACCTCTTCCTGGAAAATATCAAAGGCCAGAGTTATTGCAGCTTGTGGACAAAGCAGACATTACGTTTCTCATCTGTGAGAATAAATATGCTGACTGGTTTATGGATTTTTCAGAGATACAGGTGATTGTCTGTGAGGATGAAGAGGGTGAGTACGGTTTTTCACACGTTTTAAAAGAATACAAAATGCAAAAGATAGAGGAACCGGCAGGCCGCCTGGAAGATCCAGTTATTCTTATGTTTACATCAGGCACCACTTCTATGAGCAAAGGGGTTCTTTTAAAAAATTATCATATGATACATTCTGTTGAAGTATATAAGCGGATACTAAGGCTGACAGAAAAGGATAAATCTATCGTGGCGACGCCCATGTACCATATTACGGGACTTGTATGTATTCTCGCGTTATTTTTGGATATTGGGGGGACGCTGTATTTGTTTAAAAAAGTGGATCCTGACAGAATCCTTAAGTGTATGGTAGAAAATCAGATTACATTTTATCATGCATCGCCTACGGTTTTTACCCTTCTCTTGGAGAAACGAAAGGATTATCCTCACATTTCCAGTGTGAGAAGCTTTGCCTGTGGAAGTGGCAATATGTCTCCCAAAAATATTCTGTGTCTCCATGAATGGATGCCGGGAGCAAAGTTTCATACAGTGTTTGGAATGACAGAAACATCAGGGGCAGGAACCATATTTCCAGAAGGTGCGGCAGATAGCCCATACATAGGCTCGTCTGGCCTCCCTATGCCGAATCTGAAGGTACAGATATGGGATAAACAGGGTATACCAATGAATAGGGGAGAGATTGGAGAGGTTTGTTTAAAGGGAAGCTTTGTATTGGAACAATACTATAAACAGGAGACAAATTCTATTACTGAAGATGGATGGCTCAGGACGGGTGATTTGGGCTATCTGAATGAGGACGGGTATCTGTATATTGTAGACCGCATAAAAGATATGATTAATCGAGGTGGGGAGAAGATATGCAGCTATGATGTGGAAAATGAATTGAGCCGTCTGCCAGGAGTTCTGGAGGCGGCAGTTGTGGCATTGCCAGATGAAAAATATATGGAAGTTCCCGGAGCGATGCTCCGTGTACAGGAAGACTTTCCATGGAATGGCGATGAGATCCGTGATATTTTAAAAGAGCGTATGGCACGTTACAAAATTCCAGTATACTATCTATTTGTAGATGAAATTCCTAAAACATGTAATGGAAAAGTAGATAAGCGTGAGATTCGAAAACGGGTGAGGGAATCCTGGATGGCTGCGGGTGGTAGGTTGTAGAGAAAGAAATTATTTTTAATGAAATGGCTCTAATACATTGTCTGACACTTAATCAGATAGTCCCTTGCTGTCAATGCCCGCAGTTTGAGATTTTCATCGCAAATTGCGAATGGGCCCCAGCAATATTATAAATAGCAGAATGTTTTTTTTGTGGAAAATGCCCTTTGATTTTGATGGGCAAAAAATAGTATAATTTTTATATCAAAATGGTTGATTATCTCAAAAAAGCCTTGATTTACGGGCATATAAGCAGAATTTCAAGCTGAATTTACTACCAATTTACTACTTTTGAGGGAAAGAGCCTTGATATGCCGCCCGGAACCCTGCAAGCCCCAATATCAGCACAGCATTGGAAAAATAAATGAAAACTGAATATGACACAGACACGGCGTTTCTCTATCCCATAACAGGAAGAGCAGGAACGCCGCTTTTTTTATGCCCTCATGTTACGCATTAGGGGCAAAAAAGAACCTTGAGAGGGAGCTTCAGAACGAGAGCCGACAGCACAATAGACAACAGAGCAAAACTAAGCGGAGGGAGGAAGAAATCTAATGAAAATGTAATAGAAATATGGGCGTGATTGTGGTAGTATCTTAATTGAATAAATCGTAGCTTATGGAGGTACATTATGAAAATAAAAAAAATGCTTGGTGCAGGAATGATTGCCGTTTGTTTAATGACGGGTTGTGCAAATCCTATGGTTGCCATATATGACAACGATATAAAAATAGCAAGTAATACAAATTCATATAACCTTAATATTTATGAACAAACAGCAGAGGACGGACATTTTACGGCAAGCGTTGAAAAAATAGAGGGTATGGACACCATATGGGTTTTTGACGCAGAGGAAGATAAATCTTTAGATATAACATACACAATAAATGTTTTCTCTGGAAAGATGAAACTGGTATTGATAAATCCCAAGGGAGATGTTTCAATCATTGCTGAATGTGACACCGAAATGTCAGAGCCTATTCAAAGCACTTTGAATGTAGAAAGTGGAAACAATAGAATTAAGATAGTTGCGGGCGAGAACACAAAATTTGATATTGAAATTTCTATTCAGGAGGGAGAATTTAAGGAGTTAGGTTAAATATTGTCATAATATACAAGCCTTTTTAAAGAACGTTTAGTTGATGCTGGATATGGAGATTTTTTTACACCTCAAAAAACAAGTGTTTCTTATCCAATTACTGCTCTTAATCCTGCATATGAAATGTTGACTTCTCGTGAGCATTCAAATAACTACGCTCCAATATCATCCGACACAAAAGAAAATCAATTATGCAATTTAGAACCACCAAATCTTTTAACAAAATGTTTTTCTATGACATTAGAAGCTTTGGATTAGGATACTTTATCTTTAATGGCAATGACAGTATGGATAAAGAGTTTTTGATTAAAAGGTATGATACAGTTAATTTTACTAATAAGTCTAACTCTATTCGTGGAGACATATTTACAAATTTAATCTATAAAAAAGAAAAATAAAAAACGCACAAACTATCAGTTTTATAATGATAAGGGGTACAACAATTTATTATCAACGTTGACAAATAGGGTGTAAGCAAGAGCAGGGAACATATCGCTTTCATTATTGGTCGGTTCTCTGCTTTTTTATTACACTTTGGAACGCCGTATTAGGGGGCAGGAATAAATCTCGGTCTCCTGTCAATTCCGTTCTGTAAACTGCCAAAATTAAATTCAAAAGGCTTCCTACCGCGTAACAAACCCATAATAAATTGAGGGCGAAAGCAGTTTACTGATTTCACCCTCTTGACTGCCTTTGCTATTCCCTATCGGTCGAAGCGGAATTTCAATATGGCTTCAACCAGTTTCGCCTTTAGCCTGTCCTGCGTATCGTCATTGATATGCCCCTTATACATAGACAGGTATTTAATATGTGCGTTGTAATACCGCAATACTGCGTCTACCGCTTCCAGCTCTCTGGCAACAGCTTTTTGAATTACCTCAAAAGGTATCAGTTTTTTATTCCTCATGTTTCAATCTCTCCCATTCTTTCCGTAACTGTTTCAGCGCAACATTTCTTCTGCGGTTTATCGTACTTCTGCAACGTCCGTACAATCTGCCAATTGCTTCATCACGATAGCCAATGAAGTAATAAAGCAACAGAACTTCCCGTCTTAATTCCGGTAATCTTGATAATGCCGTTGCTAACCGTTCATCATCAACAACAACTTCCTTTCCCAACACTCTGCCGGAGGACGGCTTCAATTTGAATGGGGATTATTCGGGACGGCCGGACAGAACTACAGGGGAGAGACTGGCGGATTGGTTTGTAAAGGAGGTATTTCCTAAGACGGATTTTCTGCTGGATCTCCACGGGGGAAGTGTAAATGAGCGGCTGACGCCCTGCCTGTTTTATCGGAGGGCAGAGCAGGTACGGGAGTAAGCCCTGGCTGCGGCAAAGGCCCTTGATGTGCCTTACCTGATTGCGTCAGACGCCGCAAAGGGAGAATACAGCTATGGGGCGAATTTCCATCAGATTCCGGGGGCTGTTTCTGGAACGGGGCTATGACGGTTTCTGTAAGGAGGAGTGGATCGCAGGCCATAAGAGAAATATTTACCTGCTTCTTCGCCATCTCGGTATGTATGAAGCTCAGGAGCCGAAGGTGTATGAGCATACTATTTATCTGGAAAGTAAGAAAGCAGGTCTCTGGTACCCGGTGGTGAAGCAGAATGACAGGGTTCGAAAGGGACAGCTTCTTGGACGGCTGGAGGATATGTTTGGAACGGTCCTTGAGGAATTTTATGCAAAAGAGAATGGGGTTGTATTTTATTATACGGGGGGACTTTCTGTAAAAGAGGGGGACGCCCTGGTGGCGTATGGGCTGGAAGAAAGGGAATGAGCGAAACATGGCAAATCTCTTTATCACTCCAAATTAAAAGATAGTATTTGGAGCGTGTATCTTTTTGTTCGCTAAGGGTAAAAAATTAGATTAAAAAAATTATCAAAAAATGTTTAAAAAAGGTATTGACAGGAAGAAAAAGTCGTGGTAATCTATAGAAGCTGTCGCAAGAGAGGGCAGCGAGGGAACCTTGATAACTAAACAGTGAGAAACCTTGAAAATTCAAGAAGAGAATCAAAAGAACGTCTTAGAAATAAGCGACCAAAAACAGTAAGAACGGGAAGAATAGCTAGTAGTTATTCTGACCAGACAAACACTTAAACATGAGAGTTTGATCCTGGCTCAGGATGAACGCTGGCGGCGTGCTTAACACATGCAAGTCGAACGAAGCATAAGAGACAGAATACTACGGTAGGAAGATTTTTATGACTGAGTGGCGGACGGGTGAGTAACGCGTGGGTAACCTGCCTCATACAGGGGGATAACAGTTAGAAATGGCTGCTAATACCGCATAAGCGCACAGTACTGCATGGTACAGTGTGAAAAACCTTGGTGGTATGAGATGGACCCGCGTCTGATTAGCTAGTTGGTGAGGTAAGGGCTCACCAAGGCAACGATCAGTAGCCGACCTGAGAGGGTGAACGGCCACATTGGGA
>CAJTAT010000024.1 GCA_910574475.1 Clostridia bacterium | reverse complement strand
GAATATAGAAACTATTTGAAAGATGCTGCATAAAAACTCTGCCAGTCCTCTTTGCGACTGGCAGGAAAAAATTTTTATTTTTTTAACTGTCTACTTGACAGGGAGCGGTTCATGATTGCAAACTATCTCACAAATTCATCGGCTCTGCGTCTGTGCGTCTGGCTCTTTGATAACTGTTATTTTTAAATTCTTCGCTTCGATCAATGTTTCCTGCTTGCATTTCGGGCAGTACAACGGATAATTTATCAAAATCGTATCTTCCCTAATCCTGTCACGGGTCTTATTAGAACAAATTGGACAACGCACCCATTCTCTTGCTATCATCAGAACATTACCTCCCTCTGTGTTTCGCTTTTTTCTTTTCCTGCCGCAAAACGAATTGCCGCTCTTTTTCTGCTTCTTTCTGTTCTTTGGACTTCACTTTCCGTTCCAGTTTCCCTTGTTCATGCTGGAGCTTTAAGGCTTGTTGGGCTTTCGTACCAATTCCCCTGTTTTCCAACTGGCTGTTAATTTCCCTCTGCATACGCTTAGGATTGATTTTTCGTTCTTCGATTTTTTCTGCTTTAACTGGCGGACTGAATTTCAACTTATGCCAGTTTTTGAGCAGAAAATCGTACACTTCATAATCTTTTGGCTCTGCACCGAACGTAATTTTGCAAACCTCATATTTGTTACCATCTATACGCTCGAACAATCCTACCCAAAACGGATTCTCAAACAGAATTGTCAAGCTACTTTTCATTGCCATGTTATCAACTCCCCCTAAACTGGCTTTCAAATTTATCAAGCCATTCTAACAGGGATTGGTATAATAAACACTGCTGTTCAAAAATCGCTTTCCCGCCCAATGGAATTTCTGGATAGCTGGCAGAATATTCGTCAATGGAGTTTGCCGAAGCCGTAATGTTATCCCGCAGCTTATTTATCAAATTAAATGCTTTTTCCCTGTCCATTTTGTTTAAGTTTGTAATGACAACATTGAAGTCAAACAACAATGGAACTTTCTGCCCTGCGTAAGCTTCCATAAGCTGCCCGAAATACACCCTTCCTTTATCTGTGATGGAATACACTGCTTTATCAGCGAATTTATCCCCTTTCACAATACTGCTCTCTAAATAACCCTGCTCATTCATTTGAAGCACTTTACGATAAATGGATGGGACGCTAATCTTTGTCCATCTTGAAAGATGATGGTATTCCACATCTTTCTGGATGTCGTATGCACTTTGCGGTTTCTCCATAACAATTCCGAGAATCACCAAATCTATGGATGACATATTCTCACCTCCGTTTTTACTATTATCAATATTACTATTGTCAATAGTAAAAATCAAGAGGTAATCACATTTTTTTAATATTCTGTTTAGTTATATGAATTCTTATGGTAGGAAATTAAACCTCTTATTTCAAGAAATTTCACATCGTTTAAGTGGAACTTTTATCTCTGTACAATAGAAGTACCCAATATTAAATACAGGTGGTGAAATTATGACCAGGCATGATTTTGATTTTCTGGAATTAGGGCAGGCAATTCAAAATGCCTGTGAGAAACAGCGGATCACCAGAGAAGAATTAGCTGAGGAGCTTGGCATTTCTGCAAGACTTTTGCAGTCCATTGAAAAAGAGGGACAGTATCCCAGCTTTCCACTGTTTATCCAGCTTGTGACCATGTTCCACATATCCGTTGACCAGTACATACATCCAGAGACTCCGGCAGAAAAATCAACTTTACGCCGACAGTTGGATGCACTCTTTGACACGTTCGATGATTCGGAGCTGACCATCATAGCAGGGACAGCGCAGGGGATATGTACGGCAAAAGAGCCAGAGGACTAAACCTCTGGTTTTTCTCCTGCCACATTTCAATACGCCGGAACACCATACCCATATATGGAATCACTGCCCATGCTGTAACTTCTCCTGGCACAAATATCGCCGCTGTTTCCCTCTATGGTATTCACAACGCCATTCGTCACGCTCTCCACAATCCCCACATGGTCGATTGTCCCGTCATTTCCCCAATCAAAGAATATTATATCCCCCGCTGCCGGGACATAGCTTGCGTCCCGAAACTGCCCACGGGCATCAAACCAGTCCACACCGTCCGAACACAAGGAGAATTTCGGTATTACTCCGCTTTCCAGATAACCGCACTGCTGGGCACACCACGACACAAAACAGGCGCACCATTCCACCCTGCTGTCAAACCCGTACCAGCTCCAGTAGGTGTCACCGCTGTTTCCTTCCTGCGTCAACGCCACCTGCACGATTGCCTGACTGCCGGTTCCGGTGGGGATTCTGCCGAAAATATAATACCGGAGTACATGGGGGACGTACTGCTTATCCCCGTAACTGCTCCAGCCCATCCGCTCCGCCATCATATCGGAAAATTCTACGGCATTGGCGGCGGTGTATCCCCCATAGTTGCTTTGCGCCCATGCGATATATCCATTCCCGAAATTATACCCTTGCAACGCCAGCCTGATATGCTCCATGTCCACCGGGTTCTCCACCCCTGCGCTTTGCAGGCAGTCTTTCAGTGCCTGAACGCCGCACTCAATGGAATATTCCGGATTGGTGATTCCATTCGGCTCTCTTGGGTATCTGGTATTGTAGCCGCTCTCAGAGCTTTGCATGGGATCGCTGCCCTGCCCGCCGCTCTCCTGCATCATCACCGCCTTAATCAGCTCCACATATTCCTCAATGCCATACTGCTTCGCATAAATGCGGATGACTGGCTCATAGGCTTCCACCTCCGCACTGACCGGGCTTACCGTGCTGGAATTGCCACCGCCCACCATGCAAAGGATTCCGCCGAACAGAAGGACGATGATTAAGATAAGGACGGCCACCCAGCCCCCTGCAGCAATGGCGGATATGAGTGCTTTTGTCCCGGCTATGATTGCTTTCACTGCGCTTGCTGTGGCTTTTGCCGCTGCCCTCACTGCCTGTTCCGCCGCCCGTGCCGCCTGCCTTGCTGCCCGTGCTGTTTTTTCCGCTGTCTTTACGGACGCTTTCGCCGCTGCTTTTGCGGTCTTTGCCGCCTCCTTTGTGGTTTTTACGGTTTTCCCTGCGGTCTGCTCGGCGGTTTTTACGGATTTTGCGGCAGATTTGATTGTCCCTTTCCCGGTATTCTTCACGGCCTGCCCTGTTTTCCCTGCGGTCTTGACCGTTTTTTCGCCCCGGTCTATGGTCTTGATGGTCTGTTTGGGAAGTTCCCGGATTTGTGACGCCTGCTGTCTGGCATTTTGCTGTGAGATTCTCTGCTGTGACTCCCTCTGCATGGCTCTCTGCCCTGCGGCTTTCTTCTGCGCCGCCTGTTTTGCCGCCTGCTCCTGCGCCTTTTTCCTCATCTGCTCTTTCGGCTGGTAAGGCTCTCCCCTGCCTGACGGTACGGAAGGCCGGGGAGATTGAGAAGGCTCCCCGTGTGTGGTACTTCTCCCTTCACGGACTGCCTCTCTGGTTGCTTTCGTTTCTTTGGAAATCCGGTGTTTTTCCTTTGCCTTATCTGCAAGCCTGCCGCCCTGCTTCCTCGCCTGATGTGCGGCTTCATGGACGGCTCGGTCGGCTCCCCGCTCCGTTTTATCCTCCGCATATTCCGTGGGGGAAGCATACCTCTTTTCCTGCGGCTGTGCTTTTTCCACGGTTTCCTTTGTGCGGACATAGGCACGTTTCACTCGTTCCATGCCCGTCACGGTCTTGTCCAGTGCCTTTACATCCTTATGGACTTGGCGTGTCTTAATTTCCTTGCTCATCGCCCGCCCTCCTTTGGGATAAACCTGCCATTACTCCGCAATCTTTTTCGCCACTACCACAAGCCGCCCGTTTGTCCGGGAATACTCGCAGGTGGAAAGCGTAATCAGCTTGTCCCCGTATTCGGCGGTCAATCCCGTATCATAGAGGGATAACGATTTGCACTCATCCACATACGCCTGAAAATCTTCCTCGGTTTCCGCATTGGCGAACAGATAATACTTGAACCCCGTATCGTCATATACCGTGGTCTTGAATACTGCAATCACTTCATAGTCCGCTGTTTTCGTGAGCGTGTCAAAGTGGATGGTTTTGTGTCCCTCGTAAAATTTCCGGCTCTCATAGTCCATCAATCCGGTGAACATTGTGCCGTTCTTCATGTGGTGTCCGTAAATAATCACGTTGTCGCTGGGTTCAAAGGGGCTGCAATGCTCCGCAATATAAGGCACCCCATATGCGCTGTATTCCTTTTCAAAGCTGCGCTTCAGGTAGAAGTCGGGATTGTCCGGCGTGAACATCACCGGATAGTTGATGTTTGTCCCGTCAATGGAAATCCACCCCGCCATATCGTTGTTCTGGTTGAAAAGCTCCTGATATTTGGCAAGCGGGGACTGGTTTTCTCCCTCTGCCATATCCTCCGGCGTTTTTTCGGTTTCCCCGGTTTCTTCCGATTCCTCCGCCTGCTCCACAATCTCCGCCAACTGTGCAAATTCATTGGTTGACTTCCCTGCGCTGGCATAATGGGTGATGACCTGAAACATGGAAATGCAGAAAAGCAGGGTACAGAGCGCCGCCCCTGCGGTATAGATATAAAATTTTTTCTTCATTCAATAATCCTCCATAAAGTCCCGGCAAAACGCTTTCCTTTGGCATTTTGCCGGATATTTTCATAAAAATAACAGGCGTTGTGCCTGCGTGTCACTGGTTACCTTGCCTGTTCTTTGGCTGGCTGTATTTTCTGGCTCTCGTTCCTCCCTCTTTTTATCTGCTTTAGCTCCGCTTTCACCGAAGGCTTTTTATCCTCTCCCCGGCAAAACTGCTCCATCCGCTTCTGTGCGTTCCCCGCCGCTTTTTCCATTGCGGCGAATGACCTGCCGAAAGACAGAAATGCTTTCTGGATTTTCATAAGGACGCCTTTATCCCCTTTCGGCTCTATCAGCTCTTTGGTATGCCTGCCGATCAACGCCCGCCCCGCATTTTTCGTGTGCTGCGCCGCTTTATTCAGCTCGCCGCCGACAATGCCGATTTTCGCTGCATTCCGCTCCATGCTTTCCATGCCGCTGTGCAGGCTTTCTTTTAAAGCAGACAGGGCGGCGGGGATTTTCATGGCGGATACTGCCCTCCGCAATGCGTCCACGCCTTTCTCCTTAAAATCATGCACCGCATTTTTAGCGGAACGGACAAGGTTTGTCTTTACAAGGGCGATCTGGCCGCCAATTTCCTGCGCTTTGCCCTCTGCGCTGTCCAGAAGCCGGGCGGCAGTCGCTTTTATTCCCCTGTCCTGAATCTGCTCCAACTGCCCCCGCACCTCTTTTAATTCTTTCATTACCTGCCCGAACTGGCTTTCCATGCCTTCCAGATAATTGACAAGGGTTTCCACTTCCTGACGCTCTTTTTTCAGCCCGTTCCCTTCCAGAACCTGAAACAGCTCCCGGATTTCCGGCTGTTCCCTTAACGCAACCGCCGCTTCCATGCTTAACGCCCTCCCCTCTCTGCACTGTCCGTTCTTGCCTTAACTGTGGGTAAATCCCTGCAATATTCGGGATACCGCATTTTTATGGCTTCGTAAAAATAGGGCGCATAACCGCAGTCAAAGATTTCATAGGGTGTTGACATCCGCTCGTCCCCCTGCTCCGCATAACCGTTCCAGAGATTGAAAGCAAGGCGTGTAAGCCGCACTGTCCCTCCTGTCTGCCACCCCTCATGCAGTCCCTCCGGCCTGATGCAGTCCTGCTTAAAGTCAAACATCCTGCCCACGTTGTTCCTCGCCGTGTCGGAAATGCCCACGCAGTAGAAAAAGGCACGGTGATAGCAGTCCGTATTGCCGCATTTATGCAGCATGGTGAAAAAGAAATTTTCATGCTCCTTTGAAGCAAACCTGATTTCTGACATTCTGATCCCTCCATAGAAAAAGGCGGCTCTCTAACAGATATTCCACTGTTTAAAAGCCGCCTGAATATTTTTATCTGCTCCTGTTATAGACTTTTATCTGTCCCGGTTATGAATTTTTACCTGCTCCGGTTTGCACTGTCCTCGCCCGGTTTCGTTGTCATCAGCCGATACAGCCGAGTATTCTTCGGGAATTTATTGGTAAACGGCACAAGGGAACTTCCGTATTTTATCAAGCCGCACCCTGCGTCCGCATTGGTGATATAGCTCATCTGCTCGTTTGAGATGTTCAGCAAATCCGCAAGTTTCTGTCTGTCGGACGCCGCCTGGTTCAGCATGACGATATACTCGCTGTTGGATAACATCGTGCTGGCAAGGACAGAATCTAACAGATATTCCACATTCTGCGTGATGGCGTTAGGGAACGCATTTCTTTTCCGGAACCGCCTCCATGCAGAATTGAAAAAGGCTCCTGAATACTCGTTTTCAAACACCACATGAAACTCGTCCAGAAAGATATGGGTACGTTTCCCCTTTTTCCAGTTTTCCGTGACACGGTTTAACATGGCGTCCGTAATAACCAAAAGCCCCATTGTTTTCAGTTGCTTCCCTAAGTCCATGATGTCATAGACAATCATGCGGTTATTTATATCCACGTTGCTCTCATGGGCAAATGCGTCCAAACTGCCGCTTGTGAAAAGCTCCAACGCCAGCGCAAGGTCTTTCGCCTCCCGCTCCGGCTGCTCCAGCATTTTTTCCCGGAGCCTGCACAAAGTCGGCACGTTGCCGCCTGCCTGATAATCTTCGTAAACTGCGGCGGTACAGCGGTCGATGATGGATTTCTCCTTTGCGCTGACGCCTTTTTTGTCAAGCTGTTCAAATAAGGACAGCACAAATTCGGACTTGTCAATGACCGGGTTCCCGCCATCGCCATACCCCTCTACCATGTCCATTGCATTGATGTGGTCACGGCTCCCCGCCGCAATGCGGATGACTTCGCCGCCCATCGCTTCAATCAGGGAACCGTACTCTCGTTCGGGATCGCATATGAGAATATCGTCCCCGGTGGCAAGGGCAAGGAACACAATCAGCATTTTTGCGCTGAAGGATTTGCCGCTCCCCGGCACTCCTAACAAAAAGGAATTAGGATTCAGCAATTTCGCTTTGTTGCACATGATAAGGTTATGGGAGATTGCGTTCTCCCCGCAGTAAATGCCGCCCTCGTCCATGATTTCCTGCACCCGGAAAGGCATCAGCACCGCAAGGCTCTCCATGGTGAGGGTTCTGAGCGCATTGATTTTCCGGTGTCCGATGGGCAGGGCGGTATTCAGCCCGTCCATCTGCTGGTATTTCAAAGTGGAAAACTGGCATAAATGCTTTCTTGCCACGGTCAATATGGTATCCGTATCTGCGTCAAGCTGTTCTTTCGTGTCGGCGGTATGCACCAGCGTCAAGACTGCAAACATCATCCGCTGGTCACGGGTGGTTAAATCGTCCAGAAACTCCTTGCTCTCCTTCCGCTGCTGCTCCATGTCATAGGGTACGACTGCGGAAAAATTGTTGTTGGCGTTCTGTTTCCTCTGCCAGTTGGTGATATTGGTTTCCACACCCAAAAGACGGTTTTCCACCTCCCGCACCGCTTCATCCGTGGGGATGGGTATCACGTCAATGCTCATCATCAGGTTGCGGCTCAAATCCGTAAGCTCCGCAATCATGTTGTCTTTGATATAGGACGCATACTCTCTGAGGAAAAGCACACGCCCGTAACGGTTCCCCATGCGGAAATGGTCTTTTTCAAACTCAAGGCTGTCCGGGCAGATAAAGTCCTTAAAGCTATGCCCTTTTTTCATGGTTTCCGGCAAATCAAACCGGAAGCTGGTTTCCTCCCCGGTACGGTAGAAGTCATGCAACGCACGCAGTTTATCCGTTGCGTCCATCTCCACGCATTTGGAGCCTAACCGTGAAAAATGGCTCCCTAAGTCCGTGCCGATACGGGCAAAATACGTCCTCGCCTCCTCGATGGATTTTTTATAGACGGATACCGTCACATATTTTTCCTGCACAATGCTGTTGGCTCCCGTGGCTTTCTCTAAGAGCATGGCGTTGTACTCTTTCCGGTATAAATCAAGCCCGTCCTCCTGCATGGGGATTAAGATTGCCTTCTCAAAATCCTGCCTGTTCAGGCGGCGGTTGTTGATGGTGATTTTCGTGGTTGCGCCGCTGTCGAAGGAATTGAGAAGCTCGCTGTACTCAAGGAACATGGCTTCCTTGTCCTCCCGGCTCGCCACCGCATAGTTGATGTCCACAAATTTATAGGTTCTGGCAAATTTGTTCCGCCCGATCTGGAATATCCCGTCCGGCCATATTGCCTGGATGGGGATTGCCTGCTGGACGCCTTTGGGGATGACAAATTTCTCCTTATCCTGCTTGAAAATATTGCTCAATGTCTTAATCATTCCGTTTCCGCTCCTCCCTTTCATGGTTCTCAATGCACGGCTTCACTGCTTCGTAATAGATGTTTTCCGGGTTAAACAGCAGGCGTTTCGGGATAAGGAACTCCGACTTTATCCACGCCCACAAAAACTGCTCTGCGTTCATCCCGTGGTAGCGGATAAAACCTAACGCCGCAAAGGGAGCCGCCCCCAAAATGCACATCCAGCTCACGGTTTCCGTCCCCACATAAGGACTGAGTAAAAAATAAAGCCCGACGGCAACGCCGCAGGCTAAGACAGAAAAAACGAACTGCCGCATGGACAGCCCGAAAAACATGGATTCCGTGTAATTACGGATTTCCCGATTTATTTTTACTTCCAAACTTCTCGCCTCCTATCGTTCCATCCCGCACGTCCGTTTCGGCGGTTTCCTTTGGGGCAGGTAGGGTATAAATTCCTCCTCCCCCATGATAATGCTGAACTCCGCTCGCAGGATGGGGTGTGTTTCCAGTTTCTGATACTCCCGGATCAGCTCAAGCGCACTTTCCCTTGTGGCAGTGCTTGCCTGCTGTGTCCCGTCTTTAAAAATATAACACCGTTTCATTCTGTTCCCCCTTATAATCCCATCATCTCACGCACAACCCGGTCTGCCATCTTCACTGCCCCTACAAGCACGAGCATATTGAAAATCAGCTCCCCGATATAGCTCCATACCATTGTGACTGCCGCCGCATCCGGATCGACTGCGGGCGGGGACGCCGCAAACAGCGAAAATATGATGCAGGCAAGCACGATAATCGCCCCTTCTAAGCATACCGCCGCATAGGACTTGATAAAACTTTTCCCTACGTTCTGTGACGGCTCCCCGGCAAAAGTCGATAAGGGAATGGGCGCAATCGCTGTGTAAAGGTACAGTCGGAAAAACCGCCCGTACACGCTCATTATCATAATAAAGCTCAACACCGTGATAAACAAACCGCCGATTAACGTCACCGCCCACAAAGGGATGCTCTCGAAAAAGCCGTAGTCCTCCACCGCCTCCACAATCTCATTTGGCAATACGGTCTGCTGTGCGGCTCCAAAGCCTGCGGTTCGCATAATCGTGCTGACTATTCCCTGCACGATATTGAATAACGCCATCATCAGCTCCAGCCCGTGGGATATGACGCCTTTTGCTATGGCAAACCGGACAAACAGCTTTAATGCGTGTTCCGGCTTTTTCACTTCCACAAAGCTGCCGCACGTCTTTACCACGCCGACAACAAAGAACAGCACCAAAAGGGCATAGGCTACCGCCTGCAACGCCCCGTGGATGTTCACAATCGCGCTCCAGATTCCCCCTCCCTTAAACTGTTCCGGGGACTGCGTGAGAAGCTGCCATATCTCCGCCAGTTTTTCATTCCATGTTTCCAGTGCATTGACTAAGTTCTGCACTACCCAGTTATCTGAATCCACTCATTTCACCTCGCTTCTGGATTTTGCAGAGGGGCCTGCCAAAGCCTGCCCCTCTGCCGTTGCTCTTTTTACATGGTTTCCCGGCAATCTCCATCAGCCAGTGATAAGGGTTAAGATTTCCTTTGCAAAGGTAATGATAACGCCGCCCGCAAGGGTTAAGAACCCGTTGGAACGCTGGCTCGGATCGTGGGACTGCAAAGACAATCCCACCTGCACAATGCCCCAGCCCAGCAGAATCAATCCGACTGCACGGATTAAGCCGAAAATAAAATTGGACAGGTTGTTGATGACTGCAAGCGGATCGCTTGCGGCATACACGGTGGTTGCCCCGGCTGTCATCATCAGCACCAGTGCGGCGTACAATGCCATCGCCCTTTTTGTCTTTCTGCCCATCGGCTGTCTGCTGGTTTTCTTGCTGTTCTCGTTTTTCTTCCTCATTGTTCTGTTTCCTCCTTGTTTTGAGATTGGTTTTTAATCAGTTGCGCCCCGGCGTAACTGGCGCCGATTTCACCGCTTGCGTTCCCCTGTGAAATCGTGCGCCTCTGCCAGAGGCTTGTTTCAGTGGCTTTCCGCCGCTGAAACAATAGCCTCTAAATCCTCCTCGGATAAAAGCTCATAGGAATCGGTTCCCGCCTGCTCCTGCGACACTTCGCCTTCCAGACTGTCCCCCAATGCAATGCTGCCCACCGCCTGCGTCACTTCCCCGTGGCGGTAGGACTTCCCTTTCCCGTCCGTGGACAGTGCCACGTTGGGGTGTTTCAGTATATCGAATTTTTCATCCATTACCGGGCGTTCCCCACGGATAAAAAGAAGCGCATAGCGGTTGTCCAGCATACGCACTTCATCCGGCGTCAAAAGCTCACGCCCCGATATTTGGTAGTTTGTGGAATAGTTGCCCGAATGCCCGGTTGACTTCCCGTAAGTGTTCATATCAATCGTGGCTTTCCCCAGCAGCTCGCTGACGTACTTATGGGTTCCCTGCTCGTTGCCGCCCAGATATAAAAACTGGTCGCAGTTGCCCACAATGCTTTCCCACTGCTTCTCAAACAATGCCTTTAGCTGCGCCATGTTTTGCAGTATGATGGACACGCTGACTTCTCTTGACCGCATGACGGACAGGATTTTGTCAAAGTCATCAGGCAAACTGACGTTCGCAAATTCATCCATCAAAAAATGCACATGGACGGGGAGCCTGCCGCCGTGCTTATGGTCGGCAAGGTAAAATAGCTGCTGGAATAGTTGCGTGTATAGGATGGATACCAGAAAGTTGTAGCTGGTATCATTGTCCGGTATCAGCGCAAACAACGCCACTTTCTTCTCCCCCAGTGATGACAGGTCTAAATCGTCTGTGGCTGTCAAAGCCGCAAGGCTGGAAAGATTGAATTTCTCCAACCTCGCCGCAAGCGTGATCTGGATGGATTTCAGTGTTTTCGCACTTCCTGAATGGTAGTCCTTATAATATTTCACTGCGATATGCTCCGGCTCCCGCATTTCCAGACGTTCAAACAGTTCGTCTAAGGGGGACTGGTATTCATCGTTGTCCTCCCGGACTTCCCCTGCCCGTAACAGCTCCATCACCATCGGGAAATTCTGCTCGTCTTTTGGTGCCTCGTACCTTAAATAAAATATCAGTGCTAAGAGTAACATGGACGCCGCTGTGTCCCAGAAGGGATCGTTTGACTGGCTCCCCTTTGGGGTGGTTGCCTTAAAAAGATTCGTCACAAGCCGCTGCACGTCGTTGTCATCCTTTAAATACATAAACGGATTATAACAATGGCTCTTTTCCATGTTGATTAAGTCAAGCACACGCACTTCATACCCTTTTTCCTCCAGAAGATGCCCGGTGTCCCGCAGGTTCTCTCCCTTAGGGTCAAGCACAACAAAAGATGTGTTCGCCTGCATAAGATTCGGCTTTGCATAAAACCTTGTCTTTCCGGCTCCGCTCCCGCCCACCACGATGGTAAGCAGGTTGCGGCGGTGCCTCCGGCTGTCATAGCTGATACGCACGTTTGACGTCATAATCTTGTTGGCTCCAAAATCTTTCTCACTGTACTTCTGGTTGACCGCCCGTGCGTTGCCCCATGCGGCAGAGCCGTGTTCCTCGCCCCTCCGGTAGTTCCTCCGTGTGGATACATAAATGCCAATCCCCAT
The DNA here is from genome assembly GCA_910574475.1 of Clostridia bacterium. Taxonomy (GTDB): domain Bacteria; phylum Bacillota; class Clostridia; order Lachnospirales; family Lachnospiraceae; genus Laedolimicola. The sequence continues at coordinate 15,317 of CAJTAT010000024.1, read as the reverse complement.
CCCGTATATCAACAGGAAAATGAGGACAGCTCTGAAGCTGTCCCCACATAAGCGGATAGAAAACGGATGGTTCATGGCGTCCGGGAATCCCCGTATAATTTCGGGCAGCCCTCCCGCAAGGTACGGTGCTGTCAAAAGGGCAAGCCAGACAACGGGAAGGATGCCGAAAGCCGCAAATATCCACGCCGCCTGCTTCTCACCGCTCCTCATGGCATTTCCGCCCCCTTTTCTCTTTCTCCGGCGGCTCCTCAATCAGCTCAATGACTTTCAGAAGCACATCGTCCACTGCGTCTGTCGGCCTGCCCTCCTTTATCATCTGGTTGCGCTCGTCTTTCAGGGCATGGAAGATTACGCCGTACTCGTATTTGTCCAGCTCAAGGGTTTTCTTTTCCCCGCTCAAATTCACCACCTCCGTCTACCTTTCCTGTTCTCTGTTCTTTACCTTACAATCCCGGATTGGCATTTCCCCGTATGCGTCAAGCAGGCGGTCAACTTTCTCCGATTCCGCATAAGTGGTTCCACGGTACAGCGGGTACGTCACGCCCTCCACGCATACCTTGCCGCCTGTCGGCTCCAGATTGATATGGGATAAAGATTCTTCCGGGAAAAGGTTGAAACTATATCCTGCCTTCACTGCCCTCATCTTGCGTCCTCCCGGTTATGCTGCGCCTGCGGCTGCTGTCTCTGGTTCTGGCTCCGGTTCGGTTCCAGCACTTTCGCCATCCGGGAAGATATATCGCCCGCTGCGTCACGGACTTTGGACAGCTCCCCACGGACTTCCTGCGGCTCCATGCCCTCGAAAAATTCCGGCGCATGGGTGAAATCAAACCCCTGCGTGTCCACGCCATATTTTTTGCAGAGCAGATAGGACGCACAATAGGCGTGGAAAGCGTCCTCGTTGCGGTCGTAATTCTTATCCCCGTCCGCAAACCCGGCAAGGGCAAGCTCCGGCGTCACGCTCCGGAAGATTTCCTGTGCGCTCATGCCTTTTCGCACATAAATGCAGCTCTCCTCCGGCTCGAACAATGCCCCTTTGTCCTCCGGCATCTGATCCGGCTCCGCCGCAACAATGGCAACGGGCGGGTTGTTCACCACTGCCCGCACAAGCTGTGCGTCCGTGATTTCCGGCTGCGCCTGCTGTAACCTGTCCCTTGCGTTGGTCTGTGAAATGTCATACACCTTTTTCGCATTGTAATAGGTTCCGGTGCTTCCGTCCTCACGCTCATACTCCTTCCCCGGCTCCATAATCAGGATGGGGTTGTTCCGCTCCTGCCTTTTCACATAGGCTCCCTGATCCCGCCAGTAGCCATAATCGCCAATCTTCTGCGCCTCCGGCTTCTGCGCCATAATCAGCAGGGCATTGTTGGCGGTGTAGCGGTCAAAGCGGCTCTGCACGTCAAGGTACTGCTGAAACGCCTGCCCGTCCGTGGCCACCGCCGCCGTCATCTGCTCCGACATTTCATAACAGCGGCTCCGGTTGTTCCTGCTCTCTGCGATAAATGCCGCCACCCGGTCATCCTGCGGCACGGCGGATACATTCAGTAAAGAATCAAGGCTGAAATTGTTGTCCATACATACTTACCTCTCTTTCGATTTTTTCGGTTTTGTTTTTGCCTGCGGCTGTCTATGCTGCAATGGCTTCTGGTTTTTCGCTTTGGTGTCCTTTGCAGGCTCACTCCGGCTCCCTGCCTCCGCTTCTTTCTTCCTCGCTGCCTGAATCTCTTTCAGCTCCTCCCGCACGGACGGTTTCTCCGGCGTGGCTGGCTGGTACAGCTTAGAAGTACCCTCGGCGGTTGTCCTTTGCTTCTTTAAGGTAGGCTCGGACTGACGGGATTTCGCAGTCTTGCCCAAAGAGGGGTTTTTCTGCTGCCCCTCCTCTTTCTGCGTGGGGCTGCCTAAAAGCTCGTCTACCAGTAAATCTTCCTGTGACTTCCCCGGCCTGTCTTTCTCCGGCTCTGGCTGTGCCTGCGGTTTTCCCGGTGACGGTTTCTCCGGTGGTGTTTTTTCCGGTGACGCTTTCTCTTTTGGCGGTTCCTTCGTTTTCTCCTTTCCGGGAGCCGCCTTTTTCTCCTTCGCCTGCGATTTTTCTTCCCTCGACTTCTGGATTTCCGTCTTAATCTGTGCCGCCTCCGTGACGGACGCAAACTTGAAGCGTTCCACGATACGGTTGATGCGGGGCGCATCTTCCTCCTTCACCATAATGTCCACCATCCCGTCGCTGCTCCCCTTCGGATCACGGACGGCGCAGTAGAGGATTCCGTACCGTTTCGCCTCCTGCACGAATTTCTTCAGGTCGCTTTCCTTTACGGAAAATACGGTGAGCGGTTTCCCGGAGCGCACTAAGGTTTCCAGCCTTATCCTGCCTCTGGTCTTTTTCTGCTCCTTTAAGATGGCGTATAAAAGCACTGCAAGCTGCTTTGCCCCCTCGCCGGAGATTTTTAAGGCCGCTTCCCCCACTTCCATCGACATACGCACCACCTGGTCAGCGGCTTCGCCTGATGTGTTCATGGATTGTTCCCTCCTTTTCTTTTCTGGTTTCCTGCCGCACGGTTTCTAATTTTTCTTTCATTGCGCCGGAACGTGCGGCTATCCCGTCGCAGAGTCCCACCTCCTTCCGCAGTTCCCCGATCTGCTTTGTCAGGGCGGAGATTTCTGTTTTTACCTCTGACAGCTTTTCGCTGTCTTTGACGCTGCGGCTCTGATACCGCAGGTGTTTCCTTTTGTCCGCAAGCTCCTCCATCTTCCCCTGCAACTCTTCTTTCAATGAAAAAAGCTGCTCCGTGGTATCAATCCGATAATGGCAGAGCAGCCTTGTTTCCTTTGAAATCTTATCCAGTTTTATCAAGTCCTCCCGGAACATCATGTGTACCTGCTTCGGACTTACGGGCGGTCGGTTCTTCGGTAATATCCCCAACAGATAGCAGTAATGCAGGTACAGGCCACGGAGTCCGCCGATTTTCCTTGCCTTTTGTATATTCCCATGCACTTTTATGACATAGGTTTTCTTTTCCGGCAATGGGGCGGGAGTTGTCTGCTTTTTTACCGTCTGCGTGAGTATCCGCCTGCGGATGGATTCTAAGGTGTATTCCTCCCCTAAGTTCCTCGCCAGCTTCATCCCCCGTTCCCTGCCCTCTGCCCGTACCGTGACGTCCTTCCCAAATTTGATGGAATAGCCTTTCTCTTTCAGGTAATGGAAAAACTGCTTTTCCGTCCTCGCCTTTGCAATGGCTTCGTCCACGTCCGCCTTTATCATCCCCAAATAGGTCGGCCTGCCCTCCTGCTCTGCCCGCCACTCCCCATAATGCTTTGCTTTCTGCTTTGGGTTCTCTATGACGGACAATCCATATTCCCGGCATAACCTGTCGGAAGCGTTACGCATATCCCGGTAGTCCTGCTTGCTTCGGTGATAGCGCAGGCCGTCCGCAAAGGAAACGGAGTTCACCACGAAATGGTTATGCAGGTGGTGCGCCTTATCTAAGTGGGTTGCGACTATCACCTGAAAGCGGCTCCCCCACAATTCCTCCGCCAGCTTCACGCCAATCTCATGTGCCATCGCTGGGGTACATTCCCCCGGCGCAAAGGACTGGTAGCCGTGAAACGCCATAATGCCCTCGTCTTTCCCGTACCTCTTTTTGACCGCCATCATTTCTGACCGGGCGGTGGTCGGGGCGCAGTTGACGCCGGACACATACTGCTCCATGACCTTCTCGTTTTCATCATCTATGACATCCTCCGCTGCCTCTGGTTTCCCCCTCTGTCTGGTCTTTTCCGCATTGACCGCATAGGCGATGACATCGGACAGCCCCTGCGTTTCTGTTTCCTCCATGCCGGACAGCTCCGGCAGCTTTGCGATTTCAGGACTTCTCGTCTTATCCGGGTTCTGCACATAGATGACGACTTTCCCCAGCCACCCTTTGACGCTCCAGATAGATGTTGCTGCCATTACCCCGTCTTTTCCGGCAGGACTACCGCCTCGGTGATCAGCCTGACCGCTTCGTCAAACTTCCTCATGTCGCTGTCATACCGCTGCACGTCAATCACGTTCAGCGTGTGCGCCTTCTGTGCGATCTGGTTTAAGTTGTTCCCAATCTTATGCAGCTCCCGCATCATGGAATAATAGTCGGGCGGCGGAGCCTCCCTCGGCGTCTTTCCCATGATTGCCTGACGCACATAGGCTTCCTGGCTGATTCCGCTTTTCTTTACCCGCTCCCTGAATGTCTCCGCTTCTTCTCTATTCAGGCGGAACAGAAACGGGACGTCCCTCTTTCTCATCCTTCCACCTCCGTATCTCCCCCGTGCAGGCGGTTAATCTGCAACAGGCACATCATCACCACGCCCACAATGCCGCCTACAAAAGTTCCACTTAAAAATGCCAACATACTGCTCCACTCACCTTTCCGTCATGGTGCGCTGTCACCATGCAATTTGTTATATCTGGCGGAACCTCCCGGCTCCGCTAAAAAGGGGTATTAGGGGATTTTCCCCTAACAAGCTGCCTTCGGGTTGCCGCATGGCAATCCAAAGGCGTTGCTTGCTGGTATTGTGTATCACCCCTGCGACTGCGTACCGCCTTTTGTTTTGGTATCATTACCCGCCGAAAACAGATGCTTCCCCGGCTGCTGCTCCTTAATCGGATGGGTGCAGCACGCACATTCCGGACAGCAATGCCCACAATCTATGCACTCCTGCCCACAGTCCCCGGACTCCTTCGCCTCACACCTGCCGCACACTTTGCAATGGTTCACGCACTCCTGACAGCGGTTTTCCGGATCATCCCGCATACATTTCCCATCCATCGGGCAGGAATACGGGCATCTCCCACATCCCTCCGGGTATGCGTTACAGACGCTTTCTTTTACATCCGCCGCTTTCGCAAGGACGGAAACATCCGTCACGTCCCGGTTGGAAAAATCTAAGATATTGGTTTCGCTGTATATCTTTTCCACCATCTGTGCGGCGGCTTCCGCACTCTCCGCAGAGACTTTCACCCTCTTTTCCGAGATGGCAACCAGCGTCATTTCATACTGCTTCATGGCAAACGCCTCCTTTCCTACCGCCCTATGCCTTTGTCCCGGACGCACTCTCTCGCCTTAAAATCAGCCCCCACAAAATGGTCTGCGTCCAAAATATACTGGCTTCTGTTCCAGTTATCCTCTGCCATCTGCTCCGCTTCCGCAAGGCTCTCCGCCTCAATGGGTACAGTCATTTGCAGGGTTTCCGTTATTGTTACGTCATACGTTTTCATCTCTCATGGCTCCTTCCGTGATTCTTTTTTGTCCGCTCCGTTATCCCGATTCCTAACCGGATACAGAGAAAATCATTGCAGTCCTTGCCCTTTGGCGGCGGCTTATCCCGTGTCCGGTACTGTTTCGGAAGCACGGTCTTGATAGCCTCTGACGCCAGCCTGCCTGCCCGGTCATTGTCCAGGTGCAGCTCCACTTCTTCAACCTCCGGGTACTCTTTTAAAAACCGTGTGAGCGCTGCCGGAACCTTGCTGCGCTCGATCTCTTTTGCTGGCTGATACACTCCCGCAAGGGATAAAAGATGTTCCGCCCTCCAGTCCTGACCGTCCATCTTCCGTAGGGTGGCATAGGATAATAGGTCGATGGCGGATTCAAATAGGTGTACCACCACGCTGTTTCCCTCTGCCGGGATAGAAAAGGAATAGTTTTTGTCGCTCCCGTTTGCGTCCCCGATAAAGTCCGTCCCGATTCCACGCAGGGCGGCATACCGGGGTGTTCCTCCCTTGTCCATGCCCACAAATACAGCGTTGTGGTGGTTCTCGCTCTCAAAAACCATTCCCTTTTGCAGACAGAATCCAATGATGTCCGTGTCAATCCCACGCCTGTTCAGGTAGGAAACAACCTGCGTCTGGTAGCGGTTGGGTTTGGGCAAGAGCAGTTTCTTTTCTGTTGTTTTTTCGGCTGGTAGGGAAACAGGCGGCGCAATCGCCGCCTGCCCTGCAATCGTCTGTACCGCCTCCATAAAGGTATAGTCCCTGACTTTTATCAGGTAGTCAACCGCTGACCTGCCCCCGATCCCACGGCTCCACCACATCCATTTCCCGTTGGAAATCTTTAAGCTGTCATGACTTTTCGTGGTGTAGGTGTTGCCCGAAAAATGCACAAGTTCATAAGGCTCATAGTTTTTCAGGTACGTCAACAAGTCCATCCTCTTTGCCTCCTGCACGACTTCCGGTGCGATATATGGCATAAATTTCAGCTCCTTTCCTGCCCGTGATTGGATATTTACAAATAAATTTAAGAATATCCGGGCATAAAAATAGCCGGACAATCTTCATTTCTAAAAACCATCCGGCTATGTAACTGCTCATATTTCCTCCAACGCCCGCAACAATTTGAAAATATGGCTGCACCCTAAAAGGTACATTTGTATGCTTTCTGCCCTTGCCTTATCATACTCCAACGTGAAAAATCTGGACAGTGCTTTTGTTTCCCTTGCGGTCAGTTCCATCGGTTCATCCACACCCCCGTCATCCGTCAGCTTTGAAATAAAATCGTGCTTATCAAGTATCTTGTACCGTTCTTCTGTAATCCTGCTGTATGATACGGAGCTTCTCAATGCCTCCTCACACAATATATCAACCTCCTCTATGATGTCGCTGAACCATTTGGGCAGGTTATAAATGTCTATATTTTTTATGTCCATGATAGTTGCGCCTTTTGCATTTCCCATAATCTTTATCCCTCCCTGAATCAGTTATGCTCCTTGTCAAACTCAAAGGAAATCCGCGCTCCTTTCTTTGTCCGGGCTATGTCTGAAATTGTGTTCTGGAAGAAGCCCTCATTTTCCTCAATTACCCTTTGAATCTTTTCATCCTCTATCAAATCTATCACCGCCTTTCTGTTTTTTTCCAGAGGAATATAGCAGGAAATGGCAGGGAAATCCAGTGTGCGATTTTTCTTTTTACACATTTGCCTTCCCTTTTCCCCGCTATGTAAACGGTACTGGTTGCCCAATACCGCTTTTTTCACCGTTCCCGGTCTTTGCTGCCTTTCTCCGGCTCCGTTTCTTCTTCCTCCGGCTCAACGTCCAGCACGATATTTTCTTTCTTGTCCATATCAAGCAGGGCATTTAACTCCCCCAGCCGGGCGGTCTTTTCCGCTAACTCCTGCTCCTTTGGAAACTCTTTGACTGCCTCTATCTTTGCATTTTCAAGCTGCGCTTTTAAAGTTTCCAGATGTTCCTCACACCGGGAGAGGTTATCGCCAAACTTCTCTATCTCATTATCCAGACGGGTGATGTTCCCGTGGATGTCCGTCCCCAGCGTCACATGGTACGCCCGTTTCCCTTGCAGGGTGATGACAAAATCCTTGCTGAAGGTGCTGTAAGAAAGCTCCATCGCAAGCCCACGGTAGGCTCCCAGCGGAACCGGATCAGGGGAAGTCATGGCTTTGCAGGCTGCAATAATCGCCTGTCCCGCCTCCTTTTTCTCCCCATAGGTCACGCCATTTATCTGCATAGGCGGGAACGTGTCCCGGTCTGGCGGCGTGTGCGCCTTCACCTGCTTGATGTCCTGCTGGTACTCTACAATCCACTGGCTCTGCCTTTTAATCTCCATCGGATAGTATTTCGTCACCTTATCCTCCATCTCGTAACGCTGGCTTAGGAAGCTCTGCTTTAAGAGTTGCAGCTTCGACACCTGGATGTCTAAGTCCATCTTTTCCTTTATATACGGGTTCCCGGTGGCAAGGGCTTTGATTTCCGCATAGGATAAAGCCACCTCATCAATGTCCTCGATGGTGCGTGCCGGGCTTTTGGACGTCATGATCTGGCTGATAAATTTCTGCTTGTTCTCAATCATCTGGTACATATAGGCGTCAAATGTCCCCTCGGTCACATACCGCACGATAAATACTTTCTTGTTCTGGTTGCCCTGTCGGATGGTTCGACCGCCCCTCTGCTCTAAATCAGTCGGTCATTTTTTGCGGACAGTTCAATACATGCCATCCTTTTCTGTTCCCTGCTCCTGCGTTTGCTTTCGTTTGACTTCTCTCTCTGTATCTTCTTGGCGCAAGCAGGGCAATACTTCGATATGCCAGAGCCAGGGACATATTCAACGCCGCACACCGTACAGTGTTTAGCGGGTAACGCCGTCCACCGCTTTGTGGGTGTGATATGTAATTCACCGACAAAGCCGATGAATTTATAGTAAATCTTGATTTCCTGCTTAACCGTTCCGTCCGCTGACTTCTCACGCTCCGAAACAAGTATCTTGTCTATCAGTGCATTTACCACTGTTGCGTCCAGTTCTTTTAAGCCTTGATAGTTGCGGATAAGGGAGAGGAAGTCACGGATTCCCTGCGACTTCTCATAGCTTTCGTTGAGCGTTTCCGTTACCTCTTTTAATCTCGCTTTGATTTCAAGCTGTTCTTTCTGGTATTTCCCCGACATCATCTCAAAATTCCGCTCGGTGATACGCTCCATGACCTTATCCTCATAGAGAGAGGAAAACAGCCTGTCAAGCTCCGCAAGGCGTTTGTTCAGCTTCTTTTGTTCTTTCTCCATTGCCTTTGCCTTGCTCTGGTCTGTTTCCGTGAGCCGCTTTTCAATCGCCCTCACCGCCCGCTCGTCATTCACCGCCATATCCGCAAAACGGTTGATGTCGGCAAGCACGGCATTGAATAAATCCCTCGCTTCAATGGCATGTGCGGTACACATGACGTTGCCATACCTGCCATAATTATTGCAGGTATATTGTACGCAGTCGATGATGTCGGGGCGTTTCCTCCTGTTTGCGCTCATAGCCCGCAGAGCATAGCCGCAGTCCGCACACTTGATAACACCTGAAAAAATATTCTCAAAGTCACCCTTATTCTTTTCCCGTCTGCGGCTCGTCATAAGCTGTTGGACAGTATCAAATTCTTCTTGTGTGACTATGCCCTCATGGGTGTCGGGTATCACTTCCCATTCTTCTGGCAGCTTGGACGGTCTTTTCTTGCTTTTCATATTGGCGGCAATCCGCTTGTAGCCTGCAAGGTTTCCTGCATAGATAGGGCTTCTTAAAATATTCCTCAAGCTGTTCTCACTCCAGATATAACGGTTTTCTTCGTTGTCCTCAAAGTATCTCTCATAGCCTGTTGCTCCCTGCTCCGCCGCATAAGCGGCAGGGCGTAAAACGTGCTGGCTGTTGATGTGCTTGCGTATTTTTCCAAGTCCATTTCCCGCTAATGCAAGGTCAAATATCTCCCTTACAACGTGCGCCACCTTATCGTCAATCAGCAGATGGTTGTGGTCGGCAGGGTCTTTGATATATCCATAGGGTGCATACGTCCCCATAAATTTCCCCTGCTGGAATCTCGCTCGGTACGCCGATTTTATCTTAACCGACACATCGGCAGAGTACATTTCGTTTAGGATATTGCGGAATGGGGTGATGTCCATCGCCGATTTATTCAAGGTATCCACGCCGTCATTGACCGCTATATACCTCACATTATGCTCTGGGAAAAAGACTTCCAAATATAATCCGCAGTCAAGGTAGTTCCTCCCTAAACGTGATAAATCTTTCGTAATCACGCAGTTTATCCGTCCGTTTTCAATGTCCTTAATCATGTTCTGGAAGCTCGGTCTTTGGAAATTCGTACCAGAGTACCCGTCGTCCACATACGTTTTTGCCAAATGCCAGCCCTGCTTTTTCACATAATCCGTGAGGATGGATTTCTGCGTGGCAATGCTCGCACTCTCGTTTTCCGTGCCATCGTCCTTTGACAAGCGGCAGTAAATGCCGACTTCATAAATCTGATTCCCCGTTCTTATCCCTGCCATACTGTTAAACCTCCGTCCTTGCTCTACTTAATTTCATGTTCCATTGCGTACATTCTAAGCGGATATATCCTCATTGTCGAAGGTGTCATCTTTGCCAATCCCCCTCCGTATATCTTCGGAGATAATCGGGATAAACGCTTCGGCAACGGTCTGTGTACCGACATATTCCCGACTGATAATTACCTGCACTTGTGCTTTTGGCATGATACGCTTTCTCTTTTTGTTCGTTGTCTTATCCTCGCCCATATTCAAATCTTCCTTTCCAGACAGGGCAGGGGAGCGTCTGAAAACGTCCCCACCTGCCAATCAGACACAATCAATCCCCGCTGTTCAATTCTTCCTGCAATGCTTTAAGGAGAGCCGCCGCTTCATCGGCAGTCAACGTGATTCCCTTTCCGCACTTCTCATGGTTGGGAGAAAAACTGCGGATGTCATACTTCGGCTCGTTCCCGTTCCATGAAATCAAGTTGATTTCCTTTGCGTAGCCGCTGTCGCTCATGGACAATACGGCGATTTTCTTTACAATCTCGTACTGGATTTCTTTCATTTTCTACCTCAACTTTCTGTATTTACCTCCCGAAAAAAGAAGATTAGCGGCTGTCCCTGTTCCGTTTCCTCTGCAATTCACGCTCTAACAGTTTGATGATGGCGTCCTCCATCTGCTTCGGCGTTGTGTTCTTCGGAAAATATTTTTTCAGCCTGCTTGTGTTGATTTTCAAGGTTTCTTTCTGGTTTTCCTTTTCCTCGGTCATAATGGAAAATATCATATCCATGTCAAGCCGCCCGCTCTGGCTAAGGCTTTTCATCCGCTGTGCCTGTGAGAGTGAGGGCGTTGCTTCTTCGCTCTCCATTGTGGCGAGTAGATTTTCCTGCTCGTCTTTCTTCAAAAAGGACAGCTCCACCGCAGGCGTGAGGGCGATTTTCCCCTCGTCCACCATCTGCAAAATCGGCGGTATCAGTTCCGTCAATCGGATAAATCTCTGCACGGTCATCCTGCCAACGCCGAAGCCCTGTGCCACCTTATCGTCTGTCCGCAACCTCGTCCCAACTTGTGACGAGGTTAAGTCTGTGCGGAAACCCTGCCGCTTCATGGCTTCGGATTTCATCTTGTAGGCAAACGCCCGCTCGCTCGGCAGGATATTTTCTCGTTGCAAATTGCTGTCCACAAGGGTGATGATGGCTCGGTCACGGTCTAAGGGCAGGACAAAAGCGGGGATTGTGTTTAACCCTGCAAGCTCCGAAGCACGCACACGCCGCTGTCCCGCAATGATTTCATAACCATTCCCGTCCTCTTTCGGGCGTGTGATTATCGGCGTTACGATTCCAAACTCTTTGATACTCTCTGCTAATTCTGATAACATTTCGTCCTCCACTACATGAAACGGATTATCGGGAAACGGGTATAAATCTGCGGTCTTTAATACCTTAAAATCCTGTCTCTTCATTCACATCCCTACCTTTCTTTTTTTCTGGTTCTGCCTGTTTTCTGTAATTCTTCCAATACCTCTGACGGTATTTTTTTCAATAACCGTTCCATCTGCTGATTGGTTTTCTGCAATTCAAATATCCTCTGGTTGGCTTTCTGTACCTTTAATTCCTGCTCGTACTTTTCATTACGCATACGCCCCGCATAATCGGATTCCTGCCCGATTCTCTCTTTCAAGCTGTCGATATAAGCTCTCTGTTTGCCGATTTCCTTAGAGAATTTCTCCACGTCTGGGAGCCACGCCGCAATCAGTTCCAGAGCCTTGTCACGCTTCTTTCCTGCGTTAAAGGCGTTAATGTCGGAGAGGGCAGACACGATTTCTTCATACTGTTTATCAAGCCTGCCGCCTAGTTTATAGAGCCATGTGGGGATGTGCTTGCGCTTTGTATCCATTGAGGACTGCCCCCGTTCAAGCGGATTCCACCGTGCGGACATCCGCTCATGGTAGGCGGTCTGCCACTCGGACAGGCTCTTTTGATTGCCTAAGATAGACTTCGCTGACAGCTTGTTGTCGGGCGTGAGCGGCACAAAGCACAGGTGCATATGGGGCGTTCTTTCGTCCATGTGGACGACTGCGGAGAGGATATTCTGCTTTCCCACACGTTCCGAAATGAAGTCAAGAGCCGTCTGGAAATAGGCTTTTTGTTCTTCTGGCGGTAAGCTGTTCATAAATTCGGGCGAAGCGGTGATGAGCGTTTCCACCATCATCACGCTGTCTTTCCTTACCTTACAGCCCGCTTCATCTACCATTCGGTTTATCTCTTTTTTGTAGGTGTAACGGGGTGGATTCACAAGATGGTAGTTATCTTTGGAGCGTCCCACGTCAATGTCTGGGTTGCTTTTATAGGCTTCTTTCTTCCTCTCGTTGTGGCGTTCACAAGCCGCAACGCCGCCTGCTTTGCGTTTCTGGAAACGCAGGATTGCATAGGGCATAGTTCATCATCTTCCTTTCTTTCGGCGGGTAACTGTCGCTTCCTGTCTTTGGTGCGTGACGGTCATGACGATGATGACGGTGTTTTTGGGATACCCCCTCATAAGAGCCGTAACCGTCACGCCGATATTCTTTTATCCGAAGCGGAAAGCGCAGGATAAGCAGGGCGTAAGCCCTGCCATAAGGGAGTCCAGAGGGAACGTCTGGCACACGACTTTGCAGGGCAAAGTGTAGTGTGTTACACCCTGTAAACGCAGTCGGAAAAATCGGGGGATTTTTCTGACCGCAGGGGTGGCTTTACGAGCCGAAAAGGGCGAGTAATGCCCACGCCTGCATGTTGCGTTTACGGGGTGTTCTCCCGTAGGGATGACAGCGGCGGGGGCATCCCAAAAACACCGTCATCATCGTCATGACCGTCATTCCCCACATCTTCCTGCCTTGCAAGGGAAATCATCCGCCCGTTGCTCCTGCGGCTGAAATCATAGCGGATATGGTTTTCAAGCAGGAAGTCAAGGCGGTACTCGTTCATCCACTTCGTCAAGACATTTGCCGCTGTCCCTGTTTCCCCCAGAGCGTCCAGTAACTCGGTGGCTGTGCCAGTCCATCCCTCCCTGCCCTGCATGAAATCAACCAGACGAAAAAGAACATCAGGTATCGCTTCTTTCGCAAGCTGTTCCTGCTCCTTACGTTCCACCAGTTCCCAACTGCAATCACGGAAGCGGAGCTTAAACTCCTGATAGGGTGTGTCCCTGCCCGTCACATATAACTTTGCGGCATTGGACGCACGGTTTTCCTGTTCCAGAACAAAGGTGGCGTCCGCACTCCCCGTCAATCCCGTCGTGCCAGACACCTTGTTGAACACATCGCTGTCGTTCTGCTTTCGGATGTGGTGTACGACAATGACCGCCAATGAGTGCCTGTCGGCAAAGTCTTTAATAAGGGAGATGTCCCCGTAATCGCTTGCATAGGCGTTGTCTTTGGATGCGGTGCGGATTTTCTGCAAGGTGTCAATGACAATCAGCCTGCTGTCGGGGTATTCTTTCAGATAATCTTCCAACTGCACAATAAGACCGTCTGACAGCTTATCGCTTGCCACCGCAAAGTGGAGCCGCCCACTTGCTTCGTCCGTCAAGCGGAACAGCCTGTCCTGTATGCGGCAGAACGTGTCCTCCAGACAGAGGTAAAGCACATCGCCCTCCCGTGTCGGCATATCCCATAAGGGGATTCCCTGTGACACACATAGGCAGAGCTTTAACATGAGCCAGCTCTTGCCGATTTTCTGTGAGCCGCAGAAAAGGGTTAAGCCCGTGGGTATCAGACCGTCCACTACAAAGGACGGTTTCTCAAGCGGCTCATAAAGGAGCGTGTCTGCATTGACTGTCTGTAACTTCTGCATGGCTTTCCTCCTTTCGGGCTGTGGTTTTGGTTTTGTTGCACATAAAAATAAACCTCCTTAAAAAGATTTACTCCCACGAAAAAAAGTGAGAGTATGTATTGCCGCCAATCCCACACCTATTAAGAGCAAACTTCTTTTTCGGGCGGTGACTGTCACGGTTGGAGATATTTCTTCATTTCTGCCTTGACCTTTTCCCTTGCAACCGAAACGGACTTCTGGATAGCGGAAGCGGTGCAATGCTCCATCTTGCCGATTTGATAAAAGTTGAAATCATACTCGTAGTAGAGCAGGAAACGCCGCCTTTGTATCTCTGGCAGTCGGGCAATAGCTTTGTAAAACAGTTCATTCCGTTCTTTTTCAATCATTCTTTCATCAAGCGATTTAGGCACTCTTAACGCACGTCTGTAAAGCGTTTCGTCCCATACCTCGTTAAACTCCCTGTGCCGCTGATTCCATTGCTGAAGGTTTCTATTTTTCCGTTCCATCTGCCGAAATTCAAAAAATAGCTGTTCTGATACTTCCAACTCGTGAGATTTCCCCTGCCCGTCCCTAAAACTGATAAAATACCTTGCGCCGCTTTCCGTGGATTCCTCCCGAAGTGTGTATGTCTTTGCCCCGTATGCCATTTCCTTTCCTCCCGAAAAAAATTGAGTGAGAGGATTGCCCTCCCACCCAATAGCCCGTGGAAATGATTAAATTTCCCCGAAAGGATAAAAAATAGGCTTTAATTTTTTACGGAGCCTTTCAAGGCGTTTATAGACCGCCCTTTCGGTAAGCCCTGCCATCGCCGCAATCTCCCTCGTGGAATAGCCCTGCATTTTCAGCAAGAGAATGAGCAGGGTATGCTTGTCCACCGTAAGCAGTGCCTGATACAGCTTCTCGTTCTCAATCTCGTCCAGTAAGTCCGCAATGGTATTCGGCTCTGCCTGCGGTTCGGTGTCTGCCATTCCCTCAAGGTATTCCCCAAAGTCGCTCGTCCATCGGTAAAACCGCCTGTTGGAATTAAAGTCTGCCCTGTCCTCTATGCGGATTTGCTCAATGACCGCTTCATCAACGCCGCACTCCCGCAACATCTTTTCCTCGGCTTCTTTCCAGATACGCCATTTTCTGTCCTCTCGTCCGTGGTTATATGCCATGTTCCTTTCCCTCCAATCTGAATTTTTGAAAATGTAAAAATCCAGATGGAGAGGCGGGGAACGACAACCAGCACAAGGACTAGCCCTGCGGCACATTCCGATAAAAAACGACAAAAGAAAAACCGCAAAAGCTCTGTGACCTCTACGGTTATAGGAGATACATATTCTGTTAAGTGGATATTCTACTTCTGGTTTCATGGTGAGAAGTAGCGTTGCATGGTTGGGGATAATTTTTTTAACTGGCTTCCTGCCATTCCCCGATATGTTGTGTATGTATAAATTCTGCGTTGCATGAGCAGATAGATTACTGCCCGAAAAAAGGAACATAAAAACCCTCCAAATTCAAAAACAAATCCAGAGGGTAATTTAAGGTATAATAAAAAAGCCCACCCGAATATCGTTTTTTTATTTGTGGGCTTGTCCTTTCAAATGCCAAATTAAAAAAAAGCCGATGATTCGTGAGTTATTGAACCGCTCCCTGTCAAGTAGACAGTTAAAAAAATAAAAATTTTTTCCTGCCAGTCGCAAAGAGGACTGGCAGAGTTTTTATGCAGCATCTTTCAAATAGTTTCTATATTC
>CAJTAT010000023.1 GCA_910574475.1 Clostridia bacterium | reverse complement strand
TAACGGCATCTAATTTCATTTCAAAAGAGTACTTTGAATGTTGTCCCATAAAATATGCTCCTCCTTATAGTGACAGTTTTATTATTTCATCTGTCTACCATAAGGGGAGCATATCAGAACAGCGGATTTTCCGGCTTTTGATGTGGGGCGTGATACCTTTCTGATACCTAAAAGCTTAGTGGCTCATTAATAAAAACTTGTTAGAGGTAACTATTTGAAAATCATTGCCATAGTTTGCATAGTCAGCATCATTAGTAATTAATATGGCTTTGTGCTGTCGTGCAATTTCGACAAGAAGCGAATCATTAAAATCGTATGAGAAACCATATATGAAAATATTTTGACAATTCATTTTACTAAAACCATCATCAATAAATGTAAAATTATCTACTATATCTGTTTTGATTATGTCTAAAATTGCATTCATTTTTTCACGGTAATCATCTGTGGAACGATAATCCTTTTTGAATTCTAATGCAGGATTCTTAATTGCGTTTTGATATAATTTAAATTGAATCCGTATACATCTATTAATAAATTCCGATACTTGAATTGAAGAAATTAATAGATGTGATTTTTCCTTTATTAAATTATTAAATAGAGTTTCATATTTGTTACTCGTTGATTCAAAATCTAAAGGATAAAACAAATCCAATAAAATGTTAGTATCTAGTAAAATATTGTCTGATTGTTTTGGCTTAAAAGAGTCTAAAAGTATGGTATTATTTTTCATTGATTATTTATTACATCCTCCACTACTTTGGTAAATGCATTTTTATTGGAATAGTATTGCTTTGCATTTGCTATGACCATTTGAAACTTAGCATTTGTTCCCTCAGGGGGATTTTTGATTTCTAACTGAGCATTTAATTGAGTACTATTGTATGTTTCATATAATTTACCAATAGATACATTTAAAAAAGGTGTTATTAAGCTTTCGATATCTATAAAATCTAAAATTACTTTATTTCCAGAAATTAAATTTGTTATAATCTGATTATAAATTACTGCACCTTGTTCTCGAGTGAGTGCAGAAGGACTTTCAATTAAAGATGCAACATTTAAGGTTACTATAGCCATTTTCTATACCTCCTAAAAAATTATTAAATCGTTATTATTTTTATCGAAGAAATACCATTGTTTATCTCTTAAATTTATGGTTATTGTTACAATTGTGCCAGGAAAAGGTAGCGTTAGCGTATTAAAACATTCTTTACTTGCTCGCAATTCATATATTTCTTTATCAGAAATAAGGATAAAAGAGCCATTATTATGTTTAAGAAAATCTAATAGTGTGCTAAAACCAAGTCCTCCAGGTGCTTCTAATGCTTTGGTAGAATTTCCTGGAATAATTGCCCATTTTAAAGTATTGCTAGGAATACTCATGGAAGCAGTTCTCAAATAAGAAGTTACATTTTCTGCAATCGTTTTCCCAATATCAACAATGGAAAAACACAAATTCATACTTTTAGGAAAAAATTGTCCGCATACATAAACATAAGAACTATTGGCATGATCAATCACATTATTAAACATTTCCAGAAAGTTATCTATAATGCTATTTTTGTAAGCAGAATTCATGATTGGTAAATTATTACGAGAAAAAACATTTAATAAAAGGTAACGTTCAAAATCAACTAAATGCTCAGTAGTAGACTCGAAAATATCATAATTCATTGTATTATGATACTTATCGTCTAGATTATCCCAAGTAAAATACCGATTAAAGCCGTTTTTCTGCATTACTGCTTTTATTTTAGGATGTAAATTCCGTAAAGCAATTTTATGATTTCTTTTTGTCATTGTGCTATCTACACAACAGCCGAGTAAGGCTAACAAATTAGCAGATAAGAAAGTTATATTTGAAAGGTCTAATATAACTTTTTGTTGCTCAAGTGCATTGAGAGTGTGATATAGTTCAATAAGTTTACTGTATGTGTCTATGTTGTTGTTCAAATTTTTCTCAAAAGAAAAAATAATTTCGTGTTGTTCAGTCATTAATTTTACCCTATTATTTTACATTCTACTCTCATATATATAAATATGCTAGTTTTTTTTGTGTGTGTTATAAGCTTGACGCCAACAAAAAGAACACTTACCGTCATCATTACCTTCAAAATCAACCTTACTGCTCGTAGCAGGCCAGTTGATTTTCCACTCAAAATACTCGTCCTCTGAAATCTCTCCATTCTTCAACTGCTCTTTCCGCAGACACCACTCTCGCATGAAATCATTGACTAAACCGTACTCTAGCCACATACCCACCGGGGCATGAGCAGGCCAATCGTCATTGTCGTAGTAACGCACCGATTTATCATCAGAAGCGTTGCATTTGCCGGGATTGCGTACAAGCTGAAATAAATGGATCGTGCTGCGGTCATCTTCATCAAGCCAAAGGAATGTAAGCATAATATCTTCGGCGCAGCCGGGGGTAACGCCAATAAAATGGATATAATTGACGTTCAGTATCTTTGCCATTTCCATTAAAGTGTTGTTTTTGGGAACACGATAGCCAGATTCATACTGTGCGATACGAACATCAGCATTACGTTCCTCATATCCCAATTTCAAGCCTAATTCACGCTGTGTCAAGCCCCGGAACGTGCGTATTCTCTTTATCCGTTCTCCTAATACCATAGTCATGTGTCCTTTCTGAAAATTAGAGTGATTGTTTTGAAATTATCATGTTACACCTGCTCCACAACTCGTCTTTATAGGAAAATACATCTTTGTCAATCTTTCTTTCAGCAAAGCCGACTTTTTCATAACATTGCTTTGCTAATACGTTTTCACTGAAAACATTTAGTTGAACCGCTTTTGCGCCGGTTATCTGAAAAGCGAATTGCAGAGACAGATTCAGCATTTCTTTTCCGTAACCTTTTCCACGTTTGGTTTTATCAACAATAACAAATTTAAGAAAACCAATATTGTCTGCTGTATTGACAGAATAACAGAAGAAGCCTACTGCCTGTCCGCTGTTTTCAGTTGCGACATAAGCACTGTCCGTCCAGTCCATTGCATTTTTCTCTAATAAATCATGGAAAGATTTTTGTGTCATGGGGTATGGCAAAAGGTTTGCACACCAAAAAGCATGAGTTCTTTCGTCATCAATCCATTTTGATACATATTCGTAATCTTTGCTTGATATATACGGTCGGATTCTCATAAATGGAATGTCCTTTCTCCAATTTATTTATAAATTTGTTATAGGTAGTACACCATAATATATTCTTCTTCATTCTCCCTTACAATCTCAAAGCCAATCTTTAGATACATCTTTGCCGCATAATTAGCTTTTTGAACAGAAAGGGAAACTCGGCTGTACCCATGTGATTTAAGCAGGGTAAGAATTTCTTTCATCATAGCCGTTCCAATGCCAAAGCCCCGGTATTTTTTATAAAGAGAGATTGCCAAAGAGGGCGTTTCATCATCTATATGTCCGTAATCGTTCATAATGCGAACCCAAACAGCCCCAACAATCTTACCGCCAACCTCTGCCACTAATCCCCAATCATCTTTGGATTCCCCGAAATGCTTAACATAAATCTGTAATTCGGGAGATGAAATAATACTTTTGGGTGGAGGTTCGATACCCTCTGGAATAAAGATTGCTTCATAAAGAAAATTATCCAGTAACGGATATTCCTGTTTTTGTATTTCCCGTATCGTACACTCCATAGCTTACCTCTCAATTCTGTATTCTCCATATATTCTAGCATAATTCAGATAATACGGCAACAAAAACTTATCAGAAATGCTAAATTTAATAAAAAAGATAAGTTTAACAAATAAGCTATTGACAATAACAGAAATGTTAAGTATAATTCAAATACAGAGCTTAACAAAAACGCTAAATAAAAAGGAGGATATTGAATGAGGAATGAACTATTTGTAACTGCCGGGGAGGTAGCGCAGGAGTTGGGCGTTTCCAAACCATTTGCTTACAAATTAGTACGACAGATGAATGAGGAACTGGAAGAGAAAGGTTTTATCACAATCGCCGGACGTGTCAGCAGAAAATATTATGAAGAAAAATTCTACGGCATGGCGCAGGCGGCGAACTAAGGAGGGCGAACTATGGCGGCATATAAAGATGAACAGCGTGGAACATGGTATGTATCGTTCCATTATTATGACTGGACGGGGAAGAACTGTCGGAAAGTCAAGAGAGGTTTTAAAACCAAAAGAGAAGCTACGGAGTGGGAACATCATTTCCGTATGAAAGAAGCGGCTGACTTGGATATGACTTTCGGGGAATTTGTGCAGGCGTATACAAGAGATATGAAGCCGAAGCTGAAGCACAATACTTGGCTGACAAAGGAGCATATCTTACGCACAAAATTACTACCGTACTTTGAAAACAAGAAAATGTACGATATTCGTGCAAAAGATATTATCCAGTGGCAGAATGAGCAGATTTCCTATCGTGATGAAAAAGGGAAGCCCTATGCGCCGACTTATCTGAAAACTCTGCAATCTGAATTGAGCGCATTATTTAATCATGCGGTGCGGTTCTACGAATTAAAGAGCAATCCCGTTGTCAAAGCTGGACCGCTTGGGAAAGGGAAAGCAGAGGAAATGCTTTTTTGGACGAAAGAGGAATATCTGAAATTCATTGAAGCAGTAAAAGACAAGCCATATTCCTATCAAGCATTTCAGATTTTATATTGGTGTGGCTTGCGTGTTGGCGAACTTTTAGCACTCACACCGCAGGATATAGATTTTGATAACAAGGTCATTCGGATAACAAAATCTTATCAGCGGTTAGAGGGAAAAGATGTGATAACAGACCCCAAAACACCGAAAAGCAAGCGAAATGTCAGTATGCCGGATTTTTTGTGTGAGGAATTAAAAGAGTATATCGGCAGGCTGTACGGGTTTCTCCCGACTGACCGTATCTTTCATCTGACAAAAAGTTTCCTGCACCATGAAATGACGAGAGGGGCAGGAAAAGCAGGGGTAAAGCGCATTAGAATCCACGATTTAAGGCATTCGCACGTTTCGTTGTTAATCAGCATGGGATTTTCAGCGGTATCAATCGGGAACAGGGTAGGGCATGAAAGCGTGGATATTACGTTTCGATACGCCCATATGTTCCCGACAGAACAGATACAAATGGCAGAGTTGCTGAACGCAGAGTTTAAGGAGGGTACAAAAGAATGAGCGGCACACACAAATATCCAACAATCAGTTTTCACATTTCTCCCAGAGAACGGGAAGAAATTGAAGCAAAGATTTTTGCAAGCGGCATGAAAAAGAAAGATTATTTTGTTCGTTCCTGTATTTACAATCGTGTATGCGTGGTGGGGAAGAAAGAAACGGTATATCAGATTGTGGAAAAATTGCAGGAGATGCAGAGCCGTATGGAAGAACTGGCAGAGCAGATAAAAGGCGAAAAGCCGGAGGTCACTACCGAAGAAATCAGAGAATTACAGACGACATATGAGGATATGTTGAAAGCAATCCTTTGGGTATTGGACGGAGCAAAATATCTGTGGCAGGGAAGCACCAACGGAGAAGAAAAAAGCCCCGACAGCGGCAACTGTTAGGGCTGTGATAACTGGAAAACCTCTGTTATCAATATTCACAATACAAGTATAGCAGAGGGTTCTTCCAGTGGCAACGATTTTTCAGAAATGGAGGGCATTTATGGAAGAAACAAAAATCGAATTACAGTTGATTAAATTGTCGGAGATACAGTCGCAGGAAGTTTCTTGGCTGTGGTTTCCGTTTATCCCCTATGGCAAGCTGACTATTGTTCAAGGCGATCCGGGGGACGGAAAGACAACATTTATTCTGAACATAGCGGCGAAACTGTCTAAGGGAGAAAGTTTAGACAATGGAATGAATTTTACAAAGCCTTTGAATGTCATCTATCAGAGTGCGGAGGACGGTCTTGCCGATACGGTAAAGCCCCGGTTAGAACAGGCAGAGGCAGACTGTGAGAAAATCTCGGTCATTGATGAAAAGATAAAATCCCTTTCTATGATAGATGAACGCTTGGAAGAAGCTGTTATAAAGACAGGCGCAAGGCTGTTGATTTTAGACCCAATACAAGCCTATTTGGGCGGCGGCATGGATATGAACCGGGCAAACGAAGCAAGGGATATGACAAAGAAATTAGCGGCACTTGCAGAGAAATACCAGTGTGCGATTGTCCTTGTCGGGCATATGAACAAGGCGGCAGGAAATAAGGCGGCGTATCGGGGAATGGGTTCGATTGATTTCTTTGCAGTTGCTAGAAGCGTTCTCTTAGTCGGCAGGGTTGAGGGGGAAGAAAATATAAGGGCTGTGGTGCAGATTAAAAACAACCTTGCGGCGTTCGGACACCCAAAAGCGTTTGCACTGTCGGAGGACGGTTTTCAATGGCTAGGGGATTATGAGATTACCGCTGATGAAGTGTTAGGCGGCATTGCCCCAAAAGCAAATAAAATGGAACAGGCGAAGCGTCTGCTTCGGGAACTGGCAGAAACAAACAATGCCATGCAGAGCAATGAGATTTTCAATCTAGCGGACGAACAAGGCATATCGAAGCGGACACTGGAAAATGCGAAGAAAGAGTTAGGTGTCCGGGCGAAGCGGATAAACAACACATGGTATTGGGAACTGGATAAAATCAGACAGTGACGGACAGGCAAAGTAACAGCGCAACAATGCAGGGTATTAGAATTTTGCAGTCTTGGAATTGCGTTCTTGAAGATTGCAAGGTTGCAAAAATTATAGACATTGCAATGTTGCGTTGTTGGGAGAGAGCCGGAAAGCGGCGGTATCAAGGCGGCGAAAAGCCGCCCCGTCCGGTAGGACGGAAAAGCCCCTGGCAGGGCGCAAAACCCGCTTGCGGGTTGCATTTTTGTTGGCGTAGCTGACAAAAGTGCTTTTGCGTTACTTTCGCAGAAAGTAACAAAGGCTATGCGCCGTATCCGGCGCTCATTACCCGACAGGGAGAAAGGGAAATTGATTGAAACGGACTATCAGCGTTATGACAGGGAAAGGCTCTGTCAACCACAACAGCAGAAAATTCCACGCAAAGAACACTGACCCGGAGCGTAGTTGTCTGAATGTGGAATACTGCAATGAAAATATCAAGGACGTATACCATGAATTATTTGATGAAGCACTTGCCCGATACAATGAGAAGCAGACCAGAAGTGACCGCATAATTGATGATTATTATGAGAAAATCTGTTCCGGCAAACAGGAGAAGCCATTCCATGAGATTATTTTGCAGATAGGCAACAAGGACGATATGGGGGCAAAAACAAAGGACGGACAGCTTGCGGCGAAAATACTTGATGAATATATGCAGGACTTTCAGCGGCGCAATCCCACATTGAGAGTGTTCTCTGCCTATCTCCACATGGACGAAGCCACACCGCATCTGCATATAGATTTCGTACCCTATACGACTGGAAGCAAGAGAGGGCTTGAAACAAGGGTGTCATTAAAAAAGGCACTGGCAGAACTTGGCTTCAAAGGCGGCACAAGGAGCGAAACGGAACGTAACCAGTGGGTAGCGGCAGAGAAAGAACATCTTGCGGAGATTATGCTAAAGCATGATATTGAGTGGGAGAAAAAGGGAACACATGAGAAGCATTTATCGGTTTTGGATTTTGAGAAAAAGGAACGTGCAAAAGAGGTTGCAGAGCTGGAACAGACAATCTCCGGCAGTAAAGAGGAATTATCTTCCATTCTTTATCAGCAGATAGCGACAGGACGGGAAACGGAGCAAATACGGAAAGAGGGCGAAGCAATCCGACAGGAAGTATCAGAACTTTCCGCTACAAATCATTTTCTAAAAGAACAGAGGGAAACACTGACAGGGGATAAAGAAAAGCTGTTATCCGAAAATGAGAAATTGGAAAAACAGCAGAAAAAGTTACAGCAGGAAATCAACAAAATGGTGCAGTCAAAAGAGGTTATGGAGCGCAACATTCACGCCTATGATGAAGATGTGAAATGGCAGTTGGCAGAGCCGGGGGCATTGATGAGCGCAAAGGCTTATCGTGATAAAAAGGCTTTACCGCTTGTGGAGAAATTGAAAGAAGTGATAAAAAATCTGACTATCAAATGCGTACAGCTTGTAGAACAAAGCAAGAAGCTGACCATCAAAGTGGACGGACAACAGAAACAGATTAGCCGCTTGACGGATAAGGTCATGGAACAGAGCGACACCATAGACCGATTGCAGGAAAAAGCGTCTGATTTGGGGCGGTTGGAGCGTCATTTAGGAAGGGAACAAGTGCAGTCGATAGTAGAACGGTCAAAGGCAATAGAACAGGCAGAAAGGGTAATTAAATGTCCGAAACGTGCCTTTGAATTGAGCCGATAGGAAAGGGGGATTGATAGATATGACCGATATGGAAAAGAAAGTTATGATACGGCTGTGTGCTAAAATCGTGGCAGAAACAGACCTTTACGAAACGGACAGGGAAGTGCAGAATCTGATAGACTGGGTATGCCTTTCGGAGCAGATAAAAGAAAACAATAATATAATCCGCAATCTGACCGGGGAATATAAGAAGATAGAGCCGGATTGTCGGGAGGGAGTGCGGGCGCAGTTGGAGCGCATGAAACAACTCTGCAAAGAGCGGAACAATCTTTATGAAAAACAGAATGGCTTGAAAGGGCAGAAACAAAAGATTGAGAAGTCGTTGGAACGATAAGAAATGTGAGGCGTGGCGGTTGCTATGCCCTGTATTTTATAATGGCAAATACAGAGAAAAAGTGCTATAATCGAAAGCATGATTTAAGATATGGGAGATGAAACGGCATGGAAATAAATATTGAGGATAATTTTTCGCTGTTATTTGATAAAAATAATAATACGGCATACAAAGCATTACAGATGCTGCAAAAAGAATGTGAGGAATCGGACAAGGTATATTGTTATATGGATAAATTAGCCGATATGATTGACAGTGATAATTCCTATATTCGGACAAGAGGGCTTACGCTGATTGCCTATAACGCTAAATGGGATATAGGTAATAAAATTGATGAAATTATAGACGAATATTTGAAGCATATAGAAGATGTTAAGCCGATAACGGCAAGACAGTGTATAAAATTACTGCCTATGATTGCAAAGAATAAGCCGGAATTAAAGTGTGATATTGTTGCCGCACTGCAAAAAGCAGATACATCTATTTATGCAGACAGTATGCAACCATTGGTTTATAAGGATATTCAAAATTCTTTGGCAGAGATAGAGAAGCTATAAATTTATTGAGATTTTAAGGAGTATAGAGTAATGGATAACTGGTTTACAATAGATAAAATTGATGTAGATACATATATTATCAGCGAATACCGCCATTGGGAGGAAACGCATTGCTATCTGTTGAATGGAAATATCCGAAGTCTGCTTATTGATACAGGGCTTGGCATTTCCAATATCTATGAGGAAGTGCTGAAACTTACCGATAAGCCAATTACGGCAGTAGCCACGCATATTCACTGGGATCATATTGGCGGGCATAAGTATTTCCCAGATTTTTATGCCCATGCTGATGAATTGGATTGGCTGAATGGTAAATTCCCTTTATTAATTGAAACGATAAGAGAGATGGTCATAGACCGCTGTGATTTGCCCGAAGGGTTTTGCGTGAGCGATTATGAATTGTTTCAAGGTATACCAACAAAAGTGCTGACAGACCATGACATCATTGATATTGGCGGCAGGGAAATTGAAGTGCTGCATACTCCCGGACATTCTCCGGGGCATTTGTGCTTTTGGGAAAAAAGCAGGGGATATTTATTTACAGGCGATTTGGTTTATAAAGATATTCTGTTTGCTTATTATCCGTCTACTGACCCGGAAGCATATCTTGATTCTTTGGAAAAAGTTGCGGCATTGCCTGCAAAGGAAGTATTTCCTGCACACCATTCACTGGATATGAAACCGGAAATCCTAATTCGTATGCGAGAAGCATTTAGAAATCTCAAGGCAGACGGAAAGCTTCATCATGGAAGTGGGACATTTGATTATGGGGATTGGGGAGTATGGCTATAAAAGTAGACTGAAATTTTTCCCTTATGTGTAGTATTTACATGGTGCTAGCACCATGTAATAAAGGTGGTTAAGGAGAAAATGGGAATTTGCGAGTGATTTGTTACGCTTTAGCACTTTTGAAAGCCTTATTTTCAAGGCTTTTGGATGTAAATAAATGCAAAACGATATTTTATACCTTTAACCTCAAAAATGGGTTTTTACTGCGTAACATTTGAAATAATGGATTGCTAATTTGTGGGGATTTGTGAAAGGGGATATTATGACATATATAGAAAAGGAAATTAGTTATGCTGATTATGTTAGGCTAAGAGAAAGTGTTAATTGGAATAATTTTTTTAAGGAACAGACTGAAAAATGCTTGAAAAATACATTGTATTCAATAGAAGTTATAGATGATAATACAATTATAGGAATGGGAAGATTGATTGGCGATGGAATGTATTACATGATGGTCGATATTATTGTTGAACCGAGTTATCAAGGTAAAGGTATCGGAAGCAATATTGTTAATAAATTGATAGAATATGTTTATAAGGAAACGCCCGTTGGCGGTCGTTCAAGTATTCAGTTGATTGCAGAAAAAGGGAAAGAAAGTTTTTACGAAAAATTGGGATTTAAATTTATTCCGCATGAATTTTGTGGAAGTGCTATGCGAAAAGTAATTCGCAAATAAGTGTTTGAATGATGGCGATAAAAAAGGGTTTGTGCATTATATAATCTGATTATATGTGGATTGCCATATTTTTGTGGGAAAATGGGCGTTTATGTGGTAATATAATAGAGGCAAAGATAAAAACACAACGCAAGGCAGTCTTGCAGAACTGGTAGGTAGTCCAGTCGCACCGATTTGGTGTAAGTAGCCCTCCCTCCTTAGGGTCGTCCGTTCTTTGTTCATTACAATTATTTTAAGGAGGAATTGTCATGGACAAAGTATCAGGAAAATTGACAGTATTTTTTGAAGAACCCTTTTGGGTGGGAGTGTTTGAACGTGTATTAGAGGGAAAATTATCTGTGTGCAAGGTTACGTTTGGGGCAGAACCAAAAGACTATGAAATATATGATTTCGTTTTGAAAAAATACTATCAGTTGCGATTTAGTCCGGCTGTGGCAACTGATGTAAAAGAAACCGGTCGCAATCCTAAACGGGTACAGAGAGAAGTACGGAAACAAATACAGAATACCGGGATAGGCACAAAATCGCAACAGGCTTTAAAATTACAGCAGGAGCAGTTGAAAACTGAACGCAAGACTGTGAGCCGGGAACAGCGGGAAGCAGAGAAACAGCGGCAGTTTGAACTGAAACAGCAGAAAAGGAAAGAGAAGCATAGGGGCAGGTAATATTGCCCCAATTGCACTGGATTTGTAATCGGAAAGTGAGGAAAGTGGAAATGCCATATATTACGGTCGAAAGTGGAGCGTTATCAGACGAGCAAAAAGAGCTGCTGATTAAGCGATTGACAGAAGTTTCTTCTGAGATTATGAAAGTACCGCAGGAGTTTTTTGTTACCACAATTAAAGAGGTATCTGATAAAAATTTCGGTATAGGTGGCAAAACGATTGATATAGTCAAGGAAGAATATATAAAGAAACATCAATAGTTTACGGTATGTGAAATGAGAGGAATTGAGTATTATGAATGACCAAACGCAGCAAATGAGAGAATATATTAAATTTTGGACAAAATTTTCTCAAAAAGCAGAAGAAATTCTGCATGAATACAATAACTTGTCAGATGAAAATAAGAAAAAAGCTAGCACAGAAGCACAACAGATATTTATGGCTCAGGGAATTGCCGGAGTTATGGAATTTACCAGAAATATGGCGTTGAAAAATGTTTAAAAGATGATCCAGAAACAAAATTTGTAAATTTAGCATAAGTTATGTAGTATTGGCATAAAATTTTAATGGAAAGTTTTATTGACTTTTCTCTTTGTGCTTGTTAGAATGTTGGTACAAAGAAAGTTTACCACTGACCGATATGTGGTATATAAATGGTCGGGTTGAAAGTTTACCGCTGACCAATATGCGGTATATAAGTGGTTGGGTTGAAAGTATAGTCCTTCGCCGCAAGGTGGAGGACTTTTTCCGTAGTGAGGTTGGAACGAATGAAGAAAACAGGGTTTTATATTATAAAAGACAAGTTTTTTGAGGATATGTCTGATCCATATCTCAAAGGCAATAAGGCAGGAAATAGACCACACTATTATTGCTTTGAAGATACAAGCAGAGGAATTTATTGGATGATACCCTTGTCCAGCCAGATTGATAAATATAAGCGAATTGTAGAGAAGAAAGAGAAAGCAGGAAAGCCCTGTGATATTATCCATATTGTGAAATTGGATGATAGTAGGCAAAGTGCGTTTTTGATACAGGATATGTTTCCAATAACAGATGAGTACATAGAGCGAGAATATACCATAGCCGGAAATCATTTGATGCTGACAAGTGAGCATACTGCTAAAGAGATTGAACAGAAAGCAAAAAAGGTTATGGGTATGCTGAAGCGTGGTGTAAAATTTATGCCAACGCAGCCGAATGTGATAGCCATATTAGAAAAGTTGAAGCAGAGCAAATAGTTGTTCTTTAGAGGCGTTAATTACATGGTGCTAGCACCATGTAGATATGGCAACCAAGGAGAAAATCTGTGATACCCGTATGATACCTGTTTGCTCTGAAACTGTAAATAAGACATAAAATATAGATATTATGACGATTAAAACCCTTAAAAAGCAATCGAATATTTAACAATTATGTTATGGTTATAGGGAGTTCGAGTGATGAAATGGGATTTGAGAACCCAGTGTTTATGCGGATTCCAAGCAAATTTGTTTAGGTGTTGGCAACGATTTGGCAACATTTTCAACATCACGCACTAAATAATTACATCAATAGCATAAGAAAACCTTGCTGATTTTCAGATATGGAAACTGAATATCGGCAAGGTCTTTTTATGCTTATTTCTGTTTTTTCTTTTTAGCCGTTTTCTTTTCTTCTTTCTCGATTTTCTGAAATTCCTCCATGAGCATATCACTGACCGCCTGTGAGGGGACTTTCGCCCAATGCTTTGAAATGTCCAGTTCCGGGTACTTGTACCGCCACTGGTCGTATTCCTCTTTGGTTATTTCGCCTTGTTCCAGTTTGGCGGCTTGCTCCTGCCATGCGTGGAACATATCGAACATGGACGTATAAGTGGAATAGTCGGACTTGTCAAGGCGCAGGCAGATTTCCCCGTTAATCTCCCCGATTTTCAGCCCGTACATATCTTCTAACGCAAAGAGCGTGTGCATAAGCCCGATATAGGTATCAATATTCGGCACGGTGAGGGCGTGGGTGCTCACATCAAAGATATTCGCCATTTCTTTTACAAGGTCGTGCTTCGGTGTCCTCGCTTCGGTTTCATACTGTGCCATGCGGACATCAGAGGTCTTGCCGAGAAAGCCGAGGATTTCGCCTAGCTGTTTCTGTGTCATGCCCTTTCGGTTGCGGAAAAAGCGGATACGTTTGCCGATTGCCATAATAAAACCTCCGTTGTAGTGAAAGTGGTACAGCCTTGCATGACTGTACTTAAACAAATCTGTTGAAGTCAGTATAACATGATGCAATAGGAATAGCAAGAATAACTTAAATAAAAAAAGTTAAGATTTTCTTAAAAACCACTTGACTTAACGGAATTTATTTAGTATTCTATATGCAACACTTAAACAAAAACAGTTAAATATTGAAAGGGGAGGGTATCTGAATGACAGAGAAATCTTTTATGACAGTGGAGGAAGTGGCAGCGGAACTGCGTGTGTCGAAATCAAAAGCCTATCAGATTGTAAGGGAACTGAACGCAGAAATGCAGAAGCAGGGTTATCTGACGGTGGCAGGACGTGTGAACGCTACATTTTTTCATAAAAAAATATGTTACAGCGATTAGAAGGGAGATGATGGAATGGCTGTATACAAAGACAACGCTACAGGAACGTGGCGGGTTATCTACCGCTTTACCAACTGGAAAGGGGAGAGGAAACAGACACAAAAGAGGGGATTTGCAACCAAAAGGGAAGCGCAGGCGTGGGAGCATGAAGCCATGTTAAAACAGGGCGCAAAGCTGGATATGACTTTCGGCAGTTTCTTTGAAGTGTACGAAGCCGACAAGAAACAGCGTGTCAAGGAAAGCACTTGGGAGTCCAAAAGCCATGTGATACGGACAAAGATTTTGCCGTACTTTGAGAACCGTAAAATCGCAGAGATTGAAGCAAAGGACGTGATTGCGTGGCAGAATGAGTTAATGGCATACCGGGACGAGAAAGGCAAGCCCTATTCCGCAGATTATTTGAGGACAATCCACGCACAACTGACGGCGATATTCAACCATGCAGTAAACTTTTACAACCTGCCTTACAATCCGGCAAGGCGGGCGGGGACGATTGGGAGTGAAGCCGTCAAGGAAATGGATTTTTGGACGAAAGAGGAATATCTGAAATTCTCCGAAGCCATGATGGATAAGCCACGTTCCTATTATGCGTTTGAAATGCTCTACTGGTGCGGTATGCGTTCCGGCGATGCCTACGGTAAAATAAGACTAAAGTTAGACAAACCCAGTAAATACGGTGGTTTGAGCTGATTTAGTCCTTTCTCAAAATTGCAACGAAGCAAGGTATTGATGGGAGGCGGCGCTGTTTTACCAATCAAATATCTCACAAATGCCTATGACGCATCAGGATTCCGGCAGGAATATATGTCATGTGGCTTAAAAGGGGTGAAGATTGTTTTTCTGATGCAAAAATATAGAAATCATTTAGGTAGGACTAAATTAGCTGTTGTCGTGGCATATGCACATTTACATAGCTAATTTAGTCTTATTTTTCGTCCGGAAAATGGAGCATGGGAAACACAGAGCAAGGAGGTTCAAAGAAATTTTTTGGATCAATTCTATTGGGAACATGTTGAGAAACAAAAGGAAGAGGAGAAACAGTATGAATAAACACATCGAGGTTATTGGAATAGACCACGGCTGGTCCGGAATGAAGACGGTGAGCCAGGTGTTCACCACCGGAGTAAAGGAAATTACAACAGAGCCGGCCTTTTATGAGGACGTGGTGGAGTTTCAGGGTTCTTATTATAAAGTAGACGGCAAGCGGCTGGAGGTAAGGGATTTAAAGGTAGAAAATGACAACTTTTATATTCTCACACTGGCGGCGGCTGCAAAGGAATTGAATAGAAGAGGAATGAGAAATGCAAATGTTCTTTTATCCGTCGGCCTGCCTCTCACACGCTTTGGAGCCGAAAAGCAGGACTTCATCAGCTATCTGGCAAGAAATAAAGAGATTGCTTTCCGGTTTGAGAAGGAGCAGTATCAGATGAAAATTGCCAGAGTATCCGTATTTCCCCAATGCTATGCGGCGGTAGCGGACAGGCTTAAGATGCTGCCGAAACGGGTGGTAGTCGTAGATATTGGGAGCTGGACCATAGACATCATGCCTATTGAAAATTCCGCACCAAATGAAGCGGAATGTATCACAATTAAACAGGGATTGATTAAGTGCATGAGAACTATTAATGAGCAATGCGTCCGTCAGCTGGGCAATGAGATTGAGGAAGAGGATGTTCAGGAGATTATAAAAACCGGAAAAGGAAGCCTGCCGCAGAAGTACCTGGAGATTGTGAAGGAATCTCTGAGAGAATACGCAGAGAAAGTCTATCACATGCTGATTGAACACGGATACAACCTTGATATTGCTGAAATTGTGTTTGTAGGAGGCGGAGCTAAGGTAATGAAAAGCTTTGGAAGCCGTAAAGAGAGCAACATCCAATACATTGAGGATGTAAAAGCAAACGCAAAGGGGTATGAATATCTCGGCAGGATGTATCTCTCTGCCCACAAAAAAGAGTTTGGATTGGGGTGAGAAAAATAGCAAAGGGGAACATTGTCTATCATAATCTGCGGATGAACTTGGATAACGAACAGCACAGGCGGATACATCAGGTTCTGGCAAAGCTGAATACGGAGATTCACAAATCCGTAAACCAGTTTTTGATTGATGCGGCAGATTTTTATATCCGGAGCTTTCAGGAGGAGGGACTCTTTAAGGAGAGTAAAAAGGAAACAAAGTACATTTCACGGCAGGATCTGGAGAATGTCCGCAGGGAATTGAGAGAAGAAATGAAGAATGAAATTATCATACTGCTTGGGACGGCTCTGACGAAAGGGACGGGAATCATTCAGGAAATCGGGATTGGGGATGGGCAGATATCCGGCACTTATGAAAGCGTGAGAGAAGAGAAAACGGAGAATGATCCGGTAATAGAAAGCCTTGCGGATGGCTGGGGATAAGAGGAAAGCTAATTGAGGAGAATCATCTTTTTTGGGAGGAAAGCAATATGACAAAAATAGTTTTGCAAAAGACAGGTATCCTTTTTTTAACCGTATTGAAATGGGGATTGCAGATGTTATTGTGGGTACTGAAGCTGACGCTTGGAATGGCAAAGCTGTTTCTGGTGTTGTTTGTCCTAGCAGTTAGATTGGTGCTGGTAATGGCAGGAGCAGCCGGAAAGAGGTAGGAAAAATGGCAAGGGCAAGAGACAGTCCAAAAAGAATAGGAGCAGAGTATCAGGCAGCCGAATATGGCTGTCTTTTTTTATGGGCAGAAAGGAGAGGCCAGAATGAAAAATGTAAGATGGAGACGGATGATTGCAGGCATATTGGCAGCAGCCATCTGTATGATGAACTGCGGATTGCCTGCAGCAGCATCCGAGCCGGGAGTAACGGGAGAGACAATAACAGAAGCAGCGGAAGAGACAATGGAAGGAGGAACGGTTAAAGACACGATTGAAAAGACAGAGATGAACACGGATAAGGCAGAAAACAGCATAGATACAAAGGATATCATATCTGACGATACGGCTTCTGATTTGACGGAGGGCTTGCCGGATGGAACTTTAGAGGAAGCGAAAAAGGAAGAGGAAGCTGTTGAAGAACCGGAGGCTCCCGGCGGACGTACCGATATTTTCTACGGCGAGCAGAGCATGGAGGAAATGATCCGTCTTTTGAGCACAGATGTAGACAAGGATTCCTTTTTCCGGTATTCGATCTGGGATTTTCTTGATGTGGAAGATCTGGAGTACCTAAATGAGAATGGACTTACTCTGGATGATTTGTATGCGGTTATGGCAGGAGCGGACGGGTATGATGCATATGCAGAGGGGCTGTCAAAGATTCTGATGAAAATGAACGAGAGCGGAATTGCCGCAGCTTCCGTAGGAGATACGGCAACAGTATCTTTTTCCTCCAATGTTTCCAGCGGCAGACTGGGGGCAATCAGTGCATTTGGTTCTGGTGATCATGGTCCCATGAAGCAAATACGTCTGAATGGAGAGGAAGCGTTCTGCATCCTGTACGGCGGAGCCTGCTCAACAGGCATGACATATACGGCGGTGTCTCCGGAGGAACTGGGGATTTCCCATGAGCAGGCCGAGCTTCTGGTTAAAATCTATGGCTGGTATCGGGAAGCACAGGCTATCCATGATAATACAGGAAATTATGCGATTACACAGGCGGCTATGTGGCTGGTGCGGAACAATCGCTGGGGAAGTGCGGAGAGCATGGCGGCAGCCATCAGCCCTATGCTGAGTCAGGTATCCGTATTGAATACACAGATTGCGACGGACTTGTTTAAATCAATGGCTGACTGGGTGCGTGATGCGGATGACGGCCGTGCCACAAGCGGTATAGAATTTTGGTCTAATGGACCGAATCAGTATCTTTTAACGGCCGGCTCCTGGATGTCAAAGCCGAAAGAGTATTCCGCTTATGTGGTTTTGAATAAGAAAGACGCCATAACAGGAGCAGGCATTTCCCAGAGCGTGCGGTTTAAGATTTATGAGGATAATGGGAAAGATACGGGTGCTGTCTTTAACCGTAGTGGGGACACGTATACTTCCACCGTTATTACAACCACAACGCCGGGAAAGAGCTACTATGTTAAGGAGGTTTCAACGCCTTCCGGCTATCTTACAGACAACAATCACTATCATTTCTCTATTTCCGAGGGAGATTCCAATGCGGAAAAGGTGATCAGCAATGCCGGGGGCGGAGTATTTGCCAATCAGCCCTATTGGGTGAGAATCCGGATTCCAAAGGTGGATGAAGAGACAGGAAAGCAGATTACCAATCAGGCGGTATTCACCGTGACGGCGGAGAATGGAAGACTTTCGGAACAGGTGACATTTCAGAAGCAGGCGGATGGAAGCTATCTCTCTTCCAGAGTATATTTTAACGAGTCAAACGCAGGGAAATTCTACGTCCAGGAAACAAAGGCTCCTGCAGGCTACTATGGAGACTGGGCCGATGAGGGAGCAGGTAAAACAGCAGTCAGCAATGTGAACAAGGTGAAATACGGCTTTCAGGTGAATCAGGAGCTTCACGGCCAGACGGTGTCCATTACAAATGCAGGCGGAAAGTTTATAAATGAACATGTAACAGGCAAGATTTCCATTATCAAAAAGGATGCGGAAAGGAGAACCAACAAGAGCCAGGGAGACGCAATCTTGGAACATGCAGTCTATGGCCTGTATGCGAAAGAGAATATTTTGCATCCGGACGGTGTGACGGGAGTCCTTTATAAAGCGGATGAACTGGTAACACGGCTGGAAACGGATGCTTCTGGTACGGCATCTGTGGATGGCTTGTATCTTGGCAAGTATTATCTAAAGGAAATTGCTCCCTCGGAGGGGTATCTTCTGGATACTACAAAATATGATGTGGTCCTGGCCTATGGCGATGAAACAAAGCTGGTTGTGATACAAAATAAAGATGTGTTTGAGCAGGTAAAGAAGCAGGCATTTGAAATGATTAAGGTGGGGGATGACGGTGAAGATTCAGAAGCGGAACTTTTACAGGCAGGCTTTACCATTTATCTTATCCGTGATTTGAGTAGGGTAAAAGACGGAACCATTGTGCCGGATGAAAACGGAAATTATCAGGCGGAGGATTTTGTGGATTATGATTTTTCAGGGGAAAGAGCCGCAATCGACTACGCTCAAAATCCGGAGGGAGAAGTGATTCCGGAGCTGTTCACAGACGGGAAAGGATTTTTGCGCAGCCCGGAACTGGCATACGGTTCTTATGTGGTGGTTGAAACAACCGTACCGGATGAATATATGCGGATTCAGCCCTTTATCGTAAGAGTAACGGAGGACAGCCGGACGGCACAGACCTGGAGAGTGTTTATGGATGACGCCTTTACTGCCAAAATCAAAATCGTGAAAGGTGACAGTACTTCTTGCGAGACTATTTTGAAAGAGGGTACAAAGTACCGCATCTATGACATGGAACAGGAGAAATACGTGGAACAGTGGATCACCTATCCCAACAAGGTCTGCTATGGTACAAAGGAAAGACCCTATGCCGTGTCAAAGGAGGGATATCTTTTGACGCCGGACACACTTCCGGTAGGGACTTACCGTTTGGAGGAAGTGGAGGCTCCGGACGGTTACGTGCTGAACGGATATGAGGGATACAGTGAGAACGGAGCGATTGTGGAAGCTCCAAAGGATGCGGTGATTTTCCGGATCAGTACGGGAGAGGCCTATCAGATTGACGGGGATACTAAGGAAGCCGTCATTACGGTGGTACAGAAAAATGATCGGCAGTTGGGAGCATTGCGCCTTTATAAACAGGGAGAGATGCTGGACTCTTATGATGGGGAGTTTCAGTATGTTCTTGCCGGAATTAAGGGAGCGGAGTTTTCCGTTTATGCAAGGGATGAAATATTATCCCCGGATAATCAGGGGACGGTTCTTCTGGAAAAGGATCAGCTTGCAGGAACCATTACAACCGGGGAGGATGGGAAAGGATATTTGGAGAACCTGCCCCTTGGTTCCTATTATGTGATGGAAACAAAGGCAGGAGACGGATTTGTCCTGAACAGGGAAGTGCAGGAGTTCACCATTTCTTATGCAGGACAGGAGGTTTGTGTCGTTTATGAGGACATGGCATACACCAATGCACGGCAGAAAGTGTCCCTTTCTATTGAGAAGAAAGATGCGGAGACAAAGGAAGCGGTTTCGGGCGCAGTTTTTGGACTGTATGCTAAGGAACCTATTGAAAACCGTCTGGGAGAGGTGATTGTGGAAGCGGATACTTTGCTGGAAACGGTAACTTCGGATGAAAGAGGGCAGGTACTTTTCACAAAGGATTATCCGTTTTTCTCTTATTATGTGAAAGAACTGGAACGAGCAAAGGGTTATATTACCAATGAGGAAATGGTGGTATTTGAGCCGGCTTATCAGGGACAGGATGTTGAGATTGCGGAGTATAGTGATGAATTTTTTAATATTCCTACCACAACGGAAGTAACGAAAGAGGATATCACCAGTGGTGTGGAGCTGTCTGGTGCAGCCTTAAGTGTTCTTGATAAAGAGGGAAATGTAATTGACACATGGACTTCTCGGGCAGGGGAAAAGCATGTCATTAAGAAACTGGAAGTGGGAAGAACTTATATTCTTCGTGAGGAATATGCCCCTTACGGCTATCTGAAAGCAGAAGATGTGGAATTTACGATAGAGGATACGGGGGAAGTCCGGAGCGTGGTGATGCAGGATGCGGTTCCC
Source organism: Clostridia bacterium (assembly GCA_910574475.1). Classification (GTDB taxonomy): domain Bacteria; phylum Bacillota; class Clostridia; order Lachnospirales; family Lachnospiraceae; genus Laedolimicola. The sequence continues at coordinate 8,013 of CAJTAT010000023.1, read as the reverse complement.
ACCGGAACGATCATTGTGAATAAGGATGGAGAGTTTTTACAGGATGCCAGGGTTTTGGAGGAGCATTGGTATGATGTAATTTTCCAGTATTTCAAAAAGTCTCTTGCAGGCGTGGCTTTCAAGGTTTATGCGGCGGAGGATATTGTAAGTCCGGACGGGCTTGACACGCTTTACTACGAAAAGGATCAGCTTGTCGGAGAGATTACCACGAACGAGAAAGGAATTGCCAAGCTGGAGGAGCTTCCTTTAGGGAAATATTATCTTGTGGAGACAAAGACGTTGGAAGGTTTTGTGCTGAATCAGGAACCGATTGAGGCGGATTTGTCTTATGTGAATCAGGACACAAAGGTAGTTTATGCCGGTATGAATATCACTAATGAGCGACAGAAAGTGCAGATTACGGTAATAAAAGCAGACGCAGAGACAAAGGAAGAACTGGAAGGCGCGGTGTTTGGCCTTTATGCGGCAGAAGACATTGTGAATGTGGATGGCAAGATCGTAACTGCTAAGGACAGCCTTGTTGGAAAGGCCGTAACTTCGAAAGATGGAAGATGTGTATTCTTAAATGATCTACCCCTTGGCCGGTACTATGTAAAGGAAATGGAGGCTCCGAAAGGATATGTAATGAGTGGGGAGGTGTTTAATCTGGATGCTTCTTATCAGGGAGAATATGTCAAGGCGATCGAGCTTAAGGCGGAGTTTGAGAATCATCCCACAAAGCTTGAAATCTCTAAGACAGATATTACCGGAGAACATGAGCTGAATGATGCTGTTCTGTCCATTATTGATAAAGATGGCCATGTAGTGGAAACGTGGAAGTCTAATGGGACGCCTCACTATATTGAGCGTATTCCTACAGGGGAGTATACCCTGCGTGAAGAGACTGCGCCTTATGGATATAAGATTGCTGCGGATGTGAGGTTTACTGTGGAGGATACAAAGGAGCTCCAGAAAGTATCCATGAAAGATGAGGTTGTGCCTGGTAAGATTCTGATTGAGAAAATGGATAAGGATACCGGGAAAGGTATCAAGGGCGTGGAGTTTGAGATCCATGATGAGGATGGCAGAGTGATAGAAACGCTTGTGACGGATAAAGATGGACATGCGGAATCAGAAGAGCTTCCGATTGCAGTATTTACGGATGGGAATTATGCGGAGGATATCAAATACTTTGTTGTGGAGACGAAAGCAGCAGACGGGTATATCCTGGATAGCACGCCCCATGAGGTAATGTTGAAGTATGAGGGAGAAGCGCCGGATTTGGTGAAGTATACCTTGAAGCTGACGAATACACCGGCAGAGGCGAAATTGCCACAGACCGGGGATAATTTGAATCTTTGGTTGATTGGAGGATTGGGCTTGGCTATGATGACGATAGGTGTTGTTGTGTTAAAGAAAAAGTGTAGATAGTGTTTATGATAAGATTTTCTGCCTGATGTATTTCGGGCAGAAAATTTTAATGAAAATCTATTTTAAAAGTGATATAATAAAATAATATTAGGGTAAAAAATGGAAGTGATTGTTTGAAAATTACATCTGTGTTATTCGTAAAATTCTTATTTTAATTATAAATTTTAAGTAGTGATATAAAACTATCAATTTCAAAATAATTCATGTAATTGTTGTAAAAGGAACTTTTGTTCACAAATATTTTAATATATAAATTTATTTAAAGGAAGAGAAAAATGATTAAATCAAAATTTTCAAAAATTTCTTTTAAAGATAGAAATTTGTGGAGAGTGTATGGGTCACAAGTAGCTATTATCTCATCTCTAGTTACTCTGATTTCTTTTTGCATACCGCCTATTGGTGGAGAAAAATGGGCAGTTGTTTGTTTATCCATATTTGTTATTATTCTTGTATTTCTGTTTATATTTAACTGGTATAAAGCTAATCAGACAGAACATGCAGAAATTAAAATAAATGGAACAGAGGTAAATGTTAAGGTTGGTGATTTATTTATGCAAGAAGGCCTGAAAATTATTGGAGTAAATAACTACATTGATCTTGTTGCAGATGATGTTGTTGTTTCAAAAACAACACTTCATGGAAAGTTTGTAATGCAGCATCAAAATGAAATTACCCTGATTAAAAAAGCAATTAGTGATAGTAACACATTGATTTTGGAGAAGAAGTCTGGCAAATGTAATCGGAAAAGCTATAATTATGGTTCTTGTGTATTATATAAGGATTATGTACTTACGGTTTTAACAAAATTTAATAACAAGAATAGAGCATATACGTCCATTCAAGAATATGTTCAGTTTTGGATGAGTTTTTGGGATAATATTGATGTACTATATAATTCAAGGACTATAAATATTCCGATTATGGGAGCCGGTCAGACAAAATTTAACGGAGTTAGACCGGAAAAACAAGAGTTGCTTGAGATTGCACTTTGGACATTGAAAAAAAGTGGGTTCTGTAATAATTATTCTGGTAGAGCAATTAATTTTGTAATTTATGCTGGTGATGTACCTGAGATAGATTTTTATCGAATACAAAAGAATTTTGAATAAAAGTGTTTCGTACGGTTTTAAATACCTGCAGTTAAATTGCTAAAAATAGTAGTGGATAGGAGTTAATGTGAAAGAAAAAATATGTGAAAGAAAAATATTTATCAGTTCCACGATTCGTAATTTGAAGAATGAAAGGATAGCTATACAAGAGAGACTTCAAAAACCTTTCGACTATATAAAATTTAATGCTATTTCTAGTGATAAACCTGAAACGCTGCATTTGTCAGGGGATGATTTAGAGACTTATGTGGGATATAATCCGAATTTGTTTATTTTGAATCAAGTAAAATATGCGGACTATTATTTACTTCTATTAAATGATGATTACTATGGTGAAGAGAATATACGGGATTTGGGAAGTGCTAAAAAAGAAATTATTTCGGTGACACATGCTGAATTCAGAGCGGCCTTTCGGCAGGCACAGCCAATATTTGTATTTATTGATGAAAGTACATACCATAGGTATTTTTGGACTTTAGGGGGAAGAATTTTCAAACAAAGGTTAAGAAATAGAGATGTTCGTGTTTATAAACTGATTCGTGAAATTCGAAAATATCGCAAAGGGTTGAATATGACGATTGCCACCTATTCTTCCATCAAGGGTTAATAGATGAGATTGAACGCATTTTTAATACGTATGACAAATCAAAATATGTATTTTCTGAATTTGATGAAGAGGTTTGTAAATGTGGTGATGAGGTAACAGCAGTATGGGAAGTTGTCAATCAAGGGTGTGTAGTTTGGAGGGATCGGTTCTTTAAAGAGCAAAATACATCATTGAAACGATTTATTAGAGAGAGCGCAAAAGCACTTATAAAATCTAATAAAGAAATTTGTGTATGGAAGCGTTTCATAACTTTTGTAAGAAAATGGTTTCAGTATATTGGAATCTTAATAAGGGGAAGAAAAAGTATGGCCGAAAGTTCCTGTTATCCAATAGGAGAGATATATCCAGGAGAGAGAGCCAGGCTTACAGTGAAATATATAGCACCAGATGTGACGGGAGAAATAGTATCTTCTTGGATAATGGTTGATGAAGTCGGAAGAAAAATTTATAGAAATCTTGTGCCGTTAGAAGCGGAATATTTTATTGAGGGAACACACAATGAGAGGAAAAATATATTTTCAAAATTACGAAAGGAATGTGCAAACAAAACAAATTCTTAGGTATTTGAATAATAAACAGAATTCAAAGATATGTTTTGAAGAGACAAAAAATGTAAAAGACGCGGAGTACATACTTGTGCTTATTGGAGAAAATTTTGACTATCAATGGTCCATGATAAAAGAATGTAAAAATTTGTTAAATGAACGGAAGCAATTAATTGTACTTGTAAAAAAAGCCTTTTTGAAGCTTATGAAAGATATAGAAATGTTCCTGAGAACAATTTTGATAAATTGAAATATCAGATTATACAAATATTTAATGACAACAGAAGAAAGAGAAGATGGATTTATACCTACTTATCTGCTGATGAAGTTAATAATATTATTAAGACAGTTATTTTAGCAGAATATTTTGATGTTGCATTTCTTGAATCGCATATTGAAGTAAAGCCAGGAGAGCATTTTCAAAATATGTTAATATTCCGAAACAAAGGGTATATTAAACTTCAGGAATATTATATAGATGGTTTTTTTAGTCATAAGGCAGGAAAGCACAGGCCTAAACTTCAAAAATATAATCCTATAATTAAAACTGTAAACCCTGATGAGGAAGAGTCAATTGCTATGGAGTTTCAAGCACCAGATATTGCTGGGAGCTTTATTTTCTATGTGATTATAAAAAAGACAGGCCGATTATTGAAAATGGAGGATTCTATTAAATCTTTTGTAATGCATGTTACAAGCATATCGGAAGCCGGAGAATATGATGCGGTTTTGCTAAAAGAATATCCAGAAAATGGGAAATTATATACAAATAAAATTGATTTCAAAAAAACATGGAGGTTGAAAAATGTCAGTGGAGAAAATTGGAGAAGAGTAATTTTTAAAGTTAAATATGAGCATTTAACACATTATTTTTGTATGGAAAGGAAAAAATTATATTGTAATATTTTGAATGGTGCTGAATTTGAAATAGAGGCATATTTCCATCCGCCTGATATTCCCGGAAAATATACAGTTTTTTGGCAATTGTTGAAAGAGGATGGCACAGAAATTATTACAGACGGTCCGTTATGTTGTTCGGTAGTTACTCAATATGAAACACAACCTGAGTTTGAAGTTTGTGATTTTTAGAATAATTAATTGATGTTATAAATTTTTGTAATATATTGTATGGCTGCATTCAGATAGATAATTTATTATTTTCTATAGTTACTCATAGTTCACACTGGAACTAAGGTGTTATAACAACGTATATGTAACTTTGGATCGATTCCTTCAATTTGAGTAGAGTTTTATTATTTTGGGGAATGAATTTAGAGGGATTTCCAATATAGAGAAAGAGTCAATCCATATAACAAAAATAGAGAAATGATTTGGCTCTTATGAGCATAGAAATTTTTCAAAAAGATGAGCAAACTATGTGAGGAGGTTATTCTTTTTTATAGCATTGCAAGTCTTAAAATATATTGGGTATTGATACTTAGTTTAATTTGGAAAAACAACCATAAAAGCGAGTGAATATATACTGGATGTAATAGAAACATTAGAAACATGTATATGAAAGGAGTTTCTGATTAAATGTACATTGATAATCTTCATTATACAAATATAGGGCCAATAAGTGATTTAAAAATTCAATTTCGTAAAAATAAAAATGGAGTCCCTGTTCCACTTGTGATTGTTGGAAAAAATGGTAGCGGAAAATCAATTCTATTATCTAATATTGTTGATGCGTTTTATGAATTAGGTAATGAAGCATATGATAATGCAATGGAAGCTAATGGTAATGGAGGGTTTCAGTATTATAAAGCAATTTCATCAGAACAAATAAAAATTGGTCAAAATTATATGGTTGCACATCTCTCTTTTCGGCAATCAAATAAAAAATTTGAATATCTTTTCAAGTCAGGCAAATTATCATTTAATGAATATGTTCAATTACATGAAAATGCTATTGATCAAAAACTTAGTTGGAAAGGAGAAATCAATTTTAAAAAAGTAACTGTAGATAAAGAGGACATTAATAATATTTTTGAAAAAGATATAGTATGTTTTTTTGGTCCTAATAGATATATGAAACCATCATGGATGGGAGATAAATATTTTGTTTCTGATGAAGTAGATAAGTATTCACTACGCCCAAGGTATGCAAGACGATTAAATAATCCAATAACTGCTGTTAATTTATCTTACTTGACGTTGCAGTGGCTTTTTGACATCATTACTGATTCAAGAGCTGATTTAGAGAAATATGAAAATAGTTATAGAATTATTTCTCCAAGTACAAATGATCTTGATTTGTTATCTATATCTAGACATAATGCCGAAATGATAATGTCTGCTATTTTGGATAAAGACATTATTTTTAGTATGGGAAATCGATCTTTAGGAAAGCGGCGTTTTTCTATTTTGAAAAAAATAGACAGGACTGAACTTGTTCCAACACTTGACGCATTATCTACAGGGCAGCTTGCACTATTTAATATGAATGAGTTTTAATAGGAACACTGTAATATCAAGGCTTTTCGGAGCCAGCAACCACAAAAAAATATTATTTGAGCTATCACATTACGCAGAAAGCCGTCCGGCATGAATGATATGCCCCTTGTCAAGTAGACAGGACAAATATCTAAAATTTAGTGCGGATGATGCCTGCATTTTATTTGGGAGTGCAGGCATTTTTCTATGCACACCATTTCTCTTTATATTTCATGATTCGTTTATTTTCAGGAACCGGATATTCTATGGGCGCATCACTTGCCAACGCTTCCTCTCGTACTTCTGACGGCGTCTTACAGTGGTATCTGTCCTGCGGACGTTCTTCACTGTAAAAACGCAGATAATCTTTGATGGCATATCTTAATGAGGACTCATCTGTTATTTCATACATCTGATACATTTCTGCCTTTATGATTCCCCAGAATCCCTCTGTCGGTCCATTGTCTATGCAGCACCCAACACGGGACATAGACTGTTCCATTTTCTGTTTTTCAAGTTTTTTCCGAAACATCCTGCTGGTATACTGAAATCCCCGGTCGGAATGGAATACCGGCCTAGCATCGGGGAAAGCAGCGACTGCTTTATCAAATGTCCGAAATACAAGCCTGTTGTCATTTTTTGAGCTGATAACATAAGCTACCGGATACCTGTCATACAGGTCTAAGATTGCACTCAGATACAGTTTCTTTTTTTCTCCCGGCACCTTAAATTCCGTCACGTCCGTAGCCCATTTCTGGTTTGGGGCAGAGGCGTAAAAATCCCTTTTCAGTATGTTTTCTGCTGTTTCGTCTGGTTTCGAATCCATGTATTTCTTCTTCTTTTTGCGGATGGCCGAATGTATCCCCAGTTTCTTCATCATCCGATGAACCCTGTTCCGGCTGTATGCAGTATGGTTGAAATGGTTGATCCAGGATGTCATTCTCCGGTATCCTAAGATATGGTTAAAACGTTCATCATAATCTTTGATCAATCCCGCAAGTTTCATGTTTTCATGTTCTGCATCAGGGACATTCCTATGCAGCCATTTATAATAGGCTGCCCTTGATATTTCAAGCTGCCTGCACATCCATTCTATACTCCAGCTTTTTTCAGAGTGGAAATGCCTCACAGCTAAATATTTGGATTCATGGCGTACTTTTCCAATCCTCACATCCTTTCGAATTCTTTCACTTTTTTTAACAGTTCCACCGCCATATCCCTTTCTTCCAATTGACGCTTTAAACGTAGGTTCTCGCGTTTTAAACGTTCCAGCTCATCCACTTCGCCATCTGTTTTATGATGGCCCCTTTTGTCCGTTAAACCAGCTTCCCCAGCCGCATCATACTTCTTCACCCATGAATAAACCTGACTGTAGGAAACATCATATTTTATCGCTGCATCTTTATAATTGCGACTATGGCTTATACAATAACTGACAATCTCTTTGCGTTCTTCAAACGTTGTTTTTCTCCGTGCTTCTGCCATATAGACCCCCTGTTTCGGATTGTAATCCTTAAGTTCTCTATTGGCATTATACTCCATAATCCATCGTCTTAAAATAGAACGGCTGGATATTCCATATCTTGCGATGATATCATCAACAGTACCTTCTTTGTTCCTTACCGCTTCCACACATTTGATTTTGAATTCCTTAGAATAGGTTCTGTTCGTTTTATGACAGAAGGCAGATATCCCATGAATTCTGTATTCGTTAATCCATCCCCTCAATGTTGTATACCCTATGCCATACTTATCAGCAAGGAAATGGACAGAACCTTCCCCGTCAATATATTCCTGTGATACCATTGCTCTAAATTCAGGTGAGTATTTTGATCTTGGCATGAAAAATACCTCCAAAGTAACAGATTTTTATATTTTATCTGTCTACTTTAGAGGTATCATATCA
>CAJTAT010000022.1 GCA_910574475.1 Clostridia bacterium | reverse complement strand
ATGAAGGGAGATAAGGCTGATGTTTGAGATAGTACCAGAGAATATGATTAAAACATCAATTTCAGAATTAAAAAATGCCAAAGAACCAATTTATATCTGGGGGGGGGCTCAGTGTGCAAGAAAAATAAAGGGTTATTGCGAACGTAATGAGATAGAAGTGAAGGGATTTTTAATAAACAGAGAGTATATAAAAGAGGATTTAAAAGAATTATACGGAATTCCTGTTTATGTATTGGAAGATTTCTTGGTTCATAACAAATGTATTATAATTGTGGCTTTTGCAGGTTACTATGAAGGACAGTTAAAGGAATACGCTGGTAATATTGAGAAACTATATGCTTTAGATTTTATTGGGAAGCTTTGCTTAGAGGAAATTGATGGCACTATCACTCCAGAATTCTATACCAAGAATAAAAAGAATTTAGAGTGGCTGGAAAACAAATTGGCTGATGAGAAGTCAAAAAAGGCATTAAATGATTACATTTTTCAAAAAATGTCAGGAATTTATAGAAAAGATAATTATGAATTAAATCAGTATTTTCCGGATGATGTAATTCATTTTCAAGAACAGGAAATATTTGTTGACTGTGGAGCATATCAGGGAGAGTCAGCAATAGATTTTATAAATCATTTAGAGACACAAGGAATTCATTCATATAAAAAAATTATTTCAATAGAAGCAGAAAAAAGTAATTTTTTGAGATTGGAAGAACATTTAAAAAACTATGCTAACGTAGAAATTATTTTTGCAGGCGTTTGGAATGAGACAAATATTTTGCGTATAAATTCCGGGTACGGAGATAATTCATCAATATCAGATAAGGGAACAGAGTGTGTTGAGATGAAGGCAATTGATGACATTTTGAAAGGGGAGGCAGCAACCTATATTAAAATGGATATAGAGGGTTCAGAACTTCATGCACTTTATGGTGCGGCAGGAACAATCAAAAAGTATAAGCCTAAGCTGGCAATTTGCATTTATCATAAGCCGGAAGATTTGATACAAATACCGCAATTTATATACCAGCTGAGAGAAGACTATCAATTCTATATTAGAAATCATAGTCCTTATGGCATAGAAGCTGTATTGTACGCAATCTGAAAAAAATCTTGTCCATGCTTGAGACGTTCTTTTAATTTTTGTCAGGAAAAAGGTAAACTGCTGGTCGGTTGTTGGAACCTGTGAATGGAAGTAAAATTTTTATTGGAGGATGGAATGGAGAATGACAGACTGGGAAATGCAATTTCTTTTCTGAGAAAACGGGCAGGTTATACACAGCGTGAACTGTCTGAACTGCTGGATATAAGTGATAAGGCAGTCTCGAAATGGGAAAGAGGATTGAGTTATCCAGACATCTCTCTATTAGCCAAACTCTCTATTTTACTTGATACCGACATAGAAAGTTTACTTCAGGGCAATGTGTCTCACTGTAACAAAGCATGGAAAGGAGTGATGATTTTTGAGGATTCCAATGGAATTTCGCTATTAACACAAATTTATGATAAACCAATGGTTTATTATTTTTTAAGTTATTTTCTGTTGGTAGGTATAAAAGAAATCCTGATTTTGTGCTCGTTAAGAGATAAAAAAGCTATGGAAGAATTGCTTGGAGACGGCAAACGAATTGGGATTCATTTGAACTATCAGGTTCGGGAAGAGGAGACAGATTGGAAAAAAACATGGAAAGATATCAGAAGCTTTATTTCTGATTATCATATTATGGTCCTGTATGGAAGGAAGCTGCTTTACGGTATAGATTTGACAAAAATTTTCCAAAGAGCAATGTCGAGAAGAAATGGGATCACATTGGTTACTACTCAGAGTAAGTATGGAACTGAATCTCAAAAATTTATGTTCGATATGAATCGAAGAATTTTCCCGGACAAAAGTATAGATGAAAAGTATTTACAAGAGTCTTATCATACGATTCCTATTATATTCTGTACTTCTGGATTGCTGGAGACCCTCACTTTTAATAGTAGTTGTTTTCATTCATTTACAGATAATCTGAAAAATAATAGAAATTTTTATGCAGAAATAATAGGACGGGGAATCGTACAATTTGACTTGCACAGTTGGGATGATATTGTTGAGGCATCTGCATTTGTGAAAGCAGTTCAGAAAAATCAAAATGAGTATATTTCATGTATGGAAGAAATTGCCTGGAGACGTGGATTAATTACCAGAAAAGAGCTGAAAATGTTGGGAGAAGAAAAAGCAGGTACTGAATATGGCGATTACATATTACAAATATGTAATGATGAATGAGGTGTATGATGAAGAATAAAAAATATTTACTGGCTTTCTTGATATGTATGATGCTTGGATTAACAGCTTGTGGAAAATATAGGATGAATAACACAGATGATAGCGAGGAGATCCATGTTAAAATCGCCCATGTTTCTTCTGAGGATTCGGCGACGCAAATAGTATGCGAAGCATTTAAAGAAAAAGTTGAGGAATTGTTAGGGGACAGAGTGGTTGTGGAGATTTATCCCAATGCAACATTAGGCTCAGAGGCTGAAATGGTGGAAGCATTACAGATGGGAACTCTGGAGGCGGGAACCTTTGGAAGACATTCTGCGATTGACAGTCGTATGGAGATTTTGAATCTCCCATTTCTTTTTGAGGATGATGAACATGCCAGGAAGGTTTTGCGTGGGGAAGAAGGAGCTGCAATAAGAGAAGAATTATATAATATTATGCTGGAAAATCATATTGTGGCGTTAGGATGGTATGAAACAGGCTTTCGTGAAATTACATCCAATAGACGACTGGAAACGATGGATGACCTGAAAGGTTTATTAATTAGAACCCCTTCTACAGATACTTTGATTAAAGCCTTTCAGACTTGGGGAGCATCGCCTACAGCAGTAGATTTATCTGAATTGTATACAGCACTTCAAAGCGGAGTTGTTGATGCACAGGAGAATCCCTATCAGTTGATTGAGATAAACAATTTATATGAGGTTCAGAATTATCTTTGTGTTACTAATCATTTAACAATACCAAATCAACTGGTATTTTCCGAAGAAGTATGGGAGTCCTATCCTGAGGATGTACAAGCAGCCTTTCTTGAAGCCGGAGAATATGCCTGTAATGTAGGCGGAGATTATAATATTGAGCAAAACAGCTCTCTTCTGGAAGAATTGGAAAGCAAGATGACAGTTACTTATATGGAAGAGGAATCGTTAAATGATATGAAACAGACTGCAATAGAAAAGGTTTGGCCTCAGTTTGTATCTGAGGATGACGGAACACAGGAACTGATTGATGAAATTAATGCATTGAGGTAATTTATGGATTTGCATTTGATTCAATACTTTGAAAAAACAGTGGTAAAGATCAATAGAATATTGATAAAAGTGTTAAGCAGTATTTTATTTCTTCTTTTTGCTGTTTTAATCCTGATAGTAACAATAAATGTAGTCTTTCGGTATGTTTTAAAGAATCCTTTATTCTGGGTTACAGAGCTTAGCTGCTATATTTTAGTATATTTGATTTTCTTCGGTGCAGCATTAGCTCTGTATAGAGGTGAACATGTGGGAATGAACATAGAAGGAATAAAAGTACCCTTTGCATTGAAAAAGCTATTTGAAAGAATTGGAATTCTATTTAATTATTCATTTATAGTGCTGCTGGTTGTATTTGGAATTCTGGTATCTGTAAAAAATTTGGGAAGCTATACCGGTTCACTGCCAATACCAATGGGTTATGTCTATATGGCTGCTCCAATTAGTGGTATTGCTATGCTGTCATTATATACAGAACATATTTTTGCAAAAAAGAAGGACAGGTAAAATGATTTTTATACTTGTTATTATTTTTATAGTTTTGATGATAGTAGGGATGCCAATTTCATTTGCATTAGGTGTGGCAACACTTGGTGCAGTAGTTTTATTAGGCTATGATCCGGTGGTTTTTTTTCATCGGATGTTAAACAGTATTTCCAGCTTTAGCTTGATTGCAGTTCCTCTGTATGTATTAGCAGGAAATTTATGCAGTGAGACAGGGATAACAAAACGACTTGTGAAAATGTGTACAAGCTTTGTTGGGCATATCCCAGGAGGAACGGGTTTAGTAAATGTTTTAGCTAGTATTTTTTTTGGAGGCATCAGCGGTTCAGCAGTAGCAGATACTTCTGCGATTGGAGGTATGCTCATTCCAGTTATGGAGGAGGAGGGATATGACAAGGAATTCGCAGGTGGAATTACAATGGCATCTTCAACAATTGGAATTCTAATTCCTCCAAGCATACCTCAATGTCTTTATGGCGTATGCACAGGAGTTTCTATTGGAGCGATGTTTATGGCAGGTGTGATTCCAGGAGTGTTAGTGGGTCTGTTTCAGATGGCACTCTGCTTTATCATAAGCCGCAGAAGAGGTTACCCATGCCATAAAAAGGCAACGGTAAAAGAGCGCCTGTATGCAATGAAAGAGGCCGTCTGGGCTCTGGGGATGCCACTAATTATTTTGGTAGGATGCGGAGCCGGAGTAGTGACAGCATCAGAAGCAGGTGTGATTGCCGTAGTTTATTCTATTTTAATAGGTGTCTTTATTTATAAAGAGCTGGATATAAGGAAGCTTCCAACACTTTTTATAAATTCAATTGTGACAGCTTCTGTAGCTTTATACATTGTTGGCATAGCCTCTGTGGTGTCATGGGTGATTAATGTAGAAAATATTCCGCAGCAGATGATTTATTTTTTGAATCATAGTGTAAATAATCAAGTGTTGATACTGCTTATTGTGAATTTAATATTGTTTTTGTGCGGATGTTTTATGGATCTGGTCCCGATTATGTTGTTATTTGCACCGATTTTTCTTCCGGTGGTGCAGGAATGTGGTATTTCTGCAATTCAATTTGGGATTATTATGTCTATTAATTTAGGGATTGGCCTGCTAACTCCACCAGTTGGAAATTGTTTGTTTATTGCTTCTGGAATTGCAGAAACAAGCACTGCAAAGCTATTTAAGGCATCACTGCCCTTTGTATGCTGCAATGTTTTTTGCCTTTTGCTGGTTCACATAGTCCCGTCGCTGACGACTTTTTTGCCAACCATATTTGGATATTAGAATCGAGAAGAGGAAAAGAAATGTTAAAAGGAAAGGTTGCCATTGTAACTGGAGCAAGCAGAGGCATTGGGAAGGCAGTTTCATTAAAGTTTGCCAAGGCAGGCGCAAAGCTGGCTTTATGCAGCAGGCATTTAAACCAGGAGCTGATGGATCAAATATCTGATATGGGAGCAGAAGCTTTTCCCTGTTTCTGTGATGTGACGAATGTGGAATCTGTTGCAGAGGCAGTAGAGAAAGTACAATACAAATATGGACGGATTGATATTCTGTCTAATATTGCAGGGATCTCTCCTAAAAAAGTTGACGGTATGAAAATTCCATTTTACGAGCAGACAATTCAACAGTGGCAGGAGGTTATGGACACAAATCTAAACGGAGCATTTTATTTTTCAAGAAAAGTGGTTCCTATTATGATGAAACAGGGTAGTGGGAGAATCATCAATATGTCTTCCATCGTTGGTTTGACAAACAGTGAGCATGGACCAGCATCAGCAGCATATGTGACCTCTAAAACAGGACTTATTGGATTGACCAGGGCAATGGCATATGATTTGGCACCCTATGGAATTACTGTTAATGCAATTGCAGCTGGACGGATTTCTACAGATATGTCATCCGCCAATCATGAATATTACAATGAGCTGCATAAAAAGCTGATCCCTATGCACCGGTTTGGAACGGCAGAAGAGGTTGCAGAGCTGTTTTTGTTTTATGCATCCGATAAAAGCTCCTATATTACAGGAGAAACAACAAATATTACAGGCGGCTGGTTTATATAAAAGGAAAGTATAGAAATATTATGGGATTGTGAGAAAAAATGTGTAAAAAGATTCTGATTTTAAATGGCAGCAGTTCAGAGATTATGTTAATTGAAGCAGCAAAGCGGCTTGGATATTATGTGATTACTTCCGGGAATAATCCGGGATTGATTGGGCACAGATATGCAGATGAATACTGTCCGGCAGATTTTTCGAATCATGACGAAATTTTAAATTTGGCGAAAAAAAGGGGAATTGATGCAATCTGTGCCAACGCAAATGATTTGGGAATGTTGACTGCTATATATGTTGCAGAGCAGATGGGATTGCCTGGGGTACGTGATTCCTATGAGATCTCACGTGTTTTTCATGAAAAGGATTTATTTAAAAAATTTGCTCTTGAAAATCATTTTCCAACTCCAAAGAGTGTAATGTTTGATGACTTGCAAGGGGCATATACGTATCTGAAGGATGCAGAATATCCTCTTATGATAAAACCGGTAGATCTCAGTGCAGGAAGAGGATGTTCAAAAGTTACTAATTATGAAGAAGGAGTGCGTGCAGCAGAGCTTGCATTTGAAAAATCAAAAGCAAAGAGAATTGTAATAGAAGAATATATTTCGGGACGCCAATATGATTTTCATACAATTGTTATAAACAGGAAAGTGGCATTTTGCTCTGCAAGCAATGAGTTTTCTTATAAGAATCCGTACCAGGTAAGCTGCCTGACGATACCAGCAGATCATTCAGATGAAATAACCCAGTGTTTAAAGTCTATGGTTGAACGGATGGCGGAATTGCTGAATATAGCAGATGGACCTCTGTGGCTGCAATATCGAATAAAAAATAATCAACCCTACATTATTGAAAGTGCACGAAGGTGCGGAGGAAATAATATGCTTGATATTTTAAGCAGGGGGTATGGAAAAGATTTTGGTGAATGGGTGGTCAGACTGGAAACAGGATTGGATTACGATAGTCTTTCAGAAAAACTGGTACACAAGAAATGCCAGGCGTATCAAAGCTTTATGGCAGAAAGAAATGGCAAGCTCAGGGGAGCTTATATTGCAGAAGAGCTGAGAAAGCATATTTATAAGGAATATTATTGGTATAAAGAAGGAGACCAGGTGACGGATTACTTATATGAACGGTGGGGAATTGTGTTGTTTGAATATGATACCCAGGAGGAAATGATGGACGTGGTCCGCAGAGTGAATGATATGGCGAAGGTGATTATGGAATGAAGTGCTGTACGGAAGAAGAGTGAATATATAGAGTTTGGATTTGCTTGGGGCGGGTAAATATTAATCTTTGAAAAGACTGGTTGTTTAGGGAGAATTCATAAATGTCTAATCTAAAAAACGTAGATATAGGAAAAGAAACAGGGCGTTTACATTTTATTGGTGGTGCATATATTAATGGGTATTTATGGACAAATGCGTCAGAATGGAATGGCTGCTATAAAGTAGATATAGAAACAGGAAGAGCAGAATTTCTGGGGTTGTTTGAGTATGCAGATATTTTTGCAGATAAACTTTTTTATCAAGTTTTAGCTTATGAAAAATATGTGTTTTATATCCCATGGTTTTCAGATTATTTAGTGAGGTTAGATACAGAAACTTTAGATACAAAGTATTGGAAATTGCCAGATAGTATTGTTTCAGAAGTAGCAAAGTTCAGAGCAGCATATGTATATAATGGAAAGATATTTATGTTTCCTCATTGTGGAGATGAAATTTGTATTTTTAATATTGAAAAGGAAGAATTTCAATGTGATAAAGCATGGTTAGAGACATTCTTAAAACATTCAAAAGAAAATGAAAAAGACAAATTTGTTCAAGGAGTTCAGAGCGATTCTGTTGCGTGGCTTGCAAATTTGGCGGGTAGCTTTTTGATGAAATGTTATTTAGATACTTATGAGTATGAAGTGGTTTTGTTTCCTGAAAGTGAAAAGAAAATTTTAGATATTATAGTATACAGGGATAATGAATTATTCATTTTGACGTGGATGGGAAATGTTTGGAAATATAATGTTGATTTAGAAAAAAAAGAACTTATCTATAGATATGATGGAAAAATAGAAAATCCTTATAGACATATATTTTCAATCGAAAATGAGCTTTATTTGATACCGGCAAATGAAAAAAATATAAAGGTGTTAAGGGAAGGAAAAGACAAAATAATTTCATATCCATATGATTGGAAATTGCAGTATAAGAATGTAGGGCTGGATTGTATCTTTAATGGATATTTAAAACAGAAGGATAAAGTCATAATTTATCCATGTAAAGGAAATCTGTTATTGAAAATGGATGTACAGCAGAAAACATTGTCGGGAACGGCCATCAGAGAAAAGATTCAGGATAGGGAGAAGGCAATAGGCTGTCAGTTATATAAGACAAGGCAGTTACTATATGAACCGAGAGCAGATTTAAGTCTAATTTTAAACGTGCTTACAAATAGAAAAAGTGAAAATACGGATACTGTTAGAATAGATGGCAGACAAATTTGGGATCGGATGAGAGGGATTAATTAATTATGAAAATTGCAATATATGGTGCTGGGAATTGTGGAGAATATGTAATACAAGAGATGAAATCAGCCCCAATTTCAAAGATTGAGGTTGAATTGATTATTGACAATAATCCATATTTATTAGGAAGAACAAAACATGATTTACCTATAGTGAATTTAGAAGAATTTATAAACATTTACCAGAAAACAGTAGAATGTGTTTTGGTGGCTGTATGGGATCTATTACGAGCGCAGGAAATGGCTGTTTCTCTGTTAAACAAAAATTATAACAATATTTACTTTTTGCCAGAAAACATGTGTGAGGGGGCACTGCCAGTACTTGCTCAAGACGGAAAGTTAATGCCTTATGTTAAGCATATAAGTCTTTGCAAACCAGTTTTACCATATGTGGAATATCATGTTTCGGATTTTTGCAATTTGAAATGTAAAAGATGTGGCCATTTCTCTAATCTGGTGACAGAAAAAGTCTTTCCGGATATTAGGGAATTTAGCGATACTTTGTACGAATTATCGAAAAGATTTCGAAATATTAAGATGTTTCGTTTAATGGGCGGGGAACCATTTATGAATCCTGATTTGGGATTATTTATTTATGAAGTAAAAAAAGTGTTTCCTTATACTGATATCAGAGTTGTATCAAATGGGTTATTATTGCCACAAATAAGCGAACAGACAGTAGAAGCAATTACAGAATGTAGAGCGATAATAGATATTTCTCAGTATCCGCCTACTAGACGTATGATTGAGAAGATCATTACGTTTGTGCAGGAAAAAAATTTAAAAATTGAAATCGGAGAAGAAATCACTAAGTTTTTTGCACAAAAGGGGTTAGGTACAGCAGAAGATTCTGAAAGAATCTGGACAAATTGTGCCAGTAAGAAATGCCATTTCCTTAGAGGCAAATGTTTATATTTTTGTCCTGCTGTAATATTGTTTTATGAAAATCAAGAGTTTTTAGAATTAAATATTACAAAAGAAGAATTACATAAGAACTCTTTTGATTTGGTAGATGGAGAAGAAAATGGCTGGGAAATATTGACGAGACTTCTATGTCCATTTGAGTTTTGTAAATATTGTTCAGATAAAGAATGGTTTGATTGGAGTATCTCAAAAGATCAGGTAAGAAAAGAAGATTGGTTTGTAGAATAACTAACTGATATAAATATTTTGAGTTAATAAAATAGTAATTAGGGAGAATGAGTTCGTGATTGGCTTAAAAGAAATACAGGAAAATTATGAAAAAATTGTTGTTTGGGGTGCAGGAGGTACTTTTGAAAATAGCTTTTCAGGAAACATGAGGATTGATTATCTAGTTGACTCAGATAGGAAAAAGTGGGGGCAGGTAATTTCCGGCTTAAGAGTGGAATCTCCTCAAACAATACTGTCAGAAGATCCGAAGAAGACAGCGATTGTAATTTGTTCAAATTATTGGAAGGAGATTATTGCAGAAATAAAAGGTACATTTGATGTTTATATGGATGTGATGATCCAGCCTAATCCGTTTCAAAGAAATGTGATGTATAAAAGTGGATTTTCATTATTTGCAGAAGATGCACTTGTAAAAGGAATTTCTGACAGATACCATATTGATATTTTACATTATGTTGATATAGGGGCAAATCATCCATACTTTGGAAATGCAAGTGTTTTATTCTATTTGAATGGGGCTACTGGATGTCTGGTTGAGCCAAATGAGGAGCATATCGCATTACTGAAAAAGAGCAGGCCGAATGATATTGTAATCAATAAAGGCATATCAAATGAAGCAAACGATGGAAAAAGTTTAATCTATTATATGGTAAAAGGCATAGACACAATAAATACATTTTCGAAAGATGTAGCAGAAAATTATGGAAAAAAAGGGCTACAGTTAGAAGAGAAGAAGATAGAAGTTATTTGTTTGAATACTGTGATGGAAGAATATGGAGAGAAAGTAAATTATATAAGCATAGATGTAGAAGGTGGAGAGTTTGAAATATTAAAAGATTTTGATTTTAAAAAATATGATGTAGAAATATTTAATATAGAAAAAGGAGACGATAGGTGTAATCAGTTGATTTTAAATGAAGGATATGAAAAGGCTGGAGAAACTCCGAGTAATTGGATTTTTGTGAAAAAAGGATTGATTCATGAAAAATATTAATAATTTATAGAAAATTGAGAATGGGTTCCTTGTTAAAAATTACAGTAAGGAGAATTGAAATGTTAGAACATTCACTAAACGATGTAATTGATAGAGCAAAAAAGGCAGAAAAAGTAGTTATTGTTGGAGCAGGAAAAAGAGGACAAGAGTTATTAGGGCATTTAAGCCAACATAATTCCACAAATATAGTGGCCTTTTTTGATAATAACGAAGCTATAACGGGAAGTAAGATTCAAAATATTGAAATTGTAAAGCCATACAAAGTAGATGGTGTATCTATTTATGTGATTGCAGTTGATGTGGAGAAGTATCGAAGAGAATTTTGCTCTCAGCTGCAAAGGTTGGGAATTGAAAAGGACAATATTGTTATTTATTACTATGATAGAGATTACGATTATTTAAGTACATTAAGTGAAGCGTACTATGAAGAAGAAATAAAAGCAATGTATTATGAGAAGTTTGGAAAAGAAATTAATTGGGAGAAGCCGACGACTTATAATGAAATAATAAACTGGGAAAAGATCAATATTAAGGATGAGAGAAGAACGAAATTAGCAGATAAATATCTGGCCAGAGAATGGGTAAAAGAGAAGATTGGAGAAAAATATCTTACAAAGCTGTATGGTGTATGGGACGATGCTTATGACATAGATTTTGATAAACTGCCTCATGCATTTGCTTTAAAGCTTAATAATGGCAGTGGCCGCAATATTATCGTAAAGGATAAAACACAAATTAATCGTTCAGAGGTATGCCAACAGTTAAACGAATGGCGGGATCATAATTTTGCTTTTTACAGCTATGAACTTCATTATAGGGATATTGTACCTAAAATTATTTGTGAAGAATATATGGAAGGCATGGCAGAGAGTGTATATGATTACAATATTTATTGCTTTCATGGAGAACCTGAATATATTTGGTGTATTAAGGCGAGCCACAAGCCTGGATGTCAGGCATCTTTTTACAACAAGAATTGGGAGATGCAGCCTTTCAGTTACGGATATCCAAAGGATCCCATAGTTGCTCCAAAACCAGAAAAGCTGGAAGAGATGCTTGAGCTAAGCCGAATCTTAAGCAAGGATTTTCAGCATGTGCGTGTTGACTTGTATAATCTTCCAGATGGAAGAGTGCTGTTTGGCGAGATGACATTTTCTACATGGAGCGGCCTTATGCATTTTGAACCAGAAGAATATGATGCTGTATTTGGAAGTTTAATTTAAATGATAGGATTTAGGAGAGATGATTATGGAAGTCAGCATTTTACTTATGACTTATAATCATGAAAGATTTATAAGGCAAGCTTTGGATAGTGTTTTAATGCAAAAGACTACTGTGCCATACGAGATTATGATTCTGGACGATGGCTCTACAGATAATACGCCTAAAATATTAAGAGAATATAAAAAGAAATATCCGCAAAAAATTTGCTTGTATTTAAGAAAGACGAATACTGGTTATCCAACCCAAAACGGTTATTTTTTATTGTCAAAAGCAGCAGGGAAATATTATGCATTTCTTGACGGTGATGATTACTGGATTGATGATTTGAAACTTCAAAAGCAGTATGATTTTTTGGAACAGCACAAAGAATATTCTGGATGTATGGCTGATATGATTGTCGTAGATGAAAAAAATAATGAAATAGAACAACAGGTTTACGAAAAAAGAGATAATCATATTTATACATTGGAGGACTTTAGACATTTAAGGGCGCCTGGCATGACGGTTTCATTCTTTGCAAGAAATTATTTTAATCAGGAAGATTATCGAATTATTTATGAAGCTGACAGAATGATGGGAGATATTACAGTTTATATGTTGTGTCTGTTGAAAGGCGATATTTATCAGCTTCATGAAGCCATGGCAGCATATAGATACATAACGGTCAGCGGCAAAAGCAATTTTAATTCCATTCATCAGGGTAATATTTATAGAGATTATATGCAAGCAAAATATTGGTTAAGGCTTGAGAACTTTATGCAGCATTACCAAAAAGGATTTGCGTTTGTTCCTATGAAAGATGTGATAAGACAAATATCAGCTAAATATCCCATGAGGGTGGTACTTCATTTACTTGCTCAGTCAGAAAACAGAAAGAAATATTTATTCCTTTATTTGTTATATAAGTTTTTATATGACAGCAATTATCTGCTGGAAGTAAATGTTTGGAAAAGAAACCCAAAATATCAGTGGAATATTTTTAAAAGAGAAAAATCACCGATTATAATTTTTGGCTCAGGGGCCGTAGCTATAGAATACATAGATAAATATGCATGGAAAGATAATATTTTATTTTTGGTTGATAATGATAAAAATAAGCAGAATACTTCTTTAAAAGGATTTTTAATAAAGAGACCAGCAGAGATTGTAAAATATAAACATAAGGCAAAGATTTTAATTACAAATAAAGAGCATGAAATGGATATTGAAAAGCAACTGCTGGGAATGGGAATAAAGGATTATTATTGCTATTGCTCTATGCAAACGGGAAGAGTAAGGAATATTGTAGCAAAGAAACTGTTAAAAATATGTAGATAAGAAAAATACGAGACAAGTGTATGGATAGATGGAAAATATTAGATCATAGATGATTTAAGGAAACACATATTGATATTTCAAAAACAGTCATAAGTCTTATGCTTTCCACATCCAGAGCGATAGTGTAAGACATGAATATGTTGGAGAGCACTTAACAAATATATTTTTCATGCACCATATAAAAGAATACATGGTGTTATATACAGACTTGATATCACTATATGATTGAGGAATAGAATTGCAAGTAACTTATTGAAATTGTTCAAGGGATAAGGGAAATATGAAAGTTATTTTTTTTGGAGCAGGAAATTATGCAAGAGATGTGTGGAAACAAGTTTTAGAAAATCCTGAATTATATGCAGATGAATATGTGGCAGTTGCTGATAATAATCCTAAGCTAAGGGGAACTTATTTTTGTGGAAAACAGGTGATTGCACCTTCGAATATAAACAAATATAAGGCAGATCTGGTAGTAATTACAAGTGTATATGAAAGCGCTATTCGTAAACAATTAGTGGAAGAGCTTGGGATATCAGAAGATAGAATATATATATTCGAGGATTATACAAGAAAATGCTATCCTGACTGGATTTATAGGACACGATATGGGAATAAGGGGAGGAATAAAGCAAACCCGCTGTTCAACACCAGTCATATGATTGTGTATACTGCGATTACAGGAAATTATGATGAACTGAAAGAACCTTTATTTTTATCAGACGACATAACATATGTCTGTATAACGAATAATCGGGAGATTAAATCGAATGTTTGGAACATGGAATACATAGAAAATGATTCTTTGGACAATGTGCATCTGGCCAGACATATAAAAATGAATCCTCATATTTATTTTCATGAATATGAGACAAGTGTATGGGTAGATGGAAAATATCAGATTATGGATGATTTGAGAGAATATATTTCTTTGTATCAGAAAGAATCAGATGTTTTATGTTTTCCACATCCAGAGAGGAAATGTATTTGTAACGAAGCGGCAGCTTGTATTGCTGCTAACAGAGGAAATAAAAAAGATATAATTCTTCAGGTTGCAGACTACCTTAGAGATGGGTATCCCTTAAATTATGGGTTGTATGAGACAGGCTGTATAGTTCGGAGACATAATGATGAAAAAGTAAAAATGTTAATGAGGCTGTGGGAAGGAGAAGTGTTAAAGTACTCGATTCGTGATCAATTGAGTTTTCCATATATATGTTGGAAAAATAACTTTACCCCAGATATTTGTGCACTGGATGTAAATAGAAATCCATGGCTGCTTCAAAGGAGAACTAATTATAAGTTTCTTTAAATAATATGGATTAAGGAATTATGATTGAGTGACCAATATTTTAAAGGATATAAAATGCTATATGAAATTAAGGCGGTAAAAGTGAGATAAAATGAAGCGACTTGGTATTTATTTGATTTATGATGAAGAAAAAATAATCGATTCATTTATCGGTTATATGCTGAGAGAATTAAAAACCTGCATCGAACATTTAGTTGTAGTATGCAATATGCCAGAAGTGCTTCATGGCACAGATATATTAGAAAAGCATGCAGATGAAATTTTTTACAGAGAGAACCTTGGTTTTGATGCAGGCGGCTTTAAAGCTGCATTAAATGATCTTTTGGGATGGAAAAAGATTTTGCAATATGAAGAGCTGCTTTTGATAAACGACTCCATGTTCGGGCCTTTTTGTCCGATGAAAGATATTTTTTCTAAGATGGATAAAAAGCCTGTTGATTTCTGGGGGATTATTAAGCACAAAGAATTTATACGTCAAGATAAAAAATATGTTGCAGAGCACATACAAACATTTTTCCTATGCATTCGATTCAGGATGTTGCATAGTATTTACTTTCGGGAATACTGGGAAAAGCTACCATATTATAAAACTTTTGGAGAGGTTGTTTGGGAGCATGAAACTAAATTTACCAACTATTTTGGAAATTTAGGATATACGTATGAAGTGCTGGCAGATACCGAGGCAAATAATTCAAAAACCAATCTTGAAAATAATTTTTCCCAATATGCCCTGATATCCCATGAATTAATAAAAAAGCGGAATTTCCCATTTTTGAAAAAGCAGCAAATCGCGTATAATACCTTATCTCAGCAGACCCAGGAAAATCTCTTCCAGGCACTCCGTTACATAGACAAGAATACCGATTACGATGTTAATTTTATCTGGGAAAATATAATTCGTACCTTGAATATGGCGGACTTACAGAGAAGCCTTCATCTTCAATATATTATTCCTTCACAAAAAAAGGAGCTGGCAGTAAAGAGAAATATAGCAATTGTAGTCTTTGCAAAGTATAAAGAAGCAGCAGAATATATTTTGGAATATGTAGATTGTCTGGAACAGAAATCTGTATTTTCTGTTCAGATCATATCTGAACAGAATGAAATTTTAGAGATTTACAAAGCACATAGCCTAAACAAGAACAGACTGATCTTAAAAAAGCGCTGTGATTTGACCGAGCTTTGCAGGTATGACTTGGTGTGTGTCTTGCATGATGCAGATGTGACATCGGATGTAAAGCCAAGCTATGATGGGAAATCTTATTTTTATTGTATATGGGAAAATTTATTCCGGGATAAGAATCATATTTCAGGAATTATAGAGAAATTTGAACAGGAGGAGCGGCTGGGTTTTTTAGCACCGCCAGAGCCAAACTTTGCCGAATATTTTGGAAATCTGGGCTGTGGGTGGAATAAAAGGTATGAAAAAATAAAGGATATTGTAAAACGGATTGGGCTCCATTGCCCGATTTCGGAGGAGAATCCGCCCTTTCGAATAACAGATAACTTCTGGATCCGCGGAGGAATCCTGAAATGCCTGAAAAAGGTAAGAATAGAAGAGTATCCATATCTACCATATCTTTGGAGCTATTTTGCCCAGCATATGGGATACTACTCCGGAATTGTGGAAAGCACAGATTATGCAGCTATGAATGAAGTCAACATGCAATATTATTTAAAGCAGATAATTAGGCAGATCAAAAGTGAGTATGGAAATTTTAAAAGTTTTGATGGGATGGAGGCCAAAATATTATCCAGGGCATTAAAAGTATTTTGTGAAAAGTATTCTCGAATTTTGATGTATGGTGCAGGCGACTATGCTCAAAAATATAAGCGTTTTTTGACAAATGTAGAAGCATGCATTGTGTCAGACGGTGAGAGGAGAACAGATTTTTTTGAAGAAATTCCAATTTTGTATCTATCAGAAATTAGTAATCCGGAGGAATGTGGAGTTGTGTTATGTCTGAATAAAAAGAATCAGAAGCAGGTTATTCCTTTTTTGGAGCAGTATGGAATAAAGGATTATTTTTGTATCCCATGCTAGTATGGTATTTGACAAATAACTTGTTTCGTTCCAGTAAATGAAAAAGGAGAAGAAAAGTAATGAAATACATTATCTATGGAGTAAATAGAGTCGCCAAAGACTTTCTTTACATATTCGAAGATTTGGAGATTCTATATTTCACAGAAGATGTAATAGAAATAAAAGAACTATGGAGCTATCCTGTGCGAAGCCTTAAGGAGGCCCTTAATGATACCTCCTATGACCAAATCATTCTCTGTGATTTTGATAAAAGACAGAAGGAAAAAATTTTACAAAAGCAGGGACTCATTTATGGTCGGGACTATGTGTATGAGAAGGATTTCTTTTCCCAATTGGACGAGCTGTCCGTATCTACCAACAGAAAAATCTTGGTATGGGGAACTGGAAGAACATGCCGCTGCTTCTTAGAGCACGTGCAGTCCTTTTCGGTGGAGGCATTTCTTGATTCTTATAAGAAAAGCGAACGATTTATGGGAAAAGCAGTGTTTTCCCCCAAGGAGATAACCGACTGGAAGCGTTATTATATCGTTGTTGCCGTAGAGCAGGCCCAGGAAATTTTTAAAGAGCTATCCGATTATGGGCTAGCAGAGGGAGAGGATTTTACAAGCTATCAAAACATTCTCTATTTACCCTCCAAGATGCTTGAAAAAACCATATTCGATCCATCCTGCTATGACCTGGAATGTAATACCATGCTGAATCATCTGGAGATTCTCGATTATGGAAATACAAGATGCTGCTGTACCACATTTGTAAAGCCGAATTTAGGCAGCATCCTTTCGAAGAATTTTCCGGAGATTTGGAATTCAAATTTACATAAAATTTTGTGTCTGTCAACAGAGAATAGGACCTTTTCTTTCTGCGATAAGAGCATGTGCCCTTTATTTGTGGCACGGGAGAGTGAAAAGGAAAAGACTGCTCTGAGTTGGAAGGCTTATAAAAAAATGAAGCCGGAACCGGAAGTTTTGGCATTAGGCTACGATGCCTCTTGCAATCTTTCCTGCAGCACATGCAGAAAAGAATTGCATTTTGCATCGGGAGAAGAGCTTGAGACGGTAAATAGAATTACAGAGTTGGTAAAACAGGAATATCTCCCAAAGTGTCATTTCCTGATTCTTGCTGGAAACGGGGAGGTCTTTGCCAGCCCGGCCTATCGGAGCATATACGAAGCGGAGGAATGTAGCCCCCAATATATTCGTCTGCTATCCAATGGTATGCTGTTCAACGAGAAAAACTGGGAGCGTCTCATGAAACGGCATAAGGGCCGGAGAATTATGCTGACGGTATCTATTGACGCGGCTTCCCAAAAAACGTATGAAAGCATCCGTAGAAACGGAAACTTCGATATTCTAAAGAAAAATATGGCATTTGCCTCAGAGCTGCGGAAAAAGGGAGAATTGAGCTATTTTCGGATGAATTTTGTGGTGCAGAGGGAGAATTATCAGGAAATGATTCCCTTTGTGGAATGGGGGGAACAGCTTAGTGTGGACGAGATATTCTTTACAAAGATTTTAAACTGGGGAACGTACACGGAGGAAGAGTTTGCACAGATTAGTATGATGGAGCCAGACGGGATTACGCCGAAACCAGAGTTAAAGGAGATTTTCGCGCATCCTGTGATGAAAAGCGAAATCGTAGATTTGGGAACGATACAATACGCGCATAAGGTGGACGCAGCGGACATTGTGGAGAACTATTATATGTGGGAGCTGGAAAAGCGGGGAGGACAAATGTTCTTAACAAAATGAAGAAAAAAATATTAATCTATAACTGGATTCCTTTTGATGAGACGGAAGGAAAGGGCGGCGGGGTAACGGTTTATACAAAGAATCTGATTAAGTATCTGACAGAACATACAGACTTGGATATCTATTTTCTGAGCTCTGGACGAGCCTATGATAGAAAACGCAGAGGAACCTTTATCGAGCGAACCTCTAATATTTTGGGAAAAAGCTGCAAAAGCTATCAGGTAGTGAACTCACCTGTATTGTCGTCAGCAAATCTCAGTTTTGCGTATCCAGAAGATATGCTGGAGGATCGGGTATTAAAAAAGGTTATCCGGAATTTTTTCGTGAAATGTGGAGGGTTTGACATTGTACATTTTCAAAATTTTGAGGGTCTGTCCTTAAGTGTATTAGAGCTGAAGGAGGAATATCCGGAAACCAGATTTATTTATTCTTTACATAATTACTACTTGTTTTGCCCCCAGGTAATGCTTTGGAAGGGGGATAAGGAAAGCTGTGCGGAGCGTCGATGCGGAAGTGTGTGTATTGCCTGTATGCCCAAGAACGTACATAAGGGGAAGGTGATTTACAATCAACAGCTCAGTTATGAGCTTGCTGCCAATAGAAAGGTATCCCTGCTGCAGAGGGAGGTGCAGGATGCTCTGGAAGAGACCTGTAAAATTTATGACAGGTATCAGGCAGGGAGGATCCGAATCAGAACAAAAAAGAGACTTGCGAGGAATTTTCAACTGTTTCGGGAGCGAAATATCTGGCATATCAATCAATATATGGATGTGGTATTGGCAGTATCTAACAGGGTTGCGGAAATAGCAATGAACTATGGGGTGGATGAAAAAAAGCTTGTGGTCAATTATATTGGAACTGAGGCGGCATCTGCTCAAAGGGGATATGGCCTTTATCCTTATGACGGAAAGGTATTTACACTTTGTTACTTGGGGTATATGCGTAAAATGAAAGGGTTTTATTTTTTGCTGGATGCTTTGGAGCATATGCCTGCAGAGCTGGCGGGAAGCATTGGAGTAAAGCTGGCTGCCGCTGGTACAGATCAAGAGGCAAAAAAGAGAATAGAGAATTTAAAGAAAAAATTTGCCCAGGTGATTTTCTATCCCGGATATACTCATGAACAGCTGCCGGAGATTTTTGGGAATGTGCAGCTAGGTATTGTGCCGTCTCTCTGGGAAGACAATCTGCCCCAGGTAGCCATTGAAATGAAAGCACAGGGGATACCAGTGCTGGCAAGTGATTTGGGAGGAGCAAAGGAATTAACCTTGTCAGGGGATTTTGTTTTTCAAGCAGGAAATGAAGCGGCGCTTATTGAGAGAATAAATTTTTTTATGAAGAATCCAAAGCAGCTGGAAGAATATTGGAGGCAGGCACCCAGACTCATAAGTATGCAGGAGCATGTGGAAGAGCTAAAGACATTTTATATGTAAAAGAGAGGCTTTCATTAGGGCTGTGCTGCCAGTCAGAGACGGGGAATAGGGAGTAAAATGAGAGAACTGATCAGTGTTGTAGTTCCCATATATAATGTGGAAGCATACATAAAAAGATGCCTGGAAAGCCTTAGAGAACAGACCTATAAAAACTTGGAAATCATTTTGGTAGATGACGGATCCACAGATGCTTCGGGAAAATTGTGTGAGGAGTATGCTCAGGCTGATTCTCGTTTTCATGTTATTCATCAGGAAAATAAAGGAGTTTTGAGAGCCAGAAATACAGGAATAGAAAAAGCAAAGGGAGCCTATATCGGATTTGTAGACGGTGATGACTGGATTGAAAAAGAGATGTATCACGAACTATACCAAAGAATCTGTGAGGCACAGGCAGAGATAGCTATGTGCCGGAAATGTATTTTTGATGAAAGGTCAAATTCCAGCTTTGCAGAAAATTCTGTACTAGAAGAAGGGGTATATAAGGGATACAGGCTGAAAAAGGTATGGGACAATCTGTTTTTCCGCCAGGATTATTCTGGAATTGGGATTAGTCTGAACTTGTATGATAAGCTGTTTAAAAAAGAATTAATATTAGAGAATTATAAGCAGGTGGATATGAGGCTGCATTATTTTGAAGATATGGCATTAAGCTTTTTTTGTATGCTACAGGCCTCTGGAATTGTTATCTGTGATGAGCCTTTTTATTATTATCGGCAAAGAAGCAATTCCCTTTGCCATAGCAGGGATTCGGGATATTTGGAGCAGGTGAGTATTTTTTACCAATTGCTGAATGCTGCTGCATCCAATTGCTCTGAAGAACTGTTATCAAGATTTCACGTCTTTGTTGCAGAAAGGGCAGTATATGGTGTAAATCATATGATGGGACTGAAGCTGAAGCAGGGAATTCCATTTTATTTTCCGCCATTTGAAAAAATTTCCTTTACAGATCGCGTGGTTTTGTATGGGGCAGGAGAAATTGGCAGATTGTATTATCAAATGTTCCAGATGGCCAGGGCAGGGCAAATCATTTTATGGATAGACAGACAGTATGAAAGACTTCAGTCTCAGGGAATACCAGTGGAGGGCGTGCATGCTTTGCAGAAGAAAAGGTTTGATAAAATTCTAATTGGAGTCAAATCAAAAAGCAGTGCGTCTGTAATCAGAAATGATTTAATTCAAATGGGAGTTGCAGAAGAAAAAATTATATGGGAAAGTCCCCAAATGCTGACCGAAGCTTAGAAGAGCAGATTCGAAAATAAAGGTTTGCTTTTGAATAAAGTAAGACTCTTGAAAATCAAAAGAAAAGAGTGAGTCGGAGGATATAATCAGAAATGAATGGTAAAAAAGTAATAGCTGTAACATTGATAAGCAGCATCCTGGGAATTTTATGGAAAAGGTATTATGAGACTCAGCTTCAGGCTCTGAAGTCTGAAAATGAAAAGCTATCTGATAATTATCAATTACTGAACCATTGGCTGGAAATACGGAATGAGGGACGCAGTGTGGCCGAGTATTTTGAGCATATGGGATACAGACATATTGCTGTCTATGGAATGGCAGAGCTGGCAAACAGATTGTCGGAAGAGCTGGAGAATAGTGATATTCAGATTGTTTATGGAATAGACAAAGATGTATGCTGTACGATTGCAAGGATAGAGGACGTGTATTCTCTGCAGGAGGAGCTGCCAAGGGCAGATGTAATTGTGGTAACACCATACTATGCATTTGAAACTATCTGCAGGAATTTGAAACAAAAGACAGATTGCCCGATTATTTCCATAGAAGATGTGATTTGGAGTGTATAAGAATGAGACTGATTTCTTTTTATTTACCACAATTTCATGAGATACCAGAAAATAATGCAGCTTGGGGAAGTGGGTTTACGGAATGGGTAAATGTTAAAAAAAGTAAGCCGCGATTTATAGGACATTCACAGCCACGTATCCCATTACATAACAATTATTATAACCTGTTAGATAAAAGGGTTATGTACTGGCAGGCAAAGCTGGCGAATAAGGCGGGGATTTATGGCTTCTGCTTTTATCATTACTGGTTTCATGGGAAAATGGTTTTGCAAAAGCCTGTAGAGAATTTGTTCAATGACAAAAAAATAAAGCTTCGGTATTGTTTTGCGTGGGCCAATGAGCCATGGACAAGAACCTGGCATGGAGCAGGCGGCAATAAAGAGATATTGATTGCTCAGACCTACGGAAAAGAAGAGGAGTGGAGTCGGCATTATGAGTATTTTCGCTCATTTTTTATGGATGAACGATATATAAAAGAAGAGAATAAACCGATTCTTCTTATCTATCGACTGCGCAACATTCCGCATTTTAATGAAATGCTGCGCTATTGGAATAAGAGGGCGAAGCAAGATGGCTTTTCCGGGATATTTTTTGTGTCCATGAATGTGTGTAGGGAGCATGTAGAGAAGAGCTGCTGGGTGGATGCTTCTGTTGATTTTGAACCGAACCGTACAAAATCAGAAAAGCTGCAGACTGCCCCCATTTTGAAACCGCGGGAAAAAGGAGGAAGGATATGGAATTATTTTGCAATTAAGCGCCTTTCCTATGATAAGCTAAATCGTGCTATGCAGAAAAAAACGCATGGAAAAAATCAGTTCCGAACGGTATTTGTAGATTATGACGATTCTCCGAGGAGAGGTGCCTTGGGGGTAGTGATAAGAGGAGCGTCGCCTAGCAAGTTTGGGAGATATTTAAAAAAGACGATAAAAAAGAGCAGAGAAGAAGGAAACCGATATGTCTTTCTAAATGCGTGGAACGAGTGGGGAGAGGGGAATTATCTGGAGCCGGACACAAGGTATGGGTATGAATATTTAAAGCAGATAAAAGCAGCTTTGGAGGATGTGAGGAAAGGAAGCTTATATCAGGAAAAAGAATAATCGTTGAACCAGCAGTTCAAGCTTGCTATACTATAGATAAACTTGAACTGCTTTTCTTATGTGATAAAAGGGTGTAATAGATGTTTGGAATCATGCCTTGGCATATAGGGATAGGCAGTTTTTTATATGAGACAATAAATGACGAATAAAGCTTTGAGAACAATTTGTGCTGAACTCCAACCAGATTTGTGAAAAAATTGATGTTTTACAAAAAAGTCGTTTGAAAAAATTGATAGTTTATACTAAAACTCCATTGAAAAAGTTGAAATCATTGAATATAATAAAAACAGAAATGGAATAAAGAGACAGGAGGACGGCCTGCAATGCTGAAAAGAAAAATCGAACAGAGTCTAATCGAATGGAAAAATACACCAAATCATAAGCCATTGCTTATAAAAGGGTGCAGGCAGTGTGGAAAAACCTTTTCTGTTCTTGACTTTGCAAAGAAAAACTATAAAAATGTGGTGTACCTTAATTTTTTTGAGAACCCAGATTACGCCTCTGTATTTTCTGGTTCTCTGGAAATTGATAATATTGTCATGATGTTGTCCGCGCTGCTGGGCAGTGCGGCCGTATTTGAAGCTGGCGAGACGGTTCTTGTGCTGGATGAGATTCAGGATTGTCCAGAGGCCCGGACAGCCCTGAAATTCTTTCGAATTGACGGACGCTATGATGTGATTGGAACAGGCTCTCTGTTGGGGGTCAAAGGATATGGAAAAGAACCGAAATCCATTCCGGTTGGTTCAGAAACTGTGATTGACATGTATCCACTGGACTTTGAGGAATTTCTGTGGGCCAATGGCATTGCTGCATCGGTTGTTGAAATGCTGAAAAATAGCCTGGAAACAGAAACTCCGGTTCCAGAGGCACTGCATAGCCGCATGAAGCAGCTGCTTTTACAGTATGTGGTAGTGGGGGGAATGCCAGATGCTGTGCAGACATTTGTGGATACGAAGCAGATGAATGAGGTATTACGCATCCAGAGGGACATTGTTCGTTCCTATGAGGATGATATGGTAAAATATGCCGAAAAAAAGGACAAATCCCGTATTAGAGAGTGTTTTCAGTCTATTCCCAAACAGCTCAGCAAGGAAAACAAAAAGTTCCAGTATTCCGTTGTGAAAAAAGGCTCCACCGCTTCCAGGTATGCAGGCAGCCTGCAATGGATCGAAGACGCCGGTATTATCTCCAGATGTTATAACCTGTCCATTACGGAACTTCCGTTGGATGGAAATGCGGAGGAGGATGTATTTAAAGTTTATATGCGGGATTGCGGATTGTTCGTCAGTATGCTAGAGGATGGTACGCAGTATGACATTTTGCAAGGCAACCTCCACGGATATAAAGGGGCAATATTTGAAAATCTGATTGCAGACATTTTTGCCAAGATGGGGCGTAAACTGTACTACTTCCACAAAGACAGCGGAATGGAAGTAGATTTTGTGATCCGGTATAAAGGAGAATGTACCCTGGTGGAGGTGAAAGCATCTACTGGAAATGCGAAAAGTACGAAGACTATTTTGAGGCACCCAGAGAAATATCATGTGGACAGCGCGATCAAATTGGGCAATTATAATGTGGGCAGGTCAGGGCAGATCCTTACACTTCCGCTATACATGGCATTTCTGTTGAGGATGCTCTGACAGTTAGTTTTGGAAATGAAGGAGTATGCGAGAGCGGAGATAGGACAGAAGTAATAGGAGGATATTTTGCTGGCAGGAACAAGAATGGGTCGAGGTTCTATTGTAGGAGCCAATGATGCTACTTCTAATCAGTTTGGAGAGAATCAGATTATTGCTGGATGCCTAGCTAAAGTGATTCGTGAACATGTATGTTGGAGGAAAGATAATACGGATTATTTTAACCATGATTATCTGGAAGAATGTATAAATCGTTGAATCAATAGCTCAAACTTGTTATATTATAAACAGGTTTGAGCTATTGGCTTTTTTAGGCTTTAGGCAAAGTGAAGGTTTTGGTTAGCGAAAAGTGACAGACAGGAAAAAGGTGGGATAGATATGGCAAGAATCGTAGGAATCGGACATCAGAATTTTGAACCATTGATTACCAATGATAATTTTTATATTGATAAGACTCTGTTTATCAAAGAATGGTGGGAGAACCAGGATGCCGTCACAATGATTACCCGCCCCAGACGCTTTGGGAAGACCTTGACCATGAGCATGACAGAGTGTTTTTTTCTGTGAAATACGCTGGGCGAAGTGATTTGTTTGAAGGGCTTGCTATCTGGCGGGAGGAGAAATACAGAAAGCTCCAGGGTACCTATCCAGTGCTTAGTCTTTCCTTCGCCACTATCAAGGATGCAGACTATAAAGCAGTGCGCAAAAGGATTTTCCAGATATTAGCGGGCCTTTATTCCGAACATCGCTATTTAGTAGAGGGAGATTTGTTGGATGAAAAGGAAAAAAGATTTTTTGCATCTGTAGGCGTGGATATGGATGATGCTACGGCAACCTATGCGCTCCATGAATTAAGCTGTTATCTGTTCCGCTATTATAAGAAAAAGGTGATTATTCTTCTGGATGAGTATGACACGCCTATGCAGGAGGCCTATGTAAATGGTTATTGGGAAGAGTTGGTTTCTTTTACCAGAAGCCTGCTCAATGCAGCCTTTAAGACGAATCCCTGTCTGGAGCGGGCCATTATGACAGGTATTACCCAGGTCAGCAAGGAATCCATCTTTTCGGATTTGAATAATCTGGAGGTGGTGACAACCACTTCTGAGAAATATGAAGCGATTTTTGGTTTTACTCAGGAAGAGGTATGGGATGTATTGGAGGAGTATGGACTATTCGATCAAAAGGAAGGTGTAAAGAGCTGGTACGACGGATTTACATTTGGAAAGAGGAGGGATATCTATAATCCTTGGTCAATTTTAAATTTTCTAGACAAGAAAAAGTTTTCTGCCTACTGGGCCAATACCAGCAGCAATAACCTAGTAGGAAAATTAATTCAGGAAGGGAGCAGAAAAACAAAGATCATCATGGAAGATCTTCTGGAGGGAAAAGCTCTCCATACAGAGATTGATGAGCAAATCGTTTTTAGCCAATTGTCCAGTAAGGATAATGCCATCTGGAGCCTGCTACTTGCCAGTGGATATTTGCGAGTGGAACGGTTTTTCTTTGATGAGAAGTGGTTCCGGGAGGAATATGACCTAGTGCTGACTAATAAAGAGGTGCGGTTTATGTTCCAGAGGATGATCCGGGTGAGGAGAATACGCTGAAGGATACAGTAGAGTCTGCGCTTGCTCAGATAGAGGAAAAAAGATATGTAGAAGTCCTGGAAGCAAAAGGAATAGAGCCAGAGCGAATTCGAAGGTATGGGTTTGCGTTTGAAGGGAAGAAGGTTTTAATCGGGTAGGCGATTCTAGAAATTAACAGACAGATACAGGATATGGCGCTGCCATATGGATAGAAACTGAATAGCTTTCTAAAATGATTGTACAAAAAAGGTACACTTGTATGAAAAAAATTTATTTTCATAAAGTGTACTTTTTTATTTTACTTTCTTTAAATTCTATCGGCATGATTTTACCATAACATTAGTCAATTATGCAAGTTTTTTTCTTTTCTTTATTGTGCTATTTTCCTAAATTTTCCCGCCTGTTTTTTATTCCAAAAAAGTACACTTTTGTAGAATTCCTTTCAAGAGCAAAGCACAGGTTTTGATAAAAATGAAATAAAAAGGAAAAATTATGTCGTCAAAAAGTATCTATAAGATTGTACATCAATACAGCAAAGAGT
Organism: Clostridia bacterium; assembly: GCA_910574475.1. Classification (GTDB taxonomy): domain Bacteria; phylum Bacillota; class Clostridia; order Lachnospirales; family Lachnospiraceae; genus Laedolimicola. The sequence goes on along the minus strand of CAJTAT010000022.1, from coordinate 3,064 downwards.
TTATTCCAGAAGAAGATATGCAAAAGCTTCAGGAAATCGCAGAGGATTACAAAAAAGTCAAAAACTATGTGTATACACGTTTTGGCGGCATAGCCAGCTTATCTAAGCTTTATCCTGGCTATACAGTGCAGAATGAAATGGCAGAAAGCGGATTGCGGGAAACATGGGGAGTCCCTTCGGTGTATTTCTATCTTGCGGTCTTCGACGCATTAGGAGACATCAAGGCACAATGGACCAGAACAAAGAGCCAGATATTAAAGCAGGTGGGACAAAACGAAGGATTCACAGAAGACGAAAAGCACTATCTCCGTTTTTTGCTAAAAGTGAATAATGCCTTTGAGCAGATTTTGAATGGCAGGCCGGTAGAACTCGTAAAAGAGGTACAGGCACAATATGATCTGCTGGCAGAAAAGGTGAATGTGGAAAAGCTTCATCGATACTTATGTCGGCATGTGAGGAAATATCAAGTAAAATTGCACACAGAAACTGCCTCCGGTTTTTCCATTACCGAGAGAGCGTATCGCTATGGAGAACAGGGCATTTATATTTCCACTAAGGAAAAAAGGAAACGGCTCTTTGTGCCATTGACAGATCACAATCAGTATCGCTCTCAACTTTATATTAAGCTTTATCCAGAGGAGGGCAGGATTGAGATTCAGGCCCCTGTCCAGGTATCGGTTCGCAAATATGCAGAATACACCAATAAGGTTGGAGTGGCTTATGGGATGCATACAATGCTGACAACAGATGAAGGGCATTGCTATGGGGAGGCATTTGGAGAGTACCAGATTGCATATGCAGACTGGCTGCGTATGCAGGCCAGAAGTTACTACAAAAACAAGTCAAGTAATCCTGGAAGAAAAAAATACAATGCGAAAAAAAGGTGTCTGGAGGAACAGCTGCACAGCTATATGAACCAGGAGCTGAACCGATTTCTCAAAACAGAAAAACCGAAGACGATTTATCTTGTTAAGCTGCCAGAGACATCAAAAAAAAGCGGGAACAAAAGGATTAATTACTTAGTAAATCTGTGGCAGAGAGGCTATATCCGCAAACGTCTTACACAGAAATGTGAGGAACAGTCCGTGGAGATCGTGGAGGTCTTTGGAAAGGATATCAGCAATGAATGTAGCTGCTGCGGAAGGATAGGGAAAAAGGAAGAAGGGAAATTTATCTGTCCTTTATGCGGCTATTGTGAAGAAGAAAAGAGGAACACTGCCCGCAATATAAAAAAGCGAGGTCAGGGGGAAGGATTTTACAAAGATCATAAGAGTGACCTTTTAGATGAATCTCGGCGATAAGCCAGGATTTTACCGAAAGGACTGAAAGGAAGTGCTCATGATATAAAAAGAAAAAACGGCATTAGAAGGCAGAGGCTAAGGGAGACCTAAGGGACTGCGCATTGGGTATGCCAAGACCCTGTGAACACGTGGATGCGTGATGTAGGAGGGAGCGAAGCGGCCGGTTTAGGGCGGCAGCATCATGTGGCAGCTTAAGCTGTCGGGATGACCAATATATCTTATTATTTTAAGGTATATAATATCTTATTATATTAAATATGCTTTACACAAGAAGGACTCAAAGAAGAGTATGAAAATATTGAAGTGATTCAATAGGGGAGGCATAAAATTTGTTTTATGAAGGCTTTCAATTGCATGAAGGTGTCTTGGCAAGGGACTCCTGTGCAACTATTTTTGTGACAGTCGTGTGACGGCTTTTAACAGGGTGTAAGGTGGAGACAAAAATGAGCAGGGAAACTATTTTTGTAACAAGATCCTCAATGCCGTCTTATGAGGAATATATAGAAGCAATCAAACCTCTGTGGGAGAGCCATTGGCTAACCAATATGGGGAGATACCACAGTGAGCTTGAGGAGAAGCTGAAAGAATACTTAAAGGTACCAGAACTTTCTTTGATGGTAAACGGACATATGTCGCTGGAGCTGACCATTCAGGCAATGGGATTTCCAGAAGGGGCGGAAGTAATTACTACGCCTTTTACTTTTATCTCAACCACCCATGCAATTGTGCGGAACCGCTTAAAGCCTGTGTTCTGCGATGTAAAACCAGAGGATGGAACCATAGATGAGACAAAGCTTGAGGAGTTGATAACAGAACATACAGCAGCCATCATTCCGGTACATGTGTATGGAAATGTATGTAACGTAGAGGAAATACAGCGAATTGCAGATAAGTATAGCCTGAAGGTAATCTACGATGCAGCGCATGCTTTTGGAGTCACCTACAGGGAAAGGGGAATTGGAAGCTATGGAGATGCGTCTGTGTTCAGCTTTCACGCCACAAAGGTATTTCATACCATAGAAGGCGGAGCGGCATCTTTTTCTGATCACAGAATATATGAAAAGCTTTATAATCTGAAAAATTTTGGAATTCGTGGAGAAGAGCTTGTGACAGAGGTGGGAGCCAATGCAAAGCTGAATGAGTTCTGTGCAGTGATGGGACTTTGCAATCTGAAGCATATAGAGGAGTCCATTGCCCAACGAAGAGCCCTGTGTGAGGAGTATGAAAAGGAGTTAAAGGATATTCCGGGGATTCGAATGTTTGAGAAAAAGCAGGGAGTGAAGCGGAACTATGGATATTTTCCAATCTTGGTGGAGGAGGAGTATCCGCTGAGCAGAGATGAGCTTTATGAGAGGCTGAAGGAGCAGGGAATACATACAAGGAAATATTTTTATCCGCTGACGTCAGATCAGGCCTGCTTTAAAAATAAGTATCGAGATACGGAGCTTAAATGTGCAAGGAAACTTTCTGAAAAGGTTTTAGTAATGCCGCTTTATCAGGGATTTGAGATGAGGAAATTAGCCGAGGTTATAGAAATTATTAGAGATGTATTTGTCTAAATGAAGGGAGATAAGGCTGATGTTTGAGATAGTACCAGAGAATATGATTAAAACATCAATTTCAGAATTAAAAAATGCCAAAGAACCAATTTATATCTGGGGGGGGCTCAGTGTGCAAGAAAAATAAAGGGTTATTGCGAACGTAATGAGATAGAAGTGAAGGGATTTTTAATAAACAGAGAGTATATAAAAGAGGATTTAAAA
>CAJTAT010000021.1 GCA_910574475.1 Clostridia bacterium | reverse complement strand
ACTTATCAGCAAGGAAATGGACAGAACCTTCCCCGTCAATATATTCCTGTGATACCATTGCTCTAAATTCAGGTGAGTATTTTGATCTTGGCATGAAAAATACCTCCAAAGTAACAGATTTTTATATTTTATCTGTCTACTTTAGAGGTATCATATCAGTGATACCAATCGGCTATGTAAAAATCTATTCAGTTTTATTATCTGCCCTTTAATGATAAGGCTTTTCTTATTCTCTCTGTATCCCATTTTTCTGGAAATAATACTGCCATAATATGAAACGCATCCATCAGCCCTGCAATATACGCATGAGTGCTATATTCAAAATCCTGCTTATCCCTGCAATCTAAAAGATGTTGGCAAACTGCCCTCTGCTTCTCCGTTAAATCAAGCTGATGAAAAGCATACTCTGCACTTCCCTCGTTATGACTGTCCTTTTGATAACTTGCATCGGCTTGTAACAGTTTCAATACAGATTCGTCTTTTAATTTTTCTACCGCTATTTTCACCAGTTCTTTAAATTCCCTATCGCACATCACTTCCTCCTGCCAGTCCTACCCTTAACTTTTTTATAGGTGCATGGATAACCTTAAAAATAAGTTCATCAACACAGTCTGTATATCTGCCCTGCTGTATAAGTTGATTTTTCAATGCCACAAGGCTATGTAATAAAATGCTTCGCTCATTGCTGTCCACATACAAATGATTTTTCTTTTCTCTCATATATATCACCATCCTTTTTTATTTTCATTATATAAGCAGACGGCGGTATCTTCAAATGTACGGGGATTATGTAACACCAGAAAAAAGCTCTTTGAACGAGTAACTTTTGCCTTTTCAATTAGCAGGATTATTAGCACGATTTTTGCTCCGATTAGCAGGAAAGGCATTTTGATTAGCAAAAACCGCTCCTGCTAATCGGACATTGTTATGAGTTCAAATTTATTTGGAAAATGAGAAACGCCGAAAACCTTGAAAAATCAATGTTCTCGGCGATGTTTTCAGCGTCGCTAAGAGGATTTGAACCTCCGACCTACCGCTTAGGAGTACTAAAACACATCTTCTTTCTGCTCTTGTTTTGTAACATAGAATACCACACAGTTATAGAGAATACAAGGTTCTTTAACGATACCACTATCACAAAATATCAACTATTCTTGCCTTATATCACACAATATCATACTGTCCTGTTAGCAGTTTTGTTAGCAGAATCTTATCAACCAAATAATGATGGATAAAACTTTCTTTTTGTGGTATGATACCTATAACAGCAGAAAGGATGTGATATACATGGCAACAGCTACAGCCACAAAAACGGCAGAGACTTCCTATACAATAGATGATGCTATGGAAGTACTGTTCGGAAAACTTGACGAAGCGATTGACGATATGGAGAACGGCAGGGTTCAGACCATAGAAGAAGCATGGAAAGAGATTGACAGTATATAAGGGGTACAGATGAACAAGCGGTATAAGGTGGTTATCGCCCAAAGCGGTAAAAATGATGTTAAAAATAAAAAACGCTATATAATCCAGAATTTCAAGTACCGTGAATATGCTGAAAATTTTTCTTCAAGAATCAAGAAAGCGGCAGAAGAATTAGCCATATTTCCGACCAGTCACCCATTAACGGGCTTCAAATATCGTGGATATGATATTTACATGAAACCTCAAAGCAATCATCTATTGTTTTATACCATAGATGATGATAATGGTATTGTAACAGTACTCCGTATCTTACAGGACGGTATGGATTGGGAATACATAATTCAGCGGTGGATTCAAATAAACTCATAATCAAATGGAAGGCTCTGCGTGAGAAATCATGCAGAGTTTTTATTTTGAGAATCAAGTTACCAATTATGAATTATTATGAACTGATATCAGTTTTTGAATCAGAAACTTACTTCAACACATTGAAATCCTTACATTTCATGAAATGGTGTTTTTAAATATTTCCTTGAAAAAGAGTATTACAATCTCAAAAAGAGTGGTATAATCGTTCGTCGAAAAGGGGGGTTGAAGATGAACACAGAAGAACAATTAACTACCGCAATAGAAAGCATGAATACTATCTCAAATCGGCTTAGGGAGCTGTCAAACCTCATAAACACAGTGCATTTTGGGTTAATGGGGGAAGATACGGAACAGCAGGTTTTAGACTGTATCATGTGCTTTTTATATTCAGTGAATGAAATCCATGAATTTACAGAAAGGGCTTTAAAAGAGATTCATGGAGCAGAGGACACTCAAACGAAAGCATGAACTCTTATTCATGCTTTTGCTTCATGGCTTCAACCATTATGCGAATAGCTGATACTTGAACCTCGTTAAGCCCGTCTATATCAATCACTATCTGATTTTCCTTTGTCTTTCCCACCAGATAATCAAGAGAGCATTGGTACAGCCCTGACAGCTTGATTAAAACCTCTGTTGACGGTGTGCGGTAGCCTGTTTCATATCCGGCAATGATTGACGAAGATATGTCAAAATGCTCTGCTACTTCCTTTCGTGATAGGTTAATTTTCATACGGGCTTGTTTCAGCCTGTCTGGTAATCCCTCAATCATGTGCAATCCTCCTGTGCTTATTGTGTATTTTAATTATTAAAATGCGCAGTAGGCATAAAATATATGTGCTTTAAGCGTTGAATATTTACACCTGTTGCACTATAATATATCTATGCCTGTATAGCATTAAGAAAAAATGACTTATAAAATACCGTTTATGGGAGGTAAAATCATGTTTTGTAAAGAATGTGGAGCAAAATTATCAGATGATGCGCAGTTTTGTCCGAATTGTGGAAAAAAGGTGACAAACACAATGCCTGTAGAAAAGGCAGATTCAAGCCCACCTAAGAAAAAGTCAGCTATGATTATAGGGGTGGGCGGTGCTTTGGTTCTTATTGCAATAATAGGAATATTTTTTGCAGTAAGAAGTCGGTCAGATAAAAATATGACCGAAGAAACCCTTGTACAAAGTAACATAGCTACACAGGAATCAATAGAGACAGAAGCACTTACAGATATACCACAATCTACAGTTCCAGAGCCGGAGAAGAATACGATCACAGGCAAAGAATATCCGTTCTATGCGGCTTCACTGATAACCCTTATCAATGAGCAGACATTGCCGAATGGAGAAATCGTCAAATACATAAGTGACCCGGAAAGTAATCCGCTCCAATTCGCCATATGTGATATTAACAAGGACGGAAAAGAAGAATTATTACTTCATCTGCCATATGATACTTGCGAGACAAGCGGTCATTTCATATATACAGAAAATATAGAGAATACAGGGTTAGAAGATTTATGCAGTTTTAACGAAGATACCGTATATTATGAAACCGGCTTTGTCAAAGAACCCATTTCATATGGTGAGAGCCTCTCTGTAAACTTTAATCCATTTGATATACGAATGTGGGACGCTGGGGGCTTTTTGGACGCAGGGCGTGTAGAAGCATGGGAAAAGGCATATATGCCGAATGACTTTTCGGGGGAAGCCTTTCCCGACAGTGTAGACATAGACGGAAACGGAACTGTCTATTTTATCAGCGGAGAGTTAGGCATAGATTATGATAATCCTGTAGATGATGCAGAATACAGAGAATACATAAATCAGTTTTTCGGTGACGGAAAAGAAATATCTGTTCCGTGGCTTGAACTGACAATGGAGAATGTTGAAAAAAATACAGGCTACACAGAAGAAAGAATATTCACTGAAAATATAGTACCTGTATACACCGGTGAAATGTATGATGATACCCAATTCCGAGTAGAAGCAAGTTTATCAGAAGTATATGAACAAATTCCATATGTACCAATAACAGCAAATTTAATTGGTATGGAATATGAAACATATTTGAATAACATTCCAGAAAGAATTGATTTGCCAACTGATTATCTTCAGGCTCGGTTTTCAAATGTCTTTCCCTTAATAACAAATGCAGCTGAAACTACTTATTATGGTTATTACGAAAAGGGGATTATTCAAGGAGTTAATGACATATATATGATTGGTTTTAATGAAGAAGGATATATAACTACCTTTTGCTTTTCCCCACAAGATTCTCATTTTGATATGAATGTGATATTAAATGAAGTGGGGATAGATACCGCGCCATATATTGCGTATTCAGATGTTAGTGATAGTTTGTTGATATGGAGGTTAGACAATGCCTATTTAGTTATGGCTGTTTTAGCACATTATTATAATGGTGAATTAGTACCCTCAAGAATGACATCTATGACTATAACGCAAGAGATAAATGGTAAATGGCTCGGAATTGAATAAAGGAAAAATATTTTAAACGAGGAGGAGAAGAAATGTATTGTATGCATTGTGGGCAACGAATAGAATCAAATAGTAAATTTTGTCCTTATTGTGGGGGAAAAATAGCAGACTCAAATGTCGACAGCGTTACGGACACTGTTAAAAAAATGACTGATTCAGCCGTAAACACAGCTAAATCTGCTGGAAATGCCATTAAGGAATCGGCAACTGGAAAAATAGATAGCGAAGCTGTAAAAGATACAATTAAGAAAGCGACTGATACAGCAGTAAATTTGGCGAAGTCAGCGAGGAATGTTGCCAATGATATAAAGCAACCAATAGAAGAAGCAGAGGGGAACAATAAGAATGGTAGTAGCGATTCTGTCAATACAAAAGCAAAAACAGATAGAAAGAATACAATTATAGGTTTGATTGTTGTTTGTCTGGCAGTAATTCTTTTGTTTAAAGGGTGTGGGGCAATATTCGGTGGAAGTAGTGGTGAAAAATTGGCAAAAAATATTGTGTCTGCATCATGTGACTGCAAAATAAAGTCTGTTACTACAGTTATGGAAAATGATAAAACTGAAATTTACATATATGTAGTTAAATATGTTCCGTTAGAAGGAGAAGAACATTCAGCTCTGGTAAGGGTAGTTTCTGGCACGGCTATGATTGACGGCGTTTACTCAAAAAATAACTATGACGAGTTAAACAAGGAAATAGAGAGTTGGAAACTAATAAACGAAATAAACAAATAGAACTAAAATAAATCATAAATTTCAATATGTAATATGTAGCAACACCCCTTGAACACGTTTCATGGGGTGTTTTACGTGAAGAAATGGGAAAGGGTATACTTCTATACCTTTTACCCTTAAAATGGTTTCCTGGGGTTGAGCCGTGTTGAGAAAATAGCGGTTAGATGAGCAATATGCACAAAAATCACACTTTGTTTTACTTGTAGATTAGACATTTCGGAGAATTTACATTTTGAAGCCTTTTTAGTCTCCAATGACATAAATGTTTCTGCGTATAAGCTAATGCAAGCAGTTAATCTTCTTTTTTATGGATTGGGAGTAGATTACTGTAATTTATCAAAAATTTTTTTGATTTTATGGAATACTTGTCTTGTCTAAAGCATGTAATATTAATGTAATAAACATGGCTATTATCATGTTTCTTAAGGACAAGTATCGAAAAAGAGGAGGTGAGAGAATGCCCAGACAAGTCGAAAAGAAAGCCTTTTTGTTTTATGCTTCAACTCTTGATATTTTAAAAGAGTTGCCAGAGGAACGACAGGGAAAAGTCGCAATGGCTCTTATTGAATATGGTTTAGACGATTATAATTACTTTGGGGAATTTTCAGGCACATTATCAATCTTTCAACCATTGGAGCGCATACTGTTTCGTTCTGTCATTTATGAGATTGGTGTACAAAAGAGACGCTATTATAACAAAAATCTAATTCGGGGGGCAATAGAAACTTTTCAAAATGTTATTAGTACCTCATATAATCTTGATACAAAAACAAAAGACACCTATATAGGTACGATTAATGTTTTGAAAGAAAAATACCAGTATGTAATGAAACATGATGAGCGCAATATACCAGATGAAATAAACGCTTTACTTCCAGAAGAAATATCCGAGTTATTTCATAAACGATACGAAGTGAAATGTTGGAAAGATTACATTAAAGAAATGTTGGAAAAACGATTAGAGAATGAACCAAGAAACCTGTCTGATGATATCAAAGAAATAATATTAGATGAGCTCATAAAAGATTACCTTCAAAGTGGTAAAGCTTTTGATAGATATGAGGAACACTTAGAACAGTACGCAGAGGACATTTAGAAAAGGAGTAACTGTAATGAAACATGAGGACTTTATGTTCTTTGAAACATTTAAGGAAAGCATTGATGATTTCCGAGAAGTATTCGGTGATACCGAAGCAGAAAAATTAGTACTAGACATTATTTATTACGGTGTCACTGGAGAGAGAAAAACAAAAGAAGGAGATGTAAATGATATCCATAATAGTCTTTTTAAGCATAGCATTAAGATACACATAGATAAATCTAAGGAGCGTTTTGAACGCGCTGTTGAAGAAAACGAAAAAAAGAAATGGAAGAATAAACACTCAAAAAGAAATGAAGGTATGAAATTTGAGTTAGACTGAACTAATAAAACCTTTATTAATATAAGGAAATGTATTGGAATGTATATTGTAAGCATTATTAAAACTAAATATTTACATTATTATAAATATACATACCAATATATTGACTTATATTTATATAAGTCAATTTGAACTAATTTATTGAACTAAAAACCATAAAGGAGATTACCAATATGAAAGATGGAGAATTTTTATTCAGAAAGAGCTTTTATGAAAGCTGTCGGGAGATAAGCGACCCTAAAATTAGACTGGCTACTTATGAAGCAATCTGTGAGTATGGTGTTACTGGTCAGAATAATTGGGAGCAGTATTCCCTTACCGAAACAGAGCAAGGTATGATAAAAATAATTTTAAAGTCCATTTATTCCACTATTGACGACACGAAAATGAGATATAAGAGGGCGCAGGAGATTGGACGGAAAGGCGGTCTAATGGGTGGCAGAGGTCATAAAAAGAATGCTGATGCTAAATCCAATAGTGAAGCTGTCAAAGATATTTCATAATACTGTTTTACAAAGTACAGTTTTTCAAAACCTATTCAAGTACCTATTTACGAATGATTATCTATGTTTTCAAACAGGAGAGAGACTTTCTCTCCTGTGTTTGAAAAATAAAATCTACTATCTTTTTAAATTTTTATAATCGCGGTCTTTACTTTTCAAATGCTCTGTGGTTCAATCGTTCTCGTAAAATAACGAAAAGGAGTGACGAGCATGAAAGAGCATACAGAAAAGCGGAAATTCGGTTACATCAGAGTTTCGAGCAAGACGCAGAACGAAGCACGGCAGAGAGACGCTCTCATAAAAGAGGGAGTATTGGAGAGAGATATTTTCATTGATAAACAGTCAGGAAAGGACTTCTCCCGTCCTGCATATCAGAAGATGATTCAATCTCTGCAACAGGGAGATGAAATAATTATCCTTGACCTTGACCGTCTCGGACGGAACTATTCAGAAATGGCGAGAGAATGGTTTTATATCACAAATGAGATAGGCTGTGATATAAGAGTGCTTAACTGCCCGCTACTGAACACCGCACAGGAAGAAAAGAATTTAAACAACCGCCTTATTGCTAATCTAACATTTCAGATACTTTCTTATGTGGCAGAGCATGAACGTGAGGATATAAAAAGGAGACAGAAAGAGGGTATCGAATCCGCAAAGGCAAAAGGAGTGAAATTCGGCAGAACTAAAATTCCGAAACCCGCTAATTTTGATGAAATACATAATAGAGTATTACTAGGAGAGATTACTAATAAACAGGCTATGAGCGAGTTAGGATTAAAGGTGAATACCTATTATGCGTTTGTAAAGGAACTTACAGTAGAGAAGTCATAGAGAGACAATGAGGGATTTTTACAGTTTAAAAAAGGAGAGCCGTTATGGATAGCAAAAACGAATTTGAGGGAACAAAAGAAGATTCATCTTGCGTGAAAGTCAAAATAGAGTTTGAGTTTTCTTTAGGTGATTGTGTACCAAAAGCACTTAATAAGGTTGGGTTAATGCTTATTCAGCACGGACAGGCTTTAATCCTTGCCAATGATTCCAGTAAGGCAACCTTAGAAGAAAATGAGGAATGTTGTTTACCGTTTTATTGATGTTTTCATTAGATTTTTAGGAGGGTTTTATATGAGTACGTCAGATACTTTTACATTTTTACGACAGGACACCGCAGATATATTTACTTTACTTTCAGAAGATGCCTTAGAGGAACTCGGACTGTTTTCTATGAAGAATACGAGAAAAGCATTAGAGAGACTGAAAGAACAGAAGAAAAATAAACTTACTCAACTTACCACACCGTCAACGGCTAATGATGATACAGTGAAAGTTTATTTTGTGGAGGAAATACAGAACATTTTGCAGATTTCAAGAACTACCGCATATACATTGGTCAAAAAAGAACCACCTTTTCGGGTAATCCATATTGGAAATTCTTATAGAATTTCCAAGGAAAGTTTTGACAGGTGGCTTAATAATCCAGTACAAAAGAACGGAGGGTTTTAATTATGGCAACAATCGTAAAGAGAGATAATGGCAGTTATTCCGTCGTATATCGTTATGTTGATGAAAGCGGAAAGACCAAGCAGAAATGGGAATCCTTTTCAGACCATAAAACAGCAAAGGCAAGAAAAGCAGAGATTGAGAGCCAGCAGATAAATAATACCTTTGTCGCCCCCAAAGATGAAACACTGGAAGAATTTCTGAAAGAATTTGTAGATATATATGCGCAGAAGAAATGGGGGTTATCTGTCTATGACAGCAATACAAGTCTGATTGACAACTATATCAATCCATTGATCGGGAATCTTAAAATACAGAAGATTAATTCTCGTATAATAGACAAGTATATTCAGACGCTAAAGACCACGCCTGCGGTCTCAACAAAAACCCATAAGGCGAGAACAAAATATGTCACAGATAAAACAATAGGTAAGATATGCAAACTTCTCAACTGTGCTTTCAAACAGGCGGTCAAATGGGAGATTATAGGCAAGAATCCTATGGACGGCGCTACACCGCCCAAAACGGAATATGAAAAGAGGGCTATCTGGGATATTGATACAATCCGAAAAGCCCTTGATGAATGCGAGGACGAAAGACTGTATGTAGCCATAAACTTAGCTTTTGCCTGTTCTTTGAGGGTGGGAGAGATTTTAGGGTTACAGTGGGAGCGTGTCCATATCTCCGATAAAGATATTGCAAATGATAATGCCTATATAGAAATAGACAGGGAATTGGAGCGGGTTTCTTTAAAAGCCCTCAATACACTTGACAATAAAGATGTATACCTTGTATTTCAGCCACTAAAGGCAGAATCTACTACGAGAAGGGTTTTAAAGGCACCGAAAACAAAGAGTTCGGTAAGGCGTGTATGGTTGCCTGTCACTGTTGCCAATATACTGAGAAAATGGGGAGAACAACAAGAGAAAGCAAAAGCATTCTTAGGCAGTGAATACCATGATTTTGACCTTGTAGTTGCCTTAGACAATGGGTATCCGTGTGAGAACAGGCTTTTAGAGGAATCCTTTAAAAAGCTGAAAGAAAAAGCCGATCTGCCCAATGTGGTTTTCCACAGCCTGCGCCATTCCTCCACCACCTATAAACTGATGCTTTCTAAAGGTGATATTAAGTCAGTACAGGGTGACACCGGACACGCAACAGCAGATATGGTGACAAGGGTTTACGCTCATGTTTTGGACGAGAACCGGAAAGAGAACGCCAAAGTCTTTGAACAGGAGTTTTATTCTGTATCTGATTTAAAAAATGCTAAGCCGACAGAGAACAGTAATTCCGAGACAGATATTAAGGCATTGTTGGAACAGTTGCAAAAGTCTCCCGAACTGTTAGCGGTGATGAAGAACCTGTTAAGCGGCGGTACTGCTGCCGTTGAAGCATAACTCTTAAAAAGTGTCCTGTTAGCAAATTTCACGATTTCTGTTAGCAGAATGAGAAAACAACAATTTTTCAATCGTTTATCTTTTGTTAGCAGTAACCGGACAGATACTAAAATCTATTTCCACATATTTATAAAAGAACAGAAATGGAAAAAGGTTGTAAGTCCAAGAATCCTTGAATTTACAACCTTTTTCAGCGTTCCCTGCGAGAATCGAACTCACAACTGGGGCTTAGGAGGCTCCTGTTATATCCATTTAACTAAGGGAACTGATTCTGCTTTTGTGCCTCTTTCGTTAGCAGAAAGTAACGAACTCAACTAAAACTTAGGAGGCGGTCGCTCTATCCAACTGAGCTATAGCGACAATTTTAAAAGGATAAAAGTCACTCTTGACTGACTTCCAGTTAAGAGTGTACCATAAAATAAAAAAGTTAACAAGTAGAAATTCAAGAAAGAGCGAAAGAGCAGGCCCACAGGCAATAAAATGGAAAAGGGTGAGAGGAATAAGAATATGCAACGGGAAATTGATATGAAGGAAGTATCCGACGGGAGATTTTATGGACTGCGGGATATGGTAAAAGCAGGCTGCGATGGATGTAAGGGATGCTCGGATTGCTGCAGGGGGATGGGAAATAGTATTGTACTGGATCCCTATGATATCTTTCGGATGACCAGCGGCCTTGGATGCACTTTTGAAGAGCTGTTGGAAAATAAAGTGGAATTGAATGTAGTGGACGGGATTATCCTGCCGAATTTGAAAATGGCAGGGGCAGAGGAATGTTGCGGTTTCTTGAATGGAGAGGGACGCTGTGAGATTCATTCTCTGCGGCCAGGTATGTGCCGGATTTTTCCGCTTGGGCGGTATTATGAAAACAGAAGCTTTCAATACTTCCTCCAGATTCATGAGTGCAAAAAAGAGCCAAAGACGAAAGTAAAGGTACAGAAATGGATTGACACCCCCGAATCGAAGCGTAATGAAGCATTTATCATTGACTGGCATTATTTTTTAAAGGATTTATCAGACAGACTGGATGGGGAAATGGATGAAAACTATCAAAAGACAGTGAACCTTTATCTGTTGAAAAGCTTCTATCAGACACCTTATGAGAAAACCAGAGATTTTTATGAACAGTTTTATGAAAGATTAGAAATAGCAAAGAAATTTTAAAGAAACAGTCAGCCCCAAGTCACGTTTGTTTATCTTGCGACATTGGGGCTGTAAATGTGTTTCCTTTACACTTTACAAATCTAAATCATAAAAAGAGTCGGTTTTCTTTTTTTGATTTTTCTGGGCACGTCCTTTTGCTTTACGATTCTTGAATTGCAGGTTGGAACGCTGTCTTTGGCGGGGATGCCTGTACTTTCGTCTGGGAAGCCTAAATGTAAGATGAAAATGCTTACTCAGGCCTCTTATAATTACGTAGAGCAGGAGAACACATGTAATTAAAAGAATCGCAAGCAGAACCAGCCGAATATTAATATGAATAAATTTTTTTGACTTTGTATTCTGCTCCTGGTCTTCGGACTCAGGTTCTTCTTCCCCTGTTATTCTGTCAAAAGTAAATTCCTGGAGCTCAGACTGAACAAGCTGGATGGACGCAGAGCCTACAGGGACTCCCTGGTAAGTATAGGATAAAGTTGCAATCGTATCAGAATCTTCATTGTCTGTGAAAGTTAATTCTGGTGAGGCGTCAGAAAAAGATACTTCATTTGGAAGAATAATATTTCCGCTTTTGTTGATCTCGACCAGAGACTTAGAACGGCCGAAAATGGAACTTCCTGTATGGAAAAAGCTGGAATTGTCTACAGAAAAGTTTGTTTCATTGGAAGCTACATTCAACTTGGTAAAATTGTCTGAAGCGTAGTCGAGAAGCAGAGCAGTATCTGTAAAAAGGGGAACGCCCCTTTCATTGGTAGAAGCTGTTCGCATAGTGACTACAATCAATGTCATTCCATTTCGCTCGGCAGCGGTCACAAGAGTATTCTTGGCAGCCGAGGTTCCACCTGTTTTCCCGGCGATTACTGTATCATCCAGGTATTTTGTGGTTCCCTTGTAAGGGGCAATCATAGAATGATGATTGGTCATATAAGAGATCTCTTCATCCATGTTGGTGGGAGCAAGCTCATATTTAGCTGTGCCGGAAATACGAAGAAAATTTTCATTCTGTATGGCAGCCTGCATAATCAGAGCCATATCGCGAGGAGTGGTATAGTGCTCTTCGTCATGGAGACCATGGGGATTCATAAAATGAGTATCAGTACAACCAAGCTCTGCGGCCCGCTCATTCATCATATCGACAAAGGCTTCTACAGAGCCGGCTACATGCTCTGCCAGACCATTGCCACACTCATTGGCGGATTCCAGCAGAAGACCATAGAGAGACTCTTCAACTGTTAATTGTTCGCCCTCCTTGGTATAGATAGTACTGCTGCCTGCCTCGATAGAATGGGTTGCATAGTAGGAGTATGTGATAACTTCATCCAGAGAACAGTTCTCCAGCGCCAGCAAAGCTGTCATAATTTTCGTAATGCTGGCAGGATAGTTGCGCATATCCATGTCTTTGTTGTACAAAATAGCGCCAGTATCAGCCTCCATGATTACAGCGGCCTCTGCATAGATCTGTGGGCCCTGAGGCCAGTTTTCTATTTCATTAGAATCAACTGCTTTATCATAAGCCTCCTGCCGTTCCCGTTCTGCCTGCTCGGCAGCGGCAATTTCGGCAGCAGTCGGTTGTTTTTTCTTGGCGGCATAGGAATCTATGGGTTGGAAACAAACAGAACTAAAGACAGCAAGTACAAGAGCAGCTGTCCCCAATTTATGTGAAAATGAGAATTTCATTTAAAAGCTCCTTTAGAAAATATTATTTCTGCTAAACTATATAAAAAACATACGTTAAATTGTTGTCGTGGTAAAGCGATATTTAAAGTATAAGTTATTTTTTCAGCGGGTGCAAGGTCTAATATAAAAACTTCTTCAAATGATTGACAAAGAGCGCAAAAAAAGGTTATAATAGCGGCGATATGAAAAGACAGGGACGAAGAGAGTAGGATTATTCTGAAAGGCAAAGAGAGTCGGGGATGGTGAGAGCCCGGTGCGAGTAGGATTTTTCTGAAGATCACTTTTGAGTCGCAGGCTGAAAGAATGTCATTCTTAGGCACTGACGGTATTCCTCCGTTAACAGGAAACACATGTGATGGCATGGGTAACAGGTGGTATAAAAGAAGCATAGCTTCCGTCCTTTTACAGGATGGGAGCTTTTTTGTGCAGGAGGTTGAAAACGATGTATGAAAAAGTATCAACGAATCTGAATTTTGTTGAGCGGGAAAAGAAAGTAGAAAAGTTCTGGAAAGATAACCAGATCTTTGAAAAAAGTATGGATACAAGAAAAGAAGGGGAGACATATACCTTTTATGACGGACCGCCTACGGCCAATGGCAAGCCCCATATCGGCCATGTGCTTACCCGTGTAATCAAGGATATGATCCCCAGATATCGCACCATGAAGGGTTATATGGTTCCCAGAAAAGCGGGATGGGACACCCATGGACTTCCTGTAGAGCTGGAAGTAGAGCGCCTTTTGGGTCTGGATGGAAAAGAGCAGATTGAAGAGTATGGTCTCGACCCCTTTATCACAAAATGCAAGGAAAGTGTGTGGAAATACAAGGGGATGTGGGAAGACTTTTCTGGCACAGTAGGCTTTTGGGCTGACATGGATGACCCCTATGTAACCTATCACGATGATTACATTGAGTCTGAGTGGTGGGCGCTCAAAGAGATCTGGAATAAAAAGCTGCTCTATAAGGGCTTTAAAATTGTACCCTATTGCCCCCGCTGTGGGACGCCTTTGTCCTCCCATGAAGTGGCTCAGGGATACAAGGCGGTAAAGGAGCGGTCCGCAGTGGTACGCTTTAAGGTGATTGGGGAGGACGCCTACTTCCTGGCATGGACCACCACACCGTGGACACTGCCTTCCAATGTAGGTCTCTGTGTAAATCCAGAGGAGACTTATGTAAAAGTAAAAGCGGCAGACGGCTATGTATACTATATGGCGCAGGCACTTTTGGACAAGGTACTTGGCACTCTGGCTGAAGAGGGGAAAGAAGCCTATGAAATCCTGGAATCTTATAAGGGAACGGATTTGGAATACAAAGAGTATGAGCCTTTATTTGCCTGCACCGGAGAAGCAGCGGAAAAGCAGCATAAGAAAGCACATTTTGTAACCTGTGATGACTATGTTACCATGACAGACGGTACAGGTATTGTGCACATTGCGCCAGCCTTTGGTGAAGACGATGCTCAGGTAGGAAGAAAATACGATCTGCCCTTTGTACAATTCGTGGATGGCAAGGGCGATATGACAGAAGAGACGCCTTACGCGGGAATGTTTGTAAAAAAAGCAGATCCTGAAATTTTAAAAGATTTAGATAAGGAAGGAAAGCTGTTCTCAGCACCGAAGTTTGAACATGATTATCCCTTCTGCTGGCGCTGTGATACCCCGCTTATTTACTATGCACGGGAATCTTGGTTTATCAAGATGACAGCCGTAAAGGAAGACCTCATCCGCAATAACAATACAATCAACTGGATACCAGAGAGCATTGGCAAGGGTCGTTTTGGAGACTGGCTGGAAAATATTCAGGATTGGGGAATCAGCCGGAACCGTTACTGGGGAACGCCTTTGAATGTCTGGGAATGTGAGTGCGGACATCAACACTCCATCGGAAGCCGCCAGGAATTATTTGAGATGAGCGGCAATGAGAAGGCTCTGACTGTAGAGCTTCATCGCCCCTATATTGACGAGATTACCATCAAATGTCCTGAGTGCGGCAAAGAGATGCACAGAGTGCCAGAAGTAATTGACTGCTGGTTTGACTCAGGGGCCATGCCTTTTGCACAGCATCACTATCCATTTGAAAATAAGGAATTGTTTGAGAGCCAATTCCCGGCTCAATTCATTTCCGAGGCAGTGGATCAGACACGAGGCTGGTTCTACTCCCTTTTAGCTGAATCTACCCTGCTATTTAATCAGGCTCCTTATGAAAATGTCATTGTCCTGGGACATGTGCAGGATGAGAATGGACAGAAGATGAGCAAATCTAAGGGAAATGCTGTAGATCCCTTTGACGCCCTGTCCACCTACGGGGCAGATGCCATCCGTTGGTATTTCTATATTAACAGTGCGCCATGGCTGCCCAACCGTTTTCATGGAAAAGCAGTGACAGAGGGTCAGCGCAAGTTTATGGGCACCCTGTGGAATACCTATGCATTTTTTGTGCTATATGCCAATATTGACGAGTTTGACGCCACAAAATATGGACTCAATTATGAATCCTTAAGTGTCATGGACAAATGGCTGCTCTCCAAGCTGAATACTGTAGTGGAAGAGGTAGATCACGATCTGGAAAACTACCGGATTCCAGAAGCAGCCAGAACACTTCAGGATTTTGTAGACGATATGAGTAACTGGTATGTGCGCAGAAGCCGGGAGCGTTTCTGGGCGAAAGGCATGGAACAGGATAAAATCAATGCCTATATGACCCTTTATACTTCTCTGGTGACAATCTGCAAAGCAGCAGCACCCATGATCCCATTTATGACGGAGGATATCTATCAGAATATGGTGCGCAGTATTGATAAAGAGGCGCCTGAGAGTATTCATCTGTGTGATTTTCCAGAGGTGAATAAGGAATGGATAGACCCAGAGCTGGAAAAGAATATGAATGAGGTTCTTCGTATCGTTGTTATGGGCCGGGCTTGTAGAAATGCGGCAAATATTAAGAATCGGCAGCCCATTGCTCAGATGTTTGTGAAGGCTCCGTATGATCTGGAAGAATTTTACAAGGAAATTATTACAGATGAATTAAATGTAAAAAAGGTAGCTTTTACAGACGATGTGCGCGCCTTTACCACTTATAGTTTTAAGCCACAACTTAAGACAGTAGGTCCAAAATATGGAAAGATTCTAAATGGGATTCGTGGCTATTTAGCAGAAGTAGATGGCAATAAAGCCATGGATGAATTGAAAAAAAATGGAAATCTGACGTTTGACGTAAATGGCACATCTGTGGTATTATTAGAAGCAGATTTGCTAATCGATATGGCTCAAATGGAAGGGTATGTATCAGACGGAGACAATGAGATAACAGTAGTACTTGATACAAAGCTCACACCGGCTCTGATTGAAGAGGGATACGTCCGTGAGATTATCAGCAAGATTCAAACTATGCGAAAAGAAGCAGACTTTGAAGTGACAGATAAGATTGTGGTTTACTGCAAGGATAATGATAAGATTGCAGAGATTCTCACTACACATAAGGAAGAGATTCAATCAGAGGTATTGGCCGTTGATGTAAAAATGGGTGAAGCAGATGGCTATATAAAGAATTGGAACATCAATGGGGAAGAAGTCACATTGGGTGTGAAACGTCCAGAATAATTGCCTGCGATTACGAATATGTTTTTGATGTATACTCAAAGGGAAAGGGCATCCCGTATTAAAAAACGCTTCGCGTTGTAAAGTTAAGGTATAGGAGGAGATTGATATGAGCAAGAGACCTTTTGACAAGGAACTCTTCAAGAGAAGTGTTGTCTACAATGTAAAGACCCTTTATAGAAAGAACATGGAAGAGGCAACCCAACAGCAGATTTTTCACGCAGTATCTTTAGCTACTAAGGATGCTATCATTGATGCGTGGCTGGCCACCCAGGAGAAGATGAAAAAGGAAGATCCCAAGATCGTATACTACATGTCCATGGAGTTCTTAATGGGACGTGCTCTGGGGAATAATCTTATTAATCTGACCTATTATGATGAAGTGAAAGAAGCTTTGAGCGAACTTGGCTGCGACTTGAACCTTATCGAGGATCAGGAGCCAGATGCTGCGCTTGGAAATGGCGGCCTGGGAAGATTGGCAGCATGTTTTCTTGATTCTCTGTCAACACTGGGATATGTGGCATATGGTTGTGGAATTCGCTATCACTATGGAATGTTCAAACAGAGAATTAAAGATGGGTATCAGCTAGAGGTTCCAGATGAGTGGTTGAAGAATGGCAACCCCTTTGAACTGCGCCGTCCAGAATATACAGAGATCGTAAAGTTTGGCGGCTATGTGGATGTGGAGACAGACGAAAAGGGACGTCAGCATTTTGTCCAGAAAGGATACCAGAGCGTCCGTGCAGTTCCCTGCGATCTGCCAGTCGTAGGCTACGGCAATAATGTAGTCAATACCCTGCGTATCTGGGATGCAGAGCCTATGAATTCTTTCCATCTGGACTCTTTTGATAAGGGTGAATATCAGAAAGCAGTGGAGGAAGGAAACTTGGCAAAGCTGCTTGTAGAGGTCCTCTATCCCAATGATAATCACATGGCAGGCAAGGAACTTCGCCTGAAACAACAGTATTTCTTTATTTCTGCGAGTGTGCAGAGAGCAGTTGAAAAATACAAGCAGGATCACAAGGATATTCGCAAATTCTATGAGAAGGCGACCTTCCAGATGAATGACACACATCCTACAGTAGCTGTGGCAGAGCTGATGCGTGTTCTCCTTGACAATGAAGGATTGGAGTGGGATGAGGCTTGGGAAGTGACCACCAAGACTTGTGCATATACAAACCATACGATTATGTCTGAAGCTTTGGAAAAATGGCCGATTGAGCTGTTCTCCAGACTGTTGCCACGTGTATATCAGATCATTGAAGAGATCAACCGCCGCTTTGTCCTTGAGATCGAGAAAAAATATCCCGGCGATCAGGAAAAAGTCCGCAAGATGGCTATTATCTATGATGGACAGGTAAAGATGGCCCACCTTGCTATTGCAGCAAGCTATTCTGTCAATGGTGTGGCACGGCTTCATACAGAGATATTGAAAAACCAGGAGTTGAAAGACTTCTACCAGATGATGCCAAATAAGTTCAATAACAAGACAAATGGTATCACACAGCGCCGTTTCCTGCTTCACGGCAATCCCCTTCTTGCAAGCTGGGTGACAGAGCATATCGGCGACGAATGGATTACAGATCTGTCTCAACTGAGCAAGCTGAAAATCTATGCGGATGATGAAAAAGCTCAGCAGGAATTTATGAATATAAAATATCAGAACAAAGTGCGCCTTGCAAAATATATTCTGGATCACAATGGAGTGGAAGTAGATCCACGCTCCATCTTTGATATACAAGTAAAGCGTCTCCATGAGTATAAGCGCCAGCTTTTGAATATTCTTCATGTGATGTACCTTTATAATAAGATTAAAGAGCATCCTGAGATGCCTTTCTATCCGAGAACCTTTATCTTTGGCGCCAAGGCAGCAGCAGGATATCACAGGGCAAAGCTGACCATTAAGCTGATCAATTCTGTGGCAAATGTAATCAACAATGACGCTTCCATCAACGGAAAGCTGAAAGTAGTATTTATCGAGGATTACCGGGTATCTAATGCAGAGCTAATTTTTGCAGCAGCAGATGTATCAGAGCAGATTTCCACAGCCAGCAAAGAGGCGTCTGGTACTGGTAATATGAAGTTTATGTTGAATGGCGCTGTCACCATTGGAACTATGGATGGTGCAAACGTAGAGATGGTAGAGGAAATGGGAGAGGAGAACGCAGTCATCTTCGGCCTCTCTTCCGATGAAGTCATCAACTTTGAGCAAAATGGCGGCTATCAGCCTATGGATATCTTCAATGCGGACCAGGATATTCGCCAGGTGCTGATGCAGTTGATCAACGGCTACTATGCGCCCAATGATCCAGAGCGCTTCCGGGATATTTATGACTCTTTGTTGAACACAAAGAGCAGTGACCGGGCAGACACTTACTTTATTCTGAAAGATTTCCGTTCCTATGCCGATGCACAAAAGTACATTGAGGAGCTCTACCGGGATGAAAAAGGATGGGCTAAGAAAGCTATTTTGAATACAGCTTCCAGCGGAAAGTTCTCTTCTGACCGGACCATTCAGGATTATGTGGATGATATCTGGCATCTGGATAAGATTACTGTAGAATTATAAGGATTTTATAGAAGTAAAAAGACCTGGAAACATTTAGTTTTACGTTGATAAGGAAGTATTCACAGCAACTTATCATCAACGCTGACAAACAGGGTGCAAGCAAAAGCAGAGAACATTTCACTTTCATTAGTGGGCGGTTCTCTGCTTTTCTGTTACGCAATAGAACACCGTTTTTGAGAGCAGACATATAAAACCCTTACCCCGCCACTTCAATACCCGCAAAGCCGCATAAATCAAGGACAAAATAACCCCTACTGCGTAACAATCCCCATAATAGATTGAGGGCGAAAGCAGTCTGCTGACTTTGCTACCTACTATCGGTCGAAGCGGAATTTCAATATGGCTTCAATCAATTTTGCCTTTAATCTATCCTGCGTATCGTCATTGATATGCCCTTTATACATAGACAGATATTTGATGTATGCGGTATAGTGCCGCAACACTGCGTCTACCGCTTCCAGCTCTCCGGCAACGGCTTTTTGTTCCTCATGTTTCAATTTCTCCCATTCTTTTCGTAACTGTTTCAGCGCAACATTTCTTCTGTGGTTTATCGTACTTCTGCAACGTCCGTACTGTCTGCCGATGGCTTCATCACGATAGCCAACGAAGTAATAAAGCAACAAAACTTCCCGCCTTAACTCCGGCAATTTTGATAATGCCGTTGCCTTTATCATCAACAATAACTTCCTTTCCCAACACAATAAATACAGTCGGCTTATCTTGTTTTTCAAAGTAGCTGTCCATATCAGACGGTTCAAAATATCGTTCTGACATCAGATAGTCAAGGGATATTTCTCTTGCTTCTTTCCGCTTCAAATCTCGCCATGTGTTAATTGCTTCATGGCGCAGGACAATCTTGCAGAACGCATGGAAAGCATATTCGATATGTTCCATGAACTGTTCAGAATATCTCATTTTCTCTCACCCCCTACTTCCCAGTAGGGGGCTATTACAATAAATGCCCATACAGCATAAAGCGGCATAAGCATTTGAGTAATACGAGTTATCAAGACATACTAAATGATTTGACAGTTCATATTCATGGGTAGTATATCCCTTAAACGAACACTGCGTTTTTTGACAGAAAATAGTTTGTCTGATTTTGCGGATATAAGAATAACACGACGGTACCTCCAGTGACGTTTTGTAAAGGACTTGTTAATCAAATTCACAAAAATTTACATTTCAGGACAAAAAAATAAGGCTGGGAACCTGTTTCTAGATTCCCGGCCTATGGTCTTACTATGCTGTCCGTTCTGCTTTCAGTTTTTTCACTTCGTCAAGTGGAAGTCCTGCGTATTCCGCAATTTTTTCAAGTGTCAAAATCCCATCTGCTAACATTCTCTTTGCGGAATTGATTGCTCCTTCTTTCAATGTCTGATTCCTCATATCTTCCATAGCCCGGCACATAATCTCGATTCCCTCCTTACTCTCTTTGAAAAATCTCACCCTGTCTGCCAGTGTCCCATAGTACATATCCGCTGCGTCTGTGCAGGAGAAGTCATGCATTAACTTCCCGATTGGCGTATCTCCACGGTAAGCGCCATTTACATATAGTATGTGCGAACCGTCCTCAAATCTTTCCCCGGTTCCTAAAAAGCACCGCTCAATCGGATAGAGTGGCAGCCCTTTTCCCATTACGTCATTCTCTGTGATAAAGATTACCCACGTTTCCGGCAGCTTGTAGAAGTCCTCGCCTTTCTTCAAAAGGTTTGCGTCCATCATGCTGCTGTTGTACCTAGCTCTTTTTCTCCCGGCTCCTTTGTCGGAGCGCTGTACCTCCACGTTCAGTTTTGCCCCTGTGCTGTCTGTAGCCAGAATATCCAACCTCACTGAACGGTTCAGCAGGTTGTCCACAAATACCTGGGTGCGGATATCCAGCACCTTTAAATCCGGTTTTTCCAGTACAATCCGCAATACCAGTTCTATGCTTGCCGTATCTCCCTCAAAACACTTTGTGAGGAAATCATCATCAAGCAGGCGAAAGCCTCTTAGCCTCTGTAAATCTTCCTGATGTTTCTGGTCTATCTGTTCCGTCACTGTCAATCTTCCCACCTGCTTTCCCTTTCGTTTTTGTATCTTCATACTACCATAATCCTCCTGATTTTACAAGCCGGGAGCCAGCGCATTTCTGAATCCCGGCTTCTTGCCGTTATCGTTTTTTCACATCTGCCGTATCTCGTTTTTCAGCATACGCTTGATTTTGTCGCTCATGGTTTCCTTGTGAATATTATCCCCCTTGGGAGCCACCAGTTTCCCGCTTCAGAGCCACCCGGAAATGGTATTTTCCACTTTCAGAGCCACCACAACATATTGTGGCAGCACACATATTTGATTTCACTATAAATCTCCTTATAGTTATTCTTGGAGAACTGCTGATGCAGTATCACCAAATAATCTATAGGGAGGTCTTTTTATGTTTAAGAAGACAAAAGTCAGAAGTATTCTGGAACTTCTGGGAAAAAATCTAAGCGCAAGGGAGGTGTCAAAAGTTTTAGGTGTATCAAGAAATACCGTCGCTGAAGTACAGGCGTTATTCTTACAATCGGACAAATCATGGAATGATATTTCTGAAAAGGATGCCAAGAACCTCTATGAGCTGTTTGAACAACGCAGTGGCAATAACTCAACAATCTTTGTCGGACAGTATCCTGTGGATGAATGGCATAACAGGCTCGGAGGAGGGACGTAGGCGGATTCCATCATGGACAGGATTATCCATAATGCCTATGAAATCCCTACAAATGAAACAAACCTGAGAAAGCTGTATGATTCAAAGAAGCTCAAAAGGCTTGTTGACGAGATAGAAGCATAGTCATCTGAACATCATTAGACCTAATATTGCCTCTGTTGTATTTTCAAACGCCGCCCCACAAAAGCGGACAGACAGGGATTGTTTTCTGGCTTGGTATATTGTGCGGATTGTGGGAGTAAATTACACTTCGCCACTTGCAAAAGTTTTAACGGTTCACAAGACCATTACCGCTGTTCCAACTATAAAAGCAATACGGGAAGCTGTCCGCAGAGTATGAAGCGGAACAGCGGGAACTGGAAGAAAAGGTCAAGGCAGACCAGCAGGAAGTCGATACCTACGAACAGAACAAGAGCGATTTTGACAGCTTCGCCGCAATTATCCGCAAGTATGTGGGGATAAAAGAACTCAACCCCGCAATCGTCAATGAATTTATCAAGAAAATCATAGTCCATGCGCCGGAAAAGGTGGACGGGAAACGGGTACAGAAAGTAGATATTGTTTTCAACTTTGTAGGGGAAATCAATTTCCTTTCTGTCACGCAGCCGAAACGGCAAGGCGCATAGGAAATCGAAAAGACGGTACAGCCCTTGTAATCGGGGCTATACCGCCTAATCTGAAATTACTTCCCTCTAACCATAAACATTTATGTTTCCAGGTCTTTTGCGTCTATTTTTGAACACTGCTCATAAAATGTAAAATGAGAGAAAGAATGAGAACAGGGATTTCACTTCTGATTATTTTAATTTTACTTCCCTATGTGGCGGTGGTATTTCGCACAGGAAGTATGAAGGGACTGTCAGATGAAGCAAAAGAACCAGGCATAGAAGAGTATGTGAAGGGAATTTTGCCAGGGCAGATGCCAGCTACTTGTGAGGAGGAAGCTCTGAAATCACAAGCTGTAATTATTCGAACAAATTTGCTGAGAAAAAGCATGGAATTCTATCAAAAAGAGGATTTGGTTAGCGCTGCAGAGGCTATCAGGGAGGAAGATCTGGCAGAAATGGGTTTTACTTACTATAGCCCTCTGGAACTGGAAAAGATGTGGGGATACGATCAATTTGATCGGTTTGAAGCAAAAATCCAGAAGGTAGTAGAGGAAACTGCAGGCAAGATTTTGACTTTAGAGGGAAAACCCCTTGATTTGCCCTATCACGCAGTGAGTGCTGGTCAGACGAGAGACGGACAGGTGCTGGGAGATTCCTATTCTTATCTGGAAGCAGTGGAATGTACAGACGATTTGAGGTCCGAAGATTATCTGGAGATTCAAACCCTTTCTATACAGAATGTTCCAGAAATTCTTTCCAGAGATGAGTCAGGGTATGTGACAGAGATCCGTCTGGGAGAGGAAACTTTGGCAGGAGAGGAATTTCGAGATCGCTACCATCTGAACTCCAGTTGTTTTACTGTGGAATCTGTGGAAGAAGGAGTGAGAGTCACTACAAAAGGCCTGGGACACGGCTTGGGACTTAGTATTTATCAGGCAAATTTACAAGCTCAGAATGGGTGGACTTGTCTGGAAATATTATCATATTTTTATAAGAATGTGGAATGTATAAGCTTCTCTTAAAGTGGCTATGCTATGGTTAGCAGCACAGCGAAACGTGTGGAAAATTAGTATAGAGGTGAAGCTTATGACAGTAAAAAGAAAGAAAAAAGGTACATTTTTGGGAGGGAGAACTGTAACAGTAGCTTTCAGTCTCTGCCTTCTTGCCGTTATCACCATGATTGGCATGTATACAGTGGGGAAGACGGATCAGCAGGAGCAGGAACAAGAGCAAAGGATGGAAAAAATACAAGAACAGGCCCAAAAAAAAGTAGAAGAAAAGACAGAGGTAAAGAAAGAGGAACCTGAGGAAGAGAAAAAGCAGGAGGCAGCTTCTGCAACAGCGACACGAGAGAAAGAGACAGCATCTGCTGATATAGATATTATGGAAAGAAAGAATATTGTAGATGCAGAGCTGGAAAGTGAATTTGAGGAAGAAGAGATTGCAGAGGTAGAGGATCTTGTAATCTATGAGTCTCCTGAGGCTCTAGAAGCTGAAGCAATGACAGAAGAGCCCACACTTTCTTTTTCTCCTGATATGGACAAACTTTTGTGGCCAGTAGCAGGCAATATTCTTTTAGATTATAGTATGGACAAGTCTATTTATTTTGCTACATTAGATCAGTACAAGTATAATCCAGCCGTGATCATTCAGGGAAGCGAAAATGAAGGAGTAATGTGCAGTGCACAGGGTAGAGTGGAGGCTATAGAAACCCTCGAGGAGACAGGTACAACTGTTACCATGGATATTGGTAATGGATATCAGTTGGTGTATGGACAGTTGAAAGAGCTGACTGTAAATGAAGGAGATTATATAAAAGCAGGAGAAACCATTGGTTACATCAGCCAGCCAACCAGATTTTATACCAAAGAAGGCTGCAATGTATACTTTGAGATACGCAAGGATGGAGAGAGCGTGGATCCTATGCCTCTTCTCCAGTAAAGTTTTGAAATTCAGATAAATTTAATATAGATTTGGAAGCGATAAGCCGTTCTTTTTCAGGACGGCTTAATCTTTTGATGGCGGCCTCCCGGCGCATAGCTTCTTCTTTTGTATCAAAGGTCTCGTAGTATACAAGAAGAACGGGAAGATGCGCCCGTGTATATTTGGCACCCTTCCCCAGGCTGTGCTCCGCCAACCGCTTTTTTAAATTATTGGTCCATCCAGTATAGAGAGAGCTATCTCCACACCGCAGAATATAAGTATAGTTTGTCATAAAAAAGCCCCTTTGCTATCTACATTATAGCGAAGAGGCCCTTGTTTGTATACCTTAATCTTACAACGCGAAGCGTTCTTAAATACGGTGTGCCCTCTGGGTATACCTTAATCTTACAACGCGAAGCGTTCTTAAATACGGTGTGCCCTCTGGGTATACCTTAATTAGATGGGCATGGGGGCTACAAATACATACATCATAATGAAATGGCATACGCTACCGCCCATGACGAACAGATGAAAGATTTCATGTGAACCGAAATATTTGTGCCTGGAATTAAAAAGTGGAAGCTTCAGGGCGTAAATGATGCCTCCTACTGTGTAGATAATACCTCCTGCCAGCAGCCAGCCGAAAGCAGCCGGGGACAGAGAATTCAATATCTGGGTAAAGGCTAATACACAGACCCAGCCCATGGCAATATATAAGATTGACGAAAACCATTTGGGACAAGTAATCCAAAAAGCTTTAATAACAATGCCAATCAAGGCAATACTCCAAACAAGTGCACAGAGACCATATCCTATCTTTCCTCCAAGAACAATGAGACAGATGGGCGTATAAGAGCCAGCTATCAGGATAAAGATCATCATGTGGTCTATCTTGCGCAGAATTCTATTAGAGCGCTCAGAAAGATTCAGGGTGTGATAAGTGGCACTGGCTCCGTATAACAGGATCATACTCACAATAAAAATACTCAGAGAAGCCAGATGAATCTGGTCAGGATTATTGGCTGCTCGTATCAGCAAAGGAGTGGCGGCAAAGGCCGCCATAAGCATACCAATGAAATGAGTGATGGCGCTGCCGGGATCTTTAATTGCAAATTTCATAAAAAACATCTCCTCTCAACATCTATATTTTAATAAGTAGTATTAAATACTATGTGTAGTTATATATATATTATACTTTACATCTTAAAATGTCAAGAATATTTTGAAATCAAAACCCGCACTCAAACACAAAAATAAGGGTATGTCAGATTGCTCCAACATACCCCTGAATCCTCAAAAATGTTAATCTTACAGCATTTCTTCTTAGCCAAAATATCTCTTAAGAAGTCCTTCAAACGCTTTTCCATGACGAGCCTCGTCATAGAATAAATTGAAAAATGTTTATTTTATGGGCTTTTTCGGCTATTCCCATTTAAGAGACCCACATTGAAACACAGGCCTAATGAGGTAAAATGGCAGATGTAATAAATATTGAGGAATATAGAGGTTTTTAGGAAGTTTTATTGAATAGATATTTATATTTCCACCTTTCCACCTCTATTTTAGAATGGAACCTTAACAGGCTTTATCAAAATAATAAGAACGGACAGTGTGCGGATTTAATTCAAGGAAAGTTTTACATCTTCTCTTAAATTGTAATAAAGGCTCGTTCTGTTCTGAAAATAGATTATTATAAAATCCTTCCATATTATGAATACAAGTAATGATAATTAGCTTACATTCTGCAATATGCTTTGCAAGGGATTTTGGATAAATTGAGCATAATCAAAATTTGCATGGACTTCATCAATACCATATTGGAATTTCTTAGAACTATTTTTGTGTATTAAATATAACAGCATATCTTCATAATGCCCGAACTGGACTTATTTACATATTGTTCTTCAATATCAAACCATTTTGCAACATATTTTGTGTTTTGGGAATCTTTAAACTGCAAGCAAATATGCCAATGAGGTTCTTTTAAAGTGCCTGCTTTGTGTTCAAGGTTTTTCTTTTCATCATCCTTTGTATAAGTGTCTTTATTATGCAGTATGTAAGCAAAATTTTTAATACCTCTTTTGAAAACAGCCTCTTTAATTTTGTCCTCTGTCAGAAACTTAGTTCCTTTGAAAGCCTGTTGTAACGAGCCTGTCTGAATAGGGCAGACACGACCTGTTTTATTTAAAAAATCTTCAATAATCTTCTTTTTCTGATTTCCAGGAGCTTTTTATAGTTAACTTTAGAAAGCATAGCATTTCTGATTTTCCCCCCACCATTTCGGCGAGAAAGGGGTGTAACGGCATTGTGATAATTAACATGAATGTTATATGTAGAATTTGCTAATACTTCTAATTTCTGAAACGGCTTTGATTTGCATTATAATTTGTGAACCGATTACTGCCCCAAAGAGGCCAAATGAGCAATTATCCAGTATCTTATTGATAAATTATTCATTCTATAATGAAACAAGAAAATTATTCTTTAAAATGGAAGAATAAAAAGAGGTCTCGGATTTTGTTCCGAGACCTCTGAAAATATACTTATTCATAAAATGCATAATTTATTGCGAATCTTATTTCGTTTTCTTTTAATGTACCAGTACCATTCTCAACTTCTTTTATTCCGACTTCCTTGACATCACCCATTCCTAAATACATATGAAAGAAAAGCTGTTGAAAAGTGTCTTTCATTGCGGCACCATGCAGACTTATACAGGCTTGTGATTCGGTTACATCAGCCACTAAATCGGGATTGAATGTTATATCGTCTATTTTATCAAAAATTTGTGGAAGAAGTTCTGCAAATTCTTCACTTGTATAAAGTTTTTCTGTATCTATTACCTCATCTAATACAGAAAGTGCATTTTCATATAATTCGTCGGGACTAGAATATACGGGTTCTGCTTCTACACTTTCTTCCTGTTGTGGTTCTTCTGTCTCTAATTCTACTTGCTCCTGTTGAGGCTCTTCCATTTCTGTTTCTGTCTGTTCGGGCTGTTCCGTTTCTACTTCCATTTGCTCTTGCTGCGGTTCTTCTGCTGTTGTTGTTTGATTACCACATCCCACAACAGATAAAGACAATGCCAGTGCAAACATTAATACTACCGTTTTCTTTTTCACAATATTTTTCTCCTTTTGTTTAGGGTCTGA
Source organism: Clostridia bacterium (assembly GCA_910574475.1). GTDB lineage: Bacteria > Bacillota > Clostridia > Lachnospirales > Lachnospiraceae > Laedolimicola. The sequence continues at coordinate 4,510 of CAJTAT010000021.1, read as the reverse complement.
AAATAGACCATTTGGTCAAACCTATTATAGACTTAAAATTAAAAATATGCAAGAGAAAGGAGACAATAAATTTTGTTGAACCTATGATAATATATGACCGATTATGGGAAACCCTGAAGAAAAAGGGAATTAGTCAGTATAATTTAGTGACAGACTACAATATAAGCAAATCACTTTTGCAGCGGTTACGGAATAATGAGGGCATCAGCACACATTCTATTAACATGTTGTGTAATATATTAGACTGTCAGATACAAGACATAGCAGAATTTATAAAAGACAATGACTTTCAGACAAAGGAGAATAAAGAGGGATAGCTGGTTATGGGTGAAAGAGCAGCTAACCTTCTTTTTTATTGCATTTTCAGTAAAACGCAGACCCACATTTCAAGGTGTGTGTTTCTCTAAAGAAAATGAAAAATGAAAATTGAAACCCACATCCAAACACAACCGCTTGCACAAAAATAAGGGTATATCAGATTACTCCAACATACCCTTAAATCCTCAAAAATATTGATTTTACAGCATTTCTTCTTAACCGAAGTATCTCTTTAACAGACCTTCAAATGCTTTTCCATGTCTAGCCTCGTCACGAGCCATCTCATGAACAGTATCATGAATAGCATCCAGATTTGCAGCTTTTGCACGCTTAGCCAGATCAAACTTTCCAGCAGTAGCGCCGTTCTCAGCGGCAACTCTCATCTCCAGATTCTTCTTGGTGCTGTCAGTTACTACTTCGCCCAGAAGCTCTGCAAACTTAGCGGCATGCTCAGCCTCTTCATAAGCAGCTTTCTCCCAGTACAGACCGATCTCTGGATAGCCCTCTCTGTGAGCAACTCTTGCCATAGCAAGATACATACCAACCTCAGAGCACTCTCCGTTAAAGTTTGCTCTCAGATCTTCCAGAATATCCTCGCTTACGCCCTTTGCTACGCCTACTACATGCTCAGCAGCCCAGCTTAAGCCTTCTGCCTGCTCTGTGAACTTATCAGGACCTACACCGCACTGAGGACATTTCTCAGGAGCAGAATTACCTTCATGAACATAACCACATACCTGACATACAAATTTCTTCATTTTATTAAATCTCCTTTTCTTTATAAAATACTTGTTAATATGATGTTGTTAAAAATAGGAATGATTCCTATTACTAAGTTTAATCTAACATAGATTTTGTCATTAGTCAAGCATTATTTTTAAAATTTTTTCATATCAATCTTTTATGCACTCACTGCAAACTCCGAAGTATTGAGTGACATGACCTTCAATAACTCCAGAACAGCATTTTTGTGCTTCTTTGTCAATAAAATCTTCACTTTTCATCTTAATATCCAGAACAGCATGGCACTTTCTACATATAAAATGGGAATGGGGTTCCACGTGTCCATCAAAACGGTCGGGCCCATCGGTAGTGATTTTTATAATCTCGCCCAAATCCGTTAGAAGCGCAAGATTGCGATATACAGTACCCAGACTAATATTGGGAAACTCCTGGCGTACATTTGTATAGATAGTATCTGCTGTGGGATGATCGTATCTGGACGTCAAAAAATTCTTGATAGATTCCCGCTGACGACTATGTTTTAATGCTGGCATATGAACCTCCTTTCGATAATGATAATGATTACTGTTTATCGTATTTTTGCAAAAAAAATTTAGTTTGTCAATAGTAAAGTTTTCCATGAGATATTTCCAGAAGATATTGACAAGAAGTAATTATGCTGTTATAATTCATTCATAAATCTTAACAAATCTGTAATATTTAAATCAGACCTTACGGAGGATAATCATGAAAATTCATAGATTGACAGCGCTATGCCTGACAGGAGCAGTATGTTTCCAGACAGCAGGAATCAAGGCAGAGGCAAGTAATATGCTAAATATAGGGGAAGAAGGAATTGCATCCATTATTACCGAGGCCCATACCTCTGACCCGGAGGCAGAAGAGAAGATAGTCGATTATCTGACCCCTTCAGAATATGATAATATCTGCATTGCACAGGTGAATGATTATGTTAATGTAAGGAGTACACCTGGAGAGGACGGAGAGGTTCTCGGAAAGCTTTACAATGAGTCAGCAGGAACCATTGAGGAAGCTGAGGATGGTTGGTATAAAATCACTTCTGGTAGTGTTACAGGATATGTAAAAAGTGATTATGTAGTAACTGGTGAAGATGCTGAAGCCCTTGCCCAGCAGGTAGGGAAGCGGGTTGCTACAGTAGATACAGAAACATTACGTGTCAGAACAGATGCAAATACAGATTCCAGCATTTTAGGACTGATTGGAGAAGACGAAGAGCTGACCGTGACAGACGAAAAGGATGGTTGGGTTCAGGTATCCATCGAGGAAGGCGACGGATGGGTGTCCACAGACTTTGTAGAGTTGAGGACAGACTTCGTGGAAGCTGAATCCAAGGAAGAAGAGGCAGCCAGGCTGGCGAAGGAAGAGGAAGCCAAGCAGGAAGGCAAAAGAAAAGCCGCCGCTGCACAAAGTCAGAGTTCAAATGGGGCTCTTGGGAATGGCTCAGGTAGCAGCAGTGGAAACGCAGTTGCTGGATTTGCAAGCCAGTTTGTTGGAAATCCTTACGTATATGGTGGAACTAGTCTTACAAATGGAGCGGATTGCTCAGGATTTGTTATGAGTGTATATGCAAACTTTGGCGTAAGCCTTCCACATTCCTCAAGTGCCATGAGAAGCGTGGGATACGGTGTAAGCTTTGCAGACGCGCAGCCAGGCGATATTATATGTTATAGCGGCCATGTGGCTATCTACTGTGGAAATAATACTATCGTACATGCAAGTACAGCAGCAACAGGAATCAAATACACAAGCCCGGCAAATTACAGAGGTATCATCTGTGTAAGAAGAATTTTCTAGGAAATATGTAATGGCGGTGTAGCACAAGCTACATCGCCATTTTTCTGTCACACAAAAATATCTTTTTATTTAATAAATTTTATATTATTTTCAGACACATAAATTATAAAATAATTTTACAAAAGATCCAAATTCGCAATATGCACAAACTTTTCAAGGAGTGGAAAAATTTTCATGGAATATCCAGAGGTTTTTCAAAAGTTATCCACATTTTTGATGGATAAAAAAGGCTGAAAAGTAAGTTATCAACGAAGTTATCCACATTATCCACAGGATCCACATATAAAAATGCCAGTTTACATAGTAATTTTCAAAACAGACGTTTTGTACAAATCTAATAAATCGCAGTTTAAATCAAAAAAAGGGACAAACTATCTTGACATTGTCAATATCGAATTTCAGTGTGAAATTTCTGAAAATACAGACAATATATCAAAAATCACAAAGTTATCGGTAAGCAATTAACTTATAGATAGGATTCCCCTTAGTAGAGAACCGCTCCTCATATTCTGTCATAACATTTCCCTGATTCATCTGTAAGTCATGGTGCAGATCGCGAGTACAGCCAGAAAGCTTCCATCCTGCGGCCGCCACACTCTCCAAAGTAAAATCAAATAGAGCTTCATTGTCTGTCTTAAACTCTACAAGGCCCTCTGGGGTTAAGATTATATGATAGCGCTTTAAATATTCCACAGAGGTCAGACGTCGCTTAGCGTGGCGATCCTTAGGCCATGGATCGGAGAAATTCAGATATATCCTTGCAACCTCTCTGGGAGCAAATACCTGATGAATAGTACTGGCGTCCATACAGATAAAAAAGAGATTGGTAAGCGGTTCTTCCTCCATCTTCTGAAGAGCACGGTATAGAACGCTACTATAGCGTTCTATACCAATATAATTTACCTGAGGGTTCTGCTTTGCCAGATCCATGAGGAAACGCCCCTTACCCATTCCAATTTCAATATGAATAGGATTTTGATTTCCAAACAATTCATGCCATTTCCCAAACTGCTTGTCTTCTTCATGTACTACGTACTTACTGGCCTCTACTGCCTCGTCGGCCCCTTTTATCTTCTTGAGTCTCACGTTATTTCCTCTTCTTTCCTAAAATTATATTGCCCATTTTAAACAGATTCTAAAAAAAAATCAAGAAATATTAAAAAAAAGCTTGCAATTTCTTAAACAATCTATTATAATAAATCTCGCATTGCAAAATAGATATATTGATAAGCGCGATTAGCTCAGCTGGCAGAGCACCTGACTCTTAATCAGGGTGTCCAGGGTTCGAACCCCTGATCGCGCATGCAGGGCACTGGTTTTGCGGAACAGACCGCGGGGTCGGTGCTTTTTTTGTGTTTTAATCTAAATTTTAGGATTGAACCTACATTGAAAACTTGCTATACTATACACAATTGGGAATGATCTTAAGTTTGAAATAGATAAATGCGGATATGGCAAGAATTTTTATTTCTAGAAAGAATTGACAATTCTAGATACAGCCAGTATGATAGTGATAAAGATTTAATAATTGATAAGTTTTAAAATTAAATGCGACAAGAGGTATTAAAGCCTCTGCCGCATTTATTTTTTTACCAGGAATAGGCAAAATGTAAAGCGCGGTAGGGCGTAAAAA
>CAJTAT010000020.1 GCA_910574475.1 Clostridia bacterium | reverse complement strand
CTCCAAATATTTTGTAACGGCATCTAATTTCATTTCAAAAGAGTATTTTGAATGTTGTCCCATAAAATATGCTCCTCCTTATAGTGACAGTTTTATTATTTCATCTGTCTACCATAAGGGGAGCATATCAGAATGGTACAATTCTTAAAAAAAACAAGTATACACTTTCCCTCTTTTCCGCAGCAGTTTATTATCTCTCCTGGTATATCTTCAACAGAAATATCACAATTCTCAAAGATAAGGATTGCCATATCCATAAGCGTTATTTTTGCTTCAAGAACCAGCTTTTTGTCTTTAAATATCTGGGTTTTTCCATTTGCAACTGTGATATTCTTATTTATATACTCAAAAGTCAATTCTCCCCTGGTATTCAATTTAGATATATCCCTCCCTTGTCATATTTTTATCCAATAGTGTTTCACACATAAAATCATCTGCTATCCTTGTAAATATTCTTTTTATCTTTTTTGATTATACCAAACAACTTGGACACATCCTGTCTATTGTTAAAAGAAAAAAATCGCCACCTTGAAAAAAAGTGACGATTTCAAATACAATTTGTTTTTACTCTGATGTTATCGAATGAGCCAGCCGTAATCTTTACGGCAGTCAAGGATATATTCTACATAAACCGTATCATCCTGAATCTGGTAAAGAACAAGATACCATTTTTCAACAAACATCCTGTGATATTTATTTGGCACAATATACAGTTCTTCAAAAAACGGAAAACGCTGTGGCATTTGGGACAGCGAACGTATGGCAGCCATAATCTCTTTCTTTTTTGCTGCCGCTGCTTCTTTGCTGACCTGTGCCATAAAGCGGATATGAGTTCCCAGAATCCTTTTTGCCTTGTCGGAGACAATGACTTTGTATTTCATACTTTCTGCCATATGTTACGCCCCCGCAATGATGTCATCAAGATAAGCTTCCAGCTCATCAGGGGTACATCCTCCTCTGCCTACAAGCCTGTCTTCTTCCACGGCAAGCAGTTCCTCTCTGAGTTTCAGCATCGCCTCCCGTCTGTTGAAGGTTTCAATATCCATAACAACCAGATCTCCCTCTCCGTTTTTGGTAAGGAATACTGGTTCTTCAGTCTTTCTGCATATATCAGCAATCTCATTATAATTCTGACGGATTGCAGCCGACGGACGTATCGTCATAACAGCACCTCCTCTGTATTTTCGTAGTAATATTTTTAATATATTATATCTTTTTTATACTACAAAGTCAATGTGCAGAACGTCAAGCAGACCTTCTATATGCGAGTAATTGGCCTTTACATAGTTTTTTGTCACTGCCCGCCAACTACTTTTCCCCTACTACTCCTCCTTTTCCATCTTTTCTTATTACCCCTTTCCTGAAAATTCACAATATTTTAGGCAGAGAGCTTCTCGCCCTCTGCCTGTTCACGAATATAATATATGATTAAAAAACGCTACTTTTTGCAAAAACTCTATTATTTTCTCTCTACCATTCGTCTCTGTCCCAATCCTTTTCACCCTCATCTGAGATACTGCTAATTCCAAAAAGTATTTGAAGTAAATCCTGCTTTTCATTCAAAATACGTATAATCCTCACCGTATCATTTTCAATTCGATAAAAAATATAATTAGGCTTTACAACCAGATAATGATAGTCTGTTGGGTAATCTATCATCTTTTCCAAACAAGGACCTTCTTCTTAAAACAATTCCAGTTGTCTGAGTATTGATGTAATTTTCTTGATACAGGTCTTTGCTTTGTCTTTTCCAAACTGCCCGGAAATATATTTTTTTATTTCCTGTAAATCATCCAGTGCTTTTGGGGCATAAATCAATTTCGGCATCCTATCATTCCAATGCAGCCTCTACCTCATCTGCTGTCAACCAACCTTTTTCTCTGGCAGACTGCTCCCCTTCCTCTAATTTTGTCAAAAGCTTTATTGTTGCTTTCAAACGATCCAATTCCCCTACCTCTACAATAGCATAAGCCCCTCTGCCGTTTCGCTTCCCTGTTCCATACCCTCTCCTCCTAAAAATATCTCCTACTATACTTTATGAAGAGCCTTATACTTTTCCCAGAACCGCATCCCCGCAAAGCTTGAAATACTGTTTCCCTAAAGAAATATTTCTTGAAAAGATAGTCTTTTTCTTTTTCGGTTTTTGCACAGGTTTCTTTGCGGTCTCTTCCATTTTCTCTATCATCTCATTACAGGTCTCCCATTCTTCATCCAGCCTTTTTCTTCTGTAATCTGCAATAGCCTGAAGGCTCTCCCTCTTCTGATTGCGCGTTTTGATCGCCTTATAATGTGCCCTTATGCATCTGATATTGAAAATCGCCGTGAAAACGGCTGTCATAACCATTCCTTTGCTAATCCTCTTCATTCTGCTTCCCTCCCTTAGATCATTCCATGCTTTCTGTACTTCTTCCGCAAAGTCTCATCTACATCAAACTTCATCTGCATTTCTTCCACTCTGTTTTCCAGATAAGCTTTCTCTGTCCGGTACATACGTTTCAGGCTGAAATACTGCAATATCATACAGATCATATTTATTGCGGCCGTCACTGTTACAAAAAAAGCGAAGAACCTAGTTACCTTCCATTTGACATTATTCATCGTGTCCTCCTGCATTTAGTTTTTTCTTTTATTATACCAATTGCCTTAGACAGTTCTTGTCCATGCAGGAAAATTAGGAAAATTTTTCAACATTTTTTAAGCCACAGCCTTTTTCAGGCTCCGGCAAAGTAGATTTCTATATGCGATCACGATTTTTACTACATTTATTATATTATCTATACAGATTATATGTAACCATATATTTTATATAAAAACATTGTTTATAAATGGCATACTTATAAATGAATTGTTTTAAAATGAGTTATTTTTAAGGAGGATATCTGCTAAAATATGAAAAAGGAGAATTTTATCATGATACGACTGCGCATATTAGAAATACTGGAAGAACAGGGACACACCAAGTACTGGCTGTACAAACGGATGGATATGATGAGCTATCGGAACTTTAAAAATATCATTGAAAATGAAACCTCCGCTATCCGGTTCGAGACCCTGGAAAAACTCACCCGCATCTTACAGGTTCCGGTAGGTGAATTATTTGAGGAAACAAAAGAAGAGCGTTCCTAGAGGCTGGTCCTTATACATAAAAGACTGGTCTCTTTCTTTATCCTTAAAAGCCTTACAAAGCAGCAGGTATTCTGAAAAATAAACTACTGGCGGCTTTCTGTCTGAATGTGCCGCCAGTAGTTTATTTAAAGCTTACTTATTTCTCATTCTCCCCAATAATCCAAAGTCTCCTGAGAAGTAGTCATGATACCAAATAACTGAAACATAAAATCTTCCTTTTCATTAAATATCTCAAGAATTAAGATTACTTTGTCCTCAATACGGTAAATGAAGTAATTATGTTCTACAAATAACATATAGTAGTCACAATCCAATCCATATTTATTCCGCATGGAAATACCCATTTGGGGAAATCTTTTTAGTTCTGAGAGCATTTTGGAAACACGCTTCGAAAACTTATTCGCCCTCTCCTTACCATACTTTATCTTTATATCTCGCTTCATTGCTTTACGTTTAGATAAAGCAATCTCCGAATAAACTATTTTCCGCTGCGTCATATTTTTTCCAGTTCTTCCTCGGCCTCTTCCTCTGTGTAGTAACCATTTTCCTGTATCGACCGTTCTGCAGCGTTCATTTTATCCATAAAAATTTTGAAAGCACACTCTTTCTTGGACTGCTCCCCAAAAACAAGCAATTGTTCCACAAAATCTTCCACCTTATGATAAGACTCTTGAGGAAGCGAATTTATCTTTCTTGTCAATTCTGCTGTTATCAAATTTCAGAACCTCCTTACTATTTTGCCTTTTATTACCCTACAGGTACCCTATTAATACATATTATTCGGGTTTAATTGTTATCTTTGTCAATGATTCTATCAGGAAATACGCTTTTTCTCTATTCATATATATATATATATATATTATAGGCCATAGATTTGTTCTATTCAACTGGTATCTATAGAAAAGAGTCATTTTATTTTTAGATATTTAAGGGGCATAAACGCATGTATCAAAAAGTGATATCTTTCAAATAATCCTCCATATGAATCTCCGCCTGCTCACACGGAAACGCTGAACACACATACACCGTACACGTTTCCTCAAAAGTCTCGCCCTTCCCACACACTGCTCCATTTCACTCTCCAACCCATACATTTGAATCTCCCTGAGCAGCGGTTCTTGATAAGTGGTAAGAAGAAAACTGCACTTCTTATACGTTACTCTCCGGGGCCTGGGCCGTTTATCCTCCTTCCGGTTCACATCCGCCCCCAGGTAACAGGCAATAAGCTTATATGCCTCTTCCGCTTTAAAAGGTGTCCCTACTACCCCTATACTGCGCCCCTTCAGGGAGTTTACTCCGATTGCGTTTCCAAAATGCAGATTCTTCGTATTCATTCCCCCAACGCCCTGGATGCTTCTGCTTTCTTTAAAGGTAATGATCTCTGGATTTACCGTCCCCAGCAAGTTCTTTACAAAAGAAAAGACCTGCTTTTTCTCTGACAGATCTCTTCTTCCCAGCGAGTGGTAGGTATATTGTATAAGCTTTCCTTCATATGCTGCTTTCTTCTCAGGATAGGAATAAACTTCCAGCTGTTCTCCAAAATAACTTTTATAGATATTCTCGTTCAATGTGGCCGACAGTACGATATACTTCATCCGGTGCAGCTTTTGAGGGCAGAAATATTGAATGACCATCTCCCCGGATTCCCTGCTCTGTGTTTTTACAAAGGCTCCTGCAAGGCATAAATCAATGATGTTATATCCTCCAGCATATTCCAGTGTGCTTAGCTGTTCTTCCGTAAGAGGCGGCACATAAGGGTTCGGGGCTATCCTTTTGTATTCTCCCGCTTCTGCTTTCCGTATTTCCGCTGCAATATCAGAATAGATGGGAACCTTCTTTTCCGCCAGCTCTTCCAGGCATTGTTCCGAAACCTTATAGATTTTATTGAAAATCTGCAGCTGTAAAATGTCTTCATCAATGATAACGGTGTAATCCTCTAAAGCTTTCGGGCGCATCTGTAAAAAATATGCGTGTGTGGTAATAATGACCCGTTTTCCCTTAAATGCCTCGCAGCCCTTTAGCAAGACCTCACATTCTTCTGCTATTGCCCGCTTATCTGGATCATCCTTTATTTCGTTATAATATTCCATCACCAGCTTCTTTGTCATGTTATGGAATCCCATGCTGTGAGCATCTGCAATAGCTTCCTGGAGCTCTTTTGGAAAAAAGGGATTTCCCTGTGTGCTGACTGTCATAAAAAACTCTTTCTCACTGATTCCCGCTCTTTTTATTCTGTCCGCCACTTCCCTTTTCAACACATTTGTAGGCAGCGCTATCAAAAACTTTTTCCCCGGATATTTCATAATTAAGTCAATATATGCTGTGGTTTTCCCAATTGCTGTCTGTGCCCGGATAAGATGTATCCCAAAAGCATAGCTTAAAAATGCTTGCTCCAGATTTTCTTTCAGACATTCTGCTGCTTCTTCTAAGGAGTAATATTGCTCCTCTTCCCTATAAATCTTGCGGTCCATTGCCAGGGTATCCACAATGGTTCCTGCATGATTACATTCCTCACAGTATGGGCAGAACTCTTCCGAGCACCTCTGCGGGTAGTAATCTGCCATATAGCGAATATCCCTTTTCCACTTCTCATAGATTTCTGTTTCATAATATTCTTCCAATATCTCAAAGAAATGCTTTTGGCCGCCAATGATATGCCTGAGATTGGTAAGAAGCGCAAAGCGGGCAAGATGCTCCAGCTCCTTTCCGCAATTAAAATCATTTAAGAGCCGGCAGCTGCTTCTGCCCCCTACCGATAATTTCCGTTTCTTTTCTTTGCACGTAAGGCTTTGGTGAAAATCCTTACTCTCTAATATGAAAAATGACGGATTCGTGGATTCTCCTATTATATGTAGAATAGCTCGCTCCATGATTCCGTCAATTTCCCCATATAGCGGGAGGCGCTCCATGAGATCCATTGCCATCATTCCATGAAAGCTTAAAATCCTGTACTTCTTGCAAAAAGAAAGAATATTTCTTTTTGTGTTATCCCCCCTGCTCATAGCCTCATAAAATGGGGGTAGAAGTTGCACCAAAGCCAAACGTGCATCTTCATTCACATAAATCAGCTCCTTGCCACCTAAGAATAACCGGTCTGGATTCTTGCAGGAGGGATCCCCTTCTGGAAATATTTTATGGAGCATGGCTAAAGCAATTTCTATCACAAATCGATCCTCTATCAACGTTTCGTATGCAAATACTACCCGGAAACGTTCTTCCTTTTGGGAGGAACTATAGGTATGGTATGCAAAAGCTATGGGAAGCCCCCAGAAATCACATTTTCTTTTTATCTCTTGAAAGCTGCTCCCATGGTCAAAGTCTAAGGCAAAGAGCTGCATGGCCGTACAGTTCTTCGCCCCGCTCCCTTCCACCAAATGCCCTGGAATGATTGCATGGCCTTGATTCCCAACCAAATCAGCCAGCTTTCGCAGGTCTATTTCCTGCCATCCTTCCGCTGCACGGTACTTTACCCGTGCAATATTCTTCGGTTTTCTGTTATAAGCTTCTTCATCTAAACTCACAAATACCTTCATACTGCTTACCTTCTTTCTGCCTCACCCTACCTGGCTCTGGCTCTTTTTATTTAGAAAGTACCTCTGCCTGTAACAATCTAATAAAATGAAAAAGGAACCATAAAGGGCTTCCGAATTGGAAGGGTGTGGAAAATCCCCAGGGATGCTCTGCAGGATTATATCCTGACCCAGAGCCGGTTAAAATGACTATCCGCCAAAATGTCTAAGCTACTCTTAGGCACTTAGATATTTTGGCGCACAAAAAATAAAAGCATACCTTAGCTTTACAACGCGAAGCGTTCTTTTTTACGGTGTACCCTTTGGGTATACCATATAAGGGATTCTTCTGCCTTATAGGTATGCTTTTATTCTCACATGTCAATTTTCAGGATTCCTATTTTTAATTTGATACTACAGTTTATTCCAATATCTTTCTGATTCATGGAACACGCCTAATACATAAACATCCTTGTCCTCTACTTTGTAAATAACAAGGTAGTTCATATCTGGCAGCGCCGCTTCCCTGTATTCCTTATGCAGAAGATAAGTGTCCCTACAGGCGGGGAATTGAAACGGATTTTCTTCCAGGCCCTGATACAGCCGCTCCATACTGTCAAATAAATGTATGGCTGCCTGCTGATTTTTAATTCGATAGAGAAGATAATAGATGAGGTTATCCAACATTCTTTCTGCCTGTTTTGTAATATTCAACCTATAATCCATATCGCTTCCTCATAGAAGCCAAAGATACCCTTGCATCCTCCACCTCTCCATTTTCAATTTGTTTTTCTGATATTTCCAGCTCCCTATAAAAATTTATCTGCTTCATGGTTTCCTCATAGGTCTCCATACTCATAATTACCATGTCACCATAGCCATTCTTGGTAATATATATGGGTTCCTCCGCCTTGTGGCATAAATCGGAGATTTCTGATGTGTTTTTTAAATCCTTAATGGGTATAATCTGTGGCATTTTTCTACCTCCTTGAATATGGCCTAATTATACCATTATTATATTCAGCACACAAGATTGAATCCAATTTTTAACGATTTTTGAAATTGAAAATATAAAAAGAGGTATCTAATCCTACGCCAAAATTACATTCCTTTTTAACTTTTTCTATCATCTACGCTTTACCATCTAATTCTTCCAAAGACAAAATCATTTTCCTGCTGAATATAGACTTTTCTACTCACATATTTGCCTTACCTCTCTTTCTTCTATATCCTGAATACTTATTCTGTTTGCTGTATTCCATATATCTCCTATTTTGTCCGGTATTTTTTATAATCTTAATAGCTCCTGCCACAAGTTATTATACTTATTCCTTAAGTGCTTTAATTCTCCTTCCCTGGCGTTCGGGCAAAACCAGCAGCCTCCCCTTTTGCTGTAGTTGTAGCATGGACTTAATAACCCATACTGCTCTGCTTTCTCCTTGACCATTTCTTCTGTATACCCATACTTTGCTAATAATGACTCTTTTCCAACACTTAATCTTTGCAGTCTTTTGGGTTCATCTATAGCAATCCCTATATATTGTGTAACTTCCTGCTCCTCTAATCCTTTAAAATAATCCTTAATAGGTTTTAGCTTGCAGTCTCTTTGCACATCACAGTGTCCAACCATTACAAAACCTTTTCTTTTCCCTTTATGCTCCATATTCTTTCTTGGCTTTTCTACAATATGATTAAAGCAATCTAAATAAGTCTTGTCCGAACGCAATATTCTCGTTTTATATCCCCAGCTTTCAAATAGCGGGAAAGCTACATTTTTAATAAAGTCTATATGCTCTGGCAGCTCACCGCTTATGTCTTCATTATACATAACCTCACTGAAAATAATCTCATCTAACGGCTCATGATGCTCATGTGCCAATATAATTGTTGCTGTGCTATCCTTTCCACCACTAAAGTTTGCTATGTATTTCATGTCTGCATCCTCTCATAATTTTATGTCCTATAGTTCCGTTTTGTGATCCTTAATCCTGCTTTAAAAAGATATATTATTATTTCTACAACTATCTATTCACCATTCTTACAATTGCATACAATCAGGCATAGGCGTACTGTCAGGAACACCAATGACTCCGCTTCCTTTTTCCTCCTGATATCTATACTCCCTCAACAATACCTGCCAGTTTGTCAATCCAGGAGCATACCTACTTTCTTCCTTTAAAAGCCACATAAGCTTCTCTTTTTCCCCTTCATCAAGCACCCAGTCAGATCCAATTCCTTCCATATATTCCGGCCGGCAGATCTGGATTCTGCTCATTCTAACTTTTTTCAAATAGATATCTCCATTCCAGGAGCCTTTATATACCTTAAAATAAGGCTGCTTGCTCACACAGAAGCATACGTCAATCCGAAATCCCCCCTCCGTATCTTTATATATGGCGTTCTCCGATAAGGGCTCTTCTCCCAAGCTTCTATCTATGCGCTCCGTATATTCCTGCAGCCATTCTTCTTCCTTCATAAGCCATCCTACATAGCCTAGCTGCACCTTAAAATTCTCCTCTTGAAAGGCTTTCACATTCTCCGCCAGATAGGCATGATACTCATAACAAAGATTCCTCGGCAAAATCCAGAACACCGTATCACCCAGCAGCTCACTTACATACTTTTTTCGTTCCTTTTTCTCCCGCCCTTTCCATCTCCAATCATTTTCAAGCCTCACATAGTAATCCGCCAGTTTCCCCGGCTGGTAGTTAAAAACATATTTGCCCCTCCAATGCCTTTTATCAAGCTTCGGCTTTAACCGATACCACTCAGACCTACGAAACTGTAATTCCGTCCTTGCCATGACCAGGTTGTAGTCATCGTTCATCCAGAATCCTCTTTTCTTACAGGGAAAATAAAGAATCTTAGAAGGATCCCCGGCTAATATAGCTGCTCCCGCTGCCAGGGCCCGGACAGCCTCCTCATCCCCATCTACCTCATACATTTCCTCTCTTGGATGGGCATCATAGGTATACATATTCTGATAATTGGGAAACATTAAAATTTCATAGCTTCTCTTTTTCCCCTGCACGACATATTTGTCTATCTTAATTTTCATGCATAAGTCTCCTTCTTCCCACATTATATAAAATAGCCTGGACATGATCTGTCCAAGCGCAAAAATTTACAGCGAAAACACTCTTTTCCTTCTTCTTAATCAATGATATCCCCTATGTTATACCCTGTTTCCTCCAAAAGGATCTTTAATGCAATCGTAATAGCATCATCATAGCCCCTGCTATAATTATCCTCTGCATCACAGCCTCCGGCTTCATGGAGCCTCCTGCCGATTCTCTTAATCACCTTCCCGGAATACTTCCGCTTAATTTTTGAGTTCCGAAACATAGCGCTTCTGCAGCCCACGAGTATCTTGTTAAAAATCCAGCTTACCAATTCTTCTAAACCTCCAAATCTCTCCGAAAGCTCTTTTTTCTTGTTGTTTTTCCAATTTTACACGAACCTTTCCATAATCATCTTTTTAAGAACAGCTATTTTAATTGAGCCAACTGCTCTAACAGACATTTCAAAGAGTATCTCGCATTATCTGTAAGCTGCCTCTGCCAGCAATTATTTTTAGGCGACCATTTGAATCCATGATGCTTTACCGCTTCCCGTATCTCTGCCTCCGGCTTTCCGTCAAAGAATAGCTGCAAACGCATCATTTCCGTGTTTTCCACAACCTTAAAATAGCTTGTATCATAATCTCTCGTCTCCTCTGCTTTTTCTGCCTTCAACTTTTCCAGCCTGGCCTTTACGGTATGGATATTCCGGTTATTGTTGCTTAGTTCAAAGGAAAGATATGGCTTATCCTGATAATGGTAATTGGACTTCATTTCCTGCTTTAACCGTTCTATCTCTTCTAAGGACAAATCAGGACAGCCATCTAATCTCTTATATTTACGGTAATAACGGTTCACTGCTTTCATCTGCTCCTGTTCCCTTTGCAGAAGATTAAGCTTTTCCTGAAGCTTTTGAATCGCCTCCTTATCATTGGATTTGATGATTTCCTTTCCATACAGAATCCTTCTGATTTTCTCAAGATATTTCTGAATCTCCATATACTCTTCATGGTTACGCTCTGCCGCCCGGTTCTGCCTTTCTTTCTTTTTCACCGGAAAATTTGCAGGGCCGGCTATCAGAACGGATGGGCACATCAGATTGATACGGCTGTCCGCATTAAAATTATCCGCAAGCTTACGGGCATATCTATCTGCCAGCAAATAAGCCTTTTCCGCTCTGTCCGGCTTTTCTTCTGCCGCTTGGTCAGCTAAATCATATGCCTGATCCACAAGCCGCCTGTATTCTGCTGTTTTAGACCCTGCCACATAATCAGTAAAGCTCCACATGCTCTGAGCCTGTCTGGCTGCATGTTCATCAATTGTATAATATTTTCTTTCCATAGCTAAATTCCTCTCTCTCTTAATTATATAAAATGGCCCTCAGATATTTTAAGCCATAAAAAAACAGCCTGCTTTTATCCCTAAAAGCAAACTACCAATACAACCATACCACATTTTCCACACATTCCACGCCTATGAAATATTGAATTCTATCCGTATATGGCCTTCAAAATCCTGTGGAAAGCGTGGAATCTGTGGATTCCATATAAACCACCTTACCCCTCTTCCAATAATTGTTGAGCCGCCCTTCTTCTTTCCAGAAATTCAGGAAGATACTTATCTCCTATAGAACTGCCTATATAATTCCAGCTAAACTCAAAATCTTCCTTTTCAAATGCTTTCCTATCTTTTACTAAGCCGCTATGGAGATCATAGTACATCTCTCTTGTGAATACCCAGAATACGGTATCTCCTAATTCCTCCTCTACATAGACTTTCTACCCTCTCTTCTCCCGCTCTGGATACAGCCAGCTATCTTTTATTTTTCTATCCTGGTCTATCAGCTTTTGCTGGTTATAATTCAGCACATACTTTCCCGCCCAATGCTTTTTATCGATCCTTGATTTTAACTTGTACCACTCCGACCTGCGAAACTTAAGCTCCGGCCTTAGCATAACCAGATTGAATTCCAGATTCAGCTTGCCGTAGGTATCTTTCTTCTTACATGGGAAATAGATGATCTTAGAGGGATCCTCTGCTAAAACAGCAGATGCAATCATAACATTTCTAATTGCATCCTTATTCCCTTCCATTTCATAGGCTTCTTCCCTTGGATATGCGTCATAGACATACATATGCTCACACTCTGGAAATACCAGGATTTCATATTTCCTCCTTTTCCCAAACACCGCATATTGATCTATCTTTATCTTCATAAGCTCCCCTTTCCAACCTCATTATACCAAGCAGCCTGGACACATCTTTGTCCAGGTTACAAAAAACTTCCTAATCCTTCATTCTTTTCTTGAAAAAATGGCTCTAGCATCTATAGCCACATTATATTTGCTGCAAATCTGCATCAATCTTTCAAGCTGCTACAAATTTGCACCAAGCTTTCCCCGTATTTGCTGCATTTTTGCACCACATAATAAAGCAAAAGAGCTAAAGACCTGCCACTCGCTGGTACACCCTCGTCATCTCTCACATAAATTGCTCCAGTACACTCTCCATGCCTTTCGGAAGCTCTTCACTGTATTCCGGCAGCATCTCTTCTTTTTCCATGGATATCCCTCCATAATCTGTCTTGGAATTGTTAGGAGAAAGCTCTGTCATTCCCATCATAGCTTCTGCAACCATCTCTTTTAAAGCGGCTAACTCCTCCTGTACTATATTCTGTATCTGCTTCAGGCATCTGTTGAGTTCCCCGTCCATCCCTTCCTTTTGGGTATTTTCAAAGTGCTGGCGGAGAATCTCCTTCACATAGGCTGGCATAGACAGCCCCAGCTCTTTCTTTTCTCTCTTAAGGCTCTGGTACAGCTCCATATCCAGGTGATTTTCTCCCTTAAATCGAAGAGTGATTATCCTCTCATCCGCCATATCACACCACTCCCTGTTTCTTCAAGATCTGGCGTGTAAGGTATTCATACCCTTTCGCATTTGCATGAATGTCACAGTCATAGGCTACATTTGGTCTTCCCTTGGAAAAATTCTTTACTGCTGCTGCACCTCCGCCCACATAGATAACATTCATATAGTCCAAATCGTACTCCCTCTCTTTTAGTTCCAGCTCTAATTCACAAATCTGTGACCGGATAGTCTCCCGAATCAGATTGGCATGTGCCCTTGGAAGAAAATGCTCCTGCTTTAAAAGAACCTTTAAAATCTCACTTTCTGGAATATGCTTCCCATACTGTACCTGCAGCTTTGCCTGAATCTGCCTAAGCCACTTTACCATAGCCCGTTCAATGGTTATGGATTTGCGCTCCACCGGAATCCCTTTTTCCAGATAAACCACATCCGTTGTCTTGCTCCCAATATCCACAATTAAATAATCCCCCTTCATGTTTCCTAGGCGAGGGGCAATTGCTGCGTAACACTGGGGAAATACAAAAGTCCAGCGAATGTTCACTTCATAGCGGATTCCTTCAAATTCAAATTTTAGTTCCGGCTTTTGATTATAATATTCCAATACCCGTTTTTTCTCTCTGCCATAATCAGAGAAAGGCAAACCCACCGCCAAAATAATATCTGACTTCTTTATTTCCCGAAAGGAAAGCTCCTTTGCTATGGCTACCATAGTCAAAAGTCTGGCATTTTCGTCAGAAATCTTATCCTCTGTAATGGCAGCCCGGCCTTCGCCCACTTTATAATATTTACGCTCGTATTTCAGTGAGTGATCCTTTACAGACGGCTCCACCTTTCCCATCGCATGTACGCCATTATCGAATAGCGCCTGCGCCGTTTTTCCAAACTGGTATCCAATAAGTACATCCCTAATATTTTTCTTGTCCTTTTCTGTAGCATACATTCCTTCCATTGCAAATGAAGCATATTTCAAAACCAATAAAGCCACAAGCGCTGGCTCATGGCTCCGTTCATTTTCTTACTAATTCCCCACTATCAAGTATATACCCTGTTTTCCAAACCGCCTCACTCCTGCCTTCTCCAAGCCCAGCTAAAACAAGAGGCCAAGTCAATACAATCCCTTGATTTTTCTGGATTCCTTTAACTTGCCCCTATTACAACACCAACATTTGTGTCTAAGCATTTGCATATAATGCACGCTCTGCTTTTTTATATTCAGCTTCCGTATATCCAAAAGAAATTATCTGCTCTTTGGCTGCATTTGCTTTAATCATTCTCTTGATGGCATCAATTCTTTCGCGTTCTACAATATTCTCTGACAAATTACACATAATCTGGATTCTCCCTTCTAATTCAGCGGTCATTCTCATTCCATACTCGTCTGCCAATATGCGTTTCTTCTCTGATGCGCCTTTCCTGGGAACTAACTCTTCCAGCATATTTTTCAACAGCCTCACACATAGCTTTCCGACTTTCCAATCAAACATAAATAATACATTCTTCATTATAAGCTGAAAGCAATGAATCATGCGTAAGAAATTTCATTCCTTCGGTTTTGGACTGACAAATCAGAATACGGTCAAACGGATCATTATGTTTCGGAGCGTTATCCGGGCGTTTCAAAGAATCCAACACAAAAGTATGATGGTTATAGACAGGAAGAACCTTATAGCCATTATCCTCACAGCCTTTTTCAAAAAGCCTTGCATCCACTATCATATCATCTGGTCTAATACAGTGCTTTATTGCAATCTCCCAAACAGATGCCGTACTATAATATATATCATTATTTTCGTCCATAAGGATTTGCTCCGCTGCTTTCGGCATTTTGGGATCGTCCATCAAAGCCCAAAGAGCTATATGCGTATCAATCAAAACTTTCATCATCACTAAACCCCAAACATTTTTGCAATTTCATCATTACTTTCATCAATATCATATCCTTCTGAAATAAGTTTCTGCCCTTTCAGACTGCCCATCCTGCGCAGTCTTCCCTGTTGTTTAGACGGAACACCGACATTTTCTTTATGATCCAATGGAAGAACAACCTGCCTTACCACTTCTAATAACATCCGCATAGTATCATCTGACAACCCTTCTATTGTTTCCATGAATTCCCTTTGTAATGTTGACATAATATCACCTCACTTCTAATCTCGATTCGGTATTGCCGTAAATCTCTCTTATTTTTTATTATAACAGAAAATCAAATAACCTGCACTTCTTTTTCTTTAACAGATTTTATTCTGTCCAACACTATGTTACTTTTACTACTGCCTTCTCGACGAATTGTGGTTACTGTCATATCAAATTTACACTGTCCACACAGTTCAAACCATTCGCCTTTTGCCTATATATTGTATATGACATTTAAACACGCGCTATATATAGTATCGCAAAATTTCCTGTCGTAGTAGGACACAAAGTATTCTACCGCGTTACTCGGAAAATACTCTTTGAAACCTTTTACTAATTCTTCGATTGCCTGGGGCTGGTCGCCGGTGGGGGCGTATTTTGATACTAGTTCAAAATGATCCACGATAATAATCTCCTATATGAATATTCCATTTAAAGAATAGATTCATAATCCCTTTCTTAATTCACTACACATGTGTAGCAAATCCACTTTTGTCTCACATCCATAAATTTTTAACTTTGCCAAATAATATATCGTTTACAATTCTCTATGACACACTTTTCAGAAAGAAAACTGCAACACCAAAATGTAAAATATTACTTTTACTTTTTATAGAATAATATTTTTTATTATTTCAACGATTTCGCTATCAAATTCATCTTTTTGAAACTCTGAAATAATTTGAGTTACAGATACATTCATAAAAAACTTTTGTTTATACCAACCATTCAAGCATCTAATGAATTCTTTTCCTCCAACTAACGCCAACTTATTTTCTAAATTTGTCCACATATCTTTCATATATCCTCTAGCTTCAGCATTTGCGGTACTTATATCTATTTTCCTATATTTCAAAATATGCTCCGCATATTGATCAAACACACGATCCTCATATGTATCAACAAGTTTTTCGAGTTCTTTTAAAAAAATCCCATATTTTTCCTTTGGTTGATGTGATAATCGAAATAACACTTGAGGTTCTAACAAATAATTTTCTAATTCTTTTCTCTTCCAGATGTGCAAGTCCAAATAATTATCATGTGCCTCTTTATACTTTTTCTCTATCATATCATTTGGATAGTAATCACTGTCTAGTATGCAAATACATTTTATCATCCCTCTTGTTTCTTCATAAAACAATTTAGAAGTTCCAAATGCCTCTCTTAAATTATGAAACCCATTCAAAGATACATGAGGCAACACTTCTAGTGAATTAATATGATTTCCAAATATCACCTCTGCTATCTTTGTCATAATTTTTAAATCTTTTCCTTCAACAAAAAGACATTTTCTGACATCACCCAGTCGCATCAATGCTAAATTACTTACCGTTCCTATATCATCAATAATTTTTTGAACAGCTTGTAAATCTGTTGCATAATTCATTTTTCTATTCTTTTTTTCTAATGTAATGATATTCTTAGGATCTAATTCTGAAATAATTTCTATTGAATGAGTTGCTATTATTACTTGCGAATACCTCCTTTGCACAAGTCTAATTAACTTTCTTTGAAGATCTGGGTGCATATATACATCTGGCTCGTCTAAAATAACAGTCACATTTTCTTTTGTTCTTGCCAAAAACCACATAATTTGCAGCCACATTTGCAGACCGCTTCCCATCAAACCAATTTCAGCATAAAAATCCGTATCACATATGTATAATGCTAAAATATCTGAAATTGGTTCATATTCTATTGCATTGATTCGCAACCCACTCCATGTATTTTCTGCCAATTCAACAAATTCATCCCAATAATCAGATTTATAATTATATATCTCATTTCTAAAATGTCTAGATGATAAATATGTTTCTTTATCTTTATCAACAGTTTCTATTGCAAGCCTTTTTTCGTTTTCCTTTATCAATCCAATTTGAGGAAGAATTGAAACACTAAATTCAATAGCTTTTAAAGCCATTCCTCTATTCCTAATGCATTTCCCATTCTTATCATATACTACGGCATATGCATATGATTTATTAGCATAGATATAAATCTTTACATTATTCTCAAAAACAGCTTGCACTTGAGCGTTTACATCTTCATATCTATATACCACCCCTCGCAAATCAATTTTCAGTTTTTCTACTTCTAAACGAAAACCTTGTTCTCGTATAGGACGACCGAACTCTTTGGGTAAATCTCTATATGTTGTATGAGTACATTTACGTACGGACATTGCAACCATTCTTAGCGCTTCAATTAAAGAAGATTTTCCTGCGTTATTCTTCCCTACAATAGCAGAAATATTTTTAAACTGAATTGTAGTATTTTCAAAACAACGGTAATTAAATAAATGTATACTTTTTATCATTCTTCCACCTTCTCCCCAGTTTTTTATAGAAATCTTTTATCCGGCTTGCGTTCAATTCCTACAAAAGTTCTTATAGTCTTATATCAAGCAGCTATTTAGAGGTGTTTTCATATGTCTTCCTCCCTGTTAAAATCTGAAAAATAATTTATATAGACCATCTTTTATTATTCCCCTTTCAAATATCTTTCAACTTCCCGATCAAATTCAGAAATATACTCTTTATCCTGTTTCAACCGAAACACTTCATATTCTTTCTCCGCTTTCTTCATAGCTGTTTCATGTGATATCTTTCCCTTTCCATCCAACACTTCCCGTCGATTATTCACTAAAAACTGATCCGTCTGTTCTACCCAATCCTGCATACTCATTAAAATTTCGTCTTCAGCCATTAACTCCGCATAATCAATGAACATTGTTACTAACCTGTTTAAGCGGGACAATTCCTTTTCGTTCAAATAGTTTTTAGCAATACCTATATCCTTTTTTAATATTTTACCCTCTGGCGCATCCTTCCAGGTTGTCAATCCCATAGCCGGTTTTTCTGAATCTGCACGTTCAAATATTAATTCTGCTGCTGTCTTTCCGGCAACTGCAAAATGAAGTTTATTCTGGACGAAAGCATAGAAGTTCTTTGTAATGTCACTATTTTTATCGTAATCATAACTGCATTGTTCAAATATATCTGTAATTTTCTGATATGCTCTGCGTTCACTTGCCCTAATTTCACGAATACGTTCCAGTAACTCGTCAAAATAGTCTTTTCCAAAAGGCTTTCCATTCTTTAACATCTCATCATTTAATACAAACCCTTTAATAATATACTCTTTTAAAGTATTTGTCGCCCATTGGCGAAATCTTGTCGCTTTCTTTGAATTCACACGATATCCAACTGCAATAATCGCATCCAGATTATAAAATTCCTGCATACGCTTAACATTTCTCTGTCCCTCTTTTTGAACTATTTCCATTTTGGAAACACTTGATTTTTTTATTAGCTCTTCTTCTTCATAAATATTAATTAAATGTTTAGAAATTGCAGGCACATTTACGCCAAACAACTCTGCCATTGCCTTTTGCGTCATCCAAAAAGTCTCATTTTCAAAAATAACATTTACACATATATTTGTATTTTCTATCTGATATAATACAATGTCATGCTGATTCATACCTATTCTCCATTTCCAGCCTTTTCATCTATTGTAGTTATTCGATATTATCGAATAACTGATTCTATTTAAATTCACCATGCAAGATTCCCATTTAATACCATCTCATCCATTACACGAATCCAAGTCACAAACTCCACCCGTCCACCTAGTGTTATTTCTTCCATAATCCCCCATCTTGTCCACAAAATACGGTACAATCAGCACCAAATAACACTAAATAATGCAGTTTTCACCCTGTCCCCAAATTAGGAGACAAAATATTCTACCGCGTTACTCGGGAAGAACTCTTTAAATTCTCCGTATAGCTGAGCTGCTAATGAGCTGACTATTGTCAGCGGATTGGGAGTTTCCTCTCTTATCTGGCATATGAAAACCTTCAATTTGTAACCGGACACTCGAAAACAAGTTTTCTCGTTATCGCGACATTCGTCAAATGCTCCTGCAAGCAGGGCATTTTCCTCATTGTTACCGCGCAAAAACTCTGCTTATTCGCCCGAAATTCGTGTAATTTGATTTTCGATTCGTGTAAAATGGGCTTGCAAAGCTGGCGAATAAGCGTTAAATATAGCAATTACACGAATGCAGGTCACAAAACCGTATTTTTAAAACGAAACAACACTGAATAACACCAGCCAGTACAGATAGTATTATCCAGTCATTTAGTTTTTCATTATAACACATAAGTCAAAAAAAGTACAGACCAAAATCGAACTTTTGTTCTGTACTTTTTTATGTCTTTCTATGTGATCCGATTCTGCCAGTATCTTAGCTTCATGCAAGAAACTCACTGATTTGTTCTATATAATTATCTTCTGAAAAATCTGTACCGCCCTCACTTTCTTCCTTCGGGATTACTTCATCAATAAACGGCTGGAGATCGTAACGTCAAAGGAAACGACAAAGGGGCGTACCGTTACCGTAGGCTCCCAGGCAGAAAAATATTCCGAGCTTTCTGATCCTGATACTAGGATTCTTCTGAAAAACTATGCAAAGTAGCAAAATACAGTAAGAAGCTTCTTTCCAGAGTGCTGTCCGGCATTATGGATCCTACTGCAAAAAACTGATTGAATAGGGAATTATTTATGAATTTACATCATGACCATGAAGCATTCAGTGAGCTTATTTCTGAGTATTGCGTCGCCATGAGTAGTCTTTCAGAAGATTTCCATAAAGCAGTTCACTACGGAATAAAAATTTTAAATGCACGAGAATATATCTCATTAACAGATAAAAAATCACCAAAGCAAATCAAACTGCTGCAATCCCGCATAAAAAGCAACAGGCTATCCTTACAAACAATGCCACGTGCCCAAGAGCCGCACTGTAAATGATAAGCTGGGGTTTAGCAGGATAGCCATAATCCTCTGCCATCTGATAATGCATGGCCGTATTCGCTCTGGAACCTCCATAAGCAGTATTACACTCTAAAATCGTAGGATTATCAAAACATTTCACCAAAACCCTATTAAGTCAGTGCGTAAGTAATTGCTCCCCGGCTCACCTGTGGAAAGTTTTACTGCTAAATCGCCGGAGGAGGATGCCCTCAATGCTTTATAAATGGCAACAAACCCCTCTGTACTAATATCCTCCGACACATTTTCTTTTCCATTTTCATCTATGCTCTAACTAGGCGATACCGTTTGATTGTCTGCTTTTGTATCTCCCTTTTCCTGCCCACATCCAGTAAGCAAAAATGCTAGCATGATTACCAACAAAAAATATCCTTTAAATTTCCGTTTCGCCTAGCACCATCCTTTCCATGCCTTAATCTGTATTTTCCCTCCTGTTCGGTATATCCAAGTCCGCCTGTGCCATGAGTAACAAAAGGAATAATTATTTTCCCTGAGAAATCATATTCATCAATCTGCTCTTTGCTGAATACCCTGCTATAAATCACTCCGATGTGTATGTAATTCAAATCAACGTATTTTCTTCATAATCCCCGCATCCATTCCATACACTTCATCACATAGAATGTCAATATCATCCCGAACATGGCTTGCAATAATAATCAGCTTACCTTTTTCCTTCATCTTTAATAAAACCTTTCTCATATCTTCAACACCATTATGATCAAGTGCATTCATCGGCTCGTCCAGTATAAGAATGTCTGGATCTTCCATTAACGCCTGCGCAATTCCAAGTCGCTGTCTCATGCCAAGGGAATAATTTCCAACGCGCTTTTTGTCATCTGGATTTAATCCCGCCAGTTCCATATATTTTCGTATTGCATCTTCCTTAACTTTCCCTCTGATAGACGCTAAATATTTCAAGTTTTTTAACCCGGAATATCCTGGCAAAAACCCCGGTGTCTCAATGATAAATCCTATATTTTCCGGATAATCCACCTCTTTTCCAACAACCTTGCCTTCAACTGTTACTGTTCCTGCCGTGGGATACAATAAGCCGCAGATACATTTAAGTAGAACCGTTTTGCCGGAACCGTTTCTTCCTACAATTCCATAAATTTTCCCCATTTCGAATTTTACGCATACGGTTTTTAAAACCTCTTGATTGCCAAACGCTTTTGTCACATTTTCTACAAAAATCCCGCATTTATCTTCCATGCATGTGCCTCCCGCTAATTCTATGAATTGCTTTTTCCTTATAATTTGCAGCCACACATAAAAAACTAAGACTTACTATTGCAATCAGGAAGAACCTTACTGCGTACGCCAGATTAATGCCCCATTTGGGTGCGAAACCATAAAACAGCTCTAACTGCGCCAAACTTACCGGTGAAAACCCATATGCCCAATCCATCCAATCGTTGGAGACGCATATATCCAAAACAGCAATCCATGCTCCCATGAATGTTCCCACTGATTTACCAGTCGTCTTATTTCCAAAATAGATCAGTAATCCAATACACAGAATACAGAAAAATTCCAGTAAGACACTTGTCATCAATGCATCGACAGGTTCATATTGCCGTATAATATTCGAAGATACGTACAATTCCACGCCAAACTTTGCTCCGGCGTTTGTTTTCCCCAGTGTTCCCCAAATCTTACCCCATTCGTTTGACCATGCAATATGCCCCATAAAGGGAATAATCGCTGCGGCAGACAGACAGGCGATATAAAGAATTGACATTTTCAAAATATAAAGAATCTGCCCCAATCCCCATGACAGTTTTCCGGTTCTGGAAATCATATATTGATAAGATTCATCTTCAAATGGCGCATTGCAAAACAAAATAACTGCACTTGCCGCTATCATAAACTGCATCTTGTAATTATTGACTAAAAAAACAAAGGCAAATGGTGTAATATCTATATGTACGCTCCGGCTGAAAGTTAAAACCGCAAAAAGGCTTTCCATCACATACAACATGACAATTATAAGGATAAATGGTATTCTTATATTTTCCCGTAACATTCTCATATTATAGTTCGATACCTTATCTGCTTTCATAAAACATCCCATTTCTAAGCCCCTTTACCAACTTTTTTGTAAAACATACGCCCATGAGGAAAACCAGAATACTTGAAGCAATCGCTGCAGCCACAACCGTATATCCGCTATCCCGAATTACTGTCCTGCCTATCAATATATGGTCGAGCCGCCAGTCAGCATCAAGGGATATTATCTGGCTTACCCTTATAATCACATAGTTCCCCAAAAACGGAAACATCGTAATGACGAATCTGTCCCTTACATATAATGACACAAACATGGAAGCGCCAGCCCATATCATCCCACGCATAAATCCAAGCGCTGCCTCTGTCATACAGTAACGAACCGGGGAATGGACCGCCAGCCATTTATGAAATAAATCTGCGGCACTTTCAACGGATGCTTCATAATAATCGCTTGTCATCTGAAATCGCATACGCAAAAATAAAATCAGCAAAACTGTACCAAATGCAACTACCAGCCCGCCAATCAGGATATTTACGATATATTTCACAGCGCCATACCTTCGCATTCCCTCTCTGGAAGCAATGTACGCAACCGCCCTGTTGTTTCTTTCCTCGCAAAAGCTGGCGGCAAAAGGCAGTGCCGCAAAAACAGGCAATATATAATTTCTGCACATTCCTCCGAAAGCGGAATTGCTCGTAAAATAATATACACACCAGACAGTATTGCCGCTTTGCATTGCACTGACCAGATCATTCCATGAATCAAAGCAAATGCAGAACATCACGCCAATGATCGCTATGGCAGAGCTTGTATTGACTGCCCTCTTCCATTCATTTATGAATACCCTGATCACGAGATTTCCTCTCCTGTGATCGCGTTAAACCGGATCGAATATCTGCTGTCTTCCACCGATTGTCCATCTACTTCAAACTCAACGCACCATACTGGGATCAGATCCATCTCCGTAAAGGAATCTTCCCTTAGAAGCGGGAAATACTCCATCCAGATATTCTTTGCCCTAAACTCACTTGATAAAATGACATCGCCATATTTTTTCATGATCGCTTCTTTAATTCCGTCTTCCCCTATAATAGCTGTTTCGTTCTGATGTTCCTCACAAGGCTCAAACATTCCCATCATGGTTATCATTTCAATCCCTTTATTTGACAGCAATACCGTTACATCAGCCGGATAAGCCAAAATTCTCTCACTCGTCTGCCGCAGATTTGGCTCGTTTCGGTATACGGGAATTCCATTTACATCCATGCGAAAAATGATCTGATACACTTCCATCTCTTCGTCAAACGTATCGTTTCCATATCCTTTTGCAGACAAAAACTGATAGTCACTATCTTCCATAATTGTCTTTTTCACGTTTTCAAAATCCGCCTGATTCATAGCAACCACATCGAGAGCTTCCAGTTCTCCACCCACCCCAAACATCCCTATAAAGCTCTGCATCCTTCTGACCGCATCCTCTTTGGACATAAAAGACAAATCCCTGTCATCTGCCAGTCCTATCTCCCCCGCATAGGAGCAATAAGTATCCAAATGGCTTGCCATGTCATTTCTTTGATAGGTAAGTGAGCCTCCCGTAAATCCATCGTTTCCATCATCAACAACAAGGTTTCCTTCTGCATTTTGCCCTATCGCTTCCTGTACTTTATCATAGTCAAAACTTTTTAACCTTGTTGCATATTCATAAAGATTATTTTCCGGCATTTTCAACTCTGCACTGATGAACAAATTTTCATCCAGCTTTTCATCTATAAAAACTGCTGTGTCCTGTGGTACAATTTCAGCAGTACTATTTCTTTCATCCTGTGCTTCAAACGTTTGCGTCTCTGCTCCGGTACTGTCTAAATCAATACTTGGTATTTCTCCTTGGGATGTGTGAGCGCAGCCGTCTAATAATGTCATAAGAACCAAAATACCCGCTAAAGCCGTTACCGTCTTTTTCATCCTTTTCAGCTTTCCTTTCTTTTCATGGGATAAATTGAATGTTCCTTTTTTCTGTTACATAAAATCAATAACGGTTTCCATTATCCATGTTTTTGTCATGATTCCAACCCTTTCTGCGCCAAACGACATTTTTTGCTTCTATTTGGTCATTCTTTCATCAAATTTATCTTATTCTTACTTTCTAATATCAACCCAAAATCCGCCAAAAGCTGTCTTTTCATGCAATACGCTTTTATTTTATCGGCCCATACTGTATATGTAACAAAATATACGGAGGTATAAAAATGCAAATACTCATCTGTGACGATGATGTGCTGATAATCGAACAGCTTCAGAAATATATAATAAATTTCTTTGAAAATATCGGTGTAAAATGTCCTGAACTGGTCTGCTTTTCTGACGGAGAATCCCTTCTGTCAGACAAAGGTGAAAAAGACATTCTTTTTCTTGATATAGAAATGCCTGGAATGAATGGCATCTATGTGGGAAATGAATTAAAAAGAGCAAACAATAATATTATCATTTTTATTGTAACTTCTTATTCTGAATATCTTGATGAGGCAATGCGGTTTCATGTATTCCGATACCTGTCAAAGCCACTGGATAAACAGCGTTTTTTCCGTAATATGAAAGATGCTGTTGACCTGTATAACACCATAACAATAAAAATCCCTGTGGAAACAAAACAAGGTATGCATACCCTTCCTGCATCCTCTGTCATAGCAATAGAAGCACAGGGCAGAAAAATAACAGTACATACAACTTTGTGTGATTTTGAATCCATTCACAATATGCAGTACTGGCTGGAACTTCTTCCTAAAAATCGTTTTTTTCAGACTCACCGCAGCTTCATCATCAATTTTGAACATGTCACAGATTTTGACCGTAATCTTGTTCATATGTCAGATAATCAACCTGCTTATCTGACAAAAAGGAAATACAGTCTGTTATTTTTTCAGTTTTCTTGTAGAAGCAATTATACTTTGGCAATACTCCTCCCATTTATTTTCCTCCAAACACACTCCTTGGAAAAAGCTTACCATACTTTGCAGCTTATATTTTATCCTGTTTTTTGTTTTACTGTCTGAATTTATATGGTTAAATGTAGCTTTATATTTTTTACTGAATTTCATTTTCTTAGTTACTCAGTATGATCTAAATTATTACTCCGCGCTATTTCATTCTTCTATACTGACGGCTGTTATGGCAATGAGTGAACTGATCGTATATGGAATTACCAAGCGGTCTATCCCCCATTTCCTTGATAACGACAGGGAATTCTATCATCTTTTAGTTTTTGTAGTTTTCAGTAAGCTTATATTTTTTGCTGTTATCTATGTACTGATGCATCTGATGCAAAAACCGAAGAAAAATATAGGGCAGTATGATAAATCTGTTTACCTTTTTATTTTCATACCTTTAACCTCTATCTTTATTATGTTTATTTTTATTAGTATTGGGGAATCGGTTCCTCTTTCATCATCGCTTGATTGGATGATTGCAGCGGGCGCTGTTTTTCTGTTAGCTGCTAATCTGCTTGTGTTTGGAATCAATCAATATAATCAGAAAAAAATATGGAATTTACAGAAATGCAGTTATTGCTCCAACAAGAATCTGATTCAGCCCAGTATTACGAAATGCTTAATTCCATTCTATGCCGCTATATGCAGCAATGTACGGACAGTCACATAACTTTTCATGCCGACATCCGAAGCAGGACAATGGATTTCATTGCAGACAATGACCTAACATCTCTATTTTGCAATTTACTGGATAATGCCATAGCTGCTGCAGGCATCGTCCCTGATTCTTTTATTGAAATCAATACAAGCAAACATGAGAAAACATCATTTGTTGTAATAACAGTTATCAACTCCTGCAGGAAAAATCCCTTTTCCGGCAAAGGCAGACAGCTTAGTACCGATAAAACAGATAAAATCAGGCATGGGTTTGGGTTAAAAAGTATTCATAAAACGGTCAGCAAATATCATGGCAATATGCAGATGTATTACAATGATGATACACTGACTTTCCATACAATCATTACTTTGAAGCAACAGGAACTGTGAACTGGATGCAAGGCTTTTCTTGTTTGACAAAAAGACAGAATGAATGAGTGGGATTCCACAATGCAATTTTAGGTACTTGTCATTGCCCAAATCTCCACATATAATTATAATGCGGCTGTAATCTCGGCATATGGATGTGTAATTTGATAAACGGAGGAACGTCAATAATGAACAGGATTTTGATTATAGATGATGACAAGGAACTTTGTGTACTAATCAAGCAGAGTGTTTTACAGGAAAGCATAGAAGCCGACTGCTGTTATTCCGGAAGATCCGGTCTACTGCAACTGAAGGAAAAAGAATACCAGCTTGTCATATTGGATGTCATGATGCCCGGCTTTGACGGTTTTGAAACTTTGGAGCAGATCAGAAAAGAAAGCAGCCTGCCAATCCTGATGTTTACATCAAAAAATGATAGTGCTTCAAAAGTGCGCGGTTTACGGGCGGGGGCTGATGACTATCTAACAAAACCTTTTGACATGGACGAGCTGATTGCCCGTATTCTATCATTGATTAGACGCTATACTCGTTTTAACCCCAAAGACGGACAGCTACAGACATTTGATTTTGACGGGCTTATTATTGACTTTAATAACCGTTCTATCCATGCGGTAAATGGTGATTTTGAACTGCCGCCGAAAGAATTTGATTTACTGTTGTTTCTTGCAAAAAATCAGGGAAAGATACTGACAAAGCAGCAAATTTATGAAAATGTATGGGGAGAAGATTATGTCTATGATGACAGCAATATTATGGCAATTATCAGCCGTCTGCGGAAAAAGATAGAAGAGAATCCGGGCAATCCACGGTATATACAGACTGTGAAGGGAATTGGCTATCGTTTCAATAGGGAGGTGTGAATATTGTACACAGAAGCAGTTACAATGATTGCACTGGGTGTTGCGTTTGCTTCGGTTTGCGGGGCTTTTTTTATAGTCCGGCGTGTGAAAAAGCAGCTATTAGAAATGTCTGACGTTTTGGAAGATGTAAAAAACGGAAATGGAAATAGGCGAATCTTATCGGAAACACATGAACTTGTGGCTCCACTTGCTTATGCAATCAACGATATTATCCTGTCCTACGAGAACAGGCTTTCTGCCTATCGTCAAACAGAAGAAACCAACAGACAGCTTATGACGAGTCTTTCCCATGATGTAAGGACACCACTCACCACACTGATTGGATATTTGGACGCTGCACATAAAGGGATTGTTGATGGAAAAGAACGTGATGATTATATAGAAACAGCCCGCCGGAAAGCCCACGATTTAAAAGAATATATAGATGTGCTTTTTGACTGGTTCAAGCTGGGTTCAAATGAATTTTCCATGAATATATCTATTGTTGATTTAACGGAACTGACACGGAACATACTGATAGATTGGATCCCCATATTTGAAGATACGCAGATAGATTTCACAGTGAACATTCCAGAGCAGCCGTTTCGGGTGCAGATTGATCCGGACGGATATATGCGGATATTAAACAATCTGATACAAAATGTGATTTCCCATAGCCATGCGGATAAAATAGAAATATCTTTATCAGGGCAAGGAGGGAATATAAAAATTCTTTTGTCAGATAATGGAGTGGGGATTGATAAGAAGGATTTGAAACATATTTTTGAGCGGCTTTATAAATGTGATAAAGGGCGGTCTGAAAAAGGCAGCGGACTTGGTCTGTCTATCGTACATCAGCTTGCAGCCAAATTGAATGGAACAATAACAGTGGAAAGCACACCGGGAGAGGGAACCGTTTTTATCCTGCTTTTCCCACTGACAGAATAAATCAGCACTGTTTTTTATGGTGGCAATAGAATCTCCGTCCTGCGGGGATTTTATTTTTTCAGAGATTTGCTTCTTTAAATGCAAGGTTAATGCAAGGTTCGTGCAAGGTTCATGCAAGGTTGGCGTGATAGAATAGCAGACATGAAAAGTCCAGCTAAGAAATGTCAAGTATTTATTAGAAAAAATTTCTGCTGGACGGTAAAGCTGCAAAGGCGCACGAGAGGAACTTTTATGAGAGTCCTTTCGAATAAAAGTTTCTCTCATTACCGGTGTGTCGAAGCAGCTTTATCCTTTAGTGCTGTCGCACAGCGACTTAGAATAGGAGGGTTCGTAATGAGCAAATATGTAATTAAAACAAAAAATCTTACAAAACAATATGGAACACAGAAAAGTGTTGCTAATCTGAATATCCATGTTCAGAAAGGGCGTATCTATGGTCTGCTTGGCAGAAATGGAGCCGGAAAAACGACGACAATGAAAATGCTGCTTGGACTTACGCAACCGACTTCCGGGGAAGTGTCGATTTGGGGAAAGCCTTTGGCGGCAAATGAAAAGAAGCTGCTGCCCCGTATTGGCAGTCTGATTGAATCCCCCGGATTTTATCCGAATCTTACCGCTACGGAAAACCTGCGCATTTTTGCTACCCTGCGGGGCGTGCCGAACCGAGGTGCAATTAGAAACGCTCTTGATTTGGTTGGTCTGCCTTACAAAGATAAAAAACTGTTTTCCCAATATTCACTTGGCATGAAACAGCGGCTGGCGATTGCCCTTGCAATTATGCATGATCCGGAACTTTTGATTCTGGACGAACCGATTAACGGTCTTGACCCGATTGGAATCGCAGAAGTCCGTTCCTTTATCCGTGACCTCTGCAATGAGCGTGGAAAAACAATTTTGATTTCCAGCCATATCCTTTCTGAAATTGCATTATTGGCTGATGATATAGGCATTATTGACCACGGCGCATTGCTGGAAGAAGAAAGTCTTGCAGAACTGGAAGCAAAGAGCAGCAAACATATTCGATTTGCTGTTTCGGATACGGCACAGGCAGCAAGAATTTTAGAGCGTACCTTCCATGAAGGCCGGTTTACCATACAGGATGACCACAAGATACAGGTGCATAACCTTGATTTACCAATAGGAAAAATTGTTACTGCTTTTGTAGAAAATGGCTTGGAAGTATCGGAAGCCGTAACTTCAGAAGAAAGTCTTGAAGATTACTTCAAACGTGTAACAGGGGGTGAAGGGATTGCTTAAACTTGTTATTTGTGAGTTTTCGAAATTGAAGCGAAAAAAATTTATATGGCTGGTTGTTCTTTCGGCGTTTTTATTTCCCGTGCCGCTGACAGCATTGATGACTATGCCCCAGGCAGCAGGACAATATGACAGCAAAATAGATATTTTTAATGATTATTTTCAGTGTGTTATGGGATATGGGGTAGAACTTCTTTTGCCATGCGTGATCGGAGTGATGGCAGCCATGCTCTTTTTTATGGAACGGGATAATGATACGTTTAAAAACCTGCGTACAATCCCTGTCACAAGCACACAGATGATTTTGGCAAAAATAATTGTCCTATTCTTTTTTGGGATTATTTTTAGTCTGACATCGGCATTGATATCAATCCTTTGCGGCGGGATGATTGCAGAAGTAAACAGTATTGCTTACCGATTATTTTTTGCGCTGGAAATGGGGGTATTTATTACCGCCGGGACACTGCCGTTAGTCGTTCTTGTAGTGTTCTTTAGTAAGAACTATGTATTTTCTGTTTTATTATGTGTTTTTTACAGTGTCCTAAGTTTGACAGCCGAATCATCTTTTGGCGCACTGCCTAAAGTGATGTGCTGGTTAATGCCGATTCCGTTTACAACCCTTTGGAGTGCAGGGGATTTAACTGCACATGGAGCTATGGACGGCGTGGGGATGCTGGAATATTTAATTCCGACTACATTTCAGACAATCACTATTTTAGCCGTTGTTGCTTTGCTTTCTGTTATATTGGTTGATTATATGTATAAAAAGAGAGGAGATGAATGATATGTTTCGCATGGTTAAGACCGAAATATGGAAATTAAAGCGGTATCATATGATATGGGCAGGTGTTTTTCTGATGCTGCTTTCCGTCCTGCTGACGCTTTTTTCCACAACCGCATTGGACGGAACAGTCTGGACATTTTCTTTCTTTACGGAACAAGTGATCAAAAACAATGTTACCATGATTTTTCCCATGTGTATTGTTTTGATTGCCGGATATATCATAGCAAGGGAAGCAAAAGATGATACGCTGAAAAGCATTTTGACGATACCTGTTTCATATAGCAGTTTGTTGTGGGGGAAGCTGCTTGTATGTGCATTGCTTTCTTTGTTTTTTGGACTGGTAAGCGCGGTATTTACGGTAATCGCTGATTTGATGATGGGATTTCCGGGAATTTCTGTAACATCAATATTGCAGACATTTATTCAGATTATTTTTAACTGCCTGTTTTTGTATATTGGTGTCATGCCTGTTATTGCATTCGCTGCCCGTATACCAAACGGACATATGATCGGAACAATTATTGCTTTTGTTTATGGTTATGGCGGTATGTTTGCCTCTGGAAATACTGCGTTAGCCAATATTTATCCCGTTACTGCAAGTTTGGGTTTAATCAGTTACCGAAGTTATGATTCTGCTGTACATTGGAATGTATCAACCTGTTTGCTTAGTATGATTGCGGCATTGATAATTTCTGCTGTTTTTGTATTTACTGCAAAAGGAAATGTACCAGTTAAAAAAGCAAAAAAGTGTAAAAAGGCAATAGTCAAAAAAGGTTGGTAAGTGGAGGATATAGAAATGAAAAAGAAAATGATTGTAGCTTTTTCGGTGGTTGCAGTAATTATAGCAGCTTTTATCTGCTTTTGCATATGGTTCCTTTCGGGAGCCGGTAGCACATACTATTATTCACAAATTGATAATAGTAAAGTGGAGCAGGTCGAATCGAAAGGCGGCGTAATTAACTTTAGCGGAAGTATGGATTACTCATACACTTTATTTTCTTACAATGAGAATGGAAAGGGAAAGGACATTACATTCGGAACGTCAAAGGAATTGAAAGAGGGAGCTTTTATTCGTTTAACGGTAATGCCTATTCGTGGTGTTGTTGAATGGAAAGAGGTACAGTATGATGAACTTCCTGTTGCTGTGCAGAGCAATTATGCGGGCGGTTCGACCTCCCAGCCCCGGAGCTGACGCCGGAGGAAGAAAGACACGGCTTGCGAGGTAGCGAAACTTTCGTTGGCGTAGTAAGGTACTTGACAAAATGCACCTTATAGCACATAT
Organism: Clostridia bacterium; assembly: GCA_910574475.1. Taxonomy (GTDB): domain Bacteria; phylum Bacillota; class Clostridia; order Lachnospirales; family Lachnospiraceae; genus Laedolimicola. Next base: position 4,623 of record CAJTAT010000020.1, on the reverse strand, counting down.
GCCCAACCTTTGAACACTGACATGCTCTCATGCTGTTTCCTTAGTAAAGATTAAAACAATTTCAATGCCGCAACAAGTGCCGTTTGCAATTTTCATTATCCCACCATGAGCCTCCACGATCTGCCGCACCAGCAGCAGCCCCAACCCATGCCGCAAGTCCAGCCGTTCATCGGTACTCTCCATGTAATGCGGTTTTTCTTCCAGCTCCCGTAGCTTTTCGGCAGACAAACCCACGCCGTTATCCGCGACTGTGATAGAAATATCTGCCTGCAAACAGTCAAGGGACAGGAAAATATCGCATCCCTGCGGATTGTGCTGAATGCTGTTTTGTACCAGATTGTTGATTGCCCGAGAGATCAGCCGTGCGTCACATTCTATAACCACAGTTTCGGCACTCGGCAAAATTTCCGTTTCTACCGAGTATTTGGGGTCGATACCAGCATTGAGCAAATCCGCCGCATAGGAGCGCAGCAGTTTAGACAGGCGTACCGGCTCTTTATAGAGCGGCTGCATTTCATATTCCAACTGTGATACCAAATTTAAATCCTGTACCAAATCCTTAATTTTTGCGCTCTGCGCCCGGATGATCTCTGCCTCCTGCTGAATATTTCCACCGGCCCCGTGATCTTTGGCAATCCGCTGGGCATATCCCATAATCATAGACAGCGGCGTGCGGATGTCGTGGGAAACGCCGCTGATCCAGTTGGCGCGGGCCTGGTTTTGTCTGCTCAACACCTGGGACGCCTGATTGACGCTATCCGCAATTTCCGACAACTCGCCTCGAATGGATAAATCAACAGGCCTGCCGGTGGACAGTGTTTTGATAGAAGCCATAATCGGCTCCGTATTTTTTGCTATTTTTCGTTTTGAGAAGTAGTAGACCAAAAATAAAAGTAATATGTCAATCGTCAGGATGCCGGTTACAAAGAGCGGGAAAATCCTAATTGCCCGTATCGGGAAATAGTTTCCCGTCAGCTTCATAAAGCTGTCTTTTGGGTAGCCCAATACCAGCAGGCCATTGTCTATGTTCCGCACAAAAACAGGATAGTCTTGCAGATAGCCTTTTGAGAACACGGCCACATCCTGAATCGTGTATTGCGTTGGTATTTCCTCCGGCAAAGATACCTCCCAAATACACCGTCCGCCTGCGTCCAATAGCATAGCCCAAATCTGATTACGGTTTAGCTCTTGCAGCCTTTCTTCGGATATGCAGGATGCTGACAGATCGTCAGCCACAGCTTCTAACATATTTGCCGGTGATGCCGAACCGTATTCCCTGGATACGATACCTCCAAATGTCAAGGCAAACGCAAGAATATTGACAAGCAGGAGAATGAGAGCAAACACAAAAAAGGAAAGAAGATACTTCGAGATATATTTTCCAAATGCTTTCATCGGTTATTTCCTCGCCAGCAGTTTATAGCCCAACCCCTTGACTGTCAGAAGAGAAACCGGCTTTGACGGTTCCGCCTCGATCTTCTCTCGGACACGCCGCACATGGGCGTTCAAACTATTTTCATAGCCAAAAGGATTGTCGCCCCATAGGGCCTCGCAGAGCGTGTCCACGGTCACAATACGGCCCTCATTCTTCGCAAGAGTTTCCAGCAGCCTATGCTCCATTGCTGTCAGGGGAAGTATCTCACCGCCTTTATTCACTTCGGCCCGGCTGAAATCCACTGTACAGCTATCCAGTTTCAAAACGGTTGTGTCTTCTTTGTAGCATCGGCGCAGAACCGCATAGATCCGCAGCAGAAATTCCTGGGGCAGAAAGGGCTTCGCGATATAATCGTCCGCACCAAGGCCCAGCCCCGCCAGCTTGTCCGCAGCCTCATCACGGGCCGTCAGAAAAATCACGGGAATATCCGTCCATGCGCGCATCTGCTCCATCAGGGAAAAGCCGTCGCCGTCCGGGAGCATCACATCCAAAATTGCCAGATCTGGCTTTTCCGCTTTGACGGCGGCAATTCCCTCTCTCATATTGGCAGCGGTCACAAGGCGCTGAAAGCCCTCGTCCGCTAAAATAGCCGATACCATTTTCAAAAGCTCCGGCTCGTCATCCACCAGCAGGAGCTTTTTGCTGTGTAAAAATGAATGTTCCATCGTGACACCTCCTGTTCGTCCCCATTATAACATACTCGTCCAACTTTATGGATGGCCCCTTGAAAAAGTAAGGTAAAAGTAAGGATGCGAGAATGTAGAAGTCAGGTTGATGCTGTACCATAGGGGCAGAAAGGAGATGTGTCTATGGACTATATTATCACCACAGAACAGTTGACAAAGAAATACAGAAATTTTACTTCCGTCAACCATGTTTCTATCCACGTCCGCAGGGGCAGTATTTACGGTTTTCTCGGCCCCAACGGAGCGGGCAAATCCACCACCATGAAAATGCTTCTGGGGCTGACCGCCCCCACAAAGGGCCGTTTCACCATTGACGGGAAGCAATTTCCGGATGACCGGCTGAAAATTCTGCAAGAGATCGGTTCTTTCATTGAGGCCCCCTCGTTCTATGCCAACCTGACGGGCCGGGAAAACCTGGATGTGATACGCCGGATTTTAGGATTGCGGAAAAACACTGTAGAGGACGCCTTGGAGCTGGTGGGGCTGTCTGAATTTGGAGATCGCCTGGCAAAGAAGTATTCCCTGGGCATGAAGCAGCGGCTTGGCCTTGCCGGTGCGCTGCTGGGCCGTCCGCCTATCCTCATTCTGGACGAACCGACCAATGGACTTGACCCCTCCGGCATCCACGAGATACGCAATCTGGTGAAGTCCCTGCCTGATCTGTACGATTGCACCATCCTCATTTCCTCCCATATGCTGTCGGAAATTGAGCTGATGGCAGACGACATCGGCATCCTCAATCATGGGCGGCTGCTGTTTGAGGGCAGCTTGGATGATCTGCGGCACAGTACAAGGCAGGGGGAAATGTCCGCCGACAACCTGGAAGATGTGTTCCTCTCTATCGTGGAGCAGGACAACGCCGCCAGAAAGCAGAGGGCAAAGCTATGAGGGCGCTTGTGATCGAACTGCGGAAAGAAAAACGGACAGGGGTAATCCCGGTGCTGCCGGCTGTTGGCATTTTAGGCGCGGCCTACGCCTTTGTCAACTTCCTTGTCCGGAAAGATACGCTGCTGGGTCTTCCGCTGGCCCCAATGGACGTACTGCTGACCCAGCTTTACGGCATGATTATGATACTGAACCTGTTCGGTATCGTTGTGGCGGCCTGCATGGTCTTTCATCTGGAGTTTAAGGGCAGCGCAATCAAAAAGATGTATATGCTCCCCATGAGCGTACCTGGGATGTATCTCTGCAAATTTCTAATCTTAACCGTCATGCTCTTTGTTGCGACAGCTCTGGAAAATCTGGCGCTCATGAAAATCGGACAGAGCTGCCTGCCACAGGGGACATTTGAAATGGGAACGCTGCTCCGCTTTACGGCCTATTCGTTCTTCACATCCATGCCGGTGCTGTCCTTTATGGTGCTGATTTCTTCCCGCTTTGAAAATATATGGGTTCCCCTTGGCGTGGGAGTTGCCGGTTTTTTAAGCGGTATGGCCCTGGCAACCTCAGCCGCAGCGGTCTTGATGGTGCATCCGTTCATTGTGATGTTCAAGCCAGCGGTGGCTATGAGCGCACAACCCGATATGTTGGTCGTTATGTTTGCGCAGGTCGAAACGCTCCTTTTCCTTGGCCTTGGGCTGTGGATGGCAAAAAATCTGCGCTATGAGTAAAGGAGGAGCCGTATGAATTTTTTGGATTTACTCGGCATTGAGTTTATGAAAGTGAAACGCTCAAAGATCGTTCCGCTGATTTTTATTGCACCGCTGTTGGTTGTGGCCTCCGGAGTAGCGGCATTAAGCCAGTATTTTACGCCGGAGTACTTGGGCGCATGGCCCGCGATGTTCATTCAAAGCGCCCTGGTCTATGCCTACTACCTGCTGCCGTTCAGCATGATCGTGGTCTGCGTGATGATTGCGGGACGGGAAACACAGAACAACGGCATCCTGAAAATGCTGGCCCTGCCGGTCAGCAGTCAAGCCCTTTCCTTGGCAAAGTTTTGTGTCCTGATGTTCTATCTGCTCATGGAAATGGCCGTCTTTCTGGCGGTGTTCGTAGTCGCCGGTATGCTGGCTGCTTCAACAATGGGAATTACAGAAACATTGCCCGTGCTCTACCTTTTGAAATGGTGCGTGGGACTGTTTCTGACAATGCTCCCATGTTTGGCGGCGATGTGGGCAATCACGGTGTTATTTGAAAAACCTCTGCTTTCCGTGGGGTTAAACCTGCTGCTGGTTATCCCTGGTATTCTGGTCGCCAACACGCCGCTCTGGATTGCTTATCCCTACTGTTACAGCGGCTATCTGGTGTCCTGCTCCCTGCATGACTTTACAGCGGAAACCTCTGGCGCCGCATTTGCGCTGATGCCGTTCCTTCCCTGTGCAGTCGCTGTATTCGCCCTTCTGCTGACCCTGTCAATCACACAATTCGGAAAAAAGGAAATGAGGTAATTGTTGAGTAGGGGCTGTTGCAAAATAGATGAGTAATCATCTATGGAGCAATAGCTCCACTTTTATGTCAAAGAATAGAAAAGCAGGCTCCGAAGAACCTGCCATTCATGGTATA
>CAJTAT010000019.1 GCA_910574475.1 Clostridia bacterium | reverse complement strand
AAAAAGGAGGTAGACAAAGTGATTATTTCCGCCGCTGAACTGAACAAGTATTTCGGCAAGGACGCCACGCCCCGGGAAATGAAAGACCAGATTATGTCCCTGCTGGCCGAATGGAAAGAGAAACAGCCCCCGGAGCGCACCGCCCCGGAGAAAAAGACCGACCGGGAAAAGTAAGCCTTGAGACATTTTGTCCCGAGGTTTTTCTTTTTCCCGCGCCCCTCCCCCGCGCCTTGCATAGCGTTCTTTTAGAGAGGGGCTCTGGTGGTATATCCCCCGTCGCCGCCTACTACTGAGCACAGCCGGGAGTGGGCGGTCAAGGGGCGGAACGCCCGCCGCCTGCGGCGGCTTGCCCTTGACGGCCCGCCCCGGCTGTGCCACCCCTCCCGGCGCGGCGGGGGATATATCCTCCAGAGCCGCCCCCTTTCCCATGAATGGGAAAGGGCGGGGGGATAGGGTTGAACGACAACTATTAAAATATCGGAGGTAAACGACTATGAAACGACCCCTTGCTTACATCACCGCCGCTTGGTATGGTGAATATTATCCCCCTTGGGAGCCACCAGTTTCCCGCTTCAGAGCCACCCGGAAATGGTATTTTCCACCTTCAGAGCCACCACAACATATTGTGGCAGCACACATATTTGATTTCACTATAAATCTCCTTATAGTTATTCTTGGAGAACTGCTGATGCAGTATCACCAAATAATCTATAGGGAGGTCTTTTTATGTTTAAGAAGACAAAAGTCAGAAGTATTCTGGAACTTCTGGGAAAAAATCTAAGCGCAAGGGAGGTGTCAAAAGTTTTAGGTGTATCAAGAAATACCGTCGCTGAAGTACAGGCGTTATTCTTACAATCGGACAAATCATGGGATGATATTTCTGAATGGGAGGACGACAGGCTTTATGAACTGTTCTATCCGGATAAGTTTAAATATAAACCCAGATATGCTCCGGTTGATTATTCTTACGTCCATAGAGAGTTAAAGAAGACAGGCGTCACAGAAAAGCTCCTTTGGGAAGAATACTGTGCCAGATGTGAGAAAGANAAAAAGGAGGTAGACAAAGTGATTATTTCCGCCGCTGAACTGAACAAGTATTTCGGCAAGGACGCCACGCCCCGGGAAATGAAAGACCAGATTATGTCCCTGCTGGCCGAATGGAAAGAGAAACAGCCCCCGGAGCGCACCGCCCCGGAGAAAAAGACCGACCGGGAAAAGTAAGCCTTGAGACATTTTGTCCCGAGGTTTTTCTTTTTCCCGCGCCCCTCCCCCGCGCCTTGCATAGCGTTCTTTTAGAGAGGGGCTCTGGTGGTATATCCCCCGTCGCCGCCTACTACTGAGCACAGCCGGGAGTGGGCGGTCAAGGGGCGGAACGCCCGCCGCCTGCGGCGGCTTGCCCTTGACGGCCCGCCCCGGCTGTGCCACCCCTCCCGGCGCGGCGGGGGATATATCCTCCAGAGCCGCCCCCTTTCCCATGAATGGGAAAGGGCGGGGGGATAGGGTTGAACGACAACTATTAAAATATCGGAGGTAAACGACTATGAAACGACCCCTTGCTTACATCACCGCCGCTTGGTATGGCGGCGACACGGAAAATGCGGAGCTGGCCGCGCAGTACTGCCGGGCGGTCTACGATGCGGGCTTTGCCCCTATCTGCCCGGCCTTGTTCCTGCCCCTTTTCCTCAATGACGCGGTTCCCGAGGAGCACAAGAGCAGCATCGACATTGGCCGCGACCTGCTCCGCCGCTCCCGGGTACTGGTGGTGTGCGGGCATACCGTCACCGAGTCCATGAAGAACGACATCGCTGTGGCCCAGCGGCTGGGCATCACCGCCACCACCCTTGAGGGCATCCTGACCGTCAAGGGACAGGGCCGCCGCTGACGTGGCCGCGCTGTTCGAGGCGTACATCACCAATCTGGGGAAATACAACGAGGGCGAGCTGGTGGGGGAAACGCTGAAATTCCCCACCAGCCCCCAGGCGGTGGAGGCGCTGTTAAAGAATATCGGCGTGGACGGCATACGCTACGAGGAATTTTTCATCACCAGCTTTGACGGCGATGTGCTGGGGCTCTATGACTATCTGGGCGAGTATGAAAATCTGGACGAGCTGAACCATCTGGCCTGCCTGCTCTCGGAGCTCCCCCAAAGCGAGATTGAAAAATTCGAGGCCGCGCTCCATATGGGGGCGCATACCTCCAGCGTGGCGGACATCATCAACCTTGCGGAAAATCTGGACTGCTTTGAATTTTACCCGGAGATTGAAAGCGAGGAGGATTTGGGCCGCTATTTTGCGGAGGATTTGCCGATACCCGCCGAGCTGAAAGGCTACTTTGACTATGAGGCATACGGGCGGGACATATCCATCAACGAGGGCGGCCACCTTGCCCCCGGCGGCTATATCGTCCAGACTGGCGATATTAAGGAAGTCTACCACGGGATAGAGGATATTCCCAAGGAGCACAAGGTTTTTGCCCTCCCCCGGCTCTCCATCCGGGAGCAGATGGCCGCCTACAAGGAAGTGATTGACCGTTCCTCTCTGGAGGCTGAACGCAAGCACCCGGAAACGGGCCGGGATGAGCGGTGACTTCGAGACAAAATGTCCCAAAGGCCGGAGGGCCTATTCCCCATGAAAGGAGGCGGTTTTGATTGATTGACGAGGATGTTTCCCGGCGCACGATAGCACTTTCTATCAGAACGGGAAAACTTTCGGCCCGGGTGCTGGCCTATGCGCTCCGGGCGGCTGGCCGGAAGATACAAAAGGAGCACCGGGCCCACCAGACGCCCCACGGCAGGCAGTCCGTGAAAAAGCTCATGGCCCACGACGCGGCCACGAACAGTATCGAGCTCACCGGGGCCCCAAAAGAATTTGACCGGGTGGCCCGGAAGTGGAACGTGGATTATGCCTTTTACAAGGCCGGGCCGGACAAATATCTGCTGTTCTTCAAGTCCGGGCAGGCGGATGCAATCACAGCTTGTTTTGGGGAGTATTCCCGCCGGGTGCTGGATAAGGCAAAGACTGACCGCGTACCCATCCGGGAACAGCTCAGACGGGCCGCCGCCGAGATACTGCGCCAGCCCGCGCCCCAAAGGAAAGACCGCGTAAAGGAGGCCGCCCATGAGGACAGATAAGCTGAAAAAGTACCTTTTGCCGAACCTCCCCTATCTGTTTATCGCGTGGGCCTGCCTGAAAGTGGGGACGGCCTACCGTCTGGCGGCGGGGGCGGATTTGGCCCACAAGCTGGTGGGGATGGTGGCGGCTCTCGGCCCGGCCTTTGCCGACTTTGCGCCGGGGCTTGCTCCTTTTGACTGGCTCACCGGCATCGCGGGGGCCGTGGCGATCCGGCTGATTATCTATCAGAAAAGCAAAAAAGCCCAAAAATATCGCCGGGATGAAGAGTATGGTTCGGCCCGCTGGAGTGCATAATCTTAAGTGTAAAGAACTCTACATGGACGCACAGGAGGATATGCACATGAATGATTACAACAAAATCACAGCCCTTTACTCCCGCCTTTCCGTAGGCGACGAGGACAGGGACGGCGGCGAAAGCAACTCCATACAGAACCAGAAGAAGTTTTTGGAAAGCTACGCCAGACAGCTAAAATTGACGAATATCCGGCACTACATTGACGACGATGAAAGCGGCAGATTTTTCGACCGCTCCGCCTACTCCCGCATGATAGAGGACGTAGAAAACGGTAAAATCGGCGTGTGTATTATGAAAGACATGACCCGCTGGGGGCGCGACTATCTCCAAGTCGGCAACGCTATGGAGATATTCAGACGGAACAATGTGCGCTTTATCGCGGTCAACAACGGGATAGACAGCGAGAAGCCCGACACATTGGAGTTTGCGCCCTTTATCAACATCATGTCGGAGTGGTACGCAAAGGACATCAGCAAGAAAGTAAAGACCGGCATTAAGACGAAGGGCATGAGTGGAAAGCCGATTGCCACCGAAGCTCTCTATGGCTATGTCAAATCCCCGGACAACAAGGATTTTTGGATAATCGACGAGGAAGCCGCCGGAGTTGTCCGTTTGATTTTTCGCCTGTTTCTGGACGGGAAAAACCGCAACCAAATCGCCGTATATCTGACGCAGGCGCAAATCCCAACGCCCACATTCTACATGAAAGAGCGCGGGCGGGGAACGTGCAAAAACAGGGCGCTCAATGAGGATAACCGTTACAAGTGGAACAAAGCCACTTTGACCCATATCCTTACACGGCAGGAGTATTGCGGCGATGTAGTCAACTTCAAGACTACAAAGCATTTCCGGGACAAGCGGAACCACTATGTAGACCGGAGCCAATGGCAGATAACCGAAAATGTGCATGAGCCGATTATTGACCGCGCCGACTTTGAAACCGCACAGCGGATTTTGGAAAACGCGCCCGTCAGACGCCCCAACGGGGACGGGGAAATCCACCCTTTGTCGGGCTTGCTTTTCTGTAAGGATTGCGGCGCAAAAATGCACATCCGCATAGATTACAGAAACGGCGGCAAGCGGCACGTTGCCTATTGCAGCGAGTACCACAAGGGAAAAGCCAAAAACCCCAAATGCCATTCCCCGCACATCATTGACGCGGACTTGCTCATGCAGACCGTCGCGGAAGTGCTGAAGAAAATCGAGGACTATTCTATCAGCAACCGGGCGGAGTTTGAAGCCTTAGTGAAAAAGAACCTTGCCATGCAGCAGACCGACCAGACCAAAAAGCAGCAGAAGCGTATCCCACAAATCACGACGCGCCTTGAACAGATCGACAAGGTGCTGAACAAGCTCTATGAGGACAACGCCCTCGGCACTATCCCGCAAGACCGCTACGAGCAAATGTCGCAGAAGTATTCAGAAGAATACTACGCATTGAAAACGGAGCTTTCCATACTCCAAGAGCAGCTATCCGCTTATGAGAACGCGGGAGGACGGGCGCAGAAGTTTTTGAAGCTGACGGAACGCCATGCCGCCTTTACTGACCTCACCCCCGCCATTCTCAACGAGTTTATCAGCAGGATTGAAGTGCATGAGCGCGACCAGAAAAGGGCGAGATACGCAATCCAGCACATCAGCATATATTTCAACTATATCGGCAGATTTGAGAACGAAGTAACGCAGCTTGCAGAGCCGACAGAGCAGGAAATCCGGCAAATGCGGGAAGAAATCGAAGAAGCCAAAAAGGAAAAGAGCCGCGCCTACCACCGGAAGTATTCAAGGGAGTACCGGGCGCGAAACCTTGAAAAGCAGCGGGAGTATGAGCGTATCAAGGCGCGGGAATACCGGGCAAGGAGAAAGGCGCAGACCGCCGCCGCACAGCCCGCACAGTAAAACAGAATAACCGACAACCAAGAGGGATTTTCCGGCTACGGGAAGTCCCTCTTTTGTGCCCGGAGAAAGGAGCTGCCTATGGCAGAACAGACCCCCGACAGTATCATCACGACGCAGAGAAACGGGCAGACTATTGTTGCGGAGTTATTTTTCAATCACAGCAGCACAGAAACATTCCGCGACAAGCTGCTCAAGACGATACTTGCCGACAGTTCGTGTTTATCTGCGTCTGACGGTCAAGAGCCGGAAAAATCGGAAATCTTGCGATAACAGCCGCCCCGACGATACATTCCACGTCCGGGCGGTTTTTATCGTCAAAAACGCCGTTTTCTCCAAGTCAAGAGCCGGAGAAAACACCCGAAAAATGCCCCTATTGCGTAACAGGGGCACAGAAAGGAGTTTGCATGAGAACAGGGCTTACCAAGCAGGAAAAGACCACCGATATTTGGTTTGACGAGAAAGACCCCCTTATCCATATCCGCACCCACAACACCGCCTTGAAAAAGCGTCTGCTTGCATACAGCCGCCGTTATCCGGCGATCTGCCAGCAGACTGACGCAGACCCGGAAACGGGCTGCATGGAGTTTGACATTGAGAAAGGCCGCTTCTCTTTCCGTCTGACCGCCCCATACAGCGAGGAACGGCGGGAAGCGGCGCGGCGGTATGCCAGAGAGAGCAACGTCGCCGACAGGCTGAAATAGAGTTGAAATGTTCATAGTTTTGTGCTATACTTTTTCTAAAAGCAGAGTAATACTGCGGAATTGATTGGAGGACAACACAATGGTTACATTTATGAGATTAAGATAAAACCGCGAGTTATGTTGCGGTTATCCGTATTGCATAACTCGCTTATTGAAGCAGAGATGTAATTACGGAGGAAAAACAAATGAATAATAATTTATCACGCTTTGCAGACAGCAAGGTTTATTTTCAATGCCCAATTTGCACAAAATCAATGGATATACAAGGCAATAGCCTAATTTGTAGACATGGACATTGCTTTGATATTTCAAGATATGGGTATGTAAATTTGTTGTTAAAATCATCGCCCAAAACCAACTACAGCAAGCGGTCTTTTGACAACCGGCACCAAATTTTGGAGTATGGCATGTATGATGTTGTGTTGGAGAAAATCATACAGTTTATTTCTGATACGCCATCTATAAGAAACATTTTAGATGTTGGTTGCGGCGAGGGTTTCTATGCAAGGCAGATACAGCAAAGAACAGAACGAAACATCTTTGCCTTTGACTTGTCAAGGGAGGCAATACAGATTGCATCAAAAAAAGACAAGCGCAAAGCAGTGAAGTGGTTTGTTACTGACTTATCAAAAATCCCTTTGAAAGACGGAAGTATGGATTGTATTTTAGACATATTTTCGCCTGCACACTACAAAGAATTTCAGCGATTGCTATCTCCTAACGGATATGTTGTGAAAGTAATTCCTACGAAAAATCATTTGAGGGAAATCAGGACTAAAGTGCAAGCACACTTGAAAAATCCAGATTATTCAAATGAGTCTGTCGTTGAATATTTTGAGAAATATCTTAAAACCATTTCAAGAGAAACGGTTTCAGCCACCGTACAGTTGTCATCAGAACAAAGAATGTCGTTTATTGAAATGACGCCGCTTCTCTTTTGCGTTGAAAAAGATTGCGTTGATTGGCGTACTCTCACACATTTGACAATCGAAGCTGATGTTTTAATAGGAATGTATTAAAGGGCGTATTGATATTTAATATTCCCATTTATTGAGCAGAACGGAGTAAACCAAACACCCTAATCAAAAGGACAGCCGAGGAAATCGACTGTCCTTTTTCTATGCCGACAGGTAGAAAGGAGTGACCACCCATGACGAAACCGAGAGAAAAAAAACGCGAGGAATTGCAAGCCGAGATTGAGGACGGGAAGAAGAAAATCCGGCAGCTTGAAAATCGGGAAAAGGTGTTGCGGCAAAAGTTATCCCAAGAGGAACGCCGGACGCGCAGCCACCGGCTGGTCGTCCGAGGCGCAGTCTTTGAGAGCATTGTGCCGGAAGCCAAGACCATGACCGATGAGGAAGCCGCCGCCTTTCTCCGGCTTGCCCTGACGAGCGAGGAAGCGCGGGCTTATCTGAAAAAACGCACCGAGGGCGGGAAAAGCGAATAATCCCTTTGGAACAAAGGGCGCACTTATACACCCTTGCGGGCGTGTGCGCTCTGCCGAGGGCGTATCTCCGCACAGGGAACTTTCCCCGCGCTCCGATATGGCGGCTTTGCCGCAACAAGGGGCTGCACCCCTTGCGCCGCTTACGCGGCTATCCCTGCACACCCACAAAAACAGTACACCCGCCGTTGGCGTCTGTACCATTTTTGCGGGTTTGGTTATCCTATCCGGGAGGTGATACCCATAGCCATTTACCATTGTAACATCGGCATTGTGAGCCGAGGAAAAGGCAAGTCAGCCGTTGCCGCAGCCGCCTATCGAAGCGGCGAGAAAATCACAAACGAGTGGGACGGAATGACCCATGACTACACCCGCAAGCGCGGCGTTGTCCATACGGAAATCCTACTGCCGCCCCATGCCCCGCCCTCTTTCTCTGACCGTTCAACCTTGTGGAACAGCGTGGAGCTTTACGAGAAAGCCGGGAACGCCCAGCTTGCCAGAGAGATTGACGCAGCACTCCCCATAGAATTATCCAGAGAGGAACAGATCCGGCTTGTCCGTGAATACTGTTCCTCTCAATTTGTTTCAAGAGGAATGTGCGTTGATTTTGCCATTCACGACACCGACAGCGGCAACCCCCATTGTCATATCATGCTTACCATGCGCCCCCTTGACGAGCGCGGCGCATGGGCGGCGAAGTCCAAAAAGGAATATGACCTTGACGAGAACGGCGAGCGCATACGCTTACCAAGCGGCAGATACAAGACACACAAAGTTGACCTCACAGGCTGGAACGACAAGGGCAACGCGCTTTTATGGCGCAAGGCATGGGCGGATATTTCAAACGCCTACCTTGAACGCGCCGGACACCCGGAGCGTATCGACTACCGCAGCAACGCCGAGCGCGGCATTGACGAGCTGCCCACCGTCCACATGGGCGTAGCGGCCTGTCAAATGGAGAAGAAAGGCATAGCCACCGAGAAAGGCGAGCTGAACCGGAATATCCGAAAGGCAAACCGCCTTATCCGGGAAATCAGGGCGCAGATTGGAAAGCTCAAAGAATGGATTGGCGAACTGTTCAAGGCGCGGGAAACCGCCCCGGAGCAGCCCCCGCAATCCCCCGGCCTTGCAAATCTGCTGATGAAGTATTTAAGCGTTCAGAGAGAAAAGAGCCGGAAGTATTCGCAGAGTTGGCAAAGGCAGCACGCCGCCGATGAACTGAAAACCGTTGCAAAGGCGGTCAACTATCTTTCCGAGCATGGTATTTCTACCCTTGCGGAGCTGGACGCTGCCCTTTCCTCTGTCAGCGACCAAGCCGACGCTATCCGGGAGGGCATGAAAACCGCCGAGAAGCGCATGAAAGAATTGCAGAAATTGATTGAATACGGGAAGAACTACACCGAGTACAAGCCCATTCACGACGAGCTGAAAAAGCTGAAAAATGGCTGGACGAGCAAGCGTGACAAGTACGAGGAAGCCCACCGCGCCGAGCTTACGCTATGGAACGCAGCGAGCCGCTATCTCCATGCAAATCTGCCGAAAGGGACAAAGACCTTGCCTATCTCTGAATGGGAAAAAGAGTACGCCACTCTCAGCGGGCAGAGAACAGCGGAATATACCAAGCTGAAAGAAACCCGCGCCGAGGTTGCCGAGCTGCACAATATCCGCAAGTGCGTTGATATTGCACTGAAAGCCGACCAGCCGGAGCAGACCCGCGCCAAGCGGCACGACTTAGAACGATGAATGGAGTTGAGATTTTTGTACTACACCCAAGAACAGATAGACCGGGCGAATCAAGCCGACCTTGTTTCTTTCCTGCAATCACAGGGCGAGCAGCTTACCCGCGCCGGGAATGAATACCGCTGGAAACGGCACGACAGCTTGACCGTCCGGGGAAACAAATGGTACAGGCACAGCCAGAGCAAGGGCGGCGGCCCCGTTGATTTTGTTATAGAGTTTTTCGGCAAGAGCTTCACCGAAGCCGTGGAACTTCTCACAGGAGAAAAGGGAGCCGCACCGCCGCCGGACAGACCTTGCCCCGCGTCCCTTTCCGACTTCCGGCTACCACCCCCAAACAGCGACAACCGAACAGCGAGGAACTACCTCACAGCAGCCCGCCGCATTGATGAAGATGTGACGGGCTTTTTCTTTGCCCGCGGCGATATTTACGAGGACGCAGCCCACCACAACGCCGTATTTGTGGGGCGGGACGAGGACGGAATACCGCGCTACGCCCACAGCAAGGGAACGGCGGGAAACTTCCGGCTCGATGTGAAAGGCAGCGACAAAGCCTTTAATTTCTGTTACCGGGGCGAGGGCGACAGGCTTTTTGCCTTTGAAGCCCCCGTTGACCTGCTCTCTTTCCTCTGCCTGTTCAAAAAGGAATGGCAGAAGCAGAGCTATTTGTCATTGGGCGGCGTGGGAGAAAAAGCCCTATTGCGTTTCCTTTCTGACCGTCCGAACATCAAGACCGTTTACCTCTGCCTTGACAGCGACCAAGCCGGAAACGACGCTTGTAGCCGCCTTGCGGAGCTTGTGCCGGAGGGCTTGACCGTCCACCGCCTTGTGCCGCTGTTTAAGGACTGGAACGAGGTATTGCAGCACCGGGCAGAAATCACAGACGGGAAGTATATCCAGGAAGCAGTTTACGGCCTGAAAGAGCCGCCGCAGGAAGAAACCGTCGAGATTATCCGCATGAGCGAGGTTGACACGCAGACCGTTGAATGGCTATGGGAGCCGTATATCCCTTTCGGGAAAGTAACCATTGTGCAAGGCAACCCCGGCGAGGGCAAGACCACCTTTGCCCTACGCCTTGCCGCTGCCTGCACCACCGGGGGAACGCTGCCGGGAATGAAGCCCCTGCCGCCATTCCAAGTGATTTACCAGACCGCCGAGGACGGGCTGGGCGATACCGTCAAGCCCCGCTTGATAGAAGCCGAAGCCGACCTTGACCGCGTGCTTGTGATTGATGAAGCCAAGCGGGAGCTTACCCTCTCCGACGAGCGCATAGAAAAGGCAATCACGCAGAACGGGGCGCGGTTGATTATCCTTGACCCAATACAGGCGTACATGGGCGAAAAGACCGACATGAACCGGGCAAACGAAGTGCGCCCCATGTTCCGCCGTCTTGCCGATGTTGCCGAGCGTACCGGGTGCGCCGTTATCCTTATCGGACACTTGAACAAAGCTGCCGGAGGGCAGAGCGCATACCGGGGCTTAGGTTCTATCGACTTCCGCGCCGCAGCAAGGAGCGTCCTGCTGATCGGGCGCGTGAAGCGGGAGCCGAATGTGCGTGTTATCGTCCATGACAAATCTTCCCTGGCGCCGGAGGGCAAGCCCGTTGCCTTTTGCCTTGACCCGGAAACAGGCTTTTCATGGATAGGCGAATACGACATAACCGCCGACGAGCTGCTATCCGGCGCGGGCGGGAACACCGCCACCAAGACCGAACAAGCCGAGAAGCTGATACTTGACCTGCTTGCAGACGGGAAAGAGCTTGCCAGCGAGGACATTGTAAAGGCCGCAGCCGAAGCCGGAATATCCGAGAGGACGGTACAGAACGCCAAGCGCAACATGGGCAGCATTTTGGGCGCAAGGCGTGTCGGCGGTCAATGGTATAACTTCATCAAGAAGAAGCAGCCGCCCGAACCCGCAAGCTGAAAGTGCAAAACGCAGACCCTTTGCACTTTGCACTTTCGCACTTTCACAAGAATTTGCGTCAATAACTCAAAAAAGCACTTGACAAAACGCTTCATGGGGAACGGAAAAAGACATCAAGCCGTTCACCGACCCCAGGTTTGAGAACAACATCATTCTGACCGGGACGGAATTTCTCACCACCAACACCCGGCCCGCCGTCCCCGCCAATGCCCGGAACCTTAATTGCTGTGTTGTCGGTTCCTCCGGCTCCGGCAAGACCCGGTTCTGGCTTACCCCGCAATTACTCCAGGCCCATTCCTCCTATGTGGTGGTAGACCCCAAGGGCGGGGTGCTGGAGCAGGCGGGCTTTTTCCTGCAACGGAAAAAGGGATATAAAATCAAGGTTTTTAACAGCATTGATTTTTCCCGCTCCATGCACTACAACCCGCTGGCCTATATCCGCAACGAGGCCGACATTCTGAAATTCGTCAATACCTTAATAGCCAACACCAAAGGCGAGGGCAAGGAGGGCGACCCGTTCTGGACGAAATCAGAAACGCTTTTATACTGCGCCCTTATCGCCTATATCATCTTCGAGGGCCCGGACGCGGATAAAAACATGAATACCCTTGTAGACATGATTTCCGGCATGGAGGTCAAGGAGGACGATGACGATTTTATGAACGCGGTGGACTATATGTTCGCCGGGCTGGAAAAGCGCAAGCCGGACTGTTTCGCCGTCAAGCAGTACAAAAAGTACAAGCTGGCCAGCGGCAAGACCGCCCGCTCCATACTTATTAGCTGTGGCGCAAGGCTGGCCCCATTTGACATCCCGCAACTCCGGGAGATTATGAGCTATGACGAGATGGAGCTTGACAAGCTGGGGGACAGACGGACGGCGGCTTTCTTCATCATCAGCGATACCGACACCACCTACAATTTTATTGTAGCTTTGGCGTTTTCGCAGATGTTCAACCTCTTGTGTGAACGGGCGGACAACGTACACGGGGGCCGCCTGCCCCATCATGTGAGGGTGCTGTGGGACGAGGCCGCCAACACCGGGCAAGTCCCCAACCTCGAAAAGCTGGTGGCGGTCATCCGCTCCCGGGAGGTGAGCCTGACGCTGTTCTACCAGCAGTTGGCCCAATGTAAGGCAATCTACGACAAGAACGCCGAGACGATACTCGGCAACATGGACAGCGTGGTATTCCTCGGGGGCCGGGAGGCCAGCACCATCAAGGAGATTTCCGAGAACTGGCTGGGCAAGGCCACCATCTCCATGCAGACCGAGGGCCGCTCCCGTGGGCAGTCGGAAAGCTACAACCAGAACACGCAACGGCTGGGCCGGGAGCTTATGACCCCCGCCGAGCTTGCCACCATGCCCGGCGACAGGTGCATCCTGCAACTGCGGGGCCTGCCGCCGTTCTATTCCAAAAAGTACGATTTGAAACTGCATCCCAACTACCGATACACGGCGGAGGCGGACAAGAAGAAAAACGCCTTTTCGCTGGAGCGGCTGATAAACCGCCGCATGAAAACGCTCAATCCAAACGAGCAGTACACCGTGTACGAGGCGGACGTGCCGGACGAAACGCCCATAGACGAGGACGAGGACATCCTCAACTATGACGATTTGGACGACCCGGACGCTTTTGTATAGCTTTGGGACATTTTGTCCCGAAGTGTCACCTGCCGCCTGCACCGGGCGGCTTTTCCTGTGCCCGGGAAAATCCCGGAGAAATGGAGGACTATATGGCATTTTTCGCATCCGCTATCACCACTTTGCAGACCCTTGTTATCGCGCTGGGCGCGGGCCTCGGTGTTTGGGGCGTTGTCAATCTGCTGGAGGGCTACGGCTCGGACAACCCCGGCTCCAATGCTCATGTACGGTAAAGAAGCAAGCAACCGAAAACAAGAGATAGACCGCCAGCACCACACTATTCCGAACCAAAGAAACCAAAGACCAAAAGACAAGCACCGTGGAAATGTGTATAACTTGCTATTCCGTCATGGAAAAGTCCGTTCACAGAACATGGAAAAGCTAAAGTGCAGCTTTCCCACATTCTGCAAACAGACTTTCCCACAACTCCATAAGATAGCAAGTTATGCACATTACGCACAGTGCCGACTACTACGGAATCCCCCCCTATCTTTCATATCTTTTTATAAATTCTTAAATTTCCTTTAGGGTATTGCATTATCACCTACAAAGTGTTAAGATATTCATACACCCACAAAATGTTAAGGTAAAAGGAGGACAAAATGGCACAGCAAATTTCTGAATCCGAATTGGTACTAATGAAAATCATTTGGAGGAATGGAGGGGCAGCTTTATACTCCGTCATCATGGAGGAATTGGAGAAAGACAAGAACGAATGGAAGAATAATACCGTACTCACACTGCTTTCCCGATTAGGAGAAAAAAAGTTCTTAAAAGTCAAAAAAATCGGCAGGAAGAATGAGTATGTGGCTATGGTAACAGAAACAGAATATCAGACCATGCAGACCCACAGCTTTCTTGATAAAGTCTACGGCGGGAATGTGAAAAATTTAGTGTCAACTTTGTTGCGGCAGGATATTCTTTCAGCAGACGAGTTGAAAGAAATTGAATCGTTTTGGAGAAAAGAAAATGAATGAATTTATGAAAATATTATTGTCGCTGTCTGTTTCCGGCACACTGTTATTACTTCTCATTTTGGGATTGAAACCGCTATATAAAAGCAGATTCAGCAAGCGATGGCAATACTATATCTGGATAATTGTTGCGTTGCGGTTTTTACTTCCTTTTACTCCCGATACTACGATTGTTGGGAGCCTGTTTGAAAAGCCCGGCACAACAGTGATAACAAATGAAATCCCTACAAGCCCGAATGTACCAGCTCCCGCAAATACAGATAACAGTAAAACAGAGCCAATACAGGCAGACCGGGATATAGCCGCCGCTATGCGTGAGCCATTTAACAGATACGTCTGCCTGTTTTTTATCTGGTCAGTATTTGCATTGGTTCTATTTGTGCGTAAGATAACGATTTACCAAGGCTTTATCCAATACATCAAAGCGGGTAGTACAGAAGTATCGGATATTAAAACCTTGAATTTGCTATCTGATTGTGAAGAAAAACTGAATATCAAAACAAGAGTGGAGCTATCCCGCAATCCGTTGATTGCTTCCCCTATAATGATTGGCTTCTTTCGTGCAAGAATTGTTTTACCAGCCTGCGAATTGGACGATAAAGAATTGTCTTATATCTTTGTGCATGAGCTGATTCACTACAAGCAGAGGGATATGTTCTACAAATGGCTGATACAGATTGTTGTCTGCGCCCATTGGTTCAATCCTTTTGTATATTTGTTGGAAAAGGAAGTGAATAAATCTTGTGAATTGTCATGTGATGAAAAAGTTATATCCATACTTGACGACAAAGCAAGGCGTGAATATGGAGATACTCTGATTTCCTTTTTGCAGTCAAACAATCTCTACAAAAGTTCTTTAGCTTCTGTCACTTTGACAGAGGGAGCAGAACAGTTAAAAGAAAGGTTAGGTGCTATTATGAAATTTAAGAAAAAATCAAAGGGCATTATTGCCATTACCGCTATTTTCTCTGTTTTAGTTTGCGTTTGTTTTTTTGTGACTGGTGCGTATGCCGCCTCTCCTGCGACTAACAATAACTTAGTTTTGAAAGATAATGGCAAGCCGAATGAAGTATCAATAAAAACCGAATCGGATAGAAATATAAAAGAAACTGAAAATAAAACAGAGAAAACGGAGAATCAATATTCCACAGAATACGCACAGCATGGAATCACTGTCACAGACGGTATTTACTACTATCACGGTGAACGTGTCAGAATTTTTATGGACTTACGAATGAATGGCTCTTTTGAAAATTTTATTTTTGATAACGAGGGAAGTATAGATTTGCGTGTGTTACGGGATAAAAATAATTCCATTACAAATGTTGAATATCTTACAGAATCAGAAGCAGATGAATTGCTTTATGATATGGACGAGTATTCACCGGACAACCAATTAGAAGTGCCACTGGAAAAAGAAGATTCACTTGATAATTCAGATGTGCCGTTAAAAGACCAAAATATTGGAAGAAGTGTCAGAGTAACAAAGGAAGAACTTTCAGAAGAACTTAGGGATATTATAAGCTCTTGCGATACAGAAACATGGTATGTAATTAAAAGTGCCGGGTATCAATATATCTATTTTGGCGGCTTGCCTTACAATTACACTTTCCAGCCGGAAATTTACACAGACCGTAATAGTGGTACGGTAAATGTTTTTGATATGGGTACTACAACTGGAAACTATGTACTGCTTGAGATTCAGCAAAATGTGTCCTTAACTATTAACTATAACGGAACACAAATTTCATATACGGAACTGTAAACTACGCACCGCCCCATGTGGGAGAAAGGGGGAATCGCTTATGCCTTGCACAGAAGCATACAGAGAACACATCATGTATACTTTCAACGGCTATTGCAAGACCGTCATACGCTTTGCGGCTATCAACGCATGGCGTGACAGGAGCAGGCGGCGGCAAAAGGAAATATCCCTTGAATACCTCACAGAAGAAAAGTTTTACCCATTAGGCACAACAGACGAATATTTTGAAGCACCCTATGAAGAATACCCCATTACGGTATGCGGTCAGACAGTTATCCTCACCAATGGGGAGCTTGCCGCTGCCCTGTTATCCCTGCCAGAGAAGAACCGGGAAATCATTTTCTTTTACTTTTTCGGGCATTACACACAGCAGGAAATCGGGGAAATGTACGGACGCTGCCGGAGTACCACCGGGTATCAAATCCGCAGGACTTTACAGCTCCTGCACAAAGAAATGGAGGTGCTTTCACATGGGGAATCCGAACCTTTTACCCTATGAAACGATTGTCCGGGCGACCAGCGGCGAGCCGGAAGCCGTGGACGAGGTTTTACGGCATTACAGCAAGCGAATCCGAATCGCCGCCATTGAAAACGGGCATATCGACAGAGATACCGAGGACAGTATAAAATCCCGGCTTGTTGCCGCATTGTTCAAGTTCCGTTTTGATGAACAGCCATACCACAAAACTGAATAACCGTCGCTACATAGAAACGGCATACCAAGACAGGAAATCAAGAAAAGGTTTCCTGTTTTTTTGCGTCCATTTTTGGCATTTTCAAAAATCGTAGGTATTATGCCGTGCAAAGGGGATAGAAAGAAATTCCCTCTCACGTTTGACAAATCCGCAAGCTGTCCGTGGAGGGCGAGCGAGAAGAAATTTTCAAAAATTCCCACCTATTCGGGCTTGCGTGGTGTTGTAAGGAATGAGGGGGAATTTCTGCAAATCAACGTCCATTTTCCTTTTTGCTGGTTTGTAGGTATTAGCGAGAGAAATATCGCTGTTGTTTTGGCAAAATCCCCGCTTGCGGCACTAAAGGTATTGAGGGAAGCCAGCACAGAGGAAACCGCCATTTTTTAAGAGCAAGATTCTACCACAGTACCAAATTTCGCCTATCGGCTCAATTTGTCCTGCGGGAATCTTGTTGGGGTTGCCACCCCAAGCCCGCCTTTTTGCGGCTTGCGCCGCTTGAAAAAATCCACCCACGAAAGGAGGTTCACAGCCATGAAAAGATACAACACGCCCCACCGCCACCGGGTAATCAAGACACGCTTGACCGAGGAAGAATACGCCGAGTTTTCCGAGCGTGTTTCCCTCTGCAAAATGAGCCAAGCCGAGTTTATCCGGCAAGCCCTTACCAAGTCACGAATACGCCCGGTCATTACCGTTTCCCCGGTCAATGATGAATTACTTTCTGCCGTTGGAAAGCTCACAGCCGAGTACGGGAAAATCGGCGGGAATCTGAATCAGATTGCCCGCTGTCTGAACGAGTACGGCGCACCCTATAACGCCCTCTCCCAAGAGGTACGAGCCGCCATAGCCGAGCTTGCCGCTTTAAAGTTTGAAGTCTTGCAGAAAGTAGGTGAAGCCGTTGGCAACGTTCAAACATATCAGCTCTAAAAATGCCGACTATGGGGCGGCTGAACAGTACCTAACCTTTGAGCATGACGAGTTTACCATGAAGCCCACACTGGATGAAAACGGGCGGCTTATCTCCCGTGACGATTACCGCATTTCCTCTCTGAATTGCGGCGGCGAGGATTTCGCCATAGCGTGTATGCGCTCCAATCTCAAATACGGCAAGAACCAGAAACGGGAGGACGTAAAGAGCCATCACTATATTATCAGCTTTGACCCCCGTGACGCTGCCGACAACGGCTTGACCGTAGACCGGGCGCAGGAGTTGGGCGAGGAATTTTGCAAGACGCATTTCCCCGGACACCAAGCCCTTGTATGCACCCACCCGGACGGACATAACCACAGCGGCAACATTCATGTGCATATCGTAATCAATTCTTTGCGGATTGCGGAAGTGCCGCTACTTCCCTACATGGAAAGACCAGCCGACACAAGGGAGGGCTGTAAGCACCGCTGTACGGACGCAGCTATGGAGTATTTCAAAGCGGAAGTCATGGAGATGTGCCACCGGGAAAACCTCTATCAGATTGACTTGCTGAACGGGAGCAAGAACCGAGTTACCGAGCGTGAGTATTGGGCGAAACGGAAAGGACAAGCCGCACTGGATAAAGAGAACGCTTCCCTTGCCACCGCAGGTGAGCCGCCCAAACTTACGAAATTTGAAACCGACAAGGAGAAGCTACGGCGCACGATCCGCACCGCCCTGTCCTCTGCCGTTTCCTTTGAGGACTTTTCCGGGAAGCTGTTACAACAGGGCGTGACCGTCAAGGAGAGCCGGGGGAGATTGAGTTATCTCACGCCGGACAGGACGAAGCCAATCACCGCCCGGAAATTAGGTGATGATTTTGACCGTGCCGCCGTACTGGAAACACTCTCCCAAAACGCACAGAACGCTGCAAGAACCGCCGAAAAGCCCCTACCCAAACAGGAATACCCCCACAGCATAAAAGACCGTCTACAACGCAACAAAGCCGCTATAAACGCACCGAAACAGGACAGCGTACAGCGCATGGTAGACCGGGAAGCCAAGCGAGCCGAGGGCAAGGGCATAGGATATGACCGCTGGGCGGCTGTCCATAACCTAAAACAAATGGCAGCGACCATGAGCATTTACGAGGAATCCGGCTTTTCTTCCCCGGAGGAACTGGAAGCCGCCCTTGCCGCCGCCAGTGTGGGCTTGCATGAAACCACCGGGAAACTGAAAGCCGTGGAAAGCACTTTACGGGAGAAAAAAGACTTGCAGAAACAGCTATTAGCGTACATCAAGACCAAGCCAGCCCGTGACGGATTGCGGGCGCAGAAAACGGAGAAAGCCCGGAGAGCCTACCGGGAGCAGCATGAAAGCGAGTTTATCATTTCCGAATCCGCCGCCCGGTATTTCAAGGCACAGGGAATCTCCAAGCTGCCAGCGTCCAAAGCATTACAGACCGAGATTGAGCAGCTTACCAAGGAGAAAAACGCCCTTTACAACGAGTACCGGGAGAAGAAAGAGAACGTCCGGGAATTGCAGACCGTCAAGGGCAATATCGGGCAGATTTTGAGGGGCGCACCGAGCCAGCAGAAAAAACACGAACAGGAACGATAACAAAACAGCCACAGGAGGTAATGCCATGAGATTTACGAACAGCGAGCTTGAAATGATTTACCAGTACGCCGCACCCACCAAAGCGGAAACCATAGGCGGCATGAAAGAAACCGTACCCGTGATAAAAGACCTGTTGACAAGGGTAATCATGGAGAACTCCATAGAGAAGCTGCAAAAGATACCGGAGCCGGAATGCAGCCAGTTTATCGCCGACAACAAAGCCCGTTTCCTTGCGGGGCATGAGAACTCTATCCGGCGGCGGCTTGCTGAAGCAAAGGCACAGCAGCCAGTCATGCAAGGACACGACTTGACGGGCATGGAGCGTTTTCTCCCCGAAACCCGCCACATGATAGTCCTTGACGTAAAGACCAGCGACAGCCCCGTGGGATTTCCGGGGGAACGTCACCGCTATTTTCTCTCTGATGAGGGCTACAGGAACGCAAGAGCCAGCGAGGGGCGGGGCGAAATCAAGATAAAGAGCCATGCCGCCGTAGCCGCCGGGAAGCTGTACCCGGACAGGAAGCCGGAAAGGGAGCGTTGAGGGCATGGGCGCAAAGATACCAAGAATGGACTACCGCCAGTACCGGGCGGCGTGCCGGCTTGTGCATGAGTGCTGCAACTACGATAACGGCAACTGTATCCTGCTGGATAACGGCGAGCCTTGCGTATGTGTACAGAGTATCAGCTATTCCCTTATGTGCCGCTGGTTCATTGCCGCCGTGCTGCCGCTGGACGGGAAACTGGAAGCCGCCCTTTTGCACCGGGCAGACAGGAAACGCTGTACCGAGTGCGGCGGGTATTTTCTCCCCAAATCCAACCGGGGGAAATACTGCCCGGATTGCGCCGCAAGAGTGCGCCGCCGGAAAGAAGCCGAGCGTCAGCGGAAAAGATACCACCTTTCTACGCATTTAGGCTATGAAAGAAGCCCATAAATCAAGGCTTTTTTGACCGCCCTCAAAGGGTAGCCGATACATTTATCCTTTACCCCCGGAAAAGCCGCTTTAATTGCGTAACAGAAGCCACAGACAGGAGGTGAGAACCATAACCGATTACATCACAGCCGACACCGCAATGCCGCAGTTTTTCCCTTATCCCTGTTTTCTGCTGAAAATGGACTTGTCATATACCGCAAGGCTGCTCTATGCGCTGCTGTTAGACCGTACCACCCTCTCACAGAAGAACGGCTGGCAGGACAGCGAGGGCAGGACGTATATTGTCTATCCTGTTTCGGAGATAGCGGAAACGCTGGATAAAGGAAGAACCGCCATAAAATCCGCACTGAACGAGCTGGACGCTGCCGGGCTTCTGGTGAGGGAACGCCGGGGCTTCTCCGCACCGAACCGCCTTTATGTGAAAATACCGCAAGTGCCAGTGGTACAGTTTTCCGACCATATGACCGCCATACAGCCGGAAAACCGACCCTCTGATAGCCGGAAAAGCGACCCTCATAAGGACGGAAAACCGACCTTTGCGTTGGACGGAAAACCGACCCCTAACCAACTTACTATAAACCAACTAAAAGAGAACCAACTAAAAGGAGCGAGTGGGGAGCCGCCCGCACCCTTTGGCAGATATAAAAATATTTTCCTCTCCGAATCCGAGTATACGGAGCTGAAAGAGGAATACCCGGACAGGCTGGAACGGTTCATTGAGGAAATGAGCGAGTACATAGCTGCCAGCGGGAATGATTATGTGTGCCATGCCGCCGCATTGCGCCGCTGGTTAAACCGGGAGAAAAAGGAGAACCCGAAAAAGGGAATCCCCGATTATTCCTACAAAGAGGGCGAGAGCCTTTGACCGCATAGACACAACGCCCCGTAAACAGGGCGTAAAAGACCATGAACAAGGAGGACGATTTTATGAGTGATTACGATAACGCCATTTTCCGGCTTGCCACGGCACAGGGAGCAGAGCCGGAGGACTACACCGGGGAGGACGGGCTTTTATATTGCGGGAGCTGCCGCCAGCCCAAAGAAGCCTACTTCCCGGAGGGCAAGACCTTTTTCGGACGTGACCGCCACCCCAAAGAATGTGACTGCCAGCGGAAACGCCGGGAAACGCTGGAAGCCAGACACCGGGAATACAAGCACCGGGAGGAAGTGGAACGGCTGAAACGGACAGGCTTCACCGACCCGGCTATGCGGGAATGGACGTTTGAAAACGACAACGGGAAATGCCCCCAAATGCACAAAGCCCATGCTTATGTAGAGTGTTGGGAGGAAATGAAAGCCGGGAATATCGGCTATCTGTTATGGGGCATGGTAGGCACAGGCAAGAGCTATTTTGCCGGGTGTATTGCCAACGCCCTCATGGAGAAAGAGATTTCCGTGTCAATGACAAACTTTGCCTTGATACTCAATGACCTTGCCGCCAGCTACAAGGACAGGAACGAGTACATAGCCCGCCTTTGCAGCTTCCCGCTGCTTATCCTTGACGATTTCGGCATGGAGCGTGGCACGGAATACGGGCTTGAACAGGTTTACAACGTGATTGACAGCCGATACCGCAGCCAAAAGCCGCTGATTGTCACCACAAATTTGACGCTGGAGGAATTGCAGAACCCGGAGGACACCGCCCACGCCCGCATTTATGACCGCCTTACAGAAATGTGTACCCCCGTCCGCATTACCGGGGAGAATTTCAGAAAAGCCAAAGCACGGGAGAAAATGGAACGCCTTAAAAAGCTGCTGAACGGAAAGGAGATTTGCCTATGACCGACACGCCCAAGAAAAGCACCGCCACCACCGCCCGCCGCCCGGATTGCGTGACAGAAGTACGCCGGGGGAACACCGTCCTTGTGGTTTCCGGCTATTTCAAACAAGGCACTACCGCCACCGCCGCCGACAAGATGATGAAAGTGCTGGAAGCGGAAAGCGCAGCCGGGGGAACAGCCGCACACGCTATGTAATGCGATAAGCCTTAATAAAATAATGTGATATTTTTCGACATAAAGTAGCAAAAAGGACTGTACAGCCAGCCCCGCCCTATGGTATAATAGACCTACGGAATAGTGGGGCTGGCTGTCGGAAACGGAGGACATTATGCCAAGACAGACCACCCAAAAACTGATTACCGCCCTATATCCGAGATTGTCGCACGAGGACACGCTCCAAGGCGAATCCAACTCCATAAGCAACCAGAAGCGAATCCTTGAAGCCTACGCAAAACAGAACGGCTTTTCCAACCTCAAATGGTACACGGACGACGGATTCTCCGGGGCAAATTTTCAAAGACCCGGCTTCCAGTCCATGCTTGCCGACATTGAAGCGGGGCTTGTGGGAACGGTCATAGTAAAGGATATGTCAAGGTTAGGGCGAAATTACTTACAAGTGGGAATGTACACGGAAATGATTTTCCCACAGAACGGCGTCCGCTTCATTGCTATCAATGACGGCGTTGACAGCGCACAGGGCGACAACGATTTTGCGCCCTTGCGTAACATTTTTAACGAATGGCTGGTGAGGGATACGAGCAAGAAAATCCGGGCGGTAAAACGCTCAAAAGGCATGAGTGGGAAGCCTGTCACAAGCAAGCCCGTGTACGGCTACCTCATGGACGAGGACGAAAATTTCATCATTGACGAAGAAGCCGCCCCCGTGGTGAAGCAGATTTACAGCCTTTGCCTTGCCGGGAACGGACCGACCAAGATAGCCCGTATGCTCACGGAGCAGGAAATCCCCACGCCGGGAACGCTGGAATACCGCCGGACAGGGAGAACCCGCCGCTACCACCCCGGCTATGAGTGCAAATGGGCGGCGAATACCGTGGTGCATATCCTTGAAAACCGGGAATACACGGGCTGCCTTGTGAACTTCAAGACCACCACACAATCCTACAAGTGCAGCAAGATTATCTACAACAGCGAGGACAAACAGGCAATCTTCGAGAACCACCACGAGCAGATAATCGACAAGGACACATGGGAGCGTGTGCAGGAGCTACGCAAGCAGCGCAAACGCCCTAACCGCTATGATGAAGTGGGTTTGTTCTCCGGCTTGCTCTTTTGTGCCGACTGCGGCAGCGTCATGTACCAGCAACGCTATCAGACGGACAAGCGGCGGCAGGACTGCTATATCTGCGGCAGCTACAAGAAGCGCACGGCAGACTGTACGGCGCACTTTATCCGCACCGACCTCTTGACCGAGGGAGTGACCGAGAACCTACGGAAAGTCACAAGCTACGCCGCCAAGCACGAAGCCCGGTTTATGAAGCTGTTGACCGAGCAGACCGAGGACGGGAGCAAACGCCGGAACGCCGCCAAGAAGAAAGAGCTGGAAGCGGCAGAAAAGCGGATTGCGGAACTCTCCGCTATCTTCAAGCGGCTGTATGAGGACAGCGTGGCGGGGCGCATATCGGACGAGCGTTTCACGGAACTTTCGGCAGACTACGAAGCCGAGCAAAAGGAACTGAAAGAACGTGCCGCCGTTCTGCAGGGCGAGCTTTCAAGGACGCTGGAAGCCACGGCGAACGCCGAGAAGTTTATGAAAGTAGTCCGCAAGTACACCAGCTTTGAGGAACTCACCCCTACCCTGTTGCGGGAGTTTGTGGAGAAAATCGTAATCCACGAATCGGAAGCCCTTGACGGGAAACGGCGGGGGAAGCTCCGCAGACAGGAAATCGAAATCTATTACTCTTTTGTCGGCAAGGTAGAGTTGCCCGACTAAAGCCCGACCCGTCCGGCAGTCAGCCGGACAGGGAACGGCAAAATTTTTTACACTTCTTTTACTTCTTTATCTCACATGAGCAAAAAGCCAGGGCATGAAACAGTTCATGGCTAATTAAAGGGAACAAAAAGAAAGGGAAAGCCAATCCAGACGGTATCAGCGGCAGGATACAAGAATAAATTGTGATTTCACAAGATTGGTGCTATAATAAGAGAAAAGTTCCTGCCGGGGCAGCCGCCCCGGTGGTATGGATAGAAAGGCAGGAAAACAATATGCACATCAGCTATAAACCACTCTGGCACACACTGTTAGAGCGTGATATGAGGAAAGAGGATTTAAGGCTTGCTGCTGGTATGACAACAAATATGATTGCCAACATGAGCAAAGAGGGAAAGCACATCAGCATGGATACATTAGCCTGTATCTGCGAAACGCTGAATTGTGAGATTACCGATGTGATTGAGTTAGTACCAGACGAGCCTGCTTCCACAGGAGGTAAGGAACATGAGAGAATTGAAACCAAGAATAACGGAAAACGGAATTGATTATATCCTTGTCGGAGATTACTACATCCCGGACTTGAAACTGCCGGAGGAACACCGCCCTATCGGAAAGTACGGACGGATGCACCGGGAATATTTAAGGGAAGTCCACCCAGCCAGATTGAATACATTGATACTGACCGGAGAATTGTGGACATATCTTGCAGACCTGAACGAACAGGCACAGGAACGGTTAGACACTATCATGGAGCAGATGAAAGCCACCGAGGGCGTGACAGAGGAATTGAAGCGAACTCAACAAATGGAATGGGTGCAGCGTTGTAATAACATTCACAACCGGGCAGAAGAAATTGTTTTGCATGATATAATTTATTCATACGGGAGTAATTAAATCGGAGGTATATAAGATGATTGAAATTGTATTTGGTGAAAGTGCCTGTGGAAGTTTGAAAATTGCCCAAACTTACGGTAAGGGAAAGTATAGAGGAAGTGCAGTTTCGGTCTTTATGAGGCACGAAGATGGGAGTGTTCCATCTTCAGATGAAATGAAAGAAGCACAAATTCAAGCACAGGAACAAGAACATATTGCTTGGGAGAATGCTATTCCATTGGGAGGCAAGAGCAGTGATGTTTATTGTTTTGATATGGCTCTTAGTGTGGGAGATATTTCTGATAATGGAATTGGCGAACAGCGGAAAAATGTTCTCAAGAAAATGCTGTCTGTCTGGTTTGTAGAGGATTTAGACTATCAGGTTGAAGAAAAAATACAGAAAATTAAAACTACATTGTCTTCGGTTATTGAACGATATGTAGCTGGGGAAGAAGTTCGTATTTGGTATAGCTATAATCCGGATGAACTTTGCGGTATGTACTGGCTTATGAAACAACTTCGACCATTAAACTGTCAGACAACAATTTATTTGGTTAAGTTACCTGCCTGGGAATATGGAAAAGAAAATACTATGATATCCAAAATAGCATGGGGTGAGGTTTCTCCTGGCGAATGGGGAAAATATATAACTCTACAAGAAAAAGCTAAGCCTGTATTTCTTTCAGCTTGTGCTATGAAATGGAATCAACTTCAAAATGAAAATGCACCTTTGCGTGCAATGCTAAATGGTAAATTGCAAAGTGTTTCAGAAGATATATATGATAGTTTCATTCTTCGTGAAATTGCGGAACAGCCAGAGCAATTCAAAATGGCTATTGTTATAGGTAATGTTTTAGGAAAATATCAACTTGGAATTAGTGATGTATGGATTTCTAATCGCATTGATAAAATGCTTGAAGATGGTGTGTTGGAAATTATACAGGACGCACCAAAGGGAGAAACAAATTATCGCCGGATATTAAGAAAACGAATGAAATAATAACCACAGCAAGAACCGCTGCTACATGGAAGGCACCCCAACCATGCAACAGCGGTTTTTTTTACCGTTTTTTCCTCTGGCTGATAGGCGTTCCCATTTTCTTTGATTTTTTGAGAATCCGAATCAGCCAGCGAAATTCTTCGTCTGACAGATTTTTATAGTTGATACCGAGCTGCTTGCAGTAAAGGACAACCAGCTTTTCATCCCGGCTGCCCTTGAAATTTTCGACTGCTTCGAGATTTTCTTTCAATTCATCGGCAACGGTGGTCTGGGGCGCACTCTCACTGTCCTTTTTGTGGGCTTCCCGAATATCCCGGATAATCAGGTTGAGGTCATCCAGAACCATGTGACTGAAATACTCATCATCACTGATATGGGCGGCTTGCAGCACTTTCAAATGCGGGTCATCTTCGCCTGGGCGATACCGTTCAATGATTTCATGCCGGACGGTATCGACAAGTGCATTGAGGTTTTGAATCTGCATGGTAGCAATCCCGTCCACATAAATCTCAATGTCTGCAAGAAACTTGATAAAATCTTTATGTGTAGCAAGCTCACAGAGCAGACGGTTGTTAATCCGACCGCTTTTCAGCAGTGCCACCATCTCATCATTCAAATGCAGCTCCGTCAATGGTGTGTTGATCTGCTCCCTGTTCTCTGTCCGGCACAGTAGATAATCAACAGAGACCCCATAGAAGTCTGCCAGCGTGATAAGGTTGCCATGATTGATTTCCTTAAAATCCTCTTTTTCATAACTTCCAAGAGCTGATTTGGAAATGCCTGTCAGCTTTGATAGTTCTTCCAGATTTAAGCCTTTGTCCTTGCGGAGTTCCCAAAGGCGTTCCTGTATGCTTGTTGCTCCTTTCATGGGCGCACGCTCCTTTCCAATGGTTTCATTGCTGCCGCTTATCTGGATTATATCACACTTTCCGCAATCGTGGAAATTTCTGATTTTTACCCCTAATTCCTACTTTGTGGACATACGGCACAGGGCACAAAAATGTTCTATGATACAGGTAGTTCATCGATGGATTATTCCAATCGAATGACCAGCCTGTGTGGGATATGCTTCCCCGGCGATGTAGCGCCATGACTTTTGGCAGGGATGTGGAGGAACCCTGACCGAAACGAGCGTACCAAAGGGAGCGATACGCCGCTGTGAGATTCAGGGGAGGAACGACACCGGGGAGAACTGGCGAACTGACACCGAAATGATACCGAAACACGACAATCTGATAGGGGGATAGTCTACCCTATCGCTGATACTTCGGGAGATTTTAATCGGCTCTATGACCGTAATTTTGCCGAAAATCGCCCCGAAACCATACACTAAAACGGGAGGAAATACAATATGCCGAGAATGAGCAAAAAGAGGAAGCATGAGCTTTCCTTTTACCTCAATGACCGGGGGCGTGTCACTTACAACGAATTATGCCGGAAATGCCAGCATGGGTGCAAGCAGAGCTTCCGGGCGGTTGTGATTGACTGCCCCCGTTATTTATTCAAACGATCAAAGAAAAAGGAGGAACACACCGAATGAATTTTGAATTTATGACGATAGACACACCATTGCCGCCCTGTATGCCATTTCCCAGAGCGTTGACAGGATTTCCAGTCAGCAGCACCGCAAAGGTCATGTACTGCCGGATGCTGGACGCTATGCTATCCAAAGGGCAGGAGGACGAGAACGGAATCCTGTTTGTCTGCTTCCCTGTCACAGCCATTGCCGCAGTCCTGTCCCGCAGTCCCATGACGGTCAAGCGTTCTCTGAATGAACTGGAAAACGCCGGACTTATCATGCGGGTGCGTCAGGGCGTGGGAGAACCGAATAGGATTTATGTGCTGATACCGGGAAAGGAGGACGCTGCCCTTGCCTGATACCTCGAAGCTGGAAAAGCTCAACCGGGAGCTGGAGAAAAGCGAAAAGAAACTGCGGAAAGCCATCAATGATGAAAAGGCATTGCAGCACCAGTTAAAGCAGCTTACCCGAAAGGAACGGACGCACCGGCTCTGCACTCGTGGCGGTATGCTGGAAAGTTTTCTGCAAGAGCCGGAACGCCTAACAGATGATGATGTCATGCTGTTGTTGAAACTCATTTTTCACAGGCAGGACACGCAGGAACTATTGAAAAAAATGCTGGAACGGGAGAAGCCGGAAACCCCTTAGTTTACTAAGGGCGCATTATCCGAGATTTCCAATTATCCGAGGTAACTCTCAAAGCTGCCGATATGAAAGGCTTTCAAAGAAATTATCTCGGATAATTATTTATGAAAAGAGCAACTGCCATTTCAAAAATTATCAGAGGCAAAGGTGTGATTTACCCAATTATCTCGGATAAGTACAAATCACCCACAATTGAAAGCGGGGTTAATTATCCGAGATAATCGTTTTCAAATGCTGTATTCATCGGATTTAATCAATTTACCTCGGATAAGTTTTTATCTCGGATAATGCGCCCTATCCAAGAACTCGGATAGGGCGCAATTATACACCACCCAGAGGTTGGTGCATTGCGTTCTCCGAAGGCTCCTCGCCGGAGGGCTGTGATTTTCCGCAGTCATGGTCTGCTCCAAATCATACAGGGGACGCTACGCTTCCCCTGCGCTGGCTGCCGCCAGCTACCCTTTTGTGGACTTGCCATCTGGGGACACCTTGCCTTGCAAGCTGTTCCCAGCCGACAAGTTTCATAAAATATGCTATCTTTTCGATAGGCAATACAGTATAATGATGTTGATAACAATTTAAGTAAGGAAGATAGTGATGAAAGACTTATATGATATTGCCTTGTGTACGGTAAAAAACATAAATTTAAAGAAAAATGGTAAAGCAGGTCATGTGGCTTGTGCTTTAGAAACAGTAAGTGGTATTGTTTATACTGGCATTTGTATTGATGTGCCCTGTTCAATTGGAATTTGTGCAGAACAGGCAGCTATTGCCGAAATGCTGAAACATGGAGAAACGAAAATCAAAAGAATTGTATCTGTTTATGAAGATGGCAGCATCCTGTCGCCTTGTGGAAGATGCAGAGAATTGATTTCACAGTTAGATCTGGATAATGAAAATACAGTAGTTGCCATTAACAATGACCAAAAGGTTACATTGAAAGAATTATTACCTGAAAGGTGGGACAAAAAATGGGATTAAATAAATTAACCAACAGAATTTATTTTTTAGAACACGCCCCCGAAGTGGACAGACCGATGTTAGCTTATCTTAAAGGAGATAAAATTTCTCTGGCGATTGATGCTGGATATTCGGCATCTCATGTTCAGGATTTTTACAGGGCAATCGAAGCGGAACAGTTTAACAAGCCGGATTTTACGGTTATTACACATTGGCATTATGACCACACCTTTGGTATGCACGCAATCAATGGAATAAGTATTGCCTATGGCAAAACAAATGAGTTCCTCAAAGACCAGCAAGAACAGGCAAAAAACCTCAATTATATCGAAATTCTGAAAAAGGAAGATATTCATTTTAGAAAAGAATATTGCGGACAGGACAAATTAAGTATTGTGCTGTCCGACATAACTTTCTCGGATAAAATGACTTTGGATTTAGGTGGCATTACTGCACAAATCTTTCATACAATTTCGCCACATTCAGAAGATACTACTTGTGTTTATGTGCCAGAAGAAAAAGTTTTGTTTTTAGGAGATTCAACGAGTGAAGATTTCTTTAATAATGGATATATGGATAAGGATAAACTGTATTCTTTGGTTCAGACTATTCAATCTATCGATTGTAAATATTGCATACTAAGTCATTGCGAACCTCTTAGTAAAGAGGATTTGCTTGCTTATTTGTTGTCAGTAGAAGCTTGAAATTCCATTTTGCTATTTTTCTACATCGGGTCAACTTGCCCCGAACTTTTACAACTAAATACCCGCCGCCCAGCGGCATACCGAGCAGGAAATCTGAAAAAGGTCTCCTGCTTTTTTTCTGCCCAAAATGAGGTGGCAAAACGCCACCCCATCCACCAAGCATAGAAAGGAGGGACACGAAATGCCCTGTCCACACAACGAAATCACGATTGTACAGCGAAGCCAGCGGCAGTCTGCGGTTGCCGCCGCTGCTTACCAGAGTGGCGAAAAGCTTTTCTGTGAATATGACCAGCAAGTGAAGCACTACCCGGAAAAGCGTGGTATCGTCCACAATGAAATCCTGCTCCCGGCAAATGCCCCACAGAAATATGCAGACCGCAATACCCTATGGAACGCCGCCGAAGCGGTGGAGAAACAATGGAACTCTCAGCTTGCAAGGCGGTGGGTGCTTACCATCCCCAGAGAGATACCACCTGACCAGTATGCTGTCCTTGTCCGGGAGTTTTGTAAACAGCAGTTTGTTTCCAAAGGCATGATTGCTGACTTTGCCATCCATGACCCCCATCCGCCGGGACACAATCCCCACGCCCATGTCATGCTGACTATGAGGGCAATGGATGAACATGGGAAATGGCTTCCCAAGAGCCGCAAGGTTTATGACCTTGACGAAAACGGGGAACGGATAAAACTTCCCTCCGGCAGATGGAAAAGCCACAAGGAAGATACGGTTGACTGGAACGACCAGAAGTATTGTGAAATCTGGAGGCATGAATGGGAGGTCATCCAGAACCGCTATCTGGAAGCCAATGACCGCCCGGAGCGTGTGGACTTGCGTTCCTATGCCAGACAGGGGCTTGATATTGTCCCCACTGTCCATGAGGGTGCTGCTGTCCGGCAGATGGAAAAACGTGGTATCCAGACGAATATCGGCAATCTGAACCGGGAAATCAGAGCCGCCAACCGCCTGATGAAGTCCATCCGGCAGCTTATCCAAAACCTCAAAGGCTGGATTACCGAGCTGGGAGAAAAACGGAAAGAGCTGCTTGCACAAAAAGCGGCGGAGGAAGCGGTCTTTCTTCCAAATCTGCTGATGAAGTATATGGAGATACGAAAGGAAGAACGGAAGGACTGGACAAGGGCTGGACAGAACCGGGGGACTTCACAGGACTTAAAGGCAGTCAGCGAAGCCCTGTCCTATCTCCGGCAAAAGGGGCTTTCTACTGTGGAGGACTTAGAAGTATTTCTGGAATCTTCCGGGAAATCAGCCGCAGATTACCGCAATCAGATGAAGCCAAAGGAAGCCCGCAGCAAAGTGATTGACGGGATTCTTGCCAGCCGGACAGACAGCAAGGAATGTAAGCCCGTCTATGACAAGTACCAGAAGATATTTTTTAAGAAAACAAAGGAAAAATTCAAACAGGAACACCCGGAGGTTGCCCGGTATGAGAAAGCCGCCGCCTACCTTGCTAAGCACCCGGACGATAAGGACAGCACTCAAAAGGAACTGCAAGAGGAGCAGGAAACGCTTCTCAGCGAAATCGCAGAGCTGAAAGTACCGCTGACCGAGGTACAGGAGGATTTGAAGAAGCTGCGGGACATCCGTTATTGGGTACGGAAAGCCACACCCGGCACAGAGGAAAGTAAAGAGCCACCCAAGAAACAGCCCATCAAGGAAGCCTTGCAGGATAAGGTGGACGAGAAAAAGGCTAAAAGAACTATCCCGGCGCAGACAAAACGCAAACAACAGGATATGGAACTTTAACAGACACTTGCCATTTTCAATCAGAGAATGTCAGGTGTTTTTTCTTTTTTTCAAGGAGGGACAGATTTGAATGTATTTGAAGCTGTGAAGCAGTCCGTCACAACCAGACAGGCTGCGGAGCATTATGGAATCCATGCAGGGCGGAACGGGATGGCTTGCTGCCCGTTCCATCACGATAAAACCCCAAGCATGAAGCTGGATCGGCGTTACCACTGCTTCGGTTGCGGTGCGGATGGGGATGTGATTGATTTTGCCGCCGCCCTGTATGGGCTGGGAAAGAAAGAAGCCGCCGTACAACTGGCACAGGACTTCGGGCTTTCCTATGAGGACTGGAAGCCGCCGGGAAAGGCAAAAAAGCCCAAGCCCTGGCAGAAATCCCCGGAGGAACAGTTTCAAGAAGCAAAGAGCCGCTGCTTCCGTATTCTTGCCGATTATCTCCATCTGCTTCGGGCATGGAGAACGGACTACGCCCCACACTCCCCGGAGGAAGCCTTTCATCCCCGGTTTATAGAAGCCTTACAGAAGCAAGACCAAGTGGAGTATCTGCTGGATGTGCTGCTGTTCGGGGAAACAGAGGAAAAAGCGGCTTTGATTACGGACTACGGAAAGGATGTGATACAGCTTGAACAGCGAATGGCAGAGCTTGCCGCCGCAGACGCAGCAAGAACTAAAAAACACCATGAACGCCATGCAGCCACCCCAGAGCATTGAGGAAATCAAGGAGGGGCTGGAAACTACCGAGAAAGGCGGCGTCCGTCAGAGTATACGGAACTGCCTGACTGTATTCCAGCGTGACCCGCTGCTTTCCGGGGCTATCGCATACAATATCCTGACTGACCGCAAGGACATCATAAAGCCCATCGGCTTCCACAGGGAAAGCACCCCCCTGAACGATACAGATATGAAGTATCTGCTTCTCTATCTGGAAGAAACCTACGGGCTTACCAATGAGAAAAAGATTGATAACGCCATCGGGATTGTGGCGAATGAAAACAAGTACCACCCCATCCGGGATTATTTAAGTTCCCTTGTGTGGGACGGGACAGAGCGAATCCGCTTCTGCCTGCGGCACTTTCTGGGGGCTGACGCAGACGATTACACCTATGAAGCGTTGAAGCTGTTCCTGCTGGGTGCAATCTCACGAGCCTTTCAGCCGGGGTGCAAGTTTGAAATCATGCTTTGTCTGGTAGGCGGTCAGGGGGCTGGCAAGTCCACCTTCTTCCGTCTGCTGGCAATCCGGGACGAGTGGTTCTCCGATGATTTGCGGAAGCTGGACGATGACAATGTGTACCGCAAGCTGCAAGGTCACTGGATTATCGAAATGTCGGAAATGATGGCAACCGCAAACGCCAAGAGCATTGAGGAAATCAAGTCATTTTTAAGCCGGCAGAAAGAGGTTTACAAGATACCCTATGAAACCCACCCGGCAGACCGCCCCCGTCAGTGCGTGTTTGGCGGCACTTCCAATGCCCTTGATTTTCTTCCCCTTGACCGTTCCGGCAACCGCCGCTTTATCCCCGTCATGGTGTACCCGGAGCAAGCCGAGGTTCACATTTTGGAGGACGAAGCCGCTTCCAGAGCCTATATCGAGCAGATGTGGGCGGAAGCGATGGAGATTTACCGAAGCGGCAGGTTCAAGCTGGCTTTCAGCCCCGCCATGCAGCGGTATCTCAAAGAACACCAGCGGGATTTTATGCCGGAGGACACCAAAGCCGGAATGATACAGGCGTATCTTGATAAGTACACCGGGAGCATGGTCTGTTCCAAGCAGCTCTACAAGGAAGCCTTGAACCATGCCTTTGACGAACCGAAGCAATGGGAAATCCGGGAAATCAACGAGATTATGAACCAGTGCATTTCCGGCTGGCGGTACTTCCCGAATCCAAGAATGTTTTCAGAATATGGCAGACAAAAGGGCTGGGAGCGTGAAAACCCGGCAACGGACTCCGGCAACCCGTCTGAAAAAATGGTGGACGGTTTTGTGGAGGTCACAGAACAGATGGAGCTTCCATTCTGAAAATGACAGCCTGTTGCACACCCTGTTGCTATCCCGTTGCCGAGCCGGTTGCCGGAGAAAATCCCATAACTGCGGGCTTTTCTCCCCTATGACAACCAAAACAACAGAAAAATAAAAGAAAAATATAAATAGTAACCATCGCCAGATTGAGATTGTTTGCAAGGTCTTTTGAAGCCCGTTGCCGGACTTCGTTGCCGACACCCTCTGTCTGGCTATTTTCATGTATGGAGGATAACTGCCTATGGCAAAAAACAAAACAGAGATTCATGTGACTACTGTGTTTGACGGGGAGCTTGACGCAACCGATGTGTTCGTCAGCCTGATTTCCCAGAAATATGGAAAGACAAATTCAAAAGAATATCTTGCTAAAAAGAAAGATTTGAAGTATAATGAAGATGAGGTTCAAAAGAGCCAGATACCGTCTGGATTGTGTGGGTAAATGGCTATGATGAACGAAATGGAATACAGAACAATCGGTTCGGCACTTGCCGGGGGCTATCGTGCAGCGGTCTATTGCAGACTGTCAAAGGACGATGACCTGCAAGGCGAAAGTGCCAGTATCGCAAACCAGCGTGATATGCTGGAAAAATACTGCGAAAAGCAGGGATGGGAGGTTGTGGCAGTCTATCAGGACGATGGCTTCACAGGTCTTAATATGGAGCGTCCTGATTTACAGAGAATGTTGAGAGCCATTGAGCGCAGGCAAATCAACCTTGTCATCACGAAAGACCTCAGCCGACTGGGGCGGAACTATCTGCAAACCGGGCATTTGATTGAGGACTTTTTCCCAAGAAACGGTGTCCGCTATATCGCCATGAATGACGGTATCGACACCCTGCGGGATAACAACGATATTGCCCCGTTCAAGAATATCCTGAACGAGATGTACAGCAAGGATATTTCCAAGAAAGTCCATTCCTCTTATCTTCTGAAAGCGCAGAAAGGACAGTTTACCGGGTGTCTTGCCCCGTTTGGGTATCGGAAAGACCCGGAGGACAAAAACCATCTGCTCATTGACGAGGAAACCGCCCCGATTGTGCGGCTGATTTTCGGATATGCCCTGAACGGTCATGGTCCGAACTATATCCGCAGACGGCTGGAGGAAGAAAAAATCCCCTGCCCCACATGGTGGAACCGGGAACGGGGGCTTCGCAATACCCGCACCAAATGGGAAAAGAAAGACCCGGAAAACGGGCGGTATATGTGGGACTTCTCCGTTATCAAAGACCTTTTGATGAATCCCGTCTACACCGGGGCGATTGCTTCCCAGAAAAAAGACTACCGCTTCAAAATCGGCACGATTGGGGAAAAGAAGCCGGAGGACTGGATTGTGGTGGAGGGACAGCATGAACCGCTGATTGACCGCATGAGTTTTGACATTGTGCAGAACAAGCTGAAATCCCGCCAGCGTCCGGGGCAGACCAATGAAATCAGCCTGTTTGCCGGACTGCTAAAATGCGGCGAGTGTGGGAAGTCGCTGACGATACGCTACACAAACGCAAAACATCCCCAGCGGATATACTCCTGCAAAACCTACAATGCCTTTGGAAAGAACCACTGCACCCAGCACCGGATTGATTATGACACCCTTTACAGCCATGTGCTGCGGAAAATACGGGAATGTGCCAGAGCTGCCCTGATGGACGGGGAAGCGGTTGCCGACCGCCTGACCAATACCTGTGAAGCCGAGCAGCGGGAACAGCGGGAAGCAATGGAACGCTCCCTTACAAGGGACGAGGAACGGATTGAGGTTCTGGACAAAATGGTAATGCGGCTTTATGAGGATATGATTGCAGGGCGTATCAGTGAGCAGAACTTCAACACCATGCTGGAAAGGACACAGACCGAGCAGACGGAGCTTAAAACAAAAGTGTCCGAGGGCAGGAAGCGGCTGTCCGATGAAGTCCAGCTTGCCAATGACGCAAAACAATGGGTGGAAGCCATTCAGGAATACGCCAACATCACAGAGCTGGACGCAGCCACCCTCAACCGCTTAATCAAAGAAATCGTCGTGCATGAGCGCATTGACGAAAATAAAACAAGACACATTTCTATCGAAATTCATTTTAATCTCAAACCCATCCCGGAGGTGGAACAGGTCACTGCCTGACCTGTCCCGCCGGGACGGTTCTCTTAACAACACCATATAGATTTTTTGTACGCCGCCGCCCGCCATCGAGCAGAGTTTTTACACCTAATTGGGGATAAAACAGCTTATGGCCGGAGGCGGCATTATCGTCATCGGCACGACCCTCATCCCCCTGCTGTCGGGGCTGTTTTAAGGTCGGCGGCTTATGGACTTTCTCACCGACTGGCTCACGGACTGGCTGAAAGAGCTGCTGATTGGCGGCATCATGGGGAACCTTGAGGGGCTCTTTGATACCGTCAATGCCCAGGTCGGAGAGATTGCGGTGCAGGTAGGGACGACCCCGGCGGCATGGAACGCCGGGGTTTTCTCCCTCATCCGCCAGCTTTCCGAGACGGTGATTTTACCCATCGCCGGGCTGGTGCTGACCTTTGTAGCCACCTATGAGCTCATCCAGATGCTCCTTGAAAAAAACAATATGCACGAAGTGGACGTGGCGAACCTCTACAAATGGATGTTCAAGACCGCGTGCGCGGTGCTGATACTTTCCAACACGTTCAATATCGTGATGGCCGTCTTTGACGTGTCGCAGAGCGTGATTTCCCGCTCTGCCGGACTGATACAGGGCTCCACGGCGGTTTCGCCGGATATGCTGAACAACTGAATATTATCCCCCTTGGGAGCCACCAGTTTCCCGCTTCAGAGCCACCCAGAAATGGTATTTTCCACCTTCAGAGCCACCACAACATATTGTGGCAGCACACATATTTGATTTCACTATAAATCTCCTTATAGTTATTCTTGGAGAACTGCTGATG
>CAJTAT010000018.1 GCA_910574475.1 Clostridia bacterium | reverse complement strand
GAATATAGAAACTATTTGAAAGATGCTGCATAAAAACTCTGCCAGTCCTCTTTGCGAC
The DNA here is from genome assembly GCA_910574475.1 of Clostridia bacterium. Classification (GTDB taxonomy): domain Bacteria; phylum Bacillota; class Clostridia; order Lachnospirales; family Lachnospiraceae; genus Laedolimicola. The sequence goes on along the minus strand of CAJTAT010000018.1, from coordinate 39,514 downwards.
TGGCAGGTAAAAATTTTTATTTTTTAACTGTCAACTTGACAGGGAGCGGTTCATGTTGAGTTGATACCGTTTTGATAAACAAGTATAATAAATGTGGAATCCATGAATGGTTTTTTAAAATAAATTGAAATCTACACTTTAATCACAAAATACTATGCTATGCTTATCATGGAGGTGGCATCATGCAAAAAATTTTAGTTGTTGAGGATGATTTTGATATTCAAGAGCTTCTGCAAAACTTTTTACAGGAAGCAGGCTATGAGGTGGCTGTTGCAAATGACGGTGTGGAAGCAATCAGTATTTTTACAAGCGTGAAATTTGATTTGATATTGTTAGACATTATGCTTCCTAAAATTGATGGGTTTACTGTTTGTGAATTGATACGCAAGCAATCACAAATTCCCATCATGATGTTGACCGCATTAAACGGTGAAGAAGAACAGATACGGGGATTGGATTTACAGGTTGACGATTATATTACGAAACCTTTCTCAATGCCTGTTCTGGTACGGAAAATAGCAGCGGTTTTAAGACGTAGCTACCGTATGCAAGATGACGAGCATCAGACAATTTGTTATCAAAATCTTATTTTGGATTTAGACAGCTATACCGCAGTCATAGATGGAAAAGGATATGAATTGACGCAACGTGAGTTTGAAGTGCTTCGGGAATTGCTGATAAATCAAGGGCGCATAATGACACGCCAAAACCTGTTGGACAAACTTTGGCGGTATGACTTTTATGGAGATGAGCGTGTGGTTGATACGCATATTAAAAATTTGAGGAAAAAGTTAGGGATAGACTTTATCCAGACAATCAGAGGGGTGGGATATAAAATTGATAAAGAAAATTAGAAGCAGTCTGTTTGCAAAGGTTTTTATCATCACGTCAATGATGCTGTTATGTATATCGTTATTGGTATTTGGTCTGTTGGCTTGGCTAATGCCGCAAACCTACTCAAATAAATTAAACACTTTTTTGGACAGACAGACACAGGAATTTATCTCTGAGTTAGAAAAAGTGACTTTTTCAGATAGTGGGGGATTGTTTGACCAGTTTATTCAAAATATGGAAATAAATTCTGTTGAATTATATGATACTACTGGTATGTTGATAACGCTGCCTTCGGAACAATTTTATGATAGTTATGGGGCAAATGTCGCACAAGAATCAGACGATGATTTGGATGAAGGTAATCCTGTCTTATCAAGTAATTATTACTTTTCATTTTTGGGCAGTAATGACCGCTATATGCTTATTGTCTATGGAAAGGCAGGGCAAATCGCTGAACTGCAACAGTCTTTTTTACGCATATTCCCTTTGCTCCTAATTGTTGTTTTGGCGGTTTCTCTTGTTGTATCATGGCTATATTCTAGAATTATTACAAAGCCAGTTTTAGAAATCAGCCGTGTATCAGAGAAAATGTCTGATTTACATTTAGAATGGCAAGTGAATGGGCAGAGGACGGATGAACTTGGAATATTGGGAAAAAGCCTTAATAGGTTATCGCAAAACCTACGAGCAGCATTGACTGATTTGAAAAAAGCCAATGCAGAACTTGAAGCGGATATTAAACGGGAAAAGGCATTGGAACAGGCACAGTTAGATTTTTTCTCTGCTGCATCTCATGAACTGAAAACGCCTATTACTATCATTAAGGGACAGTTAGAGGGTATGCTTCTGGGGATAGGGGCATATAAAGACAGGGAAAAATATCTTTTGAGGTCATTAGGGGTTACACAAACTTTAGAATCTATGGTATATGATTTATTGACAATTTCAAGATTACAGACATCGGATTCTGATTTTAAAACAGGAAATCTTGATTGTGTTCCTTTGATACGGAAGTATTTGTCTGATACAGAGGATTTGATTGTGGATAAAGATTTACAAATAAATACTCATTTTTCAAAACCAATTACTGTAAATGCCAATAAAATCCTTATGGAAAAGGTATTTTCAAATTTAATAGGAAATGCTGTAAAATATTCTCCACCGAAAGCCATCATCAATATTACCGTTCAGAAACAGCAAAGCAACTATTTATTTTCCATAGAGAATTATGATACGCATATTCCAGAGGAAGCCATTCCTAAATTGTTTGAAGCATTTTATCGGGTTGATACATCCCGAAGCCGTCAGACAGGAGGAAGCGGTCTGGGACTTTATATCGTACAGAAAATTTTGCAGCAACACAATAGTCATTGTAATGTCCGTAACACGGAGAATGGTGTTGAATTCTTCTTCAAACTACCACAAATTATATAAGCATACAAATTTTACACAGTATATGCGGCAGGTCTGCGAAAGGCTTGCCGTATTTTTGTAACTACACATAAATCACAAATAAATCCCAAATGCACCACAAAGAAAGCTGTTATCATTTAGATACACTCAAAGAAAGGAATGGTGCTTATATGAAAAAACAAAATTTTCTTGTATCTGCCTTTTGCGGCGTATTGATTGTGGGAGGCTTGACTGGATGCAGTATGGCGGTAACACAAAGAGACACTTCGACAATAGGTACTAATTCGCCGCAGGAATCAGATGTGTCCGCTTCAAATCTCTCCGTTGCTGCCTATGATGGCACGGAAGATGCTGATGTTTCCTACGAGGAACAATTCAAACCTTATGAGCAGTTTGGAATGACTTACAACGCTTCAAAAGGGGAACTGGAATATAACGGAAAATCGGTTCGATGGTTCGAGGACTATTACACGATACCAGATAGCGAAAATGAGGAACAAGCGGGTATAGATTTTTTCAATGAAAACGGAATAGTGGATGTATATGCTGTTCGGGACTTTAGTAGTTTTGTCCGTTCTGATGACGGTTCGTTTGACCCCAGTGGAAAATTAGTGGGACTAAAGGAGTTTTCGGAAGAGGAATTTTCCGCCCGTAATATCGAAGCCATCAAAAATCCACCCCTAAGCATTGCTATGGATGGAGAGCCGACATCTACAAAAAAACTTGAAGATATGGCAAAGGAGTACGCAGCCTTTGGAGTCACTTACGAAGCAAAAGAGAATCAGTGGTATTTGGGTAACGAAAAGGTGCGTTTTTGTCGGGATGTATTAACTTCCAATGGAGAAAGTATGACAGGCGGAAAATTCAAAGGCTCAATGCGTACTTTTGAGAGTACGGATGGCACGATAGATATTTACACAGTCCGTGATTTTGCAAATCTGAATGATTCGGGATACGGCACATTAACAGGTATTGAAAAATACAGCCAAAAAGAGTTTGATGAACACACGAAGTCTAGTCAAGAGGTACAGTCGAGTTCTGGTACTTGTACCGTAACACAAGAATAACGGCTGCCGCATGACGGCATTGCCACATAGTGGCAAAAGAAAAAAAGCCGTCGTACAGCAGACATACCAACACGCCTATGAAGCGGTGGCTTTCTTTTTAGAGCTGCCGCTTTATAATATTTTTGGGAATACACATATGTGGAATTTAGCGGCATATGGAGGATGCCGCTATGGTACATAAGCAATATCAATTCAATAGGGCGAAAATTTACCTGTCAAAAAAATTCCTGTCCATGCAACGCTATTTCTCACCATGAAACCAGAAGTAGAATCTCCACTTAACAGAATATATATCTCTTATAGCCGCAGAGGTCATCGAGCCTTTGCGGTTTTTCTTTTGTCGTTTTTTATCGGAATGTGCCGCAGGGCTGTGTTTGATATTCGTTGCCGCTCTCCGCCTCTCCATCTGGATTTTTACATTTTCAAAAATTCAGATGGGAGGTACTTACGGTGAAATATGCACCAAGAAAAGTATATATCAAGATGGCGATTCGGAAGATGCTGGAGGAGGGAGACCGGATATCGGTTCCGCAGCTGATGAAGATGACAGGACTTTCCAGAGGGTTCTTTTATAAAAATCCCACCGTGCGGGCTGAGATCAGCCGGGCGCTGGAGGAGCAGGCGGGAACCATCGACCCGCGCAGGAATATCCTAGACAAGGCCATGGGAGGCCGGATCGAGCTGCTGGAACAGCAGGTGAGGGAGCTGAAGCAGGAGAATGAGGAACTGCGGAAGGAGAACAGGAAATTGCGGAAAGGGCTTGGGAAGCAGGACAGGAGCGTTTTCAGAAATCTGTAATGGGAGGATGTACATAGGGCCGGCAGGTTGAAAGCTGCCGGCTCTTTGAAGTTGTATCAATTATAATTTTAGAATTCAGTACCATTTTTGATGGAAAATGATATAATTATTAATCAGAGACCTGCTCGCGAAATCAAATTTGTATGTAAAAAAGCTGGTGAGATTAAGAGTAGATAGTAATTATTTGATTAATAAACTGGTTTGGAGGTAAATGATAAAATGCGTCCGGAATATGACGGTATCAAATTTTATAGTGTAAATGATTGGTCTATAGGAGAAAATTTAGAAAAATCGGCTATGCTTCTTGAAGCATTTGATGAGAATGAGGAGTATAAGGATATAAACAGGATCATTGAACTTTATAATGTTCAGGAATTAGTTAATAGTGGTGTACACCTTAAAGAATGGGATGATGAGAAGATTGAATATTATAAGAAGTCAAGTGTTTTGCTGGCAAAGGTTCTCGGACGATTTTTTGGAAAAATAAATGATGAAAACTTTCAACAGCTTACTCGTTCGGTATGCATTGGTTACATTGAAGATTACTGGAAACTATTCGTTAAGTTTAAAGTATTTAAAAAAGTTTGTGGTGAAGTATTTACAGAATATATAGGTGATCCGGAGACTACACTTTATGTGCTGTTACAACAAGAGGAACTGGTAAAGCATTATGGCAAAGAATTGGCAGATGTAATGCGCATCTCTCCGCAAACGCCACGCTTGATTATAAGCAAATTTCTGCAAAGAAATGAACAGAAATGTCTTTATCATTTTCCCAAGGAATTAGCGCCATCGGAATATGAGAGAATTCTCCAGAGTTATGTGGATTCGGATACAGCAAACTTGAACCATCTTCAGCTATTAGTTAATGCACAAAGTTCGAAAGATTGCCCAATTAGCGATAAGCTAAGACTATCTGCAAAAAGAGCAAGCACCACTTATTGGGAAAAGCATCCTTTTACAGGAGTACAGATAGGATATGGAATAGGTGTGGAATTTGCAGATGTGCCAGAGATAAAAAGTGTCAAAAAGTCAGAGGATAACACGTATCGGATTACTTATGATATTAAGTGGCTGCTCGAAAATTTAGATTACCCAACAATTTTAAATAATTTTCGATATATTTTTGAACAGTTTGATGAGTGTTGTAGAAGTACTCTGGTGTCGGTAAAATCTCAATTAGGAATCTTTGAAAGAACGCTTTCAACCAGAGGAGTTAAAGAATTTATAAAAGGCAATCATTTTAATATAGGGGAAAATCTTTCAACTATGCAGGTAAAAGGTTGCTATGATATATTGAAACATAATGGTGTGCGTTTAGAGGATGTTTTGAAATGGTTTTTTGAGGAGTATCTTCCGCAGGAATTTGGTGTAAATGGTTTTCGGTTTAATTCCCCATCTGAGGGAACAACACTGGTAGAAAAGTGCCGAACCATTGCTTCAGAGATGGATGGAGTGCTCAAACAATTTCGTATGTATGTGCAAGACGGACAAATTGATCGAGAGTTATTTGAAATGTCTTCGGAGCATATAGTATTTTCTAATCTATCTGGGTTTGCTGAGGATAAATATGCTTATGCTAACAGCGATGACATTCAAAATGAACAGTTTTTGCTGTTTTCTGATCAGAGCCATTTGTGTTACATAGAAAAATACAAAAACAAGTATAACCGTTTTTGTGATTTGGTAATTCAAGAGGACGTATCAATTTCGGATTTTTGGGAATATCAACAAGGAAAAATTCAATGGCTTATTGGAAAAGATATAGTTATAAAAACCCCGGAGGGCTATTTGAAATTAAATGCTCCTAAAGTATATATTCTGAAAGACTTGTATGATCATGATGTAATTTGTCCTCAGTATTATGATAGTGAGCTAAGAAGTGTGGTTGATGAATGGTGTAAGAGTGGTGATTTAAGACTGGAGAACAGTCTTTTTTCAAAGCCAGAGCAGGATTATCTTAATTATGAATTGAATAAATCCTCTTTTAGCAATGGGCTTGATTTGCGCAATAAATATGCACATAGCACTTATCCTGAGGATGAAAAGATACAGTTTGTCGATTATATAAGGCTGCTAAAGATTATGATTCTTGTTATTACAAAGATAAATGAGGAATTCTGCTTGAGAGGAGAATAACGAAATATGTGAAAAATGAGAGGTATCTAATATAAAAGATCACATATCAGTATACATAGGGCCGGCAGGTTGAAAGCTGCCGGCCCTTCGCAGTTATAACCTTTTCGTTCATACTAAAAACCTTTTTGTGACTTCCGTTTTTGCGGAAGTTCTTGTACGATTAGAAAACAAAGAGGAATGACGGTTTATATGCTTTGCGAGCATTGAGAATCATGCAGTACAGGTATTGGAAAAGAAGTATGGAGAATAGTAGAATGGAATCGTCTGGAAATGGGCAGCAACGCTATTGGAAATCGGATAAAAAGAACACAAAACACATTTTTGTATAGCGTTAAAGCCAGTATTTTCAAAGGGTTCCAAAGGGAGGCTACATTTTACTATCCCATCTGGCATGGACAGGCTCCCCGGATCATCAGTACCTTTTTAGAAAGTTATGATTTTTCAGGAAAAACAATCGTTCCTTTCTGCACATCCCACAGCAGCGGTATTGGTTTCAGCGCGGATAATTTACACGCCTTATGTTCGGATTCGGTGAACTGGCTGGAAGGAAGGCGGTTTGAAGCAGGAACTACAAAAGAAACATTGGAGGAATGGCTCGGAAATATGGAAATCAAATAATTTAGGTATAAGAATAAGGCAAGCATTTTGCTGGCGAACCGGATGCGTAATGGATTTCAAAAGTGATTTTACCGTCCGCAGGTACGTTGAAATGGAAGTCGAGAAGTTTAACCTCTTTGATGCTGTCCGAAAGTTCGATATTCTTGTACCGTTTTACTTCCTTGCCATCTATCATGAGGCATACCGAAACTGCGTCCCTCAATTTTGCTGTGATTCTACCTGCCTTCATAATGTTGTCCGCCTTTCTTATTTTGATATTTCTTGTATTTGTTTGATATCATTTATATAATAGGAGCATAATTGGAGGAACGGATATGACATTACAGCAATTAAAATATATGATTACGGTAGCGGAAAAGGGTTCTATTACAGAAGCGGCAAAAGAATTGTTTATTTCACAACCAAGCCTTTCCGGGGCAATCAAAGAAGTGGAGAATGAAGCAAAGATTACCATTTTTAACCGTTGCCGGGCGGGGGTTGCATTAACTACGGAGGGGATGGAATTTTTGGGATATGTAAGGCAGGTTGTGCAGCAAATGGAGCTTCTGGAATCCCGTTACATAGATAATCAGCCAGAAAAGCAAAGGTTCTGCATCTCCACGCAGCATTATACGTTTGCTGCCAATGCTTTTGTGGAGATTGTAAAACAGTTCGGCCAGGAAAGATATGAGTTTATTCTGAATGAGACACAAACCTTTCAGATTATCATGGATGTCAGGAACCGTTTCAGTGATCTTGGGGTTCTTTATCTAAGCAGGGCTAACGAAAATGTACTGGTAAAAGTTTTTGAGGAATATAATCTGAAATTTTATGAGTTATTTACAGCAGCTCCCCATGTGTTTCTGCGGAAAGGTCATCCTCTGGCAGACCGGGAGAGGATTAGCCTAGATGATCTGAAACCATATCCAAGGCTGAATTTTGTGCAGGGGGCTTATGAATCTTCCAATTTTGCGGAGGAACTGTTCAGTAACGAGATTGCGGAAAAGTGTATCCGGATCAGTGACCGTGCCGCCATTGTGAATTTTATGATCGGATTGGATGGTTATACCATTTCAAGCGGTATTTTCCCAAAGTATCTCCATGGGGACGCTATCATTTCTGTTCCCCTGGACGGGGATGAAACCATGCGGATCGGATATATACTGAATAAGGATAGGGAACTATCCAAATTGGGAGAAATTTATGTGGAAGCTCTGAAACAATATCAAAAGGATTGAAATATAGGTTCAACCTATGTTTTAACATAAGAAATTAGTATTACCTATCATATGACATTCCGCTGTACAATCGTAAGCGGAAGGAGGTGTTATTATGCCAGGCTATGTGATAGGTAATTTTTTAGTATATTCTGTGATCAATGCGTTTACGCCGGGGCCGGGGAATATCCTGGCTTTAAATACCGTGACGAATTATGGATGGAAGAAAGGGCGTCCTCTCTTTTTCGGGATTTTCTCTGGATATTATGTGGTTTAGATGATCTGTGCGGTAATTGTTTATGGGGTGAGTACGTTTCTGCCGGATGTGCTTGGGGCAATGAAGTATGTGGGAGCAGCGTATATTCTCTGGCTGGCAGTCCATATTGTTGTCAGCCGTCCAGACGAAGAAGACGGGGAAAGGTCGGCATCTTTCTGGAAAGGGTTTATGCTGCAGTTTGTGAATGTGAAGATTTATCTGTTTGGAATCACCGCATTGACCGGATATGTGACCAATTTCAGTACGTCTTTGTCGGTGCTGGTATTCTTTGAACTTGTGATCGCAACGATTGGAACGGTTGCTACATCGGCATGGATCGGTACGGGGCTGGTGATCCAGAAGATCTATCTGCGGCATTACCGTCTGATTAACATAATCCTTGCTGTCACATTATTGGAATGTGTATACAGCATATTGAAATAGATATCTTTGGATATGGAGGTTATTATGACGAGTCAGGATGTTTTCCATAAGGACAGGAGCACCCATTTATGCCCGTTTTATTAACATTTCAAAATCGTCTATTGCTTTAGAGACTGTCAAAAAGAGAGCCATAGCAATCAATGCTACGACTCTTGATATACGTATTATGATATATTTTATTCAAAAGAGGATCTACCAGTTTTGGCATAAAATGTCAAAAGGTATAATGCGGACAGTCCTACTACGGCATAAATAATTCGTGTTATCAAACCAAGTCCAAAAATGAATTGAACCAGATTAAAATTAAAAAAACCAATGAGGCCCCAATTTAGGGCACCAATAATACTAATTGTGAGAACTACTATATCTAATGTTTTGCTCAAAAGAACACCTCCTTAATTTATCTGAATTTAAACTTGCTGGACAAATGGTATGTCTTATATAAATGTGCCCTAAAATCTAAAATTTATTCTTAAACCTAAGATGATACACTTATTTTAAGACATGGGACTTGATTTTGTTATCATACTGCTTTAAAATAAACTTTAAAGGAATTTAAAGAATTTTGACAGTAAGTTAGGGAGGCAGCTTTATGCAGAAACGTATTTTAGTAGTAGATGATGACGCAATGAATTTGAAAAGGACAAAGATGATTCTGGAGAAGCAATACGATGTACTTCTTGTGGAGTCTGGCAAAGAGGCCCTTGAAAAGCTGAAGAGCGAAAAAATAGATTTGATTCTCTTAGACATTGCTATGCCAGATATGGATGGTATGGAGACCTTTGAACGCATGAAGAAAGAGTACTCTCTTGAAGTGCCAGTGATTTTTTTGACTGCTTCGGGATATGAGGAGGATGTAATGAGCGCAATCAGGCTGGGGGCAGTAAATTACCTGAAAAAACCATTTCTTCCTCAGGAACTACTGAAACGAGTTGCAAAGGAGCTTGAGTAAGAATGAGGACAGAAGAGCAGACGAGTATCCATCTTCTTCTGGCTACTATTGTTACAGTGGTTGGCGTAATGCTGATTTTGATTACGCTTGCCATGTCCTGGGAGATGTGGATGATTCCCATTATTTTAGTTGGAAACACTCTAGTATGGTGCCTTCACATCGGAAGACTTGGTTCAGAAACATTTTATGAAAGCCTGTGTTTCGGTTTGCTGATGGTTGGTTTTTTCTTCTTTGGGGTACATAAGGGCAGTTTGTTTGATATTCCTGCCGTAGCGTGTATGATGATCCTTATTTTTTCCATGTTTGATAAAACGCGGCTGTTGTATATGACAGCCGCCTTATATGTGGTAAATCTGCTGTATCATTTCCTGGTTCTTAAGACCATTACCTATGACATGGGAGGCAGAGAGATCATGCGTTTGGGGATAGGTGCCGCTGTGATGACAGGTGCGACCGCCATTGCAAGATACCGGATTAATAGGAGATTGGAAGCAAGAAAGCGGTTTGATATCGCATTTGCGGAGCTGGAGACGGCAGGGCGGCAGAATGCTGTTTTCCTGTCAAATGTGTCCCACGAGCTTCGTACTCCCATTAATATGGTGCTTGGAATCAGCGAGGTAGCGCTAGAAAAGGATCTTCCTCCAGATGCTCGGGAGGATATGCAATCTATCCAGCTAGCAGGTAAACGTTTGTCTAACCAGATCAACAATATGCTTGATTATACAGAGATTGTAGAGGGAACACTGACCCCTACAAGGCAGGAGTACATGATCACTTCTGTGCTCAATGATGTGATTACTATGTCAGCTATTCAGGGCAGCAGGAATCAGTTAGAAATGGTGTTTGATATAGATCCCAAGATACCGGCAGTTCTGATTGGCGATGCGGAAAAAATTACCCATGTGCTTAAAATTTTGTTGGAGAATTCCATTAAATTTACAGAAGAAGGTGGAATTAACGTCTGTATTGAGTTTCGGCGTGAGAGCTATGGGGTGAATCTGATCATTGATATTTATGATACAGGCATTGGCATGACAGACTCCCAGCTTACTCAGATGTATGATGACTTCTATCAGGCAGATTCAGGAAGCAGCCGGTTTGCAGGGGGACTGGGACTTGGGATTCCCATTGCTCGGGGCCTTCTCCATGCTATGGGTGGATTTATTCATTTTGAGAGTAAAGGACAGCAGGGCCTGGAGGCTCATATAACCATTCCCCAGGGAGTGGCGGATGATACACCGGCTATTTACCTTACTAATCCAGAGGAGCTTTGCATTGCCTGCTATTTCAGGCCAGAGAAATATAGCTGCGATGAAGTGAGAGGTTACTATGACAAGCTGATTCTGCATTTAGTGGAAGGCCTTGGACTTGAGGGCTATCAAGCTCATAATTTTGAGGGATTGCTCAAACTTCAAAAAAACCATCAGCTGACCCATGTATTTATTGCTCAGGCAGAATATGAGGAGAACTGTGCTTACTATGAAGAGCTGTCAGACAGACTTTGGGTAGGTGTGATTGCAGAAAGAGATTTTGTCCTCGGCAAAGATAGCAAGCTATTGGTGATCCGTAAACCGTTTTTTGCTCTTTCTGTGGCAAACCTCTTGAACGGAGATCTGGGAGAAAGTGGGTTTGAGGAGGCACAGGCCGCAGGCCGCAGGCCTTTCTCCTGCGTGGGAGTACAGGTTTTAGTTGTTGATGACGAAGAGATGAATCTTGTGGTGGCCAAAGGCGTTTTGGGTAGTTATGGGATACAGGTGGATACTTGTCTCAGCGGAAAGGAAGCCCTGGAACGGATTAGCGATACCATGGCCTATGATATAATCTTTTTGGATCATATGATGCCTGGCTTTGACGGTGTGGAGACATTGCGTCGTATTCGTGAAATCAATAATGGAATGTATCAGGAGCTGCCGGTGATTGCATTGACTGCCAATACCATTAGTGGAGCAAGGGAGATGTTCCGTAATGAGGGATTTACGGAATTCATACCAAAACCTATTGAGCGTGCTGTTTTGGAGAGGGTGCTGCGCAGGGTACTGCCAGAAGAGTGTATACAATACGGAGTAAAGCCGACAGATTCAAAGGAGCCGGCGGTTTCACGTGATTTGACGGATACTTTGGAGGATAGAGAGAGACCAGAGGAAACTATACCTTCTTCAGGTACAGCTATATCAGAAGAGGATGACCTGGAAAATGCCTCATCCCAGCGTTTTGACTCTCTTATCAAAGCTGGAATAAATGTAAAGCTGGGAATGGATTACTGCTGTGGAGAGGAAGAGTTTTATGTGGAAATGCTTCGAACTTTCTTGGAACAGAGTGGGGAAAAGAAGGCCGAGATTATTTCCCTGTACGATGCTGGCAACTGGGCGGACTATGTAATAAAGGTTCATGCATTAAAAAGTACATCACTGACCATTGGTGCAGAAGAGCTCTCAGAGCAGGCAAAGGCTCAGGAACTGGCAGGCAAGAATGGAGATATAGAGTATATCCACCAGAATCATCCTGGACTTTTGAGTATGTATGAAGAGATCTGCGAATGTATCGCGGAGCTGGAATAGGAGGGCATTAGGTGTTGAAAAAATGGTTTGAAATCATCTTTGACCATAAGATCAGTCTGCGCGAGCGTATGTTTCGTGTGGTCACAGGCATCTGTATGCTTGCATTGATATTCATATTGCCTATGGGCAAGAATTGGATAAATATACTAGTATTAGCAGTGAGCCTTGTAACCATGGCAATGGTTGTGAAGTTCAGTATCAAAAAAGAATGTATCAATATGGGAGCTACCTTTATAACAGTCTTGCTTCTGATTCTCTTTCCAATCAGCTTTTTTACGGCAGGCGGATTTTATAGCGGTATGCCAGAGTGGTTTGTACTTTGCTTTATCTATATTAGCATTACCTTAGAGGGAAGGCGAAAGGCCGGATTTTTCATTCTATGTACTTTGGAGACGCTTCTGTGCTACTACATAGCTTTTTATTTTCCAGAATTTGTTGCAACAAATTCACAAGGACATACCTTTTTTGACTCTGCAAATTCTGTGATTATGGTAGGAGTACTTACTAGTGTACTGCTTATGTTTCTTAACAAGCTTTATGAAGAAGAAAACGAGATTTCCAGACAGCAGAAAAAGGAAATTGAGGAACTGAACAAAGCGGAGAATCATTTTTTCTCCAGTATGAGCCATGAGATTCGTACCCCTATCAACACGATTATCGGATTAAATGAGATTATTTTGCGGGGAGATATTCCAGAGGATGTTGCAGAAAATGCAAGGAATATCCAAGGGGCCAGCAAAATGTTGCTTACGCTTATCAATGACATTCTGGACCTATCCAAGATTAAATCTGGTAAAATGGAAATCATAAACGTTTCCTATGAGACAGGAAAGCTCTTTTCAGAGATCGTCAACATGATCTGGATTAAGGCTAAGGAAAAAGGGCTGGAATTTCGGCTGCATGTGGATTCCTCCATTCCAAGTATGCTATGTGGAGACGAGGTGCGCATCAAGCAGGTATTGATAAATCTGTTAAATAATGCAGTGAAGTACACAAGTGAGGGCTCTATCACCCTTTCTGTCCGTTGCGAACGCTTGACGCTAAATCGGGTACGGGTTTGGTATACCGTGGAAGATACGGGACAGGGTGTAAAAAAGGAAAATATTCCCTATATATTTAATGCATTTAAGCGTGTAGATGAGGAAAAAAACCGGCATATTGAGGGAACAGGGCTTGGATTGAGCATTGTTCATCAGCTCGTAGAGCTAATGGGAGGAGAGATCAGTATCAACAGTGTCTACACGAAAGGCTCTACCTTTCTTGTGATGATAGAGCAAGATATTGTAGACGACCAGGAGTTGGGAACATTTACGTTGGCTTCCCGTTCGAAAGTTCATGAGGAAGAGCAGTACCAGCAGAGCTTTGAGGCGCCAGAGGCCCATATTCTTGTGGTGGATGACAATGAAATGAATCTGATGGTGGTGCGTAAGCTGCTCTCTGAGACAAAGATACAGATTGACACAGTGCTAAGTGGTGCTGAGTGTTTGAGGCTGACTCAGAATCAGCATTATGATGCTATTTTGATGGATCATCTCATGCCGGAGATGGATGGGATACGATGCCTGCACGCACTGCGCGTGCAGCCAGGAGGCCTATGCCAGGACTCTCCTGTAATCGCACTGACTGCCAATGCAGGAAGTGACAATCAACTTCTCTACCGAAAGGAGGGATTCAGCGGCTATCTGGCAAAACCAGTCAGCGGCGCCTTACTTGAGGCAGCTGTGCTGAGTGTTCTGCCAAAGGAGCTGGTGAATCTAAGTGAGGAGACCAGTCAGTCTGAGATCGGAAAGGATATATTGATCTTTGAACAGGCAAAGAGGATCCCCCTTATGGTTACAACCGACAGTGTATGTGATCTTCCAGAATCCTTGATAAAGGAGTTTGGAATTTCCGTATGCCCTTATTATGTTTGCACAGACCAGGGCCGATTTCTTGATGAGGTGGAAATACGGGCGGATGAACTGCTGGTGCATATGGCAGAGGGATGGAGTGGTTATTCACAGCCGCCGGAAGTAGAGGATTATGAACGGTTTTTCGCAGAGAAGCTAACAGAGGCCCAGAACATAATCCATATTACGATGGCAAAACATGCCAGTGAGGGATATTACAATGCCCTTGAGGCTGCCAAATCTTTTGAAAATGTTACTGTGCTTGACTCTGGGCATCTCTCCAGCAGTATGGGCCTTGCAGTACTGTTTGCCGCCTCTATGGCAGAAAATCATGCCACGAAGACTGAGATTGTGAAAACTGTAAAAAGGCTGAGGCGCTATATTTCCTCCGCTTTTATCATAGATAGTACCCATATGATGTGCCAGGCAGGACAGATATCAAAACGAATACAAGTTCTCTGCGATGCTCTACTGCTCCACCCTGTCATTGTACTGCGAAAGAGCAAGATGGTAGTGGGCAGCATGGAGATGGGTGACTTTACACATGTGGCAAGACGGTATGTGCGAAAAGTGCTTCTGGATACAAGAAATATCGACCGGCGCATCCTGTTTATCACATATGCTGGAATGGATGAGAAAAGCATCCAGTACATTCAGGAGTTAGTAAAGCAGTACTGCCCATTTGAACGGGTTTACCTGCAGAAGGCTTCTTCTGCCATTGCCAGCAATTGCGGTCCAGGGTCATTTGGCTTACTATTTATGAAAAAGAATGATGCAATGATTTCTTTTTCTCAGGCATCAAAACTGGAATAAAATCACATCTCTTTCTGATATTTACTTATATAACACCATTCCAGTAGATAGATCAGAGCAAATACGCCAGTGAGGGAAAGGGTGATCCACTGTGTGATATCACTGGCTTTTGCTTTGGCCTGATGGCGGATCAGAGTGTTTCGCTCATTTTTTCTTCTTTCGGTTCATGTCTTATCCTCCTCATAAATAAAGATTTCTTCAATGGATATTTGAAGTATCGGGCAATTTTAAAGGCCAATAAAATGGAAGGATTGTATCGCCCCTTTTCCAGAGAGCCGATGGTTTGCCTGGATACTTCTAAAGAGGCGGCTAATTCCTCCTGGGTGACGCCCTGAGCCGTTCTTAATTTTTCTAAACGGTTTTCCAAAACAGTTCTCCTTTTATAATTTTTTGTTATGGAAAGCTTGCTTTACATTATGGGCATAGACTATTTCGGTAAAAATGTCAAGTGAACTTTCCATAAGTTGTTCTTGCAAATCCCAACCACATTCACTATAATAAAGCAGACAAACCATGAAATGGTTTGGAAAACAAGGACAGGAACAGACAGGAGACCACGATGAAGCAGCCAATGGTAATTCTCACAGGGCCAACGGCCACAGGCAAAACAAAACTTTCCATCGCTCTGGCGAAAGCCATTGACGGGGAAATTATATCGGCAGATTCCATGCAGGTCTACCGCCATATGGATATTGGTTCTGCAAAAATTCGAAGTGAAGAGATGGAAGGAATTCCTCATCACCTGATAGATATACTGGAACCTACAGAGGATTTCAATGTGGTCTCTTTTCAGCGTCTGGCAAAAAAAGCTGTGCAGGAGATCTATGGAAGAAAGCGAATTCCTATTGTAGCGGGAGGCACAGGCTTCTATATTCAGGCCTTGCTTTATGATATTGATTTTACAGATAATGAGGATCACCCAGAGATTCGGGCAGAGCTGGAAGCTCTGGCCCTGGACAAAGGGGCGGACGCACTTCATCAAATGCTGAAAAAAGTAGATTCCAAAGCAGCAGAAGAGATTCATGCCAATAATGTGAAGCGGGTGATACGTGCCCTGGAGTTTTATCGTCTGACAGGGAAAAAAATTTCTGAACATAACAAAGAGCAGCATGAAAAGAGTTCCCCCTACCTGGCCGCCTATTTTGTGTTAAATGATGAGAGAAGCCTTCTCTATGAGCGAATTGATGAAAGGGTCGATGCCATGTTGGAGGCAGGACTTGTGGAGGAAGTGAGAGCCTTAAAGGACATGGGATGCACCCGGGGCATAGTGTCCATGCAAGGATTGGGTTACAAAGAAATTTTGGCCTATCTGGAGGGAGAATTGACTCTGGAAGAGGCTGTCTATACTCTAAAACGAGACACCCGCCATTTTGCCAAGCGCCAGCTAACCTGGTTTCGGCGGGAGCGGGATGTTATCTGGCTTAATAAGCCTGATTTTCAGTACGAGGAAGAGAAAATACTGAGATTTATATTAGAAGAACTTGGACAAAGGGGAATGATATAAAGTGAAAAAAGGAAAAATGATCTGCGAAGAAATGGGCATCAGCCCAAAAGTGTATGAGTTTGGAGCAGAAATTGAAAAAGGGCTGAAAGAACGTTTTGATGCCATTGATGAGACGGTGGAATACAATCAGTTAAAGGTTCTGAGTGGGATGCAGAAGGCAAAAGTAGAGGCAGCCTGTTTTGCCGCCACAAGCGGTTATGGATATGACGATCAGGGAAGAGATAAGCTGGAAGAGGTCTATGCCCATGTCTTTCGCGGAGAGTCAGCTCTGGTAAGACCTCAGATTGCCTGTGGTACTCATGCCCTGGCAGTAGCCCTGTCCGGGAATCTGCGCCCCGGGGATGAACTTCTTTCTCCTGTTGGAAAACCTTATGATACTCTGGAGGAGGTCATTGGCATCCGTCCATCGAAGGGATCTTTGGCGGAATATGGTGTCACTTACCGCCAGGTAGATCTCCTGGAGAACGGCAGCTTTGACTACCCTGCCATTGAGAAAGCTTTGAATGAAAAGACTAGACTTGTGACCATTCAGCGCTCAAAAGGATACCAGACCAGGCCTACTCTGTCGGTCAGCCGGATTGGTGAGCTGATTGCCTTTATCAAAGAAAGAAGGCCGGATGTGATTTGTATGGTGGACAACTGCTACGGAGAATTTGTGGAAACCATAGAACCCACAGAGGTGGGGGCAGATCTCTGTGTAGGCTCTCTGATCAAAAATCCAGGCGGTGGACTGGCGCCTATAGGCGGATATATTGTTGGGAAAAAGGAATATGTGGAAAATGCGGCTTACCGCCTGACCTCTCCCGGACTGGGCAGAGAGGTGGGGGCATCCCTGGGAGTGATGACCAGCTTTTACCAGGGATTTTTCCTAGCGCCCACTGTAGTAGGAGGAGCGCTCAAAGGCGCGATTTTTGCTGCAAATATCTATGAAAAGTTAGGATTTTCTGTGATACCCAACAGTACAGAGAGCCGTCACGATATTATCCAGGCTGTCACTTTTGGGACGCCCCAGGGTGTTATTGAATTCTGTAAGGGAATCCAGGCAGCGGCACCGGTGGACAGCTTCGTGACCCCAGAACCCTGGGCGATGCCCGGCTATGACAGCGATGTGATCATGGCAGCAGGAGCCTTTGTACAGGGATCCTCCATTGAGCTTTCTGCAGATGGCCCCATGAAACCACCCTATGCAGTGTATTTCCAGGGTGGTCTCACATGGCAGCACGCGAAATTTGGAATTCTTATGTCCTTGCAGAAATTAGTGGATGCAGGGCTTGTGACAATCTAGGAGCTAAGATGAAAAAAGTATTGATAATCGGGGGCGGGGCTTCGGGCCTAATGGCGGCTGTCTCTGCTGCCCGTGCAGGGGCTGTTGTAACTGTGCTAGAACACAACAAGCAGGTTGGGAAAAAGCTTCTAATTACTGGCAATGGGCGCTGCAATTTAACGAATGTTAATCAGGACGACAGAAATTACCGGGGCGGAGTACCTGGCTTTGCTAAGCAGGTTCTGGATTCCTTTGGGATGCATGATACCCTGCGTCTATTTACGGAGCTGGGCATTTTTACAAAGAACCGGAATGGGTATCTCTACCCCTACAGCGATCAGGCGTCTGCAGTGGTGGAGGCTCTTCGGATGGAGGCAGAGCACAGAAAAGTAAAGCTGGCTCTGAATACCCAGATCAAAGGCATTTCTTGTAAGGATAGCGGCTTTGAGGTGCAGACAGAAGGGTGGGTATACAGAGGAGATGCGCTTATTTTGGCGGCAGGTTCCTGCGCGGCTCCCCAGACAGGCTCTGATGGAAGCGGGTATATCTATGCAAAAAAGCTGGGGCACTGTATCATAAAACCTTTACCGGCCCTAGTTCAGCTTCGCTCCAGAGATAAAAGGATGGAAAAACTGGCAGGTCTTCGCATGGATGCAAAGGTAATTCTTCAAAGAGATGGTGAGATAGTTGAACGGGAAGAGGGAGAGGTACAGTTTACGGCATATGGGCTTTCTGGGATTCCTATTTTTCAGGTAAGCCGTTATGCCTCAAGAGCTTTAGAAGATGGGAAAAAAGTAGAGATAGAATTGGATCTGATGCCTGTATTTGAAGAAGAACCATTCGCCGCATTTCTGAATACCAGGATTGCGCTGGGAGCTTATAAAACCATCGAGCAGCTTCTGATAGGATTATTTCCTAAAAAAATGGCAGAATGTCTGAGAGATACAGCAAAGCTCTCCAAAGGAAAGACGGCTGAGGAGCTGACAGAAGAAGAGCGGCAGGCGCTTATTTTTGAATGTAAACATTTTCGGGTGCAGATTTCCTCTTATAATGGCTTTGAACAGGCTCAGGCCTGCTGTGGAGGCGTGGATACGGCTCAGGTGAATCCAGGGACCATGGAGTCCCAGCTTGTGAAAGGCCTTTATTTTGCCGGGGAGATTCTTGATATTGACGGAACCTGTGGCGGCTACAATCTTCAGTGGGCCTGGAGCAGCGGCTATCTGGCAGGTTTGCATGCAGCAAGAGAGGGGATGACACATTGATCCGTGTGAGTCAATTAAAGCTGGCTGTAGGACATACAGAAAAAGATCTGGAGCGGGAACTGCTGCGAGAGCTTCAGATACCCGGAGAACGGCTTATAAAGTATGAGATCTGGAAAAAGTCTGTGGATGCCAGAAAAAAGCCGATCCTGTACGTGTATACCATTGACGTACAGGCGAGGGACGAGGAGCAGATCTTAAAGAAGAAACGCCTGAAAAATGCTGCCAAGATACAGCGAAAACCCTACTGCTTTCCAGATTTGGGAGAGACAATTCTTACACATCCACCAGTGATCGTGGGGAGTGGCCCGGCAGGGCTTTTTTGTGGATTAATGCTTGCAAGGGCAGGCTACGCCCCCATTATGCTGGAGCGCGGTGAGACAGTGCGAAAACGCAGAGAAACAGTGCTAGGATTTTGGAATACGGGAGTGCTGAAAGGAGATTCGAATGTCCAGTTTGGTGAAGGGGGAGCAGGAACTTTTTCAGATGGAAAGCTGAATACACTGGTAAAGGACCCTATGGGCAGGAATCGTTTAGTTCTGGAGACTTTTGTGCAGGCAGGGGCGCCAGAGGAGATCCTATACTGGAACAAGCCTCATCTGGGGACTGATGTACTGATCGGTGTGGTGGAAAGGATTCGGGAAGAGTTCTGTTCACTGGGAGGCCAGGTGTGGTTTGAAAGCCGGATGAATGAGATTGATATACAGGAAGGGATGGTCAGAGGGGTCCATGTGGCCCGAAAAATTGGAGGACAGGAGACAGATGCCTATCTAGAGACAGAAGTACTGGTACTGGCTATTGGCCACAGCGCCCGGGACACCTTTGAGATGCTTCAAAAAAAGGGAATTCCTATGGAGAAGAAGGCTTTTGCGGTAGGAGTGCGTATTGAACACCCCCAGGAGATGATCAATCAGAGCCAATATGGAAAAAATTATCCCAGGGAACTTCCTACAGCGGCATATAAGCTGACCCGGAAGGTGGGAGATGACCGGGGTGTCTACTCCTTCTGTATGTGTCCTGGAGGTTTTGTAGTCAATGCCTCTTCTGAGGAAGGTGGCCTTGCAGTCAACGGCATGAGCTATCAGGCCAGAGATGGGTACAATGCCAACAGTGCCATGATTGTGACTGTGCGCCCGGAAGATTTTGGAGGCAGTAGCGTGCTGTCTGGGGTGGAATTCCAGAGAAGATTGGAGCAGACTGCTTATAAGTTGGGACAAGGAAAGGTGCCAGTACAGCTTTTGGAGGATTTTTGCCACAGACGCGTGAGCACATGCCTGGGAGATGTGGAACCCTGCATCAAAGGACAGTGGACCTTCGCAGATGTGAGAGGAATTTTCCCACCTCATTTGTCTGAGGCTTTGGAGGAAGGGATCCTGGGTTGCGATCACATTCTTCCTGGATTTGCCAGGAAAGATGCAGTCCTTTCTGGTGTGGAGAGCAGAACTTCGTCGCCAGTGCGGATTGTCCGTGGAGAGCATATGGAAAGCCAGATTAAAGGGCTCTACCCCTGTGGAGAGGGGGCAGGCTATGCGGGAGGCATTACCTCAGCAGCCATGGACGGAATCAAAGTAGCGGAAGCTGTGGCTGGGAGATACGGGCTTCCAGACTGACAGTGTAAATGGGCACGATCCTTTGTCGGGTACTGTAGATTTTGTACGAATTTTGATACAAAAACTTAAGATTTCCTCTATATACAAGAGTTTTTGTTTGTGCTATTATATAATTTGATCTAATCTGCGTGTTTTAGGCTATTTCAACTATTGCTGCAAAAGATGGAGGGTATTATGAGAACAAAAAATGGCTGGGTGCTGGCAGTGATGTTGCTATCTGGAATTGTACTGGGTGGTTTTATTGGGATGTTGACTGCAAACATGTCAGGACTTAGCTGGCTGGGATACGGTCAGAGTTTTGGATTGGAAACGCCTGTGGTGTTGGATCTGGGCTTGTTGGTGCTGACCTTTGGTTTGACCATTCATATCTCCATCGCCAGTATTATTGGCGTAGTGCTTGCAATTCTCATTTATCGAAAGCTGTAGTATGAAAAGACACTTTGCCGTCCCATAGGAAGTGACGGCCCTGGACTGCTTGGAGAGTGGAAAGGAAAAGTGGAATGAATACGACGATGAAAGATCTCTGCAAGGAAGAGCGGCCTTATGAAAAATGCCTGGCTTATGGAGCAGAAGTACTCTCTGACACAGAGCTTTTGGCAGTCATCATACGGACGGGAACCTTTGGCGAGACATCCTGCCAACTGGCCGGCAGGATCTTAAATGTTTCTGGATATCAGGGGCTGTCTGGGTTTTGTAGTATTCCCTTAAAGCGTCTGATGGAGATTAAGGGAATTGGAAAGGTAAAAGCTGTACAGATTAAGTGTATCGCAGAGCTGGCAGCCCGTATGGCAAAGGCAGGAGCCAGAGAGAGGCTTTGCTTTCTTTCTCCCTCTACGATTGCCGACTATTTTATGGAAGAATTGCGCCATGAGGAGCAGGAGCAACTGATTGGATTGTATTTAAATACGAAAAACAAGCTTTTGAAAGAAAAGCTGTTGTTTAAGGGGACCGTAAACGCATCCCTGATATCTCCCAGAGAAATTTTTTTGGAGGCTTTGGAGGTTCGTGCAGTAAATTTTGTGCTGGTACACAATCATCCCAGCGGTGATCCCACGCCCAGCAGAGATGATGTGAAGGTGACAGAGCAAATTCGCTGTGCAGGAGAGCTTTTGGGGATCCAGCTTTTGGATCATGTGATTATTGGGGATCATAGTTATATAAGTTTACGTGAAAAGGGTATACTACCAGAGGGAACAAAAAAATAAAAGCCCTCTGTATGGATAATATGGATGAACAGAAGAAGGAGAGGTAGTTGAGATGTCGGCACAGAGTTTTGGATGTGACTTTGGAACGAGCAGCATTAAAATCTACAGCAAAGAGAGCGATACCATTTACTGTGAAAAGAATATGGTAGCCATTGAAGAAAAGAAAGGTATGATTGCCTATGGAGATGAAGCCTTTGATATGCATGAAAAGGCTCCAGCCAATATAGAAGTTTTGTACCCTATGTCTTTTGGTACAGTCGCAAGTATTACTTATATGCAGGAGTTTTTGCGTGCATTTTTAGAGGGGCATACAAAGGGAAATCTAAAAGGAGCAGAGTTTGTGGTGGCCCTTCCCACAGATGTCCAGGATCGTGTGTTTACTACACTGATCCAGGGTACCGGCTTAAAATCCAAAAATATTCAGCTTATTGATAAGCCAGTGGCAGCAGGTCTTGGCCTTGGTCTTGATGTCAGACAAGCTCAGGGAGTGATGCTGGTGGATGTGGGAGCGGACACCACAGAGATCTCAATTCTCTCTCTGGGAGGAACGGTCACAAGCAAACTTATCAAAAATGGCGGAAATAAGATCGATGAGGCTATTTCCAGCTCTATCCGCAGGGAATTTGGATATTTTATTGGAAATAAGACGGCTGAGATTTTGAAAAATGAACTTGGCTATGTGCCAGGGGATACAGAGTCCAAACGGGAGATTTGCGGCCGCAATATGGCCCTTGGCCTTCCTGCTCTTTTGGAGATCTCTGCGGATTTTGTGGCAACAGCCATTCAGGAGCAGTTAAAATCCATTGTTGATGCTATAAAAGTGATTTTGGAGCGCACTCCTCCTGAGCTGGGGGTGGATATTATTCGTAATGGTATTTTCCTGACAGGAGGCGTGGCCAATTTAAAAGGATTGGATGAGCTCATTGCCAATGCCACCAATATTAAGGTTAATATGGTAGAAAAGCCTGAGGAGTGTGTGGCCAGAGGCTTGGAGCGTGTGATCAAGGAAAAAGAATTCCGCAGCTTAACCTTTATTACAAAGGAGCAGATCTATGATTAATTCAGGTGTAGTATGAAAAAAAAGAACAATTATTTTATTCCAACAAAATACATATTTGCGGCCTTGGCAGCTCTGTGTATTGTAATGATGTTTGCTTCTTACACCACAGGATTTGCAGGCGAGACACTGGGCAAAATGTCTGGTTATGTTTTTGTGCCTTTTGAGATGGGAATCAATAATATTGGAGGATGGATTCGGGAAAAAAAGGACAATCTGGCAGACTTGACTGTTGCCCAGGCAAAAAATGAGGAGCTTCAGGCTCAGGTAGATGAGCTGATTATGGAAAACAGCCGTCTGATGCAAAGTCAGTACCGGCTTCAGGAATTTGAGGAGCTTTATGCCCTGGATCAGGGATATGAGCAGTTTAACAAGGTAGCGGCCAATATTATAGCCACAGACTCAGGCAATTGGTTTAATACCTTTGTGATTGATAAAGGAAAAAATGATGGAATTGAGGCGGATATGAATGTTATCGCTGGAAGTGGTCTGGTGGGAATTGTTACGAAATCTGGCGATAATTGGGCCCAGGTGCGCTCCGTCATTGACGATATGAGCAATGTCAGCGCCCAGGTGTTGTCCACCTCGGATCTTTGTTTTGTGAAAGGCGATCTACAGCTTATGGATCAGGGGCTGATTCGGATTGAAGAATTGAAAGATCCCAATGATTTGGCCATTCAGGGAGAGAAGATCGTTACTTCTCATGTGAGTGATAAATATCACGAGGGTATTTTGATCGGATACCTGAATGAGGTGTCTTTGGACTCTAACAATCTGACGAAGTCTGGTACGATTACGCCGGCTGTGGATTTTGAGCATTTACACATGGTTTTAGTTATCACTGATTTGAAACAGACAGTGGAGGAATCATAATGAAGCGCAGGCTTGTGGTTGGACTTTTGGTTATTGTATGTTTTATTTTACAGTGTACTGTGTTTAAGACCCTGTCCCTGGCCTCCATTTCTCCCAACCTTCTTTTGATTGTCACCTCATCTCTGGGATTTTTACGGGGAGAGCGGGAGGGAATGTTCATTGGTTTTTTCTCAGGGTTTTTGATAGATATTTTCTTTGGAAGAGTTTTTGGATTTTATGCGTTGCTCTATATGTTTATCGGGTATGGAAGCGGATTGTTCCACATGATGTTTTACGATGAGGACATTAAACTTCCCATGTTTTGGGTTGCCCTGAGCGATCTGGTGTATGGCCTGTGCGTATATTTCTTTCTATTTTTGATGCGCAGTAAGTTTGATTTTGGATATTACTTCACACATATTGTTATGCCGGAATTAATCTATACAGTAGCAGTTACGATTCTTGTATACCGTATGATTTGGAAGTTCAATGCCTTTCTGGATCGCCTGGAGGAGGAGACGCCTGCCGGGATGGCTTCCATTACTACAGATCTGGGACAGACAGAGAACAAGACAGAGGAGCTTTGATTTTGCTGAAAGAAATAAAAGAGTTTTTTGTGAATTTGATAAAATCGAGAACATTTTTCCTGGCTGTAGCTTTTTTGATATTGTTCGGGATCCTTTTACAGCGGGTTTTTTATCTGCAGATTGTAAGAGGGGCAGATTACCAAGATTCTTTTTCTCTGATGACAAAGCGTGAAGTCAGTCTGACAAGTACCAGGGGAGATATCTATGATCGCAATGGAGAGGTGCTTGCGTACAGCGAACTTTCCTATTCGGTGACCATTGAGGATAATGGTTCTTATCCCAACACAAAGACTAAAAATGCACAGTTAAACCAGATTATCTATAACTTGATTCAACTGGTAGAAAAAAATGGTGACACAGTCATTAACAATATGGGAATCATCTATGAAAACGGAAAGTTTGAATTTTCTTTAGAGGGAAATGCACTTCTTCGTTTGAAAGCTGACGTTTATGGACATTCTAAGATTAGTGAGCTGAAAGCTGCGGAAGAGTTGGCGGATGCCCAAAAGATTATGGACAATCTTTGCGGAGAAAAAAAGTATGATATTAAGGAGTCTTACACAGAAAAAGAGATAAAGGACTATGGCCTGACGGTCACTGGATATACACCGGAGGAGCAGTTAAAGATTGCAAATATCCGATTTGCTATGTCTTCCAATAGTTATAAGCGCTATGTGGCTACTACTGTGGCGACGAATGTGTCTGAGAAGACGGTTGCAGCCGTTTTGGAAAATCAGGATGCACTCCAGGGAGCCGATATCGAACAGAGCAGCCGCCGGGTATACCCAGACAGTGAATATTTTTCTTCTATTATTGGCTATATTGGCAAGGCGTCCCAGGAAGAGCTGGACAGCCTCCAGGAGCAGAACCCAGAGTATGAGCTCAATGATATTATCGGTAAGGCTGGGATCGAACAGTATATGGAGATGGAATTACAGGGAGTAAAGGGCTACGAAGAAATGTATGTGGACAGCGTAGGCCGTGTGATTGAAGTTGCTGAGAGCAAGGAACCAGTTCCAGGCAACAATATCTATCTGACCATTGATAAGGAGCTTCAGATTGCAACTTATCATATTATTGAACAGAAGCTGGCAGGTATTTTGATCTCCAAGATCCAGAATATCCGGGAGTATGTGCCGAAGCAGAAACCTAGTGCTGCGGATATTGTAATTCCTATCTATGATGTATACTATGCACTTTTGAACAATAATATTATTGATTCCACACATTTTTTTGCAGATGATGCGACTCAGCTGGAGCAGTCTATATATGAGAGGTTTCAGGTAAAACGCGCCAACGCAATCGCTACGATTTTGGATCAGCTCAACACGCAGAACCCCACAGCCTATCAGGATCTTACGAAAGAGATGATGAATTACATGACTTACATTGTCTCAGATGTTCTGATGGGAGAGAATCAGGTTCTGCAAAATGATGCAATTGACACTTCAGATGCCACCTACCTTGCCTGGACGAAGGAGGAGATAATCAGTCTTCAGGAATATCTGCATTATGCTATCTCAATGAACTGGATTGATGTGACTAAAATTTCTGGAGACAATCCGTATTTGGATTCTCAGGAAATCTACCAGTCTATTCTGAAATATATTGAGGATACTCTTATGGAGGACCCGGAATTCGGCAAAATGCTTTATAAATATATGATTCTTGATGATATTGTGTCAGGAACAGAAATTTGTCTTTTATTATATGAACAAAATGTGTTAGAATATGATGAGGAAACAATTTCCAATCTGAATTCCGGTCGGATGAGTGCTTACAATTTTATGATTGAAAAGATCAGAAATCTGGAAATTACTCCAGCACAGTTGGCTTTGGAGCCCTGCAGTGGTGCAGCAGTGATTGTAGATGTGAACACCGGAGATGCACTGGCAGTCGTTACTTATCCAAGCTATGACAATAACCGATTGACAAATGTGATGGATTCTGTCTACTATAACCGTCTCCAACACGATCTGTCTTCCCCGTTTATCAACCGTGCCACCCAGGAAAATCTGGCACCTGGTTCTACCTTTAAGCCAGTGGCAGCCATTGCCGGGCTGGAAGAAGGGGCAATCACAGTGGGAGAGACAATTTATGGTAAAGGTCAGTTTATGGAAATCACGCCTTCACCTACCTGTTGGATTTTCAACCAGTATGGGGGACATCATGGAGATGAGACCCTCAGTACAGCTATAAGAGATTCCTGTAACTATTATTTCTTTGAATTGGGATACCGCCTGTCAGGCGGAAGGACCGTTAATTACTCTACAGACAGTGGTTTAGCCAAGCTGGAAAAGTATGCAAGGATGTTTGGCCTGGGAGACTACTCAGGGCTTGAGATTGCAGAATATGAACCGCAGATTTCTGATTTTGACCCTGTTCGTTCAGCGATTGGACAGGGAACGAACAACTTTTCTGTGTCTCATCTATCTCGTTATGTGGCAGCTCTTGCCAATCGTGGGACATGCTTTAACCTAACTCTTTTAGATAAAAGAGAAGCAGCGGATGGGACCTTGATTGAGGAGTATGAGCCAGAAGTTTTCAATCAGATAGAAATTCAGGATAGTTCCTGGGATGCAGTGCAGGAGGGGATGCGTTTGGTGGCAGAGGACACAAATGCTCTGAACAAGCTCGGCATTTCCATCGCTGGGAAGACTGGTACGGCTCAGCAGAGTACAAGCCATCCAAACCACGCCTTGTTTATCGGATATGCTCCATATGAGGCCCCGGAAATTGCCGTGGCAGTGCGTATTGCAAATGGTTATACTTCTGCGAATACAGCCGAAGTGGCAGCAGATATTTTCCGATATTATTTCGATCTTGCAGACGAGGAAGATATCTTGAGCGGAAAAGCCAGTGAATCCACAGGACAGAATATTGTAGATTAGGAGAACATGTTATGACAAACCAGCCAGTTATCATTAAAAGCAATAAATATGGATTGATCGTAATTCTGGATCCTGGACTGGAATTAGAAACCCTGAAAAAGGAGGTGGCTGAAAAGTTTCGTTCCTCAGCCAAGTTTTTTGGGGAAGTTCAGATGGCCATCTGCTTTCAGGGACGTAAGCTTTCTCTGGAAGAAGAAATGGAACTGGTGGACACAATCTCTGCCAATTGCCAGATCCAGGTAGTCAGCGTAGTGGATGAAAATGAGGATACGGAAGCTCTAATGAAGCGGGAGATGGAGAAGCAGCAAACACAGACAGATTTAATGAATCTGAAAGATGGACGCTTTTATAAAGGGACGCTTCGATCCGGCCAGGTCATGGAATCTGAGACAAGTATTATAATTCTGGGGGATGTGAATCCGGGAGCCCGTGTGATCTCAAAGGGAAATATTGTGATTCTCGGAGCTTTAAAGGGAAATGTCTATGTGGGAGCCGCAGGAAATGAGTCGGCGTTTGTGGCGGCCTTGTCCATGGATCCCATGCAGATACGGATTGGAGATGTAATTGCCCGCTGCTCGGACAAGGCTTCTGTGAAAAAGAAGAAAAAAGCAGAAGATACGCCAAAGATTGCTTTTGTGGAAGATGGAAATATTTATATAGAACCCATCACGAAAGAGATTTTAAATGATATCAATTTGTAAAAAATAGTTTGGAGGAAAAATTTATGAGTGAAGTAATTGTCATTACATCCGGGAAAGGCGGCGTGGGAAAGACTACTTCCACGGCGAATATAGGTACAGGCCTCGCAAAGCTTGGGAAGAATGTAGTCATGATTGACACAGATATCGGGCTTCGCAATTTAGATGTGGTTATGGGCCTGGAGAACCGGATTGTGTACAATCTGGTGGATGTAGTAGAGGGCAACTGTCGGATGAAGCAGGCCCTGATCAAGGACAAGCGCTATCCAAACCTGGCATTGCTTCCATCCGCACAGACTAGAGATAAGACGGCTGTCAATCCAGAACAGATGGTAAAGCTGATTGATGAATTAAAGGCTGATTTTGACTACATACTGCTGGACTGTCCAGCGGGCATCGAGCAGGGATTTAAAAATGCAATTGCGGCAGCAGATCGAGCTTTGATTGTTACGACTCCTGAGGTTTCTGCGATTCGGGACGCAGATCGTATCATTGGGCTTTTGGAGGCTAATGAGATTCACAAGATTGATTTGATTGTCAACCGCCTGCGTATGGATATGGTAAAGCGGGGAGATATGATGTCTATTGAGGATGTAATTGATATTCTTGCCATTGACTTGATTGGAGCTGTCCCGGACGATGAGAACATTGTAATTGCTACGAATCAGGGCGAGCCATTGGCAGGGGATTCCTCTCTGGCAGGTACGGCTTATATGAATATCTGTAAGAGAATCCTGGGTGAAGAAGTACCTTTGATGAATCTGGAAGTCAATAATGGATTCTTTTCAAAGATTACAAAGCTGTTTAAATAGTCAAAGGGGGAAAATAGGATGGCTTTAATGGATTTCTTTCGAAAAAAGAGCTCGGGAGATGTGGCGAAGGATCGTCTGAAGCTTCTGCTAATCTCAGATCGGGCAAACTGTTCCCCTGAGATGATGGAGCTGATTAAAAATGATATCATCAAGGTGATTTCTAAATATATGGAGATAGACTGTGAGGGCCTGGATATTCAGATAACACAGACGGAATCGGAGGGAGAGAATGGGCATGTACCAGCACTCTGTGCAAATATTCCCATTAAGGATATGAAACATGGAGTGAAAGATTGAAAATAGAATTTTTAATCTTGGGTTTGCGTCTCAAATGAACGTACAAGCACGTTCGCTCGAGACATTAGGAGGTAAAAATGACAGGAAAATATCTTGAAGGAGCATTATGTTTAAGCAGTATCAGCTGAGGGACTATAGATTCAGGCTTATATTTTATGTATATGCCATCAGTATTATTGGAATTCTGGTAATTGGTAGTGCACGAAAATCTGTACAGAGCCAGCAGATTGTGGGCCTGGCCCTGGGAACAATTGCAATGCTCGTGATTTCTGTGCTAGATTATACTTGGGTTCTAAAATTTTACTGGCTGATTTATGTGTTTAATCTTGCTTTGCTTACACTGGTGCAGATACCATTTGTGAATATCAGACCTTTGGGAAAAATGGTAAACGGCGCCTACCGCTGGTTGAATATTGCTGGTTTTCAGTTTCAGCCGTCAGAACTTGCCAAACTGTTGCTGATTCTGTTTTTTGCAAAATTTTTAGAGAAGTATAGAGAGGTTTTGAATACGTGGAAAATCTTGAGCCTGTCAGCGATTTTATTTGGTATTCCAGCTATATTTATCAAAGAACAGCCAGATTTGTCCACCACAATTTCTTTGATTTTTATTTTCCTTGTTCTGCTGTTTATTGGAGGGCTGAGTTATAAGCTGATTGCAGGTGCCATTGCTGTAGGGGCTCCGGCTGCTGTGATTTTTATCAGTCTGATTCTACAGCCAGATCAGAAGATTTTAGATGACTACGCCTTTCGCCGTATTATGGCCTGGCTAAACCCTACAAAGTATGCAGATGATGCATACCAGCAGCAGAATTCTATTATGGCTATTGGATCCGGCCAGCTTTTAGGGAAAGGCCTGAACAACAATTCAGTGTCCTCTGTAAAAAATGGAAGCTTTATTGCAGAGCCCCAAACAGACTTTATCTTTGCTGTGGCGGGAGAAGAGCTGGGATTCATTGGCTGTGCAACAATTATTTTACTAATTGCGTTGATTGTGATAGAATGTATTTGGATCGGGAAACGTTCCCGGGACTTTTCTGGAACTTTAATTTGCTGTGGGGTGGCAGGTTATATTGGGTTTCAGAGTTTTGTCAATATTTGTGTAGCCACAGGTATTATGCCGAATACAGGTATTCCACTACCTTTTGTCAGTTATGGGATGACATCTATGGTAACACTGTTTATGGCAATAGGATTTGTTCTAAATGTCGGCTTACAGCCGAAAAAATATTAATGACTTGGGGGTGTTCGTATGAACATAGGTTTGATTGCACATGATTCAAAGAAAAAATTAATGCAGAATTTTTGTATTGCGTACAGGGGGATTTTATGTAAACATAATTTGTACGCAACTGGTACAACAGGAAGATTGATTGTGGAGGTGACAAATCTCAGTGTGCACAAGTATCTTGCCGGCCATCTTGGGGGAGAGCAGCAGCTGGCAGCACAGATTGAGCACAATCAGATGGATTTGGTGATATTTTTACGGGATCCACAGACTCCAAAATCTCATGAGCCAGATGTGAACAATGTAGTCCGGCTCTGTGACACTTACAGTATTCCACTAGCGACGAATCTGGCTACTGCAGAGCTTTTACTCAAAGCCCTTGACAGAGGGGATATGGAGTGGAGAGAGTTATATAGTTAGTAAATTAGTTGATTAGAATTAATGGTTGTGTTTTTTTCATAGGTATACTATAATAAAAAATATAAAAAGCTAACGAACGGTTGAGGTTAGCAAATATATGGGAATCCAAGGAGGACGTGGCAATGGTACAGTTAATTATAGGAAACAGGGGAGACGGAAAGACTAAGCATTTACTGGACAGAGTCAATAATCAGATTAAGACAGCATCCGGCAACATTGTATATCTGGACAAGAATACAAAGCATATGCATGAATTGAATAATAAAGTTCGCCTGATTAACGTAAAGGATTATCCATTAAAAAATTGTGATGAGTTTATTGGTTTTATTTGTGGAATTATTTCCCAGGATTACGATCTGGAACAGATATATCTTGACAGCTTTTTAAAAATCGCTCATCTGGAAGGCAAGGATTTAGCGGATCCGCTGACACAGCTGAATCAGATCAGCGAACAGTTCAAGGTAGATATCTGTATTAGTATTTCAGTAGAAGAAAAAGATTTGCCAGACTTTGCAAAAGAGCAAGTGATTATCACTTGTTAAGACAGTACATACAGAGGATGCCCTAAGGAGCGGGGCGTCCTCGACTTTTACGTAGACATGAGCTGTGCTTAGACAGCAGATAAAATGTAGAAGGAGTTTTATTCGTGTCGGGTACCGGAAAAAAGAATAAGAAAGTGATAAAATATCGGCGCCCGTTCAGCATCAATATTGGCGTTGTATTTTTTGGATTTATTGCAGTCTATTTAATCGTCTGTGTATATTTATTTTTTACATCTTCCCACATATCTGGATATGAGGTGATTGCAGGCAACTTACACACAGATTATCATTATACAGGGATAGCCTTGCGGACAGAAAAGGTATTCAATTCTGAGAAGCTAGGTTATGTCAATTATTATGCCAGGGAAGGGGAGAAGGTCTCCATGGCATCGACTGTCTACACAGTAGATGAGAGTGGAAGAATGGCGGAGGCCTTTCAGAACACAACAGAAGAATTAAATTTGGGTTCCGATGATTATGCACAGCTTCGAGGGGAGATTGCAGCTTACCTGGGAGATTCTTCAGATATGGATTTTAGCAGAGTCTATGATTTTAAGACAAGTGTAGGTGCAAGTATTCTGGATCTGATGAATCAAAATATGATTGAGCAACTTGACAATGCCACAGAGGGGGACGCAGGGTTATTCACCCGATATAATGCTGCAACTTCAGGAGTAGTTGAATATTATATTGACGGATACGAGGAAGCTACCCTGGAATCCCTGAGCAGCGAATGGTTTGACCAGGAAACTTATGAGAGAAAGAACCTTCGTACAGAGGAGCTGGTGGGACAGGGTGAGCCTGTCTACAAATTGATTACAGAAGAAAATTGGCTGCTTATTTTTCCTCTGGATGAGGAGATGGAGAGCTATCTATCCAATAAAATTCAGGAAAACCAGTCAGTGACCGAAGATGGAACAGTGAGTCAGCGGACTACCTACATACAGATACGTTTTGATAAGGATAAGGAAGAAATATGGCCTTCTGTGACTCTGGAGTATCGTGATGGACAGGCTTACGGAGTACTGAAATTCATAAATTCTATGGTTCGTTATGCAGATGAGCGCTATCTGAGCTTTGAGGTCATCAGAGAGGAGACCAGTGGCTTAAAGATTCCCAAGTCAGCTGTCACAGAAAAGGAATTTTTTGTAATTGAGAAGGATTATAAGACGCAGTCTGGGGCAGATAACAGTACTGGTTTTATGAAGCAGACGGTTTCTGTAGATGGGAACAGCGCAGCAGAATTTGTGGACTGTACCATTTATTTTGAAGATGAAGAATTTGCCTATGTGGACCCTAAGGAAGAAGATTTTGGCACTTCCCAGAAAAAGTTACAGTCAGGAGATCTGCTCATTAAAACAGACTCAGCAGATTATTACCAGGTGGGAAGAACAGAGAAGCTAAGGGGCGTCTACAATATTAACAAAGGGTATACCATGTTTCGGCAGATTCAAGTGATCTATGAGAATGAAGAGTACTGTATTGTAGAAGAAGGAACCAGTTATGGCTTGTCTGTGTATGATCATATAGTGCTCAATGCTGATACCGTAAATGAGGATGAAGTGATATATTGAGTAAGGTTAGAAGGTGAGAGAATGGTAGTTGAGAATTTAGCAGAGGTAGAGCGAAAAGTATGTGAAGCTTGCAAGCGAGCTGGGCGCTCCCGAAGTGAGGTGACATTGATTGCAGTGAGCAAGACAAAGCCTGTCTCTATGATTGAAGAGCTGCTTCCCGGAGGTACGAGAGATTTTGGTGAGAATAAAGTACAGGAGTTGTGTGAGAAATATGAACAGCTTCCAAAAGATATTCGATGGCATCTTATAGGACATCTTCAGAGAAATAAAGTAAAGTATGTAGTAGATAAGGCGTGTTTGATTCACTCAGTAGATACACTTCGTTTGGCCCAGACTATCAGCGAGGAAGCTGTGAAAAGGCAAATGATAGTTCCGATTTTGGTGGAGGTCAATGTAGCCGGGGAGGAGAGCAAGTTTGGTGTGAGCCCGAAAGATACAGAAGATCTTATAAGGGAAATCGCAAAACTTCCCGCTATTTTCGTCCAAGGATTGATGACAATTGCGCCATTTGTCACAGATCCAGAAGAAAATCGCGAATATTTTGTTAATTTGAAGAAATTGAGTGTTGACATAAAATCAAAAAACATTGATAATGTATGTATGAATGTCTTGTCGATGGGTATGACTGGAGATTATGAAGTGGCCATTGAAGAAGGAGCTACAATGGTTCGCGTTGGAACAGGCATTTTTGGCGAACGGAATTATATTAAGTAATAGATTGGAGAACATAGAATGGGTGTAATCAATAAGTTCTTGGATGTCATGAAGCTCGGCGGGGATGATGACTATGACGATTATGACGACTATGACGATTTTGATGATGACTACGAGGATGAAAGAAAACCGCTTTTTAAACGAAAGAGAGACGATGACTACGAGGATGATTATGTAGATGAGGTACCTGCGAGAGCAAACCCACAAAAAGTGACGCCCATCAAACAGGCATCCAGAAAGCAGGGGAATGGTATGGAAGTATGCGTGATTAAACCCACAAGTTTTGATGATTCCCGTGAGATTACAGAGACGTTGCTCAGTAATCGTACTGTTGTGCTGAATTTTGAAGGGCTGGATTTGGACGTGGCGCAGAGGATTATTGACTTTGCCTCCGGTTCCTGTTTTGCTATAGGAGGCAATCTTCAGAAGGTATCTGGCTATATTTTCTTAGTGACGCCCAAAAATGTAGATATTTCCGGGGATCTCCAGGATATTATCAGCGGTTCTATTGATATCCCTTCTGTGTACAGTAAAATTTGAGACCATGACAAAGGAAGAACAGCAAGTAGAACGACGATTTCTGGATTTGGCCCAGACAGCGTATAAGAGGGGAATCGTGACATATTCTGATTTCCTGAACTTAAATGAACTGAATATTTTTCAGGGGATCCGTCCGAAGCTCTCCTATCTTGTGACAGATTGCTTTGGTGGATATGAATTAGCAGAGCGTCAGATAGCAGCTTTTATTCCTGATGCTCTTGTGTTTTGCCCGGAATATCCCATTGCTTGCCTAAAGCTCTCTCCTCTGCAAGAAAAATTTGCAGAAAAGCTGACCCACAGAGATTATTTGGGAGCTGTCCTGAATCTGGGAATCGATCGATCCAAATTGGGAGATATTTTGGTGGAAGAGCATGGGGCATTTTTGTTTTGTCAGGAAAGAATCGCTGGCTTTATCTCTGACAATCTGACTCGAATTCGCCATACGCCCTTTATGGCTCGGGAGATGGCTCCAAAAGAATTTGACTATGAGCCAAAATACTGCGAGATTGTCGGAACAGTGGCATCTGTGCGCCTGGATCGCCTTCTGGCACTGGCTTTTGGCGCTTCGCGGAGTAGCCTGACTTCTTTCATTGAAGGAGGCAGGGTGTTTGTGAACGGAAAACTGATTACTTCTAACGGATATCAGCCTAGGGAGGGAGAGCTGATATCCGTTCGTGGAATGGGACGGTTTTGCTATAAAAGCAGTGGAGGGCAGTCAAAAAAGGGGCGTCATTATGTGGTTCTGTGGAAATATATTTAACCAACAAGACCCGTACAGACACAGCGGAACTTAAAATCAGGAGGAAGTTATGAGTGATAAGAATCGAATCCTTCCAGTGAATAAGGATGGCGTATTTTGCTATTCTATTGTGCTAGAACAGGATTTTAGCGCTCTTGCAGAGCGAGTAGAAGCATTGGATACGAAAAATCGTAAGATTTGTATTGTGACTGACAGTCAGGTGGGGACGCTCTATGCAGAAGAAGTCAGACGAGAGCTCTTGAAAGTGTGCCAGAATGTGACTGTGTATACCATGGAAGCAGGAGAAGAGCATAAGACCCTGGATACAGTAAAGGGGCTCTATGAGCATTTGATTTTAGAGCATTTTGATCGGAAAGATCTGCTGGCGGCCTTGGGAGGCGGCGTAGTAGGTGATTTGACTGGATTTACAGCGGCTACTTATCTGCGAGGAATTGGATTTATCCAGATTCCCACTACTCTTTTATCTCAGGTGGACAGCAGTATTGGTGGAAAAACAGGCGTAGATTTTGACAGCTATAAGAATATGGTGGGAGCTTTCCACATGCCCCGTCTGGTCTATATGAATCTCTCTGTGCTAAATACCCTTTCCAAACGGCAGTTTGCCTGCGGTATGGCAGAGATTTTAAAACATGGACTAATTAAAAATGCTAAGTACTATGATTGGCTCCTGGAGCATCAGACAGCCATTCAAAATAGGGATTACGAAGTGCTTCTTCCTATGATTGAGGAGAGCTGTAAAGTGAAACGGGCGGTTGTGGAAGAGGACCCCACAGAGCAGGGCCAGCGGGCTCTTTTGAACTATGGCCATACCATTGGGCATGCAGTAGAGAAATTGAAAGATTTTCAGTTGATGCATGGGGAATGTGTGGCTGTGGGGGCCGTGGCGGCAGCGTATATTTCCAGGCAGCGGGGACTTATTTCTTCTGAGGAGTTTGAAAAAATTCGTCAGGGATTTGAAGCCTTCTCTCTTCCCACTCGAACAGAAGAACTTGTGGCTTCAAAGGTTCTGGAAACAACAAAGTCAGACAAAAAGATGGAAGCGGGCAGGATTAAATTTGTGTTGCTGAAAAAGATAGGGGAAGCCTTTGTGGACAAAAGTGTGACAGAGGAAGAGCTACTCTTTGGAATTACTTCCATTTTAGGGGAAAAGTGACATGGAAAAGAGATGGAACTATAATATGACAGGGATTTTGGCAGCTGCTATTCTCACGGGAATTGATCAATGGACGAAATACCTGGCAGTTTTGCATTTAAAAGATCAGGCGCCTTTTGTGATCTGGGAGGGAGTCTTTGAGCTTCACTATCTGGAGAACCGGGGGGCTGCCTTTGGGATTCTTCAAGGAAAAAAAATAGTCTTTGTGGTGTGTACCTTGCTGGTTCTCGGCTTGATTGCCTTTTACTATAACCGTACCCCCCGGGGAAGGCGTTTCCACCCGGTACGTGTGATAGGCGTGCTCTTAGTGGCAGGAGCTATAGGAAATATGATTGACCGCATTTGCAATTCCTATGTGGTGGATTTCCTGTATTTTAAGCTGATTGATTTTCCTATTTTCAATGTGGCAGACTGCTATGTGACAGTGGGGGCAATTATAATGGCTCTACTATTCTTATTTTTCTATCAGGATGAGGAGATGGAATTTTTAAATCCTTTGAAGAAACTGGAAGGATAGAGGCCTGTTGACAGAGAGTTCAGATAAAGCTAAGAAATATCTAAGAAGTGAAATTGGAAAAAGAATTGGAAAGAAAAAGATTTGAGGCAGCCAAAGAAGAAGCTGGAATTCGGATTGACAAGTACCTGTCCCAGCAGGTTCCAGATATTTCCCGTTCGTATCTGCAAAAGGTAATAAAGGATGGCCAGGTGACAGTAGGCGGGAAAGCTGTGAAAGCCAATTATAAAGTGGCAGGCGGCGATGTAATCGAAATGGATTTGCCTGAGGCAGTGGAGCCTGAGATAGAACCAGAACGGATTCCTCTGGACATTCTCTATGAGGATGCAGATGTGATTCTTATAAACAAACCTAAGGGAATGGTAGTCCATCCCTCTGCAGGGCACAGCAGTGGTACCCTGGTAAACGCCCTTCTGTACCACTGCCAGGGAGAACTTTCCGGCATCAATGGGATTTTGCGCCCGGGAATTGTTCACCGGATAGACAAGGATACCACAGGGGTTTTGATTGCCTGCAAAAATGATCGCGCCCACAATGCACTGGCTGAGCAGTTAAAAGAGCACACCATTACCCGCCGGTATCGCGCCATTGTCTGTGGCAATGTAAAAGGGGAGGAAGGCATGGTAGATGCTCCCATTGGGCGACATCAGACAGATCGTAAAAGAATGGCTGTGGTAAAACAGGGCGGGAAAGAAGCAGTGACCCATTACCGGGTTCTTGAGCGCTTTGGCGGCTATACTTATATTGAGTGTCGCCTGGAGACGGGACGGACCCATCAGATTCGTGTTCATATGACCAGTATTGGGCACCCTCTGCTGGGAGATGAAATCTACGGAAAAATGAAATCGCCCTTCCGGCTGGAAGGGCAGACTTTACATGCCATGGTTTTTGGGTTTTTGCATCCGTCAACAGGCGAATATATGGAGTTTCAGGCCCCGCTACCGTCGTATTTTGAGCATTTGCTTAAGGTATTGCGGGGAGGGTGAGGTGTAAATAGAAAAGTGTAAAGTCCTTGATTATTTCATAGACTTTACACTTTGATTTGTGGGTTATGTGATTATTTAAAGTGTTATATCTTCAACGTTTACGCCTAAAGATGATAACTTTGCAACGGTTACTTTGATTAAATAGTCGAGCATTTCATTTTCGTGACCGCCGTTTGCCTTTTTAATCTGCTGTAAATCTGTGTATCTGTCAATGGTTACTGCGATCAATTCTTTATCTGACACTTCCTGTACCATCCTTTCACCGCCTTTGAATTGCTATTTTTTATTGCTACAACCTTATTATAGCGGATTAAGTGAAGAGTGTAAAGTCTATTCAATTATCAAGGTGCTTCTTACAAGGTCAAACAAAGCAAGACCAACACAAATAAAGATTATATGAACCCATTAACACACGTGAATACGTACGGTATAATGCAAGAGAAGGGAGATGATAGCATGACAGTAATTAGCGTAACAAAAGCAAGGGAAAATATATATCAAATATCAGAAGAAGATTGGAACGCTATTCAGGAAACGTTATATTTAAATTCCATACCAGGCATGGCAGAAAGTATTATTGAAGCAGGAAAAGAGCCACTGGAAGAATGTTCTGTATATAATTCGGATGAGGAATGGTAAATGTATGTAATCAGATTTAGTAAACAGGCTGACAAAGATAAAAAATTTCTAAAAAGGGCTGGGATTGTTTTAAAAGCAAAAAATTGTTCGCATGTGGTCATATTATGATGCTGTAAGATAAAGAAGAAGCGCTAACGGATTTAATTATCTGAAGGTGCTTCTTTTGTGTCCTGCTGCTTATTTTGAATTTCATTAACGGCTTTTTGGAGATATGTATTTTTCCAATACACAAAAACGCATAAGTGCAGGCAATATTCTATATAGAAGGACTTTCAATAGTAAAATGAGATATAGTGGAGTCTCATCTTCTTAGTTAGGCCATGCAGAAGAGATAAATCAAGGTAATCAAAACCACAAAAAATAAAAGCACCAAAATCCTCGATTTTACAAGAATTTTGGCACTTTCTGGTACTGCCGGCAGCGGGACTTGAACCCGCACGTGGTTGCCCACAACAGATTTTGAGTCTGCCTCGTCTGCCATTCCGACACGCCGGCAAAACAAATTACTTACAACGACTTTTATTCTAGCACAAGCCTTTAGAAATAGCAAGCAAAATTTTTGATATTTTTTGTAAATTTAATTAAAAGTATTGTTCACTATTGACTTTAATAAAATTAAAGTATATACTAAATTATATTAAAGATTGAAAGAAGGAAGTCCTATGGCATTGGAAATCATTCCAGAATGGATGACAAATTTGGAAGAGGAAGATGTAGTCTTTATAAAGAAATTCTTATTGGCATCAGGCTCTCTAAAAGAAATTGCAAGGCAGTATGATGTAACCTACCCTACAGTTCGTTTGAGGCTGGACCGGTTGATTCAGAAAATAAAAATCAGTGAGGATGTGGAAGGCGATTCTTATGTGGCCCTCATTAAACGACTGGCGGTAAATGAAAAGCTGGATTTTGAGACAGCTAAGATATTGATCAAAGAGTATAAAAAAAGAAAGAAGGAGGAAGAGTAAATGACGTTTATTTTTGGAACTATCGTAATGTTTGTTGTGTTACTTGCAGGTGTAGTGGGAATCTTTCTCCAAATTTATTTTTCAAAAAGAGAAAATAAGTTTGCAGGTCTTATTTTACCTTTACTTACATTTTTAAACTCTCTTGTTGCCCTGCTGAACTTGACAGCTCCTGCCAATAGGACTATCTGGGAGTTAGTAGCATTAGGAGCGAAAGTCTTTATTTCCTATAACATTTCGACAGCAATTCTGCTGATTATTTATGCTGCTGTTCGCGAAAAAAGGAAGAAAAACCGTCAATTAGAAAGAATGATATGATACCTCTAAAGTAGACAGATAAAATATAAAAATCTGTTACTTTGGAGGTATTTTTCATGCCAAGATCAAAATACTCACCTGAATTTAGAGCAATGGTATCACAGGAATATATTGACGGGGAAGGTTCTGTCCATTTCCTTGCTGATAAGTATGG
>CAJTAT010000017.1 GCA_910574475.1 Clostridia bacterium | reverse complement strand
TGCCTCCTGAGTCCAGTCCGTAGACTGCCCGTTTGTCGTTTCGCACAATGGTACGCATGACATTTTCCAGGGGATCCTTTCCTTCTGTCTTCCTACAGATCTCTTTCACAGAGGGATATAGGGATGTCTCCACAAATGCTTTGCTGAACTTGTGTATGTTGATGGTCTTATATTTATCTTCCAGGGTATAGCCTGGCTCCCGCATACTTTTATGGGTCCAGTCAACTACGTAACCGGACTCATCCATCTCTGCAAAGGTGCCGTCCAGGGCAGGGTTATATTTTTCAAGCAGGGTTGTATTGTCATGGCTGTCATCTTCGATTCTTTCCAGCAAAGCCAATGAAAAAAATACATCCCCCTCCAATATGAAGAGCTTGTCATAATTCCCTGTTTTCTCAAGCCCCAACTTTAAAGAGTAAGATGTATTGGTTTCTGAATAAATATCATTTACTACATAGTTTAGCTTTATGGTGTCATAGCTGTCTCCTAAGGTATGTTTGATTTCCTCTGCCAGGTAGCCCACAACCATCTCAACCTCTTTTACCCCAATGCTTTTTAAACAGTTCAAGGCATTATAGATAATGGGTGTCCCGTTTACCTTCGTCATGCATTTATGGCTGGTCAGGGTCAGTGGTTTCAGGCGCGTGCCCATTCCGGCTGCTAATATAATTGCTTTCGTTTCCATAAGTTCCTCTTTTCTATTCAATTCTCAACTTCAATCAGGTTAATGACTTCTTTGATGCTGATACAGTTATGATCCGCCTCATATCCCCGGCCACATTTTAAGATCTCCATAGCTGTATCCTGCATGGCTTTATATCCTGCCCGTAATAGTTGGTTGGCATAGATAATTACATTTACTCCTGCATCAAAAAGGGCTGTCTCATACACTGCATCGTAAGCTGTGGGTACAATCACCAGAGGGACACGGTTTGGGAAATCCTGATACCTTTTTGCAAACTCAAAGATCTCCTGGCCCGTTTTGTCGATACTGTGGATCATAATCCCGTCTGCCCCTGCTTCAATATAGTGTCTGGCACGATTAAGAGCGTCTTCCATTCCCTGGGATAAGATCAGACTTTCTATCCTTGCAATAATCATAAAATCATTGGAAACCTGTGCCTTTTTCCCGGCTGCGATTTTCTCACAGAAATGTTCAATCTCATCCTGCTGCTGCATGGCCTCTGTCCCAAAGAGAGAGTTCTTTTTCAACCCTATTTTATCTTCAATTATAATAGCAGAAACGCCTATACGCTCCAAACTTCGGACGGTGTATACGAAATGCTCTGTAATTCCTCCTGTATCTCCGTCTACGATAATGGGTTTCGTCGTCACTTCAAGCATTTCATTGAGGGTATTCATGCGGGAGGTATTGTCTACCACCTCAATATCCGGCTTTCCCTTTGTGGTGGAATCGCAGAGACTGCTCAGCCACATGGCATCGAACTGGCGATAGTAACCAGTCTCTTCATCAAACTGCTTTGTCTTTTCTACAATGATTCCGGTGAGACCATTATGGGCCTCCATCACCCGGATTTTACCTTTGATTTGGAGCAGCTTTCTAAGGGATGCTCTTCTTACATCAGTTGTCACTTTAAGGTTGTCTGAAAGTTCTGTTAAGCGGTCCAGGGAAACTCCTTTTGTCCGGTCAATCTCAACTAGCTGGCCACCCCATTCCTTTAAGGCTTCCACCACCTTTTCTCTAAGGTTCTTAAAGGGACCGGATACCCAGTCATTGCTGTGAACTACGTAATCCGGGCGAAGCTTTCTTAGATTCGGCACCTGATCTAACTCCTCCTGAGGGATGACTTCTAATACTCCTTTGATATTTGATACAATTTCAAAGCGCTCTTGGTATGACAGGATAGGAACCCTCCAATAAGATGCAATGACTGCATCTGTGTGAAGCCCGATGGTGACTTCTCCTAATTGGGCAGCTTTTTTAATTACATTGATCTGACCATGATGGATGACATCTCCACTCATGGCTACGTATACTCTTTTTGACATGGTTTTCAATTTTCCTCCTGCTTCTTTTCGTAATCTTCTATTAGAAAATGTACAATCCTCTCTCCTGCTAACCCGTCTGCTTTCATATGCTCTTTTATAAACTGTTTTCGCTCTTCTTTTAGGGGATCTTCGCTATTTAACAATTTACCCAGGCTTTCAAGAAGCGCCTGCTGATTTGAAACAGAGTACATATATTTTGCCCATCTCATGTTTTCCCTGTCAAAATGCCTCTTAATACCACAAAAAAGAATCGGCTTCGATATGACGAATTCCTCTACTAACAAAGATGATGTATCAGAAATAAATATATCTGTTTCCACCATTGTTTTCACATAATCGGGAGATTCATCCAGATAAAAGTTATCTGTGTCTTTAAACATGTTTTTGAATTTGTCTACCTCCTGTTCTGTCATCTCTCCTGTAGAAATAAAATTTCGGAACATCAATGGATGTGGGCGGCAAACAAACCGTATATTGGGGCGATTCTTGAAATAATCTATAAGAATATCTTTATACTTAAAAAAAGTGGTTGCCTCGACGAAACGGTTCGTTGTCCATCGGGGCAGCCACAAAACGGTCTTTTTATACTCACTTTTTTCCTTTTTTATCTTTTTATGCAGATCAAAACGAGGATATCCAAAAAATTTGATTTTTTTCCAGTTTGCTTGAAACAAACCAAAATAAATAGATTTTAATTCTTCACAATACCTTTGATTTTCTGTAAAAATAGCATACACATTATCACAAAAGTCAAGATGATAGGATAGCCGGCTTGCATAGTTCATCAGGCTGTAAGCATAAGGAATATGGCAAATCTTTGTGTACTCCGCCAACACTTTACTTCGGTATTGAGGTGGAAGATGAATGTCATATGGCCTTTGTACAAAAACGTAATCCGGCTTAAATTCTTTTAAATCAAACCACTCCTTACTTTCTTCGTCATATGCCTTGATTGTATTCTTGCAAAATTCACAACAATATTGATAGGATTCATTTTCGCCATAATCTTCATGGGATACATTATTATTCTCCTTTATCAATTTGTCTGGAAGTGCCAATATATATGCTTCCATTCGATGGCTCTTATCCGCCGCCAAAAAAGTTGACATATTGGAATTCCAAACAGACGGAATCTGACACATAAAAACTATTTTAATCAATTCTTTCTTAGGCTTTTTTTGAATTTCCATTATGAACCTATCCACTTCTTTTAATTGCTTTTCATGACGGATTCGAAATCCTTTACTTAACATGCATCGGATTTTATTTTCTGTATAAAAGGACATCCTATTTTGAAAAATCCGTTTTGCACTCAATAGAAAAGTCTTCACTGGTTTCAAAATAGGCATCTTTTTTATTTTCTGGATAGAAAAAAACATCAATATTTATCCCTTTCCAATCACCTTAATGTATTTCATCAGAATATTCCTCTTCATCCAAATAACAATTAGAACCACCATGGATATAATGATTCTAATAATCAAATATTTATAAAGCAGCATCCCTATAAATCCAAGCAATAAAAATGCAATTAATATGCCAATAAGCCATTTGTAGTTGTAGCTTTGATCCAGCTTTTCATTCTTAGCGAGAACTTTCTTCATTGCACGATAATTGGCATAGCAAAATACAAAGTAGCTGGCCAGTGTGGTATAGGCTGCCGCCACAAATCCCATACGAGGTATTAACAGCACATTTAATACAATATTGACAATGGCAGCGCCTATGGATGACCATACCAATTTCCTTTTTTCTTCATAATAAAATTCTATATTAATGGAAAACTGTGTGTAGAGCAATAAAAGCATACTCATAGTAACAGGGGCCACTGCCCATGTAGCTTCACGGTACTGCTCTCCGCCTACTATTATGATGATTTCAGGAGCAAACCATATAATGCCCAAAAGCATAATGGCCATCAAAATTGCTATGGCGCAGGCCGTTACCTGATTTTCTTTTTCTCTTCCTGCTTTTAGCTTTCCATAAAACCAAGGCAGATAGGAATTATTAATGGCTGATAGGACAAATGTTAACATGGTGGCCAGTGAATGAGCGACCCCATACAAGGCTGCTTTATCTTTTCCTAGATAATGGCTGACCATAATTCGATCACTCGTATCAAATACCACTTGGGAAAGATAATAAGTGATTAATGGGATATTAAATCCCAATGCATACTTCCAATACTTTCGACTGAAAATCGTCTTTCCCTTCGCTATATTAAATAGGAAAAATATACCACCGATTGCTATACTCATAAGAGCCTGTCCCGCAATTCTTGCATATCCTTTCTCTTCCACATGGATTACGAAAAAAAAGGCAAGTAAGGGGGCCGCAATAGCATTGATTAGGGTTACAGCAATGACACTTTTATACTTAAATTCAAAACGTTTCTTCCCACTCCA
Source organism: Clostridia bacterium (assembly GCA_910574475.1). Taxonomy (GTDB): domain Bacteria; phylum Bacillota; class Clostridia; order Lachnospirales; family Lachnospiraceae; genus Laedolimicola. The sequence continues at coordinate 40,422 of CAJTAT010000017.1, read as the reverse complement.
AAGCAAAATCGCATTAGAGGCCAATAATTCTATTACCATCAGCACAATAAATGTTGTAGGTAGTTCAAAGAGCATGTTCCAATACTTTGCAAAGGGAAGATAAATCATTAGAAATACTGCTGATAATGCCAAACAAATCCCTTCAACTGAAGCAATATATGCATCTCTGTCTTTTTCGAACTTGACCATAGCTGTGGAAAATGAGCCATATGCCAGATTTAATGTAAGAAAGATACCCAATATAGAGTGCCAAGAATTATAGATTGTACTCTGACCATACTGTTCTGTCGTTAAAAGCCTTGTAAACAGCGGTAATGTAAGAAAGGACAGCCCCTTTTGTAGAATACTACAGACAGCATATGCAGATGAAATCTTTACCGCCATTGGTATACTCTTCCACTTTTTTCTCCAAGCACCTACCATAATGAAAAAACACTCTCCTTTTTACATTTGTAGCTGCCCCAGCTCAAAACTCATTAACCTTGTCAATTACATAATCTATCTGCTCTTCCGACATCCCATAATACATAGGAAGGCTTAATTCTGTGGCGCTTATCTCTTCTGCAACCGGAAATTTCCCTTTTTTATGTCCCAAATCATGATAACAATTCTGCAGATGCATAGGGATCGGATAATGCTTATTTGTCCCAATGCCATATCTTGATAAATAAGCTTCAAGTTCATCTCTTCTCCTGCACCGAATTCCATAGATATGCCACACAGGTTCTGTATCCTCTATCACATAAGGAAGGATAATATCTGTATTTTTTATACCCTTTGTATATCTTTGAGCAATTCTTCTTCGTTCTTCATTCATTCTGTCTAAATGCTGGATCTTAACAGCCAGAAAGGCCGCCTGTAGCTCATCTAACCTGGAATTGCATCCTTGATAAATATGGTGATATTTATAATCTGAGCCATAATTTCCATAAGCTCTGACTTTTTCTTCCAACTCTTTATTATTAGTTACAACAGCTCCTGCATCTCCGAGAGCTCCGAGATTTTTTCCTGGATAGAAGCTGAATCCGGCTATGTCTCCAAACGTACCTATTCTTTTTCCCTTATACTTTGCTCCATGGGCCTGTGCACAATCTTCAACAATATACAACCCATACCTTTGAGAAATTTTTACGATTGGCTCCATATCACAGGGCTGCCCATAAAGGTGAACCGGCATAATCGCTTTCGTTTTTTCTGTTATTTTTTCCTCAATCAACTCTGGCTTTATATTAAAGGTTCTGATGTCAGGCTCGACAAATATAGGCGTTCCCCCCACATTTGTCACTGCAAATGCTGTTGCAATAAAGGTATTTGATGGTACAATCACCTCATCTCCTCTACCTATTCCAAGCGCTTTTAAGCTTAAAGTCAAAGCATCTAATCCATTGCCTACCCCTACACAATAATTTACATCACAATATCTGGCAAAATTTCGCTCAAACTGCTTGTTCTCTTCACCATCAATGTACCAGCTTTGACTTAGAACTCTGTCAAATGCTTTCTGTAATTCTGGTTTCAGTTCCTGTTCCATGGGCAAAAAGCTCACAAAGGGAACTATTTGTTCGCCTTCCTTCATCCTCTATTAGCCTCCAAGTACTACTTTTTCATCTATAAATTTCAAAAACTCATTATAATCTCTGATGTAATCTGACTCATCATAAAGTTCAGATGCCAGCACCATAAGTACCGCATCTGAAGAAAAGTCATACATTTCGCGCCACATATTATTGGCTACATACAAGCCTTCATATGGCTTTTCGAGAGGTACGACTTTTTTCTCTTTTCCATTATCCAGTTTTATTTTACAGCTTCCATGAATACAGATAAGTATCTGTTCTAATGCTCTATGTGCGTGATGACCACGAATCACCTCTGGTACTGTATCATACATATAATATACGCGCTTTATGCGAAATGGAATGTCCTTAAATTCTTCCAGAGCCACAAGCTGGCCGCGTTCGTCTCCATGTGGCTGGAACATGTATTTTATTACCTGCAATTTTTTCTCCCCTAATTTAAGTTTTTACTCCTAATCATAAACGGTAAAAATAAAATCCATAGATTCGAAAAATTAGTTAGGTATGGATTAAATATATTTGCTATCAAATAGCAAATAAGACCAACCATAAATGGTTCAGTAAACCATTTTATGTCTTTTCTTTTGTTTAAAATGTATATTGCATATCCAACCAAAATGAAAAATAGTACAAATCCTATCAAGCCCTTCTGATATAGTGTAATTAAGTATACAATTTCATTATCTGCCCTAGTAACATATGCTCCACTCCTAAAATAGGTTACTGGTACGCCTCTCCCTTGTCCTATTAAAGGATTATCTAGCCAAGCTTCTAGCATTGCATGAACTTGTGCAGTTCTTGTTGCTCCATTAATATTCTTTAAATCACTTGTCATATTTAATCTAGATAACACATCTTGCCATATAAAATATACAAATCCTTCCTCTAAATAGGATTTTGCTAAAACTATAATCATAACTGGTACAACAAGACTCAGCATTATCAAAACCCATTTCTTTTTAAATATATGAAACTTTTTCATACATAATAAAAGTCCCACAGCATTTGCCAACCATACACTTCCCAATCCCATAAAAACTGCCATTAGCATAGATAGAATTACTGTAACTTTTGTAAAAGCGCTATTTAGACCTATTTTCTTAATTTTCTTATCATCTTCTTGAAAAAATACTGCCATCATAAATGGAGGGAGAAATGCATAATAATTTTCATGATCAGTCCGAATCTCCATATATCCTCTTGTCCATTCAGCTACTAGCGTATTTTTATTAAATAAAGACAAAAAACTTCTTATTCCTTCATTTGAGGTAAAAGACGCTATAATCAATACTAAATCTGAAACCACAAGAATAAATGTAACTATAATAATAGCTTTGTATATCCATTTTAACTGATATTCTTCCAAACCTCCAAATGCTATTACTGCATAGACTAATGGCCATAAGACATCTATGGTTCCTAATCTGATTGCAGTTGTCGCATATCCACGCATGCAGCCTATAATAATTGAGATAAGATTTAAAAAAGCATAAATCAAAATCAATTTTGTTCCAACATTTATTTTAATTCTTATCTTGATCTTATTTATATAAAATAAAAGGATAAATGCTAAAAAAATAATCTTTAATCCCATCCAAATTTTGGGCAAAAATAACATTTGCAAAAATAAAGCAGCCATTAAAAAGTTATCTATGCTTCTTATTGACAGTTTCATATATTTACTCCAAACTATTAACTTTTTTCTTTTTTATATACAATATTCCAACAACTTCCCACATTATTTTTTTATACGTATAAGGCTGTAATAGCAATAAAATATGGTTTGTAAGCATTGTTAAGCAATTCCTTTTATTGCCCATTCGTATGATTAACCCATATCGGAACCATTTAATAGTACGATTCCAATGGTATAAAATATCTCCTTTGCTAATATTGGGGCATATTAATTCCTGTTCCAGCTTCTTACTATCTTTTAAATGTGTAGAATTAAAAAAAGCTCCTTCTTGCCTGGAAATAGAAGAAACATCTTGTCTATATTTTACTGTTGGTTTATCCATATATCTAAGCCTGCAGCCGGATTTAGTTAAATGGAGGAGCCATGGCAAATCTTCATTATTTTTACTGGGATTAAAAGGTTCTCCATACTTTTCCACAAGATCGGCAGAAAAAAAGCCACTCGGAGCTGTATACGTATCCTGGTGCAGCAAGAGTCGAAATTGTTTTTCTGCTTTTTGAGCACACACAAACTTACAATATGCTCTTAATCCTGTCCTCATCTCTACACAAGTTTCTTTATCATAATAATATAACATGTTAGTCATCAAATATTCTGTATCCTTATGTTTTTTCACATATAACATATCATCCTCAATACAGGTTTCCAACAGCATATCATCTCCTGCTAATATCTTAATCCACTTTCCATTCGCATAAGAGATTCCCTTCATAAAATGCTTTGTAATTCCCATATTAACAGAATTTATCTTTAATTCACTTCTGACAAATCTCCCTCTATTCTTGTCAATCCAATCCTTAACCAACTTTACCGTATTATCAGAAGAAGCATCATCTGAAACTATAAGCTCAATCTTTTTATATGTTTGTTGGTATATACTGTCCAGAGTTTCAATAATTGTCTTACTTGAGTGATACGTATATACAATTACAGATACCAGAATATCTCCATTCATTCTATTCTAACCTCCAACAATCAGCAATGCAGTTTTCCAAACGACTTAATTGCCTCCACAACTACTTGCACATCGTCCTCATTTAATTTTTGATGCATCGGCAAGCATAGTGTATGCTCTGTTGCATAATCAGCATTTGGAAATTGTCCTGATGCTTGATAAGCTTCTACTCTATGAAGAGGATAATAGCGGTAAGTGGTGTATATTCCCTTTTCTTTCAGATACCCTGCTAAAGCATCTCTCTTATCATTTTTAACTTGAATATGATAAAAATAATAGGATGTCTTACAATCCTTCTGCAATGCAGGAGGCAGATCAATCCAGGTCACGTCCTTCAGCATATCTGTATATGCCTCATGCACTTTTCGCCGACAATCCATAAACTCTGAAAGACGCCCCAACTGTACTTGTGCAACAGCAGCAGTCATATCATTCATAACAGCCCTGTGCCCAAAGCTGGAGATTTCAAATTCCCACCATTTTTGTGCCACTTTGTTTTCATATCCACTCTTTGTTTCTAATCCGAAATACAGCCATTTTTCTGCTTTATTCCGAATTTCGGGATCCCGAAAATATAAGCATGCCCCATCTCCACAAACCAATATTTTCATGGCATCAAAGGACCACATTCCCATATCTCCTATTGTTCCCAGCGCTCGCCCCTTATAGGTAGAACATACACCTGCAGCACAGTCTTCAATAACTTTCAGATGATGTTCTTCTGCCAATTGCATAATCTCATCCATCTCACAGGCAATTCCTCCAAAATGAAGTAGTAAAATAGCCTTTGATTTTTTCGTAAGAACCTTCTCTATATCCTGAGCACGTACATTCAATGTTCTCGGATCAACATCACATAATACTAGTTTTGAACTGTTTGCACATACCGCATTTCCCGCACCGACAAAACTAATAGTAGGTACAATCACTTCATCTCCTGGCTGAATATCCATAAGATGCATAGAAGAAAATAATCCTTCACTGCAGCAGTTTGTGGATAAAATTTGATTTTTCTCTACGCCTACATGTTCAGCAAATGATTCTTCAAACTTATCAACTCTCTTTCCTTTTCCTATCCAATTTGATTCAAATACCTCTCTGACTACATTTGCTTCCTTTTCTCCTAAATCTGGTTGAAATACATTTAACATTTTTTCTTTTTCCTCCTTTTGCAAGCTTTCCTGATTTTTATATCAAAGTATTGTCTATGGTCTTTATCATTTCTTCGATAGACAATCGTTTTTTATACTGAGAAGTCTCTATAGCATTTTTTTCTCTCAATATGTCCAAATCCCAATTTTTTAGTTCTGAAACATCTTCAAAATAAAATATATTATTCGTTCTATTGTTCTTATCTTTGAAATATTTACAATCTGTCAATAAATTCTTTTCAAGCAGCATAGCTTCTGAGTAACGAGTAGTTGGAGATGTTCCTCCATCTTGGAGTATTTCAGCTATACAGTTTGAACAATTTACATGTTCCAGCAACGTCATAAAATCCATATAGTCATACCCTATTTCATCTTTATATCGCCTATTCTGAGGTTTTACCCCAGTAATATGAAAATCGCAGGTAAACCCTGCGATTTTCAGAATTTCATACATCTCTATAATTTTTTCATATCTGTTTTTTGCCGCTCCTACAAATGTAACATCCCATTTTATCGGCATTTTTTTATTATATAATTCTTCCACAAGATTAGATGAAAACGGCTCCAGACACCAAGCCAATCCATACTCATCTGCCTCTTTAATGTCAAATGAAAGGACTCTATCAAATACACGCTTTAAATTCTCAAGATTAAATTTAAAGCTCGGAACAATATCGCCTAAATAAGCAACTATTTTACATCCATTAAACTTTTCTCTCAAATATCTTATAATAGACATCCCATAACTTTCATATATACGCCCATATACAATAAAGCAAATCTCATGACTCCAATTTTTTTGTTCTATGGCCTCACCTATCGTATGATCAAAATGTGGCCATAACAGTATATCTGACTTTTTTAATGAAGTCATCTCCATCAATGTAAAGACTTTTGCAGTTTTCCTTACATAATCATTCATTAAAATTAATTCTGTATCTTTTCCATCTTTAAACCCTTGATACAAAGTTGCTATACTTATATCTTCAGGTCCAATAAACACATGTTTCATTTACTTCTTACAGCCTCCAATAAAAATATCCCTTTTGTTCTAGCAGCTTTCGATTGTATATACCTTTAATATCAATAAGCACTTTTTTATCTTTCAACATTCTTTCAATTGTTTCTATTTTTATATTTAGAAATATATCATGAGCTACAGCCAAGATAAGTGCATCTAGCTGATCCAGCTGTTGCATTGGAACTAAATCTAAACCGTACAATTTCCTTGCTTCATCTACGGCCGCAATTGGATCTGAAACTATAGGATTAATTTCGTATTCTCTCAATTCATTTATGATATCAATTATTTTTGTATTTCTAGTATCTGGGCAATTCTCTTTAAAAGTAAATCCTAGTATGCCAACTCGTGCATGTTTTACCGAAACATCTGCTTTTATTAAATTTTTGATTACATTTTCAGCCACATACTTCCCCATATCATCATTCACTCTTCTTCCAGACAAAATAATCTGTGAATGATATCCCATCTTTTCAGCCTTATAAGTTAAATAATAGGGATCCACACCTATACAATGCCCACCCACTAATCCAGGAGAAAAATTCAAAAAGTTCCATTTTGTCTCAGCAGCTTTTAAAACTGATTTTGTATCTATACCCATTTTATTGAAAATAATTGATAACTCATTCATAAATGCAATATTAATATCTCTTTGGCTATTTTCAATAACTTTAGCAGCTTCAGCAACTTTAATACTCTCAGCTCTATATACTCCTGCATCCACCACTAACTCATAGACTTTAGCAATATTTTCTAATACATCTTCATCCATACCTGAGACAATTTTTGTTATGGTCTCAAGTTTATGCACTTTATCCCCAGGATTAATCCGTTCTGGAGAATAACCTACTTTAAAGTCTACGCCACATTTTAAGCCGCTCTCTTTTTCCAGAATTGGTACACAAATATTCTCTGTTACGCCAGGATAAACTGTAGATTCATAAACTACAATGGAATCTTTTAATAAATTCCTACCAAGCATTTTGCTCGCCTTTTCTACTGCCGAAAGATCAGGCGTATGGTCAGCTTTCACTGGTGTTGGCACTGCTAAAATATGAAACCGTACCCCTTTTAACTTGCTTTCATTATCTGTAAAATCAAGAGTTGTACTTTTAATTGCCTCATCTCCCACTTCATTTGTTGGGTCAATTCCTGATTGATATATTTGTATTTTCTCTTTATCTAAATCAAAACCTATTACCTTTGCTTTTTTTGCAAACGCAATTGCTATTGGCATCCCAACATATCCAAGTCCAATAACACTGATCTTTTCTTCCCCATTGATAATTTTTTTATATAGATTCATTTCTCAAAGTTTCCTGATAACCTCTAAATATTTTTCAATAACAATATTTCTGTCAAATTCCTTCTCAACTTTCTTACGTCCTGCCAAACCCATCTCCTCTTTTCTCTTCCAAGACAAAGAAAGAAATTGTTCAACTTTTTCAATTAAATCTCTGCTATTTTTCTCTTTAACCAAAAAACCATTGATACCATTTTCAACTACTTCTCTACATCCTGGTCGATCTGTTGTGATTATTGGACGTGCCGTTGCAGAGGCTTCTAATAGCACATTGCTCAATCCTTCTGGATAGTACGTGGGATGAACTATACAATGTACTTCTCCATAAATCACTCTCATATCATGAACCATTCCATGATACTTAATGACTCCTTTTTCCGAATATTCTTTCAGTTTTGATTCATAGTCTTGTTCACAAAAGCCACATATATGAAATTCTGTATTGGAATATTTCTTTTGAATTGCTTCAGCCATCTCCAGGTACTGATCAATTCCCTTTTCTTTCATAATACGTGCTACAAATACAAACTTTATAATATCAGAATCAGGATAACTGACAGCTTGATTGTACTCCAAATTTACACCTGAACCCGGCAATAATTTATACTTTCCTTTTGCAATTTTATTCTTTTCAAAAAAAAGCTGATTTTCACGATTTTGAAAAAATACAATTTTCGCATTTTTTAAAGCAACCTGATAAAAAATAATAATCATTTTTTGTAATCGTGAAGAATTCTCTACTGCGCTTCCCAGGCCTGTAATATTCACGATATAAGGAATTTTCTTGATTCTAGCTATCATCCCCCCATATATATTAGGCTTAATCGTATAAGAAAGTATCACATCCGGTTTAACTGCTGTTATTATCTTTTTATATTTGTAAAGCAACTTTAATTCATTGGCAGGATTCATCCCACGGCGTTCAAATTCTGTTTCTATAAAACTGCATCCCATTTCAATAAAGGATTTAACGAACGAACCATTTGGCAAAGAAATAAACACCTTATATTCATTTAATAATCGTTCAACCAATTCCTTCCGAAATTTATATAAGCCTATATCACTATTCGCCAATATCAATACTTTCTTCATTTCTAATCAAATTCTTCCTTTTCTACGTATAATCCTCATCTAATCTCTACTCTTATCTCCCTGAAACCTCTCCACAGTAGCTACATTCTCCCCCTGTATTCCTTCCCGCTTTAATACCTTCCATATCGTCAATCCCATAATTTCCCAATCTCTTAAAAATGTGATTCTATCTACATACTTCACATCCATCTCAAACTTCTCCTCCCAGGAAATCTCATTGCGCCCATGTACCTGAGCCAGGCCTGACAAGCCGGGCCGTACCTCATGTCTTCTGTGCTGTCGGACATTATATAATGGCAGGTACTGAACCAATAAAGGTCTCGGTCCAATCACTGCCATATCTCCCCGCAAGATATTCCAAAGCTCCGGCAACTCATCCAATGATGTAGCCCGGAGCCATTTTCCAAACTTGGTCAAGCGAATCTCGTCTGACATCAGTTCTCCTTTTTCGTCCCTCTGATCTGTCATTGTACGAAATTTATAGAGGGAAAAGATCTTTTCATGTAATCCTGGCCTCTGCTGTTTAAATAGGACAGGGCTTCCCAGTTTCATACGGACCAAAATTGCTACTACTAGCATTACTGGACTCAATAAAAGGATTGCTGCCAGTGCGCACAGGAAATCCTGCGGTCGCTTAACGTATTTTTCATAAAATCCCTGTTTATGCATTTCAATCATCATGGTTTATTCTTTTCGCCGGAACTCCCACATAAGTTCCTCTCTCCCCAATATCTGCTATCACCGTTGCCCCTGCGCCTATGATACATTCTTCACAGACACTGACATTATTTACAATACAACTACCCACGCCTATCCAGGCTCTGTCCCCAATGGACACGGTTCCTGAAATATGGCATCCTGGAGCTACGTGCACATAATTTCCTATGGTGCAATCGTGATCTATAGTGCTTCCTGTATTTACAATGACTCCTTTTCCGAGCACGCTGGCGCTGTTTATAACTGCATTAGCCATAACGACTGTCCCAGGTCCTAGCAAGACGCCTTCTCCTATTACTGCATTAGGATGAACTAAGGTGGCAACCGCAACTTCCCTTTCTATTTTCTTTTGGATTCTGCTTCGAATTCTACAATTTCCGATTCCCACTAGAAAGTCATGACCCGATTTCCACTTTTGAAAGTCTTCTGCCTTTCCAAGCAATTCATACCCTGAAATATTTTTTGTCAAATCGTCATCCAGAAATGAGATTTCCGAATAGATTTCAAGTCTCTTTGCTATATCTGCCACAACTTTTCCGTGGCCACTGGCACCTATAATAATTAATCTCTTATTCAAAGCACTCTCTCACAATCTCTATCACCACATCCTGCACCTCTTCTGCCATCTTCACATCGCTTGGCAGGCACAGTCCTCTTGTAAAGATATCTCCGCCTACATCTTCTCCTCCCACAGAGACAAATTCTCTATTCACATACACTGGCTGCAGATGCATAGGTTTCCAAATAGGCCTTGATTCTACATTCTTTTCCTGTAATGCTATCCGTATCTTTTCCGGTGTTACCCTTCCGTTTTCCACCAGCTTCCTGTCAATCGTCATGCAACTCAACCAAAAGTTAGGCTCTGAATCTTCCAAATATGGATTCATTTCAATAGGAAGTTCTTTAAACCCTTCCTTATATTTTATATAAATCTCTTTTTTCCTTCTCCGATGCTCGTCCAAATGCAAGAGCTGTCCACGGCCGATTCCCGCCACGATATTGCTCATCCGATAGTTATAACCTGTCTCCGAATGTTGATACCAAGGCGCCGGGTCTCTGGCCTGGGTTGCCCAAAAACGGGCCTTCTGAACTGCTTCCTCCTCATGGGACAGCAACATACCTCCCCCAGAGGTAGTAATGATTTTATTTCCATTAAAAGAAATACAATTGTATTTTCCAAAGGTTCCTGTCTGCCGTCCTTTGTAAGTGGCGGAAAGACTCTCTGCTGCATCTTCAATTAAGGTAACGCCATATGCGTCGCAAAGAGATACAATCTCTTCCAGCTTTGCCGGCGTCCCATATAGATTTGCCACAATCACAGCCTTAATCTTTCCCCGATATTTTTTGAGAGCTCTTTCCAACGCTTCTGGATTCATATTCCATGTTTCCCGCTCAGAATCAATAAATATCTGTACTCCGCCTTCATAGGAAACGGGATTGACTGTAGCTGCAAAGGTCAAGTCGGAACAGCATACCAGATCTCCTGCCTGTATACCGACCAGCTTGATAGCCAAATGCAGGGCTGCCGTCCCGGAGTTCAATGCAGCTGTATGACCTATTCCCACATAGGCTGCCATCTCTTTTTCAAATTCATTAACATTTTTTCCGAGAGGCGCTACCCAGTTCGTGTCAAATGCCTCTTGAACATAATGCAGTTCTTCTCCGTGCATGGTTGGAGAAGACAACCAAACTTTTTCATGAAAATCATCTATCCTCATATTTTTCATTCTCTTCCTGATCCCCTTCTAACCGAATCCCCAATAAGATCTCCCGATCTCTTCCAAATAAATGTATCCGAATAATCACATATCTCAGCCGTATGCGTTTCTTAACTATATAATCTAGAAATGGCTGTAGTGGTTTTCCACACTGAACAATCCTTCCATCTTCATCCACTGCCACAGGAGAAAGGCGAACTGTATTTTCTTTATCCTTATTTAATAGGCGTTTTAGAAATAATTCTTCATCCTTAGAGACAGGATAGAATTCGCTTTCTTCCTTTCCCAAAACCTTTGTAAACTGGGAAACCGCCTTTAATTGCCTGTAAAATTCCTCTGGGTGCTGTGTCTGGACAAACACATACCCAGGAAAAAGTGGCTGTACATGGATTTTACAGGTTCCCTGAATCCGCCAGACTGCCTCACGCTTTAAGAGGAAACAGTGCTCATATGCAGAACCTTCCACTACCTTCTGAATTTCGTCTATTGCCTTCTCTTCATTTCCTGTGATTGTCTGTACGACATACCACATATCCTGCTTCCCTTCCTGCATTTACTATACTTATTCATACTTCTATGCATAAAAATGGGTAGGCTTCGCCATTCTGCGGCAGCAATCACATACCCCAAATCTATTTCTTCCTTATTACATACTTCTATCCGCTCCGCAGTCTCATACTGTAGAACAGGTATAGTACTTTTCAGCTTTTTGACACAATCTCCAATCCAACTTGCATTTCACGGAAGTTGCCATTTATTCCTTTATGTGCCATCACATTTATATCTGGCATCTCAAGACTGGCAATCCGCTTATGGCGATCAATCCTTCGAATCAATCGTTCCTTCCCTTGCAGAGGCCCCTCTGTCACATAGGTACGGCCACCTCGGATATACCCCTTCGACATTCCAAAGTGATGTGCCTGCCCACATAATCCTTGCAAAAATTGTTCCTCTTCTCTCTGAACAGGAATCAGGGCATCCTTTTCCCAAAAAATTGTAAGAAACTCTTGGTACTGCTCCAATTCCTTTGCAAGCCGTTCCCCATCCTCACTCTCCAGAAATACATAATCCGGGAAAATAGACTGCCTCTCTACATGCCAATTTCCCTCGTACTTCCGCATCCGGTCGTAAGTCAAATAAAAGGCATCTTTCAGAGCTTCCCTTGTCAGATGCTGCCTGCAGGAATGTATAATTTCATGCTCTCTGTGATTTGGACAATAGATTACATACCAGATAGTAAGGACCCCTCTCTGATTATATTTTTCAGTGTCGATTTTTCGTAGAGTATCTTACTCTAAGACAGCAGGAGAACCTATCTTCTGCTTTTTTCTTTAACATCATAGCACATTTATCTTAAAAGGTAAACATTTTTTAGGTGTTTGCCCTTTTTTGTACAATTTCCCCAAGCAAATTTTCTTATTTTATTCTTAATTCTGTCTAATATTCCACAGAATTATTCATTTATTGCCCTTTTTTGTCAAAGTTATCATCATATTTTCTTAGAGTAAGATACTCTNAGAGTATCTTACTCTAAGAAAATATGATGATAACTTTGACAAAAAAGGGCAATAAATGAATAATTCTGTGGAATATTAGACAGAATTAAGAATAAAATAAGAAAATTTGCTTGGGGAAATTGTACAAAAAAGGGCAAACACCTAAAAAATGTTTACCTTTTAAGATAAATGTGCTATGATGTTAAAGAAAAAAGCAGAAGATAGGTTCTCCTGCTGTCTTAGAGTAAGATACTCTGCGAACAAAAAGGCCGTTTACTTTTCTCTTTTTACAAAGTAAACAGCCTCTTTTTCTTATCTTAAGTTAGCCTCAACAGGCCAACATTTGTCAGTCACATTTGCAGCGGAAGGTGGCACATTCTGTCTCCTGACATTCACAGGCATTGCCGCCCGCGATCCCAATATGTTTTGCCTGACAGTGACAGTTCTCATTGAATGTACAATCTGTAGCTTTGCAGGCAACATCCGTGTCTTTCGTGGGGTAGTTCACACAATTGCTCATCCCCTCCTTCTGCTCCCTGAAGCTGCTACAGCAGGTATCACGGGAATGTTTTGCGTGATCCCCCTCTACTTGAATGTTGTCCTTGCAGCAACATTTTTCTTTGTTGTACATACATCCAGTTACAGTGCAGTCTAATCTTGTCATTTTCTCTTACCTCCAAAATATAGTTTCGCGAACCATGGGCCAAGGCGCACGCTTATTGGCACACTGGCAACTGTCGCGGCAGCCAATTCTCCGCTGCTTTTGCCGGAAAGTTTTTGGCTTAGAGGTAGTATGTGTATTTTTTGTCTGGTTATACCTGGATATAAAGAATATAACTACGTTTTACTCTCGTGATGGCTTCTTAAATATAGTTGAATCCTGGCAGTCAATTCCGCCAAGCCCACAGCCGCCATAGGCAGCATCATAACAAAATATGGAAGAATATATCTGCCTTTCGCCTCCCAAATCATATGAAACAGAAAACCGCCAATGATCGTGATCAGCAAAATCTTATCCTCCAACTCCTTTTTTCTCCAAAAATTAAAAATTAGCCACAGAAAGACACCTATAAAAATCAGGCTTTGATATTGGTTCATAAACCATGTCATCAGAGTATGAAGCTTTCCATCGTACATACTATTGACTACCCCACAGCGCTCCCACCCATTGATATGCGTCATAGCAAAACATTCGTAAGTGGGATCGTTCCACTGACTGGTAAACTTTTCCCTGTAAAAGCTTAATGCGTAGAGGGGATTTTCCTGAAATCCTGCAAGAGATGTCCGAATATCCTTCACTGCTATCTGTGTGGCAAGCTCTCCGTCAAACTCAGCCTCTCCCCAGTAAGCATGAAGAATATAGCCATTTGACCATCCCGGCGCCCCTTCTCCTTTCTGCATCCCCATGGCAATGTATAAAATCATAGGCGCCCCATCATTTAACTTTATGTCCGCGCGCATTTCATACACTGTGCGAAGCGCCCAGCGGGAGGCGAAAAGAGACAGGATAAGCAATCCCGCCATCATCCCTGATTTCCATTTTTTCTTACCTATCCCTGTCACCAGTAAGATTCCTACAAAAGCGATCAACAGGATAAGACTGTTATTTCGAATCAGACAAGCCAGGCTACAGGCAATGCAGCATCCTATGAGATATCTTTTCTTTCCCTTCTTTTGATATTCCAAAAACATCCAGACTGCTACCAGAGAACAGGACAAGGACGGTATTTCTCCATATACAAAAGTCACGTAAAAGAACAAGGGAAAGCAAGCGGCAGATAAAAGCAAATAATAAATCAAGGCCCTTCGCTCCTCTGTCAGAAGACACACAATCTGGTATCCGCTGTAGACACACACGGATGCTCCCAGACAGTTTAAAAGCTCAAAAGCCAGGAAATTTCCATTTCCAAAGATTGCAAATATCACTTCAATCAGGGCCGTAAGGCCCAGTTGATGGGGATGGATATACAAATACTTTTCATAGGAATCCCGGGTCAGCATGGAGTAATCGCCCTTTCGGAAGCCCTCTGCGGCTGTACAGACAGAAGCCTGATCGCCAACGGGGATACATCCTGCACCAAACACCCACAACACACCAAAACAGACTGTATAAGCCAACACAAGCAACAGTAAAATCCTAATATACTTTTTCTGATTCTCTGCCTTTTTCAGGATCCATTCTGACACCCAGTACATCAATAAGAGCATCCCTGCACAGACAAATAGCACAATGAGAAAGAAATCCCCTTTCTCATAAGGGATCTCTTCATATTTTGTTGTAAAATATACGGTATAAAATAAGCTGAATCCTGTCAGGATGCCAAATAGAAGAAGGCCTATGCCAGAGACACACCTGTCTGTCCATTTTAACAATTTCATCCTCTGTCCTCTTTCATCTAAAGTCCTACTTTTTTATATTTATAGTATACAGATTTCTGAGACTTTATCAGTCAAGAAAGCTATTCAAAATATTGGGAATCTCTTTAAAATCATCTATCCAGATAATATTTAGTCCCAGATTTTTATAATAAGCTGTCTGGATATTATCATCAATTGTTTGATATAATCTCAAGATATCCTTATTTACCATTTCGCCACTCTTTTTTCGCTTTATTTTTTTCTTTTTTAAAAATGCATAATGTCTTGGATTCTCGCCATTCCTGGCAGCGACATCAAGAAGTCTCCTCAGATTGGGATCTGTCAGAGAACATCCAATAAAAAGACATGTATTTTCACGCAGTGCATTTAATTGGGTCAAATTTGACCAAGAATAAGCGTCTCTGTAGATCCTGTGATAATCCTCCTCTGAAAAAATAAGATTAGGCTCCTCAGCAATATCAGAAAAATCACTTGGTAAATAGCCATGAACATGATACACGTTTAGTTTGTCAACTAACTGTCTTTCCCTTTCGTCTGAAATAATATTATACTGAATATCTTTTTGAGCAAATTTCCGTTCTAACAAGTCATCAAAATTATATGTAATAATACTTTTTATACCACAGTATGACCTTTGAGGCGTGCTTATTTTTGCAATTGCATTGAGAAGGCTGGTATCAATATTAACGCTTTGGCCATATAGTGCAGAATGTACCAATTTATAGTACTCTTCGTTGGAAAAAGCAGCCTTTATGTACCGCATTTGCATTAAAGGCGATTCCATCTCATTATCAGACGCAAGCTCTTTTATCAGTTCTTGTTCTTCAAAGCTAAGCTCATTCTCTTTGGTCAGCCTATTCAGCATATATACATGCAATGTTTTGATTAAAGTTTCCCATAGGGGGATTCCCCCATCTATGGAAACACCTGCCCCTAAAAATAATACCATATCCTGGTTGCGAAATGCGGTTTTTATCTTTTTGAGATATTTCTCTCTCTCATTGTCCTTTTGTTTGTCTGAATTGTCTGTGGATACCACATCTTTAATTAATGCCTGGCGGGGATTAATGAGATATTGGGCGTAGGAAGCGTCTGGCTCAATACGCTCAAGCAAATCAT
Organism: Clostridia bacterium; assembly: GCA_910574475.1. Taxonomy (GTDB): domain Bacteria; phylum Bacillota; class Clostridia; order Lachnospirales; family Lachnospiraceae; genus Laedolimicola. Next base: position 24,198 of record CAJTAT010000017.1, on the reverse strand, counting down.
TCATATCCCAGATCATAATATTGGATCCAAAATGATTTCTAATCTTTTCAGGAACTACAGCATTTGTAATCAGCAAAAACTTACCAGCTACGGGAGAATCATCCAGCCTTTGCGCTACAGTCTTATAGAAAAAAGAAACATTTTGTTTTGAAACATTCACATATTTAATGATGCATTTTATTTCTTCATGATAGTCTTCAAGCCCATCTGGTAGAAGCATATCAAATCCCAAATCCGAAAGCTCTGAATCTGTCACTTTCGTCCGTTTGCCTTCTTTACTTGTTAATTCCTGCAGCAATGCTCCCACCATATTTTCAAATGCCAGGGCAGATTCAAACCCTGTAAGCTCGGTTCTTTCCTCTTTGCTTCCGATACTCTCACTTCTCACTTGCCGCAAAACTTCATTTACATCAATTTTCTCAATATCACCGTCAAATTTATCTGTAAATGCCCAGACGCCTCTGGCCACATTTGTAATCAAACCATATTTTTTTAAATAAGTTCTTCCCCAGGCAATGCGATATTCGATTTCACTCTGACTATTGGAACCTTTATGCATCACTTTTAAAACTTCTTCGGACAGATTCATGATTCGAATTATCGCTTTATTTAATTCTGCAATAGATGCTCTGCCCCCATGTTCCTGCAGAGCCATGAGGATTGGTTTTATGGTTTGTTCAAATCCCGGAACGCCTACTTTATTTTCATTTTCCTCAAAAAGTAAAAACATGTCATCTCCCCCCAGTATATTTATACTATTTTTCATTGGTCTCCATAAATATTATTACATCTTTACAAAAAAAGTCAACAGTGGCATAATTGGCATAAGCACATGATGATAATTCATTTGGGGTGGAAAAAGTGGAACAGAGATCTCTTAATGCAAATCAATTAAAATTCATAGCCATTATTGCCATGACCGTTGATCATATGGTGTCTGTCCTGTTTCCCAACTATCCCACAGATTGGTGGATTATCGGACTTCATATCATCGGAAGACTGGCGGCTCCTATTTTCTGGTTCTTTATTGCAGAAGGGTATCATTATACCCATGATGTCAAGAAATATGCCGGAAGATTATTTGTTTTTGCCCTGATTTCACACTTTGCATATAATTTTGCTTTTGGGATTCCCTTTATCCCCTTCCAGACTTCCGTGTTTAATCAGACAAGCGTCATTTGGTCCCTGGCCTGGGGGCTTGTGGCCTTATCCATACATGAAAGTAAGGGGCTTACCCAGTGGCAAAAGACTCTTCTCATTCTTGGAATTTCAGTTATTACATTCTGTGCAGATTGGAGCAGTATTGCCGTGCTGGCAATTGTTGAAATTGGTGCGAACCGTGAAAATTTCAAGAAGCAAATGTTTTCCATGATGCTTTGGGTTTCCATGTATGCGCTTGTATATACCATTTTTATCAATCCTGTGTATGGTATTCTCCAATTGTTTGTTGCATTGACAATTCCCCTTCTAAAGAGATATAACGGAAAACGCGGCAGCTGGAAAGGCATGAAATGGTTTTTCTATCTTTACTATCCCCTTCATTTGATTATTTGCGGTATTGTCCGAATCATGTTGTATGGAAATATAGGTGTCATGATTGGAGGCTGATGTGATTAGACCTCCTTCATTTTATCGTAGTCCCAAAGACTTAATTGTTTTGTAAAGTCTTTTTCCTCAAAGGTTTGCAAATACTGAAATATCTGCCCATTGTCATGAACCATTCCTCCCTTGGTGCATTTGTAATAAAATAGCTTCATCAAACGATTGCTGTCAGGGCTTTCAACCATATACTGACTTTTGTATGTCTGTATATATTTTTCTTTTAAGTGAGGGAAGAGCCGATCTAACTGCTCATAAAAGTACTCTCTATTTCCTTCCCGAAGCGTCAGTCCCATACCAAAGCAGATGCCCCCATAAACCTTTCGGTCTGATTTTTTCCGTTTGTGGGTAAGAGCATACTCTAACAATTCAACTGCATTTTCCTTAACTTCTATATCTTCAAAAGCATGTTCCATATGGTAACATTTGCTTCTGGAATCGCAATAAATGCATCTTATCCCTCCTGTTTTTTTATTATACCTGCTTTCTTCTCACGTATCAATCCGCTGTATTTCACGTCAAGGCTTGCTGTTTCTTTGTCCAATAAAATGTTATAGAAGCCTCCCAAAATCGTCTGTAAACTTTTTGTGCTATTTGCACATAAATATTTGAATTTTATTTGTATTTATTTGCATTTTATCTTCAATTTTTCTGTTCGGCAGCAAAATATTAACAATTTTAGACATATTATTTCCACTCTTCTCTCTATTCAGCAAATAATTCTTCCAGTACAATAAAAACATAAAAAACAAACGGGAGTGTATATGCGTATGAAGACGAAAAGTAATGGGTTTCACAAATTTTCAGACTGGTTCCTTCACAAACCGGAAAGCGGCATTATCCTAATCTTGATCCTTTTTGTTTTATTTGCAACCATCGTAAATCCATCCTTTCTTTCTTATCGGAATGTCATTAATATTTTCCGCGCATCAGGCTTTACTTTGATCAGTGTTGTGGGCATGTCCATGATACTTATTATCGGGGGATTGGATCTCTCCATCGGTTCTGTCTATGCGTTAGCTGCTTTGATCTGCGGTATGGCCATGACGGCCTCCGGCCTTCCCATTCCAGTGGCAATTCTCGCAGGGCTTGTGATAGGGCTTATCTGCGGAGCTATCAATGGACTTCTGGTCGTTTATACAGATATTCCAGCCATGATCGCTACGCTGGGGATGCAGTACATTGCAAGAGGCCTGGTATCCGCCTTCTCCAAAGGCGTTCCCATTTATCCTCTGCCAGACAATTTTGTAGAGATTGAATCTATGAAGCTATTTGGTTCTGTTCCTATTGTAGTACCTTTTTCCATTATTCTGGCTATTATCGCCCATGTAATTCTATCCAAAACCGTATTTGGACGTTCTGTATATGCCATCGGCGGAAACCAGGAAGCAGCCAGAATATCGGGTATCAATCTGCGGCAAACAAAAATGACCATTTATATTCTTATGGGTGGGCTTGCCTCCCTGGCCGGCATCCTTATGGCATCCCGGCTTGGCTCAGCAGAGCCGTCTACAGGAGCAGGCCTGGAAATGAAAGTTATCTGCGCGGCTGTAATCGGAGGTATTTCCGTATCCGGCGGCATGGGAACTATGCTGGGAGCCATGCTGGGAGCTCTCTTTATGGAAGCTTTGACCAATTCGCTGACTGTAATGAAAATCTCTGTCTACTGGCAAAATGTGGTCTTTGGCATTGTCCTGATTCTCTCCGTACTTCTGGATCAGTATAAACGGACCATGATTAAAAGAAACTCTGTAAAAACCTCTTAGTTCAGGCAGGAAAATCCAGGAAAGAAGGCCAAAACATGAAACAGACTGTTTTAACGGTAGAAAATATTATAAAGCGTTTTCCCGGAACCATCGCCTTAAAAGGTGTCTCCTTTGAATTATATGCCCAGGAAATCCTTGCATTGGCAGGAGAAAATGGAGCTGGAAAATCTACCCTCATGAAAATCCTCAGTGGTATTTATTCCCATAAAGAATATGAAGGAAAAATCACTCTAAATGGAAAGGAATGTCAGTTCTCCGGGACAGCCATGGCAGAAAATGCTGGAATTGCTATGATTTACCAGGAGCTAAATATGGAGCTGGATCTTTCCATAGCAGAAAATATTGTCCTTGGAAAATATCCCCGTACAAAATGGGGTTCCATTGACTGGAAACAGGTACATATAGAGGCAGAAAAAGCTCTGAGTCAGGTGGGTCTTAAGCTTGATACCAACACCATTGTTCGCAATCTGAACCCTTCTATGCAGCAGTTGGTTAGCATTGCCAGAGCCCTTTACCGGAAACCACAAGTGTTAATTCTGGATGAGCCAACCTCTGTACTGACAGAAGGGGAAGCGAAAAAGCTCATGCAGATTATCTGCAAGCTCCGTGATGACGGGCTTTCCTGCATTTATATTTCACACAAATTGGATGAAATTTTTGAGCTCTGCGACCGGACTGTTGTCTTCCGGGACGGGGAAAAAATCAGCGAACACCGAAAAGCAGACGGATATGACAGCAGTAAACTTATTGAAGACATGATCGGACGACGTCTGATGGCCATGTATCCCAGCCGGGTAGAGCATATCGGCAAAGAAGTCCTGCGTATTGAGCATTTCCAGGTACCTCACCCCTTCGCCTACGGCAAAAATATGATCGAGGATGTAAGCTTTTCTTTGCGAAAAGGGGAAATTCTGGGGCTTGCAGGGCTTGTGGGGGCAGGCCGGTCAGAACTGGTCAGCGCTATTTTCGGGGCAATGCCCAGGAACACTGGCCGCATATTTCTGGAAGATAAGGAAATCCAAATCCGTGAACCTTATGAAGCCATCCGATACGGTTTCGGCTTCCTGTCAGAAGACCGGAAAAAGAACGGATATATCTGGAGTATGAATATCCGTGAAAATATGACCTTAGTGAACCTTCGCTCTATGGTGAAAAAACTATTTGTAGATGCAAAACAAGAGGATATCGTAGCCAAAGAATATTTCCGACGGTTAGAGGTAAAGGCGCCTGGACTGGACACTATGATCACCAGTCTCTCCGGTGGAAATCAGCAGAAAGTGATTCTGGCAAAATGGCTCATGAGTAATATTCGAATTTTAATGCTGGATGAGCCCACCCGGGGAATCGATGTGGGAACCAAGTCAGAGATCTACAAGCTAATGCAGGAGCTTACAGACAATGGCATCTCCATAATCATGATTTCCTCAGAAATGTCAGAGCTTCTGACTATGTGCGACCGTATTGTAGTGCTTGGAAAAGGCGTTATACAAAAAGAATTTTCAAGAGGGGAAGCTGACGAGGTAAAGCTTTTACAGGCAGCCTCATGCACTTAAAGATTACAAGGAGGTATTCGTATGACAGGATATGAAAGAGTATCCGAAGTCCTAAAGGGAAATATCCCGGACCGTATTCCGGTTATGATGCACAATTTTTTAATGGCAGCCCGGGAAGCTGGTCTTACCATGGAAGAATTCCGAAGTTCCGCAAATCATATGAGCATGGCTATGATAAAGGCATGCCAGACCTATGAGCTGGATGGAATCTTCCTGGATGTAGATACTGCTCTTCTGGCAAGCGCCTGCGGCGCGCGTGTTAAATATCCCACAGACATAGCGGCTGTGTGTGAAGATATGCAGACAAGGAGTATTCCTCAGATTATTGAGGATCTAAAGAAGGTAGACCTGAAAAATAACGAGAGAGTTCAGATCTATCTTGAGGCAGTGGAAATACTTTCCGCGTGGTGCAAAAAAGAAGGCGTATATATGCGTGCAAATGCGGATCAAGGCCCCTTTTCCCTGGCATGTCTTCTAACTGGAATGAATGAGTTTTTAATGAATCTTCTGGACGAAGATATGGAGGAGGAACTTAAGGACCTGATACAGTGTACCTACCGGATCAGTTCCCAGATGCATCACCTTTGTATAGAGGCGGGGGCAGACGGCACCAGCTATGGAAACAGCTCTGAGGGCTGCAGTGTAATCTCACCGGAGCTTTTCCGAAAATTTGGTAAGCCCATGGAAATACGCCTGGCACAAGAGTTAAAAAAGAATGGGATCACTTCCATCTGTCATATTTGTGGAAGGATTACGCCAATCCTGGAAGATTTGGCAGAAACTGGATTAGCTGCCATAGAGATGGATGCTAAGACAGATCTGATAGCAGCCAAAAAAGCTGCGAAAGGACATTTTATCATTTCCGGCAACCTGGATCCTGCGCTCCTGGCATCAGGAAGCCAGGAAGAAATACGCACAGCGACAAAACACATTTGCGATATGTTCCGGGAAGAAGGCGGACTGATTTTATGTTCTGGCTGCGCTCTATCGCCTTATACGCCAGGAGAAAGTATTCGTACAGTAGTAGATACAGTAAAAACATACGGTTAATTACTGGAAACAAGTCTAAGCATACTACGGCTTATGCCGTTTGTATAATAAAAAATGTGATTTCAAGGAGGGAAAGAAATGAAAAAAAGACTCATAGCACTTACACTTTGTCTTACCATGGCAGTCTCCATGCTTGCCGGATGTAGCAGCTCCGGTAAATCAGAGGAGTCGGCTTCGAAAGAAAACAATGCAGCAGAGGATACCCAAAATACAGCGGATGCCGATGAGTCACAGAAAACAGAGGCCGACACTGAAGATATCTATCTGGTCTATGTATCACCGCTTTTATCCCACCCCATCTGGTTGGTGGCAAAAGATGGTTTTGACGCAGCCTGCGCAGAACTGGGCATTGAAGGAGACTGGGTCGGCCCCCAGGGACTTTCTGCTGAAGAAATGGCACAGTTGGTAGATACGGCAGTTGCACAAAAAGCAGACGGAATCATCACTCAGGGTATCTGTCCGGCAGAACCTGTACAGGCTGCAGTAGATGCAGGCGTGACCATTTTAACAGTAGATTCTGATATTGCTAGCGTAGAGGGGCGTCTTGCTTACCTGGGCAAAGATATTCAACGTCAGGCGGAGCTTATGTACGAGGAAGCATGTAAATATGTGGCTGAGGATGAAAAAATCGTGCTATCCATTCAGTGCGCAGCTTTAAATAGCGACTTCTATGTTGACTCCAACAATGCAGTCGTTGCCGCTTTCGAAAATCATCCTGGCGGTTTTGAACTGGCAAACATCAGTGTGTCCAACTCAGACAAAGCTACAGGAACCAATGAATGGCTGAATACTTTCAACACGTACCCAGAAGTCAATGTGTGCGTAAATCTGGCTGCTGAAGCTGCTTCTGCCTGTGTAACCGCCTCAGATGAACTGGGAATCACTGATGAGCTGACTATTTTTGGGGTAGATGATACAGATGAAAACATGGATCTTCTGAAAGATGGCAAGATCAAGGGAACTGTTGTTGTATCCTTCTGGAATTACGGCTACCAGGCAGCTTACTGGTTGTACCAAAACATTACTGAGGGACGCGTACCAGAGCAGAAAATCAACGATGGCGGTACTATGATGGTAACGAAGGAAAATATGGACAATTATGGCGAGCTTTTAAAAGTCAAGGTTGATTTACCAGAATAATATCTTTATAATTAAGTAAAATTAAGTAAAAGGCCGTTGCAAAGTGGATGAAGCGCCATCTATGGAGCAACGGCCTTGACATATAAAGGAGAAAAGTATGTTTTCCAGGCACAGCATCCGTTTTCAATTAGCCTTTTACCTGATCCTTGCCATGCTGGCATGTATATTTGTAACATTATTTTCAAACAGGCAGGTATCCTATCTATTGTCGGAATCAGACAGCCTGTTTGGCTGCAACCAGAATCTAACAGATTTTTATTCTGCTGTAGAGAAGATGGACAAGGTAGCCCGGGAATATATTTATTCGAAAAACGAAGATGATTTTAAGGAATATCAGAGACTGGAAGAGGAAGCAAGAAAATGCCTGGAAGATTGCAAAATCGTTGTAGATTCAGACACATCGCAAAAAATCACCCGTCTGAGCTATATGCTGGACTATTACTATGAGCCTCTGGAATCTTTTCGCACAGAATATGCTCCTCCTTATGAGACTTACCGGCTGCTGCTCTATAGAAATCAGTTAATCCGTGCTACCACCACTCGCTATTACAGTATCCTTGCCGACTATATGTCCCGGCAAACCCAGGAAATGCAGGGTATATGGATACAGCGCAGAAATATCCTTCTTACAGGCTCTCTTGGAATTGCATTTCTTGGGCTTCTCTTTGGAATCACTTATATTATTAGTATAGACCGCCCAGTTCGTACCATTGTAGAAAACATCCACAAAATGAAGCATGAAAATTATGAGTTTGCGCCAAAGGTCTCTGGTGCTGTAGAGCTGGTGCTTCTTGATGATGCTTTTCACGATATGGCCAGCCGGGTTCAAAAGAATATGGAAACCCTTCGGGAAAATGCAAGATTGGAACAGGAGCTTCTTCAGAAGGAAAATGAAAATCTTGTTATGACAAACCTTGTCACAGAGGCTGATCTGCGCAATCTACAGTCCCAGATCAACCCGCATTTTCTGTTCAATACTATGAATATGATCTCCAAAAGTGCTTATATAAATGGAGATGAACAGACCTGCCTGCTAATGGAAAAGCTTTCCGCGTTTCTACGGTATGCATTGGATAAGGCTGAAAAAACTTCCTCTCTGTTTGAGGAATTTGAATCCATTAAAAATTATCTTTTTATCCAGAAAAAACGCTTTGGTGACAGGGCAAAATTTATTGTAGAGATCCAAGATAATATCCCCAATATCTCCATGCCTGCCATTATTCTTCAACCCTTGGTGGAAAACGCAATTATTCATGGTATTGGGAGCATGACAGACCAGGCATCCGTTATGATTGGAGCCTCCTACGAAGAGAATTGTGTGAAGCTTCATATAGAGGACAATGGAGCGGGAATGAATTCGGAACAACTGGAGGAGCTTCAGATCTATCTGCATCAGATTCGGAAAGGTCTGGCTTCCTATGAGGGAAGGAAAAGCATTGGTATAGGGAATGTATGTCGGCGTTTATACGCTTTTTATGGGGAAAAGCTGGAATTTATGGTGGAAAGCGAAGAAGACTGTGGAACCATATTGACGATCGCGATTCCAGCAAAGGAGGAGTTATGAACCGAAAACTTCGTATTTTGATTGTAGAGGATGAAGAAATTGAAAGAAAAGTCCTGGAAATGATGCTAAAATACAATCGACAGGACATTGAAGAACTGCGCTTTGCAGAGAATGGGATTGAGGCCCTATCCATCTTTCAGGAAAAAATACCAGATATTGTTTTGATGGATATTAATCTCCCTGGTATCAACGGGCTGGAAACCATACGCCAGATGCAGCTTATACACTCCGGCGTTCGCTTTGTAATACTCTCCGCCTATAATCTCTTTAGCTATGCTCAGGAAGCTATCCGGCTAAATGTATTTGATTTTCTTATCAAGCCCATCCAATTAGAAGAAATACAAAAAATCATTTCCAGGCTGTCTATGGAAATCCAGCAGCAGGAAGAGAGCCTTAAAACCTACACAAAGCAGACAGAGAAGTTAAAAACCATACGCCCACTTCTGGAAAGTGACTGCATTTACTCCATTGCTTCCATGCATTCCAACACTTCCATAACGACCATCTTTGATTTCCTTCAGATGCCCATTAGTTCTGGCTATGTATTTATCGCAAAGGGCGAGGGTAGCACCATTCATTTTATCCAGGAAATCAAGCGCCGCATGCGCTATATGACTATGGAATGTCTGGGGGATATGATCAATGAGCTCTGCGTATTTGTAGCCTTAAGCGATACCGTACTGCGGAAAAACCAAATTCGGGAAATGCTGCAGCACATCATTGAAACCCTGGGAAATGCAGGCTCCTCCATTCACATAGGGGTAGGCAGTATCAGCGAGCCCAATGACGATCTAAAGCTTTCCTATAACCAGGCTCTTTCAGCCGTACAGCATGCAGAACAGCAAAACAAAAGACTTATGTTTTATGACGAAATAATAGAAATTACGGAAAACGCCAAAGAGTACGATATCCGGGCAGCAGCCTCCTCTGTGGCAAATTGGGTGATGGCGGGAGACACAGCCAGGATTGTAACGCAGGTAAATGAAATGTTTTCCTTTATGCAGGTGAGCCTAAAACACCGTGAAATCGTTTCCAAGGCTTACTGGTTCTATGCGTTGGTGTGTAGCGGCCTGTCAAATCTGGATACACAAACTGTATTTTTGGAGCCCAACCGGATTCTAGAATACAATGATATTCCAGCCTTAAAAGAGCTTCTGATTTCAAATCTGACAGCTCTTGCAGATATAAGGATGAATCAGAACGGCCCCAAATCTTCCCAGATCGCTGAAGCAGCCATTACTCTTGTGCATAGACGGTATATGGAAAATATTACACTGGAATCTGTGGCAAAGGAATTGAATTTTTCACCCTATTATTTAAGCAGAATTTTCAAAAAATCCACAGAATACACATTTTCGGAATATCTCACCAATTACCGAATCGAGAAGGCAAAAGAATTTCTGTCTAAAGGGACTATGAGTATTAAGGAAATTGCCTATGCGACGGGCTTTAACAGCCAGGGCTACTTTGCAAAGATATTTAAAAAATATACAGGTAATTCTCCCAGTGAATATACGGAAAGAACAAATGAGGAAACCAGGGAAAATTAACATAGAAACGCTTGTTTCAAATAGCATATATAAATCTTTTAAAAATATTTCTTGTGTTGATGGCAATCATAAGTGATACAATACCCGAAAATAAAACAACAATGTATTCATATCCTTTACAAATTTCAAACAGGACACCATATAATGCGTTGCCCAATGGCTGTGCGCACATGGAAACGGTAAAAATGACAGCAATCACCTTTCCAATTAAATTTTGTGGCGTTTCTGTTTGGATAAAGGACATCATCTGCACAGTAAAAATTGTTGAAAATACCATAATAATAAAACAGCACACGGTTATTATGATATAATTAATGATTGCAGATGAGAACAGTATCAATGCCGCTCCGATCGGAAACACGCATACCGCACAAGCGATTACCAGGCTGCCCGATTTATGAATCACCAGCTTATTTGAGAAAATGCCTGCGCTAATTCCCCCTGCCAATCCTCCTGCTGCCAATGCCCCCTCTGCCAATCCATAAAGTCTGTTTGCCTGTGAAGCCTCTAAATTTAATACCTCTGTTATCAGATATGGCAGTGCAACAGTAATCATTGCGGCTAGGAACAAATTAATTCCACATATTACAAGAAGTGCTTTACCAATAACAGGCTTCTCCTTTCGGATAAAGTAGATGCTCTCTACAAAATCAGTTCTGGCTGTCTTCAATATACCGCCATCTGAAGCTTGTTTCTGAAACGGTATTTTTATGAATATCTCCATAACCGCCGACATAATAAAGCATAATGTACAAACCCACAATACAGGCTCTAATCCATATGCACTATATAAAACACCTCCAAGTACTGGACCTATCAAGGATGCAAATGAGCTGATTGTATTGATAATAGAATTTGCCGCCATAAAATTATCCTGATCGGTAAGCGCAGGGATGCTTGCCTGCACGGACGGCTGATATGCACCCGCAATGCCATATAGAAACATCAATGTAACCGTCAGAAGAAGAATGAGATTAGCTCCATTCATAAGCAGAGAAAAGGCTATGATAACTGCCGCTGTAAAGAAATCCAGTATTACCATAATATTTCTTTTATTTACTCTGTCTGCAACAATGCCGCCAATAGGCGACAGCAAAATGGCAGGAATAAAAGCGCACGCGGTAACAGTTCCATAAAGTGCAGATGAGCCTGTCAAGTTTAATAAATATAGCGGTAACGCAAATCTTATTGTAGCATTTCCAAACAAAGAGATAATCTGACCGACAACAACTAACGTAAAATCCTTTGAAAATAGTTTTTGGTTCATTCTATAAACCTCCGTTTTTTCTATTCCATTTACCAGAACATAATATATCTATTACTTGTTCTTTTGATAGATAGATGCCAGTTCCTGCAATCTCTCTAACATTTCGTTATCTACAATATCCAGACCAAAGCCTTGCAGCATCTGTCTGAATACCATAAATTTACAGTAGGATTCTTCCTCAGAGCTGTCAAATATCATAGGATTCATCCAGACGTTTGCCGCAAGTAAAATCAATTCTGCCAATTGCTCCGGGTAATCCGTTTTGATAGAACCATCTGAAATGCCCTGCTTGATAATTGGCAAAATATAGTTTGGCGCTGCTTCTTCTATGGTATCATGCAAAAGACTGAAAAGAAGCTTCGGGTTATTATGAAAATCTGGAGCTACTGTAAAAATATCGTTCTGTACTGGTCGGCTGATTGATTCTCTAAAAATTGTTTTCAACTTTTCCTTACCACTAAGGTCAGAGCGGTCGCGAATGGCTGCAAGCATCTGGTTAGATTCAGCCGTCATTCTGTCTGTAACAGCAACTAAAATATCTTCTTTTGACTTAAAATGGTGATAGATAGCGCCTTTGCTAAGACCGCCTAAATTATTAATAATATCCTGGATCGAAGTATACTCATACCCCTTTTCCATAAATAAACGAAAAGCAACATCCAATATTAAATTAACAGTTTCTTCTGGATGTTTATTTCTTGCCATTGTTTCCTCTCCTTCCAAACATACCTATAGTATGTAAATTATCATACTATAGGTATGTTTGTCAAGACATTTAATCAAATATTTATGGAACATAGATTTTAAAAGTACCGATATAAGATTCATTTGCACATTTCATTTTGGCTTATTGATTTACTAAGGGGAAGGTTACTTGCCAATTTCCCTCTATCGTTCCTCCATTGCAAGTCCAAAATTCTCCCCATATTTCATATTTTTCTAATTCATTAGAGGGTACGGAAAAAATATACTCCTCATAACTATCTTTTTCGTTATCATGCCAAAACGCTACACTATATTGACAATGTAATACTTCTTCGTTTTGATTTTTCAGATAGACATAACCATGATTATCTGTCTCATGAATATTGTTATATCGGATTTGCACATGAAGTTTATCGTTAACCATCCCGTAACCTGTCAGTGTAACTCCCTTTTCCAAGACAAGAGCTGACTCCTCATTTGGTCTCATCAACTGCAGATTATTTTCATCAAGAGAATCCAAATCCATTCCATCCCAGCCTCGAACATTCGGATTGTCCATCAAATCATTTATCAATGGCACGTTCTCCAAATCTATCTCTGTGAGTTCCGTATTATTGTGTGTTTTTTCACTCAGTATTTCACTTACTGAAAAAGTAATCTTATCTCCAGGAATCAGTTCTTGGTTCATCTGCTCAATTGATAACATAAAAAATGCTGTTTTCGTCTCACCGTCATATTCAACCAACGAGCATCCACCGATTTGATTATAAGGGGTGTGAATACTATAGCTGTCAAAGAGGTCCGTAGTTTCATCAAGACGTTCTCTCATAATATCCTGCATTGAAACTAAAATTGTTACATTCGTCCCCTCAATATTGGCAGCGACTACTTCCATCTTAATTCCATTATCCTCACATGAGACGTTAACAGGCTTTAGCTCTTGAGCAATAGATGGTGAGATGGCATACAACAATTCATAGGCAAAATCATTGTTTGCAACTGCCAAAACAGGAATAGCACTACACAAAAAAAGGCACATGCCAGCAGCTATTGCACCCCATCTTTTCCAATGAATCATTTTTCGTGGCTTATAAGAGTCAGCCTCATCCAAGTATTTAGGGCAAACTCCCGATATTCCGTTATACAAATCTTCTTTCTTCATATTGTAACCCCTTTCGTGAATAGGAATGTTTTCAAATTTTTTCGCAGCCTCAACATTCTTTGAGCCATTTGGTTTTCTGTGTAGCCATACACTTTTGCTAAGTTTTTTACAGCGTCGCCATAATAATACCTTTTGACAAACAAAACTCTGTCTTCTTTAGAGAGGGTTTCTAGCCAGCTATTTATCATTTCTGACAATTGCTGATTATCAAAGCTTTGTTCCACATCAAAATCAGATGGAATACATTCTTCAAGTTCATCAAACATTACTTCCATTCCACTATAACGCTTTTGAGCATGGCTGGCTCTATATCGACTCAATGATACATCTCTGACGAGTTTTCCAAGAAATGCTTTCAATGACACAGGAATAATTGGAGGTATTTTATTCCATGTTAAATTCCACGTATCATTAACGCACTCTTCAACATCTTCCTTAATAGTAAGTATATTTTTCGCAATGCGGAAGCAATATGAGCCATATTTAGCTTGTGTTTCCTCTACTGCTTTTTCATTGCGCTGAAGATATAGTTCAATTATTTGTTCGTCCTGCATATCTATCCTCCTTTCCTGCTTCTTTAAAGTCTTTCACATATATAGCCGCAGAATGAAAGGAAATATGGGGTTCCATATGTAAATTTATTAAAAATTTTTTATGTTATCAACGAAAATATCTAGTATCTATCCTTATACAGAAGCCTTGCTTTTTCTGTGTACTTTTGAATAAATTCGGTCTTAGCGTTTGTATATCCATCTCTGTTATGCTCATAATCTTTCCATAACTTCAATTTCATTTTCTCGTATTCCCTTGCAATATCAGGATGTTCCATAAGATAATCTCTAAAATACAATTCGTTGTTATCACCGATGTATCTTAAATGTAAATGAAATACCTTTTCGGCAAATCCATCTTTTGTATATCCAAGATTAAACGAGATTCTACCCACTTCTGTTGACATTCGAATAAACCCGTTGGTTTCAATTACATTTGCAGTATTCTCAATATTGGAATCTTTTGACACTTCAATCAGTACATCAACAATATCCTTTGACCATAACCCAGGTATAGCAGTACTCCCAATATGACTAATTCTTTCAACCGGGCTCTCAGACAAAATGATTTTTAAAAAGTATTCGATTTGATCATAATATTTATTCCACTTTTCATTATGTGCAACCAGGAATATGGGAAACAGTTCCCATAATTCCTCTAAAGTCATTTCTGATAGCTCTTTTTCTCTCTTCTTCATTGTCCTATAAACACCTATTATTTGCGACTGGGCTAAACTATTCCAGCATTAGAAACGCCCTTAGCTGTGGGTAGAAACTCATGGCTAAAGGCGTTTTTGTCGTGCTTACGAATAAAATTTGCTGTTTGTAATTTCAATTCATATCATTGGAAATTGAGTGTTTGACCCGTGAATTTCATTTGTGCGGTATCTATGATTCTATGCCCTTTTTCCATCTGGGACGCAAAGAAATCAAGACTGGTGTTTCCATCAAAAATAGAGGTGCTTCTGGCGGGTTCAGTAATCTGTTTGACGCCAGTCATCTCTTTATAGGTATTTTCCACGTCCTGCTTCATTCCGTCCAGTAACTTGGATGCATTTTCTAACGCCTCCATAATTTCCTGCGGATCACCTGACAAATTGGAAAGTCCCAAGGATTCAGCAGAAATAGAATTGAGCTGATTTTCCGTCACCTTTGACGCCAGTCCGCCAGACAATCCATCATATTCATCCACTGTAGACCGGTGTGGATTTATGTGACTTTGAATGATGTCTGTATAGTCTGATTGAATACTTTGCTTGTAGTTATGCAGATACGTCTCTGCCAGATCTTTCGTCATATTGGGATCACTATGCGTACCTGTGCCGTTCAAATAGTTTTCAAGCTCAGAAATTTTCGACATTGTATATTCCAATTTGGATTTTGCGTAGTCGATCACATCGGAAACAGTCTGGATTCCATCTCTCTGTGCCAAAATCGAGTTTTCAGCCCACTCCTCTTTAGTAAACATTCCTGGCGCGTACTTCTGATAGCCAAAAGCGGCTTCCGGCTTCTTGGTCTCATCTACTTCTTCTGTTTTGCTGGCATCCAGTAGCTCCAGTGCCTTTTGACTCAATTCAACCGTATCATGGTTTTTCTTGCTGCCATAATTGACATTGATCTGCTGAATTATCTTTTGTAACCCAGCGTTTTGCACTTGCCCCATCGTACTTTGCATTGGGTTCTGCATTTGTGCTCTAAACATATTCTGGCCACTTGCCAAATGTATCCTCATAAATAATTCACTCCTCGTCTTATACGGAATAGGGCAACCAGTGGAGCAAGAGAAAAAGACATTTTATGTCACACAGTTCCCCGTGCAACACAAAAGCGCATAGCTACGCTTTGTTTGCTTGATGGCGGCACAAAACAACATGTTTGTCAACCTCTTTTGCACTGTTTGCACTGTTATTTTTTATATCGGCAGAATGTGGAAAAGATTAAGTGGTACGGGAGACTACGCAACATACCCCCTATTTTGATGATAACTGTACTAAGAATTTTCAGTCACAAACTATAACATCATCCATTGTGTCTAAAGAAGTTCCAAATGCAAAATTAATCGAATTAGCCATGTTAAATGAAAGTTCATAAAAAGCATCGTAACCATCATGTGCAATTTTGAATATGATGCTATTTCCTGTATATCCATATACATCAAGGTCAGAAATAATATCACCAGCAGCCACTACAAAATGAAATAAACATAATGCATAATAATATTGCTCTTCTTTTTGCTCGTCTGATAGTTTTCCACTTTCGACTGTAATAAATATATGGCATTTCCATTTTCCTCACTTTCCAATTACAAGCTCAACGCAATTGGGACAATATTACCTTCCCCTATGGCAATTGCTTTATCTTACAATACATAGAAAGTCTGCGATATACCGAATACAGATAAGACATCCATCGAAATAAGGTAAATGACAGCAACTGCTAATTGCTTTTTGGCACTTTTCAAGCTCTTTATTTTTCTATAAGGTCATTTTATAATAGAAAAAAGGAGGGAATTTTTATGAATACTAATATTATTTCAAAATATTTTCATTTACTGCGAAAAAAACATAACTACACGCAAGATGAATTAGCAAAAAGATTGGATATATCCAGACAAGCTGTTTCAAAATGGGAAACGGGAGCAGCTATTCCAGATTTAGAGGTTCTGTTAAAAATATCTAAACTTTACGGGATTACAATAAATGATATTTTAGAGCCAAATATACCTACTAAAAAGATAACTGATTTTGAACAATTATCAAAAGTTCCAGAAAACGAATTAAAAGAAATATTGGAACAATATGATATGGCATCTCTTGTTATAGTTTCAATGGGGTCATCTCCAGAAATAAATAATTTGCTGGAAAAATTATTTCCAGATGTAGATTATAAAATGGAAAGAAACCGTATTGGCAGAGTTAGAGTTGATGAAGTTGAAAGAATACAGCAGGAAATAATTTCTGTCATAAATTTAAGAGCTTTAGATAGTGAATTTTTATAAAATTATAAGTCAAGAAATAAAGTATTATACCAAAAGGTAAATGGGCAATCTTGAAAAGCAAGAAATTTGAAATAGCAGTTATTAAAAAGCCAGACACATAGATGCAGAGCCGATAAACACGTGAAAGAATTTATACGGCTTCTGTTTACTACTCGAACTCGGTGTGTTCTTTGCTATTCTTAACTATATTTATATACACGCCGCTTTTTACTTCAATTACATCAATTATTCTGGCTTGCTGATTTTCTGTCTAAAGGAACAGTTTTTAATAGAATTTAATATAAGAAAAACAGCGGAATCATCACATCTGTATATGTGTTCATTCCACCGTTTTTCTTGTCTATGCACCCATATTCAAAGGTTCGGATACCAGCGCAGCAGATCACCACGCCCTTCGGCCTCGATCCGCTCTACCGCATACCGGAGCCACTCCTCCGGCGTGGGTATCTTCCCGGCGCGAGGTATCCTTTCCCATTGCGCCCGCTTTTCCCGATCAGGATCATTCATTCCGGCCTCAATGCGGGCCGAGATAATCGCCCACATTTCCTCCACCGTGATATTCCTTTCACGGGCCAGCCTTTCAAATAAAGTTTCTTCTTCCATAGCAGCAAGCCTCCCGATATTTTGTGAATAGTATACCCTCCTGTCTACCAAGCTATAACAGAGTAATTCCTTTTTGGGCAATAGTCTGTCTACCGATTGTGACTATTATAGCACCCTTTTGGGAATTAGAATAGATACAGATAGGCAGGTGATGGCATGGATGCGCAAAAACGCATAAAACAGCTCATGGAGGAACGCGGCTGGACAGATTACCGCTTGGCGAAGGAATCTGGCCTTTCCCATTCCACCGTTACAAATATGTTCAACAGAAATAATGCGCCGACATTGCCAACCTTAGAGGCAGTATGCGGGGCGTTTGGTATAACTCTATCGCAATTCTTCTCCGAAGGAAACGGCCCGGCGGAATTTACCGAGGAACAGCGCACCTTATTTTCAAAATGGAGTACACTAAACGACGAGCAGAAAAAAGCCCTGCTCGCCCTTATCAATACCATGTGAATGACGAAAAGCCCGCAGGCTCTGGAATAGAACCTGCGGGCCATTTATTATGCCGCCTGCCATGCTTCTTTTTTAATGGTCACTTGTGTCCCGTCGCGGAAAATAAAGACCATCCGTTTATCCTCAAATACCGTTACCATATCCACCGTGGAATACCAAAGTTCCTCGTCAAATTCTGTTACCAGCCCGGCATACTGGCCCATGCGCTCCATGAACATCTGGATTTTGACCTTCTTGGCATTGCGCTCCAAGCAGATGTCCTCGATTTCCGCCAGACGGTTCCGGGCTTTTTCAAAGCGGGCGCAGTACCCTTCATATTTGTGCTGGTATTCTTCCTGATCCTGCGCCTTATGCGCATTTTCGGAAATGGCCTTTTTTATAAGCTCCGTTACCACGTCGGCCTCATTCTGCAATTCCCCGCGCTCTGTATCAAGGTCGGAGGTATCGGTAAGTGCCTCGATTACCTCGTTATATGCCGCCAGTATTTCCGTCCGCTCATTCAGGATTGCATTAAAAGCGGAAAGGAAAGCCGCTTTGATTTCCGATTCCGTTAAGTGAGGCGTGTGGCAATGTCCGCCCTTATATTTGTTGTTGCATTGCCAGATCAGGCGGCGGTACTCGGTGTTGGAATCCCATACTTTACTGCCATACTGTCCGCCACATTCCCCGCAGAAAACTTTCCCGCTGAAAGGATGGGCGCTGCTCGTCCAGTGGCCGTCGGCCTTGCGCTGTTTCCACTCATACTGTACAAGGTCGAATACCTCCGGCGCAATGATAGCCGGATGACTGTTCTCTACATAATACTGCGGAACCTCGCCCTCGTTGACTTTTACCTTTTTGCTGAGAAAATCCACCGTGAATTTTTTCTGCAGGCGGGCGTCGCCCTTATATTTTTCATTCGTCAGAATACTTTCCACGGTCTTACTCCGCCAGATGGTTTTCCCGCCCGGAGTAGGGATACCCTCGCTGGTCAGATAGGCGGCGATTGCCGAAGGAGCCTTCCTGTAAAGGAACAGCCGGAAAATAAGCTGCACGATCTGCGCTTCTTTTTCAATGATCTCTGGCAGACCATTTTCGCCCCGTCTGTATCCGAGGAATCGCCCATAGGGCAGACTCACTTTCCCGTCGGCAAAGCGCTTACGCTGGCCCCACGTCACATTTTCGGAAATAGAGCGACTTTCTTCCTGTGCCAGCGAGGACATAATAGTGATAAGCAGCTCGCCCTTGCCATCGAGGGTATGGATATTTTCTTTTTCAAAAAATACCTCAATTCCTCTTTCTTTGAGCTTCCGCACTGTGGTTAAAGTATCCACCGTATTACGGGCAAAACGACTGATTGACTTGGTAATAATTAGGTCGATTTTTCCGGCCAGCGCGTCGGCCACCATGCGGTTAAAGCCTTCGCGTTTTTTTGTATTCGTTGCGGAAATGCCTTCGTCGGTATAGACTGCCACAAATTCCCATTCTTCCTTTGACTGGATATAACGGGTATAGTAGTCCACCTGCGCCTCATAGCTGGTTAGCTGTTCTTCATTGTTGGTGGATACGCGGGCATAGGCCGCCACCCGCAGACGCTTGATGGCCTCATTGCTCAATACATTGATTGGAAGTTGGTCTTTCTTGGCTGGGATTATCGTTACCTTCGGCACTTTTACTGCTGGCATAATACAGGCCCCCTTTCCTTCTTTTTCATGCGGCGGGGAATGTCGTCCCTGCCCTTGCTGATCTGGTGGCCGTCCCGGAATATATAAATGAGAGAACCGTCAGCCTTTACCCGGATTTCCTGTATTTTCTTTTCAAAAATGGCAGGGTCAAATTCCGGCAGCCCCATAACCTCGGCTGCCACCTGTTCCATGACTGCCTCCGTGTAATGCTTCGCGGGGCAGAGGGCCTTGCCTTTCTGGTGCGTTGTCCGGCATATCCAGATTGCATTTTCCCGCGCTGTTCCGGGGCAAATGATTTTCCGTGTAAAGCTCTTACCGCAATTCTCGCAAACCACCTTCCCAGAAAAAGGGAATACCTTTCTTTCATAGGAACCGGAGCGGGGCTTGTAAATCGCTTTCCGCCGGGCGCGTTCTTCGATCACTCGTCGCTGAGTTTCTCTGTCAAGTATCGGCTCGTGACTTTCCTCTACAAAGTATTGAGGCTTTTCTCCCTGATTGATTTTTTCTTTCTTTGTGATCGGGTCTACCCGGAAGCTCTTTTGCAGGAGCAGGTCGCCCACCGACTTTTCATTGCATAGCAGGCCAATAATGGAGTTACCGGAAAGGATGCCGCCATGCCTGCCACGGACACCGGCCTTTGCAAAGGCATCTTCCAGCTTATAGCGCCCATAACCGGCCAGATATAGGTCGGCAGCCAGCCGCAGCACCTCGGCCTCCTCCGGCACGATTTCCAGTTTGCCATTCACCAGCCGATAACCGTACATGGTGGCGCTCCACGGGAGTCCCTGTTCAAAATTTGCTTTAATCCGCCATTTCTGGTTCTCGGAAACCGAGCGGGCTTCTTCCTCCGCATAGGCCGCCAGAAGGGTCAGTAGAAATTCCCCGTCCTCGCCTAATGTATGGATATTCTGTTCTTCAAAATATACGTCTACACCGATCAGCCGAAGCTCCCGAATAGTTTTCAGCGTGATAACCGTATTTCTGGCAAAACGGGAAACCGATTTCGCAATAATCATATCAATCTCCCCGGCATGGCAGGCTTTTAAGAGTTTTTGAAATTCCACCCGGTTTTCCTTCGTGCCGGTCAGAGCCTCATCAGCATAGACACCAGCATACTGCCAACCGGGCGTTTTCTGTATCAATGAATTGTAATAGCTGATCTGCGCCGACAGCGAGTGCAGCGGGCCTTCCCTGCCGCTGGATACGCGGGCATAGGCCGCCACACGCTTTTCTTTCGGAGCCTGCTGCAATGTGGCAGGCGCTACTTTTTTAATAATGCGTTGCATATTACGCCCTCCTTTCAGGACACTGATGTTATAGGAAGCCACCCGAAAAAGAAAGCCTTTCCGGTGCAAAAAAACGCATAATTCCTGTCAATTTTCCTATTCAGAAACCGTCTGGCATAATCCTGCGGTCAGACTGTCTCCCCATCGTTTTCCGCTTTGCCGAAACGTGCCGCGATATAACATGGATGGGAGCAGTATTTTCTTTTCTGGTTCCCATAGCTCTGAAATTCCTTCCCACAATGCGCACAGGTCAAAGAATAAAAAGCCTTCTTGTTTACCAGATGTGAATGTTCCTTCCACCATATCCGGCGGCAGGCTTCGGAGCAGTATTTTCTTGCTGGGCGCTTTGGTTCCTGCGCCAGAGGCTTCCCGCATTGCCTGCAGGTCTGCCTGTCCGGCTTCTCCGCAATCCCGCCCAGCCCGTTGCGCCTGCAAAAGCTCTTAACTGTATTCAGGGAAATCCCAAGACGGGTCGCTATGGCCAGATAGCCATAGCCCTCGCCGCGTAAAAAACGGACACACTCTTTTTCTTTTTTTGTCATAAGACCACCTCCTAAAACACTGATGTTACCCAAACCACACCGAAAAGGAAGCCTTTTCAAAATAAAAAGCCACCTAAAACCGGCTTGAATTTATCTTTTAACCGGGCCTCAATGCGCAGGAAATCCTCCTCGTTTATCACGCCCTGCCGGAGCATGGTACGGGCCACGGCAAGGGCCGCCTGATACTTTTTCTCCCGGTCAAACTGTTCCTTTGTCATGTTCCGCCTCCTTATAAAAAATAAGGCGGCCCCGCAGAGCCGCCCATCCGCTTAGTTCGGGATTTTCAAGACCTGCCCGGCATGGATCACGTCCGAGGTCAGGCCGTTTAATTTCTTGATTTCAGGATACCGGGAGCCATTCCCCAGCTTTGCCGCCGCAATAGCCCACAGGCTGTCGCCTTTTTTCACCGTATAAGTGGCATAAGCAGCCTTGCCGGTATAAACTGCCTTGCCGCCCTCGTCAAAGACCGAGTATCCGGCATTTTCGTCGGCGCACCGCTTGGCGTTATCCAGTACCTTAAACGCGCCTTTCTGCGAAGCCTTGTCGGCCCAGCTCTTGCGTACCCGGTACAGGATACCGGAAGTAGAGCCGCCGCCATTGCCGCCGGAGGTGCCGGAGAGCCTTTCCTTTACCGCTGCCCGGAAAGTGTCCATGTTCTTCCCATGCTTCGGAAACCAGTGCATGACATCCCCGTGATTGGAGGCAATGCCCTGCGCGTGGCCCTCGCTGTGGCAGATGATATTCTTCTCGGTCAGGCCGTATTCCTTACACAGATAGGCGCAAAGCTCCACCGCCTCGTTGTAGACCTTGCCGAAATAGGAAGCATCCGCCAGATTATCCTCACATATCTCAAAGGAGATATGGGTATCATTGCCGCTCCCTTTAGGGCCGGAGCCGCAATGCCAGCCCCGGTAGTTCCACGGGAGCGTCTGATAGGTTGCAACCGTACCGTCTGCCAGTTTCCCGATAAAGGCGTGGACGCAGACCTGTCGCCCGCCGGGCTTCTCCTGATTCCAGTGGTTGTTGTACTGATTTTTCCCCAAAAGGCCGTCATCCGGGCCGACATAGCGTTTCAGGTTGGGATTGTTGGCCCCGGTGGAATGTAGCATGATCCCTTTCGGGGCAATCGTGCGGCCTGCCTTGTAGCAGGCGTTTTCCGTCAGTATCCGTTTGTGCAGATTCATAGAAAAACCTCCTTCGGTTTCTGCCTCAAAAGCGACGACGCTGCCGGTGCCGTATCCATGCACCAGAGCAGCGCCGTCATAATAAAAGGCCAGTATTTCATTGTAGGGAACGCCGTTTCCTGCCGCCCACATACAGCCCACCTGCGACATTCCCACGCCGTGGCTCGCTTTCTTGGGATTTTCCGCGCGGGCGGCTATATCCCACGGGTCGCCCTTATGCACATAGTAGGGATAGTCCCGGCTCCAAACCTCGCCGCTCCGCTTACAGGTGCCTCCGTTGGAGGCGGAATAAAAGCAGTCCACCAAAGCGCCGCCATAGACAAGCGCCTGCCCGGCGGTTTCCTCTATGGCCCGGCGGCTTCGCGGGCAGGTATCCATAAGGGAAGCCTTAAATGCCTGAAAGCGGGTCGTATCATCCATGACGGTTCCGGCCTCTGCCCGTTTTACGGCAAAGGTGCGGGCGGCCACGGCCTGCGCTTTGAGGGCCTCCATGTGGGAGCCTTCGCCAATCTCGGCGGGAACCACGCCGCAGAGATATTCCTCCAAGTCGAAGGAAACCGGCCCCGCGCCGAAGCGGGCTACATTCTCGGCGCGGGTCATGGTTACGCTGATCTTCATTCGCCGTCCCCCTTACCGCTCTTGTCGCTGTCCCGGTCATGGAGCTGCGCCAGCACGTCTTTTAACTTCTGCGGGATCGGCAGGCCGATCCGGGCGGAATTTTCCAGAAGGCTCACGCCCTCGTTGGAAATGTAAAAGAAGATCACCGCCGTGCGCAGCGCGTCCCCGGAGCCGATAATCTGCGCGTCGATCACATGGCCGATCCCCACCATAACAAAGATCAGCACCTTGCGGAAAATCCCTTTGAATCCCACCTCGCTGGATAAGCTCTTATCCACAATGGCGCACATTACGCCGGTCAGGTAGTCAATCACCACAAAGGTGAATATTATCCCCCTTGGGAGCCACCAGTTTCCCGCTTCAGAGCCACCCGGAAATTTCTTCCTTGAGAGCCACCTCAGACACAAGATATAGTAATACTGCCCCTGTCGCTTGAAAATACAACAGAGACAATATTAGGTCTAATGATGTTCAGATGATTATGCTTCTATCTCGTCAACAAGCCTTTTGAGCTTCTTTGAATCATACAGCTTTCTCAGGTTTGTTTCATTTGTAGGGATTTCATAGGCATTATGGATAATCCTGTCCATGATGGAATCCGCCTGCGTCCCTCCGCCGAGCCTGTTATACCATTCATCCACAGGATACTGTCCGACAAAGATTGTTGAGTTATTACCACTGCGTTGTTCAAACAGCTCATAGAGGTTCTTGGCATCCTTTTCAGTAAGTTTATAATTCAGCCATTCATCAAGGATGAGGACCTGATAGTTACCGATCCTTTTCCTGTATTTTGTAAGTTCCCTGAGGTTGTCGTTCTGGTTCTCAAAGTTACGCATCAGGTCAGGCATCCTGATATACAAAACCCTGTAAGTCTGTCTGCATGCTTCCACGCCAAGGGCACATGCAAGGTAAGTCTTTCCCGCACCGGTCGGTCCTG
>CAJTAT010000016.1 GCA_910574475.1 Clostridia bacterium | reverse complement strand
CAGGGGCAGTATTACTATATCTTGTGTCTGAGGTGGCTCTCAAGGAAGAAATTTCCGGGTGGCTCTGAAGCGGGAAACTGGTGGCTCCCAAGGGGGATAATATTCAAATAACAGATGAGTCCTCATTAAGATATGCCATCAAAGATTATCTGCGTTTTTACAGTGAAGAACGTCCGCAGGACAGATACCACTGTAAGACGCCGTCAGAAGTACGAGAGGAAGCGTTGGCAAGTGATGCGCCCATAGAATATCCGGTTCCTGAAAATAAACGAATCATGAAATATAAAGAGAAATGGTGTGCATAGAAAAATGCCTGCACTCCCAAATAAAATGCAGGCATCATCCGCACTAAATTTTAGATATTTGTCCTGTCTACTTGACAAGGGGCATATCACTCCATTTAATTACCGGCTTTACCATTTCTAGTCTCCTCTTTCATTGCCTGATATAGGTTTATCTGTTCCCCAGTCTCTGGTTCAACGTGAGCTAATCTTTCCTCCGAAATCTTACAATACTCCTTCTCGATTTCAAAACCAATGTAATGTCTTCCAGTTATTTTCGCAGCCACACACTCGCTTCCGGCCCCCGAAAATGGGGTGAGCATAATGTCACCGTAATGAGAAGACAGCTTTATCATTCTTGTCAACACTTTGATAGGCTTTTGTGTGGGATGCTTGCCATATTTGATCTCTTCCGGCTTTTTATTATTAGATAAATCCCAAACTGTTCGCATTTGTTTCCCAGAAGCCTTTAATCCATCTCCAGGAAATTCACCATCCTTCGAGTAATCATAGTCAAAATAGTAACTGCGCTTTTTCCCCCCAGAGTGTACCCATAGAATCGTCTCGTGACTTGCAGTAAGGCGTCTGCCAGAAAGATTTGGAAACGCGTTCTTTTTATACCAAATGACCTCATTGATGATTTCAACTCCAAGGATTTGACATACAACATTGATGACACCAATATTGTGATACGTACCAAAAATCCACATAGAACCCGTGGGCTTCAAAATACGTTTTGCTTCAGAAAGCCAGGCAAAGGAAAAAGCGAAATAATCCTCCAGGGGCATATGATCCCAATCCTCATTTGTAATATTCCAATTGCCACCCATGCCAGAAAGTGAGACGCTATTATCCCATTTCCAATCGCCACTATTTGAAAGATTATAAGGAGGATCTGCAATAATCAAATCTACGCAATTATCCCCAAGGGCTTTCATACCTTCAATACAATCGCAATTAGAAATATAATCAGAGAGAATAGCTTCAGAAACAGTTTCTTGCTTCATACTACCTCCCAAATTCCGAAAGCTCCAGTCCCGGATTTCGCTCCAAGGTCATTCCCACGCTCCAGGAATTTACCCAGAGAAGCAGGGGGCGCCCTTTGAGATCTTTGATTTTTTTCATATCAGAAGTTCCTACCAGCTTGCCCATGTCAATCTCCTCATTTTCAATCCAGCGAATATGTTCATAGGGCAAAGGCTCCATTTTAATCTCCACATTGTACTCATTTTCCAGGCGGTATTTGAGCACGTCAAACTGCAGAACGCCTACTACGCCCACAATGATTTCTTCCATACCAGTATTAAATTCCTGGAAAATCTGAATGGCGCCTTCCTGAGCAATCTGCTCGATCCCTTTGACAAACTGCTTGCGCTTCATGGTATCCATCTGACGGACTCTTGCAAAATGTTCCGGTGCAAAGGTAGGAATCCCCTCATACTGAATTCTTTTTCCCGGCATACAAATGGTGTCGCCGATGGAAAAAATGCCTGGGTCAAAGACACCGATAATGTCGCCTGCATAGGCTTCTTCCACAATCTTTCGATCCTGGGCCATCATCTGCTGAGGCTGGGACAGGCGAATCTTCTTCTGACCCTGTACATGGTTCACCTCCATACCAGCAGTAAACTTTCCAGAGCAAATACGCATAAATGCAATTCGATCCCTGTGAGCTTTGTTCATATTGGCCTGTATTTTAAATACAAAGGCAGAAAATTCTTCTTCCATGGGGTCAATCACGCCCACATCTGCTTTTCTGGGAAGAGGTGAGGTGGTCATCTGTAAAAAGTGCTGTAAAAAGGTCTCCACACCAAAATTGGTCAGGGCAGAACCAAAAAATACCGGGGACAATTCTCCCCTGCTTACCTGTTCCTGATCAAACTCTGCGCTGGCTCCGTCTAAAAGTTCAATGTCATCCATCAGTTTTTCTTTCTGACCTGGCGCCATCAGTTCGTCAATGGCTGGATCATCAATAGAGAGTTCTCTCTCCTCCCCCTCTTTTGTTCCTTTTTCTGTGTCTGAGAACAGCAGAACCTTATGAGTATTTCGATCAAAGACGCCTTTGAACTCTTTACCGGAACCAATGGGCCAGTTCACAGGACAGGTTGCAATCCCCAGCTCATTTTCAATATCATCCAAAAGCTCAAAAATATCCATAGCCTCACGGTCCATCTTATTGATGAAAGTAAAGATAGGAATGTGACGCATGGCACAGACTTTGAACAATTTTCTCGTCTGAGCTTCCACACCCTTGGATCCGTCAATGACCATTACGGCTGAATCAGCAGCCATCAGTGTACGATAGGTGTCCTCGGAGAAGTCCTGATGGCCAGGAGTGTCCAAAATATTGATGCAGAAATTATTGTAGTTAAACTGCAATACAGAGGAGGTTACAGAGATTCCTCTCTCTTTTTCAATCTCCATCCAGTCGGACACTGCATGCCTGGCTGTAGCTTTCCCTTTTACAGAACCAGCCAGGTTGATAGCTCCCCCATAAAGCAGAAATTTCTCTGTCAACGTGGTCTTTCCTGCATCTGGGTGAGAAATAATAGCAAAGGTTCTCCTCTTCTTTATTTCATTTACATAGCTTTCCATTTAAATATTCATCCTTTCCTTCCAGTCTACATCTGATGGCGAACAATCCTGTATTCATCTCCATACTGAAAATAGGGGCAACTGTGAAAACTTCCCTGAACAAAGAGGCGCATTTCATCTTCGTCCAAATCTATCTCACAGACATAATATCCATACTCATCATCATATACATAGTTGCCGCAATATTCACAGTTGGTACTTTTTTGCTTCTTCTCTGCCATTATACAATCCTCTTAAACTTTTTTTCAATCTCTTGCTTTGTCATAGAAATAATGGTAGGCCGGCCGTGAGGACAGTTGTAAGGATTATCCAGGGTCAACAACTCCTCAATCAGAGCCTTTGCCTCTGGATGGCTCATGCGCTGCCTACCCTTCACCGCCGCTTTGCAGGACATGGATGCGATCTTTTCCAGAACCAGTCTGGAATTTTTATTTCCCACACTCTCCAAACTGTCCAAAAGCTCCAAAAACAGCTCCCTCTCCGCAATTCCAAAAAGATTTCCCGGAACGGCACTCACCGCGTATTCCTTACCTCCAAATGGCTCTATCTCAAATCCCAGCTCTGTAAAATAGTGAAGGTATTCCTTAAGCCTCCCCGCCTCCTGCATAGTCAGGGACAAAATCAAAGGCGGACTTACCATTTGAGAAGTTACTTCCTTTTTCTCTAAGCTCTTCAGCGTCCGTTCATACAGCACCTTTTCATGGGCGGCATGCTGATCGATCATATAAAATTTATCTTCAAACTGAACCAGCCAATAGGTCTCAAACAACTGGCCAATCACCTGAATCTCTGATTTTGTAGCCGGATTTAAAAGCTCGTGATCAAATAACTCCAACTGCTCTGCATCCTCAGATATCTTTTTATTGGAGTCTCTTCCTTTGTTGTCCAAATGGGTTTCTGACAGCTTTGTCTCCCCATAAGCTCCAGTTTCCCGCATAAGCCTTTTCTCTGGAGACTTGGACTCTCCTTTAGATTCCATTCCAGCCGTCTTGAGTTCTTCCTTAAGGTTTATCGCAGCTGATCCGTTTTCCTTTTGGGCCTCAAATTCTTCTGTCACCCGTTTTTTCATCTGCTGAAGGAAATATTCCAGATTTCTCTCCTGAGGCGTCCTGGCCGTCTCCACTGTATTTCCTGCTTTTGCCCCAGCTTTTTCTGTCTGCACTTGTAGTGCTTCTGTCTGCCTCCAGTCCTTTTGAACCTTCTCCTTCTTTTCCGCCGCCCTGGCTCTTTCTGCCGTCATCCAGTTTTCCGGTCTGAACCTTGCAGAGACTTCCTCTTTCACAAGCTTCACCTCTGGGATGAGTTCTTTCTGTGTCAAACCCTCCCGAACAGTCTCTTCCACAAAATGATACAACTCTTCCTGATTGGAAAAACGCAGCTCCATTTTTGTAGGATGAACATTCACATCCAAAAGGTTTCTGTCTATCTCAAAATGAAGGACAGTAAATGGGTATTTGTGCTGCATCATAAAAGTCCGGTAAGCATCCTCAATCCCCTTAGCAATCAAACTGCTCTTCACATATCTTCCATTAATAAAATAATTCTCAAAGCCTCTGTTTCCCCGGGATATGGCAGGTTTCCCAATAAAGCCCGTCACCTTCACAGAGCCTTTCTCTGCATCGATCTTTGCTAAATTCCCGGCAACTTCCCGACCGTAGATATGGTAAATCACATCCTTTAAATTATGATTTCCGGCAGTATGCAGCTTTGTCTGCCCATTATTAATAAACTGAAAAGAAATCTCCGGGTGGGACAGGGCTAAACGCTCCAACAAATCACTGATGTATCCAGCTTCTGTCATAGGGGATTTCAAAAATTTCCTGCGGGCAGGAGTATTATAAAAAAGGTTTCTCACCAAAAAAGTGGTGCCCTCCGGCGCTGCCATTTCCTCAAGCGTTTTCTCCACACCGCCTTCCATGCAAAAACGCACGCCGGCCTCCGCATCTTTTGTCTTTGTGATAAGTTCCACCATAGCAATAGCTGCAATGCTGGATAATGCCTCTCCCCGAAATCCCAGGGAGCCCACCTGAAACAAATCCTCCACCACACGAATTTTACTGGTGGAATGGCGCAGGAAAGCTATGGCTACCTGACTCTGCTCAATGCCACTGCCATTATCAGTCACCCGCAAAAAGGAAATCCCCCCGTCGCGTATCTCTACAGTGACTGCCGTGGCTCCAGCATCAATGGAATTTTCTACCAGCTCCTTCACCACAGAAGCTGGACGCTCAATGACTTCTCCCGCTGCAATTTTGTCAATGGTCTGCTGATCAAGCAATGCTATTTGTGCCATATGTTATCCTGCTTTCCTTTTCTATATCTTTCATGTATGGACATAGCGTCCGTTCCGCCATCTAAATAATCACCACCGGTTCCGCACCTTGTTCTGAAGGCGGTAAATGGTATTTAAAGCGTCTATAGGGGTCATATTTCCCAGATCCATGTCACGTATCTCTGTGATTATATCATCATCTTTCACTGTATCAAACAGGGAAATCTGCTCCATTTCCATCCCAAGCTCTGCGGGAACTACCTTAGGTTTCAGAGAAATGTCTGCCGCACCAAGCTCCTCTGCCAGCTCCTTGGCACGCTCAATGACCTGCTCTGGTACGCCAGCCAGCTTTGCCACCTGAATTCCATAGCTTTTATCTGCTCCGCCTTTGATAATCTTTCGCAAAAATACAATATCATCGCCTTTTTCCTTTACGGCAATGCAGTAATTATTGACTCCGCTTAAAGAGCCTTCCAATTCTGTCAGTTCATGGTAGTGGGTGGCGAAAAGTGTTTTTGCTCCCAGAATCCGTGGGTTACTGATGTATTCAATTACTGCCCAGGCAATGGACAATCCGTCAAAGGTGCTTGTTCCCCTTCCAATCTCATCCAGGATCAAAAGGCTGCTACTGGTGGCATTTCTAAGGATATTTGCCACCTCCGTCATCTCCACCATAAAAGTACTCTGACCAGACGCCAGATCATCGGAGGCGCCCACACGGGTAAAGATTCGATCTACGATTCCAATTTTGGCGCTTTCCGCAGGCACAAAGCTTCCAATCTGAGCCATTAGCACTATAAGCGCTGTCTGACGCATATAGGTAGATTTTCCAGCCATATTAGGCCCTGTAATAATAGAAATCCGCCTGTCATGGTTGTCCAGGTGAGTATCGTTGGGAATAAACATGCTATTCTCAATCATTTTTTCCACTACAGGATGGCGGCCTCCCTTGATGTCAAGAACACCTTTCTCGTTCATCTGAGGACGTACATAGTTGTTCCGCTCTGCCACAAAGGCCAGGGAGGCAAATACATCAATCATGGCAACGGCTTTGGCTGTCCGCTGAATCCGCAACACTTGGGCGGCAATTGCTTCCCGCAGCTCACAGAACAGATCATACTCCAGGGACACCAGTTTATCCTCAGCCCCGAGAATGGTATCCTCTAGTTCTTTTAATTCTGGCGTAATATAACGCTCTGCATTGGCCAGGGTCTGTTTGCGCATATACGTATCTGGTACTTGATCCTTATAGGAATTCGTCACCTCCAAATAATAGCCAAAGACCTTATTGTATTTAATCTTCAGATTTTTAATTCCTGTATTCTCCCGCTCCTGGGACTCCAGCTTCGCCAGCCAGCTTTTTCCCTCTGTCTTCGCATGGCGGTATTTGTCTACATCCGCGTGAAATCCATCCTTGATAATATCTCCATCCCGAATCGACACTGGCGGATCCTCCTGAATTGCTTTGTCCACCATAGACTGCAAATCTTCCAGTATATCCAGCTCCTGGCACAATTCCACCAGTAAGGGGGAATGAAATTCTCCCATAAGTAGTTTGATGTGAGGCAGCATTTCCAGGGAGGTCTTAAAAGCAATCAAGTCTCTGGGATTGGCTGTCTGATAGCTGATTCGTCCAATCAAACGTTCCAGATCATAGATGGGATTTAAGTATTCCCGCAATTCTTCTCTTGTAATCACAGTTTCCTTCATCTCCGCCACAGCCTCGAGACGCTTTTCGATCTCACCTCTGGCAATAAGAGGTTGTTCCACCATACTGCGCAGCGTTCTAGCCCCCATGGCTGTCCTGGTCTTGTCCAACACCCAAAGTAGAGACCCTCTTTTTGCCTTTTCCCTCAAAGTCTCTACCAGCTCCAGATTTCTCCTGGTGGAACTGTCTATAATCATGTACTTGCCGATGGTATAGGGTTGAAGGCTTGTCATATGAGACAGGGAATTTTTTTGTGTCTCATACAAATATTTGAGCAAAGCCCCCGCAGCTATCGTCCCACAGCTCAATCCGCTGAGCCCCAGTCCTTCCAGACTGGATATTTTAAAATGTTCCAGTAAGGTCCTTTTGCAGAGCTCATCGTCAAAATACCAGGATTCCAGCGGATAGATGCTGATACCCTGACGAAATTTCAAATCATTCATATCTATGCCGCTCATGGAAAAGGCTTCATTGCAGATAATCTCCGAAGGTGAAAACTTATTAATTTCATCCAAAAGCTTTCGCTCAGAGTCCACCTCTGTCACCAGATAGTCCCCTGTAGTGATATCTGCCGTAGATACCCCATACCGATCCGACAGATAGACAATGCACATGAGGTAATTATTCCTGGATTCATCTACTGTATTTAAGTTTGTACCAGGTGTAACTATTCGAGTTACATCTCTCTTCACCAAACCTTTCGCCAGCTTGGGATCTTCCACTTGCTCGCAGATGGCCACCTTGTAGCCTTTGGAGACGAGACGGTTTAAGTAACCCTCCACAGCATGATAAGGAACGCCACACATAGGTGCGCGTTCCTCAAGGCCACAGCTTTTTCCTGTCAGTGTCAACTCCAATTCCTTGGATACTGTCAAAGCATCCTCAAAAAACATTTCGTAAAAATCGCCCAGGCGATAAAATAAAATACAGTCTTTGTACTCTTCCTTTGTCTTTAGGTACTGCTGCATCATGGGTGTCATTTCCGCCATGAATCTTCCTCCTATTGTAAGTACCGTTTCGGCCCTACCAGCACACGGGGATCTAGAACTAGCTATTGCTGGACACGGTACCGGTCTCTGCGTCTACGGCCACGACTGCGCCGTGTTTTAAGATGTCTGTGGCGCTGGCAGCACCTATGATGACGGGGATGTCAAGTGCCAGGCCCACAATGGCGGCGTGGGAGTTGCTCCCTTCCCGCTCAGTCACAATGGCCTTGGCCATTTTTATCTCAGCCAGCATTTCATTGTCTGTCTCTGGAATGACAATGATATCTCCTGCATGAAAATTCTGCTTTAATTCTTTGGCGTCTTTGGCTACACAGATAGGTCCACTGACCTTTTTATGGCTGATTCCCTCTCCTGTCACCAAAATCTGGCCGGCTACCTGAACCTTAATCAGATTCGTCGTTCCTGTGACGCCAAGGGGGACGCCCGCTGTCAGAACGGTCAAATCCCCTCTGGATACTAAGCCCTCCTGCTCTGCAGCCTTCACTGCATGACGAAACAGCTCTTCTGCATTCTTTTTCTTTTCCAGTAGTATGGGCTGTACTCCCCAGTAAAGGTTAAGCTGGCGGCACACATAATCATCCATACAACAGCCGATGATCGTACATCCCGGGCGATACTTGGATACCATACCTACCGTCCGTCCCGACTTTGTCACCGTAATAATAGCAGACGCATGTAAATCAACAGCCGTGGTACAGGTAGCATGGGACACCGCATTTGTAATATCTGGTTTTTCCATGACCGTTCTCTGCTTAAAACGTGCGTCGTAATCAATATCTTCCTCTGTACGGATTGCAATCCGAACCATAGTTTTTAAAGCCTCCACCGGATACTGGCCGGAAGCCGTCTCTCCAGAAAGCATAATCGCACTGGTCCCCTGATAAATGGCATTTGCCACGTCTGTAGTCTCTGCCCGGGTGGGTCTTGGATTCTTCATCATAGAATCAAGCATCTGTGTGGCAGTGATTACAGGTTTCCCGATCTCATAGCTCTTACGTATGAGCTTTTTTTGGATAAGAGGAACTTCCTCCAGGGGAATCTCCACGCCCATGTCTCCCCTGGCTATCATAATGCCGTCAGAAACCCTCAAAATTTCATCAATATTCTCCACCCCCTGAAGATTTTCAATCTTTGCAATGATCTTCAAGTGATGACAGTTTTTCTCATCCAAAACCTTGCGTATCTCAAGTATATCTTCTGCACTCCTGGTAAAGGAAGCCGCAATATAATCAAAGCCCTCCTCAATACCAAAAAGAATATCCTCATAATCTTTTTCACTGACAAAGGGCAGATTTAAGTTTACACCAGGCACATTGATCCCCTTTCGATTGGAAATCACGCCTCCATTTTTCACGCTGCAAAAGATATCTTTTTCTGTCACTTGATTGACTTTCAGTTCGATCAGTCCGTCATCAATCAAGATCGCGTCTCCCTGCTCCACATCCTTTACCAGATCCTTGTAGGTGATGGAAACTGTGCTCTCATTTCCAAGGATCTCTTTTGTAGTCAATATAAAGCTCTGTCCCTTTTTTAGCTCTATCCTGCCGCCTTCCACATCGCCTGTGCGGATCTCCGGGCCTTTTGTATCTAAAAGCAGGGCTACCGGAAGTTTCAGCTCTTTTCGAACCTTCTTTACTATCTCAAGCTTCCCTCTCTGCTCTTCATGTGTTCCATGGGAAAAATTTAAACGAGCTACATTCATGCCTGCAAGCATCAATTCCCGTACGGTCTGTTCTGACTCTGAGGCCGGCCCCAAAGTACAGATAATTTTTGTCTTTCTTGTCTTCATTCTTACTCCTTGGCGCATACCAAGCGCTGACATTTTTTTCTTTCTATTTCTTTATATCATCGCTTATTATACTGCCTGGACAGAATACTAGTCAAGGCAAGGTTTACATTTTTTATATTCTCACTTCACCTGCACAATTTTCTTATTTTCTATCCTATAGATATGGTCACATTCATTGGCCAGGCTCATATGGTGTGTCACCATAAGTAACGTCTTGTTTTTCTTTATCTCACGTATGGAATCAATCACTGCTTTTTCTGTCTCCATATCCAGAGCTACCGTAGCCTCATCCATAACAAGAAGTTCAAAGTCTTTATACAGGGCTCTGGCCAATGCGATTCTCTGTCTCTGGCCTCCAGAAATTGCAAGGCCGTTTTCCCCAATCAAAGTATTGAGCCCATCCGGCATATTCTTTACATCTTCCCATATCTGGGCACATTTCAAGCACTCTACTACACGTTCCTCTTCAATCTGATCTTCCTCTTCAAAAAAAGCAACATTATTTTGAATTGTCTCCCCATTTAGATAAACTGTCTGAGGAATATAACTCACCAACTGGCCTACATCTGCTCTGCAGACCCCATCTTGATCTGTATGTGAAACAATATCATAATCATCATAAAAAATATTTCCACTTTGGGGTTTTAATAATCCTAAAATCAAATCTAAAAATGTAGTCTTTCCCACCCCGGAAACCCCAATGATAGCAACTGAGCATCCTACCGGAATGTCAATAGAGGCATTGTCAAACAATTTCACATCTTCACGATAGCCAAAAGTCAGATTCCTAACAGAAAGTCCCTTTAAAAACGTCAAGTTTTTTTGCCGAACCTCTTTAGATTTTTCTTCTTCTGCCTTATACTCCATATAGCTTGTAATAGCCTTCTTTAACGTGCCATATGATTTTTTCCCAAACTCCACACTGTTTAGTCCACTTAAAATATTATGTGCCAGAGGTAACATGCGAATCAGTGCTGTAACGTACACCACGAGGGGGGCAAATATAACGGCCAGATTTGAGCCTGCTGTCAAAATCACTGCAAGTATTAAAAACATAGCACCCATAACAGAATTTTGCAAAAGAACTCCCATACTATTTGATTTATATTGATATTCCCCTTGTATTTGCGCATATTGTGTACTTGCATCTTGATATTTTTTCAGAACCAATGCTGAACGATCATCAATTTTCATTTCTTTAAAAGAACCATAGGCAATGGTAATCTGAGCATTTGTCCGTATAGAATACTTCCGACTTTTTTCTCCATAAATGAGCATTCTTGCATGTGTTTGACGAAAAATCAGGGCCATAAATAATACCAATACAATGCCGCTTACCACACCTACCCACTTTGTGACATAAATCAATACTGCAGCATATCCGGCTAAAGTAATACAATTCGTCCATACTTTAATACAGGATACAATAATCTGAATACAGTTTGTTGTATCGTGACGTACCATCGTCAATACCTGCATGGCGCTCTTCTGATTGTGCTCTGTCAATTCCTCTTTGAGCAACATCTCATATATTTTCATGGATAATTTCTGAGCACCGTCATACAAGAAACGATTGGAAATCTTGCTTTTATATATCTCAAACAGACACTTAAATGTAGAGATGCCAACCATACATAAAGTAAACAAAATCAATTCTGGTGATGCTTTATTTTCATTGGTGACTTTATTGATAATGTAAATCATAATGGAAAAACTAAAAACATCTACAATTGGGCTTAAAAGATAAGAAAAAGCCAATATTTTCCAATCCCTATCTCCATTTTTGTCCAAATTTTTTATCAGGTATCGAAACATTTCTAACATACCCACTTCGCTTTTGCCTGACTCATCCCAAACAGGTATCTTCATTATCCTCTAAACCTCCTGCCCATCCTTTTACAGTAGCCTACATAAGCGCTGCTTCCACTTTGAACAGAGATAAATCAAATATCTCTGAAGACGAAATAATGGAATACAATAAAAACAGCTGAAAAATAAGCTTCGCTCTTTTCGACTAATCAGAGAATACAAGGGGTGTTTTCGTTCACCCCTTGCAATCTCTTTTACTTTTCTGTATTCCTTTTTCTTACCTATCTCTTTTAACACTAGATATTTTTTCTCCATTTGGTAAATGAAATACATTTCCCATTCCAATGCAAAATCTAAATTTTTCTTTTGATATTCGCTGTCCCGGATTCTCTTCGTGCTTTCAAAATACTTCTCTCCAAAAAGTATTGCAGAAGAATTCGTCACACTTCCTGAATGTTTCCTATAGTAATACCATTTCTGAGGCAGAAAAACTGTTTGCGCACCCTGAGAGGCGAAATGATATACAAACCAAGTGTCTTCCCCGTTCATAAGATTCTCATCAAATCTCAAGCTTCCCAACATCTCTGCCCGAAACATTTTGCCACCAATGCCAGACATGTCATTTTTATATGTTTTGTGAAACCACTCCTGGACTGCCTCACCTTTTGCGCTCTGGCAATCACACCTTTCCTTCTCATAGGGGACTTCTTCTAATGCATCCATTTCCTTAGAATCCAGCCTCATATAACTGCAAAAGCCCAACACAGCCTCTTGTTCTTCCATCTGACAGAGCAGTTCTTTTAGAAGCGATGGGTAAATCATATCATCACTGTCCAGGAAGAATATATATTCACCATTTGCAATGGAAAGCCCATAATTTCTCGCAGCCGAAACGCCTCTCTTTTCCAAAGAATACACATGAATTCTATTATCCGCCAAACTCAGTTCCCTACATATTTTTACTCCTTCATCTGTGGAACCATCATCAACCACAAGAACTTCCAGGTTACTATATGTTTGTTGGATAACTGATTGAATGGTTTGACGTATAAAAGCTTCTGAGTTATACATCGGAATAATAATCGATATTTTTTTCATATAGGACTATCTCCCAATACGCTTCCCACAATCTATTTATGCTCAGCTCCTTCTACTACCTTCAACTTACTTTTTTTCTTTCTCTTCAGCAACAGATCGGAATTCGTTATAACCGCAGCCGATAAAATTACAAATACCCCGCCTCCATAGTATATTGTCCTTTTTATATGAGATCTTGTATTGGCATTTTCATCTTGAAAAGCAAAACTAATATAGCCCTTTGATGTCTCTCTGTCATACTCTCTGATCGTTTCTATGGCTTGAGCTGTAATGGAAGTAATTTCATTTTTCAACTCTTCTACCATCTTATCTGCCTCCTGCCTGTAACTGGCACTTTCAGCAGGCGTAGAAAGGCTCTCGATATGGTAATTATTCGTCTCAATGTTTAGCTGGTTAGTCGTGGCATATGTCAAATGCTTGTTGGCTTCTGCTGCAAAATAATCTGTACCGATTTTTGTTCTGGACTGATAGAACTCTCCCGACTCATCTCTTGTGGGAACTAGCACTGCACGTGTAATATCTCCGTCATAACGGGCAATGGCAGCAATCCGAACTCGATAAGCAGCAAGATTTTTAAGATATTCCACATTTTCTATGCGATTTTCATGATTTAAGCGGGAAATATATTGGGCATTATCCTTAGAAAGTCCATATTTCAACACATAAGATTCATATCGCTCTAGGGACACATCTTTAAAATTCTGAGCCTTATCCCTCACAGAGGAAAAGCTTTCCTGTGTAGCTTCCGACACATAGGTTGAGTTCTCTTTACTGCACATTTTCATATAATCAATGACCGTATCAATCCGGCTATTCAGATACGTATGGACGTCCAGATAATCAAGCTCAGAAACCTCAGAAAAGTCCCCTTCCAGGACGTCTGTCCTTCTTCCATACTGCTCCTCAAAGTGGTCATAATATGCATCCGTCACTGCTTTTAATATCTTATCTTTATCTACAGATGCAGTCTTCTCTGACGCATAATAGGAGATAGAATATTCTGTGGAAACATACAGATCATCTGCCGAAACAGAACCTCTTTGCTTCACATTTCTGATGCTCAGAGTATTTTTCAACTCATCTGCTGACAGATTTCCCAATTCTCCCGATTCCACTACACTTTCAAGCACTTCATTACTTAAAGCCTCGCTCACATCTAGAGTGGTATTGTTGGGTGTAAGCCCTTTAGAAGCCTTAGGATAGGTATAACTCATTTTCACGCTGCTAGAATAGGGTTCCCCAGTTATAAAATATGTCATACAGAGAGCACTGCCCAAAATTGCAGTAAACAGAATAAGGGGAAGCCGTTTCCTGAATCTTTGCAATCCCTCCTTTATCTGCAGTGTCTGCCTCTTCCACATATAATTAGCAACTACCAGGGTTCCCCATAGAGCAGGAATCATAAGTAATAAGAGTTTAAATAAAGGTCTGATGGTATAAATAATATACATAGCTCTTTCCTCATTTCTTTAATTTATCTCAATGATTACAAGTTCTGGCCGGTTATTGATCCTTGGAATCATACCATGCCCTCCGATTCCTCGGGAAACAATAAGAGTCCCGTTAGTCAGAGTGTATTCGCCGCCGGAGTATTTCGGCCGAAAGCCTCCTTCTGGATGGTACAGGCCTCCGATCTTGGGGAGGCGTATTAATCCGCCATGGTAATGTCCAGCTAAGGCCAGATCAAACTCTGCATCTGCCAGCTTACTATAATAAAGATCAGGGAAATGAGAAAGAACAAGCTTATAATCCTCAAGCTTCCAGAAATCTTCCATTTTTTCTCTCGCCCACTGATCGTATGCCGCTGCCTCATTAGAAATCCCTGCAATCTGGACTACTGAGTCCCCTTTTTTAAATTCGACACTCTGGTTAATTAAGACCGTCACCCCTTCTTCTTCTAGCAGTTTATCCAGGGCTACTGAATCCATCCGGCTGTACATTAAAGTTCCTTCATGATTTCCCAATGTATAATACACAGGAGCAATCTCTCCCAGATCCCGGCACAGATTTTGAACGATTGTAAATTCCTGATCGTCATCGTTCACCATATCTCCAATCATAGCGATGAGATCCGGCTGCTCCTTTCGGATAGCTTCAATCAGTTCACTGTTGTCCGTGCCATATTCCTTGTCGTGCAAATCAGACAAAACAGCAATCTTTATGGTTGTATTTAATTTTTCTGATTCCAATTGGTAATAGGTAGTTTCAAAATCTTGATTCAAATGGATCTCGTAAGCGATTCCTCCGACTATAAAAAGCAGCAGCAAGCAGGAAATCAACATAGTCAGCCATTTTCTTCGCTTCCTTCTTGCCTCTACAATTTTTCTTTGAACCTCTTCCATCTGCTGCCGTCTTAACTCTTCAATCATACAATTTCTTCCTTTATATAATTCCTGGAATATTCTATTTTTTCTCTCAAAGCTGCTCTCGCATGCTCCCAGTCTATGTTCTCATCCATCCGCTCTGCTGCTTCATCTGCCATAGAGACTGCCCGCCTTTCCAGACAGGAAGCCTTCAGAAGATCTCGTACTCTAGCCCCAAACGTACTGTGACGAAATACAAGGAACTGTTTCTGGAAAATAATAGAGAACGATGTTCCATGAAAGGAATTTGTCACAATATAATCCGCATGATAAATCAGCTCCAAAAACTTTAATGGCCCATAGCCAACTGTACACTTTTCATTCTCTGTCC
Source organism: Clostridia bacterium (assembly GCA_910574475.1). Lineage (GTDB taxonomy): Bacteria > Bacillota > Clostridia > Lachnospirales > Lachnospiraceae > Laedolimicola. The sequence continues at coordinate 32,366 of CAJTAT010000016.1, read as the reverse complement.
AGTGGATTTTTCCAGGATTTATGATCAACACATCAAGCCCCGTCGCTGTCTCCAACTGATTTAAATAGTTGGCCATCTCCTGGTTATATTCTGTGTGGTAAACTGCAATATAGCCTCTTTTTCTCTTTATACTTTTTCCAATTAAAGCTTCCCATTCTTCCTTTTCCAACAAGAATACTGGATCTAAAACTACTTTTAAGTCCTGAGAGCACATTTTTCTCATAAAAGGAAGGGCTCCTGCTTCTCTCAGTGAAATTGTATCAAAGTTCTTCAAAAGATTTGAAAAAGATTTGTAATATTTCTCTTCTAAATGGTCTGAACCAATACTGGCTGCGTATGTAAGATAGCGGGCACTGTCCTTTTTCCACTGACGGAAGGTACAAAAATAGCCTTCCTGAAGCCCTTCTGTAATCTCCGGGTTCCATACCTGATCGCTTCCCACTACATAGGTCTGAATCTCTTTACTTGATTCATAAATCTCTCTTGAGGTACTAAGACGCCTTCTATCCTCCAGTAAATAATTCTTACGAAAATCGCACATATAAGACTTTGTCCTGACACTCCTGTAGAAATTCCAGGGAACCAATTGTCTTATCATCTTATATCCTTTTCGCCAAAGGCGATCTTTTTTATAAAACCGGATCAGCCAATAGCGGGATCGCAGCGGTTTCGGAAAGTAGGGTATAAAAATTGCTTTTTGATATTTATTGATAAAGGTTTTCAGAGCGTAACCCTGGAGCATTGCTCCGCAGTCATCCGCCCAATGGAATGTTAAAATACCAATCACGCCAATTCTTACCTCCTCAAAAGCCTTTCAGCCATACTTAAGGATAAAAAGCGATTTAGAAACATAAATCGACCTCTTCTTGATGAGGGTTTTGAGGGAGTACACAGTCTGGGCTGCAAAATTTCTTCTTTTTCACATGGAAAGTATCGAAATTCCTTTTTGATTTCCTCCCATATTTTTTTAGCTTTTTCACTGTGTAAAATCACCATAGAAGTACCCATACCATCATCCATTTCTGGCTTTCGTTTCTCAATCTCCCAGAAGTCTCCCAGAGTCATATCACTCTCTCTGTTCACAGTACAAAACTCACAGGAAGAGCATGCCGGGCGGATGGTATAATTTCGAAAATATACTCTACAGAAAGAATCCTGCCTCATAGGACATGCATATTCTTTGTCTCCGATTCGAACAGATACTGTATGACCATTGTCCTTCTCTCTTTTGTCCCGAAAACAGTATCCGGCAAATTTTCCTTTGTATTTACTTTCCAATTCTCTTACATATTTCTTCCAAATCCCTGGTGACGGCACTCCATAGCAAACCAGATCTACCAGTATGAGATTTTCCCTCTCTTTTCCCAGGTACAGCTTCAGGGCCTGGCATTGACATGGGGTTCCTGTAAAAAGTACCTGGCCGCCTCCCCTTAAATACCGTGCAATCTTTTCATAACAATCGCCCATATCACTTTGGACATATTTTGTTTTCTGCAACAATGGCAAATCTGAGAGCATCTGAATATCTCTGTGACGTACGGTACCATCTGCCTCCATAGCTGCTCCAAATACCACACCGCCTTGTTTTAAGATATGCTGTGCTAAAACCGGAAAAACTCCACCTGATGAACTGGAAAAACGCAGAGAATCGTCTTTTGCCTGGGCTCCAAAATACAGCCGCTCTCTTTCTATAAAATTGTGATGCTTCACAGGGCAAACCCGTTTACACTGTCCACAGTCAACACATTTTTCCTGTATGATCTTGGGATAGGGAATCCCTTCCCTATCTGACACCATTTCAATCGCTTGGGAAGGGCAAGCTGCCATACAGGCACCACAGCCACAGCAGCAATTTTTCTGTTCAAATAACCCCTTCATGTTCCTTCCTCCTGTAATCCCAGCCAATATCTAATATATTTAAGTAACTCTTCATGTATTTTGATTCTTCCATATAACATTAAAGCAAGCTTCGCTTTCACCGATTCTTTTCTTCTTCCGTATTTTAATGCAATTTTGCGACGACGCCATAGCTTCCAGCAGCGAATCCAAATTTTTTCCTTTATATGGCGGATGCCGCTGGCATTACTGACCTCGTCTATTAACCGCTCAAAATCCCGAAATCGCTGTTCTTCCTCTTCCTGAGTCATAGCCCTTCGGGAATGACTGTCTTGATGTACTCTCACACCATATAGCTTTTCAGGTATCGTATGACATGAATATCGATACAGATAGGGAAGCAGCATCTGAAAGTTCTGCCCCACTGAATATTCTGGAATCTGGCGTTCAGGGTAAATAGAAAAAAATTCTTCTGTCTGAAACATATAACAACCACAGCACACAAATGTCTTTGTCTCTAAAATATCAAAAAAAAGTGTTTCTCTGTCCAGTTCTCCCAATTTCTCATCCCCTTTTTCAAGCCGCCCTTTCTCATCAAAATAGTACATAATAGAGCGGACAGCTTTATATTGGGAATGTTTCTCTAAAAATTCCACCCGCGTTTTGACAGACTCCGGCTCTAATAGATCGTCACTATCTGGCCATATCAAATATTCCCCTGTCACTAGTGGAAGTCCCTGATTAATCGCCGCTGACGCACATTTATGGGATGCGCGTATAATATGATAAGTATAATTCTTCTTTGCAAATTTTTCCCGATAGCTCTCTGCAACCTCTAAGGTCTGGTCTGTGGAACCGTCATCCACCAGAATCATTTCCACCAATGGATACGTCTGATTCAAAACAGACTCCAGCATGAAAGCCAAATATTTTTCTCCATTGTAAACTGGTGTTACACAGGACACCAGGCCTTTTTTGCCATACATTCTTTTTATTCTCCTCTTAACAATTCGAAAAATATTGGGGGAGATATTTCCTCAGCAATGCTTTTCCTGTTTCTATGGCGTATTGGAATTCTGGTATAGAGTGAAAAAAGAGAAGGTTGACTCCTATTGCCAATGCTTCCGAGCATATCCCATAGAGGAAAATTTTCAGGTATAAATTCGTTACAGAAATCAATCTACAGATTGCCTGGCCTCCCAGCATACACAAAACGCCAACAGCTATCAACCGTACCATCAAAGACACATACGCCCCCGCTGGCAAATGTAAGAACCTTCGGAAGAACAGAAGCACTTTCAGGCTCACTTGAATGATCAGGGCAGCTCCTGTTCCCAACACAATCCCGAGAATCCCCCAGCTTCTTCCAAGTATAATGGAGAGTACTAAATTCAGAATACTTCCAAGCACCGCAATATTTTTATTCTGTGCGAAAAAACCAGAAATCCCTACCATATACCAAAGAGGATTTTTGATAGTCTGAAACAAGAAATTAAACACGCACATAAATACAATAGACATAGGCAGCAAATACTCTTCCCCATATAAAAGACGGATAAAAGGAGTCGAGACCGTATAAACTCCGACCGCCGCCAATACAGTCGGACAATAAGTAATAAAAGTAAGCCGTCTTAAAACAACTTCCGTATAACTGTTCTTTCCCTCAGCCATTAAATTTCCAATACTTCCTGTCGTAGCGTGATGCATCTGTATTAAAAGTGCACTTATGGCATGTACAATCATGGTATAACTACTGTAAGCTCCTACATTCAAGGTGCCAATCATAGTAGAAATCAGAATATTATCTGTTGAATTTATAATTTTCCCTGAAAGTACCTCAACAAAAATATGCTTAATATTTGAAAGAACTTGCTTTGCTTCTTTTACAGGCAGGCGTTCCTTCCGCTTCAAAAACGGATATAACCTGTTTGCCTGAATCGAAATGGCAATATTGATGGAAAAGGTCATGGTAATCTGCAGTAGCAGATAAACAATATAATTGTGGGTTCCCAACAAAAATATAATCGTGATTCCATCAAATACAACACGCACTATCATGTTGTACAAAGACACAACATAGTTTTTCTGATCTGCCCCCAAAAGAGACGTTTTATAGGATAACAGATAAGAGGACGCTGTCTGAACCAAAAACAGAAAATATACGAGTCTTAAATATCCCCGATCAATGTCAATTTTACTGACAAGTAAATGAATATAAGGTAAAAGCATCAGTCCAACAGCCAATATCACCAATGCAATTATGCGGTAAGCTGTCTTGTAAAGATTCATTAACTGTGCCAGCCTTTTCTCATCCTTTTCCTTCAAAGGCCCATATAAATGGTATACAATGGCCGACCCGACTCCTAGTTCTGCCAAAGACAGCATTGCAATAACTTCTGTAAACAAACCGTTCAGACTGACAGCCTGCATCCCTAAAGTGCGAATCAACACAAAACGGATCACAAAGCTCATCAGAGAAGAAATTCCCTGGGAAATAATTCCATAATAGAAGTTTTTCCAGCTCCGCTCTACGCGCTTCATCGCAGACAGCCCCGCAATTTTTTATATACAATCACAACACCACAGAATAGTTCCGCACTGGCATATAACAAAACTACTTCGGTCGCAATCTTTTTACTTTCAAAATAGGATAATGCTTCTCTGCTCATATACTGCCGGATATTTTTACGGAACTTATGCAAATAGCAGTGTAACTGCCTTCCCTTAACTTTTCTGCTCTCAATAACCTTCACAGCTAGCCTTTCGTTAATTAACAGAATTTTGTGCTCAAATTCTACAGCCAGATCGGGGTAATGCTTCAGAACATCCTGGTGCAAAAATCCATATACCTGGGATTCTGTATACTGTCTGATATTAAATATCTCATGCATGGCGCTGTTTTCTCTGTAGACATAATAGTATAGCTTCTCTGGTATATGGCTGACACGTTTCGCATGCCTAAAGATCCGATAAAAAAACAAAAGGTCTTCTCCACAGTAAATTTTCTCTTCAAAAGGATATTTTTTTACTAGGCTACTGACAAGCAGCTTGTTGCTTACTGCCCAGCCACAGGACCATTTGCGGAGCATACAGGGAATCGCATCTTTCCCTGAAACTGCATATCTGGCAGGGTCTTCTCTAAGCCGTGTATATTTTCCAAACCCGATTCTCTGTCCTTCGCATACACTGACTTCCGCCTGATTTTTCACAAGGCTTTCATACAAGCGTTGATACATACTTGTTTCAATGTAATCATCTGCATCTAAAAAGCCAATATAGGCTCCCTTTGCTCTGCTGCTCCCCACATTCCTGGCATGAGAAACCCCTTGATTTTTTTCAAGGTGAATGACCTGAATTCGTGCATCCTGCTTTGCATATGTATCACAGACCGCTCTGCTTCCATCCGTTGAACCATCGTTAACGAGAATAATTTCCAGATTCTTATAGGTCTGATTTATCACTGAGTTCAGGCATCTTTCCACATATGCTTCCACATTATAGACAGGAATAATGATGCTAATCAATGGTTCTTCCACTTACCTTTTCACTCCTTTTTCTTATCAATCCCTTTCACCTTCTGACAGATCCATAAAAATAGATAAGATAATAAAATTTGATTCTTTTTAAATAAGAAATACGTAATTCTCGTTTTCGGTGTAATCCCTTTAAACTTTGCCTGGCTGATACATTTTTGAAATTGCAGTCGTTTCATCTGCCGCCGAATCTCTCCCAGCTGGCAAAGCTGCCCGTCGTTCACCGCATGCACCATTGAGACAAAACACATATAAGCTCCATAGCGATCTATTTGCCTTTCAAAGTCCTTTGGAAGCTCGTTATTTTCAACAGTTTTCGAAAGCATCTGCAATTCTCTCAGCACCAGAGAAATCTGATGATAATACCTGAGCTGAAAGCCATGGGATCCAGATTGCTCTCTAATACGATAAAAATTTAATGCTTCCCGGCTAATGTAAACCCTCTGAGCTTCTAAATATGCTAATACTGCACAAAGCATATCTTCTCCTAGAGAAATTTTTGTGTTTACCGCCAGGTATCCTTTTTCTGCCAGAGATCGGCAGAATATTTTTCCAGAAACATAATAGAGCATATGCTCCATGCGAACATTCATGAGAAGCGCCGGATAGATCTGTTTCTTTATCTCATCCCTTTCGTACAAGCCCTCCGCTACCACTTCGTATCGGACTTCCGAATGATCGGAATACTCCATGGAACATGCAAAAAGAACTATGTCGGCCTGTGTTTGTTCCATCAGTGTATATCCACGTTCCAGAAACTGGGGGGCAATCCAATCATCTCCGTCTACAAAGATAATATACCGCCCCTTGGATACCAGTACTCCTGCCCGTCTTGCCTCTACCGCTCTTCCATTTTTTTTATGGATTACATGAACCCGATGATCTTTTGCCGCATATGCATCGCAGATTGCCGGACAGCCATCCGGCGACTCATCGTCCACCAGGATCAATTCAAAGTCTTTAAAAGTCTGTCTCAGAATACTGTCTACACAAGTTTTCAAATAAGGTTCCACCCCATAAACCGGAACAATCACTGAGAAATACATACGCCTCCCTCATTCTCTATAAACTCAGATAAAATTCCTGCAGCCACTCTGCAATATCCTTAATGTCATATCCAGCAGCCCTCACCTGATCTGCATAGCCGCTTCGATGCTCCCTAGCCTTTTTGGCTGCAGAGATTGTGCAACGCGCCCACTCTTCTGCCGAATGCTCCAGAGCCAGAAAATAAGCTCGATCTGTCAACCTCACTTCTTTTGTAATTCTATTGGAAAACAGGCAAGGAAGCCCAGATGCCTGAGCCTCTACTCCTACCACAGGCAATCCCTCAAAAAGGGAGGGAAGGAGAAAGACGTCCATCATGCAAAGAAATTCTTTCACCTTGTCAGTTGATGGAATATGAATCAAACTTTTCAATATTCCAAGATCCTCTGCCTGAGCCATGAGCTCTTCTTCCAACTCTCCTTGTCCAATCAGCAGCAGTCTGGTGCTTGGACAAACACTCAAAATCTCAGCAAAAATCTCCAGAAGAAACTTTTGATTTTTTTGCCTGCAGAACCGTCCGACAGTTCCAATGATAAGCTCATCCCTCAGAGAATACTCCTTCCGCATTTTTTTACGCACTTCATCCTGAAAACGAAATTCTTCCGTGTGAATTCCATTCTTCACATAAATCACTTTTTTTTGAAGGGCTTTCCCATACAGAAATTTCCCTGCCAAATCAGAACAGGCAAAATAGTAATCTCCACACACAGGAAGAAGACTTCTGCAAATGCCCTGAAACACCTGATGTCCTAACCCGCTTTTTTTTAAGTGGGAATTGTGGGAATGTAAAATCACGATTTTCATTCCTGCAAGCTTTGCCGCAAGTCCCATCAGACAATCGTATGGCGTAGATACATTCATATGAAAAATATCTGCGCCTTCTTTTTTCAGTACTTTCCAGGTTCGAAAGAATTTCCAGAGAAATTTCATCATCTTATTGGGAGCACCCGTATTATCCGCAATCAGCTTTCTTCCCCCCAGCGCCTTTACTCTGCTGTCGCCAAATTCCTCCTGATCCCGGTAGACCAGATAATCAAAATTAACCTTCCGCCGATCTAACTGCTCACATATAGACAAAATTAGAGTGGTAATCCCTCCGGCCTGCAAATCACAAGCCTGAATCACCTGAAGCGGTTTCTTATCTATACACATCTATCCTCCATCTCCAGACTGCTTTTTAAAAATCTCTTGCATAGTTTCTATGTCTTTCGGGACTGTATACCCGATCTATATTTCGTATTGTAAGAGCACTGCATAATCGTAATGCTCATTCCCAGAGTAGCCGAATAAAGAAAAGAGATATTCTCTGTCATGCGCAAGGAAGCTAGAGCCACACAGGTGCCCAGAATTACAGCATCGTTCTCAGCAGAGTTTCCCCTCGCTGTACCCTTTACAACCCAGGGAAAAGCAGTGAATATCCAGAACAGATATCCCCAAAACCCTAATTCAATGTACAATCTTACATAGTCACAGTGCACGTTCACAGATTGGAGTCCCACATTGAACCGTTCGGCGCTGGCCATCAATCTCCTGACCCAGCCCAGTCCTCTTCCCAGATAAGTAATGCCAAAATCATAATAGTCCGCGTAATACCGATAGATTCGTATACGGCTGGAAGTGTTAATATCCAGTGCGGTGGCTATCCGTTCAAAAAGCCCATAACGAATGATAGGAATATAGAAAAAAGCAAATAAAATAAAAAGAACAATTATAAAATTTAAAAATAATTTACGGTTCCTGTCATTTAGACGGAAACATACAAAAGCGCACACAAAGCCAAAAGCCAGGGCCATAAAGCCACTTCTCTTAAAAGTTACAAGCAGTCCAAACAGTATGATCAACATACGAAGTAGCTGTTTCCACACAGGATCTTCTTTCCTGTAAAAAATATAATATAGTCCAAAAAACACAAAGGTATAAGAAAAACTAGTGGCCTCAAGAGAGACGCCTGTAGCTTCATTCCCCATAGATATCAAATATCTGCTTAGGCGTTCGAAAAATCCGAATACGCCAAACTTCAGAATTCTTTGAAGAACCATCACCCCCACAACGGTCGACAGTGCCCAAAAGGCATATTCCATCATTTGATCCCGCAGAATATATACCAAAGAAGCTGCACAGATGAGGCACAGAATCATGTAAGCTGGCTCAAAAAAACCACTGATTATCTGCCGGAGAGGTGTAAAATTAAAAATCCAAATTGTCATAGAAAACAGTAGAATAATGATATAGGGGATCATCAATACTCCTGCTGTCTTTACTGAGTGATAAAAACAGTCTATATCTGGGTCCACCAAAAACAAACCAAATCCCAGAGCAGCCACTATCATACATCCAATATATTGATATCCGACTCCAAATCCGGCAATTGTAATATAGGATTCATAAAAATAGAATATTTCTGTCAACAGCAAAAAAGCAGCCAGTCCTGTCAACTTCTCTCTGTAATTTGTCTTCATTCCTTTTCCTCATCTTACCCAGGAATGTTCATCAGGATATCTTGCGGATCACTGCACCTGACGCCTTATTGATTGCATCAATCATAAGCTTCCTGATATCATAAATCTGGCTTTTGTTGCTGATGGAAATGCCACAGGTATAAGATACTTTACATTCATTGTCCTGATTATAGGCAACACACAGTCTCCCCAGCTCATGCATATAAGCGTGTGCTTGATCTTTATCCGAATTCTTCAGAAAACAGATGAACTGTCCCAGACCGTTGTTTGCGATAAAGGATCGGTCCGAAGGCAAAATATCCCGAAGAATTTTGCAGAAATCAATTAACATCTTGTCACATTTCTCTCTGCCAAAGGTTTTATTTTTTTCTCCAATATCTGATATTTTAATTGAAATACATGCAAATTCCGAGGGCAGAAGTGTCTTACTATATTTTGCAAGATAACGATCACACCCTGCACGGTTAGCAATGTTTAACTTCTGATCGGTAAACATATAATAGTCAAAGATTTCAAGTGCTCTGCCAATCACTGTGGCAAGTACACAGCCGATCATGCCGAACAGGATCACAGCCAGAGCTGCATATACCATCAGATTTAAGGATGGTACCGTCACTGTGTCTGTCATGATGGCGATATTTTCCGCCCCAGCAAACTGATTATATTCCTGATTAGTAGCCATTGTTACCTGATACAATGTATCCACCTTGTCTGTCAGCTCTTTTACCATCTCATAGGCAATATTTTTGCTTTCCTCAGAGCTTACAATTTCCCTGCTGATCACAGTATCAGTATCAAAGGTCACAGGTTCCGAAAGCGTATCTCCAACCTGAACAGTTACACCGCTTTGTTCATTCACATTGCCAGAAAATACATCCAGTATATATCGGGAGTAAGCGATATCGATTAAAGTCTCCTCAAATGAGGTCCGCTCTTTCACATAATTGTTCATCAAATCATCATATTCTGTGGTGGGATCAATTGTTTGTTTCTCTTTATTATCATCCAGTTTATCATAGTCCTCATAAACGTCACCCAGAATATATTCATTGGTAAAATCCGTATTATTAGATCCGCGCATCATCTCCACATAAGCATTGATAATCTCATCGATTCCTTCGCTCTCTGAGGAGGACGCATCATTTTTCAAGGTTGCGTTTTTTATGCGGTTCTCATATTTTGAGATTAAAACATCCTGATCCTTTGTCACCCGGTTTCCCAGTACATATGCATACGCATTGGGCAGGTCTATATTTTTGAGAAGAGAGAATTCTTGGCGAAGATCAGCGAATGTATAACCAGTTTCGGAAGAGCGGAAGTCTTCACTCGTTTTATAAGACAACTGCTCCAGAGCCCGCACTATAGCATCATCCAGAAGTTCTACCATCTCTATGTAATCATAGTCTCTGTCATAAATCCCGCCTACAGCATAAAGGGGTATCCCGCTGTTCACATGATTTTCAGCAAAAGTTTCCACATATACATTCAGCATAGTGCTAAGAATCTCTTTAGAAAAACTGGAAGCATTTTGGACATCATTGCTTCCCACTGTATAAGAAACTTGATATTTGGTAGGCTTTTCTTCCGAAATCTCACCTTTTTCGTTTAAGGCTTCCTGTACTGCAACCTCTTCTGCACTCTGAACTGCATTTACATGGACGCCTGCCCGGATAGCATCTATATTGTTCTTATCATAATTCAGCCCCAATTTTTCAAATACTTTTGTCATAACCTCCGCTGAATAAATCTCCGTGACGTCAATTGGTGTCCCGTCTACCGCAAGTCCTTCTGTGGCCTTTTCATTCTTATACTGAATAATCGCACTGGCCGTATAGGTCTGTTTCCTTGAAAAATATGAATAAAACAATACCCCCATAAGCAAAGAGGATATAACGATTAAAATTTTGTATCGCCTAATATAAGAAAACAACTTAAACTCTTTCATTCTGCTGTATTCTCCCCTTTTCTTATTCTTCCATACTAAATGTCAGTTCATGATGTTGATATCTTCCCCCAGGAAGTCTTCCATTTTGCTCTGAATCACTTCAATTTGCTGTGTGGTTCGTTCAATACTCTTTACCTGTCTCTCCAAATGATATTTGGAGGTTTGCAGACCATTGTAGTTTTCCACCAGTTGACGCATCAGTTCCCCTACCGTCTCCTTCTTCTGCTCGCTGATCTGCCTTTGTGTATTCTCCAGAAGGAGTTTCGCCTCCTTCTTTGCCTTTGTCAAAATAATTTCCGCATCAATTCTTGCATTGAGCAGAACTTCCTTGACTGCATCATAATCCTGTTCGTAGCGCTTTTGTTCTTCCCGAAGCTTCTCTGCCTCATTTTCCAGCATCTCTTTTTCTGTAAGCGCCAGATTTAGTCTTGCCCTGCTTTGATCACAGAGCCGGCTGCTTGCCTCCAGCTCTGCCTTTTTATCTTCCAGCTCCTGCTTTACAAGTTCCAACTCACGCAGAGCTTCCTCAAGCTCTTTATTCTGCTCTTCACATGCCCCAGAGCTTGCTTTATCCGCACCTACTCCCTGTGAATCCTCATAGAATTCCCTGTCCGCCTGAGCTTCCTCCTGTGTATCACTCAAAACAATGACATCTTCATAGACGCTCTGCACAGCTTCTGCTTCCTTAGGCCTCGTTACCTTTGAAGCTTCTGGAATATTATCCTTTTGCGCAAGCAACTCCTGTGACCGGGTCAGCTCTGCCTCCAGCTTTGCAATGTAAGACAGTACGTCTTCTTTTTTATATCCGCCAAACATATTCGTTCGAAAAAGCTTATTACTCACCTTGTTTCCTCACTTGTTATATGTTGATAATATTTTTACTCTTACTTTTTAATAAAACAGACAGGTAAGTACTCTTTCCATATGTATTGCCTCACCGTATTCTGTCTCGCACTTTTTTCTGGCATTTTCTCCCAGATACCTGCTCAAGTTCTTATCATCGATAAACCGTTTCAGTTGTTCTGCCAGTTCGTAAGAATCCTTTGGTGTAAACAAAAAACCTGTCTCTCCCTCTTCTACAATTTCATCCATGCTTCCTATACGGGATGCCACAACAGCTTTCCCGTGTGCATATGCCTCCAGAACTGCGTTTGGCATATTTTCGTACCAAATAGCCGGACACACAACACAGACTGCCTGAGAAATCAAATGTTCCAAAGCATCTCCCTTTAGAAAGCCTGTAAAAACTATCTTATTTTCCAGATGGTGTGTCTCAATATAACGTTTGAGCTCCAGATCTTCTTTTGTATCTGATAAAACACCCGTTATTTTCAAAATATATTCACTGTCTCTTAAGTGATTCATTGCCTGGATCGCATAAATGGTACCCTTCTGCTCCGCCACACGGCCCAGAAACAAAAAATATTTATCCTGAGTATAGCAGGGTGTCACCCTCTCACAGTCAACAAAGGTGGGAATATGTACAATTTTGGACGCAGGTACTCCTCCTTCGATGAGTTTTCTTCTTGTAAATGCCGTTGGCGTAACAAATATATCCACATCTTTAAAAACGCCATTCCACTGATACAGCTTCATGGCCAATATACGAAGCCAGGTAGCTGCTCTGGAGCCTTTTACACAGCGTCTGCGCACAGCCATCTCATAGTTCCCATGAATACAAGCCTCACAGATATTGTTTTCATACAAAAAATCATATCTTGCGCAGAACATAAAAAAATCAGATATCCGATGCACCACACGTACGCCTTCTTTTTTTGCTGCCCGGATAATAGATGGCGACAAATGGTTCACTTCGTGAAGGATGTAGACAGCATCCGGCTTCGTGTCTCGAATCAGCCTTCGAAGCCGCGTGGACGCGTCTCTGTTCCAGACTACAGCGCGAAACATACCGCATAGATTGGCCAGGGAGCGTTTGGTGTCAGAATACATCAGTGCGTCTGCACGTGGTTTTGCAAAATAAGTACAATACTTTGTCTCCACATTTCGAGCGTTTTGAACTGAAAAAGGTATGATTTCAATTCCCCTGTTTTGGGCTGCTGTCATAAAGTTAAACATATAGCGTTCTGGTCCGCCAGCTATAAAAAAGCGGTAATTTGCCACAATTATTTTCATATAGATCTCATATCGTGGTGCAGGAAAATATCCTCGTACTTTTTCACAATATCTTCCCACTGATATGCCTCTCTCACTCGTTCCTTGGCCATCCTGCCCATTTCACTAATCTTTGTTCTTTCCAATCCATCTGCTTTCTCAATCAGTGCAGCCAGACTCCCTCCATCCTTCGTCCAGTAAAGTGTACTCTCCTGGGCTACTTCCCTGTTGAATCCCACGTCCAAAAGGAGATTCATATCTGTGCACCAAAGAGATTCTAATAAACTGGGATTCGTGCCTCCCACCTCATGTCCATGAATATATGCATATGCATTTTCACGAATTTTTTTTAGCAGTTCAACATCGTAAACAGTATCAATGAATTTAATCCTCTTATCTTCAATAAAATGAAGCTTTTTTTGGAGTTTCTTATAAAAAGGCGTATTATCTGTGGTAATAATTGCAAAGTCCCGGCTGGAATCAGTTTTCATGAATTCGCGAATCATTGTCTCAAAATTATTCTCCGGGACAAAGCGGCTGACTGCAAGATAATATTCCCCTTTTACCAGCCCATTTTTCTGAAGCCAGTCTGCATATTTGCCCTCTTCTCCTAATATTGAGGGGGTGCGGTCTGCCCCATAGGCAATAAACATGGTTTTGGGTTGGTATTTTGTATATTCTTTTTCGATATATTCTTTGATATGTACACTGTCACAAATCACAAGATCCGCATGCTTTACCATAAGTGTCTCTGACAACTTCCAGTAACGCCGAATTAGCATATTCCATTTGCTGCGCTTCCACTCATGTCCATCTGGGTTTAAATACAAACGGCCGCCAAGCCTTTCGATTCTCTTTTTCAAAAATCCAATAAAAGGGCCTATGCGGCACGTAAGCATATAAAAAACCGGCTGTTTAACGCCGGAATTTTTTTGACACAATCGAATACTGATGTATAGAGCAGCAACATCATACCAAACGGCTCTCGCCGCCCCAATCTGCGGCGTCTTTATGTCAAAACATTCTGCGTCATTGTATCGGTAGCATAACCAGTCTTCTGCCATCCTTGCTATATGGTAATGGATCTTCTCACTCAATCGATATTCTGTTAATTTTTCTACAAAAGTTTCAAATCCTCCATAGGAAGCAGGAATCCCTTTACTTCCTAGTATAAAAATATGCTGGTGCTTTTGCCCCTCCTGACACTCTACACCGACCGATCGATTTGATAACTTTTTAACGAGCTTATTGTTAATCTTTATAGATTCCATATTGTCATCCACAAATTATCCCTAGGTGTATTTTGTAGGATATTATATATTAAATTTCATAGTTTGTCAATTAATTAACTTAACTTGCAATTTTACTTCCTCGTTGGTGTATTTAATTAAAAAAATTAACCTTTTTCTAAGATTTTTACCTGTTATATTCATTGTTTATTTTTAATAACTAAATATTTATGTAAATCTCTTGCAAAAATATAATTTCTATGTATAATAAAATGGAGTTATTTTCACATGCTACCAGAATTTGGCAGATTTACATTCAGTACTGCCTGTGGAAAGCACAACAAGATACTTGAAGTTTAGCATGATAAGGAGTTATTTATGATCAGTGCAAATAATGTAACACTTAGAATTGGCAAAAAAGCCCTGTTTGAGGACGTCAACATTAAGTTCACAGAGGGAAACTGCTACGGTCTCATCGGCGCCAACGGTGCTGGCAAATCCACCTTTTTAAAAATCCTTTCAGGGGAGTTGGATTCTACCAACGGCGAGATCGCCATCACGCCGGGACAGCGCCTTTCCTTTTTAAAGCAGGATCATTTTCAGTATGACGAGTATGCCGTTATGGATACTGTCATCATGGGCAATGCCCGTCTCTATGAGATCATGAAAGAAAAGGATGCCATTTATGCAAAGGAAGACTTTAGCGATGAGGACGGCATCCGTGCCAGTGAATTGGAGGCGGAGTTTGCAGACATGGACGGCTGGGAAGCAGAATCTGACGCCGCTACTCTGTTAAACGGCCTTGGGATTGAGACAGAGCTTCACTACAGTACTATGAAAGATCTGCTTGGAGCTCAAAAAGTCAAAGTACTTCTGGCCCAGGCCCTTTTTGGCAACCCAGATATTCTGCTCTTAGACGAGCCCACCAACCATTTGGATCTGGATGCTATCGCATGGCTCGAGGAGTTCCTAATCAACTTTAGCAATACTGTTATTGTAGTATCCCATGACCGTTATTTTTTAAACAAAGTCTGCACTCATATCGCGGACATTGATTACGGCAAAATTCAGCTCTATGCAGGCAACTATGATTTCTGGTACGAATCCAGCCAGCTCCTGATCCGTCAGATGAAGGAAGCGAATAAGAAAAAAGAAGAAAAAATCAAGGAGTTACAGGAATTTATCTCCCGGTTCAGCGCCAACGCTTCTAAGTCCAAGCAGGCTACATCAAGAAAGCGCGCGCTGGAAAAAATCGAGTTGGACGAGATCAAACCTTCCAGCAGGAAATATCCCTATATTGATTTCCGTCCCAATCGGGAGATCGGAAATGAAGTGCTGACTGTGGAGGGAATCTCAAAGACCATAGACGGAGTAAAAATCCTGGACAATATTTCTTTTATTCTGGGGCACGACGATAAAGTTGCATTTGTGGGAAGCAATGAGTTTGCCAAGACTACTCTCTTTCAGATCCTGGCAGGGGAGATGGAGCCGGATGAGGGAACCTATAAATGGGGCGTCACCACTAGCCAGGCATATTTCCCCAAGGACAATTCCTCTGAATTTGACAATAACGACACCATTGTAGACTGGCTCACTCAGTATTCTGAGATCAAAGATGCCACTTATGTGCGAGGCTTCCTGGGACGGATGCTCTTTGCAGGGGAGGATGGCGTGAAGAAAGTAAAGGTTCTCTCCGGTGGTGAAAAGGTGCGCTGTATGCTCTCCAAGCTGATGATTTCCGGGGCCAACATCCTGATCCTTGACGAGCCTACGGACCATCTGGATATGGAAGCTATCACTGCCCTGAATAATGGCATGATCAAATTCCCCGGGGTACTACTCTTCTCTTCCCGTGACCATCAGATCGTTCAAACCACAGCCAATCGTATCATTGAGCTTTTGCCAAACGGCGCTATGATTGATAAAATTACTACTTATGATGAATATCTGGAAAGCGACGCTATGGCTAGAAAACGAACCGTATATATGAAGGCTGCCAGTGACGAAGAGGATAACTAAAGATTAGATAAAAAGAGACTGTCTGCCACAAAATGTAGTTGTTCTACAAAATGAAGTGAATCCGTACCGCAAGCTTGTAGAAACCTGTCATTTTGTGACAGACAGTCCCTTCAGTTCTCAATAGCTCCAAAAAAGTTTTCATGTAAAGCTATCTCATATTCTATTCCCAAACCTTGTTCAAAGTATTCTCCATTTAGAACTGCAAAGGAAAATCCATCTGCATATCCATTTTCATCCATCATCGTAACATGGATTTTAGCGTTGAGGGAAGTATCTGTATACAAAATCATTTTATCCGTCATTTCCCGCAATTTCGCCTCTGTTTCCTGGCACTGCAATTGCGGAAAATATACATGTTCTGCCAGTGAATACTTTTGGAGATCTTCTCCCACAGCAGTTATTGAATATAAATTGGTATGTTTGTCCATCTCTACCCTCTCTTGACAAGGGCATACACGGTCGAAAAAGAGTAAATTTTGTGACCTGCGGCGTTACTTTCAATCGGCGTACGTCCAGTACGCCTCTTTCAAGTGCCTTGCAGGACGCAAAATTTACCTCTTTTCGACTCTTCGACCTCAATCATGAGATTTCGTCGCCTTGCAAGGCAGACGATTGAGGCGTACTGGACGTACGCCGATTGAGGATAACGCCGCAAAGCGGCGAAATATCGTGATTGAGGCGTGTGTGCCCTTGTCAAGAGAGGGTATCTTTATAGGAAAGATTCCATTCTGTGTAACGGGTAATCATGTTCCTATTTTTGAATTCATTGTAGTACTCTTCTTCCTTTTCCTCCCCTTCTGAAAGGGTATATTCCTCCCCAAAGCAATCCTTCAGTTCCTTCTTACATAGTCCCGGAATATCAGCATCATTGTCCACCTGGATTTCTCCTAAAGGGGTTTCTCCCAAAGCGCAGCCCTGTAAAAGGACGGCCAGGATTAGTGCAGCAAAATGTATCGCCTTGATTTTTCCCGTTCCCTTCACTCCTTCCTCCCTATTTGATAAAATATCAAATCCTTAATCACTTCACCCGCAAGAATTAATCCTGCCACAGAAGGAACAAAGGCATTGGAGCCTGGAATTGCTTTTCTATCCTGGCAAGGTTTTTTTTCCTTTGCATGACAGTCTTCATCTGACTCTTCCCTGGGCGGAACAGGCTTTTCTTTTGAATATACCACCTTTAGTCTCTCTATCCCCCTCTTTTTCAATTCCCGGCGCATAACTCTGGCCAGAGGACACACAGAGGTCTCATAGATGTCCGCTACTTCAAACATCTCTGGATGCATTTTATTTCCTGCTCCCATACTGCTGATAATCGGCACCTGAGCCCTCTGGGCCTCCAAGACCAACTGAATTTTCGCCGCTACGGTATCCACTGCATCCACCACATAGGAGTACTGACAAAAATCAAATGCGTCCTTTGTATCCGGCAAATAAAAGCATTGGTGGGTATGAACCTCTGCCTTGGGGTTTATGTCTAAAATCCGCTCTTTCATCACATCCACTTTATAACTTCCTATAGTTTTTGTGGTGGCAATAATCTGACGGTTCAGGTTGGTCAGGCACACTTTATCATGATCAATCAGATCTATGGCGCCCACACCGCTTCGCACCAGAGCCTCAACCACATAGCCTCCCACACCGCCGATTCCAAATACAGCCACTCTGGAATGTTTTAGTACCTCCACAGCCTCTTTTCCAAACATCAATTCTGTTCTTGAAAATGGACTTTCCACGCTCTTCTCCTCTTATATCCTCTCGTTTTTCTCCCAGTATTCCCTCTGCCTTTCATATTCCTCGTTCAGCCAATGGATAGCCTCTGTGAAGCCATCCTCTGTAAAAGGGAATTTGTGAAACTGTTTTTTCTCCTCCGGTGTCGCCTCAAAGCAATAGGGTTCTGGGTATATCACGGCTTCCAGATAGGCTTCCTCTCCTTCCTCTGTCTTTTTGCACATCCGGTACCGCATCCCCTGGTAGCTTCCTGTGTAGACTCCCCGGTTAATATAGGGCAGCCCTGCCTGTCCATGTAAGTCAATCATAATGCTTTCACACCTGCCTGTCTCTGATTCTTAAAGTATATGTTTTTGCTAGGCAAAAGTCAATTCCAGTGCTATACTTATACCAAAAAAATATGAGGAGAATCGAATCAGATATGACAGACAAACTATACGAGCAGGACAGTCATCTAAAAGAGTTCCCTGCGATTGTAACAGCCTGTGAACCCCACGGAGAGCTTTTCTATATCAGTTTGAATCAGACAGGCTTTTTCCCGGAAGGGGGCGGCCAGGCTGGAGATACCGGATTTTTAAATGATATTCAGGTAATTGACACGCACGAAAAAGGGGAAGTTATCTGGCACTATGCAAAAGAACCTCTAGAACCAGGAGTAAGCGTCAGAGGACGCATTGACTGGGCCAAACGCTTTTCCCGTATGCAGCAGCACTCAGGGGAGCACATTGTCTCAGGCCTCATTCACCAGCGTTTTGGCTATGACAATGTAGGATTTCACCTGGGAGAGAAAGATGTGACACTGGATTTTAACGGACCAATCACAAAAGAAGAGTTAGCAGAAATCGAGATCACTGCCAATCAGGCTGTATGGTCCAATCTTCCTGTAAAGGTCACTTATCCCTCAAGAGAAGAGCTTAAATCTCTGGATTACCGCAGCAAGATCGAAATTGAAGGCCAGGTGCGGATTGTCGCCATTCCCGACATTGATACTTGCGCCTGCTGTGCTCCCCATGTAACGTTCACCGGAGAGATCGGCCTTATCAAGCTCACAAATGTTCAGTCCCACCGGGGAGGCGTCCGAATCAATCTTCTGGCCGGAGACCGGGCGCTGGCTGACTATGAGGAAAAGGAAGCAAGCGTCAGAGCAGTCTCCGTCCTCCTCTCTGCAAAAGAAGAACAAATAGCTACTGCTGTGGAGCGTCTAAAACAGGAAAATTACACTATAACAGGCCGTCTGATGCAGTTTCAGATGGCTATGGTCCGGGAAAAGGCGGCGGCAGTCCCGGAAGGCTCTAAAGACCTTGTGTTTTTTGAGGAAGGGCTTGATGCAAACACCATGCGGGAATTTGTCAATCTCCTGACTCCCCGGTGTACTGGAACCGCCTGTGTCTTTACAGGAAATGACAGAGAGGGATACCGCTATGTACTGGGAAGTTCCTCCTTAGATGTACGCCCTCTGTGTAAGAGACTGAATACTGCATTTCAGGGAAAAGGCGGCGGAAAGCCAGAAATGGTGCAAGGTTCTCTTGTGGGAACTCAAGAGGCTATTCGCAATCTGTTGCTCTGAAACTCATTTTCTGGCAAAGACATAAGCCTATCATTTATCCCACGAAAAAAGCCATCTGCGGCCTATAGTTTCCTTGGCCCGATGGCTTTTATTTTAGCGTTTGTATTTTACTCTTCTACAAATGCTTCTTTTCCCATTCCACAGATAGGGCACACCCAATCCTCTGGGATATCTTCAAATGCAGTTCCGGGTTCAATTCCGTTATCTGGATCGCCCACTTCTGGATCATAGATATAGCCGCAGGGCTCACATACATATTTTTTCACGCTTATCACCTCCTAAGATAGTTTGCTGATTTGTACATATTTTATACCAGATTTTAGATAGTATTTTAACTGAAGTTCTGGTGAACTTTGTCTTCGATTATACCATGTGATTTCTATATCGTCTACAGAAATGACAAATTTATCCTGTAATATTGTAACCTTACCTTGTGTCTAATTAGGTAATTGCGAAACAAGTTCAAAATCTTGATTCCAATAGGGCAAAGACCCGGTTGAGCCGGACTTACAGGAGGTGGATGTGTATACCAAGGATTTTAAGACATGCAGACAAAGCAGATAAGGATATCTGCCCGTGAAACGGTATGCGGTATGTAAGGTTATGCAATCAGAGGTTTTAAACTGCGGATATATTGATGCCTGTGCAGTTTATCAGCCGCCATTACAGTAATAAGCTGGGTAATCCCGGCGAGAAGCAGGTCAGCATGAAGCGTTTTTTCATTCTGCGTTTTACGCCCGGCAACACAGAAACTATCCTTGAAATGGTTGATTGATTTCTCAACATTTACCCTGATCTTATAGGTGGAATCCCATCCAGCCGTACCGCGGACCGTACCAGGATAGGCGCGCAGGTTTTTCTCGGAATAAATATAAAACATTCTGCCGCAGGGGGATTCTGTACATGGATTTTCACAGTGGCAGACACGTTTGCTTTTCCCGGTTGTTTTATCATATTCCCATTTCATTTTTGGGCATACAAACTTCATGGTCGGCAGCCCGCAGCGGAGATGGGATCTGCTTCCTTCGCGTTTCATTGGAAGAGACGGGTCTTTAGGGCAGCAGGGGACGCCGTCCTTATTCAGCGGGCAGTCTGATTCCGGAAGGGAGATTCTTCCGTTGAGAGGAATGTAAGCTTCCTCAAAGGAAGCTTCCCATAACAGGTATTTGTAGATTTCAATGGAATCAAATGCGGCGTCTCCCAGAAAAGTTTTCGGATTGAAAAGCGGATGTTTCCGAAAGAAATCCTTTAAAGTGGGAACCAATGCTTTGGAATCGGCAAGACTCTTATCTTCATCCGGGGAATCGGATTTTTTTGCAACGATGATGTCAGGATGGGCCTCAAGAAAGTCCTTGTTATAAAAGGAAATATCCCGGACAATGCCGAGTCCATTAGTAATAATACCGAATTTATAAGCATAACAGAAATGCCCGTTAATGTACATCTGCTGAATGGCTGGATTGGCGGCAGCATGGGAAGGCATGGAGCCGTAGGCGGCTTTATAAGGGTCAAAGGAATCGTCAGTCCCTTTTGCTTTTTTGAAGGCTTTAAGTTGTTTGATGATACGGTTGGCATATTTGGGATTGTTTTCTGTAACCCATGCCTCAATGCCGGAGGTGTCAAAGAGAAGCATGGAAGCTTTCTGTATATCAATACAATGGCAGATTGGTTCGGTTAAGTTAACAAGATGATCGAACATGGATTGTAAGTCCGATAAAAAATCCTGTTTGAACCGGGTGAATTTAGAGGCATCCGGGACAACATCAAACCCACAGAAGTCCCGCAGTTCATGGGAATATTTTAGGAATACGATCAGCAGGGATGTTGTTGGGATTGAGAAGATAAGCTGTAATAACAGAGCCCTGAGCATTGGATAAAGCAGATACTTACGGGGCCTGCCGGTGGCGGCATGGAAATGAGAAATAAAGGACACTGGGACAATTTCATCTAAGTTAATGGTATTTTCGAGAAGTTCAAGGAACTGATATTTATCATCACCAAATTTATTTTGGCAATCGGTAAAAATATCTGCCAAAGAGAGCTGTTTATGTGTTATCATATAGATACGACTCCTTTACTGGTGGATATGGATAATTGTTACTGGACATTTCAATTATACCACAGACCAGTGAGGAGTTGTTTTATTTTGTAACAAAGAGAATCCCGTATTTATGCGGGTTCTGGCGTTTCGCAAACGCCTATTGTGTCTAATAAGTGAAAGGAGATCAAATATGCCGGCAGAACCATTTTTAGAACGACTCATGAATGAATATGGCGATACGATTTTACGTACATGCTATTTATACCTGAGAGACTATCAACTTGCGGAAGACGCTGTTCAGGAAACATTTATCAAAGCCATGAATTCCTACGGCTCATTTAAACATCAATCCAGTGAAAAAACCTGGTTGATACGCATTGCAATCAATTGTTGCAAAAATATTATGAGAAACCGCTGGTTCCAGATCAGACAAAACCATTTCGAATATCATATGGAAGAAGCCGATACCAATCCCATCGATCAATTTATAGAGACAGACAGTGTATCAGCGGCTATCATGAAGCTTAATGCAAAGGACAGAGAGATCCTTGTTCTGTACTATTATCAGGATTTGTCTGTCCGGGAGATTGCTGTGGTTATTGGAAAAACGGAAAATGCCATCATTCAACGTCTGAACAGAGCAAGGAAAAGACTGAAAAAAAATCTAGTGGAGGTAGGATATGAAAAAAACTGACATAAAAAGCAGTATTGACTGGGAACTCAAAGAGTTAAAGCTAAATGAGGGGATAAAAAGCAAGATTCGAAGCGCAAGTATGTCTGGCAAGTCTGGCCGGATAAGTGCGTGGAAGAGCATTGCTGCTTCTATTCTAGTCGCTATCTTAGGCGGAACCACAGTTTATGCAGGATACCATATGCTAAATAAGGTACAGATAAATGAGGAAGTATTACCTGAGCTCAATCCCATGCAGATGGTACAGATAAAAGAACTGGATACCCCGGCAGATGAATATGGAATTGTCAAAAAAGATTTCAGCGACTATATGACACTAAAAGATGATTTGGGAGTTCATCTTTTGGACACCCACCTGTCTTTAGACAATCCTTATATGCAATGTCAAGTTATGACAGACACAGAAAATTTTGCAATTGTTACGGTGGAGCATTTTATCCTGGGAGATACCAGCAACTACCAGTGGATTGTAGAGGAAAACCGCTACTCCTACGATAACGGAAGCGAATATTTTTCACCAGTCTCATTAACTGCTGATTTAATCCTGAGCGAATCTCAGATGGTTACTGGATGGGAGACAGATTATCTTGGGCTGTACCAGTTCGTGGAAAATTATACATCCGGCCAGGGTTATTCCGTTAATCTTTTAGAAGATACCATCCTGGAAAAAGATTTGGAAAATTATGTATCGGAAAAAGTGGCGATTTTTGTGGCAGATGGAATCCGATACACTTTAAAAGGAAGAGTTTCCACTGATACCATAAAAGCGATCGTGGATACCATGAAGTAGCCCGGGTAATTCATATCCTCCGTGGACAGGGAGCGTGCCCGATTCGCGGAGGAGGCATTTTTATATATTTACGAAACTTGTGTTTATTTTCCACATGTGTTAAAATCATAAAAACAAACCTACCCTCAGTGAACAAAGGGACACACGGTTCCTTTGTTCACTGAGGGTAAATTGGAAGGATGCAGAAAATGAAGCTGATTCTTACAGATATGGAGCATTTTAATATCCCTGTGGAAGGGGAACATAAGATTATAAGTCCTCAGGGAGCGATTCATCCTTGCACTGGCTGCTTTGGATGTTGGATCAAAACGCCAGGGAAATGTGTGATTCATGATGGTTATGAGGGTACAGGAATTGAGATGAGCAAATGTACAGAACTTATTATCGTTAGCCAATGCTGTTATGGCAGTGTCAGTCCTTTTGTCAAGAATGTGCAGGACAGAGCCATTTCCTATGTCCATCCAGATTTTGTGATCCGCAAAGGTGAAATGCATCATAAGCGCAGGTACCAGAATGTCATCTCCATGTCTGCATATTTCTATGGAGAAAATATTACAGACACAGAAAAAGAAACAGCGCGAAATATGATGGCCGCAAACGCGTTTAACTATGATGGCGTTGTAAAAAATGTCCTTTTTTATGATTCCGTTAAAGAATTGGAGGATATTATCTTATGAAGATTGCGTTGATCAGCGGAAGTCCAAAAGTTAATAACAGCGTCAGCGGTGCTCTTTTGAAAGACTTAAAGTCTCACCTTGCAAAAAAAGCAGAAATTATAGAGATAGGATTTCATAAAACGATTCTTTCTGAAGAAGTATTAGAAGAATTGAAAGATGCTGATACATTAGTATTCTCATGTCCCCTTTATGTAGATGGGATCCCCTCACACCTTTTGTCCTGCCTGATTCAGCTTGAAAAAGTTTCCTGGCAGAATCCCAATATACATACTTACGGTATCGTTAATTGCGGTTTCTATGAGGGTATCCAAGCCAAATTTGCTCTGAAGCTCTTCGAAAATTGGTGTGCCAGAAGCGGCTGCATCTTTGGCGGCGGTGTAGGTATAGGCGGAGGAGGCGCCCTTAACGCAGCCCCCACGGTCAAGAATGGGCATGGGCCGAAGGCGCCAATTGACAAGGCCCTTAAAATACTAGCTGATAATATTATTCAGCAGAGAACACAGGAAAATCATTATGTGTCTGTTGCTTTTCCCAGATTTCTATATCGTATGGCGGGACAGATGGGATGGCGGCAGATGATAAAAGAGAATGGTGGGAAAGCGAAAGATTTAGGAAAGCGTCCTGATCTCCTCTAAAATCTCCCGATCACATTTCTCAAATAAAAGCCTTTGGTTATATCTGTCATACCGCTCACAGGCATACTCTTGCAAAAAGGCTGCCGCTGCCCTGTCTGTATTCAGCTCTGTGAGGAAAATCACCATCTCCTGACTATCTCCAAAGGCTGCTTCCATAAAATCAAAGGCATGCTCCAGACATTCTTTGCAATCATGAAAGAGCTTCTCATAGCAGTCACGCTCAGTCTGAAAAAGTTCTCTCAGTCTGTCAAAAGCTCTGTTTCCATCCTCCGGCACTTCCTTTTTCAGTACATTTCCGTAGGTTGACAGGGTTTCACTCAGACGGAGAAGCTCATGTTCCTCCTCCCTGTCCAAAAGGCCAGCTTCCTTTTTCTTTTCCCGCAATTCTTCTGTCTCCACCTGCATCTTGTCCAAAAGTTCCCAGGAAGCAGCACCTGCCCTCTCATCTTCCTTCAAAACCTTTCCGACTTCTTTCAGATTCCCAAACAGACGCTCTACAAACCGCTCCTGTTGATGAAGCTTTCGAAACTGCCTGGTACATCCCGACAGAAGGAGACCCGTCACACTGACCCGCTCGTCAAAGGGCGCGTGGCCGATTTTCTTAAGCAGATCTTCCTGTATCCTTCCCGCCAAAATTTCCTGAATCCGGTAATCCCTCTCATATTTGTAATATAGTTCCAGATAATTGGAAAAATCCCGGGCTATCCGCTCGTGCTGAAGGTACTGCCCCGCCACCTCTTTATCCACCTGTTTTCCCAACTTTTCATAGACTTCCAGAAGTCGGGACAAATCCTCCCATCCTCTTGGAGTGGCAAAACACCTGCCATCCACTGTATTTTCCATGTGATAAAAATATTGAGGCCTCAAATTCAGATAAGAAAGAATAGCTGAATGAATGTGAACCTGGGCTGCATACTCTTTCCACACTCCAAAGTCTGGCTCTACCTGAATCTTTTTGACCCGGTCCATTGTCACCACATCAAACTCCCGGACAGACTTGTTGTACTCAGGCGGATTTCCCGCTGCCACAATGATCCAACCTTGGGGAATCTGATGGCTTCCAAAGGTTTTACATTGAAGAAACTGCAGCATAGCGGGCGCCAAAGTCTCAGAGACACAATTGATTTCATCGATAAAGAGAATTCCTTCCTCAAGTCCTGTCCTCTCCATCTTATCAAAAATAGAAGCCACAATCTCACTCATGGTATACTCTGTGACTGCCATTTTCCGGCCGCCATACTCTTTTTCTGTAATAAAGGGAAGGCCGATGGCACTCTGGCGGGTGTGATGGGTAATCGTATAGGCCACCAAACCTATGCCACATTCCCTTGCAATCTGCTCCATAATTTGAGTCTTACCGATTCCCGGGGCTCCCAGCAACAAAATGGGCCTCTGGCGCACTGTGGGAATCTCATAATCTCCATATTCATCCTTTAAGAAATACGCATCCACTGCATCCTTAATCTCCTGTTTTGCACGTTTGATATTCATGCCTGTCCCCTTCCTTTCTCCCCCGTCTCATGATAGAAGGCCTCCTCTGTATCCAAAATCAGCTTTATGGCCCAGGGGGGTACATCCACATCCCGGTAATCTTCTTTCATAAAGATAAACGCAGTCTCATAAGAAGGCATTTTTACCGGAAAAGTCCCATATCCGTCGGTAAAATAGAGTAACCCTCTCAGCCTGTGAAATTCTTTTTTCGCCAGCAATTCTTCCACATAGGCAAAGGCCGGGCGAAAGTCTGTGCCTCCCTCTCCTTTGACTGTAAAATGCTCCATATAATTTTTTAACTCCTGGCTGTCTGAAATCACATCATCCGCTCTCACCATCTCGTCGCACTGAATAATATGAATCCGAAGCCTGTGGAAAAAGCTTTCTGACTCTCGAAGCACACTGTAAGTCTCCTCCAAAAAGCGTCGGACCAGATGGCCTTTACAGGACATAGAAGTGTCAATCACAATGACAAATTCTTCGATCTTCTGAATCTCTTTTGTCTCCTGAGGTTCTATCAGTGGCATATTCCCATAGAGGGACATGCCATAATTGTAGAAGATATAGTCAAAACTGTCCAGATCCACCTGAATCTCTTCTTTTAGCACAGCGAACTTCCTTAAGAATTCCCGATAATCATAGCGGGTCCGATTCTCAATGCGCACTTGTTCCAAAAGTTCCTGGGCTCCCTGCGAGGCTTCTTTGGAAAATATTTCCAGTTCCGTCTGCATCCGTTCCCGAATCTCATCCCATTTTTTTCGATTCTGGGCTTGCTTTGCCGGCGGATTCTCGCTCTCCCAGAGACTGTGATCGTCAAAGTAAAATTCTCGCTTCCACCGTTCCAGCAGGCCTCCCTTAAGCTCCATCTTGCAAAGCTCCCTGTAGATTCCCTCTGCCGTCAAAACTGGCATCTGTTCCTTAAGCTGCGCATACACAGAAGCACGAAAAGCTCCTCTGGAAAGGTGCACGCATTTCAGATACAGACTATCTATTAAAGCCTCCGCAGCCACGTCACAGGCCAGATTCCAGTATTCCTGATCTCTACCCTTTCGAAAGAAGGGGTGGGCAAACAGACAGTGAAATACCGTATGCAAATACAGATGGGTCACAAAAGCCCTCCCCTTCTGATACTCTTCAAAAAGGCTTTCTGGCAAAAAGTAGAGATGCTCTCCCTCTGTCCCCGCAGGATCCACGCCTCCGCCCGGTACGAAAGGCAGGCTTCCCAGAGCCACATCCAGAAACCGCATATTAAGATGCAGTTCACTTTGGGACTGGCTTAAAATCTTAAGACCCAGAGCTTCTTTTTTTAATTGTAATTCCTGCTCTTCCTGAATGGGACGAACCATAAATTCCCCCTAAAGCTCAAATACTTTTGCTCCTGTCTGAAATGTCCGGTGCAGCACATCCAAAAGCCAGGCAGCTCCTTCTGTATAACCCTCTGACGTTGCCAGATCAATCATACCTTTTAACATATCCCTTCCATTTGAATGGGGCAGGACAAATGTTTCTGTGAGATAAATCAAAAGCTTTTTCTCCCGCTCCCCTACCGCTTTTCTGGCAGCCTCCTCCAAGTGGTTACAAATATAATCCTCATACGCTGCTTTTTTATCAGCTCCAAGCTCCCAGGGATATAAAAGGCGTCCCACCGCCATCCCAAAGACAGTGGCAAAGTCTTCCTCCGCCCTGGCCCGGTAAAAACACTGGTCGTAAGCTTGAAAGTCAAAAACCTTTTGATAAAAGCAGTTCCGGTAATTCATCCCGCTTCCATGCATTTTCGTCATCAAAATCCGTGCAGGTGTGTTCTCCACCCCTTCCTCGTAAAATTCTGGAAAGATCAGGCGGGCCTCCTCATTTCCATGAAGAGTTACTGAAAGCTTTTCCGGCACTTCCATCAAAATTTCCTGAAGGCAAGAGCTCTCTCCTCTCTCCAGGGTCACATGAAGCTCTTTCAAATGGTGGCAGCCCGTAAAAAGTCCTGCTCCCAAATCCTTAAGGCCGCCAAAAAAGCTTAGTTTTTCCAGGGCATTACAGTTGTAAAAAGCATAGGCGCCAATTTTCTTTAAAGTGCGGGGAAGGTTAAGTTTTCTAAGCTCCATGCCCTTTAATGCCAAAGGAAGCATAGATAGGGTATCTTCTGTCTCTTTTTGTCTCGGAGGTACTCGATTTACAGCAGACTCTTCTCCGGTGTCGGCCAGTAAAAAGCGCCCCTCTTTAAGCCCAGTCTCCAGCTTTTCCTCCTCCATATGAGCAGAAAAAGCGTAGGGCGCCAGCTCTGTCACCGGACACCCCTCAATACAATCCGGCACCTCTGCCTCCCCTCCATAGGAATAAAAGCGCCAAACTCTAATTTCTCCACCTGTGTTTTCATACAGAACCTTCATATCTTATCTCTTACTTCCAAAGAATCTCTGCCTCTTTTCTGGGGGCAGTCCTCTTATAGGAGACAGCAGGATATCCCAGGAGCATACAGCAGGATACTGGCTTTTCTCCAATTTCCAGCCAGGAGCGCAAAGTCTCACTGGAGGAGATAATCCGCATCAGATAGCCGCTATAGAGAACGCCCCCTCCCTCAGCCACAGCCATATTTTCCATGTTAGACGCTGCCAGACCTCCATCCAAAGGGTTTTCTGAAGCCACCACCAGAAAAGATGTGGTATTGAAAAATAAATTGTCATCTTCTGGGTTCTGTCTCCATTTTTCATAAAACCGGCCAAACATCTTCCCATAGACAGGAGCACTTTCCTTTAGCTTTTCCACAATCCCAGGCATTTCCTGCCACAGGAGAAGCTTAAATTCTTCCAACCGTTCCTGTACCAGCACAAAGGTACATGCCTGGAGATTCCGGGCCGTTGCCGTATAGCGGCCTGCCTTAAGAATACGCTCCAGCTTTTCCCTCTCGATAGGCTCTTTTGTGAAGTTACGAATACTCCGGCGAAACTTTATTGCATGCAGAAAGTTCTCCGGCGAAATCTGAAATGTTTCTGGTACATATTCTTCCACATCTTCCATTTCATATTCAGGAATAGAAACAGCCTTTACGGGGCATATGGCCACACAGTGGCCACACTGGATGCAGGTGCGGACAATCTGCGCTTTCTCATCCTCCAGGCGAATGGCTTTTCCCGGGCAATCTTTTGCACAGGCGCCACAGCCAATGCATTGTTCCTGGTCTATCACTACCATAATCTTCCTCCTTATAAATTTTCCTGATTAAAAGTATAACACAATGCAATTCTGTTTTACAGATGCATTGTGTTATATTTTGCTGCTTATTTTACTGCTTTAAATGCTTCCTCTAAATCCTGAATGATGTCGTCGATGTGTTCTGTGCCAATAGAAAGACGGATGGTATTTGGCTTAATTCCCTGATCCAGAAGCTCCTCGTCTGTGCACTGACTGTGGGTCGTCGTCGCCGGATGAATAACCAGGGATTTTACATCTGCCACATTCGCCAACAGGGAGAAGAGTTCCAGATTGTCAATAAAGTCTTTGGCCTTCTTTGCATCCCCTTTTATCTCAAAGGTGAAAATGGAACCGCCGCCCTTGGGGAAATACTTCTGGTAAAGAGCCTTCTGCTTCTCATCTTCTGTCACCGATGGGTGATGGACAGCTTCCACCTGAGGATGCTGATTTAAATATTCTACCACCTTTAAGGCATTTTCCACATGGCGTTCCACACGTAAAGATAAGGTCTCAAGGCCCTGCAGGAAGAAAAATGCGTGGAAGGGAGAAAGAGTCGCGCCTGTGTCCCGCAAAAGAATGGCTCGTATCTTAGTCACAAATGCCGCCGGTCCTACTGCTTTTGTAAAGCTCACTCCGTGATAGCTGGGATTCGGCTCTGTCAGAGACGCAAATTTGCCGGAAGCCTCCCAGTCAAACTTTCCGCTGTCCACTATAACGCCGCCGATAGTAGTCCCATGACCCCCGATAAATTTCGTAGCAGAATGTACGACAATGTCTGCACCGTATTCTATGGGCCTTACCAGATAAGGTGTGGCAAAAGTATTATCAATCACCAGAGGAATCTGATGGGCATGGGCGATCTTTGCAATAGCTTCAATGTCCACTACATCCGAGTTGGGGTTTCCCAGGGTTTCAATAAAGACAGCCTTTGTATTTTCCTGAATAGCCGCCTCTACCTCATCGTAATGAAAGATATCCACAAATGTAGTGGTGATCCCATACTGGGGTAGGGTATGTAAAAGCAGATTAAAAGTTCCCCCATAAATATTCTTAGCTGCCACAATGTGCTCCCCGTTCTGGGCCAGGTTTTCAATGGTATAAGTGATTGCCGCCGCGCCGGAGGCAACTGCAAGGGCTGCCACACCGCCTTCCAGGGCTGCGATTCTCTGTTCAAACACATCCTCTGTAGGATTCGTCAGCCTGCCGTAGATATTGCCTGCATCCGTCAGTCCAAAACGCGCTGCCGCATGGTCGCTATTGTGGAATACATAAGAAGAAGTCTGATAGATGGGTACCGCCCTGGCGTCTGTCACCGGATCCGGTTTTTCCTGCCCCACATGAAGCTGTAACGTTTCAAATTTTAAGTCTCTATGTTCTCTGGTTAGTTTTTCTGCCATGGTTCATGTTCTCCTTTATTCTGTAAAAAGTGGTGTGGAATAATAGCGGTCTCCTGTATCCGGGAGGATTGTCACGATTGTCTTTCCCTTGTTTTCTGGGCTTTTTGCCTCTTTTATCGCTGCACATAGCGCCGCTCCTGAGGAAATGCCTACCAGGACTCCCTCCTGCTTAGCCAGAAGCTTTCCATACACAAAAGCATCCTCATTTTCAATTTTGATAATTTCGTCATAAATCTTTGTATTCAACACCTCAGGAACAAATCCTGCGCCAATCCCTTGGAGCTTATGAGGACCGCTTTTACCCTCTGAGAGTACTGGAGAGGATGCTGGTTCCACTGCCACTACCTTGATATCAGGATTTTTTGATTTTAGATATTCGCCAACGCCTGTCAGGGTCCCCCCTGTTCCAACCCCGGCAATCACAATATCTACCTTTCCATCTGTATCCTTCCAGATCTCTGGTCCTGTGGTCTCTCTGTGAATAGCTGGGTTGGCCGGATTCACAAATTGTCCCGGAATAAAGCTATCAGGAATCTCTTTTGCCAGCTCTTCTGCTTTTTCAATGGCTCCCGTCATCCCTTTGGCCCCGTCAGTGAGAACCAGCTCTGCTCCGTATGCCTTCAGGATATTCCTTCTCTCCGCGCTCATAGTCTCTGGCATAGTCAAAATAATACGATATCCCTTAACTGCTGCAATTGAGGCAAGGCCAATTCCCGTATTGCCGGAAGTAGGTTCAATGATGACAGAGCCTTTCTTTAAAATTCCTCTTTTTTCTGCATCCTCGATCATAGCCTTGGCAATTCTGTCCTTTGCGCTTCCAGCCGGATTGAAATATTCCAGTTTGACCAGGATAGTGGCCTCCAGTCCAAGCTTTTTCTCCACATTTACAATTTCCACCAGAGGCGTATTTCCGATTAATTCCAATGTCCCCTTATAAATATGTGCCATTTTTTCATCTCCTACTTTTCCTATTTGTTTACTTGGTTTTATCTATAAAACATTATATTCCTGAAGTTTCCATTTGTCAAGTAGGTGTTTTCACTTTTATCTCAGATAAGATGGATTCATCACCGCGCTATTCTAAGGAAAAATGTAACTTTGCACATTCCAAAGCTATGGTCATATACTTATTTCCACACCTTTTTCCATAATCCGTTAAATCTTTTGGTTCCCACATATCAGAATCCAGGTTATCTGCCCCGTAAAAAAATTGAATCAACGGTATATCCCTAAATTTAGCGACTGCTAAAGAAGCTGAACATTCCATTTCAACAGCGATGCACCCCTGTGCTTTACGCTCTTCGATAATTGTCTGTGTTTCTCTATAAATTGCATCGGTAGTCCAGACTTTTCCTATTACATATGGAATCTCATGCTTTTCTAAACACTGTATTGTTGTCTCAATAGAAGAACTATCTGCATTTATTTCTTCACTTTCTGGAAGATAATGGTAACTCGTACCTTCATCCCGAACGGCTGACGATGGAATAATGATTTTGCTTCCAACAAGAGATTGATTTAATACGCCACAGCACCCAAACTGTATGATTTTTTTAGCGCCCAAAGCAATCATTTCTTCTAAACCAGCTACACAAGCAGGGGCTCCTACTCTGGATAAAAATATTCCCATCTTGTTCCCAGCGTATTCTATTTCATATACAGGTATGATTCCATTCGCTGAATATAAATTCGCAATTACTTTAGCCGTATGATTCAAAGTAAAATCTTTAATAATACTTTCTGAAAATGTAGTGATACATACCTCTGGAAAACCGATAATCTTCTCTGTCGTATCACAAGGGTTGATAAACGCATTTCTATCTTTGCAAAAATGATTAAATATTGTTGACATAACAATCACTCCTTACTCTTTTATTTATAGCTTAGGCGTTTGCGAAACGCCAGAACCCGCATAAATACGGGATTCTCTTTGTTACAAAATAAAACAACTCCTCACTGGTCTGTGGTATAATTGAAATGTCCAGTAAC
>CAJTAT010000015.1:19671-54369 GCA_910574475.1 Clostridia bacterium | reverse complement strand
CTTCTCCAAGATATCTCCAGGGAATAAAAGTGGGCTTTGTCAGAGGTTCGGGAAAAAGTTTATAATTTTCAAAAATTACCTCTTGACAAAAGTCACTTCATAACGGGGGTCCTTATGGATAACACTTGCCCTCATTGGAGTCTTTGTTTTGGTGTATGTCCTGGACTGGTGCTATATGAATAAATATCAAAGGGAAATGTAGTGCTGGAGGAATCTGCAGGAATGGCATGGACTGGACGATTATAGTTGGTATCAGATTTGGTATTGTAATTATTGACATTACAACGAAAAGGGGATAAACTACCAAGCTGGTGCAAAGAGAGGCGGGCCACAGAATCGCCTGCCATTTGCAATAGAATTGAAGAAGAGATTATAGTGAGATATAGCTAAAGTGCCGAAAACAGAGTATGATTTTAATAAAATATGGAAAGATATAAGTATTTTTGATTGTAGGTCCAAAGTGGTGTGGAAAAACAACGACAGCTGAGCAGATTGCAGCTAGTATTCTTTA
The DNA here is from genome assembly GCA_910574475.1 of Clostridia bacterium. GTDB lineage: Bacteria > Bacillota > Clostridia > Lachnospirales > Lachnospiraceae > Laedolimicola. The sequence goes on along the minus strand of CAJTAT010000015.1, from coordinate 53,858 downwards.
TATGGCGGATCCTGAAAGAGAAAAGCAAAATCTGACTATGGCGGAAATCAGTCCTGGAAGACTTTTGAAAGGCGAAATTGCACTTGAGCAGGCATTTGACTATTATGATGCTGTTGTAATATCGGATATTTCCCGTGCAGACGGTGTTGCCAGGAACCCAGAACGGGTAAAGTGTCTTATGCTTTCTTATGCCAGAAATCAAGGATCACAGGCGGCGAACACTTTAATTAAAGATGATATTTGGGTTAATGACGTAGAATCTCTTGATACAGATACTGTCTATTCCTAATATAAACGCCCTGGAGAAAATATTTGTAATTGAGGAGATGGAGGCATGGAATCCGAATTTATGTTCTAAAACAGCCATTCGAATTTCAAATACCCGGTACTTTGTTGATCCTTCCACTGCGGTTGCAGCTTTAGGGTTAGGCCCACAAGATTTAATTGCAGATTTGGATACATTTGGCCTGTTATTTGAGGCAATGTGTATCAGAGATTTGAGAGTATTTGCAGATGCATTGAACGGCAAGGTTTACCATTTCCGGGATAAATCGGGATTCGAATGTGACGCAGTGGTTCATTTGCGCAACGGTTCCTATGGATTGATTGAAGTGAAGCTTGGAGGCGATAAGCTGATTGGAGAAGGGGCAGAAAATCTTAAAAAACTAAGGGATAAAATTGATATAACCAAAATGAAAGCCCCCTCTTTTTTGATGGTTCTTATTGGCGTGGGCGATTATGCCTACCGAAGACAGGACGGAGTATATGTTGTTCCCATCGGCTGTCTCAAAAATTGAATGATACAAACTTCTTGGCATAAAGTATTTACAAATAAAAAGTTTGTGGTATACTAAGTTGTGAATATTTCCTGTATAATCCTATACAGAATTAGGTAAGATAGACTGCAAGAGATTGTTTTAATAGAGAGATAGAAAATAATGAAAAGAGATCATAGAATTGGGAGCAGTTATGGATCAGTATGTGATTAAGGGCGGTAATCCGCTTGTTGGAGAAGTGGAGATCGGTGGCGCTAAAAATGCGGCGTTAGCGATTCTTGCAGCGGCCATCATGACGAACGAGACTGTAGTTGTGGAAAACCTCCCGGATGTAAGGGACATAAATGTTCTTTTGGAGGCCATGGAGAAAATCGGGGCCAAGATTGAACGTTTGGATAGCCACAGCGTGAAGATAAATAGTTCCCAGATTGGGAATTTTAGTGTAGATTACGAGTATATTAAGAGAATTCGCGCATCTTATTATTTGCTTGGCGCACTTTTGGGCAAGTATAAGAGGGCGGCAGTTCCCCTTCCAGGCGGATGTAATATTGGAAGCAGGCCAATCGATCAGCATTTAAAGGGATTCAAAGCCTTAGGTGCTGATGTAAAAATCGAATATGGATTTATTGTCACAGAAGCGGAGCAGCTGCGGGGAAGCCATATCTATCTGGATGTGGTATCTGTGGGAGCTACGATTAATATTATGATGGCTGCAGCCATGGCCGAGGGCAGTACAGTCCTTGAAAATGCAGCAAAGGAGCCGCACGTGGTAGATGTGGCCAACTTCCTGAACAGCATGGGGGCTAATATTAAAGGTGCCGGTACGGATGTGATTCGTATCAAGGGCGTAGAGCGCCTTCACAGCACAGAGTATTCCATTATTCCCGATCAGATCGAAGCAGGGACGTTTATGTTCGCAGCGGCGGCCACCATGGGAGATGTGACAGTGAAAAATGTGATCCCCAAGCATTTGGAGGCTACGACTTCAAAGCTTTTGGAGATAGGCTGCGAGATAGAGGAGCTAGATGACGCGGTGCGCGTGGTTTCCTCTAAGAGATTGAAAAGCACGAATGTAAAGACACTTCCTTATCCGGGATTTCCTACAGATATGCAGCCTCAGATTACAGTGGCGCTGGCACTGGCGAAAGGCACTAGCATTGTGACAGAGAGTATCTTTGATAATCGCTTTAAATACGTGGACGAATTGGCACGTATGGGAGCTAACATCAAAGTAGAGGGAAATACAGCCATTATAGATGGGACGCTTCAGTATACAGGAGCCAGGATTTCCAGTCCTGATCTGCGTGCGGGAGCAGCCCTTGTTATTGCAGGATTAGCAGCAGATGGCTATACAGTGATAGATGATGTCCACTTTATTGAACGAGGATATGAACGTTTTGATGAAAAGCTGCGCAGTTTAGGGGCTATTATTGAAAAAGTGGAGGATGAAAGAGACATCCAAAAATTCCGGTTAAAAGTAGGTTGACAATACTGGCCAGGAATAGTATGCTAGTATCTGTGATAAGCAAATTGAATATTGTAAAATTTTCTCTTATTCAGAGTGATGGAGATACAAGGGATCTGTGAAGTCACGGCAACCCCAGAGATGGAAGGTGCCAACCTGAGCGAGTTTAATCGAACAATAAGAGGATTTGATTATCGAATCTATCAGGTCCGCTTTTGCGGACCTTTTTTTACGCGCTGGCAATGAGCCGTGCGAAAAAAGCGAAGAGAGTCTGCGCCATGCTTGCATGGAAGCAGCCACTGTTCGATTTTTTCATAGGGAGAAGCCCGCGACCGAGATGAAGCGAAGCGAAATCGAGGTAAGCACGGCGGGGTAGCGTGAAGCCCTAGCCCTTCCAGGCCGGACGAATTGGCCGAAGGCCAAGAGGGAAGCCCCTTAGGAAGCCCCGCAGCACAGCGCCGTACCCAAAATACAAGGAGGAAGAAAAATGGAAAAATTATTATTTACTTCAGAGTCCGTGACAGAAGGACATCCCGACAAAGTCTGCGATCAGATTTCAGACGCCGTCCTGGATGCTCTTTTGACACAGGATCCTATGAGCCGGGTGGCCTGCGAGACAGCAACCACCACAGGCCTGGTACTGGTTATGGGAGAAATAACAACAAAAGGATACGTAGACATCCAGAAGATCGTAAGAGATACTTTACGTGAGATTGGATATACCAACGGAGCCTATGGCATGGACGCTGATAACTGTGCAGTTATCACAGCTATTGACGAGCAGTCTACAGACATTGCAATGGGTGTTAACAAAGCTCTGGAAGCAAAAGAGCATACCATGAGCGAGGACGAGATTGAGGCCATAGGAGCAGGAGATCAGGGAATGATGTTTGGATATGCCACCAATGAAACTCCTGAGATGATGCCCTATCCCATTTCCTTGGCCCACAAGCTGGTATTGCAGCTTACAAAGGTACGAAAGGATGGCACACTGCCCTATCTGCGTCCCGATGGAAAATCTCAGGTGACTGTGGAATATGATGAGGCTGGCAAGCCAATTCGTCTGGATGCAGTAGTACTCTCCACTCAGCACAGTGAGGACGTAACTCAGGAACAGATTCATGCAGATATTAAAAAGTATGTGTTTGAACCAATTCTTCCGGCAGAGTTGGTGGATGCAGATACAAAGTTCTTTATCAACCCTACAGGCCGTTTTGTTATCGGTGGACCTCATGGAGACAGCGGTGTGACTGGAAGAAAAATTATAGTAGATACATATGGCGGTATGGCACGTCACGGCGGCGGAGCATTTTCAGGAAAGGATTACACGAAGGTGGATCGCTCTGCAGCTTATGCGGCGCGCTATGCAGCAAAGAATATTGTTGCAGCCGGGCTGGCTGAGAAGTGTGAAATTCAGCTTTCCTATGCAATCGGCGTGGCACGTCCGACTTCAGTTCGGGTAGACACCTTTGGAACTGGTAAGGTGTCAGAACAGAAGCTAGTAGAGATTATCCGCGAGAATTTTGACCTTCGTCCTGCGGGAATCATTAAAATGCTTGATCTGCGTCGGCCGATCTACAAGCAGACAGCAGCTTACGGTCACTTTGGCCGCCTGGATCTTGATCTTCCCTGGGAGAAGACAGATAAGGTAGAAGAGTTGAAAAAATATTTATAAAAGTAATTAGGTGAGTTTAAAAGGTACTGCATGCAAACCGTGAAACGATTGCTAACAACAACTGGCGCTATGCTCCCGGAGGGGTGGTATAGCGCCAGTTGTTTGGGGGTTCAATATTAAAAATGAATATCCCTTGCGGTCTTAGCGTCCTCCTGCTCCGATTTATCTTCATAACCGTAGCTATTGTACCATAAACTCGAGAGTGTGGAAATGATGAGTTTTCCAGTAGAATACCTGAGGACATTGCCTCAATAGATATTATGTATAAAAACGTACGATATTAGGTGGATATTCTACTTTTTAGTTGAATTAATGACTGGCAGGTTATCATGAACACCAGAATTTTATACTTTTTTTAGTTGACACTTTTATATGAGGATTTTATAATTAGAACAATACTGACCAGCTGGTCGGAAAATGAGGAGACAGGAGACATGAAGAAATGATATCCAGATACAGTGTGAAAAGACCGTATACAGTGCTAGTGGCAGTGGTACTCGTCATTGTATTAGGCGTAGTGTCTTTTACAAAGATGACGACAGATTTACTACCAAGTATGAATCTACCTTATGCAATTGTTATGACAACTTATGCAGGCGCAAGCCCGGAGACTGTGGAGAGCGTGGTGACGAGGCCTGTGGAGCAGTCCATGGCGACGGTGAGTAATATTGAAAATGTAAGCTCTATTTCTGCAGAGAACTATTCTCTGGTGGCTTTGGAATTTGCACAGACTACCAATATGGATTCTGTCACCATAGAGATGCGGGAAAATCTGGATCAATTAAAAGCTATGTGGCCGGATGAGTCAATAGGAAGTCCTATAATTATAAAACTCAATCCAGATATGATGCCAGTAATGGTGACGGCTGTGACGAAAGAGGGAACAACTAGTGCCGAAGTGACGAAGCTTGCAGAGAATATGATTATTCCAGACCTTGAGAGTTTGGAGGGAGTAGCTTCCGTCACAGCTTTTGGATTGATTGAAGAGAGTGTTCAGGTGGTGATCCGTCAGGATAAAATTGATGCCATTAATCAGCAAGTATTTGGGTACATAGAGAGTGAATTTGAGGATGCTGAGCAGGAGATTGTTGATGGCAAAAAGGAATTGGTGGACGGCCAGAAGGAGCTGGCAGACGGTCAGAGAGAGCTGAATGACAGCATCAATGAGTTGCGGGATAATGAGGTCGAACTTGAGGAGAATAAGCAGGATCTGGAAGAAGGTCTGGACGAAGTCAGATCAGGGATTGACACACTTGAGGAGACAAAAAAAGAGACTGCGGAGCAGTTGGCAGCAGCGCAGACGGCTATCAATGACGGTAAGGCTGAGATTACGAAAAATCTGGCTATTATAGAGTCACAGATTGCGGAACATTCCTCAGAGTATAGCCAGGCGAAGGAAATGCAGCCAGTACTTAAGAACCTTCTTACCTCTCTGGAGGAGATAAAAGCTGCCGCAGAGGAGGCAAATACAAACGATCCTACAGGAGCTGCTGGCAATGAAATTATCAATGCCGGAATTGGGGAAATTATTAACGGGATTGAAGACGAGACGCTTTCTGCAGTGCTGGGAATGATTACCGATATGGCAAGCTTGGAAGTAGGAATAAATAGTGTAAGTGAAATCCTTTCTCAGATGGAGGAGGCCATTGGAGGCTATGAAAAGCTTCTGGAAGCCAAAGCTGAGTTGGAGGCAGCCAATGAACAGCTAAGCCAGAAGCTGACAGAAGTCAACATGGGCGAAATGATAGCTGCCATTGAGATGGGTAGCGCTTCGGCAACCCTGAATATTACCAAAGCTCAGTTGAAATCTGCCAAGGAACAGTTGGAGTCTGCTCAGGATCAGCTTACGGATGCCTGGGATCAGATCAATGACGCTCAGGATCAGTTAAATGATGCCCGCAAACAGTTGGATGATGGCTGGGAATCTATCAAAGAGGGCGAGGAGGATTTGGCGGAAGCCAAGGAAGACGCCCTGGTCAATGCGGATATGAGGGATATCCTTACTGTGGAGATGGTAGAAAATCTTTTGGCAGCTCAGAATTTCTCCATGCCTGCCGGTTATGTGACAGAGGAAGGAATTGATTATCTCGTCCGAGTAGGCGATAAAGTAGATGATTTGGAAAGCCTTCAGAATATGGTTCTCATCGATATGGAGATGGATGGGGTTGATACCATACACTTAAGTGATGTGGCTGATGTATTTATGACAGACAATTCGGATGAAGTTTATGCCAGCATCAACGGTCAGCCAGGCGTTATGCTGACTATACAGAAGCAGACAGGATACTCAACCGGATATGTATCAGATAAAATCAACAATAAAATGGCAGAGCTCCAGGAAGAGGATCCAGGACTTTTGCTGAGTCCTTTGATGGACCAGGGGGTTTATATTGATCTAGTGACAGATTCTGTATTTAACAATATGATCTCAGGAGCGATTCTGGCGATTTTGATTCTGATTCTGTTTCTGAAGGATTTAAGACCTACGCTGGTTATTGCCTGTTCCATTCCTATTAGTGTGGTGGTGGCTGTAGTCTGCATGTACTTTAGCGGCGTAACGTTAAATATTATATCTCTGTCCGGCTTAGCACTGGGAATCGGTATGCTGGTAGACAACTCCATAGTAGTAATAGAGAATATTTACCGGCTCAGAAATGAGGGAAGAAGCGCCTCAGAAGCAGCTATAGAAGGAGCGAGAGAAGTGGCGGGAGCGATTGCAGCTTCTACCTTGACAACCGTCTGCGTATTTCTGCCTATTGTATTTACAGAAGGTATTACCAGGCAGTTATTTGTAGACATGGGACTAACCATTGCCTATTCCCTGGGAGCAAGTTTGGCAGTAGCGTTGACTTTGGTTCCTGCTATGGGAGCAGGACTATTGAAAAATACAAAAGAAAAGAAGCTGTCACGCTTCTTTGAGATACTTATGAGTGGCTATGAAAAGCTTATCCGACTGGCCCTTAAGGGGAGGATTGCTGTATTGGCACTGGCAGTTGGGATGCTCGTATTAAGTGCAGTGCTGGAATTTGCTCAGGGAACTGCATTTATGCCAGAAATGGACAGTACCCAGATGAGCATTACATTGACTATGCCGGAGGGGACAGCTCTTGCAGATACGGCAGAACAATCTGACGAACTGCAGCGACGCCTGCTGACTCTGGAGGACGTGGTAGAGGTAGGCGCCATGACGAATACTGGTAGTTCTATGGGATTGGTAAGTGATGATGTTTCGACCAACGAGATTGCCCTCTATGTACTTCTGGACGAGAATAAGACACTTACAAATCAGGAACTGAAAAATGAAATTATGGAGATGACAGAGGATATGGAGGCCGAGATCGAGGTAGCCACTTCCAGTATGGATATGAGCGCGCTTGGTGGAAGTGGAATCTCAGTTATGATCAAAGGCCGCGATCTGGATCGCCTACAGGAGATTGCAAAGGATGTGGCAAAGATTGTAGAAGAGACAGATGGCACAATAGATATCTCCGACGGAGTGGAAGAGGTGACGGGCGAGCTTCGTATTCAGGTAAATAAGGAAAAAGCAGCCCAACAGGGCCTGACAACTGCTGGCGTATTTTCTGAGATTATGGAAAAATTAGCCGATCCATCCAGTGCTACAACCCTGTCTACAGATACAGAAGATTTTGATGTGATGGTAATCAATGGTGAGGATGAAAAACTGACTCGGGAGACGGTACAGGATTTGGTACTCACCGTGACAAAACAAGACAGTACAAAAGAGCATGTGCCGCTGGCAGATATAGCAGAATTTTCCTATGCAGAAGGCTTGGAATCTATTCAGAGAGATGCCCAGTCCCGTTTTATCAACGTGACGGCTGCCATAGATGATGATCACAATGTAGGGCTTGTCTCCTCAGAGCTAGAGAAAAAACTGGCGACCTATGAAGTGCCAGAGGGATATTCTATTGAGATGCAGGGAGAGAACGAGACGATTAATGAATCTATGGTGGAATTGATGAAAATGCTTTTGCTGGCTTTGCTGTTCATGTATTTGATTATGGTTGCCCAGTTCCAGTCCTTATTATCACCATTTATCATTATGTTTACTGTACCGTTGGCATTTACGGGTGGGCTTCTTGGACTATTTGCAGCAGGGAGCGAATTCAGTGTCATTGCCATGATTGGCTTTGTCATGCTGTCTGGTATTATTGTAAACAATGGAATTGTGCTGATTGACTATACGAATCAGCTGTGCGACAGAGGAATGAGCAAGACAGAGGCTTTGGTGGAAGCAGGTAAGACACGTATGCGTCCGATTCTTATGACTGCTCTGACTACTATCCTGGGGCTTTCCACTATGGGGGCAGGCGTAGGCATGGGTTCAGATATGGTTCAACCTATGGCCATTGTTACCATCGGCGGCCTTTTGTATGGTACTCTGCTGACTTTGTTCGTGATACCCTGTGTATATTCTCTGTTAATCCGCAGAAAGCAAAGGGTGGAGGTGGAGTAAATGAAAGAGTCAAGGCCAAAAGCTCTGGCTCTGTATCAGGCAGTTTTGGAACTGCTGGATGAGGGCAGAGACATTTACTCTATCAAAGTATCAGATATTACAAAGCAGGCAGGTATTGGAAAAGGGACGGCGTATGAGTATTTCAAAAGTAAGGAAGAGCTTATTGCCTGTGCTCTGCTTAATGACGTGGAAGAGAAGATGCTGGCAGAAAAAGAGAATTTAGATCGGCTTCCTTCTTTTGAAGAAAAGATAAGCTATGCCTTTGACTGGATCTTACGCCATTTTCGGGAACAGAAATCATTTACACGCCTTTTGCGTCTGACCACTCACCCCTGTGAAGTCAGCACTGCTCTTTTAGAAGAACTGAGCAAAAGAAGAACCGACGCCTGTAGCCCTCCGAAGCGCCTGTTTGAATTGTGCCAGGAGGGTAGGGAAAAAGGTCAGATTCGCCAGGAGATTCCCTTATCTGCAGCGTGTATGCTTACCTTGGGAAGTCTCATGAGCTTTGTGATTTATCTGGAAGGCCAGGAGAATATGCCAGAGCTGGGCGAGGAGGAGATGAAGAATTTTCTCTGTAAAAGTCTGATGAATCAGTTAAAATAGAAAATAAAAGGGCTGGGTGCATTGCTTTTTTGCAGTGCACCCATAATTAGTTTTGCAGTAGCTTTGCCTATTCCTCTGACAGGATCTTGCATATTAAATCTTCTACAGTCTCCGTCTCATATTTTGCCAGTGACCGTATCTGAGGTTTTGCACTTTTGACAGTCACCGGATATCCGACCATTTCCAGCATTTCCCGATCATTGTCATTGTCCCCAATAGCCATACATTCTTCCGGCAGAATCTGAAGCTCATCAAGGATGTGCCTGAGCGCAGAAGCTTTACTCACATGAAGGGGCATCATGTCCAGCCAGACATTGCCTCCAGTGACCACATTACAACGGCTGCCAAAACGTTCTTTCCAGTATTCCTCATCTTTCACGCCACTTTCTTCGTAAACAGAGATTTTCATATATTCCTCATCTGTATGAAGGATATCCGGTACGAGTGTGACATTGTTTTTTACTACATCCCGCATATGGTGATAAAAGCGCATATCTTTTGGCTGGACATAACTATCCATGACCCCAGATACCAGAACTTCAACGCCTTCTGTCTGCTGGATTGCTTCAATCAGCTCCCGGCCCAGGGCTTGATCCATAAGCTCTTTATGCAATTGCCTGCCCTGATAAAAGCTTACGCACCCGTTTTCACAGAGATACCCAATCTGTTCCCCCAAGGGCCAGAAGAGGCGCTGCAGATTGGGGTATTGTCGTCCACTAGCGGCGAAAAATAGGATATTCTTTTGAAGCAGGCGCTCAATGAGCTCACAGGTATTGGGTTTAAGCGACTGGGCTCCGTTGAGAAGGAGCGTGCCGTCTAAATCGCAGGCGATTAATTTTAGCTTTGCCATATTGTATACTCCTTGATTTTACTGCTGTCATTATATCGGTATAGGAAGATAGTGTCAACAGATTTACTCTATGGGAATGCATAAAGATTATCTTTTTAAAAGTTATTGACAGGGGACGGCAGTTTTTATACAATAGTTATTGACTTATAGTCAATAAATGTGGAAAGGAGGCGGATGAAGTTGGCAAGGCCTGCAAAAAAGCCGCCGGAACAGTGGAAAAATGAAATTTTAGATGCGGCCAAGGAATTGTTTTTATCAAAAGGCTACGAGGAAACCGCCATCACTGACATTATGGAACTGGTCGGCGGCGCAAAGGGAATGTTCTACCGTTTTTTTCAGAGTAAAGAAGAGGTTATGCACGCCCTTGGAGATCGAATGTTTTTTGAAAATAACCCCTTTGAGGCAGTCAGGGGACATTCCGATCTGAATGGACTGCAAAAGATCCGTGAGGTACTTGCCCTTGACAGGGCAGAGGAAGAACGGGAAGAGATTAATACCCAGGCAATTTCTATCCTAAAAGATCCTCGCATCCTGGCGACTGCAATTGAGGCAAACCGGCGAGTCCTGACTCCTCTGTGGCTTGAATTAATCGAGGAAGGACGGCGTGACGGTTCCATTCAGACAGATTATGCAAAAGAACTTTCAGAACTTCTCCCTCTTATTAACTTCTGGCTGATGCCGCCTTTATTCCCGGCTGATGAAAGTGAAATCCGGCATAAGTGTCAGTTTATTGCAGAGGTTCTTTCCGCAATGGGGCTTCCAATTATAGAAGATGAGATGTATGGGAGGGCAGAGAAAATATTAGGAAACTCTAAAGAAGGGAAGGAGTAGTTGATGGAAGAGAAATTGTTTACAAGAAATTTTACGCTCCTTGTTCTGGGGCAGGCAAGTTCTCTGTTTGGCAATTATATCTTACGGCTGGCGTTGTCTATGTATGTGTTGGAAATGACGGGCTCGGCAACTGTGTTCGCAGGGATTTTATCTATTGCAATAATTCCCACGATCCTTTTATCGCCTCTCGGCGGTATCCTTGCTGACCGGGCAGACAGGAGAAATATCATGGTGGCGCTGGATACCTTGACAGGGCTGGCTGTCTTATGGGCGGTAATACTTTTGTCGGGAACAAATGACCTTGCTGTGATCCGTGTACTGCTTGTAGTGCTTTCCGTTCTTGGAGCTTTTGAGACACCTACAGTTCAGGCGTGTATCCCGCAAATGCTGACAGGTGATAATATTATCAGAGGAAATGCAGTGGTGAATCAGGTGGCGTCAATCTCTTATTTGATCGCCCCTTTGCTGGGCGGTATCCTGTATGCCATATTTGGTTTAAAGCTGGTTATGGAGACAAGTGTTGTCTGTATCTTTGTTACAGCGCTGTTTGAGTGTTTTATAAAGTTGGATTTTCAGCCCAGGGATTATCAGGGAAATATTCTGTCTATGGTAAAGAATGATTTCTTTAGCAGTATCAGGTTTGTCGCAAAGGAACAATCAAATATTATGAAGATGCTGATTCTGACAGCAGTCTCACGTTTCTTCGTTATGGGGGTTACACTGGTGGGACTTCCCTATATTGTGCGGACGATCCTTGGGCTGGATGCAACATATTACGGCGGGGCTGAGAGCGCTCTGGCGGTTGCTACTATTTTGGGCAGTATTGCCGCAGGACTTCTCACAGGGAAGCTGAAATTTGACAAGCTGTCGTTTGTACTTGCGGCCATAGGCATTTGCATTGTTCCAGCAGGAGCTGTATTTATTTTCCCATGCGGTGTGATTTTTAAATATGCTGTGACTGTAGTTGCTTTCTGCGGCATGCAGGTTGCAATCAGTATTTTTTCTATTTTTGCAGTGTCGGTGATTCAGCAGAATACGCCGGATTATCTGATTGGAAAAGTAATGGCTTATACATCTGCCATTACCATGTGCGCTCAGCCGATCGGACAGATGGTTTATGGTTTTTTGTTTGATGGGTTCAGTGATGCTATTTATTTAGTGCTGATCCCTACGGGTTTGATGGTATGTGTGATTGGGATGGTTTCATTTCCCAGATGGAAAGGAGAGACTTATTAATTTATGAAGCTTAAAAATGTTCTGATTGTGGTAAATGATATAGAAAAGTCCATAGCATTTTATAAAAGTATTTTTGGACTGGAAGTACTCTTAGACAATGACGGAAATGTGATTATGACAGAAGGTCTTGTCTTACAGGATGCAAAAATATGGAAGAAATTTCTGGGCAGGGACATTACACCGAAAAATAATTCTTGCGAGTTATATTTTGAAGAAAATAGCATAGAAGAGTTTTCCAAAAAACTGGAAAATTACAGTGAGCCGATCGAGTATGTCAATCGGCTGATGACTCATAGCTGGGGTCAGAAAGTAATTCGTTTCTATGATCCAGATGGAAATTTAATCGAAGTTGGTACGCCCATGTAGGAGGTCATTCTGAGAAATCAGATTTGAACATTTCAAGTAACCGCTTGGCAATGGGAGTAAATACCTGATATTTTTTCCAGATTAGATATATTTTAGTTTCCAGCTTTGGCGCAAGGGGTCGGAACACCAGCCCACTCTCCGGGCTGGTGTCAATCAAATTCTTAAAAGTCAAAAGATAACCAAGCCCTTCTTTGACAAAAAGAGAGCCATTATAGGACAGGCGAAAGGAGCCCTCCAGATGCAGTTCGTCCATTTTATTGCCGCACCATTTGGGAAGATCCTTTTTCCACCCCTGTTCCGAACAGAACAGTGGAAGCCCTACTAAGTCTTTTGCACGGATTGCCTGCTTTTTTGCCAGAGAACAGTCCTTTGGCATAATAACGCCCCACAGATCCGCTTCTGGAAACGTCAGATAATGGTATTTGGCTGTGTTTGGCTCCTCGGCCAGCACAGCAAAATCAAGAATACCTTTGTCCAGTTTTCTGTGACTTGTTCTGTATCACCGCTGGTTATATGATAATGCATATCAGAATAGATGGCCTTAAATCTGTTGATTGTGGAGGCCAGGCGCCTGATTTGATAAGATTCTGCCAGACCAAAATAGACATCACCGCCTAAACAATCATCCAGTGTGAGAAACTCTGCGGTAATTTTGTCAGCCATTCTTACTAAATCTTCTGCTCGCTTGCGAAGTAAAATTCCTTCCTCCGTAAGCTGTATACTAAAACTGTGTCGTGAAAAAAGCTTTTTTCCAAGCTCATTTTCCAGAGATTTTAATTGCTTTGAAAGTGTAGGTTGAGTAACGTGGAGCACCTCAGCTGCACGGGTCATATTTTCTTCTCTTGCCACCGCAAGAAAATATCTCATGGTCCGCAATTCCATAGATCAATTTCCTTCTCCAAGATATTCATTTTATTCATATCATGATATAAATTATAACCATTAGCTAAAAGAAGGTCAATAGATTATCATGAAACTATAAATCAAGAAAATTATGAGTTTTACAGGTTGTATATGTGGAAGAAAGGTTGTAGGTAAAATGGCAGAGACAGGGAAGATTGAATTAGTAAAAGAGTGGGATAAGACGTTTCCGAAAAGTGAAAAGGTGAACCACCGTAAAGTGACATTTCAAAACCGATATGGCATTACGTTGGCGGCTGATCTATATGAACCAAAGGAAGCGGCAGGAAAGCTGGCGGCTATTGCAGTGTGCGGTCCTTTTGGCGCGGTGAAAGAACAGGCTGCTGGTCTGTATGCACAGACTATGGCAGAGAAGGGATTCTTAACCATTGCCTTTGATCCATCCTTTACAGGAGAAAGCGGTGGGCAGCCCCGTTCCCTGAATTCCAACGGAGGCTGGAATGTGATTGGCTGTCAGTCCTTTTTGAATATGCCTATTTTGCAGTATGCACATGAGATCCGCAGCGCAGTGCTGCTCATTCACGGTGAGAAGGCTCATTCCTGCTATTTTAGTAAGGATGCATATTCCAGGCTAAAAGGAGACAATAAAGAACTGTTTTTGATTCCAGATGCGGTTCATACCGATCTGTACGATCGGACAGACATCATTCCATTTGATAAAATAGTGTCATTCTTTTTGGAAAACTTAAAATGAGATGTTGAGAGTGGGTGTAACTTATAGAGTTATATCCACTTTGAAAAATCTGCAAAAATGGGAGGTATTTAGTAATCGAGAAATTCCGTTTTTTGAAAGTAAATTGTAATATGGCTGTTTTTGTGGTAAAATAACAGTACACCAGGAGTTTGCCATAAGTAAAGTATTTCAAAATGGAGACGATGGAATTGAGGTGCCTGCATAAAATGAATCAGAAAGAAAATACCATATCAGCTGGTAATGAAATGAAGACAGAACAGGTAGCAAAATACACAGCAAAGGACAGCGTGTTCACCTCGCTCTTTCGAGAGCCGAAATATCTTCTGCAGTTGTATCAGGCACTGCATCCAGAGGATCATGAGGCAACGGAAGACAGCATTAAAAATGTGACGATCACAAATGTTCTGCTGGATCAGTATTATAATGATGTTGGTTTTCAGATCGGTGAAAAGATAGTTCTACTGGTAGAACAGCAGAGCAGCTGGAGTATCAATATCGTGGTACGCTGTCTGTTATATCTCGCTCAGACTTATCAGGAGTATTTTGAGAGCACAAAACAGAATGTGTATGGGAGTAAAAAGCTGGAGCTTCCAAGACCAGAGATATACGTTATATTTACAGGAAACAGGAAGACAAGGCCAGAATATCTGAATCTGTCAAAGGAGTTTTTTGGCGGGGATGACAGTGCCCTTGATGTAAAGGTCAAAATGATCTATGATGGGAAAGAGGGAGATATCATCAATCAGTATGTGGTCTTCACAAAGATATATAATGAACAAGTGAAACTGCATGGAAGAACTAGGAAAGCGGTTCTGGAGACGATTCGTATCTGCAAGGATCAAAATGTACTGAGTGAGTATTTGTCAGGCCGGGAAAAGGAGGTTGTGGATATCATGATGACGTTGTTTGACGAAGAATATATCTTAAAAACTTATGTGGAGAGTAGAGAAAAGGAAGCATCTGAAAATACAAAAATAGAAACAGCACAAAGATTATATGAAATGGGAATTCCTGTACAGGATATCGCGAAAGCTTCCCAAGTATCAGTGGAGATAGTAGAACAGTGGCTTGGACTTGCCAGAGCTTAATGACATTGTAAGTATTCGATCAAAAAAATCGGGAACCACCTATTAATGTGGCTCTCGATTTAAATTGGTAATATCTATGGTACTATTTGATTTTTCACCACCATCTCTTGACAAACTGCCAAAACCCTGTTATGTTAAAAACTAGCAAAAAATAGAAAAGGCAAAGAAAAAGAGGGTACACAGAAGATACATCTGGCAGAGAGAAGGACTCAGAGGCTGAAAAGTCCTTTCAGACAGTAGCTGTGGAGGTAGCTTTGGAGCCGGAACGGTGATAGGAATCATGATAAGTAGCCGTCCACGTCTGACCTGCGTTAAAGGGTTTTAGAGATATATGCGGTCGGGTCCGCATATAAGACAGGTGGTACCGCGTTTTCGACGCCCTTTCATTTATTGAAAGGGCGTTTTCTAGATCCCTATGTAATGGAAGAACTGTAGCGAACTTTTAATTAGGAGGAGCACACGAATGAAAGAGTTAGCAAAGACCTATAATCCAAAAGGTATGGAAGATCGAATCTATGAAAAATGGCTGGAGAAAAAGTATTTTCATGCGGAAGTGGACAGAAGCAAGAAACCCTTTACCATAGTAATTCCGCCTCCCAATGTGACAGGAAAGCTGCATATGGGACATGCACTGGATGAGACCCTTCAGGATATTCTGATCCGCTACAAGAGGATGCAGGGTTACAATGCCTTATGGATTCCAGGAACAGATCACGCCTCCATTTCCACAGAGGTGAAGGTGACGAACCAGCTAAAAGAAGAGGGCATTGATAAGAAAGAGCTGGGCCGGGAGGGCTTTTTGAAGAGAGCCTGGCAGTGGAAGGAAGAGTACGGCGGAGCGATTATCAATCAGCTGAAAAAGCTGGGTTCCTCCTGCGACTGGGATCGGGAACGCTTTACTATGGACGAGGGCTGCTCCGATGCTGTATTAGAAGTGTTTATCCGTCTCTATGAAAAAGGCTATATTTATAAAGGATCGCGAATTATTAACTGGTGTCCTGTATGCAAGACCTCCATATCTGACGCAGAGGTAGAGCATGAGGAGCAGGCAGGCCATTTTTGGCATATTAATTACCCCATTAAGGACAGTGACAGATTTGTTGAGATAGCCACTACCCGGCCGGAGACTATGCTAGGTGACACGGCTCTGGCTGTAAATCCTGAGGACGAGCGCTACCAGGATATTATAGGAAAGACCGTGATTCTGCCTCTGGTGGGCCGGGAGATCCCAGTGATTGCAGATGCTTATGTGGACAAGGAATTTGGAACAGGTGTGGTAAAAATTACACCAGCTCATGATCCCAACGATTTTGAGGTGGGTAGACGCCATAATCTGCCGGAGATCAATATCTTAAATGACGATGCGACCATCAATGAGAATGGCGGAAAGTATGCAGGTATGGATCGGTATGAGGCCCGGAAGCTCATCGTGGAAGAATTAAAAGAGCAGGGGCTGCTGGTGAAAGTAGCCGATCACTCCCACAATGTAGGGACTCATGATCGCTGCAGTACTACAGTGGAGCCTATGATTAAGCAGCAGTGGTTTGTTAAAATGGAAGAATTGGCAAAGCCAGCCATTGAAGCTGTAAAGAATGGAGAGCTGACCTTTGTACCAGAACGGTTTGACAAGACTTATCTGCACTGGCTGGAAAATATCCGGGACTGGTGTATTTCCCGGCAGCTTTGGTGGGGGCACCGTATTCCGGCCTACTACTGCGATGATTGTGGTGAGCTTGTAGTAGCCAGGGAAATGCCAAAGACTTGTCCTAAATGTGGAAAATCTCACTTTACGCAGGATCCAGATACACTGGATACCTGGTTCAGCTCAGCCCTCTGGCCATTCTCTACACTGGGATGGCCTCAAAAGACGGAGGATTTGGATTATTTTTATCCCACAGATGTGCTTGTGACTGGCTATGATATTATTTTCTTCTGGGTAATCCGTATGGTATTTTCCGGCTACGAGCAGACGGGTAAATCCCCCTTCCACCATGTGTTGATTCATGGTCTGGTGAGAGACTCTTTGGGCCGGAAGATGAGTAAATCTCTGGGAAATGGAATCGATCCCCTGGAAATTATCGATCAATATGGAGCGGATGCTCTGCGCTTTACCCTTGTGACAGGAAATGCGCCGGGCAATGATATGCGTTTTTATATGGAGCGCGTGGAGTCGAGCCGTAATTTTGCCAATAAAGTATGGAACGCGTCACGGTTTATCATGATGAATATGGAGAAGGCCGAGATTCCAGAATCGATGGCTGTGGATGAGCTGACCGGCGCTGACAAATGGATTCTCTCTAAGGTCAATACGCTGGCTAAAGATGTCACTGCCAACATGGACAAGTTTGAGCTGGGAATTGCCGTTCAGAAGCTTTATGATTTTATCTGGGAGGAATTCTGCGACTGGTATATTGAGATGGTGAAACCTCGTCTGTACCAGGAAGAGGATCAGACGAAAGCAGCGGCCCTCTGGACCCTGAAGAAAGTTCTGACAAATGCGCTGAAGCTCTTACATCCCTTTATGCCATTTATTACAGAAGAGATTTTCTGTAATTTGTCCGGGGAAGAATCAGTCATGATTTCCTCCTGGCCAGAATATAAGGAAGAGTGGGATTTCAAAGAAGATGAAGTTTCCGTGGAGCTTATCAAGGAGGCTGTCCGGGGAATCCGAAATGTCAGATCAGAGATGAATGTTCCCCCAAGCAAGAAAGCGTCTGTGATCGTAGTTTCTGAAAAGGAAGAGGTTCGCAAGGTATTCGAGAAGGGCAAAGTCTTTTTTGCAACCCTGGGCTACGCCAGCGAGGTAACGATCCAGGCAGATAAGACGGGAATCGGTGAAGACGCCGTATCCACTGTGACGGCAGATGCGACGATTTACATGCCTTTTGCTGAGCTTGTGGATCTGGAAAAAGAGCTGGAACGCCTGAAGAAAGAGGAAGAACGCCTGACAAAAGAATTGAATCGTGTCAATGGAATGTTGGGCAACGAGAAGTTTATCTCTCGCGCTCCTCAGAGTAAAATTGACGAGGAAAAAGAAAAGCTGGAAAAGTATACTCAGATGATGGCAGCAGTCAGGGAACGCCTGGAAGCATTACAGATTACCAAGTAATGGTAAATGCGTCTTATTCCTGCGAGTGGAATACCCCGCAGCTTGCTGCGGGGCAATTGACTTCAAAAAAGCTGCCAATAGGGAAGAGGGAGAGCTATGACATACCAGGAAGCAGTAGATTATATTGAAGAAACTCCAAGATTTACAAAGAAAAATACGTTAGAAAATACTAAAGCCATTCTGCGCCATCTGGGAAATCCTCAGGAAAACATGAAGATCCTTCATGTGGCAGGAACGAACGGCAAGGGATCGGTGTGCTCGTATCTGGCATCTATTCTAAATGTGGCAGGAAAACATACAGGATTGTTCATCTCCCCTCATTTAGTGAACATTAATGAACGTTTTGTCATTGACGAAGAGCAGGTGAGTGATGAGGAGTTTCTGGAGGCTTTTCACATAGTCATGGACTGTGTAGAGCAGATACAGAAAGAGGGATACGCGCATCCTACTTACTTTGAGATTCTATTTTTAATTGGAATGGTACTCTTTGACAAAGCTGGCGTGGAGTATTTAGTGTTGGAGACAGGACTGGGTGGACGCCTGGACGCCACCAATGCCATTGCTCATCCTATAGCCACGGTCATCACTTCCATTAGCTTAGATCATACGGAATATTTGGGAGATACCATAGAGGCCATTGCCGGAGAAAAAGCTGGCATTATAAAAGAAGGAGTCCCGGTGATCTACGACGCATCCCGTCCTGAAGTAGAGGCTGTCATCAAAAGAAAAGCAGAGGAACTACATGCCCCTGCCTTTGGAATTTATCCCGAAATGTACAAAATTTCCTCTATGACAAATAAACATATTGATTTTTCTATTAATTCTGGGTATTATGATTATATTGAGCTTTCTATATCCAGTGTGGCAGAATATCAGGTGATGAACGGTACAGAAGCTGTGACAGCCATTAAAGTAATGGATGTGGAAGGAGAGTTTACAGACGATATGATCAAGCAGGGAATGACTGCTATGAGATGGCAGGGTAGAATGGAAACAGTTCTACCGGGAGTCATTATAGATGGAGCACACAACGAGGCCGGTGTGAAAGAGTTTGTAAAAACTGCGAAGCGCCTGGAGGGGGATGAGTCGATCACGCTTCTTTTTGCAGCGGTGGGCGATAAGGATTACCATCATATGATAGAGACTATTTGCCGCAACCTTCGTATCGGCCAGGTGATTGTTACAGAAGTGGGAGGTTACCGCTCTGTAGATGCAGAGAAGCCAGCGGAACTCTTTGAACAATTTGGAAGGGCTCAGGTGAAGACTTGCCCGGATGTGGAGGAGGCTTTTACCGAAGCTCTGAAGGAAAAGGGAGATGGAATCCTTTTCTGTGTGGGCTCCCTGTACTTGGTGGGCAGTATTAAAAGCATATTAAACCGGCGAAATGAAACTTAAAATAGGAGGCAAGGAAATGATTGATTTTGAAGAAGAACTGAAAAGATTTCACCCCAGCCTGGAAGTAGAACAAGTAGAAGAGAATGTATATAACAATAAGCCTAAGGATATGAGTGACCTTTTCCAGGAGATGCTGAAAGAGATGAGGGGCAACGGTCGTTAATAGAAAGTAGGTAATTATGCTTTGTTTAAGATGTGGAGAAACACTGACAGATCCCAGTTACTGCAATGCCTGCGGAGCTGATATTAAAATATATACAAGACTGATTCGGCTGTCCAATACCTATTATAATATGGGACTGGAAAAAGCTGGCGTGAGAAATTTGTCTGGGGCCATTCAAGATCTGCGCTATAGTCTGAAACTGAACAAGAATAATATTCCGGCGCGTGATCTTTTGGGGCTGATTTACTTTGAGATGGGAGAAGTGGTATCTGCACTCACAGAGTGGATTATCAGCAAGAGCTTAGATCCCAGTAGAAATACTGCTGATGAATATATTCGGGCGATTCAAGCAAATCCTGCACGTCTGGAGACCATCAATCAGACGATTAAAAAATACAATCAGTCTTTGCTCTACTGTCAGCAGGGAAGTGAAGACTTAGCTATTATTCAGTTGAAAAAGGTGCTTTCCCTGAATCCAAAACTTGTGAAAGCCCATCAGCTATTGGCCTTGCTCTATATCCAGACAGGAGAGTATGAGCGGGCAGGCAGAGAGCTCCACCGGGCTCTTGCTATAGACAAAACAGACAATGTGTCCCTGTATTATCAGGAAGAGTTAGATTTGCTGGCAGGAAAGGCAGACAACCGTAAGGAAAAGCCAGAGAAAGAGCAAAAAAGGTCAGATATTATCTCTTATACAAGTGGAAATGAGACAATTATCATGCCCACAAACTATAAAGACAATACAGGCATGAATGTGATCTTAAATATTATCATAGGCCTGGTGCTGGGAGTGGCACTCATGTGGTTTCTGGTGGTACCTGCCAAAATACGAGCTGTCCGAAGTGAGACAAATCAGCAGATTGTGGATTACAGTGATCAGATTTCCGCAAAACAGACAGAGATCAGCGGCTTGCAAAAGCAGATAGAAGAACTGCAGGCAAGCTTGGCAGAAGTAGAAGAAATTCCAGATCCGGATCCCAGCCATGAGAAACTGATTGAAGCCTATATAAGTTTTCAAAATCAGCAGATAGAGGAAGCTGGGGCAGCTTTAGAACAGGTAGATACAGAGCAGCTTTCAGAGACTGCGAAAACCATGTACGATGAGATCTACACTACGGTTCATGCTCAGGAGGTAAAAGAACTGTATGATGCAGGCTCAGCGGCATATACCTCAGGCAATCATGAAGAAGCTATTCGAAATCTGGAACAGGTAGTGGCGCTGGATGAGTCCTATGGAGATGGCTATGCACTTTATTATCTGGCTCGCTCCTATGAAGCACAGCAAGAAAATGAGAAGGCGCTGCCATTATTCCAGAAGTTTATGGAAGCTTACCCGGGAACAGAGAGGGCAAATTATTCCAGAAATGCCATCGCCCGGTTACAGCAATAAAATACAAATGAACATATGGCATTAGCCATGTGCAAAAAGACGAATGAGAAGATGCGATAGAAGCAGATTCTTATTCGTCTTTTTATATTTGCTCAGGGGAAACTCATTCCCGCCGGATGTATCAAATTTAATAAAGGAGGATATAGATTATGGAAATAGAAGGGAAGATAACAGACAAAAGTTTAATCATCCAGCTACCCCAGGAATTGGATCATCACAGTGCTGACCAGATTTGCCGGGAGACAGACAAGTTGGCAACAACGGAAGATATCCGGGAGATTATATTTGATTTTTCACGGACAACCTTTTGTGATAGCTCTGGCATTGGAATGTTGATGGGACGATACAAGATGATGAACGCCTTGGGTGGAACTGTCAGGGCCGTGCAAGTTAAGGGGCGGGTGGCAAAGATTTTAATGCTTTCTGGTATCACAAAAATCATTCCACTGGAATCATAAAATATTGGGAACTTGAAATAGGAGGTACAGAGTCATGAAAAATACAATGAAATTAGAGTTTGACAGCATTTCAGCAAATGAATCTTTTGCCCGGGTCACAGTGGCAGCATTTATGACCCAGATGAACCCCAGTATGGAGGAGGTGGCAGATGTAAAAACAGCTGTCTCTGAGGCTGTAACCAACGCAATTATACATGGTTACAATAATGAGGTACATAAAATCACAATTTTTGGAAAAATAGAAAATGATATGTTGGAACTGAAGGTAGTGGATCAGGGTGTGGGAATTGAAGATATCCCAAAGGTAATGGAACCAATGTATACTTCACGTCCAGACCTGGAACGCTCTGGTATGGGCTTTCTGTTTATGGAAGCTTTTATGGATGAAGTACAAGTAGAATCAAAACCGGGAGTCGGGACAACTGTGATTATGAAAAAGAAGATTTTAAAGCATGAGGCCTAAATATGGGGCGCACAGAAGAATTGATTCTGCGGTTACAGGAAGGAGATAAAGAGGCGAGAGAAATACTAATAGAGGAAAACATGGGGTTGATTCACCATGTAGTAAAGCGCTTTTTGGGACGAGGGGTAGAAGCGGAGGATTTATTTCAGATAGGGGCTATTGGCCTTGTAAAAGCAGTAGATCGCTTTGATCTGAGCTTTGGAGTAAAATTTTCCACTTACGCAGTTCCTATGATATCAGGGGAGATAAAGCGATTTTTGCGGGATGATAATATGATCAAAGTAAGCCGTGCGCTAAAGGAGCTTTCCATCAAAGCATCCCATCTGCGAGAACAGCTTGTGATGGAACGGGGAGAAGAGCCAGGAATAGAGGAACTGGCTGCCTGCCTGGGGGTGGAGCCTGAGGAGCTTGCACAGGCAATGGACAGCAGTGCTGAAGTGGAGTCTCTGCAAAAGATTGTCTATCAGGGAGACGGGGAAGGATTGAGCCTGATGGATAAGGTTGACTACGGAAGGGATGAACAGGAAACCCTGCTCCGTCAGCTTCTTTTAGAGCAGCTTTTAAATACATTAGAACCCAGGGAGCGTCAATTGATCATTCTACGTTTTTTTTATGACCAGACCCAGACTCAAGTAGCGAGCCAGCTTGGAATGTCCCAGGTTCAAGTTTCCCGTCTGGAAAAGAAAATATTAACAGCATTAAAAAAACGGATGTGAGAGGTCCGTTTTTTACTATGCATAATCCAAAACCTTCAGGACATACTAGACCATAAACAAACAGAACGAGGAGTGATTCTATGAATAGCACAAAATATAGAGCTTGGCTGATTTCCATCGTATTGGTGGCAACTATTTTCGGGATCTTTTATTATGCCTATACAAGAAATCAGGAAAAGACCATTACAGATGGAACCCTTGTCTGGCAAATGGAGGAAAGTCTGGGGAAGGAAGCTTCTGCATGAGCGATATCTTATATGTGAAGTTTGAAAAGAATACCAGAACCTACAATCAAACCATTACTCTGGGAGAAGTAGGCGAAATGCAGTGCGCAGACAGTGCCATTGTCAATCGCCTGAAGACAGAGAAGCTTCATACATTTCACCATATCAAAAAAGGTTCTCATATCTGTGCGGCCCGTAAGGTGTTCTCTATTTTAGATGTGGTGGAAAAAATTCATGAGGTTTTCCCTACCTTAGAGATCCAAAATATGGGCGAGCAGGATTTTATTGTAGAGTACTCTACGAAACAGCAGGAAAATCCTGTGGTATGTTTTTTGAAGGTGGCAATTGTATGCTTGATCTGTTTTTTTGGATCTGCATTTTCCATTATGGCCTTTAACAATGATGTCTCTACAGTAGATTTGTTTGGGCAATTTTATAAGCTGCTGACAGGAATGGAATCTGATGGATTTACTATTTTGGAGTTGACTTATTCTCTGGGACTTTCTGTAGGGATTGTTGCATTTTTTAATCATATTGGTGGGAGAAGGTTGATAAAAGATCCAACTCCTATTGAAGTGGAAATGCGGCTCTACGAAGATGATATCAATACAACCCTTATTAATACATCCAGCAGAAATGGTTCTCATAAAAAGGAGTCATAAAAGGAGAATACAGACATGTGGATGAAAGAGATTTTAATGGCTTTGATAGGATTAAGCTGCGGTTTTGCTGTGGCAGGAGGGATTTTTGCATTACTGATAGCTCTGGGAGTTGTATCAGACTTTGCAGACCGCACTCACACGGCAAAGCATATTTTTTTATATGAGGATGCTGTGGCGGCGGGAGGGATTATTGGAAATTTACTCAGCGTATATCAATTTGTATTACCCCTGGGAAATGTGGGGGCGGGAATGTTTGGAATTTTTTCTGGTATCTTTGTAGGAGGATGGGCCATGGCTTTGACAGAGATTGTGAATATAGTTCCCATTTTTACCCGAAGGCTCGAAATGCGCCGTGGGTTAGAACTTATAATTGTGAGTATGTCTGTGGGCAGAACGATTGGATCGCTGATGTACTATTATTACCGCTGGTGAACCATAGAGCTTGCAGTAGTTTTATAAAAAGATAAAGGAGATAAGATAACAATGAATGAAAACATAGATCAGGAACAGAAACAACAGTACAACGATTATATTAAGCAGGTGACGCCAACCCATAATCTGTGGGCGCAGATGGCAAAAGCTTTTCTCGTGGGGGGCATCATTTGCTGCATTGGCCAAGGGATTTTAAACTATGCCAGCAGCTTGGGATTAGACAAAGAAACCTCTGGCTCCTGGTGTTCCATGTTACTTGTACTATTAAGCGTCCTGTTGACAGGTCTGAATATTTTCCCCAGTATTGCCAAGTGGGGCGGCGCCGGCGCCCTGGTACCTATTACTGGATTTGCCAATGGCGTGGCGGCACCGGCCATTGAATACCAGAAAGAGGGGCAAGTATTTGGAATTGGATGTAAGATTTTTACCATAGCAGGTCCTGTAATTCTCTATGGAATATTTACAAGCTGGCTTCTGGGACTGATCTATTGGGTTCTAAAGATGATGGGAATTATGTAGAGATTTAAGTTAAGAAGGAATAGATATCGTAAGAAAGGACAGTAATTAATATGGAAACAATAGTGGGAAAACAGAGCATCCAGTTTCAGCAGTCTCCTCATATTGTAAGCGGAGCCTCGATTGTAGGAAAGAAAGAGGGAGAGGGGCCTCTGGGCAAACTGTTTGATCAGATAGAGGAAGACCCTATGGTAGGGCAAAATACATGGGAGGAGGCAGAGAGTGCCCTCCAGAAAAAAGCTGCTAAGCTTGCTATGGAGAAGGCGGGACCGAGCTATTCTTCTGTGCGATATCTGTTTGCCGGAGATTTGCTGGGCCAGTTGATCGCTACTTCCTTTGGTTTGATGGATCTTCAGATTCCTCTATTTGGGTTGTATGGAGCCTGCTCAACCATTGGGGAGGCTTTGATGCTGGGAGCTATGACAGTACAGGGGGGATATTCAGAAAATGTACTGGCTTTGACATCCAGTCATTTTGGAAGTGCGGAGAAACAGTTTCGCTTTCCCTTGGAATATGGAGGACAGCGCCCCCTTGCAGCTACCTGGACAGTCACAGGAAGCGGAGCCTTTGTCCTTGCCCCCTCAGGGGGAAAGGCCCGCATTTCAGGCGCCACCCCGGGAAAAGTGGTGGACTACGGAGTAAAGGATTCTCTGAATATGGGAGCCTGTATGGCTCCGGCGGCCTGCGATACTATCTGTCAGCACTTAGAGGATTTTGGACGTACGCCTGCTGATTATGACCATATTATTACAGGAGACTTGGGAAGTGTGGGTCAGACGATCCTTTTGGATTTGGCCAGAAAGAGAGGCTACGACTTGAGCGAACAACATCTGGACTGTGGCATGTTAATCTATGATGCAGAAGCACAGGATACCCATGCAGGTGGAAGCGGCTGCGGCTGCTCAGCCGTCACTCTGGCAGCCTATATCCTTCCGAAGATTGAAACGAACCAATGGAAGCGAATTTTATTTGTGCCCACTGGAGCTCTGCTCTCAACCGTAAGCTTTAACGAGGGACAGAGCGTACCAGGCATCGCCCACGCAGTCGTCATTGAACATTGCTAGGGTTGAAGCGGGACTTACGATATTACAATAGGAGGCAAAACAGTGGATTATATTAATGCATTTTGGGTAGGCGGTCTAATCTGTGCTCTGGTACAGATTTTAATGGACAAGACAAAAATGATGCCCGGCCGAATTATGGTGCTTCTTGTTTGCTCAGGAGCTGTGCTGGGCGCTGTAGGAATCTATGCTCCCTTCCAGGAGTATGCAGGCGCCGGGGCTTCTGTTCCTCTTCTGGGCTTTGGGAATGTACTCTGGAAAGGTGTGAAGGAAGCCGTGGATGCAGAAGGATTTCTGGGAATTTTCATGGGCGGATTTAAAGCCAGTGCTGTGGGTATCTCGGCGGCTCTGATCTTTGGATATTTGGCAAGCTTGATTTTCCAGCCTAAAATGAAAAAATAGAAAGTCTTGTGTTTTTCTCTTCAAACTGTTATACTACCCTCAGTGACTTTGGGCGCAGCTCTTGTTGCGCCGGAATAGAGTTTGAGGAGGGAAAACCTTTGAGTAAGATTGCAATTGTAACAGACAGCAACAGTGGTATTACACAGGAAGTTGCGAAAGAAATGGGAGTCTATGTGCTGCCAATGCCATTTACTATTGATGGAAAAGAATATTTTGAGGGAATCAGCTTAACTCAGGATGAGTTTTATGGAAAGTTGAAATCAGATGCGGATATTGCCACTTCACAGCCTTCTCCAGAATCTGTAATGGAACTTTGGAATGGCCTTTTAAAGGAATACGACCAAATTGTGCACATACCAATGTCCAGTGGACTTTCCGGTTCTTGTCAGACGGCAATCGCTTTGTCGGATGACTTTGATGGAAAGGTACAGGTAGTAAATAATCAGAGGATTTCTATTACACAGCGTCAGTCTGTCGTGGATGCTATGAGACTGGCGGAGAGTGGAAAGGATGCGGCTGAGATTAAGAAGATTCTGGAAGAGGTAAAGATGGAGTCCAGTATCTATATTACAGTGGCAACTCTCAAATATCTGAAAAAGGGCGGTCGACTTACACCGGCTGTGGCAGCCATTGGCACGATGCTTCGTCTGAAACCAGTTCTGCAGATTCAGGGTGAACGACTGGATACCTTTTCCAAAGCCAGAACCATGCAGCAGGCGAAAAAGACAATGATTGATGCTATTCGCAATGATATTGAGACGCGTTTCGGAGGCCTGGAAGCCAAAGACGTGCATCTTGATATTGCCCATACGAACAACGAAGAAGAAGCTCTGAAGTTTAAAGAGGAAGTAGAAGCTGCATTTCCAGGATATAACGTAGAGTATGTAGATCCTCTTTCCTTGAGTGTATCTTGCCATATTGGAGATGGCTCTCTAGCTATTGCAGCTACGAAAATTCTGCACATATAATTGAAAAATTTAAAGATTACACAAAAAAAGTGCCAATAGTTAATGATAATTATTATCAATAACTATTGACGCTTTTTTCTTATAGTGCTATCGTGTAAGAAGAATAATATCATCTCTGAAAAGTGTGCGATCTTACATGAGGTGGCAGAGACAGTGGAGGATTCAGATGAATTTACGTGAAGGTAAGATTGGAAATGAATATCTAATAAGGGATATCCAATTAGAAGATAAAATCAAAAGGCGTCTCCAGATGCTTGGACTTACAGAGGGGACAGGAGTCAATGTGCTCAACAATAAGCGCAGTGGCTCAATCATTATGAAGGTACGAGGAACCCGATTTGCAATCGGGAAGAGGATTGCAGAAGGGATACTGGTAGAGGAGGAAACGAATGGGTGAGGAGATTCGTGTAGCATTTGTGGGAAATCCCAATTGTGGAAAGACTACCTTGTTCAATGATTATACAGGGGCAAAGCTTAAGGTAGCAAACTGGCCTGGGGTGACAGTGGAAAAAAAGGAAGGCGTCTATCAGTTCCAGGGAGAAACCATGCGCTTGGTGGATCTTCCAGGTATCTACAGCCTCACTTCCTACACCATGGAGGAAAGAGTATCCAGAAGCTATATATTGGGGGATGAGGTTAATATTGTAATTGACGTGGCAGATGCCTCTTCTCTAGAGAGAAATTTATATTTGACTTTACAACTGATTGAGCTTGGAAAACCAGTCATACTGGCTTTGAATATGATGGATATTGTGGAAGAGCGGGGAATGGATATAGACCTGCATCGCTTGCCTGAGATGCTTGGAATTCCTTGTATTCCAGTCAGTGCAAGGACAAAGCAAGGTCTGGAGATTCTTATGCATGCGGTTCTTCACCATAAAGATCGAAAGATGGATAAAAACCTGGAGCATCACCATGAAAAGGAGAAGATCAGCCATCATAAGCATGATCATCACAGAGACATTGTTATGGTCTACAGTGATGAGATTGAGGATAAGATCGACGTTATTTCTGAACGCTTAGAAGAAAAGTATGGCAAATTGCCCAATGTGCGCCTGTATGCCATTAAATACTTAGAATGGGATGAGGAGATTCGAGAAACCTATCCTATTGATACGGAAGGGATCCTTGATCGCAGCTATGAGACAGAAATCATCAGTGAGAAGTATGATTTTATTGAAGAGATTATTGACGAATGTCTGGTGGGCAAAAGCAAAAAAGCAGAATTTACAGACAAGATTGACAGCGTGCTGACAAATCGCATCTGGGGAGTACCGATTTTTCTTGGAATTATGGCTCTTGTATTCTTTTTAACCTTTACCATCGGCGACTGGCTGAAAGGATTTATGGAGGAAGGCCTGGATACGGTGACAACATTGGTATTGCAGATGATGGAGACCATAAGAGTAGGTGAGGTGCTCAGCTCCCTCATAGTAGATGGCATCATTGCAGGAGTGGGCGGTATCCTGACTTTTTTGCCCAATATTTTTATCCTGTTTTTGGCCTTGGCTTTTTTGGAGGACAGTGGATATATGGCACGTGTGGCCTATGTAATGGATGGAATTATGGGAAAAATAGGCTTATCAGGTCGGGCATTTATCCCCATGCTGCTGGGATTCGGATGTACAGTGCCGGCTGTGATGGCTTCCAGAGCTCTGGAAGATCCAAAGGATCGATTAAAGACAATCCTGGTGACGCCTTTTATGTCCTGTAGCGCCAGGCTTCCTATCTATGTGCTTTTCTCAAGTATGTTTTTTCCAAAATATGCGATTTTTGTAGCTTATTCTATGTACTTACTGGGAATTGTCACAGCGATTGCGGCAGCATTGATTATGAACCAGTTTACGAAGAGGAAAGAGATCAACACCCTCCTTATAGAGCTGCCTGAATATAAGTCTCCCAATCTACATACCATTGCAATCTATACTTGGGAAAAGGTAGAAGACTATCTGAGAAAAGCCGGAACTACCATTTTCCTTGCATCTATTATAATTTGGGTGATCTTAAACTTTGGCCCCTCGGGGATGGTAACTGATATGTCCCAAAGTTTTGGCGCCATGGCAGGACGGGTCATAGCTCCACTGATGCATCCTGCGGGATTAGATTACTGGCAGGTGGTGGTTGCTCTGATTGCAGGGTTGGCAGCTAAAGAGATAGTAGTGTCCAGCATGAGCGTATTGTTTGGAATTACAAATGTGACTTCGGCGGCAGGAATGGCGGGCATGTCTGCGGCTTTGGGCAGCCTGGGATTTACAGCAGTCAATGCTTATGCATTGATGACCTTCTGCCTTCTATACACGCCGTGTATGGCTGCAGTGGCCACAATTAGAAAAGAGACAAACTCTCTAAAATGGACTGCCTTTAGTGCCCTCTTTCAATTGCTGACTGCCTGGATTATGGCAACAATCGTTTACCAAATCGGAGTATTCCTTTAAGGGAATGGAAAAAAATGGACGCCGTGGTGGCGTCTTTTTTTCTGAAAAAATTTTGACAAGACTTTTGCCCTATGATACACTAAAATTAATTGTAGCATATTTTGACAAAATAGGAGAAGGTTCGTCAAAATATGGTGGTTTAAGGGTAACAGTTCAGCCATTGCGAATGGCGCGGGCTGAACTGTTATGCTTACAGGACGATTGAGGTGGGAATCATTGGACAAATATGGATTTCAGATAAAGACAGAACAGATAGAAAAGCTGGTAAAGCGTCGGGATTACGGTGCAGCGGCAAAGATTGCAGATTCCATTGACTGGAGGAAGATCCATAATGTGGAGCTTTTGATGAAAGTCAGCGAGATTTATGAGAATTTAGAACGGTATGATGAGAGCTTTGAGATTTTGAATCTGGCCTATGAAAGTGCGCCCATTGGCCGGATGGTTGTCTATAAGATGGTAGAAGTGGCAGTCAAAATGGGTGACTGCGATGAAGCTGTGGAACTGTACAAGGAGTTTATTCGAATCGCTCCCCATGATTTGGCCCGGTATGTGTTGAAGTATGAGATTTACAAAGGACGGGGTTCTTCCATAGAGGATCAGATTGCGGTTCTGGAGGAATATAAGAGCCGGGAATATCAGGAGAGATGGGCATATGAGCTGGCGACCCTTTATTACCGACAGGGGATGCTTTCAAAGTGCGTAGAAGAATGTGATGATTTGATTCTGTGGTTCAGCGAAGGCGAGTATGTGGTGAAGGCCATGGAGTTGAAAAGGCGGATTCAGCCCCTGACGGCTTCTCAGGAGGAGAAGTACCGCCAAATGGCAACGCCGGACATACAAGAGGAAATTATTGTTAAGCCGGTAAATGTAGACGAATTCAATACTTCCAACCTTCAGGCAGCACTGGCAGAGGGCCTTCAGGATTTTATTCGTGATGAGAATGACCAGGAGATAAACTCAGAACTTATTCCTCCATCCCCCATTCCAGAGCAGGAAGAGGAAATGGAACAAGAAGACTGGGAAGAGGAGCCGCCTGTTCAGCAAGAAGAAGAGATAGAAGAGTGGCCAGAAGAACCAGAATGGCCAGAACCTGTGAAGGAGGAAACAGAGCAGAAACAGCCTGAGCTGGAACAACAGAATTCAGGTCAATCCATACCAGCATCCATAGAGAAAGAGCCAGAAGAATCAGAAACATTAGAGGCACTACATCCCCTTATTGAGGCTGTTTTGACAAGGGATACTCTTCCTTTACCCAAATTTCTTGGACAGGATGAGAGCGGACAGTTGACTTTTGACATGGAAGAAAATATTCTGGATCGCCAAATCACGGGTCAGATGACCATTGCCGATATTTTAAATGGATGGGAAGAGAAAAAGAAAGAGACAGAAGTAGCCATTGAGGAAGCTGCTAAGCGGGATGAAGAGCGGCGCAAAAAGATAGAGTATTTACGCGCCACAGGGAAGCTTCCCAATTTGAGTGAAGAGTTTATGCCGACTCTTCCAGAAGACATTCAGCGTCTGATTGATGAGATAGAGGGAAAGATTCCTGTAAAAGTACATGTAGAGCCAATTTTGCGGTCGAGTAATGAAGATAAAACGGTTCAGAACAGATCTGATAGTTCAAAGACTAAAACTTCTGTCAGGGAAAAGGGTTACAGGGTACCCGGAGAAGAAGTAGAAAATACAATATCTATAAAGGATGATCTGCCTGATGATATTATAGATATACTGGAAGCTCCTATAGATAAGGGAGAGAATGTAGGGCAGGCAGAACTGGAATTTTTGGAGGGTATTGAGGACTTAGTGGATATTCTGGAGGTAAAGACCTTAGAGAAAAAAACCGACAGCCAGAAGGATACATACCCAGATGAGTTAGACGAAATAAAGGAATCAGAAGAAGAGATCGATGAATTTGAAGAGTTGGAAGACTCAGAGGATGAGATAGAGGAGGAAGAAGAGGAAAAGGTACCGGAAGCAGTAGTTTCTACACTGCCCTCAGGACAGCTTTCGGAGGAACAGAAAAAACTTTTTGCCTACTTTACCTCTGTGCGCGGTATGAGCCAGCAGTTAGCTGAGCTCCTTGAGGAAGACCGGATGCGGGGAGAGCGCAGGGACGACTCCCTCCTTGGTAATATCGTCATCACGGGAGAACGGGGAAGCGGTAAGACGACTCTCGCTGCTGATATAGTGAAAGCGGTACAAAAACAACGGGGAGTCAAAGGAGCACAAATGGCGAAAGTGGAAGCCAACAGTCTGAATGGCAAAAACATCTTCGCTGTTCTGGAGAAGCTCGGAGGCGGCACATTGCTAATTGAGAAGGCTGGTAATCTAAAGACGGAGACTGCAGTGAAGCTTTCTCATGCCATGACCCGGAAGACAGGCGGTCTTCTGGTGATTCTAGAGGATGAGAAAGAGGAGATTCAGGATCTGTTTATCCGCTGTGAAAGTTTGGGAGCCAAGTTTACTCAAACAATTGATATTCCTACTTTTACGAACAAGGAACTGGTAGCCTTCGGGGAATCTTATGCTCTGGAGCAGGAATGTGTGCTGGATGAAATGGCTGTCCTTGCCCTTTATAACCGCATCGGAAATAATCAGACCAGCGACCACCTGGTCAATGTGGCGGAGGTCAAAGATATGATTGACGACGCCATTGATCGGGGCGGGAAAAAAGGATTGTTCGGAAAGGTTAAGAAGAGCCGGATGGATGAATTTGGGAACACGATTTTGTTGGAGAAGGATTTTGAAGTGTAAGGAGGTTCCTGCCTGATTTTTATAGGATTTTTTAAAATTAGTACTTGCCTTTTAAAAACTCAAGTAGTATAATACAGCCAGTAAAAAAATGACATAAAAAGTAATTTTTACCAAATCATAAAGAATTCAATGAGGGGGAAGGATTTATGTTTCAGAAAATTACGCAGAGATACATTGCGCTTCTTTTTGGGGCGTTCTGTGTCAGTATGGGGTACGTGATTAGCGTACCTTTTTTAATGACAGAAACTCTTGGGGGAGCCAAAAGCGCCCCCGGAAGTCTGATTCTGGGAATCCTGCTTCTGGCGGCAGGAGCCGCTCTGCTCATCCGTGGCCTATATCAGGGGCGGTTCACAGAATGGCTCAAGCTTCTGGCACTCTACCTGATACTACTTCTTACGCTCTCCGTCGTGTCAGGAAAGTTTGCTGTATTCGTATTATCTATCACAGGAGGGGATGCCAAGAAAGCAAAGATGGCTGCGGATCTGACAGCCGCAGCTTTAAGTATTCCTCTTCACGCCTGGATGCTGGGAATTCTGGGACATCTAAGCACCAGCGGAACATTTGTCTGGCATTATCCGATTCGCTCCTTTGGATGTTATCTCATCCTGTGCTGCGCCTTAGGGCTCATCCAGCGCGGCCTTTACCTCCTTCCACAGACAGAAAACTTCATCCTCCTGCAGGCAGTAGTAAGCGCAAGCTTACTCTGGTTCATGCTGTATGTAATGATGCGCCTTACAGAAAAAGAAAAGAGCAGGCAGGAGAAAGCGTGCCTGAAGGAAACCGCGGGGGAGGAAGAATAGAAATGAAATTACAAAAGAGAAAACTGGTAAAAAAACTAGCAGCCATATTAGCTGTATTGGTATTTCTGTCCTCTGAGCTTCCAGCCTACGCAGAGCTGGTTCCCCAGACAACAGAAGCCCAAAACCAAGAAGGACATACAGAACAGACCACAGAAGAGACAGACCGGGAAACCTTTGAATATCCAGAAGCGAACATCTATGAAGGAGAGACACCCTCCGACGGGGAAGGCTCTTTGGGACAGGAGCCATCTGTAGGAGAGGAAGGCTCTACGGGACAGGAGCCGACTGTAGACGAGGAAGACTCTACAGATCAGGATTCAACTGTTAATGGAGAAGAGCCTACGGACCAGGATCCGTCCGAGGAAGAAACGCCATCAGAAGAAGGCCCTGCCGAAGAAGAGACAGCATCAGAGGAAGATCCCGATTCCGGGGAAGAGGATATCACAGAGGAAGAGACTGGCGAAAGGGAGGAACAGCTCCTGACGGCCCCCGATCTATTGGAAGAACCCCTCCCCTACGAGGTGGCCGGAGAAACCCTGATAGAGACAGGACGGTACTATAAGATCTACCAGAAGCCCGACGGAAGCTTCCGAACAGTCTACACCTCCACGCCAAACGTATACGAAAACGAGGAAGGCGAAGTGAATATTATCCCCCTTGGGAGCCACCAGTTTCCCGCTTCAGAGCCACCCGGAAATTTCTTCCTTGAGAGCCACCTCAGACACAAGATATAGTAATACTGCCCCTGTCGCTTGAAAATACAACAGAGGCAATATTAGGTCTAATGATGTTCAGATGATTATGCTTCTATCTCGTCAACAAGCCTTTTGAGTTTCTTTGAATCATACAGCTTTCTCAGGTTTGTTTCATTTGTAGGGATTTCATAAGCATTATGGATAATCCTGTCCATGATGGAATCCGCCTGCGTCCCTCCGCCGAGCCTGTTATGCCATTCATCCACAGGATACTGTCCGACAAAGATTGTTGAGTTATTACCACTGCGTTGTTCAAACAGCTCATAGAGGTTCTTGGCATCCTTTTCAGTAAGTTTATAATTCAGCCATTCATCAAGGATGAGGATCTGATAGTTACCGATCTTTTTCCTGTATTTTGTAAGTTCCCTGAGGTTGTCGTTCTGGTTCTCAAAGTTACGCATCAGGTCAGGCATCCTGATATACAAAACCCTGTAAGTCTGTCTGCATGCTTCCACGCCAAGGGCACATGCAAGGTAAGTCTTTCCCGCACCGGTCGGTCCTG
>CAJTAT010000015.1:0-19598 GCA_910574475.1 Clostridia bacterium | reverse complement strand
GATTTGTTGCATTGGCAACAAATCCCATTGTGGCGAGATTCAGAATCGTGGACTTTTTTATCTGCCTTGCATCATAATCCAGTGACTCGATGCTTGCGGAAGGATATTTAAAATAGGCATTTTTGATAAGCCGGTTTATGAGCCTGTTCTCCCGTTCCTGTATCAGCGTTTCAAGGAGCAGTTCCAAACGCTTTTCGTAGCTTAGATCCACAAGCTTTATATCTTTTTCCTGCATTTCTATGATCCTTGCAAGGTCGCCAAGTTCCAATACAGATAAACTCTTTTTTATTTCAATGTTCATTTGTTGTCTCTCCTTTTCTGTAGTAATCCGCGCCTCTGACAATTCCGGATTTTTTATTGTTTTCCTTAAACTCTGTAAGTTCCTTCTCACTGTTTATGCTCTTTGCATTGGAATAGATGGTCTTATAATAAGGCATATGGTATTGCCTGAGCGCTTTATCACATGCTTTTTCAAGGATCTGGGGTGAATAGATGTCAGCTATGGAAAGTATGGCTCCTGCTGTCTGCATGGGCTGTTCTTCTACTTTTGCCTCTTCAAACATCCTGCGGATTACTTCAAAGGTTTTGGGGCCTGTTTCCCTTGCCCTGTCGCGCAGGGCATCCACTGACAGATTTTTCCGAAGTGGGAATGGCAGATGAGCCGGCTCTGTCCGCATGCCGTTTGCCATATGTCTGGGAAGTATCTGATGTCTTCCTATCTCTGTTCTGTTATAATAGATAAATACAAGATGGCTGTTAAATTTGACATCCACCTTGCAGCCGATATATCTGTATGGAACGGAGTACTGGCCTTTGTTCCACCATATATGGGAGTTGCTGCCAACTTTATGCCCATAAGACCATTCACAGACTTCATAGGGGATAAGCGGCAGGGTTCTCAGATATGGCTTTTCTTCCATTTCAAAGATGCTCCGGCGGCTGCTGGGGCGTTTTTGGAACGGCTTGTCATTGAATTCTTTTACTGCTTTCCGGATACCAGCATTTAATGCGGCTAATGATGTGAATACATCGTTCCTGAGTTTTGCGATGACAGCCATGGCGATCTTACCCACACTCCCTTCAACGCTTGCTTTCTGCTTCGGCTTTTTGACACCTGTAGGCATGATGGCAACGGAATAATACTCGCCAAGGGAAAGATAGGCCTCATTTAGTATGATCTCGCCTCTTTTAGGATGCAGGGTCACTCCGGTTTTCAGGTTATCACAGACAATCTTTACTGGTGTGCCGCCAAAGAACTGGAACATGTTCACATGACAGGAAAGCCATGCTTTTTCATTCATGCTTGTTGCGGCTTCCACATAGATCATCTGACTGTATGGCATTGTTGCAACAAACAGGTATGCCGTTACACGCTCACCGGTATCAGGGTCCATATAGTTCATTGACGGACGTGACCAGTCGACTTCAACCTCTAATCCGGGTTTATGCTCTATGTGGCTCGTATAGTTTTTATCTGCCGTAAATTTCTTGTAATTTTTGGCAAATGTTATATAAGAACATGCATTCACCCCGTCTTTCTCACATCTGGCACAGTATTCTTCCCAAAGGAGCTTTTCTGTGACGCCTGTCTTCTTTAACTCTCTATGGACGTAAGAATAATCAACCGGAGCATATCTGGGTTTATATTTAAACTTATCCGGATAGAACAGTTCATAAAGCCTGTCGTCCTCCCATTCAGAAATATCATCCCATGATTTGTCCGATTGTAAGAATAACGCCTGTACTTCAGCGACGGTATTTCTTGATACACCTAAAACTTTTGACACCTCCCTTGCGCTTAGATTTTTTCCCAGAAGTTCCAGAATACTTCTGACTTTTGTCTTCTTAAACATAAAAAGACCTCCCTATAGATTATTTGGTGATACTGCATCAGCAGTTCTCCAAGAATAACTATAAGGAGATTTATAGTGAAATCAAATATGTGTGCTGCCACAATATGTTGTGGTGGCTCTGAAGGTGGAAAATACCATTTCCGGGTGGCTCTGAAGCGGGAAACTGGTGGCTCCCAAGGGGGATAATATTCACACAGCAAAAGCTGGGAAGAGAGGATCGAGTACTCCATCCTAAAGCCCTGGTTTGACAGGGATACAACAGAGACGGAGGAGATAGAAGAGACAAAAAACGATATCTTCTGGTATGGCTTTGGACAGGGGACCCTCCAGGGCCTGACCAGCGTGCCCGGATATTTAAGTCGGTGGCTACATGAGCACTGGCAGTATCTGCTGCAAAGAATAGAACTCCATAAAAACTACGAGGTGTCCTCTGGCAGCGACAGAGAGGATGAGGTCTTAAAGCCCAGGAAAGGGGACAGCTATACCAACGTACTCTACGATGAGATCTTTATCCCTTATCAGGTGGGAGAAGCAGCCAGGGAGAGTTACCTTAAGACCAGCTATGTAAACGACGTGAACCGCTCCTATGTACAGGTGTTGATGGAGTATGGAATCGAAGAGACCAAGAGCGAGGGAATCACAACCCGGAGCAAACAAGAGATCTCAGCCGTCTACGAGTACGGCCTGCAGAGACTAAGCTATGAGGACGCCATAGGAGGGGAGGACTTTACCTATACTTATGACGGCCGTGGAAGCACGGTGAACCTGACTTCCCAGAGGGGCTTATCTGTGATAAGCTATGTCTATGATGCATACGGGACAGCCAGCGCGTACAGCAGTGCGGGAGGCATGGCCGGTGGCAGCATAGGAGCAAGGACAGGTACGGGAGCCGGGACAGATGCAGAAGAAGAGGCAGAATTGCTTCCGGGAGGGAGGAACCCCTATTTGTACAATGGGGAGGCTGTGGACAGGGCTACAGGTTTCCAGTATTTAAGGAGCCGTTATTACAGCAGCAATACAGGAAGCTTCCTGACCCAGGACACGTATGGGGGAAGCTTGAGGGATCCCTTAAGCCAGAACCTGTATACGTATACTGGAAATGACCCGGTGAACCTTCAGGATCCAAGCGGCCACGGGTGGCTTAGCAAGGCAGTAAGCAAGGTCAAGAGTACGGTAAGCAAGGTAACGTCCGCTGTAAAGACAGCCGTACAAAAGGTGAGCAGCGCGGCGAAGAAGGTGGTCAATACTGTCAAGAGTACTGTGAAGAAGACGGTCACGAAGGCAGTGGTGAAGACCGGGGTAAGCGCAGTATCCAAGGCGGTGAAGAGCCAGACGACGAGTTCGGGGAAACTTCAAAGTAAGAGTAAGAGCTCAAGTAAGAGTCAGGGAAAAAGCCAGACGTCGAAAGGGGGGACGCTTAGCAGCCGGAGTACAGGAGGAAGTGTGCAGACAGCGGCTAGTAAGGCCAGCAAGAATTATGGGCAGCAAGTGTCACAAGTAGCAAGGAAGAGTAACTCCCCAGCGCCTCTGAACTGGAAGCAGAAGCTTGCCAAGAGTATGGGAGGGAGCGCTAACAATGTCCGCCAGGTGACAACGGGGCATGCGTATGTGAATAACAAGCTTCTGACGGCGACCAGTGAGAATGAGAGGAAGATGTGCCAGAAGGGAGCCACATTGACAAGCGCAGGCCTGGCCCTGGAACCGTCAGCCCTGGAAGGAATTAGCCAGACACTCATGCAGATGCTTGCGGCGGCCGGAACCATGATGGGAACGGTTGTAACAGGGCCGGAAATGCTGGCAGGAGTGGCAGTTGGGGCAGGCGTTTACTGGACTTATCAGGAGTGGCAGAAGGTTGGCCCGATTGCCTTAGTAAGCTCTCCGGCGTCAAAGCTTGCAGCGAATTGGAAGGCGAGCCAGGCATCCTCATCGGTAGCATCGACGACTTTTGATATTCTGAATGAGCAGATCAAAGAGCTGCGGAAACAGAAGGAAGAACAAGAAACCATCCATGTGGGACCTGGGGATGAAAACTATGAGGTCGTGGATACAGATGGGAAGGTAGTTTATAAGGGAGGCGGAAGCGGAGGAAATAAGAAGAATGATGATGACGATGATGATTTGACGCCAGTGGCACCGGAGCCGGAGAATGGGGGCTCTGGGAGTGGGGATGTGCCAGAGGTGAGTGGAGGAGAATCTCAAGTAGCAATAGATTCCTTACCTAATAATGTTCAAGAATCATATTATAAATATCAACAGAATGGTTGGAATGGACCTCGTCCTGATCAAACTCCTGGAACTAGGGCAGGTGGAAAATATAAAAATTTAGGGGGACAGTTGCCTACAATGGATAGCCAAGGCAATATGATTACATATAGAGAGTTTGATGTTAACAGTAAGATAGAAGGACAAACAAGAGATGCTGAAAGGTTTGTAATTGGTAGTGATGGTTCAATATATTATACTAATGATCATTATCTTACATTTATTAAGATTGGAGGCTAATAGCAGATGGGTAAAAACATTATTATTTTTACCAAAGAAGTCCAAAGTAATGATTTATCGAAGGATAAGATTAGAATTATAATAGATGGAAAAAATATTAAAACAAAAGAAGAGTTTTTACAAGTTATTGAAGACAATTTTAAGTTTCCAGAATCCTGCTATGGGAATTTAGATGCTTTTTTGGATTATATTAGGGATTTATCATGGTTTGATCATGATGAAATAGAAATTGTATTAAAGAACCAAAAAGAGTTTTTAAATTTAAATCAACAATTAAAAGGAATACTATTTAGATGCTTAATAGAAGATATTTTACCATATTGGGAGAAAGATGTATTATATCAATGTGTAAATGGAAAATGTAAAGAGTTCACGATATATATAGTTGATGATTATTTTGATGCCTACCAGTGAGAATGGTAGGAAGATACGAGTATCCAAGGCGGTGAAGAGCCACAGGAAGTTTCAAAGTAAGTGTAAGAGCTCAGGTAAGAGCTAGACATCGAAAGGGGGACGCTCAGCAGCCGGACAATGACGGGAGGAAGCGTACAGACGGCGGCTAGTAGGGGCAGCAAGTGTCACAAGTAGCAAGGAAGAGTAACTCCCCAGCGCCTCTAAACTGGAAGCAGAAGCTTGCCAAGAGTATGGGAGGGAGCACTAACAATGTCCGTCAGGTGACAACGGGGCATGCGTATGTGAACAACAAGCTTTTGACGGCTACGAGTGAGAATGAGAGGAAGATGTGCTCTGGGGCAGAGGCTTTGACGAAGACCAAGCTGGTGACAGAAGAGAGCTTGCTTAACAACATCGGGAATACGATTTTAGATGTGGTGAAGAAAAAGCTTGCCTATTCTTATGGTACAGCATCCTCTGTAGCGATGAATATGGTAAGTAATGCGTGGGGGAAAAAT
Organism: Clostridia bacterium; assembly: GCA_910574475.1. GTDB lineage: Bacteria > Bacillota > Clostridia > Lachnospirales > Lachnospiraceae > Laedolimicola. Next base: position 14,332 of record CAJTAT010000015.1, on the reverse strand, counting down.
CCGTCCACGCTAAGCCAAAATGTACTTTCCACGCAGGTATTGTTATGGGCGTCTGTAAAGATACAAAGCAACAAATATTTGAATGAACCGGAAGCTTATGTAAAAGGAGAGTTGAAAGGTGATGCGATCACCCGTATGATAGGAACAACTCTTACGGTGGCAGGGGCTATCGTACAGGGAGCGGGAATTGCTTTGGACATCTATGCCTTGATAAATGGAATAAGAGGAGAAGGCTCAAGTCCCGGGATGCAGATAGAAATCGCGGGAGGAGGAACTATAGCGGGAACGGGAGCGCAGACAGGGACGATTATAGGAGCTGGAAGCCTGATAGGAGCCATGCTAGGGGAAGGGCTGTCTTCCTTAGGAGAAGATCTGAAAGATGTAGCGGATGAGAGTGAGGAGGCGCATCGGGAAGAGCTTTCGGAGGTGGAGGAGAACAGTTTAGACTCTCTTAATAATTTGGATGATTTATTAACCAATCCAGAGAAACTTTCTGGTATAAGCGGTGACGAAATGTATGATTATTTAATAAAAAACGGTTATGATGTACAATCATTAAGCAAAGGTAGTTATAAAGGAATACCATTTGAAAAGGGTGGAAAAAAATAGAAAGCATATTTTTAGAACTTGGCTTTAAGGATGAAATTATTGGGGAAAAGCAGTATCAATATTTTGTATATAATGATTGTTATTGTAAGGTAACATATTTAGAAAAAATAGAAGCTTTTGTTATTGAAAGTGCAGATAATATAAATGATGCATCAAAAGGGGTATTAGAAGATGGAGACTTATATTATGCTGATATTTTGGAAGAGGATATGTTACGTCAGATTAGAAGAGATGTGATTACATATTATATGGATTAATACCTATACAAAAAATAATTCAATAGATCTGCATGATCCAAACGGTGATGGATGGTTTATCAAGACGGCAAGTAAGGTCAAGTCGCAAGAAAGAGTAAATCCCAGCGCCTTTGAACTGGAAGCAGAAGCTAGCCAAGAGTATGGGAGGGAGCGTCAGCAATGTCCGTCAGGTGACGACAAGGCATGCGTATGTGAATAACAAGCTTTTGACGGCTACCAGTGAGAATGAGAGGAAGATGTGCCAGAAGGGGGCTACACTAACGAGTGCAGGCCTGGCTTTGGAACCGTCAGCTCTGGAAGGAATTAGCCAGACACTCATGCAGATGCTTGCAGCGGCCGGAACCATGATGGGAACGGTTGTGACAGGGCCGGAAATGCTTGCAGGAGTGGCAGTTGGGGCAGGCGTTTACTGGACTTATCAGGAGTGGCAGAAGGTTGGCCCGATTGCCTTAGTAAGCTCTCCGGCGTCAAAGCTCGCAGCGAACTGGAAGGCGAGTCAGGCATCCTCATCGGTAGCGTCGACGACTTTTGATATTCTGAATGAGCAGCTCAAGGAGCTGCGGAAAAAGAAGGAAGAACAAGAAACCATCCATGTGGGACCTGGAGATGAGAACTATGAGGTCGTGGATACAGATGGGAAGGTAGTTTATAAAGGAGGCGGAAGCGGAGGAAATAAGAAGAATGATGATGACGATGATGATTTGACGCCAGTGGCACCGGAGAATGGGAATTCAAATTCAGGTAATATTCCAGACGTGTCAGGCGAAATAAAGGTAATAAAATCCACACAAGAAGGATTGGGTATTATTATTGATCATTTATCAGGTGATATGAAGGCAGAATTAAATGATGCAATGATTGCAAGGATAGAAAATATATTAAAAAATGGGGGTGAGCTGACAGGTCCAGATTCGGAATTCTATCTCCATGAAATAGAAGAAGCAAACTTAATGAATCAAGGGTTAGATTATGATACGGCACATAATGCTGCATTAGAAAAATATAGTGTGACAGAATTTGATCTATATCATCCAGATGTTATAGAAGAAATGCCGGAATGGTTTAGCCCTGCTTGGTTTGAGTATTGGGGGCTTAGTCAATAATTATGGTTAAAGTTGAAAAGTTAGATATATATCGAAAAATGAGGTTATGGGTTAATGAATTACCTGAAGAAAATAGTGTAATTGCTATGAGTAAAATATCTGAATATAGCGCCAACAATGATATTTACTGGTTTAATGGAATACTATGCCTTGAGCTAAGAATTGCACCAAGGCCTGTCAGTAATTATGCTATGCTATGTTTAAGATTTACTCAAGATCAATCATCGAAATTTCGTGTTATGTATCATTTGAGAGAAATAGATGAAGTTGTCAAATCAGATATAGCTATGAAAAATGATATTGTGAAGAATGGTATAGTAAAAGAATATTACCAAACGTTAAAACAAGTATTCGATAATTTAGATGTACAAAATATATTTCCAAGTGGTACTCTTGACATTTTAGGAGGGCGATACGGCTATGTTGGTTCAAGTAATATGGCCATAAAAATTGTGTTAAATAATTTGTTAAAGCTTTTTGAAACATATGAAAAGCTAAATGACGAAGAGATCGGTTCCATAATATTAGAAGGCTGCAAATAAAAATGTTTGTTTTAATTTACAATTCAAAGAACAAAGTATATAAAGATGGTTACGATGTTTTTGGATATGAAAATTCCATATATCAATGTGTAAATGGAACATGTAAAGAGTTCACGATATTTATAGGTGAAAATAATGGCAAGGATGACTTGTAAGTGTGGAAAAATTAGATAATCACAAAGCTCCAAATGATGTTGAACTAGTAGTATATACGGACAAAGAATGGGATGAAATCTGTAATTGTGACAGTATTCAATCATGGATGATACCATTACCGCATTATAATGTTTGGAGATGCCCTATATGTAAGAGAATATATGTATTTGAAAAAGGCAATGATGACCCTATTATGGTCTATTGTTTAGAAAAAGGCTAATTAATTTTTCACAGCGTTTTCAGAAAGGGATTCTATATGCTCAATATATTATGCGATTTTTTGGTCCGTTAAAAATGGGTTAAACCAGATAGGGATAAAAAATAGATATGTATCGGCAGGAGCATAGATTTTCTCCTGCCACGCCTTATATTTAGGCGGTTTGACGTGTAGTATGCTGCACATATTCCCGTTCCATTTCCCGCATTTCTTCGTCCGTGGGGATGTCCACAATCCCGACATAGGAATAGTAGATGTCGATTTGCTGTGTCCGTTTCCCGTCCTTTTTCTCACGCTCATGGACTACGATTTTATCCACAAATGCGTTTAGGATTTCGGGCGTTAGCTCGTCGATGCGGGTGTATTTCTTGGTGACGGCTATCAGCTTTGCGACATTGGTCGTTTCCGTGTCGGCTTCGCTGACCTCGGCTGTCAAGGTTTCGATTTCCTGCTTTAGCTGTTCCTGCTCGGCTTCATATCCGTCCGACAGCTTGCAAAAGCGTTCGTCATTCAGCTTTCCGTTGACATTATCCTCATAGATTTTACGGAACAGGCGGTCAAGTTCCTTTATCCGCTTTTGGTCGGTCTGCGTTTGTTCTCCCGTATCATCTGCACTTTTTCCCACATATCCCTGTCAATGATGGGTGTATGGGCATCCTCGATATACGTCCGCCTGTCCTTTGCGGTGGGGATGCGTTTCCTGCTCTTAAAGCCTAAACGGGTGGATTTAAAGCTCTCCGTCACGCCGATATATGCCACATTTTCCAGAATGGATGCAATCGTGGCTGGCTCCCAGTTATAGGGGTGTTCTGATTTTTTTGCAACGCCGATTCCCTTTGACACTTTGTAGGCTGATGGGGTAAGCACCTTATCTTCCCAGAGGGCTGTGGCAATGGCTGACACGCCTTTTCCCTGCATACAGAGTGAGAATATCCTGCGGACAACTGCCGCAGCTTCCTCGTCCACAAGCCAACGTGTTTTATCGTCTGGATTACGCAAATATCCGTAGGGCGGTGCGCCCAAATGCTCCCCCGCAAGCCCTTTCGCTTTCTTGACTTCCTTTACCTTTTTGCTCGTACTTTTGGGATACCATTCATTAAAAAGGTTGGTAAAGGCGGCAAATTCGTTGCTCTCAAGGCTGCCCGTGTCCACGTTGTCCATGATGGCGATGAACCTTACGCCCGCTTCGGGGTAGATGATTTCGGAGTAAGAGCCGACCTCGATATAGTTCCTGCCGAAGCGTGACAAGTCTTTGACAATGACGGTTTTTACAAGCCCTTTTTCAATGTCCGCCGACATTTCCTTAAAGCTTGAGCGGTCAAAATTCGTACCCGTATAGCCGTCGTCCACGTAGAATTTCGGGTTAGGGAAACCGTGTTCTTTTGCGTATTTCATCAGATATTCTTTCTGGTTTACAATGCTGTTGCTTTCGCCTTCCCGCCCATCGTCTTGAGTAGAACGGATTTTGCGGACATTCAAAATAAAAAGAATGTGGAGGTAACAGACAATGGCAAAGACGATTTTTGAGGAACTGGGCGGAAAATACGAAAGGCAAGGCGACTATTTAATTCCATGTATAGCTTTACCCGCCGAAGAAGAACAACCGATAGGTATATGGGGACAACGGCATCTGAATTATTTGAAGCAGTACCGCAAGGTTACATACACCAATCTTCTCACAAGCGGCAGGCTGAACATTTACCTTGCCGACATTGACAGACAGGCGCAGGAACGCTTTGAAAGGCTCATAGAGGGCATGAAACAGGCGCAGGGCTAACGGAACGCCTAAAAGAAGAAAACGCCTTAGAATGGACAGGGCGGCTAGGTAACATAAGGGCTTGTGCAAGGGAGATTGTGAACGAGGAAATTATAAATGTATAGCAAACTGGTGGCAGGGCAGGTTCTGGACAAATGCTTGAAATTATCAGATTACAACAGGCTATACTTTTGGTAGAATCCTATAAAAAGCATTTTTTTATACTTCTCTACCGTTGGTAGGTGTTCGTTTTATGCTGAATTTGTATAATCAATTGTTGGAAGGAGGATTTGTAATGAATCAAATAAAGATAGGTGCATTCATTTCTGATTGCCGTAAGGCAAAAGGATGGACACAAAATCAACTGGGGGAAAAATTGGGAATTACAGATAAAGCTGTATCAAAATGGGAAACAGGTAGGTCTATGCCAGACTTATCTTTGTTTATGCCTTTATGCAATCTTTTGGAGATTACATTAAATGAATTATTAGCAGGAGAACATATTCCAGAAGAAAATCTGAAAGAAAAAACAGAGGAGATACTTTTGGAAGTCATCACAAATTGGCTAGGGAATGACAAATGGGAATCAAGAGAGGACGGCATTGAAGCTAAGAATGTTTTAGAAGTGCGGGATGTTTCAAAAATTTATAACACAGAAAATACATCGACTTTAGCCGTAGATAGTGTCAGCTTTCAAATTCCGTATGGGAGTTTTGTAGGTATTATGGGAGCATCTGGTTCTGGAAAAACAACTCTGCTGAATCTAATTGCAACGATAGATACTCCGACAAATGGAACGATTAAAATTAATGGACAGGATATTGTAGATTTATCTGAAATAGATAAAGCAAAGTTTCGGAGGGAGCATTTGGGGTTTGTTTTTCAAGAATATAATTTACTTGAGACATTGACAATTTATGAGAATATCGCTTTAGCTTTGACAGTAAAGGAAATTCCAAAGAATAAGATTAAACAAACTGTCCTTAATTTATCGGAAAGACTTGATATATCCGCTATATTGAATAAATTTCCTTATGAGGTATCAGGCGGTCAAAGACAACGATGTGCCTGTGCAAGGGCAGTTTCAGTAAATCCAGACATAATACTTGCAGACGAGCCAACAGGAGCTTTAGATTCCAACGCCGCCAAACAACTCTTAGATACTTTTACTATGCTCCGTAATGATTATGGGGCAACAATTTTAATGGTTACACATGATGTCCTGTCAGCCAGTTACTGCGACCAAATATTGTTTATGAAAGATGGAAAGATAAAAACAGTGCTGAATCGGAAGCAAGAAAGCAAGCAGGCTTTTTTCACAAGTATTTTAGAAAAGATGGCATGGATTGCGGGGGATGAAAATAATGTACTTTAAACTATCAATTCGTAATGCGAAGCGTTCTATCGTAAATTATCTTTTATATATTACGACAATGACAATTTTATTATCAATTATGGAAGTGTCCAACTGCATTGCCATTGTAGGGAAACAGGTTGGTTTCCAAACAATTTCTTTGCCGATTTTAATAACTTTACTGTTGGTAATATTGGTCGGATACATTGATTCCTTCATGTTGAAACAACGTGCAAAAGAGTTTGCCAACTACTTACTGTTGGGAATGGAAAAAAGCAAATTGTCTTTTATGTTTCTGTGTGAATTTCTAATAATAGGGATTGCTTGCTTTATAGCAGGGGTGTTGATTGGATTTGGTATATATGCCGCACTTTGTATTGCAGTATTGCATAAAGAAAATGAGATGAATATATCACTTTTTGGATGGAGTATATTACAGACATTTTTCTATTTTTGCTTGGCTGAATGTCTTGGCGTATTTCATAAAAAAAATATTATTGATAAATTGCAGATACGGGAATTGATTTGCGAAAAAGACCGTAATCAAAAAATCTGTAATAGTAATACCTATAAGAGATGGGGAATTCTCTTTATTATTGATTTCATATGCTTAATAGTACTTTTATGTGCGATAGTTTTTTTGCCCAAATATATTGCTTTCCCAATTTTATCTATTATTGCAATTCCTTTATTGAGTTCTATTTTTATTTTTTACAAATGGTTATTTGGGTACTTATATGCAATAAGGCAGGAACAGCCCAATTCGCTATATTATAAAAATCGGCTTTATATAATTGGGCAAATAACATCGAGTTTAAAAACAAGTGCTGTTATTAATATTATTTTGTGCATATGCTTATTGTTTTCAGCGATGTCTTTCTTTTGCGGAGTAATTATGCTTCAAACGAGTATTAATTTATTTGATACAGATAGCCAACAATGGATGGGAGTTTTGCAAATAAGCCTTTGTCTTATTTTTATTGTTATATATTTTTCAGTTCTGTCTTTGCAGCAGATTGTAGAATTAAAACGAGAATCAGAAGGCATTAAGGTATTGTCTTATATTGGGAAAAGCAATAAACAAATAAAGGAATTAGTAAAAAAACAGATTGCAGGCAAATTGCTTATGCCGATGTTTATGACACTTTTGGTTTTGCTCTTTAGTATTCCATTGGTAAATCTGAAATTAAATTTGCTATTGCCTATTGTCATGCACAATATTCTTTTGAGGGCTGCTTTCTGTTTTGCGATATGTTTCTTGCTTTTTTATGTTTGCTATTTTTTTGTGGCGTATACCATAAGCAAACAATATGTGGGGATTGCTAATTATAGAAAGCCCTGTTGAAAAAATACAGTTTTTTATAAAGGAGTTTGAAGAGATGAAAAATAGATGGATTATGTGCCCTTGTTGTAAAGGTAAAACCCGAATAAAAATAAGAGAAGATACAGAATTATATAAGTTTCCGCTTTTTTGTCCAAAATGTAAGCGGGAGCAGATTATCAATGTTCAGCAGTTAAAAGTAACAGTTATAACAGAGCCAGACGCATAGACGCAGAGCCGATGAACTTGTGCAATAAAATCACAGTTCGTTGGCTCTATTTTATTTCATAAGGTTTTAAGGCAAACACCCACCATATAAAAAAACGGTGTTATGGTGGGCGGTATTGCTATACCCGAAAAGACTTAACAGACACTCTCCAGACCTGTTTTTAAGTTTGGAGGGATTTTTTTATGTTCTTTTTTCGGGCAGTAATCTATCTGCTCAAGCAACGCAGATTTGACTTATACATAGCATATCGGGGAATGGCAGGAAGCCAGTTAAAAAAATCCCTGCTTATGCAACGCTACTTCTCACCATGAAGCCAGAAGTAGAATCTCCACTTAACAGAATATGTATCTCCTATAACCGTAGAGGTCGCAGAGCCTTTGCGGTTTTTCTTTTGTCATTTTTTATCGGAATGTGCCGTAAGGCTGTTTCTGCTGTTGGCTGTCGTTCGCCGCCTTTCCAATCTGATTTTTACATTTTCAAAAATTCAGATTGGAGGAAATAAGGAATGGCATACAACCACGGACGTGAGGACAGGAAATGGCGTATCTGGAAAGAAGCCGAGGAAAAGATTTTGCGTGAGCATGGCGGCATTACATACTCTCACTCTTTTTCGTGGGAGTAAATCTATTTTAAGGAGGTCACGCCTATGTGCAACAAAACCAAAGACACCGCCCGAAAGGAGGAATCCCATGCAGAAGCTTCAGACAGTCAATGCAGACACGCTCCTCTATGAGCCGCTTGAAAAGCCGTCCTTTGTGGTGGACGGTCTGATACCCACGGGCTTAACCCTGTTCTGCGGCTCACAGAAAATCGGCAAGAGCTGGCTCATGCTGAAACTCTGCCTTTGCGTGTCGCAGGGAATCCCCTTGTGGGATATGCCCACGCAGGAGGGCGATGTGCTTTACCTCTGCCTTGAGGACACGTTCTGCCGCATCCAAAGACAATGCCTATGCAAGCGATTACGGGGACATTTCCCTTATCAAAGACTTTGCCGACAGACACTCTTTGGCGGTTATTGTCGTACACCATATTCGAAAGCAGAACGACAGCGACGTGTTCAACAAAGTGTCTGGCACGACGGGATTGACGGGGAGTGCGGACGCAACCTTTGTCCTGCAACAGGAAAGCCGTGCATCCAATGCCGCAAAGCTGTATGTGACGGGCAGGGACACGCCCTATCAGGAGTTTACGCTCCGTTTCCGTGATTGCAATTGGGAACTGGTGGAGAGGAAAGAGCAGGAACAGCTTGCTATCTCTGTGGACAACGCCGCAGAGTATTTTTCCTGTGCAGCGGCATTCTTCCATACCTGTCTTACCCGCCGAAAAGGGCAGCATACTTTCGGCGACGGTCAGCCTTGTCCGTTGGCTGACATTTCATTCTTCCATCTATGTACTATTTAATTTTCAATCTTCAAGATTACTTCCTGCGTTTCTTAAATTTCTCCTTTGCATACTCATAGGCTTCTTGGATATGTGGTTTCAATTCCTCGAATGTCTGTTCAGAGGGGTTCAATGCACATATCCACGCCATCCATGCGTAGACAGGATGGGGGAGTATTTCATTCAATACGGTAAAGTCATAATCCATATCTACAACGCCGCCTGCTGGCGGACGTTTGGGGACTGTCCCAAACAATTCTGTAAAAGTGCTTTTCCGTATTCCCAGATTCACACGGTAGACATTCTCTCTGTTTAAATCAGAGCCTTTGTCATTATCGCCATCCTTTTCCTTAACTGTCAATATATAAACGCCACGCGTCAGTACATGGTCTGGGTTATAGAAAATCCCTTTCTCACCCCAACTCTCAACTAAGACTGTCCCCTCAAGATTTTGAAGGCAGTAATTCAATATTTTATCTGGTGTCATTCTGACAGCTCCATTTCTGACTTACTTCTAATTCTCCTATGAGTGTTTTAGAATATCATAGTGGCTATATTTGTGTCAAGATTTTGGGCAAATTTTTTAGTATTCCCTGTGGACAGGAATTTTATTCATTTAATTTCAAATTGGATGGGAGAATTATATCCCCCACCCAATAGCCTGTCAAAAAGCTACCTTTATTAGCTGGTTATAAAATCTTCCGCAGCTTTTTCCGCAGATGGTCTAGCCTTGCATAGATAGGCCCTGTTGTCAATCCCACAAGCGGGGCAATTTCCTTTGTGGAATAGCCCTGCATTTTCAGCAGGATGATTTGCAGGGTACGCCTGTCCACCGTAAGCAATGCCCGATACAGAGTTTCGTCCTCAATCTCGTCCAGTAAATCAGCAACAGTCTTTAGCTCGATATTATGTTCCCTGTCTGCCATCCCCTCAAGGTATTCACCGAAGTCGCTTGTCCAATGGTAAAACCGCCTGTTGGAATTGAAGTCTGCTCTGTCGTCTGTGCGAATTTGTTCAATGGTGGTTTCATCAACTCCATGTTCCCTCAATATTTTTTCCTCGGCTTCTTTCCAGATAAGCCATTTCCTGTTCTCCCGTCCGTTGTTGTATGCCATTCTTTTTTCCTCCAATCTGAAATTTTTGAAAATGCTAAAATTCAGATTGGAAAGGCGGCGAACGGCATCCAATAGCAGAAACAGCCCTGTGGCATAATCTGATAAAAAACAACAAAAGAAAAACCGCAAAGGCACGGTGACCTCTACGGTTACAGGGGATATATATTCTGTTAAGTGGAGATTCTACTTCTGGTTTCATGGTGAGAAGTAGCGTTGCATGGGCAGGGATTTTTTTAACTGGCTTCCTGCCAATCCCCGATATGCTATGTATAAACCAACTCTGCGTTGCATGAGCAGATAAATAACTACCCGAAAAAAGAACATAAAAAAATCCCTCCAAACTTTAAAACAGGTCTGGAGAGTGTCTGTTAAGTCTTTTGGGCATAGCAAAAACGCCCACCATACACCGTTTTTTTATATGGTGGGCGTTCGCCTTAAAACCTTATGAAATGAAACAGAGCCAACAAACTGTGATTTTATTTCACAAGTTCATCGGCTCTGCGTCTGTGCGTCTGGCTCTGTGATGACTGAAACATTTTGTTTTTTTACATTGATTAGCGTTTCCCGTCTGCATTTTGGGCAAAATAATGGAAACATCTTAAACTCTGTGTCTGGTCGTATTTTTATCCGTGTCTTGCTATTGCAGACAGGGCATAACAACCATTCCATGCTTTTGCGCTCGCTATTATTTGTCATTTGGTTTATGGCTGCCTTCCTTTCGCAGTATAATACTGCTGACAATTCCCAAGCCACCCAATGCTGCGCACCATTTTGAAGAAAAAACCGCCCCTGCCGCAATTAAGCCAGCCCCTGCAATTAAGTTGCATACTGCGGCAGATTTTACCGCTTTTTTGCCAGGATTTGGGAGCCTAACCGAAATGCCCAATGCTTCATTTAATTTCCCACAAACTTGATTTACTTCTTTAATCATTCTCTGTCCTCCTAAAATATCAGCTGTATGCCATGATTTACAATGAGCAATGCCCCTACGCATATCACAATCCATGCGAGTGTGGATTTTTTTCCTTTCCTTTTGCTCAGTAACAAAAATAATGCTCCTGCCAAAACCAGACAGATACCAACAATCAATGATACGATTGATATCATCTGCATGGCTTCTGCGTTAGGCACAGGTATAAAATCTGGAATTGGAAAATCCATACTTTCGCCCCCTTTCTTTTAATTGTTCAAATCAGATGCAACCATCCTGTGAAGAGCCATTGCTGAAAAAGCAATCCCAATAGCGCCCAAAATTATTGCGTCAACAGGCATTGACAGCAGCCCTGCATGGCTGCCCTGTGAATTGGATGCAATAACAACAATGATTATGGATGAAACAACCGTTGCAATCGTTGATTTCTTTATCATCCCGACATATAATGGGAAAAGCCCTAACATAATAGCTGAAATGGCTGTGACAGCCTGCACCCATATATCCCCCAAGCTGAATGTGACAAATACAAAATATTTGCTTGCAAGAAAAATACAGACATATTGGAAGATATATGACACCGTGTGGAACAGGAGCATAATGCCGCAGACCAATAGGAGCTTTGCCAACAGCAGCTTTGTTCGGTTTACTGGATAAGTATAAAGCAGGCTTATAGTCCTGTTCCTATATTCCTCAATTATAAATACGCAAAGAAAAACCGCTTCCCATACAATCAATGTTGCCCTTACAAGCATCAGTGCCAATGAAACAGTATCTAACTGGGCTGGGGGCAAGCCATTGAATGCAGGCATATTTCCGTTTTGAGTTAAAAGGCTGGACGTGAATACACTCAGTAAAAAAATGATAATGTTAGCCGCAGCCAGCCCAAACATATGCGGCTTTAAAAGCACTTTCCTAATTTCCAGAGAAATAAGGTTCTTCACCTTTTCCACCTCCTCCCAACAAATCCAGATAATAATCTTCAAGTCCTATCCCCTTTTTGCATATTTCATCCATTGAAATTTCCCCAAGCATAGCACCGTGGTCAATCATGCCAATGGTATCTGCGATTTTAGATAGTTCGTCAAGGATATGGCTTGATATCAAAATGCTTGTGCCATGCTCTTTATTGATTCGCAATAACAGTTCCCGAATATGTATGATTCCCTGCGGGTCTAAACCATTGATAGGCTCGTCAAGTATAAGCAGTTCTGGTCTTGTGAGGAAAGCCCTTGCAAGGGCAAGCCGCTGTTTCATCCCTAAAGAAAATTTTCCTACGGCTTTATTGCCTGTTTCTGAAATCCCCAGCAATGACAGTGTTTCCTCGATATTTTCATATCCTGCACCCATATATCTGCAATGCAGTTCCAGATTATCATAAGCCGACAAATGGTTATAAAAAAAAGCAGGGCTTTCGATAATGCTCCCAATACGGGAAAAAACAGGGCTGTTTCCGCCTGCTACACGCTCGCCTAGCAAACGTACCGTTCCACAATCGGGGCGTATGATATGGTACAGCGTCTTCATCAGTGACGTTTTCCCCGCCCCGTTTGCCCCTAAAAATCCATATATCTCACCCTGTTTTACCCTCATGCAGATATTTTTCAGTATGGGGCAGCCATCTATGGATTTTGATAAATTCTGGACTTCAACCGCATATGTCATTCGTGCGCCCCCTTTTCAGAAAGCAGCCGCCTTTTAAAGATAAGAGTTGTTTTTTGTGCAAGCCCGATAAGGGAATATTGCGAACTGCCTATGTATGGGCAGGCAAAAGACGTTGCCAGTTCCCATCCGTCTTTGCCATACTGGTTTAGTCTGTCTGCCAGCAGGCTGTCTTGTTTATCAGTTTCCTTACTGTCAACGGACATTATTTTGTACTCAAATTTCTCCATAAAGACCTCCTTCATTTAAAAATATCAGCCACAAGGCTGTCCACCATGAACTCAAAGACAACAAAATAGTCACAAGTGACAGAAAGTGTCTCCTTTGCATTAATAGTAGATAGCAATGCACTCAATATCCCGTACGCCTTAGATTCTTCCATTTTCAGTTCAAGGCTGGCGGCGTGGACTGCCTGTCTGAAAAAATCAAAGCTGTCAAATTTAACTTTTTTAATTGTTTCTTCTGGCAGTTTTGTGATAAAGGATTGGAAGTCTGGCGTATTGACGTTATACAGGAAAGGCTTGCTGTCATATTCCTTAAAAAGCTCTTTCATTGATTCGGCAAACCCATCCTTTGTCCGTCTGTCCCTGTTAATCGCAAAAATCTTTTCTTCCAGCCTCCTTTGTATGGTTTCGATTGTTTCAAAAAACAAATCTTCTTTGGTTGAGTACAGCGTATAAAATGTTCCGACTGATATCCCTGCTTTCTCACACAGGCTTTTAATGCTTGTCTTTTTATACCCCTGTGCTATCCAGCATTCTTCGCATAATTCTTTCAGCCTTTTGCGAATATTCTCTTTGTCAGTATCTGAAAGCACTGGCTTTGATGGCATGTCTGTTTTTCCCCTTTCTGAATTATATTTGCGAATATTCTTATATAATATTCGCAAATATAATAACATTGTCTAGGGTTATTGTCAAGAAAAAGACTTATTAAAAAAATGACTTATTAAAAAAATGACGGTAAAGATATGACGGGCATTTGCCTTATAACCTTATGAAATAAAATTGAGTTAATGAACTGTGACGATAGGGCGGCATGTCCATTCTGTTTTACACATAAAAGCACCTCAACGATTCACTTTATATTTTGGCAGTTTAAGCAAAAGTATGGTTACAATTATGAGAAGCATACTCATGTCAATAATTCCTGTTGACATTGGGTCAACTAAAGTGCTTTGTATAAAAGTTTACATCCGAAAAAAACATGCATCACCTTTTTCTGCGGTATGACCTATATTCATTTCGGTCTTACAGATAAAAAGGCGATAGAGCTTCTTTTACTCCATCGCCATTCTATTATGCGTAGATGATTTCTTCGTTCACAATCTCCCTCGCACATGCCCTTATGTTATTTAAGCGTTGTACCCATTCTAAGGCGTTTTCTGCCTTTAGTTGTTCTGTTATACCCTGTGCCTGCTTCATATCCTCTATGAGCCTTTCAAAGCGTTCCTGTGCCTGCCTGTCAATGTTGGTAAGATAAACTCCTAGTCTGCCGCTTGTGAGAAGATTGGTGTATATAACTTTGCGGTATTGCTTGAGATAGTCCAGATGCCGCTGTCCCCATTGATATGCCCCTTGTCAAGTAGACAGGACAAATATCTAAAATTTAGTGCGGATGATGCCTGCATTTTATTTGGGAGTGCAGGCATTTTTCTATGCACACCATTTCTCTTTATATTTCATGATTCGTTTATTTTC
>CAJTAT010000014.1 GCA_910574475.1 Clostridia bacterium | reverse complement strand
GAATATAGAAACTATTTGAAAGATGCTGCATAAAAACTCTGCCAGTCCTCTTTGCGACTGGCAGGTAAAAATTTTTATTTTTTAACTGTCAACTTGACAGGGAGCGGTTCAAAAATGCGGTTATCGGCTCTTTCTATTTGAAGGATACGGCAACCATTTAGGAGGTAATGTCGTGTCTTTCTATATTGTCCGCCCCCCTGACCTGTCAAAAAAAGCCCAGGCTCCGGACAAGGATTTTCCGCTACACTCTGCGAAAAATGTTGTAATATAGTTCATTCTCTCACTTTATGCGCTTGCGTGGTATTTTGCCGCGCAAGCGTTTTTTGTTTGCCCAGCTTTGGGACAAACAGTCCCAAGGTGCGGAGCGGCTCCCCGGGGTGCCGCTCCCCGCCGCCCTCCATATCGTTTCCCGGCAACCTAACAACAAAAAACGATATGGAGGTACATACAATGACTATCATCAACCTGCGCGACTTTTACTACTGGTACACCCAGGACGAATATATGGAAGTTTCTGACGATGTGGCTGAGGCGCTCCGAGCCAGCGTCCGCTATGAGGCGGCCTATACCGAGCGGGTCCGCTACAACAAGGCGTACTATTCCTTGGATGCGGATGACGGCATCGAGTATTCCGCCTGCCTGCACGAGCTCACCCCGGACGAGGTTCTGGAACTCAAGGAGCGGTTTATCCGTTTGTGGAACGCGCTGAACAGCCTGCCGGAGATCCAGGGCCGCCGGGTAGATGCTCACTTTATTTTGGGCAGAACCTACCGGGAGATTGCCCGGGCCGAGGGCGTGGATAAGAGCGCGGTGCGGGGCTCCGTTCTCAGCGGCATCGAAAGGATGAAAAAATATTTGCAAAAAAATTCTTGATTGCCCCTCCATTTGCTCCGCTTTTCTGGTGGTGTATGAGAGTCTGGAGATGCTGACCGCCTTTCTTATTCGGTAGAAGAGCGGGCTGTAACTGCTGTTGCGGCCCGTTCCCACTTCGAGACAAAATGTCCCAAAGCTGGGGCGGCACTTTTTATAGTGCCGCCCCCTTTTCATGCCCAGCGGCATCCTTGTTGATACCCCGGAACAGAGGTATAATATAAGTGTAATGTGATAGGGAAGGAGGAACAATGGCACGAACAAAAAACAGAGGGTATCAGCAGACATTGACCCCTGCCTATACGGCCCGGCTCTGGAAAATGGGCGGCTACATCCGGCTTTCCCGAGAGGATTTACAGAAAATCAACCGGGGGCTTGACGACAGCAACAGCGTGAAAAACCAGCGTGACATTCTGGGCGATTTTCACCGTAACCACATTGACGAGTTTGAAAGTTATGTTGAGTATGTGGATGACGGCCACACGGGAACCGATACGGAACGCGAAAGTTTCCAGCGGCTTTTAGGGGATGTGATGAGCGGGAAAATCAACTGCGTTGTGGTGAAAGACCTTTCCCGTTTCGCCCGGAATTATAGCGATGCTGGCAGTCTGATTGACAACCTTTTTGTGCAGATGGGCGTCCGATTTATCAGCTTGGCCGAGGGCGTGGACAGTTACCTGAACCCGGACAGCGTGAACAGCATCATCGTTCCGATAACAAACGTGATGAACGACCAGTATTGTTATCAGACCTCAAAGAAAATCCGGCAGGTTTTCGATTATAAGCGGCGCAACGGCCAGTACATCGGCTCTTTTGCCCCCTATGGCTACATAAAAGACCCCAAGGACAAGCACCAGCTAATCGTTGACCCGGAGGCCGCTGAAATCGTCAAAAAGATTTATGAGATGTGCCTGCAAGGTACGGCCAAACTTCAAATTGTGATGTATCTGAACGACCACGGCGTACCCAGCCCCACGGCATACCGAAAGCTAAAGGGCCTGCCCTACTCCCCGGCTATATCGGACGCTCCCATGTGGGGGAACAAGATTATAACGGATATTCTCAGAAATCCCATTTACACCGGGGATTTAGTACAGGGCCGCCGCCGGGTGAAAAGCTACAAGGTACACCAGATTGAGGCTGTGCCGGAGGAGGAATGGGTGCGCGTCCCCGATACCCACGAGGCTATCATCACCCACGAAACCTTTGACCGGGTGCAGGAGCTTCTGAAACGTGACACCCGGACGGCCCCTAAAAAGCGGGAGCTCCATTTGTTCAGCGGTTTTCTGAGGTGCGCTGACTGCGGCAAGGCCGTGACCCGGAGCCAGAGCGGGAAGAATGTATATTATTCCTGCTCCACTTACAAGAAACGCTCCCGGACAGCCTGCTCCATGCACTCTATCAAGCACAACCGTCTGGAGGCCGCCGTCCTGTTCGCTATTCAGTATCAAGTGGGAACCGCCGTTTCCTATTCGGAAATGATAGCCCATATCAATGCGGCCCCGCTGAAAAAAAGTCAATCCCACCGCCTTAATGACCAGATAGCCGCAAAGGAAAAGGAATTGACGAAAATCACCCGCTACAAGCAGTCACTGTATCAAGACTGGAAAGACGGGGAAATCTCCCAGCAGGAATACCGGGAAATGAAAGCCGATTATGAGCGGCAGGCCGCCGGGCTCTCGGATTTGCTGACCCGGCTGACGGCTGAACGGAAACAGCTCTCAAACGGCGTTGACCAGCAGCATCCCGCGCTGGTAGCCTTTGCGAAATATCAGAACATCGAAAAGCTGACCCGGGAAATTCTGATTGAGCTGGTAGACCATATCAAGGTTTACGAAAACGGCAATATCAGCGTTCACTTTAAGTTTGCGGACGAGTTCCGCCGGATTGCCGAGTATATTGAAATCAACACCACTGACACCGCCGAGGCGGGCTGACCCCCGCCAAAGCATAAAATCCCTTTGGCAGTGTGTTTTCCTAATAAAACGCAATCTTATTCAATAGACGAATATCATATTTGTATCTTCTTTCTGTTTCATCTATCTGTTTCTTACTTTCCTTATTTTCTTTTTTCATCTGTTCCAATTCATGTAAAAAAAGTTTCGTCTCCTCCGATGAAAGTTCCGTCAACTTTTCTGGATTTCTTATAACACGGTCAATTACTTTCGGATCTCTCTCCCTATTTGATTCATTACTTTTAGCAATACAACGGATGATACTTTGCCTGTATCTTTCAAAACAATTTATTCCTGCTATAATAATTGCAATAAATAATTTGTAGATATCGTTTTCCATCAAACCTTGCCGATTTATTATATCACATAAACCATCATTTTCTTTTTTGTCAATAATAACCTTGCCTGACATTTGATTTTCGCGTACACGCCAAGCTCCAGTAGGATGCGTAGCTGCTGCAGGAGATAGCCTCGACCGCTTTCCAAATTCCAGCCAGTCTTTCTTACCTTCATAAGATGTTATACTAAATGCGTTTCTATACAAAACAACACCTGGAGCATATCGCTCATCTAATATTCTATGCTTATAACAAAATTTTTCGGCATCGAATGCCGATGGATTTTTCAATGAAAAATATAATTCTGCCGAGAAATCCCCTACACTTACTAACAACTCTCTCCATTCTTCATCTGTAGCTTCCTCTGATAAAACTTTTTTCATATTCTCAAGTTCTTCTGCTATATTTATTTCTATTTTCTGAACTTTCAAATTAATTTCCGGACATAACTCTTGTACATTCTCCTTAAACTCATCTGATTCTATATCACATATTAATTTTAGAGAATCCGCAAGATAACGCAGTCTTATTATGCTAACACAGTTGACACCTAATTGTATTTTCCCAAAATACTTTGTAACCTCCTTCCTTTCATCTTTATACTCAACCTGAATCTTCATTTTATCATCATTATAGGTTCTGGATAAAAACTCACGCAAATTACGCACCCGCGATTCTGTCCAATTATCACGAAGATGTTCAATCACTATTTTAGTACCTTTTTCTTTTTCCTCCACATATGTTTCCAGTGTATTTGTATTCCAATCTGTTTTCCATAAAACCGCTTCCTGTCCTTTCATCTTTGTAAAAACACTTGCTTTTGCACCCAAACGTGCTATTGCAAATCTTCCGACACCCTTAGATCCCGCCAATACCCTTGCAGTTTCACCCTCTCCTACAATATATTCTTTATCGCTTTTTCCAACATGCATCCATGCTTTGAGTATTTTTTGCCGATCCATTCCAATACCATGATCTTCAATTATAATTCGAGTTTTAGAAATGACAACAATGACATCTAATGACTGAGCATCATATGCATTTTTAATGAGTTCCAAGACTGCGGATTCTTCATTTGAAAAATTTTGCACACCTAGCACTTCTGCTATTGTACTATCTTCAATAATATATTCTAATTGTTCCATGAATTACCCTCCAAATCGGTATTCAATTCTTTTAAATATTATACCCTTTACTCAAAGCCGATACAAGATGCTCTTACAAATCAAACAACTCTATGAAAACAAGTATTCCTCATGTACATCTTATATATAGATACATGCTTATATTTTCTCAAAATATTTCAACGCATCCTTTATAGCTTCCACTTTTTCCGCCGTCGGATGTTTCCTCGGCTGTTTCAATTCCTCTACCGCATTCGGGGCATCATACATCGGCAATCCTAACTCCCTTTTTACCTCTGCGATATATGCGGTATGTACTTTGAAGCCATACTTCGCTTCTATGTACTCCTTAATCATCTTGTATGTAACTCGCTCTTTCGGCTTGTATGCTGCGGCTCTCTTGACAATATTATCAAGCGGCACTTTGCCCTCACCCTCGCCAAACTCGACTTTTATGTTGATTACGCTGTCAGGTTTTTTGTGGGAAAGCATTACAACCGTCTCAACATGTGTAGGAACTACTATGTAAACACAATTTTTCAGCCTCGTCACTCGTATAGGAACACAATTTTTCGCAGTTCTATACCCATGCTTAATACCAAGCATACCTTCTCTTCCTACTCATCAAGCATCAATTTTCCTTTTCTGGCTTTTGCTTTCAAACGAGCCATCTGCTCTTTTTCTATCTGTTGAATACTCTTTTCTGGAGTAGGTAAATCCTCAGGCATTGTCCCGCCAATCTTTTCTATTGCAGTACGCACCTCTCTCCCCACAGAATAATGAACCGACGTTGCCGTTTTAGCATTATCAACCTCATCTTTTCGTAATTTTTCTTCAGTTTGGGATATACGAAACAGATTGGCAATCAATTCCGTACTACCCATGTAATCAAGGATTTTCTGTCCAACTTCTAATCCCTTTTTTGTATGAATATCATCTACATCTAAACCACCATACAATCCCATATAACCCGCATTTTGAAAAATTGCAAATTCCTCGTTTGTAATAACACCTGCTTTATGTGCTGTTTCTGCAAGCATTTGATTCCATTGCTTAATATCTCCACGCACAACAAGTCTTCGATTGTCCTCGCTCAACTCATTAAAATGGTCCGCTACCTCTTGACGATACGTCTGGATTGCAAAATATGTCTGTCCCAATGCAATCACTTCTTTCCGTGGGTCTCCATTCTGCACAATCAAGTAACAGGCATATCTGGATAATTCATAATCCTTTACAGGCTTGTTTGTTGCTCCTGCTTCCACGATTTTGCTGACCTCAGCAAAATCGTGGAAAATATCATGTCCACTATTCTCACAGGCAATCATTGCTCTTTTTATCACTCCAGTAAAATTTCTCCACTGGGTGTAATCTAAAGCAACCGCAAGTTCTCTCGCACTCCAAAATTCCGAACCGTCCTCACGAATCTGTTTGATGTCTTCAAACCGTTTATATTCTTCTGCTATCAGTTTCTTCATATACAATCCCCCGTAGTTATTCAAAACCTTTCGTTTATACAAATTCCACCTACTTATGATAACTTTAATTTTTAATTGTGCTGTTACAATATGGATGAGTTAATTGTGCATTATCAGAATTCCCCAAACCACCTTCAGCCTTCCTATTGATGTGATCAATGCTAATAGAACTTTTATGTAATAATCCGCCACAAATAGCACATTTAGGAGTATTTTTTAAAGCTTCTTTTATAAATGTCGCAGACTTTACTGCCCTAGAAAAGGTTGAACTTGATGCTTCTTCTTTCTCTAATGAAGCATCTTTTAAAATTCCACTGAATTTATCTACTACTTTTAATCTGCTCCACCGTTTCCTTTACATTTTTTGTTTCAAGCAATGACTCAACAGCCATTACATAAAATTCTGTCACAAATGGATATGCTTTCATTGATTCCCGCTTATTCCTTACAATTGCTTGTATTAAATAATCATAATCTCTTATCAATTCTTCAAAAAGCTCACGACACTCTATAAACTTATCAAATCCTTTGCTTTCTTCCAAAACATTCATAAAATACAACAATGCATAAAAAGATGTGGTTTTAAATCTACCATTTATTGAATATAAATATATTGCAGGGTGTAAACCCAAAGATGATGGATTTGAACTATTTATGCGATAAAGTATTTTTCTACAGTTCTTCAAACATTGTACTGTCATTTCACCATCTACATCGTTAGCTTCATATTTTTCTTTTACAAATTTACTTGAATTTACAATATTTACGAAATCCAAAACCAAGGATTGTGTTTGTGTAGAAGTAGATTTTCCAGCTAATGGCAAATCTAATGTTTTAATCGGATTTGTCAGTTTAGGTTCAAATAATAATGAATGAATTTCCTTAGCCACCATTTGAATCTCGACTTGTTTTTCTATCGCTAAAAAAGACCAATATTTATGACCTATACCACTCCGTATAATCGCACGCGTAGCCACACCACTCGGTTTACGTCTTGATTTCAATAATTTTAATTCTGTCTTATTAATAGAAACCGCTTGTTGATTAATCTTGAAAAATGATTGTTCAGCTCTTTCAGCATTACCATCAACCCACTGTAATTGGAGCGGTATAGCTCCTAAAAATTTCGCTTTAGCTGCTATTTCTTCTGTCACTTTTTCTGGATGATGGATAGCCAATTCATAATCTGAAAATAAACCCACTTTCTTTTTTATCAGATTCCTTGTTTTTTCTGCAATTTCAATTTCCTCATCGGGTATTCGACCGTCATAAAATTCTTTAGAGATTTTTCCATCACCATAATCATCATTTACCCATGCAGCTAATGCACTTAAGCGATGAGACCCATCTATAACAAATGTAGAACTATTTGTATTTCTCCATAAAATTATTGCAGGGATTAATTGTTGATCTATAAAACTTTCAACTAAGCTCACTACCTTATCAGGATCCCATTCATTTGTTTCTCTTTGAAAATCTGGTTTTCTTAAATTAGCAAAAAAGAATGAATCATATTTTAAATCTGTGATAGAAAGCGTACTGACATTTCTTGGAATTCCATTTGTATCTTCTTTATTATCAAAATCCTCTCTTGGTATAAGTGCATCAAGATTAACTGTCTGTGCCATTTTTCCTCCTCTGTAACATTAAAACACCTTTTTATTTTCACAATTGTAATTAGATTACCCTCTAAAAAATTGAAACTCTTGCTTTAAAAGCATCTTATAATTATTTACTTGTAAAAAGCAAAATTTTAGAGTAATCACTTTTTATACCTTTGTCAAGAAAAACTTAACTCTTTGTACCCCCACACCCCACATCAACCACCGCTGAAACCTCAAAATACTTCTCTATCCTCTTATTCCGATTCCCCTCTTCATCTTCCACGAACACAAAATGCTTATAAAACTGCCTAAAATAAAGGATTTCTAGATATGTTTCCTTTGTATCAACACGACACATTCAACGTGTCCATCTTTGTCCCAACTAAGAGAGCTTACATCCTCGCCTTCATATGAAACTGGAAATTTAAAATCAATACGCTTTAAAATTTGTCCATTAGGCTGCTCCTCTGGATAAATATGTACTGCTTCAATAAAAACTTGTATTACAGCCCTTTTTTCCTCATCAGTTAGCTTTATATACATACTGTTAAACTCAACCAAACATTTATATATATTATCTACTGTTATGGCTTGCTTTTTAATTCCTTCTTTACGAATCTCTAATTCGTCTATAACAGATTCAATACGCTCAAGTTCGTCATATAAAGTATTTATTTGTTCCTCATAATTTTCCATTTTGCGTTTATAATGCCTATCTTCAAAATCCAAAGCGTTCTGCATCTCCATATATCGTTCTTGATTCCGTTTGGCTTTTTGGAGTTGCTTTTTATAATCTTTTAGTTCATTATCTATTTCTGAAGTATCAATTTCTGTACCTATTTTGCTTTTTATCATATTTATAAATTTTTCATCTCGTACTAATTTATAAATAACTGCCTCAACAGCATCGTTTATCAACTCCTCTCTCCACTGATGATTATAAGTGCATTCTTTTACCCCCGTTTTATTACCCCTTCTATGTTTACACTGATAATAAAAATACTCACAATATATTTCATCACTATTCTTATATTTTTTTCTATTTACATTACCATACATACTACTTCCACAAACAGGACACTTAATTATACCAGACAAAAGATGCTTTCTCCCAAAATTATATTTCTGGCTTGGCCTACCTTTAGTCTCTTTCCGTAATCTACAAGCCTCTAGCCAAAGGTCATGTTCAATGAGTGCGTCATGCTCCCCTTCAGCTAAAATATAATTATCTGGTTTAATAGTTTCATACTCATAGTCAGACCCTTCTTTTAATTGACGCTTTCTTCTTCCAAATGCAATCTTGCCTCCGTAGACAGGATTATCGAGAGTACCCCGTACAAAGGATATATTTATAGCCTCTTGCGTACCATTCTGTCGTATTTTTTTAGTAATACCTCTTTCATTCAACTTACGTGCTACGCCAATAACACTAAGTCCCTCTTCTACATACAGTCTAAATATTTCTTGAATTAGTCCTTTCTCATCCTCTGCCACTTCCAATTTCCCATTTACTAATTTATATCCATACGGTGCAAATCCACCATTCCACTTACCCTCTCGTGCCTTTTGCTTGCGTCCCTCCATAGTCTGAACTAATATATTTTCACGCTCAATTTCAGCAACTGCTGACAAAACTGTAATCATAAGCCTTCCAGAATCTTTTGAGGAATCAATAGATTCATCCACGCAAATTAAATTAACACCATATTTTTGCATTTTCCGCAAGGAAGTCAACACATCTGCTGCATTTCTTCCAAATCTGGATAATTTAAATACTAATACAAAACTTACCCCATCTTTTTTACTTTCAATATCTTCAAGCATACGTTTAAACTCTGGACGTCCTTCTATACTCTTTCCAGATTTGCCTTCATCACGGTATATTCCAGCAATAATCATTCCTTCATAATCAGCTCTTTTTCTTAAACGCTCCTCTTGGGCTTCAAGACTATACCCCTCAACCTGCATACTTGTAGATACTCTCAAATACAAATAGCACTTTTTCCCTTCATTACCAACTAACATAGTCATCTTAGACTCCTTTTCACAAACTACAGTTTAACATATTTTCACTAGATTGTCAGTCATCTTAACTCTTTATCTAATATATTGCAAGCTTCAAAGAAGGGGATCACTCCCCCTCTTTGTTATATTTATGTACCTCCTCTCTCTCCTCCAGCTCTTTAAGTACCTCAGCTCCATACTTCTGAAATAAAGTTTCAAACAACTTAACAGCTCTCTCAACCGCAAAGTCCCTATCCATAGGCAGACTCCTCCCAAAAAATTTGATAGGAATTGTTCACGAACTTAAGAGTCATATAGCATTTTGCATAATATAAGCATACAAAAAGACATCTCCCCAAAATACCTGGTTCGATGCCTTATAAAATCACTTTTTAAATTTCAATACACTAAAGAACATAAGATTAAGGAAACAAGATCAAGATTTTCCAGAGGATATGAAGTACCCTCATACCATCAGAACAATTCATTTACCAACCTTGCCACTCCAGCCTCGTCTAAATAAAATTCCTCGTACATTTTTGACGAATCTTGATAACCATCTAGCGTGTACACGTCGCTTGCTGAAAGGTTACAGGCAATCACATCCGTTGCTATTTGTATGGCAGATTTGAGATCCATATCCATAAAGCAATACCCCTGCATTGCATCCCACGCCTCAAACAACCACATAGGATTCTCAGCCAGCACACTTTTACCCCTGGACAATGCACTGGACATGAATACCTGCAACCTGTGAATCCTCCGGTAAGCACTGCCATCCTCCGTTATGATACGTGCCCTGCAGAAATCGTGAGCCAAGTCTGCCGATAGATTAACCGTCTCGCCTTGTGCAAACTCTGGTCTGATATATGTATAGTCCTCATCCATGTACACAGGTACGCCTCCAAGGAGATCCGTTACCCCTTTCAACGCCTTAAAATTTACTGCTACGCAACCATCTATCTCAATACCAAGCATCCTCTCAACCTGCTTCTTCATCAGCCGACAACTCAGCTCCTCACCATCACCATAAGCATACTGCAATGTCAACTGACCTTCACACTGGCCCACATATTCACCTACAACATCATACATCTCAAGTGTAACCATTGTATCCCTTGGTATGGATATCACTCGCAAGCGGTTTTCTATTTTATCTAAGGATACTAAAAAAATAGCATCACTCTGACCAATGGAACCCGTCTCAGCTGATACCTCACTCATCTGCTCCTCTTTATCGACTCCAAGGCAGAGAATGTTAGTATATCTATCATCTTCAGTACCCCTGGCAAAGCCTGCAATACCCCAGAATAACATCAAAATACCTACACAAATCAAAATCCCAAATTTCTTCAAAAATAATACCCCCTTATAGTAAATGGGAACTTCAACTATCGAAGTTCCCACTCATATCACCTTTTCTTTTTAATCAGCAACTCCAAAACCATCAGTACCCCAAACACCATATACACTGGAAACTCATACATATCTCCCATCTTAGGCTCCGGAACATTGACATCTGGCCGATTCGCCACAGGTGACGGATGACTGCCACTACTCTGCCGATTTGCTACTGGGGACGGGTGGCTTGCTGGCGGTGTCGGCTTATTCTCCGGCCTCTTGACTGTAGGTGAGGGGTGAACCTCTATCGCCTTTATCTTTTCCCACTGAGCCACCAAGGTTATATCCTCATCAACACTTTGGCGTTTAAAGTCCCAATCAGCACCATTGTAAGTCCACTTAAGGAATCTGTACCCCTCTTTGGTTGGCGGTACTGGCTCCTTAACCTCACGTCTTTTCACTAACTTCACTGCTTCGACTGGAGTACCCCCGTTTGAATCAAAGGTTACTGTAACTGCCTCGTCCCAAGTCGCACGCAACTCTAAATCCTCTGTTACTTTGTAGTAATCAAACTGCCATTCACCAGATGTACCACCGTGACCATCTATATTACCAGCATTATCAACACTGATATGCGTATACTCAAAATGCCATCCACCAAAGATATAACCCTCTTTTGTTGGATCTGCTGGCTTTGTTACCTTACCTTCATCTGCTATCTGAACCACTGCATTAGCAACTGGAGTACCCCCGTTACTATTAAACGTTACCGTGTGATTAGGCTCACGCCAAAGGGCTTTTAATTCTATATCTTTCGTAACCGTAGCCCACTCAAATTCCCAAAGAGGTATACCACTTCCAGAATATCTAGATTCATACCATCCTCCAAAAATGTAACCTGCCTTAGTTGGATCAGTTGGCTTTGTTACCTTGCCGCCGTCTTCAATCTCCTGCTGGGCGGGAGCTGGAGTACCCCCATTACTATCAAACGTCACTGTATACTTATCGGCTACAATATTAATATTTCCATCTGCCTCGGTTACCCTGTAGAGAAACTCAATACTCATATCCTCTGAAATGGCTCCCGTATACTCAGTGGCACCCTCAGCCTTAGTGCCTTCAATGCTTAATGCCTTTACGAGGTATATCGCTCCCTCATCGAAAGTCTGCTCACTTCTTACCTCTGAACTAATGACAGAGTCATCTGTCCCCAGCACCTTATCAATTACAGTCAAAGTAAAGGTTTTATGCTCTACCAATTCATCAGTAGATAAGGCATTATTGGCCGGTGGCTGGCCTTCTGTTGGCGGTTCCTGCTTAGGCTGTTCAACTGGAGCTACTATCTCAGTAGTCGGCTCTTCAGATATCACTTCTGATTTCTCGGCAATAACTGGCGATTCTGGCGTGGCTGGCTCTATTGGCTCATCCATGTCATCTAAGCTAGCATCATTGGGCGGATTGGCTGGTTGCTCAACCTCTGTAATATCGCCTTCGGCTGGCTCCTCGGCACAAACTGTCGTGCCTGTCACTAATATGGCGATCAATACAAAAGCTACTGATTTCTTTAGCAATTTTCTTTTCACATTTAATCATCTCCAATCTTAAATTGTCTTTATCAAAAGTAACTTGATTTCTTTCCCTTATCTCACCACCTGCTTTCAATACTCTAAACTTTAGATAAATTTTTTAATTGCGATTACTAAACACATTCAGCGTAAATGGGATTAAAAACTATCTGAAAGACAATTCTCAACTTCATAGAAATTCCATAATCTGCACATTAAAAAAAGCATCTCCACTAAAATATCCCAATAAGATATTTCAGAGGAGATGCCTTAATAAATCTATCCTATTTTGATTACCAATACCCACCTTTATTGGTATAATAGCCATATGGGAAATCCAGAGAGCCATAGGCAGCTCGCCCCTTGCTTTATCGGAGGGGCAACCCTCCAGATGAAAAAAAGGAGGGTCTTGCCAATGATTACATATTCTGAGCTAATACAGACAGGTATATTCATTGTGGCCCTTATCAATTTGTGTTATCAACTGTTCAAGGGAAAAAGAAAATAGCCATCAATCTCGCATGTGACGACTGTTAGTATAACAGCTATTAACTATTGAGGGGTGATCCGCTTCTCTGGCTTTTCTCTTTTCATCTTTACTATACCCTAGCACTCTGAGATTTTCAATAACTTTATCACCAGCTTCCAAACTCATAACCCCACCAACGGAACAATATCTTTGTAGAGTATGGCATGCTTATCATCCAGATTAAACGTCACATGATAATGCCCGCAGTACCACTGCTTATATTTTAGCTTTTTCTCCAGCTCATCAAAAAAGTCCGTAAGAATATCAGCTTTGTATGAAGAACGGACACGCCTGCTCAATATAGGATACTGAGTCAGTAAATCCTGCATGCTGCTTGACAAACAATGCGTAACTACATAATCAACACAATACCCCACATTACTTAAATTTTTTCTAGCCTCTTGAATTTCAGCTAGACTTGGCAGCTCCTGCTCCCACCAAGAGATCCCCTTTATCCGATAGGACAGTCCACTCTTACGAGCGGCTTTTTTCTCCTGGGCATAGGTCGGTGAATTCATATCCAGAATACCACCTTCCACGTCATGGCTGGACGCTCCGCCAAAAGTAAAGAAATTTTTGCCTTCTATGCAAAATACTTGTCCACGCTCCAGTAAAATAATTTTATCTCGTGCTATGTGGCGAACCTTACCACCATGCCACATCTCCATTGGATACTCCGCAATCAAATCATAGTTCTCGTGATTGCCTTGAACCCAGAGAATTGTAAATGGAAGTCTGGAAAGCCACTCCAAGTTATACGCAAATTCTCCGTCTTTCGCCCACAAAAGACCAAGATCACCACATACAATAACATAATCGTTATCCCCTAATAAAAAGGGGAGCTTTAAACGCTGACGCTTTGTAAAACGATAAAAATCGCCATGACAATCACCCGTAAGGTAAATCATAACTTTTACACCCCCTTTTGTACCCCTATATTCGCTCAAAATATGGGAAAGTACAAGCTATTTTTGATAAAATACCAAAAGATTTTAAAGGCATCTGAGCAAAAATATTTTCATAACCAAACATTCTTCACAAATGCCTTTAATACCCCTACTTGACTGCAATATAAGTATTATACTGATTTGTCACCCATTCCTTTGTAACAACCGTTGCCTTTTCGTTAAAGGGCGAAATAAATTTCTGCTCCACGTACTCATCACAAAGGCTCCTTGGCTTGCCTATAAATTCAAAGCAGTCCTCTACAAATTTCTTATCACAAATACAGGTTGAATCATAAGAATATAATATTTGTGTAAACATAAAAGCATACTCTGGAGCGCAGTACAAATTATTATATTCATTAAATTTACTGCTAGCCTTCTTGCCAAACAAAACTTCCGTCTCGCCATTATGTATCCATATGGTTAGAACTACAGAATCAGCTACATCACTTCGCACATGATTTGTATCCCAACATCTAAAATATAATTCTTCAAAATCTGGAGAAAAATTCCACTTTCTATTCCAACTAGAATACTTTTTAATTTTATATAAAAAGGGGGTACAGTCTTTGCATCCGCAATCACTACTCTTGCATAATGAATGTTCCCTTTCATAAATATCACAGCCATAGCACGTACACTCATCATATATAGTATAGGAAACAACCATATCTAAAAAAGGATACTTTTTTACCAAATGCATATAGCCACTCAGAATCTCATCCAACTCCGGATATTTTCCCAAATGTATAATGTCTCCACCTATCGTGCCATCTGAATATACCCATGTAGAGAGCCAGTCATATCCTCGACGATAAAATATATTCTTGAGTGCCCCTCGCCCTTCTCGTGGTTCAAACCAACCTTTCTCATTAACATCTTCACCAAACAAAGGCTCCTCACCAGTTATCAACCGCATGGTCTGCTCAACAGTAATCGGCTTACCCCGTACAAGCACTAACGGTCTGCGTACACCACTTAACTCCATACAAATATCTTCATCTAGATCTTTGATATTGTATTCTTCAGCCAGCTTGTGCATATTTTCCAAACTTTCTTTTTCCAATATATCTATAAATTCATTTATTAATTTAATTCCTTTTTCGGTCATAATATACCATCCTTTCCTTTGTATAGGCGTCTCAATAAAAATGTTTACTTAATCAGATGCCTTTGATATATATGGGAAATAAAGTATAGTCTTTAATCCCATATCGTCAGTAGCTGGAGAGCCAAGTGCCTTTGTTATATTGACAATACCCCTGTTATGAAGAAACTCATACAGTTCTCCCATCGCCACTGCCACACCTTTATCAGTTACAATGCCAATACACTTCCTTCCATACATAAACCTGCCGCTGTAATCAGGGCGAAAATAGTACCCCTCTGTACATTCGCAGAATTCTTCGATTAACTCAGCTATACCTTGCATTTTTCAGTACCTCTTTCAAACCTAAAATAAAATCCACTTAACTCCGTGATCTGTTCTTCCATGCCATAATCCATAGCTGGGTACTTACAGTACTCACGATATAACTTTTTTAACGTCTCACCGTTCACTACCTTTAGTTGTCTATTTTTAATATGTATTGCTGCATATGCATAATCTGTCACTGGACGTGAAACCTCTGGATACATATCAAGATTAAATATTACTGCATCCACACATGGGCAACATAATACCCAATATGCAGCATAAAGAATCTCTTACTTAGTACCACGTGAAAAGAAGTAATAAGTCCCCTTTTCATCTACTGACCAGAAATCATATACTCCATTTGACATAGCCGTCATATCATTACATTTTTCTATCTGAAATAAACATTCTACTAAAACCATCTTTCCACCTCGCATTATTTCTTATTAACTCCTGTAAGCTAGACGGCGTATAGCCATTGATACAAGCCGATGCATTTAAGGCTTTTTCAGACTGGGGAATAGATTCTTCCCACTTACCCATGTGGATATGACCATAGATGTGCCAGTACCCTTTACTAAGGCCTTGCCAGCTTGCCATAGGATAATGACATAAACAGACATGCTCATCTTTATCGCTTACAAGCAACCTTTGATCCACAGTTTCAAAGTAACTCATCGCCTTATTGTTGTTTAGCAAAGGCTGATCGTGATTCCCAATTATCAGATGCTTAGTACCCCTGAGCTGGCGTAAATACCATTCTTCCGGCTTACGATTTTTATATGCAAAATCACCAAGCACATAAACATCATCATTTGAAGATACTCGGCTATTCCACAGCTTAATAAGGCATCTGTCCATATCAGCTACATCCATAAAAGGCCGATGATCAAATCTGATAATACCCCTGTGGCCAAAGTGTAAATCTGCAATATATAAGTTCACACTCACGCCTCCTCTTTTAACTTACGAATTGCCTGTAGAGTAAGCTCATCACAATATTTACCAAAACGTCTGCCAATCTCAGCAACAATATCCTGTTCTTCTTTCATACAATCCTTATACACATACGGCTTAACAATTTTTTTAATCTCCGTATCTGTTAGCACATCCCATGAAGATGGCAATTCTTTTGAATCAACCAATTTCAAAAGAATCTTTCTAACTCTTGGCACTGTAACAATACTCTCCGCTAGGTAAATCTGCCTCTCCAGCTCCAGTACCTTATCCATATCAACTGTTTTTATCTCTTTTCTTGACTTATTTGTTTCCTGAAATTCTTCATCAACAATCTTGATATAGAACTGTTTCTTTGCAGAATTGATAGTCGTCTGATTCTTTACTACAATCCCCTCGCCTTTTTCACCGCCAAGTCCTGTCATGCCAACAAATGACATTAAATGTTTCCATGACTCAAAAGTTCCCCTATAGAACACTGGGGCATACTGAAAGCCACAATCAACCGCCAGTTTCTCCACCTTATCCTGCGTCCAATAATTCCCGTTTTCCATAACATCAAAAACATAAAACTCTCCATATCTTTCTGCCGGATAGCTGCAATGGTGGGGTACGAGCCACTCTCCATAAATGTCAAGACCAAAATATTTATCTGTTACCTGCTGAAAATGATCTCTGCACCAGAACCAATACCCCTGAAGATTGTTATGCTCATTCAATATGTAACGATTACCATAACACTGAAATTCATCTTCTGATACATTCAGATGTGCATTTGAACCGTCAATTTTCTCTTGAACTACAATCTCATCATCTTTAGAGAACATAAAAAACATCTTGTCCTCATAATTCATAATATTCATAAAAGGATTTTCATACGGGCACATATAGGGAGCCATTCTTTTATTCTCCTGTGCAAAATACTCCATAAGCTCTGCTCTAGGCACATTCCTCTTCTCATATTGCGTCTTTACTGAAAAATATTGAAAATAAGGATTGTCTTTTAACTTCTCGTATAATTTTTCTATTGTATTCATAAAAATCTCCTTCTCTACTTCATCAAAAATATGCATTTTCCATTCACTGCATCTGGAGAAAACAGACCTTCTCCCACATATTCTTCGTGTTTCATAACAGTAATCTCTCCCTGCTTACACAAAATGTTTTTATGAGAGCCTTTAAATGTAAAATCACCACCTAAATTTTCAATGCTCACAGTATCAAGACCATCTGACCAATAGTATGGCTCTATGCTGGAACCATACGGAAAGATTCTCCAGTCACACAGCCTATTTCTCCAGTCAGTTACCAGAATGCTGTCACATGAGAAAGAAGATACATGCCTGCAGATCTCAATAGGAACAACCATATTTTCTGCCGCCTTAAAATACGCTTCCCACACTGACCAGCCTCCTGCCATTCTCACATATAGACTTCCTGGATTAAGTACCCCTGACAAATGTTGCATTAATTTTTCAACTCTCTGATTTCTAAGATTCACACACTTTTCAATATCAAACGAGATACCTTTACTCTGAAAAGCCCTTCTTGCACCCTCTGCACCATATTCTGCAATATCAGCAAAATCTAAGACATAACAACTGCCAGAATAGGTGAACAGTTTCATCCAATTCTCTTCCTCATTTATCTTAATCTCTAAAACAGCAGAAGTATGAATAAAGTGCCCCTCCGAAAACCTGGGATTTTCATAGCAATCCCCTCTACCGACTACTTCATCACCCCATACTTCCAAAAACCAGTTCCCTAACCTATACATCCTCAACCTCTTCTTCCGTATCATCCCAATCTTCTTCAGACATTAACCTAGCTTGATATTTACCAGTCTCTGGATCATAGCTAATTTCCCAATATTCCTCTTCCAGCATATCCTGGAAATCAACATGGATTTCCTCAAAACTCTTAATATGATGTTTTTCTCTAAATGCCTCGTTATATAGAGATGCATAACGATTCTGCGGCTCCTTTGCCTCTTCCATAGCATCTAAAAAGGCTCGGCGTGTGACTTTCTCTTTAAAAATCATCTTATAGAAAAAGACTCCGCCATGATCGCCATTATCAATCTCAATAAAAAACTCTTTCTTTTTTTCATTATAATAATCGTCTAAAACTGTACTCATATATCCATCCCTTCTTAAATCACATGTGCGGCTGTTTTTGTCAGAGCATCTTCTACAGTTTTCTGAGAGATACTCAAATACCGCTGCGTTATCTGCACTGATGAATGCTGGAGCAAGACCCTTACAAGCTCAATATTCATCTCATTATCTAAGTACACTCTCGTAGCAAAGAATTTTCTTAGACTGTGACTGCCATACTGATGCACAGGCAGATCCATCTTAATAAATACTTTGTTGAGATGCCGTTCCACCTGACGCTCAGTAATATCAAACAGCTTTGCATCACGGCTGATACACCTGTTCACCGCATAGTCCTGGATAAAGGAATACACCTCAACTGGCACAGTAAACTCACGGCTCTTATCAGTCTTCTGCTCTTTGAAGTCCAACCGCCAGCGATTGCCGTCCTTGACAAAAGAGGATAACTTAAGACGCAGGACATCTCCCAGCCGCAGACCTAATGACGCCTGGACAACTGCGATTGTAGCAATACGCTCATTGGGCTTTATCCTTGTATCACCCAAAAAAAAGCCATTACGCAGTAAGGCAATACTCTGGCAGTACTGCTCTTCGGTTAAGGCTAAGCATTTCTTATTCACGAATTCACCTCCCTTATAATTTCATCTGCATCTTCACGTGCTGCCTCTAATGCACTTTTCTCGTAAAAATATACCCTGGAACTGCTTGACACCTTGTTTCCACACTCATCATAAATACAAAATCTGTAGCCCAGCTCTCCCCTATCCCACACAGTCTTAATCTCAAAACCCTTATATAACTCTTGAATACCGACTCACCTCCTCCCTTCAACAAATCCCCAGAAGTCGTATAAAACGGCCAAAATGTTCGTATTTTTAGGCTTTGGATAATACCCCACTCCATAAAGCCCGAAAATAAAGGAAAGGTCGAAAAATACCCATTATACGACATCAGCCAAAGCTGGGATTTTCCAGAGCCAGTCCCAAAATACCGAACGCCCAGAACGCCCCGTGTCGGCTTTTTTGAAAGCAAGCCGAGCTATCCGCCACAAAGCTCCCTAAAAGACTAAATGGAGCAAATACGCAGTTCCGACATAAATCCTGTGGTTTAACGACTTCCTGCGTGTCGTGATGTTAACTCTGTATGCCAGATAAGTGAATAGTCAGTTAGTAACAAAGTTTCACGCCAGAAATTGTCACTAATGCTATAAAACCCACCAATCCACAATAAAAAAGGACATCCAGCCCAAAGCCAAATGCCCGTATAGATTGCGTTGCTTCTATTATAATGCGGTTCTTTTTTAAGTACCCAGAGTAATACTTTAAAGAGGGCAAAGACGCTTACCAGTCACTTTATCCACCATAAACCCTTCCGTATCAAGAGAATACTCTGGAATCGGGATACCATTCTGTCTAAAATAGTCTTGTAAACCATATCTGTAGTAATACCAAGCATTACTTGCATAGCGTATAACATGACGATAGGTAGCCTCATCTGCTGAAATCTGTCCTGTTCGTTCAAGATCTAAGATATCCAATTCACCTCGACGGTCAAGTAGGAAATCATAATCATAATCTAAATAATACTTCTTTCTTAACTCATTTACCTTTATAAGAGCCTCAATTTCTGATTTACAAACACCAGCATGGATTTCTTGATAATTTAATACAACCTTAACCATAAAATAGTTATACATTTTATAAAACGCATAACCTTTTGAGGTTCTATTTCTAATATTCTGTTGTTGGGAAACAACATTCAAATTTCTATCAATATTATCAATATCGACACCATCTCTATGATCTATACAAGCTGGGAAAAATCCAAGGACTTCATTTGCGAATAGAACATGATAATTATAATTTTTATTATCTCCTATACAAGTACGTATATAAGTATTTACTTTATCCTTGCTTAAATGCCAACTATATCTTTGAACTAATTCAATAGCCCAGAAATCAGCATAAAAATACCCGCCTTTTGGAAAAGCCTTTGAAGGTTTTATCCACACTTTTAAAATATCTTCATCGTTCTTCTGCCTATATTGTTCAATTCTTTCAACTGCCAAAAAATCACCCCCAAGCCTGCTCCTGTAAAACTGACTGAATCTTAATACCCCTCATTTGCAAATCATGTACTAAATCAATTGCCTCGCCTGTACTTACATTCCTCATATAAGGACGATAGGGAAATCCTTCAACTTGACCTGTAACTACGCAAGTGCTACCATCTGATAAAACTAAGCATGTACCGACAGGATAAAGCACTAAGAAAGAGATAAACCCAGAAAGTAAAAATGAATCAAAATGTCCTGCATCATCTTTCATTATGCTCACTGCTTCGTAAGCTGACATCCCAGCACGATATGGACGGTCAGTCACCAAAGCATCAAAATAATCCGCAATAGCAATCAATCTGCCATAAGCTGGTATCGCCCTCCTTGATAAACCCAGAACATAGCCCCCGCCTGAATAAATTTCGTGATGAGTCAGTACCCCATATTTGACTGCGTCAGATATGCTCTTTTCGTCTTTGATAATCTCATAACTATATAAAGAATGGCTCTTCATTATCTCAAACTCTTCATCTGTGAGTTTACCCTGTTTATTAAGGATTTCTAAAGGTATTCTTGTCTTACCCAAGTCATGTATTATACCAGCTAGAGCCACTTCTTTTACCACCTGCTCCGGCAGTTCCAGAGCTTTTGCTAAGAAAGCACCCATCAAAGCGACATCTACGGAATGTCGATAAGTATACTCGTCATATTGGCGAAGATTCTCTATATTAAAACCGCCATCCGCATCACCAATCACTTCACATATGGTATCTGCGATCCTGCTGGATTCATAAGCAACCTCTGAATTGGATATCCCAGAATAGATGTACTTTACACTATCGACAACTCGCTCCCTGATACTCTCCTCCAACACGAAATCCTTATGACCGAAAGCTTTAGGCTCTTCGATATTGTCTTTTACGTCCACGAAAACCTCAAGCTCTTCAATGTGCCTAAGCCTCTCCAATAATACCCCATTTACCGTAGAGCCAGCCTCAGCCAACAGCTCACCCCTGGCATCATATACTGATTTTGATAGCCAGGAGCCGACTGGAGCTGTCACTCCAGTCACCTTATACCTTTTCAAACTCATAAAAAACTCTCCTCTCACGCTTTGTAGTTCTCAAGCTCACTTGCCAAATCAAAAGGATTAAGCCTCTGAAGATACTGACGGAAACCATCGGCAGTCAATATCTTCAAAAAGTTTCGACTAAGGTTTACAGAGCTATCTGTGGATTCAGAGAACGCCTCGTTCTTCTTTTCAACAGGCAAAGCATCATAGCCGGCTACATAATCTGTCAGCACTTTCATCAGCTCATCTGACAGTCCCAGCTTATAAGGTTTGGAATCCTCCGGCGTCTTAAGTACCCCTGGCTCCTGCTTTGATACGGGAACTTTCCTGCTCTCCACAGGCTCAAGTACCTTGACCTTCGTCTTGGCGAAAGCCCTGCAGAACTTCAGCTTGTCTAAATTAACAGATGCCTTCTTAACATTCTTAGCTCTGCCTTCGTGTTTTTCATAAAAATCAACCACCAAAGGCTCACGTACAGACTGCAAAATGTAAATCAATTTATCCCTGTCAACTTCTGAAATCAAAGCTTCAATATTGCTGTTGTCTAACGACTTTAAAAGCTGAATCTCCTTAAGGCATTCCTCCAACCTGTAGGTGGATTCCGTCTTTGCATCAGCAGGTAGAAAGCCTCCCTGAACGATAATAGGAAATCTCTTTGCAAAGTTATCATTTCCAATACTGTAAGCATCCAAAATATCAGAAATTCTTCGAAGTATATCAACACCCTCGCCAAGAAATGCTTCAAACAAACCATCTGGCGATACCCCAAACAAAGAACTAAGATAACGGCTGCACAAAGATACCTGTCCTCTGAACGTATTTGTATTCTTCTCACGATCAAAATGAATTTTATTCCACTCCTCCGTAATCTTCACTGAAGACAAGCGGAAATTTTTCATTATGAACTTTTCAATTTGAGAATCGGTGCATACTCCGCTTTCTACAAAAGCGATCAGCTTTCTTAGAATCAAATCCTTATCCTTGGACAACACCTCTTCTGAGCTTAACTCTTCAATCGTCTTAAGCATTTTAAAAAAAGTATTCACAATCTTAACCCTCCTAAAAATAAAAATTTTTCCATCAAATTATCGCTCTATATTTTTTCACAGCTACGGGAATTGACGAGAAAATTGACGATTTTCAAAGCCATGTCGCTCCAAGTGACGGAAAGCCGTCTCAAATCCAATCAATTCAGACAATCAATATAGAATCGTATTCAAAAGAAATTCATCAAACTCAAAGATGAAAAAGCCTTATCAGTACCCCATAACCATCAAAGCTGACCCAAGCTCCAAACCTACGGACAATATCAAAATACTTTTCACAAATCCAACTTTCAAAATCAAATCACCAGAAATATTTTTATTTTTGGACATAAGAAAGGCTCCACATCACCAACGGACATAGAGCCTTTCACGAAAACTTACTTTTCAATTTTTATACGCACCAAAGACTTCCTGCTCTGCTGCGAACTACTCAAGGCCACAGATAAAAAATCTGGGAAACACTCTCCAATCGCCTCCTCAGTGCCAGTCAACTGGATCTCCTTGTAGTACCCCTGGGTGATATCACCTGCCAGAGCAATTAGCTCATCTCTGGATGAATCTTTTGTGATATTTACAATGTTATAAAATCCATTGTGACTGATAGACACTACCTTAGCCGCCCGCTCAGCACTCAAGGTCTTTTTATTTACCGCCTCCAGAATCTTTCTGGCTTCAGAGCCTTCTTCCCTCCTCTTTGCGGTTGTACATGTCCTCAAAGGCAGAGCAAAAAACTTCTTGATGAAAGGATCTGACGGTATCCCTCCGTCATCTGCCTGCATTGCATTGATAGCCTGCACCGCCTCCGGATTCCAGTCACTCCTCAATACAAGGGGGTTCCTGCCTTCATCAATCAGATTCAAACTTACAACAATAGACTTGAAAGATGCGTCCATAGTTACAAGAGGAGCAGAGCTTACCCCTCTTCCGCTTATTGTCGTGGAGCCTTCACATGACACTACACTTGATAATGCCTTTCGATACTCCTCTTCATCTCCACCACTGTACAGCTTATCATACATCAACAGCTCATAGATGCTGACCAGCGGAATGGCACCAATCTCCTTCGTATCAGCATACTTATTGATGCATCTGAATGCCGCATCCTGAGTCCGCTTTACCAGCTCCTTAAGCAACCTCTTCTTATAGCGTATAATCGTAATATTTACCGTGGCGTCATCCACCTCATTCTCAAAAACATTCTGCCTCAGACTATCCACAAGATCTGCAATAGAAGATATCTCCACGGCAGAACTGCTCTTCTTTGCAAGCTCCTCCTCATACTCCTTACGCAGAGCCTCCAGCTTCTCGTCAGACTTTCCAACTGAAAGATAAAGATACGAATGGCCGGAACTTGCAAGCTCCTTCCCCAGCCTCTCCCGTATAAAGTAGCCAATCTCACTCTCCGGAACCATACCGCCCTCATTGGTACGAACAATGCCCTGTTTAATCAGCTCTGATAACCTCTGAGGGGAAATACCAGCTATCCTGGCAAACTCTCTGTAACCAAAATATCTCTCCACCATATCAAACACCTGCCTTTGCTAAAATTCTACTTGTAGTAATCCATATCAGATCCAAACTCGTCATCTTAACAAGGTTAGATGCAGTTTGACATATCAGAGGGGCAGTACAATTATAAGCAGGTGCAGAAAACAAATTCAGAGTAGCAGTATAACTTTGATGCTGCACAATATATAAAATCAGAACAGCAGTATGATTCTAATTCAACGCAGTATGAAAAATCAGAGTAGCAATACAATTATAAACAGACGCAGTATAAACATTCAGAGAGCCAGTATAATCCCACTCGTTCACGCTCTGAACTTTCAGAGAACACCAGCAATCCTGCTCATTCACAGTCTGTATATTCAGAGGACACTGACAATTCCCATCAAGCGAGGTCTGTACATTCAGAGGGACAATACAATTATAAACAGGTGCAGTATAAACATTCAGAAACGCAGAGCAATCCCCGACAGGAGCGAAAAAATCCTTCAGAATGCCACTATAATTTTTAATAGGAGCAGAAAAAACAAGCAGAGTCGCAGAAAAATCGTAGATAAACAGACTTAAAAACAGAAACTCAAAATATCAAAACTTTACCAGATAACTCACGGAAAATATTCACCTTTTACATAGAAAATAAATAAGGCTGAGAACTTAAATTCCCAGCCTGTAATTTAGCTATACTGTCAACTCTGCTTTCAGCTTTCTCACTTCGTCAAGAGGAAGCCCTGAGATACTTGCGATCTCCTCCAACGCATATTTTCCGGCAGTAAGCATCCTTTTTGCAACTTCCTGTAAAGATTGCTTTCTCATATCTTCCATAGCCTTACACATAATTAAAACTCCAATCTTGCCATCTAGCTATACTGCCTGTTCTGCTTTCAGCTTTCTTACATCATCAAGAGGAAGTCCTGCATATTCTGCAATCTCCTCAAGAGTAAGCTTTCCAGCAGTAAGCATTCTTTTTGCAACTTCCTGTAAAGATTGCTTTCTCATATCTTCCATAGCTTTACACATAATTAGCACCCCTTCCTTGCTTTCCTTATAGAATCTTACCCTGTCCGCCAGTACCCCATAATTCATATTCGCCGCATCGGTGCAAGAGAAATCATGCATGAGCTTTCCGATTGGCGTATCTCCACGGTAAGCACCATTAACATATAGTATATGCGAACCATCTTCAAACTTTTCGCCGGTTCCTAAAAAACACCGTTCAATCTGATAGACTGGCAATCCCTTCTCCATAACATCATTTTCTGTAATAAAGATTACCCAAGTCTCCGGAAGTTCATCAAAATCTTCACCCTTTTCCAAAAGGTTTGCATCCATCATACTGGAATTGTATCTTGCCCTTTTTCTCCCAGCTCCCTTATCGGCTCGTTGGATCTCAATATTTGCTTTAGCACCAGTACTATCAGTAGCCAGAATATCAAACCTCACTGAGCGATTCAACAGATTCTCCACAAATACCTGGGTTCTAACATCCAGCACCTTTAAATCTGGCTTATCCAATATAATCTGCAACACCAACTCTACGCTTGCCGTATTACCTTCAAAACACTTGGTTAAAAAATCGTCATCAAGCAGGCGAAATCCCCTTAAACGCTGTAAATCTTCTTCATGCTTTTGATCAATCTGCTCCGTCACTGTCAATATTCCCACCTGCTTTCCCTCTCGTTTTTGTATCTCCATATTATCATACCCCCCTTAATTTTACAAGCCATCTGGAAATACCCCAATTCATTTCGTGTACTTACTTATCGCCTCAGCAATCACCTCTGGATGCTCGGCACAGTAGTTGGCAATATCTTTTGGAATACCACGTTTCTGAAGTGACAAGCTAAAAATAATATTTGCATACAATTTCTTATCCTTTTTAGATATCCAATTAAAAAGTTCCATACATTCTTCTTGAGATAGCTCCACATCCTCGCCTTTTTCAAACTTGCTCTGTAAACCCTGCCAATCAAATTCTCCCCAATCACGACTCCACTTGCCTTTTGAAATTTCAATATCATTTCTAATTCTGGCATAAGCGGCCTCAAGAGCTTTATACTCATATTCCATATCACCCAGATGTCCGGTAAGGTCAGCTATCTCTACAGGCACCCCTATCGCTGGAACATACAACACAATAGCTTCATTCGTTTTAAATCTTTTAATAATAAAATACAACTTATCAGAAATGTCGTCAGAAGTTTTAGGATACAGGACATACACCCTCAAAATATCACTAATGTCAGGATTATAAGGCGGTAATTCCACCTGTATCATTTCAACAGTACCCCTGCTGATATTTTTTGACTTAAAATCTTCTTTTCTATATGGACAGCGTTTCTTATCATCCCTACATAGATCTAAAACTAAAGTATATACAAAGTCTTGTCTTTGATTTTTTAAATATCTGAATACAGCATTCCGCTTGCCCTCTTCCCCTGTATACAACATTTGAGGTAACAACTTTTCAAAAAGTTCCCACTTGATTAAATCTCCATAACAATAATCTTTTTCCATACCGTTCTCCTTTGCAAACATATATTTCTGTATATATCTACAGTGTTATAGTAATATAACTCTTATTGCAGAAAAAGGCAAATACCTGCCAAGACCGGATTCAACTCTTCAAAAATGTCAAAAACAAATGTTTCTATATTTTTAATACTAATACTTCTTTAGGGTGTTAAAAATTATATGAAATCTATACAATCACAAGTAGGGGTGGCGATATGGAAGAACAATATGGACGTTTAGAAATAAAACTTGATGAACTGATAAAAAAGAAAGGGCTTACGAAAAACAAGCTCTCTTATAAGGCTGAGATGAACTGGAAACAAATCGATAGATATTGTAAAAACGATGTGGCTCGGCTGGATGTATATGTCATCTGTAAGCTCTGCACCGTTCTGGACTGCAAGATTGAGGACTTACTGGAATTTCATCCATATGAAGAACAGGAATAAAGGACTTCGCAACTGAAGTCCTTCTTTAGTACCCCCACTAACAGATTGGCGTTCTTCTCTCCAATAAATCCCTGTACCTTTCATAAGATCCACCACAAGACAAAAAATCTTCCACATCTTCATAGTATAGCCCTTTACTATGTTCCATTATCAAGTTCCTACGAATATCCTCGTCGAAATCTTCCGTAATAGACAAAACATCTTCAACCTCATCCAAGGAAATTCTAAGAATGCGTGCCGTCTCCTCCTTTCGGTAGCCTTTCACCGTTAAAATAAGCACACTGATTGGCGTATCGCATCCCTTTACGCTTTCTCTAGCTTGACTTTCCATGTCCTTCTCGGTAATCAGCTTACCACAGGCTGTATCCGTAAATTCACAAAGCGGCTCAGTAAGCAATAAGCCCTCAAGCAGTTTCCTTTCCACCAGGAACCAATTCTTGTCTGTGGTATGGTAAACTCCTTTGATATTTCTATCTGCTTTCACTTGACAGACCTCCTTAACCAAATCTTGAAGCTCCTTAAGTTTTGTAACCATATTAATCCCCCTATCCGTGGATAAAATCTACACATGTACCATACACGGCCAGATACCGCAACAGACACCACCAATGGTGTGTTATTATAACTCTGTACAAAGCCAGAGGAAAGTGGCTAAGTTCCACAAAAAATAGCCCTGTAAATAGTGCAAATTTAACAATAGGCAAATTATCCATAATC
Organism: Clostridia bacterium; assembly: GCA_910574475.1. Lineage (GTDB taxonomy): Bacteria > Bacillota > Clostridia > Lachnospirales > Lachnospiraceae > Laedolimicola. The sequence continues at coordinate 28,987 of CAJTAT010000014.1, read as the reverse complement.
ATTTAGCGAAAAGACCTGCTACATGCATTCAAACCACCAAAGATAGCTCCCCCAGAAATAAGCTGATAATTTTTCAATTCCACAAAAAAGAAAAATCCCCTGGGTAAAGGTTAGTACCCCAGAGGATTAAAGATTTTATACCATCTGCCCTGTTTCATCTTCGGAACAGACTTTGATTGTACTTTGATTCACTTACAGGTTTTTTCAGATATAAGAAAACTCCCTGTAAACTGAGTACAGGGAGCTTCACCTTTACCTTCTTCTTATATTCTTAAATACACCTGGAGAAAAAGAACCTCCTTTACCACGCATCTGACTCTTCTTCTGTAAATTAGAAATCTGACGCCTGTTACGCTCATTTATCTGGGCATTTGTCAAACCTCGGTTTTCCTTCGTACCATAAATGAAGTTTGTTACTCTGCTGATCCGATTGCCTGTAGCCTTATCTATAGATTCACCAGCATTATGCATTGCAGTACCTACTTTACGCACATTGGAGCTTACCCCGCTTACGGCTTTATACTTAGCAGATGCCACGCCATGAGACATACTCCCCATCAGGAAGTCCTTTCCTCCAGCTATACGATTTCGTAAGCCCCTGGAGCTGTCATGAAAGGCCGCTTTGCCATCCAGCGACTTCAGATAGGCATCTGCCTTAGCTTTACCAGCCCGTTCCGTTGCCTTATCCAAAGACTGTACCGTCTTCTCATAACGAGACTTCTTCGGCTGGATCGGCTGATTTGCTCCCTTGGATAACCGGTTATATCTATTAGTGCCTGCCGGATTCAGTCCATTCTGCTTTGCATTCTGTGACCGCTTTGAAAGGGCATGTACACCTGCCGCTCCTGCTAGAGCCGGTACTAGGCCATGTGTATTCCCTCTGCCACGTGATTTAGGATTAGCTGACACGCCCCCAGATACATTATTAAAATTCCTGCTCCTCCTCATTGCCGCTGGACCATCTACAAGAGTCTTGCCCATCTTTGACAGACCTCCCACAACTGCTGCTGCCATGCTTGCAAGCACACTGGAAACATAGGTCTTAAGATCCTTAAAGCACTTCTTACAGATCTTAAAATACATAATCATAACAGCAACATTAATTACAATCATAATAATAATTACTGTCGTAGGATCACCGACTGATATAGTGCTTGAGGTTTCAGTTACCCCCGATGCTCCATTGCTCATAAACAATGATACCAGCCATGCAAAACCCACACTGACTAAAAAGTACGAACCTAATGGAGCAAAGATACTTCTCCATATCACTGAAACCAAGTTTAACTCCAACTTAATTGATGCCGCACATATCAAAGCTATACTCACAAAGAACAGCATAATCAAGAAAGCTACTTTTAAACAGGGTATGATGTAAACTGCCACTACATCGTTTATCAGCAGGAAGATCCCAAAGAACAAAGATGTATTCTTTATCACTCGCCTGTAAATGCTTGTTTCCCCATCAGTGGACTTAACCTGCAACGGATCACCAGATGCCTCAGAAATTACAAGTCTTAAATAAGCATCATAGGAGAATGCCTTAGCCTCGTACCCCTGGGGATACAGTATGTAACTGGAACCTAAGAGATTGGATTCACTAAACTCCTTATTAAACTCAAAGGTCTGGATCATAGCAAAAGCATTTATAAGTACCTCATCTGATAAAATGTAGTAATTCATAAGGTCTATGGAAGTCTTATACACATTATCCTGAACCTTTATGATCTTACGCTCAACAGAAGTCAAATCAGTGAGATCCAAGCCGTAGTAAGCCATCTCTGAACGACTGAACACCATGTAACGTCCTGCCACTACGTTTCCTGCATCATCAATCTGAAAATAACTTGTCGGATCAAGCGGATTCAAAACAGTATAAGATTCACCCATTACACGAATCTTCTCCGGCTTTGCATATCTGCAATCCTCCATCGTATCCAGCCAAGGAACATAGGTATTGAAAATAAGCCATACATTCAAATCATGCCAGAACTTATATAACTGTTCGTCAGTCATCTCCTCAAAAACGCCATCCGTATGCATCTCCTGTATCGTTTTATAGGATTTACCACTATACCAGATATTGCCTGCGTTATCCACACGCAAGCTCATGTCATCATTTACATACATGCCAAAATAATCGTCCCACAGATCTGCTAACTGATTACCCTCATCAAGCATCGGAATTATATAATAAAACAGGTCATGCATGTTCATGAAGTCACGCAGCTCACCATAGCCGGAGCCTGCATTCTCGGTGAGATTATAGAAAAACTCTTGATTATTTCTTAATAGCAAGTCATGTACATTCCCCGTAGACAGCCCTAACGCATTGGGATTATAACTGTAGTTAGAACCTGCTGTCGAAACAAAATCCCTGATCGCATAGTTGAAATAATAATATGGGGATTCCGCATAAAGAGCGTAATATAAACCGCTTAAGTTCGTAAACTCTTCTGTTTCTATATTCTCATCCCATCCACCACTGTAAATTGGATTCACACCCTTGGTCTGAAAATCCAGCAGAGAGTATTTAAAATAATCTATATCAAGCCCAAACACATTGATACTTCCCTCACCTGGCTTATCCCCATAGTTCCCTGGATTGTAGCTAAAGCCCAAACCATTCTTTGCAATTTTAATCTCATTAGATGCAACCTTACTCTTGAAATTTTCCAAGGCACGGTGAACTTCACTTGGAACCGCTGAGTACCCCAGTAACAAAGAAGTCGCAAGGCCGCCCTCATGAGTATACAATCCGCCTGCTCCCTTAGAATCCACACCTACGGTATTATTCAAAAAGCCACAGTACATTGCATGAATGCTGGAAGTGTCACTGAGATACCCCTGGTTTGGCTTCCCAGATACCACATTCGCCTTTACAAATTCATCTAGGTTCATTCCACTGGAATATTTAATATCACGACAGACACTATCCTTTTGAGTACCCCAGCTTCTGGTTACTACGTTTCCATCCGTCCATTCCTTTGCCTTCTCCTGCTCCGGAAGTCTAAGCCTCGTATATTTCAGTAAATCTCCGTCCCTGTTGAAACTTGTATAAATGTTATAGGTACTCGACCCATACATAAAGATATCAGTAAAATCACGATATAAATAAGTTGCACCTATATTATCCGTATAGCTCTCCGTTGCATTTGTAACTGACAAAGAATTGGTTAAAAGACTGATCATACCAGCACTGAATGAACCTTTAAGCCTGCTGCTGGACATCTCATCTGACACTCCATCCATCTCAGCGATCTTCTTTGGAGTCATCCACTTTAACTTAACTCCGGCAAAGCCAGTTGTTGCCTCTCCTGCAGAACCTCCACTCAGATCCATAAGTGCAGAGATATAATCATTTACACTATTCGCATTTACCGCATTGGACAACTGGCCTATATAGGTCTGCAACTGAGTATACGACCAATAATCAAACTTATTACTATATATCGTATCACAGGCATTATTAATAGAATCCGTAACAAGGTTTATTGCTATCGGCGGTATATGAGCCAATACTGCAAAAACCAACAGCCCAATAATACCCCTCTGTACCGTCATGTAACCTGTAAGCACATAACACACCAGCAAAAGAGAAATCGCCAGTATAAAGAACACAACCATGTTATCGTACTTATCAATGATCCTTGACACCCAGGAAATCTCCCCCAGACTTGGGGACGTTACATATCCTGTAAAATTCAAATATTGCGTCATTCCTGTCGTACTATTGGAATCAGTACCCCCGACTACATCCTCATGCCACCCAATCAATATACTGCCAACCTTTGACTTAAACCATGTAGTAATATACCTGGCTCCCTCGGTTGGATGCAGTAAATAATAAATAAAAGATGTTATTTTTTCAGTATCCGTATTCAAAGACTCCCATACAATTGCAGTATTACTGCTTGCTGGAAAATACTCTTTGTTAAACTTATAATTCACATAGCACCCATCACCCTCCGTACAGGTATGCTGAGCTTGATCTTTATTGGCATAAGCAAAAGCGTAACTTAAGAAGTAGTTAGCAAATACCATACTATCTCCCTTGGAAAAATTCATATAGGAAGAAAAATCCGTAGATAAAGAGCTGAACTTTGCCGTATCAGTCACCCGATCCACCGTATCACTGGTCAGATAATCTACTGCCAGAAAGTTTGTATTCGGGGAGATACTGTCAATCTTATTGTTTGCTACCGCCTTATAGACAAGATACTGGCTTATACTATTTTCTGCTGAAAATGCAAGGGCACTCGTTGTCAACTGAAGATCATGATGATTCCAATTACCCCAGCCTGTTTTTATACTTAATGTCTTTTCAAGAAAGTCCTTTACCACTTTATCATTAGAATCTGACCCATAAGCCTTGTCCTTCCAGGACGCCTCTTTACTGCTGCCACGCACAGCTTTAAAGTTTATAACTCGCTCTCCAACACTATCTGTATCAAAAACATTTTCCTTACAGTAATTGGAGAACAACCACTGCCCCCATGTAGACACCAGATTGCATCTAGGCTCCAGCCCATCATCAGATAACAATCCAAACGCATAAGGATTCAAACACGCAGGAATAATAATTACCCGTTTGTCACCAAAGTCACAGATAATGTTTCCAACCCAGTCCACATATAGCTTTTGGGTAAAGGAGCATAATGCCGCCTTGCCCTTATCTGTATTGGTATCCCAATCTGAAAAGGTTGTATTCAGAACAGCGTTGCCTGCATTACCGTTTGTGTCCAAGGTATTCTTCTGCAAATAAGCGGCTAGGAAATCCACAATAAAAGAATTTATCTGGAAACATGGCGTCATATTGCTGGAGTTATTCCAATAAAAATTAAATGGCACATCAACATTATCTGAATCATAACTATAAGGACGTGCCGATTGAGCCATAAACAAAAAGCTGAGCATAGTAGCTGGATAAAACTCAGAGCTAGCTCCTGCCTTGTCACTGCCAGATAAAGTATTGCCAACATAACTCTGATACTCAGAAGTATCTGCGGAATAAAACACCTCCGGATCACCATCAAAACTTATATGAAGGTCAAAATTATAAACACCAGTATCCCCTTCTATAGTTCGCCCCGAAACCTCAGACGATGCAAAATAAATCTGCTGAGCACTTGACAGGCTCTCCGTATAAACAGTATCTATAAGAACCCTGGCAGTCTCATCCTTAAAGCCCACAGCCTTTAAGCTGTTCACCATGTACTGAATATTCTGCTCCTTGTTCTCCGTATCATCTAACGCCGTACAGAAAGGTACATAAAAGTTGGATAGATATAAAGCAATACATCTCAAATCATCTACGGTAAGGCTCTCAATATCATCCACATTAACAGCCGATGCTCCACTCATAAGCTGTATATAAGTCTTGCGTAAATTATTGGAATCAGCATAAACGGTTACCCCTGATGCAGTGGAAAAAACACCTATGACTGTACATACAAGAAGAATACTTGCAATTACCCCAGCAAGATTGTACTTTTTCAATAATCTAAACATCTTCACACCTGCCTTCCTTTAAAAACAATCTGCTCAACCGTATCCATAACGGCTGAGCAGACGAATATAGCTTTACATATAAATCTTAATAAATAAGATAAGCAAGGTACATACCAGAGCCAGGATTAAACATTCGGGAATCACTTTCGCCAAATCCAAAGGCTCAATTTCCTGTTCCTGCTGCTCTTCCTGTTCCACCTGTTCTTTCAATTCTTCCTGTACTTGATCCTTATTCTGCTCTATATTACACATACTCTCCTCCTACAATAATAACCTTGCGACTATAACTCCGGCTGTCAAAATCACAAATACCGCCAACTGTATCCTTGCATTTCTTAGCTTCTTACGCAGAGAATCAATTTCAGCGTCCACGTCACCGCTTTCCAGTACCCCTGTCAGCGTCTGAGCCATAGCCGTTCCACGCATCTGCTCCATATCACGTACCTCAACACCTCGCTCCAAATTCTTTACGCTTTGCTCCAGCTCTCTGTCCATTTTCCATCCTCCTTATCACTCAAACCAGTGTTCCTGAACACCACAGATCCAGGACTTATAATCATAATCCACAACCTTAATATTGTAATTTGTAACTACTCTGATATCATTAATATTACTTGTACTGTAGTAATACTCTTCATACTCCGGTGACGGAGATTCCACGTCCAAGATAAACTTTAAATCCGACAGCCCATCTTTAATCCTTTCCCCTACTTCTGCTGGATCAACACCAAACTTATAATGTGCGCCTATATCATTTCCCGTATATCCATCCCCAGTCGCAAGAAATTGAGCAAAGGGAAAGCTCTCCAAGGTATTCTTGATTAAGGAGCTTACGTCCACTTCCGTCTCACCATAAACGATCAGCCTAATATCCCACTCCCTATGACCGTAATGGTTTGGTGAAGCAGATACTTCCAAATCTTTAAATAAGGTATTCTCTCTTAGAACAGCGTCATTGTAATAATAAATCCTTGGCAGTTGCTTCATTGCCTCGTCCTGCGTATGGTATCTTACAAAGCATCCTGGCAGATAACCCTGCGAGTGACTGGTACACCCCTGTGGTTCTCCATTTAAAGTATAGACACGCTTTGCACTTGCAAAGGCTTTTTCAACACTTTCAGCCAAATAGAGGGATACCCCAGACGGATATTCATCGCCCTGCTTGTAGGTTTCATCCAAATATACCACCTTATCTTTTCGTGTAGCCAATGTACCCATCAGCTCGTCCAAGGTAGTACTCTCAACCTGGCCCATATCAATCTGGGGAACTTCCATAACAAAGGTAAGCTCCTCATCACGGACGGTCTGCTCTGCTACCGGTACCCCTTCCGGCTGGCTGGAAACCGGAGAAGTGAACCAGTCATCTTGAACGGCACAGACTTGATAATTATACCGATAATCTGTAACCTCAATATTATATTTTTTAACTGCGTCCGGAATATGCTTCTTCCCATCCCTAAAGCAAACTGTATATTCCTCCTGCTCCTCTACGCTGTCATAAGTCGTATAAGAGAAATCTTCAATCTTTATAGAAAACTCCACATCTGACAATCCCGCTATAATACCTTCCGCTAATTCCTCTGCCTCAATATCCATATCAGAATGAAAATATAAATTATACTCATCATTAGAATCTATCACCACTTCTCCATAATCAAAGCTCTCCAAAACATCCTTGACTAAAGAACCCACATCAATATCTGATTCCTCGTAAATACTAATATTAATAGTTCTAGGCAGGTGATCTGTATGATTTGTCATATTGGCATAATTAGCTGCTTCTGACTTGAAAGCCTCCAGGCTGTAATAATCGTAGATTCCTCTAACGCCTTCAACCCCAAAAAATCCGTCACTAGCATATATAGGATCATAACAATACAACACAGTACAGATTCCTAAATTACCAGTCAAATTATGCTCCGTACAATTCAGCGGCTCTCTATTCATAGTATAAATTCGCTTTGTTTCATAAAATGCCTTTGCAAACTCCAAATTTGGATAAAGAGTTACCCCCGATGGACAACTATCTCCCATGTGATACTCATTACCTGAATACCTCACCCAATCTAAAGGTAGCTCCAAGGTTCCCATCAACTCATCCAAGGTAACACTCTCCACTTGGCTTATATCTGGCTTTGGAACCTCCATATTGTAGGTAATAGTCTCCTCAGTCACCGTCTGCTTTGGATGCAGGATATAGGTCACGCATGCATATAACAGCACAATAATCAGTACAGCCAAAACGCCTATGGAGATACCCCTGGTTATCTTGATCTGTTTCTTCAGTTTCTTTACCAGATCCAGCTTATCCTCCAGCTCTTCATTCATCTCAAGCGTCTGGCCGATTCTCTCGCCATGTATGGTCTCTTCCTGCTTCAACTCGTAGCCACGCTCAAGGTCTTTAATACTTTCTTTCATTTCTCGATCCATACAATCACTCCTCTACTATAATAGTGTTCGCATCATTCAAATCATCGCCAAGGTCACGGAACATGTCCTCAACTAACTGATTGGATGTAACTTCCTCGTTATTCACAAGTCCATGCACCAAATCCCCGATATCCTTAAATATAATCCAGAATCTTAAGCGGAGCTGGGCATTTCCAAAGATAAATAACACGACTATCAAAACGGCCACCGCCTTAAGTACCCCTGTAACGAAGTCCTTTCTCTGACGAAATTTACGCCTTTTTTCATATTTGTCTAAACGATACCCTACTTCATCCGCAAGGACTTCGTTAACTTCAAGTTTTATACGCTCATTATTCAGCTTTACCGCTTTCTTCACTTCTGTATTAACTGTGGTTTGAATCAGAGGTTCTGCCTCCTTATGTATCTCCGCTGCCTTGTACTCCCTTTCCGCAGATGCCACATCTAAAGTCCCCATATCCTCCTCAGCTATACGAAGAAGATCTGTCGGCTTAGCCTCCTCTGGCTCCTCCTTGATACCTTCAAAGATTTCATCTGTTACCCCAGAAGATTCTGCTGTTTCAAACGGATCATCCTTTACCTCTTCCGTAATTGCTCCGATTGTTTCATCTACTGTGGGAACCTCTGGCTCTCTGACTGGCTTTGGAGCTGATCGCTTTATAAAATCAGTTTCTGAAAGACTTTTAACCTTTCTTATTTTCATCGCTGTCCCCCTTATCTAAGTTTTTGAAAAACTCCTTTATTTTCTGCCTTATCTGCGGATTGGCAAACCTCATAGTCCTCACCCCTCTCATCTGAAAAAATTAAACTGCGTAACTCCCTGTAGTTATTTGGAACAATGTCATTCTTAGCAACCTCAATGGCCTCTCTGCGAAGTTTCATAAGATACTCCTCATCCATCAAAATCACCTTGCCTTTCTACCTTGCACCTTGCGAAATACTCGTCAACTTGGCTGGGAAGATATCTTCGAAAGCCGCCTGGAGTAACTAAGTAGGGTTTTAGTACCCCTTCAATATCCCAGCGTTTTATAGTCGCATGGCTTACGCCTATCGCATGTGCAAACTCAACTGATGATAACAACTCCATTACATGCACACCTTTCTGAGCTTTTTAAGCTAATTAATCCATAAATATTGGCGGTCAGAAAACCGCCAGAAAATAAAACTTTCAAACGTAGTAACGTATCTTAATAGAAAGCTGGCTTTTGACAAAAGTCTTAGAACTGCTTTTAAAACTGGGCATAAAAATACAGAGATGAACTCTTTCATTCACCTCTGTCATTTCTAAAAATACTATCCAGACAAAATCGTATTATATATTCTCAACTTCATAGATTCTAACTATTTTATCTATAATTTCTTTTAATTCTTCAATTACGGCCTGGCTACCATATATAATCTCCTCACGCAATTCATATTTCTTTACAATTCTTTCATCCTTATTATACAATTCAAAAAAATCATAATGATACGCCATATATTCTTCTGGTAACATATTTAAATCAATAACTGGCTTTGGATTCTTATATTGCTCACCATTTATAACAACATTTAAAGCTAATCCATATATCCTTTTTAACTGTAAATATATTGGTTCAAATAATGCATTTTCTTCATCAATACACACTTCATCTGAATACATTCCTTCATTTCTTAGCAAATGTTCAATATAATCCTCATTATTAAGCTGTTTTATCACTTGTACAGGTTCTACAATAACCTCCTCTTCCCATTCAGCACCATCTCGCTCTGTGTGAAAACAAATCCCATCAATAATACTTCCATATATTTCTTCATAGCCCTTGGTAAAAATATCAACAATAATACTATGAGCCACTCTTATTGGATTAATACTATTATATTCACTTACTGCATTATACAACTTATTACATTTATCCTGTAGTTCTATGGTAAGACCAAATTTATAAGAATCATTTACTATTTTGCATAAAAAATTTGCTCTTACCCTTTCCATAATAGGCCAATCAAAAGTTGAATACTTTTCTATATCATCTAACAATGGCTGATATATCTCATTTTTTCTTTCGATTGCTGCTGATGACTCTTTTTTCCCTTTGAAAAGTCCAGTAAACCAGCCTCCAACTGCTCCTATAAAAAGCAAAACACTCCCAGAAATAACTTGTATCAATACTTCATTCCAATCCATTTTTCCACCTTTGTAATTCAATATTTATAATTAATTTTACCACATCACCCTCTCTCTGTCACTAAACCCAAGAAAAAAGGATGCCACTAAGCACCCTCTTCCTTCTTTCTTGCCTCTTCTTCCTTGTACTCTTGACACATTCTTCTAAGATGATCTGAAATATCCACCTGCTCCTTCGGCTTAAGCTCCCTTGCAATCTCCTTAATATCAATCTCTCTCATTCTCAATACCCCCTTTTCACCAAGCCGTTATAAGCTGCTTTTATCATAGCATTCAGCATAACCTCATTATTTTCATTGAGTGCCTTATATACTTTCATTGCAAGCAGTCGGGCTATTTTCATTCTAGCATCATCCTCTGGTCTTACCTCTAAAATCTGCTCTGCAATATCCTGCTTTACCGCATCAGGTTGTAATATATACTTCTCTGCGATTTGAACAATATGTATACTAATAGCATCAATATCAGCCTGTCTAATATCCCCTAAACCTATCATATCAATACCCCCTTTCAATCAAATCATTGTAAGCTGTCTCTACCATAATTTTTAACAAATTGTTATCATTTGCACCTAAAGCTTTGTACACTCTAAACGCTATTACTTTTGCAATATGCCACCTAACTTCATCTGAAAAAGTAAAATTCTCTTTGATATCAGCATAAACACTAATTTTCTCGTATGGCGAAACAGTTCTCTTCTTAGGTTCTGTCTGCCTCGTCTCATGTGATTGTGCCATATCTTCACGAACAGGAAATGGCTTAGCCTGCTGCACAGGTTCTTCTTTATGCTCTGGTTCTTCTGGCATAAAATCATCTAAATTATTTAAATCAATACTGTCTAAATTCAGAGTACCTCCAGGGCTTGTACCAAAAAACTCATCATGTAACTTTGAGACTGATTCATGCTCACCTTTATCATAAGCCAAAAGCAGTGAATCAGCAGTAAACATAGCCTCTGGTCTTAAGTCATATATAAAATCAATACAATCTCCCTGGTATCCTGGAATATACGCCTGTACCAATGCATTGGCTATATTATAGGATTTTTCCAACGTAGCTCTGACACCAGCACCGCCATCACCGGAAAAGCTCATCATCTTTTCAATGTAAGGTATAAAGCCAATCTCCGGCATCAGTACCCCCGACTCATTCCGGTGTAGATTCTTTACTTCCTCAAAGTCAAGACCTGCCAGTTCACAGGTACGTCTCAGATCCTTATTAACATAATCATTCTCCGGCTCTGCGTCATTCAAAATCAAAAAAGGCTTAAAGTATAAAGCATTATCACTAATACCTTTCGTATAAGGAATGCCCTTGTTCATAGTATTAAAAGTATTCTCGTCAAAGGTCTTGACATAAGCGAAATTTCTCGCCGATTCGTTTAAACGTGTCTCAGACTTGGAACCTGGAACTACATTCATGTATCCTGGCCTGTCCTGGTTATATCCAAAGAATCCATCATTTGGGCCAAATCTGAACAAGAAATTATAAAATACATTACCACTCGTCATATTCAAACGGCCATCTGTAGTAGCCCTGTATTCAAGCTTGTCTAAATCCACGCTAGACTCAAGCGTCTGGCCAAGCACAAAGACATTAGATACGTCACCTTCAGTACCCCCACCGCTTAAACCTTTCTGCTGCCAGACTTTCAGCCTTAAGATTGTGGAATTTACAGCATTTATAAAATCTGTACTGTAACAGCCAAATTCATTAAAATCCACCTTACCCGTACTCTTACCTGCTCTCACCATATTCAAAACACTATTATGATAAAAGGCGGAACCAAAGATATTTTCAATCAAAGATTTTATCTTATCTGTACCAGCCGTAATCTCATCAATCACACAGATGATTCCATCTTTTCCACCAAGAGGATTATACTTTGCAGGATCGCTCCGCACCATGCCTCTCACATAGATTAGTGACATCATAAACATGACAGTTCTCAAATAATAAATCGGTGCGTAAGACAGATAATTTCCACCTATATGTTCTTTCAAGTAAGGCGGCACTTTATCCTCCCAATTAAAGGCTACCCCTGGCTGGCAAGAGTCAAAAGTCTTGTCGAAAGTTGCGTCATAATCACCATTTACGCCAAATATCTTACCGCCACTGAGCTGGGAACTACGGAGCATGGAAACCATGTCGGGCTTATTATCAAGATAAAAGACTGGCTTTCCAGACGCTAGAGCAGATGCTAAGATATTAAGCGTCATTACCCCTTTACCTGATCTACTGCCTGCTATAATCCAATGCATAAAATTCTTACTGAAATTTATACTCTTACCAGCTCCCACTGTCAAAATGGAATCATCGTCACGCTTGCCAAGAATCAGAGCATCCCAAGAAATTGTCTTACCACTATTCGCCAAGGCGTTAAGAGCCGTATAAGCAAATAAAGGGGATGCATTTACCATCTGAGGATTAAACTTGTGCTGGATATCAACTACATAATACCCCTCGTTACCTGGCATCAAAGGAACTACAGATTCATATACTGCGTCTGAAGAACCTATATTTCCATTAAAGCATTCATCCACCAATCTCTTTGGCAAAGATGGATCTAGCGGAATCGCATGCCCTAAATCTGTACAGCGGTACTTGAACCCAAGATACTCGTCCCCCTCACGGGTTCTTGACATGCTGATCGTCAAAATACAAGGGGTAAGATTCTTATATAGATGATCCAGCAAAGTATCTAAAAAGCTCATAGAGTCCTTGGATTTGTACCCCTTTTTCCCAATCAAACCCTTCTGACTAAATACCTCCCAAATAATCTTTTTACAGCTAGCCTCAATCTTAGACTTAACCTGTTTCTCCCAATATAGCTCCCAGGACTTTGCATCTGATGTACGTTTATAAGTACCATCCTCACGACTTCCTACACGACCAAATGCAAACTCCAACATTTTATAAGGGTAATACATCACCTTTCCATTACTGCCAAAGGTCGATACTATCTCATTTGCATCGAAGTCCCTGGCCTTGCTCTCGCAGTACCCCAGACACTCCATCAATATTGAGTATACCTGGGCTGTTTCCGCATAGTCCTCAATCTTAACTATGCCACCCTTATCTATAGAAAGGATTCCATCAGAGCAGAGAATCCCATCTGGCTTGATAACCTCATAGGATGACGAAAAAAGATGCGTGTATACTCGCTCGATCTTTTTAATCGTCGCATTTAGCTTTGTTCTGATAAATCCAAAGAAAGCCTCCTGCTCCTCATTCTTAGAATTTACCACGGTTTTAACCGTCTTCAAGTCACCAACATAAAGATGATTTGAAAAGTACTCCTCCATAGAGCAACTGGCAAATTCAACTTTTAGCTTGTCAGATAACTGCGCTTTTATATCATCTACGCCCAATACTGCCATCACTCGTCCTCCTCTTCATAACATTCCTCTTCGTAATCATCTTCGGAATACTCGTCTTCAGCCTCCTCAGAATAGTCGCCTTCGTCAGAGTAATCATCCTCGTCCTCATCCTCTTCTTCTGAATAATCATCTTCATCGTCTTCAGAGTAATCCTCCTCTTCTACATACTCGTCTTCGGAGTATTCATCTTCTTCCTCAGAATATTCAACCTCAGCAGGAGCCTGCTCAGTCATCTCCTCCAATAACCCATGAACCTCAAGAGTTTCATAGAACAATTCAACACTGCCCTCAAATCCTAGCTTGCCAGAGTTTTCAACAGTAATATCAGACTGCTTAATTAAGCCATAGTACCCCAGAAAATAAACACTGGCCAGTACAAATAACGCATACACATGCTCTTCACTCTCCGTTTTCTCCTCTGAATATAAAAGAGTCACATCTGTCATCTTAACCTTTAAATCATTCACTATGTCATATGCCTTATCACCATGCTGCGATTCTTTCACATATGTATTAGTCAGCTCCCACAAGGCATCCTGTGCCTCTGGACTAAGCATTGGAATCTTCTTACTGATGTAAGGTAAAATATCTGTTACTAAATCCTTGAAATAACTCATCTCGCCCTCCTTACAATAACTTTTTATATTTTTGTTGTTCAAAGCCTACCAGTCTTAAATAAAGCAAAAGTAACTGCTATTTTTTACTGGCAAATGCCTCAAGGATACCCCCGATGCGGTGCAGACCAAGCACATCCTGTATACCTTTTTCCCTTAATAAATCAGTGGAAAGCAACTCCTCTGTACCTGCCAACTCTCGTAAGTCAGTATATAAACTGAAGAGATGCAAATATAAATCTGACACGGGATTCCCACCTTTTACTATCTGGCTATATGTATAATAATCAAAAATACCTATAGGGGACGTATAGTAATCTGGAGTACCCCTGTCAAAACTCAAAGGTTTACTGTACCCCCAAGGCTCCTTTTCACGGACAACCAAATCTACAGTAACCTTTGCCTCAACTGTCAAGTTTTCCAAAGGCAAGTACAATATAGCCTTATCCTCTAAGAGATGTAACTCAGCCATTGCCTCACACATCGTAGATCGCAACCATTCCTTGACATCTTTCAGGGATTCTGAGTACAAATAAAGACATCGTTCCTGGGTATCCTGGTCAGCCTCGCCTTTATACACGAAATCCCTACATTCTTTGAATCTCTCCATATTTAAAGCCTCCCTAGTATTCTAACAATCAAATCATTGAGCCATCTCAATGCAATGTAAATGCCGCCTGTAATAATCGCTACCCCAAATGCCGTTCCCGCCAAGCAGATAAATAAGATATCTCGATGCCTTACAGTTTTATGGTTTTCCTTACCAATATCCTTTACCCTAAACGTACTCTCCTGCTCGTTATCCGACATGTGCAAATGACCAAACGTAAGGATACCTAAAGTATCTATATAGAAAATATTGTTAATTCTATCGAACCAATAAGCACAATATATCAATGCCATCCATATGGTAAATAAAATACCTGCAAGCATCACGATTCTTCTCAACCAATTAATCGCTCCGCCTTCTTCGATGTTATGCTTGTTTTCACGCTCCCACATGGATAGACCCTGTAACTGATCTTGGGTTAAGTTCTCTCGTACTGCATTAGATAGATCAACTGGAGACTCAATCAACTTACTATAGATGGAAAGCTCGTCCTCCGTCCAATAGCCTGCGGATACCAACTGTGTCGCAATCTGCTCACCAGCCTCCTGGCTTGCTGGAACAGTACTGTTAGTAAATAGCACATATGCCTTTTCAGCATATGAAACTCGATTGATATGCTCATTCTTAAAAAACCAGAGGTTATTCTTCTCGCCAGAATAGCCCTTTGGATATGCCGTAGGACTAGATCCTATTAGAATATTGATACCTGCACCACGCTCATAGCAGTCAAACATGGCTATCGCCGCACCCTTTATATCTGTCGCAGTTTTAAAATTAGCAAACTGCGTATATAACGTAACATTTTGGGGTACCCCTGTATCTGCGTATTTTGCCGCATACTCGTTATACTTTGCATGGTATGAATCAATCCAGCTCTTCTCAAGATCAGATACCAAATATCCTGCTTGGCAGACCTCGTTTGTACAAATGTTATATCCCTTAACATTAGTTTTGGTATGTTCACATGCCCAGTCAGCCAAACCTTGACGATTTGAATTGGTACTCCACTGTGCTATACCGATACCTGCACCAGTACCCCCAGATTCCGATGCTGAGCCTCTCAAACCACTCTCAGCCTTAAGGTTTCCCATCACTGCTGCACAAGCCACATCAGATAAACCAGATGCCTTCATAGCCTGCCATACTGACATCCATACACCCATCTGCTCATCCTTTAGTCCCCACTCCTGCTGGATGCTCGCTGAGTCGCCGGTAGCATAAACGCTTACTGAACTTAATAGCAATATTAGAACGGCAAGTAATAAAGATAATTTCTTACACATATCACTCACCCCACTCTGAACCTTTAGCCTTACGACTTGATCTCACTTCGGCAATCTTCTGTAAACGCTCGTGTCTCTCTGTGTACCATGCCTCCAGATCCTGCTCTGTAAAGCCACTGAACTCCTCCGGAAAAGCCCTAAAAATATCCCAAAGCCTTTCTTTGTCGCCATCCTTGGATACACTTAAGGCTCTAGCAATATTAGCCGTCGAACTGCCAAAACCACGCTCTTTCAGTACCCCAGCTATCTCTGTTGTACCAAGTCCCTGCAAAGATAAAGCCAATGTCAAGGCAAACGCCTTTCTCCTAGTGGCTCCTCTTGTCTCCGCTGATCTCTGCCTTAACTCCTTTTTAAATTCTTCTATCGAGGGCTGAGCCTTTAATGCATTTAACTCCCGCTTTAAAAAATCTATCTCTTTGTAAGCTAACTCCAACTCTTCTTCTAATGTTAAATGGTCATATCTTCTTACAATACTCATAATCATTCACCCCACTCAGACACAAGCTCTCGTATACGCTTATTCCTCTCTTTTTTATCCTCTGCCTTCTTTGCATCAGCATATCTGGCATCAAACCAATTAATGAAATCCTGCTCTATAAAGCCTGTAAACTCCTCTGGAAAAGCCCTAAAAGCATCCAAAAGCCGTTCTCTATCACCATCTTTTAGAACACTTAACGCTCTGGAAACAGTAGCATTAGAGCAACCCAATCCCCTCTTCTCCAATACCTCCATTATTTTGTAGGGATAACACCCTCTCATTGAAAGTGACAAAGCTACTGCCACAGCCTGCTGTTTCTTAGCAATTCTTGCTTTCGCCGACAACTCACCTAATATCTCACCTGGAGTTTTGTCTGGCTTTTCTTTCTCATTACTTGCCAGCTTGCCAGATTTGAGCATACTCATCATATGGCTGCTACTTTTTTCAAGTTCCAAACACCTCTTACTTTTTGCAATTAATTCCTTCAATACCTCAGAATCTATCGCATAAAGTCCATCTGAAGATGTTTTGAACACTCCACTTAACTGCTCTCCATTTAGGTATAAAGCATCCAGAATCTCTACGGTTATCATACGTCTTACTCCTCTCAACTTAACTAAGGACATAATTACCCCCAGAAATATAAAAGATATAACTACATATCACGCTCACAGGAAAAGTCTTAGCCTTACATGAAAGCCCTCGAAAAAGAATCTTAAGTACAAAAAAATTCATGTTGAAACTATCAATGCACAACAGCTAATACACAAACTCTTACAATTACAAGAACGCAAATTTAAAAGCTATAACATTATGAGTGCCACTCTAATACCTTTGGAGAACAGGTAGCAGTACCCCAGACTTACTGAAAAGCTCTACAAAAAATATCACCTCACCACTTAAGCCAAAAATATCGTTCTGGGAAAACACCTATGACTACTAGAACATCAAGAAAAAGAAGATCGCCTTTGCAACACAACCACCGCAAAGACTTAAGGATACAAAAACATTCGTGAAAAACATTACTTTTTCAATAAAGCTATTTTCATATTGGTTAATTACAAAAAAGAAAAAGAAAGAGCCTACAGATCACTCTGCAAGCTCCCGCTCCTTTAACATTCTCCTAAACTGCCTGTAAGAAAACTTAGCCTTCTTAAACAAAATAACATTCTCTGTTGGAACATCTTCAAAGACAGGACTAAAGTCAACCTGCAATCTTAATAGCTTGTCTAAGTTTAAATCTCTAAATGCTTTATCAAGCGTACTCCTAGAGCATCCTATAAATTCACCAATTTGCGTCCGCTCGTACCCCTGAAGTACCAGCCCCAAGATCCTTGCTTGCATAAATCGCCCCTCTCTCTTACGCTCTTCATTTAACTCCTCAAAAGAATTAGCTTTGGGCTTTGTCATCTGCTGGTCGGCACCAGTACCACCTACTGCAATAGAACTTAGCCATTCATATGCTCCTTCATCATACAACTTCATATAAATACCCACCTTTCCACAAAAAATTTAAAAATCACTAAAGTTACTTCTATATCAATAGTTACAAGATCAGTCTCAAGCAAAATAGAATTCATAGCTGATGGTTTTAGCAAACACTTAATTAACAGCTGGTCAAGGAAATATCTCCTTCACTTGTAATCCTTAAGATAGATATTTTATAAAGACAACTTTGAGGTGTGTATCAAGCAATTATTGAGTAAATCATTGACAACTGCTGAAAAAAATACCCCTGACCATTAATAAAAACCTACAGCAAGATCCCTTTAATGTCTCAAGCAAAATAGATTTAATAACTACTATTTTACACACAACCTTATAAAAATCTCATCAATAAATTTTTACTTTTAATAAAGGCTTTTTAGATGTAGATTTTATAAATATCTCTCAGCGGTATGTGTCAAGCAATTATTAAAAAATCGACGCTTTTCTTAATCCAGCAGTACCCCCAAAACCCCAAAATAAGAGCCTGCGAATCACTCCGCAAGCTCTTATAATTTAATACCTTTGATTCAAATCAAATACAACTTCTTCCTTGGTGGTTTCCTCTTCTCCTGGGTTAATGGTCTCCTCTATCTTAATACCGACTTCTTTCGCCAAAGCCCTCCAAAGCCCTCCGCTGTGAAAAGCTAATTGCCACAAAAACATCAAAGCCAGAGGAATTCCTACAAGACCTAACGCTCTTAACCATATCTTCTTCATGTAAGTAGCCCCTTTCACTTAATTGCCTGTGTCAATGTCAAAAGCCTCGCCATTGGATTCTGCGGTAGTATCTGTCCACATAGGAAGAATAGTCTCGCCCTGTCCGGCTACCTTCTCCCACTGACCGTTAATTCCCTCGGCCAAAGAGTTGTACGCTGTGCGAAGAATACCCCCTTTGTTGAACGTTAATTGCCATGCCAAGAAAATTGCTACCAACAGAGCTACCAACCCAAACACCTTACCAACCGTCTTATTCATAATTTCTCCTTTCTTGAGTGAGCCTTTAAGATATCAAAAAATCCTGTAAAAACTCATGTAAAAATATAACGCTTTGTTATATAGTGAATACCCAGTTTCAATGACGTATCAGAGCACTCACAATCTTAAAAAATTCACTATATGGAGCTGTAGATCACGTAGCTTGCGAGATAACTCAAACTCCATATCCAAGACACTTTTTTAACTAGAAAATGTCAATCCAGGCTAAACTACAAGAAAAGTAACTTCAAAAAAATCTTTTACGCTTGAATTAAGAGAACATCTACGCCAGTACCCCAAAGGACATCGCCATTACAAAAACCTATCTGCATTTCTACACGTATCAATCAACTTTGTACAATCTCCACCAAAACACTTTATCAATATCTTAAATAGTACCTGTAAAATTTGAGAACGTTCTTTGGGAGACAGTACCAGCTCCTCATCAGTACACGACACACTTATCTTTGTTAAATCCCTTATCAGTTCTACTTTTTCCCCTGAATACAAGGTAACTAGTACCGATGCTGCACCCAGCCCCTCTGATCTTCGTTTTATTCTCTGGAGTTTTTCATATATGGCACTGCGACAATCGCTGGTATTCTCCACAATTTTAACAATGACATCACAATCCCAATAATCACAAAACATGGTTAGTACCCCCTCATGGCCTTGACAGTATCCAATAGCAAAGCACAATCTTCATCAAAATACTTGGTGAATGAATACCCTAGCATGTACTCTACTGACTTTTTAGGTATATTGCGATCACTTCCGGCAAGTGTTACCTTTGCCAAGTCCCGCTCCAAGGTTTTAAAGTCATCTGCATACATTTTAGTAATTATATCCGCTATTGACATATGCTCTATGGCCTTCAATCTTTCGGAGATTACAACTACATCTGAATTATCATCATTAACAATCCTTATAATCTCCCAGGCTGCTTTATGTATCTTGAACTCTTTAAGGGCATCTGAAATCATCTCAAATACCCCCCATCAATACTTGAAACATTCTTGCCGCATCCTCTGGCTCAAATGGAATATCCCCCTCAAAGGTGGGGAAGATAAATACCCCAGACACACCTTCGCCCTCGTAATACTCCTTTGCTTTTACGCTATCATCTGGCAAAATGCAGTCTTCCAATACCTTAAAGGCCAATGGCCTTTTGGATAAGGCATCATACAGCACTGGGGCGAGAATTACATACCTGTTTGGGTACTTCTCAATGATACTGCTTAGTTTCATATGGAACACCATCCTCTCTAATATTTAGTGGTGTCCATCTTAACTCTTATTCGAAGATTGTCAAGTCAGCCTCTGGTTTGAATCACCTGCCTTTAAATGAAAAAACTTGGGTACCTCTGAAAGAGCCTCTAAGTACCCCTGTAACCCTAGCACATCCTGTACTGGCTTCTCCTGTAACTTTGATACCTGGCTACTTAAGTACTTATACAGCAATATAACTGGGTTATCCGACTCACGAACTATGGCCAGATACGTTACATAATCCATGTCTCCAATGGGACTGTGAAGATAACTATGGTCATCTTCTCTGTGGCCCACCTTAAGGTAAATACCCCCTAAAGGCAGATTCAATTTTACATAAACACTCATATAGTAATTCACTTCCATATTCCTATGAATCACCCATGAGAGCCAGCTCTTTACCTCATCTAAGGCTTTAAGATACAGCTCCATGCACCTTTTGTCTCTCTGCTCATTGGCCATACCTTGATATATTGGCGTGGCCTTTTTTATAAATTCCTCTACATCACTCACCTTTTTACCTTCTTTCTACTGCTTAATGCCAACTAATGGGGTACCCAGCTTGATTTTGCTACTTTAGATGTCCTGGGGCTTGTAGCCCCAGATCCCTCGCACCAGAATCATCTACAAAACTTTTTATCGTTATCTGTAGATTTTTCCACCTATTATTGGCAGATTGGCCGGGGCTTAGGATACCCCAGCACAACCTCGCCTACTAAACCTCACCTCCTTAGAGACAGTGCAGTATCCCTTTGATTTATATGGAAAGCTGAAGAAGTACCCCAGTTTTACCCCTTAGCAATGACTTAGCTCTCATACAAAAACCTCTGTAACTTTAGCTCACTATAGCTGGCAGACTGGCAAGTTCCTTAATACCCCAAAGCCTTACCTTTATCTGGCAGATTTGCCTTAACTATCTTTTATTGTCCTGGGGCTTATACCGTTAGATCACTCGTGTCAAAATCCTCTACAACTTCTCCTGTCCTCATCTGTAGAATTAAATGCTCATGCTCTGCAATACGACAAAGCCTCATAATACCCCAAGCACCTGCTCCGCCAATACCATCTGCAACTCGGCAGATAGGCCAAATCCTCTTCTGGTCGGCAGAATGGCCACATCTCCAGTACCTCAAGCTGTCCTGGGGCTTGTAGCTCCAAATCACTCGCACCAGAATCCTCTACATGATTATTTGTCCTTGCCTGTAACTTTAGCTCACCCATGATTCGCAGATTAGACGAAGATAAAGTACCCCAGAAACCCCTGACGACAATACATCGACATTACCAAATACAATCTGTAGATTTGTTGAAGATATATAAAACCTTTACCCCAGAAGATGGTGATACCCCAAAAAAACCTAGCCATAAACTACAACCTCATCTGTAACTTTAGCTCACTATGGTCGGCAGATTGGCAGGCTCCTAAGTACCCAAAGACCTCTAATCGACATGCCTACATCACTATCAAAAATATCTTAACTGGCTCTTCCAGAGAAAAGACCTCACATTCATCTGTAGATTTGAATGAGGGTATATAAAACCTTTACCCCAAGGACTGACAATATCCCAAAAGCCAACGAACTGCGATACCTCAATACCATAAATACAATCTATAGATTTAAGATACCTCTATCAGCCTTATTGCCTTAACTGCTCCTCCGGCACACAAAGGCTTGGTTGCTATCTGTAGATTTCTTTCAAATACCTATTGGGTTGCTGGCCGTTTGATAGTACCCCAGCAAACCTAAGAGCCTCGATAACTTCATCCTTACCAAGTGCAATCTGTAACTCGGCAGATTGGCAGGCTCCTCAATACCCCAGCAAACCCTTGATTAACTGGTCAACTTAGCTGTCTTCCGGCACAAGAGCTTGGTAGTTATCTGTAGATTTATTAAACATAAATAATACTTTTGGAGCTATCTAAGGCATTTACCCCCAGAGCTTACGATACCCCAGAAATCTTTGCCATCTGGCTCACTTCGCTACCAAGCATCCACTTAGCTGTCCTCCGGCGCAATGGCCTTTGTACTCATCTGTAGATTTCTTTCAAATTCCTATTGGGTTACTGGCCACTTTGTAGTACCCCAGGGGAATCTAGTACCCCAGAAAGCCAAGACCAATGATAACTATCCTTACGAATACAATCTTTAGCTTTAGATGTATAATACTGGCTCACTGGCCTTGACTGTCCTCCGGCGCACAAAGGCTTGGTAACTGCCTGTAAATTTAAAATATCTTTATCGGCTTTTGGCTCTAACCTCAGTACCCCAAAAAGCACTCACCTATATAACTACATCCTCACAAATGCAATCTGTAACTCTTGGTATACAATACTGGCCTTATTTGCCTTAGCTGTCCTCCGGCACAATGGCTTAATTGCTATCTGCCGATTTAAATTAGAAAAATAAACCTTTATCAAGGAAACTTAGTACCCCAAAAGCCACTTAGTACCCCAAAAAGCAAAAGCCATAGGTAACTGCAACAATACCAAGTGCAATCTGTAACTTTATTCTTGCCTTATAGCGTTCTTGGCGAATACCTGGCACACTTACAGTGGATGACTACTAGGTGGCTATCACTCCCAAGGACAGCAACCACTGGCTCATTGGCATTAACTGCTCCGGCACAAAGGCTTGACTGCCATCTGTAGACTTGGGTCACTGGCTGATATCGCCATCAACTATCAGTACCAAGCTATAACCAGCTACTAGCCTTATTGCCTGATCATCAGCTATCGGCAGAATGGCGGGGATAACTGGCTCACTTCGCCACCAAGCTATAATTACAAGGACACTAGCTACTGGCCTTATTGCCCTGATCGCCAGAGATATCTAAACTGGTGAGATTGGCTCCTCATGGCGAACTCTATAAAACAATCATCTCACCATACAAACTACTTCACTGTGAACTATATAATCATCTCAAGTAGAGGATAAGGACTGAATATCCTATAGATACTCTTCTCTCATACACTTGTCTCTATCTAGTATTTATCAGTCCTAATTACCCTCTGATCATCGAAAAGTGTATCAAAAAACAACTTATACTTTATATAAATCTCTGATCCTATATAGCTCCAGTCCTTATACAACAGCCCTCTTTTTATTTAATACGGAAGTCGTAAAAAATGTTGGAAATGTCGTATTTTTAGCAAATACTAGGCGGTTTGACCTGAGCCGGAAACGGCAACCAGTACCCCAGACGGTAGTTAGCCCACGTACGCCCGTGTTGCCCCTAAATTCGATTTTACGGGGCGAATCGGGGAGTTATCCCAATCCGCCCCTAAAACGGCTAAATGGAGCGATGTCAAGGGCGTCCCAAAAAAGCCGGAAAAATACGACATTTCCATACGTTTATCGACCTTTACAGAAAAGCTAAAAGTACCCCAGACAAAAGAAAAGACTGCCAACTTAATGACAGCCTCCCTTGATTATCTAATAATTTTGAATTTATCTTTTTCAATAGCTACGGCCAAAGTCCCACTCTCCGGCGGTAGCCAATGCCCCTGGAGCTGTAAAGCGTCATCTACAAAGTCAACTTTAAATTTAGCTCCTACGGGCTTTGGTGTATAAGGATCATTTATAGGCTCCAATAGCTCTATGATAGTACCCCTGGAATATCTCATGCGATAATACTCTTTTTTATCAATAGGTATACTCACTCTTTTTCCTCCTTCTCGTTTATGCGATGTGCTGACTGGATGCCTTCAAATCTTTCTTTGTGGATAATCGTCGAGCGTACATATACAATCTTGCCATCTTTATACCGTCGTTCGTGTCCCTTGCGGGTATGGGGAACCATCTCATAACCGTGTCTTCTGGATATACCTAGACGACCTCGCTTTTTGTTAAAACGAAAAGCATCTAGCTCAGCAGTACCCCTCATGTCGTAGATTTTTATGCTATTCTTGTCAACATACCTCGGATAATGGCTTGTATCACTTGAAGTGCCCTCTGCACGTCTTGTATTCTTACGCCTCTCATCCTTGGCTTTTTTCACCTCTTCTAAGTAATCCAGCAGGCTGAGCAACATAGCCTTCAGATCATTTCTCCCATCCAAAGAGGAAATACTAACCTCCTTTTTTAAAGACTCATGCCTTTTCAAATACCTTATCAAAAGATCTCCATGTTCTTTCCCAACTATGTATGCTACATCCTTCTGATTCTCACTTTGAATAACTACAAGGAAATGCACATCCACCGATATCAACTCATCCAGCATTTTTAATTCTTTTTCAGTAAACTCATGCATAAGGTAATTCTGATGCAACTCCCCATTAATAAGAACCAGCTTAGGAACACTTAGTATCTCTTTGTAATACTTATCTTTTACATCATCATAGCTATATAACCTTTTAAGCTGGCCCTCCGGTAAATTTTTTTCAATCTCATCCTCAAGATACAACCTTCTTGTTATGGAGTATCCCTGGTAGAAGTGAAGTAATAGTAAAATACCTGCATATTTCTCTACTCTTTTAACAAGCGTTTTAATATTCTTCACAGAAAGCTCTGCTCTACATCTTTTTTGATCTTCCTCCAAAACATAAATAAAGTCAGGCAATCTAGCTTTTGATCGAATGAGGAGTACCAATCCTTCTTGGTACTCCCGCTTATTCCCATGTTCAATCAACTCACTCGCAGTTATACAGTCAGCAACTAACTTTTTTCTTTCTTCGTCTTGGCATAGTATATCGTTGAAATACTTATACTGAGGAAGATTCATCTTGTCGATAAACTTTGACATCCATTCTCCTCCTTGTACTCTGGCAATTCCTTAACAGGCACCTGACTTAATACCTTCACAGGCGGCAGACACCTCTCGATAAGGGCTATATCCTCTGGCGTAATACTTACAAACTCATTGCCCTCATACTTTACAACCAAAGCATTACCAAAGAATATGTCATGGATCACACCATCTTCATCGATCAAAACCCTGTTAGGTGGGTACCCCAGCTGTCTGCCCTCCCGATTACATATAAGAACCAAGTTCTCAGAAAGATCCACCGTCTCAATTTTGCCTCCAGGCTCGCCATAATTCACATATAACTGCTCAGCCGCCAGCGTATTCTCAAGTTCACCCAAATACCCCTGGTAAGGAAAATACTGCTCCCTATTAGTGCGAAGAAAAAATACCTTATTAATTTTTGACATTAGCCTCGCCCTCATTTGTCGGAATTTCAGCTCCATCCTCTGTAATACCATCGGGACTTGCAGGTTCCTCAGGTACCTCCGTGTTTTCACCCTCTTCTTCGGTAGTACCCCCTACGCTATCTTCTGCGTCCAATGTATCTGGCAAAAGACCATCCTCTGGCAAAAGCCCTTCATACAAATCAATACCACTTGCAAATGGCCCCCAAATCTTGCCGGCATCTAAGCTAAAATGTTTGCAAAACGCCAAGAACATCACTCTCAGTCTCATCTGCACCAGCTTCACCTTAATATTGCCACTGCCGCTGGCGTTATCATAAGACGGGAATACCTGGTTAGAAAACTCATTGATAAATAACTTAAACTCCTCCGGCTTAATCCCCTGCTCATAAGCCACTCTTGCAATAACCACCACGATAGGCACATTATTCTTCCGCAAAAACTTATTCTTAGAAGAAAAAGCTTTGTCAAGATATCCAATAGTATCCGACAAAATATTTCTATGCTCATCACCATAGTTATCTCGCAGGTCGGCGGCATACTTCTGGCAAAAGGCTGCGGCTATGCTCTTGTACTCGATGCCATCAAACCTATTATCCAGCAAAATCACCGATTGGATAAGCATAAGCAGATCCTCCTCACGCTTTGACTGAGCCTCGGTAATATGGACAGTCTGGGCGAAAAAAGTACCCCTGAGCAGATCACTAAGGTACACTATCATATCTGTACCCATCTTAGCTTTGGACTTCTGAACTGCCGATAAAGCTACGCCTGAATTGATATTGAAGAACAGATCCTCTGCTTCCTGCATCGTATAATCTTCTAAAAACTGCACGGAGAACTTAAACTGAAGAATAAGATTTTTAAGCTCATCCTCAAGTTCTGAGAATTTTTTACCTGCTATATCATAGTCAAAGCCATCATACTTGACTTCCGGCGTCTCAGCATGCAAAGCCCACTCATCATTCACAAATGAAAAGATATTCGTAAGCCTCTGCTGGCCATCAAGGATATTGTAGGTATAGGTATCCTTTCCCTTATCGTCAGTTCCCACCTTGTCCTTTAAAAAGACTACTGGCGGTACATAACTGTCCGCCAGTAAACTTCTTATCAAACTACTTTTAGTGATAGGATTCCATACCCCAGAATGTCGCTGAAAGGGCAGATCGCATTTCAAGATCTTTTCCTCGGAATCCCACCACTTTTTCAACTTATTAACCGCCAAAGGAGTACTATTCCTCGTCATTGTGCCCCTCCCCTTCAAATCCATCCTCTTCCCATGTATCTGCATTATGTGCTCTTACAATGGGGTGCATTGTATCAAAGCCAAACGATCCCATGCACAGCAATGAAGGATAAGGCTCCGCCACATAGTCTGAGGTATAGGGCTTAGACTTGCCTTCATCAAAAACAGTCTCTTTATATAGATCCGCCTTCTGATATTCCAGCTCACTGAAATCAAAGTACCCCTCCTTCACTAACTTACGCAGGATCTCCTGTACTTTCTCCGTCTTAAGATTTCCAACAAATAACTCCTTGTTATATGTTGTAAAAACAGTGTCTCTCACAGCAAACTCCAAGCACACACCTGTCGGGTTGTAGCTCAAATCATTTGCAATCTCAATCTTCCTATCCATGCGCCCATTAAACTGATTACGCATCTCACAAACTGCTACTGCTCTCTTGATATTCCTCAAATCTCCCTTTGGGGTAATAATACGCATCATACTCAAATTCTCCTTTTCTTTTATTTTGACTGCAAGTATTGTAACCACAGAAGAAGTCCCCATATAACAAGGGTCTCAATAATCAGCCGAGTTTCCTTTTTCAAAGCAGTACCTCCTTTCCTTAGTACCCCTGCACCAACAGGCCATAGGGGATGCACACTTTTGTGGTTTGTCGTGTTATAACTCTCACCGCTTGATAGTTCAAGTCATTTTTGAAAGTTGGTCAGTTATGCACAAAAAGAAAGTGAGAATTTTGGGTACAGTGCAATAAGAAAAAAGCCACCGGTATATTTCAACCGATGGCGTGAGGGGAGTACCCCAATTATAAATATATTACACGAACAGCAACAACATAGTAACTTTGAGGGAAACCCATCCCCATACTTAAATGCACCATTTGAAGTAAAAGTCAAAATATCATCTGACATATAAAAGCCTGAAAACTCACAGGCTAATATTTGCTATTCCGCAGTTGCGAGGGCATCATAGGCAGATAATACAGAACTATATACTGTAGAACCATATGCTCCAAAGCTCTCACCTTTAGCAGTATCACCTAGTTGGTTTTCAAAAGCTTCAAATTCTTCCTTCGAAACCTCGGTATCATTAATTACCAAAAATGTTTTATCCTCATCCCAATCATACTGATAATCACAATAACCAGCTTCGTTTAAATTCCCATCTGAAAGGGTATAAAACACATATCTATAGTGATTTCCCGCACCCCCTTCTTCAACTCGCAAATTGCCACTTCTCTCATTATAATTAAAACTATACATCCAATAAGGTGACATTACATCCTTGTACCCCACTACACTGCCATTATAATAACTAAATAACTGATAATCATTAATCGAACCAGTTGCAACCATCTCTGGAACATCGTTATTATCTAAATAAAAAAGTATACATTTTCTCTCACCTGTATAGTTTTCATCCATATATTTCTGATATGCAATCAAAGCATCCACAATCTCCTTATCAATCACCTCACCAGAAGAAATGTCATAAGAGTAATTCTCCAAAAGCCAAAGACGCTTTTCCTCATCACTCCCAAACTCCTCACCAGTCCCCAACTTGTAATTTTTGTCTGCCAGATAAAGAGCTTTATCCAACTCACTTTCAAAATACTCTGCCTTATCTGGATTATAGTTGAACTCAACAGCACAATATATTGCACTTGAATCCCTGTAATCTGATAAATCTATGGGAGCCTGGGTATCAGTATCCCACCCAAAATTATTTATGTACCAAAGACGCTTTTCTTCCTTTGTCTTAAGATAGGAACAAGAAACCATGTCAAAGTCATGCTTATCCATCATATATAATATGGCAAAAAGCATATCTCCTTTTGTCATATCAGACCCATATTCGTACCACTGGGGAACCTCTACATTAACAGATTTGTTCCACTGGGAATCCCCAGCCGGAACCTCACCTCTATTAAATCCAAGCTTATAAGCCATTTCTACAACACGCATCATAAACTTTTCATCAAATGAACCTTCAAGACTATCAATATCAATTTTCTTTCCAGATATAGAATCCCAGCCAGAGTAAACTTGCAAAGTCGTAAACTGTCCCTCGGTTAATGGAACATATATCACACGGATTGAAATAGAACCGCCAGTATAAGGAGCCAGCATATAACCAAGCCTATCTTCAACTTCCCTAGTTAAAGCATCGCTAATCAAAGCACCATCAACATCACCATATGATACAACTACAAACTTATAGATAGAGCAGTCAGATAATGCCTCTCTTAAAGCACTTTCATTCTCATTCTGATCATACTGACCTCCGTTATGAAGTGACTTTTGTCAAGAGGTAATTTTTGAAAATTATAAACTTTTTCCCGAACCTCTGACAAAGCCCACTTTTATTCCCTGGAGATATCTTGGAGAA
>CAJTAT010000013.1 GCA_910574475.1 Clostridia bacterium | reverse complement strand
CCAAGATATCTCCAGGGAATAAAAGTGGGCTTTGTCAGAGGTTCGGGAAAAAGTTTATAATTTTCAAAAATTACCTCTTGACAAAAGTCACTTCATAACGGAGGTATCATATTTTTATAGTAAGATATAATTGGTATCTCCATAAATCCAATCGTATCTTTGTCTACTTCTCAATGATATGCAAAACTTTTACCGATGTGCAGGAGCAAATTGTGCTTAATACTGACTAGGATGTCATGACTCCATATGTCAATCCTGTGGATTATATAGATTATTGATAAAATAAAAGATATGTGGAGAATAGGTTGGAATATTGAATCAAATGAAATTCTTAATTTAGAAGAACTAGATAAATGGACTTATAAATAAGGGGAACATCAGGGCGAATACAGCAAAGAGAAAATTATCAACCTGCTCCTTACAAGAGAATTGGGTAAATATGCAACTTCAGATTATCCTCCATTCTATTCTGGCCATTAAAAAGCCAAGAAGAGATGGCACGTTCAGAGCTTCTTCTGTTAGGTGCAATGGGCGGTGCAAGCTGTTCTCAAAACATTATTTGAACTATTTAATGCAGAATCCAAGTCCAATAGTAACGATATTAACCTTATCATTTCCCGGGAAATAGCTCTAATCCAGGTAGAATATAAGTATTATAAACTGAAAGCTGATAATTAAATTTACTTTCAGGAGCCCAGTAAAGAGTTCGAGGCAGAATTTGTAAGTATTACCACAGCACCTTGTATTGCTATCCGTGAGGCGAATATACATATGAATCCTGAGTTTCAGGAGTTTTTGGGGATTATTTAAAGAGCATTTTATAGTAAAACCCTATGAAAAAGAGCACTTCCGAAAGGGCCGGGAGCTCTGAAACAAGCCTCCATCCCTAAACATTATCATAGAAGATCAGTATTTACAGACTTTTTTTCACACGTTCAAATCAGCAACAAGGTTTTTTGCGCCATAAGACAGGATAATCAGCAAGTTACCTACTATCCTTAAATTGATAGACTATAAACCCATCTCCTTCGTATACAATTTGAGTCGAAATTTTTTCTGAAAACTCGCTCTTCATGTAATCAATAAGCTCTGCATCCGGCTCTTGACTTCCTATAAAAAATACATTATCATCAAGAAAACTGTCAGAATAAAACTCTTCTCTTCCGTTCGCTCTCAACTGATCATAATACGGAGGGGAATACATCCCAGAACCGCCCCAGAATGTCAGGTTATATGGCTTTCCATCCTCGTATGTAACAAATGGATCTCCAGCAAGCGCTAATGAATAATCATACACATATAGGTTGTCTGGATTCTCAATGGCATATTGCTCAACCTTTATCTTTGTTTGTATACTTTCCAGCCTTGTTGAGTCTTTAGATATAGAATACGCAATCCGTGTCAAGCCGCAGCTTCCACATATCGAATAAACAAATGCCCCGATTACAACAGCAAAAACAGCATATTGAAACCACCTATTTTTCCATATACTGACTTGCACATCCCAAATCAAAAATAAAAGAGGTAGAATATATAGAATTAAAACAGAAAATGTTACTCTATAAGGAAACCTCCCATTATAAATAAAGTAAATAAAGATTGTCGCTGTTACCAATACCCCCCCCCCAGATGACCAGAAGGTTCCTATATTTACGCTGCTTGACAAATATAATGGAAGCCATAATAACGAAAAAACAAATAAGAACGAAAGTCATTCGTAATCTCGATGATAATAGTACAGATGTTAATTCATCGAAACTGAAATATGATGTCACATCAATCTTTTCATTTAGGTTCTCAAAGGCATCTGTAGTTACTCTCTTATCCAGAAAAAACCATTTGTCTGCCAGCTTGTACAACTGCTCTGTCCAACCTACACTTTCATATAAATTTGGATTATCTGCAAAAGATGGATGTGTATAATCTTTCCAATATGCCCTTGCTCTATGAAATGCACGAAATGTCCCCCAACCATTATATTGTTCATATAACGCATTGATAATGTAAGTACCTGCCTGAATTATAATAGCAGATAAAACATATATTTTATCCCAAATTCGATACATAAAGTACATAGCTATAGCAGTCAGTACAAAAGCTAATGTGGCCATATATCCCACTTTTGGTCGTATAACATCCGCAAAAAACAGCAATATGGAAAAAGCGAAATAACAATAATTGTTTCCTTTCGGAAACAATATCATCAATAGAATGGCTCCCATTCCGCATAATGCGGGAATTGCCGTGAATTGAAGTAAAACAGAGTAAAACGAAAATACCGAGAAAAATAAAATGAGGAAGAATGATATCCCCATTATACGCGAAATAAATATATCTTTTTTGCTGCTATCACACTCTTGCACTTCAGCAGCTATTTTAATGCAGGAAAGACAAAGAATAGAAAATGACAGCCACATCAAAATCATATAAATGCATATATACCATGGTATGCTTTCATTTATCCGATATAAAACAGAAACAAAGCCACCCCATAGTATATTACAAAAAACGGTTTCTGCCGTTGGAGATCCGGTTTTTGCACCTGTCACAAACATCATTATCCCGGTATCATCATTTGTTTCAAAATTAATTCCACAAATCCTCCAAAGGATTAAAAGTAAAACCAGTGGAATCACCACAGAAATAATAATATCTGTTTTACTAATATTACTCACTTTATTTCCTCTCTTGATAAAACATCATATAATTTTGACAATCCCCTGTCTTTACGATCAATGTCGTCCCTCAACACTGTATTATCTACATCTACATTTATATATTCACAACTATCAGCTTCTAAGTCATATATTAAAAATCCATACCCTTTTCCATCTCGTGGTTGCCCCAATGAACCTGGACTAAGTATATGCGTTTTGTCAACAAATCTGTCTATCTTGCAATGAGTGTGTCCAAAAAAGATAATATCGTAAGTAGATACCTCCTCGTCTGAAATCAATGTATCTTCATATATACGCCCTTCCAGCGGGTTATCAGGTCTGCCATGAAAAAAACCGATTTTCTTTCCATATAAAGCACATTCATAATATTGCGGTAACGCATCAATCATATCCATATCAGCTGGTAAAAAACGCTTATTTAAATTGCAATATGAATGTCCGTAATTCCGAATTAAATCCTGTTCTTTCCTGTCGTTATAAAAAGCCTTTACGGCATATGCATCATGATTGCCTTTTAGCCAGATAAGGTTCGAAATATCCTTCATCCGGCAGATACATTTTTCCTGTTCGTAATAATATCCAAAGATATCCCCTAAAAATGCGATGGCGTCATAGGTAAGCTTTGACAGTATCTCCATGAACCCATCCATTGCATATGCATTTCCGTGGATATCAGAAAAAACAAGGATTCTCATCCGAATCTCCCTTCCGCCGCCTTTCCCTTTGCGATGCAAATAGTCGAATACCCCGCAGCAAAGCTGGGGTATTCGACCCTCGCGGCAGTACACGATAAAGCGGGGCAGGCCCTCGCCAAATGTCTGCAAGTAGCCACCTGGCTCGTTGCTCGCGGGAATAAGGAAAGTATGTTCTTTACACACTTCCCTCACAGATCCATTGAATTGTAGTCTCGAGATCATATACTGGCGCATAACCAAAGCCTTTTGCTGCTTTTTTACAAGATAGGATCCACTGTTCCGATTCCTCAGGGTCTGCGTGCCTGCCTTTGACTATCCTTGAAGAACTATGTGTGATTTGTTTACATAATTTGGCCAACTCCAAATTTGAAATAGATCTCTCTCCAGAAATTAAAAATAAACCTTGCGGTTTATTTTTTATAACCCTCAAGATTGCTTCCGCAATATCTCTCACATCAATATAATTTTGTATCCGTTTCCCCTCTCCATAAATCTCAACATCATTTCCGCACATCATCCTTTGCAGCATAAAGGGCAGAAATACATTTGTTCTCATACCTCTCCCTATTGGCGAAGGAATCCGAATCATTGAAATCGTTTCATACAGATCACAGACCTCCTCAAGCATCCATTCTCCGAGCAGCTTAGACCAATGGTAAGGCGTCCTTGGGTGTACGGGATGCCTTTCCTCAATCGGTGTGTATACAATCTCACCAATGACCGGAACACTCGATAAGTATACAAAATGACGGACACCCGTATTTATCGCTATATCAATTGCCGTGATCATCCCGCTTATATTATTTCCAATGGTCCTGGAATCTCCTGGAATTGTAATATCTGCTGCCAGATGAACCAGGACATCTGCTGCACCAATATCTTTTGCTACGTTCAAAGCATTTTCACTTTTTGATAGATCCGCCTTGATATGTGTCACCATGGAATCGTGGGATTCATTGTCACTTCGATCCATAGCATAGATGGAATACCCCTCTAACATTAACTTACCCACTACATATCGGCCTATAAATCCATTTGCTCCGGTAACGATAATTTTCTCCATTATATAAACTCCAGGCTGCTTCTGCCTTCTAAAACACTCGCCTTTGGCGCTGCAATAACGTCATAAGGATTACTGCTTTTGTTTGCATATGCGCCGGCGCCAATCAATGTATAGTCTGAGATTTCTATGTGATCTTTCACAGTGGAATTTGCTCCCATGAAACAATGATTCCCCACATGGACACACCCGGCAACACATGCTTTCACGGACAAAAAATTAAAGCTTCCCAGCTGTGTATCGTGAGCAATCATTGCCCCGCCATAAGCATTGTTTGCATCACCCATTTTTACACCGCTCTGGATAATAACTCCCTCAAAAATATTATTGGCTTCACCGATAACCACATCTTTTTCTATAATTGCTGTGGGATGAATATAATTGATAAATGTATATCCCATATCCTTATATCTTCTATATTCCGTTTCCCTAATCTGGTTCATCCTTCTGTAGCCAATTCCCATAAGCAGGCTGCAATCATCAGGAGGATACAGCTTTTGCATACTTTCCGCAGGAATTACAGGAAAACCATTGAGACTATGTTCTTTTATAATTTCCCCTTTTACCGTAAACCCATCTATGCTGATTTTAGTTGTATTTTTCAGATAATTACCAATCATTACTGCGTAATCAGCATTACCAACAATGAAATACTTCATCAATTCTCCTTACCATTCATCAAAAATTTATCTATCTTATTTGCAAAAGCCAAATTAAGTTTTCTTTCAACAAACACATAAACTCCGGCAGAAAATAAAATAACAATAAGAAAAAAAGCCCAAAAAATCTTCCTTGTATATTCAATGATTCCATGGTGATAGAACATACCTTGAATAATGAAAAAAATGCCCTGCCAAATATATATTTCAAAAGATATTCCCGCCAGGAATCTGCTAATTCCATTCAGCCAAGCAGGCAATGGATATGTGCCAATAACTACTATTGCCGTAAATAAAATAAACACAATTGACAGTCTCCAGTTATTATATAAAAAATCCAGTCCAGACAACAGCGGCAGAATATATACACAAATCTGCACAAATGCGAGAAAATACAGCTTTCGTTTATTCTTACTTTTTTCCATCAGGATTGCTATGATACATCCCATAAAAAATGAATAATAACCTCTGCCAACCACACCATTTAAAAAAGGCAGTTCCAAAGCATAGGTACTTGCGGCAAGACCGATAAATATCATGCATAGAAACCCATAGATAACAGGCCATTTGTATTTGTTTGTCATTCGCATAATCATATAAAACAAGGAATAACAAATAAGCAGCACACACAGAAACCAAATCGGATTGTTCACGCCCAGTGCCAGATTCCCTACTGCACCCCCTTTGAATATCAACAGATAACTCGTCAAAATATTCCAAAAATCTATGATGACCGACCGATACCATTCTCCAAAACACATATAATAAAGTGTCCCAAATACTGCATATAAAGTAACTGTAATGGATACCATGGGCACAAACCTGCCTGCTATACGAAAAATATACTCACTGTATGATGTTTTTACTATACGATTTTTACCCCCCCCCACGCATAAAAAGCCGGAAATCATAAAAAATAAATCTACTGCTATTCCTCCATTTCTTATGACCGATAGCTGAGGCAGCCCCGTATTCCCATAATAGTGCTCTAACAATATGACAATTGCCGAGGCAAATTTAAGGAAATCCAGTCCGGGATAATAAACCCTTTTATCTCCCATTTGTCTATCACTCCATTTTTATCTGTCAATCATACGACTGGACTTATCATACGTTTTTTCAATAGGCATACCTTTTTCGTCCCATCTCTTTTCTCCCACAATCATCCAGTCCGTACAGTCATGGCAAAGCTCTGGAAGGGCTTCCCAATCATGACAAAGTTGGTGTTTTACCAGAAATTCATTCCGCTTTTTCCATATTTCTTTAATCGAGCTTTCATGGACATTCCCACAGGGAAAATCAGCATTACAGTCCATCACACAATTGATGGCAAGTCCGTCCCAAGTAATCGGCAGTATACCTATGCCGCTGCCGCATGCCACTCTTTCTATCTTAGCGTCACCATTTCCATTATTATATTTTCCGCCCCAAGAAATCAGACGCCTAAGACAGGTCCATGCTCCCCGCTCTCTCCAATAATTTAAGACAGTCTCTATCTCATCCCTGTTTTCCTCCATCTCCATAATTTTTACCTCAATAATGGGCATATCAACTTTCTTTTTTCTCCGCAGGTTCAAAAAATATTCAATATTTTTATAGACCTTATCTCTGTTTGCTCCTACTCGAATCCCCTCGTAGACTGCCGGAGAAAAACCGTCACAGTCAATACTGATAAATGTAATTCCCGAATCTAAAAGCATTTCTGCCATTTCTTCATTCAAAAGTGTGGCATTTGTATTCAAATCTATATTCTTAAGTCCTTTTTTTACCGCATAATCAATCATGTAAAATAATCTAAACTTCTGAAGCAAAGGTTCCCCATAAAAATCCAGCCAAAGGCGTGTATAGGGGTTCTCCACAGCAATCTCATCGATTATCTTTTTGTAAAGCCTTATATCCATGACGCCACGCTTTCGGGTAAGCTTGTCATTTGCGCACATAATGCAATTCAGATTGCAGTAATTGCTCGGCTCTACCGCAATATTAAGCGGAAAATCAGAAATACTAAATTTACTTTCTATGGTCTTTAAATCCTCATACATTTTTAATCTCTTCCCCCTTATTCCAAACTACTTCCTTAATTACATACTGTGGTACACAGTTGATTGTCATAAACATTCTTCCAATGTACTCCCCTGTTAGCCCAAGCATGATTAATACGATTCCAAAAAACAGCAAAATTACCGCTATTGTAGAAGTATATCCCGCAGCTATCTGCGGATAAAGCAACTTTCTTACAACAATGATTGCAAGTGCTGCTATTCCTATTCCCGAAGACAAAAAACCCAAGTAACTTGCCAAACGTAGCGGTACTACAGAAAAACTCGTTGCAGCGTTTAACCACAGCCTTACTAATTTTTTTAAGTTATACCCGCTTTTCCCCTGGAGCCTTGCCATATGCGGAACAGGTACACTGGAAATATTTTGTGTTATTTTCATCAAATATCCAAAAATAATCGGAGAGGGACTCGGATATTTTTTTAGCTCGTCCACAATATAACGTTTTACAACAAAATAGCTGGATGTATGGATTCCTTTTGGTTTTTCTTCCAGCCATTCCGATGTGATTTGACGGAAATCGCTTCCAAGTGATTTCCACTTAGCCTGCTTTTTATATTCGAACGAAGCGTAAACAATATCATATCCTTCATCAAGTTTCTCCACCAATTTGGGAATGTACTCTGAATCATGCTGACCATCGTCATCCATAAAAACAACATAATCACCTTCTACAAAGTGGATTGCTGCCATTCGCGCAGACTGTTGTCCAAAATTTCTCGCAAGGTCAATCCCAATAACATTTTGATGCTCCATACATAACATTTTTATCTCATTCCAAACATCGTCCGGCGAATGATCATTGGACAATAAAATCCTTGTATCAAATCGTTCTTCCGTGGCTTTTAAAATACCGTCAACAACTGTTCGAATCGTATGTTGTGAATTGTAGCATGGAATAATTACATCCAGTTTTTTCATAAATGATTTTCTCCAAATAGTTCCTGAAAGCTTTTATTTTCGATATAAGCTTCATGTTCCATGCGAAGTACAACCCCTAAGCCCTTTGCATTTGTGAAGCATTGCTCAACCCTATGGTTTAATACATATTCCCAAATTGCTGCCTCCACATCACGGAATCCAAAATGATTACGCATGGCGGTAGTCCCCGAATACCGTACATTCCACTCGAAGCATACAGGAGTATCATCCATTTTATATCTCAATTGAAAGTTTACCGGCCCGGCCATGAAAATATTTTCTGAAATGCGAGTAATGATTCCTTCTATCTTTTCATCCCTCACAATCTCAGCCATTGCTGTCGAACCATTTTTCAGATAACGGTGCATGGTCATCATGGACTTAAGCTCTCCACTTTTACTATAATAACAGCCCACAGTATACTCATTATCCTTGTCGCCAATGTATTCTTGAATGATGTCATCTGTATTTCCTACAATTCCTTTCAGCGCATCTGCCGAGCTTACTTTTCGTATTCCTGCTGAGCTTTTTCCCTTTCTGGGTTTCACTATTAAAGGAAAACCCACTCGCTCAATTAAGTTCTCCACCCCTAAATCATCCGAGGCCAAAGCAAAATCTGGATAAGGAATTCCGTGGTTCTTCATCCATTGGCAGGTACAGTATTTATCTAATCCAATTTCCCATGCCTCTTTTCCTGGGTATGGAAATTTTGCAGTACATTCTTTTTCTATAAATTTCCGGTTTCTGACCAGAACATCAATGATTTCCTCAACGCCTGTAAAAACCATATCTATTTTATTCACTCTGCAGGTTTCCACGTACCAGGGAAGAAAAGTAGCATCCTTGGCCAATGGAGAAATCATTGCGCTGTCGCACATGTATAGACCCACAGAAGATTTGCTGATGCAAGCACCTATAATTTTAATTGACAGCTCCTTAATATTGCGCAGCGCCTTTACGATCCCCTGGCTCACATTGCTCCCCATTCCTAATACTAAAATATTCATTTAAAATCATTCTCCATTTTCTTAATCCAAACACTCATTTATCCTATATAGAAAATATACATTCCCAGAAAAATCGCTATGATCCCCACCCATTTTCTCTTGCTAATTGTTTCGTGAAGGACAAGTCTGCCTAACATCAGTACAAACACATATGATAAACAAGAAAGCACTGGCGCGTATTTATACGGCATATACCGCATGGCAATCATATTGAAGAATATGGTCATAAACAACATTCCGTAGGATATGACGATCCGCCAGTCCATATACTGCAATACCCCCTGTCGCCCATTCGGTTTTAACGCAGTAAGCTTTAGTATTAATTGAGAAATAGCCGCTATGAGACCACTTGCTATATATATCACGATTGCTATGTATTCACTCATTTGCTGTCACCAGATATACGCCTCCAAAAATCACCATAGTTCCCAGTATATTGAATGGGCTGATGCGTTCGTCAAAAAAGAGAGATGCCCATACCATTCCCCAGAAAACAATCATTCCTTTGCACATGTAAGCTACGGTAAGATCTACCTGAGATAAAATCTTCTGCCAGAGCACAGCATATACAGCTAACAAAATCACAGCAGTTAACAGACAGAGCAATGTACGAAATGCGAACAGCCCATCCGCTTCCCACCTAACAGACACGACCTTGAGCAACACACTGTCCAGTGAATAAAGGATATTCATAAGTTGCAAAATTGCAAAAACCCTGATTCTGTGACCATTACCCTTCATAAAAATCTCCAATCGCTGCGATAATCTGATTTACAGCTTTCATACCCATTTTATAGTACATGGGCAGTCTTAAAAGGCGTTCACTTTCCTTTGTTGTATATATATCTTCTCCGTTAAAGCGCCCATGCCTTCTTCCCGCAGGAGAAGAATGAAGAGGGATATAATGAAAAACTGTGCTTATATTTCTCTTTCGCATATAGGAGATCAGTGCGGATCTTTCTTCTATGTCTTTGCATTTGATATAAAAAATATGTGCATTATGTTCGCACTCCTGCGGCACAAAGGGAAGAACAATTAATCCCTTTTTTTCTAAAATCCTCAATCCCTCATAATAGGCCGCCCATAATCGTTTGCGATCTTCCATTATCTCATCCAGATGTTCTAGCTGTCCCCACAAAAAAGCAGCATTCAATTCGCTGGGCAGATAGGATGATCCGGCATCCACCCAGGTGTATTTATCTATCTCTCCCCTAAAAAACCTACTTCGATTTGTTCCTTTCTCCCGGATCACTTCCGCATGATCTACATTTCTGGATTCCCTTATCAGGAGAACGCCTCCCTCACCCATACTAATATTTTTTGTCTCGTGAAAACTGATGCATCCATAATCTCCAATAGTTCCAAGAAAACGACCTTTATATTTGCTCATAATCCCCTGCGCTGCATCCTCTATGACTTTAAGCCTATTTCGTCTTGCGATTTCCATAATCGTATCCATCTCGCAAGCCACACCGGCGTAGTGGACTGGAATGATTGCTTTTGTATTCTCAGTGATTGCTTCCTCAATCTTCCTTTCATCAATATTCATTGTATCAGGCCGTATATCAACAAATACAGGTGTAGCACCCCGTAATACTACAGCGTCTGCCGTTGAAACAAATGTAAACGAAGGCATTATCACTTCGTCACCCTTACCGATGTCAGAAAGCATAACAGCCATTTCTGTCGCATGCGTGCAAGATGTAGTCAATAATGCCTTGCATGTCCCATATTGTTCCTCAAACCATTTATTGCAGCGCTTTGTAAACTCACCATCCCCACTTAATTTTCTATTTTTTATAGCTTCTTCAATATGTCCGATCTCAGTACCCACAAATGTGGGTATGTTAAATGGTATCATAATATCACTCCTCAACACTATTAATCCAATAATCGTAATCCCCATCGAAGTTCCCGTTATATTCATAGATGCGAGCGGAATATCGAGCATTAATCCTAATATCATCCACTATGTGGTAGTAAGTATTTAACCATTTGTTGAACTTAAATGTTGGGCTGTCATAACTAACAATCTCATCTCTTCCATAATCGATATAAATGTATTTTTCAGGAATATTCCCAGTATTTTTATAATAACGATACATATTAATTGGATTATCTTCTACTGAACCAGATTCTATATAAGAATATTGCATTGCATCCCAGGTTCTTATGTCGCACATATTGCCATTTGACATCAAATACCCAAATGGTACATTATCCCTAAAAGAAACTCTTTCGCCAGAAGACGTATTAGCTTTTATATATTTTTCTATTTCAATCGTACATTCTGCACGGTCCTTGCTCGTATAAATGCCCTTGTAAATCCCTTCTGTCACCTTGTAGTCAAGTTGTGATATAGGATCCTCTCGATACACATATAAATATTCGCTTCGTATCACAAGAATCGCAGTGACACATGCAAACACCCCCACAAGAAGCTTCAGCATCTTTCTGGGAACATTCCCATTTTTAGAATCACCAGATTCCTTATAAGCTCCTAGTAGTAACACAACAGTAACAAAAACAGCCGGATACATAAAATAAACACGCTTCGAAGCACTTCCCAAACCGGGGAAAATCACCTCAAACAGAAAGAATGTTAGAAACGGAAATATCAAAAAATATGCCAGAGAGTCTCTAATAAGAGGCAAAATCATAATCATAGTCCAGAACGAAATCGCTCCAAAATAGGAAGATACTGAATCAGATCCACCTCTTCCGTAATATAAAACCACAGGAATAAGTGCAAAGACAGCAGATAAAAGCCATCTGTATTTCAGTTTCCATCCAAACTTAAAAAACTTATTCGACAACCAGCAAACAATCATCGCCACAAGGAAAAGGAAAATCAATCTGCCATATATCGCCTTTAACCACAAAAGAAAATCAATAAATCTCTGTATAACATCAACTTTTGCATACTTCAAACGGTGGAACAACATGAGATCTATGCCCGTCACAAGACTTTTCATACCTACTTGAGCAGCAATCGGAAGAAGAACTACCGCAATCTGTGTAATCCCACCTGCAGCATACAAGCCAAAGTTCAAGACTTTATGCCCTTTGTCAGATAAAAAAACAAGAAGTACACAAACCGTCAAAACCGCCCCGATCTGCATTGCATGAGCAAACACTGAGAGGGCGGCCAAATAACCTGCTATAAATAAGGCAATATGATCTTTTCTTCTGTTCTCTTTGTAGGCAACAGAAATCATAACACATGAAAGAAACATCAGCCAAAACGAACTTGTATTATAGCTGAAATTCGGAATAATACTCCCAAACCATGCAACCAGCAATACACAGGCAGGAATTAATGCTCTTCTTGTATATCTTTTTCTTAAAAGAACATAAATAATGCATATAACCAATAGTCTAAAAAAAGTAAAGCAAAGGCGCATATATAAAAATACGCCTTCATTGCCCGATGCAAAAAGCCTAAATATAAACATAAACGGAAATGACACCAATGATGCCCCCGCTGCATTTGACGTGTTATATGCAAATGGCAAGTTTCCTTGAAATACACTATATACATCAGCAACCTGATATGCTTCATCGGTGATCTCTATGCCAAAAAAACACCTTGCTACTGCAAAAATTGCTATTATGAACCCAACTATCCCGAAAAAGAGCTCATCCATATGATATTGCCGTTTTCCAAAAGTCCTATTGTTCTGCGTTTCCAACACACTTTTATAAATATGCATTTCCTATGCCCTAATCTCTTTTAAAAATATCTCTTGTGTAAACCTTTTCTCTCACATCATCCAGGCAGCTATCATACCGATTAGCAATGATACTATCACTCTGTTTCTTAAATTTTTCCAAGTCATTCACTACGTAACTTCCAAAAAATGTACTGCCATCTTTTAATGTTGGTTCATATACAATTACAACAGCACCTTTCGCTTTGATCCGTTTCATTACTCCCTGAATCGAAGATTGTCTGAAATTATCAGAATTTGATTTCATTGTTAGCCTGAATACACCTATGATAATTTTCTTTTCTCTATTAATGTCATAGCTATAATCATAATCGTATCCATAATAACCAGCCTTTCGAAGAACCTGATCTGCTATAAATTCTTTTCTGGTCCTATTACTTTCTACAATCGCCTGTATCAAATTTTCTGGCACATTTTCAAAATTTGCCAAAAGTTGCTTCGTATCTTTAGGAAGGCAATAACCGCCATATCCGAAAGACGGATTATTATATTGAGTTCCTATTCTGGGATCCAGACATACCCCCTCTATAATATCTTGAGCATCCAGCCCCTTCATTTCTGCATAAGTATCCAATTCATTAAAATATGAAACTCTTAATGCCAAATAAGTATTTGCAAAAAGCTTTACTGCTTCAGCTTCAGTTGTTCCCATATATAAAGTCTCAATATTATCTTTTATCGCACCTTCCTGAAGCAAACTTGCAAATGTCTGTGCAGATTTCATCTCCAAATGATTTTCTTTATTGCACCCTACTATAATGCGGCTTGGATACAGATTATCATATAACGCTTTTGACTCACGCAAGAATTCAGGACTAAATAAAAGTGTCATATCTGGGTATTTTTTATGCAACCCCTCTGTAAATCCAACGGGAATTGTAGATTTAATAATAATTGCAGCCTTCGGATTATTTCGATGCACCGCTTCCACAACTTCTTCTACTGCATGTGTATCAAAATAATTTCTTACTGGATCATAATTTGTCGGAGTAGCAATAATAATAAAATCAGCGACCTGATAAGCACTTTCGCCATCTAGTGTCGCTGATAAATTTAATTCTCTTTTCTCAAGATATTCTTCTAAATATTCATCTTGAATTGGAGATATTCTATTATTTATTTTCTCTATTTTATCTGGTAAAATATCTATTGCCTTAACTTTATGATTCTGGCTTAATAGAACAGCCAAGCTCAAGCCAACATATCCTGTGCCTACTACTGCTATATTGTAAGGTTTTTCTTTTAAAGCCATCCTTCTTATTTTCCTCCATTTTGCCTGATTTTCACCTCTATAAATCTCTATATCAACTGGTTTTAACACATCTCTCTCATATGAATATTCTTAGCTATAATTAAGTCGTTAACATTATCTACTTCTGTCCATTCATATTTTGATATATCCTGATAATACAGATGAAAGTCTTCTTTGAAAATCAGCTGTACCAAAGAATTTTCATACCACTGGTCGTAATACCCTTCTTCTATCATTAATTCTATTTCTTTATACATCTTTGCTGCGCTCTTTTTATCAAGCCTAGAAATTCCTGCGTATTCCCCATAATATATCTCCAAATCCTTGCTCATTACAAGTACTTTATCATCAGATACTTCTACATTATAATCCCCAGCTGTCTTAATTGAACTGTCAACAAGTACCATA
The DNA here is from genome assembly GCA_910574475.1 of Clostridia bacterium. GTDB lineage: Bacteria > Bacillota > Clostridia > Lachnospirales > Lachnospiraceae > Laedolimicola. The sequence continues at coordinate 59,944 of CAJTAT010000013.1, read as the reverse complement.
GGCTTACTTACAGGTTGGCATACTACTTCTCTTACCAGTCTGTCCGACATAACTATATCTCCATCAATGATTACAACATCATTATCAAGAAGATGTTCTTTTGCAAACCATAGAGAAGCGATAGAATTTGTAACCTCATAGAATGGATTAAAAACAAACTGTACATTTTGCAGCTCTTCTTCTATACTTTTATGCATATGACCTGTTACCACTACAATATCCGCTTCCACATCATTCTTTTGTATAAGCTTTACCATTCTCTGAATCAATGTCGTATTATTATCCAGCTTAAACATTGACTTCGGATGGCTCAGTGTCAACGGATTTAATCTCGTTCCTTTTCCAGCAACTAAGAATATATATTTCATCTCGTTAATCCTCCTGCCAAAGTAATAACCCTACACGCATAAGGTGATTATCTGTAGGGAATTTTATATCTATTCCATACTTACCTGCACTTTTCACAACATTGACCCCTATTGCCTCCAGAGGACTGCGTGATAGATAAGGATTATTACATTTATCCTTTCCACAGCCTCCACGACAAAGCTTGCAAGAACCTGCCCCAAATGATATAGCGTTTGAACTGTTATTATTCCACATCCATTTTTCCAGTTCCAGCAACAATCGATGAAGCATCACACTTGATTCATTTCGTATCTCTGTATACATTGTCTTGTCTGTTATATCAAAAGATAACACAACAAAACAGCCTGAATCATATTCCTGTACCATCCGCTCATAATCTATATTGGGAAGATTTGGAGGACAACGCCAATTATTATTGTATCTTCCACAATAATAGCAATTCATTTTGACATTCTCCTCAAAGATAAGTTCTTTAGGATCAATAAATACCCCTTCTGCTATCTCGCATTTATCCTTCATAAATTCAAGAAACGCATCGCGCTCTGATTTATTCATTACAGCACTCCATTTCTTTTCAGCATATGATTTATAAAAATCACATTTGGAAAAAGTGTTTCATTTCCTCAATTAATATGTCATAATCGTCAAAACACAGTTCTCCAATATGTGCAACACGAATACTACACTTTCCCAGCTCTCCGCCAACTGGATTTACCATGATATTCTTTTCATCCTTTAAATAAGCAAAAAATTCCATGGCAATATCTTTTTCAAATCGAATAGGGGTAATTGCATTAGAAAGAGGAAATGATGGTAAGTGTACAGGGAGTCCACAAATCTTTTTTCTAAAATAGTCGCAGCGCTTTTTTACCTCTTCTACACGTTTTTCTGATCCGCCCAATTGAATAATATGCCTAAGCATGTCATTTAACTCAAATAAAACACCAACACATGGAGTGAATGGTGTTTGTCCTCTCTTTATATTCAAAAGGTAATCCTTAAAATCAAAGTATAGAGAAGTAATTTGATTTCTTAATATTTTTTCTTCAATAATCCGTCTACTTAGTACTACCAACGACAAACCAGGCGACAGACAAAGTCCTTTTTGGGAACTAATAATCGTTGCATCTATACCATATTTTTTCATATGATACTCATCGCATAAAAATGTACTGATAGCATCTACGATAAAAAACATTTTATTTCTTTCACAATAACGATGAAGCATTTCAACATTATAAAGCTGACCTGTATATGTTTCATGCAAGTTAACTAAAAGACCAGTAAAGCCTTGATTCTCATAAGCTTCCAAATGCGTTTCTGTTAGTTCTTCATCATGTCCAAGTTTTAAAGCAGTAAATGGTATACTATGAATTTCGCAAATTTTTTCAAAGCGCTCTCCAAAGGTTCCCCCTGAAATTATCAGAAGCTTATCCTCTTTATCAAAGCAGTTCATAACAGTTGCCTCCATGGCTCCACTTCCAGAGGCAGTTAGAAACATCACTTCACAATCATCTGCCGCATCCATAGTTTCCAATAGCATCTCTTTGTTCTCCAGCATCAATTTTGAAAACTCTGGGGTTCTGAAATATGGTACTATATGTCTCCGAACTTCTAATGTATGTTGATACATTTGAGCTGGACCAACTGTAAAAAGTTTTGCGTCCACCTGTCTATTCTTATTTTCCTCATCAGTTAAAACTTGTTGTGTCATTCTTTTCTCCTTACCTTTTATATAAATAATCTTTTAACTCTACGGCAATAGTATCTATAACATGATTATAGTCTTTATATATTCGTTTCCAGGATTCTACATTCTTTTTTGATTTTTTCGGATCAAGAAATTTCCTTTGCGTACATGGAGATGTGGGATCGATTTTCAAAAATTCCATAACCTTGTTCCTTGTTTCCTCATAATGATAGATTAGATCCTCAAAATATATTTTCATAATATTTTCATTTAGTCTAATGTTTTCTCTTAATGCAATTTGCCGCTTTGCAAAATTTTTTCCATGCTCTTCTGTGTTTTTTCTGTCATCGATTAACACACTATAGAACATAATATCTGCAAACATATCCCGCGGATCCCTGTCAACAATTATCATTTTTGCGTTATTAAAATATTTTTCAACCAGATCCGAGTCATTTGGTGCCAATGGCTGATCTAATACAATATACTTTTTATGCTGTTTTTGAAGTGATTCCACATCAAACAGCTTATCGAAATATCTCTTTGTCTCAAAATAAAATTTTTCCTTAGAAGGATGAGAAAATCTCAACGGCTCTATATTCCTATTTGCAACATGGATTTTACCATGGGTATAGAATTCCACACCATAACGACATCTATCAAGCACATACCTAAAATATGGGGCTTTTGACTTAAAATGAAAATACTGATCTAAAAATTTGAAATCTGTCAGCCTATCCAGATACTGTTCTGTAATTTGCATAAATCTGGGATTGATTTTTTCACGATACCCCATGCCATATGGCGCTAACGGAAAATAACTTTTTTTTCTGCACCCCAATTTACACATATTCCAAAAATCTTGCATAGCCGCGGCAGAATTAATTACATCCCATCTTTCCGTTAATGATTTTTCTAATTCTTTAACTCCATAAGGATCACAAATAAACCTCATCTCACAATCACAATCATGGACTGCCTTGAATTCTTTTAATAAATCTATTACTGCACTTGAGCCTGATGCATTAAATCCTCCAATAACAATATACTGTATATCAGATTTCAATTTAACTTCCTCCATCTGTAAACTTTTTATTCACTTACTCTTCTTCCTATAAAATATAAATCCCTTATATTCTTTAAATAAAATAGGGGATACTGCCAAAATATATCCTCCTAAAGATATTACACAAATAACGACAAATCTAATTGTAGCAGAGATATCTTTCATATTATTATTTAAAGTAGTACACAGCAATACACACACACCACTTCCAATAATCCATATTACCAGTAGCTTTTGTATCATATGCTTATTTGAATTATTAGTTATCTGCTTTTTAATACATATCATATTCAGCAAAGCACATATGGCCTCTGCTATACTACTAGCAAATGTAATTCCAAATACTTGGAACTTTTTCACTAAAATAATGCTCAATATTATATTCACTATTATCGCCAGGCTACTATTAATCATTGGTGTTTTTGAATCTTGATTCCCATATAAATACCGGCTGCACAAATTTTTTATAGCATTAGGGACAAAGATAAATCCATATCCCATTAATGCCATTGCAGCAGTCGAAATTGCTTTATTTCCAAAATTTCCCCGTCCAAAAGCAATTGTTACAATATCTTTAGAACATAGTATTGTAATGATACTTATAGGCAAAAAAATTGTAATAAGCACAGTAGCAGCCTTATTAAATACGGTAGCAGTACCAACCATATTTTTTTCTGAAAGTGTTTCTGTAAGCCTTGTAAAAAAAACCGTACAAAATGATGCTATAAGCGCAATCACAAAATTCGAAAGAACAGCACTATATCCCATTGCAGTTACAGCGCCCACTTCTAATCCAGATACTAAAATTTTATCCACCTGTTGATTAATAAAAACCATTGAGTATCCAACAAACAATGGTCCTAACATTACTACAAATTGATGAATTTCCACGCTTTTAAAAGGGTTTTCTTTTCTTAAACTTAGGAATGGATATGATTTTAGAAAAAGATAAACTATATTCCATATAGGATATATAAAGAAGCCTATCACAAGTGACCAAATGCCAAACTTTTCAGATAGCAAAAAAATACATATAATTATTATTACGCTTTGATTCAGTCCAACTAGCTGAGCTGGAATATATACTTCATTTGCATTTAGTATTGACTGGAAAATTGCTGTGATAGAAAACACAACTAAAACAGGCGCAAAAATAATTAAATAAAATGTTAATCGTCTGTGCAAATCACTGTTATAGCTGGGAGCAATAATTCTTGATATAAATGGTGACAAAAAAATAATGGCTATCATGATTAAACAACTACCACCAATCATTACTTTCATCACATCTGAAACAAACCTCTGGGAATTTGTTCTGCCTGAGGATTTGCTGTGTATATAAACTGCTATAAATGCAGTTGTGAAAACCTGTGCTATCACATATTCAATATTCCCATATAATCCCTGTGATAAAGAGAGCAGATCCGTTTCAATGTTTGCTCCAAAAGTATTCGCTGTAACCATTTGTTTTATAAAACCAAATACTTTTGAAATAAGTACAATTCCTGTAATTGATGTTAAAATTTGAGCAAGTCCATTTTTACCTGACTTTCTCATGAACTATACCTTCTTTTATCCTATACTCTTTGCCACATTCACGGCATCTCATTTTTGAATCTAAATTACATCCACATTTACAAACATATCCTTTGATTTTAGCTGGATTTCCCATAACAAGTGCATAATTAGGTACATTTTTAGTCACAACGGATCCCGCACCTACCATGGCATATTTTCCTATTATATTTCCACAGACAATTGTAGAATTTGCTCCTATTGATGCTCCCTTTTTTATCAGTGTATTCTGGAACTCACTTTTTCTACTAATAAAACTCCTGGGATTGATAACGTTTGTAAATACACAGTTCGGTCCAAGAAAAACTCCATCTTCGCAAATGACACCTGTATATAAAGAAATATTATTCTTTACTTTAACTCCATCTCCAAGCTTCACTCCATTTTCTACAAATACATTTGCACCAAAACTACAATTACTTCCTATTATTACATCATTTTGAATAATGCAATACTGCCATATGGAAGTTCCATCTCCTATCAAAGCTTTTTCTCCAACAATTGCTGTCTCATGTATTTTCACATCTCTGCGCATTTTTACTCACCTTTCTAATTTACATTAGAACTCCATATATGTTAATGGCTCCAAAAGTTTTTTCTTCGATTTGCAGACTCTCTTCTCATTAAAAATAATATTATCATTACAATTAATAGCCCATGAGTTAATAACACTGTAGTCAAAAATGTATTAGTTAGTACTATCGATAAATAAAGAGCGCTTAAAATATAGATCCTCGGATCCAATCTTTTTGAAGTATCATCAAGTACACATAATACCAGGCATAAAATGATAGGCATTATCAGTATACCAATATGTCCCCAATTTGCAATTGCGTCTGAAAGCAACCCGTTATTTGCATTTGTCTCATATGAATTTCCATATATTCCTCCAATCATATTAACCAAACGAGGATATGGCGTTTTAAATCCCAAATGTCTTAAAAAACTTGTTCTAAAAAAATCTGGCGTTTTGTCCAAAAAGAAGTCATAGTACGCCCATTCCAAATATGCAGGTGTAAATAATATTCTTCTCATAAATAATGAGATTGGCACTATATTTCCAGCAAATTTATATATTAAAATACATAAAGCATACAAGCAGGTTATTCCTCTTAAAATCAGCACATTTAAAAATTCCATTTTCATTTTAGGTAGATGTGCAATAATTACTGCAAATACCGCCAGGAAAAACACTGTTTTTGAGCCTTCAATACCAAAATTTAGTATCTGTATACAAAAACACACCCATCCCAAAATCTTTTTACCTCTGCAAAAAAAGTAAATAATAAACATTGGGATAGTAACACGTCCCCACCCATACAAATATCGCAGTATTGCAGGAAGGTTGTATTCTGCAGCTTCATCTCTCAGTTCATATACTGTCAACAGATTGAAGTGAAGGCGAAAATGAGTATATCTTCCTGAAATAAAAACAACGACAAAAATCAGTAGGCCAAGAATAAATGCCAATACATATCCATAATATGGTTTATTCTTTCCTCTAGTTATAAAATGCATATCTCTTATTGAAAACAAACGATGTACCAAGAAAATTGTTAACCAATATACAATTATACATATTATAAATCCAACCGGGTACTGTCCATAAGCAATCATGGTTGTTGATGGTGCAACCGATAAAAGAAACAGAACAAAAATAATCTCATCCGAAAGGCAATTTCTATTTTGATAACATTTATAAGTTAACCCAATAAACATCAAAAATATTGCCCATGAACAAAATTTTAATAATAATGTTGGCGCAATGATAAATCCAAGATATTCAAAATATACGCCAATAATTTTTGAATATCCTATATCAAGACAAAGTTTATACAAAATACACCAAATTAAAAAAGCCATCTTTTTCGAGATGTGCCTAGAAGTTCCAATCTTAAATGAAATTTTTTTTATATTCATATCTAATCTTTCTACTGAAATGTTCCAACCATATCAATGCTAGAAAAATTATCCAATGGCAATTTTACTGGTTGACCTGTCTTTTGGCTTTTATAAATAGCAAGTACCACTTCTAAAGCATTTCGCCCTGCTTTTGCATCTACATATGGATTTCTATTGTTCTCAATAGCATCTATCATATCAGCGAAAAGACTTGTATGCCCATTTCCATATACATTGCTTGTCTCTTCTTGTAATCCCTGGTAATTTTTATCCTCATCACTCATATCTGCAAATTCCCATACATCAATATTATTTGTGCTAGTACCGCCAAGTTTTATCGTCCCATTTTCTCCAAACAAATATAATGTTTCCTCCAAATTCTTTGGGTAAACATTTACTGTACCCTCAATTGTTCCGATAGCGCCATTTTTAAATTTTACTACAGCTATACCAACATCTTCAGCTTCTAAATAGTTATGATATTGTTGACGCGTTGCACCATAAACCTCTTCAATCTCATCACCAAGCATCCAACGAAGAAGATCAATTCCGTGAATACATTGATTCATAAGAGCTCCGCCATCAGAAGCCCATTTTCCTCTCCATGCTGCTTGATCATAATATCCCTTGCCACGGTTCCACCGAATATGGATGGCTCCATGAGACAATTTACCAAATCTCCCGGCTTCAAGCGCATTTCTCATCTTCTGCACAGCAATATTAAAGCGATTTTGATGACAAGCAGAAACCTTTACTCCTTTATCATCTGATCGCTTTATAATTTCATCAGCATCAGCAATTGACATTGCGATTGGCTTTTCTACTATTACATTAATTCCATGTTCTATACAATATAGAGCTATCTCCGCATGAACACCACTGTCCGTAGCAATACTGATAAGTTGAAGTTCTGGATGATTATCTATTAACTCTTTATAATTTACATATCTTTGAATACTATCGTCTTCCTTTAATCCATATTTATCCAGCAGCTTTTCCATTGCCTCTGGCAAAGTATCACACACTGCAATTAGCTCTAGCTTATTATTGAGCACTGCTTTTAAATGATTTATAGCAATACGCCCACATCCAATAAGTGCATATCTCATTATCTTTCTCCTCCTCTACTATAGATCTTACTATTCTTTTGAGCAAGACGAGCATTTATTATCGTCTTGTTAGATCTTGATATAAAGATACTAGCTTTTGTTCCTCTATTTCCCAATTAAACTTCATTTTTACTGCTTGTTGCCCTTGTTTACCCATTTCTTCTGCTTCTTTAGGGTGATCCAAAAGCCATTTCATGCCTTCTGCAATCTCATCTGCACTTCCTGAATCAACACATAAACCACAATTAAAGTCCTCTATCAGCTTTCTATAACAAGGAAAATTTGATACAATCACAGGTATTCCAGCACCCATACACTCATAAACCTTTGTAGATAAATTATCCATATATTGATACTGTCCTGTAGATTGTGGTACACAGAGTCCCATATAGCTTTCATTTAATATTTCTTTGATTTCTGATGTATCTAGGAACCCTCTATATTCAATAAACTTATTTTTATCACAAACAATCTGTTCTTCCAAATCTTTAGGCATAAATTCCCCTCCCAAAACCAAAGGGATTTTAGCCCTTGTGGAAGCCTCTGACATCTTAACAACGCCTCTTACTTCTGATAAGCCTCCCATATAACATGCCTGAATTTTTCGCTGATCAAATTTAGTACTTGCCGAAAAAACAGAGGCAATTCTGGGCACATTGTCTATTATAATTTCTTTTCTACAATGTCCTCCAAAATAGCTCGCTCCTCCTGATGTTCCAGGAACAACAACTGCATCCAGTTTGCTCACTATATATCTTTCATATCTTTTATAAAAAAAAGAGAGAATTTTTCTTAATAACCAGGGCAAATACCGTTTACATTCTATTTGCCTTACTGTATATTCGTGACTATCAAAAATAACTTTCTTTCCTCTTTTTTTTAAAAAATATCCATAAGGCATTAATTCTGGATCATGAAAATGATATACTTCAGCATCAATAGCAAGAGCCTTTTCATATACTTTCTTTGTAGACTTAAATACCCTATCAAATCTATTTCTGGGATTATATAAAGTAGAGACAATGTGTACTTCTTTCTTTATTTCATCTGGTATTTCATCATTAACAACCAAGTACACTTGAAATCCGGCCTCTGCTAAAGAAACACATTCTTTTTTAAAAATTCTCCCATCATATCTTGTATGAACACTGGTCATATGGCAGACTTTAATCATATGGGTTCCTCCTCGTAGTCCTTTCGTTTATATCTTTCCTAAATCTTATATCCAACTAATTTCTTTATTCTTGGTTTTATAATATCCTTAACGTCATTCAACACTGGCTGTTTGTATAATATATAATATGGGGTATTTCTCCCACCAAATTGCTGAAAAAATTTTTCGATTCCTTCAACCATAGAGCCTTCAAAATCAAATACCTTACTATGCTGTGATGCAAACTGAATTCCTTCCCATAATAACAATTCTTGTGATTGGCTAGATGAAAATTCTGGATCTCTTGCTCCAGTTAGATAATAGCAAACGTTTGAATCAAAAAGATAAAAAGCACAAGAATGGATATTTCCATCCTTATCGCATGCTTCTAAATACTTTCCCCTCCCATTTCTTATTGCTTCATGCATATATTTCTCTGTAAATTCCCGAGATACTGGATACTTTCGCTTTTGAATAGCATATGTCTTAACTAACAGATTCCACATTGTATCAACCGCTTTATTGATATCAACATCTCCTCTCACTTCTACACGTTTTGCAGCATAATTTATATTTCTTTTTGTACTTTTGCTAAAATTAGATCTTACCTGATCAATATCTGATAAATCTTCAATCCGATATGTGAATCCTGTCTCAAACCTATAGCCTAACCACCTAAATGGAAGAACATATTCATTTTTGGGACTTAATACTTGGGAAATGCTTTTATAATATTCCAATTGCATAAATATTTTATTAATAATCTCTTTTTGCATTTTATAACTCTTTAAAACTTTTTCTGACATCCAAATGCCAAGATTTTGTGTTTTCTCTGGCATATATACTCTTTTGCCATCTGTTACATATGCAAAGCGAGCAAGCACCTCTTCTGACTTTTCATCACGAATAATTATTTCTTTCCAATTATCAGGTGAAACTATGTCTAGCCACCATGGCTGTTCAAAAACACTATTTACATATGGTATTTCCTTCATTTAATTACCCTTTCATTGATATTATTCCTATCCAAACTTTTTCAACTGCTCAACAATATATTCCTTTTCACTATCTTTTAATTCTGGAAAAACAGGAATTGCAAAAGAATGTTTTGCCAAATCTTCCGTAACTGGCAGATCTCCTTCTTTGTATCCCAACTCAATAAAAGCTCCCTGAAGATGTAATGGCACTGGATAGTAAGTACCACAAGCAATACCTACCGCCTTCAATTTCTTCATAATATTTTGTGCTTGGGGATGTTTAAGAGCATATATATAATAAGAATGATAAGTATCTTTTTGTTCTTCTGGTGCTATATAATCTGTATCCTCCAACGCTTTGTTATAAAATTCCGCATTTCTCCTTCTAGCATCTATAAAGTCTTCCATATGTGTTAGTTTTTTTCTGAGAATAGCTGCCTGAAGAGTATCCAATCGAGAATTGTATCCAATTAAATAATTGTAATATTTTGACTCTCCCACTGGCATACTAGCAGGAAATTCTTTTTCTCTGAGCGCATATTCTCTTTTTAATGTCCATAATCCATCTTTTCCTGAGCCGTGAACTTTTAAAGAACGGCAAGCACGCACGATATCTTCATTGTTGGTAAGTACCATTCCCCCGTCTCCATCAGCCCCTAAATTCTTAGTTGGGAAAAATGAAAAACAAGCTATATCGCCTAATGTATTTTTCCTCTCCCCTTTAAAACGGCTGCCCGTAGATTGCGCACAATCTGAAATAAGATAGAGCTTGTACCTATCACATATTTTTCGAAGTTTTTCCATTTCTGTACAATTGCCATAAAAATGAACTGGTAAAATAGCTTTTGTATTATTTGTAATTGCTTTTTCTGCCAATGCAGGATCCATACAATACGTAACAGGATCCACGTCTACAAAAACAGGTGTAGCCCCCACTGCTGCAATACTCTCTGCGGTAGCAAAAAAGGTCCACGAGACAGTAATAACCTCATCTCCCTTCCCAATACCTAATGCTCTCAAAGCTAAAACAAGTGCATCTGTGCCATTTCCACATGAAACACCATATTTCGCACCTTCATATGCCGCAAACTCTTCCTCGAAAGCCTCTACTTCAGTGCCGCCAATATATCCCCCACTACGAAGAACTTTTAATGCTGCCTCCTCGTATTCGGTCGCATACATTTCATGCTGTCTCTGAACATTCATCAATTGTATTTTCATAGTCATTTTATGATTTCCTCCAGTATCTTTTCGAATTTCCCTGTTAATACTTTAAAGTCATAATCAAATGCTGCTTTTCTAGCTCTTTCTCCCCATTCAAACCGTTCTTTTTCAGACATATTATAAATTTTCCGAATACCATCCGCAAAATTCTCTGGTTTTCTTCCATCTGTCTCAATTCCACAATTTTTTTTAATCAGGAGACTATGTCCACTTTGAATTGTAGAAAATACCACTTTCCCAGATGCCAAATAGTCAAATAGCTTGTTATAATCATATCCGTAATTATTTACACTGGTTCTTTCCCAATGCATCAAGCAAATATCTGCTCTTTTCACAATCGAAGCAATATATTTCTTATCAACAAAACCTTTAAATATAACTCGCCCGGAAAGTCCCATATCTACAACTCTTTTCTTTAAATCTTCTACTTCATTCCCCTCTCCCCAAATTAAAATTCGAAAATTATCTATGTCTTTTAAATATTCTGCGGTATCCAGCAGAAGCCCTACATTATTCGCTCTTTTAATTGCTCCTGTATACACTGCGCAAAAAAGGCCTGAATCATCTAATTCTTCATCAGGCAAAATATATTCTTCCGCATTTTTATCAAATTGCTCAATATCAATTCCATTACATATATGATATACATGATTTAAATCTATAGGACCACCGCTTTTTTTATCCCATCTATGTTCTTTTATATAATCTGGTGCTCCTTCCATTGTGAAAATCATAGCATCTGCTCTCTTATACATGAGCTTTTCACCCCAATATAAAATCTTTGCAAATATACTATTCCTTTTCACAGAGCCATAGGCGACTAATGTTTCTGGCCATAAATCACGAACTTCACCAACACATGGAACTCCGAAATATCTGGCAAGTTTTTCGCCTGCAAATACTGTAAACGGATGAACCGAAGATGCATAAATCACATCTGGTTTTCCATACTTAGCATTATAAATCTTTGCAACTTTAATTAAATTCTTAGCAAAACCTAACATATTTTTAATTCTGCTAAGACCATTTCCTTCATAAGGTGTTGATTTGATAGCCACAAAAGGAATCTTCGACTTCGAGTAAACAATATGTGCTAATTTTTCACTTGGATAATACATTCCATTGCTATTATGTTTTTCATTACATCCAAACACTACTGGAGCATACCCATCTTTTTTTAAATTCTCCGCTATCCAATAATGCCGACCGCCCTTTTCATACAAATGATCAATTGCGTAATGATTCATTATCCAGATTTTCATATTTCTTATTTCATCCTTCCATATAGCCGATTTTTATCATGTCTTTCAAAATATTTGTTTCAGAAGGCTAACATTTATTCATTATTCGCTTTGCCGGGACTCCTACATAGGTTCCTTCCTCTTCTATATTTTTTACAACCACGGCACCTGCCCCTATCATGCAGCTACTACAAACATGCAAATTGTTATTGATAATTGCTCCTGCTCCTATCCAAGAGTTATCGTCTACCAACACACTTCCTGCCAAATGAGCTCCCACAGCTACATGGACGAAATCACCTATCATACAGTCATGATCAATGGAACTACTGGTATTTACAATAACTCCTTTTCCGATCCTACTCCCTGAGTTAATGACCACTCCTGCCATAACAATAGAACCTACTCCAATTTCCACATCGTCACCTATTACTGCTTCTGGATGAATAAGTGTACTCAATCGATTCTCTGCTATGCTTGTCTGGATCTTCCGTCGGAAATTAGCATTGCCTATTGCTACGATCACATCACCTGACATCCTCGCTGCCTCTTTACTCCTTCCGACCACCTTATATTTTCCACAATGTGTCACGTTCTTGTCATCATCTAAAAAAATGATATTTTCATATCCATTTTTAGCAGCACAATCTGCCACAACCTTGCCATGGCCACTGGCTCCAATAATGATCAACTGTCTCATTGTCTATAGCTCCTGTTTTTCTCCATTACCCTGAAATTCTTCCATTGTCACAGAAGTATCACTGTTGATTCCGGTCTCTCTAAATACAACTATCACTGTATAAAAAAGAATCTTCAAATCTTCTTTAAATGTAATTCTCCTTACATACTTCACATCATCCTCAAACTTCTCTTCCCAAGATAAGTTATTTCTACCATTAACCTGAGCCAATCCAGTCAGTCCGGGTCGTACATCATGGCGATGTGCTTGTCTCTGATTGTAGCGAGTTAAATATGCCACCAATAATGGCCGTGGCCCAACCAAAGACATATCCCCCTTCAATATATTAAAAAGCTCCGGCAGTTCATCCAGCGATGTACTCCTAAGCTTCTTCCCAAAGTCCGTAAGTCTTTCTTCATCCGAAAGTAGCTTTCCGTCTGCTCCTCTCTCCTCTGTCATAGTCCTAAACTTATACAGTCTAAATATCCTCTCATCTTTCCCCGGCCTCTCCTGGGAAAAGATAACTGGCGAACCCAACTTCACCCTCACCATTAACGCTGTTATCACAAGTATCGGAGAAAGCACAATAAGAGCCAAAAATGCCGCTGCAAAATCGAACGGCCGCTTGAAATATTTTTCATATGGACCATAACATTCATGGTTCTTGGTTTCTTGTCTATACTTTTTCTTAGCTTCTTCCTTCTTTTCTAGCTTTTCTTTCCGTCTTTCAACTGCATGAACTGCACTTCCCAAAATCAAGGATGCAATTCCCAATGCAGCACAAAACTTCACCAATTTTTTCATTCAAAGCACCCACGAATTACTTCTATAATCCTCTTCTGCTGCTCCCCCGTCATCTTATTATCTGAAGGCAAACATAGCCCTCTCCGAAAGATATCAGCTCCCACATCCACTACTTCCTTTTCCTTAATATAAGCATTACTCTTCGCCCGTCCATTCCCATCCGCCGTCACAAATCCATGGTTCCGATAAACCGGCTGCATATGCATAGGCTTCCAAATCGGCCTTCCTTCCGCGTTCAAATTAGTCAACGCCTCCAATATCTCATCCGGGCAAGACTTCCCTGCTTCACTCTTATAGAAAAATTTATTCTCAGATCTGACACTCTCACACATAGCCTCACTGTCAATCAACAGGCAGCTAAGCCAAAAATTAGGCTCACTACAAGAAGCATCAAAAGGATTCATCTTCACCGGAAGGTCTTTAAATCCTTCCCGATACCTTTCATAAATCCTCTTTTTCTGTTCAATATGCTCCGAAAGGTATCCAAACTGACCCCTCACCACTCCTGCTATCACATTACTCATCCTGTAATTGTAGCCCAGCTCCTCATGCTGATACCAAGGTGCTGCCTCTCTGCTTTGAGTACTCCATTTCCGGGCTTTATTCGCATCCTCCTCCGAATGACACAGCAACATTCCCCCAGAAGACCCTGTGATGATCTTATTTCCATTAAAGCTAATCACACTATAGTCCCCAAACACGCCTGTCTGCCTGTCCCGATAGGTGGCTCCAAAGGATTCAGCTGCGTCCTCTATGAGCAATGCTTTATGCTCATCACAGATTGCCCGAATCTCTTCTACCCTTCCAGGAGTTCCATAAAGATGTGCCAGAACTACCAGCTTCACATCGGGATACAGCTCAAAGGCTTGTCTAAGGGCTTCCGGTGACATATTCCAAGTCTCATACTCCGAATCAATGAAGACCGGCTCGCCCCCTTCATAGGCCACAGGATTTACGGTGGCGTCAAAAGTCATATCTGAGCAAAACACTCTGCGTCCATAGAGACTTCCGCCTCTTCCAAGCCCATCCGGCGTGGACACCCCAGAGCTGCTTCCATAAAGCTTTTCGGCAGCCAGCTTCACGGCCAGATGAAGAGCAGCCGTTCCACTGCTTAAGGCTACTGCATGCTGAATACCGATATATTCGCTGACCATCCGCTCCAGCTCATTGATATTCTCCCCAACCGTACTCATCCAGTTGGTCTCATAAGCTTTGAGCATATATTCCCGTTCTTCTCCATGCATCGTCGGAGAAGAAAGCCATACTTTTTCTGGAAATCTTTCCATCTTCATCATACATTTGTTCCTTTTCTTGTTACTTTTGCAGATTTAATACCTTTTTTAATATAGGCCCGATTTTCAGGGGCGCTAACAAAAAGGAAGGCTCTGCCTTCCCATTTCACACCTTCCCCACAATCTCCAACCCCACCTCAGCGTTCAGCACCCGCCCGAACATTGGGATCTCCAGATAAGCCTTCCGCTTATGCCGGTCAATTTTGCGAATCGTCCCTTCCATACCCTGAAGGGGTCCCTTCACCACGGTAACTTGTGTCCCCACAATATACCCTTCCGAAAACTTGACGACTCTTTCTTTCCCGGAGAGCAATTCCACAATCTCAATATCCTCCTTTGTCATGGGGGTCCATTTTTCTCCCACACCAAGTATTTTCGTCAACTGCGGAATCTGTCTTAGGGACTCATATAGTTCCTCCACCTGATCGCTGATGACAAAAATATAGCCTGGAAACAAGATGGCTTCTTCCTGACGCCACTGTCCCAGGTATTTCCTTCTGTGCTCATATCTGGGAGAAAAACATTCTTTCAGATATTTCTGCACTCCATATTTTTTTATCATCATCAGGCTTTGTTCTTCTTTGCCTGTTGAAACCTGTATTACATACCACATACGCCTACTCTTTTCTAATTTTGAGTATGCTTCGCCATTCCGAACTTTTTGCTCGGACTCCACTTGTATTCCTTACTATATCCGCCTTCCTTCAAAACGCGGCGAAGCGACGATTTTGATATCCAGCTTTTTTTAAATATTCTATAGTTAATTTTTATACCTTGAATCAATCCCCGCTGCAAAGCAGCGGGGTTGTTACTTATCAACTATTTTAGATTACATCACGACTGCTCCAAGTACCTGCACATTCCTGCACACGGCCAACTCACGCTCTTCGCGAACCATCTTGGAGGCAGAGACGCCTCTCTTCTCCAGGAACAGTACAGCATCGTAATCGTCCATCTCTTCAAGGGCTGCCGCAGAAAATACAACTTGCTTGTAGGAAGAGAAGCTAACTCCTTCCACATCCTCTGCAAGCTTGGCACAAAGTTCCGCTGCATCTTTCTCGGCTATTGTACCAGCAATCATGATCTTTTTCAAGCCCTCATTTTTAGAAATCGCAGCCTTCACATTTGCTGAGGCAATCTTTGCCTGCTCCTCGTAAGGAATATTCGCATAAGCTCCTTCTTCCAGGCGGTAAATCCAGCGGTCCAAAAATCCAAACCACTTTCCTTTCCCAACAGGAGTATTTACACGGCCCAAAAGTTTTATACCAAATTCCTCTTCAAAGGTCTCTAGGCTCTGAATCTTGCTGCTCATAATATAAATCAAAATCAATACAAAGGCTGCCAGGAAAGCTCCCAATACAATGCCTACAATGGCAAACTTCACGCCGCCTGTCACCTGGTTATCCAGAACCAATGTCTTCTCCGGCTCAAGGGTCTCTCCAGCCTCAAGAGCGGCCTCCTCTTCCTCTATCATGGTCTTTAAGTCTGTCTTCAAGGTCCTCAGATTTTTCAAAGCCGTTGTGTAATCATTCAAGCACTTTGTCTGATATTCCATAATATTTGAATTCTGTTCCACAGACTGAACAGATGACAGCAAGCGCAGCTCATGACCTGGCAGCTCTCCCTGCAGCTGTGAGCTATATGCCAAAATAGCACTTTCTGCTGCGTCCATATATGTTTTACAGGAGTCCTCATCTGGAGCTACCAAATAAACCTGAATCATATTTTGCTTGGGCCACTGGGAATCACCGTTTGCAATATAGGTAATACTTCCATTGCTGGCACTGCAGGAAAGCAAATACTGCAAATCCGCAATAGAAGCCTCTCCGTCTCTCTTAAAAATCTCCTCTGCCAAACTTCCATCATTAACATAAGTTTTATAGGCAGCCAGCAGTACATCCAGCACATTGGCCTCATTCTCTTCCTCATTGACATTCAGGTAAAAGCTCAGAGTGCCTGTATTTACATTGGAGGGATCGATCTGCATAACCAGAGCCTCGTCAATATACTCCTGCTGCTCCACCAACTTTTTCTCGCTATCAGCTATCGCTCTTTTATAGTACTGGATCACATCAGAATCTGTCATCTCTTCGACAACTTCTTCCTCGTCCTCGTCCTTAGTCTCATTCCACTGTTGTATTTTGGCTTGATTGCCCTTCCCAATAGACACATACTTATAGCCACCTGCAAGAACAGCTATAACAAGCATAGCTGCTACGATCCACCGCCATTTTTTTAGGCAGTAAATCAACAATTCCATAAGATTGATCTCTTTTTCATACATATTTTGATTCTCATTCATTTAGAATACCTCTCCTTGTTTATTACTTGCCCTTTATCACATAGGTGGGCACAATCTCTTGCACTTTTTGACGGATTCTCTCTGAGTCCTTGTTGGCAATCTTCCGCAGCTCTTCCAGCTCCTCCAAAAACTTCTCCTCCTCAAACTCAATTGGTTTTCCAATATGGATCAAATGATTCTCTGTCTCTTTTAGTCCTTCCTCACTCATCAGCATTTCCTCATAGAGCTTTTCTCCAGGCCGAAGTCCTGTAAACTCAATGGGAATCTCCTCAAAAGGCTTGTACCCTGATAGACGTATCAAATTCTTTGCCAGATCCAGAATCTTAACGGGTTCGCCCATATCCAGGACAAAGATTTCTCCGCCCTTAGCCAGGGCTCCCGCTTGTAAAACTAAAGATACGGCCTCTGGGATCGTCATAAAATATCGGATAATATCTGGGTGAGTCACTGTCACCGGACCGCCCTGCTCAATCTGCTTCTTAAACAGCGGAATAACGCTCCCATTACTTCCCAATACATTTCCAAACCGTACCGCCACAAAATCAGTCCTGGAATGATTATTCATGGCCTGAATAATCATCTCGCAAATGCGCTTTGAGGCTCCCATAATATTTGTAGGATTCACAGCTTTATCTGTAGAAATCAACACAAAACGCTGAACACCATACTTGTCCGCTGCCTGAGCCGTCTTATACGTTCCAAACACATTGTTCTTAATGGCCTCGTTAGGGCTGTCCTCCATCAGAGGAACATGCTTGTGAGCTGCGGCATGATACACAATCTCCGGTCTGTAACTTGCAAAAATAGTATCCATTCGGTGGGTATTGCGGACAGAGGCAATGAGCACTTCCAGATTTAACTCTGGGTATGTTCTTTTCAGTTCCTGCTGAATATCATAAGCATTATTTTCATAAATGTCAATAATAATCAATTGTTTTGGCTTGTGAGCTGCTATTTGCCGACAAAGCTCACTTCCAATGGAACCGCCGCCGCCAGTCACTAGTACTACCTTTCCAGATACATAGCCCATCACAGATTCTACCTGTAGCTGAATAGGCTCCCGTCCAAGCAAATCTTCTATCTGAACCTTGCGGAGTCTGGATACGCTGACTTCCCCATTGATCATCTGATACAGACCTGGCAGTACCTTCAGTTCACAGTCCGTCTTCTGGCAAATCTGCAGGACTTCCCGGACTTCTGCCTGAGAGGCCGAGGGCATTGCAACCACAATCTCATCAATATTTAGCTCATGGGCCAGAAAGCAAATATCATCTCGTCCGCCCATGATTTTCACTCCCCGGAGATACTTTCCATGTTTGGCTCCATTATCATCAACGACACAGCAAACCTTCTGTTCCAGATATCTGCTGTTCTGGAACTCTTTGATAATCATTGCTCCAGCCTCGCCTGCCCCAACAACCATGGTATTTTTCTTGAAATTTCCTCCAAAACCGCCCCGTTTTTCCTGAATCATACGTAGAATCCGGTAGGCAAAGCGCAAGCTCCCGATTCCGCCTATAAGCAGTACATATTTCATCAAATAGTAGCTGACGGGCATACGCATTTTCATAAATGCCATCGCAATGATTTGAATTAAGATGCTCCCAGAGCAGGCACTGATAACATTTAAAAGCTCTGTAGCACTGGCAAAGCGCCAGACGCTTCGGTAAAGCCGAAAGACAACAAACAGTATCATTGTCAATACCAGATTAAATGGAAGATAAAGTAGCTCATAGTCAACATACTTCATTTCCATATTTCTAAAACTAAAATCAAAACGAATATATAATGCTAAAAAACCTGACAAAGTAATAAGTAGGATATCCAGAATTACTAAAAGAGCCACCCTGTTTTTTGGCGCATTTTTTTCAATAAAGCTTTCCAGATTCATAACTCTTCCTCTCGCTGTATAAATAAGTATCCGTAATATTATATACTAAAATTAGTCTTGTTGCAAATATTAATTATAATCATTTTCACATCTCATAACAAGGTCACACAGGTTTGAGATAGAAAAATTACCTTATTATTATAATAAGTAATAAAAAATAATTTTCTAAATATTTTGAATATTTCGAAAATTCTCAAGGATTTGCTTTTTCTTTTTCGTATTAATTTTTACATTGATCGATTAGTCGAAAAATGTCGAAAATGTTTTCTTTTATCTCTATACATAGTACTGTAGAGATTAAGGAAAGCAAAAAAGGGAGGTACGCGTATATGAGAAATGAGTTTCAAGCAGCTATGTACTCTGTGGGAGTACTACACCATTACTGTGGCTATAGCTACTTTGAAGATGCCGTGTTTCTGGTTGTAGAAGAGCCAGAAAGACTACAAAGCATCCAAAAAGAAATCTATCTGCCCATTGCCATCAAGTATCGTACAAATGTGGCTAATGTAGAGAAAAATATTCGTACGATCCGGGATGTGTTCATGAAAAATGGTGGTAGCGAAATTCTGGTTCAATTAACTGGATGTCAGTTTTGGCAAGACAAGAAGCCTTATCCAAAAGAGTTAATTGAAATTTTTGCTGATTATTTCACCCAGCATTAAGCAGTACCTTTTATCCAAACGAGTCGGGCTGCCATAAGGCAGTCTGACTCACACCCCCAGTAAAGAATTTCTTCTTTATTCTCCCCAAATTTAAACTTGTAATTCACTTACCTTCTGTGTTAAAGTGATATATGACCGTATTTCCTTTATTTTTTTACAAATTTTTTCAATTTTTTAATTTTCATTCGTATTAATTTTGGCATGTTTCGCTTGGTCGAAAATTGTCGAAATTGTTTTCTTTTCTCTCTATACATCATCCTATTGTATGGGGTTAAGGAAAACGAAAAAGGAGGTGCGCGTATATGAGAAAAGAGTTTCAAACAGCTATGTACTCTGTAGGAGTGCTACACCATTACTATGGCTATAGCTACTTTGAAGATGCTGTGCTTCTGGTTGTAAAAGAGCCAGAGAGATTACAGAGCATCCAAAAAGAAATCTATTTGCCTATTGCTAACAAGTATTGTACGAATGTAGCTAACGTAGAGAAAAATATTCGTACAATCCGGGATGTGTTTATGAAAAATGGTGGCGGCGAGATTCTGACACAATTAACTGGGTGTCAGTTTTGGCGAGACAAAAAACCTTATCCAAAGGAGTTGATTGAAATTTTTGCTGATTATTTTTCACAACATTAAGCAGTACCTTTTATCCAAACGAGTCGGGCTGTCATAAGGCAGTCTGACTCACACCTCCATGATTTTACTAAATAAACTTTGAAACGATGACGAATAACCCGTACTCTTCTTTAAATGATGCCTTAAAACAGCGCTATGGCGAAAAAGTATACAAGTTAACGCTCAATATTGGATGTAGTTGTCCCAACCGGGATGGTACTCTCGGAACTGGTGGATGTATTTTCTGTAGCAAAGGTGGCTCTGGAGAATTTGCTGCCAGCCCTCGTCTCTCTGTCACAGAGCAGATCAGAGACAGCAAACGCCGTCTGGCAAAAAAGAGGCCCGCTCAAAAGTACATTGCTTATTTTCAGGCTTATACAAACACGTACGCTCCCCTGGAATATCTGCGGAAAGTTTTTACAGAAGCGATTCATCATCCAGAAATTGTGGCTTTATCCATTGCCACACGCCCGGACTGTCTGGGAGAAGGAGTTCTGAGCCTGCTTCAGGAGCTAAACGCGATTAAGCCTGTCTGGATCGAGCTTGGCCTCCAGACCATCCATGAAAAGACAGCCTCTTTCATTCGGCGTGGATATCCTCTTTCCGTCTTTGATGAAGCAATACAGCATCTGAAAGCCCTTCAGATAGAAACCATTGTCCATATAATCCTGGGGCTTCCTGGCGAGACCAGAGAACAGATGTTGGATACCGTGCGATATGTAAATAAGGTAGGGGCAGATGGAATAAAACTCCAACTTCTGCATATATTGAAACATACCGATCTGGCAGATTATTATGAGCAGACAAGCTTTCCTGTATTTTCCTTAGAGGAATATGTAGATATGGTGATCTCCTGTATAGAAGTCTGCCGTCCTGACATGGTCATTCACCGAATCACTGGCGATGGGCCAAAAGATCTGCTGATCGCTCCTCTGTGGAGTAGTTCCAAGCGGCATGTGCTGAATACCATTCACAAAGAATTTAAGCGCCGCAACACCTGGCAGGGCCGCCTTTATGTTTCGTCCTGACAAAAAACTCTCTCGTAAGTTTAAAGGAGAATTTCGCTATGAATGAAATATTGACATTATGTAAACTCATTATCCTCTATCTATTGGAGAGAGTAGATTTTCCCTTGAGTTATGCCCAACTCTCAGAATTTATCTTAGAGAGAGAATATGTCAATTACTTTACGTTCCAGCAGGCCATCGCAGAATTGACAGAAATCGATTATATCAAAGCAGAGACTGTGCGTAACACTTCTTTATATCGCATTACTAAGGAAGGGCAAAAAAGCTTGACTTATTTTCAGTCAAAAATATCCTCCCTGATTCGGGAGGATATTGAAACATTTCTGATTGAACACAAATATCAGCTTCGCAATGAGACTTCCACTCTTGCAGATTACTACAGGACAACCTCCGGGGACTATGCAGCCAGATGCAGAGTTCTGGAAAAGGATTCCACGCTCATTGATCTGACTTTGACTGTCCCCACAGAGGATCAGGCAATCTCCATCTGCAAGAACTGGAAAGAGAAAAGCCAGGAACTTTACACTTCTATCATACACACACTTTTTTGACAAGAAGACAATTATATGTCTTCCTCTATGTTTTTGATTTTCTTTCGGTAAATCCGCAGAAACAAAATGCTGCTCATTGTTAAAGAGACCAACTCAGCCAAAGGGATCGCCCACCATACCATTTCTAATCCCCAGAACTTAGCAAAAATATAGGCAGCCGGCAGTATAAACAGAAGCTGTCTTGCCACTGATACCATGAGACTGTAGACGCCATTTCCAAGAGCCTGAAATACAGATCCCACTACAATACAGTAGCCCGCAAACAAAAAGCTCAACGAAATCACTCGTAAAGCTCTTACGCCGATCTCCATCATATCAGGAGAGGCATCAAAAATACTCAAAAGCCATGTAGTCTGAGTCTGGAATACCACCAGACCTATGAGCATAATGCCAGTGGCAGAGGCAATGCTGAGCCAGGCAGTCTGCAAAATTCTCTTTTTCCTTCTGGCGCCAAAATTGTAGGCAATAATCGGTACCATTCCATTGTTCAAACCGAATACCGGCATAAAGATAAAGCTCTGCAGCTTAAAGTAGACGCCAAATACTGATACAGCCGTGGAACTGAACATCATCAAAATCTTATTCATCCCAAATACCATCACAGAACCAATCGACTGCATAATAATAGAGGGAAGGCCCACCACATATATCTTTTTTATGGTATCCTTATCTGGCCGGAAACCTCTCATATTAATATTAATTTCTTTGTTCTTTTTAATATTACATATAATGCTAACCATCATACCACAGATCTGCCCTACAACAGTGGCGATAGCAGCCCCCATAACCTCCAGACGCGGAAAGCCAAACAGTCCGAAAATCAAAATCGGATCCAGAACAATATTGATGACAGCTCCAAGAGTCTGAGAAAACATATTATAAATTGTCAGTCCTGTGGACTGCAAAAGCCGCTCTCCCACAATGGCCAGACAAATGCCAAAGGAAAAGACAGTCACTACAAAGACATACTGGGTTCCATAAGTAATGAGTTCTGGGTCTGTCGTCTGGTTTGTATAAAAGAACCGAGAGCCTAATATACCGAACAGGGCAAAAGCCAGATAACACAATACTCCTAGAAAGAGCCCATTTCTGGCGGCCAGACTAGCCTGTTCTGTCTGCTTCTCACCCAGAGATCGGGACAGAAGGGCATTGATACCCACGCCGGTACCTGCCGTCACCGCAATCATCAGATTCTGTACTGGGAAGGCCATAGATACGGCAGTCAGCGCATTTTCACTCACCTGTGCCACAAAAACACTGTCTACAATATTATATAAAGCCTGAACCAGCATGGATATAATCATGGGCATAGACATGGTAAACAATAATTTGGGGACGGGCATATAGCCCATCTTATTTTCCTTTTGTACTTCTTCTATCATAAACTCCTCCTATTGCAAGTTTCGTTGCAATTCCTACTGCACTCTCCAGGGATTCTCCTCCCCTCTGGATGCCAGCAGACAGCTCTTTAAAGACGCATAGACCATGTCGTGGACATCCCGGTCTGTGTAAAAGGCCATATGCGGGGTCACAATTACATTGGGAAAGCTTTTTAAAATAGCCAGTTCACGATTATCCAACACTTCTGATTTCAGGTCAAAGTAGTAAAGTCCAAATTCTTTCTCCACTACATCTAAGGCGGCAGCGCCGATTTTTCCCTTTTCCAAGCCTTCAATCAAAGCTTCCGAATCAATGAGCCCTCCTCTGGCTGTATTGACCAGTATCACCCGTTCCTTCATCCTGGAGATAGATTCTGCGTTGATCATATGGTAATTGTCCTCTGTCAGAGGTGTATGTAAGCTAATCAGATCACACTGGGCAAAGAGCTCTTCCAGGCTGACGTATGTGGCATACTGTTCTGCTTCCTGGCTGGGATACAGATCATAAGCCAAAAGTTTGCAGCCAAAGCCACTCAAATGCTTCAGGACAGTCTTTCCGATTCGGCCTGTACCCACAATTCCCACAGTAAATGAGGCGAATTCCCGGCCCTGGATGCCTTTTAGGGAAAAGTCCTGAATATCAGACCGCTCCATAATATGCTTCATCTTTCTGGAGGCCATGAGCATAAGCATAATAGCATAATCTGCCACTCCGTTGGGAGAATAAGGAGCATTGCTGATCTGAATTCCCAACTCCCTGGCTTTTGCACAATCAATATGATCATAGCCAATGGTTCGGGTGGAGATCATACGAATCCCCAGTTCTTTCATTTTCTCCAGCAAAGGAGAATCTATCTTTGAGGTAAGAATACTGATATACTCATACCCCTCCGCCAGATTAAGATTTTCCAGGGAAGGGGCCTCCCTGCAAATGCCAAGCTCAATCCCCAGCTCCTGGCTGCATTTTGTAAAATACTCCGCTTCATCAAAATCGCGGTAACTAAAGACAAATACTTTCATATTATTTTCTCCTCCTAAAATGATCCAATCCTTCTGCCAGCTCCCTGATATCCTGAAGAACATCGTCGAAAGCTCCCGCCTGATAGAGGCTGATCAATATCATACCAATTGGTACAGCAAGAATCATGCCAAAAATATTGCTCACTTTATATCCAATAAACATAAAAAACAGGGTTGTCAGGGGATTCAAGCCCATCATATCCCCCACAATCTTGGGCTGTATCACCTGGCGCACCAACTGGCTGATGAGATATATAATAATCAGGCCCACAGCAAACTCATAGTCTGAGCTCAGCACCTTGAAAATCGCCCACGGTATTAAAGCTGTCCCTGTGCCAAAAAAGGGAAGAAAATCTAAAAAAGCAATTAAAAATGCAAGCAAAATAGCGTATTTAATATGTAGGATCAGAAATCCCACAAATAAAATAGCAAATACAATGCCCATGATCTTAAACTGAGCTTTAAAATATCCTCCTACTGCCCCTTTGAATTTCCCTGTAATAAAGTTCCACTTTTCTCGCATTTCTATAGGAATGTGCTCTCTGATGACACGAACAATTCCATCCCGCTCTGCAATAAAGAAATAAGCTGACAAAATCGTAAATATCACATGAACCAATGCATTGGGAATATTCTTTGCCACTGTCCCAGCGGCTGTTATGGTGGGAGCTCCGATGGCTCCGATAATATCCCCCAAAGACTGGGTGAGGCTATCTGTCAGATTGGCAACCGCCTGGCTGAACTGGGGCGGAAATCTTCCTGAGATCCCTTGAAGGTTTGTCTCGATTTCCGACAAGTCTTGAAGAAGGGTGCTGTAAATTTCAGGAAGAAGATTAATAAATCCATATAGCTCCCTGGCTGCTTTTGCAATAATCAGATATCCCACGAGAACTACCAGGGCAATGGCTGTAATAATAATCAGAACAGAGCCATGTTTTCTCACAATCTTAAGCCTTTTTTCCAAAAAATGTACTAAAGGATTGGCAATCATTGCAATGATCCAACCCACCACAAAAGGCATAAAGAACATTAACAGCTTCGGCGCTAAAACGAAAAGCAGAACCGCACCCACAAAAAACAAGACCACATTTACTATATCTCTCAGATATTTGCCAGGCATCTTCCTCACCTCTGTTTTCTTCAATTGTGATCCATATCATTTATTGACAACAGTTGATCTATCAAATCCCAGATTTCCTCTCGCCCCTGCTTGGTGGAGGCGGAGAACGGCAGAATCACCGTCCCTGATTTCACTGCCAGCCCTGTGCGTATCATTTTCAAATGCTTCTGCACCTGACTTCGGTTAATCTTGTCCAGCTTTGTAGCTATGATAATCGGATCATACCCATTGTGAACGATCCATTCATACATCTGTCTGTCGTTGCCGGAAGGTTCATGGCGGATGTCAATCAGCAGAAACACTGCTCGAAGCTGCCTGGAGCCATGGAGATAACGCTCCACCAGCTTTCCCCATTTTTCCTTGCTTTCCTGAGACACCTTGGCGTAACCATAGCCGGGCAGATCCACCAGGTAAAGGTCATCATTAATATTATAAAAATTAATCGTCTGAGTCTTTCCAGGTTGCGCGGAAGTCCGAGCCAGAGACTTTCGATTCATCAGAGCATTGATAAGAGAGGATTTCCCCACATTGGATTTCCCTGCAAATGCTATCTCTAGACGCTCATTCTCCGGCAGCCTGCTGGTGATTCCACATACCGTCTCTAAGCTGACATTTTTAATGATCATGAAAAGCTACCTCTAATACATCTTTCATCTGTTCTACATAGACAATCTGAATACCCTTCTTAATCTCTGCAGAAATCTCCTCTACATCACGTTTATTCTTGGCTGGAACAAGCACTGTTCGTATCCCTGCATTTTTTGCAGCAAGAATCTTTTCCTTTAATCCTCCAATGGGAAGCACACGCCCCCGAAGAGTAATCTCTCCAGTCATGGCCACATGGGCATATACAGGAATCTTCGTAATGGCCGACAGCATAGCCGTAGCCATAGTAATGCCCGCGGAAGGCCCATCTTTGGGTACTGCCCCCTCAGGTATATGAATATGGATATCGTGCTCCTGAAAAAACTCTTTGTCGATCCCGTAGCTCTCACTGACAGAGCGTATATAGCTGAGACCTGTCCGAGCCGACTCCTTCATCACATCTCCAAGCTGTCCTGTCAGCGAGATCTCGCCCTTCCCGGGCATCATATTAACCTCAATCTGAAGGGTGTCGCCTCCCACACTTGTCCAGGCCAGTCCCCGGACGATTCCAATCTCATCCGTCTCATTTGCCATGTCAAAGACATATCTCGGTTTTCCCAGATATTTTTCCAGGTTGTTCTCCGTCAATTTGACGGTCTTTTTTTTATGTTCCAGGATTTCCCGGGCAGCCTTGCGGCAGACCTCCCCGATCTTGCGTTCCAGCTGGCGGACACCTGCTTCCCTTGTATAGCTGTGAATCAACTGTTCCAGAGCCTTTGCACTGATAGAAAGCTGTTCCTCCTTGAGGCCGTTTTTCTCCATCTGCTTCCCAATCAAATGCTCTCTGGCTATGTGCACTTTCTCATTCTCTGTATAACTGCTGACCTCAATAATCTCCATTCGATCAAGAAGCGGCCGGGGAATGGTATGCATATCATTGGCTGTGGCAATGAAGAGCACTTCTGACAAATCTAAAGGAATCTCCACATAATGATCCTGAAAATGATTGTTCTGTTCAGAATCCAACACTTCCAACAATGCGGAAGAAGTATCCCCCTTATAGTCGCTGCTTACCTTGTCAATCTCATCCAGAAGCATCAGAGGATTTTTTACTCCTGCCTGGCGCATGCCAACGGCGATTCTTCCAGGCATAGCCCCCACGTAGGTTCTCCGGTGTCCCCGGATCTCTGCCTCATCCCGGACGCCTCCCAGGCAAATGCGGATATATTTCTTATTGAGTGCCCTGGCAACAGACCGGGCGATAGAAGTCTTGCCTGTCCCTGGAGGCCCTACTAGGCAGAGAATCGGGCTGCTGCCCTTCTTTGTCAGAGTGCGCACAGCCAGGTATTCCAGTACCCGCTCCTTGACCTTTTCCATCCCATAGTGATCTTCGTTTAAAATGTTTTCCGAACGCTTCAGATCTGTGCTGTCCCTGGAAGTCTTATCCCAGGGCAGATCCAACAATGTCTCGATGTACCCACGAATCACTGCGCTCTCTGAAGAATTATTTGCAATATTCTTAAAGCGATCGATTTCTTTTCGTATCTTTTCTTTTACTGCCTTAGAAGCCTTCAGCTTTTCCAGCGCTTCTAAAAAGTGATCGGCATCAGACCCTGTAGTATCCTCTCCCAGCTCTTTTCGAATCACCTTTAACTGCTCCCGCAAAAGATATTCCTTCTGATTCTTGTCCACCCGGCTCTTGACTTTTGCCTGAAGATCCCGCTTAAAGCGCATTACTTCAATCTCATTGTTCATCAAAACACACAAAAGTTCATAGCGCTCTGTCAGATTGACTGCTTCTAAAAGTCGCTGTTTTTCCTCGTAAAAGATGGGAATATTGATCATGATTTGGCTTACCATCTTTGCCAGATCATTGATTTCTCCAATCTGGCGCTCCAGATCCTTTCCCACTTTGCCGCTCTCCTGACAGTACTGATGAAAAATTTCCGCCAGGTTCCGCACCATAGCCTCACGATAACTTGGGGATATGTCATCCAGCTTCTCTTCCTCAAACCGAATAACTTCTGCCTCTAAGTATTCTCCATCCTGCTCAAATGAGGACAGTTCCCCCCGTTCCAACCCTTCTGCCAGTATGCGCAGAATGTTGTGAGGGAGTTTAATCACCTGCTTCACCACAGCAATTGTCCCTATGCGACAGAGATCTTCCGGTCCCGGATTCTCTACCTGAGCGTCCCTCTGTGTCACCAGAAATATCTTTTGTTCCCGCAGCATAGCCTGTTCAATGGCTTTCGCCGAACGGGGCCTGCTGACATCAAAATGTATTACCATATCCGGGAGAATTGTCATACCGCGCAGCGCAACTACCGGCAATATCTGTATAAATCTGCTCACCGTATTTCCTCCATATTAAAAGTTCCTGTAAACAATGAGATTCCCAGCTAAGCTCGGAATCTCATCTCATTGCTTGTCGTCACAGGTTTTCCTGTTCCCTCTACGACTTCTTTCGTAATGATACAGTTGGTAATCGTCTCATCTGATGGAATCTCATACATCGTGTCCATCATAATGTGCTCCATAATTGCACGTAAACCTCTGGCTCCTGTCTTTCTTGTCACAGTCTCTCCGGCGATGGCTTCTATGGCTTCTCGCTCAAAAGATAATTTCACACCATCCAGCTCGAACAATTTCTTGTATTGCTTCACAATCGAATTCTTCGGCTCCAGAAGAATCCGTACCATGTCCTCCTTCGTCAGAGCATCCAGCGCCACTGTCACAGGTACACGTCCCACAAATTCTGGTATCATACCAAACTTTACAAGGTCCTCTGGAAGTACGCCTCTTAAGAGCTTACCCACATTCTCTTCCTGGTTGGGTTTATTAATCTCAGAATTAAAACCAATAGAGCGACGATCCATGCGCCGTTCAATCACCTTATCTAATCCCTCAAAAGCGCCTCCGCAGATAAACAGAATATTGGTGGTGTCTATCTGGATCAGCTCCTGGTGGGGATGCTTTCTTCCACCCTGTGGTGGAACAGAGGCAACTGTGCCCTCCAGGATTTTCAACAATGCCTGCTGCACACCCTCTCCTGATACATCTCTGGTAATCGAAGGGTTCTCAGATTTCCTTGTAATCTTATCAATCTCGTCAATGTAAATAATTCCGTGCTCTGCACGTTCCACATCATAGTCCGAAGCCTGAATCAACTTCAAGAGAATGTTTTCCACATCCTCGCCCACATAGCCGGCTTCTGTCAGAGAAGTGGCGTCTGCAATTGCAAAGGGAACATTCAACATTCTGGCCAAAGTCTGCGCCAGAAGTGTCTTACCTGACCCAGTAGGTCCCAACATTAGAATATTGCTCTTTTGCAGCTCCACATCCAATTCCTTATCTTTGACTGCCAAAATCCTTTTATAATGGTTATAGACAGCCACAGAAAGTACCTTCTTGGCTTCCTCCTGTCCAATCACATAGTCGTCCAGGAATTTTTTAATCTCTTTGGGTTTTAAAAGATTGATCTCCTCATCGTCAATCTCCAGATCTTCCTGATCAAACTCATCTTCTATAAGCTCTGCACACAGTTCAATGCACTCGTCACAGATAAAGGTACCACTGGGGCCGGATATCATCTTTCGTACCTGATCCCCTGTCTTTCCACAGAAGGAACATCTTACCTTATCATCACCATTTCTTGCCATATTTTTATTTGTCCTCTTACTTACGATTTACAATAATACTATCAATAAGGCCGTATTTTACAGCCTCCTCAGCGCTCATGTAATTATCGCGCTCTGTGTCCACTTCAATGACCTCCAAGGGTTGCCCTGTGTTGGCTGACAGAATCTCATTGAGCTTCCGTTTTGTTCTCTGAATATGGTCTGCTACAATCTTAATATCTGTAGCCTGGCCTTTGGCGCCCCCTGACGGCTGATGGATCATAATCTCTGCATTGGGCAGGGCCATGCGCTTTCCCTTGGCTCCGCCTGCCAGCAAAAATGCTCCCATGCTGGCTGCCATTCCCATACAAATAGTAGACACATCACATTTAATATACTGCATGGTATCATAGATAGCCATACCTGCTGTCACAGATCCTCCCGGGCTGTTAATATACAGATTAATATCTTTGCCTGGATCCTCAGATTCCAGGAATAGAAGCTGAGACACAACCAAACCTGCAGACACATCCGTTACTTCCTCACCCAGGAAAATGATCCTGTCCTTCAGAAGTCTTGAGTAAATATCATAGGAACGTTCGCCCCTACTCGTCTGTTCAATGACATAAGGTACTAAACTCATATTAACCATTTATTTCATTCCCTTCTTAAAATATACGGATATTACATTATTTTTCGATAGCAGCCTCTGTCACTACTTCAATGGCCTTCTGAACTGCCAGATCTTCTTTGATATTATTCCTCTCTGAATCGCTGAGCAGCTCCTTCACTTTCTCTAATTCCATCTTGTAGGCATCTGCCATTTTCTGAATCTCAGCCTCGATCTCTTCCTCGCTGATCTCAATCTGTTCTGCTGCAGCGACAGCTTCCAGGACAAGTCTGCTCTGAATTCTCTTAACTGCCTGAGGCTTCATTCTCTCTATCATGCTATCTACATCAGACATGCCGGAGTACTGCATATACTGCTCGAAAGACATTCCCTGCATCTGGACTCTCTGAGCAAACTCATCCACCATCTGCTCTGCCCGAGACTCAACCATAGCGTCTGGAATCTCCATCTGTGCGCCCTCAATAAGTTTTTCAATCACAGCGTCTTCTTTCTGGGCTTTTGCTTCCTCCGCCTTCTTTTCCTCCAGTTTCTTTCTCACATCAGCCTTGTATTCTTCCATGGTATCAAACTCAGATACATCCATTGCAAAATCATCATCTGCCTCTGGAAGCTCTTTTACTTTGATTTCCTTTACTGTGCACTTAAATACAGCAGGCTTTCCAGCCAGATCTTTTGCGTGGTACTCTTCCGGGAAAGTCACCTGAACTTCCACTTCTTTTCCAATCTCCGCCCCTACAAGCTGCTCCTCGAATCCTGGGATAAATGCACCGGATCCAATGGTCAGAGGATAATCTGTCCCCTTACCGCCTTCAAATGGAGTACCATCCACAAAGCCCTCAAAGTCAATGACTGTCATATCTCCATCCTGTACGGCCCGATCCTCTACGGCAATGACTCTGGAATTATTCTCACGCTCTTTGTCCACAGCAGCGTTCACATCATCCTCGCTCACAGTCATATCGATCTTCTCAATCTCAATGCCCTTATAGGTTCCCAATGTCACCTCTGGCTTCACTGCCACTTCCGCAGTAAAAATAAAGGGCTTTCCTTTCTCAATCTGTACAATGTCAATCGTTGGACGTGACACCAGGGTCAGCTCGCACTCTGCAGATGCATCTGCATATGCGCCTGGAATCAGAGCATTTGCTGCATCATCATAAAAAATCTCTGGTCCATACATCTTTTCCAGCATCTGGCGGGGTGCTTTTCCTTTACGGAAACCAGGAATATTGATTTTTTTTCTATTTTTCATATATGCACTCTGCAGAGCTTTTTCCAGCTCCTCAGCTGATACCTCAATAGTAAGCTTTGCCATATTTTTCTCTAATTTTTCCACCTGTAAACTCATTTTTTATTTCCTCCTTAAATTGTGTATCCACAAATTTTTACATACTCGCAGTCATTATAGAAGTATAGCATGAGGAAGCTGTAAAAATCAAGTATTATCTGGATTTTTATTCGCGAATCAATTCAGGGAAGTGGCAGTTCAGCCCGCGCCATTCGCAAAGGCGCCTCCGGCGCTTTCCCGCTGCTGACGCAGCTAACTTTGCTCATTATCGGCAAGATGTGCTCATTCCATTCATGCAAGCATGACTCGCTCATCTTACCAATGATGGCTGAACTGTTATCCAAAGAAAAATAGCCCCTCATACATCATTTTTGATATACAAGAAGCTATCCTTTCTCATTTCATTTTCATATACGCTTTTATTTACCGCTCATCTGCTGTTCCTGCTTCATGATCATCTTTTTAACCATTTCGCCACCGATGGAACCTGCCTGAGCAGAAGTTAAGTCGCCATTGTAACCTTCTTTCAAAGGTACTCCCAGTTCGCTGGCAACTTCCTCTTTGAAGCGGTTCATTGCTGCCTTTGCTTCTGGAACTGCCATCTGATTTGACTTAGACTGTTCTGTCATCTGTATCACCTCCATGCACCTATTATGTGTGGTTCAGCATGGAGTTATAATGGTAATGATTGGCAGGCCATTTTTAATTATGTCCATAAACTATGCCGGTGCGGATCTCCTCAGCCTTCTCTTTACTGTCAAGCTGTTCAATCAAAGAAAGCGCAAAAGGAATGGCTGTTCCAATGCCACGGCTTGTGGTAATGTTGCCATCTATAACTACCCGATCTTCCAAAAATTCTGCTCCCTCCAATTCTCCCTCGCATCCGGGATAGCAGGTGGCCTTTTTCCCTTTTAAGATTCCCATATGGCCAAGGACTGTGGGAGCCGCACAGATTGCAGCAATCTTTCTGCCATTGTTATTGAAATCATGTAAGAGATTCAGAAGCTTGTCGCAGGCTTTCAGATTCGTAGTTCCTGGCTGTCCCCCTGGAAGAACGAGAAGATCCATGGCAGCATAATCCATATCATCAAAATATTTGTCTGCCAGAACTGTGATTCCATTACTTCCAGTAATCTGCTGCGTATCTTTTATAGATACCAGTGTCACTTCCATCCCTGCGCGGCGTAACAAATCCACGACTGTGAGACATTCCACCTCCTCAAAACCAGTTGCCAAAAAAACGCTTACTTTCTTCATGAGCTTTATACCTCCTCAAAAATTTTATCGCCATCTCTCGCCATTCATTATAACAACTTTTCGTTGAATTATCCAGTGTTATATGATATATATAATCTACCTACCCTCAGTGTACAATAAGGAGATGCATTTATGGAAATAGAGCGAAAATTCTTAATCAAACAGCTTCCAGAAGATCTGGAAACATACCCTTCTCAGATTTTAGAACAGGCATATCTCTGCACAGAGCCAGTCGTCCGGGTTCGCCAAAGCGATGACGAATATACCCTCACCTACAAGTCAAAAGGGCTCATGAGCCGGGAGGAGTATAATCTTCCCCTGACAGCAGAGAGCTACACCCATCTAAAGAAAAAAGCAGACGGAAATATTATAAAAAAGCGACGCTATCGAATCCCTTGGGAGGGAGGGCTCACCATTGAATTGGATATTTTTTCTCCTCCGTTTCAGGGGTTGATCCTTGGGGAGGTAGAATTCATTTCAGAGGAGCAGGCAAAAGCTTTCCTTCCCCCAGACTGGTTTGGGGAAGAAGTCACTTGGTCTACAGAGTACCATAACAGTACTCTCAGTCAAAAGAGATTCCCAGAGCATACAGAATGTTAGAAAGATCAATTTGGAGCCAGAAAGGGAAAGCGTGTACTCCACGCGTCTCTCTCCGGCTCCTCATATGCTTTTGTGAAATTCACAAAATGCATACTTTAATCTATCAACTACCGCCATAGTTGACATTATTATTATACATATTGTTTTTTTATTTTGCAATCTTTTAACGACAATTTTCGATATTTTTGCTACGAATTTTGACGTTTTGAATATAAATGGCCAGGAGCTGGTATAATATTCCCAATCTTTTCACTGACACATAGCTTTAGGGAGATTGGGGAATGGCTGAATTGAGAGTTGCTAAGAATATGCGTGAATTACGCGAGTTAAATAAATATACTCAAGAAGAACTCAGCAGCCTGATACACATTGCGCGTCAGACTTATTCTCTTTATGAAACGGGAAAGCGTTTGCCAGATTTAAAAACAGTGATTGAACTTTCCAATCTGTATCATATCTCTGTGGATGCCCTGCTCTATATGGATCTTTCCCAAAAGAAGATTGCCGAGGATTCCCCTGGCGGCGAGCATATGGCGCTTTTGTCAGAAAATAGTTCTATAGGTCTGACTGGTCCAGATGCCAGAATGGTTATGAACTATAAATCTTTTCCTTCTGAAACTCAACAAGAAGTTCGTGAATTCGTTTTATTCAAAAAGAAATTACTTGCTACAAAGCAAAAGGATAATTGAGGAGTTTACCATAATTCGTGACTGGTAAGGCTCCTCAATTTTTTCATCCTTTTTCTACTCTCTTTTTATCTCCTTGAAAAAGCTATCTCCATCAATGGTATTTTTGATGTGAAACATTTCTAATATCGTGGCGCTGATATCTGCAAAAGTACTTCTTGTTCCCAAATTCACATTGGGCTGTATCTCCTGGCCCCAGGCCAATAATGGCACATACTCTCTGGAGTGATCCGTACTGGGGGTAGACGGATCACAGCCGTGATCTGCGGTAATCAGCAGCACATCATCCTCCATCATTCCTTTCAAAAAGGTTCCCAGCTGTTCATCAAATGTATTTAAAGCCTTCGTATAGCCAGGAACATCATTTCTATGGCCATATACCATATCAAAGTCAACCAGGTTCACAAAAGCCAGGCCTGTAAAGTCTTTGGAAAGAAGCTCTATGGTCTTCTCCATTCCATCTGTGTTATTTTTCGTCCTGGTACTCTCTGTGATGGACTTCCCAGCAAAAATATCATAGATCTTACCGATTCCAATGACATCAAGCCCATGTTTCTTCATCAGGTCACAGAGGGTATCTCTGGGTGGTATCAAAGAAAAATCATGGCGGTTGGCAGTCCGTGTAAAATTTCCATTTTCTCCAATAAAAGGTCTTGCAATGACTCGTCCCACGCCGTGTTCCCCCTGAAGAAGCTCTCTGGCGATCTCACAATAGTGGTAAAGCTCCTGCAAAGGAACAATCTCCTCGTGAGCTGCTACCTGAAACACGCTGTCTGCAGAAGTATATACGATTAGGTCCCCTGTCCTTTTATGCTCTTCCCCATACTTTTTGATCACCTCTGTCCCGGAATAAGGCTGATTACAGAGCACTCCTCTCCCAGTTCGGCGGGAAAACTCCTCTATGATCTCTTCTGGGAACCCATTTGGGTACGTAGGCATGGGTTTTGGAGAGATCAATCCAGCGATCTCCCAGTGTCCAATGGTCGTATCCTTACCCAGGGAGCTCTCCTTGAGCCTGCCAAAACTCCCTTCTATCTCAGGTACATCTATCCGCCTTCCATACTCATTTCCCTGGATGGCGAACAATCCCAATCGCTCCATATTAGGAACACAGAGCTTTCCCGAATCATAACAAGCTTTCAGAGTATTACTTCCCCGGTCGCCAAATGCATCTGCGTCTGGCAGTTCTCCGATTCCCACACTGTCCAGCACAATTAAAAACACACGTTTAATTTTGTTATTCACCTATTTGCCCCTTCCTTAACTTAACTCATGTTTTCCGCCTCATAGACTATTTTACCATTGCAGATTGTATACCGCACTCTTCCCTGGAGAGTCTCTCCCCGGAAAGGGGAATTACACGCTTTTGACACAAAGGTCTCCACAGTCCACTTCTCATTTTCATCAAAAATTACCAGATCGGCCGGTGCTCCCGGCACAATCCCCATATATTTCACTCCATACAATCTTGCCGGATTTTTGCTCATTTTCTCCATGAGCTGCATGAGGGTTAAATGTCCGGGAACTACAAGATGGGTAATTCCAAGAGCCAGAGCTGTCTCTAATCCAATGATTCCGCTGGGCGCTTCTGTGAGCGGCTTCTCTTTTTCCTCTCTGCTGTGAGGTGCGTGGTCAGTGGCTATCATATCAATGGTTCCATCTTTTAATCCCTCTATGATGGCTTGCCGATCTGCCTCTGTCCGCAGGGGCGGATTCATCTTAGCCAGTGTTCCGTATCTCAAGACAGCTTCCTGCGTCAAAGTAAAATGATGAGGTGAAGCCTCTGCCCACACATGTGCCCCTGCTTTTTTTGCCCTACGCACAGCTTCCACAGCCCCTGCTGTACTGATATGCTGAACATTCACTTTTGCTCCAGTCTTTTTTGCCAACTGACAGTCCCGCTCTACCAGGCGTATCTCTGCCTCACAGGGAGAACCGCCGATTCCCAACTTCTCAGACACCGCCCCCTGATTGATTCCATTGTTGAGAATCAGGGAAGCATCTTCCTCGTGAAGGCTGATAGGCACCCCCAGGCTCTTACCCTTTTCCATAGCCTCAAGCAGTACTTTTTCATCTAAAATAGGGATTCCATCGTCTGTAAAGCCTGCTGCCCCCAGCTCGCGCAAAGCTTCCATGTCTGTCAGCTCTTTTCCCTTCATTCCCTTCGTGACAGTTCCGCAGGTCCACACATGAATTCCTGTCTTTTTTCCCTTTTCTAATACCTGTAAAAGCACTTCTGGGTTGTCAATGACTGGCTTTGTATTTGCCATACAGACCACAGTAGTGAAACCGCCCCGGGCTGCCGCTTTTGCCCCTGTCTCAATGTCCTCTTTATAAGTAAGACCTGGATCCCGAAAGTGTACATGCACATCCATCAGGCCTGGCGCAATCGAAAGCCCTGATGCCTCCAGAATCTTTTCACACTTTTCTTCCTCTATGGGTTCTCCCACAGACAAAATCCTTCCTTCATGAATTACAACATCTGCCACTCGCTCTGTTCCCTTTGCCGGGTCTAGGATGCGCCCGCCCCGAATTCCTATCATAAGCTTACCTCCTACGCAAACAGGAACCCGGACACGGCTTGTCCGTATCTCAAGGTCCCTGTATCTCTAACTACTTATTCTATCGTGGGTTCTTTTTTTATCAATGTTTTATTTGCATACTCTACAAAACTTTTTGTAGACTCCTCGACACTGTATTCTTTGTTCAAAATCTCGGCCGCCATCTGATACCAATAAACCCGCATCTCCTCAAAGCCTTCCACCTTGTTATAATACGTGCCGCTGTAGGGCAAAAGTGCTTCGTATAACTGAGCCTGTTCATTACCCTCATAGATATCCCCCATGGAGGTCCGTACTGGAAATGCTCCGCTACGAATTACATTTTCCACCGCCACTGTCTCATCATTACAGAGAAAATCTACAAAATACCGGGATGCCTCTTCCCTTTTTTCATCTTCCTGATGGAAAATGCAAAAACCGTTCAGGATATATTCCAGAGACGGCGTGCCATCTGCGGAAGGGTACGGCATCACAACAGCTTCCACCCCATTCTCCGCCAACGTCTGAGCATTGCTGATAGCCTGAGGGAGACTCCACAAAAGACAATACGAGCTCTCACCATTCACAAAGGAAGTAACTGCGTCTGCCCCGGAGGAACCAGAGCCATTTTGGATCCAACCATTTTCCATCCATTCCTGGATCTTCGTTAATGCTGTCTGATTGGCCTCGCTGTCCATCGTATAAGCGCTTTTATCCTCATTCATCAGACTCCCATCATATAAATTAGTGACAAAAGATCTGGTTGCATAATCCCCTGCAATCCCAGAACAGTAAAAACTTCCACTGTTAAAGCCAGAAGTGTTCAAGCGCTCTAAAACCTGCTCAAAAGCCTCTGTGGTCCACAGACGGGCTCCCTCCTGATTCATCAACTCCATAGCCCCAGATCCCTCCACCATATATCGGTTAAAGGCCATCACATAATTGGAGGCGCTTAAGGGGTACATGACATAAGTGTCTCCACTCCGGCAGGCACTTAAGATCCCATCACTTACCATATCAGATTCCACTTCCTCTGTAAACATGCTCCCCAGATCTGCTAAAACACCTTCTTTGGCATAAGTACTGATTCTCCCTGGCCCGTCCAACAAGACATCTGGCAGTTCTCCGCCCTCGGCTTCTATCAGTCCCTGAACCTGATCTGGACCTTCTGCATAGTCCAATAAGTTCAACTCTACTTTAATATTGGGATACTTTTTATTAAACTCCTCGATAAGATGCTGTTCATAGACTCCATCCTCCTGCTCCTCATCCTGGACAAAAACAGGGTATGTCCACCAGGAAATGGTTGCATCCAAATCAGAAAGAACCGCAGGAACTTCTTCCTCTACTTCCTCTGGCACGCTTTCCTGCTCTTCTTCTGGAACTACTTGTATATCTATATCTTCACCTTCGCTCTCCTTTCCTTTGCAGGCGCACATTGAGAAAATTAGCAGCCCGCTCAGGGTAAGCGCAGTCATTTTTTTCCATACAGCCATTTTGTAAGCCTCCTTAACTTCTATCACTATAACACAACTATACCTGGTATTTCAATACTGGCTTTCTAGTTGACACGATTCTTTTCATGTGCAAAACGGCGCGAGGCCTGAACCACTCGTGTTCAGGCTTCGCGCCGTTTGATGCGGATAACAGGACTTGAACCTGCACGTCTGTTGACAATAGAACCTAAATCTATCGCGTCTGCCAATTCCGCCATATCCGCTTGATAGCAAGCTTCATCTTTTTTGAATTGCTCTTAAGAAGAAGTCAGCCGCAACAACTTATCAGTCTGTTACGGCCCCTTATCATGCATGAAGCATCGGGGATTCGAACCCCGGACAACTTGATTAAAAGTCAAGTGCTCTACCACCTGAGCTAATGCTCCCTATTTTGAGAAGAACAGGTTGTCCTGCATCTGCCCAAACTGGGCTAGCTGGATTTGAACCAGCGAATGCAGGAGTCAAAGTCCTGTGCCTTACCGCTTGGCGATAGCCCAAAAATTGCTTTCGCAAAGGGTGGATAAAGGGATTCGAACCCTTGGCCTCCAGAGCCACAATCTGGCGCGCTAACCAACTGCGCTATACCCACCATAATGATTTATCAGTCAATATATCTTGTAGTGAGCTACATGATAAATTTCCCGCTAATGTGCTCGAAGGGATTCGAACCCCCGACCCACGGCTTAGAAGGCCGTTGCTCTATCCAGCTGAGCTACGAACACAGAGTATCAAGCAACGTTTCCTGCCTGGTAAAACAACAAACAGTCTGACACCTTTTTGCAACAGGACCAAAATACCATATTTGGCTGAGTGCTCAATACAAGCGGGTGATGGGAATCGAACCCACGTGTCCAGCTTGGAAGGCTGGTGTTCTACCATTGAACTACACCCGCAGATATCGGGGTGACAGGATTCGAACCTGCGACCTCCTGGTCCCAAACCAGGCGCTCTAGCCAAGCTGAGCCACACCCCGTAGTTATTCACATATATTGTCATTACGTGACGCAAGACATATTCTACTATATAACTTTTCAAATGTCAATCATTTTTTTAACAATTTGTAACAGTTTCTTCGTAGCTAATCTGATAAATAATTTATCGTAAAATGTGCCTGTCCCTCCTGGTCCAATTCCATAATCATATAGCTGGGCTTTCTCCCCTCCTGTCGGGGATAAGAGAGACTTCCTGGATTCAGGACCGTAATATCTTTATTTTGGTCAAGGTAGGGCCTATGAGTATGACCAAACATAGCAATATCGAATCCCCGGGCCCGGGCATCCTCCTTAATCATCTGGGTTCCCATAGAAATATAATAATAATGTCCATGAGTCAGCAAAACACGATATTTTCCTATGTAAAAATCCTCTTCCTTTGGCAAATCACAGAAAAAATCATTGTTTCCCGCTACCATGTGTACCGGGCACTCTGCCATAGCACGAATATAATCTTCACTCCCCTCCACGTCTCCACAGTGAATCAGCATGTCAATAGGCTTTATGCGTTGCAACAGATTTTTAAGAACCCTGTCTCTTCCGTGGGTATCACTGACAATCAGTACTTTCATTTTCTATATTCCTCTCTTAAATCCCAAGGCTTTTTTTAATTCTTCTTTCATGGCTCTCAAGGCTTTTCCTCGATGACTCAGCTCATTTTTCTTCTCCATGGAAAGCTCTGCGGTTGAACAGCCATATTCAGGCAGGAAAAAGATAGGATCGTACCCAAATCCGCCCTCGCCCCGCTCTTCGTATCCGATGATCCCCTCAATGGCGCCTCGTGTCACCAGTACGCGACCGTCCGGCAAAGCAGCCGCTATCACACAGACAAAACGGGCGGTGCGCTTTTCCTCCGGTACTCCGTCTAATCGGTCAATCAAATTCTGATTTTTGATTCGATAGGAGGTATCCTCCCCCATATACCGGGCAGAGTAGATACCAGGCTCTTTATTCAGATAATCGATTTCCAGACC
This sequence comes from Clostridia bacterium, assembly GCA_910574475.1. Lineage (GTDB taxonomy): Bacteria > Bacillota > Clostridia > Lachnospirales > Lachnospiraceae > Laedolimicola. The sequence continues at coordinate 19,630 of CAJTAT010000013.1, read as the reverse complement.
GGAATCATCCGCCAGGACAATGGTTCCTGTCAATTCCATCACAGCTTTTGCTTTAATCACTGCATTTTCTTCAAAGGTAGAGCCATTTTCTTCAATGTCCGCCTGAATATCTACTTCTTTCATAGAGAGAATTTCCATTCCAAGATCCTCCAAAATCATGCGGATCTCTCTCATCTTTCCTTCATTTCCAGTGGCAAATATAATTTTTTCTTTCATTGGTTTTCCTCTGATTCTATTTCTTTTTCACAAGCATATACTTTTAGACACAAATTACTATTTTGTGTATCTTCGACGTTCTCCCAATTTCTTCCATCTGAGCTGATATAACCCTCTCCATCGCTCAAATCCACTGCCTCGCCAAACTCCGATAGGGCAAATTCGGCCGCTATGGGATAGGTGCTCTCTGGAGTCTTGACCCGAACTGCCACTGCAAATTTCTGTCCTGCCTCCAATGACACTGGCGTCTCCAGCTTTACTGTATAAAAGCCTGTATACTGCAGGTATCCTCCCTGTACATATTCCAGGTTTTCTAAGGAACTTTCATCCTGGAAATTAGGAATCACAGCCAGATAATATTCTGTGTCGCCGCCTGTAGCATAAAATCCCACTGCCTGTATCTCCTGATCGCTGGTTGCCTCATACACATTGGCAAAGCAGCCTGTATCAGAATTGTAGCCTATCTGTCCAGACCAACCACACAGATCTGACTGATACAGTACATCATAATTGTCTACATCCTCCACCTTTGTATAAGCTACACTATAGCTTCCGATATTCGTATCATAGTAGGAAACATAAAAGATACCTTCCTCACCAAAACTGGTCCCCCAGCTATTTTGGCAGATAAATGCTCCGTCTCCTTGCACTTCCACGCTGAAATTTTCAGCTGGATATGTATCATCCCACCCAATAATCACTATATCGTGATTGGGTTCTTCCGGGCCATTATAGCAGTAGCTGGAATATTCTCTGTTGAAATAATCCGATTCCTCCTGAGAGTTCGTAAAGTCCACATATAAAGAGCTCTCCACTCCGCCATATAAATAGACCGTCTGCTTGACTGCCTGATAATCCTTATAATCTGGCATGCGAACCTCCTGGACGTGCTTCACCGCCGACAATCCTTCGGTAGATACATTATCTCCATAAGGGTCGTCCTCTTCCAGGACCGGGCCCTGCCAGCTAGTTAGGTAGGCCACAGACATAATATAAGATCCCCCTTCTTCTGTGGACAGAAGGTAGTGATTCTGAAAATTCAAATGATCCCGGGAAAAGTCCATCAGTTCTTCGGGCATCAGGGCTGTCTCCATGGCCGTGAGAGCGGCAAATGCCCAGCAAGTTCCGTATCGCCCCTGATCCCGTACCGGTATATCCCTGCCTTCCTGCCGGTAATCATACACCTGTGGAAGCTCCACTTCTTCCCGTATCTTTTCAATGACGATCTCTTTCTTCTTCAGTTCTGACGGCTCCGGTATCATCTGCATTACATTGCTAACGGTAGCCTGGGTTTCTTCCTGATACCATTGCTCAAGCTTTTCTTTTCCTACAAGGAACAAAAGTCCAAAGAAAATAATCAGGATTCCTCTTCTTATTATCTTTCCCATACAATATTAGCCTGTCCTCCTCGGGGGTTTCGGCCCAAGGAACTGATAAAAATAAGTCTTTAACATGCCATTATAAATCTTACGATTCTTATCTGCTTTTCTTCCAATATAACGCTCTGCTTCCTCATAGCTGGTAATCAGATAGGCCGACCAGCTATCCAGTTGTCTAAGCGCTTCTCCAATCTGTCCATAGAGCTCAGGCAGCTTCTCTTTTTCCTCCAATCGCTCTCCATAGGGGGGATTGGTAATCACAAACCCATATTTTTTGGGATGACGCAACTGACTGACCGGCCTTGCCTGAAAATGAATCAGATGTTCCACGCCAGCTTCCCGTGCATTTTCCCTTGCTGCCTTTACCATGGCAGGATCAATATCATACCCCTGAATATCTGTCTCAACAGACTCCATCAACAGATCATTTGCCTCAGTGACAGCCTCATACCAGTACTTTCGTGCAATCAAGCTTGTCCAGGCTTCTGCTGTAAAAGAACGATTCATCCCTGGTGCCATATTTGCTGCCATCATAGCCGCTTCAATGGGAAATGTTCCACAACCGCAAAAGGGATCCACTAAAATTCTATCTCTTTTCCAGGGCGTTAACATAATAAGAGCTGCCGCCAAAGTCTCTGTAATGGGCGCTTTACTGGCCAACTTTCGATAGCCCCGTTTATGTAGGGAAATACCCGACGTATCAATTCCAACGGTCGCTTCGTCCTTTAGAAATGTAATACGGACCGGATATTCCGCTCCTTCTTCCGAAAACCAACTGATTCCATAGTGTCCTTTCATCCGTTCTACCATGGCCTTTTTGACTATGGATTGAATATCTGAAGGGCTGAACAATTGACTTTTCACGGAAGTTGCCTTTGTAACCCAAAACTTTCCGTCAGCAGGAATATAGCGCTCCCACGGAAGATTTTTAATATTCTCAAATAATTCATCAAAGGTTACAGCGCGAAACTTTCCCACCTTCAAAAGCACCCTCTCTGCAGTGCGCAGGAAAATATTTGCCTGGCAGATAGCTTGCGCATCTCCAATAAAAGTAACCTTTCCATCTTCTACCAAACGGATCTCATATCCCAGATCCAGTATCTCTCTCTTTAATACCGCTTCCAGTCCAAAATGACAGGGCGCTATCAGTTCAAATGTCTCCATATTATCTCCATTTCGTAACTACCTTATCATTTATCTTAATATGTCTGGTATACTGCTGTCAATCCTTAATCTGCTGGTAGCTTTCACTGTTTTTCCCTTTATAAGCCTGAATACCGCCAATCATACTCATGACACGATAACCTTTCTCACTCAGCTCTCTGGCAGCCATCAGACTCGTACCGCCTCGTTCACAGTACAAGACAAGAGTTTGATTTTTCAAAATACGAGCCCGTTCCTCCAGCTGATCATAAGGAATACAAATCGCTCCTTTTAAATGAAGCTTTCTGAAATCCCGCGGCTCTCTCAGGTCAACAATCACATAACCAGACCGAAACAGATAAGCATCTATCTCTCGTGGGGAAATTGTCGCAAATTCCATATCTTCACCTTTTATTCTATTATGGTATAAGATATCATATGCCTACATTATTGAAAGGTTCCCCTACTCTTTCCCTTCCATATGGACCTTCAGTGAACAAAGGTATACTTGTCTGGAGGGATCTGATATGATAAGTCGAATAAAAGCGGGAGCCTTCACAGGTTCCCGCTTCTCTGCAGTTATTCTTCTTAGTAGTTGCAGTTCTGGCTGTCGTTGTAGGAATTCTTGCTGGAATTCTTGGAGCTCTTAGAGTTAGAAGAATTCTTGCTGGAAGAATTGCTTGTGTTGTTTGCATTATTTGCGTTGTTTGCATTGTTTGTGTTGTTTGCATTGTTTGCCATAATAATTTGCCTCCTAAACTTTTTAATAAGTTTTACATTCCTATTATGTCTGTTATGGCGCAAATTATTTTTCCATTTACTTCCAATATATCAACGATCCCCAAAAAACATCCGAATAATCCACAGAATAAGCAAAACTGGCACTAATATGGGCAAAACCCAGGAGAGAATTCCCCCAACAATTGTAATGACTAAAAGTAATACTACAATCAAAATGACCATAAGCAATAAACGTCCATACCAGGTACTAAAATTAAAACGCTTATATTTAAAGTCAACGCCGCCTTCCTCATTTACTTCTGCGTGGAAAGCCCTTTGGGACTCTGGATTCTCCTGGGTATAGGAATACTCATAGGATCCGGCACCTCCCCCTTGGCTCTGGGTGTCCACAATCGTCTTGGCAATCAGCCGCGGATCCCCAAGCATCTCCATTACTTCTTTCTCGCTCTTTCCACTTGCGATCTCCTGTGAAATGTAGCTGTCATAGTAGCGCACATTATCTTCTACCACAGAAGGCGGCACTTCTCCTGTCAACACAGCACGCAGCGTACTTACAAATTCATTTCTATCCATTTAGTCTCCTCTGTTTTAAATTGAGTAGAGAAGAATTTCCACTACTCGTCGCACAGTGTGTTTATTATATCAAAGAGTTCATAGAACTTTCCTGTGAAACAAAAAAACTCCTGACTGTACTGTCACAGTCAGGAATTTTTTAGCGTGGGCGAGAGGATTCGAACCCCCGACCTTTTGGTCCGTAGCCAAACGCTCTATCCAGCTGAGCTACGCCCACATTCCTATGATAATCCGCCGCCAAAAAACTTCCTATTTTTCGACTGCCTGATTATCATAGCATAAAGTACAGAAGAAATCAACCTTTTTCTTAAAAAAATTTATTTCCCAGTTGGAATAAACTTGGCAATTCTGCCGGCAAACTCAGAAATATTTTGAGTCTGAAGAATCACTCTTCCAGGCCCTGTCAACTTGGTCAGGAATAGCCCTTCTCCACCAAGTACAATATTTCCAAGGCCCTTGACCATTTCTACCTCATAGGCGACTTCAGGGCTAAAAGCTACCACATTGCCAGTATCCACTTTCAACACCTCTCCTGGCTCAAGGCGTTTCTCTACCATATCTCCGTCAATCTCTAAAAATGCCATGCCAGATCCGCTAAGTTTCTGCAAAATAAACCCTTCTCCACCGAACAGTCCAGAAGAAATCTTCTTTGTGAACACCACATCCAGGTTCACCCCATTCTCAGCGCAGAGGAACGCACCTTTCTGACAGATCAAATTTCCCTCTGTCATTAAATCTATAGGGAGGATTCGACCCGCCACGGTTGATGAAAATGCAATCACTGCCCCTGGCATTTGCGACTGATAGGTCGCCATGAACATGGATTCCCCTGCAAACATTCTGCCAATCCCCTTCATCAGGCCTCCTCTGGTGTTTGTAGACATCTCCACTCCCTCTGTCATCCAAGACATTCCTCCTGACTGAGTGTACATCTCTTCCCCAGCAGCATCAAAAGTAATTTCCACCACTGGCATTGTTTCTCCCATAATCTGATATTGCATGATAATATCCTCCTACTAATAATAAGTTCCGTTACTGTAAAAAAATGAGGAAACGCTGGAAAGTCCAACGTCTCCTCTGAGTAACTGCCGGCGACCGGAATCGAACCGGTACGGGAGATTAGTCCCGCAGGATTTTAAGTCCTGTGCGTCTGCCTGTTCCGCCACGCCGGCATTTTCGCAGATTACTCTGCAAAATGGGACCTATAGGGCTCGAACCTATGACCCTCTGCTTGTAAGGCAGATGCTCTCCCAGCTGAGCTAAGATCCCTTATCTGTAAATAATTTGTCCAACAGCAACGACCCGAATGGGACTCGAACCCACGACCTCCGCCGTGACAGGGCGGCGCTCTAACCAACTGAGCCATCGGGCCAAAACATATAAATTATTAAAATAAAATGGACCCACGGGGACTCGAACCCAGGACCGACCGGTTATGAGCCGGTTGCTCTAACCAACTGAGCTATGGGTCCAAGTAACAATGACTCCTACGGGAATCGAACCCGTGTTACCGCCGTGAAAGGGCGATGTCTTAACCGCTTGACCAAGGAGCCGTCTTCTATTTGCCCCTTGGGGCTTTTACATATTGAAAACAAGTGCCTAATCAGTTTTCTCAACGCAAATTATCTTATCATATATATGAAACTTTGGCAAGAGGAAAATTGATTTTTTTCAGTATACGAATATGAGATACACGGCTAAACTGTTATAATTATCAGAAAAATGCTGCTGCCCCAATTGAGTCAATCAATGAAAGCAGCAGCCATCTCAATTTCCTGTCTTATTTATCGCCAGCCTGTGCATAGTACTCATCAAACAAATCGCTGACTGCATTGTAGGTTTCACCTGAGATAGAAGGAAGTTCTCCTCCCCAGGCACTTTTAGCCTGTCCGAATCCCTTCTCTACCGCAGCCTGCATTTTCTTCATCTGCTCAACATCATCCCCAGCAAGTGCCTTTGCAAAATCAAAGATTCTCTGAGAAGTCTGCTTTACACCCCAGTATCCATCCTCAGAAATTGCTTCCTGTGCCTCAGCCTTTGTCTTGGCATCTACTGTGAAATTACCGCTGGCAATCTGTCTCCAAAAGCTGTCACTACCTGCTTTCAGACCTGTAATGCCTTGCTTCTGGAACATCTGCATCATCATGTTAGTAAAACGAGTTGTCTGATTGTCAAGATCTGCCTTCAGGCTCTTCACTAATTCTGCTCTCTCAGCGTCACTCATCTTTTTTGTAACTTTTGTGTCATTGCTAAGTTCAACACGATCCGTATTCGCTTTTGATGCTCCGTCTTTTGTCACAGCATCCACTACTTCTTTATTCTGTCCGGCAGTCGTGGCCGCTGCAGCTGTAGCCGCTGTGTTCGCAGACGTATAAGCATACGTGTTATCAATTCTCATTACATTCTCTCCTCCTTTTTCATCTACCTGTGGAAAAATGTAGAAATCATCTTTATATTTATTATTTCGGCGTGTAGTGAGAAAAATTAAGAGGAAAGGCATATCTAGTCAAATTTTTCTCTGCTCCTTTACTGCGATAGTTCTCAAATAGGCTTACCCTTTGTTCACTGAGGGTACTAAAGGCTTAATATACTCTTCTGATGAAATGTCGTAGGATGTTAAAATTACCCGTTCAAATTCCCTGTCTTCCTCTGTTTTATTCTTTTTGTTCTTTAACTTAGTATTCATAACAGCGACGAAAACTTTCATCATTATTTTTTCAACCACTGGCATTTTTTCATAACGCAGACCGCCTGGCATATAGAAATGCGGAATTTCATGCAATTCTTCTACTGTCAAATTGTTTGCCCATGCCTGTTGTGAAAAAATTTCATCTGATGAAGCATTTTGCCCGCTCCTCTACCTCTCGCCGCAATCCCTCCATGTTCGTACTATAGCTGTAAATTGGCTGTACAGAGCAGCCGATCTTATCTGCTATTGTTTTGACCATAACTTGCTCCATTCCTCCATTTTGGGCAAGTTCAAAAGCTGCATCTACCACAAACTTTCTTTAAAAAATTTTAATTCCTGCAAACTCTGCCCCTTTTTCAATAACTATTTGCACATGTTCGTCCCTGCGCCGTTAAAATGTACAGATCGCTTTCTTTGAGTCCTACATAAAATTGACTGTCCTGATATTCAGCCAAAGGAACCCTACCTTTCTTACAGCTTTTTCACAAACAGGCAACGGATTGCGTTCAGCACAGCAAGAATCATAACACCCACATCTGCAAAAATCGCCAGATACATATTCGCAATGCCCACAGCTCCTAATGCAAGGCAGGCAAACTTTACAACAAGCGCCATCGTAATATTCTGATAAACAATCCGTAGACACTTCCTTGAAATTTTGATTGCTTTTGCAATCTTAATCGGATCATCATCCATCAAGACTATATCCGCCGCTTCGATTGCCGCATCAGAACCCATTGCTCCCATAGCAATACCAATATCCGCTCTGGAAAGCACCGGTGCGTCATTGATACCGTCACCCACAAATGCCAGTTTTGCCTTGCCCAGCTTCACTCGCAGAAGTTCTTCCACCTTATCCACCTTATCTGCTGGCAGAAGTTCACTGTAAACCTCGTCAATCCCAAGAGAGGAAGCCACCTGATTTGCCACTTTCTTTGCATCCCCCGTCAGCATGACGGATCTTTCTACACCTGCTTTCTTTAATTCCGTAATCGCTGCTTTAGAATGAGGTTTGATAATATCGGAAATCACAATATGCCCTGCATATTTCCCACCCACTGCCATGTGGATAATCGTTCCGGTCTGGTGACAGTCTTTATAAGGAATGTTCAGGTGTTTCATCAGTTTATCATTCCCGGCTGCAACCTCCATGCCGTCTACTTTTGCAGTCACGCCATTTCCGCTGATTTCCTGTATATCCGATACACGGGTTCGGTCAATCTCTTTCCCATATGCCCGTTGCAAGCTCTTGCTGATGGGGTGGGAAGATGCACTCTCTGCAAGAGCCGCATACTCTAACAGTTTTTCATTCTCTATAGTAGAATGGTGAATTCCATTTACTTCAAAAACGCCTTTTGTCATGGTTCCGGTTTTATCAAAAACAACGTACTTGGTCTGTGAAAGGATTTCCAGATAGTTGGAACCTTTTACCAACACGCCCTCCTTGCTTGCTCCGCCGATTCCCGCAAAGAAACTTAATGGAATACTGATTACAAGGGCACAAGGGCAGCTGATAACAAGGAATGTCAACGCCCGGTAAACCCATACCCCCCAATCAGCAGGCAGTCCCATAAAAAGCATACGGACAACAGGAGGGAGGAACGCCAGTGTCAATGCAGCATAGCAGACAGCAGGAGTATAGATTTTTGCAAATTTTGAGATAAAATCTTCCGACTTTGATTTGCGTGAACTTGCATTTTCTACCAAATCCAAAATCTTAGAAACCGTAGATTCTCCAAACTCCTTTGTGGTCTGTATCTTCAATACACCGGTCATGCTGATGCATCCACTGATTACTTCGTCGCCAACCTTTGCCTCCCTTGGCAGACTTTCCCCAGTCAGCGCACTGGTATTCAGGCTGGAATTGCCCTCAACAATCGTACCGTCAATCGGCACTTTCTCTCCCGGCTGGACAACAATCACGCTTCCAATCCCTACTTCATCCGGGTCTACCTGCTCTAACTTTCCGTTCCTCTCTACATTCGCATAATCGGGACGGATATCCATCAGGTTGCTGATATTGCGGCGGCTCTTACCAACTGCATAGCCCTGGAACCATTCCCCAATCTGGTAAAACAGCATGACGGCAATGGATTCCAGATATTCTCCATTCTCATAAACAGCCAGAGCCATTGCTCCAATCGTAGCCACTGCCATCAAAAAACTCTCGTCAAATACCTGACGGTTTTTAATGCCCTTTGCAGCTTTCCTCAGAATGTCATATCCGATAATCAGATAGTCAACCAGATAGCACCCAAAACGAAGCCATCTTCCTGCGGACGGGAATAAATATTCGCAGGCCGTATCAAACATCTCTGCGGAAATAAACTGGAGAGCCAATAAGATTCCGGCGCTGATTAAAATCCGAACCATCATAACTCTTTGCTTTTTTGTCATACCGTCTTTACGACTTCCGATAAAAAGAAGAAGCGCCGCAGCCATTATAATAACAACTGTCAGCAATATGCTGATTACTAATTCCTGCATGGTAAAAACTCCTTTCAAAATATGCTTAACTGTTTAATCGTTTCTGATAAAAAAGACACCCCAAAACTGCAGCTGGGCATTTTCAGGGTGTCACCTTTTCATGGGCTGCTACCGCTTACAGGAAAATCTCGCAGTCCGGCTCCACTTTCTTGCAGGCATCCAACACATTCTTCATAACATCCTTCGGCTCCTGTCCCTCGTCAAATTCCACGATCATTTTCTGCGTCATAAAATTGACGGTTGCGCTCTGTACACCAGCGGTCTTGCGGGCTGCATCCTCCATCAGATTGGCGCAGTTGGCACAATCTACCTCGATCTTGTAAGTCTTTTTCATTGGAAAAGTCCTCCTATATCCATTTTTTAATTTAATGATTAAGTACTTGTTTAATCATCATGGTTGCAGTATAATACACAGAAAGGCACTCGTCAATACTGTTCAGGCATTCCCTCCCAAACGGGCGAAAAGTATTTCCATTTGGGCGAAATGCACGTAAAAGGGAAAGGAAAAAATATGGAACATGCGAAATTACCGCACCAGCACGGAGAAGTGCAGCAAACAGAACTGATACAAAAACAACTAAAACATGTGGATTATTTTCAAACGGTGGCAGAAGTGTTCAAACAGCTTGGCGATACCACCAGAATACGCATTTTTTGGCTGCTCTGCCATCAGGAAGAATGTGTCCTTAACATTTCTGCCATGTTGGAAATGTCAAGTCCGGCTGTGTCCCACCACCTCCGTCCATTGAAAAACAGCGGCCTGATTGTCTGCCGCCGTGAGGGAAAAGAAGTTTACTACCGTGCCGCAGATACGGAACAAGGACGCCTGTTGCACCAGATGATTGAGCAGGTCATGGAAATCACCTGCCCCAAATTGTGAGGTCTGCTCTATGAATGATAATTTGATAGAAATACGAAAAGAGTTGAAAAGGCTCCAACAAAAAAGTATAAATGAAATCATTCCTCTTTATCCTGGTATAGAATTATGTTATCTGACATTTTCATCTGATCCGGTCTCTGTGCATCATAAAGCCATGTCGCATATCATTCAGATCAACTATTGTAAAGCCGGGCAGATTGTGTGGGAAATGAAAAACGGAAACCGTATTTATCTGAATCCGGGTGATTTTTCCCTTCATACCATGAAAGCCTGTACGGATTCCGTGCTTCGCTTTCCAAGCGGTATCTATCAAGGGCTTACTATCTGCATAGATTTACAGGAAACCGTCAAAAATCCTCCCGAACTGTTGAAAGACAGCAGTATTTTTGAAACCATATTGCCGGAAAAATTCTGTCAAAATGACAGCCCGCTTTTTCTTGTGAGGAATGAGCAGACAGAAAATATATTTTCCGCATTTTATGACCAGCAGGAAGAATTGAAACTGTCCTACCAGAAAATAAAGACTTTGGAATTGCTTCTTTATCTTAGTAAAACAGAACTCACACCTAAACAACGATTATCCGAATATCAAGCCGAACAGATTGATATTGTCCGTAAAATCCATGAGCAGTTGACACAGCATATAGATCAACGTATCACAATAGAAGAACTTTCCAGGCAATATTTAATCAATCCAACTACTTTAAAAGCCTCCTTTAAATCCATTTATGGAACTTCCATCGCCGCTCACATCAAAGAACACCGCATGGAACAGGCCGCCAGAATGCTGCGGGAATCCGAATTGAGCATAGCCGAAGTTGCAAAGGCTGTCGGTTATGACAGCCAGAGTAAATTTACCTTAGCGTTTAAGGCATTTTTTCAATGTCTCCCAACAGAATACCGAAAGCGGCATCTCTGAAGGGAACTCCTTATGTTCCATCAAAGATTCCCTTCAGCTTTGAGAGCAGAAGTTCTCCCGCAGTCACTGCATCCTCAATGGTAAGATAATGATCTGCACTTCTGCTTATCAAGAGTTTTCCAGATGCCCCAAACTCATCATCCGCAAACCAAACCTTCAGCCAGATGGGATAGCGAGGCAGAAAGGGAAATACAGCGCACAAATCCGCCCGTTCTTCTACAAGCTGCGCTCCAAGCCCTTCGCATATCCTGCAAAGATGTCCCTGAGTCATTCCGGCCAGAAAGCCTCCAAGCTCCCTTTCCATATCATGGTCAAATTTCGTTCCTCGAATAAGACCGTCTTTTAATGCGCCAAAAGAAATCATCTGTGGAGAAACCACTGTCCCATCCGCCAGGTCCAGATAATGCAGGATCACCAGCTGCTGCCACTCATCAATCCACGGTTGGAATATATACTCTGGAAAGGTAATTTGAATCCTCTGATTTAAGCTCTGCAATTCAAAAAAGGACTTGTCCTTATGAAATACCGCGCCACTCTTTTGCGCAATCTCCTTCGGCGTATGAACGCATATGCGTTCTTTTGCAGATAACAGCATCTGTTGAAATGCCCGATTATCTTGCATGAGCCGGTGCCTCCTTTCCCCTTCCGCATTTTTCCAAAAAATCAGCCAGACGGCTCATTGCCGGATAGCCGTTTGAAAGTTCTATCCCCTGTAATCCTGCGGTCGCAATACTCTTTTCTGCAGGTATCTCACATAGAATCTCCACACATTCACATACGTTCTTCTTCATCCACTCCTGGTTTTCCCCATCCACTTTATTGAATACCAGATAGACAGGTTTTCCGATGCTTGTGCCCAATTCAGAAACTTTCCCTGTCAATGCCAGAGATTCATAGGAAGGCTCTACCACCATAAGGATCGAATCCACACCGTTATCAATTCCCCGACCAAAATGTTCAATCCCGGCCTCCATATCGATCAGCGCATATTCCTCCTCAGAAAGTACTAAGTGTTCTATAAACTGCATGAGTACATTCCCCATAGTACAGGCGCATCCCTCATTGGCTGTATGAATCTTCCCACTGGACATCAGCTTTACACCGTCCTTTTCAGAATAATATCCTTCCGGTATGTCCTGAATCTCCCATGTTTCATTAAAAAACTGGTGTGTAAAATTGGACAGCATCATATCCTGCAGTGCTTTTTGTTTCCCACCAAAATAAGCAGTAAAATCCATGGGCAGGTCTACGCCCAGCTGCCTGCTCAATCCATAATTGGATTCATCTGAGTCAATGACAAGAACCTTTTTGCCTCTCCCTGCTAATTCTTTTGCCAGCAAAGTTGTAACTGTACTTTTCCCACTTCCGCCTTTTCCACATACTGCTACTTTCATCTTCTTCTCTCCTAAATATAGTCGCTGTGCGACAGCACTAAAGGGTAAAGTCGCTTCGACACACCTGTAATGAGAGAAACTTTTATTCGAAAGGGCACTCATAAAAGTTTCTCTCGTGCGCCTTCTTGGCTTTACCGCCCAGCAGAAATTATTTTTCAAAACACTTGACATTTCTTAGCTGGACTGGTTATAATTGTCTTTTTATTACACAAAATGTATTGATGCAGATTTCTCCATGCCCTCCGGGGACAGTTTGTGCTCCAACTGCCATATTTACGTCTCCATCCGTTTTATAATTTTTTTACTTCCTGTACCAGTTCCCTGCTGCAGTCATAAGGAGACATACCCATGCGGTCTGCTCGGAGGATATCTGGATTGTAATGAATAAAGCCCAGAAAATCTTCCTCCGGTATTCTTTCCTGGATGAAAATTTCATCCTGTTCATCCCTTACCTTACTGGCAACCACCCTCACCTGTTGCACACCCAAGCTAAAAGCAAGACGCTTTACATTGCGATAGATCTGAATACTCCGGGCGCCAGGCTCGATTACAACAATAAACTGCTCCATGCCGGATGTTGTCCCGCGTGCCAGATGTTCTAATCCTGCTTCCATGTCAAGAATCACCACATCCTTCCGGTGCAGCACCAGATTACTGATAATCCGTTTTAATATAACATTTTCAGGGCACACACAACCCCCGCCGGCTGTGTCCACCGTGCCAAGAAGCAGAAGCCGGACACCGTTATACAGCTTTCCGTACTTATCCGGGATGTCACTGACTTTGGGATTCAGAACATAAAATGCATTATCTTTATCTGCTCCTGTCCGTTCTTCAATCATTTTTCTCATTTTGGAAATCGGAATAATAGAATCAACTACCTCTTCTGGAAAGCCAAGGGCCAGTCCCAGATTTGCGTCCGGATCTGCATCTGCAGCCAATACATTCCTTCCTTCTTCCGCAAAAATCCTTGCCAGTGTTGCTGCAAAAGAAGTTTTCCCAACACCGCCTTTTCCTGTTACTGCTATTTTCATCTCGAACTCCTTTTATCCTTCCAAAAACTGGCCCAGATTTACTCCTTCAGGAATCGCATATCCACATACACTACACACACATTCCCCTACTGTCATCCCATCTTTTAAGATTACCTCTATTCCATCCTCCTCGCCGCATTTTGGACACATAATCTCCAGAATTGTTTTTCTGTTTCTGGCCTCCTGGCAATCTGCAAATGTTCCCATACGTTCAATCTCCTTTTTCTTCTTATTCTTCCTCCAACTGCTTTCGCAGATATATCCCTACAATGTGGGAAAAATTGCTGATATTTCTGATGTACGCAAAATCTTTTCCGAATATGCGTTTTTCAGCCTGTACATCCCTGTTATCTCCTGACGTTCGGAACTCAAAAATCCTTAGATTATTCTCCGCCTGGTCCTCATAATCCTGGAAGCGATGTAGGATCGTGTGATTCTAAAAAGTACAGTAGCTAGTTACCTGACGAGAGATTCCCACAGCACTTAAGGCTTCACTGATCATATAGCCCTGGATTGCTACTGGCTCATATCATCTCTCATTTACAGATCCATCCTTTCCAGAATTTTATACAACGCCTTTTTGACTGGAGTATCTTCCGGCAGCTCTACAAGAGGCTTTCCGTCACAGTCATAACGGTAAACCATCTCATCCTGAGGAATCACTCCAAGCAACGTCAGCTCCTGCTTTTCAACCTCATCCTTTGTACCTTCATCTAACCTGCCCTTCGGCGCACGGTTGATAATAATTCCTATTTTTTCTGGAACCAGATTCAGCTCTTTCATCAAAGCTGCAATTCTCCCTGCTGCCTGCACGCCTCTTCTGGAACAGTCACTAACCAGAATTGCTGTTTTCATGGAAGGAATCAGTCCTCTGCTCACATGCTCCATACCTGCTTCGTTATCCACCACTACATAAGGATAGTGGCTTTGCAACTTCTGAATCTGTGTCTGCACTAAACCATTAACAAAGCAATAGCATCCCTGCCCCTGTGTACGGCCCATAACCATAAAATCAAAATCATCCTCCTCGATGATTGCATCTGACATCCTAATCTCCAGCCATGCCTGTTTCGTCATGCCAGATGGAATCTGATAACGTTTATCAATACCAGCCCTCTCAATCTCCTCCCGCAGTTCCCCAAGAGTAGAACCAATCTCGACTCCAAGCACTTCATTCAGATTGGAATTCGCATCCGCATCCACTGCCAACACCGGTCTTTTTCCATGCTCACACAGATATTGGATAATCAGTCCACACAGAGTAGTTTTACCTACACCACCCTTTCCTGCTACTGCAATAATATGTCCCATATTCTTACCTCCAGTTTTTAAACAACATGTTGATTATTTTTATATGATATAGTATAATATCTCGTGTTTAAAAGACAAGAAACAATATAGGAAATCTGTTAGGTTACTGAACGATTTTAGAAAATTGTTGATTTAATAAAGGAAAACTATGGCAGAAAAAGCAAAAAAAGAAGATCGGCGTATCCGATATACGAGACAGATCATAAAAGAGACCTTTTTGAAACTACTGACGAAAAAAAACTTTACAAAAATCACAGTAACAGAGTTATGTCGTATTGCAGAGATTAATCGGGGGACCTTTTATCTTCACTATTATGATATGGAAGATGTCCTTGATGATATTTTAAACGATATGCTTTCTGACACCTCCAGTGTCATGGAACATGTCCTTTCGCAAAAATGTCAGTCACCCAACTGCTCTTATCCTTTTTGCGATAAAGTCCATAGCAATACCGCATTTCTTCCTCTTCTTCTGGATGATACTATTTCTGCAAAGATTATTGATAAGATGACAGATCACAAGGAGCATTATATCACTTGGTTAATGTCTCACAGTGTTCTTACTTTTGAAGAAGCAGAAGCCATCTTCTATTTTCAGATGAATGGATGCTTAACAATCAATAAACTCATGTCTCGTAACCACTGCAGTGACTGGAAAAAAATCCAGAAAACAATCGATTCTTTTATCAAAGCAGGACTAGAATCTTTTTTAATTCATGATCAGCGAAGCGAAACATTTTAGTACTTATATATCGGGACAATACTCGCAAGCAATGCCTTCTTGTACAGAAGGCTCATTTACGCAGATTTTCCATAACTGGAAAATCTGCGTAAACATGAGAAGACAGCCCAATATGCCGGACAACCCCCTGTTCTTTTAATTCCTGAATATAACGGATAACCCCTGCTTTTTCCACTTTTTTAAGTCTGCAGGTGCATCAGCAGTAGGCAAATCCAAAATCAATATAATCTGTCTGCAATGCTTTTAATTGCCATTCTATAGACCGCTTGATTGTGTCAAGATTGGTAGCCCATCCGTATGTCCCGATTGAATAATCTGCCCCAAAATGAATCTGATAATATATTTTATTCCTTTCTGACGCCAATGCCCGTCCATAGGCTGCAAATGGTTTCGCTTCTGCCGAAGCCATATCAAAATAGTTAATCCCCTGTTCCAGTGCATAATAAATCGTTTCCTCAATTTCCATTTCTTCTGCTTCCTAAATAGAACTGGTTCCAAGCCCAATAATACTAATTCGCTCCCCTCCATGCGACAACTTACGATATTGCATTTGTTTCATTTTACCACTCCTTTCAGTTCCAGATTATTTACCCACTCAAGCACATCTTCCTTCGCTGATGCGGTATCATCCTGATAAACATGAAAAACATCTTCAGTCTCATTTTATTGAAAATCAACCGGCTATGTATTATTAGATTTTTATTCTCTTTTCAAAAAATATTTCTATTAACTATTCTGTAAACTGAAACATTCGATTTAATTGCTACTTTTCAACCATTTTATATATTCACTTTGGTTTCCATCCCAATGACAATATATACATCTTCCATTTTTGAAAACATGGGCACAATTTGGATAGCCATAAAGGATATGGGCACATTCAGGACATAATGCAATCATTTTGATGACGTATAATAAGTTTCGCAAATTAATTTCATAAAAATAGACATGGTCTATGGCCGTTTGGTAGAATTAAGTCACCGCAACTAAATTTGCCAAAGGAGGTATAGAACCATGTCTGATAACATTATACAACTAAACGAGGACTTAATAAAGCACAATCTGAAAGACCTTGTCCGCTCCAGTGTGGAAGAAACCCTCAATGCCCTGCTCGACAAAGAAGCAGATGAACTCGTCAATGCACAGAAGTACGAACGTTCCAGTGGCCGTCAAGGTTACCGTTCCGGGCATTATAAGAGAAATTTTCAGACAACTGCTGGAGAAGTGCAGTTAAATGTTCCCAAACTCAAAGGGGTCCCTTTTGAGACTGCCATCATCGAACGTTACCGCCGCAGGGAATCCTCTGTGGAAGAAGCCCTGATCGAGATGTATCTGGCGGGCGTCTCCGTACGCCGGGTGGAAGATATCACGGAAGCCCTTTGGGGGACCAAAGTATCTCCCGGCACTATCAGCAATCTCAACAAGAAAGCTTATGAACATATCGAGCAGTGGCGCAGTCGGCCACTGTCCGGGGACTATCCCTATGTCTATGTAGACGGCGTCTATCTCAAACGCAGCTGGGGTGGTGAGATCCGGAATGTCTCCATCCTTGTGGCCATTGGTGTAAACAGTGACGGATTCCGGGAGATCATCGGTGCGGCAGAAGGAATGAAAGAAGATAAAGAAAGCTGGCGGTCGTTCTTTGTATGGCTTAAGGAGCGTGGGCTTTCGGGAGTCAGACTGCTCATCGGAGACAAGAACCTGGGTATGCTCGATACTATACCGGAAGTGTTCCCGGATGCCTGTTACCAGAGATGCACCGTTCATTTTTATCGGAATATTTTCTCTGTTACGCCGCGCAATAAAATGAAGACAGTTGCTATGATGCTGAAAGCGATCCATGCCCAGGAGAGTAAGGAGGCCGCCCGTGAGAAAGCCCGCAGAGTATCCGACAAGCTCAAGGAGATGAAACTGAGCAGTGCGTCCAAAAAGGTGCAGGAAGGGATCGAGGAGACCCTGACCTATATGGACTTTCCTCCCCAGCACTGGACGAGGATCCGGACCAACAATACCATTGAACGATTAAACCGTGAGATCAAGCGCCGGACAAAGGCGATCGGAGCGTTTCCGGATGGTCAGAGTGCTTTAATGCTGGTATGTGCCAGACTGCGTCATGTGGCTGGGACCCAATGGGGCACCCGTCGTTATATGAACATGGATCACCTCTCCAAACCGGAGGAGGAACTGCTGTCTAATATCATAGCCGGCTGACTACCGGCTACCAAACGGTGGAAATTAAATTTGCGAAAAAATCTTGACACTATCCATCTAATTTCATTTCAAAAGAGTATTTTGAATGTTGTCCCATAAAATATGCTCCTCCTTATAGTGACAGTTTTATTATTTCATCTGTCTACCATAAGGGGAGCATATCAGTTAAAAAATCAATCGGCTATGTAAGTTTTTGAACCGCTCCCTGTCAAGTAGACAGTTAAAAAAATAAAAATTTTTTCCTGCCAGTCGCAAAGAGGACTGGCAGAGTTTTTATGCAGCATCTTTCAAATAGTTTCTATATTCTATCGGTGTCATACAGTTTAAGCGCTTCTGATACCGATGATTATTATAATAAGCTATGTAATCGGATATGGCCTCCTTTAGCTCCTCATATGTTTGAAATTTCTTCAGGTAATACATTTCTGATTTCAGCATCCCCCAGAACGCTTCCATTGGTCCATTATCAATACATCTGGACACTCTTGACATGCTTTGCGTCATTCCTGCTTTGTTAAGCTTTTTACGGAAGGATTTTGAGGTGTATTGGTATCCACGGTCACTGTGAAATAAAGGCTTTGCATCTGGATGGTTTTCATGGGCAATGTCAAAGGTTTCAAAAACAAGGGCATTATTATTGGAAGGTCCAATGACAAAGGAAACAATACTTTTATCTGACAAGTCCAGAATGGCGCTCAGATATGCCTTCCCACTGGCTCCATATTTCATCTCCGTTACATCTGTAAGCCATTTTTCCCCAAAACGTTCCGCATGGAACTCCCGGTTTAAGATGTTTTCGGCAGTAACCTCTGGCGTTGATTTTACATAGTTTCTTCTCCTGCGCCGGCACACAGATTTCAGATGTAAGATCCGCATAAGGCGCAAGATTCTCTTTGCGTTGACTTGAAAGTCATTTTCACGGTTCAATTTAATCGTCATCTGCCTGTAACCTAGAATCCCGCTTTTTTCCTCGTACGCATCTCTGATAAGGACACATAATTTCTGGTTGAATTTCTCATTTTCACTTGGTTTTTGGTTCAGCCATTTATAATAAGCAGAACGCGAAATTCCCGCAAATCTGCAGAGTTCTGATATTGAGCATCCCTGCTCGTCATATATTTCCTGTATTGCCAGATAAACCGTTTCATTTCGTGTCTGGCTTAGAACCGCCTCCTTTCGATTTCGTCGAGTTTTTTTAAGAAAGCAACCTCCAGCTGGGCTCTGCGCTTTTCCGCTTGAAGAAGCTTATTTTCCGCACGCAGCTTCTCCAGTTCCGACATTTCTGTTTCAGATTTTCTTTTCCCTCTTTTGTCAATAAGCCCTTCTACGCCGTTTGACTGGTATTTCCTTGTCCATTGGTAAATCTGTTGGTAGGATACCTGGTATTTTTCTGCTGCCTGGGCATAATCCATTCCATGCTCTATGCAGTATGTTACAATTTCCACCCGTTCCTCATATGAGGTTTTTCTTCCTTTGGTCATGACGCTGGTTCCTCCTGTTCCAGAAGCCTTTAACTTCTCATGACCATTATACTTCATAATCCAGTTGCGAAGCTGCTTATCTGAGCGGATTCCATACTTTTTCTGGATTTCCCTTAATGTTCCTTTGCCGGAAAGGTAATCGGCAACAGCATTTTGTTTTGTTTCGGCGGAATAGACACGGAGTTTTGGAGTTGTTTTTAAGCCCTCTATTCCTAAAGACTGATACAAGGTCACCCACTCGACGATACGTGTTCCATTTGTTCCCAGGCTTCGGGCGATACTTTCTGTTGAACAGCTTCCCTCCAAATATTTTGTAACGGCATCTAATTTCATTTCAAAAGAGTACTTTGAATGTTGTCCCATAAAATATGCTCCTCCTTATAGTGACAGTTTTATTATTTCATCTGTCTACCATAAGGGGAGCATATCA
>CAJTAT010000012.1 GCA_910574475.1 Clostridia bacterium | reverse complement strand
ATATAGAAACTATTTGAAAGATGCTGCATAAAAACTCTGCCAGTCCTCTTTGCGACTGGCAGGAAAAAATTTTTATTTTTTTAACTGTCTACTTGACAGGGAGCGGTTCATTCATGCGGCTTCCCGGCTCTCTGTTTACTATTCGAACTCGGCGTGTTCTTTGCAAATATTAACTATTTTTGTTTAAGTTTTATGCAAATACACGCCCATTTTTACATCAATTACATCATTTATTATGGCTTGCTGATTTTCTGTTGCCAAAATGTTGCCACGCATCTATTATAGCAAATCCCCGCAAATTAGCAATCCATTTTTGAAAATCCTTTTTTGTACTTTTTCGTAAAAGTGTTCCCTATAAGATATTGGCATAATATTGTTTCAAATAGTTTCTAATATCCTGTGGTGTAACAGGAATTTCCGTATCCAAAAAAGGATACTCCAAATGCACTTTTTTATCATCTGATATAATATGTACTCTATGACCATGCTCATTAATTCTCACATACCAATAATAATTTGTTCCTTCATATACTATTTTTCGTTTGTTTTTCTTGGATACCATACTTTCCTCAACTATATAAGATTTTCAACAGAAACACAATCCCGACAAGGTAGTCGATTTTTGAAATGTTACGCAATAAAAGCTATTTTTGAGGATAGAGGTATAAAATATCCTCCCCGCCCTGTTCATATTCCAAATGCCTTGTAAAATAAGGTATTCCCAAAGCCTAAAGCGTAACAACGCCAACACACATTTTCTCCTTAAACGCCTTCATAACATGGTGCTAGCACCATGTTTGTACCATCAACAAGGAAAAACATTGATTCAATAACAAGAACGTTAGTCCCACCAGCAATAGTAAACGCGCTGCCCCTCATGGGATAGTTCTGTAATTGAAATCAATTCCCCATTATCCCCAATCATAAAAGTTGGTTGTGAAAAATCTGTTTCTTCTCCAATATCACTCGGAAATATATCTTTTGGTTCATTAAAAATCTGCTTTATTTCCACAAGCGATAGTTTACTGAAAATAATCAAAGTATCTGCGGTTATAACCTTGTCTTTATTGTCCAGCCCATAAACCTGCACAAAGATTTTTGCCGTTTTATCTTTATTGATTAAATTTTCAATCAAGGCAATATATTCATGCTTTCCCTCAAAACATTCACAGCAAAAATCCGTAAAATCATCTGCCGGGTCCAGATAGTCTTTATATGAGAACCAATAATTATTTGTATAGTTGCTGCTCATTTCATCCGTTTTCAGCAATGTTAAAATAGAACCTTTTTGTAGACTATTCATATTGACGCTCCTTAAATATAATAATATCTCATCTTTCCGCTTCTTTGAAAATAAAACTATTGATTTTTGAAACAGTTAAGGTTTAATCCCTCTCCAATACACGAAACAATATCGTGGTGATTGAAGCCGATAATCCATTGATATTTTTTTGAAACAACATAATAATCTAACCAGCCATTATCTAAAAAAGCTGTATGATTTAGTAAATCAAGGGCTTTCACTAATTCAGATACATAACTTTCAAATATCCAAAATTCTTCTCCACAATACCAATCGCTGCTCTTGTCGATTAAAAAATAAACCATTTTATTTTCTTCTTTTATAATTTGAGGCAAAAAATGAAACCATGTTGAATAATCAACCGCATAGCACCCAAGAAGTTTTTTCATGCTTTTAGGACTATAACCATTCGTATTAGCCCAATGCAGACCGTTTTTCCACGTTTTTGTTTTATCCGCATATTTTTCTGCAATCTTTTGATATATATTTTCCCACTGGTTTCCACTCACTTTACGAAAACGTTCTTTCGATATGCCACACTTTGTTATTATTTCGTGTTCTAATCTAAATATATCACTTGCAGACCTGTTCATACTCTATTCTCGCTTTCAATCCATAATTTCATTTATAAAATCATAGTCTTTCAAAACTATTTATTATAACATCTGAACAATAAAATTCTATTTCATTTTCTTCATAATCACCGACCTCATACTTTGAATTATTTTCATATCCTCTCACGGTCATATCTTTAATATAAAATCCAGAAATTTTACCACTTCCATGAAAGCGCCAAGAATTTACATCTACAAATTCTATGAAAATCTTATAATTATCTGGACTGGTCATACCTAATATTAAATTTGTATGTTCTTCCCAAGAATTATTATCTAATGTTGTTTCCCATTTCAAAAATATAATCGTATCAAACATATTGAAGTGGCTCATTTGAAAATCCGGTAAAATAGATTTGATTTTATTCAAGTTCACCTATACCCCACCTTTGCAACTTTATGATTTACGAATTTGATTATATCACTTTCACGCTCCATTTACCATAAAAACATAGGGCATGACAACCGCCACGCCCTACATTTCTTATCGTTCCAACGACTTCTCAATCTTCCACTTCTGCCCTTTCAAATCATTCTGTTTCTCATACAGACTATTGCGCTCTTTGCAAAGTTCTTTCATACGCTCCAACTGCGCCCGCACTCCCTCCCGGCAATCCGGCTCTATCTTTTTATATTCCCCGGTCAGATTGCGGATTGTATTATTGTTTTCCTTTATCTGCTCCGACAAACATACCCAGTCTATCAGATTTTGTACTTCCTTGTCCGTTTCGTAAAGGTCTGTTTCTGCTGCAATTTTAGCGCACAGCCGTATCATAACTTTTTTCTCCATATCTGTCATATCAAATCAATCCTCTCTTTCCTATCGGCTCATTTCAAAGGCACGTTTCGGGCGTTTCTTTGCCCGTTCTGTCTGTTCCAATGCCTTTGACCGTTCCACTATCGACTGTACCTGCTCCCTGCCGAAATGACGCTCCAAACGCCCCAAATCAACTGCCTTTTCCTGCAATCGGTCTATGGTGTCACTCTGCTCCATGACCTTATCCTTCAAACGGCTAATCTGCTTTTGTTGCCATTCCACTTTGGCGGTCAGCTTCCTGCCCTGCTCCGTAAGCTGTACGCACTTGATAGTCAGATTTTTAACGACTTCTTTCAATTTCTCCACAAGCGGTAAAGCCTTTTTATCCCGATATGCCTTTGCGCTCATCAATGCCCCCGGCTCTGCCAACTGCCATTTCACATCTTCATCATAGGCGTGTATATTTCTCTCCATGACTTCCTTTGACTGTACCATTTTGTTAATGTCCTGCTGTAAATTTTTCTGCTGTTTTTCCAACTTTTCATTTTCGGATAACAGCTTTTCTTTATCCTCTGCCAGTGTTTCTGCCTGCTCTTTCAAAAGATGATTTGCAGCAGTAAGTTCCGACACTTCCTGCCGGATCGCTTCGCCCTCTTTCCGTATCTGTTCCGTTTCCTGTCCTGCCGCTATCTGCTGATGAAGAATGTCAGATAATTCCTCTTTACTGCCGGAGATTGTCTGTTCCAGTTCCGCAACCTCTTTCTGCCGCTCCTGCTTTTCAAAATCAAGTACCGACAAATGCTTGTTATGCGTGCCTAGCTGTTTCCACTGTACGCCATGCCGCCCCATGACTTTAGAAAGTTCCTGCTTCTCCGCTTCAATCCATTCATTCCATTCCGTCATTCCCCTTGTGCCGCCCTTAAAACCCTGCTCTGCTAATGCTCCTTTGAAGGAAACTCTCGTATCAAGTCCACGCTTACTGTTACGGATAAAGGGAACAAAATCAATGTGAATGTGCGGTGTCTGCTCGTCCATGTGTAAGTGGCTTGAGAATACGAACAGGTTCGGATTTCTTTTCTGAAACTGTTCCATAAACTCACATAAAATATCTTTCGCCAACTGCCCCTCACTACTCTGCACGTTCATATCGTCCTTGTTGCCGATTTGGAAGATTACCTCATAAAATAATTTCTCCTGCTTTCCCCGGCGTATCTTCTCATAGTAATCGTCAATCTTTCGGTCACTCCGTTTCTGCTTTGCGTTGTAGCGTTCCAGTGCTTCATCAAAAAGAGTATGATAGACCTCTTTTATATCCGAATGGCAAAATTCCACGTTATCCCGGCTACGTTCCTTATCTACATTCTTTGCGCTAAAGGCTCTCGTATTGTGATTGACCGAACCTTTCCCCATCATGCCGCTAATCGTTCTTTCCAATAAGCATATCCTCCACATTCTATATATTTGCGCCGCTAACTTTACTGCGCCGAATAGGCGCAAAGCGAAGTTTCTTCGCTTCGGCTTTGTTACTTTCCCGAAAGTAACGTAAAGCACTTTCGACACGCTCCGCTTTATCAAAAGTGCCTTTGCGCCCTGCCGGGGGCTTTCCGTCCTAATGGACGGGGCGGCTTTTCGCCGCTTTACTGCTCCCCCATGCGTCGGTTTGCGTCGATAGCGTCGATATTTTCTATACCGCACCGCTATCTAAAATACCGTCGCAACCGACGCATATCGTCGCACTTTACTCTTTCGGCTCTAGCCGTTTCAGAATGATTTTTCTCTCATGCCCCCGCTTGTTGTCGTAGAAAATGCCGTAGTCATTAAGCAACTGGCTGTTCACTACATTTAATCTCCGGGAAAGCACATTCGCCGACAACTGCATATCCGGCAACTGTTTCAGAAGTTCCGTTGCTGTCCCCTCCCACTCCTGCATTTCCTCTGTCAGAAATTCGTTGATTGCTTCAAGTAACGGATTGGGCGGCTGTTTCCAAAGTTCCGTTTCTGCTTTCTGAAATTTCCAAATACATTGTTCCCGGTCAAATTCGATTGTCAGTTCTTGATCGGGCTGGTCACGCCCCACAATATCCATGACCGCCGTGTTGTCCGTGCGCTTTTTCTTATGCATGATAAACGCCCCGTCTGCCGCACCAAGAAGCCCGTTTGTGCCGGAAATCATATCAAAACTGTCCTCGGACTCCAACTTGCGGGTATGATGAACCACCAACAGGCAGACACCGTATTTATCACTGAATGTTTTCAGCTTTGTCACAATCTCATAGTCACTGGAATAGCTGTACCTGTCCCCGCCGACCTCACGCACTTTTTGGAGCGTGTCAATGATAATCAGCCTTGCGTCCTTATGCTCTTTTATAAAACCCTCTAATTCTCCGTCCAATCCCTCATTCAGTGTCTTTGCCTGCGTTGCAAAAAATAAATTGTCCGCACACTCCACGCCAAACATGACGGACAGCCGCCGCTGAAGCCTTGCGTAATCATCTTCCAGTGCAAGGTATAACACCGTCCCCTTTCGGACAGGATAATTCCACAGCGGAAGCCCCATTGCTACATGGTAGGCAAGCTGTCCCATAAAGAATGATTTACCCACTTTTGGCGCACCCACAAAAAGGTAAGTGCCGCCATACAGAAAGCCGTCCACAACAGGCGTTCTTGGCGGGTAAACCGTATCATACAGTTCTGTCATGGAAACGGTTTGAAGCCCGCCTCCCTGCCCGGATTTCTCCGGGCAATTTGTGTCAAAGCCACGAAAAACAGTGGCTTGCAGATTGTTTTTTACGTTTCCATTTGCTATAATTTCAGTGTAATTTTTTGTTTTCGGCTGTTCCCCATCTGCGCCAACAGATGATACGGGAGCAGTCGATTTCTTTTTTTCTATCATTCATCTTCCCCTTTCAGACCGTCTAAAGTGATTGCAATTACCTGTAACGTGTAGAGCAGTTCGTCATTGTCCGGGCTTATGCTTTCCATGTGTTTCAATTCCTCATAAATTGCCGCCATCTGATTTTTCAGTGCCTTATACACCCTCGGATTGCCCTGCACCACAACGTCCCGGCATAAGAGCCGCCTTGTGATGTAGTCCTGCTTTGTCAGCCCCGACAATGCCACCAAATCATTCAACAGCTTTGCTTCTTCGTCCGATACCCGGAACGCCACCGTATGGTTGCGCCATCTTCCCTTGTAATCCAGTGATTTTTCCATGTTCTTAGTCCTCCTTTGTCATTCTCTCCATTTCCAGTTTCTCCGCCATTTCCGTCTGCACCGTAGGGAACAAGTGGGCATAACGGTAAGTGATTTTCTCCGCTTCGTGCCCCATGCGCTCCCCAATCGCCAGTACCGAAAATCCCATGTTGATTAAGAGCGAAACCGCACTATGGCGAATATCGTGGACACGGATTTTATTAACGCCCGCCTGCTTCGCCCCTCTCTCCATTTCGTGATTGAGGTAGGATTTTGTGACCGTAAATAAACGCTCGTCCGGCTTAATGTCATAAAGCATTTTGATGTACTCCTGCATTTCCTCACAGAGAAAAGGCGGCATTTTGATTGTGCGGTTACTTTTCTTCGTTTTTGGGCTTGTAATAATGTCCCGCCCTTTGGAACGGTGGAAAGTCTTGCTGATTGTGACCGTCTGTTTCTCAAAATCAATATCAGCAGGCGTGAGCGCAAGCAGTTCGCCGGAACGCATACCGCACCAGTAGAGCATTTCAAACGCATAATAGGAACGGGGCTTATCCATCATGGCTTCGGAGAATTTCAGATATTCCTCTTTCGTCCAAAAGTCCATTTCCTTGACGGCTTCGCTTCCAATCGTCCCCGCCCGCCTTGCAGGGTTGTAGGAGAGATTATAAAAGTTTACCGCATGGTTGAATATCGCCGTCAGTTGTGCGTGAATTGTCCTCAAATAATCTGCGGAATAGGGCTTGCCTTTCTCGTCCCGGTATGCCATCAACTCATTCTGCCACGCAATCACGTCCTTTGCTTCAATTTCTGCGATTTTGCGGTTTTCAAAGTACGGTAAAATCTTTGTCCGTATCACATGGCTTTTGGACTCCCAAGTGCTTTCCTTGACACGCTGCTTCTTGTCGGCTTCGTACACTTCAAAGAAACTTCCGAAAGTCATATCCAGTTTTGCGCCCTGCTTTAACATGGCTTCATGTTCCCACGCCTGCGCTTCCCTTTTGGTTGCAAAACCTCTCTTTTGTGTCTGTTTCCTCTCCCCTTTCCAGTTGGTAAAGCGGTAGATAACCCGCCACGTCCCCGTAGCGTTGTCCTTGTATACAGCCATCTAAACCATCTCCTTCCTATTCGCTGTAACATACTTTTTTATGAAAAAATGTAGCGTTCACACGTCCTGCCACCGTCAGATAGCCCTGTTTCTGCATTTCTGCGTTCAGTTCCCTTACAATCTGATAGGCTTTTGACTTCGACACACGCAGTTCCGCTGCCACTTCCTCCACTGTCATAAATGATTTTTCTGCCATTCAGATACCCTCTCCTTTCAATATTTAACTGTTTTTGTTTAAGTGTTTTATATAGAATACTAAATAAATTCCGTTAAGTCAAGTGGTTTTCAAGAAAATCTTAACTTTTTTTATTTAAGTTATTCTTGCTATTCCTATTGCATCATGTTATACTGACTTCAACAGATTTGTTTAAGTACAGTCATGCAAGGCTGTACCACTTTCACTACAACGGAGGTTTTATTATGGCAATCGGCAAACGTATCCGCTTTTTCCGCAACCGAAAGGGCATGACACAGAAACAGCTAGGCGAAATCCTCGGCTTTCTCGGCAAGACCTCTGATGTCCGCATGGCACAGTATGAAACCGAAGCGAGGACACCGAAGCACGACCTTGTAAAAGAAATGGCGAATATCTTTGATGTAAGCACCCACGCCCTCACCGTGCCGGATATTGATACCTATACCGGGCTTATGCACACGCTCTTTGCGTTGGAAGATATGTACGGGCTGGAAATCGGGGAGATTGACGGGGAAATCTGCCTGCGCCTTGACAAGTCCGACTATTCCACTTATACGTCCATGTTCGATATGTTCCACGCATGGCAGGAGCAAGCCGCCAAACTGGAACAGGGCGAGATTACCAAAGAGGAATACGACCAGTGGCGGTACAAGTACCCGGAACTGGACACCTCAAAGCATTGGGCGAAAGTCCCCTCACAGGCGGTCAGTGATATGCTCATGGAAGAATTTCAGAAAATCGAGAAAGAAGAAAAGAAAACATCTAAAAAGAAAAAGCAGAAATAAGCATAAAAAAGACCTTGCCGATATTCAGTTTCCATATCTGAAAATCAGCAAGGTTTTTCTTATGCCATTGATGTAATTATTTAGTGCGTGATGTTGAAAATGTTGCCAAATCGTTGCCAGCACCTAAACAAATTTGCTTGCAACCCGCATAAACACTAGCTTTCTAAATCCAATTTCATCACTCGAACTCGCAAAGTAAAGATTGATCCTATACTGTTTTGTATTGGTAATTTGGTTCTATTTGACTTTATCTTTGTTTGGCTGTCCTGTTCGTATGGTCTATCCGAATTGGTGTTATCATTTTGTTATCAGTGGATTGTTATCATTCAATATATAACAAAAAATATTTGTTTTCACTTTTATTTACTATATCTACCAAAGTATTCATTATAAATCCGTTTCACATTCCCAATATGTACAATAAAAGACGGGTGATTATAATCATTTCTACATAAATAATAATTCTTTAAGAAAAACCTGCAAGGCTTATTCTCTATAATTCACCACACATAATCCCTCCCTCCTGTATTGCACTATTAGGATTTAGCCGATGGTTTATACAATAGCTCTGGGGGCCATCTGGATGGTTTGCACTTATTCTTTTAACAGTAGTACCAAACTCTCTTGGATAAGGAAAATACACGTGTTCTTCGCCATTCATCGCAGAACATCTTGGACAAGATTTATATTTTCTATCCTTTGAATATTGAGATTCATTTAATGGCCTACCACACTTTTTACATAACATAACAAACTTCCTTTCTATAATTTACACAGATTATTTATGCTTTTCTTATAATCTGTCCAAATAGTTAAATCCTTTTGTTATCAGTTCTTTTCAAATAAATTACATATCTGTTTTTATTGCCACTGCATATTCCTTAAGTTGAGATACATACACTTTGCTTAGTGAGGCTACCACTGCCCTTAATTGTTTTATAACATTTCGTACGGTATCTCTATTTTTTAATCCTCCCTGCAATGCTGAATCTAAAATATCATGAAATGGAATAAGAATGTCAATAATAACATGCCACCTCTTTACTAGTTTTTCAAAATCTTGATTATCCTTATAAATAAGCCTCCAAGAATCAAGTATCTTTTTGCCCAATAAACTTTCCATACAACTACTAACAGCTTGTACTAACAACATTTTTGAACCACGTTTGCTCAAAAATGAAAGTTCTTCTTCCTCTACTTCTGTTCTCTGCTCTTTCTTTCCTTTTAAATTTAATTTATACTCATCAATTGCTCTGCCCAAAGAATATACAAAAATAATATGTTCAACTGTAAGTTGATCCGAAAAAACATTTGTATATTCTTTATCTTCATCCCAAATAGCTTTTTTAGAATTATATGCTGTAACACAATCTCCATGAAAAGCTACTAAAGTTTGTGCCACTAAATACGGATCAAATACTTCTTTATTTCTAACACTGGTGCTATCCCGTCTTCCTCCACTATAATATAATTGAGGATACTTTTTAAACTCTCTTCTCAAACGTACTTGCTGTTTGTCATTACTTCTTAAATCTGATGGTAATATTTCATTTTGCTTATTATTGTTATTAATAATTTCCTCAATTATTTTAGGATCGCTACATACAATAAATCGAATAGGTATAAGAAAATCCTCTCTAAAATTTTCAACCGCTCCTATCGCTCCTGTTGATTGTGCTCCGTTTATAATTGTTATTCCATGAACCCGATTTAATACATCACCATCTATATCATATCCATTTACTAATGCAGTCAGACCATTATTATATGCCCAAAAATTATCTGGTTGCTTCTCTACAGTCTCCATAATTCCCAAGTTAATCTTATTCTTTCTCTTTCCTGCCCCAAGATAATTTCTTGGATTTCCCGAAAAAAGATCATCCTTATATGTAAGATACAGATAACGTATCCACGAACCTTTTACTGCCGTAACACACGCTTTCCATTTATTTCCCTTAATTTCAAACGCTTTCCCTGTTCCTTTTACCTCAATTACATCTTCAACCGCAATACGCTTATTAGAGCTATTATACCATCTTTCAATTGTATTATTTCCTACTTCTAACGCTACTATTTTGACAGAATTATCTCCTGCCACATTATTAACTAATTGTTGAGCTGCAATCTGAACTGTATTTAATTCATCTTGAACCTCTGGATTATTTTTCTCATTCATGTTATGCACATACCAAAAATATATAGTGTTAATGTCGCCTTCTTTTATAGCATCTTGCAACTCACTAACAGAATCTTTAATTCTTTCTGGTATGTCTTCTATATTCCTTGTAAAAATCCATGAAGCTGCCACATTTAAATCACTAGCCTTATTTACTTTTGCTAAATCACTTTCTTCTGGGTTCTGTTTCATATAAGATTGCGCTATAACAGCAAAGCCGGCATCTCTATCAATATATATCAAATCACACTTTTTATCATCACTTCCATCGGTTAAAGCTTCTGATGCAACAGCAATAATATCTTCAATATCATACCTCAATTGTAAAGCATAAAGTAATAATGCATTATTTCCATATAAATCAACCAAGTCTGTTCGTCCTTTATAATTATTTATATAATTGTACATTGCTTTTCTCCCCTTATCATATGTCATTTCTTAATCTTTAATACATTTTTAACTAAGCAAATGCTTAGATTTCTAAACTGTAGGCCTTTTTACAAATAATTTATGTCATTTAACTATGATATTCCAAATATACGATTTAATTATAACATAGAGTAACTTTATTTTCCATTAATTTTACAATCTTTTCCTAATTGTGATATACTTCTACTATCCACTTGGAATGCCTCCTATCCCTTGAAATTGGCTTGAAACACCTTTCTCATTGTATCATAGGAGGCTTTTTATCAGCATCCTTTACACTATTGCTCACCCTAATCCTTCAGCTTAGCTGGGGGATTAGGGTTTTCATTTAGGAATCAACTTTATTTTAATCTAATATCTACAGTTCAACTGTGTATTTATAAGCTGAACATTTAACAGGTACACAATTCCCAAAAGGTTTTTTATTTTCTATTTCAATTATGTCTCTCTTCAGTTTATAAAAAGATTCTTATTACTTGCCATTATACCTACCTTTATACTTTCCTTTTACTATTTTTTCATACTGCTTTTTCCTTATCTTTTGTTCATTCTCATACAAATCATTCATCCTCTCATCAATCTTTACAGACCGTTCCTCTACCCCTTTAACACATTTCAACCTCTTACGAATCTCTATTATCTGTTCCGTCACACCCTGCTTTTCATCCCTAAGTTTTTCTTTTTCGGCTGGTAAAGCTCTGCGTATCTTATTCTGTAAACGCCTTCGATAGTCAATAAGCCTGTCCATCTCCGACTGGTTCTTATCCCTGTCAGCATATAAATCCGAAATTGTAACAATATTATTCTCCACCAAGTATCTTAACTGCGCAGTAATTTCATCCATCTTCCGCAGTTCCTCTTTCATAAACGGGCTGGTCGGCTTATAGTCTGTCCCCCTTGGAAGTATCCCTAACTGATAACACCAATGATAATATAATGCAAGAATCCCCGTTGTTTTCTGCTTGGGTTTCCAAGCATCTCGATATTTTTCCGGAATATAAGGAGAATAAGTTATCTTCGCCGGACGGTTGCCATACCTGGCATATGCCCCCAAATGTGAGCGTATAAAATCAGGTGTTAATCTCTCATCTATCGTATCCAGCCTTGTATAATGCGAATACTGCGGCAGTTTCATCCTCCAATGCCTGCCCGTAAAATCTACTTCATATCCCTTTCGTATCAGATATTTTTCCATTGCCTCTACTGTTCTGCTCCCATTAATCGCCTCTTTCAAGTCCTCAAGATAAATATTATAACGTGTCGGCTTTCCGCCCTTTTCATCAAGATACAGCACCCTTGACGGTGCCTTCTTTGGTCTTTCTATAACTGACAAACCATATTCTCTGCATAATCTATCCGACACATCACGCAGTCTTTTCTGTTCTGACTTTGAATAATTGTATTTCTTTCCATCCAAAAAAGAGACCGAATTAAAGCAGAAATGATTATGCAGATGTTCTTTATCAAGATGAGTGGTCACAATGATCTGGTACTTATCTCCCCACATTTCCCTCGCCAGTTTCAAACCGATTTCATGGCATAGTTCAGGCGATACCTCCCCTGGCCGGAAACTCTGGTATCCATGCCACGCAATATAACCGTCTGCCTTTTGATACTGCTGTTTTGTCAGAATCATCTGTTGCAAAGCAATCTCTTTTAAGCAGTTAATAGCAGAAACATACTCTCCATTACCTGTTTTCTGCGGATTTTTCACATAAGAAAATGTCTGAAAGAAGTCCTGCATACTATGATCGGATACTGTCTTTTTCGGATTTTCCACATAGTCAATCAAGTCTTTTAACCGCCCTTTGATGTGCCATAAACTCGTTGTCGCCATATCAATTCTCCCCTTTCCGTATCCATTCATCCACATCAATCTTCCTTGGAGCGGTATATATCTTTTGCAGATTTATAATAAAATCTTCAATTCCTTTACATGTTTCAATAGCCATAGGATAAAAGAAAACACACATTTTAAAGATTTCATGAACCTCATACAGCATCTTCAACAGTTCCCAGAACTCCTTTTCCGGCTTTGGCTGTGGTACATATCCCATACATATCTGACGCAAAAGCTCCGACACGGACAGGCCGCAAGCATCCGCATACTGCTTTATTTTCCCATTTTCCTCACTGGTAAAATGGATATATACCTTATAATTTCTCTTATCCTGCTCTAATTTTCCTTTACTCATTTTACAATCCTCCAGCCTTATATTTCTTTTTAACATAGCATTTAGGTGTGCTAGACGTTCAGTGGATATCTGGCCATCACCAACTGAATCGAAGTATAGAGTGTCGCCTAACTTCGTCCACACCTGCAAGCGGTGTGGATGCGCCCACGCTTTAGCTTGGGCAAGGATTGTGGTCAACACAATCCGATGCTCGCTATTCCTGTGGACACCAATACAGAGTAACATTTTCGTACAATTGACATTCTTAATAATTTTCTTTTCCTTAAAAAGAAAAACATATATTTTTCCACTACCCCAAATATAATTTCTATTTTCCGGTTTCACGTAAACAAAAAAGCCACTACATCACATCATGAACAATAAACGATTTCTCTCGCTTTCATTCCATAATGCTATGTAACAGCTTTGAAATTCAAAACTTATATTACCAGCTTCGTCCATTTGCTAGTATTCTGTCTTCTATCTGCATACTTATTTTAATTTTCAATCACCCGCTCTTTATGGGTATTTTAGAATATCATAACATACATTTAACTGTCAATACTTAAAAGAAACTTTAGGTGAAAAATTAAGCTAAAAAACATATAATATAATTTAAGTATTGCTCGAAAAATAGCACTTAATATAATTTGATATAGAACCAGAAATTTACTTGATCCGCAAATATATTTTTCTTGACAATTATTTTCTGCTGGAATAAACTTGTACTAATATTTAACAAAAATTTTCTTAAACAAAAGAGGAAATGATACTATGAATATCAAAGAATACTTAAGAAATGTAATGGAAACAGAAAAAACAATATATACTCTAAATAGAGCCATCAGTTATCTAAATTATAGTAAAAAGAATTTGGGAATCTGTCAAAATTATCAAAAACCAAAAGATGTAACATTAAAAGGAGAAGGAGGAAAATATGGTGCCCTAGGAATGTCAATAATGTTTGGTTGTTATTTTGGTATACCTATTGGACTAATTTATGGACTCTACCGATTATTCAATAATGGAGTTTTTTGGGGAAATTTCTTCTTATGTATGATTGGTGTTAGTATGATAGGTGCTGTTTTAGGGGGTATATTGGGTAATATTTCTGAAAAATATGAGATAGAAAAATATAAAGAACAACTTAATCAATATAATCAAATGGTAAAAGAAGATAACATAAGG
The DNA here is from genome assembly GCA_910574475.1 of Clostridia bacterium. Classification (GTDB taxonomy): domain Bacteria; phylum Bacillota; class Clostridia; order Lachnospirales; family Lachnospiraceae; genus Laedolimicola. The sequence continues at coordinate 81,813 of CAJTAT010000012.1, read as the reverse complement.
GTGCAAAAGGAATTAAAAAGAAAGCAGGGCGTTGAATTGCAGATTAGCGTCCTTGAGCAAAAGAAAACAGAAGTTTCTGAAATATTAAATAATTTGTATGATATGAATATTATCTATCCCAAATATCGCAACTTCGTTGCAGTTGCAACATTTTATGAGTATTTTGATTCACAAATATGTAATCAATTAGAGGGACATGAAGGCGCATATAATATTTTTGAGACCGAAATTCGTTTAAATGCTATTATTTCTAAATTAGATGATATCTTCAACCATTTAGAACAAATTCGCTCTAATCAATATGTAATATACAATGCAATTTGTGAAGGAAATAAAATTGCAAATGGTATCTATCAGCAAACAGTTCAAAATGCTGAAAATTTGGAAGCTATTGCAGATAATTCGGCTATTACATTATATAATAGTATGATTACTACTAAAAATACTGAAATACTCAAATTTATTGAAACCTATAAATTTATCAAAAATTAAAATATTATTTTTGTTCAGAGCATATCAAAAAAGTTCAGTATTTGAAGCAAAATATTCATTGCCAAATTAACTTTTTCAAATACTAAGATCACAACTTTTAGTACTAAGTTGAATCTTATTCAATATATTTTTATGAAAATTATTTAAACATCCATTTCCATATTCAAACGATAGTAGAGGATTCATCGTTGCTACCCTATTATCCATGCTTGGATTATTTTCACTCAAAATATTCTTTACCTTAACTCTTATACTATTTATTTTATCGGCCAGTTCTCTACCCACAAACTGACATTTTCATACTTCAGCGTGTGCTTTTATCTTCTGTTTTTTTCAACAAATCCAAAAAATCTTTATATTCTTCACTGGATAAAATTCTACTGGCTCCTATTCTTGTTATATATTCCGCAAGTCGTTTATCCTCTTGAGGCAGCGCCATATAAGCATTTAGGAACTCTATCTGGTCCTCATCTAAGTCTATGAATCTCATATAAATCACCCTCTGCACACTTTATTTTGAAATTCAATATAACCGCACACCGTTAATCTATCATATTTTATCTCACAAGTCAACCGTATACCGTTAATATCTTTTTCCCAAATCTCCTATACTTTTATCAGCCATACACGGGTAAAGGGGATTCTATGACATACTCAGACGCTGTTATCAAAAGACTAACTGAATTATGCACCGAGCGGAATATCACTGTAAATAAATTAGCCTCTTTATCAGGCATTACACAATCTACCGTTGATAATCTGATCAAGGGTAAAACAAAGAACCCTAAGCTGAAAACACTTCATAAACTAGCAGTCGGCCTTAACATGACTGTGTCTGAACTGCTTGATTTCCCTGAAATGAACGAGGTTGCATTTGAGGATGAATAATCCGCTTTCAACGGTACACCATTAACCTTATAACTAGATTCCTTTTATACTCAACTTGATTCGTACAAAAGGGAGCATCTTTATGACTTATTCAGATGTTATCGTTTTAAGGCTCACAAGGCTGTGTGAGGCTCAAAACATCACAACAAACAAACTGGCCACTTTATCCGGCATAACGCAGTCTACCGTTGAAAATATCATGTCCGGCAAAACCAAAAATCCCAAATTGAAAACGCTCCATAAACTTGCAATCGGCCTTAACATGACCGTATCCGAACTGTTGGATTTTCCCGAAATGAATGAGACAATATTTGAAGATGAATAAAAGGCTCCTGTGCTTAAGCCGTACAGAGCCTTTTATCATACCTTTTTATCAAAAGAGTTTCTATACAAAAATCAGCTCCTTATTCACGACTTCCCTTGCGGCATTACGAACCGCATTTATTTTGTAAACCCAGAGCATTTGATCCTCTGCCTTTAACTGCTCTGTCACCCCCTGTCTCTCGGCATATTCATTTACCAGCCGAAAAAACATATCCCTCGCCTGTTCATCTATATCGGCAAGATAACCATTCAATCTGCCGCTTATAAGAAGATTAAGATAAATCCCCTTATGACAATCCTTTAAATATTGTAAATGTCTCTGCCCATAGACGCCGATAGGTTTTTCTTTTTCGGCTGGTAATTCTAAATCAGGAATGAGATATCCGCTTTCCTCGTGATATGTACCGCCCAACTGTTCAAATATTGATTTCATGCTGTCTTTTCTCCTTTTCATTTTTTAATAATTATTTTTTATTTTTTAAAATCATATATCCTTTCTATTGAGGATTTATAGGGACTTTGGTAGAATAGTCTTGTAGTTCGATTTGGGTTATTCTACCAAGTCCCTGCCTTTAGGTGTTTGCTGACACTTAAAGGCATTTTTTACTGTCCATCTTTCATCCCCTGCATAGTTCGTGTAATTAACTCAATTGTCTCCAGTAATTCATCAGAAACATTCCATCCTGCCTCTATCCTTTTCAATTCAACAATCACTCTTGCCAATTCATTTTTAAGTGCTTTATACACTCTGGGATTCCCTACAACGACTATCTCTTTTTCCTGTAACCTTTTGATAATATAATCCTGCTTTGTCAATCCCGATAAGCGGACAGCAGTCTCTATCTGTTCATCTTCCTCCGGTGACACCCGAAATGCCACGGTTTTATTTCTCCAGCGTCCTTTTCTGTCCAGTGTTTTTGCTGACATTACTCATTCCCTCCTTTTTCCATTTCTTCCCCAATCTCGCCGCCTGTCCGCTCAAAATTGAGACGCTCTGCCAGTTCCGCCTGTTTTGACGGAAACAAGTGTGCATAACGGTATGTGATCTTTTCACTTTCATGCCCTACTCTGTCACTAATTGCTAATGCGGTAAACCCCATATCAATCAAGAGTGAAACATGACTGTGACGCAGATCATGAATGCGAATCCGTTTTACTCCCGACGCTCTGCATCCTCTATCCATTTCATGGGATAAATAGTGCTTTGTAACCTGAAAAAGCCGATCATCCGGTTTTAAGCTGTAATACAAATTTAAGCAGTCCTGCATTTCATCAGATAAGAATTGAGGCATCTTTACTATCCGGTTGCTCTTTTTTGTTTTCGGTGTCGTAATTACATCCCGTCCCTTTAAGCGTTGATAAGACTTATTAATTACTACAGTCTGGTTTTCAAAGTTAAAGTCCGCAGGTGTAAGCGCTAACAGCTCCCCTTCACGGATACCGCACCAGTAAAGCATTTCAAAAGCATAATAGGAAAGAGGCTTATCCATCATTTCTTCGGCAAATTTCAAGTATTCCTCCTTTGTCCAGAACAACATTTCCTTAGTCTCCTCCATCCCCATAGTTCCTGCTTTCTTGGCTGGATTCATGTTCAAGTCATAATAGCGGATGGCATGGTTAAAGATAGAGCTAAGCTGTGCATGGATGGTTTTCAGATAAGTGGGTGATACAGGTTTCCCCGTCTTCCCCATCTGACTGCGTATTTCATTCTGCCAGTCAATCACATCCTTTGCGGTAATCTCCGACAATTTTCTTTTCCCCAGATAGGGAAGAATCTTCTTCCGAATAATGCTCTCTTTCGTAAGCCAGGTGTTTTCCTTCAACCGTGGACGGGTATCTGCCTCATACAGCTCGCAAAAGCTCTCCAGCGTCATATCAATATCAGCTTTTTTCTGTAGCTGAAACTGCCGCTCCCAGTCCTGCGCCTCACGTTTCGTGGCAAAGCCTCGCTGACATTTCTGTCTGCGTTCCCCTTTCCAGTCCTGATAGCGCACCATTGCATACCATGTTCCATTTTTTTCATTCTTATAAACCGGCAACTCTAAACCCTCCTCTCATATTCCTGTGTCCCGTAAAAGTGCTCATAAAAGAATTTACGGTCAATGCGTCCGGCAATGGTGACGCATCCGGTTTTGGCAAGCTCCTTATTTAGCCTGCGTATCAATTTGTACGCATAAGATTCGGAAACACCCAATTCATCCATTACTTCATCCACCCTCATAAACATCCTTTCCATAACTTTTCACCTCCCTTCTTTTTTGTCCTATACATTTTTGTATAGTCATATGCTACTATACTTTTCTGTATTGGTCAAGTGGTTATTAAGTAGAATTTAAACATTTTTGTATAGTTTCTCTTGATTGTCGCTATACATTTATGTTATACTCCTCTTATCAACCACAGATAGGAGAATTACTATGGCAATTGGAGAACGTATCCATCATTTCCGGCTCCTTCACGGATTTACACAAAAATACCTTGGAAAACTGCTCGGCTTTAACGACATGCAGGCGGATGTCCGCATTGCCCAGTACGAAAAAGGCTCACGCAGTCCGAAGGAAAAATATTTAAACGCATTGGCAGACATTTTTGAGGTATCGCCCCATGCTTTGTCCGTCCCCGATATTGACAGCTACATCGGCCTTATGCATACATTTTTTGCGTTAGAAGATATTTACGGGCTACATATAGCTAAAATTGATGGCGAGCTTTGCCTTTGCTTGGATAAAAATAAGGGAATTCTCTATCAATCTATTTTTAGGATGTTCCAGGCATGGCAGGAGCAGGCGGAAAAACTGCAATCCGGCGAAATCACCAAAGAGGAATACGATCATTGGCGTTATACCTATCCCCAGATGGAGGCTGACAAAACCAAGAAATCCCTGGATGCTCTGCGTGCAAAACAGAATACAAAGGCACAGACCGAAAAACAATAAATCCGCCAACGCAAAAAAGGTCTTGCCAAATTGATATTCCTCAATTCGGTAAGACCTTTTACTGACTTTGAACCTCTATTACCTGATAACCACTAGCACACTTTAAATAATCTCTTTTATGCCAGTGTTATCATTTTGTTATCAAATAAAACTTTTAACCTTCAAGAATCCCTTATTTCTGCGTGTTCCAAACACTCCCTTGATTATTCGAACTCAATCGTAGCCGGCGGCTTAGGACTCATATCATAGCACACCCTGTTCACATTCTCCACCTCTGCCAAAATCCGGTTCGTAATCTTCTCCAGAACATCCCAATCCACCTTCTCAATAGAAGCTGTCATAGCATCAATGGTATTTATGGCTCGAATAATAACCATATACTCAAACACTCTTGCATGATTCTTCATGCCCACAGACTTAAAGTCTGGCACCACTGTAAAGTATTGCCATACCTTCTTATCCAAACCGGCTTTGGCAAATTCCTCCCGAAGAATGGCATCCGACTCCCGAACAGCCTCCAGGCGCTCCCTTGTAATCGCACCCAAGCATCTTACGCCCAAGCCCGGTCCAGGGAACGGCTGGCGATACACCATATCATGAGGAAGCCCAAGTTCCACGCCACAGGCGCGCACTTCATCTTTGAAGAGCTGTTTCAAAGGCTCTACCAACTCAAACTTCAAATCCTCCGGCAGCCCGCCTACATTGTGGTGAGACTTCACCATCTTCGCCGTCTTCGTCCCGCTCTCAATAATATCTGGGTAAATGGTTCCCTGGCCAAGGAAATCGATTCCCTCCAGCTTCCTGGCCTCCTCCTCAAAGACACGGATAAATTCGCCGCCAATGATTTTGCGCTTTTTCTCTGGATCCGCCACGTTTTCCAACTTTCCAAGAAAACGCTCAGACGCATCCACATAGATCAGATTTGCGTGAAGCTCATCACGGAACACTTTCACTACACTTTCCGATTCGTTTTTGCGCATGAGGCCGTGATTTACATGTACGCATACAAGCTGCTGCCCGATTGCCTTTATCAGCATGGCGGCAACTACAGAAGAATCCACTCCGCCAGATAATGCCAGCAAAACCTTTTTATCTCCCACCTGCTGACGGATAAGTTCCAACTGATCCTCGATGAAATTTTTCATATTCCAATTAGCCTGGGCTTTGCACTCTCCAAAAATAAACTTCTCCAGTGTCTCCTGATCAGGAATCTGGTCAAATTGAACCTTACATTTTGACTGAGGATAATCAATCGAAATCATTGGATAGCCCAGCTCGTAAAGTTCCTCCCGAATCTGTACGGCTTTTCCATCTACCACGCGATTCTCGCCACCATTTAATATGATCCCCTTTACATTGTCAAAAGCTTTCAATTCTTCTACTGTGATATCATGGGGATGAATCTCACTGTATACGCCAAGATCACGAATTTCACGGGCGATTACTGTATTCTGTGTGCTGCCCAAATCCAAAATTACAATTAAGTCCTGTTTCATGGGGTAGGATCTCCTTATCTTTTAATTTAGTGTTTGATTAATTATAGCAAACTCCTTATCTCCTTGCAAAGAAAAAGTATAACCCCACAGAAATCCCGTACAGAAATTATTTTTATTCCATATAATAAGTCACAGATTTGAGGAAAACACAAAATTTCCTCAAATCTGTGACTATATTAAGAATAACTATATTGCGCATGCTGACGCCTATATGTATCGTTATCCTTTTGTCTCAACTCGTTTTCAACCCGAGCCAGTTCTTGTTCCAAATCTCCTATTTTTCGTTCATCTGTTTCAGAATTCAACTGCCGTTTCAACTCCGCTTGCTTCTTTTTCAACTTTTCAATTTCACGGTCAACTTTGTCCGTATTGACAGTACATGTCTCGGCCTTTTCCTCTGAAATCTTCTTTACTGGATCACCAGATTCCCTGTTCTCACCATGCTGAGCCTTATGTTCCGCCTCATCTGCAGTTCCTTTCAAATCGTCAAAATAGATTTTAGGATTATCGTTCTCATCTTTTCCCAGCCAGTAGCGTCCGGTTGGATCCTGCTTCTCCTCAGAAATATATTCATCTCTCACAGGCTTTCCAGGATATTCTTCATGTTCTTCCTCTTGCTTCTGAACCTGGGACGCATCTTTCACGTCAGTAACTCTTGCAGGCGAGTGGATCCCACCAGAAATCATTCCATAAATCGGTTCCATTTTTGCTCCTCCATTCTTCTAAAAATAATGGCACTGCCTTCATTTCAGATTACTCCCTTTTTCAACTGTCTGTGCCCTTGTCAAGAGATGATAACTTTTATATGCACTGAAACGAATGCCTCTTCTATTTACTGAGTATACCTACTATCCCATAGATTTTCAAGGCCTTTGATCTCAAATGTATTCTGAATGTCATGATATGTTTAGCAGCACATTCAGAGAAAAACGCTGACCTTTTTTCTCTGTCAGCATAGCGCCATGATATTTTTCAGCTACTGATTTGATGTTGGAAAGTCCAGTTCCTATTTGAAACGAAGTTTCATGGTCGCAGGTATTTTCAAAGCTCAGCATATAAAAATCTCCCTGACGTTCTCCGAGGATACGCATTGACTTGGTTCCCCTCACTGATTGGCAGGCATGGATGGCATTATCCAGAGCATTTGCAAAAATTACACACAGGTCAAAATCATCTATCCCATAGGAATTAGACAGTATCAGGGAAACCTCTGTGGCAATTCCACTTGCCTTTGCCAGTCCCAACTTTTCGCTCAGTAAAATGTCCACCACCGGATTTCCTGTGTGGTATGGAAAGGACATAGCGGCCGAAGCCATATCCAGCTTTTGAAGATAGGCTATGGCCTTATCCAGTTTGCCACTGTTCAACAGACCGTTTAGCACAGACAAGTGATTCTTAATATCATGACGAAATGCCCTGGTCTGCTCGTAGCGCATCTTTGCCTCGTCAATATATACTTTCTGCGCCCCGGCCGCTTGTGTAAGAGAGCGCAGCTCTGCCTGTGTCTGAAACTCTAGGCAAATACGTCGATAGGCATACAAAATGCATAGAAGTGCCAAAAGCCCCAGAGCCTGTAAAAACATTAGTCCTGTATGCTTACTAAATTCTTCCAGAGAAAGGCCAAGAGATGCATCTATGAAAACTTGTGTGTATGAAGTTTGCATAATATACAGTTCTGCAATATAGAAAAATAATACCGGAAACAGTAGCAATCCAATCTCTGATGTCTGACCTTTCTCTTTCAGAGAAACAAATTTTAACACTGTAACATAACAACAGACACAGATTCCAAAGGCGACGGCTGTTGCCAGAATAACCAGAACATATATGAGATGTTTACCAATGAAATGAGGGAAGATCACTGCCTCCACTGAATTCACTATGCCAAAAGAAAGCTGAGAAATATAATTTGCAAGAATAGAAGCAATCCAGGATACCGCTTTTTGGTTTCCCAGCGCAAAACGGCTCATCCCATATAGAATAAGAAGCTCTCCGCTGATGGCCAAGATCCAGGAAAGCGCAATCCTGACCGCGGCCCATTCAAAGATACTGAGAAGCAAAAGATATGAGATGAAATGCCATGCTTTTTGCTTTTTCCCTGTAAGGCGGCTGGTAAAAATTATGTACATAGCACTCTGTGCCGCCAGGCAAAAGCCATTCAGACATATGCTAAAATAGTCCATATCAGAATTCCCTTTCTTTCATATGACGCAGAAGCGCCTGGGTCAAATCCCGTTCGCGCAATCTGGAAACAGGAATTACATTTCCCTGGGCCAATATGACCTGCCCGGCCTTACATCCGCGGACATAGTCGAGATTCACAAGATAGCTTCTGTGGCATTTAAAGAACCGCCCATCCACACGCCGCTCAAAGTCTTCCAGCTTATTGTAATAATCCACAATTGTTCCATTACTTTGATGAATATAAAGTTTCCGACCCTGCACCTCACAATATATGACTTGAGAAAGAGGAATAATATCACAGGACATTCCCTTTTGTATCACAATACTTTTATCTATTTCCCGTGTCAAAGCTTTGATTGCCCTGTCCACGGTTCGTTTAAAACGGTCGCAGTCCAAGGGTTTTAGAAGATAATCATATGCTTCCACTTCAAAGGCGTCAAATACACATTCTTTTAAGACAGTCACAAAAATCAACCGGCTTTGATTGTTCCGTTTCCGCAGTATTTTTGCTGCTTCCATCCCGTTGGGCCGTTCCATTTGGATGTCTAAGAAAATCAGATCAAAATCGAGATCGCTGTCTAACAGGGCGCGGCCATTAGTAAAGCAGCAGACACTGTAAGAAGTTATATTTTTTTCTTTCATATACTTTGAGAGTTGAGCTGAAATTTCTTTTACCATAAACGGTTCATCATCACAGATTGCAAATTTTATCATTCTTGCCTCCATGGTTAAACAAACACACTTGTATTTTTATATTTATCCTTAAATTAATAGAATATCAGATATGGCCCATCAGGGCAATTTGATTGTCATAAAATGCTTTCCCCTTGTAATGAGATGCTTCCTCTTGCAAAAAAAGAAAAGGCAGTCAGAAAATTTGATTTAAAACACATTTCACGACTGCCTTTTATCTTCGTCTTCTAATTATTTAAAATAAGCTACCCCAGACTCGAATAATTTCATGTCCATCTCGCCATAAATATTAATCGCCACGGCCTCGTCCCGCCGCTCGGCATGGGCCATCTTTCCTAATATGCGTCCGTCAGGGCTCAGGATTCCTTCAATGGATGCGTAGGATCCATTTACATTCCAGTACTCATCCATACTACATTCCCCTTCTGGATCCACATACTGGGTGGCAACCTGCCCGTTGGCAAACAGCTTGTCTATCCACTCTTTATTGGCTACGAAACGTCCTTCTCCATGAGACGCCGGATTGACATAAGTTTTTCCCAGTTCTGTCTGCATCAGCCAAGGAGACTTATTTGTCACCACCTTAGTGTAAACCATCTTGGATATGTGACGATTTATGGTATTGAACGTCAGAGTGGGGGAATCCTCCTTCTGCCCCACAATCTCACCGTAAGGTACAAGCCCCAGCTTAATCAAAGCCTGGAAACCATTGCAGATACCCAAAGCCAGTCCATCCCGCTCATTCAAAAGCTTTCTGACAGCTTCCTTGATCTTAGCGTTCTGGAAGGCTGTGGCAAAGAATTTGGCAGAACCGTCTGGCTCGTCTCCTGCAGAAAATCCTCCGGGGAACATAATAATCTGTGCCTGGTTGATAGCCTTCTCAAAAATCTCCACTGATTCACGGATATCTTCGGCCGTCAGGTTACGGAACACCCTGGTGATCACATCCGCGCCTGCCCGCTCAAAAGCTTTTGTGCTGTCATACTCACAGTTTGTTCCCGGGAATACAGGAATAAACACTGTGGGCCGGGCTACCTTGTTCTTACATACATAGACATGATCGGCCTCGTAGCAAGGAGTCTCAACCTTCTCCTTTCCTGGAACCGCCACTGTGGGGAACACTCTTTCCAGGGGTTCAGTCCAGGTATAAAGCGCCTCTTCCATAGAGATCATCATATCCTGGTATGCAAATCCGCTTTCCGTCACCTCACCTATCACGGTATAAGAGATTGCCAGCTTACCCACACATCCGTCTGGAACCTCGGCTACGATATTTCCAAAGCCTGGGGTAAACAGATCCCGCTTATCAACATTGTGCTCAATCCTCACTCCAAGCTGATTGCCAAATGCCATCTTGCTGACAGCAGCAGCCAGACCATTGCCATCCAACGCATAGGCGGAGATAATATTTCCTGCTTTCACATCCTGGAAGAACTTTCCATACAAATCTTTGATCTGCTCATAATTTGGAAGATCATAGTTATCACGGTCAATGGACATCAATATAAGCTTATTTCCTACTTTTTTAAGCTCTGGTGTAAGGATATGCTTATGACTTGCAATATCCACTGCAAAAGAAACCAATGTGGGAGGAACATCAATATCATTAAATGTCCCAGACATACTGTCTTTCCCACCGATAGAGGGCAGACCAAAGCCAAGCTGTGCGTCATAAGCTCCCAGAAGGGCGGCAAAAGGCTGGCTCCATCGTTGTGGATCCTCTGTCATACGGCGGAAATATTCCTGGAATGTGAAGTGGATCTTTTGGTAGTCTCCGCCAGAAGCCACAATCCTTGCCACAGACTCAAGAACTGCATAGATAGCTCCGTGATAAGGACTCCAACTAGAAAGATAGGGATCAAAGCCATAGCTCATCATGGTCACAGTATCTGTTTTTCCCTTTAGGACCGGAAGCTTGGCAACCATTGTCTGTGTCTCTGTGAGCTGGTATTTACCGCCATAGGGCATCAGCACGCTTCCTGCACCAATAGAGCTGTCGAACATCTCCACCAGCCCCTTCTGGGAGCAGACATTCAAGTCCTTTAGGGTATCCAGCCATTTTGCTCTTACATCCCCTATCTCATTCCTCACAAAATATTTTTTATTTTCATCGGGCATGTCCACAGCAACTGTAGTTTCCTGGTGGGCTCCATTCGTGTCCAAAAAGGCCCTGGAAATATTTACGATCTCCTTTCCTCTCCACACCAGAACCAACCGGGGACTGCTTGTCACTTCCGCTACTGTCACTGCCTCCAGATTTTCTTCCTTTGCATAAGAGAGGAACTCCTCTACATCCTTTTGATCCACAACCACTGCCATTCGTTCCTGGGATTCAGAAATGGCGATCTCCGTTCCGTCCAGTCCTGCGTATTTCTTTGGAACCTTATCTAAATCCACCCGAAGGCCGGCCGCCAGTTCGCCGATCGCTACAGATACCCCGCCTGCACCAAAGTCATTACATTTCTTAATCAGGCGAGTCACCTCCGGCCGGCGGAACAATCTTTGAATCTTCCGCTCTGTGGGGGCATTTCCCTTCTGAACCTCTGCGCCGCAGGTCTCAATGGACGCCTCTGTATGAACCTTAGAGGAACCGGTGGCGCCGCCGCATCCGTCCCGCCCTGTCCTGCCTCCCAGCAGAACAATCAAATCTCCCGGATCTGAAGTCTCACGTATCACATCTTTGCGGGGTGCGGCTCCCATCACGGCGCCGATCTCCATCCTTTTTGCCACATAATCAGGATGATATATCTCTTTTACATATCCTGTGGCAAGGCCAATTTGATTGCCGTAGGAGCTGTAGCCGCTGGCTGCCCCTCGTACCAGTTTTTTCTGAGGCAACTTCCCTTTCAAAGTCTCTTTCACGGAAACCGTGGGATCCGCAGCCCCTGTCACACGCATAGCCTGGTAGACATAAGTCCGTCCAGACAGAGGATCCCGGATGGCGCCCCCCAGACAAGTGGCTGCTCCACCGAAAGGTTCAATCTCTGTGGGGTGATTGTGAGTCTCATTTTTAAAATTCACTAGCCACTCCTCAGTCTTTCCGTCTATCTCAACAGGCACTACAATGGAGCAGGCATTGATCTCATCCGATTCCTCCTGATCGGTCAGCTTTCCTTCTGCTTTCAGCTTGCGCATAGCCATCAGCGCCAAATCCATCAGGCAGACAAACTTGTCCTTTCGCCCTTTAAAAATCTCTCCCCGATCTGAGAGGTATCTCTGATAAGTTCCCTCAATGGGCTTCCTGTAGTATCCTTCTCCAAAGCTCACATCCGTAAGCTCTGTAGAGAATGTAGTATGACGGCAGTGATCGGACCAATACGTATCCAGTACACGAATCTCTGTCATAGAGGGATCCCGTTTCTCCTCATTTATAAAGTAATTCTGAATATGCACAAAATCCTTGAAGGTCATGGCAAGATTCAAAGAGGAATACAGCTCTTTCAAAGTTCCTTCCTCCATCTGACAGAAGCCGTCAAAAATTTTCACATCTGCCGGCTCCTCAAACTCTGTCACCAGCGTGTCCGGTTTCACCATGCCAGTCTCCCTGGAGTCCACAGGATTGATGCAAAAACTCTTAATGGACGCAAACTCTTCCTCGGAGATGGAACCCATAATCACATAAGTGATGGCCGAGCGTATCACTGGCTCTTCATCTTCATTCAAAAATTTTACGCACTGCACTGCGGAATCCGCTCTCTGGTCAAACTGGCCGGGGAGATATTCCACACTGAAAATACGGGCATTTGGTTCCGCTTCAAACTTTTCCTCATAAAGGATATCTACTGGGGGTTCCGAAAACACAGTCCGGCATGCTGCCAAAAATACTTCATCTGAGATATTTTCCACATCATAGCGAATGAAAACCCGTACTCCGGTTACTCCGGGAATTCCAAGATAGCTTTTGATTTCCTCTTCCAGCTCTCTTGCCTTTACTGCAAAAGGCGCCTTTTTTTCCACAAAGATTCTTCTTACATTGCCCATAACTGACCTCCTGTTTGAGTTCCACATCCCACCTGCCGTGAAAGAGTGGGATGTGGATTTAAGTTGTGTAACTTTATTAAAATCTATTATAGCATGAAAACTTTAATAAGTATAATTAATATATTTAAAATATTTTATTAGTAAAACTTATTTATTTTGTGGCTGTAGACGCGATCTGAAAGCTCAATAGACCATTTGCAAATGGGGTAAGCCCGTCACTTATCTATATTGAACTGTATATTCCCTTATCAGAAAAGGGCATACTTAGCACCGACAATGTATTAGGCCAACAGCCACGTTCATGCACCAGTTCCCTGTAGGGACCCTTCGAAAACGCCAGCACTTAATGAACATGAGCCAAAGGCGACATGTGAATTTAGTGCTGCTGCGTTTGAGCGGAGCGAAAGCGAGTCCCCAAAGGGAATGGTGCATGAACGTGGCGTCCGTCTATATATGTCGTATACTCTTATATCCTACTACACGAACACCCACATTACTAATAGCATTTTTATTCCCTCTATGATATAATGAGGGCATATTTATACCTAAATGAAAGGAATGTGTCTACAATAATGAGTCAGCTCAAACAATATAAAGGTCAATTACTTATCACTCTCTTTTTCTTAATGGCCGTTCTTATTATGCCTTTTGAAGACTACACAGAACGCACGTTTCTTCCTGATGTGATGAATTATCCTGAAGAATTCATCAGTATTGTGGAAGAAGGGGAGGATGTCATAACAGTACCCAGCTATGTCAGCAATGTAGTTTTGAACAGCGATAGCTTTTATTTTAAAAAAGGAACTTACGAGGCTACCTTTAACGTCGCTGCCCAGGCGGAAGGCAGTTTTGTGGAGGTCTATGATCCTCTCTATGTCAATCCAGACAACACTTCTGGGAGAGTTTTGGCCTCATCTGAGATCCCCGCCACAGGAGAAAATATTCGTCTGTCCTTTTCCATTGATGAGTATGTGGAATATATCCAGTTTCGGATTATCAGTAACACAGGTGTGGAGTTCCGCAGTATTTATCTTCTCTCCCAGAGAGGGCTTTACTGCGATCCCTATATTTATGCTGCATTGATTGTTGTCGTTTCTGCCCTGTTTTTTATCTATAGAAGCAGAAAAAAAGTGCGGCCAGAGGTCTTTGTGCTTCTAACTTTTGCCGCTGTCTGGTCTTCTATTCCTTTATGTTTCCCCTGGCTTCAGTCTGGACATGATATGTATTTTCACTATGGAAGACTTTTTAATCTGTCAGAGGGGCTTACCAGGGGCGCCTTTCCTATCCGTATCCACACCCAAATGTGGCATGGATTCACCTATATGAGCCCTGTTTTTTATCCCGAATTCTTTCTGTATCCTTTTTCATTTCTTATAACCTTGGGCATGTCTCCTATAGGTTGCTATAAGCTTTTACTTATCTGTATCAACTTTGCAACAGCAGGGGTGTCCTACTACTCATTTTCCCGTGTATGCCGTTCCAGAAAGATTGGGCTTATCGCGTCTTTTCTCTATACGCTGTCTATGTACCGCTTTATCAATCTTTATACCAGAGCTGCCATCGGGGAAGTGTTAGCTACTATTTTCCTTCCGCTCTTGCTTTTAGGAATGTACCATCTCTTCCTTGGAGATTCCCGAAAATGGTTGATTGCTACTCTGGCTTTCACTGCTCTGTTTCAGTCTCATCTGATCACCACAGAGCTTGCTATTGGATACGCAATTTTATTTGGTCTCTGGAATATTCGTCGGCTAAAAGATCGGAAGCGACTGATTCGTCTCATCGTAGCTGCTGTCTCTACTGTGCTTTTAAACTTATGGTTTATCCTTCCTCTCCTGGATCATATGCAGTATTCCGTAGCCGCTTTTGCTGACATCCGGCCTCTTGCCGGTTATGCTGTTTATCCTGCTCAGTTTTTTGATATAGGAATGAATTATCCCACTGGGGAAGCAGTTGGGCTTGATACCATAGTTCAAGAGATGCCTTATTCGATTGGTCTTGTATTATTAGTAGGGGTTCTGCTATTCCTCTGTACCTATTTTCGAAAAGACAAAAAGGATTTCTATTTAAAAATGGGCCGCTATTGCCTTATCTTAGGTGGCTTATCTCTCTATGCCTCTTCTGTCTACTTCCCCTGGAAAAGGCTTCAGCGCATAGAATTGATCAATCATCTGGCTGGGCGTATTCAATTTACCTCTCGTTTTCTTCCCTTTGCCGTTATCCTTTTATGCCTGACTTCTGCAATTGGAATTTACGCTTTCTTTCAATCCAAAGAATCCAGAGAGCTATTATTTGCCCTCTGCGCTGTCCTTACCTTGTACTCCAGTGCAGGATATTTCAATAATTTTAGTAGCACAGCAAATCACTTTACAGATTGGCATACGCAAATGGATCACTCTCAGGACACAGATACACTCTATGTTATCAACTATGGGAATGACGAATACATCAGTTTTCGACAAGTATTGCAGCAGGACACAGCCTTCATACCATCTGATGGCGTTACTCTGGATTCCTGCTACCGCCAGGATGCAAATGCTGCCTTCACTTATACGAAAACAGAAGCCTCCCCGGATGCCTATGTAGATGTATCCTTTAACTATTATCCTCATTTCCGTGCCTATACCAGCACTGACGAACGCCTGGAAACTAGTATCGGCGACATGATTCGTCTGCGTGTTTATCTGCCGGAAGCCTCTCAGGACACTGTCACCGTCCGTTTTGAAACTCCGTTTTTCTATCGAATCGGAGATGTTGTCTCTCTTCTTACTGGGTTGCTTCTCATTGCATGGGTGGTTTGGTTGCGAAAAAGAGGGTGGAGATTACAAAGCCTCAACAGGTGATTTATGGATATTAATTATGAATTATACAAAGTTTTTTATCATGTAGCCCATTCTCTGAGCTTTTCGGAAGCTTCCAAGCAACTTTTTATCTCTCAGTCTGCTGTCAGCCAGTCCATTAAAGTTCTGGAGAAAAAATTAAATCAGAATCTTTTCATACGCAGTACCAAGCGAGTACAGTTGACGCCCGAGGGAGAAATTCTTCTGCGTCATATTGAGCCTGCCATCAATCTCATCCAGCGTGGAGAGAGCCAGATCATGGAGGCCAGCTCCCTGGGCGGCGGTCAACTTCGCATCGGGGCTAGTGATATGATATGCCGCTATTTCCTCGTCCCCTATTTGAACCGTTTTCACAAAGAATTTCCAGGCGTTCATATCAAAGTCACAAATCAGACCTCCATCGGATGTGTGGATCTCCTGGAAAATGGACAGGTAGACTTGATTTTCAGCAATTATCCCAATTCCAGGCTGAGAAATTCCAACAGCTTGAAAAAAATCCTTGATTTTCAGGATGTGTTTGTGGCCAGCCGGGATTCTTTTCATCTGGAAAATCAGAAGCTTTCTTTTCAGGATTTACTGGAGCATCCCATCTTGATGCTGACAAAAAAAAGTACCACCAGCGAATTTTTACACAATCTGTTCCAGCAGCATCAATTGGATCTGGTTCCTGAGATCGAGCTTAGCAGTAACGATCTCCTGCTCGATCTGGCGGCTATCGGTCTGGGCATTGCCTTTGTGCCCGATTACTGTCTAAAATCAGCCTCCCCAGAGCTATTTCCTTTAACTCTGACAGAAGAGCTTCCGCGACGCCAACTAGTAATCGTACACAACGAACACCTCCCCCTAAGCTCCGCCGCAAGAGAATTTATTGGATTTTTCGCCAGCAGTGAGCAGGGCGAGAGAAAAAGCTAAAGGTTGAATGGGGAGCTTGCTCACCAGGCAGCCTTTCGCTCTTTTCTCACATGCGGCGGAGTAGCGCTCCTATACATCTTTTCCTTCCTCCCCCCAAAACCCCTTCATTTCCCTCACAATCTGCCTCACCGTACACACCCGATACTGCTCCCATTCCAAAGGAAACAATCTTTTATACGCTCCACCTAAAAACCGCTCATCCAAAAGAAGCACAACGCCTCGATCCTCCTGAGTCCGAATAACTCGTCCTGCCGACTGTAAAACCTTGTTCATCCCAGGATACCGATAAGCATAGTCAAACCCATCCATCTGCCGGGCATCGTAAAACGCTTTTAATATCTCCCTCTCATGACAGACAAGAGGCAACCCCGTCCCTATAATAGCCGCACCGATAAGAGCTTCATGCTTCAGATCGATCCCTTCAGAAAAGATCCCACCCATAACGCAAAACCCCAACACGCTCACGCCTTCCTTGGGTTTTTCAAAATTTTCTAAAAATTCCTCCCTTTTTTCCTCATTCATACCAGGGTATTGCAAAATACATTCCATCCATTCAGTCTCATATTGATCCCGAAAAATCTCATGCACGTCCAACATCATTTTATAAGAAGGAAAAAAGATCAGATAATTTCCTTTCCTGCCTGAAGCCATTCCAGAAAGATAGGCGGCAATCCTGTCATATTCCTCGTAAGAACGCCTGGTATATCGGCTGCTCACATCCCGACCAATCAATAGCAGGCATTGGCTCTGAGCAAAAGGTGAGCGGGCATAGACTGCATAGTCCTCCTCATCTCCCAGTAAATGCTTATAGTAAGGCATGGGAAGCAATGTAGCAGAGAAGAAGATAGCTGCATTTCCCTTATCAAGACATTCTCTTAGATTTGCCGCTGTCTCCACGCAGTAGAGCTTTAACTTAAACCGCCCATCCTCCTCCAATTCACTGTAAATCACATAGTTTTCATCCAAACGGTCATAAGTATTTAAAAAATCCCGTATCTGAAACCAAAATTCCTGGAATTCTTTCTGGTACTCCTCTCCAACGCCTTCTTCCTGAATTTTCTCTAATTCCCCCATCAGAGACAGAAGCTGCAGAGAAAAAGCCCCTATATCTTCATGAAGTCTGTAAGTCACACACTCCCTCTTTAAATCCAACAAGTATTTATTACATTTGTCCAGACACCTCTCCGCCTTTTTATACTTTCCCTTAATCCTTCTCTTAAAATCCAGAAAATCTTCTTTGTAGAGAGAAGCACTGAACATTTCCCTCCCCCGTTCCACCAGATTGTGCGCCTCATCAATGAGGAAAATGTACTCTCCCCTTACCCCCTCAGAGAAAAAACGTTTCAATCGCACATTGGGATCAAAGACATAATTATAATCACAGATCACCACATCTGTCCAGTTAGACACATCCAGGCTCATTTCAAAGGGACATACCTCATATTTATGGGCCTGATCGAGAAGCACTTCACGGTTCAAATCATCCGGCCCCTCTGTCAGTAGCTGAAAAACTGCCTCATTTACCCGATCAAAATGTCCTTTTGCATAGGGGCAGCTTTCCGGGTTGCAGTCCACGTTTTCACAGATACACAGCTTATCCTTTGCGGTCAGAGTAATGCTTTTCATTCGCAATCCCAGTTCTCTTAAGATTCGAAACGCCTCTTTTGCCACTGTCCGGGTAATGGTCTTGGCTGTCAGATAAAAAATCTTGTCGCCCAATTCCTCACCCACTGCTTTCACAGCTGGAAATACTGTGGACATGGTTTTCCCCACACCTGTGGGAGCCTGTATAAACAGCCGCTTCTTTCTGGCTATAGTCCGGTATGCCCCCACAGCCAGCTCCTTTTGTCCCTCACGATAGGGAAAAGGAAATTCCAGAGGGCGAATACTTCTCCTGCAAGTATCTCTCCACTGGGCTTGAAACTCCGCCCATTTTCCATATTCCTTCATCAGCTTGGCAAACCAGGCCTCTAATTCCTCTCGCTGATATAGAATTTTAAAATATTTGATCTCCTCTGTCTCCAGGTTACAGTAAGTCATCTGTACCCGAATCTGCAACAGTTCCCTTTGAACAGCATAAATAAAGGCGTAACACATAGCCTGGGCCTGATGTACACCTATGGGTTCTTTTAAAAGGCTTAAATCACGGTACATCCCCTTGATCTCATCCACAGTTACAATTTCGTCCTCTGTGAAAATGCCATCAGCTCGTCCTTCCACAATGCAGTCGAAGCCCTCCATAGATACCTCATATTTCAAAGGGACCTCTGCCTGGTAGCCGCTTCCCATACGTCGCTGAATCTTTCGATGGATTCGATTTCCGGCCTGCATAGCTTCCCGCTCTGCCTTTTTTCCTCTTCGGTTGTCCAAATCTCCTGATCGCAGAATAAATTCCACCAAATCACGGACAGATATCTTGATCTTTGTTCTTATATCTTCCATAAAAAATATTGTAACAAAGAAAAGGCCTGCTTGCAATAAGCAGACCTTTTCTACAATTCTTATTCCTGTTACGCCACCGAAAATTTTGCCAACATGCGCTCAAAATCCCCATTTTCGCCATGATACTTTACAGTCAGCACATTATTTAGATCCATGCTCAGAACGCCTAAGATGGATTTTGCATCGATCAAAATTCGATTATAAAACACATCCACATCAAATTCACATCGATTTGCACTGTTTACAAACTCTTTGACATCTTCTGTTGTCAGCTTAATCCTTCTTTCCTGCATCCTCATTCACTCCTCAAAAACCAGATCTCACATTAGTTTCTAATGGACGTATTATGACAGGAAGTCGTTTATTTGTCAATCCTGTTTATTTTAGCGCCCTTCTCCTCTATTCTCTCCTTTTTTAGAAAGAATATACAATATTTTCAACTCAAAAGGATTATTTTTTCAAACTTTCTAAAATATAGTGATTTAAGAGCGGAAATCTACCTAATAAAATTTTAAAATTATAAAAATATTTTCTATGATTTTCTACTCTTTCCACATATCTCCTCAATTTCCAGGAGCTCAGTCTCTGGATTCAATGAGAATGAATACTCCTGATCGCATACAAATCCAGGCCTCTTCTTCCATAATCTCATTGCTGACTCCAAACCCTGCGCTTCCCGTACTAGTAAAAGTATGATTTGTGAGGGGATACTTAAATCCTTTGAGATACACTCCATCTACCACTGTGGTCAATGGAATCAGAGATACAAACTCTCCATATTGCCCATCTTTCTCTAACATTGTATCCTCTGATATGAGGCGGATGCGATTATGCTCATCCAACATCTCACAGCCTACCCCAGCATTTTTCGCCAACATCATACTCTGAATATTCCCGAGCACATGATCCAGACGGCTTCCAGTACCGCCTAGAATCACAATCGAGCTACTACCAAGTTCCAGGGCCAGTTCAATGGCAATCTGAGTGTCCGTAGAGTCTTTGACCGGATTGAATCTGCGGATTTGAATCTGGCTCAGAGAGCTGTAATAGTCTACCAGTTCTGGCTTGGCTGTGTCAAAGTCTCCCACAATATGAGTGGGTAAAATGTGATTTTCATAGAGGAAACGCAGTCCATTGTCCACACCGATAATTCTGTCATAAGCATCTTTCTTATATAAAGAAAGGGCAAAATCTGGATCGATATTGCCCCCACTTACAATCAATGTTTTCATGGATTTAAAACCTTCAGAAAATCCTTGACATTTTGTTCAATGTCGCCTCCAAAGACAGCAGAACCTGCTACAACCACATTGGCTCCTGCATCCAAAACTTTCTGAACATTGTCCAGCTTGACGCCGCCGTCCACCTCAATATCAATGTTGAGGCCACGCTCTGTAATCATCTGACGAAGCTCTTTGATTTTGCGCGTGCAGCTCTCAATATACTTTTGGCCTCCAAAGCCTGGATTTACAGTCATCAGCAGAACCATGTCCACATCCTCTAAAATGTATTCCAGCTCTGTCAAAGGGGTTGCCGGGTTCAAAACTACGCCGGCTTTGACGCCTTTCTCTTTGATAGATGCAATGGTACGGTTCAGATGAGGACAGGCTTCCGCATGTACCGTAATAATATCTGCTCCAGCCGCCACAAACTCACTGATATACCGATCTGGATCACAGATCATCAGATGAACATCAAAAACCATATCTGTCAGCTTGCGAATAGACTGAATCACCGGAAATCCCAGAGACAGGCTTGGAACAAAACTTCCATCCATCACATCAATATGCAGATACTGGGCTCCTGCCCGTTCTGCTTTCTTCACATCTTCTCCCAATGCCGAAAAATCTGCCGAGAGAATCGACGGTGCTAACTTATTCATTTTCTAATACCTCCTTTTATCTTTTAGCTCCTCATATAAAGCTATATAATTCTCGTATCGGATAGGGCTGAGCTTTTTTCGCTCAAGCGCCTCTTTCACTGCGCACTCCGGCTCACGGATATGTACGCAGCCCTGAAAGCGGCAATTCATCTCATATTCTGTGAACTCTGGAAAATATTCTTTTAAATCCTCTTTCTCAAAATCAGGAAGGAAAATAGAACTAAATCCTGGAGTGTCGCAGATAAAACTCTCCTCATCCAGAGCAAATAATTCTGAATGACGGGTTGTATGCCTCCCTCTCTCCACTTTTTTACTGATAACCCCTGTTTCCATAGCCGCTTCTGGGTGAATAAGATTAATTAGGGAAGATTTCCCCACCCCGGAAGGCCCAGCCACGACGGTGGTCTTCCCCTGTATCAGAGCTCGTATCTCTTCCACGCCCTTCCCTTCCATTGCACTGGTGAAACGTATCTCATAGCCAGCACTCCGGTAAGTCTCTTCCAAAAGACGCAGATCTTCCTCTGACGCCAGATCACACTTGTTAAAACAGATCACAGCAGAAACTTTCTGCCACAGCATCATAATCAAGAAGCGATCCAGCAGATTAAAATTAGGCTTTGGCCGGGCTGTAGCAAAAATCACCAGAG
This sequence comes from Clostridia bacterium, assembly GCA_910574475.1. Taxonomy (GTDB): domain Bacteria; phylum Bacillota; class Clostridia; order Lachnospirales; family Lachnospiraceae; genus Laedolimicola. The sequence continues at coordinate 60,099 of CAJTAT010000012.1, read as the reverse complement.
CCTGATCCACATTTGCCACTGCCGGGCGTATCAATTCATTTTTTCGCGGCAAGATCACTTCTATATTTCCCGTTTTCTCCGCCTCATTAAGGATATTCAGTCTAACATTGTCCCCTACCAGAGGTTTCACTTTTTGGTTACGGAAAATTCCTTTTGCTTTACATTCATAGATGCCGGATTCTGCTACCTGAACGTAGTAGAATCCGGCGATTCCTCTCACTATCTTTCCCTGCATCAATTGATTTGCCTCTGCTGACTCTAGTTCGTTACAGTTGCATCCTGGGGGGCGGGTGGTGTATTATCTACACCTTTACTAATAATAACATCTATCTTTGTTCCAGCTGGTTGTGCCCCTGACGGACTGCAGGATATAATCTTCCCTTCTGCAATCTCATTGCTAAAGGCATAATCTTTATTTCCCACTACAAAACCTTTGGAAGTAATCTCATTTACATCTGCACCAGCTCCTGGTACTGTCTGCATTGGCTCTGGTCCACGGCTGACTACAATCGTCACAGTCGATCCTTTTTCAACCGTAGCTCCATTTCCCGGATTGTAGGAAATGACATTACCCTCTGCCACATCATTGCTATACGCTTCTTCCTGGACTACATTCAAACCTTTGTCTGCAAAGTAAGCTGCAACAGAATTTGCATCGCTTCCATTTTTCTCCGCATTGCCGATATAGACTGTTGTCTCTTCTTTCCCTTTGCTGACTACATAGTTTACAGCCGTATTCTTTGGTACCTTTGTTCCCGCCTTCACACTCTGGGAGATAATATATCCCTCTGCCACAGAATTGTGGAACTCTTCTGTCACCGTACCTGACTTGAGATTAACAGAAGACAGCGCTGCTTTTGCATCTGCCTCTCTCAAGCCTTCAATCTTGGGAACAGTCTCTTCGTTTTTATCTTCTTCTGGCCCTTTGCTCACCACTACCTTAATGACACCACTGCGCTTCGCCTTGCTCCCTGCACTGGGCGATGTAGAGATCACATTTCCTGCTGCGGCTGAATCAAAGGCCTCCGCCACATCCACAGTAAAGCCCAGTTCCTCCAGAGCAGATACAGCTCGTTCCTTTGTATATCCAAGCACATCCGGCACTTCAACTTCTTCTCCGTCCCCACAGATGTCTACGGTAATCGTAGTATTGGGCTCCACCTCAGTCCCTTTCTCTATGCTCTGCGCGATAATCTGACCTGGCTCATAGTCACTGGAAGCTCTTGTCTCTCCCAATGTAATCCCCAGATTCCGCTCATTCAAAACTTCTTTAGCCTCAGAATAGCTCTTACCCAGCAGATCAGGAACTTCTACAGCTTTTTCCTCGTCTTCTTTCTCATCATCTAATACATCTTCTATCTGAGGTTCATTGTCCTCTTTATCCTTCTTGTTGGACTTTCCGAATCCAAACAGCTTTGCCAGGATAAAAACAATGATAATAACAATGATGACTGCCGCCACAATTCCACCGATGGTCATGATTTTCTCAAGCTTTGGATCCAGGATGCCGTCCTCATCTTCATCCTCGTCGTCATCATCATAATCTTCATCATCATAATCATCGTCGTCATCGTAATCATCATCTACATCATCATAGTCGTCATCATCATAATCATCATCCTCGTCGTCATAATCCTCATCGTCATCTTCCCCATCGTCCAGATACGGGTACCTGGATCTCATCTCTTCCCTGGGAAGACGCCCTGTCTCTTCCTTGATTTTGGATATCTCATCTCTGGTGATGGACACAGTCTTTGCACCATTTGGTAAAATCTCTTTTACAAAGTCTACATCTGGCGTCAACAAAGATTGTTTCAGATCTGCAATTAATTCTACCACACTTGCATAGCGGCGATCTGGGCTCTTCTCTGTACACTTCAATATAATGTGTTCCAGGCTCACTGGTATCTCAGATGCATATACTCTTGGAGATACAATATCCTCCTGGAGATGCTTTACCGCAATCACTACCGTCGTCTCACCATCAAAGGGTACGCGTCCTGTCACCATTTCATACATTACAATACCCAGAGAATAGATATCGCTTTTGGCATCACTGTATCCGCCTCTGGCCTGTTCCGGTGAGGTATAGTGTACAGATCCCATGGCATCCGAAGTATTAGTGTTAGAGGAAACAGACTTGGCTATGCCAAAATCCGTCACCTTCACCTTTCCCTCTCGTGAAATAATAATATTCTGGGGCTTAATATCCCGATGTACCACTTGATTGTTATGTGCAATCTCCAGGCCAGCACTTACCTGGATTGCAATGCTGGTAGCCTCTTTTACCGTTAACTTACCCTTTTTCTCAATATACGTTTTCAGGGTAATGCCTTCCACCAGCTCCATGACAATATAGTTAATATTCTGCTCATCGCCCACATCATAGACATTTACAATATTGGGATGAGCCAGCGCAGCGGCAGCCTGAGCTTCCTCCTTAAATTTGCGGACAAAATTCTTATCCTCCACAAATTCGTCTTTTAAAACTTTGACTGCTACAAAGCGGTTCAATTTATGATCTTTGCCCTTGAAAACATCTGCCATTCCGCCGGAACCAATCTTTTCCAGAACCTCATAGCGGTCTCCCAAAAACATTCCTATCCTTACCATTTTATCACCTCATCATCCCTGTTCAACCAATACAACGGCAATATTATCTCTTCCGCCATTCTGATTTGCTGTGTACACCAGCTCTTTTGTTGCGGACCGTAAATCTGCCCGTCTGTCCAAAATCTCTTTGATTTGGGAATCCTCTATCATATTACTCAGGCCATCTGAGCACAAAAGTAAACACTCTCCCTGCTCCAGAGAAATAGTGAAATAATCCGGTTCCACTTCCTTCTCTACTCCAATAGCTCTCGTTATAATGTTTTTCTCAGGGTGATTCATTGCTTGCTCTCTTGAAATCTCTCCCAGGCGAACCATTTCCTCCACAAGGGAATGATCTTGTGTGATCTGTTCTATGTTTCTGCCCACTTTATAAAGTCGGCTGTCTCCTACATTTACCACATAAACCATTTCACCTACTACAGTTGCCGCCACCAAAGTAGTACCCATGCCTGTATAGGCAGAAGACTCTCCGGCTTTCTCTATTAGTTTTTGATTTGCATACTGAAATGCGCCTTTTAAAATCTGTAGGGGGATATTCCGCATACTTTTCTCGACTGCCTCCCGAATCATGGAGACTGTATACTCGGAGGCCAGATCGCCTGCCTTATGACCGCCCATTCCATCCGCTACCAGGAAGAGATTGGGTAAATTACCGACCGGTTTTTCTGATACAAAAATATAATCCTGATTGATGTCCCGACATCGGCCGACATCTTTCATTCCATATGCCCTCAGCATTTGTCTCCTCCTTTCTCCCCTCTGGCATAATTCTTGTGTCCGAAAGGGCTATTTTCAGGTCTGTCTTTCATATATCGTTTGCGAAGTTGCCCGCAGGCGCCATCTATATCCCGACCCATTTCTCTTCTAAGTGTACCATTTATTCCGCAATTTTCAAGTTTATTTTTGAAATTATCAATAACTTTTTTACCCGGCCGGACAAAATCCCGCTCTGTTACTGGGTTTACCGGGATCAAATTCACATGGCCTCCGATGGGTTTTACGAGGGCTGCCAAAGCTTCTGCATCCTCAAGGCTGTCATTGATCCCTCCCAAGAGACTATATTCAAAGGTAATTCTTCTGCCTGTTTTTCTAAAATAATAAGCACAGGCATCCAACACCTCTTCTAAATGATATTTATTGGCCACAGGCATTAATTTCTGCCGTTTCTCCTGGGTGGGAGCGTGAAGAGAAATGGCCAGAGTAATCTGAAGCTTCTCCTCCGCCAACTGACGGATCCCGGGAACAATTCCACAGGTAGACACCGTAATATTCCTCTGGCTGATGTTCAGACCGCCCTCGTCAGACAGCAAGTGTAGAAAGGTCAAAAGATTCGTATAATTATCCAATGGTTCCCCTGTGCCCATGATGACCACATTGGAGACACGTTCCCCAGAATCTTTCTGAATTTGATAGACCTGATCCAGCATTTCGGAAGGGCGTAGATTTCGTTCCAATCCTCCGATCGTAGAGGCACAAAACCGACAGCCCATCCGGCAGCCAGCCTGGGAAGAAATACACACAGAATTTCCATGGTGATATGGCATAAGTACGCTCTCAATCACATATCCGTCTGGCAATCGAAACAGATATTTACAGGTGCCGTCCAGCTTTGATCTCTGTACTTCTACAATCTCCAAACTGACATATTCATATTCTTCTTCCAATTGTTCTCTTAAATCTCTGGAAAGATTACTCATCTGAGTAAAACTTTCAGCCAGTTTTTTGTGAATCCATTCATAGATCTGATCTCCGCGGAAAGTTTTCTCTCCCCTTTTTGCCATCTCAGATCGCAATTCTTCCCTGGTCAGAGATTTCACATCAATTCGTCCCATCTTTCCTTATGTCAACTTTCTGAATTTTGCTATAAAAAAACCATCACACCCCTGTAGTCCGGGAAGCAGCTGCACATACCCCTGCCCATGAGTCTTTCCTCCATATATTTCCCAAAGTTCTCCTTCCAGAGGAACCGCCTCAAAGGGGTATTCTTTTAAAAACCAGGCAACATTTTCTTCATTTTCCTCCCGGTTGATTGTACAAGTGCTGTAGACCAGGGTTCCTCCCGGCTTCACATAGGCCTGAACGGTACTAAGAATCTGCCGCTGCAATGCCGCCAGTTCCTTCTGCTGCTCTTTTGTCATCCGGTACTTCAGATCCGTCTTTTTCCCCAGGACGCCAAGCCCTGAGCAGGGCAAATCCGCAAGAAGTACATCTGCCGTTTCCAGAGATGTTTCATCCTTTTCGCAGGCGTCCCATACACGTACCTCTATATTGTCTGCTCCCATTCGCCTGATATTCTCACGAATCAGTTCTGCTTTATATTCTGTCAGGTCACGTGCCTCAACGCATCCCGTACCTTTTAAAGCTTCCCCAAGATGCAGGCTCTTCCCTCCAGGCGCTGCACACATATCTATACAGACATCTCCCGCCTTAGGTGAAGCCGCCTCCACTGCCAGCATGGAACTGATATCCTGAACCTGGAACAAACCTTCCTGAAATTCTGGAATCGCCCTTAGATAATCAAAATTTTCTATCTCCAGTGCATAAGAGATTCCTGGAACCTGTGTCACCTGAATTCCCTGCTGCTCCAATCGTTCTTTAAGTCTCTGTGAAGATATTTTCTCCAGATTGGTACGGATGGACAAGGGCCGTTTCTCCAGAAAATCTTTTAAAATTCTCTCTGTAGTTTCCCGTCCATAAATATCCAGCCAGTCCTGTACAATCCATTCTGGCATGGAGTACATGACGGATAAATATTTCTTCGCTTCTGTCTGAGATGGGTATTCCACCTGGGAAATGTTTCTGGCTATATTTCTCAGAACCCCATTTACAAATCCCTTTAACTGATGAAATCCTTTCCTCTGGGCCAGTTTTACAGCTTCATTGCAGACAGCCGAATCTGGCACACTGTCCATAAATTTTAACTGATACACAGACATCCGTAGAATGTTTCGGATAGGAAGCTTTATTTTGTTAAGTTTGACGCTGGAAAACTGTCCAATGATGTAATCCAGGTGAAGCATCCATTCCAGAGTTCCTTCTGTCACACGAGTAATAAAGGCTCTCTCCTGCTTATCCAAATACTGATATTTTTCCAAAACATTGCGGATGGCTATATGGCTGTATTCCTCCTGACGGGTTACTTCCATCAGTATACCGAGTATCAGTTCCCGGGTGTTTACCGTCTTAGTCACGGTTCCTTCCTCCAAATAGTATGATAAGACGAAGCAGGGACAAAATAGATGCCGCCGCTGCTGCCACATAGGTCATGGCCGCTGCACTCAAAACCTTTCTTGTATTCTTGATTTCATCGCCGTACAAGATTCCTGAATCTCCCAAAATCCGTAGAGCGCGACTGGAGGCGTCAAATTCTACGGGCAAGGTAATGAGCTGGAACAATACTCCCAGGGAAAATAATAAAATTCCCAGATTAATCAGAAACTGAGAGCTGCCAAAAAACAGTCCGATTAAGATAATCGGCCAGGCTGCCTGAGTACCAATATTGGCAATTGGGACAAAGGAGTTGCGCAGTTTAAGCGGAGCGTAGGACTGGTCATCCTGAATGGCATGGCCGCACTCATGAGCTGCCACGCCTATGGCTGCCACAGAGGTGGAGCCGTATACAGAATCTGATAAACGCAATACCCGGGTGCGGGGATCGTAGTGATCCGTCAGATTTCCTGAAATATGCTCTATCCGCACATCATAAAGACCTGCGGATTTCAAAATGCGTTCCGCCGCTGCCGCTCCACTCAGGCCAGACACGCTTCTCACTTTGTTGTACTTCGCATAAGTAGACTTTACTTTTGCCGACGCCCAAAGAGAAATCACCAGGCCTATCAGAACTAAAATATAAGTTGGGTCAAAATAATAGCCATACATAATTGAATCATCTCCTTACTTTCTGTCAGACAGTTGTTTACCAGCTATCACTCACAGCTCACATATCTCAAACGTTTAGCCCAACAGGATGCCTTTCTCCAGGCTGTATCCCCGCAGGAAGGCTGCCGTATCCATTCGTTTCTTTCCCTGAAGCTGAAGTTCTGTAATCTTAAGAGTCCCTTTGCCGCAAGCTACATAGATTGCATCCTTTGCTACCTTTACGATCTCCCCACAGGTACTTTCTGCCTGCTCTTCCTCACATACGTCTGCTGCCCAGATTTTCAAGGTCTTTCCCTGAAGCTGTGCGTAAGCACTGGGCCATGGATTCAACCCGCGAATCAGGCGTTCCAGCTCCACAGCCGGCCGTGTCCAGTCCAGATACCCCATTTCTTTCGTCAGCATTTTTGCGTAGGCAGTCGTTGTCTCTCCTTGTTTTTCAGGTGTAATTTCTCCCGCCTCCAGCTTTTCCAAAGCTTCCACACAGAGAGAAGCCCCCAGGGTACTCAGTTTGTCAAACAGGCTACCGCCCGTCTCTTTCTCATCCAGAGGGATGCCAGCCTTCAGCAGCATATCGCCTGTATCCAGCCCTTCGTCCATCTTCATAATGGTGACGCCACTCTCCGTCTCTCCGTCTATTACCGCCCACTGAATAGGAGCAGCTCCACGGTACTTGGGCAAAAGAGAAGCATGAACATTGATACATCCATACCGCTTCATATTCAAAATGGACTTTGGTATGATCTGTCCAAAGGCTACTACAACAATGACATCAGCCTCTGTTTTTTCAATCATTTCTTCAGCCAATTTCCCTTTTAATTTTTCAGGCTGATAAACCCGAAGATTATGTTTGAAAGCCATTTCCTTTACCGGCGTGGGAACCAGTTCATGGCCCCGCCCCTTAGGTCTGTCCGGCTGGGAGACTACCAGTGTAATCTCATGGCCCGCTTTTACCAAAGCCTCCAATGTTCCCACAGAGAAATCAGGCGTTCCCATAAATATTATTTTCATAGATCCAATCCTTTCTCTCAGGCAAAAAATTATTCGTCCTCTTCATCAGCCTCTACATCATAGAGCTCGCCCTCTACATGATCCACATACAGAACACCTTCCAAATGCTCCACCTCATGGGCAATGGCTCTGGCAAGGAGCTCTGTACCTTCCACCTCATACCGCTCCATCTTCTCATTCCAGGCTTCCGCACGAACATAGTTGGGACGGGTAACGACGCCAGCCTTACCTGGCAGGCTTAAGCATCCTTCTCCGCCTTTCTGCGTATCCCGACTCTCCAGAATCCTGGGGTTAATCATGGTGTAGGGCGTTCCGTCCACATCAATAACTACGATCCGCTTCAGCACTCCTACCTGGGGGGCCGCAAGTCCCACTCCCATAGCCTCGTACATGGTCTCATACATGTCATCAATGAGCTCTTGCAGCTTAGGCGTCATCTCTTTCACTTCCCGACACTTTTTCCGAAGAATGTCATCTCCTATTTTTCTGATATTTCTGATTGCCATCGTTTTCCTCCTATTTTAAGTCCCGCTCCAGCCCCTCAGTACACGGGGATCTAGAACGAATTTCCGTCCACATTTTCATGTGTACGTAAATTGTTCTGTGCACTGGCGCGGCTTCCGCTGTTTTTTTAGTCCCGCTCCAGCCCCAGTGTACGGGGGCTGGAACGAATTTAGTATCCGCTTATGGGGTTCATGTCGAACTGTATGGTTACGGGCTTAAGACTTTCCTTTTCCTTTGTCAATTGCTCCAACTGTTCTTTCAGGACCAGCAAGGGTTCCTGGTCCTGGCATTTCAGGTAAAAGACTTTCCGATAAATGTCATTGACCTTTGATACATGTGCGTCTGCTGGTCCTATGATACGAATAGGCTCCTTTCCTATCAGCCCGATAAGCTCTTTTCCCAGAAAGTTGCTTTCCTTATCCAGAAGTTCTTTCTCTCTGCAGGAAAGGTACAGTGCCAGAAGGTGGGCCGCCGGTGGGTATTCCATGAGACGGCGATACGCTATCTCCTCCTTAAAAAAAGCTTCATAATCTTGAGCTGCCGCTGTCTGGATACTATAATGAGCTGGACTGTAGGTCTGGATAATAGCTATTCCTTTCTCCCGCCCTCGTCCTGCGCGGCCTGCTGCCTGAGCTAAAAGCTGAAAGGTTCTCTCAGAAGCCCGATAGTCTCCGGCATAAAGGGACATGTCTGCCGCCAACACGCCTACCAAAGTTACCTCTGGGAAATCATGTCCTTTTACAATCATCTGAGTGCCAACCAGGATATCGGCCTGTCCGTCTGCAAAGGCTTCAAGAATCTTCTCATGCCCATCTTTATTCTTGGTCGTATCCATATCCATCCGCAGAACCCTGGCAGACGGAAACTCCCGCTGAACGATCTCTGTCACCTGCTGAGTTCCTGCGCGAAAAGCTCCAATATATCCAGATCCGCAGGAAGGGCATTTTTCCCTGGCAGGCTCTTCATAGCCGCAATAGTGACAGACCATGCGCTTTCCTGTATGCAGAGCCAGAGACACATCACAATGTGGACATTTTATCACATGTCCACAGGCTCTGCAAGAAACAAAGCCTGCATATCCCCGCCTGTTTAGAAATAACATAATCTGCTGTCTCTTTTGCAGACGATCTTCCATCAGTGACCGCAGACGATCACTCAAAATGGAACGGTTGCCCGCCTGAAGTTCCTCTCGCAGATCAATGATCTCCGATACCGGCAAGGGTTTATCTAAAACTCTTTTTTTCAGCTCATACAGATTATATTCTCCATTCAGAGCTTTCTCATACGACTCTACGGTAGGTGTGGCTGAGCCTAGCACCACAAAGGCTTTACACATCCTAGCCCGCTCTATGGCAGTCTCCCGGGCATGATATCGAGGGGCTGTCTCACTTTTATAGCTGGCCTCATGTTCCTCGTCTATAACAATAATCCCCAGATTCTGGAAGGGAGTGAAAAGAGCTGAGCGAGGGCCTATCATTACTTTCACCTGACCTGTTCTGGCCCGCTCCATCTGATCATAGCGTTCTCCTTGAGAAAGCCTGGAATTAATAATTGTCACCTGCTCTCCAAACCTCTGATAAAAACGAAGAGCTGTCTGAAAGGTTAATGCAATCTCAGGAATCAACACAATAGCCTCCTGTCCTCGATCCAGAGTGGCGGCAATTAATTCCATATAAACTTCTGTCTTTCCGCTTCCTGTTACTCCATGAACAAGAGAAGGTCTCTTATCTTGTCTGTCATTTCTGGCAAGTATATCCTCCACAATGGCTTGCTGAGTATCATTTAATCTGTGCAGAATAGGGTTACTTTCAATCTTTTTCACAGGATTGCGGAACACCATCGCTGTCTCTACACGAAGAATCCCCATCTCCTCCAGCTTTTTTACTGTGGAAACTGTGAGATGAAGTTGTTCCATAACAAGACGGTAATCCATCTCCTTCGTATCTATGAGGGCAGCTAAAAGGCGAAATCTGGCTGTCTGATGCTTTTTTTGAAATATTTCCAGATATTCCACTGCCTCTTTTGGGGAGATAGTCAGCATCACCCGCCTTCTGGTTTTTTCCTGTACTTTTTGACGAACCGGCAGAACTGTTTTCAAAGCTTGATTCATTGTAGAGCCATAAGTACGGCGAATCCAGGCAGCCAAGGCAATCAATTGGCCTTCCAGTCGAATCCCTTTATCTGCAATCTGCAAAATCTTTTTTATTCGGGAAGGATCGTATTCCCATTGATCCGTCAGTTCTATGACATATCCGGTCAAAGTCCTGCTGCCCTTTCCAAAGGGAACCACTACCTGCATCCCCACAGCCAGAATATCCTTCAATTCCTCTGGAATCTCATACTGAAAAGTCTTATCCAGCTTTTCCATGGAAATGTCTACTATGATATTGGCATATTTCACGCTCTTCCCATCTCCTGAAGTACTTCCTGAATCAAAACCCGTTCATCCATAGGGTACTTGACTCCCTTAATTTCTTGGTAATCCTCATGTCCTTTTCCAGCCAATACAATCACATCGCCTGGCTCCCCGTGTTCGATCACGTATCGTATCGCTTCTTTTCGATCAATGATCTCTATAAATTTTCCTTTTGTCTTCTCCATACCAGTCCGAATGTCGTCAATGATTGCCTGGGGCTCTTCAAACCTGGGATTATCCGAAGTAATCACTGTAAGATCCGCCAGATTGCCAGACACTTCACCCATCTCAAAGCGGCGTAGACGAGAACGGTTTCCGCCACATCCAAAGAGACACACAAGCCGTTTGGGCTGATACTCCTTTAAGGTGGTCAAAAGACTTTCCAGACTCATGGCATTATGGGCATAGTCAATCATCAGAGTAAACGCTTCCGACGCCTTGATCATTTCAATTCTTCCTTTGGTCTTAGCCCCTCTGAGTGCTGTAGCCATATCTTTCTTAGAAATATCAAAATGCCGGCATACAGCAATGGCAACCAGAGAATTATACACGCTGAATTTGCCGGGCAGATCAATCTCTACATCAAAGTCTAAAAGTCCAGATACCTGGTAGGAGATCCCCAGATAGCCAGGGCGGCTGATAAGTTCTATATTAGAAGCCCGCAGATCTGCCTGTTCGGTAAATCCATAAGTTTCCAATTCACAGGTGTGTCCCTTTAACACTTCCATGCAGTGCTCATCGTCTAAGTTGACTATACCTGTCTTGCACTGTTGAAACAGTTTCCCTTTGCACTCCATATATTCTTCGAAGCTTTCATGTTCATTGGGTCCAATGTGATCTGGGGCAAGATTTGTAAAGATACCCAATTCAAAAGGAATTCCTGCTGTCCGTTTCAGCTTCAGCCCCTGAGAAGAAACCTCCATTACCACTGCCTGGCACCCTGCTTTTACCATCTGTGCGAAGGATTCCTGAAGAGCATATGACTCTGGTGTCGTATTACAGTCTGGCATATGACGATCCCCAATTATCGTCTCAATGGTTCCTATGAGCCCAGTGCGGATTCCCGCGTGTTCCAGAATGGAGCGTATCATATACGTCGTAGTCGTCTTTCCTTTTGTTCCAGTGATTCCAATAATCCTTAACTTATTTGCCGGATAATCAAAGTAAGCCGCCGAAATCATCGCAAGTGCATAACGGGTATCTGAAACCAGAACAACGGTTGTTCCCTCTGGCACTTTTACAGGATGTTCTGCCACAATCACAGTCGCCCCTGCCCTGGCCGCCTGCTCTGCTGCTTCATGGCTGTCAAAGGTTGCTCCTTTGATACAGATAAACATACATTCCTTTGTAACCTTGGCTGTATTATAGACCAAATCATTGATATTTGCATTGACGCTTCCGCTCAATACCTCATACTCTAAATCTTTCAGCAATTCCCTTGCTGCTCTCATTTTCCTTCCTCCATATATAAGTAATGCTTCGCCTTACTCACCAATCAGAATCCTGTAAGCAGTCTCAAAACTTTCTCCTGCTTCCAGGGACTGAACATCAAACTTATCTTTTAGTTCTCCTACAAAACCACTGTTATCACATCTTCCAATCCATGGCTCCAGACAGATAAAAGGTGCCTGTCGCTTCACTGGCGACCAGATACCTACACTATGTGCATCTGGGCAGGACAATGTGACCAGCCTTTTCCCTTCAGCAGTTTCCAGGCTCACACATTTCACCTGATTGTGATCAAAAATCAGAGCATCCCGATCAAAGGTATGTTCCTCTACCTGGTAAACGCCATCCCTCAGCTCCAAAGTCTCTGGATGATCCACATCCACGCCCTCTGTCACAGGGTCAATGGCCACTCTGGTCAAGTTTTTTAACCCATCAAAGACAACGCGGCTGCCCTCTAACTGCTCCACACAAAAAGCAGGATGTCCGCCAATGGAATAATACATCTTTTTATTCCCAATATTTTTTACTTTCCATTCTACTGTTACACAATTCCCATCTAATTTATGCACAATCTCAAGAACAAACTCAAAAGGATATACTCTCAGGCTTGCCTCGTCGGATGTAAGGCTGTGTACCACTGTATTCTCTGTCATCTCTAAAAGAGCAAACTCCCGGTCTCTTGCAAAGCCATGCTGGCCCATGGGATATTTCTGCCCCTCGTAAGTATAATAGCCACCTGTCACCTTACCTACGAAAGGAAATAGTACAGGGGCATGTCTGTTCCAGTAGGCAGGGTCGGCTGTCCAGATCATTTCTCTGTCTTCTTTCTTATTATAAATACTGCACAACTCAGCGCCATGATCGCTGACGCTTATCTTTAACCTCTCATTTTCCAGTATATGCATCTCTGACATAAATTCCCCTCCCTCGGTGCTTTTTCGCTCATTCTGCAGTACCATTCAGAAAATCATAGATTCTGGCACTGCTTATTGTCAACGCGTACATTATACCATACCTGCCTTGGGTTTTCCAATGCTTACGCGGGAATTTCATTTCCTTTAAGCTTTGCTTAATCATTTTTTAAGTTTTAGCCAAGATTTTTTTCGTATCTTTTAGAAAATGGACATACTTTGAACACATTTGGGCATTATAATAATCGCAGATAGTTGATTTAGACATCACTATCTCCCCCCTCATAAGAAAGAAAGAGCGCCTGGAAACCCCAGGCGCTTCTTTCGTTTTTTAATACTTTCACACGATTCTCATTTTTGATCTTGATTTCTTCATTTCATGTGCTATAATAGGAATACACGCAGATATAGTTCATTGGTAGAACACCAGCTTCCCAAGCTGGGGAGGCGGGTTCGATTCCCGTTATCTGCTCTCTGAAACCACCAAATTTATGGTGGTTTTTGTTTTTTTCAAGCTATATAATCCTGTATATAAGTACATTCGCATTACTGGCAACACTGATAACGATATTTGCATTTACAGCTTGAAAATTGTTCGAAAAAAGTATCTTGAATTCAAATGGTGGGACAACATTGCCATTATACCATGCATTTCTGCATGATTCTACATTTTCCATCATAAAAACTTCCAAATTATTCCAAATATGACATTTCTATATGCCCTATATTCAGAAGGGACTTTATTCTATACCATTCCATACTGAGAATTAGAAGATTACATAGATGTAAAATCGATATTTTCCCTTTCTATTTTAGAAATATTTTAGAATACCCTCATAAATTTTTAAGACCTGGTACACATATTCTTCACATCCTTACGATAAGATAGTATTATCAAATAGAGGCTGCCGGTGCTTATGGGTGCTGACCAGCTTCGGCTAACAATTATGGAGGCTACTCCTTTACATAAAGATGGTAATACAAGCAAAAAATTTGTTACAGTTAAGCCATATATCTAGATTTTCCGGCTAAAATGTAACAAATTTTTTGGCATTTTTTTCAATCATATTGCAACTTCTTTTGCAGATACTAACTTTGTAGTCTTAAATTCAAAAGCATAAGGAGGCTCATTATGGCAGAGAAGAAAAATACCAGCATTGCCTGTACTGTAAACAATTGTTCCTATCATGCACAGACAGAAAATTATTGTACTCTGAGCAAAATTCAAGTAGGTACCCACGAATCTGATCCAACGAAAGTAGAGTGTACGGACTGCCAGTCATTTAAGTACAAAATGTAAGATTGGGAAGTGGCAGTGAATGTCCGAAAAAGCCCGGCCTGTAAAATAGGCCGGGTTTTTTCTATAAACTTTTATATACGAATCTTTTTAAGAATTATTTGATTTCTCCCAAAGCACTCCACATAGGATTGGTACAGTCATTGCCAGTTCCGTTAAACTGTAATACTACCTGACTAAGATCGTCATTTGGAATACGATCCTTATCTATTGCAAAGATCAGGGTATAGGTAATACGTTCTCCCTTTTCCATGGTTCTGTAGAAGAAGGAATGATCTCTCTCTTCTCCCTGCAAATTCACTGGCTGATCCAGATAGAAGCACCTCTGATCCATCTGAAGATCATAGTTTTCGCTGGGCACAGCATCATAAGAGTCTTTTTTGAAGTTATAAGTTCCATCTGCACGTTTTTCTATAAAGACCAGAGAGCCATCCAAAGCAGCGTCTGTCCATACTCCCTCTGGTTCTCCAAATTGCTCAGCCGTGGCCTTCACTGCCAGGAATTTTACGGATGCTTCTTCCTCATCAAGAATATTTCCATTTTCATCATAATGGGTACGCAGGTAGGATTTGTGAGTGCCGTCCTCGTTCAGCCAGGAAGTCAGTCTTTCCATGCTATACACGCCTTTTTCTGTATATCCAGGCACATCATAAAGGCTGTCATAGAGATTTACCTCTTCTACTGTATATTTGCGGCCATCGAAGCACTCCAGAGCATCCCCGATCTTCGTAATCTGATCTGCTGTCACACCCTTTTCTACCAGAGCATCCCACTGAGCGTCGTCTGCTGCCTGTTTTTCTTTTTCCAGTTGATCCTCCGCTGTATTATTGTATTTCAGATCTTCATTTTCTTTAACAGTAATCTCAAGGTTCTCCGCCACCTTCTTTACTTCTTCCAAAGGTACATTATAATCCCCATATACCCAGACTACATATCCCTCTTCAGGATTAAACATGTAAATATCCTTGCCTGTCTGATACTTTTCTTCATCCTCAAAAGTGATAATATGCGTTTCCATATTCTGGATGGTTGTCTTTTCTACGTTTGCCACATGATCGAAATTCATCCGTGCCATGTTCTCGTCAATGTTTACCATATTCAATGGTAGAATAGAAATTCCATGCCCATAGTTTTCCTGAGACCAGAATTTTCCGTCTCCCTGGTCTTCCATTCCTTCAGGAATATAGCTGGGCGTTGCCTGAACTTCTACTGGTTTTAATTCATAATTGACTTCAAATTCGTAGGAAATCTTATTATCTCCTTCATTTACAGTCTTGGTAAAATAGCCAGTAGCCGCTAAAACGCCTAAACCTGACACTGCCAGAAGCGCTGCTGCCAATCCAGCCGCCCACACATGACGAAAAGAACTTGTTTTTGTATGTTTCATTTTTCCCTCCTTGATTTTCTGTCTGTTTTTTGCACGTACAATATCATAAGCTGCCTGAATTTTATCTTCTGTAGCTGTGGGGATGGAAAGCTCTTTCCCCAGAGCCTTTTCTGCTCTCTGGTCCAATAATTTCTCTTCGCGATTCATATGCCCTACCTCCTATTTAAAGTTCCGCTGTTTTTCAGTTTTGCTACAGCCTCATACTACCAGAGGGAAAAAAGTTTTCTTGATCTTTCCTCTTCCCCTCTGCATCCTTGACTTTACAGTTGCCTCTTTCATATGGAGAAGTTCTGCGATTTCCCTGACACGAAATCCCCATACGTAAAACAGTATCATTAAAATTCTGTCCTCTTCTTCTAAGGGTTGCAGATAGTCCAGAAAGGCTCTCGTTCCTTCCTCCTCCATAGATACACTCTGTAAAGTGTCCTCGATCCCATCGGTACAGTCAAATCTCTGTCTCTTTTTCAACATGTTCTTGCAATTATTAATCAGAATCCGCACAAGCCAAGTGCCAAAATACTGAGCTTCTTTCAAATTTTCCAAGTGTTCAAAGCAGTCTAAGATTGTCTCTGACATAGCATCTGCCACATCTTCTTCCTGCTTCAAATAAGCTTTTGCAATCTTATACATGGACTGCTTATGACGTTCCATTAGCTCTACAAAGGCTTCCCCATCACAAGCTCTGGCACGATTTATCAAATCTTCTATGCTGTCCTTTTTCATATCATGCCTCTCCTCCTTTTCGCTCTCATATTAAATGTACATTCAATCATTAGACAAATCAACGCCCCTGTTGGATGCAATTATAAAAATAATTTCTGTATCCCTTACATAGAAAGCACAAAAAGCCTACAGCCCGTAAAATCGGGCTGCAGACTTTTTCCATATAGAAACATATTTCGAAATATGCATATGATATTGGGCAGGAAATATATCTGAGCTGCTACCTATCCGCGACAAATATAGGTTTCTACCTTCTTTATCATATGCAGTTTTTTGCCTTTCTGCCAATTAAAACCAGCCCCCTTGAGGGCACTCATGATAGTGCGTAAAGATCCAATCCACTCCCGCCATTCCCATAGCAAAGACTACCAGCAGTATTAAAAGGAAAATGGCTGCCCCATCATAAACCATGCGTTCCTGTGGCTTCCTGCTGCTCACCAGCACTTCGATTCCCAAAGAGACAAAGACGAGAGGCCACAGGCGAAAAATTAGCTCATAATCTAAAACTGGAAAAATCACATGGAGTAAGAACAATGCGCCCCATAACACAAGAATAATTCCCAGGGTAGTACTACCCACTCTACGAGTTTTGATCGCCTGCCTTGCTTCCATATTCATCTACCTCCTCTATATCTATAGCATCTTCCAACAGCTCCTGTTTCTTACCGCGAATCAGCATGACTCCCACTGCAATGATACCAATTCCAAGTATGAGCTGTGGAATTCTGTAGCTAAATGAATAAATATAGTCAAAGATAATTCTTGGAATAATGAGTTCAATAATCCACAAAAAATTGTCCCACAAAATAGAGAGGCCAAATAGGATCAATACAATTGCAATAATCTTCCGATATCGGGAAATAACAGTCCTGGTCCAAAATTCTTTGGCAAACCCTTCCATAGGAAGGAGATATTGGTCTTCTAAGGCGTAGAAGTCCTCATCATCCATTGCCCGTAGATTGTGAGCGTGGAAGAAGCCATAGAACCATATAATTACATCTATCAGAGCTATTACGCCTATTCCAAAGAATCCAGCCAGAAACGCTACGCCAAAAAACAAGCCCATCAAGCTGACACCCATTTTCATAAATCCCATATACATCTCCGCTGCTCCTGGCATCAGAGAGAAAATAAACGTCCAAAAACCACTTTTTTTCTTTGTCATATCTAATCCTCCAATTGTCTGTTTCGATTTGTTGTAATGAGTTCATCAAAGATCTGGTTAAACTCCTGTAAACCCTTATTTAATTTTTCACCGATGGATTCTTCCTGTCCCCATGATGACGCTTCTGGCACAGAGCCCTCGGCCGTGGGCAGCTCTTTGGGAATGGCAAATACCATAAACAAAGCCGTCACCACTGCTGCTCCTACTTTTAAACTATAGAAAAAAAATTGCATTTTTTTCGAAATTTCCCTGGACTGAATAGCCAGTTGATAATCTACTCGCTGAGAGCGCTGTAAAATCTCTTGCTTCATATGTTTCGGCGCCCGAATCAATCCTTCAGCTTCCACCTGATGAATGATAGCTTGTGTATAGGCATCCAAATCTTTGGAATCCCTCAAATCAACCACATTCTTTGGAAACAGGATCGGTGATTTTCTATCTTCTGTCCTCATGCGCTCTCCTCCTTCTTTTTATAGTGCTTTCGAAGCATCCCTCTTGCCCGATAAATCTGCGTCTGGACCGTTTTTGCGTTGCGGTTACGCTTTTTTGCAATCTCGCCCACATCTAACTCATAGTAGTAATAGTCCAGTGCAATTTCATCATAAGGCGGTTTTAAGTTCTTGCAACAGCAATATAATTCATTCCTGACTTCCTCTTCCAGACAAGCTTCCTCTGGAGACTGCCCTGTATCCTCTTGATAGGAAAAATAAGTGTCTTCTGTAGGTATTGTCTTTCTCCCAGAGTGTTTCAGGTAATCAAGACATTTATTTGTTGCAATTCTACATATCCAGGCCTTTTCATTTTTGCCATCAAAAGAGGAATATTTTTCGTAAGCGGATAAAAAAGTCTCTTGTGCCAGATCTTCGGATATAAAATAATCTGCTGTCATCTTGTAACAGATGGAAAATATTAGATTTTGATATCGATCGATCAATATTTCCAATTGTTCTTCCCTCTTAATCGCATCCGCCTCCCTCCTCTTTTTCATCTGTTCACTATTATAACGAGGAGATTTTCAAATAATCTTCAATAAAATCAAATAATTTTTTTCTGTAAATAAAAATGTGGCTCTAAGCCACAGAAACCTTTCTAAGCAGCACAGAGCCATTATCATTTTCATATTCTACAAATGCTTCATAAACTTTCCATTCACATCCACATTTTCTTTGCTAACAAGGAACGCATGAGGATCGATCGAGTGAAGCCGTCTCCTAAGGGCCGACAGCTCATGTTTGGACACTACTGTAAAAATAATATTTGTCTTTTCTGCTGTATATCCTCCTTTGGCCTCCCAGAAAGTAGCTCCCCGCTCCAAGTCTTTTAGAATGTAGTCCATGATCACTTTCGGTTCCTGTTTCGTAAAAATAATCACTTGCGTACTGATATTCTGTGTATGAGTCCGATCCATGATCAGAGTGCTCACAGCCGTATAAATCACACAGTAGATTACAACCGTAATGTCAAACAGCAGGGCACAGGCCGCATAGATCAAAAGATTTACAAACAGAGCCAGACGGCCCACACTGAAATCCTGATATTTTTTTGTATAGTGGACTCCCAAAATATCCATCCCACCGCTGGAGCCACCGCATCGAAGAGAAAGGCCAATTCCAGCTCCCGTAATAATCCCACCGATCAGACAGGCCGTCAGGGTGTCTTCCACAATAGGCACAGCAGGAATAGGAATGGCTGTCATGAAAAAAGTCTGACTGACTACACAGATCAAAGTCCGAAAGAAAAATCCCTTGCCTATGGAGCGGTAAGCCAGGAAAAAAAGCGGGATATTGAACAACAAGTTAATCGTACCCGCTATATCAACTCTGCCTAAGTTCACATTTCCATAGCGGACCAAAAGCGTTCGGATAATCTGGCTCACTCCCAGAACCCCTCCATTGTACAGGCCTGCCGGTACGACAAAGATATTAATTCCCACAGAAAATATCAACATTCCTACAATGGCTGTCAGAATTCTAGTCCAATCCTTTCTTTCAAGCTTTTGAATTGATCTCTTTCTCTTTACTCCCATAACTGCCTTCTACCTCCAGAAAATTCCCCCATTTTCACGGATCAGCCTTTAAAACCGAACTTTTCCATTCTCAAAATCACGAATCTGGGCCTGGGCATACACAGAAATCCCCTGACTCTCCAGCTTCTCCCGTCCTGGCTGAAAAGACTTCTCTATCAAGACTCCCACCCCAGCTATCGTGGCATGAGCCTTACGGATAAGGCGTACCGCACCTGTAGCGGCCTCTCCGTTTGCCAAAAAATCATCAACTATCAGGATATGATCCGTATCAGATATATATTCTTTTGCAAGGGTCAGTTCATAAGAAAGATCCTTTGTATAAGAAACTACTTCCGTCTGCCAAACCTGGGTTTTAAGATTTTTTGACGCCTGCTTTTTCAAAATAACCATAGGCACATTCAAATATTTCGCTGTGAAAACAGCAGGGGCAATTCCTGATGACTCAATAGTAAATACTTTCGTAATTCCCTGGCCTTGAAAATATTCCGCCATATCTTTTCCTAATTCTTCCATAAATGAAACATCTATCTGATGATTGATAAATCCATCTACTTTTAGGATGTCCTGCCCAAGCACAATTCCTTCATTTAATATCTTATCTTCCAGCAATTTCATAATCTGGCTCCTCCTTACAACATTCGTATCAGTTACATCAAACAAGAGGCTGCCACACAAAAAATTATGTGTCAGCCTCTTTCTCTATTTCACACTCTACCCTACCTATTTTTTATCTTTTCCATTCGGCCAGGCAATTTTGGGAAGCGCTGTCTTTACTTCCTCATGGAGAACTACATCTGCCTTACAGTCAGTATAATGCTCCTGTCCATTAATAATAATCATCTGACTGCCCTCAAAATACTCTACATATCCCTCACACAAGCCAGAGTTCAATGTGGTCCCAAGCAGTAGGAGAACATCTGCCTTTGCCACTTCTCCCACAGCCTTAGTCATCAACTGATTGTCTACTTGCTCTCCAAACAACAACACCTTAGGCCGTACTGGAATCAGGCACTTCTCACAGAGAGGGATCTTCTTGGCATCCCGAATATACTCCATGGGATACTTCTTCCCGCATCGGGGACATTCATTATCATAAACTGTACCATGCAGGTTCAAAATATTTTTACAGCCAGCCCGTCCTGGCAAATTATACACATTGTTGGTAATGGAACATTGAAGTAGCCCCTGGCGCTCCAATTCAGCCATAGCATAAAAACCCTCGCTCGGTTCAAGGGGCGGTTTTAGCATCTCATCCCGGTAATATTTAAAAAAAGTCTCAGTTCTGTTTGTATAAAATACGGATGCAAAAATCTCTTCTGGAGAATATTTGTACTTTTTCTCCACCTTATAAGCAATTTCTGGAGACCGAAGGCTCGGCATACCCGATTCTTTCATCATATTCGTTCCGCACATGGCCACTGTATACTTACTCTTTTCCAGAATCTCCCTTATCATACTATAAGTTCCTATACTCATTTGCAACCCTCCCGCAGAAATCTTTCCTAATATCTTATATTTTGCCACTGCTTGTCATTTTTGTCAATAATCCCTTGTGCTTTTTTACATAATTATAATATTTGCACAATATTTTGTTCTCAACTTTTTATGTAGAAAACCCGTAAAATTTATGATATGCTTATCAGGTATCTATTTTCATCAAATCTAAACTATGAGAGGTATCTTATGCACTGGAAAGAACTTTGGCAGCTTTTCGCCGTATTTTTCCGTATCGGAGGGCTTACCTTTGGCGGTGGATTGACTATGCTGCCCTTATTAAAATATGAACTAGTCCAAAAGAATAATTGGATCTCGGAGGAGGATCTCATCGATTGCTACGCCATAGGACAGTGTACCCCTGGTATTATTGCCGTCAACACAGCTACTTTTGTAGGATATAAGCGGAAAGGTATCCCTGGAGGTATTATGGCCACTCTGGGAATGGTCTCCCCCTCTCTCATTATCGTCTCCATTATCGCCAGCTTTTTTCAAGCATTGATGGACAATATTTGGTTTCAACATGCAGTAATGGGAATCAAAGGCGTCGTGTGCGCACTGATGCTAAATACAGTGATTACGCTTGCCAAAAAGAGTCTGGTAAATTTTCTTTGTGTGGCAGTCTGTATCATTGCCTTTCTTCTGGCCCAGCTAACCCCAGTCCCCACCATCGCCATCGTAGTGGCCGCCGGTATCTTTGGGGTGATTACTGAGAAAGTGAGGGCAAGACGCGCATGACTTATTTATTGCTTTTCTATGAGTTTTTCAAAATCGGCCTGTTTGCCATTGGCGGCGGCCCTGCAACCTTACCTTTTTTAATGGATCTAACAAAACATTATGATTGGTACACGATGGCTGACCTGACCAATATGATGGCTGTCTCAGAAAGCACTCCCGGCCCCCTTGGAATTAATATGGCCACTTATGCAGGATTTCACGCAGGTGGCGTAATCGGTGGCGTAGTTGCCACTATGGGTCTGGTCCTGCCAAGCATTATCGTCATCATCCTAATAGCCAAATTCCTGACCAATTTCAGTGAAAACGCTACTGTCAAGGCAGTTTTCGCAGGTATCCGTCCAGCCGTAACTGCTCTCATTGCTTCTGCTGTCTTTGGACTGTTTCAGGTGGCGCTTATGACAGAGGATGGCATTGCCATAAAGCCCTTAATACTTTGTGTCATATTTTTTGCACTGATGCACATCAAGCAACTCAAGAAACTTCATCCGGCAGCCTGGCTTTTGGCAGCGGCTGTGATTGGAATTATTTTTCAGTTCTAAATTTATATCCCTCTGAAGCAGAGTCTATCAGAAAAATCTTGCATTTTTTCAGTAGTTTTGCTATAATTTGATAAAGATAAACATTAAAATATAATGAGGTGAGTTTATGGAGCTTTCATCACTATCTGCGTCTATGAGCAGACTGAGTACGGACTTGAATTTTACTTTAATGTCAAAGGTTCTTGATACAACAGAGAGCACTGCAGAAGCTATGGTCGAAATGCTTGCTGTGGCTCAGACACCTGGCCTGGGTGATCATATTGATGTTCGAGTTTAACATTGCTTAAAAATTGAACAAAATAGAAAAAAGAGGATGTTACACAGTAAGCCTGAGGACTTATTCTGCAACATCCTTTTCTTTTCTCTTATTTTGTTTTAAATCTAGATAGAACTGACTCATGGTTGTGTGGTAATAAGGCCGAATCCACAGAAAACCGATACCATAAGATCCAATCCCTACAAGGCAGAGGGGAAGAAACCCCATCCACAAAAGGAACATGCGCTTTTTTTGGCCTTGCATCAGAATACGACTGCGCTTCAGCGCATCCCTGGCAGAGCAGTAAGGCTCATCCAGAAGTATATATGTGGACAGGCAATATGGCAAAGCAAGAAATACTGCCGGAACAGCTCCTGCCAGCAAAAGAAGCAGAACAGGAAAAACAGCCCCGGGAAGTGCAGTCAGTTCCAGATTGTATGGAATCTGAAGATATCTGAGAATAGCCGGAATAAACCAAGTCAAGGTGATCAGATAGCGAAAAGCGGCCGTCAAAATAAAGGTATCCGGCTGATTTTTAAAGCCATAAATTAAGGTTCCAGGTATCTTTGTAGCTCCCAGAGAGCTTAATGTATATAGAAACTTAATAAATCCTACCTCAAACAGGGAATTTAAAAGAATCATAATCACCCACAGAATCCAGAAAGGCGCCTGCGGCAAAGTTCCCTCCGAGGAAGTCAGGAAACCTGACAAGAGATACATCATCAGATAAGAAAAAAGAGACAAAAGGGCTGCCAGACTGGTAGCCAAAAAATATTTTCCTTCCAGAGTGGCTCTGGCTCTGCGTTTTAATTCTTTGGATGTGGAAATCATAGAGCGCTCCCTCCTGCCTGCATATCATTTAACATTCTGTTATACAAATCCATCACAGCATTTCGCAGGGCTTCTGGATCTGTGGCAGTCTCCAGTCCAAACAGACGGATCATCAGATAGAAAGAAGCAATGGTAAGAACAACACTTAAAGTAATAGCTACCACAGAGACAGCAAAGCCACCTACGGCTTTGTCTGGCATTTTCAGCCCGCTTCCCCGGGACAGCACAGCAAAAAGGATGCCCATGCAGCCAAAAAAGAGCGCGTAATATACATTAAGAATGAACAGAAATGAAGTGATCCCTAGAATTAAAGAGAACATAGCCATAGGATTTGGTTTTGTGGATGTAGATTGTTCCATAAATAATGGCTCCTATTTTAAGTTTTGCTATGGTTCATTCAATACATTCATGCAATCCCTGAGCCATAGCTGGTCTTTTCATTAGTTTCATCACGGGAGATTATACCACAGCCTGGTTAGAAAAACAAATGATTCTTGCGAACAGGCACTATTTTCGTTATAATAGAGATTGCCGCCTGAGAGAGCAGGATGCGCTAAGGTTATGAAATAAGGGGAACAAATATTATGGATATTTTAAAAAAGTTGACGGATGAGCTGGGAATTCAACAATGGCAGACAGAAGCAGCGGTGAAGTTGATTGATGAGGGAAATACAATCCCATTTATTTCCAGATACCGAAAGGAAATAACAGGCTCTTTGAACGATGAAGTCTTAAGAAGTCTGAATGAGCGGTTGGCTTATCTTAGAAATCTGGAAGAAAAGAAAGAACAGGTCTTAGGCAGTATTGAGGAGCAGGGAAAGCTCACAGAAGAGCTGAAAGCACAAATCCTGGCTGCGGAGACTTTGGTAGTGGTCGAAGATTTGTACCGTCCCTACCGTCCAAAGCGGCGCACCCGCGCTACCATTGCAAAGGAAAAAGGGCTTAATGGTCTGGCTGATCTGATTCGTCTTCAGATGACAAAGCGGCCTCTGGAGGAGGAAGCTTTAAACTATATTTCTGAAGAAAAAGGGGTACTCACTGTAGAGGAGGCTATTGCGGGAGCAGGAGATATTCTGGCTGAAGCTATCTCGGATGAGGCGGATTATCGTATCTATATCCGAAAGGCCACCTTTGATGAGGGAAAAATCCTCTCTACAGCCAAAGATGAAAAGGTACAGACTGTCTATGAGATGTATTATAATTTTGAGGAGCCCTTGAAAAAGCTGGCAGGACATCGAGTCCTGGCGTTAAATCGAGGGGAGGCAGAAAAAGCGCTTTCAGTAAAGCTGGAAGCTCCTGAGGAGCGGATTCTGCGCTTTTTGGAGAAAAAAGTGATTGTGCGGGAAAATCCGTACACTACCCCAGTGTTAAAAGTGGTCATTGAAGACAGCTATAAGCGCCTCATCGCCCCAGCCATTGAGCGGGAAATTCGAAACGATCTCACGGAAAAAGCTGAGGACGGTGCGATTAAAGTATTTGGAAAGAATTTGGAGCAGCTTCTAATGCAGCCCCCAATTGTAGGCCAGGTGGTGTTGGGTTGGGATCCAGCCTTCCGCACAGGTTGCAAACTTGCCGTGGTGGATGCCACAGGGAAAGTTCTTGATACGGTTGTCATCTACCCCACAGCGCCACAGAATAAAGTCACTGAGGCGAAAGCCGTACTGAAAAAATTAATTCAAAAGTATAACATTACCTTGATTTCTGTGGGAAATGGAACGGCTTCCCGGGAATCTGAGATGGTCATTGTAGAGCTTTTAAAGGAACTGCCAGTGAAAGTGCAGTATATAATAGTCAATGAAGCAGGAGCCTCTGTATATTCGGCCAGCAAGCTTGCCACAGAAGAATTCCCCAATTTTGATGTGGGACAGCGCAGCGCGGCTTCTATCGCCCGAAGACTCCAGGATCCTCTGGCTGAGTTAGTGAAAATCGATCCCAAGTCCATTGGAGTGGGTCAGTACCAGCATGATATGAATCAGAAAAAGCTGAGTGAAGCCCTGTCTGGCGTAGTGGAAGACTGTGTCAATAAGGTCGGAGTGGATCTGAATACAGCTTCTGCCTCCCTGCTGGAATATATCTCAGGTATCAGTAAAACCTTAGCTAAGAATATAGTGGCCTACCGGGAGGCCAATGGACGCTTCCTGGATCGAAAACAGCTTTTAAAAGTAGCTAAGTTAGGTCCCAAAGCATATGAACAATGTGCCGGATTTATGCGCATTACGGGAGGGAAGAATCCTTTAGACACCACCAGTGTACATCCAGAATCTTATGAGGCTGCCGCAAAGCTTTTGTCTTCTATGGGCTACAGCGAGGCTGATATTTTAAGCGGAGGCCTAAATGGCTTGTCAAAGAAAGTAAAGGATTATGAAAAGCTTTCCAAAGATCTGGAAATTGGAGAAATTACCCTTAGGGACATCGTGAAAGAGCTGGAAAAACCAGCCAGAGATCCGCGAGATGAGATGCCGAAGCCGATTCTCAGAACAGATGTGTTAGAAATGAAAGATCTGACTCCTGGAATGATTTTAAAGGGAACTGTGCGCAATGTCATTGACTTTGGAGTGTTTGTGGATATTGGGGTACACCAGGACGGACTCGTTCACATTTCCCAGATTACAGATAAAAAGTTTATCAAACATCCACTGGAAGTGCTCAGTGTAGGCGATGTGGTGGATGTGAAGGTGATGAGTGTGGATTTGCAGAAGAAGCGGATTGCTTTGACTATGAAAGGAATAGAGTAGGGGTTTTCCCCTACTCTTCTAATTCAAAAGCATCATGAACTGCATTTACCGCCCGCTCTGCGTCTCTCTCGTGAATCAACACAGTCACACGGATCTCAGAAGTAGAAATCATGTTAATATTAATATTCTGATTGTAAAGAGCCTCAAACATCTTGGCTGCAACACCCGGATTCGACATCATACCAGCGCCTACGATGGATACTTTTGCCACTTCCTTATTGCAGGAAATATGTTTTCCGCCGATTCTGCTCATATGGCTCTCCAGAATTTTGATGGCCAGATCTGCGTCATCCCGGGATACGGTAAAGGAAATATCCTTTGTATTATCACGTCCAATAGACTGCAGAATTACATCTACGTTGATGTTGTCCCTTGCCAGAAGATGAAATAGTTTAAAGGCAATACCTGGCTGATCCTCCAGGCCAATGACTGAAATTCTTGCTGTATTTTTATCCAGCGCTACACCGCTAATTAACATTCTTTCCACGTTTGTTTCCTCCTTAACAATAGTTCCTTCGTGATCATTCAGACTTGATCGAACTACCAATTGTACACCATATTTCTTTGCCATTTCCACAGAACGGTTGTGTAATACCCCGGCGCCCAGAGTCGCCAGATCCAGCATCTCATCATAAGTGATCTCCTCAAGCTTGCGGGCTTTTGGAACATAGCGGGGATCAGCCGTGTAGATCCCGTCTACATCGGTGTAGATCTCACAGGCGTCTGCATGAAGAACTGCTGCCAGTGCTACGGCCGTGGTGTCGGAACCGCCTCGTCCCAGAGTCGTATAGTTGTCGTACTTATTGACCCCCTGAAATCCTGTCACAATTACAATTCTCCGGTGCTCCAATTCGTGCATAATCCGGTCTGTATCAATGCGTTTCAGCCTGGCATTGCCGTGAACCCGGGTTGTATGCATGGATACCTGAAATGCATTTAGGGATACAGACGGTACGTCCATCACATCAAAGGCCATTGCCATCAAGGCCACGGATACCTGCTCCCCTGTGGTCAGCAGCATATCCAATTCCCTCTTGGGAGGGTCTGGGTTGATCTCATGTGCCTTGGCGATCAGCTCATCTGTAGATTTTCCCATTGCGGAAAGAACAACTATTACATCATTTCCTTTTTTGAAATCTTCCGCACATCTTTTGGCCACATTGAAAATTCTTTCTTTGTCAGCCACGGATGTTCCGCCAAATTTTTTCACAATCAGCATTGCTTTTTCTCCTCGTTTTTGTATTTTTCACATAAAAAGATGATCTATTAACTCATAGCCATTTTCTACTGTCACTCCGCTCTCCTGAGCCTCTCTTTCATTATATGCCCCAATCCTTCGAAGCTGCTTTTGATTATCATACAGCAAGTAAGGAACTGGATCGCTGGTGTGTGTTCGCACTCGAATGGGCGTAGGATGATCTGGAAGTACCATCAACCGATAACTTTCACCAGACTCATCCATAGCTTTTATAACATTTTTTATCAATCTCTGATCCAGATATTCAATCGCCTGCACTTTCCGCTCAATACTGCCCTGATGTCCCATCTCATCTGGTGCTTCCACATGGATATAGGCGAAGTCGTATCCATCCTTTAAAAGTGCATCCACAGCAGCCTGCGCCTTGCCCTCATAATTGGTGTGTAACTGGCCATTGGCCCCCTCCACTGTGATATTCTTCATCCTGGCTCCCACAGCAATTCCCTTCAGCAGATCTACAGCAGAAATCATAACGCCTTTTTTATGATTTTTTTCCTCAAAAGAGGCCAGGGAGGGACGTGTCCCAGCTCCCCAAAACCAGCAGGAATTGGCCGGGTTCAGTCCCTTCGCTTTCCGTTCCAGGTTGATAGGATGTTTAGATAAAATCTCATAACTCTTTTTCTGCATTTCCAAAAGTTTTTTATCAGTAGGAAGATGGTCTCCCACCTTTTGCCCCAGGACATCATGAGGTGGTGTCAGTTCCACCACACTTCCCCCTGTCCAGATGAGCAGATGGCGATAGCTGGTCCCTACATAGAATTTATAAATATCATCTTCCAGCTCCGACCGCACGGCATCCAGAAGTACTGCCGCATCTTCTGTACTGATTTCACTGGAACTGTGATCCAGGATCAGCTTTTCCTCATAAGGTTCTTCCCCATCCGAGACTGTGATGAGATTGGTGCGCAGTGCAATATCCTCTGCTTTCATATCCACACCGATACTGAGTGCCTCCAGGGGAGAGCGTCCTGTATAATACTCTCTGGGGTTATAACCCAAAACGGCAAGATTTGCCGTATCGCTTCCCGGTTTCATACCCTTGGGAATCATATGGGCCAGACCTATCTCTGACTTTCCCGCCAGTTCATCCAGGGCTGGAGTCCTGGCATACTCCAGGGGCGTTTTCCCTCCCAATTCATCCAGGGGCTCATCTGCCATTCCATCCCCAAGAATAATCATATACTTCATAGTACCTTACCCTTCCACACGGATCATATTGATCACAGCATCCGTCTTAGATGCCCGTTCTTTATATTCTGCCTCCGTATATTCTCCTGTCACAAATCCAAACTCGCCATCCAGATCTACTGTCACCAGCTCAATAGGCCCAAAAATTTCTGCCATGCCAATTCCATCCTTTTTGCTGTCGCCCTTTACACGGACAAAGAACCGCCGCTTGGCATCGCTGATATCTGTCAGTTCCAGCTTCTGGCTGCTCCAGAAGGTCATAATATTGCGATGCAAATGCTTGGCTGCATCCACCACATCAGCCACTACTGCACTGGCTGTGGGAAGCTTCCCTGCCCCGCTACCATAGAACATCACATCTCCCAGCACATTTCCTTTTGCAAAAATAGCATTGAATACATCATTTACGCTAAAAAGAGGATGCAGCTCATTAATCATAAACGGGGCAACCATGGCGAAGAACTTGCCATTCTCCTTTTTGCTGGTGGCCAAAAGCTTTACAGCCCTACCCAGCTTTTTCGCGTATTTAATATCCTCAGCCGTAATCTTTGTAATTCCCTCTGTGTATATATCCTCAAAATCCACCTGCTGGCCGCTGACCAGGGAAGTAAGAATCGCAATCTTACGGCAGGCATCATAGCCTTCCACATCAGCCTCCGGGTTTCTCTCTGCATAGCCTTTTGCCTGGGCATCTTTTAAGGCTGTATCAAAGTCAATCCCTCCGTGGCTCATTTTCGTCAAAATATAATTCGTAGTTCCATTGAGGATACCGGTAATCTCTGTGATCTCATCTGCTGTCAGGGAAGAATTCAGAGGGCGGATAATGGGAATCCCCCCGCCTACACTTGCCTCAAATAAATAATTGAGATTTCTCTCCTTTGCAATCTCAAGGAGCTCTGCTCCGTGTCTTGCCACCAGCTCTTTATTTGAAGTACATACACTTTTGCCCGCCTCCAGACAACGCTTCGTAAAGGTGTATGCTGGCTCCACTCCTCCCATTACTTCTACTACAATCCGTATCTCCGGGTCGTTGATAATGGTCTCAAAGTCATGTACCAGCTTGGATTCCACCGGATCCCCTGGAAAATCCCGCAAGTCCAGCACATACTTAATATGAATCTCCTCACCCGCCCGCTTATTAATGCTGGCCTGGTTCGTATCCAGAACCTCTACTACTCCAGAACCTACTGTTCCATATCCCATAACTGCAATCTGAATCATTTTCTCTACTCCTTTGCCAGTATTTTTAAGTAATGAATCCCTGGCTGACTTTCAATCTGCTCTATCATGGACGACACATCTCTCGTGGTTGGCAGCAAATCTACGGTAAGTGTCAGGGAAGCAACACCATTGATGGGAATTGTCTGATGGATGGTCAATACATTTCCCTTGTATTCTGCAATTGTCTGTAATACCATGGACAAAAGGCCTGGTTCATCATCCATCTGAAGAACAAAGGTAATACTCTTGCCCTTGGAATTGTCATGGAAAGGAAAAATATCATCCTTATATTTATAGAAGGAACTCCGGCTGATTCCCACCTGCTCAGTAGCTTCCTGTACCGTCATTACCTTGGAAGATTCCAGAAGCCGCTTAGCCTCTACCACTTTTAAAAGAACCTCTGGAACAGCCTTTTGTTTTACGACAAAATATTTGCTCTTTTCTATCATTTCTCCCCTCCGTGTTCGTCCACCAAAAACACTTGTATTTCTAGTGTGGATTCCAACACGAAAAATATTACCACACTTGACTGCGGATTGCAAGTACAAAGTGAATTTAAAAAAACAAAAAAAGTGTTGACATTTGTCTTAAAGTCGGGTAAAATATGATTTGTTCGCAGGAGTGGCGGAATGGCAGACGCGCAGGCTTCAGGTGCCTGTAGTCGCAAGGCTGTGTGGGTTCAAGTCCCATCTCCTGCATGGATTAAGGGTGTGATAAATATAGCAGAAATGCTGTATTTATCACATTTTTTAATGTTTGGGTGTGTGAAAAGTGAGTGTAAAAATGTTTACACTCGCTTTTACAACATTGTATCCCTTTTATACTTACTATAACAGTGAAGGGATTCTCGGCGCCCCTTATTTCACATATTTTTTTAGTTTTTGGGACACGATCTGAATATCAATCGGTTTTGCCAAATGGTCGTTCATGCCGCACTCTAAACACTTTTGAATATCTTCCGAAAAAGCATCAGCAGTCATAGCAATAATAGGAATATTTGCGTCCTCGCGTTCCAACCCCCTGATGGCTTTGGTTGCTTCGTATCCATCCATCACAGGCATCCGCACATCCATTATAATTGCATCATAATAACCAATAGAGGATTTCTCGAATTTCGTAACGCAAATTTGTCCGTTTTCAACCCAATCCAATTCTATTTTAAGATCAGAAAGCAGCTCCCTTGCAACTTCCCAATTAAGCTCGTTATCCTCCGCCAATAAAATATGTTTCCCCCTAAGCTCCAGATCAATCGCTTCTTTGGAATCTGCAGCTTCTTCACCATGAGTACCGTCAAATATTTTTAGAGCGTCAAACAAAGCAGACTTGAACAAGGGTTTGGAAATAAAACCGGAAATTCCTGCTTCTCTGGCTTCTTTTTCTATCTTGCTCCAATCACAGGCCATAAGTAGCAAAGCTGGAATGTCTTCCCCATAGTTCAAACGTATTTTTCGAGCAGCCGCAATCCCATTCATGCCTGGTAATTTCCAGCTCAGAAGAATCATCTGATAACCATCCTTTTGGTGATGGCGCTCCGCGATCATTTCCATTGCTTGCTCAACGCTCAGACACCATTCAGAGTGAAGGCCGATTGACTTTAAGGAATGAACTGCGTTGATACATAACCGCTCATCCTCGTCAACTACAAGGATATTCCAGTCAGGAAAGGCCGGAGCAAGCTCCTGCTCTTTTGCCTTTGCCAGATCAAGAACAACGTGGAACTCGCTGCCCTTGCCCTGCTCGCTCTGAACGGAAATGGTGCCGCCCATCGCGTCTACAATATACTTGGTAATTGCCATTCCCAGTCCAGAACCCTCTGTTTTCTGAACACGGGTGTTCTCTTCCCTGCTAAAGGAATTAAATATTTCCTTTTGGTACTCTTTTGACATACCAATCCCTGTATCACTCACCAGAAAATGGGTGCGGACGCAGGAAGTTTCCTCTGGCAGTTCTTCCTGATATACCGTTACTTGAACAGAGCCGTGGTCTGGTGTAAATTTGACAGCATTTCCCAACAAGTTAATTAACACCTGATTCAGCCGCACACTGTCGCAACACACATCTTCGGAAAAAATTTCATATGCAACCGCGTTGAACTGTTGATTTTTCTCCTCAGCCTGTGACTGAACAATATTTACAATGTTTTCCATAACCTCCCTTAATGACACCGATTCAATATTTAGCGTCATTTTGCCGCTTTCAATCTTCGATATATCCAGCACATCATTGATAAGTCCCAATAAATGCTTACTGGATAATGAGATCTTACGCAGGTAATCCTGAACCTGTTCTTGATTGTGCGTATTGGCTGTGGCTAAGGATGTCATACCGATAATAGCATTCATGGGAGTGCGTATATCATGGCTCATACTGGACAGAAATTCCTGTTTTGCCGCATTGGCGCGTTCAGCTTCTTTTCGCGCTACATCCATCTCAGTATTCATGCTTTTCAATTCAGATACTTGCTTTTTGAATACCCCTAAATACTGAAAGAATATATAAAGGAGCATGGCAATTACTGCAAAAGAGGCTATATAAACGATGGTGAGCCAATGGCTGCCCATACCTGAAATTGCATAATCCAACCCATCGAAAGGTAGGACTGTCACCAGATACCATTCGCAATAGGGGAGACTAGTACAGTAAAGATGGCGGCGTGATTCGCCACTTTTCAGAATAACGGAATAATTTTTATTTGAGTTCATAGCTTCCGTCATCTGCTCAATATAATAATCCGCATCCTCTTTCTGCCCGTCAAAAATGCTATAAAGCCTGTCAAAATAATTTTCGTGGATACCGCCCTCGTCCCGGACAACATAGCTGCCATCCTTGCGTATAACATAAGAATACATCAGCGAGCTATCTGATTGAAGAAATAGAACCTCACCCATATATTTGGAAGAAAGCCCTACAACAATGGCAAGGCTAGTGTTTCCATCTGACATAGGATATTCACAGGGAACACCAAACAAAATCACATCATTCCCACTGCTGTCAGTAGCGGAGGCTGCTTTGCGTTCCCCGTTTTTCAAACTGTCTAAAAACTGTTCGGGGTGGTTTGGTTCCACAGAATCGCCATAAATCATTTCAATTTTGCCATCAGACGAATATAGAGCAGCACATAAAAAATGCCTTGCCCTTGCTCCATATTCTATCTCTTCCTTCGAGCCGTAACTAAAACTTTCTTCATCCGTTGCAATGTGTGCTATGGATTCCGCCATAGTCAGGCGGAGATCTATAATCGTTTCAAAATGTAAAGATACCTGCTCGTTCATTCCGGCCATGTAAGTAATGCCTATATTCTCAATGGTGTTTTCGCTCATTTTGTGAATGGATATTCCTAAGAATGAGAACACAAATATATTCAAGCAAATAATCACTGCTATACTAATTTTTAGGGAACGCGGCAAAGTTATGTTTTTCATACTTTTTTCAATCTCCATTCTCTGGTTTTTGTTAAAAGTGGAAAATAATTTGTGGCCGTTTTCCTACTCCTGTCAGCGTCGCAGCCGCCTCATGACATTGAACATTTTTCTGATGTCCACCGGCTTCGCCAAATGTTCATTCATTCCAGCATCCTTTGCCATTGTGACGTCCTCTTCAAATGCGTTAGCCGACAGCGCTATAATGGGCACAGTTTTTGCGTCTGTCCGATCCAAGCCACGAATCACGCGAGCCGCCTCGTATCCACTCATAACCGGCATCATCAAATCCATGAGTACACAATTAAACGTTCCCGGCTCTGATGCCACGAATGCATCTACGGCAACTTTTCCGTCGTTGGCTGTCACGACCTCCACGCCCGCCTCCTTAAGCATAAACTCTACGATTTCACAGTTGATCTCGTTGTCCTCCACCAGAAGGACACACATCCCGGCAAGATTGCTCCGCAAATTCTGTTCCTCATCTGCTGGCTGGGCGCTCCACGTTTCATCGACTGGAATAGAAAGGGTGATCTGAACCACACTCCCCTTGCCAAGTTGACTGTCTACCTCAACGGTCCCCTTCATCTGGTCTACCAGCTTCTTTACAATGGACATACCAAGCCCAGCGCCATTATAATGGGTCCTTGCACCTTGATTTTCCTGGGTAAAGGGCTCAAAAATATGTTTTTTGAAGTCCTCCCCAATGCCAATTCCGGTATCTTTGATCGCAAACCGATAGTTTGCAGTCCCACCCTGACAGGCACTCTCCTCTACTTGGACAAATACAGAACCATGAGGCCGGTTATATTTAAGAGCATTGTCAATAACATTCATCAGGATTTTCTTCAAGTGGAGAGGATTTCCGATCAACCTCCTATGCTGTAGATCGACTTCCTCCGCCACTAGCCGGATTCCTCTCTCCTCTGCCTGGGGGGATAGGATTGTGATGCAATCTTCCAATGTATCATGAAGGTCAAAGGGTTCCTCCACTTCTGTTGGCCTTCCGCTCTCCAACTTACTGACCTGAAGAACATCATTTACCAGAGATAGCAGATGCTCCGTTGACACACGGATTTTCTTCCAGCATGATCGCTGCCTCTCCAAATCATCCTGACTTTTTTCCATAATGTCCAACATTCCAAGAATCCCGTTAATGGGTGTGCGCAGATCGTGGGACATATGGGAAAGAAATTCGCTTTTTGCCGAATTCGCCTGTCTCACCTTCTCCAGAAGCTCCATGATGGCCTGCTCCTGCTTCTTTCTCGTCACCATAACCTCTGTGATATCCTGATGGTATCCATTCAAACAGGCGCCCTGTTTCTTGAATGTTTTGTCTGGCACACCGCCACAACGTACATAAATTTTACCCAGCTTTGGATGATTCCAGGGATAAATCACCTCGGAACGCCCAGTTCTCAGTATCTCCAGCACTGCATCCTGCACCATCTCCACATAGTCTGGTTCAATGTTTTCAAACCAGTGCTGATAGCATTCCTCAGGCCCCATCTCATCTGGCGCTCCCAGGAGAATTCGCATAGTTCGATCCACATACATCCTTGGCTGGCAGCCCTCCTCCAGTTCGATCGTCCAGATACCAGTTCTGGCTCCCTCCAAAATGTCCTCCAGGCTCTGCCTTGCCTCCAGCTTATACTTCTCTTCCTGTTCTACCACGGCATTGACATCCCTCTGGGCAAAAATCGCACAATTTTCTTCTTTTGTCTTCTCTGTAGCAGAAAAATGAATCTCCAAATGCTTCAGCCCATAGGAACTGTCTTTCACCTGATACCTGACAGAGAACTTCTTTTTTGTCCTGAGCTCAGCAAGCACATAGTCTTTTTTCGTCACAGCGCGAAGCCGTTCCTGGTCACGGGAAACCACATATTGGGAAATATACCGCTCCATAGCAGTCTGATAGCCCTCCTCAAAATTGACGGCCCAATCCATACTCATGCGTTCACTATTCCGGTATATCTCACATTCGCCAGTGTCAAAGTTCACCTGATAGATTCCCAGGTAGTCTACGCTTAAGGCATGGAGAACATTATAGCTCCGCTTTTGAAGCTCGCGGACCAGGTTACGTCGCTTCAACGAGGATACGATAAAGTATGCCGCGGTCTGAAGTATATTTGACGCGTATTCCAGCGACTTCACCGGAGGATTATCCACGCCGTAAAAGCCGATGAGCTTTTCGCCGTCATAAAGGGGAACCACTACAAGGGAATGGATACTCTGCCGCTTCAAATTCTCATACTGTAGGGGGTCAGTCTCTCGGATATCTTCCAAGCTCTCAATAACGATATGCCTACCGATGCCAAACTTCCGATACCAGCTTGCACACACTTCTGGGGGAACATTTTGAAGACTCTCCTTTTCTGGTTCCACTCCGTCAGCCACCCACTCATAAGTGTTGTCATCACCGCCGGACTTGTTCTGCTCAAATATGTAGGTCCGTTCCCCGTCCAGCGCTTTTCCCAGGTACTCCAGCAGCACCACCAACGCCTGGTCCGGGCCGTCCTCCAACAAGGCAGCGCGAAGACCCTCATTGATGACGTTCTCCAAATTCTGAACACTTTGCATATCACTGTGCTGCTCTCGACTCCCATCCACTAGAGCGCCTTCACCAGCCCGTTCAAAATGCTCCCTCGAATAATCCATACGCCTACCCTCCATATAGACCGTTTTGTTTTCATATAGCTTTCGCCGCTAAAATCAGCAACGCCTGTGTCATAATACCATATGCTCCCAGTCACGTCAATATAGAGGGCGATCCCCGGAGCTTTCTTATCTTCTATGGTCCGCCAAACCCCATATAGCGTCAAAAAGCCACCCAGGATTGTTCCCGTGTAGCTTATAAAATGAGTATAGGAAATGCAAGTATCAGAATTCCAAAGAGGTAAACTGTTTTCTTACCCTCTCTTGACAAGGGCACACACGCCCTTGTCAAGAGAGGGTATTGTTCTCAAAAAATTTCTTCATTTTCCCGGACGCTTTTTCAAATGTATTTTTAATTTACAAATACCCTGTGTCATAGTCCCCATGGGGCAGAACGCACACCAT
Organism: Clostridia bacterium; assembly: GCA_910574475.1. Lineage (GTDB taxonomy): Bacteria > Bacillota > Clostridia > Lachnospirales > Lachnospiraceae > Laedolimicola. The sequence continues at coordinate 23,982 of CAJTAT010000012.1, read as the reverse complement.
GTTCTGGGCTTGTAGAGTACCATGACAATAAGGCCTATGAGTAAAGAAGTCAACATCAAACTATAAAATCCAAAGCTAAACTGTGCCACCCAGTCTGCCACGGTTCCCGCTGTATAGGTCCATCCCCAGGGAACCCGGAAGGTCCAGAACAGTTTAATGGCTTCCCTCAGGGAAGATGCTCCAGCCCCTACCAACCAGGTCTGGAAAACCATGTTCCCAAACATAGCCAGGAAAAATACGAGAAAGCCGTAGCGGAACCATTTAGAGTACATCCATTTTGGCGTCGGCCGCTTTCGTGAACACTTCCAGTCCGCTCCCAGCTTCATGTAAAGCTGCCCTCGGCCGCAGAGGTGATTGCAAAACCACTTGTTCCCTCCAAAGATTGCAAAGCACAGAGGAAGTAAAAAATCAATCATGCCCAGCCAGGCAAACAGGATATTGAAAAAACCAAGCGCAAAATAAAGAATCGACCAGATAAAGAGATAATCATACCATCGTTTTTTCATTTATTCACCGCCCTTTCCACTGTGTCAATGCAGTTGGCAGGACAGGCTTTCGCACACTTCCCACAGCCGATGCAGGTATCTATGTTCACCTGAGCACAGCAACCATTCTCTACTGTAATTGCCCCCTTAGGGCAGACCAGCTCACAAGTGCCGCAGGCAACGCAGATTCCTTCCTCTACCTTTGCATATCGTTTTGACGCCATCACTTGCCTCCCCACTCCAATAATTTTCGCTCCAGGCTCTCTTTGTCCAGCAGTCCCAGAGAGGTACCTTTCACCTTCCCCTCTTGAAAATACATCAAGGTAGGAATACTTCTAATCTGAAACTTGATAGCCAAATCCTGAGCTTCGTCTACATTTACTTTCACAACCTTCAAGCCGTCTTCATGCTCTTCTGCGATTTGGCTGATGACGGGAGAAAGCATTTTACATGGTCCGCACCAATCTGCATAAAAATCTACCAGCACTGGGGTTGATGATTGAATGATTTCCTGATTAAATTCTTTCCCTGTAATTTTTAACTCTGCCATAATAACTCTCCTTTTTTGATAAATTAGTCATTTAGTATCCTTAGATTGATGTTATTCTATCAAAAAATAAGAGCAGCGTATGTAATCCAGTTACATAAGGCCGAAGTCAAAGCCAGCTCTGCAATTTCTCTCTATCTATAATTTCTACCTTTCCTCTGCTCAGAGAAACCACACCTTCCTCACAAAAATAGTTTAGAACCTTCGTAACTACCTCCCTGGCGCTTCCGATGTTACGGGCAAGCTCCTCATGGGTAATTTTCAACACAGACCCTTTTTGGTGAACCATCTCATCCCACAAAAAGATTGCTACTCTCTTATCTGCACCCATGAATAAAATCTGCTGCATCGTCCACATCACCGCCGAAAACCGCTCTGTGGCCTGTTTATACAGATACATTCCCACATAAGGATTGCTCTCCATCAAGGGCCGCAGCACATTCGTTGGAATAATAACAGTCTCTGTCTGTTCTGTGGCTTCAATCAGAATGTCAAACAAGATGGAATCCAGAAGGCAGGCAGCAGATAGCACGCAGCTTTCTTCCTGGTGGATTCTAAAAAGCGTAACCTCCCGCCCCTCATCAGAAAGGATGTAAACCCGCAAGGTGCCAGAGAGTACGAGAATCACACCCTTACAATCCATATGTGAGCGATGGATGGTAACGCCCTTTTGATAGTCTGTCTGAATACAGCTATTAAGGATTTTCTGTTTCTCTTCTTCAAGCAGTTTACCCCAAAAAGGAAATGCTGCCGATAAAACCTTCTCATTCATCTTTACCTCCATGAGTCGGGAAAATTTGCCTGTATATTCAGCCTAAACATGTATCACCTTATGCCCTGCCGCCTTTAACAAGCGATTCATGATAGCCTGCCCTATCTTGGCATCCCCAAAAGATTCTGAGTAAATACAGTCCACATCTGTCTCATCAAAGCTTCGAAGCACATCAAAAAGATGCATAGAAATCTCTTCCTCGTGACAGCGTGCCCCAAGGCTTCTCACAGTCCCATATTGATAGCAATCTGCCGTCTCATCTGTGGCAATAATACCAACTCGCTTTCCCTCTTCTTCGGCCCTGGCTGCCAAATGATTCACAGCCTCCACCACAGCCTTTGACTCCCCTTCCACAATCGTCAGTACTGCTTTTGGGGCATAATGGCGATATTTCATCCCCGGTGCCTTTGGCTTTACACTGGAATCCGGTGCAATCAAAGCCTGATCTGTCTCCAGAGGCCCAATCACAGCCTCCAGCATCTCTTTGGTAATCACGCCCGGCCGAAGAATCACCGGATGCTCTTCACTTACATCTACAATCGTTGATTCCAAACCAATCACAGCTTGGCCGCCATCCAGAATCATTTCAATCCGCCCTGATAGATCCTCTACCACATGCTCTGCCATAGTCGTGCTGGGCCGCCCGGAAGCGTTGGCGCTGGGGGCAGCTACAAAGCCTCCTGCCGCATGGATAAATGCCGCTGCGATTTTATCACTGGGCATCCGCACTGCCACAGTATCCAGCCCTCCTGTGGTTTTGTCCGGCACGATACTGTCCTTTGGAAAGATCAGGGTCAAAGGTCCAGGCCAGAAGGCTTCCATTAATTGCTTTGCTTTCTCTGGCACCTGCCTGGCGATCTTATATACATCTTCCTTTTCAGCAATATGTACAATCAACGGATTATCCGATGGTCTCCCCTTGGCTGCATAGATTTTTTCAGATGACTGTGGATTCAGAGCATCTCCTCCCAGACCATAAACTGTCTCTGTAGGAAAGGCTACCAATCCGCCCCTTCGGATGATTGCCCCTGCTTCCCTGATAAGACTCAAATCCATCTTGTCATAATTCAGTTTTTTAATAAGCGTCTCCATCGATTTATGTTCCCTATCTATTTTAAATTTCGCAGTAATACTATATCTTCGGACAGGAAAAACTGATATCTGATTTTTATTTTATTATCTTATTTCGATTAATGCAACAAAACTTTTATGAATTTTTCTTCTTTACCAGGAAGAATACACCGATTCCCATAAGGATCACCAACGCCCCGGCCACAATAAGCCACCACAGTCTCCGCGCCTGCTCAGTTTGCAGATTTTCCTCTGCCGCCTCAGTGCTATCTTCATCCTGTTCTTCCGGCTGTACAGGTTCCGTGACATTGCCGCTTTCTTCTTCCTCATCTATTGCGATCACATAATCTGACGCATGGGTAAAGGCAAGGGATACAGTGCCGTCTTCTGCGACTTTATCCGAACAGATAAACTCAAGTTCCCCTGTTCCTTCCTTATAGTAATACAGACTTGCGATATATCCCTGGTTCTCTTTGCCCAGGTTCACAGAAAGCACTGCAGTAAAGCCGAACTCCCCTTCATAGGACAGGCTTATCTGGATGCTGTAGCACTCTCCAGTGACGTTGTTCACGATATCCACCGGTATAGCGTTTGTTCCTGTTTTTACGGAAAAATCAATGTTGCCTGCCTTGTCAGTAGTGATGCTTTTTCCGTCCACGCTCCAGAAGATACCACCCCCCATGTCAAAGGTGATGGTGATGTCCCTGCCTTTGATGCTGTCAAATATATCTCCCGGAACAACCGTGGTTCCGTTCATATCCACGTTTATAATGCTGCCTTCTATTGCCTGTTCTTCCTCGGAACGGATCACATCCCAGCCGATCTTGCCGTTTTCGCCTTTGATGAATGGCTGCTTTGTCTCCTGCATTGAAGTATCTGCGCGACTGCCTAGGGCATTTTCGTTAGAGGTATTTCCTTTATCACCACTGTTTCCTTCGCCGGAAATGCTGGAGCCTTCGCTGCTCCGTTTCAAATAGGAAGCTGTTGCAACAGCGCTGTCAGCCAGCCCATCCTTTATGGCGATCGCCTTTACTGTCACCGGGACAGGCACCGGAAATGCCCCTGTATAGCGTGCAGCGCTTCTGGTGGGTGTACTTCCGTCCGTAGTGTAATAGATCTCCGCATCTGGTGAACCGCAGGTGATGGTCACACTGACGCTGCCTATATAACTACCGCCTGCCGGAGTAATGACGGGCGTCTTTACCGTAAATTTGGGCATTGTCTTTGTATCAGACACTGCGCTGCTGGTATTATAATCATTGTTCTCCTTGTAACGCATATATCCGGTCACGGTCTCGCCGACTCTTACACCGGACTTTACGTTGTCATCCGACCAGTGTTCGCCATCGAAGCTGTACTCGCAGCCTGCTGCAGGCGGTATTATGACGGTATAGTCTGTCTCACCGTTTGCCTCATAGTTAAGAGTAAAGGCAGGCGGCGCTTCTCTGTTTCCTTTGGCAAGATTCACAGCCACTGTCTGTGCTGGAGACGGATTATGAGTGTCCGTCTCTTTCAGCCGTACGGCAAGGGTTACTGTCTGCGAGGTATTAAAACCTGTCTGTTTATTTTCACTTCCCCATGTTGTTCCGCCGTCAAAACTGTATTCTGCCCCATCCACCTGTACAATGGTCACGGCTACATCACCGTTTTCCGACTTTTCCACCTGATACTGCAGTGCTGGAACCGCAGGCGTAAGCTTAGGAAATGTCACTTCTCCTGTCCCCTTGGCATTTCCTGCCTCCAAGCAGTCCGTCTCTGCCATCCTTGCCTCAAACATATGGGAGGAACCTGGCCTGATATTCATAAATACATTAGACTTCTGCCATGGGCCATCGTCCATCCGGTACTCTGCTCCGGCAACGGCATCTACCGTGTAGGTATAAGTCTGCCCGTCAATGATATAGTGTCCGGTCACAGTGCCGGGAATTTCCGCTCCCTCCGCTTTCTGGACAATTCCCTCTGTCTGTGCCTCCAAGGCTCCTGTGCATCCTGCTGCCGTCACTTTAACAGAGATATGTTTCCCAATATCCTTCACCGTCGGTGTATAGGTATTGCTTTTTCCTGTCTGTATGACTGTTCCCGCTCCATCCCTGTAAAAGCTGTAAATAAGAGTAATGCCCGGCTGCACCCCATCTACGGTTGCTGTCAATGTTTCGCCATATTTTGCCGTTCCTGTCAGGAGCACGCTTCCTTCCAGGCTGGCTGTAAATGCTTCCATATTTTTCAGTGCCTTTCCTGCTTTGGAAGTCGCTGTTTCTTTTGACCGCACCTGAATTTGTCCGGCTGCATGGGCATAATTGCCGATTTCAATGGTTCCGGTCACTTTCGTATGATCCGATATATCCTGGGAAAAGGCAGAGTCTTTCATGGTGTTCCAGGTATTTCCTCCATCGGTACTATACTCATAGACCACACCTTTTTTCCCTGTGAAGGTAAAGGTGTCCATCCCCAAAGTGTCGTCCACCCGGCCGTTCACCGGCATATTTTCCGCCGGAGGATCCGCTTTTTGTATTTTGTCTCCCGTCGCCGCTTTCAAACTGCCGGAGCAGTTGTCCGCTGTCACCTCCACACGGATACTGCATCCAATATCCTCCGCTGTCAGGGTATAAAATTCGGACTCTGCCCCTGCAATTTCCATATCATTTCCATTTTCATCTATGCGGTGCCACTGATAAGAAACCTTACCATAATCCTCTGTCTTTATATTCGCGGAAACTGTCAGCGTTTCCCCAAATGCCTCCTTTCCTGCCAGTGAAACTGTACCGGCTATGACGGATTTCAGCGTGGTAAAGGAAAGGGAAGCAATCTCATCATTGATATTTCCCGCTGTATCTGTTCCCACGGCATAAAGATAATATGTGGTGTCTGCCTTTAGCCCGCTAAAATGCAGTTCCATATCCTTTCCTGCCTGTTCGTCAGTAATGGAACCTGTTCCTTTGTCCGTGGAGTTCAGGATCTTTTCTGCTGTGATGCCGCTGTCTGGCACATTTAGCAAAATATAGGTGATATTGCCCGCTTCATTCATCTGAGCCAAAGGAGCGGCGCTGGTATCTTTTATTCCCCCATCCTTCAAAGGCTCCGCCAATGTAACTCTCGGCGGAGTATGATCGATCACAATGCCGTCCGAACAGATATACGCGCTCTGATTCCCCACTTTATCCACAGCATAAGCGTAAATCACATAGCCGCCTTCCTCATCCAGCGTGAAAGTCACGGAGTCGGATGACTTCCACTCATCAGCACCCACTTTCCTTAATTCTTCCGCTGTCAGTGGCGTATCTTTCTGCGTCCGATGAATATAATAATAAATCTTGTCGATACCGGAAAGACTGTCTGCCGCCTGAACGGTCGCTACCTGTGGCTTATAACGTCCAAAGGTGATTTTGGAAAGAAGCTCCTGCCACCAGGCATCCCTGTCGGTAATCTTGATTCCATTTCCTGTGCCGGTAAAAGCCGGCTGTGTGGTATCCACTTTCACCCGGATTGTTTTCGCATCCGTGATATAACCAGTTCCATCCTGCTTTAAATAATAAGTAATTTCCGCTCCGTCCCCGCCGGTCTCCGTACCATAGTAGAAGGTGTCTCCAAACTCCCCATCCAGGGAATCGCTGATGGTAAAGCCCGCCGGTGCACTTATCTGCGCCCTGCTGCACCAGTCTCCCGGCCCTTTGGCGGCCGCTTCCGTCTCATAATACCGGATGGCAAAGTTTTTCGATACTGTTCCTGCATAATTTCCGATGCCGGTTATGGTGAGCATCCCTTTTCCGACTTTCATGTTATTCGTATACGATACAGTATAATCGACGCCCTTTTCCAACGTCTTTTCTCCCAACTTTACCGTGACGTCCGGCTCTTTTTTCTTCCCGTCATAAAAAATCCCTTCTCCTTCTGCCACCTCTGCTGACGCTTTCTCAAGATCTGCCTGTGCAACGCTCAGAGAATAGGAGAGAATTACTGCAGGTTCACTGTCATCTTCCAATGTGACGACGCATTGATACGTAAAATTTCCGGCAGGCAGATCCGTGGGAATGGTATAGCTTTCTTGTGTCCCAAGTACATTGTCTGATCCCTGCAATTTCCATTCATAGGCAGCTTTTGCCCCTGTCACCGTAGCAGACAGGTTCTGCTCTTCGATTGCGTCATAAACTGCCTGAAGGATTAGGGAAGATTGTGTAATTTCCGCTGTATGCTGCCATTTACACGCCGTACAGGTGCGGACATAGCCGTTTTCCGTATCCGAAGCGCTCCATGCAGTAAAGGTATGGGCTTCCTGCGTCTTTTGATGGCCGCAAACGGTACAGCTGCCTACATGCCCATCTTTGCCAGCGTCTTCATATTCATAATTGCAGGCTTGCGTTTCCTCGATGCCGCAACCCTTACATATACGACTATGGGAACCATTTCCATCTTCTGCCCACTCTCCATAATCATGGTCGCACGGAGCTACTGTGACAGTTCCTTTTAAAGTAGCTGAAACAGAAGTAACCAGCGTTTTATTTCCGGCATCATCCAAATAGTAATAAACATAGCCTTCTCCCGGCATCTGCTTTACATTACTGGTCCAGACGCCATATATCGCCCCTGAACCGCCGATAAATATTCCTCCATAAAGAACCGAAACCCCATTGGAATCAAACAAGCCATATCCCGACGTTCCCTGAAGCTTGGCTTCTCCTTCCACAGTAAGCTTTCCGTCTGTGACCTTAACCCCCTGGGAAACGGCAGTGATGCTGCCTCCCTGTATCACAGTCTCTCCGCCATTTACGTCTACTCCGACACTTAAGTTATTGGGAAACTGAATTTCCCCGCCGTTTACAACAAGCCTGCCCCCATTCACCTTTACCCCACAGCCATAGTAACTATTGCTTGACGTGTTCGTCAGCATACCTCCTTTCAGCCGAACTTCTCCGCCTTCCACCAGGATCACACTTGCGTCCCTCAGATTAGCGTAACTCCCACAAGTGATTTTCGCCGTCCCGCTGGCAAAAGTGAAATTCCCGTCCGTTATATGAATGAGGCAGCCCGTATTTTTCGGCCTTTCAAGGGTAACTCCCTCCGCCATCTCCAGGGTAATATTACTGTTTGGATCATTCACTTCCAGCGTGTCTTCTTCCAGATCCACATTTTGCATTATTTTCACTGTGGCTGTCTTCCCCTGGGCTGCTTTCCAGGCATTGCTCAGCAAGGAATAATAGTTTGTCTCTCCCGCTGCCGTCACACTTGCCACTGCCTGCTTCCCGCAAACCGTGCATCGTTTATTTTCGTCCCACTGGTGAGGCCCGGATTCCGTTTTTCCGCAGCCCTGGCAGACATGGCTGTGGTTATCTTCCTCATCAAAGGTCCAGTCTTTCCACAAAGAATGGTTACATTCCCCCACTGTGACAGAAGTTTTCCAATAGTAATTGTCCATCGAGGCGGATGGAACCATGTTTCCGCTCTCAAGCTCATAGTAACAGCATCCTTCCTCCAGCCAGTTAATCGGTTTCCCATTTCCTCCTCTCAGTGATTCAGATGTACCAACAAAAGTACCCCCGGTAAGTTGGAAAATTGCAGTTTTATTCCCTGAGGTTGCGCCGCAGTAACCGGAAAATGTCCCTCCGCTGATTTTTGCGCTGCCCGCTTCTAAATAGATTCCCTTACTTTCTCCTGTAAACTCACCATCTAGGATCTCAGCCGCCACACAATTAGACAACATGATAGCTGTGCCTTTTTCACCGGCTGTGATCCTCCCTCTTTCAATTCTAACGCTGCTCTTACTGCCAGCATATAAACCATATTTATCAGCAATAATCTCGCCGCCCTTAATCAGGACCGTACTGCCATTTTCTGCATGTATAGCTGTATTCCAGTTATCGCTTCCATCTGTTTTCACAGTACCGCCCTCTAATATAAAGCTTCCCCCACGTATATCTATGCCCCGGCCCTGCAGACTCATTGTATTGTGAAGCGTCCCGCTTTTCATGGTAAGGCTTCCGGCGGACATAATCATAAACCCTCTTTTACCGCTTGATCCGCCATCCCCTGATAATGTAACACCCTCGGACATTTCTAAAGTGAAATTGCTGTCGGGATTATCAATGTATAGTTCGTATCTGTTCAAATCCACATCACGCAAAATCCGAATGACGGCTGTCTTTCCCTGTGCTTCCTTCCAGGCTATCCTGAGGTAATCAAGGTGATCATAATAACTCGTCACTCCGTCTACAGTCACGCTTGCAATGCTCTCTTCCGTCTGCTCACTTTGCGCGCCGCTTCTCACCGCCGCCTTTCTACGGCCTACAGATTCCATAAGGGCAGAATCCTCCCCGGCCATTTCCTCTACATTCTCTTCTGGGATTTCTTTCTGATTCTCCTGGGGATTTTCCGATTCCTTCCCCTCTTTTTCCTGATTCTCTATGGGATTTTCCGGCTCTGTCTCCTCTTCTTCCTCTTTCTCTTCGGGATTTTCCGGCTCTTCTCCCTCAATCACATCTGTTTCCGATTTCGGTTCCTCTGCATCATCCGTTTCCTCCTGTCCTGTGATGCTTTCAGAAATATTTTCCGTCTGTGCGTCCCCTGTCTCTGCATAGGACACCATCCCCGGCATGGTGAAGAGCAGAGCTGCAGCGAGCACAGCTGCAAATACACATTTCCTTATCTTTCTCATATTGCCTCCTGTTATTTATAAAATCCCTAAGTTCCGCGCCGCAAGTACCGCGTCAGCCTTGCCGGACACACCCAGCTTCCGGTAATTCTCCGCCGCATGATACTTCACCGTGGCTGTCTTGATGGACAGCTCCTCTGCGATCTGGTTGTAACTTTTTCCCTCCGCCTGCAGGCGCAGGATGGACAGCGCTGTCTCACAGAAATCCGGTGCTTTCGCAAGCTGTCCTTTTAAGTACACTGGGTAGCGTACCGCCACCTTTCCAGTCTCCTGAAGGAGGCGGGAGAGCCACTCCCTGTCTGCTATCTCCTTTTCCAGGAGCTTTTTCCCTGCCGCTGCAAACAGCTCCTGCACCGCAGCCCCTTCCTCGCTGATGATGCGCAGGAAATGGTAACTTTCCGCTTCTTTCAGGGCCCCAAGGAAGTCCTCCTTCCATTCTCCACCTGTCCGGTACTTGGTGACGGCGCTTAACAGGTTTACTTCTATATGGATATAAGTGCGTTTACATTTCTCTGCATAGTAGCGCAGTTTCTCCAGCAGGAACTGCGCCTTTATATATTCCCCTGTGGAAAGGTAGCAGCGTACCTTTGTCAGATAGCAGTAACGCTCCAGGATGCAGAACTCTTTTTCTTCCTCCGGCGCTTCTCCCATCCAGGCCATCACCGCTTTTTTATCCCCCTCCCGCAGGGCAAGGCGGCACTTTAAAGCTGATATGTTGGGGAGGAGCTGCAATGCCCCCTGTTCCCTTACGCTCTTTTCAAAAGAGGCCAGCACCTCTTTTGCTGTCTGTAGTTCCCCCTGCAAGGTGTCAAGCCTTACTGTCATCCCTACGGCGGCAAAGGCGATCTCTGGCACTCCACCTCCATCCGCCTCCATCCTGGCGCGGGTAAAGAGGGTCAGGACTTCATAGGCGTCCTCCCCTTTTTCATACAGGCTCTCTCCAAGGGCGGCTTTCACAAGTCCTTTCCCATACCGCCCCAGTATTCGTTCCACCAGCTTACCGATGGTGGCGGCGAGTTTCCGGTCGTCCCCGCTCCAGTGGCAGAAATCCTTTCCGCCGTTCATGGTGCTGGGATTGTTGCTGGTCACGGAAAACTCCGGCAACCCGATCCCTTTATCCAAAATAAGGGCTGGTATCTTTTTCATAATATCTATCATATCCTTGCTCCCCCGGTGGGGCAGGGCGATGTCAAGGTAGGCAAGGCGACTAAGTGCCTCCCGCCTCTGCCCGCCTTTTGCGGCAGATACAAATCTTTCCAGCTTTCCGTACCAGTATTCGCTTTCTTCCTCCTGCATCAGCAGGGAATATAACATGCTCATGCCCGCCATGAGGACGGGGCTGTCTTCTATTTCTTTTTCTTCCATCCCAAGGTAATAACGGCGCAGTTCAAAGTAATGTCCATTACCGGGGTTCAGCCGGGCGTTTCGCACTAAGAGCTCCCGGATGCGCTCCCTGTTCCCGCATTTTTCAAACATGGTAAGGGCCGGCATGATCTGCCCCTGCATCTCATACCACAGCCCTGCATTGTAAGCATAGTCTTTTAATACCTCCGAGCCTAACACCTTTGCTCCACGCCTGCGTAGCGCTTTCACAAGCACTGGGTGCAGACGGTAGACGCCGTCAGTGACAGTAAGGAAATTCCCTGTCTCTGACGCACATTCCAGAAGCCCTGCCGCATAGCTGTTCCCTGTGATCGTCTCTGCAAGGGGCAGGGTGAATTCTTCTGTTACGGAAAGCTGCATCAAAAACTCCAGAAGATCGCTGTCCCACTGCACCATCACATGATCTTCCAGATAACCCGCAAAGGCGTTTCCTATCTCCTGCTGCAGCGCCGGACCTGGACGTATCCCTTCCCGCACCTTCAGGGCAGTATGGCGAACGACATAAGCATTTCCCCGGCTCTTTTTACAGACAATTGCCAGTTCTTCTTCCGTGAGGCTGATGCCCTGGGTTTCCATGTAGGCAGTGATTTCCATCTCTCCAAGGCTCAGGTCATCCTCGGTGATGACGAAAAAGCTTCTCCGCACATAAGGCGGTATCAGCCATGAGGGGAGGGGGCTGCGTCCAATCAGGATGAGCCATACATCCTCCCACCCCACAAGGGCAAGGACCGCCCTTCGCCCGGATTCGTTCTTTAACAGGTGCAGGTCATCCAGCACTATCACTGTCTGGGATTCGTTTTTTGCATCTTTCCCTTTTCTGTTTCCCTCCCTGCCTTTCGGCATGCCCTCTGGCACATCTTCCGCCAGCGCTGTAAGGGCGGCAGTATTTTCCACGCAGGAAATATACCGGTACCTGCGGTTCTTCAGGTATTGTTTTACCAGTTCTGTCTTTCCGTACCCTGTAGCGCCGTAGATATACACGGTCTGCCCAAGGCTCCTTGCCATCCGCAGTTTTTTCAGGGCGGTTTCGGGGGCTATATAGCTTTTATCCAAATCTTTTCTCCTTATTCTGACGATTAGGGCCACTACCCCGCCATGCGCACCTCGATTACGGCTTCGCCTTCATCTCGGTCACGGGCTTCGCCCTATCCAGGCACAAATATAAATGCTCTGGGGAGCTTGCTCCTTGGCTCATCTATACTTCCGCCATGCGCACCTCGATTACGGCTTCGCCTCCATCTCGGTCACGGGCTTCGCCCTATCCAGGCACAAATTTAAATGTTCGGGGGAGCTTGCTCCTTGGCTCATCTATACTTCCGCCATGCGCACCTCGATTACGGCTTCGCCTCCATCTCGGTCACGGGCTTCGCCCTATCCAGGCAGAAATATAAATGCTCTGGGGAGCTTGCTCCCCGACGCATTTATATTTCTGCCTGCGCATGGCTCATTGCCAACGCGCAAAAAGGAGCCAGCGAGAAGGACTATGGGGATTCGTTTAGGAATTTCCCACGCCTTTTCGCTGGCTCGGCCATATTTGATATGTAAAAGGGTATAACAGGGTAAAGAAGGGCGCAGTTATGCTATTGCTTGCTTGCTTGCTTGCTTGCTTGCTTGCTTGCTTGCTTGCTTGCTTGCTTGCTTGCTTGCTTGCTTGCTTGCTTGCTTGCTTGCTTGACAGATTATACGCTCTACCCATTATTTTGCAACACCTTTTCGTAAATTTTACGTGAGATTTTGAAGTTTCTAGCCTGTGTGCTTTGCAGGCTCAGAACTTCTTCCCGCGTTTTCTATGGATGCTTTAGACATCCACAGTTACATCTTATTTTACGTCGTTTCTGCCGATAAGTCCACTCGCCAACCGGCTAGTCGGGGCCACTTTTTTCCTTTTTTATAAAATTATATAAAGAGCCAGTAGAATAATCCACAGCAATACCCGATAAAGCAGGGCAATAGTTATAGCGTCTGTTATCTTGTGCAAGCTATTAATATCGTAGCCTCAATACGGGCTTTCTTTGTAATCTTTTTTCCGTGAACAACAGCAAAACGTTTATCAAGTTCTTTATAGCACATATAAAGCGTAGATAAAAAGTTTTCGATAAAAGGAAAATAGCTGTTTTCACCAGATTCCCAACCATTCGAAGATTTACGGAGAGATTCATAATAATATGCTTTGTAGTTATTGATCTGTTCTTCAAAGGATATATATTTTCCTGCGTCAAAACCATTTTTATATAAGAGCAGCAAAGAAAGCAGGCGTGACATTCTCCCATTTCCGTCTGGTAATGGCACGATGGGAATATAAAAGCTATTCACAAATTTCCCAATATCCGTATCTCTTACCACCTTTACGTTCTATTTTCCTTTTGGCCTTCAACGCATCCAGACCTCTTTGAATGGTACGTCTGTTAACAGACAACCTTTCAGCCATTTCAGTGGTAGTGATGGATGCATTTTCTTTAAGCAACGCTAATATTTTTACTTCTATTGAGATGTCCTTTGTGACATTCTTTGTGACATCCTTTGTGACATCCTGGGCTTTGGAATTTAATATTTCTGTACTTTGAAGCGCAGAAAATTTCACCATTATGTCTTCACCATGAACAATATACTCCGGTTCTTTCGCTCCGAGATTTTTGCAGGCATCACAAATTTTCTGAATCCCACGTCCCCAGCTTTCAATATATCCTGCACGATAAAATACTCGTGCAATGTCCGGATTGTATGGTTTTGATACATGAGCACTCAAAAGTGTCTCAACTGTCCAGCCAAAGGGTAGCATACTACAATTACTAACATACATGGCATTATCTTCAATGCGTATCTGTACTGGAACATTGTCAGCCCAATTACAGTGAATTAAAGCATTAAAAACGGCCTCTCTTACAGCATCACGGGCAAAAGGATAGGTCTCTACTCTTGTTTCCTTGTAATATGAAATTGCTGCCTTCAGATATTTTAGATAAATCAGATCAATTACTCTATCTGCTAAAATAAGCAGAGAGCCATGTACTTCATCCTGATATAATAATTCACTGCCTTCAAATTTGCCTATTTTCACATAACAACCACCAATAACCTTTTCCGGTTTACGGTAAAAACACAATGCACCTGCACGCTTAAGCTTTCCGTCTACTACCAGGTCCAGTTTCTCTAACAGTTCGGTATTCTCAATGTCCAAATCTTCTTTTGACATCCGCCCGCTTCGCAGAGCCTCTCTTCTAAAAATATCAAAACTCTCCTGATCCAAGTCATCTATCCCAATATTAGATATTGTTGCTGCATCCCACTTTAATCCAGTCTTTGACATTAAAAAATTGGTCAATGCATTTCCTCGCAGCATCTGTTTTGTACTACCACTTCTATAATGGTATTCTCCATCATAGTTTACAGGAAATGACCACGGACTAACGACAATCTCAATATAATCTAGTCCACCTTTAGTAAGCAGATTCACATCTGCCATAATTCCCAATTTGTTTTGAATTTTGTTAGGAATATCTTCTAACAGCTTTTTGGGATTACTCACCCCAATTACAGTTCCATCATCTCGTGTTCCAATATATATTTTTCCACCCTGTGCGTTTGCAAATCCACATATCCATTTAAGATATTCATCGCGCCACGACTCTTTCCATTCTATATTTTGACTCTCTGCCATTTCGTGACCTCCACTTCTATTTGCATCTTGGACCATCAAAATTTAATTGCTGATATTAAAAGCCATAATTCAATGTAAATGCAATAACTTAAAATAAATTATAACACGAAAGCATAGCGAAATACATAAATTTGTATCTTTTCCATACAGCAAAAGTGCTCCCTTTGGGTGGCATTCATAAGGCAGTATTAGAAATGTTTTCGGGAAACTATGTAACTTGCGGGCTATGCCGTTTCTCCATTTTGCAGGTCATTGATCAGGGATGCGGGGAATATCCCTACGAGGTCATAGGAAATGTCAATCTGCTAAAATAACGCAGGGAATCAACAAAAGTTGATTAACATTTGCGTCGCTACGCGCATCCATATAAGCACGCTCTCTGAAATCAATATGTTTAAAGCCTAAATGGATTTCATTTAATGCATCCCTATAACCTGCAATCTCTGCCTCGTTATGATTAAGAGGGGCGCTATTTTGATTTACAATGGCAGCGATACGCTCATCACTTGTTACAATTCCCTCAATAGCATTGGAACTCTTAATCGATTGTATCTTTGCAACAGCTTCAAGCTCAGTAAAGATCTGTTTGTATTCGTCTTTCCGTACACCTGCCATTGTTTTAAGCGCAGATATGTTTGCGGTTAAATTCACAAGATTAGCAGGCAATAAGCCATTGATCAAAAAAGAATAGTCAAATTTTCTCATATAGCCCCATCCTTTCTGTATATAAACCATTACAAAAAGTCTTACTGTAAAAAAATCAGGGACCTCTCAAAGTCCCTGATAATAATCTTCCTGATAGAGTGATACTCTGCCACATTCCCGTGTCTTTTTCAAATCTATCATTCGCTGATTTGTACTTCCCCGATAGAGCAGCGTAAGATCCCGTTCCTTTTCCAGATATGGACCATCTACCAGAAGATCCGCCAGCTTCAAAAGCTCCAGGACAGCCGGTCGCTCCTTCCCCAGCTCCATAAGCTGCTCATAGGTGTAACCAGTATAAACGGTCAGCTGCTTGCCCATTCCCTTGATCTCTTGTCCCAGCTCACACAGTGCTTCCGGCTGACAGAAGGGCTCTCCGCCGGAAAAGGTCACTCCTGTGAGAATCGGATTTTCCCGGATTTCCTTCAAAAGCTCTTTAAGGTCTGCCGCCCTGCCGCCGGAAAAATCATGGGTCTGGGGATTGTGACAGCCCGGACAGTGATGGGGACAGCCCTGAACAAAGATTACATAGCATAAGCCCGGGCCATCCACAATGGATTCATGAACAATCCCACTGATCTGAAGCTTAAAATCCATGCTTTACGCGGTCCTGCTCCTCCGCCCGCTTTGCGTTGTTAAACCGATCTGTAGTTCCTACCAGATATCCGGTGATTCTGCGAATACGGTCAAATTTTACACTTTCTCCTACCATGTCGCCCTGAGGCAATACCTTTCCTGTCATACAATTATTCTCCTTCTATATTTTTCTATATTTTTCTATATTTTTATATCTTTTAAATTTTATAGCATCCTTACTTTATCCGGCAAAGCATAGGCGGGTACATCCGGGAATTTTTTCCGAAGCTCCCGAAGCTTCTCAACCGGGACAGCCTCGCCCTCCCGTCTGCCGCAGCGGGGGCACACCTCATCAATCACACCTGTATAGCCGCAGACCGGATCTCGATCGACCGGATGATTCACAGAGCCATAGCCGATACCCTCCTCCTTCATACAGCGGATCACGGCCTCAAAAGCCTGTGGATTCTTTGTGGTATCTCCGTCCAGCTCTACATAGCTGATATGTCCTGCATTTGTAAGGGCATGATAAGGAGCCTCCAGGCGAATCTTGTCAAAAGCGCGGATAGGATAGTAGACCGGCACATGGAAGGAATTGGTGTAATACTCCCGATCCGTGATACCCGGAAGCTCTCCAAACCGTTTCCTGTCAATTCTCACAAAACGTCCTGACAGGCCCTCTGCCGGAGTCGCCAGAAGAGTAAAATTCATTCCCGTCTCCTCAGACTTCTCATCCATCCGCTGACGCATATGCCCGATAATCTCAAGTCCCAGCTTCTGACTCTCAGGGCTTTCCCCGTGATGCTTTCCGGTGAGAGCTACCAGAGTCTCTGCCAGGCCGATAAAACCTACGCTCAAGGTTCCGTGCTTTAGCACCTCGCCAATGGAATCATCCAAATCCAGCTTATCAGAATCCATCCAAATGCCCTGTCCCATCAAAAACGGATAATTACGCACCTTCTTACTGCTCTGGATTCCAAAGCGATGAAGAAGCTGACGGCATGCCAGGTCAATGCATTTGTCCAGGCTGTCATAAAAGGCATCCAAATCCTGATGAGCCTTGATTCCCAGACGGGGCAGGTTAATGGATACAAAGCTTAAATTTCCCCGTCCGCAGGTCACTTCCCGGCTGGGATCGTAATGGTTGCCCATGACACGGGTTCTGCATCCCATATAGGCAATCTCTGTATTATAATCGCCCTCTTTATAATATTGAAGATTAAATGGCGCATCTATAAAGCTAAAGTTCGGAAACAGCCGCTTGGCGGAAGTCCGAATGGCCAGACGGAACAGATCATAGTTGGGGTCGCCTGAATTGTAATTGATCCCTTCCTTTACCTTGAAAATCTGTACCGGGAAAATCGGCGTCTCCCCATTTCCCAAGCCTGCATCTGTAGCCAACAGCAGATTTTTAATGGCCATCCGTCCCTCCGGGGAATAGTCCGTTCCATAATTAATGGAGCTAAAAGGCACTTGAGCGCCTGCCCGGGAATTCATGGTATTCAGATTGTGAACCAGGGCCTCCATAGCCTGATAGGTCTCAGATTCCGTCTCCCGAAGAGCCATGTCTGCGGCACAGCTGTGAGCTTTTTTCAACTTCTCCAGAGTGACTTCGCATCTCTCCTCTGAAGCTCCGCCCTCCTTTAGCCAAGCCTCAGCTTTCTTGCCATACGCTTCTATATTTCCCATGGAGATATCCGAGCCAACTTCCTCTTTCATACTTTTGATAAAGTCAGCGCTCTGCTTGACACTCCACTCCAGCTTAATCTGAAGATATCTCTCGAAAGCTTTGAAATATTCCTTCCGAAATGTCCTGGCCACACCCTGAGCCATAGCATAATCAAAGTTGGGAATCGACTGCCCTCCGTGCATCTCATTCTGATTTGCCTGAATGGCGATACAGGCCAGGGCCGAATAGGTTTTAATGGAATTCGGTTCCCGAATATATCCATGTCCGGTACAAAAGCCTTCCTTTACCAGCTTAATCAAATCAATCTGACAGCAGGTCTCGGTAAGCATATAAAAATCCTTATCATGAATATGGATATCACCGTTAATATGAGCCGCCGCAATATCCTTGGGAAGAATATAATTATCCACAAAATAATTGGCACCCTCGGAACCGTATTTCAACATGGTTCCCATAGAAGTATCTGTGTCAATATTCGCATTTTCCCGTTTAATATCTGCGTCTGCAGCGCTGGTAAAGGTCAGCTCCCGGTAAATATTCACCAGATCTGCCTCTGATTTGCGCACTTTCGTGTGCTCCGCCCGGTACAGAATATAGGCTTTCGCCGTATTTGCAAAGCCGCCCTTAATGAGCTTTTCCTCCACAATATCCTGCACCTGCTCCACATGTGGAGTCTTGTCCCCGGGAATAGCGCGAATGATTTCTTCTACCAGGTCATTGAATTGCAGGGGAGAAATAGCTTCTACCTGAGCCGCCTCATTGGCCTTGCGGATAGCATCCCGAATCTTCCCTGCATCAAAGGGCACCGGGGTGCCGTTCCGTTTCTTTATCATCTCAGGGTAACTGCTGTTACCTTTATTTTCCATAAAAAGTCCTCCCCCATTACACAAAATATAGTATTTCATTCCATACGGTATACTATATAAGGTATCACAGGAGAGGAAGAAATGCAAGCAATTTTTAGTGTCAAAACTTAGCTCAAAATCAGTTATATAACCAAATCGAGATTAGGATCCAGTAAGGACAGCAAAATTATTCACATTGTTCTGTCATAAAGAATAGAACTGATATGAAGGGGAATTTATCCTTCTTAATATCAATTCCACTTTCTTTTCTTAGATTTCCCCCTGATCCCTGGCATGCTGCCATAGGATTTCCAGAACCTTCCCAGCATGCTCTATAAGCTTATTAGGTTCATGATGCAAAAGCTTTCCATCACGTTTTATTATCTGTCCGTCAACAATCACGTCTGAAATGTCAGAGGCCTGTAAGGAATATACGATCTCATTTACAGGCATGGTAAAGGGAATATGCTCTGGTTTCTGAATATCTGCGATAACAATATCTGCCAAAAAACCTTCTTCGATCTGCCCAAGAGGAAGCTCCAGTGCCTTTCCCACTCCCACCGTAGCTGCATAGAAGGCATCATGGGCACACATCTGGCTTCTGCTTTTGGATTCAATTTTCCCGTTTAATGCCAGTGCATGCATCTGCCGAAACATATCCTGAGTACATCGTCCGGAACCGCAAAAGGTAGGCACATCGTCAATCAGGAAGCCTATAAAGGGAGTGATTCTTGCGTCCAACATACTTTCCAGGGGGGACACGACGGCTTTTGCCTCATATTTTCTCATCAGCAGCCGTTCCTCATGGTCTGTAAATACATTTCCTGCAAGCAATGTGTTTTTACCCAGGGCTCCCGCCTCTTCCATAGCCTGTACAGGAGTCTTTTTGTAACGTTTTTGGCAGGTATCCCTCTCATGTCGGGTTTCATTGATTCCTGTCATTAAAAAGGTGTTCTGGTCTCTGGCAAGCTTTGCCGCCTTAGAAAGCAGCCCAAGGCTGGTGCTCTCAAGGGTTCCTGTTCCCACTGCCACTGACTGCAGAGAGCCTTTTGTTTCTTTCACCATCCTCTCATTCCAGGAAAGTAATTGGTCCTCGTCTGTATCACCTAATTCCAAATCATAGTCTCCCCACCCATCCACTACAGGCCATTTTTTACGGCTCATCAGCGCAGGAAATACTATGGCACGAATCCCATATTTTTTACATAATTTCAAAAAAATCGGAACCTCTCTGGGAGAGCAATATTCCATCAGCATGGTAGTTCCGCTGTTGGCTGCCTCATAAACTGCCAGCTCCAGAATCGTTTCCAATTGTATATCGTTAAGCTGTTCCAAGGCAAGATTCAACAAGGGATATATTTTTGCATACAGGGGTGTGTGATCAAATCTCTCATAATTCCAGTCTTCTGCCATCATTCTGGAGATCCTGCTTCCCAGACAGCGGCTGTATCCGTTATTTAATCCTGGAAATACCAGCTTCCCTGTGGCGTCAATTACTTCCTTGGCTTCCTTCTCATCTAAGCCTCTGTCAATCCGTACAATCTGGTGATCTTCAATTAAAATATCCACTCCCTGGAGCAGATTCACCGCATTATATCCATCATTGAAGAAGGTTGCCTTGGTACAATTTTTTATTAACAACCTATGCATCCTGAGTGTCTCCCTCCAATCTGCTAAAATAATCGTTTACCACGCTCAAATCCTGTCGCAGCTCCCTAAGCCCCGCATATCCGATATTGTACACATCAATAAAATCATGGTAGTCCAGTACCCAGTTCAAGGCGCCTCTGATATCCTTCAGCAAGCTTCCCCTCCCTAATGTTTTTATTACATAGGTACCGATCTTTCGTCTATTGTGGGCCTTATCCAGAGCCTTCGCCATCTGATCCACAGTTCCCTCATCCAGCCAGTACCCCATCTTATTAAAAATCGTACAAAGCACCTCTATCTCTTCCACCTCGCTTGCCTCCCAGGCCACAGACGGATAGTGAGTGGACAGACCAATATGATGGAGCAGGCCCTCCTTTTTCATCTGTTTCAAAGCCCGGATTGCAGGCTTTTTATAGGGCAAGCGCCCCTTCTCCACACCGTGAAGCAGACAAAAGTCCAAATAGGGTGTGTCCAAATCATGGAGAATTTTTTTTACACTTTCATATGCATCTTCTTCAGAATCCGCATATGTTTTGCTTGTCACCACCACTTTGTCTCTTGGCAACATTTTCAATCCTGCCGCCACAGCAGGCTGGCTTCCGTAGCAATTATCCGTATCCCAGAAAAACACATGATGCTTGAGGGCCGCATCTCTCAAAATCTTACCGGAGAATTCAGGAAGATACTGATTAATATGCTCCGTACCAAAAGCGATTTGCGACACCTCGGTCCCTGCCATCTGTACCGTCTTTGCCCAAAGCTGTTTTTCGCTCATAAAAGCTCCTCCCCGTTTCTATTAGCGTATTTTATTTGTCGGATATTTCTGCTCTTCCAGATAATAATAACTGTATTCTCCTCCTATCACCTTCCCGCTAGAATCCCTTTTAAATTCAAAAATACCACAATAATTTTTCCAGATAAAACGTGTCTCAGAAATAGGGAACATCTCACTTAGGGCCACTGGCGAATGTTCTGCTATCGTGGAAGCCGGATCCGGCTTTCCATCTGCTCCGTACAGGGAATGGGAATATAATCTCCCCTCATGACATTCCACAGTAAGATAATCCTTCACTTCCCCCGGAAACCAAGTATGATCGAGAGCATAAGTCCCCACATAGTCTTTATAAATTTCCGAATTAAGCTCTATAATTTCCTCATGATAAGGACAGAATTCCATTTGATCCTCATGAAGAGGCAGCCTGGTAAACGCTACTATATCATAAGAGGGAAGCAGTCTTGCATTTATAAAATTTGTACTGAGACGATCCGGCATCTCCAAATCTGCCCATTTTTCCGCCTCCGATCCTTTTGGCAGCTCTTTCAGATTCAAAATATAATGATCCCTGTCTACCAAAGCAAGATAGTGCTGGAGGCAATCCCCCGGACAGGTATCATCCGGCCGCATATTCAGATAGCTCATACATCCCACAGATACCACTGCATCCTTCCCAAAAAGGAAATCAAGATGTACTCCTGTCTGCTGCTGATCTTCTTCTCTAAGCTGGCGACGCACATGCTCATTATGAGCGTGATACACAATCTTTCCCTGCTCTCCTTCCAGATCCATAACCCATTTCATATTTTCACCCATACAGCCATCCCGCACACTATCTGTCTGCCAGGAAGAGCCTGTCATTAAAAAGGTGTCAAACCAGGCAACGGCTTTCATGGCATTGTTGGCAGCCTGCCGGGCTCTTTTCCAGGCTACCTCTCCTGTCTTTGCTGCATACATAGGCGCAAATGCTTCCAGACGGCATTGCAACCGCATAGCCCAGGCTGCAAAAGCATCTCTTTCCTGCTGGTTAAGCTCCGCATAATTAAAAATTGTATAGTCTTTGCTGGCCTGTACCTCCTCCTCTAAAAGCTTTGCATATTCAGGGTCAACCCTCTTCAAATAACCTAACGCATAGTTCATCGTCCTATATGGGCCTTCGCAACAGATATCCGCACCATAATAATGAAGCTTCCGCCTTTCTGGATGCTGGAGATTATAATTGCGCATCCACTCCACAATATCGCGCATTTCTTTCCAGCCTCCGAAAAGCTCTGTAATACCCTCCCTGCAGGCCTGTTCAAGAGTCATATCTGCTCCCTGGACATACTCATCTACAGTAAAGGCCTGTACAAGAGGAGTCTCATAGACAAACGCCGTAAACCCCTTTTTTTCCACCAGATATTCAAATATTCTCCTGGTAATCCCGTTGAATTCCCTAGTATAATGCTGACTTTCTCCCACAGTGACAATTCTGGCATCTCCCACTGCTTCCTCCAGAAAAGCCAAATCTTCAAAATCTGCACCTTCAAAGCTTTTCATCGGATGGGCACTTTTCTGTGCCCACTCCACAAATGCATTTTCCTTATGGCTCATTTCCTTTTCTTTCCTCCTTACTGGGCTACAAATCCCCCGTCCACCATCAGGTGTGTGCCTGTGACAAAGGATGACTCCTCGCTAGCCAGAAAAGCTACTGCCTTAGCAATATCCTCCGGCTGTCCCAAACGTCCCAGAGGATAGGTGGCCACCAGCTCTTCACACTCCTTTTCGTAATTTCCCGTTCTTGACATATCCCTGATAAAAGCTGGCGTGACAGTTCCTGATGGGCATACTGCATTTACCCGAATCTGATAAGGAGCCAATTCCAATGCCAGGCTTTTTACAAATTGAAGAACTCCGCCCTTTGAAGTATTATAGGCTAGACTTTCCACGCAGCCCACTACCCCAAGCTCACTGGCCGTACATACAATTGCCCCGTGACGGCTTTTTTTCAAAAGCTCCAGTGCATATTTAGCACACAAAAAATATCCTTTCAGATTCACGCACATAACTTTATCCCAATCCTCTACTGTAGTGTCCCACAAAGTTTTACTCAGAGAATACGCCGCATTATTATGAAGGATATCCAATACCCCGTATTTCTCTTCCACATAAGCAAACAGCCTTTGTACCTGTTCTTCATTAGTCACATCTACCTGATAAAATTCCAGCTTACCGCCCATTTTCTTTTGAAGCTCCCTGCCCCTTTGTCCATCCAGATCTGCCACAATCACCCTGGCTCCTCTTTCCACAAACAGCTGGGCTGTAGCTTCTCCGATCCCGCTTGCTCCTCCAGTAATTAATACGATATCATTTTGAAACTGCATTTTCCTATTCACACTCCTTTACAATAAGTCTGCAAAGCCTTCTTCTGTACAAGCTTCTCCTTTTTCCTTCTTGTCAATGGCATCCAGCAGGGCATCCATTTTCTTTCTGGTCATAGGATTCCTGTACAATACCACACAGGCAACCACTAGAATGACTCCCGTCAAAAGGAAAAATGTGATTTCCACACCCTTCAGAGCCTGAGCACTCTGCTGTGCTGCCTCTGAATTAAATCCAAACATATCCAGGAAGATACCTACCAGCCACATACCTATAGCTCCGCCTACCTTAAAACAGAAACCAATGAGCGCCGTATAAATACCGCCCTTTTCCTCTCCCGTCTTATAGTAATCAATCTTCGCTGCATCTAAAGCCAGGTTCCATCCATGGAGAAAGAAAGCGTTACAGGTGAATCCCAGCATAAACAAATTCAAAAGCACGGTAAAGTCACTGGTTCCTATAAAATAGCTGGCAATAGCCACTACTGCATAGGCCCCAAAGGCATATGCGATTTCTTTGGATTTACCTCCCAAAATTTTGCCGTATTTACTGGAAACAATCCCCAAAATGAAAGAGCCGATAATACTTGCCCCTGTATACGCAAACAAATATAATGTTACTTTTGTATCAGGAAGCCCTAAATTATAGGTACAGATAAATGTCATAGTTGGAATAGCCGCACCGTTAAATTGATATGCCCCTTGTCAAGTAGACAGGACAAATATCTAAAATTTAGTGCGGATGATGCCTGCATTTTATTTGGGAGTGCAGGCATTTTTCTATGCACACCATTTCTCTTTATATTTCATGATTCGTTTATTTTC
>CAJTAT010000011.1 GCA_910574475.1 Clostridia bacterium | reverse complement strand
TAACGGCATCTAATTTCATTTCAAAAGAGTACTTTGAATGTTGTCCCATAAAATATGCTCCTCCTTATAGTGACAGTTTTATTATTTCATCTGTCTACCATAAGGGGAGCATATCATTCTCTATATCCTACGGCTTTTTGTAACTCTCTATTACCTGTTTTTATTATTATCCTGCCATCTTTGCCTTTTCTGTAATATTTTCTACTATTGCTTTTAATTCGTAAAACTCCTTTCCACCTTCTGACAGCATCTTTCCATCCACATAGCTCACTGTATTAACCGCAAAATGTACATGCGGATAATCTGTATCAATGTGAAGCCCATAAAAAACCTGATAGCGCGCTCCATAATATCCAGCTATCTGCCATGCTATAGGAAGAATTTCCTCTACCAAAAATTCCTCTGGCCGGAAGCTCACAATAAAATGTCTGACCTGTCTTCTTCCTTCCTCTTGCTTTCCCCACCAGGCTTTCACTTTATCAAATTCGCAATATACAGCATCTACACTGGCAAGGCTGGTACCATATCCGTTACAATAGACGGATTTTCTTGCTATGTATGTGAGTAAATTATAGAAAGCTTCTTTTGTCTTATAAGATTTATCTACTATTTTCAAAATTCCCATAGCTTTGCCGCCTCCTGTTCTATCTTTTGTAAATTAATATCAGGATTTTCTTCCCCTAATCTCCGCACCTCAGTCATTAACCCACACAATATTTCTGTCAAATTCTTATTGACTGCTTTTGTTGCCTCTTCATTTACCACTCTTTGCCTAATCAACTGGCTGAGAGTTACTCCTTGCCTCTCTGCTTCTAATTCCAATTTCTCTTTCTCTGTAGCTTTTAACCTACAGATAATTGTAGTCTCTTTCATCTGTTCTCTCTTTCTCCTTCTCTAAGAATATGGTATTGTTCCAATACCATATTCTTACTATTAACTTTAATTTTATATATACCTTTGCAAGTAACCGTATATGTAATACGTTTACTTTACTTCATATGTTCCATCCTGATTTTTTTGTACAAAAGTAATGATTCTATCAATCAACTCTATCTGTTCCTCCTTTGTCAATACACTCCGTGCTAAAATTTGCTCCAGCATCTCTACATAAAATGTATTTGTCACCTGATATACCGTTTTTAGAGCATCTGCCATGTTCCCCTCAATCCGACAATCCACAATATGTTTTCGCATGCCAAATAACCTCTCCTTCCAGCAGTGATACATCCTATGCAATCACCGCTTGTACTCTTTCAGAAAAGTTCTTGGCGTTTTATTATTTTACAAACCATTGCCCATATAATGTGTCCTCTCCCCTGATATATTCTCTTGATTTCTTATATAAAACGGGATAATATACTTAATATAATTCATTTTTTCTGGAACACTAACAATTTTTAGAACACAAGGAGGGATGGAAAAATGACAAAAAAGCCCTATACAAAAACATTTAATAACTATATACCTAAAAAAACAAATAATTTACCTTATAATATTCCTCAAGATATCGAATCACATTTTTATCCATATATCCAAAAAGCCCCCGAAAAAACTAAATTCTTTTGCATAAGGCTTATTGAAAATCTGCCTTTTGCAATGCTTGATTTAACTATTACAAGGTCTTCAAAACTCATGTCACGCAGCAATGGAATAATATTTAATAACGCAACGGAATTTTACTCTTTTATAGTTAAGATGTTTTCAACTGGCACACCCGAATACTGTAATTATTTCAACTCCCTATCTTTTGATTCAGATTATTTTGAGACTTTATATGGCGAATACTGCTCTTATATATCGAAAAGCCAGAAAAAATGGGTTTTCTTTTCAGGATATATAAACGATATTTACAAATACTATCCCCCACAACATTTTTTGTATCAAGCTTTCCTAGAATACAATAATTTTTTCTTATGTGTGGACCAAAACCTATTATTCAAAGATAATAGACAGTCTACATATGACATGTTCACACTTGACCAGACATTAAATAATCAGAAGATAAAATTATTCAACAAGATTCCCCAATTACTATCTTCTAATAATTTTTATACTTCTGCTCCATGCTGTACCAGCAACTACTCTTTCAATTTTAACTTTAATGGGGAGTTTTATCATGCCTATTATGCGGATTCCAAAATAAAATATGAACGTACCAGAAACTCTTATGCGCCTCTTACTTTCTGCATAAGCCTAAAAGAATGTAAAAATCTACAGCTATCTGATGTAGCTATTCATTTATTATATAACATATCAGGAGGATATAAGAAGGGCTTAGATATGTTTGCAATCCTTTGTGCAATTATATCAACTAATTATTACAAAAATTCAGTTTACGTCCTTCCCAGTAAAAATTGTTCTCCCCTCCAACTGTATACGGTCTTTTCCTCCAAATCACAGTTAGATTTTCTAATTGCAATAATTTGTGCTTTATATTTTTCTGAGGGAGATACCGAAGCATATGAACTAAAAAAACTCATGACAAATGAAACTCTAGGGAAATTACTTCACCTCAATCTAACTGGAGCCTATCCAGCAATACCTGTCATTCCTTCTTCCTCCAAAGAATCAGAGGTACAAATAGCGAAGGCAAAAAAAATTATACAGAGAAAACCTCTTTCTTTTAAATGTTTCCGAGGGCAGACTTATACTTTGCTTAACCACTTACCTATCGTTTGTTTTACAGATGTTCAGGGAGAACTGAATTATTTAAATACAATATATAGGACAAAAGTATTTCATTTCAAACATATAATACCTAACATGGAGGGCCTTACTAGAATCCCCATTAAAGATGCCAAAATGCTCATTTTCTTTTTAAGTATTTATGGATTACATCTGCTTTATTCTCAAAACTGGCACATATCCACGACTAATACACAAATAGAAAAAAACTCTTGTAATTTTCTCCAGCAATTTTTAAATGATTGTATATCATTTGAAACTGGGGCAATCACCTATGCAAACCAATTATATGATGCCTATTCTTCCTATTGTAAATTTGCTCAACTTGGCACTCCATTAACCCCAATCGTATTCACAAAAGAAATCCGCAAGATATGCCTTTGCGAATACAAAAAACCACGCCATTCCCGAACAGATAATTGCTATGCCTTTATTGGAATGAAAAAAGATGAAGAAAAAGTCCTACGCTTTGTAAAACGCCTTGATAATGAAAGGCCCAAAGCTTTTCCAGCAGATTTCTGCAATGTATTAACAGAGCCATTGGAAATTGTTCATAGTACCATCCAATCCCTGTTAGATATGCTGGAACCTTAAATTACCTGTTTTCTCAAGTAATGCCAAAATAGAAACCTAATATTATATGCCGTATTGCATCAATAGCTTAATAATAATGTTTGATGCAATACGGCATTACCTTTAAAGATAACTTTTTCTTATGCTGTTTGGATTAACTGGTATGCTTTATCTATTACCGGATTTCCATCTATAGTACGGTCAAACAGATTTTCGCTATAATTTGCAGTACGCCGTAAAGGATTTACATGAGTGGCAAAATCAGATACCGCATTTATAAATCGGTAAGCATTTTTCCCTATAGTCTGTAAATCTGGAGCATCAAAATATCTCCGTTTCATATCCTCCCGTAAACGTTTGATGTTCTTTGATTGTTGCAAAGTGGCATTTTCTTCCACAGGAAGGAGGGTATCTATATATTCCATAACCTTTTGGTCTGTTAGCTTCTGCAATTTTAACGCCTCAAATTCATTGTTTAAACAGTTCATATAATTTTGTGCCATAAAGAGTGTCTCCTTTGCCTCCTGAAGCTTATCTTGAATATTTCCCTTATGAATCATAGACCAGGAACGTTTTGCTGTGGATAAGGCCAAATTCAAGGTATTATTGCACACCACACGAATAGGTGTGATAGCTACCTTTACTGCACCGGAACCATCATGGGTATTCGAAAACACGAGATACGGACTGATATGTTCCCCGGAAATTATGTATTCATGGGGCATACGTGCAAGCAGCCAAACCTTTCTCCCTCCCATTAAACTTCCTGCTGTTTCATAGCGAATCCCTTCTCCTAGAAGTTCATCTGTAAAAGCAAAAGCCTCCTCGTTTTGTATGACCTTATAACGATTTGTTACTACTCCAAGAACTTTGCGGTCACTGTCTCGAATATTTACCTTGTATCCGGTTACTGGCTCTTTCTGCTCTGTGTAGACTGGCTCCTGTAATACTCTCCAATTTAATCCTGCCAACTCCAAGGCTTCTTTTGATGCAAGGGCTTCGGATACACATGTTCCCAGCCCATGCCATGGCTTTTCTCTCACAAAAAACATAGTCTCTACATTTGCTGACATATCAATTTCCTCCTTTTCCATCATTATTTTTTATAACTTCACCCACTACAATTAAAACACTGCCAATTATGGTCCATATAATTGCATCCATCTTTCACTTTTTCCTTCCTTTTTACTCAAAAAAATCTCAATTTGTAAATATCTCCATGGTCATTAAGGTTCCTAACTGGTAGCCTCTGATAAAGCGATTCTCTGCGTAATGGCTACTTTCACTTGCCAGCGCATCTAACAATTGTCTTAAGAGCTCGTTCTCATCATCGCTTAGTTGTTTGGATAGATTTTGCTCAAGCTCACCAGCCAAATCACAAATCTTCTGATGCTCTGGGCTTCTCTGGCTTACATCTGCTTCAATTCTAAGCGTTCCATTAGCAAATGCTTCTAAAATTGTATACATATTTTTTCTTATCCTCCTTTCACAAATTCAGGCAGAGGACATTTTGCCCTCTGCCTGCTCATAGATATAATATATAATTATTTTTTTAATTCTTACTAAAGTTAACTACCTGAATTATTCACGCCACTAATTGTTGTTACTTTTAATCAAAGTTCTCAACTATCATTTTCTAGCAGCTTCCACATTTGCTATTACTTTAGCATTAGCTTTCTCAATATCATTTAAAAGTTCATCTTGTATCGAATCAAATTCCTCCGGTTCATACAATGGAAGATACCATTCTTGGGCATCAAAATATGTTTGTATATCTATACTGTTAAATTTTCTTCCATGACGGGCATATATTTCGTTCCGTGCTAATCGAAGCTCATTATCCGAGAAATCATCAAAATATTCCTCTGACAAATAAACGGTATCTGAATCCGGTACAAGGTATTCTGATTCGTTATAAAAAAGCTCTAGAATTTCTGTAGGTAATTCTCCACCACTTTCTAAATCCCTGCTATAATGCCCTTCTATAGATTCTGGCACAATTGTTGAATTTCCTACGTCAAATTCTGTTTCAGTTATGTTATTGATAGTAAACACATCATTTGTCCACAAATATGCTTCATATCCATTATTACTTTCTACCAGCTCAAATTGGTCTTCTTGCAAAATATAACGTCCTCCATAAGAGTATATTGTAATATTACCTGTAAGATTTTCTGCGTCTATTGTCATAACAGCAAAGCAATCTTCTGGTTTATTGCTTGTATATTCAGCGCTAATAAGTTTGGATACTGTTGGAGCTGATTTTGACATACTCTCTTCTTCCAATTCAGTAGGTGTTGATTCTTCTCCTACAATAGCTTTATCCACACCCTCCTTACCGTAGCTTTCAAATACTTTAGTAAGAATAATACCTGTCATAAATTGATTTTGTGGTACACCATTCATATCAAAATAGCCTGCTTCAAATGTTCCGTTATCTATATCAAGGATAAATTGAACAGTTGCTGTAACTTCTGCATCCATAAAAAAGCACTGTCCCGCAAATTCAACAACATCTTCATCATTTTCAGTTACAAAATATTTCCAAGAGGGCTCTCCGAAAAAGCTGTCAAAAGCCTCTCCATATGTAATATTGGGATAGGCCTCTGGATATCCTTCTTTTACGTAATCAATATATTTCGTATTTTCATTTTTTATGTAAATATATCCGCCTATCAACACAACCACTATAAATACTATAATTGCTACTATTGCTATTATAATACGAATCCACAGTTTTTTCTTATTTCCATCTCTAGGAGTTCCATTATTTTGTGCCTGTTTTATTGGTATAGTTCTCTGATTTTCAAAATCATCTTCTATTATTTGTACTCCACATTTATTACAAAATTTTGCCTTATCCTCTATCTTGTTTCCACATTTAGGGCAATACATATTTTTTCCTCCCTATTACATTTATATCATAACGATTCAATTCGTAAGTAATTTTAAAGATGTGCTATCCCCAAACGCCGCTTTTAATGTTATTTCATACATAGAACCTCCCCCAAAACCAGAAAGCAGGTCATTTAATGGATTGAATACCGAATCCAAAATAACATTACCATTTGAAGAATTAATAAAATCACCATTACTATCATAAGCTCCCTCAAAAACGAAATGTTCCTTATCTAAAATACGAAACAAAAAGGTCTGCCGTTCCGATTCCTGAAATATTGAATAATCGGTTGTCCCTTGAACAGATACATAAGTACTTCCATCCGAATCAAAACTATCCCATTCCTCTGTGCCATGAAACCAGTTATGTAACGCATCCCCAATAGGAATCCCATAATCATAGCTATTTAATACTCCATTCTGAACCATATTAATCTCTGGGTCTCCAGAAAATAGACTTTTTAAAAAGAATATAGCCACTATGATTGCAACAATACTTCCTATTCTTTTCCACTTAATTTCCTTTTTCGGAGAAGCTTTTTTCTCAATAGAAACCGTAGATTTTAACTGTGTCCCACAATTCTTACAAAAAGCAGCGTTTTCCCACAATTCTTGACCACAATTTGGACAAAACATATCTTTCCTCCTCTTGCTTGCTTTTATAGTCTTATTCCATTTGCTATACAGAATATATGCTTTTTTATGTATAACCATAATTTTTACATCTTTCAACTTACTCAAGCAGTTCAGATTTCGTTTCCTTTCCACATTTGATACAAAACTTATCACCTTCTTTTAACAGATTTCCACAATACATACAAAATCTTTTTCTCGCATTATTTTCTGTTTCAAGATTGGAACCACATTTCATGCAAAATTTAGTTCCTGCTTCACACTCACCACCACAGTTTGGGCATATAATGAAACCTTGCCTTTGAATGTTTTCATTTTCCGGCTGTAAATTAGTTTGGTTTTCTATATAGCTACCATTACATATTTTCTGCATGTTATATGCTATAATTCCATAAGCCACAGATACCTTTCTATATAAGCTAATCTCTAGGTCTCCTATCAGAAAAGCTTTCGCCACTGACAAACGCCACCAAATTCCAAAAGAATCATCTTCGTTATAATATACATCATAAATAATTCCTTTATATGAAATAATTGGCTGTCCCCCTTTTTCAGCTTTCCCTCGTTCAATAGTCATACCCAATGGAATCAGAAGAGGTTGAAGGCTTTGTATAAGCTGTGCATATGGAATCTTCTGAGTACAGGAAAAGCTCAATGTTCGTAAATCTCTTGACGCAAACTTACATATAATAGTTTTTATTGCATAGGCCAGAAATGCTCCTAATAAAAGTAAGAAAATCCCGGCTCCAAATCCATACATAAATAACCCAATTAAGAAACCTATTATTCCCCCAATAAAGTAAAGAAAATTATATTTTCTTCCTCCATCTGTAATAGGCTCTGATGACGATAAAACCATTTTCTTTTCTTGCATAATCATTTCCTCCTAATGTACTTTTTATTAAGATTATACTCTAAATATATAGCAAATTGCAATAGTATATATAGCATATATTTCCTTATTTTTATTTTATGATTGGGATATTGTAAAAGAGTAGGAGGGACTTATGGCTAAAAAACACACCGAAAACTCTATTTCTCAAAACATCAAAAAATATCGGCTTCTTAATAATATGACACAAGAAGAACTAGCAGGACAGTTAGACTTAGATACCCAATACTATGCGCAGCTGGAACGGGGAGAACGAAACTTTACCATTGAAAAAATTATCCGCTTATGCTCTATTTTTCATATTGGTATTGAAAACATTATTGAAATAGAGCCTGCTAAAAATCAAAACACAGAACAAATGCTTGAAAAACTGTTCCCATTATTAAGCACTTTAACCTATTCTCAATTAACTGTAGTGGAAAAATTTATTTCAGAAATTATTCCGTATGTTAAGTAGATATTAAATTTTCTCCCAATAATACAATAAGGAATAGTATAGAGGCATCCTCGTATACTATTCCTGTCATTACACTAATCCCTTGTTTTTTGAAGCATTTTCCAAAGCTCTACAGGTATTTTGCTTCTTCCCTCTTCATAGCTCTTATATCTTGATATCGATATTCCCAATACATTTGCGTATTGCCTTTGTGACATATTTTGCGCTTCGCGCTTGCCTTTTAAATAAGCTTTCCCGTCCACCTCGTTAAGAAATCTATGATAATCATTGCAAAAATAATATTTATCCTTTCCAAAATACTCTGCCATTTTTATAAGTGTTTGGGGCTGCATAGATTTCTCCAAATATGCCGGATTTATGTAATCTCTTAATAAATCTTTACTCACTCCAATCTCTTTTACTACTTTATCCTTTGGCTTTTGACACATATACAGCTCTAAGCGAATCCTGTCACATACTTTGCTCATATCATAAGTATCAAAGAACTCCATTCCTCTAATAACCTTTGCATGAAGAACCATTTGACCTTCTAAAGTTTCCGTTAGTGAACCATCGGTAAATCTACGCTACTTTCTTTGATCTGTGGCCTTCTACAGCCAGAGGAAGGCTCTATCAGTCTTTTGGGAAAGCCTTTAGGGGAAGCCGGAGCCAATATTGGATATATGCTTCAAAAGGATCATCTCTTTGAATGGCGCACAGTCTACAGCAATGTGACTCTTGGCCTGGAAATACAGAAAAAACTTACAAAGGAACATCTGTCCAATGTGGATTCTATGCTGGAAACCTATGGACTTTCTTCTTTTAAGGACGCACGTCCCTCCCAGCTTTCTGGCGGCATGCGTCAACGTGCCGCATTGATACGCACCCTAGCACTAGAGCCAGATCTGTTGCTCCTGGATGAGCCTTTCTCAGCTCTGGATTATCAGACGAGACTTTCCGTCTGCGACGATATTTCTGCCATAATCAAAAAAGAAGAAAAAACAGCCATTTTAGTAACCCACGATCTATCGGAAGCCATCAGCATGGCCGATCATGTACTGGTTCTCTCCAGACGGCCTGGCCGTGTGCAGAAAATTGTACCCATTTCTTTTGACATGGAGGATCGAACGCCTATGCGCTCCCGCAATGCACCGAAGTTCAAAGAATATTTCAATCTCATATGGAAGGAGTTGAATACAAGTGGTTGAGCCATCTCTTACCCAGCAAAGCTTTCTGGAAGAGAGAAAAAGGAGACTGCGATTCATTACCTTTGCCCAAATTTTTATTTTTCTTCTCTTTCTCCTTATCTGGGAAGTCAGCACCAGATTCCATGTGATTGATGCCTTTATCTTCAGCAGTCCTACCCGGGTCTGTCAGACATTTTTCTCTATGGTATCTGATAAGACAATTTTTTTACACATAGGAAGTACACTGTTGGAAACTCTGGTCAGTTTTATTCTGGTCTTTTTTTTCAGCCTGCTAATTGCCATTATCCTCTGGCGTTTCAACAGCCTGTCTAAAATCCTGGAGCCTTACCTGGTGGTCTTAAACAGCCTTCCAAAATCCGCTTTGGCCCCTCTTCTCATTGTCTGGCTGGGAAGTAATATGAAAACCATTATTGTAGCTGGAATGTCCGTAGCTATTTTTGGTAGTATTCTAACGATTTATACTGGCTTTTCTGAAGTGGATTTAGAGAAAATTAAGCTCATATACACCCTGGGCGGCAAAAAACGGGATGTGCTCTGGAAAGTTGTGCTTCCCAGCTCAATCCCGATTTTCATTAATACTATGAAGGTAAACATTGGCCTCTGTCTGGTGGGAGTTGTGATTGGTGAATTTATCGGAAGCCGCCAGGGACTGGGGTATCTGATTATTTATGGGAGTCAGGTGTTCAGATGGGGCGCGTGACTGATAGAATGGTGGATCTGAAGCCCATAAATTTTCACCAGCTTATCCGCACCATTCTCCAATGAGGTTTCATGCAAGGGATAATATTTTTCATATAAATTTTCAGGTACAATTACTTTTACAAGTTCACCAGACCATAAACGATACTTCCATTGGAGGTAAACATAGATATCTGCCATCCAATCTAAAATAAATTCATCATAAGCTTCACTGATTCCCGCATCTGGATTCGGTGTGATATGGAGACTTCCAAGGATTTGCTTTGGAGTCTTATTTAAATACAAGGGATTTCCCAAATCCATATTCCGACGGTACTCTCCCTGCATATATGCAGAAATAACTTCAAAGCAATTAGGGCAATTCCTAGCTATCAACCGAAATAAATAACGGCTCTTTTGCTTCATACTTTCCAGATAACATTCCTCATACGCTGGTCTGTTCATAGGCTCCATCTTCCTTCCTATATATAAGCTGATTCTGTATTGCATATCTGGCTGTAATTCCTGTCACTTCATATCCATCTAGCAGAATTGTTTTTATTCGCTGTGATAAAAAGCGATTCACATCCTGTCGAGCAATAAAATCCGACCTTTTATCTTCTTCTGTCAATGTAACCTCATAAGCATCTATCCACTTTATATGCTCAAAAGCTTTCTTCGATCTCAAAAAAATCTGATTTCCTAATGATCCTTTATAAAACAGCCTTTCCACCTCAAAAGTATTAATCTGATTCATCAAAAACGCTTCTATGACTTGGGTATAGCTGTCATCTGCACGATATCCCTGAATCACATCATACTCTGACGCATCAATCCTATACTGTTTTATTAATTGTTTAGCAACAATATCCGCTGCTTCTTGGTTTGTCCCCCTATTCGCTGTCACTTCTGCAATCCACGCTAATACACCACAGCCATTCAAATCCAGTATCTTAAGCTTATCCAAATTCAACTCATAAATATTCACAATTGAATTAGCCGGATTTCCATTTAATGCTGCCCAACTTTTTGCCTTATCCTCATATTCCGTTGTATAGAAACCATTTCCATAATCATTATCAGCTTTTCCACCAAGGTATTGGGGTTGTTTTATTGCATGATCAGAACCATGGTAAACTTGTATCATATTTTCCTCCTCACTAATTTACTCACTATTATGAGTATAGCGAATCTCTAAACTTTTTACAATTACAAAGTATTTTTAAGGCCCCCACTCTCACAAATGGGCGCCTTTTCCTATAAATCATAAAGTTAATATTTTAGGAACATAGCAATGCTTGATTTCTTGTTATAATATTGCATTGCGTTACATCTGAAAAATCCGCATCATTCGTAACAATATATGCCCCAAGTGATTTCATAGAATATCCATAATATCTATCATTAAAGTCAAAAGTTGTTGGGTTGTCAAATATACTATCAAAATCCATTTCTGAAAATTTACTATCCACTAAAGTAAACACCGGAAGGATCTGACGCATTATAATACATCTTAACTCCTGTAATATATCTTCATACTCTGTACTAAATTTAAATGTATGCTTAAAATAGCTTTTCGTGTGCGGCCACCCATTTAAACTAGCCAATCTATGAAATTCTGTCTGAATATATGTATTAATAAACTCAGATATCAACACATCCGTTATATAAATTTTTGCACTTACATTCACAATTCTGGTAATTAGCGCCGAATAATCATAAACTAAATCTGAAGCATATCCCCCATTTGGATAAAACATATACATCAGTACATTACAGTCCAAAAAATACCGGCCATCCTCTCTCGGTTGATGAAGTGTAATATCTATGATTGACATAAATTTACCCTCCCTTATATCAAGTCAAATCACTATCTAAAACTGATGTTACCATCTGCTGATTTGCATAAAAATCCTTCGCCCTATTTATTACTCTTTTGAGAATAAACAAATCATCTTTACAAAGATTTTTTACCTTTAAATTTTGATTTAAAAATTCACTTGTATAATCTTTATACAGTGTTCCAATGGCATTGTTCAAGAATGTAGAAAGTACTGTTGTCATATCTGCAAAATCTATAAAGACAATTTCTTTTTTTTGAAATCCCTCAACAATCAACTGGTAAATCTTATCTCCCTGTTCCATATCTGTTGCCCTATCCCCTACATAGTCAATAACATGTATATCCATTTTCTACCTCCATCAAAAAATGTTGTCTTCACTCAGATTTTCTTTATATTTGTAATATGATGTGTCATTCTGATCAATTTCTATATTTACAATCGTACCCGGAAAAGAATTATCAAATTTTCTTTCACATACTTTTTGATTATTCAACTCCCAAAATTCATTTCCTGATATAATCTGATATTTCCCATTATTATGAAAAATAAACTCTTGCATTAAAGATAATCCAATTCCCCCCGAATTTGTTCTCTTTGTTGAATTTTCAGGTTTTACCGCCCAGGATATACTGCTCTCTGATAACTCTTCTCCTTTTTCATGAAGAAACTCAGTTACATTTTCACCTATAGTAACGCCTATATTTACTATGGTAAAATCCATTTTATGATTTTGAAAATAGTATTGCCCGCAAGTGAATACTTGATTACAACCACCATGTATCTGAGCATTTCCAAATAATTCCTGAATATACGTACTCAAATCCCTTTTTACTCTTTCTTCCATTTTAGGAAAATATCTAACTATCTCAGCATCAATATAAGAACCAAATCCATACGTATCCTTTGATTGAAAAACTTTAAATGGCACGACTGTTTCGTTTTTTCTTGGGCAATATTCCATATGAAAACAACGCTTCGCAAATCCGTTTCGTATGAGTATTTGGTGTAAACGGCAATCCTTCTGATTACTATAGGAGCTTACAATGTTATGAGATTCGGCTCCAAACACTACATATGCATAAATTACAGGCAATAAATTTGCATCGAACCAAGTATTTCTTTTAAAATCCAATTCTATAATATGTATATCGCTATTTTGATAACAATCAAATAATTTTAACAGTTCTTCATAGCTTTCAGATGTACTATGTACTGCTTGTGGAATAATTACTTCTTTTTTCACCAAATCCCTCATTTCTTACTAACTGTAATTTTAGCACATTCATACAGTAGCCGCAAGCTATAGTCAATAGGCCTGTTTGTCAAAATAAGTTCATCATAGGCTTCACTGATTCCTGCATCCGGCTTTATTGTTATATGGGGGCTTCCCAGAATTTGCTTTGGCGTCTTGTTTAAATACAGCGGATTTCCATATTACAATTATAAGTTTTTAAGACACCCACCTCACAGATGGGTGCCTTCCTCTGCCTCAACTATCCAGTACCCCCGGCCATTTGGCGTGCTATACCGGAGTTTTTCTTCCTCTTTTAGACTATTGATTCTCCTGTGTATCCGGGACAGCTTTACCTCCATTTTTTCAGCAAGTGCCTTTGCTGTTATCTTGGGCTCATCTTTCATATACTGCAAAATCTGCCTCTTCTCTTCCTCTATCACAATCTGTGGCGAAGTGCCGTATTTCTGGGGAATTCGGATGACTGTCAGCTGATCCGTCTCTTTCCTGACTGACAAAAGCTCAGCATCTTTTGTTACTTCCCAGCCTAAAATAGCCTGAGAGCCAACGAAAATATCCAGATATTTGGGGAAAACTTGTATCTTTTGAATCTTTTCAATCATATCTATCGTTTGAGCCCGTTCAATAATCCCTTCCTCCAGCTTTTCTTTGATATCAGCCATCCGCCTTTCCCGCTTTTCATTCTGCTGCATTGCTGGTTCAAATTCCTTTAACTGCTTCTCCATATCAACAATCTGCTTTTCAAATTGCCGATTTTTCCGCTTGTAATCTTCGTCAGAAAGCACTCCATCCAAAAGCTTCTGAAGCAAACGATCCTTGTTCTCCAACATTTGATTCCTGTGATTCTCTAAATCTGCCTTCTTTCTTTCCACTCCATGATCCTGCAAAACCTTCTTTAAAATAGCCAGTGTTTCCTTTAATAGTTCTTGTTTTTCCGTCTGTAGACTTTCATCCTCTTTTCTGCAAATGTTTTTAAAAAGGGCAAAAATCTTATTCTCATTCAAATGGATGTTTTTACATCCATTTTCCTGGCTTCTTCCACTTTCTAAGTAATTTTTACATTTCCATTCAATAACCTTTCCCGTTGTCCTGTACCGTACTGTTCGATAAAAAGGCTGACCGCATAAGCCGCATACCATCTTTCCAGACAAATCATACTGTCCCCGACTACTGTATTTCGGGTAAATACCTCCCCGATTTCCCTCTTTTCTTCGAATATCCATAGAATGATTTGCCGCCTTAAAAAGCTCCTCATCTACAATGGCAGGAATCACCTTTTCATGAATCAGCCATTCACTTTGAGGATTTTTTATCTGCTGCTTACTTTCAAAATCATAGTGCTCCCGATTCTGGACTACATCCCCTTTATACAAAGGATTTCGGATTATTTTTCTTATGACAGATGCGCTGATTTTCTCACCTTTTCGATTTCGATAGCCTTTTTCATAAAGAATCTGAGATGTAGTATAGGTCCCATATCCTTCTGCTGAGAGGTGGAACATGAAACGAACCATTTCCGCCTCTTTTTCATCCAAGACAATGCTTTTATCCGGGAGTTTCCGAATTCCATAAGTACTGTTGGTGATGATAAAGCTACGTCCCTCCCGCTGACGGTTTTGATGAGCATTGTTGATCTTCTTACTCAACTCCCGACTGTATTCTTCTGCCAGAATTGCCTTAATCCCAATAATCAGGGAATCATCCGGCGTGTAAAATTTCCGGTCCAGGTACATATAGAGCTGTTTCCCGTTTTTCTGCATACAATCCAGAAAAAGATACCAGTCTTTGGTGTTGCGCATCAGGCGGTCTAAGGATTTGATTACAATAATATCAAATTTCTCTGTCTGTAAGTCCTGATACAGACGGTTATATTCTGTTCGTCCTTTTGCCGTTGTCCCGCTCCGGGCCTCCACATAACAGTCCACCAGAAGCCAGCCCTGACATTTCACGCAGTCTTGTGATTCTTTCACCTGCTGTATCAGGGCGTCCTTCTGGCTCTCTTCCTCTGTGCTGCAGCGGTTGTAGGTGACGGCGCGCAGTTTCCCCATCTACATTCACTCCTTCCGAAGCAGGTCTAACATACGAAGCTGCTCCTGAGGTGTGATTTGATTCTCTTCTGTGAGGATTCTTGCTATGTGTTTTAAGATTCGGTTCTTTTCATTTGCCGTTGTCCCTTTTTCTTTTTCTAAATAGCCCATAAAATTTTCCTTTTTGGTTTTACAGAAAAATTTTATGGGCTAAGTTTTCTAAAAATGACGATTAAACCTGTAAAGTACAACTCTTTTTCACAGTCACGCAATGATGCACTGGACATTACTGTTTTTTAAAACGTTTTGCTGTTCGTCTGGAATGTTATCTGTGATTAAATAGTCGATTTCATCCCAGGTAGCAAATTGCATGACTGCGCCATTGCTAAATTTGCTTGATGCACATACAACTGCAACCTTTTCGCTGTTTTTAATCACAAGTTGCTTTACAGGAAGGTGTGAGTAGTTTAAACAAGTAGGGCCGTCATAAAATTTTAATCCATTTGTTCCTAAAAAAGCAAAGTTATATTTAAATTGCTTAATTGAATCAATTAGGTATGGACCATTTAATAACATTCCATTTGATGAAACAAATCCGCCAGCCAAATATACATGGTTTTGTTCCTGAGTGATGATTGTATTTGCAACTCCAAGAGAGTTGGTGATCACTGTTATATTAGAACGCAAAGAAAGAAGCTCTGCGATCTTTTGAACTGTACTGCCACTGTCCAGGAAAATAATAGAATCGTTAGGAATCAAATCGAGAGCTGCTTTCGCAACTGATTTCTTTCCTTCCTCGTCCAGATGTACACGCTCATTCAAATGGATTTTATCAGTGCGAAATGAGTCAGTTACTTCTGCATGTCCATGTAGTTTTTTTACAATTCCTTTTTCCTCCAGATAAATCATGTCGCTTCGGATTGTTTCAAGTGTAACCCCAAAATGTTTAGCAAAATCTTCGTTTCTCAAATTTGGGTTTTTCAAAAGAAGATTTGGAATTTCTGAACGACGCATATTTTTATTGGTTGCCATAATTTCACTCCTTTGTCGATATTATACTATATATATGAAAAATAGACAAGAAAAACATACTTAATTTGTAACAAAAATAGAATATCGCAAATTATAAACACAAAATCGCAAATTTATATTGACAAATTCGCAGAAAAAGGTTATATATTTAGATATAAAGAACAAACAGAGAAAGGGGGAACAACTTATGATCAATTTGGTTCGTGTAGATGACCGCGTACTTCATGGGCAGACGATTACAATGTGGTTAAAACACATATCATGTGATGGAATTTTAATTGTTGATGATGACTTGTTCGCAAATAAGGCCTTGGGGGATGTGTACCGCAGCATTGCTCCAGATGGAATACGGGTTTACATTTTCCCAGTGGAAGAAGGAATTCGAAAACTGAAAGAAGCGGAAAAATCCCAGAAAAATTATATTGTGATTTTCCGTTGGTTAAGGTCTTTCTATCGAGTGGTAGAAAGCGGCTATGTATTAACAAAAGAAATCAATGTTGGACCAGCAAGTACGCGGGATGGGTCTGAACTTGCAGTCAAATCCATTTATTTGATTCCAGATGAAATCGCAATGTACGAGGACTTGTGGAACCGTGGAATCAAAGCATATTTTCAGATCATTCCCAGTGTGAAAAAAGTTTGGTGGAATGAAACGGAATTGAGCAGGAAAGCGAAAGGAGAAAAATAAATATGTTCTTAATTCAATCATTGCTGGTCGCTGTATTAACTTCGATTTCATCGCATATTTCCACAGTTTATGGATTCACAGGCGGTTGGTATACACTTGGCCGTCCTCTAATCGGAGGTTTTCTCTGTGGACTTATCTTCGGCGACGTGACACAGGGTATTATCCTGGGCTGTGCCATTCAGACGGTTTACCTGGCTTATGTTACTCCAGGCGGAGCGATTCCAGTAGAGATGGGATTTGTATCTTATCCGTCTATTGCTATTGCACTACTCTCTAATATGGATACTTCACTGGCTATAGCCCTTGCGAGTACAGTTGGAGCCGTTGGAACAATCGCCTTCAATCTCCAGAAAGGTATCAATACATATTTTAATGAAAAATTAAAAGTGGCAATTAATGAGGTGGATGACAAAAAAATTACATTGTACCATCTGATTCTGCCCCAGGCCATGACCTTGGTGATTCGTGGTATTCCAGCGTTTTTGGCTGTTTACATTGGTTCTGAGTATGTAACTGAATTTGTGGCAAATCTTCCTGCATTTGTTACGACTGCCCTATTGTCGTTAGGAGGAATTCTCCCTGCAGTGGGTATTGCAGCATTACTTACACAAGTTTCTACAAATAAAGCCTCTATTTTATTCTTCCTGTTTGGCTTTGTATGTGTCGTATTTATGAATATCAATATTATTGGTTTAACAATAATTGCAGGTGTATTCGCTTATTTCTATTTCTTAATGAAATCAAATAAGGCTCAAACTCTCACTGTAGCAGAAGAAGTAATGAATGATTTGGAGGAAGAACTATGAGTAATTTGCCAGAAACAAAAACAAATGAGCGTTTAACAAATAAAGAGTTAAATAGTCTTTGGAACAGATATATGTGGTTTTACGATGGCTCCTGTAGTTTTCCATTATACCATGGTATGGGATACGTCTATGGATTGCTCCCACTTTTTAAAAAATATTATAAAAACAAAGAAGATATTTCAAAAGGTCTGAACAGACATGTACAGATGTTTAATACGGAAATGCAGGTTGGAAGTATCATTTACGGTATCGTAGTGGGTATGGAGGAACAAAAGGCTCTAGGCAAAGATATTGATGATGAAGTAATCAGAACAACCAAAGTAGGCCTGATGGGACCAGTTGCGGGAATTGGTGATTCCATGCTGGTTGGTATGATTATTCCCATTTTATTGTCCATTGGTATTTCCCTGGGGGAAGGTGGAAATCCTTTAGGGCCATTATTCTATATGATCACATACCCATTGCTGATTATTTTAGGTTCTCACTTCCTGTTTTTTAAAGGATATCATCTCGGTATTAATGCAGTGAAAAACCTCATTGGCGAGCAGGCAAATAAGATCAGAGAAGCAGTTATGTTGCTGGGAACCATTGTTATGGGTGGCCTTTCTGCAAGTTACATCAAATTCAATACCATTCTGTCTTTTGAAAAAGGAACAGAAACGGTTACTGTTCAGAGTATTCTTGATGGCATTTTCCCGAAGCTTGTTCCTTTGGCTATTGTGTTGTGCGTATGGTATTTCATGAGCAAAAAGAAAGTAAGTGCAATCAAAATGATGCTGATTTTAACAGTATTCATATTCCTCTGTGCATTTGGAGGTATTATCTAATGAGTATAAAGATCTTGTTGGTCTCACACGGTGAACTGGCGGCAGGAGCTGCCAGTTCTGCCCGCATGATTATAGGAGACGTTATTCACTTAGACGTAATCTGTTTAGAGGAAGAAAGTGGGATTGAAGTTTTCCGCAATCAAATAAGGCAATACTATACCCAAAACAAAGACTGCGAAATTCTAACCATATGTGATCTTCCTAATGGCAGTCCATATATTACTGCCTGCTCAGAGAGCAGCAATCTATTAGAAGAGGGGAAATATGCAGTGATTGGGGGGCTAAATCTTGGAATGATTCTAAGTATTATAGGATGTATCGACGCTCCTCTTGAAGAAATCAAGGGAATCGTGCTGGATGCAGGTATCTCTACAATGATAGAGTACAAACCGCCTGTTATGGAAGATATGGAGGAAGAGTTATGAGATTACAGTTAACATTAGATCTTCTCGATATGGAAGAAGCTCTTTCATATACGGATAAAGTATATAAATATACAGATATTTTGGAAATTGGAACACCTTTAAGCATGAAATATGGATTTGCAGGTATCCGAGAAATCAAGAAGCGTTATCCTGATACAATTGTCCTTGCCGACAATAAGATTGCCGATGGAGGAAGAAAGTTGACAAATGCAGTTCTTTCAGCTGGCGCAGATATTGTTACCGTTCTTGGAATTGCTGATGAAGGAACTTTGCGTGATGCGGTTGCCACAGCCCACGAGCACAAAAAAGAAATTTTAATAGATTCCCTTGGGGTTAAGGATCTTGCAAGTTTTTTAGGGAAGGTTGACGAATATGGGGCCGATTATGTG
The DNA here is from genome assembly GCA_910574475.1 of Clostridia bacterium. Lineage (GTDB taxonomy): Bacteria > Bacillota > Clostridia > Lachnospirales > Lachnospiraceae > Laedolimicola. Next base: position 79,472 of record CAJTAT010000011.1, on the reverse strand, counting down.
GGAATACACGTTGGCGTAGATGAACAGAAAAGAGGAGCTACTCCCGTACAAAAATTGAAACTTGCAAAAAACCTCGTAATGAAAACAAAAGTGTCGGTTGCCGGAGGTCTGAAAATGGGCGGTGTATTGGATGAAGTTATCGCCCTGGAGCCTGATGTAGTTATCGTTGGTTCTGGGGTATACAGCGCCGAAAACCAGCAAGAAGAGGCAAAGAAAATTTATGAATTATTACATAGAGGAAAATAATATGACAGACAAAGAATTGCAAGAAAAAATAGGTAATGAATTGAGTGCTACAGTAAATGCTATTGATTCTCATGAAGTGGAAAAGCTTGCCGAACTCATTCTTTCTGCCAACAAAATATTTTTATATGGGGGAGGCAGATCAGGACTTATGATGCGGGCATTTGCTATGCGCTTAGCTCAGATGGGTTTGAAAGTGTTTTATGTTGGAGATGTAACAGCTTTAAGTATTGCGAATAACGATTTATTGATTTTGGGTTCTGGAAAGGCAAAAACGGCCACATCCAAATATTATGCAGAGAAAGCCCATGAAAAAGGAGCAAAGGTAGGATTGCTGACAGCAAACCCTGAAGGAGATATTTCCAAAATCTCAGATGCCATCGTTACAATTTTTGCCCCAGTGGGGCCGGATGATCCAAGACCTGAACGCAAGTCAGTACAGATTATGGGAAATCGTTTTGAGCAGAGCTTATTAATTGTCGCTGATTATATTGTCATGAGTTGCATTAAAAAGAGTAATTTTGATGTGGCATTAATGCGCAGTAATCATGCCAACCTGGAGTAATTCTATGAAGCTTGCATTATCAGCCAGGGCAAAACTGAGTTCCAGACAGATAGAGGAATTGGTCCGGCTTGGCTATGAAACAGAAACTTTTACAGATTTTCCCAAGAAAAGATTTGATGTGTATATAGGTTATATGGAGCCTCTAACGGTGAAGGAGAGGTATCAGGGAGCTTCCTTTATTCATCTTCTTTCTGCAGGTTATGACAAGCTGGATCTGGATGATCTGAACAAAAATAAGATTTTTCTTACGAATTCTAAAGGTGTTTATGACGCTCCCATTGCAGAGTATGCATTATATTGCGTTCTAGATTATTGCAAAAAGGGCAGATTTTTCAGCAGACAGCAAGAAAATCATATATGGATGCGAGTTTTTCCTACTGCCGAACTGCAAATGTTGAAAATTGGGATTTTAGGTACAGGGAGTATCGCAACTGCGTGCGCCAAAAGATTTAAGGCTTTGGGTTCACAGGTCATAGGCGTGAATCGAACAGGAAGAAAAGCAGCCTGTTTTGACAGTGTATATCAGATTCATCAGGTGGACCATTTTCTGTCTGAAGTAGAAGTTGTCATAAATACTCTTCCTCTGAACTCTGACACAAGGGGACTTCTTGATTATCATCGATTATCCTGCTTAAAAGATAGTTCTGCTTTAATCTGTGTGGGGCGAGGAAAAACTCTTGTGGAAGAAGATTTGAGGAAAATATTGGAGGGAAAAAATATAGAGGTATATATGGATGTTTTTGAAAAAGAACCCCTGGAGCAAGGGAGTTGGTTATATGATTGTGATAACATACACCTTACACCTCATATTTCTTTTTCCTCATCTGCCGCTTATCAGCGTATGAGTGATCTGGCTTTTGAAAATGCGCGAAGATTTATTAAGAAAGAACAATTAATTAATATTGTTGGATAATACATTTTAGATCGGCTTGGATATCTATTTATCCAAGCCGTTCGTCTTCCACGCTTTTATCTTACCACAGTTTCGGACTGCTCCAGCCTCTTTTCGCATCCATATTTCTATCAGTTTCGCTACCCGCCTCTTCCAGCTTGACATGGTTCTCATGTCCATTGTCATCCTCTGTATTATGGCCATGATCTTATACCAGGGAATCAATCTTGTAGAAAAATACTGTCTGAAACGGTTCTGATATTTTTTGTAGACCTTTAAGTAGATACTCATGATTCACGATTGGCATCAAAAATCAGGAGATGCATTTGGCACCTCCTGGAATACATATACTTTCACTTATCTGGAACATTGTCAATCGATCTTATTAAAAATAACTGTTTGCTCTTTCATAGATATTTTTCCAACCTGATAGCCATGTTCTGTCAGTTCTTTTTTATATTTTAGAAAAGGCTTCTAACCTTATATTTCAAATAGTGCTTCCCGGATGATCTCACATACGGTGGGATGTGGAAATACAAGTCTCTTGAAATATTCCACAGTTGCCTCTGACTCTACCATCATAGCCGCCCCATAAATCATCTCAGAAGTATAGCTGCCAATCATATGAACGCCTACCAGACAATTCTTCTTGGTGTCAACAATCAGCTTGCAGATACCGTCGCCTTTCTCAACCTCAGCCAGATAACGACCGGAAAATTTCATAGATACCTTGACGCTCTTTACTTCCAGACCTTTCGCTTTGGCGCTCTCCTCTGTCTCGCCTACGCTTGCCACCTCCGGGTTTGTGTAAATCACAGAAGGAATTGCATGGTACCGCATCTTATCTTTCTTGCCAAGAATATGGTTCACTGCTACCTCAGCCTCGCGATAAGCTGTGTGAGCCAGCATCAGTTTTCCATTGATGTCGCCTACTGCATAGACTCCTTCCACGTTCGTCTGCATATAGTCGTCTGTCACTACAGCTCCACGCTCCATGACAACGCCAAGATTTTCGATACCTATATCCTGAGTAAAGGCACGGCGTCCAATGGAGCAAAGTACTACATCAGCCTCAGCTTTCTTCTCCACGCCCTTTTCCTCATACAGAACACAGTTATCTCCCACTCCTGTCACCTTGCAGGAAAGTTTGAAATCAATGCCTTTCTTTTTATAATTCTTTAATAGAATTTGAGAAATCTCACGCTCTGTGGGACCGGCAATCTTATCCAGCATCTCAATCACTGTAACAGGTACGCCGATCATGGCAAAATAGGATGCCATCTCCAGACCGATCACTCCGCCGCCGATAACTACCAACTTATTGGGAAGTGTCTTCAGGCTCAAAATCTCTCTGTTTGTCATCACAAAGCCAGATTCAATCCCTTCCCTCAGCCCTGGAATAGGAGGAACTACTGGCACAGAGCCGCAGGCTAAAATGAGTTTGTCTCCTGCATATTCCTCGCCACCTGCTTTCACTACAAATCCATCTGCTGTCTTTCCCTGAATTACACCCTCTGCCATGACTACATTTACATTATGGGCGCTCATTTTTGCGCCCACACCAGACACAAGTGCCTTTACTACCTTATCTTTCCGGGCTACTACTTTTGCATGATCAATCTTTACATTCTCCGCTGTCACCCCAAATACATCGCTGTGGAGAGCATGCTCATACAATTTGGCAGAATTCAAAAGAGCTTTAGAAGGAATACATCCCTCATTCAGGCAAGTCCCTCCCAGTGCGCGCTTCTCTATCAAAGTAACGCTTTTTCCTGCCTGGCCTGCACGTTCTGCAGCCAGGTATCCGCCTGGGCCTCCTCCTAATACCAACACATCACTTTTTACCATCTCTTTTCCTCCGATTTTAAGTCCCGCTACAGCCCTTCCAGTAGACGGGGCAAATAGAACAAATTTCCAGCTACCTTTCATGTGTCCGTAAATTGTTCTGTGCACTGTTCGGGCTTTCGCTGTTTTTAGTTCGTTATCATCTTATAACCACGAAGGCCCTGCATCTCTACCGGACACAGGGCCTTCTACATACACAAATGGTATCATTTGCGTCAGTAATGCGGAAGATGGGACTTGAACCCACACGACACGAATGTCACAAGATCCTTAGTCTTGCTCGTCTGCCAGTTCCGACACTTCCGCACATCCTCTTGTGCGCTGAAAAATGTATCTCAATGCACTCAGATATACTATCATTTCTTGTGTCAAAAGTCAATAGAAAAGTATCAAAAAATTATTATTCTTCCTCAGGCCCTAATGTAATCCATCTCAGATAGGCATTGATAAAAGGATCAATATTTCCGTCCAGAACGCTGTTTACATTGCTAATCTCTGTGTTCGTTCTGTGATCCTTTACCAATGTGTAGGGCTGCATTACATAAGACCGGATCTGATTGCCCCAGCCAATCTCTTTTACTTCCCCCCGGATGCCAGAAAGCTTCTCTGAATTCTTTTGCTGCTCTAAAAGATACAGCTTCGCCTTCAACATCTGCATGGCTTTATCTTTGTTCTGGAATTGAGAGCGCTCATTCTGACACTGTACCACGATTCCAGTGGGAAGGTGCGTGATTCGAATTGCCGAGGAGGTCTTATTAATATGCTGGCCGCCGGCGCCGCTGGACCGGTAAGTATCAATTCGCAGATCTTCATCCCGAATCTCAATATCAATGTCGTCTTCAATATCCGGCATGACGTCCAGAGACACAAAGGAGGTCTGTCTTTTTCCCTGGGCATTGAACGGCGAGATTCTCACAAGTCGATGTACGCCCTTCTCTGCCTTCAGATATCCATATGCATTTTCTCCATTTACCTGAAAGGTCACAGACTTGATGCCTGCCTCGTCACCGTCCAGGTAATCCAGCACTTCTACAGAAAAGCCTTTTGCCTCTGCCCAGCGGGTATACATGCGGTACAACATTCCAGCCCAGTCGCAGCTCTCTGTGCCGCCAGCCCCTGCGTTCAGTTTTAAGATTGCATGGTTCTTGTCATACTCTCCAGACAGTAATGTCTTAATCCTCATGGACTCAAAGTTTTCTGTAAAGGAATCCAGCTCTTCCTGAATCTCTGGAATCAGAGAGGCGTCATTTTCCTCATACCCCATCTCAAGCAGTGTCTCAATGTCTTCATACTGCTGTTTCAGGTTTTGATAATCCTCTACCTCATCCTTAAGATTTTTCAGCTCACGCATACCCTCCTGAGACTTCTCCGTGTTGTCCCAGTAGCCAGGGGCCTCCATCTCCCGCTCTAATTCCTCTATCCTCTGGGTTTTATTCGCCAGGTCAAAGTGAATCCCTCAGTTCCACCAATGGTCCATGATAGCCGTTCAATGTATATTTAAACTGATCTAATTCTACCATATTTACCACCTCTTTCTTTTTTATTCTGTTATCCAGTATAACAAAAGGGGCTGAAAATACAAGCCCCTTTTGATTCTTTATCCCAGATCCTCCCCATTGGTCTCAATCACTCGCTGGTACCAATAAAAAGAACGTTTTTTTCTGCGGGCAAGAGTTCCGCTTCCATCCTCCTGTTTATCCACATACACAAACCCATATCGCTTTTTCATTTCTCCGCTTCCCGCACTGATTAAATCAATGGGGCCCCAGGAGGTATAACCTATCAAATCTACTCCATCCTTTTCAACGGCTTCCTTCATGGCACGAATATGTTCCCGCAAATAATCGATCCGATATCCATCATCAATCTCACCCTTTTCGTCAGGAGTATCTATGGCTCCCAATCCGTTTTCAACGATAAATAAAGGCTTTTGATAACGATCATATACCTGATTCAGTGTAATCCGCAGTCCCATGGGATCAATAGGCCAACCCCACTCGCTGAATTTCAAATAAGGATTCCTTGCAGATTTAAACAAGTTTCCTTCCGCTTCCTCACTATCATTGCCTGGTGCGGCAATACATCTGCTGTTATAGTAAGAAAAGGAAATAAAATCTACTGGATAGCTCTTAAGAATTTCCTCATCCCCTGGCTCTATAGCAGGAAGAATCCCCCGCCTCTCCAACCGTTTCCTGGCATAGGCAGGATAGTATCCTCTCGCCTGCACATCTACAAAGAAATAATTCTCCTGATCTGTCACAAGGGCCTCCCATACATCTTCAGGCCTGCAGCTATAGGGATATGCGCTGCCTGCTGCAAACATACATCCCACTTTATTTTCTGGATTAATCTCATGGGCCATTTTAACTGCCAAAGCTCCTGCCACAAGCTCGTGATGAGCCGCCTGGTACTTGATCGCATCTTCATCTTCTCCCAGCTCAAAATAAAGGCCCGCTCCCATGAAAGGGGCATGAAGAATCATATTAATCTCATTAAAGTTCAGCCAGTAAACCACATATTCCTGAAAACGGGTAAATAGCACCTTGCACAGCCGGAGATAACAGTCTATCATTTTCCGGCTTCTCCATCCTCCAAACTTCTCAATCAATCCAACAGGACAGTCAAAATGAGAAATAGTCACCAGCGGCTGAATTCCATATTTCCTACATTCCTGAAAAATTGCCTCGTAAAAAGCCATTCCTGCCTCATTCGGTTCTTCCTCGTCTCCATTGGGAAATATCCGGGTCCAGGCTATACTCATGCGGTAAACCTTAAACCCCATCTCTCCCATCAGACGAATGTCTTCCTGGAAATGATGGTAAAAATCCACAGCTGTAGCCGCAGGATATATATGCTCCTTATCCATTGCCAGCATCTTGCGCCTGCCAGTAATTATATCACTTCTGTCCGGGCCTGCCGGACATACGTCCACATTAGCCAGTCCCCTTCCGCCCTCGAAGATACCGCCCTCACACTGATTAGCCGCTGAGGCGCCGCCCCACAAAAAATCTTTTCTCAAGCTCATAATATCCTCCGTTTCTGTTACCCTCTCTTGACAAGGGCATACACGGTCGAAAAAGAGTAAATTTTGTGACCTGCGGCGTTACTTTCAATCGGCGTACGTCCAGTACGCCTCTTTCAAGTGCCTTGCAGGACGCAAAATTTACCTCTTTTCGACTCTTCGACCTCAATCATGAGATTTCGTCGCCTTGCAAGGCAGACGATTGAGGCGTACTGGACGTACGCCGATTGAGGATAACGCCGCAAAGCGGCGAAATATCGTGATTGAGGCGTGTGTTCCCTTGTCAAGAGAGGGTACCCTATTGTATAATAGTAATCAGAGTATCGCCTGGACAAGCCTCTCCTCCCAAGCTTTCCACAACATCCATATAGGTATCTGTGTTCAGAACAATCACTGGAGTCTCCAAACAGAACCCCTGCTTTTCAATGAATTCTTTGTCAAACTTAACCAAAAGCTGGCCTTTTTTTACATGGTCCCCCTGTTTTACAGCCGCCTCAAAACCCTTGCCATCCAGCTGCACAGTATCCAGTCCAATATGAATCAGCAGCTCCACTCCCTCATCTGTCTCCATCCCAATCGCATGGAGAGTAGGGAACAGAGTAGAAATCACTCCATCTGCCGGAGCAAAGACCTCTCCCACCTCTGGAAGAATTGCTGCTCCTTTCCCTAATACCCCTGACGCAAAAGCGTCATCCTGAATGTCTGATAGCTTCAACACTTTCCCCCTGGCAGGGCTTCCAATTTGAATCTTTTTAACTATCCCCTGAGCAGAGATGCTCTCATCCTTTATGGTCTGTTCTGTCTTCTCTGATTCTTTTGAAGAAAGAGTGTTTTCTGTCTGATCTTTTTCTCTGTACAGAATCATAGTTGCTACAAAAGCAATAACCATAGTAAGAAGCACACCCGCAACAGCTATAATAAGATTTCCCATACTTCCGTCCGGTTCAATCATAGCCGGAAATTCAAAGATTCCCATGCCGCCCATCATAAACTTCCGAAAGTTAAAAGCTCCATAAAAGCCGCCTCCAATACCTCCCGCAATACAGCTGATAATAAAAGGCTTTTTCAAAGGCAGCAAAATACCGTAAATAGCTGGCTCTGTCACGCCGAAAATACCAGAAATAAAGTTGGGCAGGGCCATTTCTTTTATCTGCTTATTCCTTGTCTTAAAGAAAATTGCCAGAACTACTGCTGAGGTTGCAAAGGTGCATGCAAAAAACGGCATCATTACATTGTCATAACCATTCGTCATAATATTGTTGATATAGACTGGAATAAATCCCCAATGGAGACCAAAAATCACCAGAATCTGCCAGGTAAGTCCAACGATAGCTCCTGCAAGCATGGGACTGAAGTTTCGTATGGTCATAACCGTCTCTGCAATAATAGTTGAAGCAAAGGAAGCAAGGGGGCCAATTAGCAATAGCCCAGCCGGGATTGCCACCAGCAGAGTAAGCATTGGAACGAAAAAGAACTTCACCAGATCTGGCACAAACCTACTGAAAAACTTCTCGCATTTTGACGCAAAGTAGACTACAAAAATAACTGGAATCACAGTTCCTGTATAGTCCATAGCGATCAGCGGGATACCAAAGAAGTTTGTATATACCACCGATTCAAACATGGTGCCGGCAAACAGAGTATAGATTGCTTCTCCGCCTGCCGAGAGAGCGCTTCCCTGAATAGAGGGATAGCACATGATAGCTCCTATCACCAATCCAATCATAGGCTTAATATTAAATTTTTTTGCTGCCGTATAGCCCAAAAATAGTGGAAGGAAATGAAATAATCCATCTCCTATAGAGTTCAAAATCAGATAACCGCCACAAGTATCCGTATACAATCCCATGGCCACGAACAGAGCATTTAACCCCTTCACCATACCACAGGCAGCCATAATACCAAGAATCGGCTGAAAGATACCGGATATAATGTCAATAAACCGATTAAACAGATTTCCAGACGCCGCCTCTTCTGTCTGCGCACTTCCGGCCCCTTCTTCCAATCCCAAAAGCGGCATCACTTCAGCGTACACATCAGGTACATGGTTGCCGATTACCACCTGATACTGGCCGCCACTTTTCATAACAGTCACGACACCATCCATGTCCTTCAAGACTTCATCCTTTGCTTTTCCTTCATCCTTCAGCTTGAAACGAAGCCTCGTAATGCAGTGTGTCAGACTTATTACATTGGACTTTCCTCCCACATTTCTGACGATTTCTTTTGCCAGCTCTTCATACTTACCCATTTCTTTTCCTCCTAAAATAATAAAATTTTTATTTATGAAGGTTTGGCCGACCCATTTCTTGTCGTCACCATCCTGGCATACATGATTATTTACTCGTCTTAATAATCACACGTTCAATGTGGATTGTAAGATAAAGTTGTTCATCTTTCGATAACTCATATTTATATTTTTTCTCAATAAATTCTGTAATTTTTTCCACACAGCGGAAAATATTAGGATATTTCGCCTTGATCAGCAGCCATAAATCCTCATTGTCATCCTCCCTATACAGTTTATTTTCTGCCAATCGCTTGGCAAAAAACTTAAGATGTGTAATGAAGCGATAGTAGTACACATCATCCTCATCAAAGGATACATGAAAATAATATTTTACAATATTCAAAATTTCCTGCATAATATGGGTAATCTCATACATATTATGCATTTTTTCCTCATCCATCTGGGCGTTTGCCAAATGAAGAGCCACAAATCCCGCCTCATCTTCCGGCAGAGTTACTCCACACTTCTTTTCAATCAGCTCCAAAGCCCACAGCCCTATCTGATATTCGTCCTTATAAAATCTCCGAATATCCCACAAGAGCATATTTTTCACTGTAATCCCTTCCTGACATCGGTTCATAGAGGTATGTACATGGTCAATCAATGAAATATAGATCATGTCATTCATCTTGTTTCCAAGCCGCTTCTTTGCCTCCGCAATAATTTCCTCCCCTAACTCAATATGCTCTATTGGGATATCTTTTATCAGAACTTGTAACTTACTGTTGGCTTCTGCTCCTGGCAGGAAAAAGATCTTATCAATCAGTTCTTCAGGAATATCATCTCCTGCCCGCTTTTTAAAGCAGATCCCTCGCCCCATCACAATTTTTTCCTGTCCTTCTTCGTCTAGAACAACGGCTGCATTATTGTTTAACGCTTTCCTAATCTTCATCTGCGCATCCTCTCTCCCACAGATTTACCGAGTGTCTATGCAAATAGCATACTACTGTCACTGCTTACAGGTATAAAAAAAGCCTATATGCACAAATAAATCCGAAATAAACAAATTCCGAAAAAAATTCTGCATATAGGTTTAGCTTGCTCTTGCAATCACTATCCTACTGACTTTTTGACCATAACATAGTTTTTGAGAAAAGTCAATGCCTGTCAAATCTGACATTGACTTTCTCTATTTTTTACAAAAAACGGAAGATAAATTTGTCTATTCTGCCTATCTGAATATTTGACAAGTGATAATGTTATAGTAACTTCATTATTACCCTTTAATTTTAACTAAAACTGCCTTTCGTTCCCCGAAACCAGTCTTTTTATTCCCATCCTCCAATCAATCTCACCATTTTTGCCGATATATAAATTAGATACGGAATCTGAGGTGAAAAGGCTTGCATATAGCGATAGTAGATGATGAAAAAATCATCTGTAATCAAATAAAAGTTATGATTCAAAAAGAGCATAAAGGGGAACAGATAGAACTATACTCCTCTGGCCAGGCACTGTTGACAACTAATAAGCAGTTTGACCTGGTATTTTTGGATATCCAGATGGATGGCATAGATGGTATGAAAGTGGCCCGGGAACTCAGAAGGACACATGCGGATACCATTCTCATTTTTGTCACAGGTGTCAAAGATTATGTGTTTGAAGCCTTTGATGTATCAGCCTTCCATTATCTCTTAAAGCCCCTTGATGAAGAGAAATTTGCGGAGGTTTTAAACCTGGCTTTGGAGGAGGCCGCAAGGCGTAAGTCACAGAGGCAGGAACAACTTTTTATTCGCACCAAAAATCTGACTGTCAATCAGATGGATATTCTCTATATGGAAAGCAGGGGAAAGAAGGTTGAGATCCATACTTTAAAGGAAACCATTTCTATCTACGGATCCATGAGTGAGTTGGAATCCCAGTTGAGCCCCGGCTTTTACCGAAGCCACAGAGGATACCTGGTGAATATGGCATATATCACGGAGTACAGCGCAGACAGCATTACCCTTATGGGAGGCGCACAGGTCTATCTGACAAAGAAAAAACATAGTGAATTTGTGAAAGCCTATATGTGGTATCTGCAAAATGGAGGCGTATCCTGTGTATAGTTTCATAGAAATCTTTTTTGAAGCCCTTGATCTGGTGCTTGTCCTGTTTCAGGGATATTTTCTGCAATATTTTTTGGGTAATTTTTTAGAGAGCAGAGGAAAAAGTCGCTATACAGGTTTGTATGTTACCCTTATCTATACAGTTATGCGAAAATACTTAGATTTTTTATGGCCTCCCATATATGAAGGGGGCTGGATGTTTGGAAAGCAGGTATTGTCTCTCCTCCTTACCACAATACTGATTCTCTGCTTTTACAAATCATTTCGGAGCATTACGATTTTTTTAGTGGCATCCTTTCAGGCAATCAGGGACATCAGTGTGTATTTTATCGTGATTTTACTGGATAAACCGTCAGATCTGACTTTTGTTCTGTGGGAATGGTGTGGGGAAAAAGGGATTCTTCCTTCTATCTCTGTATGGAACAAAGCTGCCAATCTGAGTATGGGAGGGTTTCAGCTCCTGCGTGTCCTGTTGATTCTCTTATTGATGGGCTTTTCCCTGAAAAAAATTGTGAATGATTTCCCTGAAAAAGATCTCAGGATTCAGAGAGCAGAGCTAATGTTTATTCTGATTCCTGCTCTGACGAGTCTGATGCTGTGTACACTGCTTCGAGTGATTATGGTGACTGTGGAAGAAGATATTCCAATTTTCCTGTACAAAAAATATCCTCCTCTGGGCTTTTTGCTTCCCGGTGTATTGTTCTTGGCGCTTCTGGCGATCCTGCAAGGGGTAAAGTCCTTTCGGGAGATGGTAAACTTAAATCGAGAGAAAAACAGTCGGCTCACTCTGGAAAAGCAGGTGGAAGATATGCAGGCATATATGATGGAGTTGGAGCGAATCTATTCTGGTGTGCGCAGCATAAAACATGATATGAAAAATTCCCTTGCAATCATAGGTCAGCTTGCAGAACATAAAATACAGTCGGAAAATCGAGAATTGCAGACTTATCTGTCAGCTCTGAATGAGACTATGGAACAATTAGAAATCCCTTTTCGCACAGGAAATCAGGTGGTGGATGCCCTGCTTCACAGAAAAAATCAGGAAGCACAGGAACTTTTACCGGATTTGATGCTAGACACAGAACAACTTGTATTTCCAAAGACGCTGTCTGTCCGAAGCTATGATCTGGGCATCCTTTTGGGAAATGCTTTCGATAATGCGCTGGAAGCCTGCTGCAAGCTGAAAAAGCAAAAGCCCGAAGCAGAAGTCTTCATCCGCCTTATAGCTTTTCAAAAGGGAATGTTCTTGTTTTTTCGGGTAGAGAACAGTTTTGACGGAGTCATTCTTCAAAAGTCAGGGGTAGAATTCCCTATTACAGATAAGAAAGATAAAGAGATGCATGGAATTGGGCTTTTAAATATCAAAAAAGTGGTGGAGAGCTATGAAGGAACCGTAGATTGGAAGATAACAGGCCCTGTATTTACGCTGGCCATTATGCTTAAAAATCAAGAAAAAGAAGGAAGGGAGAGGTAACAATGGGATATTACCGAAATACGATTGATGATCTTTATTCCGGTCATTTTAAAAATTCATATGGAGTAGAGGGAATGTTGATCACAGGCAGAAGCGACAGAAAGAAAATCATTGATGTGTCAGATGAGATAAAGAACCATGTACTGGAGGATGTGAAAAAAGCTTATTATAAGTACAATGGCATGTCAGGGGGTAACGATGCAGAAGAGGAGGCTTATGCCCGGGGGCTAAATGAATATTACAAAACTCTGGACATTGACGACCGGGTTCCGGCTGCATGGACCTTGGGCCAGCTTCATCTGGAGCTTTCAGGAGCAGTCGTAAACGCTATTCGGGAAAAAGTTCCCGGCTGGGAGGCAGGACAGCAGATTCCCTCTGGTATGCTGGACGAGATTTTTTCTGGAAAGACGATAGAAGCCATTATGACAAGAAAGCCTGGAGTAAGTGAGGAAGCAAAGGATTCCCGAGAGGACCGGCTTGACCTTGGTCAGTCTGAATCCAGTCAATCAGCTCCAGCGGAAGAAGAGAAAAAGTCTGGCAAGGTGGCCTTTAATCAGGGAAAACGTGCCAGGCAGCTTGCGGCCGCAAAGACACCTTCCCAGGTGCAGATAGTAATCAGCCTCCTGAAGCAGGATTTATCTGACTGTGAGGCTGGACTGGAAAGTGGAATGTGTGATGAGAACGAGGTGGAAAAGGTGAAGGCTATGATGGCCAAAGCTATGGAACGCCTGAGCGAGGTTTCCGGGAAAGAGCAGGAAGAAGAGGGCCCGGATACCTTTTTGATTAATATGTTGATGTAGAATCCTCCTTAAAACCTGTGACCGCCGCCACCACCGCTGCGTCCTCCGCCATGCTCCCTGACAATCTCGCCACACACTGGGCAGGTATGCTATAGCTCCAGACATATCTGCCCGTCCTTCAAAGATTTCATCTTTCTCTCCGTAATCCGATCCCCTGGTCCAATCTTTCCACATAGCAAAGGGGCGTCTGCCTGATACAGCTTTCGCTTCTCTCTCACCCTCTGCACATTTTCATTGGCATAGCAATAACGGCAACCATTGAGGCAAGTATCGTAAGCTCCCACCTCAATACTTTCCATGCATCCACAGGCTTCTCTCTGATTCCTGTCCTTACCGCCTGTCAGCCTGCATCCTGCAAGCCTCTCAATAAGCCCTTTGTCTATGCACGCTCCATGCCTGACGCCGGCTTTTTCCAGATCCAGCTTTTCTGCACAGGATTCTATAGACAATTGGTATCGGGGCGCAAGAAGTGCCAGTTTCCCGGACAAGTTGATCTGCTCTTCGTCTGTCTGCTCTTTTTCTTTCAAACCAGCCATATTCCGCTGTGTTTTGGCATACCAGTCTACAAAACTGATTACTACTTTTTCCGTATATCCCGTAAGCCTCTCTGCAATCTTCTCAAAGGCGCTTATGTGATAATCCTCTGTATATTTTCCACCGATCCATATGGGATCGTATCTCCAGATTACACGTTCTTTTCCCAAACGTTTTGACAGTCTTTGAAACGTGTCAATCAGATCTTTTTTATCTGGCAGTCCTGGTTCCAGATCTTTGCCGTACCCTGTGAGAGTAAACTGAAAATAATACATATAATCCTGCAATCCATCCAGTTTTTCCATCATATTGGCAGGATTCTTTGTCCAGAATACAATGCAGTCTACCACATCCGGCGACAAATCAATTCTGCTGATCTGATGGGGGTTCACAGGGTTTCTCACATATAAAAAGCCTTCCCGGATTCGATTCAAAAACCAATCCCCATAGTAATTGGGGATGTCAGTCCTTCTGCTCACACTCAGTATCATTTGTATTTTCTCTCCACAAGAAACATAAGGTAATCGCAAGCGTCACAATCTCCGTCACTGGCGCTGCCATCCACACACCCATCATACCAAACAGGGCAGGCAGTGTAAAGATACAGATCAGCAGAACCACCAGCCCCCGGGAAAGGGAAATAACTGCCGATTCCAGAGCTTTTCCTATGGATGTAAAATAAAACGAAGTAATAGAATTAATTCCTGTAAAGAAAAAGGAGCTTGTGAAAATCATCATTCCTGACTGTATCATCTCCTGTATTTCTTCATTTTCCACAAAGAGGCCTCCATACCAACCGGAGGATGCGGCCATCACCCAAAAGACAATTGTGCCTGCTGCAAACACATAACGATTTGTCCGCTTTCGGATAAGGGTAGTCAGACTATGCTCTCTAGCCCCAAAAGTAAAGCTGATGAGAGGGCTGGCTCCCTGGCCAAAACCTACGACAACCATACTAAAAGCATAGGCCACATACCCTCCAATGGTAAATGCCGTCACACCGTCCACCCCAATCTTTCTCATAATCACAAAATTGTAAGCAAACATGGCAATTCCCGTGGACATTTCTCCTATAAACTCTGAGCTTCCATTCAAAATTCCTTTTCCACAGACCTTACCTGAAAAATGAAAGGCTCCAAAACGATAAATCTGAGCCCTTTTCCAGAAATAATACATCAAGCAGAGCAGAGAAATCAGAGCCGAAAGAAAAGAGGCTGCGGCAATCCCTGCTGCTCCCGCCAAAAGATATCTGGCGAATACATAATCCAGCGCCACATTCAATAAAACGTTCAGGACTGTCACCTTCATATAATAGCGAGGATTTCCCTCTCCCCGAATAAACATTCCTAGGGACGAATTGACTACCATCACCGGAAGCTCCAGCAGCATAATCCTATAATATTCCTGAAAACATCCTGTCACCTGTCCATCTGCCTGCAAAAAGGAAAGCATCGGTTGAAAGCAGAAAAACATAATCATGCTGATGAGAATGGAAGCCGCCGCAGTCGTGACAATTGTCTGGCGAAAGATTTGATTGCAGGTCTCTCTCTCCCCAGCGCCAAGCGACATCCCAGCCATAGCCACTCCTCCTATGGAGATCATCAATCCCACTCCCAGGTAGAGGTACACAATGGGCAAGCCCAGATTCACTGCTGCAATTCCTTCTTTCCCCACATAGTTTCCCATAAAAAATCCGTCTGCAATTGTGATAAATGCTGTAAGCATCATAGAGATGATTGACGGTATAGAAAACTGCAAAATCATTTTTCCAGGGTTTTGTTTGATCTGTTCTAAATTCATAAAAATCTCCTTTCTACTATGAAATCCGAAATGACGATTTTCATTATAGAAAGAAGATTCTATTTATACTTCTGAAATCTTGCTCTTTTCTCGCCTATTTTATAGGGATACAGATATCCATTTCCAGGCGCATGGCATCACTGTCCACTCTGTGGTAGACATCAAACAAGCTTCTGCTGCTATCCATCTCATAGGTCGTGCGCGGTAGCCACACCAGAAATATCGTCTGATATGCTGCATAAATATGTTTCGCATATCCTTTAAAAGGATATACCAGACATTTGCCACCCTGCAGCACGGTTGTATGTTCTACTGGACAGCCATCCGCAGTACTCATACAAATGTCAAAAATGCAATGTTCTGAAGCGGTGACAGCCGGGTCATCAAATGTCCGTTCTATCAGCCTGGTCTCCTCTGTGATGTATTCCTGATACTTTTCCAAAAATATCTCCCAGGCAGTGCTGATTCCCTCATAGCTTCCAAAACGCCTTTCATAAATTACCCGGTAGTCCGGCAGCTCTTTCACTGTTATTTTGTCATTACAGTCCTCAAAGGTGCCTACCTTCCACTCCTCGTGATGAAAAAAGGGGTGTTCTATGGAATGGTGAAAGCTATTTTTCCGAAAAGTAATGGGCGCTATCTGATAATGCTGTCGAAAGGCTGAGCTGTAATTAGAGGAGCTATAGCCATAGTCCCCACTGATTTCTGTGATGGGGCGTTCCTGTTCCACCTTAAGCCGAAAAGCACTCTGCTCAAGCCTTAATCGCCGGATAAAGGCATGGACACTCTCTCCTGTCTGTGCTTTAAAGAGCCTGCAGAAGTAATATTTTGAAAAATGGCAGTAGGCAGCCACTTCCTCCAGTGTTACTTCTTCTATATGCAGCATGATATAATCAATGGCCTGATTGATGATCTCATTCGTAATCATAGGGTCAAAATCCTTCTATCTCTATTGTACATGGCCATAGACCGCCGTTTCTGCCTATAGTTAATCAAAATATTCCCGCTGTAGAAAGAGCGTCCCTTACGCTTGAATCATTCTTAACTAATATTTTCTTGATTTCTTTGATGATTCTGGAAGGAATTTCTTGATCTATGGGCATCAATTTACTGTACATTCTTACTCCTTGATAGGAAAATACTATCAAGTCAAATACTGCGTCAATATCCACTTCATTAAATTCCTGTCTGTCAATCCCATACTGTATCAGCTTTTTCCATGTATTTGCAGATAGCAAATACTGATTGTACAATCTATTTTTTTGATTTGCAATATCAGGAAGACTAAAATATTCATATATGGCTATACTTAATGAGGATTGGCTATCTAGCATTTCGTTCTTATATTTTTCTAATATATCATTTAAAATGCTTACGGCTGATTGTTTTTGACTGATTCTTAAATCAAATTCCTCATCCTGCCGACTCATCATATCGTTCACAATCTCCTGAAATAATTGACGAGTACTTTCATAATGGCAGTACAGCCCTCCCCGGCTTAGTTGGGCAGCTTCGCAGACATCTTGCATTGTTACTTGTTTAAACCCTTTTTCGACAAACAAAATGATTGCACTTTTCTTGATGTGTTCTCTTGTCTCCTGTCCTCTTTTATTCATGATGTCCCTCGCTTCCCGACGTATATACTTGAAATCATCATACGACACATACGTCGGAATGTCAATGTGCTCATCTGAAAATCTGGCTGCTTATGTTCTTTCTTCTAAATAATCATAATTAAAATAATCTGTATTATCTTTGCTCCAACATACACCTTCACGAATTACCTTAGCCGGGCACCCAGCAATAATCTGATTCTCTCCAAATCGACCTGACGTAACAGCATTGGCTCCCACTATAGAGCCCCGGCCAATTTTTGCCCCTGCCAGTAAAACAGCTCTATATCCAATCCATACCCGGTCTCCAATTATAATGTCTCTCGGGTAGTTGATTCGTTTATGTGTCTCCAAGTCAAAAATATGATGCCCATCATGGTTTTGTATTAATACTTTCGTAGATATCAGACTATCCCTTCCTATTTTTAGCTTCGCCCCCGACACTGCAAAATAGCCTCCTATAACTTCTGACCTGTCTCCGATCACACATACTCCTTCATTTCCAAAGCTAACTGTCAGCTCGCCGACCACTACATTGCGGCCAATCTGTAACCTATTATTTTTTCCATAAAATACGATAGCAATCGTGTCTGGAATGGTTGAATCAAAGTCAATTCTATTTCCCCAGGAATCTTGATAGCTTCCTTCCTTACAATGTTCCTTTAGGCTCTTTCCATCTAAATAAGAATATCTATGTACGATTTCATTCACATGAATCATCGTTGTATCCCCCAGATTCTTCAAGTCTTCCTTAATAGAATCTCCCGTCCAGGGTACCCCTGTAGTGATAATCACCAATATTTTTCCCAGTTGATCCAAATTTTCACGTCTCAGAATTGGTATTCCATCATACATTTCCGGGGCATCGTTATCCCATTTTCTGTCGCACAAAAAATTCGGCTTCACATATTGAAATAATTCTGTTTTTATACTTTCATAGTACTGTCCAATGCCGTACACAATCACTTTTTCATATTGTTTTGGATCTATTTTCACTTTGCCTCTCCAATTTATCACTGAATATCATAAAACTCTTCCAACCGCCTGGCAGCCTGACAAATGTCATATCCTTTTTCTGCTATTTCTTCATCCTTCCATACCCTCACAAAATCTTTCGTACATCCTACTAATTTCTGAATCCACAATTCTTCCACCAAAGGTAAAAATTCTACTAGATCTGTCAGTGCAGTTCCCATATCAATCGCATCCGATACCAGGCAGGGGAGGCCGGATGCTTGCGCTTCTACTGCTGAAATGGCCAGCCCTTCAAATCTGGATGGCAGGCAGAATACATCCATTGCCTGCAAATAGTCCTCCGCATGCTCCTGCCATCCCAAAAAGGATATGTCCCTTTGGATTCCCAGCTCCTCTGCCAGCTTTTTTAATTCCCCCAAAAGCTCTCCCTCTCCTAAAAACAAAAGAAAAAGGGCCGGATTCTCTTTCCTGGCTTTGGCAAATACACGCAGTAGAAATTCCTGGTTCTTCTGATAACAGTATCTTCCCGTATTTCCCACCACAATCCGGTTGTCGATTCCCAATTCCTTCCGTTTCTCCTGACGGATCTGCGCCTGGAAGTGGTAGCGCTCCACATGGATTGCATTGGGCAGGATTTGTATCTTCTCTTTTGGTATCTGCTCCCCATAAAGCCACTCGCCGGCCAGCTTGGAGCAGGCGCATACATCTGTGGCATACTCCAGGCTGAATTTTTCTTTGTATGCATGATGCTTTTTGAAAAGCTCTTCTCTATCTTTTTCCCCCGCCTCATCAATTCCTGTACTATGGGAGTGTACAATCACTCTGGGCACTCCCAGTTCCATGGCAATCTGTTCAATCAAAAAGCCCCGCCAATAGCTGGTATGCAAGTGGATGGCGTCATATCCTTCCCTTAGGATCCTTACTATTTCATCCCGCAGGCCGTTCGGGTTGTCCCGCTCCACATTTGAAAAGGCACGAACCGGAAATCCATAGTGTCTATATTCTTTTGTCTTTTTAAGCCCCATAGGATTCTTGGTCAGAAAGGTGAACTGATACTTTTCCTGGTCTATATACTGCATATGGTTGAAAATATATCGGTATACGCCGTTATTGATAATGGGTGGGGTCATGTGAAGTATTTTTTTCATAATATGTAATCTCCATCTAAAAACTATTTCAAGTCAGATATTTCAATTCAATACATCCCGCCCTGTATTCTTATTGCCTTCCAGACCATCATCCAATATAAAGTCTTTTAAATCAGAAATTCCAATCCTGGAAAATGTCTCGCTTGTATATTGCAGCAATTCATCACAAAATTTTACTGACGGCATATGAGAAGGAAGTCTCTTTATGATTCCAGAAAAGCACCTGCAGTAAGAAAGAATTCCCTGGTGTATTTCTTTCAGACATTTAAGCTGCCTTTCCGAACGCCTTTCCCTGTCATAGACTACTTTGCCATTTGCCTGAAATCTAAGAAAAGAAGGCTGGTAAGAGGTAAAAATACACTCCAAAAAATCGCACATTGCAAAGATTCTTAAATTGCTTTCCTGGGCTGAGACTTCTTTCAGGTAGGCTTTCACTTGAACCGCATCTTTTTGTGCATCTCCGCTAAAACTTCTCTGAAAATATAAGCCTTTTATTTTTCTTCCAATCAGGTTTTCTAGCTTTGACTGGCAGGTTCCTCTTGACATAAAATCAAAAAAATATAGCTCCCTGTATCTGCCTAAATTCAAGGATTCCAAATATGTCTGATAGGAGGCTGCCGACGGTCCATCCATTTCCTCTTCTATTTCCAAAACAGCTTTGCGGGAAATCAAAAAGTAAAGATCCTCTGGCAATTCTTCTAGCTTCCAGTTCTCTTTCAATATATGATAAGCCTTTTGAATCAGCCAGCCATCTCTTGAAGAGAACAGCAAAAGCGCCGAGCGCTCCTTTTCTAAAACCTGAAGCATCCATACCAGGAAGGACACAACCAGAGGTCCGATAAATAAAAACCCAAAGACTTCAGGGAGAAAAATTTCTGGCTTCCCAGAAGACTCATATAGTGCAAAAGGATCTTGAAATACCTTGGATGCAAATATCCCCAGCATCACTCGGCTTTCTACCCCATTTAAGTGTCCCAATGCATCTCTGTAGGAAGAGCTCTCTAACATCCTCACAGATGGCATAATGAGAAAAGAGTCAATCCCATTCCTCTTGGCGGCCCTGCCATCTGCTTCCTGATTGTCTCCAATATGCAAATACGACTTCCCTTTTGCCTTTTCTTTTAATATCTGAAATAATCCATTCGTTTTCGATGTCTGATACTCACAGGAGACCAAGATATCCTCATAGCCACGTATCTGAAAGTCTTCCAAAAAACCTCTTAGTATCTCAGAGGGTAAATACATGTCAGATACGAAAAAAAAGCGTTTCCTCTGCTCTCTGCAATAATCAATGCATTGCCGCATGCTTTCACGGACCGTTAAAACTTCACGCTCTTTCTCCAGCTCCTTTTCCATCAGGTACTTGCATTGGCTTAGAGACAACGGATACTTCTCCCCCATCCGTTGATAAATCTGATAAATATCAGGCTCCCCCTCCTTCAAAAGCTCCCCTTCCGCCTCCCTGCGTATCTTTGAGAAACAACAGGAGACCTTTTCTCCCACTTCAGAATCCAGCAGGCCAAAAACATCTGTTGGTTCATAAACCTTCCTCATGAATATCGTGTCAAAAATATCAAAAGAGATAATTTCATGTGCATCAATGGCGTCTATCAGTTGTTCGTAGGACACATGAAAGTAGGGTAAATCCCACACCTCACTCTGCAATTTTTCCTCCATATTCATTCCATAAATATCAAACACTTCTACTTGGTTCTTGACGCACCATTCCCGAATTCTTTTATAAATAATTGTGTGAACAGCAGGACGTGCCACAACAATGATGTTCCCAATCTGTCTTTCCAATATTTCATCGGGTGACAACACAGGAAGATCACAGAAGGTTTGTCCCGTCTTTGCAAGATCCATGATTCCTAAAATCGGATACTCTTTGCAGTTTTGTACAATGGCTTCCGCGTTGATGCCAGTTCCATAGATCACAAAGGAGCCAAACTTTTCTTTGTCTATATTCTTTCTGAAAGCAGCAATTGTATTTTTCTGCTCCTCTAGTAACATACGCCATTTCCTCTAAAGCATCGCCTAGATGCATAAATAATTTTCTATCCCACGCTTTTTTAATTGCTCTATCACTTGCATCTGCCCTTTTTTATTCAGGCACAATACCAGCCCGCAATCGTCTGTAATCTCAAGCTCAGACAAATACCTTACCGGTATCCCATCAAGTTCTTTTAGCTTGGCTTGTCCATCTGACACTACATAGGCCTCTGGGTTTGGTATTAAAGCCTTATATTTTCTGGCAAAAATCCCAGTTCCATAGACGTAGATATGGTTACACTTTGAGATAAAATCACGTAAAGAAGCTTGTGATATCTGTTTTTTTAACTCAATCAAGTCTGTAAAGTTCCCATACTGCTGCCTGACTACCCCCGCAATCTCTTCCAGATAGCAGCGCATATTTATTACATCCATTGCTGCATACTCAGCGCTTTCAACGATCCCGGAATAATAGCCTGAATCCTGAGCAAGATAAATCCACAGCCAGGAAAGATACTCAAAATCGGCCGCTTCCCACCCTTCCAGGCTATTCAAAAGATTACCTCTGATCCACAAATCTCTTGGCCTTGCGAAGGGTGGTTTGTCCTCCGAAAGCTGGAAAGTAAGCGTCTTCTTTCTAGCAGCTTCACATATTTCTTGAAATCTGCCCTCCCACCCTTTTCCCAGATCTCCAAAATATTTTCCAAAATTAGGATATGGACATGTCAAAATCCCCAGTTGTGGTTTTGTATCAAATAATTCCTGAATTCTTAAGATGTAGTTTTTTTCTTTTAATAAATTGCTCCATACACTGAAAAAATAAGATTTTCCAATATAATTCGGCTGTTGTTCTGAGGAAAGATCCGCATCATTTATGATACATACCAAATCATAGTCACTAAATTTCCTAAAATACTTGATTCTGTCTTCCTGAGGAACCAGCTCACACTCAAATCCGTACGTTTCATAATCATTTAACAGTCTGCGGTCCTGAGCAATTATTTTTATGCAAAAATCCAATTCCTTCAAATATTCAGAAACATATTCTGCTGTTTTCTCATAGGAAATAAAAACTAAAATCACTATATTTGATCGTTTCATTTCATACTCTGATTCTGACGAAATAATGTATTGAAGATGAAGATTCTTCTGTAAGTCTGTAGGATCTAACGTACGGATCAGATTGTTCCAAATGAGCTTTACATCATACTCTGTTTCTTGATCAATATAATTCAATGCCTGATAACAGCTTTCCTGTGTCTGCTCTTCTAATTTATCATCCGAAAACTGCTGTTTTTTCAGAAAGGGAAACTGATATTTTTTGATTAATTCATAAGAGATACGCCTATATTGACAGTAATTGTTCGCAATATTTTCAGAATTATTTGCTTTTATATCTGCAAAAAAGTCATACGTATACCCAAGCTCAGAGAAATGGCGTGTAAACTGCATTTCATGTTCCCTCACCACCTGATTATAAGAAGCATAGTAGGGCATATCTTCCCAGTAAATTCTAAATGGACTGCTATGGAGCATCTTGGAACGAATTATTAGAAAGAAAGTCTGTATATGTTCTGGGAAAAAGTCCAAGCCTTCTTTTCGATACTCTCCATGGCCGGCCAATCCCCAGAAATCAACGGGTCTTTCCGCCATTTCATCGAATATCTCTTTCATAGGACAAAAGGGGCCAAAAATAGAATCGTTTACAAGTACCAGCTCATCAAACTCCAGCACTCTGTCCCATCCCACAAATGTAGTTAAAGCATCTTTAAATCCACCGGCATCCAGGCCTATATTTTCTCTATAAAAAATTTCATCTGCATATGCTTCCAAAATTTCTCTGCCACGAATGATTTCTGTTTCATTGCAGACAACAACCAGGTAATCCATGCAAGCCTTCAATTCACTTAGCATGTGTCCAATGTAGCCATCTACAATTTTTTGACTGTCATAAGTAAGGTAGATTCCTAATCTTTTCATATTTATCGTTCTCCATAGACAATTCCTCTCCTTAAATCGGCCTTTTTCCATGTTTCATCATCATGTAAAAATAGCATATAGCCCTCGGATACTGTTGTCTGATATCCATAGGTTTCTAATTGTGTTCGTATTGCTCTTTCATCTCCATTTCTGTGGTAACTACAAATAGAAGATTTTATATTATTTCTACGAAATATCCGTTCTGCCCCATGAATCGCTGATAATTCGGCGCCTTCTATATCCATTTTGATAAAATCAACCTTTTGGCTTGTGATAATATCATCTATCCGACACATTTTATTTGTTGTCTTATCCGAAAGCATTTTATTAATAATAGTCACTTTATTTTCATAATTCTGAAAGGTATATTTTAATGGCTCTTGCCACACAGGATCCATCTCAAAAAGATAGATGTGGGACGCAACATCCACATATTTTAATGCAAAATTTCCTTCGCATACACCTGCATCAACAATGCAATCTCCGTCCTTTATCCCATGGTTTGGTTTTATGTATAAATGCGGGGAGCCTTCACTTTGTTCCCATAGCAAATTTTTAACATACCGCATACCATCTCTTTCAATAAAATCATAATGAGAGGGATAGTACATTGGTACTTTTTTCCCTTCCACTGTTCTAAAGTCAACATATGGCAAGCCGATATGTGGATCCCACTTCACTTCATCATAGGTATCATCCGCTTTAATAAATTGATTAAATACAGTTACTTTATGGTTTGAAATGTATTCTAATGTCTCTTGTATCTCGGCGTCCGTAGAATTTTTATATCTCTTTTCCAATAATAATTTCATCGGAAACGTAAATTCGTGAATACATTCTTTCGGTATTAAATTTGACAATTGTTGAAATACTAGTTTATAGCTATATTCTTTCATTAAAAAAATCAAAACCAAATCACAAGAAACTTCCTTTAAAATATCAGGACTATAAACCTTGTATCCCTCAAATATTGTTCCCACCTTATTTACATTATTGTCCAGGATTCCCAATACCTGAAAGTCACCTAATTCCTTTAAAGCAATCTTTACTTTATTTATAAAGTACTTTGCACAATATCCAAGGCCAAAAAAATATACGTTTCTCATACAAGTTCCTTTTAAACAATTTTTGTAAGAATCTGATTTCTGTACATTATTTCATTATCCATTTCAAATCTCTGTTCTATTGCCAGCTCGGCCACCATTTTCCCTGGAATCTCTTCTCGCTTCTTTGCTCCTCGCAAATACCACTCATATTCATTATCAAGCTGGCCGATATCAAGGGCCTGATAGCCTTCTTTTGCCAAGTCGTAGGCAAGCACTGTTGCACTTGGCCCTAATGAAATACAGATCAAGGATTGCTTGGATACTTTACACAGAATCGTATGTAATATCTCATGGTACTTGTCCCATGCGTTTTTCGACGGACATAAAATGCGGGAAAGAGAATGGACATTTTTCATCAAGTCGTTTCCTACACCGATTCTTGAATATTCCCCTTCTACAATAACTACATCTCTATGATTCCAAATTTTCTTAAATAGGGGAAATATTTCATCTGCATTTTTTTTATCCTTATAAATGATATAGGGCCTGGTGACATAAGTATCATAATAGTACCTTTGTTTATCCAGCAATCGGAGTATTTCGCTTCTTGTATCTCCAAACATATATTCCCGGATACTGTCTGCCGCGTCTTCTTTATACTGCTCAAATCCAACAAAATTCTGTGCTATAGCTATATTTATCCCATCATCCTCTGAAAATAGGACTTCCTCCAACCGTCTGCTTAACATATAATTCGGTTTTTGAAACCAGGGACGTTCCTTTCCGCGAATCATTTCAAACTCACCGTCCCCAAACCGACATAAGCTGCTATGATCCTCAACAATTTTTTCTAAAAGCTTTGTTCCTTCCAGAATTCTTGGTACTTCTTTAATCCCCCATTCATATGGAGCACTGTCCAAACGACATTGAATTACCCTTTTTTCTTTAAGTAAAGTCTCGATTCTTTCAGGCCTCTTCTTAAATACACAATTGTAGGTTTCCTCTTTCCAATAAGCGATTACCTTTTCTTTTTCAATCCCTAGTTTTTCACACTCCTGCTCTATCGCTTTATAGTTCTTGACAGAAATAATTAAATAATCATAGTTTTTTCCCAATATTTCTATTGGAGATATAATCGGAAGAGATGAAAATACTGTCCTATCTTGTTTATCTTTATCCCTATCTAAAATTCCTAATATGTTTACTCTTGTACAATCTATTTCATCTATGACCTGACGGGCATAATGTCCTGCTCCCCATATATACACCTGAACCATATTGATATTCTCCAATTATCATTCATAAATATTTGTTCCCCAGGCAAATTCATCGGCTATTTCTTCCCAGGCAATACAATACAATTCTGAACTATTTATTTTCCCAACCTGTAATAAAATTTCAGGGCTAAATTCTTTCACCATAATTAATAAAACACCTTTAAAAAAGCGTAATGTCTCTGGTCCTAAAATTTGTATTCCATCTTTTAATTTCCCCTGTTTTTTGATACTGTTATCAACAATAAATAAAGGAGTGATATTCTTTTGCCATAATAAGTTGTATACAGATATTCCCCACTTTCCCGCTCCAAATATTGCTATGTCATCATAAGAGCCCACTCCTAATTTTTTATTCAAAATATCATAAAATTCCTGGGGAAAATGATTCACTAATTTTTCAAAAATATATGCTTTCCATCTATGCGCAATGATATCCTTAAAATACTTCCGACTCCCTAAAGAAGCATATGGCAAATATTGTTGAGCTATCATCAATGTTTCCTTTCCACATACCTCTTCTTGCTGAACACTAATTCCACTCATGCGGAAATTCGCCAATACTCTGTCTATGTACTCAAACTTAACGCCCTTTGTATATAGCCTCAGCATCAAATCATAATCTGCCGCAATCTTATATTTTAATTGAAATCCTCCATACTTTTTGTATATTTCTTTTTTAATAAAAACAGTTGGATGGGGAATCTCCATTTCATATCTTATTTTTTCTATGTCACTTGGAACTAAAAATCCTACTTTTCCATTCTCATAGATCAAATTCATTCTTCCATAGATTGCTTCTGCGTCGGTCTTTTGAAAACATTTTCGTATTGCTTCAAATACCCCTGGTTCGTACCAATCATCCGAATTAATAATACCTATAATATCTCCGCTTGCCAGGGCTATTCCTTTATTCATAGCATCATATATTCCACTATCGTTTTCACTTATAACTCTTAATGTTTTGCTTCTATATTTTTCAATTATCTCCAAAGTCTTATCTGTTGACTTTCCATCAATGATAATATACTCATAGTCACTATCCTTTTGGTTCATAACACTTTGGATTGTTTGCTCTATTGTTTGTTCGCTGTTCAGGCATACGGTAATAATTGAAATTTTCATAGCATTTATTAATCCTTTATCTGTTGCATTTCATTTAAGATATCTTCCAATGAAACAATGGGGCAAGAAAGTTTGTCAGACAAATCCATTTCTATTTCCTCCATATAAAATATGGAAGTCACGATAACTGCATCCACATCTTCTAGCGAATCATCAGGAGACACTATATCAACATCTGCATACAGCCCACCTGCATTTCTGTCAATCCCATATGCAACCTTTATTTCATTGCCTTTTAGTTCCTCTATCAGACGTTCTCCCACATAACTCATTCCATATACTGCAATTTTCTTATAGTTATTCTTTATGAAATATTCCTCCAGGCTCTTTCCTTCCTGCTTCGCTTGTATCCACTGATTCATCATCAGGAACATCGCCCAATGCTTATCGGAAAGGGTTTTTGCTTTATCCGTCTCTATTCTGAAAATTTTTTTCATTGCGGCTGCCCCGACTGCCGCCCCTGTTAGCGCTGAAAAAATGGCAATGACTTGCTTTTTCACCATATCACCTCATTTCCTATTTCTCTTATCCGAATGTATAATCTCATCATATATTTCTAACAACCGGTCTAAATTATTGGATCTGTTATATAATTTTGCCCCAGTTTTTCGTCCATTTTTTGAAAATTTCAATGCCAGATCATCATGCAAAAAAATTTTGCAGATTTTCCTGGCTAAATCTTTTTTATCCATACATGCATACAAATACCCTTCTTTCCCATCACTCATCAGGCTTGGAATACCGCCTACCTTAGCGGCAACAACGGGAACCCCCATCATCATCGCTTCTCCAATGGAATTAGGTGAATTTTCAAGTAAAGAAGGCATTACCATCACATGAGTTTTAAGAAGCTGCTGTTTTATTTTCTCTGCTGTAAAAAATCCTAAAAAAACAATATTTTCTTCCACAGAATATTGTTTTATTAGTTTTTTGATATAACATCCATAAGGCGTATTTCTTTTCAAAAAGGCTTTATCACCTGCCACATATACCAATACATCAGGATATCTCCTCTTTATCAAAGCAAGTGCGGGAATTAAAATATGCAGTCCTTTAATTGAATATCCAGCTTGACTCACAAACACAGAATGTCTTTGTATGCTTCTTATATCCCATGAATCCTCATAAAAAACATCTCTCAAAGTCTCACTGCAATGATAGTATTTACAGCCTGCATTTCGCTTTTGCACACATTTTTTATCCCAATCTGTACGGCCAATCACATTTTGGATCCTTAACAATACGTTTCTTTCATTCACTCCTCTTTTATAAAAATCAAACTTTTCCGTTAATATGCAGCGATATTCCGTTCCTTCAAACTTCCCTGCCAATCTGTCCTTAAATGGAATCCCTTTTGTATATACAGTAGCAAGTTCCGATACCAGCCCCTGCACAGATACCACTACTTTCTTCTTGTCAGGCACGCTTTTGATACATTCTAAAGTATGCGAATATTCCGTTCCAAAAATATGTATGATATCAGGGTTTACTTTAGCAATGATTGTCCTTAAGGTTTGCTCCCTTTCTTTTTCAATCTTATATGGAATTTGTTGAAAATTATAAAATCCCCAAAAGGTGATTCCATCAATTGTCTGATTGAAAGTTCGCTTATACCTGCTTTGGGGAAACGCATAGTGAAAAACAATATCTTCCCTTTTCCGCAGCTGATTCGATATTCCTATGAGCCAGCCTTCGTTATAATTTCTAATTCCAACTGCATTTTGTATCTCTGGCAGCGGTGTATTGCACACCCACAATATTTTTTTCATCTTGAGAGATCTCCCCGGCTTTTTCTTACTACTGCCGTTATAATCTGTTGATAATCATCGTCCCGATACTCCAAATCCTCCTGCCTCATATCCTCCACCGCTAATCCATACAATCCACAGGCTGCCGCTTTCACATTTCCATATGCCCGGATCTCCACATCTTCCACATGGTCACATTCCTCAAATAATCTTTTTAGGGAAGCTGTTGTGAAACTCCAATAATGTCCCCATCTGTCCATATCATATCTACTGATCTGTGTGATTCCAGGAACTGTAACAAGCGCTACTCCTCCCCTTTTCAGAGATCTGACTATATTTTGTGCCGCGGCCCTGATATCATAGATAAAAGGCAGTGTCTGTGTTAAAATAAAGCAGTCTGCAAAATCATCCGTCACACCTTCTCCAGTCTCCAAATTTACAAGCCTGCTTCCGCTACCAGAAGCGCTGTCCACATGTGTAACAATACTTTCCTCCACGCCTCTGCCATATTTCATCGTATATTCTCTGTCTGCCACCTCAAGCGTCGTTCCCTTGATAAAAGATGCATTTTCAGCCAAAAATTTTTCAATATAATATCTATCAATAGGAAGTCCCCTGTCCAACCCAAAAACACTGCTTACCGGCTTCAAGGGTATCTCAAGCAGCCCGTTTTCCCTGTTGTTTTTAATCTGCGAAGATGCTTCCCTCTTATTAGATTCCACATTCCAGCACCTTATCAAATGAATCCTCTCAATCCCTTCATCTATTAGCTGCTTACTTATCTCCTCACAAAACCGATTATATACAATAAACATGGCATTGCTATATCGACATATGGCTTCCTCTGGACTGATTACCTGGATTCCCTGTATAAAATTTCCCTGCTGTTCGGAGTTGTTATCGCATATGCATAGAACCCTTCCTTTTATCCCTGATTTTTCCATCTTATCCAGCAACCCACTGAGACCTTTTCCTGCGCCAAATATCACAATACCTGCCTCGTTGTTAATTAGCTTTTTGTCACATTCAAAGCTTCCAATATATTCCATATATTCCTACCCCATTTTCCAAAGTTCTTCTATCTTCTGTATATACTCCTCTATATTCCAATTCCTTATAATATTTCTCGGTATCTCATAATCACTGCACCGGGGCGTCCAAAGTCCTGGAATGTTTGCTGCAACTTTACAAATATTCTCCTTCCTGCATAAATCAATTGTCGTTTTATCAAAATCCTCAGCCGTTCCAAATGGATAGGAAAAAACAGTAATCCTACGTTTTAGAAGAGTTTCCAAATCCTTTATGGATTGACTGATTTCATACTCCTGATCCTGCTTTGACAGGCTTTTAAGGGAAGGATGATTCACCGTATGCGCACCCACAGTCAGCAGAGAAGGCAGTTCCTCAATCTTCTCCGTCTGCATTGCCTGGTTTTGTTTTCTCCCCATATTTCCAGCCTTGCTCCAGCTCTGAAGCTGTCTCATCCATGCCTTTCTTTTGCTGACCGCAATTTTGCCATGCATCAGCCAATGCAGCGTATCATATAGCTCTTCTCTGTCTGCAAAAGTCTCCGTAGGCCATTGGCATGAAAACAGTTCATCCTCTAATGTAAATGTGCTATCGTAATTTCTCTGTCTGTCCAACAAAATTCTTTCCAGCTCATCCCACCAAAATTCCTCAGAAGAATCGACATTACCTGTAGCTACGAACACAGTAGCTGGAATCTCTAACTCCTGCAATATTGGCAGCGCATTTGTGAAATTGTCCATGTATCCATCATCAAAGGTAATACAGACTGCATCTTCCCTAAGATTATTCCAATCTTCTTCAAACCTTACGATAGGATAGTGTTCTTTCAGAAACATCAACTGCTTATAAAAATTATCTGGGGTGACAGCAAGAAGATGTTTGTCGTGTTT
Source organism: Clostridia bacterium (assembly GCA_910574475.1). Taxonomy (GTDB): domain Bacteria; phylum Bacillota; class Clostridia; order Lachnospirales; family Lachnospiraceae; genus Laedolimicola. Next base: position 49,139 of record CAJTAT010000011.1, on the reverse strand, counting down.
CAGGTTATTTACTCTGTGATATAACAATGTGAGTACTTTACACATATCAGACAGTCCTTCCCTAATTTCTTAATCATTCCTACATAATTGTGTAGAACGAATCACAAAATTGACAATCTCCCCAATTTTTGCGTCCTTTATACAAGCAGTTACGTACCATTTGAAACTTCGGACCATACCAGACATCCAACAGACTATCTTTTGTCAAGTCTCCAAGAGTATATTTTCCAATAGCATCATTGCAGCACAAAGAAACTTTTCCATCTGGCCGAATAACGATCTGTCTGAAAGGCAGCATGCATCTATCTTCTGCATAAGAACCAATCAGATGCCTATTTGGCGCCTGACCTCCCCTGGTCGTTAATATTTCCTGGGGCTTGCGCAGATCAATCGTTACCCTTTTCTTTAATTCAGGATGAGTCTCACAATATTTCACAATTTCTGCACAGGGTTTAATAAGTTTCAATTCTGGATGATAATTATCTATAATCAGCTCATCCAAACTATCCATTAAAGCGATAAATTTATCTAATGTCAGCAATGTGCCATTCGTAAATAAGTGGAGCCTTGCATATGGCAAATGCTCCCGCGCATACCGGTTAAACTCAATGATTCTTTCATCCAAAAGTGGTTCATTATTGGAAAATGTAGTGAACCGCCCTGTGTATCCTATTTCCTCTAATTGTCTCACAATGTCCTTAAACATCTCTTCAGACATAATCTTTTTTTCTCTGGGATCATCTTTGTGATTAACAGGGCAAAAGCTACAAGAACCATTGCAGCGGTTTATAGTCTCCACTTCAACAAGGCTAAACAACAGATTCTTTCCATAGAGTTCCTCAGTATCCTTATATACTACTTCCCTGGCTGCCTCTAATGTCTTACTAGAATTAAATTCTTCCTCCGTCCCGACTGCAGGTTTCGATTCGTAGGGATTATGTACCAACTCATCTGTCTCAGAATATCTCAGATATTTTATTACATTGGAGTAATCGGTGATTCCCATTGCCTTGATCTGCGCTTCCATCTCTGAGGCATATAAACGACTTGCTATAACAACATGATACTTATCCTTTTGCGGCATAAACTCTTCTAAAGTAATAACCTCTATATTTTTAAAAAGCGTATGCTGTTTCTCCATATTGTTATCCAGAAAATAATCTACATTCTCTGCGCCAATCTTATCAAGCGCTACAACCCCATACGCTCCTGCACCAAAAATTGCGACTCGTTTCATTCCATTTTCTCCTGTTTTAAATTAAACATCTAATAGCATTTTAATAAATATCCATTTTCTTTCCGGCAAAATATATGAATTTACCAGCAAAAATACGATTCTTACAAGCGCTTCTGTTTTCAGCCAAATTCTGTATTTTTCAAAACTTTTATCAACCTCTGCACTCTTCCTAACTTCTTCATACAATGTGATAAAAGCGGACATATAAAAAGAATAAAAGGCTTTTAATATGAAGAATCTCCCTTCTCTCCACAGCTCTCTCTCAATTTTTTTCATGAGACCCATTACATCTAATTCCGTTTTATCGATTGGTACTTTTGCAGTTATACTGCCTTTCCTATGCCAATAATAATACAACGGTTTTCCCACATGAACTGCCCTTTTCGCATTATTAAAAGCTGCATATGTAAAATAAACATCCTCCGATGTCTTTCCTGTTGGGAAACGCAGTTTCTCTACCACTCGATAATGAAACACTTTATCACAACATGAGGATTGTTCTACGCCCGAGCCTTTAAAGTATTCTCTTAATAATCCTTCTCCTTCAAAAATTCTTTCTTCTGTTAAACAAAAAGATTTTCTTGTCCTGAAATTCTCTTCAAATACATCATATCTTCCGCATATAGCAATATCGCAGCTATGCCGTACTATCGCCCTAACCATATCCTCCAACATGGTATCCTGAATATAATCGTCGCTGTCAATAAAGCTTATATATTCACCCACAGCAAACGCGAGTCCCACGTTCCTTGTATCTGCCAGGCCTCCCCAGTTCTTGTGAAGTACGCTTATTCTCTCGTCTCTTTGGGCCAAATTGTCGCAAATGAGACCGCTTTTATCTTTAGAGCCATCATCAACAAGAATAATTTGAAGCTTGTCATAGGTTTGCCTAATAATAGATTCAACACAGCGTTCCACATATTTTTCCACGTTATAAACTGGAACAATCACAGAGATAAAACCCTTTTTTCTCACAACAGTCTCCTCAGAAATTTTCCCTGACAGTTACTTTTCTTAAATTAGTCAAAATACTCTATTTTATCTTATTCTACCCAAGCATATAATTTTTGCCATGCGTACGTAATTTTATAATTTGGATTAGCGTCCAATATTAAATCCGTCAATACTGAAATATCATCATAAAGATGATAGAAGCATACGGATAATTTAGGAGAATATCTCCTCAATGTTTCTCTGGCTCCTTTTAGCATCATCCTTTCTGCACCTTCTATATCTGCTTTAATAAAATCTAGTTTTTCTAATCTGTTTTTCTTTACAAACTCATCAACAGTTGTTACCTTTACTTTAAATCTTTTACCCACCCCGTCATGCGTTGAGCCAATAATATTTCCAGCCCCGATATTACTTTCTACATCAAAAAAAGTGGAAACCCCTTCCTTTTCTGCCAAAGCATATGGAACTATTGTGATATTATGATATATTTCTTTTACCATTTTCAAATATTGTGATGGTATTGGAGATGGTTCAAACGAAAATACTTTACACCCCAAAGCCGCCGCCCTGGCAGAAAATAAGCCAATATTAGCGCCGCAATCCAACACAATATCATTCTTATCCAATCTTACTTTTTTATGTTCATATAATCCTTCTGCCACTTGACTATAATCATCTAAAAAAGGATAAACTAAATCTTGAAATTCAGATATTGTTTCATATAATTCTGATACAGTCATTTCCTTTGAGGCAAACTCAAACAGATTCGGAAATTTGAACTCTCCAAAATCTAATATGTCTGTTCTCAAATCTACTCCTAATTCAGAAAGTTTTTTCATTGCTTTTGCTACATATATCTCCTCAAGCCTTAAAAAATAAAGATTTTTATAATTTTTATTTACTATTTCTGGAATAATTTCATTATAATATAGTGAAGAAACTGCAAGTATAATACCATCTTTCTCTGAACAAGCTGTTTTTGATATTTCAAAAATGTTAATACCATTTATTGTATCTATTTTCATATGGCCATCAGATACTAAATATCCAGATATTTTGATTCCATAATGTGATAAAAATTCTTCCATTAATGTGCCTATTTCTCCACAACCATAAAGAAAAAGCTTGCCGCCACAATGAATAATTCTTTCTGCATAGTCTAAAATAGTTATCATACTTGCCTCCTAATGTCTCAAATAACTTTAAATCATATAAGCAAATTTACTAATCATTTCGTTGTTAACTAAATATTGTCAAAAAGCTCATCTACACAATATACTTTTAAAAAAAGTTTTCCTACCATTTGCTTTATCGTGTCTATATCATATCCTGGTATCACAATTAAAGTAAGCCTGTCTGTTTCTTTTCTCCATTGTTCTTCCTGGTATTCATAAACACTATATCCCATAAAATCATTAGCATTTTTGTATGTAACGATAAAATATGATATTGTAACTTTTTCTACCAATTCCTGAATCAGTAACTTCCCGATTGTTCCTGTTCCATAGACAGCTACTCGATCTATATTTTTCTTTAACAACACATCGCTAATATTTTTTCCCTGCTGTTTAAGTTCAAGCCACCTTTCCAGACAGCCCCTATAATATGTTTGCCGTTCTATCAAAGTTTTTCCTTCATTGACCCTTTGATAGAAATTTTTAAATCCTGCTTCTGCCCATGGTTCAATTTCTAGCTGAAATGGAGGATCTTCCTCTATATTCTTTTTATCCGAAATCGGTACCACCCAGGGGGAATCCCCAAAAGTATGTGTTCCAGGATTTGCAAACCCTATATTATATACTTTGTTATATATAGGCCTTATTGATATTCCTTCCTTCAGTAAAACATAAAGACTCCACCAAAAATCCCATGTACTTAACAGGCTGTAATCTGTCAAAATTTTTTTAATTGGGTATCCGCAAGTGTCAAACATCTTATTGTATTTCATGGCATCGCCTATATGCTTTATAATCGCGAAATCTTTTTGAAATCCTAACCAGCGATCCTTCCAAGTACCCCAGCCCCAGCTAGATGGAGCCCCTGATGCTATAACAGACATTTCATATTCTTCTGGGACTTCAATTGGTTCCAGATATGCATCTATGCTTATAATTCTTTTATTGTACCTATATATTTCAAAACATTTTTCGAAAAAAGCAATCGTATCGTTGCTTATAATACAATCATCTTCAATTACTATGATTTCTTCCTTTTGTTCAAAAACTCTATTTATGCCAGTTATAATCTGTTTGTCCAGGCTGCTTGCTTTCTGTTCATTTTTTTTATAATGAACCTCACACCAATTAATATTCTCTATAAGATTTACATTCTGTTCCCATCCAGTTTTATTTGTTTTATCTCCAATCCCATCCTGGAATACATAAAGCTCTCTGATACAATTCCTTTTCAGTGACTCTAATACTTTCTTTGTACATTGAGGCCTGTCATAAATAAATAGTGCAATTCCACAATTCATATTTCCATTCTGCTCCTATTGTTTATTTATAATCATAGAACAATTTTTTAATAACAAATTTGTTCCACAGGATCCTGATTAATCTCATCTACACATTCGATCATATATTTCTTTCCCATCCCTAAAATTAATGTTTCGTTTGTGTATATCTTGAATATCTTTATTTTTCATTTCTTCCAATAGGCATTTCAAAGGTATTTTGGTTTCCATAAATATATGATTTGATTTTTCACATAGAAAACAATCCTGAAAATACTTCTCTGTTTCTTCCTCCTCCAGATAAATAAAATAACTTTGAACTTCATCTGTCTCCAAATTATATTCATGCCATCCCCAATCATCACATGTCAAAAATAATAAGGAGTTGTCTCGTAATCTTGGGGCTTTTGTTTTCCAACATGATGTTAATGAATGTCCTTCTTCTTTAAACAACTTCTCCAGTGTTTTATTGTTTACTATTTCTCCTGTATTTACATCAATTTCGTAAATATTAGATGCAGAAATCGGCATTAAGAACACGCTGGAAGTTGTACAGACTGGTGCATAAAATGGATCAAACAAATCTTTCTTTTCTTCCTTCAGATAAAATTCTTTTATCATATTTGTCTCCATGTTCCAGTGAGCTATCCAGTTTTCCTTTTCTCCCCTTCCCACAAACCACACATTTTTTCCATCTGCAGAAGAAATTCCTCCAATACCTTTCATTGAAATATTTAATCTTCTAATCTTTGTTTTGAGAGTTTTTAAATTAAGTTCTAGTACTGCGTTCATACATCCTATTGGAAACAAAATCTGATCTCCATGGAGCACATGCCCATCTGAAAAATATCCACGGATATCACCAAACTCAATATTTTTTTCTACTTCTTCTACCCAGTCTGTAATATAAACAATCTCCATGGAGTCCATGTCAATTTTAATAATTGCTGGATAAGAATATCCCAGCAAAAAAACATCCGACTGATATCGGAAAGTATTCCAGAATTTTACTTCTTTTTGGTCTTCTTTATAACTACCATCTAGAGGCTTCAATGGGATATAGGTTAAAACATCACTTTTCAAATCATAAATAGCAATTTTTTCTGCTTCACAGGGAGAAAAAACCAAGTAATGATTTACCTTTTCTACTCGAAAGTATAGTGATTCTTTATCCCGTGGATAATCTGAAAAAACTTTTAGAACCCTGGCCCGCCGTGTCGCTATATCTACCTCACAAATACCATTTCTGTTAAACAAAGCCATCCAAGCCTTTCCATTTTCTTCCACCATGTCCAACATTGTTGGTTTTAAATAATGTTCACTATAATTCCACATTCTCTGCTCCATATTAAATCTATGATTTTTTTAAATTTTCTATTTTTAAGCCCAATAAGGCTTTGGCGTTAATGTTATTTTTGTTTTTATCTCACAATCAATCCAAATCGTTTTATATAATAAGATATTATATACTTTAAATAATAAGATATATTGGTCATCCCCCATAGCCCAAGCTATTCTGATGATGCCGCCGCCCTAAGCCAGCCGCTTCGCTCCCTCCTACATCACGCATCCACGTGTTCACAGGGTCTTGGCATACCCAATGCGCAGTCCCTTAGGTCTCCCTTAGCCTCTGCCTTCTAATGCCGTTTTTTCTTTTTATATCATGAGCACTTCCTTTCAGTCCTTTCGGTAAAATCCTGGCTTATCGCCGAGATTCATCTAAAAGGTCACTCTTATGATCTTTGTAAAATCCTTCCCCCTGACCTCGCTTTTTTATATTGCGGGCAGTGTTCCTCTTTTCTTCTTCACAATAGCCGCATAAAGGACAGATAAATTTCCCTTCTTCCTTTTTCCCTATCCTTCCGCAGCAGCTACATTCATTGCTGATATCCTTTCCAAAGACCTCCACGATCTCCACGGACTGTTCCTCACATTTCTGTGTAAGACGTTTGCGGATATAGCCTCTCTGCCACAGATTTACTAAGTAATTAATCCTTTTGTTCCCGCTTTTTTTTGATGTCTCTGGCAGCTTAACAAGATAAATCGTCTTCGGTTTTTCTGTTTTGAGAAATCGGTTCAGCTCCTGGTTCATATAGCTGTGCAGCTGTTCCTCCAGACACCTTTTTTTCGCATTGTATTTTTTTCTTCCAGGATTACTTGACTTGTTTTTGTAGTAACTTCTGGCCTGCATACGCAGCCAGTCCGCATATGCAATCTGGTACTCTCCAAATGCTTCCCCATAGCAATGCCCTTCATCTGTCGTCAGCATTGTATGCATCCCATAAGCCACTCCAACCTTATTGGTGTATTCTGCATATTTGCGAACTGATACCTGGACAGGGGCCTGAATCTCAATCCTGCCCTCCTCTGGATAAAGTTTAATATAAAGCTGAGAGCGATACTGATTGTGATCTGTCAATGGCACAAAGAGCCGTTTCCGTTTTTCCTTGGTGGAAATATAAATGCCCTGTTCTCCGTAACGATACGCTCTTTCGGTAATAGAAAAACCGGAGGCAGTTTCTGTGTGCAATTTTACTTGATATTTCCTCACATGCCGGCATAAGTATCGATGAAGCTTATCCACATTCACCTTCTCTGCCAGCAGATCATACTGTGCCTGTACCTCTTTTACGAGTTCTACCGGCCTGCCATTCAAAATCTGTTCAAAAGCATTATTCACTTTTAGCAAAAAACGGAGATAGTGCTTTTCGTCTTCTGTGAATCCTTCGTTTTGTCCCACCTGCTTTAATATCTGGCTCTTTGTTCTGGTCCATTGTGCTTTGATGTCTCCCAATGCATCGAAAACTGCAAGATAGAAATACACCGAAGGGACGCCCCATGTTTCCCGCAATCCGCTTTCTGCCATTTCATTCTGCACTGTATAGCCAGGATAAAGCTTAGACAAGCTGGCTATGCCACCAAAACGTGTATACACATAATTTTTGACTTTTTTGTAATCCTCTGCGATTTCCTGAAGCTTACGCATATCTTCTTCTGGAATATGATCTTTACTATACTGGCGCACAATCTTATAGATATGTTTTGACGACATAATCCTTCCTTTTTTTACATTCTTATCAAAAACTTGTTCTCCATTTATGATAAAAATTCTAAAAAAGTGTACTTTTATAGAATATAAATAAAAGCGGGAAATTTAGTTATATGTTCCAAAAAAGTAGGAAAAAAATTTGCAAAATTTACTAATATTGTGATAGAATTATGCCGATAAAGCATATAAGTGGATAATGCAAAAAAGTACACTTTTTTAGAATTTTTATCATAAATGGAGAACAAGTTTTTGATAAGAATGTAAAAAAAGGAAGGATTATGTCGTCAAAACATATCTATAAGATTGTGCGCCAGTATAGTAAAGATCATATTCCAGAAGAAGATATNATATCTTCTTCTGGAATATGATCTTTACTATACTGGCGCACAATCTTATAGATATGTTTTGACGACATAATCCTTCCTTTTTTTACATTCTTATCAAAAACTTGTTCTCCATTTATGATAAAAATTCTAAAAAAGTGTACTTTTATAGAATATAAATAAAAGCGGGAAATTTAGTTATATGTTCCAAAAAAGTAGGAAAAAAATTTGCAAAATTTACTAATATTGTGATAGAATTATGCCGATAAAGCATATAAGTGGATAATGCAAAAAAGTACACTTTATGAAAAACAGATTTTTTTCATAAAATATACTTTTTTTCTAAATATTTATAATTTTTTATCTTTTAATCTGACTAGTTACAAACTTGATGTAATCACTCACTATTGTGATTGATATACATTTTAAATTATTTCATTTCAGACTTTCCCATATGGTGCAGCTCCTTCCGCTACCATCGTCAAAGGCTCCTCTTCCACAGAGTAATCATACGTTATAGTTTTATGCTCTTCCTGATCCTCCTCAAATGTTCTATCGCCTATGCCATAATATTTTTCAAAGAAGTCTTTCAGTTTATGAATAACCGTCTTCTTCTTTTTTGCACGGTTTCCGCCGCCAAAACGGCTGACCGGCGGCATGATCTTATCTATATCGGTACCTACCGTCTTTACCTCACCCTCTCGGAACACATTCTCCATAAACTTTCGTGTTTCCCTTGGTTTCAGCTTTTCCTCCTGAATCATCTGATTCAAATCCTTCTCTCGCTGCTCATACACATATTTGTTCCACTCTGTCAGAACATCATCTGTGTCGTTGATTTTCGCGATAAATGCTTCAATCAGCTGCTTCTTGCTTCGAAGCTCCATACTGGCATCAACAGCTTTCTTAATTGTGATCAGGACCTCTTTGTCCTCACAGTGGGTATCGTGATATTTTTTTACAAGCATTAAAATATAATCAATGTTAATCTCGATCTGTTTGATAAGCTCTATCTCAAACACAATATCGTCAACAATATCTGTGCTCTCTCCATTTTCTCTCCTTCGCTTCCATTCATCCCGCAGGTCCTGATATTTTCCAAGATAATCTTGAAGATCCCGCTCAGAAATAATCTCTTTGCCAGAAAAGTCGTCAAAAGAGAGCAGAAGATTACGCATCCGCAGGATTGCGCCAAATAAAGCAATGAAATCTTTCTGACTCTTCTCCCCAACTATCTGCGGCAGGCTGACCGGGAATTGCGTGGTCAGGTCTTCTATCAGATCTGTATAACCTGGTATCTGCTTTCCATCAGCAGATTTGAAACCATAATAGTAATCCTTGAAGCTCTGCATCAGAACGATACCGCCTGCATTTTTATCTCCGAACAGAGAAATCGCCGCATCCACTCTTTTCTGTAAGTTTCGAAAGCAGACAATATTGCCAAAAGTCTTAATGCTGTTCAGGATACGGTTGGTACGGCTAAATGCCTGGATAAGGCCATGCATTTTTAGATTCTTGTCCACCCAAAGCGTGTTCAGTGTAGTTGCATCAAACCCAGTCAGGAACATATTCACAACAATCAACAGATCCAGTTCCTTGTTTTTCATCCGAAGGGATACATCTTTGTAGTAATTCTGGAATTTATTGCTTGATGTATCATACTTTGTGTGGAACATCAAATTATAATCATAAATGGCGTCTTCAAGAAAATCCCGATCAGGCTGATCAAGTGCAGATGTATCCTCTGAGTTTTCCTCATCAAGAATACCCTCCACCTCCTCTTCGTTTGCCCCATAGCTATATATGACAGCTATCTTTAGCTGCTTTGTGGGATCTGCTTTCATAATCTTTCGAAATTCATCATAGTACAGTTTTGCCATCGGTACAGAAGCCACTGCAAAAATTGAATTAAACCCGGTGATTCGCTGTTTTTTCTTGATTTCTTCAACCTTGCCCCGGGCGGCAGAGGCAACCTCAGAAATATTGGTCAATCCATTAAAAACATAGGTCTTGTCTCCTCTGTATGTCTTCTGATCAAAATGCTCCAGAATATAATTGGAAATAAGACTGATTCGCGCTGGCGCCTCTAATGCTTTCTTTCGATCAATATCCCATACTTCTTCTTCATCAATGTCAGCATCAACATCCATGGTCTTGATATAATCAACCCGGAACGGAAGGACATTTTTATCATTGATCGCATCTACGATAGTATATGTGTGAAGCTGATCTCCAAAAGTCTGCTCTGTAGTCGCATAGTTTGGATTCTTCAACCTGCCATATCATTGATCAATAAAATTTGAGTTTGCTTTTTATCTGCCATAGCCATATTTCCTCAGTGACCGAAATAACAAAGTCTGCACAGTGTTTTTCCTGACTCTGTTTGAAAAATCTTCTGTAATGTGGTTTCTATTATGTTTTTTCCCAGATTATCTTCATAAAAATTTACCAAAAAATCTGCTTCCACAAGAATCTGATAGTCAATACCATCTATATCTGCGTAGGTATGATGGTGTCCTACTAAATAGCAGATTCGATTGATGTCTGCTTCCTCAAATCCCAGCTCTCCCAACATTTTGCGGGCATAAAAAGGACCTTCTTGCTCCTGTAATCTCCCACTGGACATCCCATACTTTTTTTCTGCCGGCCGAATACCAATATCATGAACCAATGCGGCGCATTCGGTCAAAAACTGACTATGCCCATCCAACTGTTCCATACGACCAATCATCTGTGCAAAACTGTGAACTTTTATCAAATGATGAATGCGTTGTGGATCATTCTGGTTAAAATGAATCATCTTCCGCATTAACATATCAATTATATTTTCCTGATACATAATACCCTCCTATTCCATTTCTTTTTTCAAACAAAGTGCCATCAGTTCCTTTCCTCCATCTGTTTGAAAAATTTTCTTTATATACTCTGCTTTTTTATAATCTGGCCGGTTTTCATAGCAGTTTACAATTAGATCGGCTTCCATCAAAAGTTGCAATAGTTTATTTTTGGGCTTGTCATAATCATGATGGCAATTCACCAGTTCAATGATTTTCGGAACATACGACGGAAGATAATTGGCCGATTCTAAAAAGCGAGTCACAAGGATAGATACCACCTATTTCTGATTGTTCTGACTGGCATCCCCGTTATAATGTTCTTTGCAATATTTAATTGCCACATCATGTAAAATGGCTGCTGCTTGCAAAATTTGCTGATCTTCAACAGAGATTTTTTCTTGCTCACCAAACAGCTTGGCTAATGCATAAACCTTAAGGATATGTTGCGTACGTCTACAATGTCCTTCTTCATAGCACAATACACTGTATAAAAGATGGGTTTCATTATTAATCACGTTGACAAGTATCCTTTCTTGAAAAATTTTTATATCTCTTTATAAGAATAAAGCATTTTTCATCAGTTCTGTGTTGCGCTTGCAACACCTACCACAAAATGCTATACTTTATCTCAGAAGAAAGGAGAGACAATATGCAACTTAATTTCAAACAACTTGCTTCGCTCCCAATCTTCAATGGTATTTGTGAAGAGGATCTTCCAGCCATGTTGAATTGTTTGGGAAGCTTCCAAAAAAATTATCAAAAAGATGAACTTATCCTTCTGGAAGGTAATGAGGTTCGAAGTGTTGGCATTATATTGTCTGGCATCGTCCATATGGTTAAGGAAGATTCAGAAGGCTACCAGACACTCCTTGTAGCAATGAAAGATGGTGAGCTTTTTGGGGAATCTTTTTCTTGTGGAAGCCATTTAGATGCACATGTTAGTTTTTTCGCAGCTGCACCCTGTACAGTTCTATTTTTACCTTTCCATAAAATTATTCACTCATGTAAAATGAGCTGTACCTTTCATCATCGGTTGATTGAAAATATGGTTCAACTGATAGGAGACAAAAATGTTCAGCTGATGCACAAAATTGAAGTAATCTCGAAAAAAACTCTACGAGAAAAAATTCTTACATATTTACAGCAACAAGCCCTTGATCAAGATAGCAGGCAATTTACCATCCCCTTAAGTCGACTTGAATTGGCTAAATATCTATGTGCCGACCGCAGCGCGTTAACTCGAGAACTATCTTATATGCAAAAGGATGGACTGATTTCTTATGAAAAAAACACATTCCAACTGTTATAATTGAATACTACAAGCTCCCCATTAAATAATCTACAGCATCAAACAAAGAAGAATCCATGTTGCACACGCAACATGGATTCTTCTTTGTTTGTGTTACACTCCTTATAGTCATCATGTAGTTATTTAAGTATAAGGAGGAAAATATATGGGCTTTCATATTACTGATATGCAACTGAATGTATTATTTCAGACATGGCAAACAAATTACCATATCTATGCTCCCCGCAACTTTTCTGGCGGCGGACGCTTTTCTGATACAGATTGTATCCGTTATGGAAAAATTGAACATGCTGACGAAATCGTGTTCGACAAAAAATCTGATTATTCCTTCAAGGAAGTGCTGACACCCGTTTCTCAAACCCTGTTCTTCTTTACGGAAGGGCAAACCAAAGAAGCCGATTTTCCCCAAAAAGGCGCAGTCATTTTCTTGCGTAGCTGCGACCTATATGCTCTTAAGCGGCTGGACGATATGTACCTACACAACAGTCCAGCAGATTATTACTATCAGCATCTGCGGGATAACATTAAGATTGTGCTGATGGGCTGTGAACATTCCTTTGAAAATTGCTTCTGCGTCAGTATGGGAACCAATGTAAGCACTAAATATGATATGAGCATCGACCGCCAGCCTGACGGCACCTATCTGGTGGACTGTAAGGATGAGGCATGGGTGAAACAGTTAGTACAAGCTGGATGTGAACAGCAGGAAGTCATCCCTGCTCATGTCACTGAAAACCAAGTTACAGTTCAAGTCCCTGAAAATCTGACCGCAGAGGTGGCCAAAAGTACTATGTGGGAGGAATACAATAGCCGCTGCATCAACTGTGGACGTTGCAATTTTGTCTGTCCTACCTGTACCTGCTTTACTATGCAGGATCTCTTTTATAGTGAGAATGGCAAGGTTGGAGAGCGCCGTCGTATCTGGGCCTCCTGTATGGTAGATGGCTTTACCGATGTGGCCGGTGGCGGCAGTTATCGGAAAAAAAACGGAGAACGGATGCGGTTCAAGGTACTGCACAAGGTACTGGACTACAAACAACGCAATGGCTATCACATGTGTGTGGGTTGCGGACGATGCGACGATATCTGTCCGGAGTATATCTCATTTTCAGGTTGCATCAACAAATTGCAGAGTGCTATGACGGAGGTGACTGAACAATGATGAAAAATGATTATATTCCTTTCCCATCCAAAATTTTGGAAGTAATTCGGCACACAAAAATTGAGTATACGTTCCGTATGGAGTTTCAAGGAGATGTTAAGCCGGGACAGTTTTTTGAAGTGTCGATTCCTAAATATGGAGAAGCTCCTATATCAGTCAGTGGTATTGGAGACAACTTCGTAGATCTAACCATTCGTCGAGTGGGCAAGGTTACCAATGAAGTTTTTGAACATTATGTGGGTGATACTCTTTTGCTGCGTGGTCCCTATGGGAATGGATTCGATGTATCAGACTATGCAGGTAAGGACATCATCGTCATGGCTGGCGGAACTGGTCTATCGCCTGTTCGAGGAGTGGTGGATTACTTTTTCAATCATCCAGAGCAGCGGGGGCATATGACTCTGATTGCAGGCTTCAAAACGTCGCATGACATTCTTTTCCGCAACGATCTGAAGCTCTGGAAAAAAAACATGGATATCATCCTTACGGTAGATTGTGCAGAAGAGGATGTTGCCTGTCATGTGGGCCTTGTTACTCAGTACATCCCTCAAATCAAACTGGATAATGTGCAGAACACAGTGGCTGTTGTAGTAGGGCCTCCTGCCATGATGCGCTTTTCCGTGCAGGGATTACTGGATATTGGACTTCCAGAAGAAAATGTCTGGATTTCTCAGGAACGGAAAATGTGCTGCGGTCTGGGCAAGTGCGGTCACTGTAAGATTGGGGACACCTATGTTTGCCTGGACGGTCCAGTATTTAACTATACCAAAGGGAAATTTTTAGTAGATTAAGGAGGGGTAACATGGATATCAACACAAAAATACTAAAAAAGAATGCGTTTCGTGTCACTAAAGAACGTGGTATGACTGCTTCCAGAATCCGTGTTCCCGGTGGTCATCTGGATGCCAAATATCTGAGCCAAATTCAGCATATTGCAGAAACTTTCGGAAATGGCACAGTTCATATTACCAGCCGACAGGGATTTGAGATTCCTGGTATTCCTTTTGAAAAGATGCCAGAGGTTAATGCTGCCCTTCAAAGCCTGATTGACGGTTTGGAGATCAATCAGGATGAAGTGGGCTGCGGCTATCCTGCTGCTGGAACCCGAAATATCACCGCTTGCGTGGGCAACCGTGTCTGTCCATTCGCCTGTTATGATACCACTGCGCTTGCCCAGCGTATTGAAAAAGCTGTTTTCCCCAACGATCTCCACTTTAAGATTGCTCTGACTGGTTGCCCCAATGATTGTGCCAAAGTACGTATGCATGACTTTGGCATCATGGGTATGACAGTACCTCATCTTGAGTCTGATCGTTGTGTTAGCTGCGGGGCCTGTGTAAAAGCCTGCAAAAAGAAATCTGTTGAGGCTCTGAAGCCAGTCAACTTCCGTCCTCAACGAGATGAGCGGCGATGCATTGGCTGTGGAGAATGTGTTTTGGCCTGTCCGAATGCTGCATGGACTCGTAGTGAAAAGAAATACTATAGACTTACTTTGTTGGGTAGAACTGGCAAAAAGAACCCGCGTCTGGGTGAAGATTTCATCAAGTGGGTGGACGAAGACAGTATTATCAAAATCATTCTCAATACCTACGACTATGTGAAGGAGTACATCGACCCCAATGCTCCCGGCGGAAAAGAGCATATTGGATACATTGTAGACCGTACTGGTTTTGAGGAGTTCAAACGATGGGCCTTGCGGGATGTCACTCTGCCAGAGATTGCAGAAGTTATGACTCCCATGTATTGGAAAGGTATAACATATTGATATATAACAGCTTGAGAGATTTTTGAAGGACACTTAAAAGTATTTTTTTGATAAAATAGATCATCAGAAAACATACAATGAATCACTCATACTCTCTATTGAAACATCAAGCTATCTTTTAATAAAAATTGATTCTTGCTGTACTCAATAATTCCGTCTTTTTGCATTTTTGAAAGCTCGTTACACATGGTACTGCGGTCCACATTCAGATAATCAGCTAACTGTTGGCGGTTGTAGGGGATCAGGAAAGAATTGCTCCCGGCGCGTTTGGCGCATTCCGAAAAATAGGACATCAACCGCCCCCGAATGGATTTGGAACTGGTATGCTGGATTCTTTGAGAAAGCTGAAGGTTTCTGTGAGCGCAGACAGTCAGCAGATTTCGGACAAGTCTTGTGTGGAATGGACAGGCATTGGTACAAGTAGCCAGGACACGCCCCACATTCATAAACAATATGGATGTATCCTCCGCAGCGGACACCGTAACCAACATCGGCTCCCCCGGAATGCAGGCATACACCTCGGCGAATACAGAGCCGGGCGCAACATGACCCAAAATACTGGTATTGCCCCAGATATCGTTGCAGGAGATCACCGCCAGGCCGGACAGCAAGATCCCGATATTTTCCGTGATGTTTCCTTCTGAAAGGATTACCTCTCCTTTTTGAAAACTACGCGTTGTGGCATTCAGGCAACCCAAAAGAGATGTAATCTCTGCTTCTTCCAGTCCTCGAAACAGTTGTGTATTGGATAAATTCATATTTTTCACTCCTTGTTGTTATAACAACAGACTTTCATTTCATATTATAGTATACTAAATCCAGAAACGCAAGAGAAAGGATGAAGCAAACATGATTCGGAAAATTATTCAGATAGACGAAGAAAAGTGCAATGGATGTGGGGCCTGCGCCGAAGCCTGCCATGAAGGGGCTATCGGCATGGTAAACGGGAAGGCAAAACTCCTGCGGGACGATTATTGCGATGGTCTGGGCGATTGCCTGCCCACCTGCCCCACCGGTGCGATTTCCTTTGTGGAACGGGAAGCTGCTGCCTATGACGAAAAGGCTGTGCAGGAAAATATGAGAAAAAAGAACAGAATGAATTCTCCTTCCGTTGGTGTTCATGCGGGTTGCCCGGGCAGCCGAATGCAGCGAATCCAGCATTCGCAGGAATCTGCTCCTTCTGCCCCGATGCAGGCTGAGTCACAGCTGAGGCAGTGGCCCTGCCAAATTAAGCTGGTCCCAGTAGGTGCCCCCTATTTTGAAGGAGCCAAGTTGCTGATTGCGGCAGATTGCAGCGCATATGCCTATGCCAGAATGCACGAGGATTTTATGCGTGGGAAGGTTACGCTGATTGGCTGCCCCAAGCTGGACAACGTGGATTACAGCGAAAAGCTGACGCAGATTATCCAAAACAACAATATCCAGAGCGTGACCATTGTGCGGATGGAAGTTCCCTGCTGCGGCGGACTGGAGTTAGCTGCTAAAAAAGCATTGCAGGCAAGCGGAAAATTCATTCCCTGGCAGGTGGTCACTATCTCGATTGATGGAAAGATTCTGGAATAACCTCTGATTCGGTTCTTCAGTTTTTGGAATATATCCGACAGACAAAAACAAATTATATTGCAGGAGGTGACTGTTATGAGTAAAAAAATGAAAAACATTGCGCAAGCCGAGGTTCTGACGCTGAAGGAGCAGATCTCCTATCAGGAGGGGCAGGTAGTCAGCAAGACGCTGGCGCAAAATCCGGCAGTAAGTATTACCCTGTTCTCATTCGCAAAGGGCGAGGAAATCAGCACCCATGAATCGGGCGGCGACGCTTTCGTAACCTGTCTGGACGGCGTTGGAAAAATCACCATTGACGGCACAGAATATCTGTTGCATGAAGGAGAATCCATCGTCATGCCAGCTGGACACCCTCACGCGGTATATGGACAGGAAGCGTTCAAGATGCTTTTGGTCGTTGTATTTTAATCAAACGTAAAATTGACAGAGGGAGGTGATTTTATGAAAATAAAAGTAGATCAGAATCTCTGCATTGGCTGCGGGCTTTGCTGTGGGATCTGCGACGAAGTTTTTCGTATGAATGAGCACGAGAAGGCGGAAGCATACCAACCAGCAAACGATGACAATCAAAGCGCCGTGCAGGATGCAATTGATTCGTGTCCTGTGTCTGCAATCGCTTGGGAAGATTAATTCAAGCGCATCTATATACTTTTTTGATTGAAAAGTAACTACATCATTTCAAATTTTAAAAGTTTTTAGGAGGTCTATTATGGAACAAAAAATGTTTTGCTATCAGTGTCAGGAAACCGCCGGGTGCAAAGGTTGCACCATGTCCGGTGTATGCGGGAAGAAGCCTGATGTGGCAGCTATGCAGGATCTGCTGGTCTATGTCACAAAAGGGATTTCAGCTGTTACAACTGCACTGCGTCAGGAAGGGAAGCAGGTATCTGCGGAAATCAATCACTTGATTACCCTGAATCTGTTCACCACCATCACCAATGCAAATTTTGACAAAGAGAGCATTGAGGCAAGAATCCGTGCCACACTGACTGAAAAAGATGTGCTGTTGGCGCAGATTGCCGATCCTTCCGGTCTGCCCGAAGCGGCAAAATGGAATGGCTCTGGCAATTGGGAAGAAAAAGCCGCAACTGTCGGTGTTCTTTCTACTGAAAACGAGGATATCCGTTCTCTGCGAGAACTGATTACCTACGGTCTGAAGGGATTGTCCGCATACTCCAAACACGCAAACGTTCTACTGAAGGATGATGAGGAGGTCGATGCCTTCCTTCAGCGGGCGCTGGCAGCTACACTGGATGACAATCTCAGCGTAGAAGAATTGATTGCTCTGACAATGGAAACCGGAAAACACGGCGTATCCGGTATGTCTCTGCTGGACAAGGCCAACACGGAAGCCTATGGAAATCCCGAAATTACGAAGGTAAATATTGGCGTTGGGACAAATCCCGGTATTCTGGTTTCCGGTCACGACCTGCGGGATTTGGAAATGCTGCTGGAGCAGACACAGGGAACCGGCGTGGATGTTTATACCCATTCCGAGATGCTCCCTGCCCACTATTACCCGGCATTCAAAAAGTATCCCAACTTTATCGGCAACTACGGCAATGCGTGGTGGAAGCAGAAGGAGGAATTTGAATCCTTCAACGGTCCTATCCTGATGACGACCAACTGCATCGTGCCTCCTAAAGACAGCTACAAAGACAGACTCTACACTACTGGCGCAGCAGGATATCCGGGATGTACCCATATCCCAGGAGAAATCGGGGAGCAGAAGGATTTTTCCGTTATCATTGAACACGCAAAAAGATGCGCTGCACCTACTGAAATTGAAACAGGAGAGCTGATCGGCGGATTTGCACACGCGCAGGTTCTGGCTCTGGCGGATCAGGTGGTCGATGCGGTAAAAAGCGGCGCGATCAAAAAGTTCGTTGTGATGGCGGGCTGTGACGGCCGTGCCAAGAGCCGGGAATACTATACCGAATTTGCCAAGGCACTGCCGAAAGATGCTGTGATCTTGACAGCCGGATGCGCGAAATACAAGTACAACAAACTGCCTTTGGGCGACATCAACGGCATTCCTCGTGTTCTGGACGCCGGGCAGTGCAACGATTCGTATTCTCTGGCTGTCATTGCTTTGAAGCTCAAGGAAGTTTTCGGTCTGGACGATATCAACGACCTGCCCATCGCCTACAACATTGCGTGGTATGAGCAGAAGGCTGTCATCGTTCTGCTGGCGCTTCTGTATCTTGGCGTGAAGAATATCCATCTCGGTCCCACTCTCCCGGCATTCCTCAGCCCCAATGTGGCAAAAGTTTTGGTAGAGAACTTTGGTATTGCGGGAATTAGCACAGTAGAAGAAGATCTGAAATTCTTTTTTTAAACTCATGCATAAATAAAAAAGACAACTTTGCTTCTGTAAAATCAGAATAGCAAAGTTGTCTTTTTATTTTCTTACATTTGTTAAATATGGTGTTACTTTATATGGCACCTTTTTTCATATTTCGTGTTATTCACGAACTCGCAGAACGTTCACGCCTCGATACCTGAACTGTAAAATGGTATTGGAGGTGAACTGATAGTGGCTGAAACAGAAAAAATGGATATTTCCTACATGGGGCCTATCTTCAAAAAATACCGTGTAGATGCAAATCGAACACAGGAAGAGGTTGCGGAAAAAGTGGGAACTACCGCCCGCTTCCTTATGGCTTTAGAGAACGAGGAAAAGCGTCCAAGCATCGATATTCTTTTGCGTCTTGTTGACACCTTAAACATCCCTGGCGATGCTATCCTTCATCCACAGATTCAGCACATAGACAGCGAGGATCAACAGCTTTTGCGTCAGTATATGCGACTGAACGACCGTGATAAATCTGTTATCCGCGCAGCAATTCAGGAGATGCTGAACAACAGATAAGAGACTGCCACCTTTCACGGAAGGTGGTTCTTTTTCTCTGTCTATTAGGATTTCTTCAGGTGATCCCTTCTGGATACGCCGCAGTGACATAATCCATACGCCACCAAGAGGACAGATGCTCCCCTTGGTGGCGATACTTTTTAATTACAGTCTGTCAGAGTAAACAGCAGACTGCTCCTGCCGCCGTTCTCCCGCCAACGTTGTTCTTTCTTTAAGAGTCCGGCTGTAATCAAATCCTGAATCGCACGTTCCACCGTGCGCCGGGACAGATGTAGTTCCTTTGCGATGGTACCAATCGCTGGATAGCATTGTCCCTGTGCATTGCTCCGGTCTTTCAAATACATATACACGGTTTTGGCACGATGGGGCAGTTCTGCTTTGTAGATGTTAGAAAAATACCCCATACCTGGATCACCTCCTAATCGGTTCGCAGCGGAGGACGTCTTGGTATGCTGCTGTGTTCTTTCGCCGTCTGCGCTTGTGACTGTTGCTGACCGCCCTTGAATATTTCACCGGCATCAGACATTGGCGGTTCTTCCCATTCATCATCTTCTGCATCTCTGCGCCGCACAATCTCCTGTTCCAGTTCAAAGCGATCTGCATACTTCACACTTCTGGCAGCCTGCTCCGGCACCTCATACGCATCGCCAAGCTGAATCCCCCATTTAAGAAACAGGGGAAGCCGGGTCTGCATAGGACAGTTTCCCGTTTTTGCAAGGATAAAATGTCCTTTTGGAAGTGTTTTCAATTCGTCCGGTGACATCAGAGATGTGCCATAATACCTTGTGACGAGTTCAGTTGCCCACAAAAATTCACGAACAGGGACACGATCAACTGGACTTTTCGTGGAAAGAATAGGACAATGGGACTTGAACACAAGGAGGTTCATTATGGCAGAATTAACCTATACGAAAGTAGGCGACTACTACATCCCTGATCTGGCACTAGACCCCGAATCGGCAGAGCCGGTCAGGACAGTCGGCAAGTATGGCAGTCTGCGGCGCAGCTACTTGAAGCAACACAAGCATGACCTGTGGCGGGAACTGGCGGGCAGCGGAAAACTCACCGCCCACCTGCTGGACATTGACGATACCGCCCAGGAGTGGATGGACAGAATGCTCCCTCAGATGATGGAGGCCGCTGGCGCGACCGAGGAATTGAAAGCCCGTGACCAGATGACATGGGTGGGTTTGGTGAATAATTGTCGGGTCAGGGTGGAAGAAATTATTATGGCTGATTTGATTTATGTTTAGGGGGCGATTTGATGCTGACATTTGAGAAAGTGCTTGCG
Source organism: Clostridia bacterium (assembly GCA_910574475.1). Taxonomy (GTDB): domain Bacteria; phylum Bacillota; class Clostridia; order Lachnospirales; family Lachnospiraceae; genus Laedolimicola. Next base: position 28,322 of record CAJTAT010000011.1, on the reverse strand, counting down.
ATTTTCGATGATTACCTTCAGCAAGACCCGCTCTATGAAGTTGTGTTCACTAAACACGGTTATGCGTTAATGGCTTGGGAACCTGTGCGGAGTACTTGGTATAGTGCCGAGCATATGGCCACGCCGGAGGTTTTGCTGGACAGTCTACTGGACGCTTACGCAAGTTTTATGGAAGATCAGATAACCGACAATGAGCGGGATTTGACCAAACAGGAAATCGCTGAGATAAAACGTCAGTGTGATTTGTTCCGGGCCAAGTGCATGGGTAAATAGCGGCAGAGCGGGACAGGAGGGCGCGGTTAAGCGTCCTCCTGTCCGTTTGGTTGGGCCTGTTCAATCTGCACGATTTCTTTTGCTGTTGCAGTCACGATCCGCAACCCGTTATCGTTCATACCATCCAGCAGAACATCAAGCTGACGGCGCTGGGTGTTCTTTCCTGTGGGCTGCTCCAAAAGGAATTGGTCAACGGATATGTTGTAACGCAGTATTAGCTCAAAGAAGATTTGCAGGCTTGGGTGCTGGCCCTTGTTCTCAATGTTGGCGAGATAGCGCGGGGATAAATACATCTCGTCGCATACCTTTTTCCGGCTCTCCTTGCGTTCCAGCCGCGCCGCCTTAATTGCCGCCCCAAAAGCCTTGAAATCATATCGTGGTACGGGCCTTTTTGCCATATTCATATCACCCTATTACATTTTACCGTTCCTCTTTTGCTTTGAATATGTCTATACAGTTCTATCGATTGGATAAAATAATTCACACTATTTGTAGAAGCAAAATAGGTCTTGACAAACGCAGCACTCTTGGCTATACTTGAACAGTAATTCAATATTGGAGGGCGCTATGGCACAAGTATTGAAGGACGAGATACGGGAGAAAATTCTTGTCGCGGCTCTGGATGAATTTTATGATAGAGGTTACAAACTGGCTGCTATGCGTAATATCGCGGCCAAAGCGAAAATCCCTACCGGCCTAATCTATTCTTACTACAAGAACAAGGCTGATCTGTTCGATGCCATCCTCCGCCCTGTTCTGTATGATTGGGAACGGGTATTGACCGCTGGCGGAGCAGATGAAAGCAAGCACAGCAACACAGAAATCTATGGGTTAAGCAAGGCTGAAACTGAATGTCTGCTGAACCTCTTTGACCATCGGAAAGAATTTATCATCCTGATCGACAAGGGCGGCGGCACAAAGTATGAATGTGAGAAAGAACGCTTTGTCAAAGATATAGAAGCGCATTTGTTGGAGCATCGGGACGACAGTTCCGCCGACACAGTTTTCATCCACATTATTGCGAACAATTTTGTGGACGGCCTCATGCAGATCATGTACCACTACAAGGGAAAGGAATGGGCGATTATGATTTTACACAAATTATCCAAAATGTATTTGTCGGGGATCGGTCTTTAGACCGGTTCCTTTTTTTATTGAACAATAATGAACTATTGTTCAAGATTAAAGGAGGAACAGCCTATGATGGCGCAACTAATCAAACTGTATTTCAGAGGGAAGCCGAACACATCCGAAATGGCAGTAAAAAGAGCGTATGCCTCACTGTCAAGCATCGCGGGCATTGTCCTGAATTTGCTCTTGTGTACGGCAAAAATCGTGACCGGGTTTTTGAGCCGGTCGGTTGCCATATCTGCGGACGGATTTAACAACCTGTCAGACGCAGGGATTTCACTTATGACGCTTTTGGGATTTCAGATCGCACGGTATGGCAGGGGGAGTACCCACCCGTTCGGCCATGGACGCTTTGAATGGATTATGGGGATTTTTGCATCCCTTGCCGTGGTGCTGATGGGTGGAAAACTCGTACACACCTCTTTTCAGTCCATTGTCAGCCCTCAAAAGCCGCTGTTCAGCGTGGCAACGATCATTGTCCTGGTACTGTCCATTCTGGTAAAAGGCTATATGTATTTTTACAACCAGCAGTTTGCGAAAGCAACAAATTCCGAAACACTGAAAGCAACTGCGGCGGACTGTATCAGCGATGCCGCTGCCACGGGAGGGGTCTTGTTCTCAACCATAGTCGGCCATGTGACAGGCTGGCAGATCGACGGCTACTGCGGCGTTGTGGTATCTGGATTTATTGTGATAGCGGGGATAAAAAGCCTTTGGGAAGTCCTGGGACGGGTCATGGGCCAAGCCGACCAGCAGAATATCATTGACGATGTTCTGCGGACTGTTGAGGCATACCCGGAAATTGCGGCGGTACAGAATTTGATGGTGCATGATTATGGGTTTGGCTATTTTGTAATCTCCCTGTGGATTGAGGGATACAGAAAAGATAGTGAACAGCTTTACAACGCAATCCATAAAATCTCCTGCGCCTTATACGAGCAGTTTCATTGTGACTGTTTCATTCAAGCGGACTACCTCATAGGCGATGGCGCACTGGCGGCACATTTACGGAAAAAGGTTGAGCTTGCCCTGCAAAGGCACAGTAAAAAGATCAACATAGACAATTTCCGGCTGATTGAAAGTGGTTGCTATACCACTGTCGCATTTGATCTGCTTTACCCTGCGGAACTGCAAAAGAACGAGGAAATCATTTGCCAGGAAATCGAGCAGGAATTGGAAAGTGAAAATCCGCAATACCGCACGATCATCAAAAGTATTCTTCGGCGGGAGCGATACGGTTCCCACCGTCGAAATAAATCAAAAAATCAGGAGGACAACAAATGAACCAGCAAAGCAACAATCGAATCAGTATCATGCGGGACGAGCCGGTAGCAGCCTCGTTGATGAAGTTAGGCGTACCGACCATGATCGGTATGCTGATCTCCGCACTCTACAACGCCATTGACGCCTATTTTGTCAGCGGCCTGGGCATGAGCCAGATGGGGGCGGTATCCGTGGTATTTCCCATTGTGCAGATCGTCATCGGTCTGGGAATGATGTTTGGAGCAGGAGCATCTTCCTATATCTCCCGGCTGCTTGGGAAGGGGGACAATGCGGAGGCCAATCGAACCGCATCCACCGCCCTGTTCGCCAGCATCTTTGTCGGGGCGGTAATCATTACAGGAATTATGGTGTTCCTTGATCCCGTTTTAACTTCGCTGGGAGCAACAAACACGATCCTGCCCTATGCGAGAGCCTACGCCCAAATCTATGTGACTGGCTCCATCATCAATGTGTTTACGGTCACGATGAACAATCTTCTGACCGCGCAGGGCGCTACCCGGTTCACCATGATCTCCATGCTCACTGGAAGTATCATCAACATCATTTTAGACCCCATAATGATTTATGCCCTGGATTGGGGCATTGAGGGCGCGGCCATCGCCACGGTGATTTCACTGGGTGTCAACATGGCTCTTTACGTTGGGTACATAGCAACAAAGCAAGGCGTCCTACGGCTGTCGCTGCGGAATATCCAGCTTTCGCCCCAGCTCCTGGGCGAGATTTTGAAAATCGGTATTCCTGTGCTTTTGTTCCAGCTTCTTGCCAGCGCATCTATGGGACTTACCAACAGTGCTGCAAAGCCCTATGGGGACTATGCTGTGGCGGCGATGGGAGCAGTTACCCGTATTATGACAGTCGGAACTTACATCGTCTTTGGCTTTCTGAAAGGTTTCCAGCCATTCGCCGGATATAACTACGGCGCAAGACAGTTTGCCCGTTTGAAAGAGGCTATCCGGCTTTGCCTGATCTGGTCTACTACATTTGGTGTGATCGTGACCATCGTACTTTTTGCTTTTGCAGAACCAATCGTGTCTATTTTTGGAACTAATGCAGAAATGGTAAAGCTGGCAAGTGCGGCCCTCCGGCTGAACGCAGTATTGTTTGTTACCTTTGGCTTCCAGATGGTGTATGCAAGCCTTTACCTCTCTATCGGGAAAAGTCTGGTGGGCGGACTGTTAAGTTTGAGCCGTCAAGGAGTATTTTTCCTGCCCTTGATCTATACGCTGCCCCGGCTTTTTCAGCTATCCGGGGTCATTTGGGTGCAGCCAGCGGCAGACCTGTTGACAACAGCAGTCACTTTGATTTTTGCAATCAAGATCACTCGTGCTTTTACGGTGAAAACATCCGAATCGTCACAAGGAGGTGAGTCAACCTGACATTAGGTAAATCCTCGGAGGACTATTTAGAGGCCATTTTGATACTCCAACAAAGGCGAGGGAGTGTCAGATCGGTTGACCTTGCTGGATATATGGGATATTCAAAAGCGAGTGTCAGCCATGCGGTAAAGAATCTGCGGGCTGGCGGTTTCCTGACTGTAGATGAAACCGGTTGTCTTTGCTTAACCGACACGGGACAAACGATTGCCGAAAAGATTTACGAACGCCATCAGTTTTTCATGGAGCAGTTGATCGCTGCTGGTGTCGATCAGGAAACGGCGGAACAGGATGCTCACCAAATAGAACACGCAATCAGCGATATATCTTTTCAAAAACTGAAAGAAAAAGCGCAGAAAACCAATTAGCGCACATTGGTTTTGCTGTTACGCAAATTGACTGCCCCCAACGGGGAAAGAAAAAAACCGTTGGTCGAGGCAGATAATTTCCTGCGCCCAATTCACACGATGCTAAATCGGACGGCGGTTTTCGATGACGAAAGCCGCCGTCCGATTTTCTGTGGAACTGGCGGCTAACAGGAGGTAGCCGCTATGAAACACATAGCAATTCGACCGCATCGGATAGATGTCGTACCGTCAAAAAAAGCCAGGCCACCGCTTGGGAGTCTTCCATCCATGAGTATGAACTGTCCAATCATCTAAATAGCTGTTTCAATTCCAATGCACCTGTCTGCATCTTTCAGACAGGTGCATTTCTGTTGCTTAGTCGCGGCATCGTACTCCGGTGCCGCTCCCCTCCCCCTGTTCAGATTCCACAAAACCCAAATCTGAACAGGAGGACAACACGATGGAGATCACCATTGCCTGGGGAACATATTTCTCATAGAGCTTCTGAAGATAGTCTTTTAGCTCTTCCTGTAAATCTGCCTCCTTCTTTCCCATATGATAGGTCAAAGCATCCAGTCGATCTGCGTTAAAGCTCATAGTTAGTGTCGTGTTTTTCATTTTCTTATCTGCCTCCATTCTTGAAATGTTTCACCATCTTTTTATCTAAGGAATTCCCGGCAGGCGGCCCGTAGCGTAGTAATGAACACGCCAGTAAGTTGAATTAAGGTCTCCGTAGCCTATAGGATTCCCCGCATGCAGCATTTTCCCATTCCCTACATACAATCCCACATGGCTTACCGGCCCTGCGGATGCATAGGTTCCTGTAAAAAATATCAGGTCTCCCGGCCTTGCTTCTTCTCTTGGTACTATCGCACACTGCTCATAAAGTCCTCCTGCGGATGTCCTGGGAAAGGTTGCAATGCCGGAATGTGTGAAGATCCAACAGATATATCCGCTGCAGTCGAAAGAGGTAGCTGGAGAGGAGCCTCCCCATACATAGGGGTAGCCGATATACTTCACAGCCTCCGCAATGAGGGCCTCATAGCTTCCTTCACTCATGGCCGGTCCCGCTTCCAAGCTGCCAGGACCTCCCTTGCCATAGACCGCTATCGTATAGATCCGCTGGGCATTGGCACGACCCTCATCGGTCAAAGGCGTTCCCAGAAAGCTGCTTAGGTTCGTACAGATTTCATTCTGATCCGTAAGAAAAATAGCGACCATATAGGTCTCCTCTCTGGTGGTTCCATCTTCATTTTCTACGATTCGTGTGCGTTCTTCATAGCGTAAAAAGCAGTCAAGGAATTCCCTCTGCGCTCTCCTGGATGGCTGCTCCTCTCCAAAATACACCGCATAAAAATAAGCCTTTACCCTGTTCCCGACTATCTCTCCTCCCTCCAGGTTATCTACTCCGGCAATCAAATCGTCCAAGGCTTGAAAGCTCCTTCGCATATCTTCGATATACCCCTGATACTCCCTTGGTATCTGTTCGGACAGACTTCCTCCATGAAAGGTAAGCTCCACTGCCGATACATTATGGGTGCTTGTCCCATCTAAAAGGCTCAATAAAAGAAATGTTACCAAAAGAAACGGCAGAAGAACCGCAGCCAAAATGGAAAGCAAAGCGGTTCTTCCACGTTTATCTGTAGCTGCCGCTGCTGCAGCCTTTGCCACCAATGTAAGTGCCGCAGATGCTGCCATCGCTTTCATCTCCTTTCTTTCCTATCGTTTCCCCTTACATCTGAGGACTGCTAAAGGGGCGCACCTCTTCCGGTGTAGCCACTTCCTCAAGCGCTGCCTCCTGCTTTATCAGCTCCATAGTCCTGCCCACCGCCTGCTCCAATACCTTTTCATCAAAGCCAAAGGTCTGATACCCTTCCGAAATCACATCATAATAATAGCTGGCAGGCAGATCCGCTTTTCGCCCCTCGTTCATCACATACACCATGGCAGACACCGGCTTTCCTTCCAGTTCAAGCTCCATCATTTCCTTGCGGTAAAGCCTTGGCCAGCCTTCATAACGGTCAAGCGCCCTCTCATCCTCCGGTGTAATCTGCCAAAGCACAACCGGAACCTTGGCCCCTTTCCTGGGTTCTATCGTGGCGACATTTCGAAATAGCAATTCATAATCCGCCACCTCACTAATGCCTGCAACGGATGCTCCAGGACATCGGCGCTCCATTTGGGGCCGGTTTAAGTTGCTCCCATATGCAATGTATAACCGTTCCGTTTTCTTCTTCATTTCCTTTTTCTCCTACTATTGATTTACTGGAAAAGTCTTTCGTTCATAAGCTACATGGATATCGTAAAAGCCGAGGATACTTCCCCGGCTCTTTCTTCTACCCCGTTATGGGATTCTCCCATAGCTTCTATGCTACTTTCCGTCTCCATCTGCTCTCCTCCGGAAGCTTCTTCCATCCGGCCTGCCATTTCTTTTTCCCGCTTTTGCCGCATCCTCTCTTTCTGGGCAAGCGCTTGAGCCGGATCACGCCAGGCAATGCAGCCGTCCAGATGGGCCAGCAGATGAAGCCGTGCGGTCTTAAATTCATCCCCGTTTAAACCAAGCCTTAAAAGCCAGGTACGAAAGGTATACTTCTCATTTACCGCCTGGGTTTTCCTGCGGCTGGCACAGCTTTGGTTTAGTGCCTGATCACCAATGGCCAGGCAAAGCTGAATGTATGCCTTGATTTTTCCTGCATGGGTGGTCCCGTTAAACAGACGGAATTCTATGGTTCCCTTCTGAAAGACGCTATGAAGGTTCAAGCAGTGATACCGGCTGTCATGGTAGTGGTCATCCCTATGGCTCCTGCCGTTATACCAAATGCCCTCCATCTCCCCTATGCTCTTTGGTTTTTTCCTGTTTAGCTCCTCTAAAAAGCGCTGCTCCACCGGCTGACAGAACCGGCGTTTCCGATCCACCGTTACTTGAAGCGCTTTATAAATCAAGTCCTCCTTTGCAGCCATGATATTGGTGATGTTCCGAAGAGTTCTGGCATCAAAGGGAGAGGCATCGATGTGCACATGGATGCCACAGCTGGCATTGGTAATGGCTCCTTGCTTTCGCAGCTTACGAATCAGTTCCTGAATGACCGGGATATCCTCGTATTGGCAAATGGGACTCACTATCTCGGTCTTGTATTCCCCATCTGCGCTTACTCTCTGTCTGTTTACCCTTTTTTCCGGCCTAATGCTTGCATCATTCATAAATTTCCACTGCCGATCTTTGTCGTCTCTTGCCGCGTAAGCATTATAAAAGCTCCCAATATAATAGGGCTGTGTTCCAAAATATTCCGCCGCTACCTCTGCCGCATGCCGCCTGGTGATTCCGGTCAGCTCAATCTCAATGCCGAATTTCTGCTCCTGTATTTCCACCCATAGCCTCCTCTCTTGAGCATCTTTATCGATTCGCTTTAAATGGTATATCTGCCCCTGCTTTTCTCCTGTCTCCTAGATCAATTTCCGATACAGGCTACCCCTTTCTCCTTTAGCGTCCCCCTGCTTTTCCAAACAGCCTGGCCTTGTAGTCCGGAGCCGTGACCATCAGGTTATAGCGCTCATTGCCACATTTATAAAGGCACACGCCCCTCTGGGGATAGCGGATCAGGGAGAACTCGCTTTGCTCCAGCTGCAGCGTTTCGATATAGAACTTCTCATCAATGGCACCAGCATTAAAAAGAAACTGGTGGGTAGGAATGGAGAACAGAGGCTTGGTATACTCCCGGATACCTTCAATGTTAAAGTCCTCCAGGTTCTGACTGGCCAGTATCACAGCGGAATTCTTTTTTCTTACCCGTTTCATAAAGTTGCGCACATACTCCACTGCCGTCAGGTTGGACAGGAACAGATAAAACTCATCCAAGCTGGCCGCCGTATTTCCTGTGGTAAGGAGCTCATTGCTCATGTAAGAAAGGACATTAAAGAGCAGCGCGTTTTTCAGGCTCTTGCTTGCCTGCAGAAGTCCTTTTACGCCAAAGGTAATAAAGCTGGAATCTGTGATGTTGGTATACCCGTTAAAAAACTTTGATTCCGCTCCCTTACACATGGAATGAAGACCAAGAAGAATGCTCTGCAGCAGTTCCGCCGTATAAAGCTGCCTCCTGTTTTTATCAAACTCCTGATATTCTTTTTCTATAAATTCATACAGATCCGAAAGAATGGGGTAGTCCTCGGAAGGCAGCCTCCGAAAGTCCGTTTGATCCGTAATTCCAAAGCTTTCATACAGCCTCTGCAAAAGAATCTCTATCACATCAATCTCTCGATCCGTAAAGTCCTTGTAGCTGCGGAAGAAATCCTTTAAAAAGCTGATGTGCTGGCTTAAGCGGCTCCTTAATCGAAAGGCTTCCGGCGCGTCCAAATCTTCCGGATCATCTCCTTCGTCCCATACCTTTGGCTCTAAGGGATTGATGATATATGTTCCTCCCATAAGGTCAATAAAGCAGCCCTTTAGGTTGTTGGTCAAATCCTCATACTCCATCTCCGGATCGAGGCAGATAACGTGCATGCCTGCTTCCCGAAGATTGCAGAGAATGAGCTTTAGCAGGTATGATTTTCCCTGTCCGGAATTGCCCAGAATCAAGATGGAACCGTTTGTTTTGTCCTCCGCTCTCTGATTAAAATCTATGAGGATGTTACTGCCAAACTTATCTCTGCCCACATAGAAGCCCTGGGGATCGGTCTTTCCGCTGTAGTTAAAGGGATATAGATTGGCTACGCTGCTGGCTGGCAATACCCTCTCAAACTGGTCCCGAAACACATTTCTTCCGCTTGGCATCACGGACTGAAAGCCCTGCTGTTGGCGCAAAAGCAATCGATCCACATTTAGCTTGGAGCGGATAAGCTCGGTCAAGACCTCGGTCTGCAAAAGCTTCAGCCCGTTGTAATCATTTGATGACAGCTCCAGGTAAACAGCCGTATGCAAAAGCGGCTCCCGGTTTCGGTGGGTCTGGGCCACGATAGTGGCCACATCCTGCAGGTTGCTCTCCGCCATCACCGTCTGCTGAAGGTCATTGGTATTAGCCCGTTCCATCCGGTTCTTGCTGGCTGCATTGCTGATGATTTTCTTCTCCTCGGCAGCATTGACATGCCGGGTATAGATGCGTAAGGTTACGCCATCCTTTTCTCCTAAGCGCTTTAAAATCGCCTGCTCCTCCGTTGCGGTGGGGTACTCCCGAAGAGCCCAGACGCACCGGAAGGTATTGCCACAGATAAAATGATCCGTATGAAATTTCACCACCGAAGGGGCAATCATATCCAGGAATTCCTGCACTCTTACATCCTCCGGCTCCAAAAACTGGTCCATAGTTGTATTTTTCAATGGCTGTTCTCCTCCATTTCCCTCTTCAATACTTTTCGCATACTTACTTTTTTCTCCCATACAAAAAGCGCCTGATGCTTTTACACACCTGACGCTCTTTTAAAATCTTTTTACTTCTTTAAGACAACTTTTAATCCATCCTCTGAGCCTGCTCAATCATGGAAAGATATTGATCGAGCTGTTGATTCTCCAGCTCCGCAATCATTTCCGCAAAGGGTGTTATCTCTCCTAGTACCGCATAAGCTTCCAAGGTATTGAAATATTCCAGCCTGTTTTCTTTGGCAATGGAAACCGGCACAAACCCGTTAGCCATGAGCTGATAATTCATAATCAGTCGGGATGTCCTGCCGTTCCCGTCTGGAAATGGATGGATTTTCACAAATTCCGCATGGGTCCATGCAGCCAGCTCAATTGGGTTTAACTGGCTGCCCTTCCAAGTCAAATCCCCATAGAAATCCTTCACCTGGCGATACATCTCATTTGGAGATGGCGGCGTATGCTCCGCACCTGAAATATAAACATCCACATTTCGATAAACACCGCCTACTAAAATATGTTCCATCAGCATGGCATGGATGTCCTTTACAATCTTTTCATCCAAAGGGAGTGCCTGGGCAATACAGTCCTTTACATAGCGAAAGGCTTTCTGATGATTTACCTGCTCGTAAATCTCTCGCAGTTCCTTCCCTCCTACACTGATCCGGTCCTCTAAAACCAGCTTTGTTTCCATCAGTGTCAGAGTATTTCCCTCAATGGCTGTGGAGTTATGGGTATATTCGATTTCGAATGCACGCTCAAAGCTTGTAATCGTAAGCTCCGGAATCAGGTTTTTTCCCTTTTGGTATGCGTCTCGTTTGCGAAGTAATTCCTCATATTGCAAGTCTCTCCCTCCCTTCCCTTCCTTTTTTATCTTCCTTCAAAGTATACCACATTTTTCTCCAATAGCAATCCACTTTTCCATCAATCCTCCGGAATGATCCACCTCTCTCCATCAAAGCCCTCAAACCGCTCACTGGTCACGTTCTGCTCATAGTACACCGCCATCAGCCGTTTGATGTCCTCTCTCCCTGCCCGTTTTGCGTGAAAGCCCTGCTCCTTTAGGGACTTCTCAATTCGATCCAAATAGGAAAACACCTCCGGTCCCTTATCCCTATGCAGACGGATCAGGATCAAAAACTCACGGGCTGTTGCCATCTGTACCTGGATGCGGTCCAAGAAGCTCTGATCCTTTTCCAGCAGCTTTCGCACCACCGGATTTTTTTCTTTCTCCATACGGCTCCTAAGAAAGCTCTTGTTTTCCTCAAAGCTCTCCCTGCTGTTTAGACACAGCATCTCAATCTCCGCCACGCCCTTTAGCACATTCATCAAAGCATAGATCCTTGCTCCTACATTTGTATCGGAAAGCACCGACAGGTTGGTAGGGCGGATCATAAAATATACCAGGTCATCCCCATCATAGGTGGTAAGACTGTAATCCGTAACCTCCTTGGTATTCATGAGCTGCCTGGTGGAAAGCCTCTGCTTTTCTTCCTTTTTTTCTTTTCTCCTCATGCTTCATACCTCCACTTTTTAAAGATTGCATGGATATAACGCTCTAAAATCGGCGTATCCGGATTTTTAGTTAAATAGATCGGGTTCCGAAAGCGCCACGGCTCCGGCAGTGCCATCTCAGCCAGTGTGTCAAGCTGGATGTACCAGTCCGGGACGTAGGCAAAGGAAAACAGATCTGGCTGCAATATCATATCAATTCCCTCCATTTTTTCTGGATCGCATCCACCAGCTTCATCTGCACCTGGACTTTCATGTCTTCATCAATATGCTGGAATATCTCACCGTTCCTGCCGGTCGTCTCATAGGTCACCATCGAATTGATGTAAGCATCATAGTACAGCAGTATTTCATCCAATGCCGCTGCATCTCCGTGGACCGCCCTTTTAATTAGGTCATAGTTCAATTCATGTCTCTGAGCTTCCCCGCTCATAAAATATTCTGATTGCCTGAAAGGCGCGCTGCCTATAATTATAGACAGTGCGTACCGTCACCTCCATTCTTTTTGCAATTTCCTCATCCGTCAAATCATACCAGAAGTCAAGCAACAATACCTTCTGCTGTTTTTCCGGCAGGGAAAGGAGTGCTTTATATAAAGTTTCACTGTAGACCACGCAGGATAACCCATCTGCAAAAAGCACAAAATAGTCGGACGGATACCTGTCCTCGTGGCTTAAAAGTTCAAGAATATAGTCTATCGGTTCTTCTGAAAAGTGTTTGTCCCGGTTTTCCTTCGCCCTTTTTAAGTTTCTGCTGAAATTGCGAGCCACCGTCTTGCTGAACGAGTCAAACATGGCGACCATACGCTTTTCACGGTTATCAGAGGGAACTCCCATGACACATCCCTCCTTTTGCAGAATTGAGCTGGTTGGTTTTTTTCGCCTCCTCACATAACCAGAACACATCTCAGGGTGCAAAACCGGAAAGTTTTCTGAAAAAATATAAAATTTCTTCTTGGGGCAGGATTGTATAGGATTTTCGATTAATGTCTGCGCATACTCTTACCTCCACAAAAGCCAGGAGAGGGCCAATCCGTACAAGGCAGACTGACCCTCTCTTGGCAAGAACAAAGTCATTTTTATGGGCTTGCCTTGCGTTATTAAGATTACCTATTTTAATTCGGTGTGCTCGCTTCTTAAGAAAAGATCTATGTATATGGCTTCATAACTTTTTGCTGGATTTTCTATTGAGCACACAAAAGACATGAAAAATTAATGAGCTTTGATTTTATCATAAATTGTAATGCTATCAGTAACTCTGTCATCCGCTGTGGAGCCCATCATTACACAAATATAAGTTTCCCCATTAATGACTGCTGCAGAAACTAAGCAGTTACCCGCCAAAGTGCTGGCTTCTGTCTTTAGACCAATGACTTCGGGGTAATAATATTGGCTGTTGGGATTGAGCGGCTCGTTGGAATTATTGTATGTAACCTCTCTGCCACCGACCCATTTGGGGTAGGATGTGTAGCTTGAAACAATTTCCGAAATGTAGGGGTCATCCAAACACGCTTTCACAATGATGACAAGATCGTAGGCCGTTGTGTACTGTCCTTCGGTGTCATGCCCATCCGGGACTAAAAAGTTTGAGTTTTCAAGACCAAGCATCCGGGTCTTTTCATTTACCTTGCCCATAAATGTATCAATGGACTGCGCATTTGTCAGATTACTGTCTCCAGCAATTTTCTTCCCAGCATTGACCGCCAGTGTATAAGCGGTGTCATTGCCGGAGGGGAGCAGAAGGGCGACCAGGAGCTGCCTTGTTGTCAGGATATCGCCTTGGTTGAGCCATGCTCTGGACGAGTCCTCATGCATCTGCTCTATTTCAGTGCCTACAGTCATTTCATCATCTGTGGGACAGTAGTCAAGTACCGTCAATGCCGTAATCAGTTTAGCTGTGCTGGCGAGCGCAATTTTATCTGTGCTGTTTTTTTTGATACAGCAAGGTATTGGCATCCGCATTCATTACAACGACATTTTTCGCTACAACATCCGCAGAAATTGAATCAACGGAACCGGCGGGGGCAGGAGCAGAAGAAATTGTTTCCTTCTGACTGCGATCCTCTTGGAAAAAACCTTTGTTGCCGTTTCCAGCCTTGTTATCGGATGGGGAGGGTTTCCACTGCCTTTTAGCAAATCCACGGCACCAAAGATGGCAACTGCTATAAGTAGGCAGAGAGCATCACACACGGAACCGTAACGAATCTTTTTTCGCGTCCTTGATTTCTGTCGGTTCCTTTTGCTATAGTTTCTATCATTGTTTTGACGTTCCATTTTTTCTCCTTGCCAATTTAGGACTTGTCCGATATAAACCGACGCTCATCAAGCGTATGATTTTTCTTTTGCCGTCGTTCAGCAGATTGGGGCTATATGGATTTAGTTCTTTCGGAAAAAGCGTTCACAGTGCTCATAAAGGGGTAGCCCCCTTATCGGTGATTTCAATATAATCAGCTTTAGTCATACCGTACAAATAGTAATCGCAGTATGTGTTTACCATTTTACCCTCACGGATAAGTCCCTCACGCTTGAAGCCTGCTTTTTCCAAAGTTTTATACGATGCAATATTTTGTACATGAACATCAGCCCAAAGACGCTGCAATTCTGTTTCTTCAAAGCAGAAGATAGCTACTCTCGCCAGTGCTTCTGTCATAAGTCGGTTGCCTTGATAGGCAGGAGAAAGGCGAAATGCTACTTTTGCCATGCGGTCATTTTCAATGAGATACACCCACATATCCCCGATGACTTTATAATCTTGTTTGTGAACAATACCCCAATGAAAACTTTTTGTGGGTTTCTCCGGCTTTTGAAAAAGCAATTCCGGGTTTAAGTCACTTTTCCCCGGGCGTTTTCCACAATACTGATAAATGGAACTGTCACCCAACCATTCTTTCAAATCTGAAACATCTTCTTTTCGCAGAGGGCGCAGGATAAGTTGTTCCGTTTCAAGAACAGGCTTATTCTGCGCATAATCCTGTAATTTCATAAGCCACCCCCTCTTAAAATTTGAACACCTGTCCCCAATCAAAATAGCCGGACGCTTCTGTGCTTTTCGGCCATTCGCTGCACCATGCGGGAACACCGGGCGTTTCAACTCTGTCAAAACTCGGAGTGTACGGCTTGATGTCAAGTACGGGCGTATTGTCATTTGCGTCAATGAATGTAACACGAATCATGCCGTTGGTGAAATCAATGTTAATAATTTCGGACGCTGTTAATGCAATAGGGTTCGGACGCGCAGGAGATCGTGTCGCAAATACACCCATGACTTCGGGTGCGCCTTTATAGGGCTGTTCTGTCTGTAATTCATCCCGGTCTGCGTTGTTGTCGCAATCGCTGAACCACCAAAGGACATTGATGTGGCTGAAGCCCTCTAAGGCCTGCAGTCCGGGAATATACTCCGGCTCTAGCTGAATAAATGTGCCGTTTTCATCATTTTTTACTTTGCCAATGGCTTTTAATTGATAGGTCATATTTTTCCTCCTTGCTTTTGTTGGTAAAACCAGTATAAGACCTCACATCATGTGAGGTGCAATAGGGAAAATTAAAAATGCCCTGCATTTTTAGCAGGACATTTCAAAGCCTGTACAATCATGCGTGTTCCAGCGGTATTTGAAGCTCAATCAAATATTTTTCAGGGTTATTCTCATTCCACGGGCCCCTATGCACGATCTGACGCATCGGGTTAGACATTTTGTATTCGCTGTTTGTCTGCAACCATTCGGCAAAGGCAAGGTAGGCGCCTTTTATATTTGCAAAATCGCCATAGACCATTGTGCAAGCCATATACGGGACTGGTTCTGTCATGTGGAAACAAAATGGCTCTTTTGCCTTTCTCATTTTCTTTACCGGAGCGCATAGCTCAATATCAACATCTGTCTCTCGAAATTCTGTATCGTGATAAATGGAAAGTGTATTGCCCATTACTTCGATTTTTTGCACTTCTGTAAAAGTAGAAAGTTCTTTCCATAAGTCGCCCTCGGAATAGTAATTCGGTACAATTTTCCGCAAGGATAGCACCTGATACGCCGGGATTGACTTAACGGATATATTATAGTGCAGTTCTCCTTTACCACCCTGTATTTCACTTTTTGTAAGTTCAATCTTCCGCAGTTTTTCTCGTTCGGCCTGTATTGCATTTTCTATCTCTATGCGCTTTTTGTCGAGCTGTGCAAGAAGGGATTGCTCGTCCATCGTCAGGGCAAGCGCAATTTCCGAAACATTCAGTCCACTGTCCCGCAGATACAGAATCTTATTTAGACGCGGTATTTGCTTTACTGAATACAGTCGGTGTCCCGTCCACTTGTCAACCTCTGCCGGTGTCAGAAGTCCTACCTCGTCATAGTAGCGAAGCATACGAATAGATACCTGTGCCAGCTTTGAAAATTCACCTATTCTAAACATTTTATCACCACCTATCTATCATTATATCCATAGTTTTTGATACTTCAAACAGAAATTCGCTTTAAGTAATATAGATTTATTTTGGCTAACTGATAATGATATGGCGCTTTTTCAAATACATTATCTCTTTTTCTTGTGTAGCTTTAAGTCAATATTTTTCGTTGCCGCTGCATCCTGCAGTAATCCAGCAACAAAAGCGCTTTTTTCTTTGAGCGTCAGTGTTTCCATATCAGGTTTACGGTAAATTTCTTTAAGTACTGTTTGCAGTTCTTGCAGTTCCAGCAGGTTGACGGCTACGCAAAAGAGTGTCTTTTTGCGGCCATCATTATAATTGGATAATAAAACCTCCAAAATGTTGGCTTTCACCGCCTGCTCTGCATTATAAGCGTCTATTCCAAGGCGTTTGGCCTTTTCCATATCGGATCTTCGATTTCGATGTGTAATAAAGGAATCGAAATCATCAATATGATCGTATTTCTCACAGGGGTATTCACTGCATTGAAAACAGTATTCAACTCCGTCATGCTCCAAACTGCATCTTGCAATTTTACAGGACTGATTCCCTTCACCGCCGCCGCAACCAGGACAGTTTTTATTCAAAAACATGGGGCAAAGCCCGCAATTCAAACCGCAGAGGGAAAATAATTGGTTTGGTCGATTAAATCCTTTCATGGAACCTCCTTAAACAGCCTGCCTGCAAATATTCAAGACAAGCTCTGATAATGCTTGACATAGCAAAGTAGAAAATTTGAAAACTTAAAACTCATATCTTGTACCATGCGAGAGCAACAGGCCATCTGTTAATTCCACACGCAGAATGATAGTGTTTTCATCGTTAAAATCGGTATGACCGTTATCAATCCATTCAGCAAAGACTTTTTTCAGCTTTTCAGCAATCACACAGTTTTCTTTTTTCCCAAAATAACCCAAACTGACGCTATTCCCATGTGCTGTAAACCACTCGCCGGCGATTGCAACAACATGGTTATCTTTTATATGTTTTATTTTATTTGAGAGGGCATGAGTAATGATATAAAATGCACCATCTTCGTAATAGGCATTTACATATCGCACATAAGGCGTTGCATTTTCTATTGTTGCTAATGATATAATCGTATCTTTCCCGAAACGCTCAATCATGACCAGTTCTGCTTCTTGACTAAATTCTTTCATTAAATCTTTCTCCCTTCAAATTATATTTTTCGGATCTGTTCAAAGTCTCGACAAGCTGGAATTTAGCTATTGTCTTTTCTTTTCTATTGTGTAGGATTGCAGACCCTTCTGACAGCCATTCTTTTCATAAAATCCCTCTACTCCCGGTTGTGAACCAAAATATAACATAGTAGGCGTATTATCCTTTGCAAGTTGAAGAAGTCTACTTCCTACTCCTTGTTTTTGATATTCTGGAAGAACAAGCAACTCTGTAATTGTTCCAAAATAATAACCATCTGAAAGAATACGCAAACACCCTATCAGCACTTTGTCATCATAGGCGGTTATATTCAGCGTTTTAGATAATGCCTCCTTTGTTCTTTCGATGTCATAATCGCCTTGCCATACTTGATTAACAAAGGAGAGAAAAGTTGAAGCATTAAGTTTTTTATCACCCACTTTGTATTCCATTATTATACCTCCACAACTCCGAATCGTTTTTCAATTTGACAAAAGCAGAAGCCATATAAACATCACTAAAATGATAGCCCCTATTAAAGAAAAAATGTTTACAACTTTATTTACTTTTGCCTTAAATATTTTCGATAGAATGAAGAAGACTCCCATGCCTATTACTCCGCCCAAAGTGTTTGCTAAAAGGTCAGTAATATCACTTGCCCCAATAGCAAAAACAAATTGTACGGTTTCAAAAAACAAACTTGTCAGAAATATTGGAATAAACTTTTTAAGGAAAGGCTTCTCTTGTTGCAATGCACATAACAAAATTCCGAAAGGAATAAAAGCAAAAACATTATTATATATCTCACCAAAACTTATTGTTCCGTTGACGATAACAGAACCTCGGAAAGGAATTAGATTCACACTTCTCAAGTGATCTATATCTTTAAAAGAAAATTGTAGTTTAAATATTATAATCCATGTTAATGCTAACAGATATACAATAAGTAATCCTTTGGTTATTTTTTTTGATTGCATTTTATCGCTCCTTTCTATAAAATTCCGGTTAGTTTATCCGTCCACAGTACATTAACTATTCAGAAGTTTTGTCAAATCCTCCACGGAAGCGTCCATTTTCACAGAAACTTCTTCCATTGTCATACCGGTAGCAAGAAAACGCTTTATAACCATTTTCATATCCTCGCCAACCTCAATGATATGTCCGTCCAAATCGTAAAAGCGAATCACCCGCTGGCCCCAGCTATGATCGATCACTTCTCCCAGATATTCAATATCCGGGTATTCTTTCAACTTGTTCAAAAAACCGTCAAAGTCCTGTTCCTCAAAGACGATTTCCGCATTGTTGGATTTCTTTAATATCTTTTCTTTTGGCAGATCTACAAGCCAGTCAAAATCCTGCTGCAATGCCAGGCCGCAGGTAAAAGCAATGTTTCTGCCATAATCCTGGAACACCTCTAATCCAAACAAATCCTCATAAAAATTTCTTGCGGCACTGATGTCCACCACCGAAATCACAGTACATGTATATTTCATAATGATAATTCCTCACTTATAGATATATTTTCGTGGCTCAACAAAACGGAAATTTGTCATTTTCGGTTCGGTTTTCTTTTGATAGCCAACAATTTCATGTAATCATCAAAATCAGCCGTATTAGTCGGTTCAAACATAACCCATTTCCCGTCATGATAGGTTTTCGCCTCATCATACTGCTTACAAACAGCATTAGAAAGAGTATCCCTTATCGCTTCAAATTTGGCTCGTTCATCTTTGCCTAAGATTACCATAAAGCCCATACAGTTTTCCCTTGCATATAGGGCGCAAAGTGTTTTTCCGCCTCTGCGATATTTGTATTCATAGTTCTAGGACTTGCCACCGCTGTTCCATATGCGATCCATATCGTATTTCTCGTCAATCGCAGCGCATAGCCTCTGCCATACGTCATATAAAGATTGTCCAATCAAGGCAATCATATCATTCTCATCTGGTATTATGTTGATCATAACTTAGCCTCCTCAAAACACCACTATCGATCCTGTTTTCAAAGATTGCGCCATTCCTCATTTGCTCATCAACCATATTGCCGCAACCCTTTGATATAGTCAACATGATATAGTTTCCACACATGAACTGAAATTTTTTCTATATTCGATACGCCCTTTCAGTGTTGAAAAACTACTTTTTTATATATGAAGTATCATTGTTGCCAGCCAGAAATAAATTAAAAGTGAAAGCGCATCCATAACCGTCGTAATAAACGGAGATGATATTACAGCCGGGTCAAGCTTCATTTTTTCTGCAAGAATAGGAAATACGCATCCAACCATTTTGGCAAATATAATTTCGATTATAAGTGTCAGACTGATTACAAGATCAACCTGAATAGTAATAGCACTCATACCGAGCAATGTTCTGTCAACAAACCATATTTTAACAAAATTGACAGTGGCAAGTGTAATTCCGCACAGAACACCTACTCTGAATTCCTTCCATATCACTTTAAAAATATCTTTAAAATTTATTTCTTTAAGTGAAAGAGCACGGATAATAACGGCACTCGCCTGACCTCCCGAATTACCGCTTGTTCCCGTAAGCATAGGTACAAACGAGGTCAGTACAATCAGTGCCGAAAGCTTGTCCTCAAAAGCATTTAAAATCATACTCGTAAATGTTGCACTTATCATAAGAAACAAAAGCCACGTAATTCTGGATTTCCATGTTTCAAAAATGCCTGTTTTGAGATAAGGTTTCTCGTTAGGCAGAATAGCGTGCATCTTCTGGATATCCTCAGTATTCTCTTCCTGCAATACGTCAATAGCATCATCGACTGTAATGATACCCACAAGCCTGTTTTCCATATCCACAACAGGAAGAGCAAGGAAGTTATACTTATCAAGGAAATTTGCCGCTATTTCTTTATCATCATGCGTGTTTACAAAAATTATATTTGTTTCCATAAACTCTTCAATCTTATCGTCATAATCGTGTAACAAAAGTTCCTTTACTGTAGTTACACCAATAAGATGCCTTGAGCTGTCAGTAACGTAACAAGTATAAATTGTTTCCTTATCAACACCTGTACGTCTTATTCTTTTAAAGGCATCCTCAACAGTGTTATCCTTTTTCAGATCAACAAACTCAGGGGTCATAATTGAGCCTGCGCTGTCCTCAGGATACTTTAAAAGAGTGTTAATTGATTTTCGTGTCTGTGCATCAGTATTTCTGAGTATTCTTTTTACAATTGTTGCAGGCATTTCCTCAATAATATCAACTGTATCATCAAGGTAAAGCTCGTCAATAACCTCACGAAGCTCTGTATCTGAAAAAGCATGGATGAGAGCCTCCTGCGTTTCACCGTCAAGCTCAACGAATGTTTCAGCCGCCTCTTCTTTAGGAAGAAGACGGAAGAGCAAAATCCTCTGTTCATTTGGAAATTCATCAAAAAGAACAGCAATATCAGTTGGATTAATGTCTGCTAAAATGCTTTTAAGCTGTGAATATTTCTTCTCTCTGTAAAGAGTGGAGATTTGCTCTATATGCTTTTCAAATTCAAGTTTTTCAAGATTCATAGTCCGTATCTCCTTTCGTTTTTTATTTTATTCCATAGTATTGTTACCTCCTTATGTATCAAAACTGTTGAATTGGAATTTGTCATAATAAATTAAGGATATTATAGGTTTAAGTAGTAGCAAGACTTTAATAAAGTAGAAAAGCCTCAATTGAATTTCTATACCAGATTAGTTACTGTGTATAATCTCCATATAAACGTCCTCTTCCATCATTTGTTCTTTTGATTTTTTATCCAGATATAGCAGATAACCACTCCGATTAAGGCTATCCCTCCTGTGGTTATATATGGTAATTCAATATTGCTTTCATACAGATACCCAGTTAATAAAGGAGCAATAACTTTGCTAAGATTTCCGGCGGTACTGGCAAATCCCATCAGTGTTCCTTTATGCTGATTGTCAGTTTTTGAAAGGGTTGCGTTTAATGTGGGTACTGTAATAGCAGAAGATACCGCAAATAAGCCAAAAACCACCAACACACTAACAAACCCAGTTGTCAATACCATGGCAAACGCTACTAAGGCTTTGCAAAACACACCTATCAGTATTAGTGGCTTCTTACCAATTTTTTTTGCTAAAGGACCAGTCAAAAAGCCTTGTACTACAATCAAAATACCTGCTAGAGCCATCCAAATAACACCAACTTGCTTAGTGGAAAATCCAAACTTATCTACGACATACAGCCCCGTAATTCCTTGCAAGCCTGTTTGACAGAAATGCACAACGAAAATAAGTATCAAAACCATTCCTGCTGAGCCCAAAATTATACTTTTCAGGTCTGAAAAATCAAAGGGTTTTCTTTTTTCCGTCTGTCCTGAACGCTCAATTGACTCTGGCAAAAGTGTTAGAATTAGTAGAAAGGCAATAAATGAAATGCCAGCGCCTGTAAAAAATGGGAGCGCAAGCGAATAGCCTGCAAGAATGCCTCCCAATAATGGTCCCATCATTACGCCAATGCTCATTGAAGCTCCAAGTTGACTCATATTCTTGCTTCTTTCTTCCTCCGAGCTGGAATCTCCAACATATGCCAAAGATGCAACGGACGTAGCAGATGACAAAATACCCGATAAACTGCGAGCTATAAATAGTGTCCAAAAGGATGAAGCCAAACCGAACAGGAACAAACTGATGGAATATCCTATAATACCAATGCTGATAATCGGCTTTCTACCAATTCGGTCGGACAGTGCACCCCAAAAAGGTGCGCATACTGTTTGTGCCAGAGCATATACGGCAGTGAGCCATCCAAGCTCACGACCGCCAGCACCTAGATTTTCCATGTAAAATGGCATGACCGGAAGAACTAAGCTATATCCTAACGCAATCACCAAAGTAGCAAGATTTAAAGCGAAAATTGGCTTTTTATTCATCAATCGTCACCGTCCCCTCTGAGCCGTCCACCGTTATCATTTGTCCATTTTTAATACTTCTCGTGGCTGTGTGTGTCGCCATAACGGCAGGGATACCACATTCCCGCGCAACAATACTTGAATGACTGAGAGGACCTCCAATATCCGTTACAATTCCACTTGCAGAGGCAAATAAGGGTGTCCAAGCCGGAGTTGTAGTAACGGCAACCAAAACACTTCCTGGCTGGAAATTTTTAAAATCTGCCGGACTATTTAGTATGCAGGCACGAGCTGTCACAACACCAGAACTGGTTCCTATACCCCTCAACACGGTTTTTCCATCTTTTTGTTTCTGTGGTGCATGTGATATGCTTTTTACTTTCTTCTCAGGTAACTGAGCTGGTGACACATAGCCCTGATACTTTTTGAGTTCCGCTTTTCGCTCAAGTATCGAATTTTTTCTATCGGATAAAGGTATATTTTTGTCTAACTGTACTATGAGTTTTTCCAATTCCAATTTTGTGAGCCAATATATATCATCTATATGCGAAGTAGCTCCGCCACGTATAAGACGTGCTGAAATTTCATGAAACATCTGGCGAATCAGAGGATGCCCCATTCCCATGCAATAAATAGCATTTTCACGCATAGGAGCAGTTTCCTGCGCCCAATGGAGCAACTTCAAAAACAGTTTTTTGCGTGAGCCACCTATATGTTGTAAAATTTCTTCTTCTGCCTGTTTCCTATGCTTTTCAAATTTGGATTGACGTAAAAAAGGACTTTCACCTTTGCCTTCTACAAAGGTTTTTATGGATTCAAAGGTTGGTGTAAGTGTTTCCTGCGGTGTGGAATATGCAAAATCAAATTCATAAGCGGTACGACCAAACTCTTTAAAATACTGATTGATTCGATTTTTCCATTCTATCCATACTTCCAGCGAAACTTCGTCAGGCGGAACTGAGGACATAAAATTTTCCGCTATCTTTGCTGTTGGATTACTTTGCAGATAAAGGTTGAGAGTATTATTTTGCTTTACCCATTCCGAGAGACTCCACAGGTTCTTTTCGGCTTGCAGAGCAATCGTATCAAATCCAAGCAGGAAAACAGAAGTATCTGTCATACCAGCGCGACGAGCCGCTCCCTGAAATAATTTTGTAAATAATGTTTCGCTGATAGAGGCGGCTGGCAATGTAAGCTGAATTCTTGTAAAATAAATACAAGCGGCATAAAATACAGTCTGAATCCCCTTCATTATTTGATGGGCATTCAGCGTATGCAGGGGCTTTTCTTCCCATTGTTTAATCACATCCTCAAATTCTTTTCGTGCTGTTTCCCAGCGTGCAACACTGTTCGTGAGCGCACGGCGTAAAGATCGGGGTGAAAGGGATTTGACAACAATCAAAAGAGGCTTTGAATTAGCGGAAAGATAAACATATCCGTTAATAATCGTATATGCTCCGTTTTCTGGCAGTAGCTTTTTCGCACTTTTACCAAACATATCTATCCATAAAAGCGCCGACGCACGGTTGACTATTTCAAGCCCAAGTGTGGCGAATAAGGGCGTAACAGGATTTGGCAAGTGTTCCGCTAGACTGCCTTTTGTATATATAACATCCTTTTCCGGTAACGTCCATTCCGGCGGTAGGACAGTAATGGGGCGAGCCTGAACAATATACAACTTATCTTTTTCCAGTGCCCACTCTACATCCATAGGCATTTCATAATACTTCTCAATTTTTTTTCCAAGTTGTGTTAATCGCATAACTTGATTGCGAGTAAGAGCATGTTTTTTCCTCAACTGTTCAGGAGTTGGGATTTCTTCTGTTCCATCTGAGTTGCGGACTGTCATAATTTCTTTGTTTGCTACTTCATATGATACAATTCGTTCAGCATTTTTATCTACAACAATTGTATCAGGGGTGACTAAGCTAGAAACAACCGATTCGCCAAGTCCCCACGCGGCGTTAACAATCATTTCGCTACGTCTGCCATTGATAGGGTTTAGCGTAAACATAACGCCGGACGCATCGGAAAACGCAAGCTTTTGTACTACAACAGCAAGTGCGACAATTTCCTGCTTTATATCATTCTTCATGCGATAAGCAATAGCGCGAGCTGTCCATAGGGAAGCCCAGCACCTCTTTACAGCGTCAAGAACTTCATTCTCACCTTGTATGTTAAGATAGGTTTCCTGCTGGCCTGCAAAAGAAGCGTCGGGCAAATCCTCGGCGGTTGCGGAGGAACGGACAGCCACTGCTATATTTCCCAATCCGGCATATGCGGTTTTAATTGCATCGGATACTTCCTGCGGCATTTCTCCATCATGGAAAAGCATCCCTATCTGCGTAGATACATTTTCAAGCTGACTGGTATTGTTAGAGTCAATACCGTCCAGCAACTTATTAATGTGAGGTTGAATATGGTTCTTTTCAACAAAAATATTGTATGAGGTAGTCGTAACATGAAAGCCCTCCGGCACAGGGATGCCCGCTGTCAAAAGTTTTGATAAAGACATACCTTTTCCGCCGACCATTTCAAGGGTTGCCTGTTTATGCAGCAAGGGTAGGGTATAATAAATCATAATTATTCACCTTCATCATTCATAATTCCGTGTAGAAATATATCCATTGTTTCATCAAGCATTTTCTCCGGACTGGCTGATGGTCGGGATGTGTAAATGATTGATATAATGGAGTTAATTAACAAACGCGTCATTAAATCGGCATTTGTCTTACGGAAGACGCCTGATTTCACTCCATTTTCAATTACAGATTTTATAATATCCTGATATGCGTAACGCGCAGTTTTCAGCCGCTTTCGATAATCTTCTTCTAAATAGTCAGATTCTGTATTTAACCACATCAGCACCGTTCGATACTGCTTTGGTACTCCAAGATGATTCAGCATGATTTTTCTAAGACACTGTTCCGGCGAGGATTCATCGGCAATAATCCTATGAACCTTTTTAATTATTTCTTCTATTTCTTTCTCAACTGCATATACAACAATCTCGTCTTTCGTTTTGAAAAAATCATACAGACTGGACTTTCCCATGTTTGCTAAAATCGCAATTTCCCTCATTGATGTTTTTTGGAATCCATTTTTCTCTATGAGCTGCAAAGCAACACTGATTATTTCTTCTCGACGCTCTTCTTGTTGTTCTGGTGTAAGCATAATTCCTTTTGGCATATTATGATACCTCCTCGTATTATATAATCATAGCCATTCTTTATCTTTTCTACAGATTAGGCTATACTATCTTAGATACTGTGGATTGTTTGCTACCTCCTACCACTTTGATGGTTTTTGTAAGGCTACAACCACAGTCTCTTTGTATATTTGTTAATCAGTTAGATACCGCATGACGGTTTATTTAGAACGAGGTTACAATCGCAAAGAGTACCTGTGGCTCTAAACAGTATCAAATACTTTGCAAAGGAGTTTTCTTATGATCTACGTTGGAATTGATGTTGCCAAAGACAAGCACGACTGCTTTATCGCTAACTCAGATGGTGAGGTATTATTGAAAGCCTTTACCATCCCTAACAATCGTGAAGGTTTTGAAACCTTATTTCAAAGAATCTCATCCGTATCCGGTGATTTAGACAAAGTAAAAGTAGGACTGGAAGCTACCGGACACTACAGTTACAATCTTCTGGGATTCCTTCTCGATAAAGGTCTGGCCACCTTCGTTATCAATCCGTTACATACCAATCTTTACAGAAAAAGTCTAAGCCTTAGAAAGACGAAAACGGATAAGGTCGATTCCCGTACCATTGCCACCATGATGATGTCCGATATGAACTTAAAGTCCTACTCAGATACATCTTACCACAATGAGGAATTAAAGTCACTCACTCGTTACCGTTTTGATAAAGTAAAGGAACGGGCAAAACTGAAAACCTCTGTTTCACGGCTTGTAAACATCCTTTTTCCAGAACTGGAAAATCTTGTTCCACAACTTCATATGGCTTCTATTTATGCTCTGTTGTCTGAGTTCCCAGGTGCATCCCACATTGCTTCTGCACATCTAACAAGGCTGGAAAACCTGCTTTCAAAGACTTCTAAAGGACACTATGGCAAAGACACCGCAATCCTCTTTAGGAATGCCGCAAGGGACTCCATTGGCTCCCACATGCCCGCCAAATCCCTGGAACTGAATCATACTATCAAGCTCATTCAGGAATTGACCATAGAGATCGATGAGCTCGAAACCGAAATTAAACGTATTATGGACGAGGAAGTCAATTCACCCATCCTTACAATCCCTGGTATCAGTTACCGTATGGGTGCGATGATAATTGCTGAGATTGGGGATTTTAACCGTTTTGATTCAGCCGACAAGATACTTGCCTATGCCGGGATGTCTCCATCTACCTATCAGTCAGGGCAGCTGGATAACTGTTATGCTCACATGGAAAAGCGGGGTTCCAGATACCTGCGGTATGCCCTTTACAATTCTACAAAATATGTCTGCCAGTGGGATGAATCATTCGCTGCCTATCTTGCTAAAAAGCGAGCTGAAGGAAAGTATTATAACGTTGCTTTATCCCATGCCGCAAAGAAACTTGTGCGTCTGATTTATGCAATGGAGAAATTCGGGCAACCATACAGTAAGGCAGCTTAATTCTTTCCGTAAATATCTCCTTTTAGAGTGCCAGATATGACACTCTGTTTGTCATGCAGTTTTCAAGGTACAGCTATATCTGAAATGCCATTCTGCAATTCATTCAAAAAAATCATTTCAGGTCTTGACTTTTAATAGTTAGTCTTATAACGACCATCGGTCGCTTCTTGTTTTGCTATCATTATATAGCGACCGATGGTCGCTTGTCAAGGCTAATTTTTTTCCTCTTTTGGCATTCGGATTGCTTACAGAGAATTTTGACCATGAGTATATTCCTATATATTCTGCACATAGTCAAGTTGAATATCATCCCAAGCGCATCCGCATAAAAGCTACAAGATTACCCTCCCTCTAGTTGCTTGTAAATGCACACAATTACAGATTCGGATACCAACGTAACAAATCAGACAGCCCTTCGGATCCCAGTTTCCTGATCACATAACTCAACCACTCCTCCGGCGTGGGCATGTCACCTGCTATTATAGTGGCATACGTTTCCGAAGATTGATAAGGCTAAAAACATCCTCCATGATCCTTTCGTTCTTGACATCCAGCATTACCCATTTCTGTCCATTTCCAGCTTTAGTAGCTTTGAATACCGTTTGTACATAGTTCGAGCATAGCGGCATGAGAAGCTCTGCCTCTGCAAGTTCATGACTTCCTATGACCACGAGGGCGATAAAATAGCCTTTCATTGGATAGAGCGTACAAAGGGATCTTCCGCTCTTTTTGTACTTAATATTCCAGCCAGCCTGCATGGAACAACGGCTGTGTTCCATGCAAGGCTTGATCTGGTAGGCGGACTGGATACGCTCATTGAAGTCCGCCCATAACGGGCTACAAATATATTCTGTGACCTGCTCCCACGTTGGCGGCGTTACATTTGAATAGAGCATATTCCAATCCATCCTAATTTCCCTCCTTAGGCCCGACTATCCAGCGGCAAAGGCTTGACCCAAATTTCCATGTATGCCATGTCCTCTGCATCCCGGTAATACTTTTCCGCAGAGAAGGGTTCCGTGGCCAGGTTATGGTGCGACAGCCATGTGCCAAAAAGATACTTGCTGGCCTGATCCAAAGCAACCGTCACCAAATCCTCAAATTTTTCTGCTTCAATTTTGCAAACGATGTATTCGCCTGCGGGAAGTTCTTTCTTTATGAAACCGTCCTGCAACTGGCCCGGTACATTTTTAGCAAAGCCACCTGCAAAATAGGCGAAAAGGCCTTGCGTAGCATCTTCCGTATGGGACATTCCCATTTCTACGCTGGTATCGAGGGCGGACAAAATTGAGGCTTTCTCCGTGTGATACCGTTTCCAAAGCTGACCCGGCGCATCCACGCCGGTGCTTTCGCCAGCCGGAACCTGCTCAGAAATACGAACTTCGGTCTCCAGACCAAGGTAGGTCTCCGGGGTCGCCAGCGATTTTCTCTGAATTTCCAAAACGATATCTCCCGCTACCAGCGGAACCCCTTCGTCAACCAGAACGTAGTTCATGGAAATCTCCGGCTTTTCAAATGTGTTAAGCATTGGTGAATTCCTCCTATAGTCTTCGGGAGTGATCCCATACGTTTCCTTGAAAGCCCGTGTAAAGTTTGCGTGGCTGGAAAAGCCGTAGTCTAAGGCGACGTCAAGGATTCTCTGCTCGGAGTCCCCCAGATTCTCGATCACCTTTGCCAAACGGCGGAGCTTCACATATTCCTGCACCGATTTATTCACCAGTCGCTTGAACAAGCGCTGGAAATAAAAAGGGGACAGGCCAACGGTGTTTGCCAATTCCTCCGTCGAAATTTCTTCAGCCAGGTGTTCCTCGATAAAAGTCAAGGATTGTTCGATTGTTTCCCATGCGTGCATTACAGCACCTCCGTTATGAAGTGACTTTTGTCAAGAGGTAATTTTTGAAAATTATAAACTTTTTCCCGAACCTCTGACAAAGCCCACTTTTATTCCCTGGAGATATCTTGGAGAAGCCCTTTGTTTA
>CAJTAT010000010.1 GCA_910574475.1 Clostridia bacterium | reverse complement strand
TGTAAGTGGCCTCCTTTTGTATGCGGTAATCCCTGTTACCATTGTTCTTAACAAACTCTAGTATACAGGTAAATCCACGTTGCTACAAATGTGGGGTCACTTCATATTGTCCTAATACAAAATCCGTCAGAATTAATATACATATTCTACCAAATTTTATGCAAAAAAGAAAGAACTTGGGAGAGGGAAGAAAACATTTTCCCAAGTATCCCTTTGAAATCCCCCCCACATCTGTTAAAATGAGAACGAAGCCAGAGCAACAAAAAGCAACAAAACTTACAAAGTTGATTCCGAAAGGGAGTGAACAATATTTGAAAACTACAAAAAAACTACCCATTGGCATTGAAAATTTTGAGGAAATCTGTAAGGAAGGTTTCTACTATATAGATAAAACAGGGCTAATAAAGGAGCTGTTAGAAAACTGGGGAAAGGTGAATCTGTTTACCCGCCCCAGAAGATTCGGAAAGTCTCTGAATATGAGTATGCTCAAATACTTCTTTGAGTACGGCTGCGACAGCAGCCTGTTTGACGGGCTTGCCATAGCCAGGGAAGCGAAGCTTTGTCTGGAGTATATGGGTCAATTCCCTGTGATTACTATTAGTCTGAAGGATGCAGACTTTACGAACTATGAAGGCGCAAGGGGAATGCTGTGCTCGATTATCGGCGACGAGGCCCTTCGGTTTTCTTTTTTAAAAGAAAGTGACAGACTTTCTGGGGAAGAGAAAGAGCAATATAAACAACTGATCAAGGTGGATACCAGGGGCGGTCAGGGCTTTATCATGCCGGATGAAGTTCTGGGAAACAGCCTCCTTATGCTTACTCAGCTCTTAAGAAAGCATTATAACCAGAAAGTCATTCTGTTAATCGACGAATACGATGTGCCTCTGGATAAAGCCCAGCACTTTGGTTACTATGATGAGATGGTGGCCACCATACGAAAGCTATTCAGCCGCGCCCTGAAAAGCAATGAAAATCTGCAGTTTGCAGTATTGACCGGGTGCCTGCGGGTTGCGAAAGAGAGTATATTTACTGGATTGAATAATCTTCGGGTGCTGTCTATTACAAATGTTCAATTTAATGAACATTTTGGTTTTTTAGACAGGGAAGTCAGAGAACTTTTCAAGTATTATGGTATTGAGGATAAATATGATTTAACAAAAGAATGGTATGATGGGTATCGGTTTGGAGATTCCGATGTCTACTGCCCCTGGGATGTGATTAATTATGTAGATTTACTGCGCTCCAATCCCAATGCAAGGCCCAAAGCCTTCTGGATCAATACCAGCGGAAATGAGATTATCCGTACCTTTTTGCGAATGGCAAAAGGAAGGGTACGCCGGGAGATCGAAGAGTTGGTCAATGGGGGAACAGTAGTAAAAAAGATCAATGAGGAATTGACCTACCGGGATTTATATCAGAGTATTGATAACCTATGGAGCGTTCTATTTACCACAGGCTACCTGACTAACAGGGGAGAGGCGGGGGAAGATGAATACCGTCTGGCCATCCCAAACCTTGAGATACGCAAGATCTTTATAGAGCAGGTGATGGAGTGGATACAGGAGGAAGTCAGAAGGGATACGCCAAAGCTGGACGCATTTTGCGATGCTTTTCTGAAAGGAGACCCAGAGACCATAGAGATGCAGTTGAACGCGTATCTGCAAAAGACCATCAGCATCCGTGACACGGGTGCGCGAAAGGGAAAAAAGGAGAGCTTCTACCATGGTATCCTTCTTGGGTTGTTAAGCCATCGGGAGGACTGGTATCTTGCCTCCAATGTGGAATCAGGGGAGGGATACAGCGATATCCTGGTGGAGATCGAGGAGGAAGAGACGGGGATAGTAATAGAAATGAAATATGCAGAGGAAAATGGTCTGGAAGAGGGATGTGAAGAAGCCTTGAAACAGATTGAGACAAAGAACTATGAAGCCAGGCTTCGCCAGGATGAGATGACCCGTATTCTCAAGTATGGGATTGCATGTAGAAAGAAGAGCTGTATGGTACAATGCTTGCAGCAGTAAAACAGTAGACCAAACGATTACCAAGTGAGTGGAGTATAATCATGTAGTTCCAGATAGATTATTAGCCCTCGAAGATAGTATTGGCTATCCCCCCAAGTTGTGATATACTAAACCAATATATATTAACTTCAGAAAAAGGATGGTACACAATGAATATAGCAGTAGCAGGAACAGGATACGTAGGACTGGTAGCAGGCGTATGCTTTGCAGAGGTAGGACACCAAGTGACTTGCGTGGATGTGGATGAGAATAAAGTAGCGTTGATGAAATCCGGGATAAGCCCCATTTATGAACAGGATTTGGAAGAATTAATGCAGAAAAATTATGCCGCCGGCCGGATAGACTATACCGTAGACTATGGGACAGCATACAAAAATGCAGATGTGATTTTTATAGGAGTGGGGACGCCGGAACGTCCCGACGGCTCTGCAGATCTGTCCTATATAGCCACGGTTGCCCGTCAGATAGCGGAAAATGTAGTCCACGACTGCCTTGTAGTAGTAAAATCCACGGTTCCTGTTGGGACCAATGATAAAGTAGAGCAGTTTATCAAAGACTTTCTGGTCAATGATGTAAAGGTAGAAGTGGCAAGCAACCCAGAATTCCTGGCTCAGGGCACGGCTGTCCATGACACCTTGCATGCAGCCCGTATTATTATTGGAACGGAAAGCCCGGAAGCGGAGGCGAAATTAAAAGAAATCTATGAGCCCTTCCATCTGCCTATCGTATCCGTAAAGCGGAGAAGCGCGGAGATGATCAAGTATGCCTGCAATGACTTCCTGGCATTAAAGATTTCCTATATGAATGATATCGCGAATCTCTGTGAGCTGGTGGGAGCTGATATAAAAGATATCGCAGAAGGAATGTCCTACGACGAGCGAATCGGACGACGGTTCCTCAATGCAGGAATCGGCTACGGAGGAAGCTGCTTTCCCAAAGATACAAAGGCCTTGGAATATCTGGCTAAACAAAATCATTATGAGCTGAAGACTGTGAAAGCTGCTATTGAGGTAAATAAGGAGCAAAAAACCTTGCTGTTTAAGAAAGCATGTCAGCGACTGATTACATTCCAAGGGTTGAAGGTGGCTGTACTGGGGCTGACCTTTAAGCCGGGGACAGATGATTTGAGGGAGGCGCCCTCGCTTGATAATGTTCCGTTGCTTTTGGAGGCAGGGGCGGATATTTACGCCTATGATCCCATCGGAGCAGAGCGTTTTCGCCAGAGATTCCCCGAGGGAATTCAGTATACAGACACCATAGAGGAGGCACTTAAGGGGGCAAATGTCTGCTTTGCATTTACGGAATGGGAGGAAATCAGGAGTATTGCTCCTCAGAAATTCAAGGAATGGATGAGGACTGCTCTCTTATATGACGGAAGAAATATGTATGACAAGGGCGCCATGGAAAAGGTTGGAATAGAATATTATGGAATAGGAAGATAGGGAACGCGTAATGTTAGAGAAAAATATTCAGCTGTCTAGCAAGATGGTACTGGTGACAGGGGCGGCAGGATTTATCGGAGCAAATTTAGTCAGGGCGCTGCTGCAGTCTGAGGATAAGATGCAGATTGTAGGTGTGGACAACCTGAATGACTATTATGATGTGTCTCTGAAAGAGTTTCGCCTGCAGGAGATAAAATCGGTGCAGGAAGAGCATAAGGGAAGCTTTACGTTCATCAAAGGCGACATTGCAGATAAAGGGCTGGTAGATGAGATTTTTCATACCTGTGAGCCGGATATTGTGGTCAATCTGGCCGCTCAGGCAGGTGTGCGCTACAGCATCACCAACCCAGACGCCTATATTTACTCAAATGTGATTGGGTTTTACAATATCCTGGAGGCATGCCGTCACAGCTATGACAATGGGGCGAAAGGAGTGGAGCATCTTGTCTATGCAAGCTCTTCGTCTGTGTATGGAAATAATGCGAAGATTCCATATTCCACAGAGGATCAGGTGGACAACCCTGTCTCTCTGTATGCGGCCACGAAGAAATCCAACGAGCTTTTTGCTCATGCTTACGCCAAGCTTTATGGGATTCCTGCCACGGGACTGCGTTTTTTTACCGTTTATGGCCCTGCAGGGCGGCCGGATATGGCTTATTTTAGTTTTACCAACAAGCTGCTGGCCGGAGAAAAGATTCAGATTTTCAATTATGGAAACTGCAAGCGTGATTTCACCTATATTGACGATATTGTCACAGGTGTGACAGAGATCATGCAGCGGAGTCCTCTGAAAAATGAGGATGGGGTGAGATATCAGATCTACAATATTGGAAACAATAAGCCGGAAAATCTTCTGGATTTTGTGAAGATCCTGGAGGAAGAGTTAAAGCAAGCCAGGGTACTGCCGGAGGATTATGATTTTGAAGCTCACAAGGAGCTGGTTGGAATGCAGCCCGGAGATGTGGAAGTGACATTTGCAGATGTGTCACAGTTAGAGGAGGATACAGGATTCAAGCCGGAGACCTCCCTCAGGGAAGGGATTCGCAAGTTCGCCCAGTGGTACAAAACTTATTATAAATAGAACCTTCAAAGAGCGGTCACATTGTGGGATGCGAGGAGAAAAACGTATGAAAGAATTGGATAAGGAAAAAATATTTTGGATTGTAAATGTCTTTATTTTGTTTCTCTATGCCGTAGACTTATTTGGATTTCGAAATAAGCTTGCCATAGTCTGGATTGTGCTGGCCGGACTGTACTGTGTCGTGATGAAGACAGCGGTAAAACTGGATGTGAAGGCTGTGATACTTGCGGTGGGGATGTTTGCCCACGCAATTATTTACAAACATTATAACCCAGAATGGAGCATTACCCTGATTCTAAGCCTGGCTGTGGTTCCAGTGCTCTTTTATCTCCTTGGAAGGCAGCTCATCGGTAAAGTGTCGAAAGACAATCCCTTTGAAACGAAAGCAGAAATTATAGCAGTAGCCGTTACCATAGGAATGTTTATTCATGCGCTCCTGAACTTTTATGCGTGGACCCAGGGACACAATGGAAAGTACTGGGATGACTTCTGGCCGGATGTGCTCTGCCAGATCACCACAGAACACAGCTTTTTGGCTGTCACCATTGCGGCTCTCATTGCCTATGGAATCTATTATACCACAAAAAAATGGTACTATGGAGTGGCAATTCTTGCCTGCGCCCTCATCGCAAATGTGATTAATATTCTATATGACAATCGTTTGGTTCTTGTATTGACTGCAATCGTACTGTGTATGAATGTAGTGATTTGTATTTATTTGAATAGGACGTCGAAAAAAGTGATCTATTTCTGTATCGGAGCTGTGCTTGCCCTCCTACTGTGCATCGCTCTTGTAGTAGGCCTGAATGTGGGAGGGATAAAAGAGACTCCTTATTTTATAAGGTTAACCGCGAGAGATGGAGGCATTTTACACAATATTCGGTTTGCAGGACATGCAAAGGCTGCTTCCCAGCTTTTTTCACATTGGAAAGGCGGGGGAACTATGGATTTGCTGGGGCTGAATCATGCCCATAATTATTGGCTGGAGATGGCGAATCAGACTGGACTTGCATCCTTTATCCCGGTAGTGCTGTTTACTTTAGGGGCATTTTTTGACACCATAAAGGTGGTTTTAAATAAGAATGTTTCCCATAAGATCAAATATTTACTTCCATCCGTTTTGATGGGGATCGCTCTGTACCTCTATGTAGAGCTGGGCGGCGTGGATCGGCCGGATTATTTTCTGTATTTTACTCTCATGGCGGGAATTATCTGCCAGTTCCGCAAATGTGCAGAAAGCCAGGAAAGCAGCGTGAGCTAAGATGAAAATAGAAATTTTATATGGAAACGAGTTCACCCCGGAAAGTGATATGAGACAACCTGAGAAGGGAAACCCCGGAGTGGGAGGGGCACAATATTGCCTTGGTATGTTAGTGAGATATCTGGCAAAAGAGGAAGATATGTCACTGACCGTATATCAATTTCGGGATACACATTTTCCTGAGAATGTGGAAGTAAAAAAAATCACATACTGGGAAGAGGCCTTGAGAAATGAGAGGGGAGTAGATGTTTTGATCTGCACCCATCGTTCCCGCTTGGATGATTACGATAAAATGAAAAATGCCAGGGTTCCGATTGTCTTATGGGTTCACAATCATCTGTCCGTGGAACAGGCGGATGCAATTGTGCGCTGCGACGCCATCAAACGAGTGGTGTTTGTAGGAAGGCAGTTGTATGACCTGTATCTGGATCACAGGATATGCAAGAAGTCCACTTATATTTTTAATATGTTTAAGGGGGATCTGGAGGAGTATAGGAGACAGGATGATTATGAGAAGATTGTCACCTATATGGGAAATCTGGATCCCAGCAAGGGATTTCATATTCTGGCAGAGCAGTGGAAAGGTATTGTATCTGAGGCTCCAGACGCACAGCTCTATGTCATAGGCAGCGGAAAGCTTTATACCAGGGAAGCCAGATTAGGAAAGTTTGGACTTGCAGAGGAACAGTATGAAAAGCGATTCATGCCCCATTTGTTGAATGACAAGGGGGAGCTCCTGGATTCTGTTCATTTCTGCGGCGTTTTGGGACAGGAGAAATATAATATTTTTAATAAAACAGCCGTTGGAATCATTAACCCCTCCGCCCTGACAGAGACTTTTGGGCTAAGTGCGGTGGAGATGGAAGCCTGTGGGATTCCAATGGTGACGAAGGCGGCACAGGGACTCCTGGATACCAGCATCCACGGACAGACGGGGCTTCTCTACAATAGGGAGAAGGATTTGAAAAAGTTCGTGGTTCGCCTTCTGTCGGATAGGGAACTTAATAAAAAGCTGGGGGCTCAGGCAAAAGAATTTGTGTCGGCCGCGTTTGCTCCAGAGACCTTGATTAAGGAATGGATTCAACTGCTGCATGAAGTGGGAGAAGGCAGAGAGGCTCAGTATCGCCCGCCAGTCAACTTTTTCCTGAAACAAAATAAATGGCTTCGTATGGTAAACAGGCAGGTGCATAAAGTGACCGGTAGCCAGATGAGTCTGATGGAGTGGAAAGCAAAGGTTCTAAGTCATAAGGAATAGTATGAAAAGAGAGATTAAGGTCAAGTTTACAGGCTTTTGGAGTGGGTTTCAGGAAGATGACAATTTTATTCTTAATATTTTAAGCAGGGACTTTCATGTGATTTTATCAGAAGATCCAGACTACTTGTTTTATTCTGTTTTTAATGATGACTTTATCAAGTATGACTGCGTCCGTATTTTCATAACAGGGGAAAATGTCTGTCCCGATTTTCAGATGTGTGATTATGCCATTGGATTTGAACATATGGAATTTGGGGATCGGTATTTGCGCTGTCCTTTTTATTATTTTGTAGAAACCTATCAGGAGGATTTAGAGGCCGCGCAGAAGAAACATTTGGGATATTTGGACAAACTATCAGAAAAGACAGAGTTTTGCAGCTTTGTGTACTCGAATTCCGACGCAGATGAAATGCGGACTCAAATCTATGAGGCTATCAATGGATATAAAAAGATAAACAGCGGAGGTAGAATTTTTAATTCCTATGGCGGAAAGAGAGTCGATTCAAAAAGAGATTTTGAAGCAAAACACAAATTTTCCATTGCCTGTGAGAACAGCAGTCATAAGGGCTATACCACAGAAAAGATTTTACAGTCCTTTGCTGCGGGAACGGTTCCTATCTACTGGGGAAACACAGAGGTTGGGAAAGACTTTAATAAAGCAGCCTTTATCGATGCGAATGATTTTTCAAGCCTAGAGGATCTGGTCTCCTATATCGAAGAAGTGGACCGGGATCCAGAATTGTATCAGACATATCTTCGAGAACCAGCCTTTCCTGAAAATGTTAAGATGGAAGATATGCAGAATCAGGTAAAAGAATTTTTGCTTTCTATCTGTACCCAGGAGCCGGAAAAGGCCTTTCGAAGAAGCAGAGTGTTCTGGGGGAGGACTTATCAACGCAGATACTGGGTGTATAAGCGCTCTTATGGAGTGATAAAGAAATTAAAGAAGATCCTGGGAAAGAGATTTGCGGAAAAAATTGAGGGACATTTGTATGAATGAGTTGGTATCGGTAATTGTTCCCCTGTACAATGTGGAACATTATATCCGAAAATGTGTCATGAGTGTGCTGGATCAGACCTACAAGAATTTTGAGCTTTTACTGATTGATGATGGGTCCACGGATAAGAGTGGGCAATATTGTGACGAATTTGGTGCTCTTGATCCCAGGGTTAAGGTAATGCATAAAAAAAATGGCGGCCAGTCTGAAGCGAGGAATATGGGCCTTGATTATGCAGACGGAAGATTTATCTTTTTTCTTGACTCTGACGATTGGATAGAGCCGGAGGCTCTTGCTGTTTTAATGGATCAGATGGACAGGGAAGATGCGGATATGATATGCTGCAGCTACCGATTGACAGATGAAAACGGAGAGGTTCTTGAAAGCGTAGTCCAGGAAGCCAAGACATATTCTATGGAAGAGGCGGTAAAGGCTTATGTGAGCGGGACGGCTATTCACAGCGTTGTCTGGGGTAAGCTTTATAAAAAGGAATTGTTTGATTCCATCAGGTTTCCTGCCAGCCGCGTCCACGAGGATGACTTTATCAGCTACCAGTTGGTCTATGCGTCCCGGAAAATTACGACTGTCAGCGATGTGCTATACAATTATTTCCAGAGGCAGAATAGTATTATGCACGAAGCCTTTAGCGCAAAACGGCTTATAAAAATCGATGCAGCGAGAGACTTGTATCATAAAATTTTAGAGCATGGGGAAAAAGAGGTACAGCACATTGCCTATATCCGCTATATTGAAGCTCTCCAGTCCATGTATGTCTGCAGTATGAAGTACTTGGATCAAAGCCAGCTCAAGAGCCTTGATCCCTATAAAGATGAGATTTACAGGGAATGTAAGAAAGCCTATCATTTCTTAGGCAAAGAAGAGATTCCCAGGAGAGAGTTGTTTTTGATTTCTTACTGCCCGCTTTATTATCAAATGTACCGTTTGATAAGGCGTTTGGGTAAGAAAATGGTAAAGAGGTAACAATGAGACGATTTAAAGCTTTGAAAAACAGCGGGTTTGCGATTGCCAGCCAGATTCTGATTATTCTTTTGCAGTTTATGAATCGCAGGATTTTTGTGCTGTTTTTAAGTGAGGAATACCTGGGGGCCAACGGACTATTCGCTGATATTCTGAGTATGCTGTCTGTGGCGGAATTGGGGCTGGGAAGCGCCATTGTATTTGCCATGTACAAACCTTTTGCTGAAGAAGATGTGGAAAAGGTGAAGGCGCTGCTCCAATTCTATAAAAGTGCGTATATCAAGATTGGAATTCTGGTGACGGCTGTGGGCATCGGTCTGATCCCCTTCCTTGATTTCTTTATCAAGGATACGAGCGGCGTGGGACAGATTGAGATTATCTATGTGATTGTACTGTTTAATACGGCAATTACTTACTTTTTTTCCTATAAAATAACGATTCTGACGGTAGCCCAAAAGAATTACATTCAAAATATATTCAATGTTATATTTCGAATCATACAGCTTGGGGTACAGATTCTTGTCTTGTATTTAACACAGAGCTATATTTTCTATCTGTTGGTACAATTTATCTGCACTCTGAGCAATTATACTATTGTGTCTATGATAGCCAAAAGGCAATATCCAGAATATTTTGTTTCGACAAAAGAATGTCAACTGCCAGGAGAAGAAAAACAGGAGCTTTTTAAGAACATTAAAGCTCTTTTTGTTCATAAAGTATCCTCTTTTTTGGTAAACGGAACAGACAATATTATTTTGTCAAAGTTCAGGGGGCTGGCTACTACAGGTTTTTTTAGCAACTATAATTTGATCTTTCAAAATGTCTTCACATTTTTTACGATTCCCTTCTCAGCGATCACATCCACAGTAGGCAATTTTGTGGCATTGGAATCAAAAGAAGATGCCAGAAAGATGTTTTGGAAAATTGATTTTGCCACCTATTGGCTGGCTGTGGTGTGCGGCGCCTGTCTTTTAAATCTTTCCACCCCTTTTATAGAATTGTTTTTTGGAGAGCGGTTCGGACTGAGTGATTCTATCGCAATGGTTATGACACTGAATTTTTATTTGAATGTCATGCGTCAGCCGGTGAATGTGTATAAAAATGCAAAAGGTCTGTTCTGGCAGGATCGCTATAAGACGGCTGCAGAGTCAGCCGTTAATCTCATTGTAGGGCTTGTACTGGTGAACCGGGTAGGCACGCTCAGTGTTTTGCTGGGAACAACAGTCAGTGCAATTATGGCAGGTCCAATTGTAGAGGTTCATATTATTTATAAATATGGATTTAAGACATCTGCTATGGAATATTATAAAAGATATGCCCAAAATGCGCTGATTGCAAGCTCCATTGGCTGGCTTACTTGGAGTCTTTGCTCTTTTTTTACGGAGAATACATTTGCTGCCTTAGTGGTTCGTGGAATTATCTGTGTTGGCGTGTCAAATATGATTTTATTCTGTTGTTATGGGAGAACAGAGGAGATGGCCTATTATAAGGGATTTATGAAAGAAATGTTAAATAAAGTAAAAGGTAATCACAAGTAAAGGTTAGGTGAGAAGGATATGTTGGCACCAATTGTTTTGTTTGTATATAATCGCGAAGATCATACAAGGAAAACTTTAGAGGCGTTAAAAGCAAACTTTTTAGCGTCTCAGTCCAGATTGTTTGTTTTTTCAGATGGAGCAAAGACAGAGGAGACACAGGAAAAGGTTCAGAGGGTTCGGAAATTAATCAGGGAATATACGGAGCACTTTCTGGAAACTCATATTGTCGAGGCAGACAGGAATCAGGGGTTGGCAGCCTCGGTGATCACAGGTGTGACCAGAGTGATCCATGAATATGGAAAGGTCATTGTAGTGGAGGATGATATTGTTACAACTCCATATTTTCTGACTTACATGAACCAGGCTCTGGATTACTATGAAGATAACAAAAAGATTTGGTCTGTCAGCGGATACACCCTTCCAATGAGAAGCCTTAAAAAATATAAAAAGGACGTATTTTTATCTTATCGGGCCAGCAGCTGGGGTTGGGGAACCTGGCAGGACAGGTGGCAGCTGAATGACTGGGCTCTCCCGGATTATCAGGAATACAAAGCAAGCAGGCACAGGATCCGGCAGTTTGAGCGGGGTGGGAGAGATCTGCCTATTATGCTGGATTATCAGAGAGAGGGGAAAATAGATTCCTGGGCAGTCAGGTGGTGTTATTGGCAGAGCAAATACGATATGCTGACGGTTTACCCCAGGCTTTCTCTTGTTCAGAATATAGGCTATGACGGATCAGGCACCCATGGAAGTAATGAGGAGGTATTTGGAAACAGCAATACAGAGAAAAAAGAGAAGGAA
Organism: Clostridia bacterium; assembly: GCA_910574475.1. Classification (GTDB taxonomy): domain Bacteria; phylum Bacillota; class Clostridia; order Lachnospirales; family Lachnospiraceae; genus Laedolimicola. The sequence continues at coordinate 96,529 of CAJTAT010000010.1, read as the reverse complement.
TATGATTTTCAGGATATGGAAATCAATAAAAAAATAACAAAAGAATTTTATGAGATTTATTCAGCAACGCTGTGGTTTCGGATTAAGAAGAAGCTGAGAAAAATTTTAAGAAGAAGAGGACAACTATGAAATCTTATCAGGAATCGGACTGCTGTTACTGCACTCTGTTTAATTCATTTTATCTGGATCGGGGAGTTACCATGCTTCATTCTGTCATAGAGAATTGTGGGGAGGCCCGGATTTATGTATTAGCTATGGATGACCATACATTCCGGGTACTAAGTGAGATGGATCTGGAAAAAACCGTGGTGATCCACTATGATGTTTTTGTTACAGATGAACTTAGAGCAGTGCAGTCAGAGAGGACCATAGCCGAGTATTGTTGGACCTGTACTGCCCCCCTTGTAGCATATATTTTGAATGAATATCAGGAAAAAGTCTGTACTTATATAGACGCAGATTTGTTTTTCTACAAAAATCCCTACTGCCTTGTGAAGGAAATGTTAGATGAGGGATACTCTGTACAGATTGTGGAGCATCGGTTTGGAAAGGGAATCTTTGCAGAGCATATGCGAAAGTATTCTGGTACCTTCTGTGTCCAATTTAACACCTTTAAAAATAACAGAGAAGCGAAAGAAATTTTGAAGGAATGGGCGGTTCAATGCCTGGAATGTTGTACCAGCGTTCAGGACAGGAACAATCTGGGGGATCAAAAGTATTTGGAAAAATGGCCGGAAACGTACAGCTGTGTGCATGTGTTACAAAATGAGGGAGGCGGTCTGGCTCCCTGGAACATACACCAATATCATTTAGAGAGTGAAGAAGAGGGTAATATCCAGATTAAGAATAAAAAAAATAAAAATATTGAATATTTGATTTTTTATCATTTTCATGAACTGCAATTTCTGGGACAGGGAAGAGCAGATATTCATGTTTTTACACGAAATTTTGGCATTGAGAGGGAACTCATAGAATTTTTGTATCTTCCTTATATCCGTAGAGTGCAGGGTGTGCGGGAGTATTTGCTGCATAATTTTCCTGAACCAACAGAACAGAACCAACAGCGTATTTTGCCAACGAAGCCACAAAAAGCAAAACGTGAGATATTCGGGGAGGATTTTTGGGAAAAAGTGTATTGTAAGTTAAGGGGAGTGGTTCTCAAAATGCAAAGGAAAAAAGATTTTTTGGAAATCTGAAATCGGAGTGTACAAAGGAGATTAAAAGGATGTCAATATTAAGATGGAGATACCAGCTTCTGTGGTTTTTTCGCAAAGTGAGACGGAAAGTATTTGGAACTCCCATCTGTTTAAAGCGGTATGGAGGAAAGACTGTGATCAGCAATGAAGAAGCAGGAAACCTTTTGGCAAAATGGATTGAAACTGGACAGCCCTTTATGGCAGGAAGATTTGGCGGGACGGAGTTGAACGCCATGGTGAATCAGGAACTGGATAATTTTGGAGAAGAAGGTAAAAGTGAGGCGGTACACCTTCTGGTAAATTACTCCGGCTTTTTTCCTGATAAGCAGGAGCTGCTAGAAAAATTCTGCAATGTCATGTATAATTCCTGTAAAAACTTAGATTTGTTGGCTGTATGGGATAATTATATGGAAGATTATATGGTATCCCAATATGTGGCGCGCTCATGTGTTTTCCCACACCTGCGTAGTCTGGAGCCATGGTATACAAATACACCCTGGACAGCCAGTTTAAAGGGAAAGAAAGTACTGGTAATTCATCCTTTTGAAAAAACAATCCGCAGTCAATATGCTAGAAGGGAAAAGTTGTTCCCTGGAACTGATATATTGCCCGAATTTAAAGAGTTATATATTTTAAAAGCTGTCCAGACGATTGCGGGAAGAACGGATGAAAGATTTTCTGATTGGTTTGAAGCACTGAATTGGATGTATGATGAGGCTATGAAGTATGATTTTGATCTGGCCATTCTTGGATGCGGCGCATATGGATTCCCTTTGGCGGCTAAAATAAAAGAAGCAGGAAGGCAGGCTGTCCATATGGGAGGGGCCCTACAGCTTTGGTTTGGAATTAAAGGGAAGAGATGGGACACACATCCTGAAATTAGTAAATTGTACAATGAATACTGGGTGCGCCCGGACGAGAGCGAGAAGCCAGAGAGAGCCGAAGTTGTGGAAGAAGGTTGTTATTGGTAGACGAATGAAAATATATTGTATTAGTTATGAGATGATAATCAAAGGAGAATTTTTGTGCAAAAAAAAGCAATACCCAAATGCAACATCCTGGGCGTCCATGTGGCGGCCGTCAATATGAGGACAACCCTGAACTATATTAAAAAAAATTTGTCATCCCTTCAGGGAAAATACATCTGTATTTCCAATGTCCACACAACTGTAACAAGTTATGAAGACAAAAAATACCGCAGGATTCAAAACCAGGCGGCCCTTGCACTCCCTGACGGAAAACCTCTTTCTGTGGTTTGCAGAAAAAGAGGGTTTCAAGGGGCAGGCCGTGTGACAGGGCCGGATCTGATGGGAGAAATCTTTGCACGTTCAAAAAAGTACGGCTACACCCATTATTTTTATGGAAGTACACAGGAAACCTTAAATATTTTGAAAAAAAAGCTGAAAAAAAATTATGAGCTTACGATTGTCGGGATGTATTCGCCGCCTTTTCGGGAGCTGACCGAAGAAGAAGATCGGATGGTGGTGGATCGGATCAATGGGGCTCATGCGGATTTTATCTGGGTGGGGCTTGGAGCCCCCAAGCAGGAGAAGTGGATGTTCAAACATCGGGATCGGGTCAACGGACTGATGATCGGGGTGGGGGCAGGCTTTGACTATTTTGCAGGAAATATCAGACGTGCTCCCATGTGGATGCAAAGGTGTGGCTTGGAATGGTTTTACCGTCTAATGCAAGAGCCCAAACGATTGTTTAAGAGATATTTATGTACCAATATAAAGTTTTTATGGTTGATATCGAGGGATAAACGATGGGAAAAAGAAAAAAAGTCTTAATCGTTCACAACTATTATCAGATTCCCGGCGGTGAGGACACAGTAGTGGCCAATGAAAAAGAATTACTGGAGAACCATGGATACCGGGTAATTCTCTACACTCGCAACAATTCTGAGATGAAGGAATTCTCCTTTTTGAAGAAGCTATTTTTGCCCGTTACCTCCGTCTTTTCTCTTCGGACCTACCGGGATATCAAAAGAATCATAAAAGAGCAGAAAATAAATGTGGTTCATGTCCACAATACGCTAAGTCTGATTAGTCCTTCCGTTTACTATGCGGCTTTAAGCTTAAGGGTTCCCGTGGTACAGACTCTTCACAATTACAGGCTGATCTGTGCAAACGGCCTTTTGTACCGGGGCGGGCATGTCTGTGAGGAATGTGTGAAGGCAGGCTGCCGCTGTGCAGTCCGCCATAGCTGTTATCGCGGCTCTAAGCTTCAGACGATAATGAACATTCTGATTGTGAAGGTACACAAGCTTTTTGGAATTTACAATAAGCTGAATTTTGTATGCCTGACAGACTTTCAGAAAAAGAAGCTTATGCCTTATTTCCCAAAAGCAAAGTTCTATGTGAAGCCTCATTTTTCCAGCCCAACCGGGAGCCGGAGCTTGTCTGAGCCGGAGTCAGAGAGCTTTGCGGAGAACAAGGGAGGCTTCTATCTCTATGTGGGTCGGATGGAAAAAAATAAAGGCGTCTGGGTACTCCTCAAAGCCTTTGAAAAGCTGACGAATCTCACCTTGCTTCTGGTGGGGTCGGGAGCTGAAGAGGAAAAGATAAAGAAGTATCTCCAAGAGAAAAATATGAGGAATGTGCAGTACTGCGGGCAAAAGAGCAGGGAATGGGTCATGAGCCGCCTTGCGTGTGCGAAAGCTTTGATTCAGCCTTCCCAGTGCTATGAGACCTTCGGTATGACAGTCATTGAAAGCTTTTCCTGTGGGACGCCTGCGATTGCATCTGATATAGCAGTTTTTGCGGATTTTGTGAAGGGACAGGGAACAGGCCTGATTTTTCGCCATGATTCCCCAAATGATTTGCAGGAAAAGGTTCTCTATATAGAAGAAAACCCGGATTTCCAGAAGCAGGCGGGAGAACAGGCCCGCCGGATGTGGAAGGAGCGCTACAGCCCGGAGGGAAATTTCAGACAGTTAGAGAAGATTTATTCCCAGGTGCAACGAGACAGGAGAAGGTGCTGGCATGCCCATTCGGCGACTGCGGTAAGGGTCAAGAAAGATAAGAAGAAGCGCGTCGTGATTATCACAAATATCCCTTCTCCCTATCGGGTGGATTTATTTTACTATCTTCAGGAACATGCAAAGGAATATGAGATCCACATTCTGTACGCCAGTCGGACTGAGGATAACCGTAGTTGGGAACTGGAAAAGCAGAAGATGAAGAACAGCCATTTCCTGGATTCTTATACTATCAAAATTCCTGGCAGGTATGATACAAAGTACATTCATATTTCCAGAGGAGTGAAGGCAGTTCTGGAGGAACTGCAGCCTGCCATTGTGGTGGGAGCAGAATATAACCCAACCGTAATTAAGGCTTTAGGGTATTGCAGAAAAAAGAAGATTCCCTACATTAGCTGGACCGACGGAACGCTGCACTCAGAACGCAATATCAATCCTATGCAAAAGTGGCTTCGTAAGTATGTCATTCGTCATGCTGCGGCTTATCTAGCCAGCAGTTCGAAGTCAAAGGAAGCGCAAGTTGCATATGGAGCAGATAAAGAGCGATGTTTTATCAGCTTCCTGACCGTAGATCTGGACAAGTATCTGGTTTTGCCAAAGGAGAGAAAAGAGAATCGAATTCTGTGTGTAGGCAGCCTCATTGAGCGGAAAGGGATCGATTTGCTTCTTAATGCTTTGGCGGGAATTCAGTCCGATTACACTCTGGCTATAGCCGGCTCTGGCCCGGAAGAAGAAAACCTAAAAAGGCTTTCCGGGGAATTAGGAATCGAAAAACGAGTGGAATTTTTGGGATATCTGTGTCAGAAAGATTTAAAAAATGAGTATGCAAAAAGCAGTATTTTTGTCCTCCCCACCCGTGAAGATTGCTTTGCCCTGGTGATATTAGAAGCCATGTGCGCCAGCCTTCCTGTAGTGTGTTCCAAATATGCAGACGGCGCCTATGATTTGATAGAAGAGGAGGAAAATGGGTATCTCATAGATCCCTATGATACAGAGAAGTTTGGTGAGTGTCTGAAAGGGCTTCTGGAAGATCCAGGGCAGGCAGAAAAAATGGGGGAGAAGTCTCTGAAAAACCTGGGCCGGTTCCGGTTTGACCAGGTGAGCAGGGGATTTTGGGACGCGTTCTCTTATGTTGGGGGGAAGATACTATGATAAGATAAGACACAGAGCTGCATATTTTTCGACAATGGCACGTTCAAAAGCCTCCTTTTCTTGTTCGATAAGTGCTGGAACTGCATATTCATGGGCAATTCCAAGCATAGACTGTACCTTTTTTGTCTTTCTGACAGGGATTCATTGGTAGATTCATAGTCTTGTGAACCGATAAAACGCACAAATGCATATACAGTTTCAATCTTATTATCCGGCAAGGCTTCTAACAAGCCGATTGTCTTTTCCAATGTTGACATAGGCATATCCTCCTTTTTTATTATTATATGTTGTATGAAGTAGTTTTAGTGTTTTTCGGATTATACCTATAGAAAGAAAAAAAATCCTATAAAAAGTTTAATGTTACTTTTATTTTTTGATAGAAAAGGGATATTGTCTATGGTATACTACAACATAAACATATGATTCCTTTAAGGCGGTGCAGATAAAGTATGAAAATAATGTATGTGGATATCAGCACAGACGGCCATCATCTGATCTATCTGAACAGTCTTCTTAGAGCGGCCTCCCGGGAGAGTTTCGCTGTGGTGCCGGAGTGCGCCGGAGAAGTTCAGGGAAGATGTCGCAAAATAGCGACTCCTGCCATAAGAAGCTTATCAGGTTACAGGAAATGGATGAGAGAGCTTAAAAATATTGCATCCGAGGAACAGCCCAAAGTGGTTCACTTTCTGGATGGGGACTCGATTATGCGCTATTTTGGAATGGGTTTGGGACAGTTCACACATTCTAAGATAGTTATCACCTTTCACCATCTCTTTCCCGGAAAGCTTCGGGAGATTAGTATGAAGAAGATGTTGAAACAGGCAGATGCAGGGGTTTTTCATACAGAAACAATAGCCGAAAAAGTAGGAAGCTTTGGGTGTAAAAATGCAGTATGTATTTCATATCCTTGTTTTTTGAATTCACCAATACAGTCAGAACAGGGATACCAGAATAAGCCGCCAATTTTGTTAGCTCTTGGGGGAACCCGGTATGATAAAGGGCTTGATATCCTCCTTGACGCCCTAAAGTCAGTGACACAGCCCTTTCGCCTAATAGTGGCAGGCAAAGAAGAAACCTTTGACAGAGCCTATATTGAAAAACAGACAGATTCCTACCATGATCAGGTGGAATTGAAGTTACATTTTCTGTCGGAGGAGGAAGTGCTGGAATGTCTGCAAAGATCTGATATTATTGTACTTCCCTATCGAAAGGTCTTTGACGGAGCCAGTGGGCCTATGTGTGAGGGAATTTATCTGGGAAAAACCATTGTAGGGCCCGGTCACGGGAGTCTGGGGCGGTTGATCAAAGAGTACCATGTGGGATATACCTTTGAAAGTGAAAATGTAAAAGCCCTGTCAGAATGTTTGGACAAGGCTTTAAAGGAACCTTTTTTATATGATGAGGTAGCCAAGAAGCAACAGCGAGAGCTGAATCCAGAGATGTTTCAGAAGAGGTATCAGCAATTGTATCAAAGAATATAACTCTTGCCAATGCCTGTGAGGAGAGGAACTTCCCTCAGGGGTCTGGTTATAAGCACTCACCTGGCCCCTTTCTTCATAACGACCACCCAGATAGTCATCAATATGATGCGCATGTCGGAAGTCAGGGACCAGTTGTCAATATATTCCAGATCGAGCTTTACCACTTCCTGAAAATCTGTGATCTCACTTCTTCCACTCACCTGCCACAGGCCAGTAAGGCCTGGTTTGATACTGAGGCGTCTTCGGAAATAGAGATCGTACTGCTTGAACTCGTCTACCGTTGGAGGCCTGGTGCCAACCAGGCTCATATTTCCGATTAAAATATTGTAGAATTGGGGCAGCTCGTCCAGGCTTGTCTTTCGAAGGAAAGCTCCCACCCGGGTAATTCTGGGATCATTTTCCACCTTGAACATAGGGCCGGTCATAGTATTCTGTGACATGAGCTCTTTTTTTCTCTCCTCGGCGTCCGTATACATGGAGCGAAATTTATACAGCTTGAAATAGCGTCCATTTTTCCCCACACGTGTCTGGGAAAAGAGGATTGGCCCTCTGGAATCAAGCTTAATAGCCAAAGCGATAAATGGAGTGAGAACAAGCGTGATGGTGAGCCCCACCAGAGCTCCAAGAATATCCAGGATACGCTTGACTAAAAGGCGCCGGTAATCAAAAGTGCTTGCCTCATAGGAGAGTACAGTGAATCCGGCAAAGACTTCTGTGGTCTTATGAGCCATGACATTGTTAAAATAGTCAATGTTTACATGGACGGTGATACCCATACTCTCGAATTTGATAATCAATTCTTCCAGTTTTTCTTTGGGAAAGTTGGGAAGGTGAATAAATATTTCATCTACAACTTTTGTTTTGAATTGTTCGAATAAGTCTTCCTTGTGGGCAATGATCGGGATACCGGCGATTTTATCACCCATCTTTTGAATCGCCTGATCGTCCAGCAGGGCAATCCCCGTCACCTCAAAACTCCATTCAGGAGATGAGGAGAACCGCTCCAAAAGCATTTCAGCATAAGAAGAGGTAGTAATGACAAACATCTTGTTGCTGCTTGAGCTTGTCTTGTAGACGGAAGTAAAAAACTCCTTTAGGAGTACATGTCCCACATAAGTCAGGACAATATTGTAGAAGAAAAAATACACGAATACCAGACGGGAGAAGTCCCCCAGTTTTCCTACATAGAGAAAGAATCCCAGCATGAAAATCAGGACAAGATTGTATTTGCACACTGCGATAAATTCAACATAATATCCCCGCTTGAAAATATTTGTGTTCCAGTCAAAGAGGTAATAGGACAATAGATGGAAAAAGAGGATGCAGGCAATGGTAGTAATGTAAGTGTTAGAATAGGTATGATAGCTTGCCTCAGCGCCCCGGGTTAAAATTCCCAGGGTGAAGGAAAGAATAATACAGACACACTCCAGTGCCAGAAAGGTATAATTTTGAATAAAACGCTGCTTTTGACTGATATTAGACATAAACGGGTTCCTTCTTTTACAAGTAAATTAGCAAATCTTTCTATTGTGTATCATAAAAGATTTAGGATTGCTTGTCAAATGTTAAGTGAATGGTATATAATGAGACAATAGGCTCATGTGTGCCGACAGGAGAGAAGCGGCGCTTATATATTAGGAGGAATCCACCGTGAGTATGTACAAAAGAGAAGTAGAATATTTTATTAAAAATCATATTTATATGATTTGCCTGTTGTTTGTGACAGTCCTTAGCTTTGGGTATGCTGCCACAAATCTTTCTGTCAGCATTGACGATATATATGGAGACTGGTATGTGGGAGACGGAAATGTGTTGCTGAGAGCTGGAAGATTTACCAGCGTATTTTGGTCAAAACTCTTCGGATACCACGATAAATGGATTTATAACTCCTTTGCCATTGATCTGATTGCCCTGTTTTTGTTTCTCTGGGCGGCCATAAATTATTGTGTTTTATTTAGAAGAATTGTTCAGGATAACTTGAATCAGGCGGGATACATTATTTTTTCATGTATTTTAGTTTCCTATCCCCTGATGAACGAGATATGGGAGTATACCACCTCAAATTTAAGCGTATGTGCAGGATTTTTTTGCTCATCAGTAGCTCTTCTTATTATTTGGGAAGAGGTTCACGGGAGCTTCCGTGCCCTTCGACTGCTTTTTGCAGCAGGTCTGATGATGCTGGTAAGCTCTTATTATGAATCGGTAGCCCTGGCATACATTTGTCTGGTGTTTTCTGTTCTGGCTTTACAGAGCCTTTACGGTGAAGAGAAAGAAAAAGAGATTGGAGAAGTCATTCGCCAGGGATCTGTCTATGCAGGCGTTTTGGCGACGGGTATCATTCTAAAGTCGATTGTGCACAATTTGCTTCTGCTGATTCTTCATCTTCCCAAAGGGGGCAATGGAGAGACAGGGATTCTCTGGGGAAGCAAGAATGTACTGGAACATATAAAGGAGCTGGCAGAAGCCATTCTGCAGAAATATATTATGAATGGAATTCTCTATCTGCCAATTATGGAGCTCTGTGTGTCCGTTCTGATTTTTCTTGTACTTTGCTGGCTTTTATTTTGGAAAAAGAAAAACTGGGGAGGCTTGCTTTCCGCTTTCGGAATGTTATTTTCCCTTGTGCTGCTTTCCCTTTTTCAGGGCTTATGCACTCCCTATCGTGCCTGTCAGGTTTTCGCGGTTTTCGTGGCTTTTACTCTGATGATGCTGGTGAACTTCCTGTGGAAACTTCAAAACAGATATTTAAAATGGGTTTACCCTGTGGCTGTGGGAATCTGCTGCCTGCTCTGCATTCGTCAGGCTGTGAATCTGAATTATTTTCTCACCCTGAATCATTTACGCTCCGAGGAGGAAGCTAATGTGGTTCGCAGTGTCTCACTGGATCTACAGGAGAACTTTGATGTGAGCAAACCCATTGTTTTTACAGGAAGATATGAGCTGAGCCAGGAGCTCTCAAAGGCTATTTCAGTGCCCCAGGAAAGTTGGAAATGGAAGCTGTATGCCCATCTGTACGCCTGTTTCCTGGGAAAGAGTTATGAACAGATCTATACGAACTATTATATATTTTGGAGCAAGATCCCCGAAACAAATGTAAACTCTATTATTGCCTGGGCGGCTGACGGGAACAGGCAGTTGAGAGAAGCCATGCCAAGACTGTTCCGGTACTATGGGCTTAGTTATCAGGTGGCAGATTACGATCAAAAAGGGGAAGAAGCCACACAGTACGTGATCGACAACAATGTTCCCAGCTATCCAAGGAATGGATATATTGTTGACAGGGGAGACTATATTATAGTGAACTTTAGAGACTATTGGGAATAGGTTGGATGAAAAGAGGAGAACTTTAGAATGGAATGGTTGAAAAAGCAAGATGTTGCATCCTGGGTATTAAAGGGATTTTTTGTATTTGCCTTGCTGTTTCCGGCATTTTACAGCCCCCATACCGATGTATACCAAAGCGCCTATTATGAGGGATTTTCCTGGGCATATCTTTTCCTGGTGATTTATATGGGGCTCAAGCTTTGGCAAAATTGGGGGAAACAGAGAAAAATATCTTTGATTTGTGGCCTGTACCTGGGAATCTTAGGTTTGTACAACCTGTTATCCATTTACTTTAATTATAGATATCTTCACTGGTATTGGGAACAGATCAATAATACAGTTGCTTTCCTTCTGTTTTTGGTTCTCCTTTTGTGTGAGATAAAATTAGAGGAAGAAGGACAAGATCTGATACGGTTTCTCATCCATTGTATTGTACTGTCTAATATTGGAAGCCTTGTATATTATGTGTTGGGTTATACGAACCTGATTATCTGCAACAATCAGTTTATCTTTTATGCCATCCCGGACAGCTTTTATGAGGCGCGCCATTACTGGATCTACAGCCATAAGAGCGAGTATGCACTGATGCTTGTGCTGTTTGTGGCTCTCTTTGTGGCCTATCGTGAGAAATTTAAGAATCTTGTTACCTTTGGGTTGAGCCTCCTTGTGCTTCTCGCCTGCTTATACTTGACTCACTCCTGGATTGGGGTGGCCGGCGTACTTCTGATTTTTGTGGGGAGTATTTTGGACAAGATTGACTGGAAAGATTTTCATTTAAAAATAGGATATATCGTTGGAATTGGAGCATTTTGTATCATGGGATGCGTGGTTGGGTACTATGCCCTGGCAGAGCGGGATTTTATGAGCCTTGGAGGAAGAACCCGTATTTGGCCCACCGCATTGGAGATTATTAAAAAGCATCCTGAAGGATGGGGCATGCGTTTTGGCGAGTCTGCCATTGAGGTGGCAGAGGGGTGGTATGTGAATAACGCTCACAACTTATTTCTGAACGCAATATTACGATTTTCTGTTCCAGTGGGAATCTGCTTTACCCTATTATTTTTGGGAATCGCGATTTACTCCCTGGCAAAATCCAGAAGCTTTCTGGCTGCCGGAATGTGGATTGCAGTTTTAATTCTGTTAAATATGGACTATGCCCTCATGAGCCTTCAGATGGCGCTTTTGTTTTTGATTGTATATCTGGTATGTTTTGGTAAAAGAAAGGAAAGAGATGTTGGATAAAGTACAACGTTGGGCAGTGCTGCTGTTTTCTGTAGTCTTTGCAGGAATCTGGTGCTGCGTTATATTTTTGTCCCTCGTATCATTTAGTGAGAGTAAGAAAATAGGCGTTCTGGCAGTGGCGCTCTGTGTCTTATTGATAGCGGGAATATTTCTGGCAAAAAAATTATTGTATAAGCTTTGGCAACAGGAAAGGTTCTGGCTGATTTGTTCGGCAGTTTTATTACTTGTGATGGCAGCAGGGCTTTTCTATACAGGTATGTCTCTGCGGGTTTACCCTGGCTGGGATTTTGGATCTGTCTATCAGGGAGCCATTGAAATCGTAGAAAACGGCGCCTTGTCCGAGGACAGCAACTGGTATTTTACCACATACCCGAATAATGTGGCAGTCTGCCTCTTCCTGGCCGGTGTGTTTAAGCTATTTGGAGGAATCTGCCCTTATATTACACTGGGGGTGATCGTAAATGTGGTTCTGCTCATGGCAGGGATGGTTTTCTTTTTCCTTCTTGTCAGACGGCTGTATGGGTTCCCCCGTGCCTTTCTGGCGCTTGTTCTCTGCGCGCTCTTTTTGCCCTTTTATATGCATGCGCCTATTTTCTATACAGACACCTTTGCTTTACCTTTTGTGACGGGAACCTTTCTTTTGTATGAACTGCGAAAAAAGGACTGCCGTTTTTTGCTGCCCGCCGCCTTTGTTCTGGGAATGGGATATAAGATGAAGGGCAGCCTGGGTGTGATTCTTGTAGCTCTTCTGATTCACATATGGCTTCAGAAAGACAGCTTCAAAGAGTATGTGAAAAAGAGCGCAATGCTAATCGTGCCTTTTTTGCTGACAGTTATGCTGCTTACCATAGTTCCCAGAAATATTCTGATTAAAAATCCTGCCGATGTGGAGAGAAATGAATTCCCCGTGGAGCACTGGCTGGCTATGGGGCTGGAAGGCAGCGGAGGCTATAATTTTGACGTGTATTTCATGACTGCGGCGGTAGAAGGGAAGGAAGCGAAAAAGGCTGTTGACAGAGAATTTATCCAAAAGAAGCTAAAAGAGTATGGAGTGTCAGGCATGATTGCCCATCTGAAGGATAAAATCATTATTACCTGGGGGGACGGCGTCTACTTCGCACCGGAAAAGCTTATGCGGGAGCCTGTTAAGGAGAGTAAGCTTCACTCCTGGGTTCTGTATGATGGAGTAAATTATGAGAAAACTTATAAGTATTGCAATGCAGTACAGTTCCTTTTGCTGGGGGGAATCTTGCTGTCTCTCTTGAGAAATCTTTTGGAAAAGGGCAGTCAGAGGGAAATGATTGCTTTTCAGTTGGCTGTCTTTGGCGTGTTTTTGTTTCTTTTGCTCTGGGAGACCCGCTCCCGGTATCTGGTAAACTTCGTTCCTGTCTTTATTTTGTTGGGAATGGATGGATTGGAACTTACTATTAGGAGATTACAGAGATGATAAATGATCAGAGAAAAATTGTAAATTTGCTTTCTGTGTGCACTATGCTGCTGCTGGAAGTCCTCTGGGGACTTGTCTGGCTGTATACAGATGTGCTAAGAAGCCTTGTTCCCCCATCCGTAAACTATGATATTTTATATTATATTTCTTCCGTGTTTCTTGCTTTTTTTTCATTCATAGGTTTACAGTTTGTGTTCCGGGGGATGCTTCCTTATATGCAGACGTCTGACAGTTCAAAAAGAGAGACAGCTCTTGAACTGTCTGCTCTTGCTCTGTTCTTTGTAGTGGGAAGCGCAGTCTTTCTGTGGGAAAAGAATGTGATCTATGCCAATGATTCGTACATGCCTTATCATGCAAGTAAGACGATAGAGACTGTGGTTTTGGGGGCGTCTGTGCTTCTTTTGGGGATAATATGGCTGTTGCTTAGAAAGACAGGATGGAAAAAAGGAAAGAATAGAAAGTTGTGGCCCCTGTATCTGATTCTGGCAGTGGCGGCAGGATATGCAGTCTATCAGCCCAATTCTTTTAATACGTATTTTAACCAGTATCATGTACATGCCTATTATGGCCCTGTATACCGGGCATTGAGGATGCAACCTTTTGATGGGGTCAATTCTGGCCTGTATGGGTTTTATGGGATTCTGCTGGCGCCTTTTATCAAACTGTTGGGAGGAAATTATAAGGCTTTTGCGGCGGTCATGGCTGCTCTGACTGTAGTTAGTATGCTCTGCTATTTTTATGTGCTTCACCATTTGACATCCCGTACATGGCTGAAAGTCCTGGGAGGGATAGGGCTGATTGCCCCAATGACCGCACTGTGGGCTAATATTTATCTGCAGACTTATCCCAGTCGTCTTCTCTTTCCCGGCTTTGTGCTGGCATGGATTGTCTGGAAACGGAAAGGAAGAAAGATAAATACGAAGCTTGAAGTGGCAGTCAGTGTTGTGCTGCTTACCCTTTCCCTGATGTGGAACCTGGAGACGGGATTAGGCTGTATTCTGGCTTTTGTGGGCAGTGAACTTGTATCCCTGTTCCAGAGCTATTCAGTCAGGGAGGCTATTCTGTGGAAAAAGGCGGCGAAAACCCTGCTTTATTTTCCGTTGGCCTTTGTGGGAGCTTATTGCCTGGTAGGGCTATATAATTTGATTGTGTCAGGAAAATTTATCTCAATTAAAAACTTTATCTTCCCTTACGGGAGCTCTTTTGTAGATATACAGAATATTGAGATGGAGACCTTCCCCAGCTTTTGGATGCTGGCATGCGTTCTCATCTTTACTGGGATTGCCCTGGTGCTTTTGAGCACAGATTTATGTGGACAGAGGAAAAGAGATGAGTCTATGGTATTTCTGTCCGCCGCCGCCATTTTGTGTGCTGTGCAGATGGTATACTATACTAACCGCTCTGTCAGGTCCAATTTGTTTCTGATTCTACCTGCAAGTGTTCTTATGATTGTGTGTTTGACGGAGTATTTTGGCAAAAAGGACATCTGGAATAAACATTCCATGGGAAATGGAATTGGGAGAGCTTTTGTGGCAGGACAGACCTTAGTGTTAGTTCTGGTAGCCATTATGACGTGTACGGTGGGTATCTCTCTTGAGAAGGAACGGAAAAAGAACCGCAATATGGACTCTGTCTATGAGTGGGTGACAACCATTCAGAATGAAATACCGGCCAATACCCCGGCAATTGGCATGGGGACGTCAGAGCTTTATAGTTATCTGGGATGGGATACGGGCTTTTACGGACTTGACAGTTGGGATTTTATCTATGCCCAGGAAGAGGGACAGACCTTTACCTATGAGCTTTTGAATCAGTGCGAGCGTGTTCTTATTGACGAGGACTCCTTATTGAGAATTACAGAGTGTGCAAATGGGGCAATCGATCCATTTTATGAGACTCATGAAGTCTTGTGCACCTATGGATTTGGCTCTGGAACTTATAACTTATATGGCAGAATTGCAGAGTAGGACATAGAAGATGGTTCAGGCGATTTGTCTGGCTATGGAGGAAAAGATGAAAGTAGTACTTTTAGCGGGAGGCTACGGTACCCGCATCAGTGAAGAGAGCCATTTAAGGCCGAAGCCTATGGTGGAGATAGGGGATAAGCCTATTCTGTGGCATATTATGAAGGAATATAGCTATTATGGCTTTTACGATTTTATCATTTGCTGTGGATATAAGCAGCAGGTGATCAAAGAATGGTTTGCCGATTATTATTTATATAATTGTGATGTCACCTTTGACTTTACCCGGGAAAATCGTATGAAGGTGCATAACAGTGTGGCGGAACCCTGGAAAGTAACCCTGGTGGATACTGGCCTGAATACTATGACCGGCGGCCGTATTAAGCGTGTACAGAAGTATATTGGGAATGAGGCCTTTCTGCTGACCTATGGGGACGGTGTGTCAGACATCAATCTTAGGGAACTCTTAAAATTTCATCAATCTCATGGGAAGATGATGACACTGACAGCTGTGAATGTGGAACAGAGATTTGGTGTCCTGGAGATGGGTGAAGATAGCGGAATACGCTCTTTCCGAGAAAAGAGTGTGGACGATGGAAGCCGTATCAATGCGGGATATATGGTCTGCCAGCCAGAGATTTTTGATTACATTGAGGGAGATTCCACTGTTTTTGAGAAGGAACCTTTGGAGACAGTAGCCCGCATGGGTCAGTTGATGGCTTACAAGCATGACGGATACTGGCAGTGTATGGATACCAAGCGGGAGAAAGAAAAGTTAGATGCTCTCTGGAGAAGCGGACGAGCG
Organism: Clostridia bacterium; assembly: GCA_910574475.1. Lineage (GTDB taxonomy): Bacteria > Bacillota > Clostridia > Lachnospirales > Lachnospiraceae > Laedolimicola. The sequence continues at coordinate 80,935 of CAJTAT010000010.1, read as the reverse complement.
CCCTGGAAAGTGTGGAGTGATTGATGGAAATGTTTGAAAATAAGACAGAGGAACAGGCTAGAAAAGAGATATTAGATATGGTTGCCGGGTACTGTAAGGCTTTCCATAATAAGAAAAAGCCATTTGAGCCGGGGGATCGCATCGCCTATGCATCCCGCGTATATGACCAGGAGGAAATGTGTAATCTGGTAGATTCTGCCCTGGAATTTTGGCTTACCTCCGGCAGATATACCAATGAATTTGAGAAACGATTTTCAGAATATCTGGGAGTGAGATTTTGCTCTTTGGTAAATTCTGGGTCCTCGGCTAATTTGCTGGCTTTTATGGCGCTTACCTCTCCTTTATTAAAAGAGCGGCAGGTGAAGCCCGGGGATGAGATGATTACAGTTGCAGCGGGATTTCCCACCACTGTCACACCGGCTATCCAGTATGGCGTGGTTCCGGTGTTTGTGGATGTGACGATCCCACAGTATAATATAGACGTGGCAAAGCTTGAGGATGCTCTGTCTGACAGGACAAAGGTTGTCATGGCGGCCCATACCCTGGGGAATCCCTTTGACCTGGCTGCTGTCAGGGAGTTCTGCGATAGGCATAATTTATGGCTGATAGAAGACAATTGTGATGCTCTGGGCTCTGAGTATGTGTGTAAGGGGGAGACACGCCTTACCGGAACCATCGGCGATATTGGCACATCCAGCTTCTATCCGCCGCACCATATGACCATGGGAGAAGGGGGCGCCGTCTATACGAACAACGCCCTGCTCCATAAGTGTATTCGTTCCTTCCGTGACTGGGGAAGAGACTGTGTCTGTGCCTCCGGGCAGGATAATTTGTGTGGTCATCGCTTTGACAGACAGTATGGCGAGCTGCCTCTGGGCTACGATCACAAATATGTATATTCTCATTTTGGTTATAATTTAAAAGCGACCGATATGCAGGCCGCCATTGGATGCGCGCAGCTTGAGAAGTTCCCCTCTTTTGTGGAAAAGAGAAGGAACCATTTTGGACGTCTGAAGGCTGCTCTTAAGGGGATGGAAAGATGGCTGATTCTCCCGGAGGCTTGTAAAGGCTCCAACCCAAGCTGGTTTGGGTTTCTGCTAACCTGCAGGGAAGGAGTAGATCGTGGCAAAATTGTCTCCTATATTGAGGAACATGGCATCCAGACTAGGATGCTCTTTGCAGGCAACCTGATCAAGCATCCCTGCTTTGACGAGATGCGGGCAGAAGGGAAAGGGTATCGGGTAGTGGGGGCCCTGGACAATACGGAGCGCATCATGAGAGATACCTTCTGGGTTGGGGTGTATCCGGGAATGACAGATGAGATGATTGACTATATGGCGCAGATAATCAGAGAGGCAGCAAGTCTGTAGAGGCTGTGAGGTGCAGTAGAAGGATGAAAGTATCAGATTATATGGTGGACTTTTTCCTGTCCAGAGGGATCAAAGATGTGTTTGGATACCCGGGAGGAATGGTGACACACCTGATAGATTCATTTTCCCGCAGAGGGGATGAGATTTCGGCCCATGTGAACTACCATGAACAGGCCTCTGCTTTTTGCGCCTGCGGATATGCTCAGGTTTCCGGCCTGCCAGGGATCGCTTACGCAACCTCTGGGCCGGGGGCTACCAACTTAATCACAGGAATTGCCAATGCCTTTTTTGATTCCATTCCCGGGATTTTCCTGACAGGCCAGGTAAATACTTTTGAGGCCAAAGGGGATCTGCCTATCCGGCAGAAGGGATTTCAGGAAACCGATATTTTATCTATGGTGAAAGGAATTACAAAATATTGTGTCTATATATCCCAGGCAGAGGATATTCGCTATGAGCTGGAAAAGGCATGGTATCTGGCAAATGAAGGGCGTAAAGGTCCCGTCTTGCTGGACATACCAATGAATGTACTAAGAAGTGATGTCGATCCAGACAGCCTGCCAGGGTTTGAGGAAGAACCTGATCGGATCTCCAATCTAAAGGAAAAAAAAGGAAAGCTTTGCGAATGGATGCGACAATCCAGGAGGCCTGTTCTGCTGATTGGGGCGGGAGTGAAAAGCGCAGGTAAAGAGGAGGCCATCCGTGGGCTAGCCAAAAGCTGGGGGCTTCCTGTGGTCAGTAGTATGCTTGCCTTTGATGTCTTTCCAAAAGAGTATCCCAATTACTTTGGATTTATCGGAGCATATGGAACTCGCGAGGCTAATTTTATTGTAGCAAAAAGTGATCTCATTCTCTCTGTAGGCTCCAGGCTGGATGTGAGACAGGTGGGAGCACGGGCAGAAAACTTTGGAGGAGAGGCAAGAATCGTTCGGATGGATGTGGATCCAAATGAGTTTTCCCGAAAAATCAGAGAGGATGAGCTGGAGATTACCTGTGGGATCTCAGAGTTTGTGAAAGAGATGGAGGCGGAAGATTCCTTCAGAGCGCCTATGGAACCATGGCTTACTGTGTGCAATGAGATCAGGAAAAGGCTGGAACACATGGATGAGGACAGGCCCAATAAGCTGATTGGAAGATTGAGTGAAAAACTGCCTGAGGATCTTATCATTACCACAGATGTAGGGCAGAATCAAGTCTGGGTGGCTCAGTCCTTCTGGGTGAAGGAAAAGCAGCGGGTTCTCTTTTCTGGGGGACATGGGGCTATGGGATACTCTCTTCCTGCTGCCATCGGCGCATATTACGGCAGCAGAAAGCCTGTGGTATGCTTATGTGGGGACGGGGGTATTCAGATGAATATTCAGGAATTGCAGTTTCTTGCCCGGGAACGGCTGCCCATTCTCATTGTTATTTTAAATAATTGTGCTTTGGGCATGATACGCCATTTTCAAGAGATGTATTTTGACTCCAACTATGCCCAGACCATGGAAGAGGGAGGGTATACGGTACCCGAATTTGGAAAGATTGCCTGGGGCTACGGGCTGGATTATCATAAAATCAGTACAGATGAGGATATGGAAGCTTACGAACCCTGTCTTGACAGGCCTCAAGTAGTGGAAATCTGTCTGGAAAATCCCACCTATGTATTCCCAAAGCTGGAATTTGGCAAGCCTAATCAGGATCAGGAACCTTTACTGGATCGAAAGCTTTATCAGGAACTGATGGACCTTTAGAATTCCTGATTTATAAAAAATGGAGAGCAAGAATGAAAACAGTCAGCGTATTAATTCCCACATTCAATGAAGAAGAAAATGTTAGGCCTTTAACGGAAGCAATTATCAAAGAGTTTGAACAGGAATTGCCGGAGTATCAGTATGAACTTGTCTTTATCGACAATGACTCTACTGACAGGACAAAGGAGATTATCAGGGAACTCTGCAATGAGAATCAGAATATTAAGGCAATTTTTAATGCCAAAAATTTTGGCCCCTTCAATTCGCCTTATCATGGAATCCTGCAGACGACAGGCGATTGCACCATACTACTGTGCGCAGATTTTCAGGATCCCATTGATATGATCCACAAGTTTGTACGAGAGTGGGAAAATGGCTATAAAATAGTCATAGGGCGCAAGACCACCAGCCAGGAGAACCGCTTCATGTATTTTGTGCGCACCTGTTATTATAAGGCCATTAAAAAGTTTTCCGACGTAGAACAGATCGAGCATTTTACCGGATTTGGGCTATACGATAAAAGCTTTGTGAAGGTTTTGAGAGACTTAAAGGATCCCACGCCTTTTTTGCGGGGAATTGTGGCAGAGCTTGGCTTTAAGAGAAAAGAGATTGCTTATGAGCAGCTAAGAAGACGGGCGGGAAAGACGGGAAATAATTTTATGCGGCTGTATGATGCGGCTATGCTCAGTTTTACTTCCTATACAAAGATTGGGCTGCGTCTGGCCACGTTTATAGGTTTCGGTATTTCAGCGTTTAGCTTTTTAGTGGCCCTTATATATTTAGTATTAAAATTAATTTATTGGGATCGGTTTGTGGCAGGTACAGCTCCAATTCTTTTGGGGATGTTCTTTCTGGGAGCAGTACAGTTGATTTTTATGGGATTGATGGGAGAATACATTTTAAGCATTAATCAGAGAACCATGAATCATCCTCTGGTGATTGAGGAAGAGCGCATCAATTTTAAGGAAGAGGACAAGGAGAGCTAAAATGGATCTGTCATTTTATAGAGATAAGTCAATTCTTATCACAGGACATACGGGATTTAAAGGGGCCTGGATGTGTAAGCTGCTCATAGATGCAGGGGCCAGGGTGACAGGATACGCATTGGAGTCGCCTACAGAACCTAACTTATTTGAACTGTGTGCTGTGAAAGAGAAGATGCACTCTGTGGTGGGGGACATCCGCGACTTAGAACATCTGAAAGTAGTATTTCAAGAGTGCCTCCCAGAGATTGTGATTCACATGGCAGCCCAGCCTCTTGTCCGGGAATCTTATGAGAGACCTGTTTACACCTATGAAGTAAATGTAATGGGGACCGTTCATGTACTGGAATGTATCAGAACCATAGACTCTGTAAAATCTTTTGTGAATGTGACCACAGATAAAGTATATTTGAATCGTGAATGGGAATGGGGATACCGGGAGAATGAGGTTTTAAACGGCTATGATCCGTATTCCAATTCAAAATCCTGTTCAGAGCTGGTGACGAGCAGTTATCTAAATTCCTTTTTTCAGGGAAGCTGTGTAGCTATCTCTACGGCCAGAGCTGGAAATGTGATTGGTGGCGGAGATTTTGCCGCCAATCGGATTCTCCCAGACTGTATCCGGGCCGTGCAGGCAGGAAAAGAGATAGTCGTGAGGAATCCCTATTCTGTTCGTCCCTATCAACATGTGCTGGAACCAATTGTGGCCTATCTGATGATTGCTCAGGCCCAGTATGAGGATCAAACCTATGCCGGATGCTACAATGTGGGGCCGGATGATGTGGATTGCTGGACCACTGGAGAATTAGTCACAAAGTTTTGTCATATGTGGAACGAGAGCAACGGCACATCTGTCACCTGGAAGAATCAGTATGACGGGGGACCTCACGAAGCAGGGTATCTGAAGCTGGATTGCTCAAAGCTTAAAAAGACTTTTGGCTGGAAACCAAAGTGGAATATGGATACTACTATGGAGAAGATTATAGAATGGACAAAAGTCTACTTTGAGCATGGGGATATTTCCGGGTGTATGAGCAGGCAGATTGGGGAGTTTTTGAGTCTGACCGATGCTCTCAATACACAATAGACAGATGAACAAGCTCCTTCCCATACCAGTTTGCCAGTGTCATATTTCTCCAATGGGTAGGATCATCAGCGGAGATCTCCTCCAAATCAAAGAGAGGTGGGCGGACAGAATAATTGGGAATCCATACCTCATCTACCCCTTCCATGGAGAGAAGAGCAATGCGGTGGAGGGTTTCCTGGTGGTAGCTCTGTGCATAGCCTTTTCTCAGAGAATCAGCAGCAGACAGGGACGTTACATCGTCGCTGTCGCTGAATACGAGAAGTCCAAGGAAAAATAGAGCAAGGAATAAAGAGAAGCTGCGTGCGCAGTTTCTTTTTAGTTTGCTAAGTAACTCAGGGAGAACCGTGCCAGTGTCAACCTCCTTGCATTTATGGGTGAGCCATCCAATAAAATAGATGAGATTTAATATGAGTAAAAGATAATAGGTCATCTGCATAATATTTAAGGTGCGTCCAAAAATAACTACGTGCCCCATAGAATAAAGGGATGGCGTATAAGTGGAGGCGAACACACAATAAGACAGACCGGCTGCAATCCCGGGAAGAGGAAAGGCATAATCCACAGAATAAAGCGCCTTCCACAAAATTGGAATCAAAAGGAAGACAAAAAAGATCACATAAAGACTGGTCCAGGATCCAATTCCTCTCACTGCATAGATAAAGGACCAGTAAATGGCTTCTGGTGCAGACATGGGAGCAACCTGATCTGCCATGCGAATGGCAGTGCCGGGAGCGGTGGCATTAAAAATCAGTCCGCCTATAGTAACGACAAGGGGCGGGATCAGCAAAAGGCCCCGTTTATTTTTTTTGATATTCATGAGACAGAAAAATAGGACAAATGCTCCCAGGACAGCAGTGAGAAGCATGGTAACATAGTTACCGCCCTCTGTGATAAAAGCAAAGAGGCACGACAAAAACATCCACAGGACGGTCTGCCATCTCTTACGGGCTTTGTAAAGGAGCAGAAGACAGGAAATAAAAAAGATGGTGCAGCTGTGCATAAAAACGTAATGGATCATTCCAGTGTACCAAAAGAAAGCCTCTCCTGGCGTATCTAAGATCTGGATACATAAAAACAGCACAGATAAACATAGTGTCATCCATACACTGCGTTCTAACTTGAGGTAGTATGTGAAAAGTGTGCGGAAAAAAAGAAGATTGCTTCCGATCAACATGCACAGGGCGATGACTGGGGTGAGAAAATAAAGCCGCTCGCTGAATACATAAGGGGAAGCAGCTAAGATGAAAGTGCTGGAATACGTTCCCTGCCAGCCGTAATAAAAGCTTTTTGCGCTTTCAAAAGCTGCCTTCAGGACAGCCCAGACAGAACCTGTAGTTTCCCACGCCACATGAGACAGAGAACCACAGGAGAAGTCGTCACCTACAGGATGAGAATAAAATCCAATATGGATCAGAGGAATCAGGCTTATAACAAATAGAACAGACATCAGAGTGCACACTTGTTCTGTATAAGACAGTTTTTTGAACCTTAACCAAAATTTATTCTTCATATGATAACATACATTCCTTTCATTCCCGCCAGATTTGCCTCAGGCAACCGCATTTGTACGGATATTTGTCATCTACTATATCGAATTAAAAAGAGTTTGTCAATTTATTGCCACCCGGAAGGAGGCTTCTTAAAATTCTACCACCACAGTTCCTGCCGGGACGCCGAAAGCCTCCTGACAGTAAGCCTGTATCATTTCATTGCCCGGATCCAGATTCATAAAATAGGTATACCCCAGTTCTTTGGCGATCCTGACTGCTTCCCGCAATTCCTCAATATCTGTGGTCACATGGACATCTACCGTATTTGTGTACAATAAATACTTGGTCAAATGGTAAGTGTACCCATAATCATCGTATGGAATATAGACCAGGTATGCTTCCGAGTGCCTCATGGAATATTCCTGCATCATACGTTCTATTTCAGCACGTGTTGAGGTGGGGGTTTCCCTCTTCAAAATGCTGAGGTTTCCACCCATCTGATAAAAGCAGAGAACAGAGACAAGGACCAGAACCCAGGAAAAGGGAACACGGATGTCATTCGCCCAGTTGAGAATCAAATACATGACATAGACAAAACACCAGATAATAATGGTTTTATAATAGCGTTCATATCCTGCCATAATTACTGCCTGATTGGATGGCATGGAGAATATATACATACATAGGTTTCCCATTTGATAGGCGACATAAACAACCGTAATGATTAAGGCTGCTTTTCCCCAGGAACCCTTGTCCATTTTCCAAATATGACAGAGGATGGTTATGAGCAAAAGGATACAGAGAATACAGAGAAAAGCGCGGCCAGCTAAAACCTGATGGGCAAAAGCCTTTACAATTTCCAGCATAATCTCCCCTGACTTTTCCTTAATATTGGCAGCATATGCATGAAGGGACATGCTGTGCATGGAAGTCATACCTGCTGCAAACACATATTCCACATGCTTTTTCCACAAAAGCAGGGCAGAGAGGGGAATGAGGAACAAAGCTCCCCATGAGAAATGCTGCTCTTTCGTAGTATTTTTTCGATTTTTTATCCAATAGAACAGGACTCTCACAGCCATAAGTGCCCAAAAGAAGATGCCGGAATTTTTGATGAGAATGGCAGAGACTGCAAAGGGAATAGAAAACCAGGTTGACTTACTGTCGCCTGAAAGTTCCTCTTCCAACAGGATAAAACCAGCAACGCCCACCATAGGAAGAAGGGTATCCACTAATAAATTGTTTGGCGGATTGCTGTAGCTTAAGATAAAAATAGTAAAACAGCCGATTAAAATACTGCTGGCTGCTTTGTTCTTTTTGACAAAAGCGAACAGAGGCAGGATCATGCTTAGGATTAGCATAGTCTGGGCAAACATCTGACAGCCTTCCGAGACAGTGGAGATAATTTTGCTCACATAATACACAAAGACAGAACTTCCCAGAGGGTAGGACTGAAATAAGATAATTTCATCCTGCCAGGTGGGAAAACGATTTGTAAGGAGCATTTGCTTTACCACCAATGCCCAGTGGGAAAAGTTGTCATAAGAGTTAAAGACCTGGCCTTTTAGCATAAAGAGAAAATACAGACACAAAACAGTAAAAAAGACGTATCCAATACAACAAAAGTCTTGGTATTGTCTTCGGTTTTTTAAAGAGCGGGCAGCCAGGAGAAGCCCCAAGAGAAAAATACCTCCCACAGCCAGGGAAAGAAGGTTCAGAATACCAGCAATGAATAGTATGCATATCTGAATGGTAAATGTGACTGCGGGCAGAAATTCTATCTTCAGCTTTGTTTTCTCATGTAAAAAGGCCAGATAGCCAAATGTTGAAAGAGCAAAAAGAAAAACTCGGATTCCTAATATAGCAAAATTCATAACACACTCTCCTTATGTAAGTTCTGCTACAGCCCTACATTCTCTGTGCACTGTCAGGGCTTTCGCTGATATTATTTGACAAATATAAACTGTTTCTGAATGTAGTAATTAATTAAATAAAGAATAGAATCCACCACTATTTTGACGAGGGTGTTTGGAACAGGTAAGAAAGAGAACAGGGTCACAAATCCTGCAGAGCAGAACATCACGGCAACGCACAAAAGATAGTATCTCAAAATGGAAGCGTGGACGGCCCCCTGATCCTGAAAGACCAGTTTTTTATTGCACCAGTAATTGAAAAAGGAAGAAAAGATGCGGGCAATTACTGTTGCAGTAAAGATTCGAAACTGGCCAGATGGAAGAAAGAAGTCAAATAATGTAAAAATAAGTAAATCAATAAGGGAAGATAAAACAGATGAACAGGCATAGCGAAAAAAAGATCCCAGCAAGATCTGATAGATTTTAAAGGAATCTATGATTGGGTGAAAGTGAGATTCAGAATTGTTGTCCAGATAGACAGTTTCAATCTTCACTGTATGGATGGGTATTTTATGTAAAGCTGTGTCAATGAGCATATTCATCTCATATTCAAAACGTTCGCCCCTGAGCTGTGTCAGCGAGCTGAGAAGCTCGTAGGATATTCCCCTCAGACCTGTCTGTGTATCCGTGATACTGGCTCCGTACAACAGCCGGAAGAGAACAGAAGTCAGGCGATTTCCAAACCAACTTCTTAAGGGGATAGACGTTCTGGCAAAACTTCTGCACCCCAATACCAGACAAGCTCCTTCTCTGGAAACACAATCCTTCATAAACGTATCCACACGAAGGAGATCCTGGACCAGATGCTGTCCGTCTGCATCGGCAGTGATGACGCCTTTTCCTTTCCAGGCATCATTCTTAAGGATATACAGGAAAGCATCCTTAAGGGCCCTTCCCTTGCCTTGGTTTACCTGGTGTACCAGAATGTGACATTCTTTGCGAAGCCCCAGTTCTTCAAATATAACTTGCCTTTCCTCATTGCTTCCGTCATTTACGATTATAATGTGTTCTGCCCCAAACTGAATCAGATCGTCTACATAAGTAACCAGGCGATCCGTTGGATTTAAAGCAGGAATCACGACTAGATTATTCATAGCTCCCTCATATGTTTACCTGCCGGGAGGCAGGATTTAACGCTCTTAATCTTCTGTAACTTTCGAAAGATTTATACTAATAATGTCATAAAATAAATATATCGAATAGAGACATTTTTGTCAATTTTTTTTGGGATCTTAAATTTGGTTGCCCTCTTTCCAATTTAATGCTATAATACCAATATCTATAAACAAAAATTGGAGGAAATTACCACATGAGAACTTATCTCATTACTGGAGGAGCTGGCTTTATTGGCTCCAATTATATTCATTATATGCTTCGCAAATATGGCGATACGATTCGCATTATTAATGTAGATGCACTGACCTATGCAGGCAATCTGGAGAACTTAAAGGGTGTGGAGGAACGGGAGAATTATACGTTCATCAAGGCTGATATTCGCGACAGGGAAGCTATCGAGAAAATTTTCACAGAGAATGAGGTCGATCGTGTGGTTCATTTTGCAGCAGAGAGCCATGTGGACAGAAGTATCCGTAATCCAGAGATTTTTGTGGAGACGAATGTGCTGGGCACCCTGGTCATGCTGAATTCTGCGCGGAAAGCCTGGGAGTTGCCGGATGGAAGCTACAAAGAGGACAAGCGTTTTCTGCATGTGTCTACAGATGAGGTGTATGGTTCCCTGGAAGAGGGAGATACTTATTTTTATGAGACAAGCCCCATTGACCCGCATAGTCCTTACTCTGCAAGTAAGGCATCTTCAGATATGCTGGTGAAGGCATATATAGATACCTATAAGTTTCCTGCTAACATTACAAACTGCAGCAACAATTACGGCCCTTATCAGTTCCCGGAGAAGTTGATTCCTCTGATTATCAACAATGCCCTCCAGGGAAAGAAGCTTCCTGTGTATGGGGATGGAAAGAATGTACGTGACTGGCTGTACGTGGATGATCATGCAAAAGCCATTGATATGGTACAGGAAAAGGGACGTCTGGGAGAGCGCTACAACATTGGCGGTCACAATGAGAAACAGAATATTGAGATTATCCATATTATTTTGGAGACCCTTCAGGAGATGCTGCCAGAGGGAGATCCCAGGAAAGCCCTGGTAAGCAAAGATTTGATTACCTATGTGGAGGATCGCAAGGGTCACGACAGACGCTATGCCATTGCTCCAGATAAAATCAAAGAGGAAATTGGCTGGTATCCAGAGACCATGTTTAAGGATGGTATACGTCTCACCATCCAGTGGTTCTTTGAACATGAAGAATGGATGAAGAATGTCACCAGCGGCGATTATCAAAAATATTACGAAGAAATGTATCATGGAAAATAAAAGATTTTGTGCATGGGGACAGACACAAAAATGTGCCTGTCCCTCCTGTGCGTTAGAAATGGAGGGTTTTAGTTAGATATGAAAGGAATTATTCTGGCCGGTGGCGCAGGGACAAGATTGTATCCACTGACAAAGGCGATTTCCAAACAGATTATGCCGGTGTATGACAAACCGATGATTTATTATCCCCTGTCTACACTGATGCTGGCAGGCATCAGGGAAGTGCTGATTATCTCTACACCGAGAGATTTGCCTGTGTTTGAAGAGCTTTTGGGAGATGGATCTCAGCTCGGCATGGAGATGCATTACGCAGTGCAGGGCTACCCCAGAGGGCTTGCAGATGCTTTTATTATTGGAGATCGGTTTATAGGAGACGATCATGTGGCGCTTGTTTTGGGCGATAATATTTTCTATGGACAGAGCTTTTCCAAAGTACTGCAGCATGCGGCGGCCCAGGAGAAAGGCGCCACCATCTTTGGATATTATGTAAAAGATCCCCGGGAGTATGGTGTGGTGGAATTTGATGAGAACGGCAAGGCCCTTTCTATTGAGGAAAAACCGGAGCATCCAAAGTCCAACTTTGCAGTTCCCGGACTGTATTTCTATGACAATGATGTGGTGGATATTGCGAAGAACGTAAAGCCTTCTGCGCGAGGGGAGATCGAGATTACAAGCATTAACAATGAATATTTGCGCAGAGGTACCCTTCAGGTGGAGACCTTGGGACGTGGATTTGCGTGGCTGGATACGGGAAACCATGATGCACTTTTGGATGCGGCAGACTTTGTGGCGGCCTTCCAGAAGCGCCAGGGTATGTATATCTCTTGCATTGAAGAAATTGCTTACCGGCGGAAATTTATTGACAAAGAGCAGCTTTTAAAATTGGCAGAGCCATTATTAAAGACAGCTTACGGTCAATATCTGGTTGACGTGGCAAATGGATTATAAGAAAGGGATCTAGTAATTATGGGAAAGATAACAGTAGAGACGTGTCCCATCCAGGGATTAAAAGTGATTACACCTGCTGTCTTTGGGGATGAGCGCGGCTATTTTATGGAGACTTATAATTATAATGATATGAAAGAAGCCGGCATTGATCTGGAGTTCGTCCAGGACAATCAGTCTGCATCCAAAAAAGGCGTGCTTCGGGGACTACATTTCCAGATCAACTATCCTCAGGACAAGATTGTCCGGGTGATCAGCGGCGAGGTCTTTGATGTGGCGGTGGATCTGCGGGAAGGCTCAGCAACCTATGGACAGTGGTATGGTGTGCATTTATCTGCAGAGAATAAAAAGCAGCTATTCATTCCTAAGAATTTTGCCCACGGTTTCTTGGTATTGTCAGATTATGCAGAGTTTGCCTATAAATGTACCGATTTTTACCATCCCAATGATGAGGGGGGCATTGCATGGAACGATCCAGATATTGGCGTAAAATGGCCTATTCCAGAGGGGATGGAACTGACGATTTCTGAGAAAGATCAGAAATGGGGCGGCATTAAGGAGATTAGGAAGTAAGTATGGAGAATAGAAGACTGACAGCAGAAGTGTTTATTGATACAGGAAAGGATTTCCGGCCGGAGGACTCTCTTTCGGCGGAGTACGCCTGCGCCTTGGGCGAGACACAGACGCTGGAGTTTGATTTGAGCGAATTCGAGCATACCTGCGGTTTCCGCTTTGACCCTCTTCTGGAAGATAGCAGTATGGTTAAACTTCTGGAAGTGCTCCTGACTTATGAAGATGGGGAGACAAAATCCATTGACTGGAAACGGATCAAGACCAACAGTGATGTGGATTTTGAGCCAATCTTCGTATACCTGCATAAGGATCCTAAGTTTTTTGTGGATGAAGCCCTCTGTCTGAAGCTTAAAAAGGCTGTTGTGAAGTTTCAGGTATTGGAGCTGGGCCTTGAGGAGAAGGAGTACTGGCAGGAGATTAAAAAGCACAGCGTATCTGAAAAAGAGAAGGAACAGCTTCTGAATAAGTTGGAGATGGCTATGAACCAGAACCACGCGCTGGAGCAGGAGAATCGAAGGCTGAAAATTGAGGAGGCGGATATTTATTCTTCCGGCATCTGGAAATTGCAGCATGACGCAAGAGGCCCTCTGAAAGTGATATTTGGAAAAGGAAATATTCTGACTTTTCTGGCGGCAGTGTACCTGGCTCTCTGTTCGGAGCTGTTTATTTTTAATTCTTTGTATTATTCTACTCCCCGGCCCAACGGACAGGTGCTGAATTTTAGCTTTTTTCGGTTTGGTATGGTCTGGCTTGGGGCTTTTGTGCTGATTGCAGTGATCAATGGACTGATTCAGAAAGGATACCGGCGTGAGTTTACTTAGTGTATTTGTAAAATATAGAAATCTCATCAGTCAGCTTGTGGCTAGAGATATTAAAACAAAATACCGCCGTTCCATTTTAGGGCTTCTCTGGACGGTTCTGAATCCTTTGCTAATGATGACCGTGCTGTCCATTGTATTTTCTTATTTTTTCTCCCGATATGGGAATATTGATAATTTTCCTGTATACTTGCTCTGCGGTCAGGTGATTTTTAACTTTTTTAATGAGTCTACCAGCATTGCTATGGGATCCATTGTCCACAGTGGGGAGCTGATTAAGAAAGTATATGTACCCAAATATCTGTTTCCTATCACAAAAGTCATGTCCTGCAGTGTAAATCTGCTGGCCTCTATGATTGCCCTTGTGATTGTGATGGCAGTTACCCGGGCAAGGGTGACACCTACCGTATTATTGGCGGTTTTGCCACTGTTTTACGTATTAATGTTTTCCACAGGAGTCAGTCTGTTCTTGTCGGCAGTGGCGGTGAGCTTCCGGGATCTGATGCATCTGTACAGTGTGATTACCACCGCATGGATGTATTTGACGCCAGTTATTTATCCTATGGAGATTTTGGACAAAGCCCCTGAGTGGGTGAAATTAATTGTGAATTTAAATCCTATGACGGCTTTCATTAAGATTTTCCGCTGTGTCGTTCTGGAGGGAGTGACGGCTCCGGCCATTTTGCATGTGCAGAGTATCTTTTGGTGTGCGGTGGCCCTTGCCATTGGATCCCTGGTATTTCGGAAAGCCCAGGATAACTTTATTTTGAAGATTTAGGAGAGGAAGAAATCGTGAAGATAGAAAATGCTATAGAAGTAAACGATGTGTCCATGTGTTTTAACCTCTCCAGAGAAAAGGTGGACAGTATTAAGGAATATATCATCAAGGCCATCAAACATCAACTGTTCTATGAAGAATTTTGGGCCTTGAATGATGTGAGCTTCGAAGTCCGCAAGGGTGACTCGGTGGGACTGGTAGGAATGAATGGCTCCGGCAAGAGTACCATGCTGAAAATCATTGCCGGCGTGCTGAAACCTACAAAGGGATCTGTGGAGACTGCAGGAACTATTGCGCCAATGATTGAGTTGGGGGCAGGCTTTGACCATGATCTGACAGCCCGTGAGAATATTTTTTTGAATGGGGCCCTCATCGGCTATCCCAGGGAAATGCTGGAGGATCGCTTCAATAATATTATATCCTTTGCAGGCCTGGAGCGCTTTGTGGATGTGCCAATCAAGAATTTTTCTTCTGGTATGTTGGCTAGGCTCGGATTTTCTATTGCTACCATTGTAGATGCCGATATTTTGATTATTGATGAGATTTTGTCCGTGGGAGATTATCAGTTCCAGAATAAATGTAAGAAGCGGATTCGGGAAATGATGGATCGGAATACGACGGTGTTGTTTGTATCCCACAGCATTGAGCAGGTCAAGGAGATCTGCAAAAAGGCCATCTGGATCGACCAGGGGCACATTCGAATGATGGGTGAGGCTGAGGAGGTCTGCGACGCCTATGAGGATCCAAACGAGAAGGTTAAATGAGAGGTAAACATGGAGAACCAGGAATTACAAAATGACTATAAAAAATTGTATGAGGCAGAACGTGAGAAGACGGAAGTTCTCGTAAGTAAGATTGAGGAGTCAGAGAAGGAGATCGAGGAGCTTACCTTTAAGCTTGATCGGATCAAGAACAGCTTTGCCTGGAAGATGGCTACTCCCTTACGAAAATGCCTTCATTTTTATGAAAAGACAAGGGATCGTCTCACAAGATATGGCTCTATTCCTGGGTTGATGCGAAAGCTCCGCAGTAAGATCCGGGAGCGTAGGAATATGAAGAACCATGGGATAGCCAGCTTCCCCACACCGGAGGAGCGTAAGCTCCAGCAGGAGACTGTCTTTGAGAAAAAGGTAAAATTCAGTATCCTGGTGCCTCTTTACAATACACCGGAAAAATTCCTGACAGATATGCTGGACTGTGTCAAAGATCAGACTTATGAGAATTGGGAACTGTGCCTGGCAGACGGAAGCGATCATGAGCATGCTTATGTGGGAGACATCTGCAAAGGCTATGCCGGCAAGGATGAGAGAATCATCTACCATGTGCTGGATCACAACTATGGAATCTCCGGGAATACCAATGAATGTTTGAAGCTGGCCACAGGCGACTATATTGCCCTCTTTGATCACGACGATATTTTACACCCCTCGGCCCTCTATGAGTATGCAAAAGTGATCAACGAGACAGGTGCAGACTATCTCTACTGTGATGAGATTACCTTTGAGGGAGACAGCATTGACCATATGGTAGTGCTGCACTTTAAGCCGGATTATGCCCCTGACAATCTGCGGGGCAACAATTATATCTGCCATTTTTCTGTGTTTTCCAGGGAGCTTTTGGATGAGACAGGAGTGTTCCGAAGCGAGTATGACGGCAGTCAGGATCACGATATGATCCTCCGTCTGACTGCAAAGGCCAATCAGGTGCACCATATACCCAAAGCTCTTTATTATTGGCGCTCCCACAAGGCTTCTGTGGCCCAGGATATCAACGCGAAAACTTATGCAGTGGACGCAGCGAAACGTGCAGTCCACGATCACATTATGGACATTTATGGAATGGACGCAAAGGTGGAGAGCACCCGGGCGTTCCCCACGATTTTCAGGGTTCGTTATCCTCTGCTGGAGAGACCTATGGTGTCTATTGTCATTCCAAACCGGGATCATATGGAGGATTTGTCCCGCTGTGTGGAATCCATAGTTCATAAATCCACCTATGAAAACTATGAAATTGTGGTGGTGGAGAACAACAGCGAGACAAAAGAGATCTTTGACTATTATAAAGCCCTGGAACACAATGAAAAGATACGCGTCGTCAAGTACGAGGGAGATTTTAATTTTTCCCGTATCTGTAATTTGGGAGTGTCTTTTACCCAGGGAAAGTATGTGGTGCTGCTGAACAATGACATGAAGGTCATTACAAGAGAGTGGATTGAGGAGCTTCTCATGTATGCCCAGAGACCGGATGTGGCGGCTGTAGGCGGTAAATTGTACTATGCAGACAATAGCATCCAGCATGCAGGAATAGTCATCGGACTGGGAGCCCACCGGGCAGCCGGACACACCCATTATAAGGATGACAAGATGCATCTGGGCTATATGGGACGTCTCTGCTATGCTCAGGATGTTACAGCAGTGACAGGCGCCTGCCTTCTGGTAAGCAGAGAGCAGTACGATGAGGTGGGGGGCCTTGATGATACCTTTAGCGTGGCCTTCAATGATGTGGACTTTTGTCTGAAGCTTAGAAAGGCCGGTTATCTCAACGTATTTACACCTTTCTGTGAGATGTATCACTATGAATCAAAGACCCGTGGCATGGAAGAGGGAGAGAAGCTGAAGCGGTTTCAGAATGAAGTAGACCTCTTCCGGGAGAAATGGAAAGCAGAATTGGAGGCAGGGGATCCTTATTTCAACCCCAATTTTTCGCTGGACTACTCGGATTACACCATTAAGTAAGGATGAACCAGATGACAGAAAAATTGTACAACCCTGGAATACAGAAAATCATAGCTGTACTGACAGCATTTTTCGCTGTGTTGGGATTTCAACTGCTCTATGAAATACGCACGGACAGTACCATGTTTTCCAACAGTGTTTTCCATATGGTTGTATTTGGCTCTTTTTTCTTTCTGTGCATGCATTTTTGGAAGAAAACTCCAGATATGCGCACCTGTCTGTTTGGTCTGGCTGGAGGATTTCTCTTTGCGGAAATGACCTCCATGGGATTTTCTCTGAACTACACAGATACGGTGTGGAATAAAAATACATTGCCGGCGGCCCTTTGTCTCACACCTTTCTTTGGCGCCTGTACAGGATTCCTTTTATTGTGGGCAAAGCATGGGGCAGTGACAGAACAGAAGGTCAAACGAGGCGAATCAGATGTCTGGTACCTTTTTTGCTGGCTGCTACTATTTTTATCCTGGGTGCCGGTTCTTTTGGCTTCCTGGCCGGGTATTTTCTCCTATGACTGTGGTTGGCAGCTTGTCAGCTTTGTGGATGGGACAGTGACAGGGCATCATCCCATTCTCCATACTTTTTTGCTGGGTATTTGTATGCGGGCAGGACAGGGAATCTTCGGTTCCAATAACGCTGGAGCCCTTCTGTATTCTCTTGTGCAGATGGCCCTGATGTCAGGAATGTATGCTTATGTATGCCTGTTTCTGAAAAAACGTCAGGCGCCCTGGCTTCTGCAAGTGGGAACATTTTTGTTTTTGGCTTTCCATCCGGTGAACAGTCTGATGGCCCTGTGTGCCACGAAGGATTCTCTTTTTTCCGCTTTGTTTGCGGTATTTCTGATACAGATATTTCAGATGGCAGAGGATAAGGAAGGTTTTTTCCTGTCTCTGAGACGTCAAGTATATTTTTGCTTGAGTGTATTTTTTCTGTTTGCCTTTCGAAATAACGGCTTTCATACGTTTTTGCTCTGTATTCCGTTTTTCCTGTGGATTTTTCGGAAATACTGGAAGCGAATGGGAATATTAATCGCCATCTGTGTGAGCTTATGGCTTTTGTATACAGGACCTGTGTACCAGCTTTTGGGCATCGAAAAGAGCGACCCTCGTGAGATGTGCAGCGTATTGATGCAGTCTGCTGCAAGAGTTTATAATCTGGACTATCAGGGACTTACCCAGGAGGAAAAAATGGCCTTTCTCTCCATTATTGAGGAGGAAGGGATGCAGTCTTATCTGTCCCGGTTTGCAGATCCGGTGAAAGCTTCCTTTAACGGGAAGAAATTTGCAGACAATCCAGGACCTTTTTTAAAAGCCTGGTTTTCTGTGGGAATGAAACATAAAAAGATTTATATAGACTCTTTTCTGGCCAATACCTTTGGATATTGGTATCCCGGCAATTCTATCGAGGATACAGAGCGGGGGAGAGATTATTTTGAGTATTATTGTAAAGAGTTTCGGGAAGATGTGGATGTGGTCATGACTCCCAAGCTTTCTGCTCTGTCAGAATTTTATCGTAGGATAGGAAATGAAGCTTCTTTTCAGAAGGTACCAGTGGTGGCAGCTACCTTTAATCTGGGAAGCTATACATGGCTGTTATTGTTTACATTTCTTTTGCTGCTTTACAGAAGACAGTACGGAGGATTGATTCTGGTCATCCCCCTGGCGATGTATTTTGCCACGACACTTTTAGGGCCTGTAGTCAAGATGAGGTATCATTATCCTTTGATTGTCTGTGCGCCGTTGATTTTTTATATTATTTTGAAAGATCCTTTTCGCTCTGGAAAAACGGGCGAATAGAGGGAAACGGAGGCTTCCATGGATAAAATAGCAGTGCTTGTTCCGTGTTACAATGAAAGCAAGACAGTACAGAAGGTGGTAGAAGATTTTAAGCGGGTTCTTCCAGAGGCTATTGTCTATGTGTATGATAATAATTCCTCAGATGGAACAGACAAGATTGCCAGGGAGGCCGGAGCTGTGGTGCGCTATGAGCATCAGCAGGGTAAGGGAAGCGTAATCCGCAGAATGTTTCGGGAGATTGACGCGGAGGTTTATCTTGTGGTGGATGGAGACGACACCTATCCGGCAGAAGCAGCTCCAGAGATGGTGCGTAAAATCAGGGAAGAACGCTCAGATATGGTGGTAGGGGATCGCCTTTCCTCTACTTATTACACAGAAAATAAGCGTCCCTTCCATAACTTTGGAAATACTCTCGTTAAAAATTGTATCAACCGCTTTTTTGACACAAACATTCAGGACATTATGACGGGGTATCGGGCTTTTAATTATCAGTTTGTGAAGACCTTCCCCGTGCTCTCCAAGGGCTTTGAGATTGAGACAGAGATGAGTATCCATGCGGCGGACAAGCATATGCAGGTGGACAATGTGGTCATTGATTACCGGGATCGGCCGGAGGGCAGTGTGTCGAAGCTGAATACATTTTCCGACGGCTTTAAAGTGTTAACCCGCATTTTAAATCTGTATAAAAATTATAAGCCTTTGAGTTTCTTTTCTCTGCTGGCTCTGATATTGCTGGTTCTAGGTTGCGGGTTTTTGATTCCAGTACTTGTGGAATATTTTGAGACGGGACTGGTTCCCAAATTCCCTACGCTGATTGTTTGCTGTTTTGTGCTGATCGCAGGCCTTCAATCCTTCTTTGCAGGCCTTGTTTTGCAGAGCATGGAGCAGAAAAATAAGCAGGATTTTGAGATGCAGCTTTTACAGGCCAGGAACGTGTATGAGAGCCTGCGAAAGCAGTAAAAAGGACAAAGAAAATGAAAAAAATATCATTAAAAATAATTCTGGCCTTACAGCTTGTAGTGATGATTTATACACTGTCCAGTGTGGCGGCGAAAATGGCCTCTGCCCAGGAAGTATTCAGTATTCCTTTCCTATTGTTTTATGGAGTGGAAATACTGCTCCTAGGGATTTATGCCATTGCATGGCAGCAGATTATCAAACGGTGTGATTTGTCGGTTGCCTACGCCAACCGCTCTATAGCAATTCTGTGGTCTCTGATTTGGACTGTGATCTTTTTTCATGAAGCTCTGACTGTAAAAAATGTGATAGGAGTGCTCATTGTTTTTGCAGGAACAATGATTGTGAACAGTGATGGTGAATAAATATATGTTATTGTTGGTGCTGTCTGTAGTGGTGGCATCCTTTTCTCAGATACTTTTGAAAAAAAGTGCAAAAAAGACGTATGAATCTGTGATTCGGGAATATCTGAATCCTTTTGTTATTATTGGGTATGGAATGATGGTCCTGTCCACTCTTTTAACTGTAGGAGGGTATGCAGGTCTGGAATATAAAAACGGAGCAGTGATAGAATCCCTGGGATTTGTATTAGTGATGTTTTTAAGCCGTATTTTCTTTGAAGAAAAAATTACAAAGAAAAAGTTGTGGGGAAACATCTTGATTCTTTTGGGGATTTTTGTATTTTACAGTTAAAAGTTACTTGATTTTAAATAATACAAAATGAAAATGGAGAAGAATATCAATATGAAAAAACTAATGACACAAATCATTAAATTTGGAGCTGTGGGGTTCCTCTGCTTTTTTATCGACTATGGAATCATGGTGGCCCTTGTGGAGCTGGCAGGTTTTCAGGAACTGATTGCCAGCGGCTGTTCTTTTACAGTTTCTGTGGTTGTGAATTATATTTTAAGCGTCACCATTGTCTTTGATGCGGATAAGGATGCGAATAAGGCAGCGCAATTCCTGGTGTTTGTGATTCTAAGCCTTATCGGTCTGGGAATTAATCAGTTGATTATGAAGATGGGAATTTCCTGGCTGGAGCAGTATATGAACCGTGCTTATATGGTAGTAAAGATTTTTGCCACAGGAGTGGTGATGGTCTACAATTTTATTACCCGAAAAATCTTTATTGAAAAGAAACCACAGAAGTAAAGTGTTCAAAGGAGTGGATATGGGAGAAAAAAGGGTGGCACTTGCGCTTAACGTGTTGCTGCTCATCTGTGCAGGCATCTATTTTGTGTTTTCCCCAATCAAAGGTCCTACCATGGAAGACTGCTATCTTGATCCGAAGGCCAGACAGAAAGTGCTTGACTCCAGAACTGAGGCCAACGAGGAGTTGTTGACAAAATTTTATTTTAATGGGGAAGAGCTTCCCTGTGACAGAGAGAGCAAAACCTTTTATCTTCCTGTAAATATGGAAGTGGAGCAGTGGGAGGAAGGAAGCTTTTCTTCGGGACAGAGAGGCATTTCTGTGTATTTGCTGGACAATCCTCTCGAGGATGTGAAAAAGACCTCTGTCAAGGAAGGGAAATCCTATCGCCTGCTGGCGGTCAAAGATCAGGTTTACCAGGAATACGCTATTGTATTTACAGGGCTTCCAGTGTTGAGCATTGAGACGGATCAGGAGATTCGTTATGAGGAGGTCTATGGGAGCATGCGCTTCCTGTTGGCAGACAGGAAGACTGACTGGAGCTTTGAAAGCTTGATGAGCGGCCATATTCGGGGTGGAAGCAGCCGTTTAAATCCGAAAAAAGCTTATAAGATGACTCTCTATAAAAAGAACCAGGTTGGGAGCGGTGACTTGCGTGAGAATCAAGTTTCCCTTTTAGGTATGCGCAAGGATGATGAGTGGATTCTCTATGCTATCTATAGTGAAGATACGAAAGTACGTGACAAGCTTTCTCTGGATATCTGGAATGACTCTGGCGCCCTGGCCATTGAGTCCCAGGGACATTATGGCTATCACATGGAATATATCGAACTGTTCCAGAACGGAAAATATTATGGACTGTATGGGTTGATGGAGCCTGTGGATTATAAGCAGCTTGACCTGACGAAAAGGGGAGAAAGCCGGCCCATGGACTACTTGTATAAGCAGAAAGACCCTGATGTATTTGAACTGAAGGGAAACCATACGGTTCAGGAGGAAAATGATTTTCAGGTATTGAATACGTATTTGGAATATCTGGACGCCGAGGATGAGGTGTTTGCAGAAAAGATTCCAGAGCTGATTGATGTGGATAATGCCCTGGATGTCTGGATTTATCTGCAGGCTGTGTTGGGGATGGACAATATTGAGAGAAATATTTTTTATCCTGCCCGCTATGAAGAGGGGCAGTACCGTATGTATTTTGTACCCTGGGATATGGATTACAGTTGGGGGAATGTTCATGATTTTGATGCATTGAACAGAAGCCGGTTTTCGGAAGAGATCTGGGAGATGCGGATTGCCTGGAAGCTTGGAGACCGCCTGGTGAACCTGGATGTAAACGGCGCCAGAGAAAAGGTAAAAAATCGGTGGCAAGATCTTCGGAAGACCGTATATTCTGATGCGTACCTGGAGGAGCATATAGAACAAGCAGCCCACAAGGTGATGGATTCAGGAGCATTTGCAAGGGATGAGGCCCTCTGGTATGACAGTCAGCACAATAGTGACTATGAAAGTTTAAAAAAGCTGGCCCTTAAGCGGATGGCCTTTTTGGATGAACAGTTTAAGGACCCTGCTGCCTATCTTGATTTGGAGGGATATGTAGAGTGAAGAGACGAACAGCTCTTGTGCTGAATTTTATATTGCTGGTAGGTTGTCTGTGCTATTTCTTCCTAATCCCCGTGTTTGCAGGGCCTATTCGTTACAATTTTGGAGATGAACAGGAGATTGGAAATCTCAAGGAGGAGTGTACAGAGGCTTTGGAGCCATTTTTCACAAAGCTGGCCTTTTCCGGGGAAGCCCTTCCTTATGATAAGACGTCCTCTACCTTTTATCTGCCTCTGAATATGGAAGAGGAGAAATGGGAGACAGGTGAGTTGACAAGCCTTGCAGAAGATGTGAGCCTGGTTTTTGAAGAGCGTTTTACAGATACAGATAAAAAGACGGCGATTCGGGAGGGAAAAAGATTTCGCTTTTATGCTGTGCGGGGAGGAGAGTACCAGGAATGTTATCTGATGGCCACAGGCCTTCCTATCATCAGTATTGAGACCGGGGAGACGGCAGATACAGGAGCATTTGGTGGAACAGCCTATTTCTGGGACAGCGCCAGCAAGCAAAATTGGGCGTCCTCTAATATACTGGAAGCTCATATCCGGGGGAACACCAGCCGTACCTATCCGAAGAAGGGCTATAAGCTTTCTCTGAAAACTCAGGATAAAGATGGAAATGTAGTGCCTGAGAAAAAATCGCTCTTTGGCCTTCGGACAGACGATGAGTGGATTCTCAATGCCATGTACAGCGATAATTCTAAGATTCGGGATAAGCTTTCTATTGATGTATGGAATTCTTTTGGCTCCTCTGTAGAGGAGTTCCCCAATGGAAAGTTTGGGACCGATTTTACTTATGTTGAGGTCTTCTTTAACCAGGAATACTGGGGACTGTATGGGCTGATGGAGCCGGTGGATTCCAAGCAACTGGATTTGGCGAAAGAGAGTGAGAATAAGGCGCCGGAATACTCCTACAAAGCCATTTTCCCTCAAGAGGCACCTACGGATAGTCTGGAGCAGATTCCAGAGTTTGGAGAGAGTGTGGCAGGCTTTGAACTGAAAGGAGCCTATTCAAGTATAAATAAGGACTCCTGGGAGCCATTGTTTTCTTATCTGGAGTTGAGAGATCTAATGGATGATGAGACTTTTGCCAGAGAAGCGCCATATTTAACGGATATAGACGGGGCTTTAAATGTATGGATTTATTTTCAAGCAGTGCTAGGAATTGACAATCGGGCAAAAAACATGTATTATGTGGCAAAACAAGTTAATCAGAGATACAAAATCTATTTCGTCCCCTGGGATATGGATCTTACCTGGGGTGACTGTCTGAAAGAAGGCACAGGAGGGAATATCTGGGACGTAGGATTATTTCCTAATCTGTACTCAGAACGGATTAACTGGACTATGGGTGATCGCCTGGTGGAATTGGATGTGGAAGGCTCCCGGAAGCGGGTGGCAGATACCTGGAAGGATTTGCGGGAGGGGGTTCTCTCCAATGAAGCTTTGGTACAATCTGTAGATAATCTGGTTCATCAGATACAGGAGTCTGGCGCTCTGGCCCGCAATGAAGAGCGCTGGCCTGACAGCAATTCTGATGCAGATTATGAGCTTTTTAAGAGAATGGCCCTCTATCGGATGGAAATTTTGGATTATTATTTTAATGGAAACCTGGAGGCCTATATGGGCCTTGGGTATGAGTGAGGAGGCAAGGATGGACTACAGACATGAGCTGAAATATGTGGTCACAGATGCACAGCTGACAGCTTTGGAAAATAGGATCCGAAATCTTATGGCTTGGGACAGCCATGTGGGAGAGGGCGGTATGTACCGCATCCGCAGCCTGTATTTTGATGACTGCTACAATCGCTGCTTTGTGGAAAATGAGATTGGAACCGACCCCAGAGAGAAGTTCCGAATTCGAATCTACAATGCAGACCCCAGTCGGATTACCTTGGAGCTTAAGCAAAAAGAGCATGGAATGACCCGCAAGCTTTCTTGCTCCCTGACCAGGGCACAATGCGAGGAATTGATGTTGGGACATCCCCTTTCGGTGGATTCTGGTTATCCTCCTGTCTTACAGAAGCTAAATATACTGATGCGGACCAGACAGATGCGCCCCAAAATCATTGTGGAGTATGATCGGTTTCCTTATGTGGATAAGCTTGGCAATACAAGAGTCACCATAGACCGCCATATAATGTCTTCCAGTGACATCTCCTGCTTTTTGCAGGAAGGAATACCAAGGCGCCCTGTGATGACTGCCGGGAATCATATTTTGGAAGTAAAGTACGATGAATTTCTTCCAGACTATATTTATCAGAACCTTCAGATTCCCAGCCTGAGGCAGACAGCCTTTTCCAAATATTATCTTTGCAGAAAATTTCATTTGTAATATAGCACAAACAGCAAAGCCCATGAAGGGCCGTAACGGAACTAATAAACAGCGCAGCCCAGGCAGGGCACAGAACAATTTACAGACACATGTCAATGTGGCTGGAAATTCGTTCTAGATCCCCGTGTCCTGCCAGGGCGAAGCGGTACTTATAATAAGGAGGATAAGTTGAAATGGGATTTCAAGATGTTTTTAAAAAATCATTTTTAGAGGGCTTTACCAGTATGGATATTTCCGCAGGACGGATTATGGCAGCATTTTTAGTGACTTGTATGCTGGCCTGCTATATCTTCATGGTTTACCGGCTCATGACACGGAAGTCTTTTTATTCCAAAGGGTTTAATGTATCCCTAGCAGCCCTGTCTGTGATTACAGCGGCAATCATTCTGGCTATGCAGTCCAATCTGGTGATTTCACTGGGTATGGTAGGAGCCTTGTCAATCGTCCGTTTCCGTACGGCTATCAAGGATCCTATGGATCTGGTATTCTTATTCTGGTCTATCAGTGTGGGTATTATCTGTGGAGCGGGACTTTTTGAGGTAGCGCTTTTGACATGTCTGGTAGTGACTGTTCTGATCCTGGTTCTGGAGAATTTGCCTGTGTCCCGGGCTCCTATGATGCTGGTGGTGAATCTGTCTGATGTGGACGCAGAGGAGAAGGTTCTTGAGATAGTAAAGGAATTCAGCCGTTTCCACAAAGTAAAATCCAGAAACATCTCAAGTGCCAGTATGGACATGGTTGTGGAGGTGCGTGTAAAAGATGAGGGCGCTTTTGTAAAAAAAGTGTCTAAGCTTGATGAAGTACAGACGGCATCTTTAATCTCTCATGATGGAGAAGTTACATTTTAAATATCTGAAGGGTGGCAGCTTTCTATCAATGGAGTAGAGCAATATGGCAAATCCAATCAGGTTGTGCGGACGTGGACTGCGCTATCTAAGGCAGTACGGGCCCGCACAATTATATTATAAAATAAAAGAGCGAAGAGACAGGGACAGAGCTGAAAGGGGATATGATACCTGGCTGAGTGAAAAACTTCCAGGAGAACAGGAAGAAAAGGAGCAGCGGGAAACGATTTTTTCAAAGACACCCTGCATCAGTATTTTGGTTCCAGCCTATGAGACGCCAGAGAAGTTTTTAAGGCAGATGATAGAGTCTGTCCTTGGCCAGAGCTATGAGAATGTGGAGCTGTGTATCGCAGACGGAAGTTCCTCAGAGAAGGTACGCCAGGTGGCGGAGGAGTATGCAAGGCAGGATCATCGCCTGCGCTATGAGAAGCTTCGGGAAAATAAAGGGATTTCTGAAAATACCAACGCTGCTCTAAAGATGGCTCAGGGAGATTATGTGGGGCTATTAGATCACGATGACATTTTACTGCCTGGGGCTTTGTTTGAAATTGTAAAAGCATTGAATGAAAATGGAGAGGCGGATGCCATCTATACAGATGAGGATAAGGTTTCCATGGATCTGAGCCACCATTTTCAGCCTCATTTTAAGCCAGATTTTAATATGGAATATCTTTGCAGCAACAATTATATCTGTCATTTCTTTGTGGTGAGGCGGGAACTTGCCTGCCGTGTAGGTGGATTTCGAAGTGAGTATGACGGCGCTCAGGATCACGACTTTATTTTTCGGTGTGTGGAAGAGGCAGAAGAGGTTCTTCATATTCCCAAAGTGCTCTATTCCTGGCGGTGCCATGAGGCCTCCACAGCCAATAACCCAGAGAGTAAGTTGTATGCCTATGAAGCCGGAAAACGGGCGGTTTCGGCCCATTTGGAGCGGGCGGGAGTCAAGGGAGAAGTCCTTCATACTTCCAACTATGGCTTTTATCGGATTCGCTTTCAAAAAGTAGATATGGAAATCTTAATAAATTCTTTTGAAAATTTAAATGGACAAAGTAACATAAAAGTTGTATATTATGGTAAGGTGTGTAATAATTCCGTAATATTTTCCGGGACTGAATTAAGGAAAAACAAAGAATGTTATATGCTTTTTACGTGTGTTCAGAAGGAAAAAGTGAACAGAGATTTCTGGGACGAGCTACTTTCCTGCTGTGCAAGGCCGGAAGTAGGCATGGTATGCGCCAGGGTTTATGACAAAAAGAGACAATTGAGTTCGGATATTTCCATGGCGGGCGTACAGGATCCTTTTGGGAAGAGTATGAAGGGACTGAAAAAAGGCTGCATGGGTTACTTTCACCGGGCATTATTGCAGCAGGAGCTTGTGGAGCCTACAGACTGCTTTCTCGTAAAGAGGGAATTGATAGAAGGACTCGATGATTTTACAACTCAAGAATTGTGTGAAAAAATAAAAAAACAGGGTTATAAGATTATTTATAATCCGTGGGCGATAGTATATGAGGGCTGAGACGAGAGTATCCATTGTGATACCAAATTATAATGGAATAGGGTATGTGGAAGCCTGTCTGAGAGCTCTTGAGGCTGATGCGCCTGAGGCAGAGATTCTTCTTGTGGACAATGGCTCAAAAGACGGAAGCAGAGAACTGGTGCAAAAGGAATTTCCCAAGGTGAAGGTCATCGCCCTGAGGAAAAATTATGGCTTTTGCAAAGCAGTCAATGTGGGAATCAAGGCCGCATCTTATCCCTATGTAATTTTATTAAACAATGATACAGAAGTTCTTCCAGGCTTTACACAGGCTCTTGTAGAAGCTTTGGAGGCAGACGAGCAGGTGTTTTCTGCTGCTGCAAAGATGATACAGCTTCATGATAAGGAAAAAATTGACGATGCAGGTAATTTTTACTGTGCACTTGGCTGGGCTTTTGCGAGAGGAAAAGGAAAATCTGTGGAATACTATGAAAAGGCAGATGAGATTTTTGCGGCTTGTGCCGGTGCAGCTATTTACCGGAAAAGGATCCTGGATGAGATAGGATATCTGGACGAGGCTCACTTTGCATACCTGGAGGATATTGATCTGGGATATCGGGCAAAAATAGCAGGTTATCGGAACGTATTTGTACCCACTGCAAAAGTATACCATGTGGGGAGCGGTACGAGTGGTTCCAGATACAATGAGTTTAAAGTAAACTTAAGCTCCAGAAACAGCGTTTACCTAGTATATAAGAATATGCCTACTCTCCAGATGGCATTGAACCTGCCGTTTTTGATTGTAGGTTTTGGACTGAAATATTTATTTTTCTTGAAGAAAGGCCTGGGATGTGTGTACTTCAAGGGACTTCTTGGAGGGGTACGTATGTGCCGGCGGGAGAGGAAAGTAAAGTTTTGTTGGAAAAATCTGCCGTCCTATGGTAGAATTCAGTTAGCACTTTGGATAAATATCGGGAAGAGATTCAGGTGAAAGAGATTGATAAAAGACAATCAACAGCATTTTAACAGATTGCATGTATTAGTAGATGCCTTTGTAATTGTTATTTCTTATTTGATAGCATGGTTGATACAATTTCAGATTTTGGATAGAATGACGGGAATTTCTTTCCAGCTCTATATGTCCATACTCATATTGCTGGTTCCGATATATTTGATGTTGTATACTGCATTTGGCATGTATACCACAATGAGTGTTCGCAGGAAACGGGTGGAGATAGGGAAAATTGTCGCAGCAAACTCTATCGGCCTTTTGCTGGTTATGGCAGGTATGTTTTTCTTTCGAAGCGTTCCTGTACTTACCAACAACTATTCCCGAATGTTGCTGTTTTACTTCTACACAATTAATATTTTTCTGGAAAGTATGGTTCGCAATGCCATCCGTTTAGGGCTGATGCGAATCCGTCGAAGTGGCTTTAACATCAAGCATATGATTCTGGTGGGCTACAGCCGGGCTACAGAAGAATACATTGACAGAATCAAGGCCAATCCAGAATGGGGCTATGAGATCATGGGAATTCTGGATGACAATGTAGAGTGTGGTATGAAGTACCGGGGAATTGAGGTCTTTGGAAAGACTGAGGAGATCTCTGAAATTCTTCCCCAGACAGCCCCGGATGAGATCGCTATTACTTTAGGATTAAGCGAGTATTCCAAGCTGGAACATATTGTGGCAGCCTGTGAGAAATCCGGCGTGCATACAAAATTTATTCCTGATTACAATAATATTATTCCCACTCGTCCTTACACAGAGGATCTGATGGGACTTCCAGTCATCAATATCCGTCATGTGCCTTTGACGAATACGTTTAATGCTTTTGTGAAGCGGGGAATGGATCTGGCAGGCGGTGTGTGTGCTATTGTTTTATTCTCACCAATCATGCTGGTGACTGCCATTGCCATTAAATTGACATCCCCGGGCCCTCTGATATATAGTCAGGAGAGGGTGGGACTTCACAATAAGAATTTTCGGATGTACAAGTTTCGTTCCATGGATGTTCAGTCACCCAAAAAAGAACGGGGAGCCTGGACAGTGCCGGACGACCCGCGTGTTACGAAAGTGGGAAAAGTTATCCGTAAGACAAGCATTGATGAATTGCCACAGCTTTTTAATATTTTAAAAGGGGATATGAGCCTGGTAGGCCCTCGGCCGGAACGCCCATTTTTTGTAGAAAAGTTTCGGGAGGAAATCCCCAGATATATGATTAAACACCAGGTACGCCCGGGAATGACCGGGTGGGCCCAGATCAACGGATACCGAGGAAATACTTCTATTCGGAAACGTATCGAATATGATTTATATTATATCGAGAACTGGACCCCTGGGTTTGATATAAAAATTTTGTTTCTGACGATTTTTAAGGGCTTTATCAATAAAAATGCCTACTAACGCCAGAGAGCAGAAAGGGTTAAAATATGGCAACCGATACAAGAGCAAAGAATGTGAGAGGGAGACAAGGGAAAAAACTCAGTAAAAAGCAGCGCAAAAAACAACGCCGTATAAAACTGATCGGAATATTGGCTGCTGAACTAATGCTGATTCTGGTTCTGGGAGTCGGAGTGTGGGGCTTAAATAAGCTTGACAAGATTCAGGACTTAGGGGTTAATGCAAAAGATGTGCAAATGAATACAGATATGGATAATGCTACAGAGGAAGTGCTGAAAGGGTATACGAACATTGCACTTTTTGGAATTGACACCCGTGAGATGGGCGATCTGGGAGCAGGGAATCGAAGTGATACAATTTTGATAGCTAGTATCAATAATGAGACAAAACAGGTCAAGCTTGTGTCTGTGTATCGTGATACGTATCTGAATCGTGCAGATGATACTTATGGAAAATGTAATGCCGCATATCGCTCCGGGGGCCCCAATCAAGCTATGGCAATGCTGAATACAAATCTGGATTTGAATATCCAATATTTTGTCAGTGTGGATTTCCTGGCCTTGATTAGGACTATCAATCTTTTGGGTGGTATTGATGTAGATGTCCAGGATAGCGAGTGGGAGTGGGTCAACAATTATATGTATGAGACCACATATGTCACTGGCGAATTTGGCGAATTTTTGGAGGGACCTGGTCTTCAGACTCTCTCTGGTCTTCAGGCCACAGCTTTTTGCCGTATCCGTGCTACGGCCGGAGATGACTATCGCCGTACAGAGCGTCAGCGAATGGTTCTTACGCTGATTGCAGAAAAGGCAAAGAAAGCCAGCTTGTCTACGATTAATGATATTATTAATGAGGTATTTCCTCTCATTGCGACAAATATTCCCAAGGCTGAGATGATAAGTATGGCAGCCAGCATGATGTCTTATGAGATAGGAGAGACCACCGGATTCCCGGAACTGAGGGAAAATGTCAAGATTAATAAGGCAGATATTGTGGCGCCTGCAGACTTGGAAGCCAATGTAAAGGATCTCCACAAATTCCTGTTTGACGAGGATGATTATTATCCATCTCCAACGGTCATTAAGTTCAGTGAAAAAATTTCAACAGATACGGGAGTTTATGGCCCAGACAGTACAGAGGAACCGGAAAGTACAGAATAGGAGTATGTAATAAGCCAAAAATGGACGGGGAAATAAAAAGCCTCGTCCATTTTATAGGTATCAACTTATGAGGTCTTTTATGAAAATTGATGTGATTATTCCTACCTACAGCCCAAAGAAGAAGGCATTGGAGCTTTTGTTAGAACGCTTGGAATTTCAGACTTTCCCTATTCATAAAATAATTATTATGAATACAGAGGCAGAGGGCTTTCCTAAAGATTTGGAGCAGAAGTATCCGAATCTGGAGATCTTTCATATCAAAAAAGAAGATTTCGACCATGGAGGGACAAGAAACCTGGGAGCGGAGAAATCTCATGCAGATTATATGATGTTTATGACCCAGGACGCGCTGCCTGCAGACGCTTCTCTTGTAAAACGTCTGGCAGATAGCTTTCAGGATAGGAGAGTAAAGGCCGCCTATGCAAGACAGCTTCCCAGAAAGGGTTGTGGGGAACTGGAATGTTATACGCGAAAGTTTAACTATCCAGAAGAGAGCCGGATTAAGACAAAAGAGGATTTGGGGCTTTTGGGGATCAAGACCTTTTTTTGCTCCAATGTCTGTGCCATGTATGAGCGTGAGACTTATGAAGAGCTGGGAGGCTTTATTCGGCATACGATTTTTAATGAAGATATGATTTATGCGGGAGGCCTCATTCAAAAGGGATACGCCGTGGCTTATGTGGCAGAGGCCAGAGTGTATCACTCCCACCATTACAATGGGATCCAGCAGTTTAGGCGTAATTTTGATTTGGCTGTCTCCCAGGCAGACCACCCGGAAGTGTTCTCTCAAACGGCTTCGGAAAGCGAGGGAATCCGCCTGGTGAAGCGGACAGCAGCCCACTGTATGAAAATAAAAAAGCCTTGGCTGATTTTTAGTCTTGTATTTTCCAGCGGATGCAAGTATATTGGTTATA
Organism: Clostridia bacterium; assembly: GCA_910574475.1. Lineage (GTDB taxonomy): Bacteria > Bacillota > Clostridia > Lachnospirales > Lachnospiraceae > Laedolimicola. The sequence continues at coordinate 49,479 of CAJTAT010000010.1, read as the reverse complement.
GGCTGGGAAAAAATTATAAAAAGCTTCCCCGGCGGGTAATTCTGGCTTGCACAGGAGATCGCTCCTACTGGGAGCAGACAAAATGAAACTAAAAAACATGAACAATAGGAGGTATAAATAGTAATGTGTGGAATTGTTGGATATATTGGAAAGGAGCAGGCAGCACCGATTCTTCTGGATGGATTGTCTAAGTTGGAATACCGTGGCTATGATTCAGCAGGAATTGCTGTGTATGATGGTTCTGAGATCAAGGTAGTGAAGTCAAAGGGACGACTGAAAGTATTAAATGAATTGACCCACGATGGGGCATCTATGCCCGGCACGGTGGGAATTGGACATACCCGCTGGGCGACGCACGGGGCTCCCTCTGATACAAATGCACATCCCCATTTTAATAAAGATGAGTCCATCGTAGTTGTACACAATGGAATTATCGAAAACTATCTGAAGTTGAAGAAAAAATTGATAGAGCGGGGCTATGAATTCTGCTCGGATACAGATACAGAGGTAGTGGTACATTTGCTGGATTATTATTATCACGGAAATCCTTTGGAAGCCATTGCGAAAGTGATGCACCGGGTAGAGGGCTCCTATGCCTTTGGCATTATGTTTGCAGATTTTCCAGGTGAGATTTATGCAGCCCGCAAAGATAGTCCGCTGATTGTTGGATCTGCAGGCGATGGCAATCTCATTGCTTCTGACGTTCCTGCCATTCTTCGTTACACCCGGAGCGTTTACTATATTCAAAATCAGGAGTTTGTAAAGCTGACAGCGGATTCTATGACCTTCTATAATATGGATGAGGAGGAGATTACCAAGACTCCTACGAAAATTGAGTGGGATATCAATGCAGCAGAAAAGGGCGGATACGAGCATTTTATGCTGAAAGAAATCTATGAGCAGCCAGGAGCTGTACGGGATACTTTTAGCCCCCGTCTCAAAGATGGAAAAATTGTCATCGAAGAGCTGGGAATGACAGACGAAGAGATCTTGTCAGTGAAGAAAATCCATATTGTAGCCTGTGGCTCTGCTTATCACACGGGCATGACCTGTAAATACGTATTTGAAGGCCTGGCAAGAATTCCAGTGGAAGTAGACCTAGCTTCGGAGTTTCGTTATCGGGATCCCATTCTGGAGAAAGATACGCTGGTAGTCATTATCAGTCAATCTGGTGAGACGGCTGATTCTCTGGCTGCTCTGCGTGAAGCCAAATCCAAGGGGAGCCGTGTGCTTGCTATCGTGAATGTGATTGGAAGTTCTATTGCCAGGGAAGCTGACAATGTAATGTATACCTGGGCAGGTCCTGAGATTGCAGTTGCCACAACAAAGGCTTATAGTACTCAGCTGATCGCACAGTATCTTCTTGCCCTGAAGTTTGCCCAGGTGAGAGAGACCATTGGTGAGAAAGAGTTTGGGGAGATGCTCACAGATATTGAGCGGCTTCCAGAGCAGATTGAAATGTTGCTGGGAAATAAGGAGAAGATTCAAAAGTTTGCCAACCGCTATTTGGGAGCCAGGGATGTATTCTTTATCGGCCGAGGCATTGACTATGCCATCTCCATGGAAGCTTCACTGAAGCTGAAAGAGACTTCTTATATTCATTCAGAAGCCTGTGCAGCAGGAGAATTGAAGCACGGAACCATTTCTCTGATTGAGGAAGGAACCCTGGTGTCCGCAGTTCTGACTCAAGATCACTTGTTCCCCAAGATGATCAGCAATATTGTGGAAGTACGTACAAGAGGCGCTTTCGTTATGGCAGTCACCAATGTAGGAAATGTGGAGATTGAAAAGAATGTGGATTATGTAATCTATATTCCTAAGACGAATCCATATTTTACCAATTCCTTAGCGATTATTCCTCTCCAGCTCTTTGCTTATTATATTTCTATCGGACGGGGCTGCGATGTAGATAAGCCAAGAAATTTGGCAAAATCTGTTACTGTCGAGTAAGAAAAAGGAGAAGGATTCCATGATTAACAAATTGATTGCTAAGATCCAAAAGACAGGGGCTCCTATTGTGGTGGGTTTAGACCCTATGTTGAGTTACATTCCAGAGCACATCTTGAAAAAAGCTTATGCAGAATGTGGTGAGACCCTGGAAGGGGCAGCCGAAGCCATCTGGCAGTTTAACAAAGAGATTGTAGATAAGACATACGATCTGATTCCGGCAGTGAAGCCTCAGATTGCTATGTATGAGCAGTTTGGCATCGAAGGCCTGAAGGCTTACCAGAAGACCATTGATTACTGTCATGCAAAGGACTTGGTGGTAATTGGCGATATTAAGCGGGGTGATATTGGTTCCACCTCAGCGGCCTATGCTACGGGCCATCTGGGCAAAATTCAGGTGGGAAGTAAATGCTACACAGCTTTTAATGAAGACTTTGCTACAGTCAATCCTTATCTGGGCTCTGATGGTGTGAAGCCTTTTATCGAGGTGTGTCAGGAGGAAGGAAAGGGATTGTTTATTCTGGTGAAGACTTCCAACCCTTCCAGCGGAGAATTTCAGGATCGACTCATAGACGGACGCCCTCTGTATGAGCTGGTAGGCGAGAAGGTGGCTGAATGGGGGCAGGAGCACATGGGTGATACTTACAGCTATATTGGCGCTGTGGTGGGCGCAACCTATCCTGAGATGGGGAAGGTGCTGCGGAAAATTATGCCGAAAACCTTTATCCTTGTACCGGGCTATGGAGCACAGGGAGGAAAAGGAAAGGATTTGGCTCACTTTTTCAATGAAGATGGACTGGGCGCCATTGTAAACTCTTCCCGGGGAATCATTGCAGCTTATAAGCAGGAGAAATATGCTTCCTTTGGAGCAGAGAATTTTGGCGATGCATCCAGGGCTGCGGTGGAGGATATGGCCGCCGATATTCAGGGGGCTCTTTTATGAAATACAAAGAAACTGTTATTATAACAGAGCAAAAAGAGATAGCTACTGATATCTACAGCATGTGGATTCAGACAGAGAGCATTGCCCATGAAGCTGTACCTGGTCAATTTCTTTCTGTGTATACGAAGGACGAGAGCAGAATTTTGCCTCGTCCTATCAGTATTTGTGAATTGGATAAGGAACAGGGCCGTGTGCGTCTCGTCTATCGCATTGCCGGACAGGGAACGAGAGAGTTTTCTAACTACAAGGTGGGAGAAAGCCTTTCTGTACTGGGGCCTCTGGGAAATGGTTTTCCTCTGGATGGCAACTATAAACGGGTCTTTCTGATTGGCGGTGGCATCGGGATACCACCCATGGTGGAATTGTCCCGGCATCTTCCCGGAGAAAAGATACTTGTTATGGGCTACAGGAATCAGGAGACATTCCTGAGAGAGGAGCTTGAGCAGAATGGTTCCCTGTACATAGCTACTGAGGATGGCAGTATGGGTACAAGAGGAAATGTGCTGGATGCTATCCGGGAAAATAACCTGGCAGGGGATGCAATTTTTGCCTGTGGTCCCATTCCTATGCTTCGGGCTCTGAAGACGTATGCACAGGAGAAGGGAATGGATTGTTATCTGTCTTTAGAGGAGCGGATGGCCTGTGGTGTGGGAGCTTGTCTGGCCTGTGTGTGTAAATCTATGGATGTGGACGCTCATACTCATGTAAAAAATAAACGTATCTGTAAAGACGGTCCTGTCTTTGCAGCAGATGAGGTGGAGATTTAGGATGCTGTTGTTAGCCGACGCGAGAAAATTTGCGAATCTACCATTCTGAATGGACAAAGGAAACTGTGTGTCCCTTTATCTACTCAGGGCATGAAGAAAGGAAATAGAGCAGATGGATTATAAAACAAATGTTACCCTGGCAGGGGTGGAGCTGAAAAATCCGGTGATGACAGCTTCGGGAACCTTTGGTTCCGGTGCAGAGTACAGCGAATTTTATGATTTGGGTGTCTTGGGCGCTGTGGTTACTAAGGGAGTTGCAAATGTGCCCTGGCCGGGCAATCCTACTCCCAGGATTGCAGAGACTAAGAGCGGCATGCTCAATGCCATTGGCCTCCAGAATCCCGGTATGGATGTATTTATCCAAAGGGATATTCCTTTTCTTCAAAGGTTTGGTACTAAAATAATTGTGAATGTCTGTGGGAAGACGACGGAAGACTACTGTGAGGTGGTGGAACGGCTGGCAGATCAGCCGGTGGATCTTTTGGAGATCAATGTTTCCTGTCCCAACGTGAAAGAAGGAGGGATTGCTTTCGGGCAGAAGCCGGAAGCTTTGGAAGCGATTACCCGGGAGGTAAAAAAATACGCCAGGCAGCCGGTGATTATGAAGCTCAGTCCCAATGTGACAGACATTACAGAGATGGCAAAAGCTGCCGAGGCAGGTGGCGCGGATGTGCTGTCCCTGATCAACACGCTTACGGGTATGAAGATCGATATTCACCGAAGAGCCTTTGCTATTGCCAACAAGACGGGTGGCCTGTCCGGCCCTGCTATCAAGCCAGTGGCAGTGCGTATGGTCTACCAGGTGGCCCAGGCTGTGTCCTTGCCCATTATTGGAATGGGTGGGATCTGCAACGGAGAGGATGCTATCGAATTTCTCCTGGCAGGGGCTACAGCAGTATCTGTGGGCACTGCCAACTTTGCCAATCCTTTTGCGGCGAAAGAAGTGGTGGAAGGAATTTTAGAGTATATGGAGAGATACCAGGTATCGGATGTCAGGGAATTGATTGGGGCTGTTCGGGACTGATGTTCCAAAAGGAGTGTGTAAAGCGTGGGAAAAACAAAGAAACTGCCGATTGGCATCGAGAGTTTTGAAAAGATTCGCAGGGAAGATTTTTACTACGTAGATAAGACAGGACTTATTAAAAACCTATTGGAAAACTGGGGGGAAGTAAACCTGTTTACCCGCCCCAGAAGGTTTGGAAAATCCCTGAATATGAACATGCTCAAATATTTTTTTGAATACGGATGCGACAGCCGCCTTTTTACAGGACTGGAAATAGCAGGGGAACGGGAACTGTGTAAAACGTATATGGGCCAGTTTCCTGTAATTTCTATTACGTTGAAAGGCGTAGAAGCTTTAGAATACGAAACGGCAAGGGAAATGTTTTGCTCCACCATAGGCCGTGAAGCCATGCGTTTTTCTTTTTTGGAGGATAGTCCAAAGCTTTCTCTTCAGGAGAGGACTCAATATGGCCAGCTGGTGAATGTGGATACGAGTGGCCGGCAGAGTATGATTATGTCAGATGGAGTGCTGAAGGACAGCTTGCTGATTCTGTGCCAACTGCTTTGCAGGCATTATGGCAGGAAAGTGATTCTTCTGATTGATGAGTATGATGTTCCCCTGGATAAAGCAGAGCGTTTTGGCTACTATGATGAGATGCTGGATATGCTCCGGGGGATGCTCGGACAGGCCCTTAAAAGTAATGACAGTCTGCAGTTTGCTGTTTTGACAGGCTGTCTGAGGGTTGCCAGGGAAAGTATCTTTACAGGATTAAATAACTTCAAAGTCATGACGATTACGGATGCCCAGTTTGATGAATATTTTGGATTTTCCGACAGAGAAGTTCAAGAGATGTTGGAGTTTTATGGATTTGAGGATAAGTATGAGCTGATAAAAGAATGGTATGACGGCTATCGCTTTGGAAACGCAGATGTCTACTGTCCCTGGGATGTGATTAATTATGTAGATTTGTTACATTTTAACACAGACGCACCCCCCAAGGCCTTTTGGCTCAACACAAGCGGAAATGATATTGTTCGAACCTTTCTTCAGATGGCAAAGGGCGGAGTGAAACGAGAGATTGAAGAACTGGTGGGTGGAGGAACGGTAGTTAAGAAGATTTATGAGGAATTAACCTATCGTGATTTATATAATAGCGTGGACCATCTCTGGAGCGTGCTTTTTATGACAGGATATCTGACCATGCGTAGCGGAAGGAATGATGAGGGAGTATACGGACTGGCAATTCCGAATTTGGCCATACGAAAAATTTTTGTGGAACAGGTAATGGAATGGATCCAGAAAGAGGCTAGAAAGGATGCCCCAAGGTTGGATGTATTCTGCGACGCTTTTCCCAGGGGAGAGGCGAATATGATAGAAGAGCAGTTTACGGCCTATCTGCAAAAAACTATCAGTATCCGTGATACAGGTGTGCGCAAAGGGAAGAAAGAGAATTTTTATCACGGTATCCTTTTGGGTCTGCTAAGCCATCGCGAGGAGTGGTATATTGTTTCTAATGCAGAGTCAGGAGATGGGTTTAGCGACATTTTGATAGAGTTAGAGGAAGAGCAGATAGGAATTGTAATTGAGGTGAAATACCCGGATAAGAACAGTCTTGAGACAGGATGCGAGGAGGCCCTGAGACAGATAGAAAAGATGGGGTATGAGACCAGGCTTCGTCAGGATGGGATGACTACTATCTTTAAGTATGGAATTGCCTGCGAGAAAAAGAGATGTATGGTGCAGCTAGGGAGCTAAAAGGTAAGTTTTTCATGATCGAACATTTCTCAAATTTATTGAAAAGTCCTCATATATATGGTAAACTAGGAAAAATATTGAAGTGGTCTAGGAGGTTCTAAGGTAAAATGGAAAGCTACAAGCAGGAATTCATTGAATTTATGATAGATTGTCAGGTGTTGAAATTTGGAGACTTTGTGACAAAGAGTGGAAGAAAGACTCCATTTTTTGTGAACACGGGTTTTTATCGGACAGGGGGTCAGCTTCGGAGACTGGGACAGTACTATGCAAAAGCCATAGAGGAGAAATTTGGACTGGATTTTGATGTACTTTTCGGGCCGGCTTACAAGGGAATTCCTCTGACAGTAGCGGCTACCATGGCTATCAGTGAACTGTATGGAAAGGATATCCGTTACTGTTCTAACCGTAAAGAAGTAAAGGATCACGGAGATAAGGGGATTTTGCTGGGAAGTCCCATGACAGACGGGGACAGGATTGTGATCATTGAGGACGTCACCACAGCTGGAACTTCTATCCAGGAGACCTTACCGATTATTCGGGCTCAGGGCAATGTGAATCCCATAGGCTTGGTAGTCTCCGTGGACCGCATGGAGCGGGGACAGGGAGAGAAGAGTGCTCTTCAGGAGATCCATGAGACCTATGGTCTGGAGACCACAGCCATTGTCACCATGGCGGAAGTGGTGAAGCACTTGTATAATCGGCCTTACAAAGGAAAGATTATTATTGATGATACATTAAAAGCAGCGATTGATGCATACTATGAAACGTATGGTGTTGTGTAGCAGGACTTAAAATCAACGAAGGCCCAGACAGTGCACAGAACAATTTACAGACGCAAGTAAGTGCGGCTGTAAATTCGTTCTAGATCCCCGTGTACTGTCAGGGCCGAAGTGGAACTTATAATAGGAGGAGAGCGGATGAACGAGAAAGCATATAAGACAATGACGCAGGTGGGAGCTGGCAATCTTGTGATCGGCATTATTTTGTTGACAGTAGGGCTTGTGACAGGAATTCTGACGATTGTAAACGGTGGACGGCTGTTGAAGAACAAGTCAGATCTCATGTTTTAGGATAGATTAGAATGAAAAAAGATACAATTAAAAAGTTGAGATGGGGTGGGCGGGTACTACTTGCAATTTATCTCGCATGCCTTATCTATTTTATGTTTTTTTCAGAGAGTTATGGGCGGACGGCCATGCATCGGGACTATCAGTACAATCTGGTGCTATTTCGGGAGATCTGGCGATTTATCAAGTATCGTGACGTTCTTGGGCCAGCGGCTGTGTTTGTCAACCTGGCAGGTAATGTGGCAGTCTTTATTCCCTATGGATTCGCACTTCCTCTTCTCTTTCGGAAGGTCCATAGCTTTTTGCAGGTTACAATCCTGTCTTTTGGATTTAGTCTGCTGGTTGAGACCCTGCAGCTTATTTTAAGGGTAGGGTGCTTTGATGTGGACGATTTGCTGTTAAATACAGTAGGTGGATGCATTGGATATTTGATATTTGCCTGTCTCCGCCTGCATTGGAGGAAAAAGTGGTAGAGGATGGCAAGAAGAGCTTATAAATTCACGGATAAAAAGCACACAAAGCTGGGAATTTTTTCTACTGTCATGGGGATTGTATCCTTGATTCTTTTGAGCGTTGGCATTTGGATGGCATATCAGATGTCAGGCAACGCTGGCAGCGTGACAGGACTTTTAGGGCTTCTCTCCATGCTGACAGCAGCAGTGGGATTTTTTCTGGCTTTACAGGGCTTTCACCAGGAGGATGCCTATTATTTATTTTCTCAGGTTGGTCTGTTGCTGAATGGCTTACTTTTTATTCTTTGGGTTCTGATTTTTGTGGTGGGAATGTAAAAATAATCTTTGATCGAGGGATGACACAGGAGGGAAGAATGGAGCAAAAGGAATTCTGGGCGACAGAAAATGAAGAGGTTCGCGAGAGGTATGAGCTATGCATGGAGCGGGTACGGGCGATGAAAGAAGAGACGTCTGTAGCTGCTCCCTTTTATGATTATTTTCAACATATTGCAGATTTTATCATGGGAATAGAAAAATTGGCCGGGGAGCTTAAGGAAGGACAGTGGGAAAATGCCTCCCTGGAGGAACTTAAGAAGTTAAACCATAATCTATATAGTGATATTGTTGGAGATGCCTATGAGGCGAGCTACGCAAATCCTGCAGTGGCTGTAAGGCGCCTGGGAGAAGGATACGGTCAGATCTTAAGCTTTCTGTATACAGAGATTCGAGGGATGATTGCCTGGGCTTACGAGCAGAGGCTGACAGATATTACTATAGTAACGGAACTTTTTATAGAGATTTACAATGCCTTTGAGGAGGAGACACCAGATTACCAGAAATTGCGTGAGGTGATCTACTGGTATGTCAGCGACTACTGTGATGTGTTTATTCCAGATCGGATTCGGGAACAGCTTGATCCTAGCCTTTCTTTTGCAAGAGATATCATTTGTAATGCAGATTTGGGGGACGTCCGGTACCTGTATCAGTTTGGAGAATATATAACAGAAAATGAGCAGGAGATCAGCAGGTTTTTGGCAGGGATGCCCCAGGATAAAATTGACGCCATGGCGTCTACCTTTACAGAAGGATACCGAATGGGTTTTGTCAATGCAGGGATCGATCTGAGTAAAAAGAGGACGGTGAATATCCGATATTTTCTTGGCTTTGAACGCATTGTAAAAGCAGCCATTGCTCAGTTTGAGAAAATGGGTCTGGAAAGTATTCTCTACCGGGAGGCCAGACACAGTATTAACCGCAGGCCCCAGGGAAATCCCGGATTTGCCAGCACATCTCCAAACAAGCAGGAGATCTATGACCACAAGGAGGATTCTGCACTCTATTTGGACAGGCGGCTAGTGGAACGAAGACTTTCTGTGCTGCGCTCTGCTTATGAGTCTTATAAGGAACTGGCAGCTGCCCATGCGGGGCCAGCAGTGATGGAGATTTTTGGAGAGCTTCCATTTCTTCCAAAGAATTGCTCAAAGGCATGTGCTTTCAGTGAGAAGCAGAGAGATCTGAGTGTATTTTATAACAGTGAGGCCAGCCAGATAGTCAATGAATATATTCCTGGTGATGAGAGGAGCTTTACTATCATTGCCTACCCCATTCCTGAAATAGGAGAAAAATTCCCTGAGATTTTCGAGGAAACGGTAAAAATCAATACATTGGATTACAAACTATATCAGAAAATACAGCAAAAGATCATTGACGTTCTGGATGAAGGCGAAGCTGTATCTATTAAAGGGGCTGGCGCCAATGAGACAGATTTGATTGTGCAGCTTACACAGAGAAAACACCCTGAGAAGGAGACTGTCTTTGAAAACTGTGTGGCGGATGTCAATATTCCCGTGGGCGAGGTCTTTACTTCTCCCCGACTGGCAGGGACAAAGGGGATCCTCCATGTGACCCAGGTCTATCTGAATGAATTGAAATATCTGGATCTGAAGCTGGAATTTTTAGATGGAAAGATAGTTTCCTACACTTGTAAGAATTTTGAGAAGGAAGAGGAAAATCAAACGTATATCAGAAAGCATGTGTTGTTTAACCATGAGACTCTTCCTATGGGAGAATTTGCAATTGGAACCAATACAACAGCTTATGTGATGGCGAAAAAATATGATATCAGTGCAAAATTGCCCATTTTAATTGCAGAGAAAATGGGCCCTCATTTCGCTGTGGGAGACACTTGTTTTTCTTGGTCAGAGGACACTCCCACCTATAATCCTGATGGGAAAAGGATGATAGCAAAAGATAATGAGTGTTCAATTCTCCGCAGAGAAGATGCTTCCAAGGCTTATTTTAACTGTCACACAGACATCACCATTCCCTATGATGAGCTGGACAGTATTCGTGTCATAAGGCCAGATGGAAGTGAGTGTTCCATCATTGAAAAAGGACGCTTTGTTCTTCCTGGGACAGAAGAATTGAATGTGCCTTTTAACGGACTATGAGAACGATTGGATGTTGACAAGGGATCGGAGAACTAGTACACTTTATTTTATAAACAGGAGGATTATGAAATGGCAAAAGTAGGTATTGTAATGGGCAGTGATTCAGATCTGCCAGTAATGAGCAAAGCGGCTGATATTTTAGAGCAGTTGGGTGTGGATTATGAGATGACAATTATTTCTGCTCACAGGGAGCCGGATGTGTTTTTTGAGTATGCGAAGACAGCAGAATCAAAGGGATTTAAGGTCATTATTGCAGGGGCCGGTATGGCTGCCCATCTTCCGGGTATGTGTGCGGCGATCTTCCCCATGCCTGTCATTGGAATTCCCATGCATACGACCTCACTGGGAGGCAGGGATTCACTCTATTCCATCGTACAGATGCCTTCCGGGATTCCTGTGGCCACAGTAGCTATCAACGGGGGCGCCAATGCAGGACTTTTGGCAGCTAAGATTCTGGCAACTTCTGATTCAGAGCTCTTGGAGCGGCTGAAGGCTTACTCTAAGGGTCTGAAGGAGCAAGTAGAGAAAAAGGCAGAGCGTTTGGCAGAAGTAGGATATAAAAATTATTAATCCTTCAGGAGGGAATGGAAGAATGGATTACAAACATGCAGGTGTAGACATTGAAGCAGGATACAAATCAGTAGAACTGATGAAGGAACATGTAAGACAGACTATGCGTCCAGAGGTCTTGACTGGGATTGGCGGATTTTCAGGAGCATTCTCTATGGAAGCCTTTAAGAACATGGAAAAGCCTACATTGGTATCTGGAACAGATGGTGTAGGGACAAAGCTGAAATTAGCTTTTTTGATGGACAAGCATGACACAGTGGGTATTGACTGTGTGGCCATGTGCGTGAATGATATCGCCTGTGCAGGCGGAGAGCCATTATTTTTCCTGGATTACATTGCCTGTGGAAAGAATATTCCAGAAAAGATAGCAACCATTGTAAGTGGGGTGGCAGAGGGCTGCAAGCAGTCAGGAGCTGCACTCATTGGCGGTGAGACTGCTGAAATGCCAGGCTTCTATCCAGTTGATGAGTATGATCTGGCGGGATTTGCCGTAGGTGTTGTGGATGAAAAGAATCTGATTTCAGGGTCAGACATCAGGCCGGGTGACGTGCTGGTTGGACTTGCTTCCTCTGGGGTGCACAGCAATGGCTTTTCTTTGGTTCGCAAAGTATTTCCTATGAAGGAAGCATATTTGAATACATATTTTGAGAGCCTTGGGAGAACTTTAGGGGAGACCTTGATTGAGCCCACAAAGATTTATGTGAAGGCTCTGAGTGCTGTGAAAGGGGCAGGTGTCACAGTCAAGGGATGCAGTCATATCACAGGGGGAGGCTTCTACGAAAATATTCCCAGGATGCTTCCTGACAACGCTCACGCTATGGTGAAAAAAGACAGCTATCAGGTACCGCCTATCTTCCGCATGCTGGCAGAGGACGGAAGAATCGAAGCGCAGATGATGTACAATACCTTTAATATGGGTATCGGTATGGTGATGGCAGTAGATGAAAAAGAGGTAGACAAATGTATGGAGGCTGCCCGCGAAGCAGGTGAGGTTCCTTATATCCTGGGTGAGATAAAGGCTGGTGATAAAGGAGTGACATTATGCTGAAAGTGGCAGTGATGGTGTCAGGAGGCGGAACAAACCTTCAGGCAATTCTGGATGCAATAGACAAGGGGACAATCAGAAATACAAAGATTGTGACTGTGATCAGCAATAATCCTCATGCATTTGCACTGGAACGGGCGAAAAAGCATGGAGTTCCCTCGGTCTGTGTGTCTCCAAGACAGTATGGGACGAGAGAGGAATTTCATGAAGCATTGTTACAGGCCTTAAAAGACAGCAAAGCAGATCTGGTTGTACTGGCAGGCTGCCTGGTAGTGATTCCAGAAACGATTATCAGAGAGTATAAAGGGCGTATGATCAATATTCATCCGTCTCTGATCCCAGCCTTTTGCGGGACTGGATATTATGGACTGAAAGTTCATGAGGAAGCTTTAAAGCGCGGAGTAAAGGTGACGGGAGCCACGGTACATTTTGTAGATGAAGGAACTGACACTGGCCCGATTCTTTTACAGAAGGCTGTGGAAGTCAGGGAGGGAGATACACCTGAGATCCTTCAGCAGCGGGTAATGGAAGAAGCAGAGTGGATTCTTTTGCCCAAGGCCATTGATATGATTGCCAGCGGTACTTATAAAGGAGAAAATAGATGAGAGTTTTGATTGTAGGTTCAGGGGGACGGGAGCATGCCATTGCATGGAAGATTGCTCAAAGTCCAAAAGTGGATAAGATTTACTGTGCACCTGGCAATGCCGGGATTGAAGAATATGCAGAGTGTGTACCCATTGATGCCATGGAGTTTGAAAAATTGGCAGAGTTTGCCATGGAAAATTCTATTGCCCTGACGGTGGTGGGAATGGACGACCCGCTGGTGGGCGGTATCGTGGACGTCTTTGAGCGTGAAGGCCTGCGTATCTTTGGACCCCAGAGAAATGCGGCTATTTTGGAAGGATCCAAAACATTTGCTAAAGATTTGATGAAAAAATATGGAATACCCACAGCCGCTTATGAGAATTTCGACGACCCTAAGGAGGCCCTTGCCTATTTGGAAACGGCTCACTTTCCGATTGTGCTCAAAGCTGACGGACTGGCCCTTGGCAAAGGAGTCCTCATCTGTAATACCCTGGAGGAAGCAAAAGAAGGCGTCAAGACTATTATGGTGGACAAGCAATTTGGATCCTCTGGAAATCATATGGTGATTGAGGAGTTTATGACAGGACGGGAGGTCTCTGTCTTAAGTTTCGTGGATGGAAAAACCATCCGTTGTATGACTTCAGCCCAGGATCACAAGAGAGCTCTGGATGGAGATGAGGGTTTGAATACAGGAGGTATGGGAACCTTTTCTCCCAGCCCATTCTATACCCCGGAGGTGGATGAATTTTGTAAGAAATACATTTACCAGGCTACCGTGGACGCTATGGCAAAGGAAGGCAGAGAGTTTAAAGGTGTGATTTTCTTTGGTCTTATGCTGACAGAGCAGGGGCCTAGGGTTTTGGAGTACAATGCAAGATTTGGAGACCCAGAGGCTCAGGTCGTACTACCCAGAATGAAGAACGACATTGTGGATGTGTTCGAAGCTTGTATTGATGGAACGCTTGATCAGATCGATCTTGAGTTTGAAGATAATGCAGCAGTCTGTGTAGTATTGGCCTCTGGAGGTTATCCTGTGTCTTACGGAAAGGGCTATTCCATTCACGGCCTGGAGAATTTCAAGGGCAAAGAGGGATGCTATGTATTCCATGCAGGCACAAAGAGGACGGAAGATGGAATCGTGACGAATGGCGGACGCGTCCTTGGTGTGACTGCCACAGGAAAGGACTTAAAGGCAGCCAGGGCTAATGCGTATGAAGCAGTCAAATTAGTTGACTTTGAAAAGGCTTATTGTAGGAGTGATATTGGGAAAGCCATTGATGAGGCGTAAACAGTGTTTGATTGATTATGAGAAAGCACCGACAGATAGTTGAAGCATCTGTTGGTGCTTTCTTCGACTCTACCCTTAGTGTCCCTTTGGCCACGGAGGATATCATTATATTTATAGAAAAATTCTTGCAATATTGGCCACCAGAAAGCACAAGATCAATCCAGCCGCTGTGGGCAGCAGGAATGAGAGAAAAGTCCATTTCAGACTTCCTGTTTCCCGATGAATGGTCAGGAGTGTGGTGGAACAGGGCCAGTGCAGAAGAGAAAAAATCATGGTGCAAGCCGCAGTTAGCCGGGTCCAGCCATGGGAGACGAGAAGCTCTCTCAGTGCAAGAAGGCTGCCAGGCTCAGTCAGAACGCTTTCCTCCAGATAGGCCATGAGCATGATAGGGATGACAATTTCATTTGCCGGAAATCCCAGAATAAATGCCATCAAAATTACACCATCCAGGCCAAACCAGGCGGCTACTGGATCTAAGAATCCGGCGCAGAGGCTTAAGAGGCTGGAAGAACCCAAGTGAATATTAGCCATAGACCAGATTAAAATACCTGCGGGGGCAGCGGCACAGGCTGCTCTACCCAGGACAAAGAGTGTCCGATCAAAAATAGAGCGAAGGAGTACTTTTCCCACCTGGGGCTTGCGGTAAGGAGGAAGCTCCAAGGTAAAGGATGAAGGAATACCTTTCAGGACAGTCCGGGACAGTAACCAGGAGGTGAGAAAGGTCATAAGCACTCCAAGGAGGACAACTCCTGTTAGTAGCAGAGCTGAGCCTATGGAAGAGAGAAGCCCCAGGGCGCTTCCTGCAAAAAACATGGTAATCAGAGCTGTCAAGGTAGGAAAACGGCCATTACAGGGGACAAAGCTGTTAGTCAGGATAGCGATGAGGCGTTCCCGGGGGGAATCAATGATTCGACAACCTGTCACACCGGCGGCATTGCATCCGAAACCCATGCACATGGTTAAAGCCTGCTTGCCACAGGAATGGCAGCGGCAAAAGACATGGTCAAGATTGTAGGCAATTCTTGGCAGATAACCTGAATCCTCCAGAAGCGTAAACAGGGGGAAGAAGATTGCCATGGGAGGCAGCATAACAGAGACTACCCAGGCAAGCACCCGGTAGGCCCCCAGTACAAGGACATCATGCAGCCACGCAGGAGCATTCATCAGGTAAAATAATCGGGTCAACAGATCCTGGATGCTAAAAAGGATGTGAGACAGCAGGCGTGAGGGATAATTGGCCCCAGTGATGGTAAGCCAGAAAACAAAAGCCAGAAGTAAAAGCATAACTGGGTAGCCAGAACGCCTGTCTGTGAGAAAGCGATCCAGTTTCTGGTCATTTTTTCGCGCATATTCTCTGTCCTCCTGTACACTGCAGCGGTAGATTTGCTCTGCCCGTCGGATTAACCCAGTAGTAATCAGATCCTGCATTTCTTCTCTCTGAATGTGGGCGGCAGCCAGGAGGCTCCAGGCTTCTGACAAGGCCTGGCATACAGCGGGATCAGAGGAAAGATTCTGTCCAAGGTAAGTAGTGATTTCTTTTTCCAATTCAGAATCTGTATCTAAAAGGCGAAGAGCCAGCCAGCGGGCAGGAAGGGCGCCATGTGCCTTCTTGTGAAGGAGCGGTTCCAAAATGGCCAGAGCTGATTCCAGTGGCGGAGCATAAGTGACAGGGCAGAGAGGGGATTGCTTGCGGCTGTCAATAAATTGATCCAAAGTTTCCGTGAACTCGTAAAGGCTTTTTTTATCCCGGGCTGTGGTGCCTATTACAGGGACATCAAGATTTTCTGACAGATTTGCCAGATCAATCTGAATGTGGCGGCGCTTAGCTTCATCCATGAGATTGACACAGACCAGCACACGGGGAACCAGCTCCATAGTCTGAAGAACCAGATTCAGATTTCTCTCCAGACAAGTGGCATCACAGACAACGATAGCAGCATCTGCTTTGCCAAAGCAGAGAAAGTTTCGCGCAGCTTCTTCCTCTGGAGAGTGGGCCATGAGGGAATAGGTACCGGGAATATCCACAAGTATGTAAGAATGGAGGGCTGTCTGAAAATATCCAGTGGCGCTTGTGACTGTTTTCCCGGGCCAGTTTCCTGTATGTTGATTTTTTCCTGTAAGATTATTGAACAGAGTACTTTTGCCCACATTAGGATTGCCAGCGATGGCAATAAGCTTGTCGTTGGCGGCTTTTTTATATTCCATACATTCTCCTATTTTACCTGCTTTTGACAAGGGTGTATATGCCTTTGCAAAGGAAGGGTAAGTTTTGCTTCTTCACTAAGGATCTTTAGAGGTCCACGAGAATATCTTTTCCGTCTATAGCGCGTATGGCGATAACGGCTCCCCGGATAAGAAATGCAGCTGGGTCGCCGGAAGGACTTTTCCCGACACATTGAATTTGTGTATGCTCTGTCAATCCCAGATCTAAAAGCCTTCTGCGGATACTTCCAGAAGAATTTAACTTTATGACGTGGGCGCTTTGGCCAGGATTCATGTCATTTAGGCAAGGATGTTTAGACATGAAAAAATCACCTCGCAAATATATCTTCTAGTGTTATTATTGTATTGCAGCTTGGAGAAAATGTTACAGGAAATTAGGAAACGTCTTTTATTTCTTGGCAAAATGCTCTGCAAAGATTTCAATTAATTCTTTTGGATAAGGTTTTTTGTCTTTCCAAAATCCACAACCACTGATTTCTACCAGAATTTCTCTACCACCATTTTTCATCATTACGTCTCGAACTGTACGAATATTCTTTTCTACATTTGCCACATTTGTATGATATTTTATAGCAATTGGAAGATAGATTTCTTTTTGGATACTTTGTAGTCGTTCTGGATTCTCTATGACCAGAAACACAGCTTCTTCAAAGTAGCTGTAACCACAGTAATGATGTAGTACTCCCATGGAATACATGGTAGCCTGAAATTCCTTTTTCATAAAATTAGTTCCTCCGTTAGGTTTTGTTGGGATCTTCCGTTAGATTTTCCTTTCATTCATGGGAAACGTAGATTAGGTTGAAAAGAAAGATGAATCGACAGAATTCGACACAAAAATAGATACAAAACTAATACGAAATAGAATTGTAAAATCACAGGAAAATGTAAAAAATTTTAGGAGATACTATTTTATAGAGTTAAAAGATTTCATATAGAAAATAATGTAGTAGTATTAATGAAGAAAAAGGATGATTAGAATGTGTAAGAAAGGTTTGTATTTTCTTAGAGTAACCTATTCTTCGATTGTAAAATGCTGAATTCTATTTCAACGTTTACTATTATAACCAGATCTATCGAGATTTTCAATAAGAATTCTAATTTTTTTCACGGTATTCTATGTTATATCTTGTTTTTATTCCTAAAATTTACAAGACAAATACAAATAATGGTTACTAATAGCTTCTAAATTTCTTGAAAAATCCCAAGTTTTAACAGATTCATTTAAATATTTCCTTTTCTGTTCGTAGAATAGGTTACTCTACGAAAAAGTTGCATGTTTCAATTTAGCTTTACAGCAGGCATGCCAACCATTGCAGAAAGGGGTCCTTCATATCTGGTACGTACTCTATAGTCCCAATCAAAAGGAAGAGGAGTTGCTCTACGCCTGTAAGCAACATTTGACCAAAGAGGCTTTGGAAGATGCCTTTGTCTTTACTTGTGACCGCATGCGCCGCTATAAGGGGGCATGGCATCTGGAGCGTAATCCACTGTTTCCTCATTATCTGTTTCTGGAAAGCAGAGATGAGGATAAGTTGACAGAAGAGCTAAAGAGATATTCAAAGGTGCTCTCTGTGTTGGAAAGTGATGGGAAACTGGTTCGGGTGGAACAGGAGGAAGAGGCCTTCCTTCGTATGCTCTGCGGGGCTGGCCATCATTCTCAGATGTCCCGAGGATATATCCGGGATGGACAGACCGTGGTGACAGAAGGGCCTTTGCGGGGAAAAGAAGGCTTGATTCGAAAGATTGACCGTCACAAGCGGATCGCGAGAGTAGGGATGGCGTCCATGGGACGGTTTCGGGAGATGCAGGTGGGATTGGAGATTGTGTCGAAGAGTTAGGGGAGTAGACCTGGTTGCTCATCTGTGAGAAAAAGTATGATGTCTGTTCTACAGTATTAGACTGCGGGATAGATAGAAATACGGGATAGAGAAGAGGAATTATTTGGGGTGTGGGCCGCAAAGTGGCGAAGCATGCCCATTTTTATGGATAGAAATGTCCGAAAGGATCTGTATCAAGGAAAGCGTCTAAAGGAAACGGACAAGCAAGGATAGCTGAGTGAGGAAAGGGAAGCAGAACATGTGGTATGCCATACAGACCATCACAGGGAATGAGGAAGAGGCAATCGAGAGTATTCGAAGGATGGTGGACAAAAGTGTTTATGAGGAGTGCTTTCTCTTGAAGCGGGAGGCAGTCTGGAGGATTGAGGGGGCGTGTAAGGTACATGTGGAACGGCTGTTTCCGGGATATGTGTTTGTATCCACAAGGAATCCCGGGGAATTGTATCAGCAGTTGAAGCGGGTATCTTCCTATACAAAGATATTGGGAAAAGAGGAAGAGGAGTTTTACCCGGTATCGATGGAAGAGGAGGAGTTTTTAAAGGAGCTGTTGAATGGAGATAAGGAGTATACAGTAAGGCTTTCCCCTGTGGAAGTAGATGAAGAGGGAAAGATTGTGGAATGTGGGAAGCCCTTAGAAAGGTATTTAGATAGAGTAGTAAAGAAGCGGATCCGGTTAAGGTATGTGATTATTCGGGTACATTTATTTGGCCGGGATCGGGAGATTTTGATGGGGATCCGGCTTGAAGGGGATTGAGATTTGGAATTGAGGAGATAAGGATGGAGCTTAATGGTAACAACGCTTTGACGGACAGGAAAATGAATATTTCGTTTTCTCCTCCTGACATTTCGGAGGAGGAGATTGATGAGGTAATAGATACCCTGCACTCCGGGTGGATTACGACTGGGCCAAAGGTAAAGAAGCTGGAAAATCTGCTGGCAGATTATGTAGGAGTCAATCGGTGTGTCTGCCTCAACAGCCAGACAGCGGCAGGGGAGATGAGTTTAAGACTCCTGGGAATCGGCAGAGATTCTTATGGGATGGATGGAAGCTTTGGAAGTGAAGAAGATGAGGTGATTACCTGTGCATATACGTATACGGCCTCAGCTTCTGTTATCTGCCATGTAGGAGCCAAACCTATCCTGGTGGACTGCCAGAAAGACAGTCTGGAAATGGATTATGATGCTTTGGAACAGGCTATTAATGAGCACACAAAAGCGATTATTCCCATTGATGTGGGAGGGATTCCCTGCGACTATGACAGGATCTTAGAGATAGTAAACCGAAAGAAGGGATTATTTCATCCTTCTAACCGGCTTCAGAAGGCTATAGGACGGATCGCCATTGTAGAGGATGCAGCTCACGCTCTGGGAGCTTCTTATAAGGGAAGAAGGATTGGCTCCATTGCAGACTTTACGAACTTCAGCTTCCATGCGGTGAAGAATTTTACCACAGCAGAGGGAGGAGCCCTGACCTGGAAGATAGAGGGAGTGAATGATGAGGAAATCTATCATCAATTGCAGCTCTTTTCCCTCCATGGACAGAGCAAGGATGCCCTTGCCAAGACAAAGCTGGGAGCTTGGGAATATGACATTGTAGGGCCCTGGTATAAGTGTAATATGACCGATATCATGGGAGCCATTGGCCTGGCTCAGTTTGACCGATACCCCAAGATGCTGAAACGGCGCAGGGAGATTATTGAGAGATATGACCGGAGACTAAAGCCTGTGGGAGTGGAGGTATTGCCACACTTCACGAAAGAGCATGTTTCTTCGGGCCATCTCTATATGACCCGGATACCGGGGATAGGGCTAGAGGAACGGCAGGAGATCATAGAAAAGCTGGCAAAAGAAGGAGTATCGGCAAATGTACATTATAAGCCGTTACCCATGCATACGGCTTATAAGAGACTGGGCTTTCAGATCGGGGACTACCCGGAAAGCTTTCGGATGTTCGAAAATGAGGTAACACTGCCGCTGCATACGAAGCTTAGGGATGAAGAAGTGGAATATATTATGGAGAAGTATGGTGAGATTGTGAAGGAATATATCAGTTGATTCCCGCAAGCAATGAGGTTGTTGACAGAGAATCTTTCAAACGTGTGGAGAGTTGTCTAAGAGAGGCGTAACGATAGAAGCATGAGGTTAAAAAAATGGGAAGACCTGCCACAGTTTATGCGTGTGGACGAAGTCAGGAAGTATTATGAAATCTTGCAAAGGAAAAAGAATAGCCTTATTTTAAAGCGAATGTTTGATATTGCGGTATCCATGATACTGCTTTTTTTGCTTTCGCCTGTATTTGTGATACTAGCCATAGCGATTAAATTAGATTCCAAAGGATCAGTATTCTACCGTCAGGTGCGGGTGACTCAGTATGGGAAGAGATTTCGGATTCACAAGTTCCGCTCCATGGTAAATAAGGCGGACCAGAAGGGGACTTTGGTGACAGTAGAAGGTGACAATAGGATTACAAGAGTAGGGAAACTAATGCGTGATAAGAGGCTGGATGAAATCCCGCAGCTTATCGATGTGCTTGAAGGGAATATGTCCTTTGTGGGAGTGAGGCCGGAGGTGCCTAAGTATGTGAAAGAGTATACGCCTAAGATGAGAGCAACGTTACTATTACCAGCAGGGATTACGAATCTGACATCAATTTATTATAAGGATGAGGCGAAGCTTTTGGACAGAGCAGAGGATCCAGACAAAATATATATAGAAGAAATCCTGCCAAAGAAGATGAAGTGGAACTTAAGAGGGATGGAAGAGGTTGGGTTCTGGAAGGATATGTGGGTTATGGTTTTGACGGTGTTTTCTGTGTTTAAAAAATAATACAGTTGAAGGATGACAGGATGAATATATTACTGATAAATCATTATGCAGGTTTATATTTTGCATAAAAGTGATTTGATAAAGTAGGAGAAAAAGAAATGGAAGCTGGTTTGGTCTCTATTATTACACCAACATATAACTGTGCGAAATTTATAGGGGAAACGATAGACTCTGTTCAAGCACAGACATATCAAAATTGGGAAATGATTATTGTAGATGATTGTTCTACAGATAATACAAAAGAAATTGTAGAAAATTATTCTAAAGATGATACAAGAATCAAATACCATTGTTTAACGACTCAATCTGGCGCAGCAGTCGCAAGAACTATAGCAATGAAATTGGCAAATGGCGAATACATGGCATT
Organism: Clostridia bacterium; assembly: GCA_910574475.1. Classification (GTDB taxonomy): domain Bacteria; phylum Bacillota; class Clostridia; order Lachnospirales; family Lachnospiraceae; genus Laedolimicola. The sequence goes on along the minus strand of CAJTAT010000010.1, from coordinate 28,353 downwards.
TTTGGATTCAGATGATTTATGGATAAAAGATAAATTGGAGAAACAACTTATCTTTATGAAACATCATGATGTAGCATTTACCTGTACGTCATACGAACAGATGGATGAGGAAGGAAAAAGGTTAAATCGAATCATTGAAAGTGTGCCAAAAGTTAATTATAATAGAGTTCTTTTAGATTGCCCAGTGGGTAATTCTACAGTTATGTATAATGTAAGAAAAATGGGAAAGTTTGAGGTTCCCAATATTCGAAAAAGGAATGATGATGCACTTTGGCTTCAAATGCTTAAGAAAGAGAAATATATATATGGAATGAAAGGCGTGCTGATGCAATATCGTATTCGTGAAAATTCTATTTCAAGCAATAAATTGAAACTAATTAAGTATCATTGGATTTTGTATCGTGATATTGAACACTTAAGTGTTTTTAGAAGTATGTTTCATATAGGATATTGGTGTGCTATCAAAATTTTTAATATTAAATGAGCAGGGGAAAATATCAGTGGTTTGTAAGATACTTTTCGAGAAGTTTTAAATATAAAGAAAAGATATTGAATATTGCTTGGGAGATACATAAATGAGAGAATTTATTAAATTATTGATTTCAAAGTTTTTTACATTATATTCATTGAGAGGAATTGCACATGGAAATAGGTGTAGAGTCAATTTTTATAGTCAATTTACATCTGCTACCCAAATAGGAAGCAATTGCCATTTTAATGGAATAAGAATTTCGGGAGAAGGCAATGTTGTAATTGGAAATAACTTTCATTCAGGAAAAAACATCAGGATTCTTACAACATTTCATAATTATGATGGAGGAGAAGCTCTGCCATACGATAATACTTCTTACTCAAGGGAAGTAAGGATTGGTGATAATGTCTGGATCGGGGAGGCGGTAATTATCCTGGGAGGAGTAACAATTGGAGAGGGAGTAGTGATACAGGCGGGAAGTGTTGTATGCAAAGATATTCCAGCATTGGCAATTGCAGGAGGACATCCGGCTATTCCTTTTAAATATCGTGATAAAGAGCATTATAAAAGCTTAAAGGAAGCGGAATGCTTTTTCTAGATTTTTATACGAGAGGGTGAAAGTTATTTTAAATAATACAGTTAAAATAAGAGACTATAATAAAATTAAAGTATATTGTATAAAAAATATAACAGATTATATAAAATTATTTTGTTATATAACTCTGATAACATCATTTATGAACGCGACATTAAGGTTAACAGAAAGCGGGGCATCGACAATTTATAGGCTCATTTCACCTTTTATATTTTTGTATATCTGTTTGAAGTATATGAAGCAAATGAAAAATGCAATTGTTTTTTTTGCTGTCTTTGTATGTTATAGTTTATTAGCTTCTATACTTTATAATCATATTGATTTATCAGGATATATGTTTCTGTTATACTTATTGGTTGAATTTGTTATTATCAAATATTTAACAATTACAGAAAAAAATTTTTCTAAATGCTTTTTTTCCTTTCTGGATATAAACACTCTTGTCGTTATTATATTTGGATTAATACAGTATAGTATTCCATATTCAATGCCGCATTTGCCGGATCGCGGCCATACAATTACATTTTATTTTTGGAATGAAAATGAGCTGTCGCAAGCAATAGCATGTATGGCAGTCATATATTTATATAGATTTTTTTTCTTAAAAAAGAGGAAAGATGGGATAAAAGCTGCAATTATTTTTATTATCATTTATGTAAATGATGCAAAGCTAAGCTTATTAGGGCTGGTATTGGCTTTTTTACTTTTCATCTTTTATAAGGCATTATGTAATCGTCAAAACAAAGTGAGATTATCAAGTTGGCTTTTTGTTGCTTTAGGATTATTTTTTGTCTTTGGCGTAATAGTGGCAATATTTATGTTAAAAATAGAGTTTCATTTTAGAGATTATACAATTTCATTAAATGAGCTTGTGGGAGGGGGACTGAAAGCAATTTTTACGCTTCATCCACTAAAAGGATTTGGATCTGAGATTGTCAGAGCAAATGCAATTATTTTCGGATTAAAAGAGCTTTCTCATTCATTTTTTTTGGGTATTGGATGGCAAAATTCTATATACATGCTGGAAAAACCGCAGTTTTTTCTGGGAACAGCTAAGTCCATGCATAATATAACTATACAATTTTTATGTGAAATGGGATATTTCGCTATCTTTTGCTATGCAAAATTAATTATGTTTGGTTTCAGAGCAATAAAACATATCAATTCAAATCGCATTATTTGGCTGAAAATTGTATTTGGAATTTCATTTATATTAATTTCCTCACAATCATCAGGAGCAATTTTGTCCAACTATTTTACATGGGCAGTGGTGATATATGTAGCCTTTTTAAAAGACTTTGTGTCTGATAGAGGTAGATAAAAAATGAATAAATTAAATTATAAGACTATTCATTCTGCTATTTGGTATACCTTAAGCAGTGTAATTGCAAAAGGTATTACAGTTTTGTTAACTCCAATATATACAAGAGTATTAACGAAAGGCGAGTTTGGGCAATATACTAATTTTTTTTCATGGCAGAATATATTAGTATTATTTTTTTCACTATGTTTGGATTCTAGTATATTAAGGGCGAGAACAGATTATAAGTCAGATAAAGAATTTAATACGTATGTATATAATGTTACAATCATAAGCGTATTGTTTCCACTAATGACAGCGGGAGTATGGCTGATTTTTTTTTATAGTAAAACATCAAATTGGTTTAATATTAATGAAAAATATATTTGGGCATTATATATTATTTTGGCTGTTTATTCTTTAATCCCCATTTATCAAGCTAAAGAAAGAGCCGAATTCAAATATAAAGCTTCCTCAATATTGACTTTGGGTTATGGAATATCAACTGTTCTTGCTCCAATTATGCTTATTTATTTTTTTTCTGATAAAAATAAGCTTGATATGATTATTTACGCTAATCTTATTAACAGTGTAATTTGGGGTTGTGCAATCGCTATATTGATATTTAAACAGCCGCATGCAAAAATCAATAGACTATATATAGAATATGCATTAAGAATAGGAATACCTGTAGTCCCACATGCATTAGCTAGCATGATCCTAGGAAATAGTGATAAAGTAATGATAAATACAATGTGCGGTTCAGAATATGCAGCTGTTTATGGCGTTGTATACACATGTGCATTGGCTATTTCCCTTTTAAGAAATTCACTAAATAATGCGTGGGTTCCATGGTTTTATCGAAAATTATCGGAAAATAAATTTGACGAAGTAAAGGAAGTATCTAAAATATTTGTAGATCTATTTTCCTTATGCTTTATCCTACTGTGTCTGTTAGGACCAGAAATTATCCTGATTCTTGGCGGAGCTGCATATCAAAATGCTCAAATTTTGATACCTATCATAATGCTTGGGTGCTATTATAATTTTTTAAATCTTTTTTTTGTTAACATAGAATTTTATGAGAAAAAGACGTTTATGATCTCTGTTATTACAGTAGTAGTAACCGTTTTGAATATTATAATGAATTATTTTGGAATATTACTTTTGGGATATATTGCAGCAGCATATACAACTGCTATCTGCAATGCACTTATTGTTATTTTTCATTATTTAAGTACAAAAAAATATAATAATTATAAAATAGTAGATAATAAACATATTTTTTGTAGAATGTCAGAAGCTATCATAATTGTGATCCTTTGTACCTATATTTACAGCTATATAGAACTAAGATATATATTAATTGTTGTATTAGGGTTATTTTTGGCACACAGTTGTTTTAGACAATATAAAAGGATAAGAGAAAATGAATGATTCAGATTTAATGTTGTATTTTGAAGAACAGCATAAAATGTTTGATAAGTCAATTGCAGGCGTTCATTATTGGCAGCTGATTCGTATGGCGTTATTTACAGAGGTACTAAATTTAAGGGTAAAGATAGAAAACAGACATCCAGATTTTATAGATAGTTATTCAGGGATAAAAATGATAAAGGGGGGATTTTCTCTTCTTTATCATTCTTTTTTTAAAAAATCCTATAAGCTAGCAAAAGGAAAAACTATAATATGTGCTGCACGCAGAAGAATTTCTCAGGCAGAACAATTAGCTCAGGAATTTGGAACTGCCTGCTTTATGATTGACAGGCCAAACAAGTTTATGCATTATCCATTTTCAGGTAAATGTGGTATAGTGTTTTCAGATTCATTGGATTTGCATAGAAGTATTTTAATAAAAATGATACAATCAGTCCCTACAAAGCTAGGAAGAGCGATCGAATGTGAATTAGATACTTGGTACAACAAATTCAATAAATTTATGGGAGTAGAGGTATCTTATTTATTAATAAAAAATAAAATCATTCATGCTGTTATTTCTGAAAAAATAATAGAATCATATTACCAAAATAAATTTAAGAAATATCGCCCGGCTAAGGTAGTACTTTACCCGTGTTACGAAATATTTAATGCAGCGATGGTAAAAGCATGTCATAGTTTAAATATATCAGTGATTGAGCTACAACATGGATACACCAATGAAAATGATATTATATATAGTTATAAGAAAGAACATTTGGAATATTTTCCAGATAAGGTGTTGATGTTTGGAGACTATTGGAAAAATTGTGTAAAATATCCAAATAAAGAGCGATTTGTCTCATGTGGTAATATTATGTTAGAAGCTAGTCTAAATCAATATAAGAGTAATAGAAAAGAGCGACTTATTGTTTTTATTTCACAGGGGCCCTATGCAAATATTATTTATCCTACAGCAGTGAAGCTTTGTGATATTTTGGAAAAAAATAAACTCTCTAATCCTTATAAAATTATATATAAGCTGCATCCAAATGAGGTATTGAGCTGGGATAGAATCCATTCGGACTATCATGATTCTAGAATTTCAATAGTGGGAAACGATTTAAATATATATGAATTATTAAGTAAAGCAACAGTGCAAATTGGTGTTGATTCCACAGCTCTTTTTGAGGGAGTTGCATTTAACACAAAGACAGTTATTATTGATTGTCCTCAATTAGGCGACGATATGCGAAGATTTTCAAAGCAATATCATACATTGTTGACGAATGATGTGGAAGAGATTTATAGATATATTGTAGACATGGAGGACATCCCCATTAAGGTGAATTCAGAGTATATATGGAAAAGTAACGCACTAAAAAATATTGTGGAAGAGATTTTAAAATCTTAAAATAAAAATTATAACTATAAAATAGGAGAAAAATTTATGCTTAACAACAAAACAGTATTAGTAACAGGCGGAACAGGCTCTTTTGGCCATCATTTTGTAAATTATGTTTTGCAGCATTATAATCCACAAAAAATAATTATTTATTCTAGAGATGAATACAAGCAGTTTATTATGGATAATGAATATAAAGATCACCACAATAAGCTGCGTTTTTTTATTGGAGATGTTCGTGATGAAGAACGACTGAAAATGGCAATGAAGGGTGTGGATTATGTGATTCATGCAGCGGCATTAAAACAAGTTCCGGCTTGTGAATATAACCCCAATGAGGCTATAAAAACAAATGTAAATGGGGCCATGAATGTTATTAATGCTTCCCTTGCGGCAGGAGTAAAAAAAGTAGTGGCATTAAGCACGGACAAAGCAGTAAACCCAGTGAACCTCTATGGAGGAACCAAGCTGGTATCCGATAAGCTCTTCTGCGCGGCAAATGCATATGGTGGAGCTGAGGGGACACGTTTTGCTGTAGTCCGTTATGGAAACGTGGCAGGAAGCCGTGGTTCAGTCATTCCTTTCTTTCAGAATATTATCGATAATGGTGGAAAGGAACTGCCCATTACAGACTATAGAATGACACGTTTCTGGATTAGCCTGGAACAGGGAGTGGAGTTGGTCATTAAGGCATTAGAAGAGGCCAGAGGCGGCGAAACTTTTATCTCAAAGATACCATCTTTTAAAATTACTGATCTAGCTGATGCTATGCTCCCAGGATGCAAGATGCCGGAAGTGGGGATCCGTGAAGGAGAGAAGCTCCATGAAATTATGGTGACAAGGGAAGATTCTCTTTATACTTATGAGTATGAAAAGCATTTTATTGTTTATCCACATTACAATTGGTGGGGAGAAAAAGACGTGATTCCAGGAGGAAAATTGGTGGAACCTGAGTTTGAATACAGTTCTGGTACCAATACAGAGTGGCTGAGTGTGGAAGATTTACAAGAAAAGCTTAAAACAGATTTAGATGAGCATTAAAGGCTCTTTTTTTATGCGAAAAAATGAGGAGTAAAACGTGTATCATGGAGAAATTAGCAATCAATGGTGGAGCACCTGTTCGAAAAGAGAAACTATACTATGGAAGGCAATGGATTGATGAGGAGGATGTAAAGGCTGTCAGCAAAGTCCTGACAGGAGACTTTGTCACCTGCGGGCCGAAAATTACAGAATTAGAGAAGGCACTGGCAGACTATACCGGAGCCAAATATGCAGTGGCAGTTTCCAACGGGACAGCAGCCTTACACTGTGCCTGTATAGCAGCAGGTATTGGCCCAGGGGATGAGGTAATTACCACACCTCTCACCTTTGCAGCAAGCGCTAACTGTATATTGTATTGTGGGGCAAGGCCAGTGTTTGCAGACATTGATCCAGAGACGTATAATATCGCTCCCAAAAGTATCGAGGAGCATATAACAGAAAAGACAAAGGCCGTGATAGCTGTGGATTTTACAGGACAGGCAGTAAAGTTTAGAGAAATCCGAGCATTGTGTGACAAGTACCATCTCATACTGATTGAAGATGCAGCCCATGCCATAGGAACGAAGTACGAGGGGCAACCCGTGGGAAGCCTTTCTGATATGACCTGTTTTTCCTTCCATCCGGTGAAAACTATTACATCAGGAGAGGGTGGGGCTGTCACAATGAATAGTGAAGCGTTTTACAAAAAGCTGGTGCTTGCCCATACCCATGGGATTACCCATGAGGAAGAGGAGATGGAGGAAGCGCCTCATGAAGGCCCCTGGTATTATGAGCAGGTTTCTTTAGGGTATAATTACCGGATGACAGATTTCCAGGCAGCGTTGCTCTTAAGCCAGTTAAAGAAGCTGGATAAATTTGCAGGAAGAAGGAAGGAAATCGTAAAAAGATACAATGAGGCATTTGAATCATTGCCAGAGATTCTTGTACAGAAGGAGATAGCAGAATCGGATACCTGCAGGCACCTGTATATCATCCAGTTGGATTTAGCAAAGCTAAGTTGTACACGAAGAGAATTCTTTGATGCAATGGCAGCAGAGAATATTCAGTGCCAGATTCATTATGTACCGGTTTACTGGTTCCCTTATTATCAACATTTAGGTTACAAAAAAGGTCTGTGTCCCAATGCAGAGGAAGTATATCAGGGAATTATGAGTATTCCTCTATATCCCAGGATGACAGACGAGGATGTAGAGGGTGTTATTTATGCGGTTAAGAAGATTATTGAAAATTATCGTGGATAATAGAAAGGTATAGAAGAAAATGAACCTTTGCCTTGGTACGGTGCAACTGGGATTAAATTATGGAATCAATAATCAAATAAAAAGACAGCCTACTAGCAAGGAAGGATATCAGATACTGCGGGCAGCTCTAAAAAGTGGAATTAAATATTTGGATACTGCAAGCGCATATGGAAGCGCTGAAAAACTAATTGGAGAATCTGGTGTTTTAAATAATGGCACGATGCATGTAATTACAAAGTTAGATGCCAGGATACATTCAGGACTTATAGAGGAAATGAAAAAATCATTAGCAAGACTTGGGCAGGAACCTGTTGATGGACTATTGCTACATGATGCTTCGAATTATTATGACAAGCTGCAGTTGACAGAATTATTGAAAATAAAAGAACAGAGATTAGCACAACATATAGGAGTTTCTGTTTATGAACCTCAGGATGCACTTAAGATAGTCTCGGATGGAATAGTTGATTATATACAAATTCCATATAACGTTTTTGATCAGCGACTTGATCATATAGATTTCTTTCAGGTGGCTAAAAAAAATAATATAAAGGTCTTTGCAAGAAGCTCTTTTTTGCAGGGCCTTATTTTAATGGAGCCAGATAATATACCCAGTAAATTAGATGCGGCTAAGATGTATGTAAAAAAGTATAGAACGATAGTGTATGATTATGGATTTTCTATAGAAGAAGCTGCGATGCTATTTAGCTATACACATGAAGGGATCTATAAAGTTGTATTTGGTGTGGATACAGTAGAACAGCTAAAGGATAATCTTGAAATAGTAAAAAAAGCAGATCAATTTGAAGCGTGCCGAAAAGCATTGATTGGAATAGCAGACGGAATCAGCGAGCAGATATTAAATCCAAGTCTATGGGAGGTATAGATTGAATTCACATAGTTTATTTGATTTACGAGGAAAAACGATAATTATTACCGGAGGTGCTGGATACCTGGGAAGTGCTATGAGCGATGCCTTGGCATCTTATGGAGCAGAGCTGTTTATTCTTGGACAGAATACACAGAAGAATAAAGCCAAGGCAGAGGAACTAAAGGATAAATATGCACGATCTGTTTGTGAAAGTTATCCATTTGATATAACAGATACTAAACTCATTCAAAAGGTATTTAGAACTATTCAAGAGAAAACAGGTAGAATAGATGTACTGATCAATAATGCATATTTTATAGGAAATGTACAAAGTCTGGAGGATTACACAACGGATGCCTGGAACCAAGGAATAGATGGAACAATCAATAGTGCATTTAGAGTAACACAGGCAGCCATTCCATATATGGTGCAGCAGAAATCGGGAAACATAATTAATATTGCATCCATGTATGGTCTCGTTTCGCCGGATATGAGCATTTATGGAAACAGTGGAGAAAATAATCCTGCAAATTATGGTGTAGGAAAGGCCGCAGTCATACAGCTTACCAAATATATTGCCTGTGTGTATGGAGAAAAAGGGATACGATCGAATTCTATTTCCCCAGGGCCTTTTCCCAATAAAGAAACTCAGAAAATGGAAGGGTTTATCCATAATCTGGAAAAGAAAGTTCCGTTGAAGCGTATTGGTGAACCGGAAGATTTAAAAGGAATCATAGTATTTCTTGCTTCTGATGCAAGTAAATATGTGAACGGACAGAATATAGCTGTAGATGGAGGATGGACAGCATGGTAAAAAAGATTGGATTGATTATTCAGGCACATATGGGTTCTACACGGCTTCCAGGGAAAGTGCTTAAGACTGTAAATGGCATTTCTGTACTGGGGTATGTGATTTCGCGTCTGAAAAAAGTCAGAAACGCGGATGCAATTATAGTCGCAACCAGTACACTTGATATGGATGATGCGATTGTTACGGAAAGTGAAAAATATGGAGCCCTTGTTTATCGGGGAGATAATGATGATGTATTGTCAAGATATTATAAAGCAGCAAAAAAGTATGAGATTACGGATATTGCAAGGATCTGTTCCGATAATATGTTTATCGATCCAGAGATTGTGGAACATGAAATCAATATTTTTATGCAAAATGATTATGATTTAGTAACCAGCGGAACAACGATACCATTGGGGTTAGGAACAGAGGTTTTTTCCTTTGATAGTTTAGAGGAAGCTTATTTTAAATCGACAACACCATATGAACATGAACATGTAGCCCCATATATTTACGAACATGGAAAAGTGAATTATTGTGAAATGGATAAGGATATGGGGAAATATAGGTTTACATTGGACACAGAAGAAGACTGGAAGCTTATAAATGCAATTGCTTCAAAGCTAAATCCAAAAGAATGTACGTTGGAGGATATCATAACTGTAATGGAAAAAAATCCAGAATTTTATGAAATTAATAAGCATGTAAAACAGAAATCTTAGAGATGCTAAAAAAATACTTAGAGGGTAATAAATGAGAATTAAAATTGGAAGTAAAATAATCGGGAAAGATTCAGATCCCTTTATCATCGCTGAAGCAGGAATCAATCACAATGGAGATCTTAGTATCGCAAAGGACATGATCCTTGCAGCAAAAGAGGCTGGTGTAGACGCAGTAAAGTTTCAGACCTTCCGAACAGAAGAGTTTATTCAGGACAAAGAGGAAATGTACACCTATCAATCCCAGGGGAGGAAGGTGACAGAGTCTCAGTACGAAATGTTCAAACGTACCGAATTCTCTGAAGAGGAATGGAAAGAGATAAAAGGCTTCTGTGAGGAGCAGGATATCATCTTTCTTTCTACTGTATCAGGCATTGAGGGGCTTGAGATGCTTCTTCGGATTGGGATTGATGCAATCAAAGTCGGATCGGATGACTTTGTAAATATACCTTTGCTTGATAAATATGAGAAATATAGTCTTCCCATGATTGTTTCCTGTGGTATGGCGACAGAGGAAGAAATCAGAGTTACCTTAAGAACGCTTCGGGCAAAAGAAGGGCATCCAGTCTCACTGTTGTTGTGCACCTCTGAATATCCTACACCGCCAGAGGATGTAAATGCAAAGAAACTATTGACGATCTCTGAAAAGTTTCCAGAAGTGCTCCCTGGCTTATCAGATCATACCCAGGGAAGTACAGCAGCAGTCCTGGCAATCGCTTATGGAGCAAAAGTATTTGAAAAACATTTTACCCTGGATCACAATCTGCCCGGACCAGATCATTGGTTTTCTGCAGATCCGGTTGAATTAAAAGAATGGGTAGAGGCAATCCGAACAGCGCATGTTATGCTAGGAAATGCGGTATTAAAACCTACCAAGGCAGAGGAAGAACAGCGAAATGTCATGCACAGAAGTATTACAGCGGCTGTGGAAATCAAGGCTGGGGATGTGTTAACCAGCGAGAATTTGACACTTTTAAGACCTGGGGATGGCATAGGGGCCATACACTGGGAAGCTGTGATGGGAAAGAAAGCGAAACGGGATATTTCCAGCGGCGTAAAACTAACATGGGAGGATTTTGATGACTAGACAGGAGTTTCAAAGGAGCTTTACAGAGCTTACGAATATACCGGAAAATAGATTTCACCCTCTTGTGTGGATAGGGGGAGAGCCGGAGATAGGAGAGAATGTCTATATAGGAGGGATGTCAGAGATCTATGCAAAGGGAGCGAGAGTGGTGATTGGGGATAACTGCGATATAGCTTCCTTTGTATCTATCAATTGTTCTGATTCCCATAAAAGATGTATCGGCCTTACAGAGGAAATCGAGAAACAGGACATTATCATCGAAAATAATGTGTATATTGGAACGCAGAGCTATATAGGAGGGGGAGTGCATATCGGACATCACAGTGTGGTAGGGGCAGGAACTATGGTGAGGTGTGGGAACTATCCACCCTATTCCTTGATTGTAGGGAATCCGGCTGTGGTAAAGCAGGGATATTATAAGGATAAAAAGCCATAACCCAAGTTCAAAGAGTAAGGATGAAAGACTGGCTAAATTGGAAGAGGAGGAAAATGATGTTAAAGGAGCATTTGGTAATTGTTTTTGCAATGGAACATTACAATCCGCTGGGATTGATAAGGACTTTAGGAAGATGTGGGATCAGCCCAATCTATATCGCCATGAAAGGGAGAGGAGTAGCGTCTTCAAAAAGTAAATACATTAAAAAGGTTCACTATGTGGATACCATAGAAGAAGGATACCAGGTTCTTCTGAAAGAGTATAGCGGTATAGCTCCCAGGCCTTTCATACTTACCACAGATGATGATATTCAGAGTGTACTTGATGTGCATTATTCAGAGTTGAAAGATAAATTTATCTTATATAATGCAGGAATTGACGGACGTGTGACTGAGTATATGGATAAGAAGCGTATTTTGGAAATTGCAGAAAAACATGGATTGAAAGTACTTCCCACTGTGGTTGTGGATAGAGGCATTGTTCCTGAAAATCTGGAATATCCGGTGATTACAAAAGCCATGTCTCCTACAGAGGCAAACTGGAAAAAGAATGTTTTTATCTGCGAGTCAGAGAAAGAATTGAGGGATGCCCTTGAACAGATTGCATGCCAGAAAGTGCTCATCCAAAAGTTCGTAGAAAAGAAAAATGAGCTTTGTCTGGATGGGTTTACTATAGACAATGGACGAAAAAGCTTTATCCCTATGGGGACAAACTATAATTACTTAATACGAGGCTATTACAGCCCCTATATGACGGCATTTAACTTTGAAGATAAAGAAATGCTGGCCTCTTTGAATTCTATGCTGGCGGAGATAGGATTTGAAGGGATTTTTTCTATTGAATTTCTTATTGATCAGGATGACACCTGTTACTTCAGTGAAGTTAATTTCAGAAATTCCACATGGAATTATATCGCGACTTTTGTTGATATGCCAATTCCGGTATTGTGGTGTGAGGCAATGCTCACAGGGAAGATTGACAAGAATTGGGTTAAGCCATTCCCGGAGAACTTTACCGCTATGACGGAGCCTATTGATTATAAGATACGTGTTGAGGGAGGAAGGGTTGATTTGGCCCAGTGGCTGATTGATTTCAAGACGACAAATGTTCCGTTTTATTTGGACCAGGAGGATCCGGAACCTTTCCGAGCTATGGCAGAAAATTGGAGAGACTTTAGCTAGTTTGGACCACCTACACAGACCACAGGGAGAGAAAAGATCAATGTCAAGGAATAAGAAAACATACAATCCAGTATTTATAATATCCCTAATCATATCCTTAGGGCTTACATTTTTTGCAATCTGTTTTAACCAAGAATTTGGCGAATTTTCTAATACTTTGTTTTCGGGAATTACAGAAAATTTTGCATGGATGTATTTGCTTGTGATGCTCCTGTTTGTTCTCTTTGTTTTGGGAATCGCCTGTACGAAATATGGAAAGCTAAGGCTGGGGGCTGATGATTCAAAACCAGAATATAGCACTTTCTCCTGGTTTGCCATGCTGTTTTGTGCAGGGATGGGAGTTGGACTTGTATTCTGGGGAATATCAGAGCCAATTTCGCATTATATGAACCCTATAGCGGGGATAGAGGCAGGCTCTACAGAAGCGGCAGAATTTGCGGTAAAGGCATCCTTTATGCATTGGGGAATCCACCCATGGGCAAATTACGCAGTAGTAGGATTGTCCTTGGCATATTTTCAATTCAGAAAAGGAAGGCCTGGACTGATGAGCTCCACACTGGAAGGCTGGATTGGAGAAAAGAGAACAAAGGGCTGGATTGGTAAAACAGCCGATATTCTGGCGTCCTTTGCCAGTGTGGCAGGGATTGTTACATCTCTGGGGTTAGGAGTCCTTCAAATCAACAGCGGCCTCAATACCATGTTTGGCCTGCCTAACACATTGATTGTCCAGATTATAATCATTGCAATCGTAACGGCGATTTTTATGTGGTCTGCCATCTCCGGTATTGATAAAGGCGTAAAACGTCTTTCTGACTTTAATGTATACCTTGCGCTCCTTCTTATGGTCGCTGCAGTAGTTGTGGGTCCTAAAATTGAGATTTTAAATAACCTGATCAATGGGATAGGGGGATATGTGGGGACATTTTTCCAGGAGAGTTTGGCTATTCCCGCTTACGGGGATGCATCCTGGGTAAAGGCTTGGCGGGTATTTTATTGGGCCTGGTGGATTGCATGGGCACCTTTTGTAGGAATTTTTATTGCCAGGATCTCAAAAGGAAGAACGATACGGGAATTTGTACTTGGCGTTGTGGGGGCTCCCACCCTGGCATCTGTAGTATGGTTTGCTATCTTTGGATCTATGGGACTGCATCTTGGTACTAAGGGAGTGCTGTCTGTAGGGGAACTGCAGCAGGTGGCTGCAGTTCCAGAATCAGGGCTTTTTACAGTTTTGAGCCATTATTCCATGGGAACTGTCTTGTCGTTATTGGTGATTGTTTTATTATGCACCTTTTTTATCACATCTGCAGACTCGGGTACATTTGTGCTGGCTATGCTTTCCTCGGAGGGGGAAATGAATCCGCCTTCTGTGAAAAAGGTGATTTGGGGGTTGGTTCAATCGGGATTAGCTATAGGACTACTGATAGCAGGGGGATTAAAGCCATTGCAGACCATATCTATAGCAGCGGCATTTCCGTTTATGTTTATTATGATTGGAGCCTGTGTATCTTTAATAAAGGAATTAAAAAAAGAAAAACTAAAATAGAAGAAGGACATTTAGATGAAAAATGTATTGATTGTAGCTGCTCATCCAGATGATGAACTTTTAGGAGTGGGAGGTACGGTCTGCCGCCTTGTAAATGAGGGAGTATGTGTCCGCGCAGTCATCCTGGCAGAGGGATTGACTTCCAGAGGAGATAAAAGAGCAGACACAGACCAAGCAGAATTGGAAGAATTACAGAAAGATGCTCGTGCAGCCGCCAAAGAGGTGGGCTATACGAGCATTGATTTTTGTGGATTTCCAGATAACCGGATGGATGAGGTGGATTTATTAGACATTATAAAAGTTGTGAGTAGTTTTGTGGAGAAGTATCACCCGGATACTATATTTACTCATCATCATGGGGATCTGAATATTGATCACCAGAGGACATGCGAGGCGGTTTTGACGGCCTGCAGGCCGGTAGGGGATTATTGTGTGAAGCGTATTTATGCCTTTGAGACGCCGTCCTCTACAGAGTGGAATTATAGATATCAGGAACCATTTTGCCCCAATGTATTTTTTGATGTGACAGATACCCTGGAGGCAAAGATAAGAGGAATGGCGTGCTACCGAACGGAGAGCGCGGTGTATCCCCATCCAAGGAGTCCAGAAGCGCTAAGGGCTTTGGGGCAGTATAGAGGAACGAATGTTGGAGTGAAGATGGCGGAAGGGTTTGTGCTGGTGAGGGAGGTTATTTAGACGAAAAATAAAACAGTTAGTATATATTTTTTCCACTTGTTATTTCATTATTGATGTGCATAGTGGTTGGGAGGACTGTTTTTAGAACAGATTCGCCCTATATTGTGAATACGAAAAAGGCTGTAAACAATTTGGGGTAGTAGCTTTTGTGTTGGCAATTGGGCTTTTTCTTTCTATATTTTGTGTAGGAAAGTTGAAAGGATATACTAATTTGTTTTAAGAGTTTACAAAGAAGGAGATTAAAGTATGCTTTTATTTCGTGTAGACGGAAATCCTGATATTGGAGCAGGCCATGTTATGCGTTGTATGTCAATTGCAGACACAGCATTAGAAGAAGGCAAGAAGAGCATTTTTATTACTGCAAGTACAGATTTTGAAAATGTTATCACTCAGCATGGACATGAGAGCCAGATACTCGACACAAATTATACAGACTTGTTACCTGAATTGGGGCAGATAAGGCGATTGATTGAAACTTATAATCCTGATGCTTTAATTGTGGACTCCTATTATGTGACATATGATTATTTAGCTTTTCTGCAACAATTTTGCCATGAAATGGGAAGTAAACTCGTCTATATGGATGATGTATTGGCATTTGCTTATCCTTGTGACATATTGGTTAATTACAATATTTATGGGCCGGAAAAAGAGACAGATTATAATCGTCTATATAGCGCAGGAAAGTTAAATTTACCAATGCTTCTTCTTGGCCCTAAGTATGCACCATTGCGGTCTGAATTCCGAAATATTCCAAAGAGAAAATTGAGAGAGAATGTTCAAAATATATTGGTTTCTACAGGCGGAGCTGATCCAGAGCATATGAGCCTAAAAATCGTAGAGACCATAAAAGAGTATGAGAAGAAGGAACAAATATTAGATGCTTGTTTTCAATTTGTAATCGGAGCAATGAATGAGGATAAAGAGAAAATAGAAGAAGCATCGGAAGGTGTGTCAAGGATAGAATTACATTATAATATTTCAAATATGAGCGAACTAATGCGGTTCTGCGACATAGCAATTAGTGCAGCTGGTTCAACACTTTATGAATTATGTGCAACACAGACACCAAGTAATACCTATATACTAGCAGATAACCAAATACTAGGGGCGGAGAACTTTGAACGCCATGGGTTGATAAAAAATTGTGGAGATGTAAGAGACAGCTCTCCTAAAGAACTGTCAGAAAAATTGTTGGAAGAAACGATAAAGCTTGCTAAAGATTATAGAGAAAGAAAACAAACTGCAATTAGAATGGGAGAAATCGTAGATGGGTATGGGGCAAAAAGGATTGTGAATGAAGTCAAGGCAGCAATTAATTAACAAGTATGGAAGAATATGGATTAAATTGCTCACTTTGACATTAGAATGGAGATTTGTATGAAAAGAGTTGGCTGTCAGAACGCAGATATATTTTTGAATAAAAAGGTCAGCATATGTATATTCCCACTCATTATTTCACTCATAATGTGTACCTTAATTGTAATAGCAGTAATTAAAACAAATACGCCTTATACTGTAAATGTATTAATTGGTGTAATAATTGTTTTGGTTTTTTGGCTTACTTTTTTTATTTATGATCAGCATAAAATAATGATAGGCCTATCAGATAAAAGTGTGAATGGCTTTCTGTTCATTACACTTTGTGCACTGCTAATTGGTTTTAGTTTTGCTTATTCAATTTGGGGGCAAGGATATTTATCACTTGATCCTATAAAAAGGGTAAATAGTGGTTTGCAGCACCAGGACGCTTTTTTCTTGAGTGCAATTGCGGAAAGCTATAATAGATCTTTATTTCCTTCAACATTAGTTAATCAGGAAGCTATATTTCGGTATCATACGCTGGATTGCCTGATAACTAATATTATATCAAGGCTATTTATAATGCCCTGCTTTTTTGTATACACCTATTTACAGCCAATCATTTTTCTTCCGTTATATGGATTCCTTCAATACGTGGGCATTTTAGGAGTCAGGAAGTATTTTACAGGGATGGATGCACTGAAACTGTCAGATATAGTTGTAGTTACAATATATAATATTGGTCTTTTACCTCCTTTACAACTTTCACATTTTGGTATTTGGAAAAGCAGCTATGTAGGAAGTAGTTCATTTGTTACAGCAAATATATTTGCTGTAATATTTTTTGTTTTTTGCTTTCATATGATGAGAACAGAAAAACATAGAAACACTTTTTTATATATAGGTATACCTATTACAATCTTTATTTTGTGCTGGTCGAAAATATCTGTGGGATTCTTGGTAACGACTGCTATCTTATATTATTTTTTTAGGACAAAGCCTAAAAGGCTGAAATATTGGCTGCTGAATTTATATTATTTAGCGGCTTTTTTGATCTCTTTGATACTTTTCCGACCTATTGATGGAGGGAACGCTGGGGGCAATCGGACCGGATTTCAACTATTTGCATTTATAAAATATTGTGACAATAGTATAGATGGGTTATGCGGGCATTATTTTATACTCTCTTTAATTGCAATTATTTTTATTATATTTGATATAAAAAAGAAGAAATATAATAAGGAAGATGTTGTATCTGGAAAAACTCTTTGGATAGAGTTGATAGGTATTATAACGATATGTTCATTTCTTCCAGGAATATTGCTAGATATTAATGGTGGAAGTGCAGCTTACTTTTCCTTTTTTTCAGAAATTCCTGCAATGCTGCTTTTGTGTGGGCATGGGTATTTGGAAACTCTATTAGAAAAAAAGAAAATGATTTGGAAGATAGGGATTTATATTTTGCTTTGTGTATGGATGCTTTATGTTGTATGGTCAAGTAGCCATGGCTTTTATTTTGTACAGAAAGAAAACGTAAGTGCTGCTACAGATATAAATATCTATGAAAGTGCTATGGAAATAAGAGAACTTGCGGCAGATACACCTGAAGCTTTTACAATTTATCTGGATGATGATGCACAAGTTTTTCAACTTTATTCAAACTCAGTAGCAGGAATATATATATATCCGGCTTTGGCGGGAGTAGGTGTTATAAATGCAAGTTATTGTCAAGATGGAGTAATCTACACTGTTCATGATACTGCTTTGAGAAGATATGGATTGGGATATGTTAATCATCCAAAACTATCCTTTGAAGAATCTCTTCAATATGCGCGGAAATTGGGAAAAACGAAATTGATTCATATGGAAAAGGATGGATATGAAATTATTGATTTGGGGGCTTAGGATTGGCAACTTTTGAAAGTTCTGAAACAATTAACGTTTATAAAGTACAGTAAATAAAGAGGGAATTATATGATACCATTTAACAGGCCGCCTTGCGTTGGAAATGAGCAGAAGTATATTGAAGAGGCGATAAAAAAAAGCAAAATATGTGGCGATGGAGAATTTACAAAAAGATGTAGCGCCTGGCTTGAAAAGACAACAAAAACTGCAAAAGTGCTGCTTACGACTTCCTGTACCCATGCGATAGAAATGGCTGCGCTTCTTGCAGATATTAATTATGGTGATGAGGTTATTATGCCTTCCTATACCTTCGTATCGACGGCAGATGCTTTTGTTTTGCGGGGGGCACGAGTCGTATTTGTAGATATCCGTCCAGATACAATGAACATAAATGAAAATTTAATTGAGGCAGCTATTACAGAACGGACAAAAGCAATCGTTCCAGTACATTATGTAGGTGTTTCCTGTGAGATGGATACGATTATGGATATTGCCAAGCAGTATCAGCTAACTGTGATAGAAGATGCAGCCCAGGGTATTTTAAGTACATATAAAGGGAAAACCCTTGGAACATTTGGAGACTATGGTTGTCTTAGTTTTCATGAGACAAAAAATCTGAGTATGGGAGAAGGAGGGGCGCTGCTGATTCAAAACGCTGCGGATGCAGAACGAGCAGAAATTATAAGGGAGAAAGGCACAAACAGAAGTAAGTTTTTTAGAGGGCAGATTGATAAGTATACGTGGGTGGATGCAGGCTCTTCCTATTTACCCAGTGAATTAAATGCTGCGTATCTGTGGGCACAGTGTGAAAATGCAGATAAGATCCAAAGAGAACGTGTTCATAGATGGAACCATTACTATGAAAGACTTTCGGAACTAAAGGCACAGGGCAGAATAGAGCTTCCGGTTATTCCCGAAGGGTGTGAGAATAATGCACATATGTTTTATATTAAAGTCAGAGATTTGAATGAGAGGGATGGGTTAATACAATATTTAAAAGCTCATGATATTCTTTCAGCCTTTCATTATATACCCCTACATAGTTCCCCAGCAGGCAAGCGATTTGGATATTTTCATGGAAGAGATATTTATACAACAAAAGAAAGTGAACGATTACTACGTCTACCCATGTTTTATGGTTTAAAGGAAACAGAAGTTGACTATATTACAGACTGCGTCAGGGATTTTTATAATGGTTATACCCTGAATTAAAAGAGAGACAAATAACGAGGGAGAAATAAATGTAAATATGTTAAATCAAAGACGTTTACCGAAAAGGATGGTTCGCCTGATAATTTTCTTGTTGCTTTTTTTATTGCTTTGCTTGCTATATAAATCTATTGGATTTTATTATCGGATCAATGATGATACTGCCATGCGGAAAATTGCAACAGGTTTCTATAATGGCATTCCTGATGGGCATCTGATTTTTATTCGTTATCTTTATGGAATTCTTGTGGCCTTTATGTTTAAAACATTTCCTGCATTTGACTGGTATGGAATCTTTTTTTTAGGATTGTCATTTTTGTGTTATGGTTTGCTGATCTGCCGTGTTTTCGATCTGACGGAGGATTGTTTATATAAACTGCAAATACGGATTGCTTACCTTTTAATTATTTTTATCACCTTCTTTGACTCCATCATACTTTTCCAATTTACAGTTGTAGCAGGAACGGTGGCTACAACCGCTCTGTTCTTGTTGATTACATATGATAATAAGCAAGGACCTGGAGAATATATTTTAATTTGGATATTATATCTTATTGCAGCACTTATAAGAACGAGAGTTTTTTTGATGACTCTGCCCATTTTCAGTCTGGCTGCATTGAACCAGTTGCTAAAACGGTTAAAAGAGGACATGTTAAACCAGAAGGATAAGAAAAAAACTTTCAAAGCTGTCCTCCCATTTTTTCTAATTACTGCTATTAGTTTATGCCTTTTTTATGGGATTAGTGTTATCGAGAATTATGCGTATTCCGACGATGATTGGAAAACTTACAATGAATTCAAGCACTATCGCTCTTTGATATATGACTATTATGGATGGCCGCCTTATGAAGGTAACGAAGAATTTTGGTCGGAACTTGGTATTTCAAAGGAAGAACAAGCATGCATGGGTATGTTCGGGATCCTTCCTGATATAGATGCAGAGAAGCTTGGACAAATTGCAGCGTTAAGTGCAAATATATATAGTAAAACAGAAACAAGGATACAATTATATAGAATCTGGACCTTGCTTGTTGCTGCAATTCAGTCAGTGGGATGTCGAGAACAGCATATTTTATTGCTGGCAGGTATCCTATGGTTGGTATTTAGGAAGACAAAGGCGGAGGGACTAGAGAAATTTACGATATTGGGATTTTTACTGGTGCAAATGTCAGCATTGATTTTTTTGTTGTATCGGGGAAGGCTGCCGGATAGAATCATTATCATTTATGATTTCCAATGTATATTGGGAGCATTGGGTTTTGCGTTGGTACAGTTAAAAGAAGGACGGATCCCTATAGATAGTGTCAAAATAAAAAAGATGGTAGGAGGTTGTATGCTTGCACTCCTACCATTAATACTTTTTGTATTTAAAGATACCTTGAATACTGTTAAAAGCTATAATGTTAGTCTCGAAACTTATGAGGAATATCTAGATTACCTGTGCGAAGAACCGAACAATATTTATGTTGCCTGTACAGGGGTAGTATCCTCAAAAAAGAAGTTTACGCTGCACCAAGACCGAGAGATTAGTACATTGGGAACAGCAGGATGGACCTGTAAATCTCCCTTTATAGAAGAACGAATGGAACAGCTTGGGTTAGATCCAGACAGTGACATTCTGCTAACGGACGGAGTGTATTTTGTAACAGCTGATTTATCAAATGCCAACTTGCTGGATAGATACTACCAGTCTGAAAAGAAAACGAAAGCTGGATATGAGATTGTTGATGTGGTTCGTTTGAAAGAAAGTCAGTACGACATATATGTTGTCAAGTGGTTGTAGGAAATGGAGAAGTATGGAAAAACACAAAATGCTATATTCGATAGTGGTTCCTGTTTACAATTCGGCAGCAACTCTAGATGAATTATACAATCGGATAAAAATAGAATTTGAGACAGTAATCCAGGAGGACTTTGAACTTATCCTTGTGGATGATTTTTCACGGGATTCTTCCTTTGCAGTCATAAAACGTCTGAGTAGCATGGATGAACGGGTAAAATACATACGTCTTGCAAAAAACCATGGGCAGCAGAAAGCTGTGCTTTGTGGTATCGAACATACAAAAGGGGATTATATTATCACGCTGGATGACGATTTTCAGCATCCTCCCGAAGAAATCCCCAAACTTATTGAAGGAATGTCAGCGAATCCAGAAGTAGACGTTGTTATAGGAAGGTATGATTCTAAAAAGCATAATGCTGTGAGGAGGTTGGGAACAAAACTGCTGGATATATTGTCGCAGTATACTTTAGGAAAGAATAAGAATTTAAAACTTACTAGCTTCCGCCTGATGAAGTCCTTTGTGGCAGATAATCTTGCGGATATTAATTTGTATTCTCCAACCGTAGGGCATTGCCTTTTAACTGTGGATGAAAGCATTATCAATGTGGCAACACACCACGAAGCTAGAAAGATGGGCAAGAGTGGTTACAGTCCTAAAAAATTAGTAAAAAATTTTATGGGAATTTTTTATGCAAATACGGATTTGCCTCTTCGTATCGTAGGGAACATAGGAACAATTAGCTTTATTGCGAGTATTTTATTAACTATTTTTTATTTGGCGAAATATATTAGCGGTGATGTAAGGGTTTCTGGGTGGATGACGCTTGTTATACTAGTACTTTTGATGAATGGATTGTCACTACTTTCAGTAGGTATTATAGGGCGGTATTTAATGCTGAATATACAAGAAGCTAAGCGTTTGCCTAAATATTCTATAAAAGAAAAGAACTTGGAAAAGGTCAGAGGGAAAAATGAATAAAATATTGATTTTAGGACTGGGAAGTGCTCAGGAAGATATCATAAAATATTGTAGGAAACAGGGATTTTATGTATATGCTGTCAGTAATGTGTTAGGTTATCCTGCAGAAAGGTTTGCCGAGGAGTCTTATCAAATTGATATTGTGGATGCTGAACAATTGGTAAGATTTTCAAGAGAAAAAGAGATAGATCTTGTATATTCCGTGGGTTCAGACATGGCTATGCCGACTATTGCAAAGGTGAGTAAGGAATTAGACTTGCCGTGTTTTATGGAAGAATGGACGGCTATTATATGCAACCATAAGCAGCTGTTAAGGAAGACACTGGGAAATAATATAGAGGAAAATATACCATATCAGATTATTGAATCTCCAGAGGAAGAGATAGGGATCAAGTTTCCATTGATGATGAAACCATCTGATTCACAAGGACAAAGAGGCGTTCATAAAATTGATCACATGTCGGATATCAAAAAGTACTTTCAAGAAGTTGTAAGATTTTCAAGAGAAAAAAAAGTGATTTTAGAGCAATTCATTGAAGGGGATGAAATTTCGGTTAATGTTTTCCTGGAAAATGGTCTAATAAAATTTTATCTTATTTCTGATCGAATAATATGGGAAGATTATCCAGGTGGGATTATTCATGAACATGTCATTCCCAGTAAATATGAAGAACAACCGAAAATTGTTGAAAAAATTAAACGTTTAGTTGCCCATACATTAAAAGCAATTCAGCTTAAAAATGGGCCTGCATATTTCCAGATAAAGATTAACAGTCTCGGAAAACCCTACCTTATTGAGGTTACACCCCGACTGGACGGCTGCCATATGTGGCGATTGATTCAGTATGCCACAGGGATAAATCTTCTGGAGGCGTCCATAGAACTGCTGCAGGGAAAATCCTATAATCAAAATGAAGAGTTCCATATACGGCCTTGCTCTCTGGAATTCTTGTGTGAAAAACCAGGTTCTGTATTTTATAAATCCCATTATAGAATTCCCGAAAATGTCTATCTTCAATGGTATTACGAAGATGGACAAACGGTTCGAACTATGAACGGATATTATGAAAAATGCGGCTATATTATTAAAAGAGGTAAGTAATATGAGGATTGCGATAGTAGGGGGCAATGGCTTTATTGGAAGCGAATTTGTAAGTTATGCGTCACAGCGTGGACACCAGACGATCATTTTGGGAAGCGCGTTGGACGCATTTTCTGATTGTGGACAAAGAAAAATTAAAGAATTGTTGTCTGGTAGTGATGCAATGGTATTGCTGGCAGCAAGGCGTCCCTCTCCAAGTTTTTTTTTAGAAGATTATGATTATAATATACGATTGGCAGGCGCATATTTTGAATATGCGAGAGATTGTGGCATTACAAATATAGTGATCACTTCATCAAGAAGTGTATATTCCTCTAATGATATCCCTTGGAGGGAGAAAATGTGGGATTGCCCTTTATCATTATATGGGGCCTCTAAACAAGCCATTGACGGACTGGCTCTGCACTTCAATAACACTTATAGAATGTGTATCAAAAGCCTACGCCTGGCACAAGTCATAGGACGCGGCGAACGTAAGGGCTTCCTACTAAATACATTAATTGACAACGCCTTAGTGGGAAAGAAGCAGACCATATATGGATCTGGAGTTGGAAGAAGACAGTACATATATGTGAAAGATGTTTGTAATGTAATATTACATTGTATTGTGGCACAGGCCGAAAATGCAGGCGTTTTTAATATAGGGTTAAATTATAATGTATCAATTGTGGAATTGGCTGCAATTATTAATGAAGTATTTGAAAACAGCGCTGGAGTGGAACTAGTACCTGATATGCCTGAGGATACAAGGCAATACCTTATGAATGTAACTAAGGCAGAACGCAAGTTATGCTGGAAACCAGAATATGATTTACGCAAAGCATTTGTGGATATAAAAGAAAATTGTTAAAGAAGATAAAAGACAAATATAACTTGATACCATTATCTGTAAAAGCTTCTGTATGGTTTGTTCTATGTGGATTCTTAAAAGATATTATTGATATATTAGCTACGCCGGTATTTACCCGAATTCTTACAGCAGAACAGTATGGTATATATAATGTATATAATTCGTGGTTTCAGATATTTAAGATCGTTTTTACCTTATATCTGTTCAGTGATGTATTCAATGTAGGGTTGGTTAAATTTGAAGAAGAACAAGATAGATTTATTTCTGCAACACTGGGATTTATCACTACTGTTACAGGGGCTTTTCTTATACTATATCTCATTCAGCATTATTTTTGGGAGCAGCTATTGGATTTGCCTGAATGTATGATTCTTTTGCTGTATATTCAGGTGCTGTCATATGTGCCATATCATTGCTGGATCCGAAGAGAACGATTTAGCTATCGCTATAGGAATGTTGTTATTGTGTCATCCTTGTATGTTTTTTTACAGCCAGCTCTTGGTATTCTGGCGATCTGTTTCCTAGATATACCCATGAATCCAGGTTATACCAGAATCGCTGTAGCTGTATTGGTTCAATTTTTAATTGGGCTTTCGTTATATATAGAGATGATGCGCCGAGGAAAAACCTTTTTTCATGGAGGATATTGGAAATATTCTTTGAAAACTGGAAGTGTTCTTATACCCTATAATTTATCCAAGATTGTGCTGAACCAATCTGATAGAATTATGATCAATTATTTTTCAGGGAAAGCTGATACAGGAATCTATTCTGTGGCACATTCGGCAGCATTTGTAGTACAGGTAGTTATGGACGGTTTGAACGGGGCTTTCGTGCCGTGGCTATATAAAAAATTTAAGAAGAAGGATTATAAAGGGATTGTACCAGTGGTAAATGTGATGATTCTCTTAGCTTCGTGCGGCGTTTTTGTTATTTCTATCATAGCGCCTGAGGTTATGAAGATTTTGGCGGATACCAGCTATTATGAAGGCGTATATTGTATACCCTCACTTGCGTGCAGCGTATATATGATTTTTATCTATACGTTATTTTCTGACATAGAGTTGTTCTATGAAAGAAATGGATATGTTACGCTTGCATCTGCGGTGGGTTCCATAATTAATATCCTTTTAAATGCTATTTTTATACCACTGTATGGGTTTACAGCTGCAGGCTATACCACCCTTGCTAGTTACACAGTGATGTGCCTGGGACATTACTTTTTTATGAAAAAGTGTTTAAAGGATGAGAATGTGGATGCTAATAAAATTTATAATTTGAAGATTGTAATGCTCACTTCTTTAACGTTGATCTTATTCAGTATAGCTTGTAATACTTTGTACGAATACACGGTATTACGAATAATTCTGCTGAGTGTACTCATTCTTGGAGGTTTCATTTTTAGGAATAAATTAATTAATATTTATAGAGAGGTGAAAAAAAATGGATAACAGCTATGGATTTCAAACGCTGCATGAACAATTGATGGTTATTCTTGACGATATAGATAGAGTGTGTCGCAAATATGGGATCGAGTATACTCTGTCCGATGGTACACTGCTTGGGGCTGTTCGCCATAAAGGATTTATACCATGGGACGATGATGCTGACATTGTTATGTTGCGAGAAGAATTTGAAAAATTCAGAACCGTGTATCCCAAAGAAATGAGGAGGGAGTTAAAGCTTGATTCCGTATGTAATCTAGCTACTTATTGTGTGGTAAACCCTAGATACAATATTCCTGGAATGAGCCAAAAAGAAAATACGATCGTCAATCCCTGGGTATCTATTTTTGTTTTAGATCATGCGCCACAAAATCCATTTAAAGCAAAAATAAAAGCAACTGTACTCCGCTTTCTTTCAGGAATGATGGGAAAACCGCCGCAATACTCAAACTTTTCTGAAAGATCGAGAAGAATGTGGGACATTGCATCTTTTTGTGGAGGAATTTTTGGACGAAAGCGCGTAGACGAATGGTTTGACTATTTATGTAAAAAGGATAACAATCATGATACAGGATATCGTTCTGTTTATACTGCTAATACAAGTTTTATTTATAGAAGGTTTCCATCTGCTCTACATCACGAATATGTAGATATGCCATTTGAAGATAGGGTATATAGGGGAATTCTTAAAGCGGATGAATATCTTACAAGCGTTTATGGGGATTATATGACACCTTTGCCTCCCGAGAAACGTGCTCCAAAACACTTGATTCAATCATAAATTAATATTTGCAGAAATACAGACTATGCACAGAACAATATGCAAATAAAAGTTTTGACAGCTGAAAGTTCGTTCTAGATCCCTATATACTGGTAAGGGCGTTGCGTGACAGCTGTTTTTTTATTTCGCTCAATTTTAGGGGGCAAGAGAATTTTAACATAGAAAGTTACAAAAAGAGTAGGAGAATAAAGATGTCCAAAAAAGTATACGTAGCCATGAGTGGAGATGTCATTCATCATGGTCAGATCAATGTAATTAAAAAAGCTGCCCAATTAGGAGAAGTCACCATCGGGCTTCACACAGATGCAGTCATTGCATCTTATTGGAGGGTTCCTATCCTGTCATACCAAGAGCGCTTTGAAATTGTATCAAATATCAAAGGAGTATTAGAAGTCATCCCTCAGGAGGAGTTAGATCAGGTGCCGAATCTAAGAAAGCTTCGCCCGGATTACGTAGTTCACAGCAATGACTGGGTATCCGGTCCCTTTAAGAACCTTAGAGAAAAGGTGGTGGAAGCCTTAAAGGAATGGGGTGGCCAGCTAGTTGAGATTGACCGGACAAAAGGAGTTTCCCTGGACCGCTTAACAGAACTTTCAGACAACCTTAAAGTGACAACTGATGTAAGAAGAGCATCCCTTAGAAAGCTGCTCCAAATCAAAGGTAAAATCCGGGTGATGGAGGCCCATAATGGTCTCACAGGTATCATAGTGGAAAAGACAAAGCAGTTTGATGAAGAGACTGGTTACTACCGCCAGTTCGATGCCATGTGGCTGAGCAGTCTCTGCGATTCCACCACAAAGGGAAAGCCGGATATTGAGGTGGTAGACAATACCTCCCGCATGAATACCCTCAATGAAATGCTTGAAGTGACGACGAAACCCATTATTGTAGATGGAGACACAGGAGGAATCACAGAACATTTCGTATACACGGTTCGAAGCTTAGAGCGTATAGGCGTTTCTGCTATTATAATTGAAGATAAAATAGGGTTGAAAAAGAACTCTCTCTTTGGGACGGAGGCCATGCAGCAGCAAGATGAGATTGAACATTTCTGTGAGAAAATCGCAGCCGGGAAAAAGGCACAGGTTTCCAATGATTTTATGATTATTGCAAGGATAGAAAGTCTGATCTTATCCCAGGGAATGGAAGACGCTCTTAATCGTGCCAGACACTATATTGAAGCAGGGGCAGACGGGATTATGATCCACAGTATCGACAAGACAGGCCAGGAGATCTTTGAGTTTGCAAAAAGATATCAGGGCCTCCCAAACCGTGTTCCCCTGGTGATTGTACCCACAGCTTATGATGTAGTGTATGAGACAGCTCTCTTTGATGCAGGAGTAAATGTAATTATCTATGCCAACCAACTTTTGCGGGCAGGGTATAAAGCCATGCAGGATACAGCGATGGAGATCTTAAAATGTGGCCGTGGATATGAGGCGGATCATAACTGTATCAGCATCAAAGAAGTCATTAACCTGATTGAAGTTGAGAACTGAATAGAAAAGAGGAAGCTATGGAAACGAAAGCAATTATATTAGCAGCCGGAATGGGCACGCGCCTGAAACCACTGACCCTGACCAGCCATAAATGCATGACGAAGGTAAACGGGACACCCATTATCTATAATGCCTTGAACTGCTTAAAAAGCATTGGGGTAAAAGAGGTTGAGATGGTTGTGGGCTACCTGGCAGAGGAAATCAAACATACCTTAGGAGACAGCTATGACACCATAAAGCTAAACTATGTAGTAAATGATATTTATTCAGAAACCAATACATCTTACTCCTTAAAGTTGGGGCTTGAGAAAACAGGGAATTATGACAAGCTCTTCATATTGGAGGGGGATGTATTTTTTTCATTGGCTTTGCTGGAAAGAATCGCAGATGACAGCCATGACAATACAACCCTGCTTGAAAAATATAACCCTGCCCTGGACGGCACCTTTGCAGAGATGGATGAGTCCGGTTACGTAGTTGACTGGACCCATAAAAGTATGCGGGAGCCAGGCTATACCCTGGAAGATAAATATAAGACCATCAATATACACAAGTTCAGCAAAGCATTTGTGGAGACATCCCTATATCCCTCTGTAAAAGAGATCTGTAGGAAGACAGAAGGAAAGGATCCCCTGGAAAATGTCATGCGTACCATTGTGCGAAACGACAAACGGGCAGTCTACGGACTGGACTCAGGAGGCA
>CAJTAT010000009.1 GCA_910574475.1 Clostridia bacterium | reverse complement strand
TGGCAAGGGCGGTAGATACATGGCTAAAAGACTGGGAAGGACCAAAACGCAAGGAATTTAAGGAAGGGTGTATCGAAGGAATGACAGGGGAACAGAAGTTTCTTGTCTATAGCTTGGAACGGTTTCTTAATATCATGAATCTTTAAATAAATAGAAGTAAAGAGGAAATTTTGTGAAGTTAAGAGAATTAAAACAGGAAGACTCAGAGCTTATGTTGGAATGGATGCAGGATGATTCTGTAGTTCATGACTTACAGACAGATTTTATGAAACTAACAATAGATGATTGTAAAAACTTTATCAAGCAAGCCAGGGAGCAGTACACAGAAAAGAATCCTCACTATCTTCATTATGCTATAACAGATGAAGATAGTGAGGATTTTGATGAATATCTGGGAACGGTCAGCCTTAAAAATATAGATTACAGGAATGAGAGGGCTGAGTTTGCCATTACGATTAGACAAAAAGCAATGGGGATAGGGCTGGCAAGGCTGGCGATGCAGGAGATTATATCAATAGGATTTGAACGCTATGATCTAAATTTGATATATTGGTATGTTTCCCCTGAGAATATGAGAGCGAACAGGTTTTACGAAAAGAATGGATATAAGGGGATGAATTACGAACTGCTTCATTTGGAGCTGGAAGAAGAATATCGAACAGCTAGGCTTTATTCAGAACCAGCACAATATATTTGGTATTTTGTAAAAAGAAGTACTCATTAATACATTGAAAGTAACTATAAACTTAGATAGAGTGGGAGAGCAGAAGTAAGATGAATTGTGCTCAGATTAAATGGGAAAAGATATCAGTGTTTATGATATTGATCGAGTTTGCTGCTTTAGTTTTAGGATTATTATGGCTTGCTGAAAGTAATCTAGAAAGAGTGATATTTGGTATAGGTATTGTTTTGGGCTTAGTGTGTTTAATAATGTCAAAAGCTCATTGTTTTATTTATCTTTTTTTTATTGGTATGGGTTTCAGTGCCTGTTATACAGGCAAAGTTTTTATGCCTTTCTTATGTTATAGCAATAGTAATCAGGACATTTTGACAGCAAATTCAGTCTGGTCTGAGCCTCAGAATGAATTATGTGATCCTTATGGCGGAGATGCTTTGATGTATACTATTTTTTTAAAAAAGAAATGCATGATTAGTATGGATGGATACTATCGAGACTATGCAAAAGCAATGTTTAAGGATGTTGTATTGAATGATTCAATTCCACGAATGGTTAACCATGAAGGATATTTAGAAAATGCAAAATTTGAAAATATAGGGATATCATTGGCCAGAAACCATGTATTATTATTTAGGGATACAGATACAAATGCCCTGTTTAATAATGCAACCTATGTATTTGTTAATCCTACAAATCTGGAGGAATGTGCTAAAGCAATACTTGTGAATGATGATATGGGAAATATATATATTATGGCAGAGAGTGAGTGGATAAATGAATAAAAAGATATTGCAATGGATCATTCCAGCTATCTTATTTTGCGTTGCTGTAATAGTTGCTCTATGGAGTAAAAACATTGCACAGAATGAATACAACAATGAACTGTTATCTGGTATAGTCTATAGATTAACAGTGGGATATCAGGTTCGTCAGTTAGCGACAACGCTTATAATATTTTTATTAGGATATTTCATAGTGGCCTGTTTGCTTCCCTATAACCCCATTGCATATATGGGACTTTCATTTCCTACGGGACTAGCGGTATGGAGCTTTAGCAGCATTGTGATTCTTGCTTGTAATATAACATATTGTTTGCCAGTTATGATGATTATGATAGGAAGTAGTTTTTGTATATTTTTGATTTGGAGAAAGGAGTATTTCAAAACAATTAATTATTTGGCGGCCATTCGACATGCCTTATATATAGCAAGCTTTATTTTAATAATTTCTGCTGGCTTTATGCCAATTATAACCACATATGATTCCCATATATTTATTTACCAATTTGGTGAAATGATTGCGAACCAAGGAAGCATATGCTCTGAGGCTGTGGGAGCATGTATTTTAGCTACGGGGATTAACTCTGCACTGATGGTATCTCTTGCAAGATTTGCTGGGTTTGAAACCATACAAGCTTTTCACTGGATGCTGATACTTAGTTTAGTCCTCTGCGTATTTCATCACATAAAGAAAGTAGTAAATCAACAGGCAAGTAAGAAAAAAATGATAGCAACAGCCATAATAATTTGCTGCCTGCTTTTTGGAATTCCATCTTTTCTGTATTTAATTCATATGGTTAATTCTTGTACCTATATGATGGTATTTATAACAATCATATGTTTGTATTCATTTGATTTTTCCAAAGACAACAGGAATTCCGGGTGGATATTAATTTCATTATTTTTAGTGTGGCTGTCATTCGGACGTCTGGAAAGTGGCGTGATGGCAGCATTTTTTATAGTATGCATTGGACATTTATCTATTTCAAAGAAAAATATGATAATAATCACTATTCCAATGGTTTTATTACAAAGTAGTTTCTTGTTAAGGATACTCTCAGAGAAAACATTTACAGCTTTAAGTACACGCGAAAATTTTTTGTCAGCAAGTGCGGTGACTGTAATTTTTTTTTCGATGATTGCAGTCGTATTTTATGTTCTGTTTTTCGAAAATGTGCTTTTTAAAGGAATCAGGCAACAGTTACCTGAATTGATTATTATTGGATTGATAGCTGCCTGCTTACTAATTGGTATGTATACTTCAGAAAAGTTTGTGGTAAACGTTCTTGCTGTATTACATAATTTAGAAATTGAATATTGGAAATACTTTCCCCATACTGCAGCAATTGTTCTAGGAGGAGCGATTATTTATAAAAAGAAACTTGATTGGTGGGATTGCATCTTATTTGGATATGCTCTTTTGAATTTTGTTGTCTGCCTAGGACGGGAGCTCCCACTAAGGGAAGGTTTTGGCGATTCGTATAACCGGATTTTGTGTAGTCTGGTACCATTAACATTTTATGTAATGATAAAGAGAATTTCAGAGATAAGGAGTAAGAGCAGTGAGCGTGGTCATCTGTGAAAATTGCAATAAGAAGATGAAGTATGTTTATAAAAACATGAGCCAGATCGAACAAATGAAATTTTATTGTTGTCCCAATTGCCGGCTGCTTTGGACACCTAAATTGGAGGTGAATACTTCATTTCAATCAAAACTGGATGAAAATAATCGTGAAGCCGCGTTGAAAAATATACGTTCTAAAGAGTTTGACCAAGTAAATAACTTGATTAAGAAATATTTACCTAAAGGGCGTGGACTGGATGTAGGATGCGCTTATGGGTGGTATATGAAAAGTGTCCATAAAAATTATGTGATGGAAGGAATTGAACCAGAAGCCGCTATTGCACAGAAGGCCTCTAAAGATGGTCATAAAGTTTATACAGGATTTTTTCCACAGGACATGCCAAAAGAGGCAGGAATATATGATTTCATTGTATTTAATAACGTTTGGGAACACATTAATCATACCTCAAAGCTTATAAAAGAGAGTAGTAGATTTTTAAAGCGGGGAGGGATAATGATAATCACAATTCCTTTATCTACTGGTGGATTGTATAAAATTTCAGAGTTTTTTGAAAAAGTAGGACGCACAAAAGAATTAATACGATTATGGCAGCTTCATTTTCACAGTCCGCATGTTTATTATTTTACGAAAAAGAACTTTGTAGAGTTAATGACAAAATATAATTATATACTTTTAGAATGTCAGGATGTAAGAGGACTTGATCCAAAACGAATGAGAGAGCGCTTTGAAATGGATATGGATGAGCAGTATGGAAAGCTGAAAGCTAGGCTTTTCCAAATGATTTATCCGATCTTGAAGAAGCTTCCGGCTGATAAAGCGGTTTTTGTATTTCGATATATTGGTTGAGAAAGAGGAGTGGACAATAAAGGATGAAAAGAAGGATACAGTCGAATTACAATGTGTTTGCAGGTGGAAAACATCATGCAGAGAAGTATAATGAAAATCCGATTCATAAATGGTTGATAAATGGTTTTATTGACAGTTTATTGCTGCTTGTCCAAAAAAGCGGGAAAAGAAAAATTTTTGAAATAGGCTGTGGAGAGGGACAACTTATAGGTGTTCTTGATCAGGAAGGCTATGATGTTGCAGGAATAGATCTAGATAAAGAGGCAGTAGAAATATCTTGTGAGAATTTTGCCCAAATTGGTCGGGGGGGGGTATCCGTTACATTGGGCGATCTCTATGATCTTAAGGAGGAAGATGAAAGACTAAGGAATTGTATGTTAATCTGTTGCGAGGTGTTGGAACATGTTCCCGATCCAGAGAAAGCTTTAAAGATTATTTCTCATTGTACAGAGGATTATTTTATTGTGTCTGTTCCCCACGAACCTTTATGGTGTATGTTAAATATATTACGAGGTAAATATTTGAAATCATTCGGGAATACACCTGGGCATATCAATCATTGGACAAAAAGAGAGTTTTTGAAAACAGTTTCAAAATATGGGGAGATTCTTGCCGTAAATACGCCTCTTCCCTGGATTATGGCACTTGCTAAAAAGCATAATTGAGGTAACTAAATGGAAAAATGTGTTGTAATAATACCAGCACTTAATGAGGAAAAGACAATAGGTAAGCTGATAGACGCAATACCAAAGACACTATTTGAAGAACGTGTTAGTCTGGAGGTTGTTGTAATTAATGATGGTTCTACAGATCAAACAGCAGATATTGCAAAAAAGTCTGGAGCATTTGTGATTAATCACAATAGACCACAGGGAGTCGGAGCTTCTTTCTCTGAGGGAGTAAAGGAAGCACTTCAAAGAAGGGCTGATTATGCAGTTAATATAGATGCGGACGGGCAGATGGATCCTGCAGATATTGAAAAATTATTGGATCCCATAGTAAGAGGAATGTTTGATATGGTGACAGCTTCCCGGTTTATGAATAAAGAATTGCTTCCACAGATGCCAAAGATTAAAATATGGGGAAATAAACAAGTTGCTCGGATGGTAAGCAATATTGTAGGAAAACGTTACTGTGATGTGGCTTGCGGGTTTCGTGCGTACAATCGAGAAACTTTATTAAGATTGAATTTAAGAGGCAGATTCACATACACGCAGGAAACATTTATCCATCTTGCTAACAGCAGCCATATACGGATAGAAGAGATTCCTGTTTGTATCAGAGGTGAGCGAGAATATGGAAAGAGTCGGGTGGCGTCTAACGTTTTTAAATATGGGGTTAGAAGTGGCTCTATTATACTTTCTGCATTTAAGGATTATCAACCCATTCGCTTTTTTGGAGGATTGTCCTTGTTTTTTTTATTCGTAGGTAGTATGTTGGAAATTGTATTTATGGCTCATTATTTTATAGTAGGCCAGTTTAGAGATTATTTATGGGCTGGGTTGACAGGAGCTTTCATGGCACTTATAGCCATGATTTTTTTTGTTTTGATGATTCTTTCAGATACATTAGGGAAAATGATTAAAACAGAGGAAGATATTCTTTACTATAATAAGTTAAATACTTATTATAGCAAAAAGGCAGATGGGATTGATACATGAAATTTAAAAAAGATTTATTTTGGAATTATGTAAGCCTGATGATTATGGCAATTGCTGGATTACTCATGAATACTCTTATTGGATATTTTTATGATTCATCTGTTTTAGGAATATTTAATGAGACATACGCCTGGTACATGATCCTGTCGCAAATTACTGTCTGGGGTATCCACATGTCTGTTCTTAAGCTTGTACCTGAACAGGAGAGTGAGATAGAAAAAGGAAACATATTAATATCAGCCCTTTTTATAGTACTGATCATATCAGTACTCATCATTGTAATTGTAGAAGGCCTACTTCTTTTGTTTGAAAATGTTGCATGGAAAAATTCATTACAAATCGCAGTTACAGGTCTTTTGTTTTTTTCTTTGAATAAAATTCTATTAAACTATCAAAATAGTTTATCTGAAATGACATCATATGCAATATTTCAAATGATTCGATATTTTATGCTAATTCTATCAATTACAATATTTTCTTTAAAAAAAATACAATATAATATGCTTGCATTGACTTTCCCAATTACAGAAGGTCTAATTTTTTTGATTCTATTTATTTACACCCATAAACAGGGCAGTTTGAAAGGAAAAATCTGTAACAGTTGTATGAAGGAACTATTTGTTTTTGGAACAAAGATTCTTCCCTCTAATATGGTGGTAGAAATGAACACAAAAGTGGATGTAGTCTGCCTTGGGCTACTGGTGAATGACACAGCGCAGATAGGTGTTTATTCCTTCGCCATTCTATTTTCAGAAGGATTTTACCAGTTGTACATTACTCTTCGAAAGATTATAGATCCCCAAATAGCTGAATGGAATGTACAAAACAGGTTAGAAGAGTTTTTGCAGCTTGTCCAGAAAATAGGAAAAAAATACTTTTTAATGGGTACAGTTGCAGTATATGTTTTGATTTTACTTGTATATATTTTTGTGGTAAAAATTATGTTATCAGATGAATACCGGGCAGGCGTTTTTTATCTTGCAATTGTATGTTTTGCAATGGGAATAAATGGGAAAAGTATTATTTTGGGGAATATACTTGCACAGACTGGTTATCCTCTGCAAGAATCAAAGCTGAATATAATAACTGTGTTGTGTAATATAATTTTTAACATAATTTTTATAACACTTTGGGGTACAATTGGTGCAGCAGTAGCAAGTGCTATATCCTACTTTGTATATGGAACAAAATTGAAAAGATTTGTCAGAGATGGTTTAGGGATCATTTTATAATGTCTACATTCTATATATTTATCTTCAAAATTCTAACAAAAATTGGTAAATAATACCACTATAAAGTATTTCAAGTACTTTCTATCTCCAACTTTCCCTCTACGTATAAATTTTTCCTTCCTATATAATCTATGGAAAAAAGAAAGGAAGATTATATTATGGAAACAAAAGAAAAATTTATCCCAACGACACCATCGCAACTTACACAGCCCAGGATTTCGGGAAAACTTAAACGCAAAGCCATAAAATTTGACTTCCTGGCTGGTCAATGGCTGGACAATGCGAAACTGAGAGTAAAAGAATCCTCCTACGTAAAATATTACAATCTGGTACAAAATCATATTTTGCCAGATTTAGGAGACTTGCGAGCCGCACAGCTGACCACAGATGTGATTGAGCAGTTTGTACAGAAAAAACTTCGTTTTGGTAAAAAAGATGGAAACGGAGGATTGGCAGAAAAGACGGTCAAGGATATTCTTGCTATATTGAAGGAAATCTGTCTCTATGGAGCAGGTTGGAATATTGAGATTCCTTGTCATTTTGAATTGATTAAAATTAGATGTAGGGACGCGGAAGTGAGAATTTTGGACAGACAGAAGCAGATTGAGTTGGAGCGTTTCTTGTTAAAAGATGACAGTCTGACAAAGACGGGGATTTTGCTGAGCCTCTATATGGGGCTCCGATTGGGAGAGGTATGTGCCCTGAAGAGAGAGCACATTTTATATAAAGAAGGGGTTCTCTGTGTACGAAACACCATGCAGCGAATTCAGGATTTGCATGGCAGCGGAGAGAGAAAGACAAAGATTGTCATAACAGAACCCAAAAGTAATTCTTCCGTGAGAGATATTCCCATACCAAAATTTTTGATGGGAAGGCTGGATGTTCACAGAAACATGCCTGAAAATGCCTTTATCCTAACAGGAAGTGCAAGTTCCTTTATTGAGCCTCGGACTTTAGAAAACATATTAAAACGATATCTCAAGGAATGTCAGATGGAAAAAGTTAATTATCATGTGCTCCGCCATACATTTGCTACACGATGTATGGAGGATGGCTTTGATATGAAATCTTTGAGTGAAATTTTAGGCCATTCTAGTGTTAATATTACATTAAACCGCTATGTACATTCTTCTTTAGAACAAAAAAGAAAAAATATGGATAAGCTTGTGTTGTGCGGAAAAAGAGAGAGTAATTAATCGTGTAAAGATGAATTTACCTACTGGTCCCGTGGAAGTATGCATATGAAAGGACAATTTTTATGCGCCCTGTATCCTGAATCTTTGAAGAGGAGCATCGCCGGTTCGGCGGCTCCTCTTTTGGGAGATTTTTGGTTTGTTTTATAAAAATTTTATTTGTTACTTAGAGAAATTTCGTGTATACTACTTCTATCAAAAGATTTCTAAATTTTCAGACGTTTCAGTCAAAATATTCAGTAGATAACAAATGGCAGCATAATTAAAGGAAAGAAAGATATTGTATCAGGCAAGTAAATCTTCTATAATAAAAATATCCATACTGTTATTAGTATCTTTCTTTCGGGAAAGGAGACAACAGTATGACAAACCAGGAAACATTTCTTATGAAACCAAAGGTGGATTTCTGCTTCAAAGAATTGATGGAAGACGCAGAAATTCGAAGAGGATTTATCTCCGCATTGTTGGGAATGGAACCAGAGGAAATTGAGAGGACAGAACTTCGTCCTACCCATCTAAGAAGAGAGCACCCAGAGGATAAGCTGGGGATTCTGGATATTCGTATTTTTATTTATGAAAAATCAAAGGGTGGCAGGAATACTATGGATGAAAAGAATCAGATGGATCTGGAAATTCAAATTGCTCCCTTTCCCCTATGGTCAGAACGCTCCGTATTCTATCTAACGAAATTATATGCTGGGCAGATTCAAAAGGGGCAGAACTATAATGTACTACAGAAATGTATCCATGTAGGAATTCTGGATTTTGTCCTTTTTCAGGAGGATGAGGAATTCTATTCCTGCTTTCATATCTGGGAGGACAGTCGGCGTCGCATATATACGGATAAGCTGGAAATACATATTTTGGAGCTGCCTAAGCTGGCAGGGAAGAGGTATCCAGAGACAGAGTTATTGAACTGGGCTCGTTTTTTCAATGCGGAACAGAAGGAGGAGTTTGAGATGGCAGCAGGAACAAGTCCATATGTAGAAAAAGCATATGAGCGATTAACAGAGCTCAGTGCAGATGAAGAGAAGCGCCTGGAATATGAAGCACGTGAGAAAGCGATTCGGGATCATAATTTTTTGATGACAACCAATTTGGAGATGGGGCGGAAAAGAGGGTTAGAAGAAGGCAAGAAAGAAGGGCTGGAGCAGGGACTAGAACAAGGATTAGAGCAGGGATTAGAACAAGGGGCAAAGGCTTTCATTGAAGTTTGCCAGGAGGTTTCTTTGTCCTGGGAAAAGACTTACACAGGCTTAATTCAGAAACTTTCTCTTTCCTCTGAGACAGCAGAAAAGTATTTAAAACAATATTGGAAGGAATAGCGTTTTTATATTCTTGGAAGGATTACAAGAATGAAATTTTTACACTTAGCAGATCTTCACATCGGCAAATCCCTTGGGGAATTTGATCTAATAGAAGATCAGAAGTTTATCCTGAATCAAATCATTGATATAGCTGTAAAGAATAATATAGATGCCGTATTGATAGCAGGAGACATCTATGATAAATCTATCCCCAGTGAATCAGCCGTAAGACTGTTTGACTACTTTCTTTGCCAGCTTGCCAAAAAAGAAATGAATACATTTATCATTAGCGGAAATCACGACTCAGACGAGCGTATGAACTTTGGCAGCAATCTGTTTCGTGCTAACAATCTTTTTATTTCGGCTAAATATGAAGGCGGACTGTTCAAACAGGTAGTTGAGGATTCCTATGGAATGGTAAATATTTATCTCATGCCATTTATCAAAGCTTCCCAGGTAAGGCATTTCTATCCTGAGGAAGACATCACTACCTATGATGATGCCGTGCGGGTTGCTTTGGAGAAGAGCAATATCAATTCCAAAGAACGAAACGTCCTTGTGGCTCATCAGTTTGTGGCAGGAAGAACATCTGCCCCCCGGCTTGGAGGGTCAGAATCTGCGGCTACACAAACGGTCGGCCTTATTGAAAAGGTCGGCGTAGATTGTTTTAAGGACTTTGACTATGTTGCACTTGGCCATATTCACACAGCCCAGCCAGTGGAACGGAAGGAGATACGCTATGCTGGTTCTCCTATAAAATACTCTGTCAGTGAGGCAGAGCAAAATAAGTTTGTCACAATTGTAGACCTGGGGAATAAAGGCGATGTGAATATAAAGCTGGAACCATTACGTCCAATGCGCGACTTGCGTCATATAAAAGGCCAGTTAAAACAGCTTTTGGCAAAGGAAAATATCTCTAAGCAAGAGGACTTTATCTATGTCACCCTGACAGATGAAGAATCAATGGATCATGCAATGAGTATCTTCCAACAATACTACCCGAATACAGTCAGAATTGAATATGAAAATTCTCATACGAAAGAGCTGCAGCAGTTGGATATTTCCCTGGCAACGGAAAAGAAGACCTTCACTGAAATGGTTTCTGATTTTTATAAACTCATATATGGCTGTGAAATCAGTAGTGAAGAACTGAAACTAATGCGTGAAGTGGCAAGGGAGGTGGGGATGGCAGATGAAACCCATTAAACTCATTATCAGTGCCTTCGGCCCCTATGCCAGTACCATGCCTGTAATTAATTTCGAACAATTCGAAGAAAAGGGCCTTTTTCTGATTTCTGGAAATACAGGCGCCGGAAAGACAATTCTTTTTGATGCTATTTGTTTTGCACTCTATGGCACAACCAGCGGAAGCTATCGGGATACAAAAAATTTGCGGAGCGAGTATGCAAAAGAGGGCACTGAAAGCTATGTGGATTTTTATTTTTCTCATCAGGGAAGGAATTATCATGTCTACCGTC
The DNA here is from genome assembly GCA_910574475.1 of Clostridia bacterium. Taxonomy (GTDB): domain Bacteria; phylum Bacillota; class Clostridia; order Lachnospirales; family Lachnospiraceae; genus Laedolimicola. The sequence goes on along the minus strand of CAJTAT010000009.1, from coordinate 137,905 downwards.
AGCCTCCGTATGATCGCCCCTCAAAGCGTGGAAATGGCATAATAACTCAGCAGGAAAAAGCAATTTTTTACTCTGGATCGGATGCTCCTATCGAAGGGGTCAAAGCAGTAAATCAGGCCGTGAAGGAACTTTTGTATATTGACGCTGTGCAGTTTAAACAGATTGTCATGATTGCTCAGGGAGAATTCTGGGATTTGCTGAACGTAAAGACAGAGAAGCGGACAGAAATTCTTCGTACGATTTTTATGACCGATGCTTATAAAAATATGGAGTATAAACTGAAGGAGCGCAGGGATGTAAGCTTTCGAAGGCTGAAAGAAGCTGAGAACAGTGCGCTACAGTATTTTATGGATGTAACTGCAGGAGAAGAAAGCGTATTTGTCCATGAGCTTGCACAAATACAGGAGTGTGCGAACAAAAGCAAAAGTACCTGGAATTTAGAGGAAATTTTGAATTTAGTTGCTGACATGATAGAAGAGGACAGAAAATGTCAGGAAACTTTGGGCAATATTCTAGAGACAGAAGAAAAGACACTGGAAGAAAAAAATAATATGTTCGTTATGGCGGAAATGAATAATCAATTTGTCACCCGGCTTATGGAATTGACACAGGAGAGAGAAAAATTAACCGCCAGACAGGAACGGATAGCGAAACTATCTGATTCCTTACAGGGAAAAAAGGATGCGACACATTTCATAAGACCAGTCTATGACAGATGGAAGGTAAAAAAAGCAGAGACGGCAGCTACAGAAGAGAAGATTCAAATTAAGAAAACAGAACTTGAACAAGCACTTCAGGGAAAATCCACTGCAAATGAGGCGCTTGAAAAGGCTCTGAGAGAGGAGCCTCAGGCGGAAAAAATGAAAAGGAAGATTGCTCAAATTGATGCTGACAGAGAAAAATATTCTCTCAGAAATCAACTGGAAAATGAGCTCATATCCTTAAAGAGGGAAGCTACCTTGCTGTCCCAGTGTACAGAACAGCTTGAGCAGAAAGAAAATGCACTCCGGGAAAAGATTGATTCTTTATTTCAAAAGTTTACAAAACTTCAGGACAGGCCTGTAGAGCTAGAGAGGGTAAAAGCACAAAGGGAGCAAGCTGCAGGTTTAAAAGAAGATATTGATAAAATTGTGAATGTTGAAATTCCCGATTTTGATGAGAAAAACATGATTTTTCACAGAAAGCAGAAAACTTTTGAGGAAGCAAGAGTAAATTATGAAGTTGCCCGGGGTGAGAGACAGCAGGCCGAAAAAATTCTGGAAGACTGTCGGGCCGGGATTCTCGCCGGGACACTGGAAGAAGGGGAACCCTGTCCCGTCTGTGGCTCTAGACACCACCCAAAACCTGCTTCTCTTCCTGAGGAATCTGTCACAGAGGAACAGTGCAAGAAATTCATAGAAAAAGAAGAGAATACCTTAAGAAATAAGGATAAAGCGCTTAAAGAAGCAGAGGAATCCAAAGCAAATGTGGATGCCCTGGAAAGGCAGTTAAGAGAAGGTATCGACAAATGCCTCAGTCACAGCCTCTATCATATGACGTCAGAAGGAAAGAGTCTGGAAGAACTTAAGAAAATGATTGTGATAGAGCAGGTAGACATTGAGAGAATATTGGAGACTTATATAAATGATACTGCTATATTAGAGACGGACTGTAAGGAACTGGAAAAAGTAAAAGAAGACTGGGAAAAAGCCAGAGGCAAAGAGACGGAAAAGCTAAACGAGGATAAAATCAGGCTGACAGAAGAAAAACATAAAAATGAGAGGAGACTTGTCGAAAAAGAAGCTTCTTTGCTGCCATTGAAAAACCTTGCCTATGAAAGCAAGGAACAGGCAGAGAAAGCCTGTGACCAGGCAGAGAGGAAGATAAAAACGATAGCCGACTCCATTGAAAGAGCCCGCAAAAGTAAAGAGGAGTCAGAGACAACATTAGCCGGTGTTCAATCTGAAATCCATACCTTGCAAAGCATGTTGGAAAAAACGAAGAAAGAGGAAGAGGAGTTTCACAAAGAATTTTGTGTGGCATTGGAAAGCAAAAGTTTTCACAGCGAAAAAGAATTCCTGGAATCTGTTGCTTCAGAAGAAGTGATTTCCCTGGAAGAAAAAGAAATCTCAGATTATTACGCCGCGGTAAAGACGAACCAGGCCCAGTGGAACCAGGCTAACATAGATGCCGAGGGGAAAACAATGGTGGATCTGGAATCTATGGAAAAGGAACTTGACGCTCAGAAGTACAAAGTAAGTTCTCTGAGAAGTCATAATCATACGGTGGCTTCAAGAGTTGCCGGGAACAAGAAAAGATATGCTCAAATGATGCAGTTACAGGAGCAGCTTGAAAACTACCAAAGAGAACATGCCATTTCCAACAGACTGTATGAGCTGGTAAAAGGAACGACTGGGAAAGGAAAAATTACGCTGGAGCAGTACGTTCAGGCCTCTGGGTTTGATAGCATTATTTTGGCGGCAAACCGTAGATTGTTGCCAATGAGCCATGGACAGTTTGAGCTTTATCGCCAGGAAAGCATGCTTGGAAAACAGAGTGGTACCTTCCTGGATCTTGAGGTTTTGGATAATTTTACGGGGCATAGAAGGCCGGTAGGTAATCTTTCAGGTGGAGAAAGCTTTCAGGCTTCTCTAAGCCTTGCACTTGGACTTTCCGATACAGTTTCCTCACATTTTGGCGGAATCCAGATGGAAACCCTATTTGTGGATGAGGGGTTTGGAACTCTTGACCAGAAATCCATGGAAAGTGCAATGGACATACTCATGAATCTGTCTGGCACAGGAAAATTGATAGGGATTATCAGCCACCGGGAGGAATTGAAGGAAAATATTTCACAGCAAATAAAAGTAAGCAAAACAAAGGACGGCAGTCAGATTCGGATGGATACAGGAATGTAAAAGGAGCGCCCTTAATGGGGCTGCTCCTCGTCTTCGCTCTCTTTCTCTTCATCTTTTGGCAAATAAATATGAACCTTATCAATTCGGTTCTTATCTACCTCATCCACCACCAGCTGAATACCATTCTCTGTAATAACAGATTCACCTGCTGCCTGTGGCAGGCGATCCAGAAGTTCGATGACAATACCGCCAATGGAATCGTAGTCCTCAGAGGTGAGATTCAGGCCGATCTGATCGTTTAAGTCTTCCAGTTTGGAAGAACCTTCTACGATATATTCATAATCATTAATTTTTTGAATAAGATCCTCCTCGTAAGCGTCATACTCATCCCGGATTTCTCCCACGATCTCCTCCAGCAGGTCTTCTAATGTGACGAGGCCGGCTGTGGCTCCATACTCATCCAAAACAATGGCCAGACTGATAGAATTTTCACGCATTTCCATCATAAGCTCGGAGGTCTTTTTATATTCATGAGTATAATATGTCTCCCGGAGAATATGCTTTACCTGAAAATTCTCCTTATCTTCATATAATAATAGATCTTTTACATTCAGGATTCCCACCACATTATCCGTGGTATCCTCGTAGACGGGAAGCCTTGTAAATAGGCCGTCCCGGTATACTTCAATGGTCTCAGCATAAGTAGCATTGATATTTAAAAAGGTCATGTCAACCCGGGGTACCATAATATCTTTGGCCAGATGGTCGTCTAAATCAAACACATTGTTGATCATTTTGCGTTCTTCGCTCTCGATCTCGCCATCCTGATGGCTGACCTCTACAATCGTACGGATTTCATTTTCTGTATAAGTATCTGTCTTTTGATTGGGGTTAACACCCAAAAGCTTCATGACTCCCATAGAAATGACATTTACAATATAAATAAGGGGTGTGGAAATCCACATCCAGATGTAAATAGGCCTTGCAAAGCGGAGAGCCATTTTTTCCGCCGAAATGGTTGCGCAGGTTTTCGGTGTGATTTCACCAAATATCAATACCAGAAAGGTTAAAATACCAGTTGCGATACCAGCACCTGCACTTCCAAAAGCCTTGGTGGCAATCAGGGTACCAATAGAGGAAATGCTCATGTTGACAATATTATTTCCTATAAGGATAGCACTGAGCATCTTAGCAGGCTGCTCCAGTACTAAAGCCAATTTCAGGGCACGCTTGTCCCCCTGCTCTATCAATGTTCTGACCCTGATCTTGTTTACAGTCGTTAAGGCCGTCTCCGAGGAAGAAAAAAAAGCGGAAAGACCTAACAGCAGTATTAATGTGGCCAATTGTATGGCGTCACTTGAATCCAAAAAATGTTCACTCCTTTATATAGTCGCGATAAATGTGTTACCGATATCTTTTTTAGGGATATCTCTCACAATATACTATATTTTGGGGAGAAATGCAAGTGTAGCGTGAGTGTTTCTGGCTTATATTTCCAGATTATAATGCCGCGCCCACAAATTTTTGTCGGGACGCGGCAGCTCTCTGAGAGTATTTGGTATCAGGATAACATTCCGCCCAAAGTCCCTCCGGCAATACACAGAATGAGTGTTGTCACAAAATGAGAGGATCCGTCGGCAAAGCTTTGATTTACTGCCAGGGAGATCACACTTAAGATGGCAAAGTAGAGAAGCCCTGCGGCTGCTCCCCACAGAAATTTGCGGGTCTTCATCATTTTTCCCTCTAAAAATCCGCTGAGAAAGCTGGATATCACATAGATAATGATCACGCCAATATTCACTTTGGATTCCGAAAGCTGGAATTTATAGAGGAGAAGCGCCAACAAGAGCAGTAGAATACCGGTTATGATATATGCGCTCAGGAGTGATTTTAACATTCGGACAGCAATGCCCTGATAATATTTTCCTTTGTCCATAGTGTTTCCTCCCTCAATTGGTTTAGGTTAAAACAATATATGAACCAGGAGATAAAAAAATACTTTAAAAATAGATTGGTATATGATATACTACTTAGAGTTAATAGGAACAGGAGGGCAAAAGAGTGAAACATATTCAGACTTTAAACACACAGATTTTACAGAATACTGTGAAAAAAGGCGGATGTGGCGAATGTCAGACATCCTGTCAGTCAGCTTGCAAGACATCCTGCACAGTTGGAAACCAGACTTGTGAGAATCACAAGTAGATAAATGAATCACAACCAGGAAATGAGTGAGGATGTCTCAAAGGCCGTGAATAGCAGACATGGCTTTTGAGACATCCTTATTTCCGCGGATAGGTCCGGGAAGGGCGTTGCGGAGCTATTATCCTCAGATGGACAAAGGCGTGTACCTTAGCCCATTGAGGATATGTTACGAGGAGATGAAAAACTATGATCCATCAATATAAATGCAATGGCTATTCCATTGTTCTGGATGTAAACAGCGGCGCGGTTCATGTAGTGGATGAGCTGGCCTATGATGCCATTGCTCTATTTGAAAAAGAAGAGCATGAGGAGATTTTGGCCAGATTAAGAGACCGCTATCCAGAAAAAGAGATCCAGGAGGTATTAGAAGACATTCAGGAACTAAAAAACCAGGGAACTCTTTTCTCAGAGGATATCTATCAAGATAAGATCCTATCTCGCCAAATGAATTCTAAAAGTCCAAATTCGACAGTTGTAAAAGCGCTGTGCCTGCATATTGCCCATGACTGTAATCTAGCCTGCCGCTATTGTTTTGCAGAGGAGGGCGAGTATCACGGGCGGCGTGCTCTGATGAGCTATGAGACCGGCAGACAGGCCCTGGATTTTCTGATTGCCAACTCAGGAAATCGAAAGAATCTGGAAGTGGATTTTTTTGGGGGAGAACCCCTGATGAACTGGCAGGTGGTCAAGGATCTGGTAGCTTATGGCAGGAAACAGGAAAAGCTGTATGATAAAAAGTTCCGCTTTACCTTGACCACAAACGGGGTACTGTTAAACGATGAAGTGGAAGAGTTCGTAAACCGTGAGATGAGTAATGTAGTCCTTAGTCTTGACGGACGCCAGGAGATCAATGATAAAATGCGCCCTTTCCGGGGAGGCAAGGGCAGCTATGATTTGATTGTTCCGAAGTTCCAGAAGCTGGCGGACAGCAGGAATCAGGAGAAGTATTATGTGAGAGGAACTTTTACCCGAAATAACCTGGATTTCTGTGAGGATGTCCTTCATCTGGCAGATTTGGGCTTTAAGCAGATTTCGGTAGAACCGGTGGTGGCTGCTCCAGAGGAGCCCTATGCCCTCCGGGAGGAAGATATCCCTGCTATCTGTGAGGAGTATGACAAGCTGGCGGCAGAGATGATCAAGCGACATCATACAGAGAAGAATTTTAATTTTTTTCACTTTATGATAGATTTGACAGGAGGCCCCTGCGTGTATAAGCGGCTGTCCGGCTGCGGCTCAGGCACAGAATATCTGGCTGTGACGCCGTGGGGAGATCTCTATCCCTGCCATCAATTTGTAGGGGAAGAGTCTTTTCTTATGGGAAATGTCTTTGATGGTGTGAAAAACACAGACTTGCAAAAGAAGTTCGCAAGTTGTAATGTGTATTCTAAGGAAAAGTGCCAAAACTGTTTTGCCAAATTCTACTGTAGCGGCGGCTGTGCAGCCAATTCCTACAAATTCCATGGCTCCATCCACGACGCTTACGACATTGGATGCGAGCTTCAGAGAAAGCGCATTGAGTGTGCTATCATGATAAAAGCGGCGCTGGCCGGGCAAGGAGAGTAAGAACATGAATATGAAAAAGAGCACAGGAATTATTATCCTGTTTCTCACTGCCATTCTTACAGCAGGATTATTCTATACAGCGGCTGTAGGGGTAGGCGAGAATGAGACAGGGGCAGCAAAGAATATTCATCTGGGACTAGATCTGGCAGGTGGAGTCAGCATTACTTACCAGACAGTGGACAGCAACCCCACGAGTGAACAGATGGCGGACACCATATATAAGCTTCAGAAACGTGTGGAAGGTTACAGCACGGAAGCTCAGGTGTACCAGGAGGGAACGGATCGAATCAATATTGAGATTCCCGGTGTGTCAGATGCCAATGCCATCCTGGAAGAACTGGGTCGGCCAGGCTCCCTGGAATTTCAAGACGTTTCAGGAAATGTACTGATATCGGGAACAGATGTGAAAAGTGCAGAGGCAAAGGGCTACACAGACAACCTGGGAAATAATTCCTATATGGTGGAGCTGACCCTTACAGATGAGGGCGCTGAAAAGTTCGCCAAAGCCACAGAAGAGAATTTGGGCTCCCGGCTTCCTATCGTTTACGACGGGGAAATTATCAGTGCACCCACAGTAGAAACGGTGATTACAGGAGGCAGCGCCACAATTACCAATATGTCCTCCTTTGAGGCAGCAAAACAGCTTGCGTCCACCATTCGTATTGGTTCTCTTCAGTTAGAGCTGACAGAACTGCGCTCCAAGGTGGTGGGAGCACAATTAGGAGAAAATGCTATTTCCACAAGCTTGAAGGCAGGGGCGATTGGCTTTGCACTGGTAGTAATTTTTATGATAGTCATATATCTGGTTCCAGGCTTTGCCTCTGGGATTGCCCTGGCTATATATGTGGCGCTGATGATGATCCTTTTAAATGCTTTTGATATTACACTGACATTGCCAGGCATAGCTGGTATTATTTTGAGCATTGGTATGGCAGTGGACGCCAATGTGATCATTTTCGCCCGCATCAGGGAAGAACTGGCCACAGGAAAAACGGTACGCTCCTCTATGAAAATAGGATTTCAGAAAGCCCTGTCTGCCATTGTAGATGGCAATATCACCACCCTGCTTGCAGCCCTGGTACTAGCGCTAAAAGGATCGGGAAGTGTAAAGGGATTTGCCCAGACATTGGCCCTTGGTATTGTATTGTCTATGTTTACCGCGCTGGTGGTGACACGTTTGGTGCTGAACTCCCTGTATGCAGTGGGCTTGAAGAGTGAAAAGCTTTATGGCGTCCAGAAAGAACATCAGACCATCAACTTCCTGGGCAAGAAAAATATTTGCTTTATCGTTTCCCTGCTTGTGGTTGCAGGAGGGCTTTTGACAATGGGTGTATGTGCCAGCCAGGGAAAGGGAGCTTTGAATTATAGTCTGGAATTCCAGGGGGGAACTTCCACCACTATTCCCTTCACAGAGGATATCAACATTGAGGAGTTTGAGGCAGATGTGAAGCCGCTGGTAAGTGACGTCATCGGCAGCACAGAAATTCAGGCACAACTGGTGCAGGGAAATAATGATGTAGTGATTAAAACCAGAGAGCTGGATTTGGAGACGAGGCAGAAGTTGAATACTGCTTTGGCAGAAAACTTTGGAGTGGACGAGAATTCTATCACAGCAGAGAATATCAGTTCTACAATTAGCGGCGAGATGAGGGCGGATGCTCTGGTGGCCGTTCTTCTGGCTACTGTGCTGATGCTTTTATATATTTGGTTCCGCTTTAAAGATATCCGCTTTGCGGCCAGCGCTGTGGCAGCACTGGTTCACGATGTATTAGTGGTGCTTGCTTTCTATGCAATCGCCAGAGTTTCCGTGGGCAATACCTTTATTGCATGTATGTTGACCATTGTGGGATATTCTATCAATGCGACCATTGTCATCTTCGACCGTATCCGTGAGAATTTGGCAGGCGCCCGCAAAAAGGATGAATTGAAAGATATTGTAAATATGAGCATTACCCAGACTTTGACCCGAAGCATTTATACATCACTGACCACCTTAATCATGGTGGTAGTCTTGTTTATCTTAGGCGTGGCATCTATTCGCGAATTTGCTTTGCCGCTCATGGTAGGAATTGTTTGTGGAGCCTACTCCTCAGTATGCATTACAGGCGCCCTTTGGTATCTTTTAAAGATAAAGGTTAAGAGCGAGTGATGCAAAGCTTACTACAGGAGAAGAGCATGAAGGAACAGTGGATAGAGGCTCCCCGTATAGAGGGAAACCAGGATCTGGCAGGAAAATTTCACATAAGTCCCATGGCAGTGCGCTTGATTCGAAATCGGGCTGGAGGTAGCGAGAAGGAGATTCAGGAATATCTGTATGGAACCATGGACTCTCTTGAGGATCCCAGAAAAATGAAAGGGATGAAAGAGGCTGTCACTCTTTTACAGGAAAAAGCGGCGGCAGGGGTGCCGATTCGTATCATAGGAGACTACGATATTGATGGCGTAAATGCCACCCATATTCTTCTGACCGCTCTGAAGCGAATTGGAGCAAAAGCGGACACTGTGATTCCTGATCGCATGAAGGATGGCTATGGAATCAATGAAAATCTTATTCAGGATGCAAAAGAGGCAGGTATCGACACCATTGTCACCTGCGATAATGGAATAGCGGCAGCGGAGGAAATTGCTTTTGCCAAGAGACTGGGAATGACAGTGGTGGTCACAGATCACCATGAGGTTCCCTATCAGGAGGAAGAAGACGGAAGCCGCACGCCAGTGCTGCCTGAGGCAGATGTGATTTTGAATCCTAAGCAGGCAGACTGTCCTTATCCCTTTAAAAAACTGTGTGGGGCCGCTGTAGCCTGGAAATTGGTTCAGGTTCTTTATGAGGAGGCAGGGATTCCCAGAAAGGAAACTCTGAAACTGGCAGAGTTCGCTGCTGTGGCCACTGTAGGCGATATTATGGATCTGACAGGAGAGAACCGGATTCTTGTAAAATATGGTTTGAAGTGTCTGGAGCATACAACAAATTTAGGCTATAGAGCATTGCTTGCTGTAAACGGACTGGAAGGCAAAAAGCTCACAGCCTACCATGTGGGCTTTATCATAGGCCCCTGTATCAATGCCAGCGGCCGGCTGGATACAGCCCGGCGGGCTTTAAATCTCCTCCAGGAAACGGAACCGTCCAAAGCAGAAGAACTGGCCGGGGATTTAAAAGCTTTGAATGACAGCCGAAAAGGGCTGACCGTAAAGGGAACACAGGAAGCTGTCCAAATGATTGAAGAGACGGACTTGAAACATGACAAGGTTTTGGTTGTTTATTTGCCGGAGTGTCATGAAAGTCTGGCAGGAATTATTGCAGGCCGGATTCGGGAAAAATATTTTCGTCCCTGTTTTGTGCTGACAGACGCAGAAGAGGGAGTTAAAGGCTCCGGGCGTTCTATTCCTGGTTATCACATGTTTGAAGAGATGACAAAGGTAAAAGAATTTTTTACCCGCTATGGCGGCCATCCTATGGCGGCAGGCCTTTCCATGGAGAAGGAAATGGTGGAAGAGTTCCGCAGAGCTATCAATAAAAATTGTGAGCTGACAGAGGAAGATTTGATACCTAAGCTTTCCTATGATGCGGTGCTTCCTATCCAGTATGTGGGGGAGCAGATGCTAAATGAGCTGGAGCTTTTGGAACCTTTTGGAAAGGGAAATGAGAAGCCGCTTTTTGCGGCGGCAAAACTGTCTGTTAGAAGTGCCCGGATTCTGGGAAAGAATGAGAATGTTTTGAAATTGACTCTGGAGAATCCAGACGGGGTTCGGATGGAGGCAATCAGCTTTGGAGACGTGCGGTCGGATTTGGAATATGTGGAAGAGCGAAAACAGATTTCTATCCTCTATTATCCAGAATGGAATGAGTACCAGGGAAGGCGCAGTCTTCAGCTTGTGGTTCAGAGTTTTTTGTAAATAAATAGTGTCTATGGGGCTGTGGGGAATGATTTACTTGGTAATTCCCTGGCAGCCCATATTTGATTGTTCATACACGACCTCACCGTCTATAATCGTATAAAGTGTGTTGGTAAATACCTCCATAGGGTTCCCGGTAAATATAGCCAAATCTGCATCCTTTCCCGGCTTTAGGCTTCCCACCCGTTCTTCCACCCGGCAGATACGTGCTGGATATATGGTCAGAGCTTTTAAACCCTCCTCCATAGGAAGGCCGTATTTTACAGCCAGTCCTGCACAGAGAGGAAGATACTGAATCAGTGCTACGGGATGATCGGTGGTCACAGCTATGGTGACGCCAGCCTCATGGAGAATCCGGTTGGTCTTAAAGTCCATATTCTGTACTTCCAGCTTGGATCGGGAGGTGAGATCTGTACCCACAATCACTGGAAAGCCGGAGGCCTTTATTTCTTTGGCAATCAAATGAGCTTCCGTGCCGTGATCAATGGTCAGATCTACCTGGAATTCTTTTGCGATACGGATTGCTGTGAGAATGTCGTCTGCTCTGTGGGCGTGAGCCTTGACAGGAATCTCTCTGCGCAGTACAGGAAGCCAGGGTTCCAGACGAAAGTCTTCCTCCAAAAGCTTTCCGTTTTCCTTCTGGATCTGATACTGTTTGGCCCGAAAAAGTTCTTCCCGCAAAAGGGCCGCAGTTCCCATTCTTGTCAAAGGGCATTTGCTCTGATCTTCGTAGCTTGTCTTGGGGTTTTCTCCAAAGGCCACTTTCATGGCCGCTGGGTGAAGTACAATCATCCGATCCATACAGCGCCCCTGGGTCTTCATAAACACAAACTGGCCACCCACCACATTGGCACTGCCGGGACCTGTCATAACAGAAGTGATTCCAGCCATGATTGCATCGTGGAAAGCCGGATCCATAGGATTTATGGCATCAATGGCGCGCAGATAGGGCTGCACTGGATTACTTAGTTCATTGCAATCGTCTGCAATGGCGCCCCGGGTCTCCTCTGAGATACCTATATGGCTGTGAGCCTCTATCAGGCCTGGCAGTACCCAGGCACCGTCTACCTTAAGAATTTGCTCTTCTCCCTCTGGGGCTGGGGACTCCCCTTCCGGTCCTACAGATTGAATTTTACCGTTTTTGATTTTTACATAGCCAGGATCGTAAATTGCATCCTCCATCGTAAATATTTTTCCTCCGACGATCAGCATGATAAGCCTCCTGAATTCTGATAAAATGATGTGTTTTATTCACAGGGTTTCCTAAATGTGCTATTTTATAAGGCGGATTTTCCATAAAAATTTTAATTGCATCTATAATTGTTGACTAGAATGTAAACATGTATTATAATTAGATTAATTCTAAAACAGAGGTGGTGGTAAGTTGACCAGATACGCACAACTGATATTAGAATTAATCAATCAGTCTAAAGAGCATATGACAGCAGAACAGATTTTTTTAGAATTAAAAAAAACAGAGCCTAAAGTCGTTCAGGCAACGATATATAATAATCTGAATACCTTGTGCCGGGAAGGACGGATACGAAAAATATCCATAGAAGGCTCCCGCGACCGATACGATAAAATTAAAAAGCATGATCATTTAGTCTGCAAGAAATGTAGTACATTATGCGACATGAAATTTGAAGATCTGACGGGGAATCTGGAAAAACAGCTTGGAGAAGGAATTATCTCTTATGATTTAAAGGTATTTTACCTATGTCCCAAGTGCAGAAAAGAAAAGATGTAAACCAAAGTGTGTCATTAAATATCATTAAGGAGGAAAATAACATGGGAACAACAAAGTATGCAGGAACGCAGACAGAAAAGAATTTGGAGGCAGCATTTGCAGGTGAGTCACAGGCAAGGAATAAGTACACCTACTTTGCTTCCGTAGCAAAAAAGGAAGGCTATGAGCAGATCGCAGGTTTGTTTTTGAAAACAGCCGAAAATGAAAAAGAGCATGCAAAAATGTGGTTCAAGGAGTTAAGTGGAATCGGTGATACAAAGCAGAATCTTGCCGCAGCCGCAGATGGCGAAAACTTCGAATGGACAGATATGTATGAAAACTTTGCCAAGACAGCAGAGGAAGAAGGCTTTCCTGAGCTTGCAGCGAAATTCAGACTTGTCGGCGATATTGAGAAGCATCACGAGGAAAGATACCGTAACCTGCTAAAAAATGTAGAGACAGCCACAGTATTTGAAAAGAGCGAAGTTAAGGTATGGGAGTGCCGTAACTGCGGACATATTGTAGTTGGGACTAAGGCGCCTGAAGTCTGTCCGACCTGCAGTCATCCACAAAGTTACTTCGAGGTAAAAGAAGAGAATTATTAATAGAATTTGAAGAATACGAAGTTTAGGCGGGTATATGAGAGGGGCAATTTATTTGTCTCTCTCTTTGATTACACGGATGGCGGGCTCAGGTGCGTGAATCAGATGCTTCCATGGGATTGTCAAATAAAAAAAAGCGTGATATAATAGGAATACTGATCGAATATAAGATACAAACAGAAATCATAAGTAACATTCATGATAAATATTTCATAATAGGGGAAGAAGGAGCATACAACTATGAAAAAAATGGAAGAATATGTAAGGAGTATTCCAGATTTTCCTGAGCCAGGTATTATTTTCCGTGACGTAACTTCTGTGTTACAGGATGCGGATGGCTTACAGCTTGCCATTGATTCCATGCAGAATCTGTTAAAAGATGTAGATTTTGATGTTGTGGTGGGGGCGGAGTCCCGTGGATTTGTGTTTGGGACCCCAATTGCATACAATTTGCATAAGCCCTTTGTTCTTGTGCGCAAGAAAGGAAAACTTCCCTGTGAGACGATTTCCAAAGAATATGATCTGGAGTATGGCAGCGCTGTGATTGAGATGCACAAAGATTCCATTAAGCCAGGTCAAAAGGTGGTTTTAGTAGATGATTTGATTGCCACAGGCGGAACGATTGAGGCTGCTGCACAACTGGTGGAGTCTCTGGGAGGAGAAGTCGTTAAAATTATTTTCTTGATGGAACTGGCAGGTCTTAAGGGGCGGGAGCGCCTTGCAAAGTATGATGTGGCTTCCGTGATCAGCTATGATGGAAAGTAGAATGGCAATGAGATAGTTAAAAGCAGGTGATGAAAAGATGGCAGAGTTGAAGATCGGCATAAAAGACAGGGGCGCAGAGGTGGTCCAGGATGATGAGAACGTAAGGGCCATGCAGGATTTCACCAGCCCTGATGTGCTGTATCAGGAGCTGATTAAAAGTGTCCTGAAATATCATCCATCCACAGATACGACGATGGTTGAAAAAGCTTATAAGATTGCTGCGTCTGCGCACAAAGGCCAGCTTCGGAAGTCGGGTGAACCTTATATTATTCACCCTCTTTGTGTTGCCATCATTCTGGCGGATCTTGAGCTTGATAAGGAGACAATTGTAGCCGGGCTGCTCCATGACGCAGTGGAAGATACTGTGATGACCACAGAGGAGATTGAAAAGGAATTCAGCCAGGAAGTAGCCCTTCTGGTAGATGGCGTCACCAAGCTGGGACAATTGTCTTATTCCAAAGATAAGATTGAGATTCAGGCAGAAAATCTGCGAAAAATGTTTCTGGCTATGGCCAAGGATATCCGAGTGATTTTGATTAAGCTGGCAGACCGCCTTCACAATATGCGCACCCTTCAATACATGAAGCCTGAAAAGCAGAAGGAAAAAGCCAGAGAGACCATGGATATATATGCTCCCATTGCTCAGAGGCTTGGTATATCCAAGGTAAAGAATGAATTAGATGATTTGTCTTTAAAATATCTGGAGCCGGAAGTTTACTATGAGCTGAAGGAGCAGATTTCTGATAAAAAGAGCGCCAGAGAAGCCTTTGTCCAAAGCATTGTGGCTGAAGTAAAAAAGCATATGGAAAATGCAGGCATTGTGGCCCGGGTGGACGGCAGAGTCAAGCATTTCTTTAGTATTTATAAAAAAATGGTAAATCAAAACAAGACGCTGGATCAGATTTACGACTTATTTGCTGTGCGTATTATTGTGGAATCCCTGAAGGATTGCTATGCGGCTCTGGGCGTGATCCACGAGATGTACACGCCGATTCCCGGCCGGTTCAAGGACTATATTGCTATGCCAAAGCCGAATATGTACCAATCCCTGCACACTACATCCATTGGACCAAACGGACAGCCTTTTGAGATTCAGATCCGTACCTTTGAGATGCATAAGACAGCAGAGTATGGAATTGCCGCTCACTGGAAGTACAAGGAGAGCAGCGACGGCAAAAAGACAGTGGATCAGCAGGAAGCAGAGAAAATGAGCTGGCTCCGTCAGATTCTGGAATGGCAGCGGGATATGTCGGACAACAAAGAGTTTATGAACCTGCTGAAAAGTGACTTGGATCTGTTCTCAGAAAGCGTATATTGTTTTACTCCAAGGGGGGATGTGAAGACACTTCCCAGTGGTTCTACGCCGATTGATTTTGCTTATAGTGTCCACAGTGCTGTGGGGAACAAAATGATTGGAGCCAGGGTCAATGGCAAGCTGGTGACAATTGACTATAAGATTCAAAATGGGGATCGCATTGAGGTATTAACCTCCCAAAACTCTAAGGGACCCAGCCGTGACTGGCTGAATGTGGTCAAGAGTACCCAGGCGAAAAATAAGATCAATCAATGGTTTAAAAATGAGTTTAAGGAAGAAAATATCCTGAAGGGCAAGGAAATGCTTGCTCAGTACTGTAAGGCCAAACCCGTCAATATCCATGAGATTATGAAGCCAGAATTCCAAAATGCTGTCATGCGCAAGTATGGATTTCGGGATTGGGAGTCTGTTTTAGCAGCCATCGGCCACGGCGGCCTAAAAGAAGGCCAGGTCGTCAATAAAATGGCGGAAGAGTATGAGAAGGTCCACAAGAAGGAGATTACGGATGAGAAAGTCTTAGAAGCAGTTTCCGAGGATAAGGATAACAAGCTGAAGCTTACCAAGTCCAAGAGTGGGATCGTGGTAAAAGGCCTGACCGATGTGTCTGTGCGCTTTACCAAGTGTTGCAGTCCGGTGCCCGGGGATGAGATTGTGGGATTTGTCACCAGAGGTCGTGGCGTATCCATCCACCGTACGGATTGTATCAATATTATTAACCTCCAGGAATCAGAGAGGATGCGGCTCATTGAAGCAGACTGGCAGGACGTGGGTCCCGCTGTTCCAGGAGAAAAATATACCACAGAGATTAAGATTTACGCCAATGACCGGACAGGACTGTTGGTGGATATATCTAAGATTTTTACAGAACGTCAGATTAATATGACAAGTATCAGTGTTCGCACTAGCAAACAGGGAACAGCTACTATTTCCATTGCCTTTGAGATTGGTGGAAAAGAAGAGCTGCAAAAGATTGCAGAAAAGCTGTATCAGGTAGAAAGTGTTCTGGATGTTGAGCGGGCGACGGGCTGAGAATTACACTGCTAAAAGGGAAAAGTTATGTTGAAAATAGAGTGGATGACATTGGGGGCTGTGGCTACCAACTGTTATTTTTTAATCAATGAAGAGACCAAGGAGACCATTCTGGTGGATCCTGCAGACAGAACGGAGCTCATTTGCCGGAAAGTCCTGGATGAGGCCCTGATTTTGAAGGCAATTTTTCTGACACACGGGCATGGAGACCATATTCTGGCAGTGAATGATTTGAAAAAGAAGTTTATGATTCCTGTCTATGCCTGTGAAGCTGAAGAGGCTCTATTACTGGATCCCAGCTTAAATCTGTCCCAGGATTTGTTTGGGTATGCAGTTTCTGTAAAGCCGGATATACTTGTGAGGGATGACCAGGAGATGGAAGTGGCGGGAATGAAATTTCAAGTGTTCCAAACCCCAGGCCATACTCCGGGAGGCTGCTGCTATTACCAGAAGGAGGCAAAAGTCCTTTTGAGCGGTGATACCCTCTTTTGCGGCTCAGTGGGAAGGACAGATTTTCCAGGAGGAAGTATGTCAGCGCTGACACGGGCCATCCGGGAAAAGCTTCTGATTTTGCCAGAGGATGTAACAATCTATCCGGGACATGGAGAGCTTACGAGTATCAAATACGAAAAGAACAATAATCCTTACCTGTAAGGTAGTGTGGGAAAGGCAAATCAGAAATGATCGAGGTAAAGGTAAACAGGGGCAGCTATGAGTATGATATTCATTCCCTGATTCAAGCCTTCTATCCAGGGGAAGAAGTGAGTGTTCGGGAAAAAGAGACATTTACAGAAGATGTACCCTTGCAGATGGATGTGAAATTATGGGATTCAGAAATTGAATTTGCACTGTTTCAGGATAAGACCCTTCATAAAAAGGGTCATATTTGTGTAGAAGATATGGAGCGGAAATTGGTGAAAAATCAATTAAAACAATTAATTTACCAGACGCTTTCTGAGTACACAGGTAAAAACCTTCCCTGGGGGACCTTGACAGGGATACGGCCCACAAAGATTCCCATGGCTATGCTGGAGCAGGGAAAGTCCAATGTGGAGATTGCCCAGTATATGCGCAGCACATATCTGTGCAGCAGGGAAAAGACAGCTCTGGCCGTCTCCATTGCCAACCAGGAGCGGGAAGTTTTAAAGAACATAGATTATAAGCAGGGCTATAGTCTCTATGTGGGGATTCCCTTTTGCCCAAGTATTTGTCTTTACTGCTCCTTTTCTTCCTCTCCAATTAAGCTATGGGAAAAACGGGTGGACGAATATCTGGAAGCCCTTTTTCAAGAACTGAATTTTTTAGGAAAAGCATTTAGGGATCGAAAGCTGAATACGATCTATGTGGGAGGCGGAACCCCCACCACACTGACTGCGGGCCAGCTTGAAAGGCTGCTGACTTGTATCGGGAACAATTTTGACTATAGAAATGTACAGGAGCTGACTGTGGAGGCAGGCAGACCTGACAGTGTGACGCCAGAAAAATTTCAGGTATTGAGAGACCACAAGGTGACGCGGGTGTCTGTAAACCCACAGACCATGAACCAGAAGACTCTGGATTTGATTGGCCGGAAGCATACAGTGGAAGAGACGAAAGAAGCCTTTTATATGGCGCGCAAAGCAGGCTTTGATAATATCAATATGGATCTCATTGTGGGGCTTCCCGGAGAGACGATAGAAGAGGTGCGTCATACTATGGAGGAATTGCGCACATTGGATCCAGACAGCATTACGATCCATTCCCTGGCTATTAAACGGGCAGCCAGGCTGGCCATGTTCAAAGAGAAATATCAGGAGATGGGCCTGAAAAACAGTGAGGAAATTATGGATCTGACTTACCGCTACTGTGTAGAACAGGGCATTTATCCCTACTACCTGTACCGCCAGAAAAACATGGCGGGGAACTTTGAAAATGTGGGATATGCAAAGACTGGAAAAGCAGGGATTTACAATATATTGATGATGGAGGAGAAACAGACGATTCTGGCTGCAGGAGCAGGAGGCGCTACAAAATTTGTCTTTTCTCCAGAGCGTATTGAGCGCGTGGAAAATGTAAAAGATGTGGCGCAGTATATCAGCCGGATTGACGAGATGATAGAACGAAAACGAGGTTTTATGAAGGCGAATGGACTATGGAAGCATTACGATTAAAGCAGAAAAAAGCAAAGAAAAACGAGAAAGACGAAAGCAAAATATTTGAGGAAGATATAACTTCGGAGATCAACCATGGGATACGCGTAAGTAATCTGGCCTATCACGTGGCAAAGAGACTTGGACTATATGAGGATCAATGCCATGAGCTGGCAGTTGCGGGAATGGTACATGACATCGGGAAGCTGAGAGTCTCCGGCTACCTGTATGGACGGGATAAGGACACTTTGGCCATTGAAGAAATGAAGTATGTCCGCATGCACTCCAGACTGGGGTATGAGATATTGATGCGCTATGATTACTCCGACTATATCGTGGAGAGTATTCTGCATCACCATGAAAATTATGACGGTTCCGGCTATCCAGAAAATTTGGTAGGAGACGAAATTTCCCTGAGCGCTAAGATTCTGAGGGTTTGTGATGTCTATGTAGCTCTCATTTCCGATCGCCCTTATCGGAAGGCGTTTGATAAAAAGACGGCGATAGCCCTCATGATCGAGGAAGTAAAAAATTTTGATATGAGAGTATTCCTGGCTTTCCAGAGTGTGATTCACGAGGAGGAATTGGAAGAACTGTGGGAAGACCAGGCAGTTGTAGTTGGAATTGTAGAATCAGAGGAAGATTGAAAACAGCAAGATCCCCAGCAAAATTCAAATAGGAGGATGAAAAATGATTACACAAGCCCCAAGAGGCGTAGAAGACTGGTATGGCGAGCGCATGTACAAGCGAGCCTATATAGAAAAACTTGCAAGAGAACTGGCCCGTACCTATCATATGACGGAGATTATTACCCCCATGTTCGAACATACCGTACTATTTCAGAGAGGCGTGGGAGAGACTACTGATGTGGTTCAGAAGGAAATGTATACCTTTACAGACAAAGGCGATCGGAGCATCACCTTAAAACCAGAAGGCACGGCAGGCGTTATGCGTGCCTACCTGGAACATAATATGTATGCTAACCCAGCGCCGGCGAAGCTGTATTATGTCACGCAAGCTTTTCGCTATGAGAAGCCCCAGAGCGGGCGTCTCCGCCAGCACCACCAGTTTGGAGTAGAGTTTGTGGGAGCCAAGAGCCCTCTAGCGGAGGTAGAGCTCATTTCCCTGGTGACAGCTTTTATTGAAAAACTTGGCCTTCGGGATGTGAAGCTGCATATTAACAGTATAGGTTGCCCAAACTGCAAAAAAGATTACAATGAGGCCCTGCTTTCCTATCTGAAGCAACATGAGGAATCTCTTTGCCCTACCTGCCGGGAACGTATGAAGAAAAATCCATTACGTGTCATTGACTGTAAGGATCCAGGGTGTAAGGAAGTGATCAAGGATGCCCCCCGGACGATAGAATATCTGGATGAGGACTGCCGGGAGCACTTTGAGGAATTAAAGAGATTGCTGAGTGAAATGGGGATTCCCTTTGAAGTAGATACGGGAATTGTACGCGGACTGGATTATTACACAAAGACAGTTTTTGAATTTGTCAATGCAGACGGCTTTACACTGTGCGGGGGCGGACGCTACGACGGTCTCATTCATGAGATTGACGAGAAGCAGGACATTCCCTCTGTGGGATTTGGAATGGGAATAGAGCGAATCCTTTATTTTCTGGAAAAAGAAGGAGTAGAACTGCCGGCCATGGAGACGCCGGATCTCTATATCGGAATTCTGGGCTCAGGCGTCAAAGCCAGAGCATATAAACTAGTAAACGAGATCCGCAAGGCAGGCCTTATCGTAGAGACGGATTACATGGAACGCAGCGTAAAGGCTCAGATGAAATATGCCAACAAAATCGGTGCGAAAAAAGTCGTTATCATCGGTGACGATGAGCTGGAAAAAGGCCTTGTAAAAGTAAAAGATATGGCTACCGGAGAACAGACGGAAGTGGCGCTTGCAGAGCTTGCAGGGCTCTTCACATAAGCCAAAGCGGAACTTATTTCGAAATCAGCGAAGGCCCACACAGCGCACAGAACAATTTACAGACACATGCTTTTGTGGCTGGAAATTTGTTCTAGAACCCCGTGTGCTGGAAGGGCCAAAGCGGAACTTTAATGGAGGAGATGAAAGATGTTTCAGTCAAGAACACATACATGCAATGATTTGCGCATGGAGCATATAGGCGAAAAGGTGACTTTGACAGGTTGGTACGAAAATCTGCGCAAGGTCAGTAAAAATTTAGGCTTTTTGATCTTGCGGGATTTTTATGGAACCACCCAGATTGTTATTGAGACAGAGGAGATGATGGCACAGCTTTCCGGTGTGAACACAGAATCTACGTTGTCCATCACAGGCACAGTCAGAGAGCGTTCCAGCAAGAACCCCTCTCTGCCCACAGGAGATATTGAAGTGGTGCCAGAATCAATGGAAGTATTGGGAAAATGTCGTTACAGCGAGCTTCCCTTTGAGATCAATCGCTCCAAGGAAGCAGATGAGAATATACGCTTAAAATACCGCTATCTGGATCTGCGCAATCCGGCAGTAAAGGATAAGATTATTCTGCGCTGCAACGTGGTTGCAGAGCTTCGAAAGAGTATGACAGAGCAGGGATTTCTGGAGATTACCACCCCCATTCTCACATGCTCTTCCCCAGAGGGAGCCAGAGATTATTTAGTTCCCTCCAGGAATCACCCGGGAAAGTTTTATGCTTTGCCTCAGGCGCCTCAGCAGTTTAAACAGCTCTTGATGACATCTGGTTTTGATCGGTATTTTCAGATTGCCCCTTGCTTTCGGGATGAAGATGCCAGGGCAGATCGCTCTCCAGGAGAGTTTTACCAGCTTGATATGGAGATGGCGTTTGCCAGCCAGGAAGATGTATTTGCTGTACTGGAAGAGGTGCTTCCGCCTATTTTTGCAAAATATGGAGTCTATGATACAGCTTCTTTGGCTCCCTTCCGGCGGATCTCCTACCATGATGCTATGGAAAAATATGGATCGGACAAGCCGGATCTCCGCATTGATTTGATGGTGGAGGACGCTACCACCTGTATGGCGGACTGTGGATTTGGCCCCTTTGAGGGACAGACCGTTAAGGCCATTGTGTTCCACGACTTTAGTGCCACAAGAAAAGTCATTGATAAAATATGCGCTGAAGTAGAAGTTCAGTCTGGCAATAAGGCTTACTGGTTCCGTCTGGACGAGAAAGGAGAACTGGTAGGCGGCATTTCTAAATTCTTAGTAGAGCGCAAGGAGGCAGTGATTGCAGCCCTCTCCCTGAAACCAGGAGATTTTGTGGGCCTGACAGCAGGCAAAAAGCTGGTGGCACAGAAGACGGCAGGCGTTCTTAGAAAAGTCCTGGGCAACACAGTAGAAGGCCATATGAAGAAAGAATGTTATGAGTTCTGCTGGATTGTAGATTTCCCCATGTATGAGATCGGAGAGGAATCTGGCAAACTGGAATTTTGCCATAACCCATTCTCCATGCCTCAGGGAGGTATGAAGGATCTGCTGGAAAAGGATCCTTTAGATATTTATGCCTACCAGTATGATCTGGTCTGCAACGGCGTGGAACTGTCCTCCGGTGCAGTGCGAAATCACGATCCCGAGATTATGGTTAAGGCCTTTGAGACAGTAGGTCTGGGCGAAGAAGATGTGAAAGCCAAATTCCCGGCCATGTATAATGCATTTTGTTATGGAGCTCCGCCCCATGCAGGCATCGCTCCGGGAGTAGACCGCATGGTAATGCTCATCGCAGGAGAAGAGAGTATCCGGGAGATTATTCCATTCCCCATGAATAAGACGGCTCAGGATGTAATGATGGGGGCGCCGGCGAAAGTGGAACCACAGCAGTTACAGGATGTGCACATTCAGGTTGTAGAAGAAGAAAAGTAAGTTATATCTGTGTAACAGTGATAAAAATGGAAGTTAAAATGATGGAGAGGTGAGAAAATTGGCTCGCAATATCGGAAAACGGCGTCAGGCAATCTGTGATATGGTGAATCAGAATGGTTCTGTAAATTTCACACAGTTAAAAGAATGTTTTCCGGGCGTGTCCGAAGTTACGCTTCGTAAGGATCTGCAGTATCTGGACGAGACACAGCAGATCATCCGTATTCACGGAGGAGCGAAGGCACTGCCCCAGACCATGAACTTTGTGTACCGTTCAAGCATCCATCAGACGGAGAAGGGAATCATTGCCACAAAGGCAGCAGAGCTGATTCAGCCAAACACCTCTGTTTTTATCACAGCAGGCAGTACCTGTGCGGAGCTGGCCAAACGCCTCCCTCCTATTCCTATGTGTGTCTTTTCCGACGGCTTGTATACAGCCATCAACTTTCCCAAGAGAATCGATCTGACTGTTCAGGTTCTGGGAGGAGAAGTGGATATGAATACCATGCGGATTGAAGGATTGGCTGTGTTGAAGCAGTTAGAGGAAATGCATTTTAACATTTCTTTTCTGGGAACACCAGGGTTTCACCCCGACTATGGCTTTTCTTATTTTTCAGAAATGACAGCAGCGGCTATTTCAACTGTTATCAGGAATTCAGATAAAGTAGTGATGCTGATGGATTCTTCGAAGGTAAATTATGCATTAATGCCCCAGAAAGTGCCTCTGGAGGCCGTGGATGTGCTTGTTACGGATGATATGCTGGAGTCGGAGATTGTAGAAAAACTTGCAAAAAAGAAGATAGAGATATTATAAAACTTTTGAAACACAACTTTTTGGTGCATGAGAGGACGCGGGGCGTCCTCTTTTTTTATGTGTTAAATTTTAAAAACAGAGGTGATATTTGGACGAAATTGACAAAACAGTATCGAAAAAAAGCTGTTTTAGGCGAATTTTCACAAAAAGTGTAAGTAAAATCTGTGCGATATGCCTTATTGACATGAATGATAGATATGATAAAATAAAACTATCGAAACAAAAGAAATAAGTTTTGAAAAACAATAAAAGCCGTAAGAGAGTGACAGAAATGAATAAAAAACATATTTTGATTTTATTTACGGATCAACAAAGAAAAGACACGATAGGCGCTTTTGGGAATGAGTATATCCAGACTCCCAATTTGGATCGCCTGGCAGAAGAGTCAGTCATTTTTGACAATTGCATCACCCCTTCGCCAGTTTGTGTGCCGGCCAGGCTGTGTATGTTTTCGGGCCAGTATCCCAACCGCACAGGCTGTAATAATAACAATGCAGAGAACTCCTATGAGGGAGAAGGATTCTACTCTGCACTGACAGAGGCGGGTTATGAGAGTTGCTGTGTAGGGAAAATGCATCATTTGAAAGACCCGTATGGAAGCATGGGCTTTGGAAAAAGATATACACAGGAGGAGTTGTCTGCCCCGGAGGATGATTATACCAAGTTTATACAGGAGAATTATCCATGGGTTTTTGACTATCACGGGATGCGCAGTGAGATGTACTACGTTCCTCAGATATCCCAACTTCCGCCAAAGGCACATCCCACACAGTGGGTGGGAGATCACAGTGTAAATTATATCAAAGAGTATGATTCAGACAAACCGATGCTTTTGATGGCCTCCTTTATTCATCCGCATCCACCCTTTGCGCCGCCGGCGCCCTGGAACAAACTGTATCGGGAGGATCCAGAGGGACCCTTCTGTCCAGGAGAGAAGGATCTGGAAACCTTTCGAAACCTCATTGGAGAACGGTGCTCCTGCAGCCGCCTTATGATTAGCAGGCAGGATCTGCTGCGAATGAAGAATTATTACTATGCATGTGTATCTTTTGTGGATTACCAGGTAGGACGAATTGTTCAGGCATTGAAGGATAAAGGAATGTACGAAGACACTCTTGTTTTATTTACCAGCGATCACGGGGATATGATGGGAGACTATGAAGCCATCGGAAAAAGATCTATGGTAGATTCTTCTTGTCACATTCCCTTCATGATTCGCTGTCCTGGTCAAAAACCAGGGGTGAGGAAAGATGTTTGCTCTCTGGTGGATGTGGCTCCCACACTTTTGAATTATGCAGGGGTCTTCTGGAAGGAAGATACCTACGATGGAGTGAATTTGTTTGGAGGAGATAAGCACGACTATGTGTATTCCCAGCATGGCTGTGGAGAGGACGGAACCTATATGGTGACAGATGGCTCCCGGAAGCTGGTATATAAAGCCTGTGAGAAGAGATACTACTTTTTTGAACAGATTCCCGAGGTCCGGGATACCTATTCCCCAGAAAATGCGGACACTTTGGTGATGAAAGAACTGGTGGATGAGTACCGCAGTCAGGATCGGAACAAGGCAAAAGGAAGTAAGACTTACGAGAAGTATACAAAGACCCATCCTCATTATCCGGGGAGAATGGATCACACGATGCGTCACCAGGAGGAAAAGGCGGCAATTCCTCCGGGATACCGGATAGATTTAGATTGAAACAAAACGAGAGGGAATTTCGTTTTGCATATATGGTTGTACAGCAAAAATAAGAAACATCGGAACTTAAGGAGGAAGTAAAAGGAATGAAAAGGTATTGGGCATTAATGTTGGCAGTTGTTATGACAGTTAGTTTGCTTTCAGGATGTGGAGGCAAACAGGATTCAGAGGAACCAGTTACACAGGTACAGGAGAATCCAGAGGAAAAACAGGAGGAGAACACGGAGACGTCGGATACACCTATGGAACTTGTGGATCTTCCCACCAGCGGACAGAATGTGGTTCAGACAGCAGTGACACTGATCGCAGGTGAGCAGCTTGGCACGTGGGAAAAGATGGGATTAAATGTTACCCGTACTCACTATGTGTCCGGTCCGCCACAGCTGGAGGCAAATCCATCCGGCGATTGGGAAGTTGGCTGGATAGGAGCTACAGCAGCTATCAATGGAATTTTGAATTATGATATGAAAATTATCGGCCTGTCAGGCTATGACTATTCTAATATGGCTTTTGTCCGGGCGGACAGTGATATTGCCACAGCGGGAGATTGCGGCGTGCCAGGAACCTTTGGAACGGCTGAAAATTGGAAGGGAAAAGATATACTGGTAGGCGTTGGAACAGTGAACTATTGTGATTTGATGCTGACTCTGGATGCGCTTGGGCTGACGGCTGATGATGTGAATATTATTAATATGGATATTTCTACAGGGTATCAGGCATTTATTACAGGAGAGGGAGATATATACTTCCCATCCTCAACTTATACGACAGCACTCCAGAATGACGATGCGTATGTCTGCGTTCATACTATGGAGGGAATGGATGCAGGAATGGCCGGTAATATTATAGCCAATCAAGAGTTCCTTGAGGAAAATGAGGATGTTGTGGTGACATACCTGGCAGGAGCCCTGGAAGTTCTCCTTTGGCTGAATGACGAGGCGAATCAGGAGCAGGCAGCCGAGTGGTTTTCACAGGTTATGCTGGACGAGTTTGGTGTAGAGACAACACTGGAGGAAGCGAAAGCCAATATGGGTCTTGTAGGCTTTCGGGATCTGGCCTTCTATGAAGGATTGTGCGAAGTGGGAGAGGACGGCCTGACTGGTCTCCAGAGAGAGTTTGGAAAATTCTTTGACTACCATGTAACCATGGGTTCCTATGAGGCAACTCAAAAGGACACCGTCCTGGAAGCAGTGGATACCACTTATCTGGAAAAGGCAATTGAATTATATAAGTCAAACAATCATATTCAGTAAAACTAAGAAATGATCGGATAAGAACATGAAATATCACTGCTCTTGGAGACCAGGAGCAGTGAATTTATATCAAGATAATGGGAGGCAGCCTGAATGGAACAGAAATCTCTGGCAGACATTCGTCAGGAGGCACGGGAAATGGAGCTTCGTGCCATAAGACGGTCCAGAATGAAATATCTGCTCATCAGTATCAGTAGTGTGTGTTTGGTATTGCTTATCTGGCAGACAGTGGTGACTCTGGGAATGGTGAGTACGCGGTTTTTTGACACTCCTTTGGGAGTCGTGCAGACGATTATTGAAAAATTCTCCAGCAAACAGCCGGATGGAGGGTATCTCTGGCAGCACATTTATTCCAGTGCTGTTGTAGTGTGGCTGGGATTTCTTTTGGCTGCTTTGGTGGGGATCCCCCTTGGCGCATTTATGGGATGGTATAAAATGTGCGACAGGATTATTAGGCCTTTGTTTGAGATTGTGCGGCCGATCCCCAGCCTTGCCTGGATTCCTATTGTACTGCTTTTCCTGGGAATTGGGACTGAGGCCCGGGCAGTCATCATATTTTCGGGGTGCTTTGTGGCCATTGTATTGAATACGTATACGGGAATTCGCTCTACAGCCCAGGTACATATCAATGTGGCTAAGACATGTGGAGCTAAAAGCTTTAAGATTTTCCTGAAAGTGGGAATACCGTCAGCCATGCCAATGATTTTTGCAGGCTTAAAGGTTGCAATGGGTAGTGCCTGGGGAACGGTAGTGGCGGCGGAAATGCTGGCTGCAGCCAGCGGACTGGGCTATATGATTCAGATGGGCCGCATGTTCGGACAGGTGTCTCTTATTATGGCCGGAATTGTAGTAATTGGTATTATGGGATTCATTTCCTCAGGAATTATCTCTTTTCTGGAAAATATTGTGTTGAAATGGAGGCCGAAGAAATGAAGACAAAAAATAATCCTCTTATGGAGAACCGCAGCCTTCCATATAAAATTTTCTATTATATATCCCCATGCCTTCTGCTGATTGCATTTTTGATTTTCTGGCAGGCAGTAGCGGCCAGCGGCAGAACATTGCTGCCGACCCCCTATGAGGCATTGGAGAGGCTTTTTACAATCTGGACGGGAACCATAGCGAAAAAACCTATGATTTACCATGTCTTTATGAGTGTAAGGCGTATTTTGACAGCATTGTTGATTTCCATTGGAGTGGGTGTTCCCTTCGGTGTGGCTATGGGGTGGAACAAGATTTTCCGGGCAATTTTTAAGCCTTTGTTTGAAGTTATCCGGCCGGTTCCTCCCATTGCCTGGGTACCCCTGTTTACTCTGTGGTTTGGAACAGGAGAAGGTTCCCGCATAATGATCATTATTATGGGCGTGTTTATGCCGATTGTGGTGAATTCCTATACAGGTGTAACTATGGTGCCGGAGATTAACTTTGATGTGGGAAAGGTATTTGGAGCGAAAAGTATGGACATGCTTTTTGACGTGGTGCTCCCCAGCTCTCTCAATGCAATCTTTGCAGGGATCCGTACGGCAGTGGGAGGAGGCTGGATGGTAGTTCTTGCCTCAGAAATGCTGGCAGCCAGAAGTGGAATCGGGTACTTGATCATGCAGGGTAGCAATGCAAATGACCTGGAACTGGCCATTGTGGGCATGTTCATGATTGGCGTGCTGGGGGCGGTATTCGCCTATGGGTTTGACTTTTTGGAGAGGGGGCTGTGTCCGTGGAGAAGAAAGTAATACTGGAAGCATCACACATTTCAAAGACATTTTTCTCATCGAGAGGCGATATGGATGCCATTGAGGATGTGTCCCTCAATGTAAGAAAGAATGAATTTCTCGTGCTTCTTGGTCCCGGACAATGCGGGAAAACGGTACTGCTGAACATTATTGCAGGTCTGGTAAACGCCACCTCAGGTACTATCACTTTAGATGGAAAGCCAATTACGGGGACAAACTCATCCATTGCTTTTGTGTTTCAAAGGACTGGCCTGTATGAGTGGAAGACAGCCATGGAAAATGTAGAGATTGGTTTGAAATATAAAGGGGTTCCCAAAGAGGAACGGCGAAAAGTAGCACAAAAGTATCTGGAACTGGTGGGGCTTAAAGGTTTTGAAAATTCCTATCCCAAAGCTCTGTCGGGAGGTATGAAGCAGAGGGTGGGAATTGCAAGGGCTTATGCGGCAAACCCTGAAATTCTGCTCATGGATGAGCCCTTCGGCGCTCTGGACGCACAGACCCGGTATTCCATGCAGGAGGAGATTCTCAAGATCTGGTCTCAGGAGACGAGAACGGTCATCTTCGTGACGAATAATATCGAGGAGGCAGTATATCTGGGAGACCGGATTATACAGTTTACGGAACGTCCGGCCCGTGTGAAAAAGGAATATGATCTGAGCTGTCTGTCCCGACCCAGAAATTATGTGGATCCTGAATTTTTGCGGATTCGAACAGAGATTTCTGACAACGAAGAGCTGGCCTTGGAATAGGGGGGATTTGACATGAGTGAACAGAAAAAGGTAGAGGTTAAAAACCTCTGCAAGAATTATGGGGATTTGGAGGTGCTAAAAAACTGTACTTTCGATATTAAAAGTGGGGAGTTTGTATGTGTGGTAGGCCCCACTGGCTGTGGGAAGACAACTTTTTTGAATACATTGACCTGCCTGATACCGCCCACATCTGGGGAAATTTTGATTGACGGCGAGCCTGCGGATCCCAGAAAGCATAACTTGTCATTTGTATTTCAGGAACCGTCGGCCATGCCATGGCTGACAGTAGAGAAAAATATTCGGTTTGGAATGGAACTTAAAAATTGGCCTGAGGAAGAGATTTCCCAAAAAACGGAGGAAATTTTGTCCCTTATGGGACTGGTGCGCTACCGCAATTCCTATCCTCATGAGCTATCTACCAGCACAGAACAGAAGGTTGTGATTGGACGTGCATTTGCCCTGAAGCCAGATTTGCTTTTGATGGATGAGCCCTACGGGCAGATGGATATCAAAACGAGATTCTACCTGGAGGACGAGGTGATCCGCCTCTGGAAGGAGCTTGGGAGTACGATTGTATTTATCACCCACAATGTGGAGGAGGCCTGCTATCTTGCGGATCGGGTGCTGATTTTGTCCCAGAAGCCTGCAAGCGTGAAGGAAAGTCTGGAGCTTGATCTGCCAAGGCCCCGGGATATTACATCTTCCAAATTTATCGAGTATCGAACTTATGTGGAAGCTAAGATTAAGTGGTGGTAAAGGGCTTGAAGTAAAGGAGTAGTGCATCAATGAAATACTATATTGCCATAGACGGCGGAGGTACGAAGACAGAATCCGTCCTGATCGATGAGAACGGACATATTTTACAATATACGGTCAGACGGGGATGTAATCCTATGGATTACGGGACAGAGGATACTTACTCCCATGTCTGCGCTGTGGTAGAGGAGTTAATAGAGAAGACCCCAGGGCCAGTGGCAGGGCTGTATGCGGGGATTGCCGGATTGAACAGGATTCAGGTAGATCTAAAAACCTGCCTGTCCAAGCGATTTTCCCTGGGGAAGATACGCGCTGAGGCGGATGGATTCAGTATGATTTCTGGCGCTTTAGGTCATGTGGATGGCTGTGGAATGGTCTGCGGCACAGGATCCTCACTGTTCATCCGAAGAGAGGGAAAGCCTCACAGAGATGTGGGCGGATTGGGATACCTGATCGATACAGGTGGAAGTGGATTTGAGCTGGCGCGGGATGGATTAAAGGCAGCCTACCGTTACCTGGACGGCCGGGGAGCCTATACGGTTCTGGCGGACTCCATGGCCGAAGCATTGGGAAAAGATCTGTACAGTGCATTTCAAGATATATACAGGGGAGGAAGAAGCTTTATCGCCTCTTTAGCCCATGTAGTATTCGAAGGAGCCAGTACAGGTGATGAAATCTGCATGGAACTTCTGGACAAAGGGGCCCAGAGCCTGGCAGATTTGACCATTGCTGCCGCCAGATATTTTGAGAGTGATTTTACAGTCGTTATGAATGGGGGAATCCTGAAGGCGTATCCCAACTATGTGGAAGCGATTCAGAGAAAGGCTTCTCCTCAAGCTCATATGATTTATGGAGATACACCGCCTGTGTACGGCGGATGTGTGGAGGCGCTCTGGGATTGCGGTATCCTGGCCTCAGATAAATTGCGGGGATGCTTTATGGAGGATTATGCCCGGTTGGCAAAGGTACCCTGCCTTCACAGAAAGACAGAAGGAGAGACGGAGGTTTCAAAATGCAAGAATTAAGTAGTACACTGACTTTAGACAAATGTCTGAATCAGACATTTTCCTGCTCCTGCGGACAGATGCATAAGGCGGCTCTGAAAGCAGCTTTTATCAGCAAAGATGCGCTGGATCGGATGCCAGAATGGCTGAAGAAAAATCAATATAAAAAGATCTATCTCATCTGTGACAATGTGACAGTTTCAATTGCGGGGGAGAAGGTGAGAGATCTTTTGACGTCCTCTGGCCTGGAGGTACACATGCATGTAATCAGTCATCTATCTTACGATGAGTCCACGCTTGGAGAACTCCTGATTCATGAAAATTCAGACTGTGATGTGGTAGTTGGTGTAGGAACTGGATCTATTAATGATATGTGCCGCTATTTTAGCTTTAAATTACAGCTTCCCTACTGCATTGTGGCCACTGCGGCTCCTATGGATGGCTTTGCCTCCAGTATTTCCGCTCTCACAGTCAATCATCTTAAAACAACCTTTGAGGTGCGAACCCCTCAGTTGATTGTGGGAGATACAGAGATTTTAAAAGGAGCTCCCTATTCTATGATCTCTGCAGGACTTGGAGATCTGATTGGAAAATTCACCTGTCTGTGTGACTGGAAGCTGTCCAGGCTTATCAATGGAGAATACTACTGTGAGACAATTACGGAAATGGTGAGTACTTGTGCCAGGAAAGTACTGGACAATGCAGGAAGCGTTAAAGAGCGGGATCCTCAGGTTCTGGGTGATATTATGGAAGGTCTTGTGTTCACAGGCGTGGCTATGAGCATGGTGGGCAATTCCAGGCCCGCCTCTGGCTGCGAGCATCATATTTCTCATTACTGGGAAATGATTTTTGAGCAGCAAGGTAGATGCCCTGCACCTCACGGCCATCAGGTGGGAGTGGGAACCATTCTAATCCTGAAGCTTACAGAAGCCTTGAGAAAGCGGGATAAGATAGATTTTGACAGAGCCCGCAGAGAAGCCGAACAGTATGATTTTGCACAGTGGAGCCAAGAGATCAGAAGGGCATACGGTCCGGCAGCCCAAGGTGTAATTGAACTGGAACAGGATGCCGGGAAAAATGAGACAGGAGGCCGCCTGAAACGAATTAATAAGCTGGAAGAGAATTGGAAAAAAGTGGTGTTACTGTTGGAAAGTTTGCCACCCTCCCAGACAGTTACGAAGCTGATGGAAGAACTTTCTGCCCCCTGCTGTCCCTCGCAGATTGGTGTGGACAGGCAGCTTTTAAAAGATACACTGCTCTACTGCAAGGAGGTACGGGCCAGATATACGATTCTGCAGATGCTGTGGGATCTGGGGCTTTTACAGGAGCTGACAGAAGAGATTATGAAAGAAATGGATACATAAATTTTCCGAATACAGGGAAGGGGCTGCAGATTTATGGCAGCCCTTTTTATGCACATATGGGTTACAGAAGCCGGGTAAGGCCTTGTAAGCGTGTAATGGCAGAATCCAGAAAAGCACGGTGTCCACAGAAACCGTCCTGAGGCGAGTGGAATACCTCACGGAACATCCGGGGACAGCCACAGCCGCAGACAGAGTTATAAGGACAGGACTTACATTCTTCGGGAAGTTCTCTGGGTCGTGAACAAAAAAGGGACATTTGAGGCGCTTCATATACTTCACGAATGGTATTTTCCCGGAGATTTCCAAGACGCCACTCATCCAGGGCATAGAAATCACAGGGATAGACACTTCCGTCTGCTTCCACGATCAGTTGGCCGCGGCATTTTCCCGTAATCCCACAGGCGCTCTCCTCTCCGAGAGCAAGAAGATTCAGGAGATCGTCAAAGAGCTTCACACTTCGGAAGCGCCCCTGACAAACTTGCGGATACCAGAGATCAAAAAGCTGGGTGTAAAAGTCAGCATATCGCTTTGGGGTCAGAGCAAATGGCGTCTTCTCAGATTCAAGAGGAGCGAGGCAGGGAACAAACTGAACATAGGCAATCTTTTGTTTAACAAGAAAATTCCACACCTGCTGGGGATGGCGGGCCATAGAATTCGTCAGTACCATCAGGACATTGTAGGGAACCTGGAAACGGTCCAGATTTTCCTTCACAGTCATAATTCTGTGGAAGGTACCCTTGCCGGCTGTATCCAGACGGTTGGCATCATGAAATTCTCTGGGACCGTCCAGGGACAGACCCACCAGAAAACTATATTTTTTCAAAAACCGAAGCCACCCATCGTCCAGCAAAGTCCCATTCGTCTGCAGGGCATAGGAGATTTGAATTCCAGGCTGTGCCAGGTGGGAAACCTCCTCGGTGAACTGTTCAAACCAGTCAAGTCCAGCCAGGGTAGGCTCTCCCCCTTGAAATGCAATCGTAATGGAATCCTTTGGAGCTAACTGGGAAAAAGTATGCTCCAGTATGAGCCTGCGCGTTTCCGGTGTCATAATGCCAAAGTCAGACTGATCCCGCAGACTACTTACATCACAATAAAAACAATATTGACAGCGCATGTTGCACAAAGAAGAGGCAGGTTTCAACATGAGCGAAAGCCGTTTCAAATCAGTTCCCTCCTTACAATGTTTTTTATCATAGAAGCTATTGAAATCATTATAACAGGAAACCCAGAGAAAGGAAAGGACTGTGGCGGTACTATAAAGACTTAGAAAAGGAGAAATCTCTGTATGTGGTATTTACTTTATTTTTTCATTGCTTTTGGCGCGACGACAATCGGTTCTATGACCGGCATGGGCGGCGGCGTCATCATAAAGCCCCTGCTGGACGTGCTCCATGATTTTGATGTGGAGACCATAGGAGGGCTTTCAGCAATCACTGTATTTTTCATGACACTTGTTTCTATAGGAAAGCAAATAGTTGCCAAAACAGAAATTCCCTTTGCTCAGGGAGTTCCACTGGCTATCGGATCCGTACTTGGAGGATTTTGGGGACAGAAGATTTTGAAGGCAGTAGTGATAGCCTTTCATGTTCAAAAGCAGGTATTAGTGATTCAAAATGTGGTCTTGGGAATTTTGATTTTTCTTGTGTACCTTTACATGAGAAAAAAAGAAGAAATTCCAGGGAAGAATCTGTCAGGGGCGCCCGTCTCTCTCTTAGTCGGCTGCTTTTTGGGGCTCTGTTCCTCCTTCCTTGGGATAGGAGGCGGCCCTATTAATGTGGCTTTACTGATATATTTATATTCGATGTCTACAAAAACTGCAGCAGTGTGTTCTTTGATTACCATTCTGTTTGCGCAAATATCCAAGCTCCTTACCATGGCAGTGGCATCAGATTTTGGAAAGCTTGATCTTAGTATGGCGCCAGTTATGGTAATCGGAGCTGTACTTGGAGGGTATCTTGGAGCTGTATGTAATAAAAAACTTTCGGAAAAAAAGGTGGAATGGGCATTTAATATGGTTCAGATAGGGGTTCTTGGAATGACTGCTTTTAATATAGTGCGGAATTTGTAAAGTGAAGAAACAGTAAAACCAGAAGGATTTGGCAAATGAGTATACAGGGCATGCCGATGACAAAGGAGGTGTGCTTTGTCTTGTGACGAAATAGCTGCATGCCCAGGATGGATCCGATACTTCCTCCCAGGATGGCGGTGAGAAATAGAGTTTTTTCGGCAATACGCCATTTTCTGTGGCGTGCTTTGGATTTGTCTATAGCCATGAGGAGGAAGGCCAGGAGATTGATTAAAGTTAGGTAGCATATTATTATAGGTAAAAATTTCATGTTGATACCTCCAAAGTATAAGTATATATGTAGTGAAATGTAATTTAGATGGATGTGGCCATTTGTTTGTCAACCATTCATAATTTCAGTATAACAGGAAATAATGAATCTTGCAAAAAAGTACTTGCTTTTTTAAATAGTCTCGCATATAATGAACCATGTGCGATAAAAAGACAAATGTACGTGAAAGAAAGACAGATGTAGGAGGAACGAACATGTATTCATTTGAGGAAGTGAAAGCAGTAGACAGTGAGGTGGCTGCTGCTATTCAGGCAGAGATGGAACGGCAGAACAGTCATATTGAATTAATTGCATCGGAAAACTGGGTATCAAAAGCTGTGATGGCAGCTATGGGAAGCCCTTTAACAAATAAATATGCAGAAGGTTATTCTGGTAAACGTTACTACGGAGGCTGCGAATGTGTAGACATGGTGGAAGACCTAGCCATTGCCCGGGCAAAGAAGATTTTTGGCTGTGAGTATGTAAATGTGCAGCCTCATTCTGGCGCACAGGCAAATATGGCTGTGGAATTCGCCATGCTGGAGCCGGGAGACACGATTATGGGACAGAATCTGGCCCACGGCGGACATTTGACACACGGAAGCCCAGCTAATTTTTCTGGAAAATATTTTCATGTTGTGCCCTATGGCGTCAATGACGATGGCGTATTGGATTATGAGGAGATACGTCGTTTGGCTTTGGAGTGTAAACCAAAGCTTATTATCGCAGGGGCAAGCGCCTATGCCAGGACGATTGACTTTAAGCGTTTCCGGGAGATTGCCGATGAAGTGGGAGCTTACTTGATGGTGGATATTGCCCATATTGCAGGCCTTGTGGCAGCAGGGCTTCATCCCAGCCCAATACCTTATGCCCATGTGACGACCACGACCACTCATAAGACCCTGCGGGGACCAAGGGGCGGTATGATTATGTCCGACGCAGAGACCGCTAAGAAGTTCAATTTTAATAAAGCAGTATTTCCGGGAATCCAGGGCGGCCCTCTGATGCATGTGATTGCTGCAAAGGCTGTCTGCTTTGCGGAGGCATTGACACCTGAGTACAAGGCATATCAGCAGCAAATTGTGAACAATGCTCAAGCTCTTTGCAAAGGATTGATGGATCGGGGAATTAAGATTGTGTCTGGCGGAACAGATAATCATCTGATGCTGGTAGACTTGACACCGTTCGATTTGACTGGCAAGGATGTGGAGCATCTTCTGGATGCAGCCAATATCACAGCCAACAAGAATACCATTCCCAATGATCCCAAATCAGCTTTTGTGACAAGCGGTGTGCGGATCGGAACACCGGCAGTGACAGCCCGCGGCTTAAAGGAAGCAGATATGGAGACGGTAGCGGAGGCAGTAGCTATGATGATCAAAGAAGGTGAAGCTGCCACAGAGAAAGCAAAAGCTCTGGTAAAGAGCTTGACAGAGAAATATCCCCTGGATATGTGAAATTGAAAATAAAAGGTGTGGAAAAATAGCTGAAGGCCAGTTTTCCACACCTTTTTATGATGCAGAAATGATGCTTCTTTATGATAGGATTATAACATATAATGGCATATTTTAAGGAATTCTTAAGTAGTATTTAAAAAAAACTTGTGCTATACTAGGAAGGTATAATACTACATATGGTATATTTGCCGTTTTGTCGGCAAAATAGATAGACAGGCTATTTTAAAAATAGACTTTGACAACACAGAAACAAGAGGGGAATGATATGGCACAGGAAAGAGAGCCTGTGATTCAGGTAAAGAATCTGTATAAAATTTACCGTGTGGGGCAGAACAAGGTCAGAGCTCTAAACGGTGTGAATTTAAAGATTTATAAAGGAGAGTTTTGTTCCATTGTGGGTACATCCGGCTCTGGGAAATCAACCATGCTGAATATGCTGGCTGGCCTGGAGAAGCCTACCAAGGGCGAGATTATCGTGGGTGGCGAGCATTTGGAGCGGATGAATGAAAATCAACTGGTGCGGTTTCGAAGGGAGCATGTGGGATTTATCTTTCAGTCCTTCAATTTGCTGGGAACCATGAACGCGAAGGAAAATGTGGCGTTACCCCTGACTTTCCGGGGGGTGTCGAAAAAAGTGCGGATGGATAAGGCGGATAAGATGCTGGATCTGGTAGGTCTCCCCAAACACAAGACTCACAGACCCAATGAGATGTCTGGCGGTCAGCAGCAGCGTGTAGGTGTGGCCAGGGCATTGGTAGTAGATCCAGAAATTATCTTTGCAGACGAGCCTACGGGTAATCTGGACTCGAACACTTCGGCGGAGGTCATGGAGCTGATGAAGAAGATTGTGCGGGAGCAGAATCAGACACTGGTAATGGTAACACATGACAACCATTTGGCCAGCTTCGCAGATCGGATCTTTCATATTATAGATGGTAAAATCGTGAAAATAGAGGACAACCGGAAAAACGGGGAGGTAAGAACATCATGAGAAGAATGGGACTGATAAAAAGAGGTTTGATGCTTGTGCTTTGCGGTATGCTGGCTGTGCCGGCAGTTGGTATGTGGTGGGAGCCTATGGTGGCGGAGGCAACGGAAACTACGCCAGCTTCTGAGGATCAAGCTTCAGATCCGGCAAAGGCCGGTACTTCCAATAATAATACAGGTAATCAGGGTGGCGAGACAGGAACACCAGATTCAAAGAATCCAGACAGTGATTCTGATAATGAGCCGGGAGATGGAAACACAGTAGATCCGGAACAGTCACTAAAGGATTTAAAAATATCGGCTCAAAACGAACTGGACGATTACTTAGAGCTAAAAAAGTCGGACATCCCAGATGATAAACAACTAGAGGTTGTTAACGCGGTAAAAGTTTCCAAAGCAGCGATTGACAGCTGCAAAAGCCCACAGGGAGTGAGTGATCGTCTGGCCGAGGGAAAAGCTAAAATTGATTCCTACATACCTGTTCCCGATGAACCGGAGGAACCTGAACCCGAACCTGAAACAACCAACAACAATATTATGGTAGGCGGCAACTGGGTGACGCCTGTGGCCAACGGAGGTCAGCAGGTGAGTGTAGTGCTTCCCGTGGTCAATATGGGCCGTACGCGGGTAAAAAATGTAGTGGTGACGCCTCAGATAAGTGATGATGCCAGCAAATGGCCTTTTGAGATAGAGACTTCAAATTATACCCAGACCATTGACCGTCTTCCAGGTACAGACGACGGTGGAGATGACATGGAACGCCGCAGGGAGTTGACCTGGATCTTAAGAACCAGAAAAGACGCCCCTGGTGGATACACACCTATTTCCTTTGATGTAATTTTTGAAAATGATGATCATACACTGACTACCGTAGTGTTGACTACCTATGTAAATGTAAAGGGAACCACAGGCATGTCTGCAGACGGAACAGCCTCTACTCCACGTGTAATCGTCACGGGATTCTCCACAGATCCAGAAGTGGTTCGGGCGGGGGAGACCTTTACTTTGACTCTACATATGCAGAATACCTCTAAGTCTACGGCAGTCCAGAACATGCTTTTTGATATTCAGGCAGCCAGTGAGAGCACTGATACCACATATGTGGCGGCGGCATTTCTTCCCACAGCCGGATCCAGCACGATCTTCGTGGATCGGATTGGAGCAGGCGCCACAAAAGATATTTCAATGGAGATGGAAGCCCGTTCTGATTTGTCTCAGAAACCCTATGTAGTCAATGTACAGATGAACTATGAGGATGAGAATGTCAAAGCATATGAGAATACTGCCAGTGTGTCTATCCCTGTCCGTCAGGAGGCACGTGTGGATATCAGCAGTATTGAAGTTATGCCAGAGTCCATCGAAGTTGGAAATGAAGCTAACGTAATGTTCAGCGTGTACAATATCGGAAAGACAAAGCTCTTTAATACGAGTGTGAAGTTTATCTCTGATTCTGTCAGCGGTGGAGATACCTATCTTGGAAATATTGATCCAGGGGCAACAGCAAACGTGGATGCCTACCTGTCAGGGGCGGCGGCTACGATGGATGACGGTATTGTGAAGATTGAGATTTCCTTTGAGGACGAGGCTGGCGAAAAGACTACCATTGAAAAAGAAATGACGCTTTTTGTCAGTGAGATGTATTTCTCAGATGATATGAATATGGATGACATGTATGGCGAGGATATGATGGAGCCGCAGGGCGGTTTTAAGATTTGGTACGTCATTGTTCCTGTAGTGATCGTTGTGATTGGCGCAGTGGTATTCTTTGTCATTCGCAGAAAAAAGAAGAAAAAAGCTCAGGAGCTTTTGGAATTGGAAAGTGAGCTGGAGGATCTGAGTGAAGTAGATGTGACAGAAGCGAATTTGATAAAAACAGTAGAGCCAGAGCCGAAGGAAGAGGAAGAAAGTAAAGAGGAATAGTTTATGAGTGTACAGGATTTACTCAAAATGAGCCTCAGCAGCCTGTGGCGTCGAAAACTTCGTACAGTTTTGACTATCCTGGGTGTAATCATTGGAACTGCCTCAATTGTGGTTATGATATCTTTGGGCCTTGGCCTGAAGAAAGCCAGTATGGATCAGATAGAGCAGTATGGCGGTCTGACAACCATTACGGTTTATGCCAATGAAGGTGGTTATATGTACTATGGTGGCGGAGTTGCAGTCTCATCAGACAGTGAAAGTGATAGTAGTGAACCAGTTCGTATTGACGATGCAGCTATAGAACAGTTTTCCAAAATAGAGCATGTGGAGGTGGCATCTCCTGTGCTGAGTACCTGGATTCTCTTAAAACAGGGAGTGTGGGAGAACAGTGCTTCCCTGAGGGGAATGAGCCGGGAAGCTTTGGAAAAAATGGACATTAAGGTTGCAGAGGGAAGTCTGCCAGAAGAAGGTGGAGAACTACAGTTTTTCTATGGAAATGCTGTGATTACAGAATTTTACAATTCAAAGACGGGTGAGAATCCTTTTTATAACAGTTATGACTGGGAGAACCCAGAGACAATTCAGACAGCAGATGTGGATTTGATGAATACACCTATGTTTGTCATCTTTGATACAGACGCCTATTACAATTCTCAATATGGCGGAACAGATGAGAACGGGGCGCCTATACCAGCGCCGAAGAAATACATGGTGCCTGCCTGCGGCCTTATGGCTGGCAGTCCAGCAGAATGGGGAGAAAATGCCAACAGTATACTCTGTGATGTAGAAGCCTTGAAAGCTCAGTTGAAAAAAATATTCAAGGGAAAGGCGATACCAGGCCAGCCTACCAATAAGTCTGGTAAGCCCTATAAAGAGATATACTATAATCAGGCATATATCCGCGTGGACGATATGAATTATGTGACAGAGGTCCAGGATCAAATAAAAGCTCTCGGCTTTCAGGCAGAGAGCAATGTAGAGTGGATGAATCAGGTCCAGGAGCAATCAAAGTCTATTCAGGCGGCGCTGGGCGGCATCGGAGCTGTATCTTTGTTTGTGGCAGCTATCGGCATTGCAAATACCATGATGATGTCTATCTATGAGAGAACCAAGGAAATCGGCGTAATCAAGGTCTTAGGCTGTGATATGTCAGCTATTCGTAATATGTTCCTGGCGGAGGCTGGCTTTATCGGTCTCATTGGCGGAGCCGTGGGGCTGATGCTGAGTTTTGGAATTTCGGCAGTTATCAATGTTGTGGCCAGTAAGACGTATGCTTCCGGTATTTCCTATATTCCGGCCTATTTAGTAATGATGGCACTTGTATTTGCAGTGATTATTGGTATGCTGGCAGGACTGTTTCCGGCACTGCGAGCTATGCGTTTAAGCCCGCTGGCAGCTATTCGAAACGAGTGATGGTATGAGACGACGACGGAAAAGGATGGCAAAAAGGCTCCTGTTCCTATTTATTCCCTTGTTGATACTCACGATTGCAGGGGCGGCAGTGACAATCTGGATAAAGTTTCATACAGAAGGCAGGTCTGGTAAGATTACCGGGCCTGTCATTTTGGCGCAGATAGAAGAAGCGTTAGAAGAGTGTATTCAGGCAAAGGACCTCGCTCTGGCAGAAGCACAAGGCATTTTAGATGGGGAGAAAATACAGCCCCAGGAAGCTGAAGAGATAGAAATGCCGAAAGAGAGCCAGGAGCCAGAAACAGAGCAGACTTCAGACAGAGAGATGGAAGAGGTAGAGGACCCTGATACAAATATAGCCCCAAAACTTCGGATTGTACTGGATCCAGGCCATGGGGGGCCGGGAACAGACGATGAACAGGAACTTGGAGCCATTTACCGGGACACCTATGAAAAGTATCTGACCCTGGAGATCGCTAAGGCTATGGAGGAAGAGCTATCTAAGTACGGAAATGTAGAGGTTTTTCTCACCAGAGACTCAGATCGATCTTTAACCTTGAAGGAGCGTGCCTCTTATGCCAAGTCTGTAAATGGGGATCTTTTGGTCAGCCTTCATTTAAATGCTTCGGCAGAACATAATTTTTACGGTTCAGAAGTCTTTGTGTCAGCATTTGACCGATTTTATGCGAGAGGTGCAGGCGTAGGAGGAAGTATTTTAAATCAGCTTACAGATTACGGCTTTGTCTCAAAGGGAGTAAAAACCAGGTTGGGAAGTAAGGGGGCTGATTATTATGGAATTATACGAGAGTGTAAAAGCCTGGAAATCCCGGCCCTGATCGTTGAACACGGATATATGGATGAGGACAGTGACTGGTCTCTCATGTGTACCACAGAAGCCCTGAGATCTCTGGGACAGAGGGATGCAGCCGGACTTGCCGCTTATTTTGGCTTAGAAAAAGGAAACACATTGTCAGAACTTCCAGAATTAGATGAATTCATTCCGTCCACAACCGTTCTCCCGGACACCACACCTCCAGAAGAGGTGTGGTACAAAAAAGAGTTCCAGGGAAACGCCCAGTGGCTTATTACTCTTCATGGGACAGACCAGGAAAGTCAAGTGATGTATTATGACTATAGCCTGAACGGGGGACAGACATACAGTGAGTTAAAGCTTTGGGATGAGGGAGAAACCATACAGTTTACCATGATGCTAACAGGGGAAGAGGATCTTATCTTTCGTGTGTACAATAATTATGAGCTGAGGACAGAGACAGATTAATACCCAAGCTCTTCTCCAATTAAGAACACTTTAATTCTTCCGGGAACATGGGAACGCCTTGTCACCACAATCTGACTGCAAAGACATTCTGGGGACAGACATTCAAAGCATCTACCTTTCGTAAAGCAGGGAGTATTTTTGTTCAGACGTACAGAGTTCATGGGAGCAGCAATATTTCTGACCCGGTCGTGGCCTTCCTCCACAGTACTTACTAGTTTATTCATACCGGCCAGAATCATCACATAATCTGGTCCGGCACAGAGGCAGGCTACCCGGTTGCCAAAACCGTCTATATTTACCAGCTCTC
Organism: Clostridia bacterium; assembly: GCA_910574475.1. Taxonomy (GTDB): domain Bacteria; phylum Bacillota; class Clostridia; order Lachnospirales; family Lachnospiraceae; genus Laedolimicola. The sequence continues at coordinate 96,932 of CAJTAT010000009.1, read as the reverse complement.
CGTCCAGAGTAATGGCATTGGTACTCATAAAGTAATAATCAGCACACACAGCCTTTGCATAGAGCTCCTTTCTCTCCTGAGGAGTTTTTGCTAACATTCGGTCAATCAAAGTGTACGAACCTTTTTCCAAGGCTGCCATCATACCAGTCTCGGTCATGGTCATAGTTCCGCCCCAGGAAATGGAAGCGCCTTCAGGAATCATTTCTAGAACTTTTTTCACAGCCGCTTCGCTGTCTTCACAGTAATATCCCTCCATCTGACGTTTTTCCAAATTGGCGATGATTGTTTTTGCAACATTCTCAAAGTATTGTTTTTTGGGTGTCATGTAGTATCCTCCTCGTTTAATTAAGTATCGATCTGGCATCTTAAGGTTATTATAAAGGGATTTTCTGGAATTTTCAAGGAAGGATATGGATGTGAACGTAGCTAACAAAAAAACAGGGCTGCCACAAATGTGGACAGCTCTGCTTTCAGATAGTTACAACGCTCATTATTGCCTCTGATTAAGAGACAGAGGAATATAAGATAGCCGGATAAAATACCCTTGCTCCTTATGGCAAATGGGACAGGAAACAGGAACTGTAGGGCCTGTATGAATATGACCGCAATTCAGGCACATCCACACTTCCTGGCCTTCAGAAGAAAAAAGGCGGTTCTCTTCCATCAGTGTGGCAAAATTGCCAAAGCGATCTCCATGGACTTTTTCGATCTTCGCAATACCATAAAAGGAAGAGGCCACAGACGGGAATCCCTCTTCCATAGCCTTGTCGCCAAAAGTTTTGTAGACAGAATCATGCTCCTCATATTCATTGTGCTGGGCTGCACGCAGAATTTGAGTCATGTTTGGGTAGAGATCGATGGGGTACCCTCCATCTATATGGACGGTTGTACCGGAAAGAGACTGTAGATGATTGTAGTAGATCTCAGCGTGTTCTTTTTCCTGATTCGCAGTAAAGGTAAACAAATCTGCAAGAACGGGAAGCTTTTGTCTGCGAGCTTCTTCTGCGGCAAAAGTGTAGCGGTTTCTGGCCTGGCTTTCGCCTGCAAAGGCGCGCATTAAATTCTCTCTGGTTTCACTTTTCTGGAATTCAACTGACATATTAGTTCTCCTATTGATAGTTTGATTAAAAGTTCTCCTACTGCACGATTCTTATCTGGCTTCATGGGCGATAAGAACAATATCCTTGCCGAGCTCCTTCCGAAGCTGGTCCTCTGCCTTGGAAATGACTGAGATGGAAGAAGCTGACAATTTTGCAATGGGATAAGAGGCGGTATCTTCCTCCCGCAGGGCTTGCTCCATTTTGTCGGCTGCGGCACGGCAAGAGGGCGGCAATTCCAGGGCAGATTCCTTTTTGGGTTTGTGGCACATGATGATTTCTCCTTTCGTTGATTGAACATTCAATGTTTGATTCAAAAATAGTATTGGGAGTAGTATGTGTGAAAGAATAAAATTTATACAGATTTTTTACCCTCAGTGAACAAAGGAATACACACCCAAGTACTGTCTTTTGTCCACTGAGGGTAAATGATGACAATTCAGAAAATAAAAAAGAAGCCTCTCTATAGGCTTCTGAAAATAAAAGCGATAGACGGGGCTCGAACCCGCGGTCTCGACCTTGGCAAGGTCGCGCGTTACCAACTACGCCACTATCGCATGTGCTGTACTGTGTTCCAGCGACATGATTGATAATACTATAAAAAGAATTATTTGTCAACACTTTTTTGGAAAAAATTTCGGCAAATTGGTAAATATACAGAGAACGGAAAAAACATTGGTTAAAATTTTAGGTTGAGAAATTATCTCAATGATGGTAAACTTAGAGGCATAGAATGATAGTTCATAGCAAAGGTTGGAGGAAACAAGATATGAAAAAACTGATGATGAAAAAAGGGGCTGAATGTATGGCATGCTTAGAGTGTGTCAGAGCATGTTCCGAAAGCTTCTATAAGGAGTTTGATCCCGACAAGTCCTGCATTCAGATTGTGGAGAAAAAGACAGTTCGTCCAATGGCCTGTCCTCAGTGTGGAAAATGTGCAGAGGCCTGCGAGGCAGGAGCAATCACCCAAAATGCAAAAGGCGTGTATATGGTGAATAAAAAGCTGTGTACTGGCTGTGGCAAATGTGTGGAAGCCTGTCCCTTTGGCTTGATGGTTAAGGCAGAGACTTCTCCTACAGCATCCAAATGTATTGCCTGTGGAATTTGTGCAAAGGCCTGTCCTATGGATGTGCTGGAGGTAGTGGAGAGCTGAGAAGGCTTTTTGACTGAGTACATAAGAAATATAATAAAAGTTGGGGGGATGTTTCAAATGATTTGAGACATCCTTTTCTGTTGGAAGACAGCACACAGGAGGAGTTATTGCGATTATATACCGACCCTGCATATGTACCTTTTTCCATGGAGGGTATGATTGACAAATGGCGGATTTGCTGCTATATTTCTATCGAGAATTAACTCTGCCCCAGGTCAGGCGAGGGCAAGAGAGTTAGATTCAATAGAGAAAGGATAGTGGCAAATGTGAACTTAGGAAAAAGAGTGTATTGCAGGTCATTTCAGACAGCGCTGAAAATAGCTCTTCCGTTTCTTCCTTATCGGAAGCCTAAAATTGTGGGAAGTGTGAAAAGACTTCCAGAAATACTGAATAAACGAAAATGTAACAGCGTACTAATCATCACTGACAGCGGGATCAGGAGTCACGGACTTACAAGACAGTTGGAACGGACTCTTTCTGACAGTGGAATCTGGTATGTGGTGTATGATAAGACGGTGGCCAACCCCACCACGGCAAATGTACAGGAGGCTATAGAACTGTACCTTGAAAATGGTTGTAGCGGGATTATTGGATTCGGAGGAGGCTCTAGCATCGACTGTGCCAAGGCGACAGGAGCCTGTCTTGCAAAACCAAAACAGCCTCTTGCCAAAATGAAGGGTATCTTAAAAGTCCATAAAAAGCTTCCCCTTCTCATTGCTGTGCCAACGACTGCCGGGACAGGAAGCGAGACAACTCTGGCCGCTGTGATAACAGACGCCGAGACCCGGCATAAATATGCCATCAATGATTTTCCGCTGATTCCCAGGTATGCGGTATTGGACCCCAAGGTAACACTAAGCCTTCCTCCTTTTATCACAGCCACTACAGGAATGGATGCCCTGACTCATGCCGTTGAAGCTTATATTGGAAATTCTACTACATATGGAACGAAAAAAGATGCCCTGTTGGCTGTAAAGCTTATCTTTGAAAATATCGATAAAGTTTATGAGGATGGCACAAACCTGGTAGCCAGAAAAGAGATGCTAAAGGCTTCCTTTTATGCAGGCTGTGCATTTACAAAATCCTATGTAGGCTATGTCCATGCAGTGGCTCACTCCCTTGGAGGCGAGTATAATGTGCCTCATGGCTATGCAAACGCAGTATTGCTTCCCTTTGTTCTGGAAGCGTATGGAACTAAGATTCATAAAAAGCTGTACCAACTGGCTTTGGAGGCAGGACTTGTAGAAAAAGATACACCTTATGATGTGGCGGCGGAAACGTTTATCCGTGGAATTCAGGAAATGAAAGGCCGCTTTGGGATCGGGGATAAGATTGAGGAGATCAAGGAGGAAGATATCCCCAAGCTTTCACGCTATGCAGATAAGGAGGCAAACCCTCTCTATCCTGTTCCCATCCTGATGAACGCCAAAGAGCTTGAAAAGTTTTACTACTTGTTAATGAAGTAGGTGAGGGAGAAGCAAGCTATGAAAGAGACAGAAATAAAAGATATCATAGAAAAGCAGGGCAGATTTTTCAGGACAGGAGTCACACTGGATGCAGATTATCGGATAAAAGCTCTGAGACGATTAAAGGCAGGGATACAAAAAGGAGAGTCGGCTATCCATGAAGCTCTAAAAAAGGATTTGGGTAAGAGCAATTTTGAGAGCTATATGTGTGAGACAGGGATGGTTTTAAGCGAGATCACTTATATGGAAAAGCATGTCCGATCCTTTGTAAGAGAGAGAACCGTCTATACGCCTCTGGCCCAATTTCATTCCAGGAGCTATCAAAAGCCCTATCCCTACGGTCAGGTATTGATTATGAGTCCATGGAACTATCCATTTCTTTTATCTGTGGAACCCCTGGTGGACGCCATTGCCGCAGGCAACACAGTTATCTTAAAGCCCAGTGCATACTCACCTCATACAAGTGAAGTGATACAGAAAATTATAGAAGAGTGTTTTCCAAAAGAACATGTGTCTGTGATTACTGGGGGAAGAGAGGAAAATACTTGCCTGCTTACGCAAAAGTTTGACTATATCTTCTTTACTGGAAGCCAGAGTGTGGGGAAGGAGGTCATGCTGCATGCTGCTAAGTATTTGACACCTGTAACTCTGGAACTGGGAGGGAAGAGCCCCTGTATCGTGGATAAAAGCGCCAATATCAAGCTGGCTGCCAAACGGATTGTATTTGGCAAATTTTTAAACTGCGGCCAGACTTGCGTAGCGCCAGACTATATTTATTGCCACAAGGCAGTGAAAGAAGAACTGCTTTCTGAGATTAAGAGACAGATTCAAAAGCAATATGGAAAGAATCCCTTGACCAATGAAAATTATGGGAAAATCATTAATGAAAAGCATTTTCTCAGAATACAGAAGCTAATGGACAGGGAGAAGATTGTATTTGGTGGGAAATCTATCAGAGATGAGCAAAAAATCGAGCCTACCGTCATGGATGGAGTGAGCTTTGAGGATGCAGTGATGCAGGAGGAAATTTTCGGGCCAGTGCTTCCCATTGTCACGTACGACTCCTTGGATGCAGCAGTGGAAAAAGTGAACCATTTGCCCCACCCTCTGGCCTTATATTTTTTCACAAAAGACAGAGAAGCTGCCCGGTTCGTAATGTCCCGGTGTGGCTTTGGGGGCGGGTGTATCAATGATACGATTATTCATCTGGCCACCAGTGAGATGGGCTTTGGCGGTTTTGGAGAGAGCGGCATGGGAGCATATCATGGAAAGGCAGGATTTGAGACATTTTCCCATAAGAAAAGCATTGTGGATAAAAAGACCTGGCTGGATCTCCCCATGCGGTATCAGCCTTACCGAGGAGCTTATGAAAAGCTGATCCGCATGTTTTTGCGTTAAAAAACAGCTAAGGCCTGGACCGTACTTGGGCCAAAGCGGAACTTTAAATTAGGAGGATGGAGCCGTGAGTTATGCAGACCAGGTATTTATACAAATGTGCAGGGATATAATTGAGAATGGAACAAGTACAGAGGGGGAAAAGGTTCGCCCTAAATGGGAGGATGGAAGCTCGGCTTACACTATCAAGCGATTCGGGGTGGTGAACCGTTATGATTTGTCAAAAGAATTTCCGGCTCTGACATTGAGGAGGACCGCCTTAAAGAGCTGTATGGATGAGATTTTGTGGATTTATCAAAAAAAATCCAGCAATATTCGTGACCTGAACAGCCATATTTGGGATGAGTGGGCCGATGAGTCAGGTTCCATTGGAAAGGCTTATGGCTACCAGATTGGAGTAAAAAGCCGGTACAAAGAGGGCATGATGGATCAGATGGATCGTGTCTTATATGATTTGAAGCAGAATCCTTACAGTAGAAGAATTATGACAAATACGTATGTGTTCGCAGATTTGAGCGAAATGAATCTCTACCCTTGCGCTTACAGTGTCACCTACAATGTGACAAAAAAGCCGGGGGAAGAAAAGCTAACTTTAAACATGGTTCTGAATCAGCGCTCCCAGGATGTGCTGGCGGCCAATAACTGGAATGTGTGTCAGTATGCCATTCTGTTAATGATGGTGGCCCAGGTCTGTCAGATGATTCCCGGCGAACTGCTGCATGTGATTGCAGACGCCCATATTTATGACCGCCATGTGAATATTGTGAAAGAGCTGATTGAGCGGCCAGTCTATCAAGCTCCTAAAGTATCCTTGAACTCTGAGATTACAGATTTTTACGCATTTACCACAGCAGATTTAATTGTGGAGGACTATGTGACTGGCCCTCAGATTAAAGATATCCCTATAGCCGTTTAAAGTAGGGAGAAGGGACGTATAGAAATTTAAAGGAGAATAATAAGAATGAATTTGATTGTAGCAGTAGACAAAAATTGGGCCATTGGCCTGAATAATAAGTTGCTGGTCAGTATTCCCGAGGATATGAAGTTCTTTCGGACGGAGACTACTGGGAAAGTAGTTGTTATGGGCAGGAAGACCCTGGAAACTTTTCCAAACGGGATGCCTTTAAAGAACAGGACGAATATTGTTTTAACTACGAACAAGTCTTATGATGTGAAGGGAGCCCTTGTATTTCACACGATCGAGGAAGTTTTGGAAGAATTAGAGAAGTACTCTTCAGAGGATGTCTATATTATAGGAGGAGGCAGTATTTACAGGCAATTCCTTCCTTACTGCAATAAAGCTCATGTGACAAAGATAGACTATGCCTACGAAGCTGACACCCTTTTCCCCAATCTTGATGAAATGCCGGAGTGGAAGGTGACAGCATCCAGCGGAGAAAAGACCTACTATGATCTGGAATTTGAATTTCTGAAATATGAAAGAGTTGACAAACCATAGGGCGAATCCATATAATATTTTTAAGTGGTGAAACATGTTTGTGGTTCACATTATAAAAATAGGAGGTACATATAGAGATGAAAAGCATTCGGACCAAAATCACCCTATGTCTTATGGTGACAGTTCTGATTGCGCTGATTGCAGTAGGTGCATCCAGCATTACTCTCAATTACAACAGTACAATCGCGACGGTGGATCAAATGATGAGTGAGACGGCAACTCTTGCGGCGGAGCGCATTGAACAGGAGCTGACTGCCTACAAGAATGTTGCCATGGATACAGGGTGTATTTCACAGCTCCTTGACCCGGAAGTTTCACTTGAAGAAAAGCGTTCCATCATAGATGAACGCGCCAGTATGCATGATTTCCAGAGGGGAAATATCGTCGGCGCAGACGGTATCAGTATCTTTGATGGGAATGACTATTCTGACCGTGAATATGTGAAACAAGCCATGCAGGGAAATGTCTATGTATCTGAACCACTGATCAGTAAGGTGACAGGAGAATTGTCTATTATGGTGGCAGCCCCAATTTATGAAGGGGGAATCAAGGGGGCGAAAATTGTGGGGGTAGTCTATTTTGTTCCCCATGAAACATTCCTGAATGATATTGTTTCCTCAATCCATGTCAGTGAGAACAGCCGGGCCTATATGATTAATCATACTGGTGATACGATTGCAGATACGACACTGGATACTATCACTGTCCAAAATATTGAGGCTGAGGCCAAGACGGACTCTTCCTTAAAAGGACTGGCAGCAATCCATGAGGCTATGCGTCAGGGCAAGACTGGTTTTGGAAGCTATCGGAGCGCTCAAGAAAGTATGTTTGCGGCCTATGCGCCAGTAGACGGTACAGATGGGTGGAGTGTGGCTGTAGTTGCCCCTCAGTCAGATTATCTGGCTACCACCTATTTTGGAATTGCAATCAACCTTATCGTGATTGTCCTTGCTATTCTGCTCTCCATCGTAGTGGCTCTGAAACTGGCTAATAATATCAGTCAGCCCATGAAAGCCTGCGCAGAGCGCATGAAGCTGCTGGTGGAAGGGGATCTGGAATCGTCAGTGCCAGAGGTTGTCGGCAGAGATGAAACGAGTATGTTGATGAAATCTACCGGGGAACTGGTAGCAGGTTTGTCTGCTATTATCCATGATATTGACTATTTATTAAAAGAGATGGCTAATCAAAATTTGGATATTCAGTCCCAGAATAGGGAGGCCTATGTTGGAGACTTTCAGAGTATTCTGGGCTCCATGCGTAATTTGAAAGTAGGATTAAGCCAGATCATAAGCCAGATCAACGTATCTGCAGATCAGGTTTCCAATGCCAGCGGTCAAGTATCTTCCAGCGCCCAGAATCTAAGTCAGGGGGCGGTGGAGCAGGCCAGTTCTGTGCAGGAGTTGGCAGCGCGGATGGGTGAAATTTCTGGTCAGGTAAAGGATACGGCTCAAAGCGCAATGGAGGTTCGCGATCAGACCCACCATGTAGGTGCGGCGATTGCTACCTGTAACCAGCAGATGCAGGAGCTTATGGGCGCCATGGAGAGAATTCATTCCAGCTCTGGTGAGATTGGAAAAATCATTAAGACCATTGAAGATATTGCTTTCCAGACGAATATCCTGGCATTAAATGCAGCAGTGGAAGCAGCCCGGGCTGGCAATGCAGGAAAAGGCTTTGCTGTAGTAGCTGATGAAGTTCGCAACTTGGCCAGCAAATCCGCAGAGGCATCTAAAAATACATCTGTACTTATTACCCATTCTACAGAGGCAGTACAAATGGGCACTGATATTGCACAGCACACAGCAGAAGCCTTAATGAAAGTAGTAGACAGTATCCAGTCCATGGTAAGTTCTATTGATAAAATTGCCTCTGTGTCCAATGAGCAGTCGGAGGGAGTTTCTCAGGTCAATGAGGGAATTAGTCAGATTGCCTCGGTTGTGCAGAGCAATAGCGCCACAGCCCAGCAGAGCGCTGCTGCCAGCGAAGAGCTATCTGCTGAAGCCTCCAGCTTAAAACAATTGGTAGATCAGTTTACACTTGCCAGAGCTTAATACATTTTCTGCTGCTTGGGAGCGGTAGACAAGAGGAAAGGGTGAAAGAAAAATGGAAAAGAAAAATATTGACTGGGGAAATCTTGACTTTGGGTATATAGCGACTGATAAGAGATATGTCTCCAACTTTCAGAATGGAGCATGGGATGAGGGTATCCTGACAGAGGATGCTACTGTGGCCATCAATGAGTGCGCGGGAGTATTACAGTATGCACAGACTGTATTCGAGGGATTAAAGGCATATACTACAGCGGATGGCCATATTGTAACCTTCCGACCGGATCTCAACGCAGAGCGTATGGAGCAGTCTGCGCGTCGCCTGGAGATGCCTGTATTTCCCAAAGAGCGTTTTATTGATGCAGTGATAGAAGTAGTAAAGGCAAATGCAGCTTATGTTCCGCCTTTTGGAACAGGGGCTACACTCTACATTCGTCCATATCTGTTTGGTACAAATCCAGTGATTGGCGTAAAGCCTGCAGATGAATATCAGTTCCGTATTTTTGTGACGCCAGTTGGTCCATATTTCAAGGGCGGCGTAAAGCCTCTGACTATCCGCGTGTGTGATTTTGACCGTGCGGCTCCCCGGGGAACTGGCCACATCAAGGCCGGACTGAACTATGCCATGAGCATGCACGCCATTGTAACTGCTCATCAGGAAGGCTATGATGAGAACATGTATCTGGATGCAGCTACCAGAACAAACGTAGAGGAGACAGGCGGAGCCAACTTCCTGTTCGTGACAAAGGACAATAAAGTGGTGACACCGAAGTCTTCCAGTATTCTCCCTTCTATCACCCGTCGTTCCTTGCTGCATGTGGCAAAAGAATATCTGGGTCTGGAAGTGGAAGAGAGGGAAGTTGCCCTGGAAGAAGTAAAAGACTTTGCAGAATGTGGCCTCTGCGGGACAGCGGCTGTCATCTCTCCAGTTGGAAAAATCGTGGATCACGGCAAAGAGATCTGCCTGCCCAGCGGCATGGAGAAAATGGGTCCCACTACCCAGAAGCTATATGATACCCTGACAGGAATCCAAATGGGAAGGCTGGAAGCGCCTGAAGGGTGGATTCGTGTGGTTGTATAAGTTGCGCAACAATCGATAATTTGTTTTTAAGTAATGACAAGCTGTCACAGAATGGAAGACCTGAGCATATGGCTCTAAAGGCTCAAGCTATTCTGTGGCAGCTTTTCTATTGTTGTTTCCCCGTACCCTCTCTTGACAAGGGCGTGTATGCCCTTGTCAAGAGAGGGTATTTATTTTTGAGCATATATTTTTAATAATTTTAATACACAGCTTCCAATTTTGTGTTATACTGTTACCCAGATTATATATTTGGAGGAGTTTCATGACAGACAGACGGAAGCGGGGACGCGTGCGTTCCTACTTGTTAAGTTACGACATGAATCTGATCGTAGCAGTCATCTTTCTGATTGTATTTGGCCTGATTATGATATACAGTGCCAGCTACTATACGGCAAGTATAAGTGAAGCTTATAACTACGATCCTACATACCTTTTGAAAAGTCAGGCAAAATATAGTTTGATTGGTATACTGATGATGTTGATTGTTGCGAACATTGATTATCATAACTGGCGTTATTTTGCAATGTTGGCTCTGATAGGTTCTATTGTGTTGATTCTGCTGTTAACAGTACCAGGCTTAGGGGTAAAAGTAAAAGGCGCTACCCGATGGCTGAAAGTACCAGGCTTGGGCCAGTTCCAGGTGGCTGAACCGGTGAAAGTCGGAATGATCGTCTTTTCAGCAGCCCTGATCTGTAAATATGCCAACAGCCTGAAGAACCTGAAAGTTTTTGCGAGAGTTATGCTGCCCACGATTATAGTCTCTGGTTTAATTCTGAAGATTAGTAATAACATGAGTACTGCGGTGATTGTACTGGGCATTAGCTTTCTAATGGTGTTCATGGTCCACCCTCAATATTACCCCTTTGTCATTCTGGCGGGGGTGGGCGCTCTTGCTGGTGCAGGAATTATTTACTATACTATGAATTTTGCGGACTCGGACTCTGCTTTCCGTATTGCCCGCATACAGGCATGGCTGGATCCCTATTCCTATGAGTCGGATACAGCTTACCAGTCCCTACAAGGTCTCTATGCTATCGGGTCTGGCGGGCTTATGGGCAAAGGCCTGGGGAACAGTATCCAAAAACTGGGGCGTATTCCAGAGCCCTTCAATGATATGATATTTTCTATTGTCTGTGAGGAATTGGGAATATTTGGGGCCGGGCTTGTGATCCTGTTATTTATCTACCTGTTGTATCGCTTGTATATCATTGCTCAGATGGCAGAAGATTTGTTCGGTCGTCTTCTGGCCATTGGCGTTTTTTCTCACGTGGCTTTACAGGTGCTTTTGAACTTGATGGTTGTGACAAGATTATTTCCAACTACGGGTGTGACACTGCCCTTCTTTAGTTATGGTGGAACGGCTACCGTTTTTCTGCTCATAGAGTTGGGAATGATTTTGAATGTGGAAAAATGGGGGCGTTTTAAGCGGGAACAGGAGGCAAGAAAGGAGAGATTGCTGTGAGAGAGCATACAAAGACGATTCAGATTGGAGATCGGGTTGTCGGTGGGGGTAATCCCATTCTAATCCAATCCATGACAAATACAAGGACGGAAGATGTAAAAGCGACTGTAGATCAGATTCAGCGCCTGACTAAGGCCGGCTGTGATATTATCCGCTGCGCAGTTCCCACCATGAAAGCAGCTTTGGCTTTCGCCGAGATTAAGAAAGAAATTACGATTCCTCTGGTGGCAGACATTCACTTTGACTATCGTCTGGCTATAGCCGCCATGGAAAACGGTGCAGATAAGATTCGCATTAACCCTGGAAATATTGGAAGCCCCGACCGGGTAAAGGCAGTGGTGGATGTGGCAAAGGACCGCAAGATTCCTATCCGAGTGGGCGTCAACAGCGGCTCTCTGGAAAAAGAGCTGGTTCAAAAATACCATGGGGTGACAGCGGAAGGAATTGTGGAGAGCGCTCTTGATAAAGTACACATGATTGAGGATATGGGGTATGATCAGCTTGTAATCAGTATTAAATCCTCAGATGTCTTAATGTGCGCCAGGGCCCATGAGCTCATCAGTGAGAGGACAAGCTACCCCCTGCATGTGGGAATTACAGAATCTGGCACGCTTCTCTCTGGAAATATTAAATCTGCCCTGGGACTGGGTATTATTCTCTACCAGGGAATCGGCGATACCATCCGCGTATCTCTTACAGGGGATCCTGTAGAAGAGGTGAAATCGGCGAAGCTTATTTTAAGGACCCTGGGGCTTCGCAAAGGCGGCGTGGAAGTCGTATCCTGCCCTACCTGCGGAAGAACAAAGATTGATCTCATAGGGCTGGCAAACCAGGTGGAAGAAATGGTTGCTGAGCTGCCTCTGGATCTGAAAGTGGCAGTTATGGGCTGTGTGGTGAACGGCCCGGGGGAGGCAAAAGAAGCAGATATTGGGATTGCGGGAGGCATTGGAGAGGGTCTCCTGTTTAAGAAGGGTGAGATTGTAAAGAAATTGCCAGAAAGTGAACTTCTGGAAGCCTTGCGGCAGGAATTATCAGATTATAAGGGACCGGTGGAGTGAGTTATAGATGGAGAAAATGTTCGAAGAGGTCTTTCCGCCCTTACATATGGATCAAAGCCTGACAGATCTTTTGGGACAGGTTCGGGTAGAGAAAGTTACGACAAACAGGGCAAGAAATTTTATTCGTGTCTATCTGGTGAGCGGAAAGCTGATCCACAAGGAACAGCTTTTTCACCTGGAACGAACTTTAAAAAAGCAGCTTTTCGGGACAAATCCAGTGGAGCTAAAGATACTGGAACGTTTTGAGCTGTCCAGCCAGTATACGCCACAAAAGCTGATGGAGCTTTACCGGGACAGTATTCTCTTTGAGCTAAAAAACTATAATATTTTGGAATATAACCTATTTCGGGGAGCTAAAATTTCTTTTCCAGAGGAACACTGCATGAACTTAGTGCTGGAGAAGACTACCCTGGGAGAAGAAGCCGCTGACGAACTCATACGAATTCTCTATAAGATTTTTACGGAGCGTTGCGGCCTTAAGCTGCAAATTCAGACAGAGTTCATAGAAAAGAGCGTCAGCAAGAAAAAGGGAAAAGGTCAGCTCAATGTTGAACGGGAAGCAGTGACACTGATCGAGAATATGATGAAAGCCCAGGAGGAACATTCTCTTCAGGAAGATGACGCGGGAGCTGCCGGGAAATCAGAGAAAAAAGTGGAGTCCGGGAAAACGGACAAAAAGGCAGCACCGAAGAAAGAGAACGGAGGGAAGAAGGCAGGCCGTCCATTCTCTGGAAATGAAGATTATCCCTATCGGAGAGCCCCCAGAAGCAATGTCGGCAGAGGTAAAAGTAATAATCCTGATGTGATCTATGGACGCGATTTTGAGGATGGGGAGATGGTGTCCCTGTGCCAGATTGTAGGAGAAATGGGAGAGGTAGTCGTCCACGGACATGTGATAGGTCTGGATGAGAGAGAGATCCGTGGAGAGAAGACCATAGTTACAATTACAGTCACAGACTATACGGATACCATACGGGTGAAGCTGTTTGCCAAAAACGAGCAGATGGAGGATTTCCGTGTAAATGTAAAAAAAGGCGCATTTATTAAACTAAAAGGTATGACTACAATCGATCGCTTTGACAATGAGCTGACGATTAGCGCTGTGACAGGCATTAAAAAATCTGGAGATTTTCGAAAGCAGCGTCTTGACAAAAGCGAGATCAAACGGGTGGAGCTCCATTGCCATACAAAAATGAGTGATACAGACGGAGTCTCAGACGTAAAAGATATCATTAAGCGGGCCAAGTCCTGGGGACATAAGGCTCTCGCGGTGACAGACCATGGGGTAGTACAGGCCTACCCGGACGCCAGTCATTGTCTGGACAAAGGAGATCCTTTCAAGGTCATCTATGGCATGGAGGGATACCTGGTAGATGACATGAAGGATATCATTACGGATGCAAAAGGTCAGAGCCTGGAAGATACATATGTAGTCTTTGATATAGAGACCACAGGCTTTAGCGCAGAAAATGATAGGATCATAGAGATTGGAGCGGTAAAGGTAGAAGGATCTGTGATCACGGATAAATTTAGCGCCTTTGTCAATCCCCAGATCCCTATTCCTTTTGAGATTGAGAAATTGACAGGTATCACCGATGATATGGTGGTGAAGGAGCCTGTCATTGAGAAAGTATTGCCTGAGTTTTTGGCTTTTTGCCAAGGAGCTGTAATGGTAGCCCACAATGCAGGTTTTGATATGAGCTTTATTCATAAAAATTGTGAACGGCAGGGGCTTCCATGCGAATATACTGTAGTAGATACAGTGGCTCTGGCCCGGGTTCTGTTGCCCAGTCTTAAGCGATATAAGCTGGACACCGTAGCGAAAGCTCTGGATATTTCTCTGGAAAATCACCACAGAGCAGTGGACGATGCCGGGTGTACAGCAGAAATTTTTGTGAGATTTATTGAGATGCTAAAAGAACGCGACATTGAAAATCTGGATGAAGTGAACGAGATGAGTAATCTGAACGCTGATGCCATCAAAAAGCTTCCAACCTATCATGTGATTCTTTTGGCGAAGAACGAGATTGGGCGGGTAAATCTGTATCGGATGGTTTCCTGGTCTCATATTGACTACTATGCAAAACGCCCCAGAATCCCTAAAAGTGTACTGCAAAAGCACAGAGAGGGATTAATCATAGGATCTGCCTGTGAAGCGGGCGAACTCTACCAGGCCCTTGTGCGCTCAGCCCCTCAGGAAGAGATTGCAAAGCTGGTAAGCTTTTATGACTATCTGGAGATCCAACCTCTGGGCAACAATGAATTTATGCTGCGGGGAGAGCGCCCTATATTTGAGTCAAAGGAAGATATAATTCGCCTGAACAAACGTATTGTGAGCCTGGGAGATCAGTTTGGGAAGCCTGTAGTGGCTACCTGCGATGTCCATTTTCTGGATCCTGAAGATGAAGTATACCGTAGAATTATCATGGCGGGCAAGCACTTTAAAGACGCAGATGATCAGGCGCCTTTGTACTTGCGCACGACAGAGGAAATGCTTGCAGAATTTGAATACCTGGGAAGTGACAAAGCCCAAGAGGTGGTTGTTACTAATACGAATAAAATCGCGGATATGATTGAGTACATTTCCCCTGTGCGGCCAGATAAGTGTCCGCCGGTGATTGAGAATTCTGACCAAACCTTGCGTGATATTTGCTATGAGAAAGCCTGGTCCATCTATGGGAAGGAGCTGCCACAGGTGGTGACGGCACGGTTAGAGAGAGAACTAAACTCCATTATATCTAATGGATTTGCTGTGATGTATATCATTGCCCAAAAATTAGTGTGGAAGTCCAACGATGATGGATATCTGGTAGGCTCTCGTGGTTCTGTAGGCTCCTCCTTTGTGGCTACCATGGCTGGTATTACAGAGGTAAATCCTTTGTCACCTCATTACTACTGTTCCAAATGCCACTATGCAGATTTTGATTCAGAGGATGTGCGCAAGTATGCAGGAGCTGCAGGCTGTGATATGCCAGATAAAAATTGCCCAGTCTGTGGGGAACTTTTAAAGAAAGATGGTTTCGATATTCCTTTTGAGACGTTTCTCGGATTTAAAGGAGACAAAGAGCCTGATATTGATCTGAATTTTTCTGGTGATTATCAGCCTAAGGCTCATAAATATACAGAGGTCATTTTTGGAACCGGGCAGACTTTCCGGGCAGGAACGATTGGAACACTGGCAGACAAGACAGCTTTTGGATACGTGAAAAATTATTATGAAGAACACGGACAGCCCAAGCGAACTTGTGAGATCGACCGTATCGTCCAGGGCTGCGTAGGCGTGCGGCGTTCCACAGGCCAGCACCCGGGGGGAATCGTCGTACTGCCCCATGGGGAGGAAATTTACTCTTTTACCCCAGTTCAGCATCCGGCCAATGATATGACTACTGATATTGTTACGACCCACTTTGATTACCACTCCATTGACCACAACCTATTGAAGCTGGACATTCTCGGACACGATGATCCGACTATGATTCGTATGCTGGAAGATTTGATAGGAATCGATGCCAGATCGATCCCCTTGGACGATCAGATGGTCATGTCTCTATTTAAAAATACAGAGGCATTGGGACTTACACCGGAGGATATCGGCGGCTGCCATTTGGGATGTCTGGGAATCCCGGAGTTTGGAACAGATTTTGCTATGCAGATGGTGGAGGAGGCGAAGCCTCAATCCTTCTCGGATTTGGCAAGAATTGCAGGCCTGGCTCACGGTACGGATGTATGGCTGAACAATGCTCAGCGCTTTATCCAGGAAGGGAAGGCCACTATTTCTACAGCGATCTGTACCCGTGATGATATTATGTTATATTTGATTCAGATGGGAGTGGAGCCAAGTCTCTCCTTTACCATAATGGAGAGTGTAAGAAAAGGAAAAGGGCTTAAGCCGGAGTGGATAGACGCCATGAAAGCAGCAGGCGTAGAAGACTGGTATATTGAATCCTGTACCCTGATTAAGTATATGTTCCCGAAAGCTCATGCAGTGGCTTATGTTATGATGGCCTGGAGAATTGCTTACTGTAAAATAAATTATCCCTTGGCTTATTATGCCGCCTTTTTCAGTATCCGTGCATCCGCCTTTAGTTATGAACTGATGTGTCAGGGAAAAGAACGCTTAAATTATTATCTGGCAGACTATAAGCGGCGTGGGGATCAATTATCTCAAAAGGAGCAGGCCTCTCTGCGGGATATGCGGATTGTACAGGAGATGTATGCCAGAGGCTTTGAGTTTTGGCCTCTTGATATATACAAAGCGAAAGCCCATCATTTCCAGATTATAGATGGGAAACTGATGCCGGCCTTAGACACCATCGAGGGGATGGGCGAAAAGGCAGCAGAACAATTGGAGATAGCGGCCCGGGATGGTCTGTTTCTCTCAAAAGATGATTTAAGGGAACGAAGTAAGATTTCTAAGTCGTTGGTTGACTTGATGGGAGACCTGGGATTATTAGGTGATATGCCGGAGTCTAATCAGCTATCACTATTTGATTTCGTGTAATGATACAGAATTAATGACAAAAATCTTCTTTTGTGGTAAACTTCTGTAGAAGGAAAGGGGACAGCGCTATGAATGAGCTGAAAAATCGTGGACGCCATCTAATCGAACATATTTTACAGTTCCAGCAGGAGAATGGTAAGGAAAAGGGAATAAATGACATTAGGAAAACGGATGAAATCATCCAATTTATGGAAGAGATGCCGGGCGGCTTTCTTATTTACTATGCAGATAAGGGTGAGGAAATCATCTATGCCAATAAGGGGTTAGTTCGAATCTTTGGATGTGAAACCCTGGAGGAGTTTCGGGAACTTACAGGCAATTCTTTTCGGGGAATGGTACACCCTGAAGATTTGGATACAGTGGAAGAAAGTATCCAGATGCAGATTGCTGCCAGTCAGTATGATTTGGATTATGTAGAATATCGTATTTTTTGTAAGGATGGTTCCATTCGCTGGATTGAAGACTATGGTCACTTTGTTCATGATGAGGTGATTGGAGATATTTTTTACGTATTTCTGGGAGATGCCACAGACAAAAAAATTCAGCAGGAGACAGAGAAGGTGCTGGAGGAAACTATGGGGAAGGCGAATCTGGCTGTCTCGGCCAAGAATACGTTTCTGGCCAATATTTCTCATGATATGAGAACGCCTTTAAATGCCATTTTTGGATATACTTCTCTGGCTAAAATGAATATGTCTGATATAGATACCACAAAAAAATATCTGGAACAGATAGAAGTAGCCAGCAAGAAACTTTTAGATATGATTGAAAAAGTTCTCCAGGTTTCGGCTTTATCCAACGCGGCTGGGCCAAAGGAAGTAGAGTGTGACCTGTGCGGAATTGTTCAGGAGGTTTATGATTTTTTACTTCCCCAGGCTCAGGAAAAGGATATTTCATTTTTGCTGAACTGTGAAGAGGTTCGGCATACAGGTATCTATGCGGATCAGGAACAATTGAAGCAGCTCGTTCTCAACCTGATCAATAATGCAGTGACTTATACGAAGCCTGGAGGAAATGTAAGGATTTCCCTCAGCGAAGGGAGAGAATTGCCCCACCATGAAGCAGTATACAGCTTTGTGGTAGAAGACAATGGGATTGGTATCAGCCCGGAATTTTTAGAGAGTGTCTTTGAGCCTTTTGTCAGGGAGAAGAACTCTACATTGAGTGGTATTCACAGCATTGGCCTGGGGCTTACCATTGCGAAGAGCATTGTAGATATGATGGGTGGAACCATTGATGTGAAGAGCACGGTGGGTGAGGGGACCACGTTCACTGTTACCTTCCGCTTTCGGGCTCAACCCCTGTCTGGCGATGCCAGTGAGAACACAGCTACTTCTCATAAGGTAAATCAGAGACTTTTGTTGGTAGAGGACAATGAAATTAATCGGGAGCTTGAGACAGAGCTTTTAGAGAATATGGGATTCCTTGTGGATTCTGCTGAGAATGGCCAGATTGCCGTGGAGATCATGAAGCGTACAGAGCCGGGTGATTATGATGTGATCATTATGGATATCCAGATGCCGGTAATGAACGGCTGGGAGGCTGCCGCTGCTATTCGCAAGTTGCCCAATCCAATGTTGGCACAGATCCCCATTATTGCCTTGTCTGCCAATGCTTTTGAGAGCGATCAATTAAAATCCAGAAAAAGTGGAATGGATGTTCACCTTACCAAACCCGTAAACTTTTCTGAGCTTTTAGATACCATAGAACAACTTACTGCACAAAGCCAGATTTCTTAGGAATTCCTGGCTTTTTTTCTGGCTTTTCCTTATATTTTTTCTTGAAAAATTTTTCTAAACATGGTATACTTAAGCCCGTATTAAAAAATGCGTACAAATGTCTTTGACAGACGTACATACTGGGTGGGGTTTCGCATCCATACAATACGTAGTCTGTGACATACGTAAAACAGCGGAGGCCACAAAGTGCACAGAACAATTTACGGGAGCGGAGAAAAGCGACCGGAAATTCGTTCTATATGTACCGTGTGCTGAAGCGGAACTTATAATTTGGAGGAAATGAATTATGAAAAAGCGCGTTTTAGCAGTTGCGCTTGCAGGAGTTATGGCAGTATCCATGCTTGCAGGTTGCAGCGGCGGCAATGGAAACACCGAAAGTAACAAGGATGGCGCAGGCACAGAAGCACCGGCAGCCGATGGAGCAAAGGTAGTGAAAATCGGAGTTTATGAGCCAGCATCAGGAGATAACGGTGCAGGTGGCAAGCAGGAAGTTCTTGGTATGCAGTATGCAAACAAGATGACTCCTACTGTAGAGATCGGCGGCGAAGAGTATACCGTTCAGTTGGAGATTGTAGACAATGAGTCCTCAAATGATAAGGGACCGTCTGCAGCATCTTCTCTTGTAAGCGCAGGCGTATCTGTGGTACTTGGTTCTTATGGCTCTGGCGTGTCTATCGCAGCGTCTGATGTGTTTAAGGATGCAGGAATTCCGGCTATTGGCGTTACCTGTACCAATCCTCAGGTAACAGAGGGAAATAAGCACTATTTCCGTATCTGCTTTTTGGATCCCTTCCAGGGAACTGTACTGGCTAACTTTGCAAATGCAGAATTCAGTGCAAAGAAAGCTTATATCTTGACAAAGCTGGGGGATGATTATTCTACTGGCCTTGGCCATTACTTCAAGCAGGCCTTTGAAGCTTTAGGCGGAGAGGTTGTAGAGGAGGCTTTTCAGGAGGGAAACAGCGACTTTACTTCTTATGTGACAAAAGCTAAGAATGAGGGCGCAGAGGTATTTTTTGCTCCTGTATCTACAGAGGCGGCAGCCCTGATTATTGAGCAGGCTGCGGCACAGGGATTGACTGTTCCGCTGATGGCAGGCGATACATGGGATTCTAACGTTATTCTCAATGCAGCAAAAGGAAAAGATGTACAGATTTATGTAACCACCTTCTATCAGGAGGGCGGTAATGAAGAGTTCGACAGCGGTATCAAGGAGTGGATCAACAGCGATTCCACAGCAAAGGCAAACAATGGTGGAGACGATACCATTTCAGCCGTAACTGCTATGGGATATGATGCTTATTATGTGGCTCTGGAAGCATTGAAGGCAGCAGGCTCCACAGATGCAGCCGCAGTAAATGAGGCTCTTTGGGGCGTAACTTATACAGGCGTGTCCGGCAACATCGCATTTGATGATACCAACGGAGATGCAATGCGTGATACTGCTTATGTAAAATGTGCAAATACGGAAACCGGCGCATGGGATTTCGTGACAGAGCAGGGTGTAAATTAAAAACAGTTTTAGCATGAAATGAGTGATGGCGGGAGGTATTTTGTACTCCCGCCATACCCTTGTTCCCTGTACTGGCAGGGGAGATGCGGAACTTACAATAGGAGGTTGTTTATGGATTGGATTACAAAAAATCTGCCATATCTGATGGCAGGGATATCAGTAGGCGGTCAGTACGCTCTGATTGCAATTGGCTATACAATGGTCTATGGTATTCTGCGTCTGATTAACTTTGCCCATGGGGATATTTTTATGGTGGCTGGTCTTGTGGTGGTGTATGCAGCCACTGTGATGCCCATTTACATAGCTATTCCACTGATGATTATAGTGACAGTGTTCTTGGGATTTATGGTGGAGCGGGTGGCTTATAAACCTCTGCGGAGCGCTCCCCGTATGTCGATAATGATTTCTGCTATTGGTGTCTCATATCTTCTGCAGAACCTGGCTCTGTACGTGACAGGCGGACTCTCCCAGCAGTATCCTGCAATCCCCTGGATCAGCGATACAGTGACAGTGATGGGAGCTACCACAAAGCGCGTTACGCTCATTACACCAATCCTGACCATCGTTCTGGTGGTAGGGCTGGTAATGTTGATCAAGCATACGAAGATCGGTATGGCTATGCGCGCTGCATCCCGTGATTTTGAGACTTCTCAGCTTATGGGAATTAAAATTAATAATGTGGTCAGCATGACCTTCATTATCGGAACGTTTCTTGCAGCTATTGGAAGCCTTTTGTTCTTTACGAACTACACAGGCGTCACTCCTACAGTGGGAGCAATGCCAGGACTGAAAGCGTTCGTGGCAGCCGTATTTGGAGGAATCGGATCCATTCCGGGAGCTGTGATTGGTGCATTTATTATTGGTATCTGTGAAAATATCATCAAAGGACTGGGGTGGACCACCTTTTCTGATGCATTTACCTTTGCCCTTTTGATTGTCATTTTAATCGCCAAGCCTACAGGGCTTTTCGGCGAAAAATCTACGGATAAAGTATAAGGAGGCGTTCGAAATGAGTACAAAAACAAAAGCTGCATGGAACGTTGGTCTTATTGCTGCCCTGTTGGGACTGCTCTTTATCCTGGAGCAAGTAATGCCCTCTGGCTCCATGCTTTTTACAGTATTAAAAAAAGGTGCCATCTATGCGCTGGTGGCTGTGTCCATGAATTTGCTGAATGGATTTACGGGATTATTTTCCTTGGGGCAGGCGGGCTTTATGCTCCTGGGGGCGTATACCTATGCTATCCTCACCATTCCTACAGAATCCAGAGCGAGCGTCTACCAATACTTTGATGGAGGGATCGTTCAGTTTGCCCTTCCGGTTCCTGTTGCTCTGATTGCAGGCGGTATTGTGGCCGCTATCTTCGCCTATCTCATCGGTCTTCCGGTACTGCGTTTGAAGAGCGATTATCTGGCTATTGCTACTTTAGGCTTTGCGGAGATTATCCGTGCGGTATTCCAATGGGATAAGTTGGGGCCCATTACGAATGGTTCAAACTTGTTGCGAAATTTTCCGTCTTTTAAGTCGGTACTGTATCCCTTTATCGTATCAGGAATCTGCATTGCTTTGATTGTGATGCTCATCAATTCTACTTACGGACGGGCGTTCAAGGCTATTCGGGACGATGAGATTGCTGCAGAGGCTATGGGAATCAACCTGGCCCACCACAAGCGACTGGCTTTTGTCATCAGTTCCTTTTTTGCAGGAGTGTCCGGTGGACTTTTGGCCATGTACCAGACCACCATTCAGGCGTCCATGTTTAAATCAGCTATGACTTATGAGATCTTGCTGATTGTAGTCATCGGAGGCATCGGATCTGTGACAGGAAGCTGTATCAGTTCCTTCCTGTTCATCGCGTGCTCCGAGTGGTGGCTGCGGTTCCTGGACAATGAAAATCTCTACATAGGCGGGTTCCATGTACCCTTTTTGCGTCCCGGCTTTCGAAAGGTAGTATTTGCCGTTGTGATTATGGCCATGGTACTGTTTTACCGGCAGGGAATTATGGGAACAAAAGAATTTTCAATAGAAGCTTTTTCTGGTTTCTTTAAAAAGAAGTTTGGAAAAAAGAAGGTAGAAGAGGGAGGTGGCTCCCATGAGTAAAGAAAATGTATTAAAGGTTGAAAATATAACCATGCAGTTTGGCGGTGTAGTTGCAGTAGATAATGTGAGTCTGGAGGTTGACAAAGGAGAGATTATGTCTTTGATCGGCCCCAATGGCGCCGGAAAGACTACAGCTTTCAATGTCATCACTGGCGTCTATGCCCCCAGCAATGGAGCTGTCTACTTTAAAGGGGAGAAAATTATTCAAAACCATCCTCAGGGAAAGATGAAGAAGCTCTATCAGGGAGAGAATCCCGTCATGTATGAGGGGCAGCAAGTACTGGCGCCCACACCAGATAAGATCACAAAGCTGGGGATTGCCAGAACTTTTCAGAATATTCGTCTGTTTAAGAGCCAAACTGTTTTTGAAAATATTCTTATTGCCAAACATATGCGGCGGACCAGCAATATTTTCACAGCTACTTTTCGACTGAACGCCAAAGAGGAAGCCCAGATGCGTGCAGAGTCTGAGGAACTCTTGAAGATAATGGATCTGGAGGATGTGCGCAATGAACTGGCTACCTCCCTCCCCTATGGCAAGCAGCGTCATCTGGAGATTGCCCGGGCTCTTGCTACAAAACCAGAACTTTTGCTTCTGGATGAGCCGGCTGCCGGGATGAACCCCCAGGAGACATTGGAATTGACACAGTTTATCGGGCGGATACGGGATGAATTTGGCCTGACCATCTTTATGATTGAGCACCATATGGATTTGGTTATGGAAATATCTGACAGAATCCATGTGTTAGACTTTGGCAAAACCATAGCTGAGGGCGTGCCAGAGGAAATCCGCAATAATCAGCGGGTCATTGAGGCTTATCTGGGAGGTGTACAGGATGAGTAATATTTTGGAAGTAAAGAATCTGAATGTATCCTATGGGGGAATCAAAGCAGTTAAGGATATTAGTTTTGTGGTTCCAAAAGGAGAGGTAGTAACTTTAATTGGCGCCAACGGTGCGGGAAAAAGTTCTACTTTGCGTTCCATTGTCGGTCTAGTAAAGCCGGAGAGTGGAAATATTCAGTTCAAAGAAGGGGAACTGGCCGGACTTCCCACAGATCAGATTGTATCCAGGGGAATTACTCTGGTTCCAGAGGGACGCCGGGTATTTCCTGATATGACCGTTCTGGAAAACTTAAAGATTGGCGCTTATATGAGAAAGGATGATCTGGAGGAGGATTTGAAGTGGGTACACGATCTGTTCCCACGCCTGAAGGAGCGTTCCTGGCAGCTTGCAGGTACCCTTTCGGGCGGCGAGCAGCAGATGTTAGCTATCGGCCGGGCGCTTATGTCGAAACCTGAGTTGATTATGATGGACGAACCGTCCTTGGGATTGGCGCCCATTATTGTTCAGGGCGTGTTTGATATTATTCGGGAGATCAACAAGCAGGGTGTGACCATTCTTTTGGTAGAGCAAAATGCAAATATGGCATTGAAGGCTGCCAATTTGGGCTATGTCATGGAGACCGGACGGATAACCATGACGGGAACTGGCATGGAGCTTCTTGAAAATGAGGAAGTGAAAGCGGCTTATTTAGGAAAGGCAAAAGAAAAATAGATTTACATTTTGAATAAAAGTATGTATACTGTTACTGGTCACAAATTGATCAGTACATGCAAAAGCCTGAATGGAGGAATACAAATTATGGTAAAAGCGATCGTTGGAGCGAACTGGGGAGATGAAGGTAAGGGAAAGATTACCGATACGCTTGCACAGGAGTCAGATATTATTGTTCGTTTTCAGGGCGGGGCAAATGCAGGACATACGATTGTAAATAATTATGGGAAGTTTGCATTGCACAGTCTTCCCTCAGGTGTATTCTACAATCACACCACCAGTATTATTGGAAATGGTGTGGCTTTGAATATTCCTGTACTTTTTAATGAAATTCAGGGAATTATTGATCGGGGCGTGCCTGCTCCAAAGATTCTCGTATCGGATCGTGCTCAGGTTGTCATGTCTTATCATATTTTGTTTGACCAGTGTGAGGAAGAGCGGCTGGGAGGAAAGTCCTTTGGTTCCACCAAGTCTGGAATTGCTCCTTTCTACTCAGACAAATATGCGAAGATTGGTTTTCAGGTTAGTGAGCTCTTTGCTGAGGAGAGCTACCTGAGAGAGAAGATTGCCAATGTATGTATTCAGAAAAATACGATTCTTAAAAATCTCTATCAGAAGCCGGAACTTGATCAGGAGAAGCTTTATCAGGAATTAATGGAATATAAAAGGATGGTAGAGCCTTACGTATGCGATGTGTCCAAATATCTCTGGGAGGCTGTGAAGGCTGGCAAGAATATCTTGCTGGAGGGACAGCTTGGTTCTATGAAGGATCCGGATCATGGCATTTATCCTATGGTGACTTCCTCTTCTACTCTGGCGGCTTATGGCGCCATCGGTGCGGGGATTCCACCCTATGAGATTAAGCAAATCATTACCGTATGCAAGGCTTATTCCAGTGCTGTAGGGGCAGGCGCCTTTGTCAGTGAGATTTTCGGGGATGAGGCAGATGAGCTGCGCAAGCGTGGGGGTGACGGCGGCGAATTTGGTGCTACTACAGGACGTCCCAGAAGGATGGGATGGTTTGACTGTGTTGCTTCAAAATATGGCTGTCGTATCCAGGGAGCCACAGATGTGGCATTTACTGTGCTGGACGTGCTGGGATATTTGGATGAGATTCCTGTCTGTGTAGGCTATGAGATTGACGGAAAGGTAACGACGGATTTCCCGACTACCCATTTGCTTGAGAAAGCGAAGCCAGTTCTGACGAATCTTCCAGGCTGGAAATGTGAAATTAAGGGAATCCGAAACTATGAGGATTTGCCGGAGAATTGCAGGAAATATATAGAATTTGTAGAGCAGCAGATTGACTGCCCTATCACCATGGTATCTAATGGTCCGGGGCGTGAGGATATTATTTACAGAAAATCATGCAGAAGATAACGACAATAATTTTTGACATAGGAAATGTATTAAACGGTTATGGGTGGGATGCGTACCTGCACAGTATTGTTTCCGATGAGGAAGCATTTGAAGCAGTGGAAAGGGCTATCTTTAAGAATCCTGTCTGGGTGGAACACGATAAGGGCCTTCTGAGCGAAGAAGAGGAGATTCAGGATTTTGTAGCGGCGGCTCCCAAGTATGAGAGAGAAATACGGGCAGTCTATGAAAATCTGGGAGAATGTACCTGGGTTTTAGACTATGCC
Organism: Clostridia bacterium; assembly: GCA_910574475.1. GTDB lineage: Bacteria > Bacillota > Clostridia > Lachnospirales > Lachnospiraceae > Laedolimicola. Next base: position 71,663 of record CAJTAT010000009.1, on the reverse strand, counting down.
GTTTCCTGGGTACAGGAGCTGAAAGCAAAAGGCTATCGGGTATATGCTCTCTCCAACTGGCCAAAGCACATCTACGATCAGAGAGGACATAAGTTGGACTTTTTGGATCATATGGACGGTTATTTTCTTTCTTTTCAGGAACATCTGATTAAACCAGATAAGAAGGCTTTTCAGCGATTGATGGAAAAATATGGGATCCAACCAGAGGAGGCAGTGTTCCTGGATGATACAAAAGAGAACATTGAAGCGGCCCGACAGCTAGGGATTCATGGAATTCTGTTCACTTCTCAGGCGCAGGCCATAGAGGAACTTAAGGCCTTAGGAGTACGTACTTAAAATCAAGAGGTGTTGACATGGATAAGAGAAAATGGGCGATCTGTGCTCTGCCAGTTGTCTTGGTAATTCTGGCTTTGGCCGGGCTGGGATTAGTACGAAAGGGAACTGGAGATACCCGGGTGATTACGGTAAAAGTGCTCTATGATCACCAGGTAGAAAAGGCTTACGAACTGAATACACCAGAGAAGAATTTGGCAGATGCGCTTTTGGAAGTTCCTGATGGACAAGACTTCACTTCGGTAGTGGAAGTCTATGTAAATGGAGTGAGAACAGAGACGCCACTTAAGGAACTGGCTGTGGAGGATGGGGATCTCTTTGAATTCGTGTATGCTGCTTCGCAGATAGAAGGCAATTGAAAATGGACTCAGAGGAAGGCTTTTGATGGTTTTTCATACCATTGAGAGCCTTTTCTTTTTGGCTGACAGTTTTGTGCAACACAAATATGTAAGAAATAGCATAGAAATTGAGAAGAAGAAAGATACTTGACATACCTAGATACTCGATGTATATTATATACATAGAATATCTAGGTATAATAGATCGTTAAAAAGGAGAGTGAACAATCCCATGGATAAAAAGATGATGGCGTTTAGCACTTCTATGCTGCTTTTGAAACTCCTGGAAGAGGAGGATATGTATGGCTACCAGATGATCCAAACGCTAGAAGAAAAAAGTAATCACATATTTGCTTTAAAGGAGGGGACTCTTTACCCGATTCTTCATTCCCTGGAAGAGCAGGGAGCTGTGGAGAGTTATGAGAAATGCGCCAAGACTGGTCGGATGCGTAAGTATTATCATTTGACTAAAAAAGGAAATAAACTTTTAAAAGAAAAGCAAAAGGAATGGGAGACTTACGAGAAAGCTGTGCGCCGTGTGATAGGGGGAGGGATGTCTTTTGCGTTCTGATGTACATAAGGTGTTAAATCACTTTTTGGAAGAAGTGGATGAACAGATAGGATATCAGCCCATGCATGCGGCTATTAACGAAGAATTGCGGGCTCACATAGAGGATAAGGCGCACGTCTATATGGAATATGGAGTGGAAGAGGAGGAGGCCTATGAGAAGGCAGTGAGAGATATGGGAGACGCCTCAGCCCTTGGGATTGAGATGCATGAAGCCCATCATTTACGAACGGCGAAGCCTCTGCTGCTTTTGCTACTTATACTTATAGTGCTTGGCATGCTTGGAAATTTAGTGGTCAGAGGTTTTTCTGTGGGAGAACTTTTTTACAATGGCTATTTCATCTGGGGCTTTTTCGTTCTTTTCCTTACTATGATGTATGGCTACCCTTGTCTGTTAAAATATGCGGGAAAGCTGACCTTGCTATTTTTGATTATGAGTGCATTTTTTGTGGTCAGCCGCATGGTGGCGCGGTCTATGGGAGTGAACCACCTTCCATTTGACATGAGTGTGATCTATAGTCCGAGCACTTTTTTTGGAATTTTGCAGCTTGCTGTCCCCACCGTTGCAATTCTTCTTTATCGTAGACGCCAGAAGGGGCTCGGAGCCCTTCTTTTGCTTACTGGATTGCAATTTCTTTTCATATGGTTTAGCAGGTATGCTTTTTTGCTGGATTATGCATGCATCCCATTTATGACAGTGCTGTTTACTAGTTTTGGCCTGGAGCTTTATGTGGTGGAAAAGAAGTATCTAAATATAGAAAAGAAAAAGGGAATTTTAGTGGCGGCGGCAAGTTTCTTGGTAGTTTTTTGTGTCTGGTCATTTGGAGAAGGAGAGCGCTTGTCCCACAATCTGGAACTTTTTTTGCATCCTGAGACCCAGGCAGATAACGCGTGGATGGACGGATACAATAATGTTCTGATTCGTCATCTATTAGGAAGGGCAGAATGGTTCGGGGAGGTAGACTTAAGTGAGGAAGAGATGATTCGCTACGGGACATCTCAGTGGTATTATGAGGATGGCCCTGGAGAGTGGGATGTGAATGGCCGCTCTTTAGAACATCATATAACATACAGGATGCAGTTTTTGGAAGAACCCAAGCTGTCTGATATTTTACCACAACATTTTCTCAATAATTACCGGATTGCCTGGTGGATTTTAAAATATGGATGGATTCCGGGGATATCCCTGACACTTTTATTGATAGTAGCTTATGGAATTCTGCTTATGACAGCCTTCAGAATTCGAAACCGCCTGGGAAGTCTGACAGCCCTGGCAGGGAGCCTGGCCCTTGGAATTCAGTTTCTATTTTATTTGATGGGGAATTTTGGATACCAGTTTGGAATGTTTGGCAATCTGCCTTTTGTATCAGAGGGATTGGTCAGCATTACAGGTAGCGCTTTGATGGCAGGACTAGTACTCTCTGCTTATCGCTTTGATACAGTCGTGACAGAAAAGGAGTAGGGAATTTTACTTTTTTAAATAGCGGTAAATCAGGATATAAGCATATAAAAAACAAGGGATTACAACGGTACACACTAAGGATGCTTTTAGCCAGTCCTTGGAGGCTGTAGGATCCACAAAGGCCAAAACTAGAGTTACGAGATAGAGGCAGGCCAGAAGAATAGCGCCTGCAAGGGCAAAAATACGCTTGAGCTTTTGAAACATGGGAATCCTCCTGTTCCTGATGTTATTTTAAAAAGAAGTATAAAAATTTTTAACTTTTTTGTATAAAACCTGAATGATGGGTCATACTAGGATTAGACAAAAGAGAAACGAATTACTTATATCCTCCCCTTTAGTGAAATCCTCACCACAACGACGTGGTGGGGATTTTTTGTTCTTTAGATATTTTTGTGAAAAAATAATAGCATTTTCGCTTTCATCCGTCAATACCCTCAGTGTACAACGGGCGTGTACTCCTTTGTACACTGAGGGTATTGAATATAGAAACATAGCAGTTGTCTTAGGGCGGGCATTATGTTAAACTATAGCTGTAGTGCTACCAAATACGGTAGGCGGTTGCCCTCGTTCTATTTTGGAGGGTTATGCCCTCCAATCAAATGAAAGGAGGGATAGCCGATGGTTACATACGATGGATTATTCCAGTTCGGGTTACTTATTGTTGCTATTGTTGGTCTTGTTTACAAGATTACACATAAAAAATGACCGCCACGTCTGCAAACTAACGGTCATTTTTTGATCTAAAGTTTAAAGGGCAACCGTCTATTCCGGTGGCACTACTTATGTAATTATAATAGCATTTTCATTTTCATCCGTCAATAGTGAAACTAGCTTAAAAGTATAGTTGAAATGCCTGAAAAAGTGGTATATACTATTAAAAGCGTAAAGAATTTTCTGCGCAGAAACCTAGATGGAAAAGGATGGAGAAGAACAATGGCATTACTGAAACAGTGGCGTGACATGGCCTATGATGAAAAGGCAAATAAGGGAGATATTCAGAGACTTTGGGCAAATTATTTTGAGATAGAAAAAGGTATTTATGAGCAGCTTTTGGAGACGCCAGATACAGAAGTGAAGGGCACCGTTAAAGAATTGGCAGAAAAATATGGTCAGGACATTATGACCATGACAGGATTTTTGGATGGCATCAATGAGAGCTTGGTGGAGGAGAATCCCATTGAGGAAATGGAGGAGGACACTCTTGTATCTCTGAAGTTTGATAAGGAAAAACTGTATAAAAATATGGTGGCAGCCAAGGCAGACTGGCTCTACAACCTTCCTCAGTGGGAAGGAATATTTTCAGAAGAGAAAAGAAAAGAACTGTATCTGGAACAGAAAAAGTCTGGGACGATTGTGAAGGGGCCGAAGATTGGAAGAAATGATCCTTGTCCCTGCGGAAGTGGAAAGAAATATAAGAAATGCTGCGGAAGATAAGTAGAATGGGAAGAGTATTCCTGATTCTTGGTGGCCTCTGCCTGCTTTACTATGTTGGAATTATTGCTTATGCAGGTCTACGTGCTTCCTTTGCCGGATTTTGGCTGGCTCTGGGAGCGATATTCTGCCTGGTGGCAGCAGCCTGTGTATTTCCGCCTATGCAGTCGGCTTTTCAGAAAATACCGGGGATCGTAAAACTGATTATCAGTATTGGATTAGCTCTGGGAGCGGCCTGGTTCCTGTTTTTAGAGGTTTGTATTATAGGAGAAATGGTTTCCTCTCAGGATGAGGCCATGGATTATCTGATTGTACTGGGCGCTCAGGTAAAGGGAACACGTGTAAGTCGTGCACTGAGGCAACGGCTGGATCAGGCAGTTTTATATTTGAGAGAACATGAAGATACGATTGTGATTGTATCGGGAGGCCAGGGCCAGGGAGAGGACGTGTCTGAGGCAGAAGCGATGGAGACTTATCTGGTGAAGGCAGGGATTGTAAAAGAGAGGATTCGCAGAGAGGACAAATCCGTGAACACTATGCAGAATATCAGCTATAGTCGTGAACTGATAGAAGAAGAGGATGCCTCTGTGGGAATTGTCTCTAACGATTTTCATATTTTTAGAGCTGTTCACATTGCAAAGGCTCAGGGGATCAATGCCAGGGGAGTGCCGGCTCCCTCATCACTGGGGATGTATCCCCACTATATGGTGAGAGAAGCATTTGCAGTGACAAAAGATCTGGCATTTGGAAATATGGTATTTTAACCAGGTAATAAATACTTGCTTAGAGATTAGGAGAGAAAGAAAATGAAAATAACTTTGAAAGACGGCTCTGTAAAAGAGTACGCAGAGAGCAAATCAGTCTATGACATTGCACTGGATATCAGCGAAGGCCTGGCAAGGGCTGCCTGTGCCGGAGAAGTGGATGGAGAGACTGTCGATTTAAGAACTATGGTGGACAGGGACTGTGAATTAAATATCCTGACTGCCAGAGATGAGAAGGGACTGTCTACTTTGCGCCATTCTGCCAGTCATGTGATGGCTCAGGCTATCAAGCGCCTGTACCCCAGGGCAAAGCTGGCCATAGGACCCTCTGTGGCAGACGGATTCTACTATGATTTTGATTTTGAAGAGCCTGTTACATCAGAAGACTTGGAAAAAATTGAGTCTGAGATGAAAAAAATCATCAAGGAGGCCCTTCCGATTGAACGCTTTACTCTGCCCAGAGAGAAAGCTATCGCACTTATGAAGGAAAAAGAGGAACCCTATAAGGTAGAGTTGATTGAGGATCTGCCAGAAGATGCAGAAATCAGCTTTTACAAGCAGGGGGAATTTACAGATCTGTGTGCAGGTCCCCATCTTAGAAGCACTAAGGATATAGGAAAGGCATATAAGCTGACGAGTATTGCAGGGGCTTACTGGCGGGGCAATGAGCACAATAAAATGCTGACACGTATCTATGCCACTGCATTTGCAAAGAAGGATGAGCTGGAAGCTTATTTGACAATGCTGGAGGAAGCCAAGAAGCGTGATCATCGTAAGCTTGGCAAAGAGCTGGGTCTGTTTATGATGCATGAGGCCGGGCCTGGATTCCCATTTTTCCTGCCCAAGGGCATGACGCTGAAAAATACGCTTTTGGATTACTGGAGAGAGATTCACAAAAAAGCTGGTTATGTGGAGATTTCCACTCCGGTTATTCTGAACCGGAGCCTTTGGGAGACTTCCGGCCACTGGGATCACTATAAAAATAATATGTACACTACTATCATCGACGAGCAGGACTTTGCAGTGAAGCCTATGAACTGCCCGGGTGGTATTCTAGTATATGCATCGGAACCACGCTCTTATCGGGATCTTCCTCTGCGGATCGGTGAGCTTGGACTTGTACACCGCCACGAGAAATCTGGCCAGCTCCACGGCCTTATGAGAGTGCGCTGCTTTACCCAGGATGATGCACATATATTTATGACACCAGATCAGATAAAAGATGAGATTAAAGGCGTGGCAAAGCTGATCCATGAAGTTTACACCCTGTTTGGCTTCCAGTATCAGGTAGAACTCTCTACTAGACCGGAGGACAGTATGGGAAGTGAAGAAGACTGGGAAATGGCTACAGAAGGATTGCGGAGCGCTCTGGAAGAGTTAGGGCTTGATTACGTGGTCAACGAGGGCGACGGTGCATTTTACGGGCCAAAGATTGACTTCCATCTGGTAGACGCTATTGGAAGGACCTGGCAATGCGGTACGATCCAGCTTGACTTCCAGCTTCCTCAGCGGTTTGAACTGGAATACATTGGGGCAGATGGAGAAAAGCATCGTCCTATCATGATTCACCGTGTGGCTTTCGGATCCATTGAGAGGTTCATCGGCATTTTGATTGAGCATTTTGCAGGTGCATTCCCCACCTGGCTTGCTCCCGTACAGGTAAAGGTATTACCAATTTCTGAAAAACATTTGGACTATGCCCAAAAAGTTATGGCGGCTCTGGAAGAGAATGGAATTCGCGCAGAGCTGGATAGCCAGGATGAAAAAATTGGCTACAAGATCCGCAGCGCACAGCTTCAGAAGATTCCCTATATGCTGGTAGTCGGTCAGAAGGAAGCAGAGGAAGGCGTAGTCTCCGTCCGCAGCAGAGTCAATGGCGACGAAGGCCAGAAGCCTCTGGATGCATTTATCAGTCATATCTGTGAGGAAGTTCGTACGAAAGCGAACCATAAATAAAACAAAGAACTTAAAAATCAATGGTATTTTAAATAGGAGGATAAGTAAGATGACACTTAAGGACAATGTAACAGGATTGCAGCATCTTGGAATTCCAGCCGTAGACATGGAAAAAAGCATTAAATGGTACACAGAACTTTTAGGCTTTGAGCTGATCGAAGAGAAAGACCTGCCTGAAGATCACTGCCATGCAGCATTTGTGAAAAAAGGAAATCTTGTCGTTGAGATTTATCAGGAAGACGAGGCAGCAGTGAAAGAAGTAGCGACAAGAACACATGGCCATATTGATCATCTGGCACTGAACGTACAGGATGTACAGGAAGCTTTTGAAAAAATGAAAGAATCAGGATGTACCATGTTGGATACAGAGATTCATACATTGCCTTTCTTTGTAAGAGGTGTCTCATGGTTTACAGTATTAGGCCCCAGCGGTGAGAAAGTAGAGTTTAATCAGTTCTTGTAGAAGAAAAAGAGCAAGATACTGCAAAGGGAACCAGAAGTGTAGATACACAGAGGTTCCTTTTGTGTATGTATACGATAATAAAATGACATGAATCCCATAGATAAATTGATAAAAAACAGAAAGCTTACCAAAGATGGCTATGTGGAACTGCTGAACTGTATTGAGAAGGATGAAATGGCAGTACGCATCACAGATGAGGCAGTGCTCCTTCGTAAAAAGTATTATGGAAATAAGGTTTATACAAGGGGACTTATCGAATTTACCAATTATTGTAGAAATAATTGCTTTTACTGTGGAATTCGTAGAGACAATCAAACTGTAAGCCGATACCGGCTGAGCCTTCAGGAAATTTTGAGCTGTTGTCAGCGTGGATATGAATTGGGCTTTCGCACGTTTGTCCTTCAGGGAGGAGAAGATCCCTATTTTACAGATGAACGAATGGTAAAAATCATATACTCTGTCAAAGAAAGATACCCGGACTGCGCCTTGACGCTGTCTATTGGGGAAAAGACTTATGACAGTTACCGTAGATTCCGGGAGGCAGGAGCTGATCGGTATCTGCTTCGCCATGAGACTGCTGATCAGGTCCATTACAGGAAGATTCACCCTAAGGAAATGAGCCTTGCTGTGCGCAAACAGTGTCTGTACCATCTGAAAACCCTTGGATATCAGGTGGGAGCTGGATTTATGGTAGGCTCTCCCGGACAGACTTACAGGGAACTTGCACAAGATCTGGTTTTCCTTCAGGAACTTCAGCCTCAAATGGTAGGAATCGGACCTTTTATCCCTCATCACAGTACAAGATTTGCAGAAGAGCCACCAGGAAGTGTGAAACTGACTCTCAGACTTTTATCCATTGTTCGAATTTTGTTACCCCAGGCTTTGATTCCTGCCACCACGGCTCTTGGGACCCTGGATCCAGAGGGGAGAGAAAAGGGACTGGCAGCAGGCGGCAATGTAGTGATGCCGAAGTTGTCCCCAGCTATCTATCAGAAAAAGTATGAGCTATATGATGGTGAGGAAGCGGTAGAGAGTATGGAAAGCCTGGCCCGGCGAGTGGAAGCAATTGGATACCGATTGACAGTCGATAGGGGGGACTTTGTTCCAACTGAGAGCATCTAAAAAGGAGGAAATTATGCTGGAGATCGTTTTGGGAGATATTACAAAGGTTCACGCGGATGCAATTGTAAATGCGGCCAATACTAGTCTGCTGGGAGGCGGAGGTGTAGATGGCGCTATTCATCGGGCGGCAGGACCAGAACTTTTACAGGAATGTCGGGAGCTGCACGGATGTAAAACTGGTCAGGCAAAGCTTACAAAAGGATACCGTTTGCCTGCAAAGTTTGTCATTCACACACCGGGGCCTGTCTGGAACGGAGGCAGTAAAGGAGAGGCAGAATTACTAAAAAGCTGTTATGTAAACTGTCTGAAGCTTGTAGTGGAGCATGACTTAAGAACAGTTGCCTTTCCTTCTATCAGCACAGGAATTTATCGCTTCCCTTTAGAGAAAGCTTCTGAGATTGCAGTGGAGACCATATTAGATTTTTGTAGGGAACATCAGGAACTAAAGGTTCAGATGGTGTGTTTTGATGAACGGACAAAGTCTTATTACGAGGAGGCAGTTAAAAAAGTAAATTTTGCTTAGGAGGGTTACAAATGATACAGGATATCGCACCACATATTTACCACAATGAATATAAGCTTGTACCTCCCACAAAGGAAAGCTTTTTGGTGTATTTTGAGGGGGAAAAGGTCCTGATAGGCCAGAGGAGGGATGAGATTTGTTTTCCTCAGTTTCAGGATTTTCCAGAGCTATCCACAAAGCTCTCCCCACAGCTTATTTACTTATTTTCGATTGACAATCATACTTTTTATCTGATCAAGCACTTAACATCCTGGGATAGGGAGCGTTTTTTCATGGAAGATACTTATATGCTTCGAGGCGCCAACCCTCAATGGCTGGCCTTTGCCGCCATAACAGCCAGGCAGCTTCACCGCTGGTATGATTCCCGCAGCTTTTGCAGCCACTGTGGGCGGCCGATGATGCAGTCGGATAAAGAACGGATGCTATACTGCCCCGACTGTGGCCTGATGGAGTATCCAAAGATTTCTCCGGCGATTATTGTAGGCGTTCTTCATGGAGACAAGATTCTGATGTCAAAATATGCCGGCCGTCCTGTGACTCACTATGCTTTAATCGCAGGTTTTGCGGAGATCGGCGAGACGATAGAAGAAACAGTCAAGCGAGAGGTTTTTGAGGAGGTTGGACTCCATGTAAAAAATCTGCGCTATTATAAGAGCCAGCCGTGGTCGATTTCGGATTCTCTTTTGTTTGGGTTTTTTGCCGATTTGGACGGGGATGACAAGATTACACTGGATACGCAGGAATTGGCAGAAGCCGGTTGGTTTACCCGCGAGGAGGCTCCAGCGCAGCCGCTTAATATCAGCCTTACCAGTGAGATGATCTGGAAGTTTAAACGTGGGGAAGTTTGAGCACATCATCTGTGAAATTTAAACGGATTGTTTATATAATGTGAATGCATATTATCGGTTTTTATATATAGAAGTAGGAAGAGTTGATCAAATGCGTTGATGATATTATTGGGGCATAAGGCATATCGGATGTGGGAATCTGGTATGCCTTATTTTGTACTTAATTTATAAAAAATAAAACTAAAAAGGAAACCACCAATTAAACCAATAATTCCCCATAATGCGCTTGAATTCCAATCCATAATATACCCTCCTAATAACGTTTATGGGACTATGATAAAAACAATAGAAAATAAAGTGGGTTATTAAAATGAGTAGAGAAGAATGTATAAAATATTTTACACACATTCAGGATGAAGAGCAAAAGTGGATACTTAAACAACTTATAAAAGATAGTGATGATATTATCAAAGTTTCTAGAATCCTATGATATGGCGATACTTCTGAAAAAATGGGATTTACTAAAGGATATTATTACTATTGTGACTTTGAATGGGATTGGAATTACGTAGTAAATAACAATGAATGATAGTATGTATAAGAAAAATAATTTCACTTGCTATGAATTACTGCTTTGATCAAAAGGACAAGAGTAATATAGAAAATCAGCTTGAACATGCAGCAAATCATATTGCTGGAAACTCCATAAAGAGGATGATTTTTTGAAAAGTGTAAACATATTGCTCAAAAAAGAAAATCCTAAAAACACTACAAACGCAAGGCTTAATAGTGACAAGTAACTATTTGCCGCAGAGGGCGGCGTGACCGAGTGTCACGCCGTCTTTCTGCGTCCATAGGTAGTTTGCGTAATTACAGGTTCGCTGGTTTCCGGTACTTCTACTTCCTCCAGGAAGTTGAAAACGATTTTGACCTTCTGCGTCCGTTTGCCACTGGACTTGTCCGGTCGATGAAACGGACAAAAAAGAAAATCGCCGCCGCAGTCTACGAGTATCAGGCAGACTGCGACGGCGAGTGGGATGAGATTCAGTTTGACTTTGTAAGCGGCACAGCAGAGATTGTTCGGCTGGCCGAGTGGGATACGATGGTGAGCAAGGTGTTTGCTGAACAGGCAATAAAGTATATCAGGGCTTGTGACATAGAGCATCCGCCCCAAAAGCTACTGTTTGCGTTTTAAGGTATCTATACCTTCCCAAGCATACTGAGCAACAGATAGATAGCTGGTTGATGCGTTTCAATCCATTCCATATTGTGCTGCTCCCCAACGGATATCGCGGCGTCCTTCCACGCATCGAAATACTCCTGTCCGGTTTTGGCGTCAAAATTGAGTTGAGCTTCCGGCGCTATGTCATCAATGGCGGCCCTCATAATATGCCCACGCAAATCAGTTTGCCCGCCCTTCAAAAACTCGGTGAAGCAGTATTTCAGGGTGTACCGGCCATAGTAGGTCAGTTCCCGGTACTCAATGGAGTGTTCTTCAATATAATCCCCCGGATTTGAGGACAATGCAGGGCTGCTACAAATCGTCTCAATGAGAGACCCGATCACTTTGTCGGTATCCAGTCCGATAGCTGCTACCGCCTGGGCGTAACACTCCTGTGTCTGCTGGAGGATGAACTTCTGGCTGTCCATGCCGTCCTCAATGATATGTGCAGGGAACTTTTCGCGGATGTCCTGAGCATAATAGCTGCCATCTCCGGGTTCCCAATACTCAGTCAGAATATACCCTCGTTCGTCTAAGTCAAAGGAAAGTGCCACCGGGATATGGCTACCGCTGACTGTTTCCAAGCCGCCGTCCGTGACCTTATATTCTTCATAGAGCGCCCATCCGTAATAGGTGATTTTATGGGTGTTGCTTCCCGCCAACGGTGTACCGGAAAGCGTTTCCAATGTGGTAAAACTGCAGCAGGCCACATCGTACTCCTGTGGGTTGGAAGATTTGTTCTGCTCCAGAATCGCCTGACGGATAGCGGTCTGTTCTTCGAATAGCGTTGTAGCAGCTGTATCCGGCCCGACAGTGGTTGGCGTATCTTCCACTCCAGCGGAACCCATTGAAACACCATCCAGCCCCAGCATGGTGCGAATGTTGTTGATATATTCCGGGTCTTTCACCATGTCCTCCGTGACCATGAAACTGGAAATGGGATTTTGCCATGGAATCACAAAAATACTTTCGTCCTCAATATCAAAGTTGGACAGAATCAGTGCCATTTCCTCCGCCGTAGCACCTTTCAATGCCATTTTTTCTTCCGGCGTTTTCTCACGGTTGGTTCCCTGCATCAGCCCAAAACGGTAGTCATTCTCGGCCATTTGCCAGACATAGACCTCCAATCCCTTGAAGGTTCCAAGTTCAAAATATTCCGGGTATTTCACCCGCAATTCTTCTATTTCCGGCCGATTTTCCTGTGAAACCACCCTCATGCTATAAACTGTGCCGAACTGAGCCGGATAACTTTCCAGAATAGAGCCGTCATAGCTAATCTCCACAATGTTTCCCACCTGCGGTTCAGGGGATGGGGGCATATTCGTGATGGGAACACGGAACAAATCGCAGGAGGATAGCTCCGAAGCCCCCTCTACTGGTTCGACCAGGAAGGAAGCGTCCTCAACCCCGGTAATCCGCGCCTGAACCGTGTGCTGCTCTTGAAAAGAGTCCTGCTTTGGATTCGTTGCAAAGCACACTGTTACCACCGCACAGGCAACGACAGCCACAACCATAAGCCAAAACGCCGGCTTTTTATAATTCAATACGTTTTTCACCCTTTCTTTTACGTCAACTTCTCCAAAAGCCAGCGGGCAAATTGTTACCAGCCGCCGCCCCGTACTGCACTCCAACAGGGAAGTAGAGTATTTCTTCTTTCCGTCCAAATCCATTTGCCGGATGACCTTCTCATCGCAGGCCAACTCAATGTCCCGGCACAGCAGCACATAAGCTACCCAGCACAGGGGATTGAACCAGTGAACCGTCAGGATCAGAAAGCCCAGCGGCTTCCACCAGTGGTCGCGCCTCGTCAGATGCGCCTTTTCGTGGGCAATCACCGGCTCCATGGATGTAGCGTCCATGTTGGAGGGCAGATAGATTTTGGGGCGAATCAGTCCCAGGATAAACGGAGATTTTACATGGTCGCACAGGAGGATGTTCCCCTTGAACATAACTGCTTCATTGACCTTACGCCGCAAATGCCAAAAGCTGATAACTGCATAGAAAGCCATGACAGTCATGCCAGCAACCCACATAACGGAAAGAACCGGCACAACAGTATTTTTAATGGTAGCCGGTTCATCCAACTGGTCGTGCCTCGTCACAATATAGTAACTGCCTTCGCCATCAGAAATTGGCTCTCTACCGGCGCCGATTGCTGCGTCATAATGCACAGAGTTGGGATGATGAATATCCACATTGCCAATGTAATCATTCGTCCACTTCGAAATCAATTCGCCGCTTCCAACAGAATCGGGAATCATGGAAGCCGGACTTTCAATCGTAACCGGGCAAATCAGCCTGATTGCCACGATGCCCCAGAGCAGAACATTCACCCACTTGGGTGCTTTCTTCAGAACGAACCGGAGCAACACCACTGCTAAAATCAGCCAGCTTGCAGCAATGCTCATGTTCAGAGTTTTTAGGAATAGATCGCCCATATTATTCACCTGCCTTGTCGATCAACTCACAAATCTCGGCAATTTCCTCGGCTGTCAGCTTCTTTTCACTGGTAAACGCTGCAAGAAAAGCGGGGAGCGAACCCGCAAAGGTTTCATCCACATACTTTTTGCTATGGCGGGCATAAAACTCCTGACGGGTCAGGAGAGAAGTTACCACACCGTTATTGTTTTGGAACAGACCCTTATCGCAGAGTCGGCGCAGTACCGTATGTGTTGTTGTCCGCTTCCAAGTGAGTTTTGCCGCAGCCAGCTTTATAAGTTCGGCAGATGTCACTGGTTCTCTCTCCCAGATGATGTCCGCAAAACGTGCCTCCACAACCCCTAAGTGAATTTCTGCCATAAGTACAGCCTCCTGTCTACATGGTGTAGCCTAATATATAGACTACGCTATGTAGACGCATTTGTCAAGCTCCTTTTCAAAATTGTAAAAACAGCCCGTCTGATTCCTTCATGGAATCAGACGGGCTGTTCATATGCACCCGAAACCGTCAACCAACAGTGACAAGTGAATTTAGTTCCTTATCACTATAAACGCAATGTTTTCAGGACTTTGGCTAATAGCGAGGAAGGGATTTGAACCCCCGACACCGCGGGTATGAACCGCGTGCTCTCGCCAACTGAGCTACCTCGCCGTAATGGGACCTATAGGGCTCGAACCTATGACCCTCTGCTTGTAAGGCAGATGCTCTCCCAGCTGAGCTAAGATCCCATTTGTACAAGCCTTATTGCTGACCTGCTTTGCTATTATACTATTAGATAGTAAATAAAGTCAAGCTTTTTTCAAAGATTTTTCAAAGTTTTTTTTAAGCTTTTTTAAAGCTGTCACGATTCACAGTCACAAAATTTAAAAGGGCTTGACACTGGCCCAAACAAAGGGAATAATAATAAAAATATGTTATACTATAAAAAGAAACAGAGACCGAAGGAAAGGAAATAAAAATTAACATGCGGATAGGAATGGGTTACGATGTACACAGACTGGTGGAAGGACGAGCTCTTATACTGGGAGGTGTGGAGATTCCTTATGAAAAAGGGCTTCTCGGACATTCAGATGCAGATGTATTGCTGCATGCCATTATGGATGGGCTTTTGGGGGCTGCTGCACTTGGTGATATTGGGAAACATTTTCCAGATACGGATCCGGCCTACAAAGGAATTTCCAGTATCAAGCTTTTAGAAGAAGTAGGGAAGCTTTTGGAGGAAGAAAATTATGTGATTGGTAATATTGATGCTACGATTATCGCACAGCGCCCCAAAATGGCCCCCCATATAGCGGATATGCGAAAAAATGTGGCGGAAGCTTTGAAGATTTCAGTGAACCAAATTAATATCAAAGCGACCACAGAAGAAGGACTGGGTTTTACAGGAACAGGAGAGGGAATATCTTCACAGGCTATCTGCGCTTTGCTCCCAATTGCAAACTATGCATATGAGGATGTGATGGAAAGCGGCTGCAGCGGCTGTAAAGGATGCCCAAAGGAGAAATGAGGTGAGAGTGTGGAGATTCGTTATCTGACACGGGAGGAACATAAGAGATCCAGGATTCTCTACGAGGAAGTATTTATAGAGGACGAGCAGGCATTTGTAGATGCCTATTATGAGATTAAAGGAGCAGACAATGAAATCCTTGTAGTTGAGGATGAGGGAAACATTGTGTCTATGCTGCACCGCAATCCCTATACTTTCCTCTTTCGGGATTCCAGCGTTCGGGCAGACTATCTGGTAGCGGTAGCCACTAAGAGAACCTACCGCCATCAGGGACTGATGCGTAGCCTTCTCACTAAAGCCCTCTGCGATATGGCAGCAGAGAAGATGCCATTTACCTTTTTGATGCCTGCAGATGAAGCTATCTATACTCCTTTTGATTTTTGCCTTATGGGAAATGAAGATGAGGCAAGTCTTTCCAAACTTAGCAGGGAGCAGTTGGCAGAGGACTATGAGCTGTTTGTGAAAAAGGACGATGATTATAGAAGAAGACAGATACCCTGGCCAGAGTGGGAGACGACTCCTATGATGATGCGGTTGGTACATCTGCCATCTTTTGTAGCCAAAGTCGGGGCAGAGGAAGAGCAAAGCTTCATCCTTACTGTAAAGGATCCGATTATTTCCCAAAATAACAGAACCTTTCTCTGGAAGTTTGGACTGGACAGCAGTAGCTTGACGCCAGTAGAAGAGGAACCGGATCTATGTGTATCCATCAAAGAATTGGGAAGCTTTCTCTGTGGTATGATAGGGGCAGAGGAACTTTCTGAGATTAAATGTTCAAAGAATTCCACGGAGGTTATAAAAAAACTGGAAAAGATTCAAGTGCTTAATGGCATATATATCAATGAAGTGGTGTGAGAAACACTTGACAAATCGACAAATTTTGCATATCCTAAAACATAGAAGGTTGTAGTAAACGACAAATAAATTTGGCGTTTTTATATAGATAGAAAAGGCATAGAACGGAAGAGTACTTCACTTTTCAAGTGGCAGAGAGGAATTGTCATTGGCTGAAAGCAATTCTGACTAAGAGGTGAAGGAAGTGCGTCCGGGAGCTGATCTGGTGAGTGCAAGCCATGAGCCAGATACGAAGGTCACGCGTTATGTGAATGAGTGGAAGGGCTGTTTGCCTTTTAATTAGAGTGGAACCGCGGATTATTTCGTCTCTTGAAGATGAGATAGTCCGTTTTTTATGACCAAAGGCGCACATAGAGATTAGTTTTTGTCGCAATATGCATAATCGTTTAAAGGGGGAGAAATATGGGGATTATCCGTTATATTAAAGAAGAGTTTCAAGTAATCACAGAACGAGATCCTGCTATCAAAACGCCGGCAGAGGTCTTGCTATATCCAAGTTTTCGTGCTATCTTGAGTTACAGGCTGGCACATAAATGGTATTTAAAGGGACATTATTTCTGGGCCAGATGGCTGTCTCAGAGGACCGTGCGCAAAACGGGCATTGAGATACACCCAGGAGCCACCATTGGCAAAGGGCTCTTTATCGATCACGGCTCCGGGGTTATTATTGGTGAAACTACAATTATCGGAGACAATGTGACCCTCTATCAGGGAGTTACCTTAGGTGGAACAGGAAAGGAACAGGGCAAACGTCACCCCACCCTGGCAGACAATGTCATGGTAAGTGCAGGCGCCAAAATTCTGGGCTCCTTTACCATTGGAGAGAATTCTAAAATCGGGGCGGGATCTGTAGTGCTCAAAGAAGTGCCTCCCAACTGTACAGTAGTGGGCGTTCCGGGGCGTATTGTAAAGCGCGGGGAGGTCAAGGTGCCGCGCAGCGATATGAATCAGGTAGATCTTCCCGATCCAGTCATGGATAGCCTGGCAGAGCTTCGCAGGGAAAATGAAGAGCTCCATGCTCAGATGCTTGAACTAAAGAAAAAGAAAAAAATGAAGGATAAAAAGGACAAGGAAAAAGAAAAGAAGGAGAGACAGGAATGAAAGTATACAATACTTTAACAAAAAAGAAAGAAGAATTTATTCCTTTAGAGGAAGGAAAAGTGAAGATGTATGTATGCGGTCCTACTGTGTACAATTTTATTCACATTGGAAATGCGAGGCCTATGATTGTCTTTGACACAGCCAGAAGGTATATGGAGTACAAAGGGTATGAGGTAAATTTTGTATCCAATTTTACAGATGTGGATGACAAGATTATCAAAAAAGCTGTGGAAGAGAACGTGTCTGCACAGGACATTTCTCAGCGCTATATTGCAGAGTGCAAGAAAGACATGGAGATGATGAATGTAAAGCCTGCCACCACACATCCTCTGGCTACGGAAGAGATCGGCGGTATGGTAGAAATGATTCAGACTCTGATTGACAAAGGCTATGCCTATGAAGTGAACGGCACAGTCTATTTCCGCACAAGAAAGTTCGGACCTTATGGGAAGCTCTCTCATAAAAATCTGGACGATCTGCGCAGCGGAAACCGTTCTCTTTTGGTGACTGGAGAGGATGAGAAAGAGGATCCTTTAGACTTTGTTCTCTGGAAGCCCAAGAAAGAGGGAGAGCCTTCCTGGAAATCCCCCTGGAGCGACGGACGTCCAGGCTGGCATATTGAGTGCTCTGTGATGTCAAAAAAATATCTGGGAGAACAGATTGATATTCATGCAGGGGGAGAGGATCTTATTTTCCCTCACCATGAAAATGAGATTGCTCAGAGTGAGGCGTGCAACGATAAGGAATTTGCAAAATATTGGCTTCACAATGGCTTTTTAAATATTGACAATAAGAAGATGTCCAAATCTCTGGGGAACTTCTTCACAGTTCGGGAAATCAGTGAAAAGTATGATCTGCAAGTTCTGCGTTTCTTTATGCTGAGCGCTCATTACAGAAGCCCCTTAAATTTTAGCGCAGAATTGATGGAAGCTTCCAAGAACAGCCTTTCACGGATTGTGACAGCAGCCGATAATCTAAAGCATCTGAGCTGCTCTGCAAAAGAAGGGGCTATGACGGAGGAAGAGACTGCACGCTTTGCCCAGACAGAAGAATTTGTGAAGAAATTTGAGGAAGCCATGGACGATGACTTCAACACGGCTGATGCAGTTTCTGCAGTATTTGAGCTGGTAAAATATCTGAACACCCATACAAAAGCAGAAGACACAAAAGAATATCTGGAAAAGTGCCTGGAGCGTCTGAAAACCTTATGCAATATTTTAGGCTTGATCATAGAAAAGGAAGAGGAACTTCTGGATGCAGATATCGAGGCTCTCATCGAAGAGCGGCAGCAGGCCAGAAAGGCAAAGAATTTTGCCCGGGCAGATGAGATACGAAATACACTTCTAGAGAAAGGCATTATGCTTGAGGATACACGTGAGGGTGTAAAATGGAAGAGGGCGTAATAGATTTGATGAATTTAATCAGGGAGGAATTCGCTTTAAAAGATGTGGATATCCGAACTTATTCTCCTCTTGCACTGGCATATATCGGAGACGGAATTTATGAGCTGGTGATACGTTCTATATTGGTGGGAAAGGGCAATGCCCAGGCTAACAGGCTGCACAAGAAGGCCAGCAGCCTGGTCAATGCTGCAGCCCAGTCAGAAATGATAGAACGGCTGAAGGAGGAATTGACAGAGGAGGAACTCCAGGTATTTAAGAGGGGACGCAATGCCAATTCTGCCACAATGGCAAAGCATGCAACCGTGTCAGATTACCGGAAAGCCACAGGGCTGGAAGCTTTAATGGGATATCTCTACTTGACGGGAAATCTAAAACGGTTGATTGAATTAGTGAAATTAGGGCTGGAGGATAAGATATGCGATACGAAGAACTGAACATAGAGGGAAGGAATGCTGTATTGGAGGCATTTCGCTCTGGAAAAACCATAGACAAGCTGTTTGTGTTGGATGGCTGTCAGGACGGCATTGTTAACACAATTAAGCGGGAGGCCCGCAAACAGGATACAATTATCAATTTTGTGTCAAGAGAGCGCTTAGATCAAATGTCTGAGACTGGTCATCATCAGGGAGTGATTGCAAGTGCGGCTGCGTACACATATGCAGAAGTGTCCGATATTTTGGCAGATGCCCGGGAAAAGGGCGAAGCTCCCTTTATCTTCCTGCTGGACAACATTGAGGATCCCCACAATTTAGGAGCTATCATTCGTACGGCGAACCTTGCCGGGGCCCATGGTGTGATTATCCCGAAACGCCGGGCAGCAGGGCTTACTGCCACTGTGGCCAGAGCTTCCGCAGGAGCCCTGAATTATACGCCAGTAGCCAAAGTGACAAATCTGGCGGCTACTATTGAAGAATTAAAAAAAGAAGGCCTCTGGATGGTTTGCGCTGATATGAGCGGCGAAACCATGTATGACTTGAACCTTACAGGGCCTATAGGTCTTGTCATTGGAAATGAGGGGGAAGGCGTGGGGCGTCTGGTCAGAGAAAAATGTGATTTTACGGCGCGTATTCCCATGAAGGGAAACATTGACTCCCTCAATGCCTCTGTGGCAGCAGGCGTGTTGGCCTATGAAATTGTAAGACAAAGAATTAGCTCTGAGAAATAATATTTAAAATGAGGTCGCAGCAAGTGTGGTCAGAATGTAATGGGAAATTATCAAATATTGACAGATGAACAATTAATTGAACAAATTCGCAGGGGAAAGGACGCCTGTATGGATGAGCTCGTTGAGCGATACAAGCGCCAGGTGCGCAATCAGGCCAGAACATTGTTTTTAATGGGCGGTGATATGGATGATTTGATTCAGGAGGGCATGATTGGGCTATTCAAGGCTATCCGTGGCTATCAGCCAGAGAAGGCGGCTTCCTTTGAAGCTTTTGCCCAGCTATGCATTTCCCGCCAATTGTACAGCGCCATAGAAGCCTCCAACCGACAGAAGCATGCCCCCTTAAATTCCTATGTAGAACTTTCCCCGAAGTTGGGAGAGGGAGCAGGAGATCCCAGGGAGAAAAGCCCGGAGGATCTTCTGATAGATCAGGAAAATATAAAGAATCTATATGCAGAAATTCTTAATCAGCTTAGCTCTTTTGAAAAGAAGATTCTGAAGGCATATTTAAATGGGAAAAATTATACAGAGATTGCAGAAAGCATAGGCAAATCTCCCAAATCCATTGATAATGCGCTGCAGAGGATTCGGAGAAAGCTGAGTAAGGGAGATGGCTGAGGGTAATGTTATTTAAGAAAAAATTAATGAATTCAATTTCCCTTTTTTCTTTCGTCATGTTATACTAAAAAAGAGGTTTTTTTGACAAAGGAAAGAGGGCGATATTGTGTTGAATTATTTTTCCAGTGCAGCGCCGTATTTTTTGACTGGCCTGATTGTATATCTGATATTTCGCGCCATAATTTGGCTCTTGTATTACAGAGGAGAAATGCGTGTTCCTATCTGGCATGAAGCCGGATTTTTCATATTGGTTTTTAGCCTTCTTGTATTGTTTTCCTCTACTGTAAGTCCTGCTCTTGGCTTTTCTCTAAAACCCTCTTTCAAAGGAGCAAATTTTATTCCCATAAAAGGGATCATTGATATGACAATAAACATGGGATTCTCGTCAGTCCTGGGAGCTGTGTTAAAGTATGTTCCTCTTGGGTTTTTATTTCCATTCCTGTTCCGGCGGTTTCAAAATTTTGTAAAGGTGATTCTTTTGAACGGAGGAATTGCTCTGCTGGCGGAGATTTTTCAACTTTTTCTGACAGGAGCGGATACAAATATTGATGAAGTCCTTTTAGCTTTGCTGGGAACATTTCTGGGATATTTTCTGTTTGGTATGGTGAGAATGTACTTGCCAGAGGTGGAGCGCATGGGAACTGTAAAGCGTTCCCGGAGAAAAGGTGTTCCTTTTGCAGTGAAAAAAGAGCTGGAATTATTTGTGATCCTGATCCTGCTGGCAGTGGTGGGGAAAGGGACTCAACTGGAAGCTGCCCGGGTAAAAGCTGAAAAAATTGCCCAGGAAGAGTTGGAGAAAAAGCAGGCTGAGGAACGAAAAGCTGCCGAAGAGGCTGAGGCACAACGTCTGGCAGAAGAAGAGGCGAAAAAGCTAAAGATAGCAGAAGAAATGCCAGATCTGACTCTGGAAGCAGGGTCAGCCTGTCTGTTCTCTGTTGACGATGATATGATTTTATATGAGAAAAATGGCACCGAACGTGTACAACCAGCCAGTACTGCAAAGCTGTTGACAGCTTTGACTGTGCTCAAATACTGTGGTGTGGATGAGGTGATGACAGCGGGCGAGGAGATCAATCTTATCAGCCAGGGCTCTTCTACAGCCAGTCTGAAGGTTGGGACAAGGGGAAGCGTTAAGACATTTCTGTGTGCGCTGCTGTTGCCCTCAGGCAATGATGCCGCTTATGCTCTGGCCAATTATACAGGACATAAGATTATGGAAAATAATGAGGCTTCAACGGCTGATGCTATAGAAACTTTTGTGAAGGCTATGAATAGTCTGGCGGCCGAATTGGAGCTGGAGGATTCCAACTTTGAGAGCCCTGACGGTGATCAGGCAGACAACCAGTACACGACGGCCAGGGATATGATACGGGTTGCTAAGGCCTGCCTGGAAAACGAAACGATCATGGAGCTGGCTGGAAAGGCATCTTCCCGGGCCCTTTTTGAAAATATGGATGTTACTTATAAGAATACGAATCAATTATTGCAGACCTCCAGCGAGAATTATTATGAGGGTACCATTGGGCTAAAGACGGGGAGTATTAACGAGGTGAAATGCCTGATTGGCGCCATAGAAATCAATGGCAGGCGCTATTTGACGGCTGTGATGCAAGACACAGAGGAAGGGCGTTGGAAGGATACAAAGATTTTATTTGACGAAGCGGCCGGCGAATGAAAAGATTTTTACCTCTTGTCATATGGTTTTGAATACTATATAATATGTTCTGAGGTGATTACTATGACGATAGATGCCCAAAATATTTTGGAGAGCATATTAGAAAGCTTGAATAAAATTGACTATATTAAGCCGGAGGATGTGCCGGGAATTGATTTATATATGGATCAGGTGACTACTTTTATGGACCGTCAGCTCAAATCCTCCAAGCGCTATGAGGAAGATAAGATTTTGACGAAAACCATGATCAATAATTATGCCAAGAATAATTTGCTTCCTCCACCAGATAAAAAGAAATATTCCAAGGAGCATATGCTTCTTCTCATCTTTATTTATTATTTTAAAAATATTTTATCTATCAGCGACATCCAGAGTTTGCTCTCTCCGTTGACAGAGAAATATTTTCACACGGATCACAGCCTTCAATTGGATGACATTTACACAGAAGTATTCAGCCTGGAAAAGTCAGAGGTTGAAGTGATGAAGGAAAATCTTGTTGAAAAATATAAGACCTCCCGGGGCACCTTTACGGAGGTTCCAGATGAAGATAAAGACTTCCTGCAATTGTTTTCTTTTATCTGTATGTTAAGCTTTGACGTGTATGTGAAAAAATCTGTGATAGAAAAGCTGATTGACCAGCTTCCCAGACCAGAAAAGAAGGGAAAGAAAAGAGAAAAGGACGAGGAATGATAATATCTTAGTAAAAGGGCTGCCCCTGGAAAGATTTTGTTTCCAGAGACAGCCCTTCTTTTTATGATGCTTTTCTTAATGAATCTTTTTTGATTACTGAATATGTTCCAGGTATTCCATGTATTTTTCTACCATGAGAGCGATCTTGAAGGCCAACGCATCCTCAAAGATACGAATATCCAGGCCTGTATTTTTTTCCAGCTTTTCCAGACGGTACACTAACGTATTTCGGTGAATAAAAAGTTGGCGTGCTGTCTCAGATACATTCAAATTATTCTCAAAGAATTTATTGATGGTGAGCAATGTCTCCTCGTCAAAAGTATCTGGAGACACATTTCCAAATACCTCATGGAGAAACATCTCACACAGAGGCAGGGGAAGCTGATAGATCAGGCGGCCAATGCCCAGTGTGTGATAAGCTACAATGGTCTTTTCTGGATAGAACACCTTTCCCACATCCATGGCCATTTTTGCCTCTTTAAAGGATTTGGATACGTCTTTTAACTGATTGACAATCGTTCCATAGGATACCCGGACCTTGGCCACTGCCTCTGTATTCAGCATATCTACCAACATTTGTGCGATCTTTTCCAGAGATTCATAATTATCATTTGCCCCCACCTCTTTGACGACAACAATATTATTTTCATCTACTGCCGTAATGACATCCTGTGATTTGGGTGCAAAAATACTGCGCACGGTTTCCAGCGTCATAACATCCTTTTCATCTTTGGTCTCAACAAGATAGACCACGCGCATTGCCTCAATACTAACTTGCAACTTTTTGGCCTGGCTGTAAATATCTACCAGTAGCAGATTGTCCAGTAGCAAATTTTGAATAAAATTATTCCGATCAAAACGTTCCTTGTAAGCTACAATTAGACCTTGAAGCTGACTGACTGCTACCCGGCCAATCATATAGGCATCCTCAGTGGTCCCCCGGGCAAGGAGTATATATTCCAATTGTCCCTCGTTATACACCTTAAAAAAGCAGCACCCCTGAAGACTCTGACTTTCCGCAGGAGAATTTGCAAAATCAGTGATTATTTCTTTGGCAATATTGTTTACATCAAAAGTAGTCGCTGTAATTGTACCGGACACATCCATTACACACAAATCCACCCTGGTAATTGTCCGCAAATCGTCAATTGTAGTCTGTATTATCTGATTGGAAATCATACTTTTCCTCCTCTGTCCGTTCTTTTTGTTAGTATAACATAAAAGACAGAATTCTGTAAACCTATATGCTATATCTAATTGTGGTGGAAAACAGAAAAACAGGCTAGTCCATTATTCAGGACCGACCTGTCTGTGTGATGG
Organism: Clostridia bacterium; assembly: GCA_910574475.1. Taxonomy (GTDB): domain Bacteria; phylum Bacillota; class Clostridia; order Lachnospirales; family Lachnospiraceae; genus Laedolimicola. The sequence continues at coordinate 47,919 of CAJTAT010000009.1, read as the reverse complement.
TACCTTAAACTTGTTAAGAGAGGTGTAGCAGTATGTGTCCACACTTCTACACGCTACGTGCCATCAAAAAAGTCTTGACATTTCCCCTGATAAATGGTACTATAATTGAGCACGTTGAGCGTTGATGCTGCTGTGGCTCAGTCGGTAGAGCGTCGCATTGGTAGTGCGGAGGTCACGGGTCCGATTCCCGTCAGCAGCTTGATTTAGAATAGCGGAAGCCTTGATTTTTCAAGTGCTTCCGTTGTTTTTATGTGTCTGGAAATTTGAAGACAGTTGAAGACAGTACGTTTGTTCTGCTACAGTGCCTTTGTTATAAGGTCATAAGTCTGGCTTTCCGTCAAAGGATTGTAGATATATCCCAAGGTAGTGTTTAAATTGCTATGTCCCAGCATTTCACGGATGCAATCGAGCGGAACACCATTTGCATTTAAGTTGCTTGCATAGGTTTTTCGCATCTTATGGCTAGACTTAAGGGGCCCCCCCTCACTTCTGGCAAACTTCCGAAGAATCGTTGCAATACGAATAGAGGTAATTCGTTTCCCATCTCTCATAAAAATATATTCGCCTTGCTTCTCTATTCTTTTCAGAATATTCATAGCTTTTGGAATTACTATAACAAATCTATCTCTGTTTGTTTTGGTATGCTCCACAACCTCATAACTATTATCTGTCTGGTCTCTGATTTCTTCACGGACAATATGTAAATGACTGTTATCACACAGGTCACACCACTTTAATGCAACCAGTTCCCCTACACGCAGACCCAATAGAAAATTAACCTTAACAGCCAGAAAAGATGCGTCCAAAGTTTCTTCATACATCCGGTCAAGAAATTTATTTAATTCAGAAAGTTCTTCTGAATTATAAGTCTCTGTTTTTCCAGTCTTTCTAACCACTTGCCGGAATTTCACTAGAATTTGAACTTTGTTCATGGGGTTCTCTGTTAGATACTTTTTCCGCACAGCATATTCATACATACCGTTTAAAATCGTCTTGGCATTACACCATTCTTTCCTTGGCAAATTAAACTCCTTAACTATGCGGTTACATTCCTGTTCTAGCAAAAGTTCATCAATTCTTTTGATTTTCATACCATGCAACACGGATGTCTCAAAATATTTATGATAGTGCTGTTTATGGCGTTTTATAGTATTGGGGCTATTTGTTACAGTAGCTTTATATTCCAACCATTCCTCATAAAGTCCGTAAAATGTCAATTTGTCAAGGTGCGTGTTTAAAAAATATATTGGAATCAATTTATCCAATAATTCTTCTTTGGTTTGTGCTCTGATAATCTTTCGTTTTCCTGTTTCATCCTTGTAATATGTCTGCCAACGTCCTTTTGGCGAGGTTGGCGGAGTAATTGCAAAAGAATGTATTTTTAACAGTTGTTCTCTTTTTGATGACATAAGCATATCAAGCACACTGTCCATATTTAATATACCGCAATTTACAGCGTCTTTCAATAAAGACAGTCCCAAATTGTCTGTTTTTTGTTTATCCTTCATATCACACCACTTATATAACGGTGTAAGGAATTGCAATTTATTGGGAATTGTTTTTGATAGTTTTTTATTAGATTTAAGATAGAGATTTTATTGAATATATGATAGTATTTGTTTTTGTTAAATTTTATTGTTTGTGTAATTTTTATATTTTTAAGTTATCCCTTACACCTTATTTGATTTAATTCTTTTTAAATGGATTTTCTGAATCCAGTGCCGGATGGAAGTCCTGCAAATATTCTTCCGTACTATATTCCTGGTATTCGCCAGGGGCTGTATAGATTCTCACCTTTTTAATACGCCTTAGAAAAGCCTGGTATGTCTCAACCTGCTCTGTACGCATATTATGATATTGTTCCTCTAACAGCCAGTTACTCACGATATAAACAAAATTATAACAGGCTTGCCGGTTATTATATCTGGCCGGTAATTGTAGAGGATAAATGTCGAGATAGTTCAGCATATTGCCAATAGGCAAGTCACTTCTAAACTCTTCCAACACAAGAACATCTTCCCCAGAATATGTATCGAAAGGATGCTTGTAATCTGTAACCCTATATACATTAGCATCTCCATGTGCGTCTAGTATATCTCTTGACTTTCCATATCCGGTTTTCCCACACACATAAGTTACCAATAGATTTATACGTCGCTCTGATTTATAACGGCTACAGAGTATTTCCAACCGGGCTTTATCAATATGTTGCAAGTTCAAAATATTATCTGGGTTAATCTCTAAAATTTCCACGTTGGTATAACCGTCTTTAATCATCTGGTAAAGGTTTTCTAAATCTGTTCGTCTACCTTGTCCCGTTTTTGGAATTGTCCCATATTCCTCAAAGGTATCTTTTAAATTGCTATGCTCCTTTTCTGTGTTTTCCCATTTTCCCTCTTTTCTTATATAGGCCCTGTTTTCTTCGGCACTTCCCATTGCTTCTTCTATATGAGCAGTCGGAAAGGACTTTTTTACACTGGAAAAATAGATGGGATTCTTTAATTGTATGTACAGATGCGTATGTGGTGTTTTAGCTACTTCATCACACATACAGAAATATAAAATATTATCCCATTTTTTCAGCGTTTCTTTGATTGCTTCATGGGAACAATTCTTGTGTTTTTCCGGGTTGTTAAAGGTGAGTTGATATTTTCGGCTACGCCGGTTATTGCACTTGGATCTATTTGCTTTCATAGTATATTCCTTTCTGTTTTTTGACACAGTTCTGGCACATTCATATCGTGACAGAAACAGGCGTATTTAAAGCATTTATAGATGTTTTGACACTGACACATAAGTTGTGGTAATACTAAACAACTTACATAAATCAATTAAGATGGCTTGCTTGTGGCTTCGCCACCGCAAGCCATCTTAATTGATTCAGCGAAACAATGTACTACCCTTTTTCATCAATAGCTGTTTTAATTTCACTGGGTCGGTAATAAACGGTACTTGTATAATATCAAGGTCTTTTTCAGGCATAGATACATAGCCGCAACATCTGGGTAGATGTACACTTTTATCAATCTCACAATTTGGAAATAACATAGTTGCTGATTCTGTAGAAATAGTTGAACCCATATATATTTTAAGCCCAAATTGTTCTCGTATAGCCGTATCTATAACCTTAGAGTTAAATTGCTGACTTATGAATATTAAATGGTATCCAAAGCTTCTCCCCAAAAAAGCCAAGTGGCTGATTTTTGACATCAAATCTTTAAAATTTTTGGTATCTTTACTCAAAGCATAGCTTGAAAATTCATCAAAAATTAGATATTTTTCTTGATGCTGTTTTTGACTAATAGCATCTGTAAAAGCTTTATAGAATTCATTCAACACTTCATCACAATCCGTATATTCAGCATAATTAGAGACAATCCCATCCCAATCACCACCGGCCTTAAAATCGCAAATATTTATATTCTCTTGATTTACACATTGTATTAGTTCTTTCAGAATCAGTTGAGAACAGACCGTTTTTCCGCCACCAGTTGGGCCTGCGATAAGGCAATGAGGTATCTTGGTAGTGTCCCACATTATTTCCGCTTTAGAACCAAGTACCCATTCTTTCTGGCTATACCCAACTTTAATCAACATTTTTAAGCTCCATGTCTAAATCGTCATCATGTAAATCCTTATTTTCTTGCTTTCCTCTTTTTGTAGCATATACAATCCTTCGATTCCCATTATTTTTTTTCTTTCCCCCATACTCAATGGATATAATATCTATATTTAGGCATTCCCCAATATGAATTTGTTCCTCTCTCCATCGGGCCAGAGAAATGCTACTATAAAATTCTAAAATAAAAATTGGACTTGAGCGTTTATGTTTTATTGAAATTAAAATCGGATGTCCCATTTTTAAATCTTTTGCATTGAAAGCAGTCACTAGTCCGCCTTCTATATTGTCTGACGCTCGGATTCCAAATTGCTTTATTATTGCAAGCGTAAGCAGAAGAAAAGCCATAAGCAAAAATATTGATGCAATTTTTAAACTCAAAGGAAAAATGTTTCCAGGAATAAATTTGGCAGGAAGCATTTTATCTCTATATCGCCACAAAATTGCAAACAAAAGCATCAACGGCAAAAAGAAAAAATAATAGTATGGGCGATATTTTATTTGTTGTAGCCCCATATAAAGCCTAAATAATGTTTCTTTTCTTCTTCTCTTCACATTAAGAAAATTGATAACGTGATTTTTAGATGTATTCAATACTTATCCTCCTTCACTTAAAAGAATATCACAGGGACATTGCTGACAATGCCCCTATGATATATAAAAATTATTTTGTAATCGACTCTACCTTTCCTTTATGATTGAACCCAATCTGAATTTGTTCACCTATCTTCAAAGATTCGGGCAAATCTATGCCATCTTTTACAAAAAAGCGTTCTGCTTTCATTCCTGTAACTCCTTCTTCTTGATAAGCAACATAAAAATTGCTTCCAACTACAGGAGTACCAGTTGAACTGACAAAATTTATATCAGAATAACCTAAAAGTTTTGCAACCATGAAAATCTCCTTTCTTGAACAATTCTCGTCAGACTTATTCATATTTTTTGAATGTACATTTATGTCCTCACCGGTTATTTTTATGATACACCACAATTTCGTTTAAAACTCTTGCCAAAAACATTTTCTTGGCGATTGCTTTACCTATAAGATGGTGTGATATAATTTATATATTATTTTACTAATTTTAGGAGGAAGAACATGAGAAAAACAAAAAATGATGCAGAACTTTTAAAAATCCAAGGTGAACGGTTAAAGGCTGTTCTTAAAGATTTACATTTATCACAAGCTGATGTTGTTAGGGCTTTAAAAGATAAAGTTGCTATAGACCCCCAAAGAATGTCAGATTATGTGAATGGCAAGCGTCCTCTTACGGAAGTTGTCCTTTCAGCTTTAAAAATGCGATTTTTCATCAACAAAGAATATTTAACTGGTAAATCAGAAAATATGTATGATATACCGGAAACAATTCTTAATTACGCTTATGGATTTGTCGACCAAATAACCATTATAGAAAATCCAGACAGTAAAATCAAATCATCAACTGGTGAACTCCAAAATGAAAAATACTTATATTTGACTATGGAAAAAGCTTTCTATTATTTTCTGCTTAACCTTGGATTATTTGAGAACTTAGAAGAAAAAGGAACTTTTGACACCGAAAAAGTTATGGCTGAATTAAAAGACCAGTATAGAAACAGTAGAACCGAAAAGGAACTAGAGGAATATGTTTTATTGCCAAAAAATGTTTTATATGAGATTCTTACAAACGACAAAAAAGCATCCCAAAAAAGAACGAAAGTAATTCAAGAAGTTATAGATTTTGAACAGCTATCAGAAAGTATTCCTAAATGTGTTGTTCAAAAGAAACTTAAATTAAAAAAGAACTCTGATAAGTAAATTGGGTTTTGCAAGTTTTCTTGTAGCTTTATATACAAACAAAAATAGATAGAGCGTGATAAAATTTTCTTTTTTCGGATAGGATTTTTCATCACGCTCTAAATCAATCGTTCTTTTTTATTTGTCCTGTTTACCAGATAATCTAAATTCACATTATAAAAATCCGCCAATTTTATAAGTATTTCTACAGGTATGTCTCTTGTGCCTGCTTCATAATGAGCATAGGCCCGTTGTGAAATGTGTAAATATTCCCCGAGCTGTGATTGTGTCATGTCCTTATCTTCTCTTAAATTCCTTAATCGTTCATATCTTTTCATCCTGCTCACCATTTTTAGTATATGTTAGTCCAATATGTTCTATTGCTTTTTAGAACAAATTGGGCTATAATAACAAAAAATCACATAAAGGAGAAATCAAAATGAAGTACAACAAATGGTTAAGCGTAGTAGGAATGTTTGCGGTTTGCATGGCCCTTACAGGATGCGGTCACACCCACGAATGGCAGGAAGCAACCTGTACAACTCCTAAGACCTGCACCACATGCGATGAGACAGAGGGGGAGGCTCTAGGCCATACATGGACAGAAGCAACTTGCAGTGCCCCCAAGACATGTAGTGTATGTGGAGAAACAGATGGGGAAGCATTGGAACACACGCTGACAGAAGCGAACTACCAACAGGCGGCTACCTGCGAAGTTTGCGGGGAAATAGTTGGAGAGCCTTTACAGGCTGATTTTGAAAAATATAATTTTGCATATGTAACGGAAACGGATAAAGAATATCCATTTATAAATCAATGTGATAGTTCAGACAATTTAACAAATGGAAAAGTTATTTTTTCAGATTTTGAGACATTCGTCTCTGATAGTGAACATGAAGCAAAGGAAGGGTATGAATGGAAAACTGTTACAGCTACTCTTGTTTTTGATGATGAAAACACTTTCCAATATGGGGTAGGAGGATATTCTATTGTACCAGGGGATTTTTATGATGGTATCTCATGTCTTGACCAAGAAGAGCAGACCGAAACCGATAATGAAGATTTTTTCACAGTGAATTATAATGGTATAGACTACGCCGAGTGTCTCTATGAATTAGAATGGTTAGAAATCCCCGGAGCAGTACAGCAGACATGGATAGAAAGAGATGACGGAACTGCTTATTACAAAAACGCATTTAAAGTTTTCTTCTGTGTTCCCGTAGGATATGATGGAAGCACAATATCTGTAATAAATTTGGAAAATAGAGAAAAACTTGAAGCTTCGGACTATTCTAAAGATGGCTATATGGCTGTTTGGGAAGATGAAAATACAATTACCTTTCGGTTAAAATAGAAAAAGCAAAATCACAATCAAGGGATATTCCAAAATAATGAATTGGAATATCCCTTCGCCTATTATCTGGTTCCTTGGCTAAATCTACTTCCGCCTGTAAATCCCCACTCTGCGAGTGCCTTCGGTAAAGGGATTGACAGGCTTTTGGCTTATTAATTTTCAGATTTCAATTTGAAGACACATTGAAGACAGTGTGCGTTCCTCCTTGATTTTATAGGCTTTCCGGGGATTTATAAAGTCCGATTCCCGTCAGCAGCTTGATGAAAAGCGGCGGAAACCTTGGTTTTACAGGGTTTCCGCTATTTTTGTGTGTCTATAAACCTGTAGACAGTACATTCGTTTTGCTACAAGGCCATTTTAGAACTGAGTATCTCTTTATCCACTGAGGACAACTCAATCCCATTTAACATTTGGATAAGATTTCTCAAAATCTTCGCTGTAGTTGGTATTATCCATATCAAAATTATCTGCATCAATACTTCCAAAAATATCACTCTTTTTGTATTCGTAGACAAATATATCTGCGTTAGAATAAAAGGTCGTATGAGTTAACGAAGATATCCATATAGGATCACCTTCTAAGGTGGATGTCTTTAAAACCACCCAAACGATAACTGGCAAATATAAAGGTGTATCTAAACCTTCGAGTTTTACAGTACTATCCGCTGCGGCAAAAGAAAGTTCAAATTTGCCTATATTTGAATTCTCTTTCGACGCTATTTTATAAATCTCTTCTGCCAGTGAAATGCCTTTCTCAATGTTAATTCCGTCACTATAATATGTATTGATCTTTATGTTAATATATTTTGTTCCATCCTCACCTTCTGTCACATTTACTTTTGTATCGTCAAAATATTCATCTACGATGTCCTGAATGATACTTTCCACCTTTTTCCCACTCATATTCTTAGTAACATTGATTTCTTCTGCCCTATCGGAAAAGGCGCTCTTAAATTGTGGTATCAGGCCAATAGCAGCTACGATTACAGAAAGCAGGGCAATTACAGAGGAAACTACAGCAATCTTATATTCAAATGATTTCTGCTTTGTCTCTCTCACCGGTTGAACATCTTCACTTATTTCAATGTTTTTTGCATTATTCTTTACGACATGAAATCTATTTCTTAAATCAATGTTTTTCATTTAACTCATCTTTCAAAATCATAATCTTTTGGATAAATGGTATACATTGCCAGTTATCTTACACTGGCAACGTATACACTTTTTCATTATTTTACAATAAATGACTGTTTAAGACAATAGGATGAAAAAATTCTTTTATGAACGACTCGTATCTGTCTTTGCCGTTACTTTCGGCTGAAAATGGTAAACTTCCTCATAAGAATCATATTCTGCCTCAGACTGAGGTGAGCTGGGGATAAGCCCGGTACAGTCTGTGGTTGAGCAGGAATTTCCCAGATAATCGTAACCTTCTATAATTGTTTTATTTTTTTCATTTTCTTGTTTCTCCAATGCGATCACTCTCCTATTCTCAATATGAAATGTGAAATCTGCCATGTTCGCCAGATTTAGTATTAGTGTGTACGAGAAGATAAGTGTTTCATACATGGAAAAAATTTTAGACAGAACATAAAAAAATCACAAAATCACCACTATTTTTCCACAAATCAGCCACAATTGAAACACAGTTTCTTTTTATAATCATTTTATCAAAACAGCAGAACTTACAATTAGGAGGTCATTGGTATGATAAAGAAAGGATTAAAATTTGTATCGTTGGCATTGTCCTTCGGTATTCTGGCCAGCGTGGCATTTCAGGGAACGAATTACATTTATTATAAGTCAAGCACTCAGGAGGAAAATGCACAGCTCTCATCACAGGCAGAATTAAATATCGCAAAAGCCACAGGCATGAAAAGCACGGTTGGGGATTCTGCAAATCTGGACGTGTCTGGCATCGCCCAGTATGCCATGCCTTCCCTGGTGTCCATCACCAACAAGAGTGTACAGGAGATGCAAAGCCTTTTTGGACTGACGCAGTCATTTGAAAGTCAGAGTAGCGGTACAGGCATCATCATTGGTCAGACAGACAGTGAGCTTTTAATTGTCACCAATAATCATGTGGTGAATGGGGCTCAGACATTAAGCGTAGGCTTTGTGGATGAAACAGTCTGCCAGGCGCGAATCAAAGGGACAGACAGTGCTCATGACCTGGCAGTCATTGCCGTAAAAATCAGTGATATTTCTAAAGATACCATGGGTCAGATTCGGGTAATTGAACTGGGAAGATCCTCAGATCTTCAAGTGGGAGAGCAAGTCATTGCTATAGGAAATGCTCTTGGATACGGTCAGTCTGTGACCACTGGAATTGTGAGCGCTTTGAACAGACAAGTGACGATTGACGATGTGACCAACACATTAATTCAGACGGATGCAGCTATCAACCCGGGGAATAGCGGCGGCGCACTTTTGAACAGATCAGGACAATTAATCGGCATTAATTCTGCAAAATACTCTGACACAACTGTAGAGGGAATGGGATATGCCATTCCAGTGGATGATGTGGTGGACATTATAGAAAGCCTGATGAACCGTACCATTCGGGAAGAAAAAGTGGCAGAGGAAGAACAGGGATTTCTTGGAATTACAGGACAGGATGTGACTTCTGATGTGGCAAATGCCTATGATATGCCAAAGGGAATCTATATTACTTCTGTGGAGGCCGGGTCTGGTGCAGACAAGGCAGGTTTAAAGAAGGGTGATATTATCACAAAATTTGATGGAACCAGCGTATACTCTCTGGCGGATTTGAAAGAACAGCTATCTTATTATAAGAAAGGAGAGAAGATAGATGTGACATTTAGCGCTGTCTCTGATGGTGAGTATACAGAGCAGACCGTGAAATTAGAGCTTGGAGAAGTATCTGTTAAATAAAATTTCTTAAAAGACAGGGAGGGGCCGTCATACCCCTTCCTCTTTTGGTATCTGAATAAATCTTAAAAACTTCAGAGTATTTCTTAAGACCTTCAAAAAAAGAATGACAGAAGATTTGAAATGTACTATAATAAAACGAGATATCAGGTTGTGAAGTGGAACTTAAAATTTAGGAGGACTAGGTGATATGGCAAATATATTAAAAAGATTTGGAGACATTATGTCAGCAAATATCAATGCCCTGCTTGATAAGGCAGAGGACCCGGAGAAGATGATTGACAAGTACTTAAGAGATATTGAAGAGGATTTAAGGAATGTCAAGGCAGAGACTGCGGCTGTGATGGCCAGTGAGACAAAGGCAAAGAGAGAGCTGGAGGAATGTGGAGAAGAGATCGCCAAGATGCAAAAGTATGCAGAGAAGGCTCTTTTAGCTGGAAATGAAGGAGATGCCCGGAAGTTTTTGGAGAAAAAAGCCCAGCTTACGGATAAGCAGGCAAGCTTACAGCAGGCTTATGAACTGGCAGCAGCTAATGCGGCTAAGATGAAGGAGATGCATAATAAGCTGGTCAAAGATATGGAGAGCCTTCAGGCAAAGCGCGATGCTATCAAGGCAAAGGTGGCAGTTGCTAAGACCCAGGAGAAGCTGAATAAGATGGGAGCCAGTGTGTCAGGCGCAGGCGATGCAATGGCAGCTTTTGAACGCATGGAGGCTAAGGCTGACAGAATGTTGGATGAGGCAAATGCTATGTCAGAGCTTAATTCTCAGACAGACAGTATTGATGAGCTGGCTGCAAAGTATGAAAGCGGCTCAGATTCTTCAGCAGTCGATGACGAGCTGGCTGCTCTAAAGGCGAAGATGGGATTGTAAAACATGAGTGATAAAATCTATTACTGTGAGGGCTGTGGCGGCGTCATGGAGTTTGATGTGGAGACCCAGAGCCTGAAATGCCCTCACTGTGATACTGTGATTTTGATAGAAAATGACAAAAGCCGCATAGTGGAACACAGCCTTACGCGCCACGCTATGCAGAGTATCCGCGCCACAGAAAAAACGACTCATACCATGGAGTGCAGAGGATGTGGCGCAAAGATTGAGGTGGAGGCTACCAGTACAGCGGCAGAGTGCCCTTATTGTGGTTCCAATTATGTATTGGCTGGAAAACAGGAGGATGCCGTGATTCCTGATGGCGTTCTTCCTTTTCAGGTGGATAAAAAGCGAGTTGGCGATCTGTTTCGCCGGTGGATGAAAGGGCGCTGGCTGGCGCCAGGAGAGTTGAAGAATCTTTATCAAAAGGATCGACTACAGGGCATCTATGTGCCTTACTGGACCTTTGATGCTAAGGTAGACGCCCGGTATACAGCTATGGGAGGCCGTCACCGCACCGTTTCCCGGAAAGGACCGGATGGAAAGACGGTTCATGAAGTGGTGACAGACTGGTACCCGACTTCTGGAAGTATCCAGCATTTTTTTGATGATGTGCTGGTTCCAGCTTCGAATAAGCTGGATTCCAAACTTATGCGCCGGGTGGGAATCTTTGGGACGAAGCAGGTGGTATCCTATGCGCCGCAGTATTTGTCAGGCTACGCCGCAGAATGTTTTACTGTAAATCTGGATGTGGCTCATGTGGATGCTGTGGGCGCCATGGAGCGGGAGCTGGAGAGTATGGCCCGGGACCAGGTACTTCGCAGGTACGATGAAGTCATGGATGTAAAAGTGCGGGCCCAATATAAGGATGAGACTTACAAGCATGTACTGCTTCCTATTTATTCTACTGCTTATTCCTACAAAGGTAAGCAGTACCATGTGTTGATCAATGGACAGAGTGGCAGGGTGGATGGGGACTACCCAAAGAGCCCGGCAAAGCTTGCAGGAATTCTGGTGGCAATTGTGGTGCTTCTGGCTCTGTTATTTTGGTTTAGTGAGGGTGGCCGTATGAGGACCGAACAGGTACCAGTGGACGAAGCAAGCAGTACTTTCTTAGAGGAGGAACAGACATGGGATTATTTGGCGGACAATTTGCCAATGTAGTAGAATGGCAGGAATTTCGGGATGACATGCTTTTCTGGAAATGGAGTAATAAGGAAATAAAGAAGGGAAGCCGTCTGATCTTAAGACCAGGTCAGGACGCGATCTTTCTTTACAATGGAAAAGTTGAAGGATTATTCCGGGATGATGGAAGCTATGATATTGAATCAGAGATTATTCCCTTTTTATCTACATTAAAGGGCTTCAAATTTGGATTTAACAGTGGGTTGCGGGCAGAGGTTCTCTTTATCAATACAAAAGAAGTGCTGGTAAAATGGGGAACGAAAAACCCGGTTCTTATTCCAACTCCTGGACTTCCGGGCGGGATGCCTATCCGCTCTTTTGGGACATTTAGCTGTAAGGTGGCGGACTATGATGTTCTCATTGAAAAGGTGGCTGGCATCAAACAGCAGTATACAGTAGAAGAAGTGAAGGGACGTATTACCTCTATGCTCGATCAGCTTCTGATGAAGTGGATTGCAAAAGAGGGTAAGGATATGTTCAATCTTCAGATAAATGCTGCGGAGATTGGAAGAGGTATTCAGGAAGATTTGGATATGGAAATGCTCAAAATTGGAATCAGCATTTCCAGCTTTGCAATTTCCAGCTTCAACTATCCAGAAGAAGTACAAAAGATGGCAGAGAAAGCGGCTGCTCAGAGTATGATCGGAGATGTGGGACGTTTCCAGCAGGTAGCTATGGGCGAAGCTATGGCAAACGGTAAAGGAGGAGGCACGGCTTCCGACATGGCCGGAATTGCAATGGGCATGGCTATGGGACAGCAGATGGCGGCTCAGATGCAGCAGGGCATGAACCAACAGCAATCATCTGCCGGGACGCCTGTCCAGCAACAGCCTCTGGGAGGCGGGACGGCCCCCAACTTCTGTCCTGACTGTGGAACAAAGACAAATGGGGCAAATTTCTGTCCCAACTGTGGAAGAAAGCTTGTGTGAGGAACAAGGATGAGTATATATGATACCTTAAATCCCGAACAGAAAGAGGCGGTGCTTCATACAGAAGGGCCGCTTCTGATTTTGGCAGGCGCCGGTTCTGGAAAGACAAGAGTTTTGATACACCGCATTGCGTATCTGATGGAGCAGGGAGTGAATCCCTGGAATATATTAGCTATCACATTTACGAATAAAGCCGCAGGAGAGATGCGGGATAGAGTGGATAAGCTGGTGGGATTCGGGTCTGAGAGTGTCTGGGTCAGCACTTTTCACTCTACTTGTGTGCGGATTCTGCGTCGTTATATTGATCGGCTGGGCTTTGATAATTCCTTTTCCATTTACGATACGGATGATCAAAAGAGCGTTATGAAGGAAGTATGCAAACTCCTTCAGATTGATACAAAGATTATGAAAGAGCGCTATCTGCTCTCAGCCATTTCCAGGGCCAAGGATGAACTAAAAGGCCCTTTAGATCTGCAACTGGAAGCCAGTGAGAATTATTATCAGGAGCGGGTGATGGAGGCGTACATGGAGTACCAGAGCCAGCTTCGCAAGAATAATGCTCTGGATTTTGACGATCTTATTGTGAAAACGGTAGAGCTGTTCCAGAACTGCCCGGATGTACTTGAGTATTATCAGGACCGCTTCCGCTACATTATGGTGGATGAATATCAGGATACGAATACGGCTCAGTTTAAGTTGATACAGTTATTGGCTTCTAAATATCGAAATCTGTGCGTGGTGGGAGATGACGACCAGTCTATCTACAAGTTTCGTGGGGCGAATATTAAGAATATCCTGAATTTTGAAGAGGTATTTCCTGATGCAAAAGTCATTCGGCTAGAACAAAATTACCGCTCCACTCAAAATATTTTGAATGTGGCCAACGGAGTCATCCGCAATAATATGGGGCGCAAGGAGAAGCGATTGTGGACGGAAAATGAGGAAGGCAAGCCGATTGTTTTCCGCCAGTTCCTGAATGCCTTTGAAGAAGCGGAATATATTGTGGAGGATATCAGACGTCATGTGCGGGAAGGAGAGGCAGACTATCAGGATTACGCCATTTTGTACCGCACCAACGCCCAGTCCCGTCTGTTTGAGGAAAAGCTGATTTTTGCCAATATCCCTTATAAGCTTATTGGTGGTGTAAACTTCTATGCCCGTAAAGAGATCAAAGATTTGCTGGCTTATCTTAAGATTATAGACAATGGGAGAGATGATTTGGCTGTCCGGCGGGTGATCAATGTGCCTAAACGGGGAATTGGGGCCACTACTTTGAACCGGGTTCAGGATTATGCCACCGCTTATGGAATTGGCCTTTATGACGCCTTGCTTCGTGCAGATGAAATTCCAGGCCTGGGCAGGAGCAGTTCAAAAATCCGGCCATTTACAGTTCTGATCCAGACTATGCGCAGTAAGATGGAGTATTGTTCCCTCACAGAGCTGATGGAGGCGGTTTTGGAAGAGACGGGGTACCGGAAGGAGCTGGAGCTTGAAGATACGGAGGAATCTCAGGGCAGACTGGAAAATATTGATGAATTGCTCAGCAAGGTCACAGCTTATGAGGAATCTGCCGAGACGCCTACCTTGAGCGGTTTTCTGGAGGAAGTGGCTCTGGTGGCAGATATTGACAATCTGGAATCTGACAGTAACTGTGTGGTTCTTATGACTCTGCATAGCGCAAAAGGGCTGGAATTTCCCTATGTGTATATGGTGGGGATGGAAGATGGAATTTTCCCAAGCTATATGTCCCTGGATGCAGAGAATCCAGAGGAAGAGATAGAAGAGGAACGGCGCCTCTGCTATGTGGGAATTACCAGAAGTAAGAAGGAGCTTACGATTACGGCCGCACAGCAACGCATGATTCGCGGACAAACCATGTACAATAACATTTCCCGGTTTGTAAGAGAGATTCCTCAGGAATGTATGAGCCATGTGGGAAAGAAAGAAAAACAGACAGAGCGTCAAAAGCAGGCTACTTACATACAGGCAAGGAATAATTTTCGGGCAAAGCCCTTTGAACCCAAACAGTTTACGGTAAAAAAGGCTTCCAGCCTGGAGTACAGCGAAGGCGATCGGGTGCGCCATATTAAGTTCGGGGAGGGAACAGTCCTGGAAATCACAGAGGGCGGTAAGGATTATGAGGTCAGAGTCGACTTTGACAGCGCAGGTGTGAAGCGAATGTTTGCATCCTTTGCAAAATTAAGAAAGATTTGAAAGCGAACTTAATAACGGATACCAAGAATGAAAATAGGCAACGTTAAATAAGTGGGGTGAAAATTATGGGGAAAGAACACATTTTAGCATTTGATATTGGAACAAGTAGCGTAAAGACTTCAGTCATAGACAGGACCGGGAAGACAGTTGCCTCTGCATCTAAGGACTATGCGACCAGCCATCCCAAAGCCGGCATTGCAGAACAGAACCCGGAGGATTGGTGGAAATGTGCCTGTGCTACGGCGAAGGATATCTGGGAGCAGGATAAAAATCTTGCAAATCATATTGCAGCTATCGGCGTATGCGGCCATATGCTGGGCTGTGTTCCGGTGGACGCAGAGGGAAAGCCTCTGGCTAACGCTATGATTCATTCGGATTCCAGGGCTTATAAGCAGAGCGAAAAGATTTCACGGCTGATTGGAAAACAAAAGCTTTATGAGATGTCGGGCAATATTCTGGACGCCAGATCTACACTGTCCAAGTTTCTGTGGCTGAAAGAAGAACTGCCGGAGGTTTATGGGAAGACGGCAAAGATTTTACAGAGTAAAGATTATCTGACAGCCTGTCTGACAGGAAACATTGACACAACGGATTACTCAGATGCCTCTCACGGGGAATTGATGAATATCAGAACAAAGGATTATGAAAAGACAGTCTACGAAGAACTGGGACTGGATGTATCGAAACTTCCCACACTCTATGCAGGAAAAGATGTGGTGGGTAAGCTGTGTCAGACTGGGGCAGAAGGCCTGGGACTGCCGTCAGGAATTCCTGTGATTGCCGGAGGCGGAGACGGAGCGTGCTCCGATCTTGGCGGAGGCAATGTAGAAGTGGGAAATATTTGCTGTTCTCTTGGGACAACGGCATACTTTTCCAGCTTGATGAAAGAACCCTACATTGATCCTCAGGGCCGGGTGTTTAATATTATGGGCCTGGATGGAACTAACTGTTCTCTGTTCGGAACGATACAGTCTGCCTGCGGAGCGCTTAATTGGGTGATGGATATTCTGGGAGAGACGGATATTCAAGTCTTTAATACGCTTGCAGCTTCTGTGGGAAAAGGAAGCAACGGCCTGATTTTTGTGCCTTATTTGGACGGAGAGAGGGCGCCAATTTTTGATGCAAAGGCAAGAGGCGTATTTTTCGGACTGTCTCAGTCCCACACCCGGGCGCATTTTGCCCGGGCCACCTTTGAAGGAGTCGCCTTTGCACTCAACAGTGTACTGGAAGCGTACCGGGAAATGATGAAAGTCAGCTCCATCCACATGATAGGCGGGGGTGCTAAATCCGATTTGTGGAGACAGATTATGGCTGATATTTGGGATGCGGAAGTGGTGGTCAGAAAAGGTGCAGGCAGTGAGTCCAACGGACTTGGAATTGCAGCGGCAGCCGGCGTGGGGATTGGACTTTTTGAGAGCATGGAAGAGGCCATTGGACAGATGCAAGTGGAAAGCTCTGTGCTTCCCCAGGGAGATAATCAGGTATACAGGGAAGAATTTGCAGTTTATCAAAGTATTTATGTTAACCTTAAAGAACAAATGCACAGGCTGGACGAGATTCGGTTTGCCAGAGAATAAATTTTCCAGAAATGATAGTAATTTAAATGGTAATGTGGTATAATAAGTATGAAAATTCGTGAGCGGGGGAAACATAAGTTTTCAGGCAGCATTGCGACTATATTTTAGGAATGAAAGAAAGGGTGTACGTGATGAATAACAGAATGGAAGATTTTTTGACAGCAACAAAGTTAAATGAGTTGCTTCATAAGAGAGAAGTAGAGGAAAAAAATAAGAACACAGTGCTTTGGGTTCTCGCAATCATCGGTGCTGTAGCTGCAGTGGCAGGAATCGCTTACGCGGTCTATCGCTTTTTTACTCCAGATTACCTGGAAGACTTTGAAGATGACTTTGACGACGATTTTGATGATGACTTCTTTGATGATGGAGAAGACGAAGAATAGAAGAGTGGAGAAAGGGTTGTCGAAAGACAGCCCTTTTGTTATATGCGCAGGATCGTGTAGTGGAAATAGGTCACTAAAGTGACGCACGGGCCGCGCGGCGAGCAGGGAAATGCTGACCTGCTTGATTGGGGAGGAAGGAGAAGACGATTATGAAAAAAGGACAAATTTACGAAGGAATTGTTGAGAAAATCAAGTTTCCCAATAAGGGAATTGTAAAATCAGAAGAAGGGATTAGCGTTGTAAAGAACGTCGTGCCAGGCCAGAAGGTGCGTTTTCAAGTGAATAAAACGCGAAAAGGGAAGTGTGAGGGACGGCTGTTGGAGGTTCTGGAAAAGTCCCCTCTGGAGATGGAGCCAGCCTGCGAACATTTTGCTGTCTGTGGCGGCTGTACTTATCAGAATCTGCCCTATGAAGAGCAGATACGTCTGAAAACGAATCAAATCAAGGAGCTTTTGGATGAAGTTGTTCAGGAGCCTTATTTATTTGAAGGAGTAAAAGGTAGCCCTCGTCGCCAGGCCTATCGAAATAAGATGGAATTTTCCTTTGGAGATGAAAGAAAGGATGGTCCGCTGTCTCTTGGTATGCACAAGAGAGGCGGCTTTTATGATATTGTAACGGTAGACAACTGTCAGATTGTAGACGGGGATTATCGAAAAATCCTCTCCTGTTTGTTGGAATATTTTAGGGAGGAGGGATTACCTTTCTATCACAAATTGCGTCATACAGGGTATCTCCGCCATCTTTTGGTGAGAAAGGGAACAAAGACTGGCGAAATCTTGATTGACCTTGTCACCAGCAGTCAGATGCAAGCATCTGACCAGCCCTGGGTGGAGAGATTACTGTCTCTGGAACTGGAGGGACAGATTGTGGGAATTCTGCACACATTCAATGACAGCCTGGCAGATGTGGTTCAAAGCGATCGGACGGAGCTTCTCTATGGACGGGATTATTTTTATGAGGAGTTGTTGGGACTGCGGTTTAAGATTTCGCCTTTTTCCTTCTTCCAGACAAATTCCCTTGGAGCGGAGGCGCTTTATGAGACAGCACGGGATTATATTGGGGATACAAAAGATAAGGTGATTTTTGATCTCTACAGTGGAACTGGGACCATTGCCCAGATTTTAGCGCCAGTGGCGGACAAAATCGTGGGAGTAGAGATTGTGGAGGAAGCTGTGGAGGCTGCCACAGTCAATGCAAAGCTGAATGGCCTTGACAATTGTACTTTTATAGCCGGGGATGTACTCAAGGTGATTGATGACCTTAAGGACAAGCCGGATCTGATTGTCCTTGACCCGCCCCGAGACGGGATTCATCCTAAGGCGCTGAGGAAGATTATTGATTTTCAAGTGGACAGGATTGTGTATATAAGCTGTAAGCCCACAAGCCTGGCCCGTGATTTGATTGTGTTGCAGGAGTGTGGATATCGGGTGGAACGAGTTTGTGGGGTGGATATGTTTCCGTTTACTTCGCATACAGAGACGTGCGTACTTTTGTCCCAACGACATATCGACGACTATATTCGAGTTTCGGTGGAACTTACTCCAGAAGATGTAACCCCAGCAGAGACAAAAGCCACTTATGATATGATAAAAAAATATATTTTAGAAAAATGTAATACAAAAGTTTCCTCGCTATACATTGCTCAAATAAAGCGTAAATATGGTCTGGAGACAGGCGATAGTTACAATAAGCCTAAATGTGAAAAGCATAAAGTGCCTAAATGTCCTGCTGATAAGGAAAAAATGATAGTAGCGGCTTTGAAATATTATAAAATGCTATAAAATAATGAAAACCAGTTTACAAGTTTTTCATAAAAAAGTGTTGCACAGGCGGCGATCACCTAAGGTGAGTGAACAAGCGTTCGATAGCATGGACGTGTAGAAAGACCGTTAAAAACGGCCCATTCAGAGGCTTTGGTGTCCCTGGATGGGCTGTTTTGGGAGTATTTGGGGTAAAAGCCGGAAGTTCGAGGCATTTAGATAATATTGGAATAAAAGGTTTACCCTCCGATGTTGCTGAAGGATAAACCTTTTACTTTATTTGTTGGGTCGTTTATTGAAAACTAACCCCACCAGATTTTGGAACAACCTTATAAGGCTTATCTGATTTGAACATACATTCGTCTAGTATTTTGCAAAATTCTGAGATTGTATATTTTTTAAAACCATACAGCTTTCCAGTTACGGGATCTTTATATTTTAGGGGTTCGACAAAGTTGTAGTCAGTGATAAAAACTTCAACAGGATACAGTCTTTGTATTCGTCTTTTAACTTGGTAATCGTCCATATTCTTATTAGAAAAGCCGCTTAGCTGTATACATACCAGTACATAAGAATTTGTTGCATGTGTTTTAAATTCATTAAAGACATTGTGATAAATTGCATTGTTTTGCTCTAGTAGTTCTATTATTTTATCCATAGAGCTTTTTGCTTCTACTATTGTGCGTGTTCCGTTGCCATTAAAAAGAATTTTTTCGTAATCGTGTATAACCTGTGTATCAAGCACAACATTTCCGTCAGATCTTACCGGATTACGTAGATCGGTGAAAGCATCTAGCTTAAAGAATGTATTTTCTTCAATAGATTTACTGGCTCTGCATGAGAAGATAAAATGACTTCCTTTTTTTGATGCGTTTACAAGTTTGTAAATTAGGGCTTTCATTTGTGAATTATCTATATTATCTTTATCTTCATTATAACCCTTAGTATTTAAATAAGGACTATCAGAATAGAATAATGTGCGGAAGAGTCTTGGTTTTCCTGTAGAATCTTTTCCCAGTAAGCGAAGTAGATTTTTTTCTTGGTCGGAGATAGCATCTGGGGTACTCCCATTGCGAATCGCATTTACCAGTTGTTCAATAGATCTATATTTTTTTGGTGCTTTATTGGTAAAGTATTGGATGAGAAACTCATGATCTAGCATATCGCTGTTATAGATGTGTTCTAATCGTGCCATATGTGCATGAAATTTGTCATATTCAAGCTTATTGACAGTATTACAGAATTTTTCAAGAGATTTGAGATTGAGGGCACCAACTTCATTTTTCCCACCAGTTACTTGAAAACTATGTATATAAGTATATGCGACAGCCGCATCTACCTTATCACTATCTGTTTCTAACTGATATTGTTGAAAATTTGGAGACTGTATGATATTTTCGTTTATAAGCTGATCATAATTAGATAAGGGGTATTTATCCTGCCAGTCCTTTCTTATCTTATCGCAGTGGTTAAAAAAGTACTTACCCCGTTCCACTGCATAGACTGCATTGCCAGATGATAATATCTGTTTGAGTTCATCACGAACGTTAAAAAGTTCTTTGATATACCCATTATATAGTTTTTTATTAGATATAACATGATAATAATTTACAATAAAAAATTCAATTTCATTGATATAGTAGTCAATATTGTTGGTTTTCATAACCGCCATAAAAGCACTAGCTGATCCACCAAAAAGGTCGGTATAATTATCAATAGTGCCAGCATAAGCTACGAGATAATTCAAAGCGTAGCCAAGATAACCTGTCTTGGCTCCTGCGTATTTTGACGGAAGTTGAATTTGCTTATAGTTGTTAATGTTATAAAAGACCTTGGGAGATATTCCAAAGTAAGTGAAGGTTTTTCTGGATAATTTATAGCATTTGGATGTTGTTGAGTTTACAGGGGTACTTAAAAAGTTTAAGACTCCATCTTGTGTTGGCCTTACAAGTCCTTTTTTATTTGTAGCATTGTCATAAAGTTCAAAAGCTCTGTAAGCCATGATATAGATAAGAACTTTCATTTCGTAAGGTAAGTTCTGCATAGCATTTGGATTATGAGGTTTGCCAGGGGTACGTGGCTGATAGTTGTACTTGCTGAGGATACTGTTTATTAAATTGTGACAGTCGTTATAAATTTGTTGATAGTCATCTGTTGCACTGTACAAGTCCACGCACATTTGCAGTAGGTCAGTTTTTTCCTGCTTAGATAAGGGCGTGTTTTGTGCAACTTTGGTATTACAAAATTCAAGCATATCAAGTAAGTGGTCAGTGAAGTCGGAGCCTGCGATTCTGGTGGGTTTCTTAGTAGTTGTTTTTGCCATAGTATTTTCCTCCATTCATTGGTTTGATATTTATAGTATAGTTGAAAGCAAATGGCGTAACAATGTAAATGTAAAATAATTTTGTTTGTATAAAAATGTTTCTGGGGTACTCCTAGACAAAAAAGAATTTCTTTTACTATTAATGTACAAAAATTTAACGGTAAAGGAGTGACTAGAATTGCAGAAATATTTTAAAGTAATTGAGCAAATAGCAAGTATCGATTGTCAAAGTAATGTTAAACCTATTTAAGGAACAGGGGTACTTAAGAAAGGTAGGGGATATTATAATGCGGAATAGTGAGTTTATTACAAGTAGCGAAGTATGTGAGTATTGTTGTTTCAGTTTATCAGTGTTAAACAGGCTTGGTGACCAGGGGATTCTTGTTCCAGCCAGGGTACTGCCTGGAAGTGGGAAGAGGTTATATGCCTTAGAAGACGTTAAGTCCTACATGGCGAGTATACGAAAAGAGCCGGAGCCGCCTGCTCAGGGTGAGGAGCTGATGACGAGCGGACAGGTGTGCGAGTATTGCTGTTTCAGTAAGTCAGTATTGAACAGACTTGAAGATCATGGTCTGCTTGTTCCAGCCAAGGTATTGCCAGGAAACAAGAAGAGGTTATATTCTTTGGCAGATGTCAAGTCATATATGGACAGCATAAAAAGAGTATAGGTTTTCAATATCAAGGGACTGCTCCTGCGTGGGGCGGTCTTTTTTAATTGAGATTTTTAAAGGGGTACTGAGACTTAATTCTGTGTCCTCAATCTAAATATATTTCTTATAACTTTGGGGGATAAATTTACATTACTTTATTTTTGCGGTACAAATTTTAAGTTGTTCACGTCTGCTAAGATTTTTGATCGTGTACTAAGACTTAATTTTGTGACTTCAATCCAAAGTTATATTTAGTGAGTTGTGGGACAAATATACACTTCTATATTTTAGATGAGTTTGCATGAGATGAGTGTTATTTGTTCAGATTGAAACTAACAGGAAAGGGGTATTAGTAATGGAAGCAGAATTATTAAAGAGATTTGAGCAGTGTGGGAGTTATTTGGAACAGCTTAGGGTTATGTGTAGTTTGCTGAAGAGCAGGGGTATTGATGCTGTCAGTATAAAAAATGGCAGAGGCATAAGTACAGATTATTATATTGGTGAGGATGCAGTACTTGCTATAATAAAACGTTCAGATGGCGAGGAGTTCCCCGTTGTAGTAGACAGAACTTTTTTTGAAAGATATCTGAGAGATGGTAAGGGCAGTCTTAGCGTAAATAGTCGGAATAGTAAAGGGAAAAATTATAAGATTTGGTATTGTAGCAGGAAAGAACAAGTAGAACTTCATAGATTGGTGATGAGGGACGCTGGCTATGTTTTAGAGAACGTTCTTGTTGATCACCGATATCACGTTCCGTTTATCAATACGTCAGAGGCTTTAAGACTTTGTACAGCTAGGCAGAATGCATGGAACCGTGATTCATTATCGTATAAGAGAAATAAGAAGGCAAGGTTAGATTTAGAGAAGGTAAAGGCTCATGGTGAGTTCGCTTATAATCCGCTTGAAGATTATACCTATACTTGGTACGCCTACATGATTTACAAGATGACAGGTGATATTACGGCAGACAGTCTGAGGGATTATAACCGTGACTTTATACATAGGTATGAACCGGCTAAGGCTGAATATTATAAGAGTCTTTTGACCAGCTAATTGATAAAGAGTGTTGTAGCTGTGGGGATTTTTGCCCCATAGCTGTAGAAGATAGAAAGGGGCGAAAGCAGATGGCATTAAGGAGTTATAGTTTTATGAATGAGGTTGATTTAAATACTTATTTGGTATTTGGAAACGGGGGTATTGATAAGGCCGGAGAGTATGTTTGTGAGATTATTGACGCTATACACAATGGTACTGCAAAAGTGGATTTGGGTAAAGTAGTAGATGCTGTTATAAACAATGATAAGGACGCATTGAAAAGAGTGTTTAATATTGAGGCATATGTCAATGTAATAAAAAAGAATCAGAGACTGGCATATAATACAGAGACTAAGAAAAGGCTCCATATTTGTGACGTAGATGATGACGGTGTTGTAGAGCCATATGGGGTAACAGAATCAGTTATCTCAAATTATGCGGAGCAGAAGGACGAGTACGAGGAGTTTATTGATAATGAGGAGACGCTTTATGCAGTTGAGCAGTTATACAGTATGCGTTCAGAGCTTATGATTGAGCATCGCCTGGATATTATTGTTTGTATGAAGCAGGCAGTCAGGGGTATTCCTCAGTCAATAGCATGTTTAAAGAAGTTAGTAACAGAGGTTCCGCAGATTGGCGAGCTGATAAGGATAGTATTGTCCAGTGGTAAGCCTGTAAGCGAGTTATTCTATGTAGCATAAGGGGGTATTTATTGTATGAGAGCTTTGAATTTGATGTCAGTAATGGATGAAAGTACCAGTCAGCTTTTATTCTTCTATGAGCTGTGTAAGGCGGGAGCGGTTAAAATCGACAGAAATAATATTGCACAGCAGGAGTTGCTGAAATACTTTGGGATGACGATTCGAAGGTGTCAGCAGGATTTAGTGGGAACGCCGGACAGAGATATGCTGAAGAAAGCAAAGCTGAAGAATAAGTTGACCTTGTATGGGCTTATATTACACCAGTTGGCGAAAGGGAGGTGAGAATATGGGAGCAGTAAACGGCGAAGATTATTTAAAACAGTGGAGTAATGCAGGGCGTGTTTTGAGAAAGGTTGATTCTCTGGTGAGGAAGAATCTTGAGGAAATAAACAGTTTTAAGGTTTATGGTATGAGTGATGGTTGTTTGTCTGGTAAGAAGTATGACACATTGTTTGGTTATATTCATCATGCTTTGAGTGTTGTGAATGTGTATTCTTCTATGTATGAGCCGGAGTTACTGGCTAGAAGAATTGTAAATAAAGCATATATTACTATTTGCCCAAGACCTGCAGATAAGGCTGTAAATGATAGTTGGAAAGCACAGAAGGAACAATTTTTTGTAAATAGTGAGCGGGATATACAAGACTTTGTAATGTATTTCAAAAGTATTACTGGGGTACTTCAAGTTCGTGAACTTTCTGATTTTGAACAGGAGATGGAGTTAATAATGACCAATATAGAGTATCAAACAAAGCGGTTGCGTAAATCATATGAAGATTTTAAGAAAAATGAGGAGTTACGTGCCCAATTACAAAGGCTTCATGTGGGTAATGAAATATAAAAAAGAGAAAGGCAGGGATTTTTAAGATGGATGGCAAGAAGTATGTAAAAATTGGTAAGGCAGCAGAAATGATTGGCTGTTCTCCTCAGACTTTACGCAACTATGAAAGAAAGGGGATCTTTGTTCCGGAGGCAGTTTTGGAAACTGGACACCGCATGTATTCTGTGGAGCAGATTGAGAAATTTATCCAGGAGCAGATGGGTGAGGTTTAATATGAAGAGGTTTGTATTAATAACGGTGTTGGCTTTATGTTTTGGTTCTACGGTCTATGCGGATGACGGTTATCTTCTAACCGTGACGGACAATTACCTTGATGAAGATGGCATGGTGTATCAGTCAGATATAAGGTATGAGGACAGGCTGACTGCTGGCGAGGAGTATTTTTTCGAGGCTCTGGAGCTTGATGGTATGAGAGTAGTTGGTGAATCCAGCTATTCTGGGGTACTGGAAACGGATACGTTGTTGGAGTTTACATATGAGTCGGATGCTCCGGAGGAGTATGAGGTAACAATCATAGACCTGTACTATGATACCGATGGCGTGTCGTTGCTGAAGTTTGTACCAAGAATCAGAGAGGTACTTCCTGCTGGTACAAGGTATGATTATGAGGCTTTTCCACATGAGGGCTACCGAGTTGAAGGTATTACAAGGCATACAGGGGTACTTACCGAGTACACGGCTCTATATTTCAAGTATGTAATGATTGGCGAGGAGCCGGTGGAGGCTCAAAGCTCAGAGCCAGAGGTGTTGGAAGTTAGTGTTTCAGAGCCAGTAGCTCCCGAAGCGATCCCTTATGCAGCAGAGCCAAAGATGGGAGACCTGGATCAAGGTATTTTTGAACTGTTGATTTGGATAGGCAGGTGGTTTAAGTGCGTTATTTTAGGATAGCTTTCTGGGGTATTTTAATGTGTGTAACTTTTATCTGTCAGTACCACCCACCGGAGCCGAGTTATATGGCTGTAAATGGTCGTATTATCGAAGATTTTATTCCAGATATTGTTGAAGAAGCAGAGGTAATTGAGCCAGAAGAGGAGCCAGTGCCGGAGCCGGAGATATTGGAGCAGTACCGTGAGCTTTATGAAACAAATAATGATATGATAGGCTTTCTTTACCTTACGGAGGAATATCAGTATCCTGTGTTACAACGCATTGAGGATCAAAACTATTATGCCTACCGTAATTTTCTTGGAGAAGAGGATAAGGAGGGCTGTATCTTTGCAAACAGGTACACGGAGCTTGGCAAGTCTGGGGTATCTTTACTTTATGGACATACCCTTAAGTCCGGCAGAATGTTTGCCAGTCTAAAAAAGTATCAAGATGCTGATTATTTTGAAGAGCATCGTATCATTAGGCTTGATACCTTATATGAGGAAATGCAGTATGAGGTGATGGCAGTAGTTCTCACAAGTCTGCATGAGGATTTTAAATATTATGAGTATGTGGGTAATTTGACGGAAGATGATTTCAATGAGTGGAAAAGTGGACTTGCCCCGTATATCGTCAGGGGTACTGTTGCTGGCTTGGAGTATGGTGATGTGATCTGTGAGTTTTCCTGTTGTGCCTACCATAAGGCCGATGGCCGTTTAGTCGTTGTGCTGAAAGCGATATAACCTTTAATACGCTTTTCTCTGTGTGGTGGTTTCTTGGCCATCATATGCTTTCATGTAAGCGGCGGATTTCTCCGGAGATCTGCCGCTCCCCTTTCCAGAAGTTCTTTGGTATTCTCCAGAAGTCTTGAAAAATCCAACTCTTACAAGTTAAGATAGGACTTGCCGAAAGGTGGCCTGTATGCTAAAATAGACCTTGAGAAAATCAAGAGGCATAAGGTGTACCACCACAGGGAGGTCGCAACTCCCTGTGGCAAGGATGGTAAATGGCCTACCACACAATACAGACTAAGTCTGCGATACACACAAAAGTAATTATACTGTACTTAAGGTAAAATTACAATATTTTTGTGTGCTTGAGTAGATGAAATCAAAACCTTAAGATATATTTGAGGTGTAGAAGTGTGGACGCATACTGCTACACCTCTCTTGATTTCTCGCTAGAGTGCCTTTAAGTGGCAGAGTAATCTGCCGCTGGGGTACTCTCAGTGGGAAATCGAAGTCGGGAGACTGCGATTTATTTTTGCTGTGTAATCGTAGTCTCTTTTTTGACGGAAAAATTTATCTTAAGGAGGAAAGGTTTTATGTTTTGTGGTAATTGTGGACGTCAGCTCCCAGAGGGAGCACAGGTTTGCCCCCAATGTGGAACCAAGGTCGCAAAGGATATTGATTTTTCTGATGTGACGGATTATGCGAGCCGTAAGGTTCAGCAGGCGGCATCCAGTGTTCAGACCCAGGTGCAGAGTGCTCAGCAGTCCTACAAGGAGCAGTTTGAGAGTAGAAAGGTCAGGGATATTCGTGAGATGTTTGTAGCTCCCAATGAAGAGCAGAGAGCAGTTATTGGAGGAGGCTATCTGGATAATCTGCTATTGACAGGTACTTTTTCAAAGGGATTTGGGGTACTGACAAATCTTCGCTTGTATTATCGAGGCAAATGTTTTGATAAAGTAGGCAATCATTTTGTAAAGACCGATGAGGATCGCATCGTTGATGTGTCGGATATTACGTCATCTGGGTTTGTTTATACAAGATACATAGTTTTTTTGATATTGTCAATCTTATTGGGAATGGCCAGTATTTTCTTCTTTATCGAGACGCTTGATCAGTATGCTGGTGATGCCACTATTCAAATTTTCTTTTTTACATTGTTTTTATTTGTAGTGGTTGTGTTGCTTTACATTTTCTTTAAGCAGACCATGTACACGGTAACCTATGCAGGTGGCAGCCTGTCGATCAAGGCATCTTCTTATAATATCAAGGATGTTCGTGCTTTTGATAAGACGTTGCATCAAGTCAAGGATGAGTATTTATCCAGAAGATGAATATAGGGGGTAATCAATGCTTTGGTTATCCCCTTTTATAAACAATTGAGGAGTAGGAGATGTTTTGTAAGAAGTGTGGAAAGCAGTTAAAAGATGGTGTTCTTTTCTGTACCTACTGCGGTGAAAAGGTGACCTTAACGAATGTATCTTCTCAGATTAAGGCAGAAGATGTTATACAGGAGCAAGAGCCTGTCAAGGAGCAAATGCCCGTAAAGGAGTTGGAATCTGTAGAAGAGCAGATGCCTGTACAGGAGATAGAGCCTGTAGAGGAGCTGGAGTTTGTAGAAGAATCTGTACATAAAGAGCCACCCAAGAATTTATTCCAGATCGTAATAATCGGAGTTTTGATATTAGTGATTATAGGGCTTGTTGTGGGGTACTTCATAAGGTTAGGGCATTATAAAGAATCTGATGAGGATGTGGAGACCTTTTCATCCCAGGAGATGGATTCAGAATCGGAAGAGACGGAAGAAATGGCAGAAGAATCGCCAGTGGAAAAGGCAGAGGAACCTGCGGAGCCGGAAGAGGCTGAACCTTTAGCTGAGCCAGTAGAGGAAAGCACAGAAGAAGGAATCCATACCTATGAGTTGATTGTCAGTGACGTGACATGGATGCAGGCTTATGATGACTGCCTTGCCAGGGGAGGGCATTTGGTAAGGATCAACTCAGAGGAAGAGTACCAGGCGATTTTACAGCAGATTCGTGAAGAGGATAAAAATAATATTAAGTTTTGGCTGGGCGGTATGAGAACCTCCGCTGATTCCTATGAATACCGCTGGGTGTACGAGGATGGAACTTATGGAGATGAGATCCTCAATCAAGACGATAAATATCTTTCTTACTGGCTGAGCGGTGAACCAAGTTATCAGGGTGAAACGCCAGAAGATCAAGAGATGTATTTGAACATGTTTTACAGGGGTAAAGAAGAACGCTGGGTATGGAATGATGTCCCCAACGATATCATTGCAGTTGTAAACTCCTATTCAGGGACAGTGGGGTACATCTGCGAATATGAAAATTAATTAAGCAGGTGGTGTGAAAATGTTTTGTAAGAAGTGCGGAAAACAAATAAAGGATGGGATGCTGTTCTGTAGCAGCTGTGGGACAAAGGTGACGATGCCACAGGCAAAGGTAAATAATGCTCCGCAGGAAAAGGCTACAGTGCCAACTCCTATACAAAGGGAAGAGCCAAAGGAAAAGGAGCCAATGCCAACGGTTCAGAAGCCAAGGGAAAAGGAGCCGGCACCGATAGCTCAAAAGTCTGTGACACAAAAACCTCAGATTCTCACTATCGTAATAGGGGTACTGGTTGTCGTTATCGTGATATTGGTATGCGTCATGTTTTTTGGTAAGTCTGATAAAAAAGAGGACGAGGCTTCCCAGGGGTACGAAGAGGCTATGGCTGATATAGAGGAAGAACCAGAAGAAGTTCCGTTACCTGTCGAAGAGCCAGCTCTTCCTGTTGAGGAACCAGTTGCAGAACCAGAGGAAACTGTCAGCCAGTATTTCCTGCCGGAGAGTAATTCCCGTTATCTAACTATGGAAGAGTTGGATGGATTTACAGCGGCTGACTGCAGGCTTGCCAGAAATGAGTTATATGCAAGGCATGGACGCCGATTTGACGATGAAAATCTTCAAGCTCATTTTGATTCCTGTGAGTGGTATCAAGGTACGATAGCTCCGTCAGATTTTGACGAATCTGTACTGAATGAGTATGAGTTGGCAAATCGTGATCTGATTGTGCAGTATGAATCTGTGTTAGAGGCCAGGGGGCTTAAAGGAACCACTACCTATGTCACTTATGATCCGCAGATTGTCACTTTTGAGATATCAAATGGTATATTGACCGTTGTTGCTGATGATGGTTCCAGGTTTGGCTGGGGTAGTGTAAGAACAAGTGAATTTTCTATCAGTTACCCGATTGCGGAGGACTGCAAATGGGATACGGGCTATTTTATAAGTGAATCTGAATTTATATCGCAGGGTACAACAGATTATGAGGATGTGAAGTCTTATATTGAAAGGGTACAGGCAGGCTACATGGAAAGCATAGAGGAGCTTCAAAGCAGAGAATATGAAATTAACAGTCCGATGGGTATTTATATTGAGCTAACAGATGGAATAGTTGTTAAAGTTTATACACTGTTCCCGTAATCCAGGGGTACTTCCCTCAAGCGAAAGGTTGAAATGTTGATGTTCATGCAGTATTGCCATAGCAGGATATAGGGTATTGATAATTACAAAGGAGGGACTAAGTTATGTTCTGTGCCAGATGTGGAAAACAAATAGAAGATGACAGTACTTTCTGTGCATTTTGCGGACAGCAGGTTGGAGAACCAGTAGAAGATAGTAAAAGGGCTGGGAATTCCATGTTTTTTCATATACCAGCTAAGAAAACAATTTTTGTGGCAGTTATTTGTATAGTATTACTGGTATTCATCAGTAAATTTTTCAAACTGGGATCTTCAGGTTATGACAAAACATTGAAGGCTTACTTGAAATATGCGGATTCTATAGATTATGAGGCTTCTTATTATTTAACTGATATGGATAATGATTCTGTTCCTGAATGTTTGGTGTGGGATTATGCAGGCAATGGAAATTTGAATCATGTAAGAGTTCTGGGGTACAAGAAACAAAAGTTGGTTGAAGTTTCCAGTGATTTGGGAAGCGGAACGGTTTCCAGCAATGATAATATACAAGATGGGACTATAATCTGGAATCTGGAAAATGGTTATTTTATACTGTACAGAAACAGGCAGCAGTGGTGGGGAGATTTGCTAAAGAGAGAAGACTGTTTTGAATATATATATAAAATAAGCAGTTCTGGTTTTGAAGAGTGTCATTTTATCAGGAAGAGTAAAGACAATAATGATACCTATTGGTCATGTAGTGTAGATGATATAACAAATTCGTCAGAAGCTGAAAACAGGATACAGTCTATATACTCGGAGGTATATGATGGTTATATTCAGAGTAAAGAACCAATGAGATATGTCTCCATAGAAGAGGCAATAGAAAATTACGAAGAGGAGATTTAGATATGTTTTGTGCGAGATGTGGAAAACAAATAGAAGATGACAGCACTTTCTGCCCATTTTGTGGACAGCAGGTGGATGCACCGGTGATAAGTACAGGGCCGGCTGTTAAGGCAAGCTCTGTTATCAGTCAAGGTATTAAAAAGTCATCAGCTTTACAGGGGATCTTAAGTAATAAAAAAGTCTGGGGTATTGCTCTGGCTTTTGTGGCTATTTTAGGAGTTGGCGTTGGGGCCGTTAAGCTGGTCGGCGGTAAAAAGTCAGTGCCGGAAAAATTACTTGATATGTCATGGGAAGATATTTCAGATGTTTATGCAGATGATTATGCAGAGATATTGGATAAAGAGTCAATATTATATATTAGGAAAGATTTGGAGACTAATTCTGATGATTATGCATATGAGTATCCAGAGGGCGTTTTAGCAATGAGTTTTGAGCCGTTCTTTGGTGGAGATTGTTTTTTTGGCTATAATGATGTATCCCATATGTCTACATATTTCGCAGCTTATGAGACTTCAGAGGACTTTAAAAATGGGCGTAAAGCATTAGATAAATATTTAGATAAAGAGATTCTTAAAAATGCGGCTTCATTTGAAGTGTATGATGGAATGTATTCCATTTACCCTGTTGGAAAATCGGAGAAAGATGTGGATGTTTATATAGATGATGTTTTACGATACGGGTATAAGCCTTATGATTGGGCCTGTCGATTTTCAAGAGTAATGGAAGAGCTGAATGAGCAATATACTCTGTCAAGAGCAATAGGACAATATGAAGTGACCCCACATTTGTAGCAACGTGGATTTACCTGTATACTAGAGTTTGTTAAGAACAATGGTAACAGGGATTACCGCATACAAAAGGAGGCCACTTACATGAAAAGAATACTACGAATCGGAATGGATGTCCATAGCACAAACTACACTTTATGCGCTATTGAGCCAAGATTTGACGGAGACGACATTATTTACGCAAATGTTAAGGTAATGCCTGACCCGGACAATATTGTGCAGTTCATTGAAAACTTAAAGAAAAAGATAAAAGAAGAATGTGATATTCTCTGCGGTTATGAGGCGGGCTGTCTGGGATTCTCTTTATATCATGAATTAGTCAAAAAGGAAATCCGCTGTGTAATTCTTGCCCCGACAACTATGATGACCCAGCAGGGAAAGCGGATCAAAACAGATAAACGCGACGCATTGATGATTGCGCAATGCCTTGCCTATGGCGGTTACCATGCGGTACACATTCCGACAGAAAAGGATGATGATGTCAAAACATATCTGCGCATGAGGGATGACCATAAGCTGGATTTAAAGAAGACAAAACAGAGGATCTGTGCGTTCTGTTTAAGCCAGGGTTTCCATTATGACGGCGGGAAATGGACGCAGGCACACTTAAAATGGCTGAAATCGCTTGAACTTAGCGAATGGGACAGAGAAACGCTTGGCGAGTATCTGATCACATACGAATATCAGAGCAACCGGATAGAAATGTTTGATAAGAGGATAGAGGAACTGGCCTCTGAAACAGAGTATGTGGAGAAGGTAAAAAGACTGGTATGCTTTCTGGGCGTAAAAACCCATACGGCGTTATCCTGCCTGGTTGAGACTGGGGATTTCCGGAGATTTGCAAAGGGGAACATCTACTCTGCATATCTGGGATTAGTGCCGGGGGAAGATTCGAGCAGTGATAAGATCAACAGGCTTTCCATCACCAAAGCCGGCAACAGCCATGTAAGGAAACTGCTGATTGAGGCTTCCAAAGGGATCTGTAAGGGAGCGGTCGGCCATAAATCGAAAGATTTAAAGGCAAGGCAGAGCGGGAATCCGCCGGAGGTGATTGCGTATGCAGACAAAGCAAATGAAAGGCTTAGAAGGAAGTATTACAAAATGATAAGGCATGGCAAGAAAAAGAATGTGGCGGTAACGGCAGTCGCAAGGGAACTTGCGTGCTTTATATGGGGCATGATGACGGATAACATTCGTATAGTATGATATCAGCCTGCCATCTGCCCGTCAAGGGTAAATAAACTGCTGCGCAGCCCTTGACAGCCAGCAGTCATCCTGATGGATGGCAGTCAAGCGGATTAAGCAGGCGCAGCTGCATAATCCGCAGCAACTATTAACAAAAAACTGGAGATATCTTGAAGGAGTCTTTTGGAACTTCAAGGTTCGGGTTATCTGCGGGACCTCCTTGTTGGCAGTGCGGAAGCATTGATCCACGATTTAGGACAGCAGAACCCACGGCGGACCATTGACCTGTAGGTAACCAATCCACGAATAACGGAATGGCCAAATGCCGGGAACTGTTAAACAAAGGGCTTCTCCAAGATATCTCCAGGGAATAAAAGTGGGCTTTGTCAGAGGTTCGGGAAAAAGTTTATAATTTTCAAAAATTACCTCTTGACAAAAGTCACTTCATAACGGAGGTAAAAGAAAATGTGTGCTTTTATTGCCATTATTGGAGATATTAGAAATTCTCGGGAGTTAGAATTAAGAAAAGAAATTCAAGATAGATTAAAAAAGACATTAGAAGAAATTAATATAAAATATAAAAAAAATATTCAATCAAAATTTGTAATTACACTAGGAGATGAATTTCAGGGGCTATTATTGGAGGGGGAGAAACTTTTACATGTAATTCAATATATAAGAATGAAATTATATCCTGTAGAAGTACGGTTTGGGATAGGTGTGGGAGAGATTACTACAGACATCAATACAGAGATGGCTTTAGGAGCAGATGGGCCAGCCTATTATAGAGCAAGAGATGCAATAGAGATCATGAAAGCAAATGAAAAAAAGAATCGGACTGTGGAATCTGATATCCGCTTGGAAAATGATAATATGAATCAAAAAATGTTAATCAATACAATTTTTGAACTCATAAGAGTTATTGAACAAAATTGGACAGAGAGGCAGAGAGAAATTATCTGGAATCTGTCACAATATCAGGATGGACAGCAAAAAACGGCTGATCGGATAGGAATTACACAATCTGCGGTTCATAAAGCATTAACAAAAGGAAATTATTATGTATATGAAAAAGCAATGAAAAATGTAGAGGAGGTTTTGGGCGAAATTAAAATATGACAAAATATTCATTTATTGTGCTGCTGATTGCACATATATTGTGTGATTTTTATTTTCAATCGCCAAATCTGGCTAAAAATAAGAAAGAAAAGATGTATTGGGTATTGGTACATGTTACAATTTATACTGTCAGTGCAATTATCATTTTGATGTTTTTAATGCCAGGATTAAAATGGAGTTACTGTTTTGGCTTTGCATTGGGACATGCAATAATAGATGTAGGAAAGTATATTATCTGCAATAGTAAATATACGAAAGATATATCTTTTTTTAAAAAGGAGCAGAATATATTTATCTTGGATCAAATACTTCATCTGTTTGTAATATTCGTATTGGTATATCTTATCAAGGATTTTCGTGTAGATACTATATTTAATAGACAATTAAAAGAAATATTTGATTCTCTTGAAATCTCAGAAACAATGGCACTGAGTTGGTCGATAAAACTATTACTCATACATAAACCGACCAATATATTCATATCAAATGTGCTGTCTCAATATCGGCCAGATAAAAAAGAATCCCCCAATTTGTCAGACAAAAATGCCGGAAGATTTATTGGAACATTAGAAAGAATTATTATGGTATTGCTAATGTCTATTCATCAATATTCTGCGGTTGGATTGGTTTTAACTGCCAAATCAATCGCCCGGTATGATAAAATCTCGAAAGATCAAGAATTTGCAGAGTATTATTTATTAGGAACATTATTGAGTACGTTGTGTGCTATTGGAGCATCAATTGTATTTTAGGAGATAGAACTGCCATGAACAATATTCACCGAAACATTTTCAAAGCCATCCATGAAGGAAAATGGCTGAAAATTGAATACCAGAATATAGGCGGCCAGATCACGAACTACTGGATCGGCATTCGTGATCTGAATATGTCTGATCACACGCTTTCTGTAGATGGCCTTCATACAGGAAAGTATACTCTGGGATCCTATGATCGCATTTATATCGATTCCATTTTATCCTCAGAGGTTATAGAAGGTTCGTATTGCGAAATCAACCAGCGGCTTGTGAGTGATATCTATCTCCATCCTCATAAATATAAGAGTCTGTTTGATCATGTGGCCAATCTAAAAATTCTTAATTATCTGGAAATGTGTAATCGTATGGATACGGTGCCCTATTACTCTGATTTTGAGTTGATTCGCTATCTGGATCGAGATAGCTTTCAAGGAGAATGTTATGAGTTGAGCGATGAACAGTTTCAGATAATTGTGAAAAGTTTTCAACAAAAGACAGAAGAAAAGCGGCCGGATGGACGCCTGAAGCTTCAACAGATAGCCATGAATGTACTCAGTATACATACCAATAAAGGACTATATGTGCTTGCCTATCGCCGCCTTCGCCTTGATGTAAAAAGCAGAGTCTTGCGGCCAGATGAAGATATTACCATCTGTACAGAATATACTCTGGATGGCACAGTAGAGAGTATTCGTAAATATCTGGACGCTGATGAATATGAGCTTCTAGGAAATTTTGAGAAATACCAGGATCGGATCAAAGATTCCATTACCCATTATAACAGGAGTGTATTAAGTGTAGATGATATGCCTTATGTAATAGGCCTTGGAATGGATATCGCTCTAGATTTGCATAAAGAATATCAGGCGATTATGAATATGTATCAGACAGACAAGGTTCCAGTTCCTATTCGCGCCTTTTTTGGAGATCTTTTGAATCGCCCTGTACGGAAAAAAGCCTGTCCCATTACATTGTTGAACAAACGGATCAATTTGGATCAGCTTTTAGCTATTAATAATGCAATGAAATATCCAGTTGCCTATATTCAAGGACCTCCGGGAACGGGAAAGACAAACACGATTCTGAATACGATTCTGACTGCGTTTTTTAATGAAAAGACTGTTTTATTCGCTTCCTATAACAATCATCCCATCAATGGAGTATTTGAAAAACTGATTCATTTGAAATATCATGGCCGCAGGATTCCATTCCCTGTACTTCGCCTGGGTAATGTGGACAAGCTGAAAGAGGCCATAGAATATTTGAAAGAGCTCTATATTCAGACAAAGGATATTACAGTGTATGAATCTACTCTGGACAAGCGGAGAGACGATCGTATCCAGAAGGCCAGAGAATTGTCCAGTCTGCTGTCCCGCTATGAAGAGGTGTTAGATCTGGAGGAGCGGAGGGAGACTCTTCATAGAGTGACAGAATATCAGAGCCATTTAAAAGGCATCATCGGCCTGCTTCCCTTTCAGGCAGATCTTCAGGGAAGACAGTTGGAGCAGGTGAGCAGGAAAATCAGTGATAAGGGACAAATTTCGGATAAGGAAGCCCTAAGTCTGTTAGACGACAATGAAGAAGAACTTTACAAATATCTTTACTATACCTCTGCAAAGTATATTCAGAGACTGGATGAACCTAAATATGAGGATTTGCGGAAAATTTTATTTGAGACAGAGGAAAAAGATCAAGTTCCAGCATTTTCTAAATATCTGAGTAAGACGGAGCAAGTGCGAAAGCTTCAGCGTGTATTTCCAGTGATGATCACTACCTGTATTTCCGCCCACAAACTGGGAGAACCTAAAGCCGCATTTGATATGGTGATTATAGACGAGGCAAGCCAGTGTAATACGGCAGTTTCCCTGGTTCCTATTATTCGGGGAGAACAGTTGATGCTGGTTGGAGATCCTCAGCAGCTTAATCCTGTAATTCTTCTGGATCCCCTGACGAATCAACGCCTTCGCAAAAGATATAATGTATCAGACGAATATGATTATCGGGAGAATTCCATTTACAAGACATATCTTTCCTGTGATTCTGTCAGTGATGAAGTATTGCTCCACAATCATTACCGATGCAATGAGAAAATTATAGAGTTTAACAATAAGAAATATTACAATTCCAAGCTGAATATCCGCTCTGAGAGCAAGGAACCCCATCCTCTGATCTATATGGATGTGCGAAATGAACATACGGATCTGAAAAATACTGCTTTTCCAGAGGTACAGGAAATTGTAAAATATGCTTCCAGCCACAGGGATAAGAGTATTGGCGTCATCACTCCTTTTGTAAATCAGAAGAAATTGATCGAGGAGGCTTTGAAAAAAGAAGGGCTTAAACATGTGGCTTGTGGAACAGTACACGCTTTTCAGGGAGATGAAAAAGATATAGTTCTATTTTCTACAGCTATCTCAGACAGTACTCAGGCGGGCACTTATGAATGGCTGAAAAATAACAGAGAACTCATTAATGTGGCCGCTTCCAGGGCAAAGGATCAACTGATTATATTGTCAGATTCCAGGAATCTAGACAGGCTTCACCAAAAGGAAGGCAGTGATGACCTGTATGAGCTGGTCCAATATGTGAAAGCCAATGGACTGTCGAAAGTGAGCCAGAAAAAGGTTAACTCCCGGGCTCTGGGTATTAAGCCTTTTAGTACTGCCATGGAAGAAGCATTTCTGGCTAATCTGACCCATGCACTGGAAAATATCTGGCTGTCCCAGAGTCGCTATACGGTTCGCAAAGAGGTAGCTGTCTCCCAGGTATTTATGGATAACCTCTCCCACGATGACCTCTTTTATTCTGGCCGTTTTGATTTCGTGGTATATGAGCGCCAGGGAAAGCAAGAACTTCCCATATTGGCTATAGAGCTGGACGGAAAAGAACACTATGAAGATGAGATTGTAAAAGAGAGAGATCGAAAGAAAAATGCTATCTGCCAGGCCCATCAAATGCAAATTATACGGGTAGAAAATGCTTATGCCAGAAGATACAATCATATAAAGGAAATATTAATCAACTATTTTTCTATTAGACATTAGATAAAATTTAGCCGGGCTATTTCATGAGATTTTCCTATGAAATAGTCCGGCTAAATTAATATACAATGTTTATTTGAAAGTTATCTAAAATACTACTTCAAAAGGTTCCCCAATCTGCTCATAGTCATCAGGTATTCGTCCATCCTCCTCAGGAAGAGCAACCACATATAAAGTCATGGTTACAGAGCTTGCATGATCGTCTATCCTGCCGTCATAGAGAATCTCTTCATTCTGTAGATATCCAGACTTTGAGTCTGCAGATCTGAGGCCAAATTCTACCTCATGTCCATTCTGATCCACAGCCTTTATCATCAATATATATTGGGTTCCCTGTGACCAGTCAAAGGTAATTCGCTGTTCCAGATCGTTACTTGTATATTCCTTCAGAGTAACCTTTGTACCATCAGGAAGTTCAAAATCCTTGTCAAGGGCAGTTCTTTTTGTATTGGCTATCAGATCTGCCCCGCTGGCTGTAAAGGCAAATTCCCAATTTCCTTTGACGTGCTCTTCTATGCCGAGACCATGGATGGAAAGTTGATAATCATTTTCCAGAGAGAGGTCCATATTGGGCACATTATAGGAAGCCACAACTCCCAGCACCGTCTGATCCTCGTCCAGAAATCCCGCACTTCCACTGGATCCGGGAGATACATGCTTTCCATTAATCAATAATTCTCCGTCTACAATCAGAATCTCATCTAAGGGTTGGCCGCTTTCCTGTTGAACTGTGTAGTTCACTAGCAGCTTTTCCTCGGATACCACTGCCTCTTGCAGAGTGATTACATAGCCTTTGTCTGACACAGAGGTGTTGATCACCTCACTGTAATCAGCCAGATCGGAGGAAATTCCCAAAGCATTGCTAATACTCCAACGGATCTGTTGTATGGCTGCATGCACATCCTCACTGAAAACTACTGTAGTGGCAAGGATAGCGATTGCTGCACAGGCAGCGATTGCCATTTTGCTAAAATGCCTTTTTGCTGCTCTTTTTTCTTTTTTTATTTCTCCTAAAATCCTGCTATGGTATTTTTGCATATCTGTATCTGTCAGGCTGTCTATGAGGCAATCCCTGTCCGCCTCAAGCTCAGTTTTTATTTCATTTGCCAGTCGATAGGCTTCTCTGTTCATGCTCACGCCCTTTTCCTTTCTTTAAATTTGCCACGGATCTTCTTCTTTCCCCGGAAAATCCGCACATATACATTATCCCTGCTGATTCCTAATGCATTGCCTGCCGCCTCAGGAGCTTCCTCATCCACAAAGATTCGCCGGAACAGTTCCTGATCCTTTGGTGACAGGTAACTTAGGATTTCTTCCATTTCTTTTGAAAGCTCCTGTTCTGCCAACCTGAGAATTGTGGAATCCTCCTGAGGAATTTCCAATTCCATATCTTCCAGGGAGGTAAGCCGGGGTTCTCGTTGCAGCCGGCGAAGAGTATCAATGGCTTCCAGACGGGCCACGCCGGCGGCCCAGCCTACAAAACTGCCTTTGCTTTCGTCAAAGCTGTCAATATTTTGCCAGATACCAAGAAAGATATCATTCATACATTCCTCCACCCGATCTGGCCAGGTAAATAGTCTTTTTTTGACAATGGATTGCAGTAACGCCCCATAAGTGTCGATAACATACAGGATGCCTTCCTCCCGTCGTTTTTTTATCAGGCTTACAAAATTATTTTCATTCGCTTTCATAAACAGTTACCTCAAAAGAAAGATTCGGCGCCGTGATCTGGTCTGATGAAGCCACTGTGTTGTTGTCACACAACAGCTTTATCATCCCTTTCACTTGATACTCCGCTTTAGAGGGGGAGATATCTTACATATTTTATAAACTTTTTTAATTTTTATGGAAAGATACCCTCTCTTGACTGTGTATGTTCTTGTCAAGAGAGGGTAGTGGAAAAATTTATAAATATTCAGTTTAAGTGTTTTACGGATTACAACGGCTACAAGGACTATAACCGTCTTCTATGAGGGATTCACGTTCTCCTGTAAAATAATCTCTATTTTTATCGCTCATATTTTGAACACTGGAACAGTTTGGGGAATGAAATTTCTTTGTACTTGTATTGAGCACATAATCATAGCCATTACTTTCTTCATCATATGTTTCTGACCATGATTCATCCAGACTGCTTTCTCCTGTGGCATAATCAATGATAATACCTGGCTGTACATTATAACAGTAGACATTAAAACAGATTCCATCGCCAGAGTCCTCCACAGAATAAGCTTCCATCAGAACGCCGGAGGCCACCAGGTTTTCTTTTTCAAAATAAGGAGTGACACGATATAAGACATGGTTCTCGGTTTCCTTTACATATTCAGCCACCTGATTTTCCCATGGCAACATACCCTCCACGTTTAGATAGCGTGTACCTGTGATCAGATTCAGCTCATTGGCGTTTTCTCCGGCAAGCTGATATCCGATTAAATGGCATCGGTTGTAAAGATACTTATCAGCGATGACATCATATTCCACAGTGTGCCAGCCACTAGGCTTTATGTGACTGATATTTCCCCGTTCTTCAGTGGGCATGATCTCCTGACATACATTGGCAAAAGCCGTTCCACAGCGTTCCAGATCATCCAGCTCGCTATAGTTCTCAAAGGCTTCTGTTGTAAGGTCGTTGGAGGTAAAATATGGAATCCCCTGATTAATAGAGATACTTTCATTCCCGTCGTAGGGCGGAATATTTTCACACCAGGAAGTGTAGTCATCAATATCATCAGGCAATGAGACACTACCGTTCTGTAGAGAGTCCCCAAGGGATATTGCTTCATCTGAAGCTTGAGAGGGATTGTATGTGCAGGCTGAAAAAGCCAGTATGAACAGTAATAGCCATACACAGAATATATTTTTACGCATAACTTTAATTTTTTTCTTATCCATGGTATAAGTTTACTGCATGTAGCTTTGGTTTGCAATTAAAATTTGGATTAGCAGAGTAACATTTACCATTTGCTCCATCGTATATATTTTTGCAGCAAATAGCTTGTTTGGTTGGGACTGTGCCGAGACTCCTATGTAGGCTTTCTGAGAGAGATGAGATGAAATACATCTGACATAGTCTCTTTATTACGTATCTCCAACATTAGCCATTTCTGCCCATTTCCAGTTTTTGTATCTTTGAATACTTTTTGTACATAGTCCGAACACTGGGGCATTAAAAATTCTGCCTCTGTAAGTTCCTTAGTTCCTATGACTACAAGGGCGATAAAATACCCCTGCATAGGGTAAAGGGTACAAAGAGATTTCCCTCCTTTTTTGTATTTAATATTCCAGCCAGGCTGCATGGAACAACGACTGTATTCCATATGAGGCTTGATCTGATAGGCAGCCTGAATACGACTGTTAAACTCTGGCCATAGGGGACTGTTAATATATTCTTCTACTTGTTGAAGAGATGGGGACGTTTGGTTTGTATAAAGCATATTCCAATCCATTTTTAAATTCCTCCTTGGTTTTCACTTGAAATATCCATGATCATATTAATAAAATAATCCATTGCAGGGCTGACCCATTTATTTTTATTATAGCCGCATACAGCGGAGATTTGAATATCTGAAATATCTGTTTTAATTTCCACTAACATTCTGCCCTGTTCAATTCCCTCTATGATATAACTTGCAAGAGCAGCAATCTTTTTCGTTCTCGTAGAGTCAAAAAGTACACTGGGAACCGCAACCCCTCTATAAACGGATACCAGTCGAATCTGATCCATAATCTGCTCGGGAATATAATGAGCGGCATCATTTTTAAAAGATCCTCATCACTATATTGGCAATTTCCATTGATGATATCTTTTAAAAGCCAGACAGTTTCCTTTTCGTTCCCATATTGATCTCTTTATACTCCAGAATTTCAAGTACCGTGAATATGCTGAAAATTTTTCGTCAAGAATCAAAAAAGCGGCAGAAGAATTAGCCATATTTCCGACCAGTCACCAATTAACAGACTTCAAATATCGTGGATATGATATTTACATGAAACCTCAAAGCAATCATCTATTATTTTATACCATAGATGATGATAAAGGTATTGTAACAGTACTCCGTATCTTACAGGACGGTACCTTCTCTTGACAAGGGCACACACGCCTCAATCACGATATTTCGCCGCTTTGCGGCGTTATCCTCAATCGGCGTACGTCCAGTACGCCTCAATCGTCTGCCTTGCAAGGCGACGAAATCTCATGATTGAGGTCGAAGAGTCGAAAAGAGGTAAATTTTGCGTCCTGCAAGGCACTTGAAAGAGGCGTACTGGACGTACGCCGATTGAAAGTAACGCCGCAGGTCACAAAATTTACTCTTTTTCGACCGTGTATGCCCTTGTCAAGAGAGGGTATGGATTGGGAATACATAATTAAACGGTGGATTCAAATAAACTCGTAATCGAATGAAAGGCTCTGTGTGAGAAATCATGCAGAGTTTTTATATTGGAAACTAAGTTATCAATTATGAATTATTATGAACTGATATCAGTTTTTGAATCAGAAACTTACTTCAACATATTGAAATTCTTACATTTCACGAAATGGTGTTTTTAAATATTTCCTTGAAAAAGAGTATTGAAATCTCAAAAAGAGTGGTATAATCGTTCCTCGAAAAAGGAGTGTTGAAGATCAACACAGAAGAACGATTAACTACCGCAACAGAAAACATGGGTACTATATCAAATCGGCTTAGGGAGCTGTCAAACCTCGTTAAGCCCATCTATGTCAATAACAATCTGATTTTCTTTGTCTTTCCCACCAGATAATCAAGGGAACACTGGTACAGCCCCGACAGCTTGAATCTTTGCCTTAAATATAACAAAGGGTAAAAGATAATCCTAGACAGACTATGAGATGCAATAATTTTTATGTGTAAGTATCTGCGATTGTAGTTACTTTCACTTGATTATTATGCTTTCATAGTTTTTTTATTTTTTCAAAGAAAGGGGGAATGTAAATGCTCACGCAGATCTTTGCCGCTGTATCCCTGGTTAATCAGATCCACCATAAGCTGTTCTACAAATCCCATCTGTTCTACATCCTCCCATAATTTAAGCCTTCAAGTTTTTGACTTAAAGGCTTTCCATTATCTTCACTCTCTGAAAATTCTCAAAATCTTTTCCCTGCTGTCTACCAACATATGAAAAACTCTTAATATGTATACAATCCGTTCCTTCTCATCAATCAGAAAATAGATTTTATAGTTTTTATAATATGTCTTCCTAATCCCATATGCTGCCAGTTCTTCATCTTCATCCAATTCATGACTTTGCGGAAACAGACTCAGGCCGTTTATTACCTTTTTAAATCCTCTTACCATATTCAACGCAGTTTCCGGAGCCTTCAATTCAAAGGCAATATAGTCCGTCTGATCTGCAATGTCCTCCTCTGCCAGCGGCAGGATTACTACCTTATACTCCGTCATTGGTATATCTTTTCTCCAGTTCATCAAAGAATTCGTTGCAGTCCCGGCCTTTGCCTGCAGCAATATCCCGGTAGCTTTCCATTACCATTTCCCGTATCTGTTTCTGATTTTCATCTATTTCTCTCCGATAATCCAAAACCTGCTGTGCTGGACTCATACAACTCACCTCTTTCTTTCATATGTATCTTTAGTATACCCAAAAACATTTCTCAATACAAGGAACAAATTTTATATTGTTTTAAGATACCCCATTAAATTTTTTGTATTGTGCAGCATCGCTTTCTACTGTATAATTCCCTTTAACAGAGAGCTATTTGCTGGATTCTTGGCAGGACTGCACAAGGAAAGGAGTCCCTATGGCAGTCGATGGATACAGAATCTCCGAAACAGGGAGCGGTTCCAGCCAGGAAGTCAAAGATAAGAAAACCTATTCCGTCCATGAGATAGCACAGATACTGCAGATCAGCAGGAGCAAGGCTTACGAACTGTGCCGCCAGCCTGATTTCAAGGTGGTACGTCTCGGACGGACGATCCGGATCTCTAAAGCATCTTTTGATGACTGGTTGAACAACCTGTTGTAGGAGTAGTAAGGAGAGAAGAATGGCATCTATTATCAAGAGGAAAAGCAAATACTCAGTAGTTTATTATTATACGGATGAGAAAGGGGTGAAGCACCAGAAATGGGAAACCTGTCAGGACCATGCCGAAGCAAAACGCAGGAAAGCGGAGATTGAGAACCAGCAGGGCAACGGCACCTTTATCCCTCCAC
The DNA here is from genome assembly GCA_910574475.1 of Clostridia bacterium. Classification (GTDB taxonomy): domain Bacteria; phylum Bacillota; class Clostridia; order Lachnospirales; family Lachnospiraceae; genus Laedolimicola. The sequence continues at coordinate 4,766 of CAJTAT010000009.1, read as the reverse complement.
AGGAACTGACTGTAAAGGAGTTCCTGCGGGATTTTGTTAAGATTTACGGTACATCCCACTGGGCTTTGTCAACATACGAGTCCAACTGTGCCCTGATTGCAAACTATATCAACCCGGTCATTGGCGATGTGGCAGTCCAAGACGTCACACCCAAGTTTGTGGATGAGTTCTATGTACGGTTGCAGAAGACAAAGCCTGTAGCCAAAAAGAACAAACGGCCAAAAAGCGATTATCTTACTCCAGGCACCATCCACAGTATTCATAAGATACTGCGGTTTGACATGGGATAAAGTTCATATTTCAGATGAAGACATTGCGAATGATGATTCCCACCTGTGGATCGAACAGGAGCTTGCCCGTGTGTCAAGGGAGGCACGACAGCAGTTGGACGATAAGGACATTATGTTTATATTCCCTTCCGTCATGTCGAATACGCATACCAACCTTGTTTTAAAAAAGCCAAAAACCGAATCCAGCATCAGAAAAGTAAGGATTCCAAAAACGGTTGCCTACATCCTGCGGGAATGGAGACAAATCCAGGATCAGTATAAAGAATATCTGGCCCAGGATTATTCTGATTACAATCTTGTACTGACACTTCCAAACGGAAGACCTGTGGAAAACCGTATCATGGAAAAAGAGTTCTCAAAACTACGGGAGAAAGCAGGACTGCCTTATGTTGTATTCCATTCCCTGCGCCACTCCAGCACAACTTATAAGCTGAAGCTCAACCATGGGGACTTGAAGGCAACACAAGGGGATACCGGTCATGCGCAGATTGATATGATTACCGACGTTTATGCACATATCCTGGATGAAGACAGGAAAGTGAACGCCCAGAAATTTGAGGCCACGTTTTATGCCAAAAATCCTGTTAATCCTTTGAAGGATGTAAAGCCGCCTGAAGAAACCGGCACTGACCTGACAAATTTAATCGCAGCACTGGAACAGTCTCCGGAACTGGTTGCCATGCTGACAAAAGCACTGAAAGGAAATGCTATTAGCAGCTAAAACCTGCTAATTCTGCAATTAGCAGATTATTAGCAACAGCTCTGAAAGTGCAGTTTAGTGTTCGATTCCCTGTTAGCAACACGAGTGATAACAAATATCCAAAAAAACGAGTCCTCTGACTTTTGGTTTTCTCTTGAGACAAAAAAGGAAAAGCATTGAAAAATCCAGTGTTTTCAATGCTTTCCAGCGTCCCCGAGACGACTTGAACGTTCGACCTATCGCTTAGGAGTAGAACCATTTGCTAGTAGGCAGCTCCCTCTTAGTGTTATCTAATCCCTTTATTTCCTTGCTTGTCACGGATTCAAAATGTTATCTCGTACCGACCTGTGACTGCTGATTTTAAGGCGTTTTAGATGCTCCTTTTAGCAGGCGATTAGCAAGGGGTTTGAATTTAGGGAAATGTTACACTGTAAAGCCTTTCCCGATTGATACCTGCATTTCACAACTAATCCCAGAATAGTTTAAGCTGTTTGCATTTTTTCTAAGGTCGCAAATTGCGACCTCAAAGAGTTTATCATTCCTCTTTGATTTTTTCTAAGGTCACAAATTGTGACCTCAAAGAACTTCTTATTTCTCCGTTTCCAGTTCCAACCTTTGCAGGATGTCTTTGATGATGCCTGCATCTTGAATTAGATTGATTCCAAAACACTTTTTTCCCGCATCTTTCAAAGACGCTCCTACATGATAGGCTATTGTTCGGTCAAGAATCAAAAATCTGTCATGGAATACTTTGGTATATTTTATCTTCAATGTCGGGTACTGTGCATTGAAATACTTAACATCGGCTTTCGTTAGCTTCGTCTGTTTCTGTGTATAAATAGTTACTGCAACATCAGACTTTTTCTTTGAAAGCAAATTCAATGTCCCAACATCCACATATCCGTCTATCAGAGTGATTTCTTTCTCTGCTTTTTGAATTAGATTTACTATCAGACTGAACGCATCGTAAATCTGTCCGTCAAAAAATACCTTTTGACTGGATTCCTCATGCTCGGATATGTACTCAAAAACTCTCTCAAAACGCTCATCTGTTTCCGCTTGGTAATTTATCTGGCGAACCTCCATTGCATTTAACCGCTCATACAGCAAAGAGGTATTTGCCATATACTTCCGCATCTCCACAAAAGTGTCCATAATCCTAATGCTTACTCGGATAGCAACATCACTACGCAAAACAGCAGAAAGCATTGCAATCCCTTGTTCTGTGAATACAAATGGCAATTTCCTACGTCCGCCATATCCATTATCATCCTCCAAACTTGAAATCACAAATTGTGATTTCAAGTTTTCATATTCCTCTTTCGTCAGTTGAAATCGGAATCTTTCTGGAAATCTTGAAATGTTACGCTTTACTGCCTGATTTAATACTCTCGTTTCTACTTGATACAGCATCGCTAAATCACTGTCTATCATAACCTGCTGGTTACGGATAACATATATCATGCTTTTTATATCGGACTCTGCTGATTCAATGCTTATTTCTTGGGTATCATTATTTGCCTTTGTCAGAGCTGTTTGTTCTGTATCAGCCATCTTTATCGCCCTTTCTATTTTGAAATGCCAGATTGGAACTTCAAAACTATGAGTAACTTGAAATCACAATTTGCGACTTCAAGTTAAATTCCCTGTTATAAGCAATGCTTTTTCTCCCTGTCGAAAATTTTGAAAATTCTCTTTCAAAAAGTTTCAATTCTCTATATCCGAAGAAACAATAAAAAAACTCATTTCTATAGGTTGCAATATACTCACATATATTAAACTGTGGAAAACGGTTGTTTCCTGTAAGCATACAGTAATTGGGCTTGTCATAATCGGAACAAATAACATAGTTCGATTTTTTATTATAATAGGCTATTACAATTCCTTTGAGATATAGTCTATCAATATCTATCGGAGCTTTCCTTATCCTATATTCCATATTAATCAGCGGATTATTTTTCCCCTGTTCACTATATAAAAAGCTTGTAATATAATGTTGACAAATTAGAGGAAAACTTTCTTCTGTCATCTGTTCCGCCAATCCTTAGTCCATATCGTCTTTGCGTTTGCCTTCTTCTTTACTTATGCGATGCCATATTATATAATCTTTGGAAGTAAGATTCCTAATATTATCATATACAAATTGATTATAACTATCTTCGTCTAAAGGCTTTTTAAATGTAAAGCAATATTCAATCAGTGCAAAATAACTGTTAATCTGCGCCCAAATCGCCTTAATACTTTTTATATATTTATCCTCTAATAATTCAATCTCCGCAAAACATCCATACCCCGATTCAGAATATTGAAGATGAACATAGTCATATTTATGGAATATAGAAGGCTTTTTATAATGATTATGAACTTTAAACTTCTTTTTCGGTAAGGAATAAAGTTTCTTTAATACCTTTGTAACGCCATCATTGGACAATACATCACAAATGGATAAATGGGTTACTATAGAATCTTCATAATAATCCGCCTGTTCTTCTTCCTGAATGTTTTCCTCTTTGTCAGAATCATGTGTCGCTTTCTCATATTCTGCCTTTCGTTTTATTTTTTCTTCTTTATATTTATCAGAATTTACATAATTCCAGTAGTATTCAATCCATTTTCTAGCCCCTTTTTGCATTATGTTCCTCCATCGGATTCTAATTAATTTCAATCTTAGTGTAACATATATCAACAAATTTTTCCATAAATGCAAGGGACATAACTGCTTTCGCCAGTAAAAAAGGGTTAGAAAAAACTTACCAGAAAGATTGGTATTTGTAACCTCTTGTCTAAAGAAAAAGACTTATCACTTCAATTTAATTCGCTGAAAAACCAATCAATAAAAGGCAACCTATAAAAAGATTGCCTTTCTAAGCCTTATAAATTTTTTGCAAGTGATTTCAGCAACGCCGCCATCTCTGGATTGGCAAGCAGCTTTAGAAGCATTTCTTGGTCTGTCTGCGATGCTGTTTCAGCCTTTGCAGGCGGAGAACGGCATCCCACGCTCAGAAAAGCCTTATGGCTTGTTTCTACAAAAAACGACAAAAGAAAAACCGCAAAGGCTGTCACGCCCTCACGGTTTATAGATATTTTAATTCTTATATGTAGAGATTTGACTTCTACTTCTTGGGTAGAAAACCCCCTTGCACTGACAAGGATTTATTTAACAGGCTGTCCACCCATCCCCGATATGATATATGTAAATGAAAATTGCTATTCGCAGGCAATAAAAATCCCTCCAAACTTGAAACAGGTTTGGAGAGTGTTTGTTAAGTCTTTCAGGCATACCCTCTCTTGACAAGGGCACACACGCCTCAATCACGATATTTCGCCGCTTTGCGGCGTTATCCTCAATCGGCGTACGTCCAGTACGCCTCAATCGTCTGCCTTGCAAGGCGACGAAATCTCATGATTGAGGTCGAAGAGTCGAAAAGAGGTAAATTTTGCGTCCTGCAAGGCACTTGAAAGAGGCGTACTGGACGTACGCCGATTGAAAGTAACGCCGCAGGTCACAAAATTTACTCTTTTTCGACCGTGTATGCCCTTGTCAAGAGAGGGTAGCAATACCGCCTACCAAATCGCCGTTTTTTTTAATTTGGTGGACGTGCCAGCCTTTTGTTATGTAAAAAGAAAAGCCAACAAACTGTGTGATATGCCCCTTGTCAAGTAGACAGGACAAATATCTAAAATTTAGTGCGGATGATGCCTGCATTTTATTTGGGAGTGCAGGCATTTTTCTATGCACACCATTTCTCTTTATATTTCATGATTCGTTTATTTTC
>CAJTAT010000008.1 GCA_910574475.1 Clostridia bacterium | reverse complement strand
GAATATAGAAACTATTTGAAAGATGCTGCATAAAAACTCTGCCAGTCCTCTTTGCGACTGGCAGGTAAAAATTTTTATTTTTTAACTGTCAACTTGACAGGGAGCGGTTCAGATGTTGTGCGGCGATATACGGATTTTACGGAACTTACCACCCCTATGCTGAATGAGTTTATAGAAAAGGTGGTAGTCCATGAAGCCACAGGAGGCAGGACAGACAGAAAACAGAAAATTGATGTGTATTTTAACTTTGTCGGACAGGTGGAACTACCGCCGCCGGACAGGGCATGACAAGCAGGAAAGGCACTTCTTAGGGAGTGTCTTTTCTCTTGCCGGAAAGGAGAAGATATGAGATTGAGCCGATACGAGAAAGAAACCATTATCCTTTTGAACGCCGCCGAGGACACCGCCAGTATCTACACCGCAGACCCCGTATGGAAACGGAAACTTGATAAACTGGTGGAGAAAAACCCACAGTGCTATCAGTGCGTCAAGGCTGATGAAGTCGGCAAGACCTATTCCATGCCGAAGCGGTTTATCAGCTTACGGTCAAAGGAAAAGACTGTTACGCTCACAGCGGAGCAGAAAGAACGGGCAAAACAGAGATTGCCGAGGACAGACAAATGAGGGCGTTTTGGGGGCGTTCTACGCTTCACAAGCCCTATTCCAATAGCATTTTAAGAAGCCGGAAACCGCATAAGGTATTAGGATATGCCTACCCCTTGATTATGCCGTTTGCGCTGTTCGAGGTGGGAAAGGAGGATTGATTGCATGAGTTTTCCGTACTTCTACGGCAGAGCCGCCGAGCAGTACGCCTTTTACCGCATACCGAAGCTGCTGTTTTCTGATGAACGCTTTGAAGCCCTCTCCACAGACGCAAAACTGTTGTATGGTATGCTGATAGACCGCATGGAGCTTTCCATGAAGAACGGTTGGACGGATAAAGACGGGCGTGTGTTTATCTACTTCACACTGGAGGACGCAAGGGAACGGCTGAAATGTGGCACTGAAAAGATTGTGAAGCTGTTTGCAGAGTTGGACAGCGAGAAAGGTATCGGACTGATTGAGTGTGTCCGGCAGGGCTTAGGAAAGCCGAATATTATCTATGTCAAGAATTTTATGGACGATACTTCCCTCTATGACTGGTAGGCGTGGGAGGGAAAGGGTTTGGGAAAGGAAAGGATAGGATTGATAGATAAGTCTGTTATACTTGTATTGATATAATCAGTCTTATACACTTCGATAACCGAAAGTCCAGAACTTCGGAAATCGAAACTCTTGAACTTCGATAATCGAAATTCAGGAACTACGGAAACCGAAAGACAAAAGTATTGACTTCCACTCTTGTTCGTGGTATATTTATAACATATTGATAGAAATATACCACATTCAGAACGGAGGATATTTTATGAAGAAGATAAATTATTTAGGACTTTTATCATTACTTTCTCTAATTGCTATATTAGGGTGGAAAACCGGAAATACCGGATTGTATGGGTTTTTTGGTTTTGCCTATTACATTCGTTACTTTTGGGTTATTCCAGATGAACTATTTCAACAAAATGTTCGAAAATCTGCTACTTTTGCCTTTTTTGCAGAAATGATTTCCCTTGTTCCATTCATGTTTATTTGTGCAACACTTTATGATATTTCTTCTGCTATTCCTATGGCTTTTGGATTAAGTTTCGCTACTGCTATTCTTATGTTTACAGTTGTTTTAATGATACAGGAATGGAAAGAGCGAAAAGGGGCGCAAGAATGATAAAAAACAGGATTAAGGAGTACAGAGCCAAATATGATATGAAACAGGAGGATTTAGCCAAGTTAGTCGGCGTGCGCCGGGAAACGATAGGCAACCTTGAAAAAGGCAGATACAATCCCTCTTTGGTGTTAGCGTGGAATATCGCAAAAGTGTTTAATGTGACAATCGAAGAAATTTTCACAGTAGAGTAAAAGAAAGAAGCGTTTTTTGGTATGCCATATCAAATGACGCTTCTTGTTGTTTGCAGACATATCGTTGCCGTTCGCCACCTCTCCTGTCTGCTTTGCGTAACTATCACACGAACAGACAGGAGGAAAACCAAAATGAATGAAAACATAGAAATCTTACAACGCCAGTTTGATGTATATTGTACGAAAGTCTTGAAATACGCTTCTATCAGCTATTACCACGCCAACCGCCGCCGCATGGAGCATGAAGTGTCCTTTTCTTCCCTACTGGAAAAGGATTTAGCCGAGGTCAGCACCATAGACCGCTACCCTTGTATGCTTTACCGTTTCCAAGTGAGGGAATGGCTTGTAGAAGTGCAGAGCGAACCGTTAGGATACGCCATAGAACGACTTACCCCATACAGACGGGAAATTATCTTGCTGTCCTTTTTCTTAGGTTTCAAAAACAAAGAGATTGCCGCCCTCTATGGCTGTAATGTCAGAAAAATCAGCTATCATAAAATGAGGGCTGTCCGGCAGATACGGGTAGAAATGGAGGTGTGCCACTATGAGTAAAAAATATAAAGACCGCTATCTGCCCGTTGAGGTAATCATAGCCGCCACACAGGGAGAAGCCGCCGCTATTCAAACGGTTCTGAAAACCTATGAAAGCTATATCCGCAACAAATGTATCAAGACGGTTTATGATGAAAGGGGGCTTGTGTATTACGGGATAGACACAGATAAAAAAGACTTCATGGAACGCCGCTTAATTCATGCTGTTGTGGAGAATTTCAAGATAGACAGATAAGGCGGCAGTACAGACAGGGGCAGTCAGAAAAAAGCTGATTGCCCTTGTTGAATAGGGATAGGAAACACAGGCGAAATGTGGTAAGATAAAGACAACAAAACAGAATTTGTGTGGAGGTATCAGCACAGATGAAAAGATATATTGCATTTTTGCGAGGTATCAATATAAGCGGCAAAAACAAAGTACCAATGGCAGAATTAAGGCAGGGCTTTGAAAAACTTGATTATACAGAGGTCAAAACCTATTTGAACAGCGGTAATGTGATTTTTTCAAGTGATGAAGCCGATACACTCAAGACTACAAGCCGGATTGAGGAAATGATTAAAAATCAGTTTAGTTTAGATATTCCTGTTTTTGTCATACCAAAGGAAGAACTTGAGGACATTTTACATCATGCGCCCGATTGGTGGGGAGATGAAAGCAAGGAAATTTATGATAATCTAATTTTTATCTTGCCGCCCGCTACATTCAAAGATGTATATAATGAAATCGGAGAACCTAAAGGGGGCTTAGAAAAGGTAAAGGAATACAAAGAAACTATATTCTGGTCTTTCAACCGGAAAGATTATCAGAAAACAAACTGGTGGTCTAAGACAGCAAGCGCAGACATCAGTAGTAAATTAACGATAAGAACGGCGAATACAGTTAGAAAGATAGTTGGAATGTAGTTGTATTCCTTTAATGGAGGAACAAAATGGAATATAAAGTAAATGACACAAAACTTATTGCTTCGACTTTCATTTCCTTTGTCAATCAAATATGGCAAGGCAACTATGATATGGAACGCACACAAGCCGCATTATCTAAAACGCTGAATATTACAGCGTATGATAATAAAATGCTTGTAGGGTGTTTGCGTATTCTTACAGACGGATATTTTTTTGGAACAATTACAGAGTTGCTTGTTCTCCCAGAGTATCAAAAACAAGGCGTAGGCAGTAAACTTCTTGAACTTGCAAAGGAGAACACCCCGACCATGTTGTACTTTGGCGCACAGCCGGGTATAGAAGCATTTTACGAAAAAAACGGCTGTCAAAAAAGCCTACAATCATACATGATAGATAAAGCAGAAAAAAGGTAGGTGCGAGTATGGCATATTTCAAATATCAAGATAAATCGGTTTTTTACGAAGAATACGGACAAGGCGAGCCAGTTATCTTCCTACATGGTAATACCGCTTCTTCTAAAATGTCCGAATTGCTTATGCCGCTGTATGTAGAAAATTTCAGATGTATTCTGATTGACTTTTTAGGTAACGGGCAGTCAGACCGAGTAGAAAAGTTTTCGCCGGATATGTGGCATGATGAAGCCTTGCAGACGATTGCACTTACCGAACATTTACAATGTGGAAAGGTCAGCCTTGTCGGAACAAGCGGCGGCGCATGGGCGGCGGTCAATGCGGCACTGGAACGCCCCGACCTATTTCAGGCAGTTGTGGCAGACAGCTTTGACGGACGCACTCTTAATGAAAATTTTTCAGTCCACCTTTTATCTGAAAGGAAAACAGCGAAAGACGATACACAGTCAAGGCAATTCTACGAATGGTGTCAGGGCGCAGATTGGGAAAAGGTTGTCGACCTTGATACAGAAGCATTATTGAAATGTGCGGAGGAAAAACGCCCACTATTTCATAAGCCGTTGGAGGAATTAAAAACACCTATCTTATTCATGGGAAGTAGAGAAGATGAAAGTTGCCGGAACAACATGGAAGAAGAATATAGAGAAATGGCTTCTATGCTTTCTCAATCTTCCGTATATCTTTTTCCAAGCGGAGGACACCCCTCTCTTTTCTCAAATGCGGAACAATCCGCAACGCTAATAAAGAAATTCATAAGCCAATACATAACTGAATAACCGCTATCCCTACGATAGCACCACCGAGCAGGAAATCCCGAAACGGACTTCCTGCTTTTCTTATGCCTGAAATCAGAAAGGAGATTTTAACCATGACAGACATTGAAGAAAAGATTGCAAAAGCCGAGGAAGAAATCCGGCAGTTACAGAACAGAAAGCGGAAACTTCTCAATCAGAAAAAAGACGCAGAACGCAAGGCGAGGACGCACCGCCTTATTGAGCGTGGGGCGATATTGGAAAGCCTGTTGGAGAAGCCGGAGCAATACAGCAACGAGCAAATAAAAGGCTTGTTGGAAGTTGCTTTTCAGACCGCACAGGCACAGGAGCATTTACGGGAAATCGGAGAAGAAAACGGGGAGAATTAAATCTCCCTTGCTTGACAAGGGCGCATTTATACACCCTTACGGGTGTGTGCGCTCTGCCGAGGGCTTTTATCAGCGTTCCGCTGATACAGGGGAGCTACACTCCCCTACGGGAATTTCATTCCCTACCCCTTGTGTACTTCACGCCAGACGATACCCTGCTTTGCAGTCTATCATCTGCCATGAAGTCTGAGTATGCCGCCCAAAAGGAGGTTGACAGCATGGCGATATATCATTGTAGCATTAAGATAATCAGCAGAGGGAAAGGCAAGTCAGCCGTTGCCGCCGCAGCTTACCGAAGCGGAGAAACCCTCACAAACCAGTATGACGGTGTTACCCATGACTTTACAAGGAAAGGCGGTATTGTGCATACGGAAATCCTCTTGCCGCCCCATGCGCCGCCGGATTTTTCAGACCGTTCTACCCTATGGAACAGCGTGGAGAAAATCGAGAAAGCCAAGAACTCACAGCTTGCAAGGGAGATTGAAATTGCCTTGCCCGTAGAACTTGACAGGGAACAGCAGACACAGCTTGTACGGGAATATGTGAAAGAAAATTTTGTGTCCGTTGGAATGTGCGCCGATTTTGCCATTCACGATAAACAGGACGGAAATCCTCACGCCCACATCATGCTTACCATGCGTCCGTTGGAGCAGTCCGGCGAGTGGGGAGCAAAGTCAAAAAAGGAATATCTTTTAGACAAGGACGGTCAGCGTATCAAGCTGAAAAACGGCACATTCAAGAGTCGTAAGGTTGATACGGTTGACTGGAACAGCCAAGAGAAAGCCGAAGTATGGCGGCAGGCGTGGGCGGATATTGCGAACCGCTATCTTGCCGCACAGAACAGACCGGAACGCATAGACCACCGTTCCTATAAGCGGCAAGGCATAGAGCAGATACCAACCGTCCACATGGGCGTTTCCGCTACCCAAATGGAGCGCAGGGGCATTGTTACCGACAAAGGCAATCAGAACAGAGAAATACGGGAACAAAACCGTCTGTTAAAGGAAGTCAAACGCCGGATTACCGCCCTCACAGCATGGATAAAAGAAAAGACAGCACAGACAAAGGAAAATCCTTTCCCTTCCGTTCCTATCCTTTCCGAGCGTTCAGAACAGCCGCCCACCCTTTTAGAATTGCTTAACCGAGCCTATACAGAAGCCGCCAAGCCACAGAGCCGGTACGGAAAAATTCAAGACTTGAAGCTGTACGCAAAGGCATTTAATTTCTTGCAGAGCAGGAACATTACTACCCTTGTGCAGTTGTAGGAAGTTGTATCAGATATGAAAAAACAATACTGGACTACCAACGGGGAAATCAAGCAGACAGAAAAGCTACTCCATGAGCGAAAGGAACTGATAGACCAAGCCGAGAAATATCTGGAACACCGCCCCACTTACAAGGCATATATGCAGACCAAGCCCAAGAAGCAGGAGGATTTTTTTGAGAGCAACCGAGCCGCATTGACTTTGTATCAAGGTGCCGAGCGTTATCTCAAAGAGCATTTAGGGAAAAATAATGTACTGAAGCTGAAAGCATGGAAAGCCGAAGTTGCCGACCTTACCCAAAAGAAGAGCCGCTTGTATGGCGATTTACAGACATTGAAAGCGGAGGCGCAGGAAGCCGAAGCTGTCAAGAAGTGCGTGGAACAGGCAGTACAGCCGGAGCATGGCAAAGAAAAGACGCAGAACAAACGGCGTGATATGGAATTGTGATTGCGCCGGATAAATGCTAAAATAATGATATGATTAAAAGGAATTAAGGAGTTGTGTTATGGAATATAAAATACGACAAATGAAGAATACAGAATATCCATTGTTGAATGACTTTTTGTATGAAGCAATCTATGTTCCAAATGGTATAGAGCCGCCGCCTAAGACAGTAATATATTCTCCCGAATTGCAAGTATATGTTTCTGATTTTGGGAAGAAAGAACATGATATAGCTTTAGTTGCAGAAGTAAACAAAAAAATCATAGGGGCTGTGTGGGTGCGTATTATGAACGATTACGGGCATATTGATAATACTACACCCTCTCTTGCAATGTCTGTTTTTAAGGAATATCGAGGGTTGGGAGTAGGTACAGCATTGTTAGCGGAGTTTATTGCAATTTTGAAGTCAAAAGGATATGCCCGAATATCGTTGTCCGTTCAGAAAGATAATTATGCAGTAAAGATGTATCAAAAAGTTGGGTTTACGATTTTAAAAGAAGTTGACGAGGAGTATATCATGGTAATTGCTTTATAGTTATGCAGTAGGCGGCTTGAAACGCCTATTCTACAAGGCTTTTTAAGCGTCAAAATCGCAAAGATGATATTTTATACCTCTACCCTCAAAAACAGGCTTCTATTGCGTAACACAGCCATTGAAAACTGAATAACCGCTACCCTTACAGTAGCACTACCGAGCAGGAAATCTTGAAAAGGACTTCCTGCTTTTTCTTTTGCCAAATCAGAAAGGAGAGCCTATGCAGAAAATCACACAGACAGCCACTAAGACCACCGCCGCCCCGAAGCCGCAGACCGTCAAGAGAAAAATCGGCAAGACCACCTATGAATTATTGCTCCATTTCAGTCAGACAAGCACAGAGCGCATGAGCGATAAAGTCATGCGGCTACTGGAAAATGACTTATCCGCAAAGAAATGAGGAAAACTTTTCTCTATGTCCTTGACAAACAGACCGAAATGGAATGATGATTGTAGAGGGCGAGCTTAAATAGGTAGTTGTTTCTCTGGGGTTTAAAGTGTTGATTATAATATTGGCGATACGTTCACATTCGACAATGTTATCTCCATGTATTCTATAAGTTATCATTCGTATACCTCCGTTGTTACTGTCTGAGGGTAACTAATATAATACAGGTAATTGACCTTCGGGGCAACAGATGGTACATATCAATTGCAAAGTAATGATTTACTGTACGGAAAATGTGACAAACTATAGAAGATGCTTCTGTCAAAAAACAGTTCCCATTTCAGAAAAAGTATGCTAGAATCTATACAAACAGCAGACAATAACAGGAGGTTTCAAATATGGCGAAGGAAGAGAAGAAAAGTGTTCATATGATACATGCAGACGGCAAACTTGGTGAAGTGCAGATAGCAGATGAGGTAGTTGCTATTATTGCTGGTCTTGCGGCCACAGAAGTGGAAGGCGTGGCAGCTATGGCAGGAAATATTACAAACGAGCTTATCAGCAAGCTGGGCATGAAAAATCTCTCCAAAGGCGTTAAAGTACTTGTGACAGACCGTACGGTGGACGTGGATCTGGCATTGAATATTGAATATGGTTACAGCATCCTTAAAGTATCCGAGAAGGTACAGGATAAAGTAAAGAGTGCTATTGAGAACATGACAGGCTTGGAGGTATCCATGGTTAATATCCGAATTGTCAGTGTGAACATGGAAAAAGTAAAATGACTTTTTATATTACCATCTCATGTGATGGTGGGGAGTGGTTAAACCATAAAATTTAGCTACTCCTTTTCATGTTGTACTCAAGGCGAGGGAGAGGGGATTGTGTAGATGAAAAGAAGAGAATTGCGGGAACACATTTTTGAGTTGTTATTTCGGATCGAGTTTAACAGCCGGGAGGAGATGCCAGAGCAAATGAGTCTGTTTTTTGATAATCTGGAAACTCTGGAAGAGAAGGATCAGGCTTACATTGAGGATAAATATTCTCGTATTACAGATAAATTATCAGAGATAGACAAGATGATCGGTGAGACGGCTGAGGGATGGAAGGTTTCCCGTATGGGGAAGGTGGATTTGACTATTCTGCGACTCGCTGTGTATGAGATGAAGTATGATGAGGATGTGCCGGTAAAAGTGGCGATCAACGAAGCTGTAGAGCTGTCAAAGAAGTTTAGCGGAGATGATTCCCCCGCATTTATCAATGGAATTTTGGGAAAACTGGCATGAGAAATGTATATACAGTCGCGCAAGTGAACAATTATATCAAAAATATGTTTACTCAGGATTTTATGCTGAAACGCATTTATATAAAGGGAGAGGTCTCTAACTGTAAGTACCACACTTCTGGACATATTTATTTTTCTCTGAAGGATGAAAGCGGTACTCTCTCCTGCGTCATGTTTGCTGGCCAGCGGCGTGGATTGACCTTCCAACTGAAGGAAGGCCAACGAGTGATTGCTCTTGGAAGTGTGAATGTGTATGAAAGGTCAGGAAGCTATCAGCTCTATGCCAAAGAGATTCTCTTAGATGGAGCAGGGCGCCTGTATGAGGCATACGAACAATTAAAGAGAGAACTGGAAGAAATGGGGATGTTTGCAGAGGAATACAAACAACCCATTCCATCTTATATAAAAAAGCTTGGCGTGGTAACAGCGCCTACAGGAGCGGCAGTGCAGGATATCCGAAATATTGCCTCCAGAAGAAACCCCTATGTTCAGTTGATTCTCTATCCGGCTCAGGTGCAGGGAGAGGGAGCTGTGGACAGCATTGTGCGTGGAATTCAGGCCTTGGACAAGCTGGGTGTAGATGCTATAATTGTAGGGCGGGGCGGTGGCTCTATAGAAGATTTGTGGGCATTTAATGAGGAAAAAGTGGCAAGAGCCATTTTTGAGTGCAGGACGCCTGTAATATCTGCAGTGGGCCATGAGACAGATACAACCATTGCCGATTATGTGGCAGATTTGCGGGCTCCCACGCCTTCGGCTGCTGCTGAGCTTGCAGTAGCAGATGTCCGAGAAGTTCAGGAGCGCCTTTCCTCCTATCAAAATCGTCTGGAGCAGACATTTCTCTGGAGGATGGAACAGTATCGAAACCGTCTTAAGCAAATGCAGTTAAAGCTTCGCCAGGTTAGCCCAGGACAGCAGCTTTTTGAAAAACGTATGCGTGCTGCTGAGCTCCAGAATCGTCTGGATCAGATGATGAGGGAGAAGCTTTCAGAAAAGAAGAATCAATTATCCCTGTATATTGAACGCTTTCACGGGTTATCACCCTTACTGAAACTGCAGCAGGGATATTCTTATACAGAGGGAGAGGATGGCAGGGCTGTGACAAGCATCCATCAGGCGGATGTGGGAGCTACCTTAAGAATTCATGTGACGGATGGCGTGTATACAGCCATTGTACAGGAGCGAGAACAGATTGAGAGAGGTTAGAACTATGGCAGAAAAAACATTGGAGGAGGCTTTTGCAGAGCTGGATGAGATGCTGGAAAAGCTGGCGGATCGGGATGTAGCCCTGGAAGAATCTTTTGCTGTGTACGCGCAAGGGACGAAACTTTTGAAATATTGTAATGATAAATTGGACAAAGTAGAAAAAAAGATGTTAGTAATGAATGAGGAGGGAAAGCTGGATGAATTTTAAAGAAGAGCTTTCTAAAAGGACCGAAGAAATCGAAGGGATCATAAAGAATTATCTTCCGGCAGAGACAGACTTTCAGAAAACAGTTATGGAAGCCATGAATTACAGTGTATTAGCCGGAGGAAAGCGCTTGCGTCCTATGATGATGCAGGAGACCTACCGGATGTTTGGCGGTGAGGGAAAAGTTGTGGAGCCTTTTATGGCAGCCATAGAGATGATTCATACCTATTCCCTGGTTCATGATGATCTTCCGGCTATGGATAATGATGAATACCGAAGAGGAAAGAAAACTACACACGCCGTGTATGGAGAGGCTATGGGAATTCTAGCGGGAGACGCTCTTTTAAACTTTGCCTTTGAGACGGCAGTAGGAGCCTTTGACCTGGAAATGGATGCCAAGGTGGGAAGAGCTTTGCAGATATTGGCAAGAAAAGCAGGAATCTATGGCATGATTGGTGGACAGGTGGTGGATGTAGAGTCTGAGGGACAGCCTATATCAAATGAAAAACTGGACTTTATCTATCGGTTGAAGACCAGCGCTCTCATAGAAAGCTCTATGATGATTGGGGCTGTTCTGGCAGGGGCAGATGGGGGAGAGATACAGAAGATGGAACAGGTGGCCAGAGATGTAGGGCTGGCATTCCAGATTCAGGATGATATTTTAGATGTGACGAGTACTTTAGAAGTGCTTGGAAAGCCAATTCACAGCGATGACAAGAATCAAAAGACTACGTATGTGACCTTGAAGGGGCTGGAGCAGTCTAAAAAGGATGTGGCTATGATTTCAGAGAGGGCGCTTGGTACACTGATTTCTTTGGAGAAGAATAATCTCTTTTTGGAAGAATTGATCCGTATGTTGATTACAAGAGAAAAATAATAAGAGGCAGACATGGCACTGGAGAAGATCAATCAGGTAAATGATATTAAGAAACTGGATAAAAATGAGTGGAACACGCTGGCAGAGGAGATCCGTAACTTTCTCATCGAAAAGATTAGTGTGAGTGGAGGACATCTGGCCTCCAATCTGGGCGTAGTGGAACTGACTATGGCTATGCACCTGGCCTTTGAGCTACCTACAGACAAGATTGTCTGGGATGTGGGTCATCAGGCATACACTCATAAGCTTTTGACAGGCCGGAAAGCCGGCTTTGACGGGCTGCGTAAATATGGGGGAATGAGTGGGTTTCCAAAGCGCAAGGAAAGTGATTGTGACTGTTTCGATACAGGACACAGCTCTACTTCAATCTCTGCCGGGCTTGGTCTGGTTAAAGCAAGGGATCTTCAGGGAGAGACAGGGGCTGTACTCTCTGTCATTGGAGACGGCGCCCTGACAGGCGGTATGGCTTACGAGGCTTTGAATAATGCATCCCAGTTGAAGAGCAATTTTATCATTGTACTGAATGATAACCAGATGTCCATTGCGGAAAATGTAGGTGGAGTGTCCCAGTATCTCAATGGACTGCGTACAGCAGAAGCCTACACTGGCTTTAAAGAAGGATTGCAAAATACCCTGGAAAAAATTCCTGTCTATGGGGAAGGTCTGGTCAGACAGTTAAAAAAGACGAAGAGTGGTCTCAAACAGCTTGTTATACCAGGTATGTTCTTTGAGGATATGGGGATTACCTACCTGGGACCTGTGGATGGTCACAATGTGGATCAGATGATTCGGACTTTTCACGATGCCAGGAGGATCAAACACGCCGTATTGATTCATGTGCGGACGAAAAAGGGCAAAGGCTATGCTCCGGCAGAGCGTCATCCGGCCAGATTCCATGGAGCGGAGCCCTTTGAGATTGAGACAGGGCTGCCCAGCAGCAGGCGGGCAAAGGCAAATTACACAGATATTTTCTCCACTGTCATGCGAAAACTAGGAGATCGGGACGAAAAGGTTGTGGCTATTACGGCAGCTATGCCGGACGGCACAGGATTGAAGCGCTTTAAAAATATGTTCCCGGATCGTTTTTTTGATGTGGGAATTGCAGAACAGCATGCAGTGACGTTTGCAGCAGGTCTGGCGGCGGGCGGTTTAAAACCAGTGGTTGCTGTGTATTCCTCCTTTTTGCAGCGGGCTTACGACCAGATCCTTCACGACGTCTGTATTCAAAACTTGCATGTAGTGTTTGCCGTGGATCGGGCGGGGCTGGTAGGAAGCGACGGCGAGACCCATCAGGGTATTTTTGACCTGTCCTATCTCTCTAGTATTCCAAATATGACGATTATGGCTCCAAAAAATAAATGGGAGCTTTCTGATATGTTGAAATTTGCAGTCAATTATCATGGCCCCATAGCCCTGCGTTACCCCAGAGGGGAGGCTTATGA
Source organism: Clostridia bacterium (assembly GCA_910574475.1). GTDB lineage: Bacteria > Bacillota > Clostridia > Lachnospirales > Lachnospiraceae > Laedolimicola. The sequence continues at coordinate 144,453 of CAJTAT010000008.1, read as the reverse complement.
TGGCCTTGTGGACTTCCGTGCGCCTATTCTTTATGGAAAGAGTGAGATTCTCTATGAGGAGGCAGATATTGCTCTGCTGGCAGTAGGGAGTATGGTAAAGGTGGCAGAACAGGTGAGAGAGGACTTAAAGGATACAGGATACAATTGTACCCTGGTTAATGCACGCTTTGTAAAACCTGTTGATGAAAAGACCCTTAACGATCTGGCACAAAATCATAGACTTCTTGTGACCATTGAGGAAAATGTCCGAAGCGGCGGCTTTGGAGAAAAGATTTTGGAATATGTGAATGACAGAGGTTGGGACATTAAGGTTCTGAATGTGTCCATACCGGACGAGTATGTGGAGCATGGAAATGTGGCCCTGCTTCAGAAAGAAGTGGGATTGGATGCAGAAACCATTGTAAAGCAGGTAATTACTGCTTATGTGGGACAAATGTGAGGGAGAGGTAGATAAATAGTATGAAAACACGGTTGGATGTACTCCTGGTGTCAAGGGGACTTGCAGAATCCAGGGAAAAAGCCAAAGCCCTCATTATGGAAGGAATTGTATTTGTGGCAGGCCAGCGGGAAGATAAAGCAGGCACTATGTTTGATGAAAAAGTAGAGATAGAGTTGAGAGGCAGTTCTTTGAAGTATGTAAGCCGGGGCGGCTTGAAATTGGAAAAAGCTATGGAACAATTTGCCTTGAATCTGGAGGGAAAGATCTGCATGGATGTAGGGTCTTCCACAGGCGGATTTACAGACTGTATGCTGCAGAACGGGGCCAGGAAGGTCTATGCAGTGGATGTGGGGACGAACCAGTTAGCATGGAAGCTGCGGATCGACGAGAGGGTTGTCTGTATGGAGAAGACAAATATTCGTTATCTTCTTCCAGAGCATATTGAGGAATCGCCAGAGTTTGTCTCTATCGATGTGGCTTTTATTTCTCTGACGAAAGTGCTGCTTCCTGTCAAGCACCTGCTTTCCTCTTCCGGCCAGGTGGTGGCACTTATCAAGCCTCAGTTTGAGGCGGGGCGGGAAAAGGTAGGAAAAAAAGGTGTGGTTCGGGAAAAATCCACGCATTTAGAAGTCATCCAGAAAGTGCTCCTCTATGCATGGTCCATTGGATTTGAACTGTTGAATCTGGAATTTTCCCCGATTAAGGGGCCAGAGGGAAACATTGAATATCTGGCACATTTCAAAAAGACAGACAGAGACGTTCAGGAAAATGTGATATGTTGGGAGGAGCTCACACCATTTCTCCCAGAGACAGTGAATCCTCAATACATAGTAGAGATGGCACACGGAGCTTTTTGACGGCTGTAATCATTACAGAAGGACTTGAAATAATGGACAAATATTATATTATAGCAAACAGTGAAAAGGATAAAGAGCTTAAGACCACCAGGAGAATTTATGATTACCTGAAGCAGAACGGAAAGGAATGTACGGTCCGGGAATTTCAGGGAATGGCAAAGACTTCCGGGAACAGCGAGTTTCGCTATACAAATGATTCATGGATTCCTCAGGGAACAGAGTGTATTCTCGTGCTTGGGGGGGATGGCACTCTGATTCAGGCAGCGAGAGATACAGTCAATCGAAATATCCCTCTTTTAGGTATCAACCTGGGAACTCTGGGCTATCTGGCGGAGATAGAGAAGTCAGGCGTCAAAGATGCCCTGGATCGGCTGATGCTGGATGATTATACCGTTGAACCGCGGATGATGTTGAAAGGAACTGTGTACAAAGCGGATCATATGTCTGTGGAGAATATTGCTCTCAATGATATCGTGGTAAACCGGGCTGGTGCCCTGCGTGTCATTGACTATGAGATCTATGTAAACGGAGAGCCTCTCAACCGGTATTATGCGGATGGAATGATTGTCTCCACACCCACTGGTTCCACCGGTTACAGTCTGTCAGCGGGAGGGCCCATTGTGTCGCCTATGGCGTCCATGATCGTAGTGACACCCATCTGTCCACATACACTGACAGCCCGGAGCATTGTGCTTTCAGGCGAGGATCAGGTGAGAATACATATTGGGCCTGGGCGACGTGTGGAGAGGGAGGAAGCTTATGCTACCTTTGACGGAGAAGTTTCGATTCCCATAGGCACAGGAGATTACGTGGAGATTGAGAAATCTCAAAAGACAGCGAATATATTAAAGATTAGCAGAATCAGCTTTGTAGAAGTGCTGAGAGATAAAATGCGTGGGAACTAATCAGGAATGTCTACGGATTTTAAATTAGGTGGAATCACTTATTGCAGTAGGAGGAAATAGAGATGAAACTGGAGCGGCATGCGAAAATTATTGAATTGATTGGCCAGTATGCCATAGAGACCCAGGAGGAGTTGGCGGACAGGCTGAATAAGGCTGGATTTCGCGTGACTCAGGCGACGGTGTCCCGTGACATTCGGGAGCTGAAGCTGACAAAGATGACAATGGATAACCGACAGCGCTATGTGGCGATTCAGGGGCAAGACAGCCAAATGGGAGAAAAGTACATAGGAATTTTGAAAGAAGGTTTTCTTTCCATGGACATCGCACAAAATATTTTAGTCATTAAAACAGTCTCTGGCATGGCTATGGCAGCAGCAGCAGCCCTGGACGCTCTGCACTGGCATGAGATTGTAGGCTGCATCGCAGGTGATGATACCATCTTCTGTGCGATTCGTACCATAGAAGAAGCCCTGGCTGTAATGGAGAAACTGAAAAAAATGGTAAAGTAGGAGACCTTCATGTTAACACATTTGCATGTTAAAAACCTGGCTTTGATTCAGGAAATCGAGATTGATTTTATAAAAGGCCTGAATATTCTGACCGGAGAGACCGGAGCAGGCAAATCCATTATCATTGGATCAGTAAGCTTGGCTCTTGGCAGCAAGATTTCGAAGGAAATGTTGCGGGAGGGTTCTGATTACGGTCTGGTAGAGCTGGTCTTTGAGATTGGGCGTGACAGGCAGAGGAAGCGTCTTGCAGAGTTGGATATTGGGTTGGAGGAGGACCAGGTAATCATTTCCAGAAAAATTCTGGACGGAAAGAGCATCAATAAGATAAATGGAGAGACTGTCACTTTAAGTCAGTTAAAGGAGGTAGCTTCTGTTCTAATTGATGTCCATGGACAGCATGAACATCAATCCTTACTACAGAAAAAAAAGCATCTGGAAATTCTTGATGAGTTTGCTAAGGAGGAGTTAGGGCCGGTCAAAGAGGAGCTTTCCGCCGCCTATGGACAGTGGCGAACTTTGAAAAAGAAACTGAATGAGGCGCAGCTGGACGAGGAGAGTCGCTTAAGGGAGATAGCGCTTTTAGAATTTGAATTGGATGAGATTGAGAAAGCTCAATTGCAGCCTGGGGAGGATGAATACTTAGAGCAGCAGTACCGTAAAATGACTAATTCTAAGAAAATTCTGGAATCTGTTGGCACTGCTTACAGTCAAACAGGTTATGAGGAGCCTCAGTCGGCTGGAACTGCCATAGGACGGGCATTGCGTGATATTCAAGGCGTGCTTGGCTTTGATGAAGATTTGAATCCTCTTGCTGAACAATTGTCAGAGGTAGACAGTCTTTTAAATGATTTTAACCGGGATATCTCAGAGTATCTTTCCTCTCTGGAGTTTGCGGAGGAAGAGTTTTATGAGACAGAAGAACGGTTAAATTTGCTGAACCATCTGAAAGCAAAATATGGAAAAACATTAGAACTTGTCTTGGAATATGAAGAAAAACAGCAAGAACGCCTGACCGTTCTCAAAGAGTATGATACTTATCTGGCAGGCCTACAGAGTCAATTGCAAAGTCTGGAGAATACATTACAGGATCTTTGTACTAGAGTCTCAAAGATCCGGCATAATTATGCTAAAAATCTCTGTCAAAAGATAAAAGAGCATTTGATTGACCTGAATTTTTTAGATGTAGAATTTGAAATGCACTTTGAGACTTTGCCTGACTTTACAGCTATTGGAACAGATGAGGTAGAATTTCTCATTTCCACAAATCCAGGTGAACCGTTGCGTCCTTTGATGAAAGTTGCATCAGGCGGCGAGTTGTCCCGGATTATGTTGGCCATCAAGACTGTGCTGGCTGATAAAGATGACATTGATACTGTAATTTTTGATGAGATTGATGTGGGAATTAGTGGAAGAACGGCACAGAAGGTATCAGAGAAAATGATGCTGATTGGAAAGACCAGACAAGTGATCTGCATCACTCATCTGGCTCAAATTGCGGCTATGGCTGACAGTCACTATCGAATTGAAAAATATGTGGAAAAGAAAGAGACTCATACTGGAATACGAAAATTAAATAAAGAAGAAAGTATTGAAGAGCTGGCACGTATCTTGGGTGGAGCTAAAATTACAGATGTCGTCAGAAAAAATGCAGAAGAGATGAAGCAACTCGCCGGAGCCAAAAAATGCTAGGGTAGAGCTATCCATTTTTCGCATACTAAGGAAGGATGTAACAACGACATCCTTCTTTTTTATCAGAGAGGAAAGTTCTTTGAACTCTCCTCTCTGATAAACGCACTTTGTGCGAGATGCACAGCTCGCGGAAAGGAAATTGCTGCTTTGCAGTCCGCGAGCGCGCGGCGAGTATGGAAAATTCCCTGCTCGAAATCAGTCAAGAAATTTGAGAACGCAGAGGATGTGAAAAAATGGATTGCATGGAACGATATCGTCGATGTCTGATTGGCTTGCTGTTCGTAAGCCTTGTTGGGCTGGGATTCTTAAGCTATACAGAGGTCAGGGATCGAATACCGGATTCATATATACAGACAGAGGGAGAACCAAACCCAAGCTACCCAAGCCCTTTTGTGACAGAAGAAATTGAGCCCCAGGCAGCACAGGCTTCAGCCAATGCGTATGCTTCTGACAGCTATGCCATTTCTTATAAATATCTCGGTTTGATTCCTCTAAAAGAGGCGAAAGTTGAGGTTATAGAGCCTGTCTATGTCATTCCTGGCGGTATTCCTATTGGGATCTATATGGAGACAGAGGGGATTCTTATAGTAGGTACTGGCTCAGTGACAAGCCTGGATGGCATGGACTATGAACCAGCCTATAAGATTGTGCAGGCAGGTGATTACATTCAAGCAGTAAATGGAGAAACCGTCCTTGGCAAGGAGGAGCTGATTGAGAGAATCAATGAGGCAGGAGACGAAGAGGTTGTGCTGAGCCTGGATAGAAAGGGAGAGAAGGTAGAGGTAAAGATCCAAGCAGTTCAGACAGGAGCAGAGGAATATAAGCTGGGAATATGGGTAAGAGATAACACACAGGGCATTGGAACGCTCACATTTTTGACAGAGGATGAACAGTTTGGAGCGCTGGGACATGGAATTAATGATGTGGATACAGGAACTCTTCTAGAACTTTCTGAGGGAAAGCTTTATGATACAAAAATTATGGATATCAAGAAAGGAGAAAAGGGAAAACCCGGAGAAATTTCTGGAACGATTCGTTATCAGGATGAACTAGTTTGTGGTCAGATTGTGGAAAATACACCTGTGGGCATTTTTGGATCTGGGAAGGAAAGACTTAGCCAGAAATTGGAGCAGGAGAAACTTCAGGTAGGATACAAGCAGGAGATTAAGATTGGGACAGCATGGGTTCGTAGCTCAGTCAGCGGCGAAATGAAAGATTACCAGGTAGAGATCACAGAGGTATATAGAAAAGAAGAAGATGTGAACAAGGGGATGGTTTTAAAAGTGACAGATCCAGAACTTTTAAATCTGACAGGCGGGATCATTCAGGGAATGAGTGGAAGCCCTATTATACAGAATGGGAAAGTAGTTGGAGCCGTGACCCATGTGTTTGTACAGGATTCCACAAAAGGTTTTGGCGTATTTATTGAAAATATGCTAGAACATGTAAATTAACAGAAAATACAGTCGAAATCTGTCTGATGATGTCCAGAAATGATGAGCGATAGGAATTGCAGATGGAAATATGTGTCAGTTATAATAAGAACACAAGAGAAAAAGTCATAAATATCAGGAATTTAAGACACGAGGAGGAGAGTCATGGAGAGATTGAATGTAGCAATTGCTGATGACAACGAAAGAATTGTGGAGATGCTAAATGTGATGATCCGCAATGAGAATGGAATGGAGATCGTAGGTACCGCTGGGAACGGAGAAGATGCGGTAGAAATGATTCGGAAAAATGCTCCTGATGTGGTACTTCTGGACCTCATAATGCCCAAAATGGATGGGTTGGGAGTGTTGGAGAAGTTAAAGGATGATAAGACTTTAAAAAAGATGCCCACATTTATTGTGATTTCTGCTGTAGGCCAGGAAGATGTAACAGAAGATGCATTTGCTTTGGGGGCGAATTACTACATGATGAAGCCTTTCAACAATGAAATGCTACTTAGCAGACTGAGAAGCATACAAAATAAGTGTGATAAGAAGACAGGCCCTGCAATTATAAATAGTACAGCAGAGCGGAAGGCTTCTTATGAATCTCGCGATTTGGAGACAGATGTGACGAATATGATACATGAAATAGGTGTACCCGCCCATATTAAAGGCTATCAATATCTGCGGGACGCTATTATGATGTCTGTGGAAGATATGGACATGCTTAATTCCATCACAAAAGTATTATATCCTACGATTGCGAAGAAGCACCAGACGACGCCCAGCCGAGTAGAACGGGCCATCCGTCATGCCATTGAAGTGGCGTGGAGTCGTGGCAAAATGGACACAATTGATGAATTGTTTGGATATACTGTGAGCACTGGAAAGGGCAAACCTACGAATTCAGAATTTATTGCATTGATTTCTGATAAAATTCGTCTGGAATATAAGATTAAAGTATCTTAAAACAAGAAAACTACAATTTTGCACAAATTTTTCTTTCAAATGCATTTCAAATGAGTTATAATAGATACAAATATAAGTGATACCTGAAAGGGTACGTGGATGCAGGGAGGAAATGCAGTGAGAAAGATATTATTTGTAGCTTCAGAAGCAGTCCCCTTTATCAAAACTGGAGGTCTGGCAGATGTAGTGGGATCGCTGCCAAAATACTTTGATAAAGAAGAGTATGACATCAGAGTTATGATTCCTAAATACTTGTGCATGAAACAAGAGTGGCGGGATCAGATGAAGTATGTGACACATTTTTATATGAACTTAGCATGGAGGAGTCAGTATGTAGGGATCCTGGAGTTGGAATACGAAGGAATCAAATTCTATTTCATTGACAATGAATATTACTTTGCGGGTCCTAAACCCTATGGGAATATTTACGAAGATATAGAGAAGTTTGCATTTTTTTCAAAGGCAGCTATTTCTGCCTTACCCTCTCTTGATTTTCGCCCAGATATCGTTCATTGCCATGACTGGCAGACGGGACTTGTACCAGTATTTTTGAATGACTCTTTCCAGAATAACCCATTTTTCCAGGGAATTAAGACGATTATGACCATTCATAATCTAAAATTCCAGGGAATCTGGGATATGAAAACAGTGAAAGATATTACGGGACTTTCTGCTTCCTATTTTGCACCAGATAAGCTGGAGGCTTATGGGGATGCCAACTATCTCAAAGGAGGTATCGTATATTCTGACGCAGTAACCACTGTGAGCGAGACTTATGCGGAAGAGATTAAGATGCCCTACTACGGTGAGCATTTGGATGGGCTGATGTGCGCTCGCTCTAATTCACTGCGAGGAATTGTAAACGGTATTGACTATCAAGAGTACGATCCTCAGACGGATAAGTTCTTAACGAAAAATTATAATGCAGTGAATTTCCGCAAGGAAAAGGTAAAGAACAAAGAAGCTCTGCAGAAAGAACTAGGACTTGATGTTGATAAACAAAAGATGATGATTGGCATTGTCTCCCGCTTGACGGATCAAAAAGGCTTTGACCTGATAGCATACATTATGGATGAACTGTGCCAGGACGAGGTTCAGCTTGTAGTACTGGGAACAGGCGAAGAACGATATGAGAATATGTTCCGCCATTTTGCATGGAAATATCAGGGCAAGGTATCAGCGAATATTTTCTATTCTGAAGCTATGTCACACAAGATTTATGGTTCTTGTGATGCATTTCTGATGCCGTCCTTGTTCGAGCCCTGCGGTTTGAGCCAGCTGATGAGCCTTCGATATGGTACTGTACCCATTGTCAGGGAGACTGGTGGCCTGAAGGATACTGTAGAGCCCTACAATGAATATGAGAGCACTGGAACCGGTTTCAGCTTTGTCAATTATAATGCCCATGAGATGCTTAACACCATTCGGTATGCAGAGCGCATCTACTATGATAAGAAGCGCGAATGGAATAAGATTATTGACCGGGCTATGGCAGTTGACTTCTCCTGGAATAATTCTGCTAAGAAATATGAAGAATTATACAATTGGCTGGCTGGTTAAAAAGAATATTACCTAAAAGAATAAATCCCTCCGTTTTCGAGATACTATTTGTGTAAACTGAAAAAGGAGGGATTCTTTATGATGTCAGATTTGTCCGAATTGGATGTACAGAACCTACGTCACCTGATTGGCGGCTACGACACAAGTCACTGTAAAATGAAAGCCTATGCTGATGAGGCCACAGATCAGCAGGTCAAGCAGTTTTTTCAGAAAGCAGCACAGTCTGCCAAAGAAAATAAGCAGCAGTTGTTACAGTTTTTAGGTTAGGAGGGAAGCCACATGGATGAGAAGACAATGGTATCCGATGCCCTGGTAGGCATCAATGGGGAATTGAAAATGTTTGGCGATATGATTCCACAGACAGAGGAGCCAAGACTGAAGCAGACGTTAAAAGAAATGCGCAATAAGTGTGAGATGTCTCAGGAAGAGCTTTATCAGATCGCCCGTGCAAAACAATACTATGTTCCTGCTTCTAAGGCTACAGAGGAAGAGGTACAGCATGTGAAGTCTCTGTTTACTTCAAGCATTTTGTAAGACAGAAGATATGCTATAAGGAGCTGCAAAAAATAAGTCAATAGACCTGTTTACTGCAGCTCCTTTTGTTCAAGATTATGATAGTCTTCCAAGATTTGCTCCAGTGTGATACTCTGCAGACATTGGCGTAGCTCATTGCGTATTTTTCCATAAGAGGTATCTAAAACTTGTGGTATATTTCTTCCAACAAGGCAAAAAGGGGAAGGGGTATTGTGAATACCGATGAGTTTGGAAAGAAAGTCTGGCTCCACCGATTTGTAAATTCGATATAGAGTGATTTCATTTAACGGACAATTGACTGTAGTGCCACCTGTGCCTAGCTTTACAGATAGGATCTCCTCTTTTTTGAGGGCACTGACAATATTTCTTATGGTAACAGGATTGATACCTGTGGAGAGCGCCAAGAGATCGCTAGTTACTTTTGTGGTTTGTCCATACTCACAGATAAAGATGAGACAGTGAACAGCAATGGAACATTTTGTACTTATATGCATGATGACGCCTCCTTTTCATTCGTATTGTACCATAGGGGTTGCTTAATGTAAACGTTAAAGTTATATTATACGAAAAGGGCTAGATTTATATGAATTAATATAGTTTTATAAATTACATCATCACATATCCTATTTTGATAAGGGATGATGGTGAGGGAGGTACATAATGGCAAAGAAACGAATCAAAAGCTATCATTTGGAAATGATTCTGCAAGAATCCAATCTTTTTTAACTGCTGGAGCCTCTCTCCAATAATGAATCCAATTGACTATTGAAGCGAGGCTCCTTTGGTTTATTCTATTTTATTTTTATTTACACCCTAAATTTCCTACATTGGTATCAAAGGCAGGATTGAAAGCGTAAAAATTATCTGAATCCAGGTGATCCTGGACGATGCGCAGGGCTTCACCGAAGCGCTGGAAGTGTACTACCTCTCTAGCCCGCAGGAACCGGATAGCATCAGTCACATCTGGAGAATCTACAGACAGACGCAAAATATTGTCATAGGTGGTTTTGGCTTTTTCCTCTGCTGCCATATCCTCCATTAAATCCGTTATGGGATCTCCTACAGACTGGAACATAGCGGCAGAAAAAGGTGTTCCCGAAGCGGCCTGAGGCCAGAGCCCCAGGGTGTGATCCACGTAGTATGCGTCAAAGCCGGAGGCTTTCAGCTCTTCCATAGACATGTTTCGAGTGAGCTGGTGTACAATGGTTGCAATCATTTCAAAGTGGCCCAGTTCTTCGGTACCCAGAGAAGCAGCGGTAATGTTCCACTTACTGTATTTTGGGACGGGCATGAAACGGTGGGATTTCCGATACATAGCTTTTCGACGTTTGAAAGGATAAAGAAGTATGATGAAAACGAAGATGCAGGGAATGTCGGAAAGCGGGCGGGTATGCCACTTAATTTACGAAACTTATTATACGTCATCGATGATTGAGTTTAAATATAAAAAGTGCTATAATACAAAATGTTCTATTTCATATCGAAAAATGATGAAAGGGAATATGAGAAAAAAGTTTATTTGATGCTTTGATGTGAAGCTATCGTTTGGAGGATAATATGTGCAGGAATAAAAAAAGAAAAAATAAAGGTTTACTCCATGCAAAGCCAGTGTAATAAGCGACATTTGCATGGAGGAATATAAGTCGCTGATGTAGAATATCTGGCTTTGCTGCTTGACATTAGAACCTAAAAATACACATTTCAAGTGGTCTTTAGGAGAATCAAGGAGGAAGCCTGCGTATGAAATATGTGAATGCAAATGACATTCTCCCCGACATGCTGATTGAGGAATTACAAAAATATGTCCAGGCAGGATATATTTATATTCCAGTTAAGGACGAACAGCATAAATCTTGGGGTGAATTGTCTGGTTATCGGAAAGAACTTGAAAGACGCAATAAAGCTATCATTGAAGAACACCGCAGAGGTGCTTCTATCGAGAAACTTGCGGACAAGTATTATCTTTCGATTTATGCTATAAGAAAAATAATATATCAGAAATAATTGGAGAGGGCTGCCGTATCAATGGCAGCTCTCTTTTATACTGATTATTTCTGTATCATTCTATGTATTGAGGATGTAGTAACGAAAGGGTAAAATTACGGTGTATTATGTATTGACAGGAGGATAATAAGATGGCAGATTTACAAAAAATATTTCCGAGGACAGGAGATACACAGACTGTCTATTTAAAGAACGTAGTTACGAATCCCAATATTGAGATTGGCGGTTATACGATGTATAACGATTTTGTAAGTGACCCTGCGGAATTTGAGAGGAATAATGTATTGTACCATTATCCAATCAATCACGATAAGCTCAAGATTGGAAAATTCTGTTCTATTGCTTGTGGGGCAAAATTTCTTTTCAATAGCGCAAACCATACGATGGCTTCCTTATCTACTTATCCGTTTCCGTTGTTTTTTGAAGAATGGGGGCTTGAGAAAAAGAGTGTCACGAAAGCATATATTTTTCAGTTTTGTCTTTGCGGCAAATTGTTTATGCCGATGTTTATGACACTTTTGGTTTTGCTTTTTAGTATTCCACTGGTAAATCTGAAATTAAATTTGCTATTGCCTGTTGTCATGCGCAATATTCTTTTGAGGGCTGTTTTCTGTTTTTCAATATGTTTCCTGGTTTTTTATGTTTGCTATTTTTTGTGGTATATACCATAAGCAAACAATATGTGGAGATTGCTGTTAAAAAGTAACAGTTATCACAGAGCCAGACGCAGAGACGATGAACTTGTGCAATAAACCTCACAGCTCATCGGCTCTGTTTGTCAGAAAGAATAAATATTTAGTTGTTGTCTTTCGTGTTTATTGGGGAAGTTTGCCTCTGCGTTTCATTCAGTTTTTTGTGGAGCGGTATCGCCATGAATACCGTTATGACTGCGGAAAGCACATCGGCAATCGGCTGGGCATACATTATGCCATTTAGCCTCCAGACAATCGGAAGAAGCAGGATAACGGGGATAAAGCAAATCCCCTGCCTGCAAGCTCCGAGGATAAAGCCCTCTCTGCCTTTTCCCAAAGCAAGGAACAGGGAAGAATACACCGTATAAAATCCAAAGAGCATAATGGAAATGCCGTTTGCCCTCAAAGACGCTGCCCCGATGCGAATCATCTCGGCATCGCCCTTTGTAAACCTCGAAACGATAGCCGTAGGGAACAGAGCCAGTATCACACCGAAAATCACACAGAAAACCGTAGACCATAGGACGGAAGTCTTGATTGCTTCACGCAGACGGTCAAACTTCTTCGCCCCATAACTGTACCCTGCAATGGGCTGAAAGCCTTTGATGAACCCAAATACGGACAAGCTGCCCATAGAGATAAGGCGGGTGACAACGCCCATGCCTGCAATGGCAGAGTCCCCGTAATTGCCAGCGGCATTGTTGATTAAGGAAATGGAAACACTCGTTAAAATCTGGAATACCAATGTCGGGATACCGATTTTGAAAATTTCAGACATGGTTTCTTTTGTATATGTGCAGTCCTTAACCCGAAAATGGAATACGCTTTTTTTCCGAAAAATATAGGTCAGATATACGCAGGTTGAAACGACTTGTGAGATTGCGGTCGCTATCGCCGCTCCTGCTACCCCTAAATCAAATACATAGATAAACAGCGGGTCTAGGGCGATATTGAGTACCGCACCCGTCAGTAAGGCACACATGGTTATTTTAGCTGCCCCCTCGCTAGTCACAATGTTATTCATGGTGACATTGAATACATTGAAGATGCAGGAAACAATGTAAATGCCTGCGTATGTGGCGGCAAAGGGAAGGATGCTATCGGTTGCCCCCAAGAGCTTCAGTATGGGATGCAGGAACACCATAGAAATGATAATGATGACCGCCCCTACGGATACGCTGCTGTATAAAGCGGTACTTACCACTTTATCCGCATTTTCCTTATCCCCACGACCTAACAATCGGGAAATGTAAGAAGCCGCACCGTTGCCGAACAGCAGACCAAGACCGACAACGACCTGTCCGAGCGGATAGACCACGGAGATTGCCCCCATCTGGCTCTCCCCTAACCCGCCGACAAAATAAGCATCAACAAGGTTGTAGAAAGCATTTACCAACATGCCAATCATTGTTGGGATGCCCATTGCTAAAAGTGCTTTTGGTATGGATGTGCTGCCGAGCAGCTCCATCTTTTTGCTTTGACTGTTCATTTTGAACTCCTTTCTCTCGATAAATAGTATTATTTATACTACTATAAAATACAGCAATTGCGTTGTGGGGATTATAATACTATAATTTATAGTAGTTGTCAATAGGAAAAGGAGGGATTTTAAATGGCGACCATTGACTTGATAGTATTGGGAATGTTGAAACGGGAATCCTTGAGTGCATACGATATTCAGAAAATGGTGGAATACCGCAACATTTCAAAGTGGGTAAAAATCAGCACACCATCCATCTATAAAAAGGTTATCCAGTTGGAAGAAAAGGGGCTTATCACAAGCCGCACGGAGAAAGAGGGAAAAATGCCCGAAAAGGCAGTATATTCCTTGACGGATGCAGGAAATGAGGAATTTGAGAAACTGATGCTCGAAATATCCTGCAAGCCGATTAACATATTCTTGGATTTTAATGCGGTTATCGTTAATTTAGAAAGCATGGAAAAGGAACAACAGAGGGAATGTCTGGATAACATTGAGAGCAATATCAATGTGCTGAAATCCTATCTTGAGGAGAACATGGACTTAAAAGAAAACGCTCCTAATATTCCTGCTACGGGCATGGCGGTTCTGCATCAGCAATTTCGATTAGTGCAGGCAATCGAAGAATGGATAAGGGCATTGAAAGAAGAACTGCTGTAAATGTAGATGGTTTAAAACATAGCAAGAATGATGAAAAGAAAGAAAACTCCTTGTGCTACAATATCTCATTGAACCCCCGATTTGGCATATCATAATGCTTAAAATGTGAGGGAAAAAATAGGAGGAAGCAAAATGCAAGGTCAGACAGTACGCATTGTTTCACAGGCTATACGCTATATCGAAGAACATCTGCATGAAAAGATGGATTTAGAGATGGTGGCATCGGCACTGCACTATTCCAAATACCATCTGCATCGGATTTTTACAAAGACCGTCGGCTTGACCATCCACGACTATGCAAAACGGCGGCAGCTTACAGAAGCGGCAAAACTTCTGGTGTTTTCTGCAAAACCGATTATCGAGATTGCCCTTATGAGCGGATATGAAAGCCAGCAGGCATTTACGGATATTTTTAAGGCGATGTATAAGACTTCCCCTGCGGAATTTCGGGAAACGGAAAACTTTTACCCGTTACAGCTTGAAATCTATCTGAAGGAGGAGCTTGTAAAAATGGATTTGACAAAAGACAATATTAAATTTGCCACGCCCGAAGATGCGGATGACTGGATGAAACTGGTAAGCCTTACGATTGACGGCTATCCATGTCTGGATAGGGTAGATTACACCACAAATCTGCATCAGTATATTGCGGATAAAAAGGCTTTGGTTTTGCGGGAGGGAGCTGCTTCGGCGCAGCCGAATGGGAATGCGGCGACCGACATGCCGCCGAGCGAAGGGAGAGGGCGTTACCCTATGGCTATTGGCGTGATGGGATTTTCGCCCGACACAGGCAGCATAGACTTTCTGGCTGTCCATCCACAGTATCGGCATCTCGGAATTATAAAGCTGTTCCTTGATAAGCTGGCAGAGGAACTGCTTTGCGGGAAAGAGATTACCTTGACGACATACCGTGCAGGCGATAAGGCAGATACGGGCTGGCGGGAAGAATACCGCCGTCTTGGATTTGCAGAACGGGAACTGCTTGTGGAATATGGCTACCCGACCCAGCGTTTCGTGCTTCCACTGAAAAACAAGGAGGAAACCCCCTTCGGGGATACCTCTATGCCCGAAAACACGGGCAGGAAAGGGGAAACAAGGAATGACCGAAACACAGAAAAATCCGTTAGCAGAGAACTTTAATGCTATATCCCTTATCCGATTTGCTTTCCCAAGCATGGTGATGATGCTGTTTATGGGATTATACACCATTGTGGACACGATTTTCGTCGCACGGTTTGTAGACACGAACGCTTTGTCGTCCATCAATATCGTCTGTCCCGTCATCAATCTGATTGTCGGTCTGGGGACGATGCTTGCGACAGGCGGAAGTGCGGTCGTTGCGAAGAAAATGGGGAATGGAAACACAGAGGAAGCCCGAAGCAATTTCACGTTGATTGTCGTGGCAGGGGCGGTTATCGGTCTTCTGATTACAGCGGCAGGGCTTTTCTTTTTGGATGAAATTATCTGGGGATTGGGGGCGAGTGAAATATTGTTCCCGTATTGCAGGGATTATCTAACCATACAGCTCATTTTCGCCGCCTTTAACATGATGCAGGTGCTATATCAGAATCTGTTTATGACGGCGGGGAAACCGACATTAGGCTTAGTGCTTGCTGTTCTGGCGGGGATTGCCAACATTGTTTTTGATTATGTCTTTATCGTCTTACTGCAAATGGGAATCAAGGGAGCTGCCATTGGGACAGGCATCGGATATATAATACCGTCAATTATCGGTACCATATTTTTTTTGAGAGGGAGCCGCTTCGGCACAGCCGAATGGGGGTGCGGCGACCGACTTGCCGCTGACCGAAGGGAGGGGACGTTACCGCCAGAAAGAAGTGAGCTGCACTTTTGCAAGCCTGACATGGACGCATCTGTTCTGCTGAAAAGCTGTTCCAATGGTGCGTCGGAACTGGTAAGCCAGTGTTCGACTGCCGTAACGACATTTCTGTTTAATGTAATAATGATGAAATTGTTGGGCGAGGACGGCGTAGCTGCGATTACGGTACTCATCTATTCGCAGTTCCTCTTAACAACGCTTTATATTGGCTTTTCTATGGGAACAGCCCCCGTCGTAAGCTACAATTATGGGAGTGGGAATGTAAAACAGCTAAAAAAAACCGTCCATATTTGTTTCTGCTTTATAGTGTGGATTTCCATATTTGTCTTTTTATTTTCCATGCTTGGCGGAGAAAGCATTGCAAAGGTATTTGCGGAGAACAACAGGAATGTTTTTGAGATTACAAAGAATGGATTTACCATTTTTTCATTCAGCTTTCTGTTCTCTGGATGCAATATTTTTTCATCAGCATTATTTACAGCATTATCCAATGGGAAAGCATCTACAACCATATCTTTCCTGCGGACGTTTGGATTTATTATGGTGTTCCTTTTGGCATTGCCGAAATTTTTAAAAGTAACGGGCGTATGGCTTGCAGTCCCGCTTGCGGAGCTACTCACTCTTATGCTGACGGTATATCTGATATGCAGGCATCGAAAACAATACAATTATTTTTAAAAGAAAGGCAGGAAAGATTGATAGAAGTGAGAAATCTGCGTGCGACAGTGGTTGGGAATGAATGGAAAACGATATTCAGGAGAAAGAAATGATACGACCATTAGAAGAAAAGGACATTGATACGGT
Organism: Clostridia bacterium; assembly: GCA_910574475.1. Classification (GTDB taxonomy): domain Bacteria; phylum Bacillota; class Clostridia; order Lachnospirales; family Lachnospiraceae; genus Laedolimicola. The sequence continues at coordinate 128,078 of CAJTAT010000008.1, read as the reverse complement.
ATGCGGCATTGTAAATGAGAACTGGAAAAATGTTTATTCTGGATATGTCAATCCGTTGCTGCTAAATTCAGATGGATGTGCGGAAAGGGCACGCCGATTAAAGACAGACTTTGCCGCCCGCAGACTGTCAGAGTATGTGTGGGAGGAACAAGGGGATAAAGAAATTGTGATATGGGCGTTTAAAAATGACCATCATGCGGTTTCCTTTTATAAAAAAGAGGATACAGTATTGACAAAGAAGAATATCTGAGTGAGCCGTATTTTTCAATGGGAATACGGTTAAAGAAGAATATAGGATAGCTCCAGACATATGCAGAGCCAATGAACGTGTGGGAAATTGCTCACAAGCCTGCCAACTCTGCGTATTATGTGTCTGGCTTTTTGGTGATATGTTGTCCGCCCGATAAATGGGAGATTATAGCAAATACCCCATAGCGATGAAAAGATAGCTATACAAGCATTTTCTATTTAATCTTAAATACATTACCCCACTAAGAACAGAAAATATCATAGTAGAAATTCCGTTCCATATTTCTAGTCCTACTCCTCTTGATACGAAATGAAAAGCCCCCATGTCATAGCTAAAATAATACCACCAAAAGGAATTGGACGTTCTTTTTGCAACAAGGATTCAATTGCTTTTTGCCCGTATATTATGATTAGAATGACAAGCATTACTTCAAATATATAGTATAAATATTGCGCGCAAAATTGGAATATGGTTTTACCCTGTGCTTCACCGACAATCTTTAATGTATGCCAATCAATGAAAGTCATAATTTTGCAACCAATGAAACAAGCAAGCGTTACGATCCAACTTTTCGAGGAAATCTTATCCCTTTTGCTTCCCCTTTCTGGAAAATGATAATGCTTCCTTGAAAAAAGCAGGAGAACGCCAATGAAAAACGCCCACATAAAAACCATTATGATACAATGAATACTTCTTTGCTGCATTGTATAATTCTGTATGTCTACATGCAGAATTATAACTTCAATTATGAATATTGACAGATATTCAAGCATAAATACTGCAAATGAGAGCAGGCTCAGTCATAAATATTTTGTCCATTTTACTTCTTTAACCATTATCCTCTCCTTATGAAATTCCGATTTCTTTTTATTCTTGACTTCTCGACAAACAGGAATTTTAATAATTCATCAATCCCAATATAATATTATCATATGGTCTATTTTCTTATGGTCAGTCATCTCAATAATACAAGGATTATTCTCTTTATGAGCTATAAGCCATACTTTACAGTTCCCACATTCATCACTATCGCTAACAAAAGAAATATCACTTGGTTCAGCAACACCACTTTCTTCAATAAGTGCCTCTATTTTGGAAATAGGCAGAACTGTGTCAATCCAAAGAGCATCGGCGTATGTTGATTTTTCTCCTTTACTATTTGTAATTTCATAGCCATAAGTAGATACATAAATTGCACTATCTGAGTCAGCAACCTTAATCTGTGCTACAAGGTTTCGTAGGGAAGTAATATCTTCTTCATCTAAACAGAAGCTGTTATAATCCCTACTTTTTTCATCAAAATAATTATTAAATTCCATCAGAACATCATCATTCAAATCAAATTTTCTTGAATTAAAAACTGTTTCTAACACTCCCATATTTTATCCCTCAAATTCTGAATTTTTCGTTCTCCACAAATTTTCAGCAAACTGGAATTTAACTACCTCTTAATTAAACGTTTAATTTTGGGAAGTATGAAACTCCCTAACAAATATAAATTACACAGATATACAAATAGATTTCCAATATACGAATAAAGAGTAAAGCGTCCTTTCATAGCAACCTGTGCTGATAATGTCTTTGTATCAGACTGAAAGTAATCGGTCTGTGCCAACACACAGCCCTTAACATTTGAAACAATCGACATTCCGCTATTTGTATGTCTGATTATATTACTTCCATTTTCAACTCCACGCACAATCGCTGTCTTTGCAGCTAATAATGTCATTTCTTTCCAATCCGAAGCCGGAACAATTAGTATATCTACATTATTTCTACCTGCCTGCTGTATTTTAGACAAAAATGCCATATCAGAACATATAAACGGCGCAATTCTACCATATTCTGTATCAAAACTTTTTAGCATTCCATTTCCTTTTTGGCACAATTCTCCGATTGAACGTCCATGCTTAAAATATTCTGATATAAGTTCTCCTTGTGGATTAAATACTACCGTTTTATTTTCCTTTAAGTCCTCGTAAGGGGTTTTCACCAGTAATGAAACAATCAAATAAATTTCTTCCTGTTTTGCCATATCCGACGCCCGTTGCAAAAGCATATCTTCATCTTGTTTTAAAACCGCTCCATTCAGTTCAGACCAAAAAACAATCTTTGCACCTGCTTGTGCTTCCAACTCTGTTTTTAGGAAAAGTTCATCAGCTACTGATGATAGTTTATTCCTTGTATTGGTAATGTTTTCATCAGTAAATGTGTTGGTATAAAATGTAGAATATACATCTTTATCATTATTTAACAACTCTGAAATCGGAACGGTTACTCCAGCAATCCTAACACTTTTATCTGAATTTCCTACAAAATGAAACATAACAACTCCATAGACAAATACCAAGCCAATTACAGAACCATATACGATTATGTATTTTCTGATGTATTCTTTTTTGCTTTTATTGTTCCAAATCCATATAACCATTGCCGCCGTCCAATACATTAAAAAGGTGATTCCGTAAATCCCTGTTACCGTTACTATTTGTAGCAGGTATAGATTTTGGTATTGTGTATAGGCGTCAGACAACCCTCCCAATGCAGGGTATATCAGATAAATGATATACTCTATTGATACCATTATACTTGCAAAAATAACAGTATCTTGAAATCTCATTTTTGATTTCGACCAGTAGATATATGGTAAAACTTTCAGAAAAGACAGCAGGATTGCTACTATTATACATATCTTTATATCCATTCCAATGGCTCTCCAAAACTGGACAATAAAACCAATGGCATATATTGAACTAATTATAAGGTAGACTTTTCGAGTACGATTAAAATAAATCATACATAGAAACAAAATTGGATAAATCCACGCAAAAATCGGGATACACCATTCTCCATTGGACATTACATAAATTAAAAAAGTTAAGATTATGAAAACTGCAAATCGGTTACTTTTCAAAAGATTTTTCATTGCCAAACTCCTTACTTACATTCTCTATAAACTTCAATTTTGATTTGTCTGCGTTGTTAAAAGCCCTGTCATAAGTTCTGGATACACTGTTTATGTCGAAAATACAGTGCCGAGAGCCATAATAGCCGCATTGGTGAAAGCATGTAAAATGATACAGCTCCAGAGGTTTTTATTGGATTTATAGTACATAAATCCAAAAGCGCAGCCAGTAAGGACATGTTCCGTCATAACCATTCTGAGTGAATACATTATGTTTCCGGCAGTATCGTCCCACAGATAATATGCAAACGGGAAATGGTATAGTCCAAACAGAATACCGGTGAGCAGTATGGCAAGGTACGGCTTTTTCAGTGAATCCATCATAGTTCTTTACAGAATGCCCCTGAAGAAAACTTCTTCCGTAAACGCTGCTGTAAGTATCATCAGGCAAAAAAATACTGGAAGTTTTATTAATATTTGGAGAATATTCGTTATATTAAAATAAAATTCCCCTAAACCAAAGACAAGGATAATAACACCTTGGTATACAGCACAAATCAACAGTATCCTTAGTACAGTTTTTCTGTCAAAATGTTTTAAGCCTGTTTCTTTCAGGGTTTGTATCACTTTCTCTTTTCTGAAAACAGCAATAATCAGGAGTGGAAAGAAAACCAGAAACAGCCAGTTTGATAATTCGCTTATTATATCGACCTGATAGGCATAGCTTATGTAAGACAGCATAAAATAGAATATATACCATGATAAGCCGAGGATGAGTTCTTTTTTATTTTTAGACAAATGTTCTATTTCATCAGATTTCTGTTGTCCTGTTTCGGCCATTTTCTGTTTTCTGAATACAATGGCAATCAACAAGATTAATATTACTGAAAAAAACATAAAAATTACCTCCCAAAATTCGTATCAGGAACTCTTTTCTCACTTATAAATCCCGCATTTGCGACGAGGGAAACGCTTTCATCAGCGTTTCCCTAAATGGAACATATTACTTGGGGGCAGCTTCCTCGTTGAGGGGCTTATAGTTGCTGTCCATGTAGTTCTTTTTCCCGAAGGGAACGTAATTTTCATCCAGTAAAATCAAGTTCCCGTTTCCCAAATCAGGGAACTGCCGCGCAACCTTCTTGAGCACTTCCCATTCATCTTTTGTATTTTCTTTGTTGTCCTCCTCCACCTGTCTTAACGCTTCTTGAACAGACTGCTGATCAGCCGTTCCCCAATAGAGGGGATGGGGCTGGAAGGAAGAATGGTAATCGCCGCCCTCATAGCAGAAAAAACAGGAGCAGGGGATTTTTTCAAATAGAATCTTTTGCGCCCCGTCAAGCTCTTTCACCTCCAGACAGTAGCACCCATTTACGGTTGCCGCGCCATCCCGCGCGGTCATGTTTGCGATTGCCATGATAGTAAGGGGTTCCGTTTTCACGATCATGCCGGGAACCAAAAGCCCCTCCTCGTACATTTCCCGTAAATACTCGTCAGAAAATTTTCCGACAGCCCGCCATAGGAAAAACAATGCAAGAAGGAAACAGATAACGGCGGGAATCCAGCTTTTAAACAAAGAAATTCCTGACATACATAGGAAGCACACGCAGATTATCGCGGAGCTTCGCCGCTTTTTGACGACGGCTTTTATTATTTCATCCTTTTGCCGTATCCGGCTCACATCTGCATGGATGCCGGATTTTACACTTGCCTCAAATTGTGAATAATCGACCATTTTTTCCTCCGTTTCTTACGTTTCTGTAGATTACTAATATTTTTTATAGATATATTCAGTAAAAATCCGATAAAAACAATATACAATCCAGACCACCCAGGTTATTTCCCACTTGTGTGATATTACAGAAATCATCAAATAAAGAACAGCAACAGTAATGGCAATCATCCAATTCGTTATTTTTTTCTTCTTGGTTATTTCATTTGCTGATACTTTTACAACATCTGACAACAGACTTTCATATTCGTTATCAACGTTGTTTTCTGTTCTTTCGCCCTTGAATAATTCTGCTATGGAAATCCCCAGGGATGCAGCTAATGGTTCCATAAGAGATACATCTGGAAATCCGATACCCCGTTCCCATTTTGAAACAGCTGCACTTGATACTCCCAATTCATTCGCTAAATCCTGCTGCGTGCGATTTTGTTCTTTCCTGATAGCGGCAATCAGACTGCCTGTTTTTTGAACGTTCAATATTTTCACCTTCTTTCCGATTTCATAATATCACAAGAAACACCATATTCAAGAAACGCTCCGTTGAAATGTTAAACGCTGCATTGGATTTATGCAAAAATAACTTCCCCTTTTACAATCCCCCTTGCACAAGCACGTATGTTATTTATTCTTCCTGTCCGTTCTGTATTCAAACAAAACAAACTTGAAAGAAACTAAACGCAACAGCAATGAATTTTCTGTTTTTTTTGAATCATAATTATCTTAAATATTAAATATTTTACCCATTATTATCTATTGGCCAAATAATTTTATTTTACCCAGTACAACTTCCCATTTGTCGCTCGCCATAACCTCCCGATAACTGTGATTTTTCACGAGTCTTTCGTCTCTGCGTCTTATGCGCCTGGCTCTGTGATGATGTGTTGTTCTGCTCGACAAATGGGAAGTTATCGCTTTCTGATAATCCAATCGTCATCTTGAGTTTTCCTTTCTGCAAAGTAACCGCAAGGCATATCTTTTAAGGTACTAACAGAGTTATCTAAATCAAAAACCCATTTTAAAGATACTAACTTTGCTTCATCTGTTTCGTGTGTTTCTCCGCATAGAAATTGCCACATTCCGTCATCTTCATCATGTGATACATATAGAATAGGTGCCTGACGCTTCAATATATGACAACAGATAATCGTAGCAGTATCGGGTGAATCATAAAAAGGAAATTCCATGTCTGTTACTCCTTTCAAATCTTGATTTTCCAGTATGTCAAACTGGAAGTTGTTTCTTTGTACATTCGCTATTTTATCATATTAGGAATGTATTTTGATGGTTTTGCAATAAATAACAAATATATTCCGCATATCAGTTTAACCATCGCATCTGCAATGCAAATAACTGAAACTGGTATGCCCGGAAAAATATAGCCCATTGTTACGATAACCATACATACAATCCCCAACACTACCATACTCCAACCATGTACAAAAAACCACAAGAAGAAATGTATTGATGTTGCCATCAGTACACCAAGCCATATCTGCCTCCAATGCCATCCGGGGATAAACGGGCCAGCAATACAAAACATTAATATGAACAACGTAGCAATCGAAAAATAAATTATCTTTATCTGCTTTTTAGAAATATCTCCTTGAGAAAGTTTTTCTCTCACTTTTTTGTTTACATTGACTCCAAAAAAGCAGGTATAATAACCTATCAGAAACACAAACGGATTAACAAAAAATTCACCGCCACAAATGACAGCTACTATTAGTACAATTCCAATAAGAATCAACCATAAACCACATTGTTTTTTGTGGTTAAATTCCAATATTTCTTTCATTTCGTTCCTTCTGTAAATTTCGATTTTCCAGTCTAACTTCTTTTTCCAATTATATATGAAAACATGGGATTTTTCAATTCTCAAACTGTCTTTCTATCTTACTGTCTTTGCTTAGGTTTGAATGGGACTGCCGCTTATTACGGAAACGCTGTCATTCACCTATGAATAAATTATATCATTTTCAACAACTTCCCTTACACACGCCAAAATGTTATTCATCTTTTGAATCTATAAGAATTGGTTTTCGGATTTCAACTGTTCTGTCACGCCCTGCCTGTCGGAATATTTCGTTGCCAGCCGAAAAAACATATCTACTGCCAGTGCGTCTACACTTGCAAGATATTCATTCAGCCTGCCGCTGGTAAAGAGGTTCATATATAAAACCTTATGGTTTTGTTTCAAATACTTTGCATGTCTCTATCAACCGCTAAGTGCTGCTTTGAATTTTGCATTACTTTTCCGCATTGTGGCAAAAGAAATTACATTTTACGAATATGTGATTATTTTTTTATATAGAGTAAGTCAGCGTGAAAAGCATTCCTACTGTTACGCTGGCTTTTGCCTTTGCTATCGCCCATAAGCTGTATTCCAATTATGTTTTCAAATTATCTCCTTATGTGATGACAGCCTTTGCAGTTTTTCTTTTGTCGATTTTTTGCAAAAATACGCCGCAAAGCTCTTTCTGCCGTGGGATGCCGTTCCCCGCCTCTCAATCTGGATTTTAGCGATTTTCAAAATTCAGATTGGAGGTACTTACGGTGAAATATGCACCAAGAAAGGTCTATATCAAAGAAAACGGCGGCTATACGGAATTGTCTTACGAGGATTTCTGCCGCCGCAGGGAAACGGACGGAACTTATAAGGACAAGATCTTTATCCCCGTGCAGGGCTGTCTGATTGAGACGGAACAGACCCACTACATTGAGGTCTATCGGGACAAGGAACGGTGGCGTTATCTACAAAAGCTCGATGCAGACAACAGCCTGCTGTCTTTAGAAGCGATAGAAAATGCTGATGACAGCGGTAACGGTTTTGAATTTATAGCTGATGAAGTGGTAAATGTTGCGGAAACCATTGTCCGCAGAATGATGTTGGACAAGATGAAATCTTCCCTCACATTGCTGACAGAAGAAGAACAGACGCTCATACAACAGTATTTCTATGAGGGCAAATCGCAGGTTGAGCTAAGCCGTATCTATGGCATTAACCAGTCCAGCGTCAGCAGGCACATTATGAAAATCCTGCAAAAGCTCAAAAAACTTTTGGAAAATTAAATTTTCCGTGCATAGCCCCTCATTTTTTCCTTTGGAAAAGTGAGGGGGCTTTTCTACGGGCTTCCCACAGCTCCTTGACAACCGAATACCCATTCACCAAATACATTCTCTTTGTAATTGTGATGAGCAAAAGCGTGTGCAGCGGTACGCCATGACCCACAAAGAGGACAATGATACTCCCGTCCAGTCACAGTCCGAGCGGTAGCCAACCCACCGCAGGCAATGAGGGCGGCTCTGTCAGACCGACAGTTGGGGTGCGATTCCCGTGGCGTCAGTTCGCTGCTGACCGTTTGGTGGATTCTATGCGTTGTCTAACAATGGAAAGGATTATCAGACGTGGCGACATATACTATGCCAAGTTAAATCCCGTTGTCGGCTCAGAACAAGGCGGCAAGCACAGGTATGGAACACGCAAAAGCCAAACTCCCACCCACATCCTCGCAAAAGGCTATGAATGTCTTGAAAAAGATTCTATCATCCTACTTGAACAGATACGGACACTTGATAAACAACGCCTGCAAGAGCACATCGGTACTTTTGACAGACGTTTCATGTTATTAGTAGATGATGCCTTGGCTATCAGCATCGGCATTACCAAAAAGGACTAACCCTCTCGTTATATCGTACAAACCCTAACGAATATCATATAGCGAGGTGGTGTTGATGATTGAAGTGTCGTGAGTTTGTCTATGTCGGAGAGCCTGCTCCGCAAATCACAGAACAGGAACACACAGCGTTTTATCTGCAATTTCAAAAGTCAATACTTGCTTCTCTGAAAAAAAGAGAGCTATTGACACACTCGCAGTATGAGCGTTGTATCGAGGAAATAGAAAAGCAATACAGCAAGAACAACCGCAGCCAAGCCTAAACGCTTGGCTCTTTACATATGTTTAGTGAACCATCGCTACTCAATCAAGAATAAAAATGTAGGATTTCCAAATTTGCACATTCGACAACATACCTCTATGAAACTATACTTAAAATACGGCAAGGCTTTTGTCGGAAAGGAGCTATTCTTATGTCAATAGACAAATACGAAACCCTCAATCAAGAGAGAAAAATACAGAATATGAAAAAGAGAGTTGCCGCTTACTGCCGTGTCTCCACGGACAATGACGACCAGGCAAATTCATTTGAAAGCCAGCAGCGGTATTTCCGCCAGTATATCGAACGTAACCCCGATTGGGAGCTTTATGCCATATTTGCCGATGAAGGCATCTCTGGAACAAACACAAAAAAGAGAAAAGAATTTAACCGTATGATTGCATGTGCCAAAAACGGCGGTTTCGATTTGATTATCACAAAGGAAATCTCCCGTTTCGCGAGAAATACCCTTGACAGTATATTCTACACCCGTGACCTCAAAAAATACGGAGTAGGCGTTATCTTTTTAAACGACAACATCAACACCTTGGACGGCGATGCAGAGCTTCGCCTTGCCATTATGTCCTCTATCGCACAGGAGGAAAGCCGCAAGACTTCCGAGCGTGTCAAATGGGGACAGAAACGCCAAATGGAGCAAGGCGTTGTATTCGGGCGTAGTATGCTCGGCTATGATGTAAAATATGGCAAAATGTATATCAATGAAGATGGAGCTAAAATCGTCCGTCTTATCTTTCACAAGTTCGTGGACGAGGGCAAAGGCACTCATGTTATCGCCCGTGAGCTTCGGGAGGAGGGCATAAGTCCCATGCGTGTGAAAGAATGGAGCAATACCGTCATTTTACGAGTGATACGCAATGAAAAATACTGCGGCGACTTAGTACAGAAGAAAACCTATACGCCAGACTTCCTATCCCATGAAAAGAAATACAACCGAGGACAGGAAGAATTTGTCATTCTCAAAGACCATCACGAACCGATTATCTCCCGTGAGCTTTTCGACAAGGCAAACCGCATTTTAGATGCAAAATCGCTTTCGCAGGAGGGCAAGGCAAAACACAGCAACCGCTATCCATTCTCTGGGAAAATCAAATGCGGCAGATGCGGGGCAAGCTATGTTGCCCGATACAAAACCCGAAAGGATGGAAGCCAGTATAAGGCATGGCGTTGCTTTGAGGGCGCAAAGCATGGAAGCCCCCACATCGACAAAGCAGGGAACCAAGTGGGCTGCTCTGGAACAAGCATCCGCAACGAAGAAGCCATCCACATGATGTATCTTGTCTGCAAGCAGCTCACCATTGACCGCCAGAAAATAGCGGATAACTTGATTAAGACGATTCAAAAGGTGATTTCACTGGATATGACAGGCGCAGATACAAACGCTCTGAAAGATAAAATTGAAGTGGCACAGAAAAAACGTACTGATTTGATTGACCTTTATACAAGCGGCGATATTAACCGTGATGAATTTACGGCTCTTAGGGCAAAATACGATGCTGAAATCGACAGCTTGAAATCTATGGTGGAAAGCATGGAAAAACAGCAAGTCGTAATTGCAAAGCAAAAGGAACTGATGGAAGACATTAAAAGCGCCGTGGATGAGCTTATCGGCGGCATTGAGTACGAGGATGAATTTTACACACAGTTACTTGATAAGATGGTAATTAACGACAGAGAGAACATAGATGTATATCTGAATTTACTTCCCCATAAATGGAGCTATACGGTTGCGACAGCATCAAAAAAAGCGTTAGCCTCTGAAAGGAACATTTCAGGGGCTTCTCTACCTATATCTGTCAAAACTGCCATACACTCCTTATAAGGCATCGTGTACCGCTGAGACAGGTAACGCATGGAGGCGCCCAGCTCGCCGTTGGGTCCTCCATATTGCGTAATAATAGCTTTTGCCAGCTTGGGATTTGTCTCTTTAATATTGATTGGATATTCCAAACGTTTTTCATAATTAAACATACCTGAACATTTCCCTCCTTTCTATTGCCACGGCCATGGCTGATTTACCCAATCCCAATAAGTGTCGCAATTTCTTACGTGGGAGATGGTAAGTGGGCCATAGGTCTTCGCATACTCATTCATAGCCTCATTATAAAGGCGGTTGTGCTCCTGGAAGTATTGAAGGGCTTCCCTATCGTCTGGATGGGTATCAAGGTAGAGGGAGATATCCACACATGCAAATTTGGTCAATGTAATCCACAGATAAAGCTGCTCTCTGGACATTTGATTACAGGGGCAGGAAGGATTGGGCCTTGGAGGCATTGGCCGTTGGGGAGGCTGTTCACAGGGTGGGGCAGGCCTGTGTTGTGGCTGAGTGCAGGCCGAAGCAGGTCTCTGCTGCGGCTGAGCACAAGGGGTAACAGGCCGCTGTTGTGGCTGAGCACAAGGGGTAACAGGCCGCTGTTGTGGCTGAGCGCAAGACGAAGCAGGCCGCTGTTGTGGTTGAGCGCAAGACGAAGTGGGCCTTTGCTGTGGCTGAGCGCAAGACGAAGCAGGCCGCTGTTGTGGTTGAGTACAAGACGAAGCGGGGCGTTGTTGCTGATTGCAGGGAGTGTTGTTTCTTCCCTGCTGGTAAGAAAGGTTGCGCTGGAATTGATTGTAGGATTGATTCGTCATCATCTGCATGCACCTCGCTTTCCCAGGAAAGGTTTGTCAAGGTCAGGGAAGATGGTTCCAACCTGCAAAGCTTTCTTTAGTTCATATGTCTGATTCCACTGTTGCCAGGGCACAAAAGCCATTGCCAAAGGGAAATGACGCAGAGGGTCTCTGGAACGGCTCTCGCCACAGGCACCAGTCTGATTTCTATAGTCTGCCATAAAAAAACTCCTTTCAAATCTTATCTTTAATATCTTATGTGGAAATGAAAAATGAGTGAAAAACGAAAAAATAGTTGACTTTATAAGGAAAAGAGATATTATAATATCGATGTATTATGCTAATTTGAGTAATGAAAGAGGAGTGGATACAGATGAAAAAAGAACCTTTTGTAACATTGGAACAATTGAAGGAGATAGAGAAGACTTATCCGACGCCTTTCTATCTCTATGATGAAAAAGGAATCCGTGAGAATGTGAAAGACTTAAAAGAAGCTTTTTCCTGGAATAAGGGGTATAAAGAATATTTTGCAGTGAAAGCCACACCAAATCCCTTTCTGATTCGTATATTGCAGGAATATGGTTGCGGCTGTGACTGTTCTTCTATGACAGAACTGATGCTTTCCAATGAAATTGGGGTAAAAGGCGAGGATATTATGTTCTCCTCCAATGATACACCAGCAGAGGAATTTGCCTATGCGGCAAAGCTGGGAGCCATCATTAATCTGGATGACTATACTCATATTGATTTCCTGGAGAGGACCATCGGATATATCCCAGAGACCATTAGCTGCCGCTATAATCCTGGCGGAGTATTCCAGATCAGCAATGATATCATGGACAATCCTGGAGATTCTAAGTATGGCATGACTTATGAGCAGTTGGTAAATGCTTACAAGGTACTGATGAAAAAAGGTGCAAAGCGTTTTGGAATCCACGCTTTTCTGGCCAGCAATACAGTGACAAACGAATATTATCCCATGCTGGCAAGGGTACTTTTTGAGACAGCCGTCCGGCTGAAAGAGGAGACAGGGGCAGACATTCAATTCATCAACCTTTCTGGAGGAATTGGAATTCCCTATTATCCAGATCAGGAGCCTAACGATATTCGCGCTATCGGAGAGGGCGTCCGCAGGATGTATGAAGAAGTCTTGGTGCCTGCTGGAATGGGAAATGTAGCAATTTATACAGAGCTTGGTCGTTTCATGATGGGACCTTATGGTTGTCTGGTGACAAAGGCTATTCATGAGAAACATATTCATAAGGAGTATATAGGCTGTGATGCCTGTGCAGTGAATTTGATGCGTCCTGCTATGTATGGTGCCTACCATCATATTACAGTGATGGGAAAAGAAAATGAACCCTGCGATCATATATACGATGTGACTGGATCCCTGTGCGAGAATAATGATAAGTTTGCCATTGACCGAAAACTTCCCAAGATTGACAAGGGAGATTTTCTGGTGATTCACGATACAGGGGCACATGGATTTGCAATGGGGTACAATTACAATGGGAAGCTGAAATCAGCAGAGCTTCTTCTGAGAGAAGATGGAAGGGTCCAGATAATCCGTCGGGCTGAGACGCCGAAAGACTATTTTGCCACATTTGATTGCTTTGATATTTTGAAAGGACTAGTAGACTAAAAGCTTAGATGGGCTTCTTTGTATAGATGAATATTTGGTGTACTAGGATAAGGAATTTGGATGCATAGGATAAGCGACTATATCAAAAATAAATCTGTATACAGAGCGATTCTAAGGATCCTGCTGGCAGTAGCTATTGTGTGCTTCTCTTTTGTGGTGAAGCGTTTTTGTGAGGCAGGGCAGGGGGCAGAGATCTATTTGGATACAGACAGAGTTGTGGCAGACCATCCCTTAGTGCCGCTCACAAGGCATATCTGGGCTTCTGAGATTAAGAGTTGCGTCTGGTATGTGGGAGAACAGGAAGTGTCCCGAACGGAGGAGATTGTCCCCTATGTACCCCAGTCAGGAGATATTGAAAACCTGATTCGGGTTTGTGTGACCCTGAAAGATGGAACAAGCCATGAGGCCTCTCTTTACTACAGCGTCCTGCCAGTTCTCTATATGAATAGCGATACGGGATACGATGAAGTGGTCCGGGAGCCAAGTACCTCTGTTGACATGAAGCTGACAGGAAAGGCAGATGATTTGCCTGATGAGCTATATGACGGGAAAGCCTATATCCATATTCGTGGCAACGCATCGGGGACCATGCCCAAACATCCCTTTAAAATAAAGCTGGAGGAAAAGGGGAATCTACTGGGACTGGGAGAGACCAGGCACTGGGTACTTCTGGCCAATGCCATTGATTCTACCTTGCTGCGCAACAAGCTTGTATATGATTTTTCCGGGGCTATTGGGGCTGACTGTCAGATGAATTCAGAGAATGTAACCTTGATCTACAATGGGGAGTATCAGGGAGTCTATCAGCTCTGTGAGCAGATACGTGTAGATGAAAACAGTATCAATGTCTATGACTGGGAGGATAGTGCACAGACAGCAGCGGAAAAGATTGCCAAAGAGCTGGTATATAAAAGGATGGTGCAGCCAGGGGAGAAGACTCAGGTTCAGAATGTTCTGGAATCCGATTTGCTGTCTGATTTTTCCTGGATGGAGACACATACCTTTGATTTCCCATATTTAAGGGAGCTAAATGAGACAGAGGCGCGTGGAATTCCGACAGAATATGATTTGACAGCCTATATCGATTTCGACAGCCTTCCAAAGGCCACAGGTGGAGTTTTGCTGGAAATGGATTATTTCACCTGGTCAGAGAAGAATTTAATGACCCGTTATGGCCTTCCCTTTTACTTTCGGACGCCTTACTCGGCAGACACTTACCCAGAATTGTATGCCTATATTCAGGAATACCTTCAGGCGTTGGAGTATTCCTTTCATGATACAGACTTCACTTATCACAATGCATCGCCTCATTATCAAGTGCTGACCACAGGTTATGCAGATAAAGAAAATGGGTATCAAAGAACGGGTGTGATGTACAGGCAGGTTCCTTTTACTTCAGAAAATTATGAGGGCTGTCACTATTCAGAACTGATAGATTTTAATTCCCTGTTGACAAATTTTCTGGTCTGTGAGTATGCTATGAACTGGGACAGCATGAAAAACAGCGTCTTTTTATATAAAGATATTGACGGCCCCTTTTATATCGGACCAGCCTGGGACTATGATTGGTCCTGGGGAAACAGTAATTACGATATTTATACATGGCTGCCCACCACCTGGCACACCACAGATGATTATATTGCAAATGAACTCTACTATCAAACAATCCAGTGGAATCGCTACCTGGTCCGTGATCCCTATTTTTTGGTGAGGATTTATGAAAAGTATTGGGAGATACGAGAGAGCGTGATCGAAGAGATGGTTCGTGAAGGAGGCCTGATTGATCAATATGCAGAGGAACTAAAACCGGCTGCTGATGCAAATGATGCCAGATGGGGTGGATGTCTGGGAGATTATGAAGGACAGATGTTTGATGAAGGGATTGCCTCGATGAAAACCTTTCTGAATGAGAGGGTACAATGGCTGGACCTTCAGTTTGCTTCCGTTGAAACTTTGCGTACTTCCCTTGGCTACTATAAGACTTCAGACACGCTGACGATAAAATCTATAGATACCACTTCTTATGAAAATATGACAGAGGTGACAGTCCATGTGACGTCTCCAGACTATAAAGGAGTGTCTTTTCAGGTAAATGGAACGAAATTTTACACGGCAGACATTGAGAATGGGGAAGCGATTGCCTTGATTCCAAACCAGGATTTGCGCACAGAGGAGGGAGCTTTGAACACGATCCAGGTGCGCGCCTTGGATGAAGAAAATGCCTATATTACGAATGAGGATGGAAGTGTGGAGGGAGAGTATACCAATGCTGTATCAAATTACACTTATTTTGCATCTAAATAATGTGATTTTGTATATCTTTTCTTGAATATCCACATACTATTTCAATAATGAGGAGAAATGACATGAAGAAATTATTTTTAGTCTTATGTATGAGTTTTTTGATGACAAGTTTACTGATGGGCTGCAAAGGAGATGGGACCTCTGAGTCAACTCCTGAAGTAAACGATATTTTAACGGCAGTCAAAGAAGCTTACGGTGAGAATTATCTTCCAGAGATGGACCTGGATGAAACCACCCTGTCGGACATGTATGGGATCAATACAGAACTTATAGATTCCTTTGTAGCACAGATACCTATGATCAGTGCCCATCCAGATGTGGTGATTATTGCCAGGGCGACAGAAGGAAAGGGAGATGAACTGGAAAGCGAGCTGGAACAGGTGCGTACGAATCTTGTGGAAAATAGCTTTACTTATCCTATGAATTTAGCTAAGACTCAGGCATCCCAGGTGGTGAAGCATGGAGATTATGTGGCACTCTTTCTGGTAGGAGCTGTGGATGACAGGGTGGATACCTCGGAAGAGGAGCAATTGACGTTTGCAAAAGAGGAGACGCAGAAAGCAATTGACGCTTTTAATAGCTTTTTTAAATAGAGGTCCTTATGGTATTTAGTAGCTTTACATTTTTATTCTTTTTTCTGCCGATTATTTTGGTGGCTTGCTATGTGGCACCTTTCAGGCTTCGCAATGGAATTATATTCCTTGGAAGCCTGTTTTTCTATGCCTGGGGAGAGCCAGTCTATGTGCTGATTATGCTATTTTCCACAGTGGTAGATTTTGCCCATGGATGGCTTGTAGAGCGCTATCGGGGGACTGTAAAAAGCAGAGTGGCCCTGATTTCTTCCATCCTGGTAAATCTGGGCCTGCTTGGATTCTTTAAATACAGTGGGCTGGTACCTTTACCTATAGGAATTTCTTTCTATACGTTTCAAACCATGTCCTACACCATAGATGTATATCGGGGAAAAGTACCAGTTCAAAAAAATATAATAGATTTTGGGGCTTATGTGACCATGTTTCCCCAGTTGATTGCAGGCCCTATCGTCCGTTATTCCCAGATTCAAAAAGAGCTGACGGGACGCAAGATTACCATAGAAAAGTTAAATAGCGGGCTGGATGATTTTTTCATAGGGCTGGGGAAGAAGGTCCTTCTGGCAAACTCCTTCGGAGAGCTGTGGAAGATCTGTGCCGGGCAGGAGCAGACAAGTATCCTGGGCGCCTGGCTGGGGATTCTAGCCTTTGCCCTTCAGATCTATTTTGACTTTTCCGGTTACTCGGATATGGCCATTGGCCTTGGAAAAATGCTGGGCTTTACCTTTCCAGAGAATTTTCATTATCCCTATATTTCCAAAAGCATCACAGAATTCTGGCGCCGCTGGCATATAACACTGGGCATGTGGTTTCGGGAGTATGTCTATATCCCTTTAGGGGGAAGCAGAAGAGGCAAATTGGTGCAGCTTCGCAATATTCTAATTGTATGGCTCCTAACTGGAATCTGGCATGGAGCTGGATGGAATTTTCTCATCTGGGGGCTCTATTTTGCCATTCTTTTGATGATGGAAAAAATGTTTCTTTTGAGGCTTTTGGAAAAGCTGCCGGGCTTTGTGGCACATCTATATTCTCTGCTTGCTATTATAGTAGGCTGGGTGATCTTTGCCTTTGATTCTTTGATACAGGGAGTTAAATGGCTGCAAACGATGATAGGATTCACAGACGTGCCTCTTTTTCGATCAGCAGATTTGTATTATTTAAAATCCTATGGGATTTTGCTATTAATAGGAATTTTGGCGTCCACACCTCTGTGTAAGCGCCTGGGGGATGCATATTTACGCCATCCTGTCCTGCAGACGGCAGGCCTCATAGCCATAGGAGTTTTATGCTTTGCTAATTTGGCGGCGGGAACTTATAATCCTTTTTTGTATTTCCGATTTTAGTGGGATATGAATGGAGATGAATGATGAAACAAAAAGTGATAGTGATATGTGGGGCCTGGTTCCTCTTTTCCTTTCTGAATCTGTTGATACCTGAGCGGGCTTTTTCAGAAGTGGAAAACAGGTATCTACAGCAAAGGCCAAGAGCAAGTAAAGATGAGATTTTGGATGGCAGTTATATGGAGCAATTTGAGACATGGATGACGGATCAATTGGTGTTTCGGGACGATTTTGTCTCCTTGAAGGCGTCTACCGATCAGCTTTTAGGGCGGGGAGACAGTGGTGGCGTCTATCTGGGAAGAGATGGATATTTGTTGGAAATGTTCACAGAGCTTCCTGAGGAGCAATTACAAAAGAATCTGGACGAGGCAGCAAGCTTCCTGAAAAGGATGGAAGAGCAGGGTCGGACAGTCCATTTTCTGATGATTCCCACAGGGGCTTGTGTGATGGAGGAGAAGCTTCCGGCATTTGCACCAGAGATCAATCAGACGGAGTTGTTTGCCAAGCTGGAGCAGAAGTTGCCAGGTTTTGTCCATGTAGAAAAAGAGCTGATACAGGCACAGATGCAGGGGCCTTTAGAACAGCAGCTCTATTATCGGACAGACCATCATTGGACCTCCCTGGGAGCTTATTACGCTTACAAGGCTTTCTGTGAGGCCCGGGGCAAAATAGCGCCAGACCTTTCTGAATATGAGATAGAAGTACTCAGCACAGAATTCTACGGCACAAGTTATTCGAAAGCCGGTCTCTATACAGTAAAGCCGGATACTATGACAGCCATGTATCAAAAGGACGGAGCTTCGGTGCAGATAGATTATGGGACGGGAGAGGTGGAAAACTCTCTTTATGATGAGAGCTTTCTGGAAAAACGGGATAAATACCGTGTCTATCTAAAGGGTAATTATCCTTTGACGAAAATCACGACCTCTGTGCAAAATGGCAAAAGACTGCTGCTAGTGAAGGACTCCTATGCAAACACCTTTGTGCAATTTTTGAAGGAAGATTATGAGGAAATTTTTATGGTGGATCTGCGGTATTTCAGGCAGAGTTTAGATGAATATGTGGAGGAGCAGGAGATAACAGATGTCTTATTTCTGTATCAGATAAAAAATTTTTCGGAGGATAGGAATTTCGCTTTTTAATATTACGTCCTTGACAGATTTTCATGAGTATGCTAAGGTAGGTAGGACAAAAGGGAGTAGTTAAAATGTGCAATCAACATCCCCTGACTTTACGTCATGGTTGCACACTTTCACATTGAGAAAGAACGAGACTTTTGGCATATGATGCCAGAGGTCTCGTTCTTTTTTATCGCAGGGGCGTATAAGGAAGTTAGTTGCTGTCGCAACATACGCCCCGTGCGGCGAGCAGGGGAAATTTTCCCTACTCGATTCCCAGGGGCATATATGGAAATAAATCAAATGAGGAGGAATACCCTATGGAATTTTTATGGGAGGGCTTGCTGCAAATCACTTGGCAGCAGGTGGTTATGTATTTGATTGGTATTTTGTTAATCTACCTGGCAATCAAAAAAGATTATGAGCCGGCACTGCTATTGCCCATGGGCTTTGGCGCTATTCTGGTGAATCTACCTCTGTCAGGAGTGATCAATCAGAACATGGAAGGGATCGGTGTGGTTAACGGAATCATTGAATGGCTTTTTGATGTGGGAATCGAAGCCTCTGAGGCTCTTCCGATTCTGCTGTTTATCGGTATCGGTGCCATGATTGACTTTGGACCCTTGTTATCTATGCCCAGTATGTTTCTATTTGGCGCTGGCGCCCAGTTTGGAATTTTCTTTGCCATCAGTGTGGCAGTGCTTTTAGGCTTTGATTTGAAAGATGCGGCGTCTATCGGAATTATTGGAGCGGCGGACGGTCCTACTTCTATCCTGGTATCTCAGATCCTTCACTCCAAGTATGTAGGAGCCATTGCAGTGGCTGCCTATTCCTATATGGCTTTGGTGCCTATTATACAGCCCTTTGCCATCCGTCTGGTGACAACAAAGAAAGAGCGCAAAATTCGGATGGATTACACGCCAGGTACTGTGTCAAAATCTATGCGGATTGCATTTCCCATATTGACAACTTTCTTAGTGGGACTCGTCTCACCTCAGTCTGTGGCACTGGTTGGCTTTCTGATGTTTGGCAATCTGATTCGGGAATGTGGTGTTCTGGGAACCCTGTCCGATACAGCGCAGAATGTTTTGGCGAATCTGATTACATTGCTGCTAGGCCTGACGATTTCTTTTAGTATGCGCGCAGAGGCATTTGTAAATATAGACACCCTTTTGATTATGCTTATAGGTCTGATTGCATTTATATTTGACAGCATTGGCGGAGTCCTTCTGGCAAAATTTCTCAACCTGTTTCGAAAGAAGAAGATCAACCCTATGATTGGTGCAGCGGGAATCTCAGCATTTCCCATGTCAGCCAGGGTAGTGCAGAAGATGGCCCTGGAGGAAGATTCAGGAAACATTATTTTGATGCATGCTATCGGCGCCAATGTATCCGGCCAGATTGCGTCAGTCATTGCAGGCGGCCTTATTATTGGACTTGTATCAGCTTATCTGTAAGGGCGCTGTAGAATGAAAAGAAGAGGTGTATGTAAGTATGTGGAATAATTTTTTGATTTCCCTGGAGATAATGGGAAAAGGTATGGCAGGAATCTTTGTGGTCATTGGGCTTTTGACATTGGCAGTGATGGTTATGGGCAAATTTTCCGGGCAGAACAAGGAAGAAGAGAAAAAGTAAGTGGCTACCCTCTCTTGACAAGGGCACACACGCCCTTGTCAAGAGAGGGTATTATTGCAAAATTATTACAATTGTTAAATCTTTCTGATAAACTTGACAAACTCTATAGAAAACGGCATAGTTAAATTAATCGCAGAGCGGGATGGTTTCCGCTCTGTTATCGTCTCATATAGTAGAGGGCTGCAACGGTACTTATAAATAGGAGGGACCATATGCGTAGAAGCGATAGGGAGATCAAGGATTTTGAAGAGATTATAGAGGTAATAAAAAAATGCGATGTCTGCAGAGTTGCCATGCAGGGAGATGAGTATCCCTATATTGTGCCAATGAATTTTGGCCTGGAGGTAGATGGAAATCAGGTAAACCTGTATTTTCATGGTGCTATGGAAGGAATGAAGTATCAGCTTTTGTCAAAAAACAATAAAGTATGCTTTGAGATGGACTGTAATCACTGTCTCTTTACCGATATGGAGAATGGAAATTGTACCATGAATTATGAGAGTGTCATTGGTTTTGGCTTTATGGAAGATGTTCCAGAGGAGCAAAAGGCAGAGGCCCTTGATATATTGATGGAGCATTACCCGGTTCCGGCTGGTTTCCACTATAGTGAAGCAGTTGTGCCACGTACACGTCTCCTCAAACTGACTGTGGAGAAGATGACAGGAAAGCGGAGAAATAAAATGTCATAGTCTATTTCAAATTGTAAAGCGTAGGAAAAGAAGAGGCCTAAGCTGTGTTAAAAGCAACAGAGGCCTTTTTTGTATGTATTAGAAGCTCATTTATAAAGCGGTTGACTTTAGTATGAAATCGTACTATAATGCCCTGTAGTACGATTTCGTACTACAGGAGGTGTTGCATGAGTGAACTAATATTAAAAAAATTAAAGCGATATAACTATTTGATTGGAGAAACAGAGGCAACTTATCATGAGATTTCTTTGAAACTGGGGCTTTCTGACAGTGCAATGAAAATACTATATGCGATTTGTGATAATGGGAAAAGCTGTTTATTGCAAGAGATTTGCCGCTCGTCTGGAATGAGCAAACAGACCGTTAATTCTGCAATCCGCAAGCTGGAGAATGAGGGGATTGTGTATCTTGAAAATGTTGGGCAAAAAGCAAAAAATGTTTGCCTAACGGAGTCGGGGAAAGAATTAGTTCAAAAAACAGCCTTGCGTGTGATAGAAATAGAAAATTCTATTTTTGAATCTTGGCGAGAAGAAGATGTAGAATTTTATCTCAGACTTACAGAACAATATTTAGTAGACTTGAAGAGAAAAATAGAAGAACTTTTATAGAGGGAATTGAAATGAGGATTCAGTTATCAGATCACTTTAGTTACAGAAAGCTTTTACAATATACTTTGCCATCTATCACTATGCTAGTATTTACTTCTATATATGGTGTCGTTGATGGGTTCTTTGTCTCAAATTTTGTGGGAAAAACGCCTTTTACTGCTGTCAATTTTATTATGCCAGTTTTGATGATACTTGGTTCTGCCGGCTTCATGTTCGGAACGGGTGGAGGCGCTCTTATTGCGATAACAATGGGAGAGGGCAAACAGAAAGAGGCAAATCATCAGTTTTCTCTAATTGTTTACACGGCTGCTATTTGTGGTATTATTCTGGCAACTTTAGGTATAGTTTTTATTCGCCCGTTAGCAGCCGCTCTTGGTGCAGAGGGACGGCTTTTAGAGGACAGTGTAATTTATGCACGCATTAACTTAATAGCGATTCCTGCATACATTCTTCAGTTTGAATTTCAATGCTTGTTTGCCACGGCTGGAAAACCAGCTCTTGGCCTTGCGGTAACTATTTTAGCCGGACTTACCAATATGGGCCTGGACGCGTTGTTTGTGGCAGTATTTCACTGGGGGCTGGAGGGCGCAGCCGCAGCAACAGCTATGAGCCAATTGGTAGGCGGCCTGGTTCCCATTTTATATTTTGCACGGCCAAACGGCAGTCTTTTAAGACTGGGCAAGACAGGTTTTGACGGAAAAGCCCTTTGGAAAGCTTGTGTCAATGGATCATCAGAATTGATGAGCAATATTTCAATGTCCATAGTTAGTATGCTGTACAATGTGCAGTTGTTAAAATATGCAGGGGAGGACGGTATAGCGGCTTATGGCGTTCTCATGTATGTCAGTCTGATATTTCATGCAGTGTTTATTGGATATTCAGTAGGAACCGCCCCAGTGATCAGTTATCATTATGGAGCAAAAAACCGCAAGGAATTAAAAGGCCTTTTGAAAAAGAGCCTCATATTAATTGGCGTATTTGCAATCGTAATGTTTGGGGCAGCCGATCTTTTGACAGTGCCCCTTGCACAGATATTTGTGAGCTATGATGAAGAACTGTTCCGTTTGACTGTCCGCGCTTTTAGGATTTTTTCTTATTCTTTTTTGTTTGCAGGATTTGCTATTTTTGGCTCATCCTTTTTTACGGCACTAAATAACGGACTTATTTCAGCGACGATATCTTTTATGAGGACATTGATATTCCAAATATCCGCAGTTTTGATCTTTCCTATATTCTGGAAAGTGGATGGTATTTGGGCTTCTATTGTTGCAGCGGAAATGATGGCTGTCATGGTGACAATACTTTTTTTAAAAGCGAAACAAAAGAAATATCAATATTAATCCTGATGTGTCTCTGATTTAAGAAAAAGATTTGTATTTCTTCGACCAATGGCCAACCCTGTCAAATCGGCCAGAATCCACCCGATGGGTACGGACCACCAGATTCCCAGGACTCCAACAGCAGGGATGGAGGACAGAAGATAAGCTAGTGCCACCCGGGTCCCCAGGGAAACTACAGTCAGGATCACAGATACACCAGGGCGTTCGATGGCCCGATAAAAGCCATAGAGAAGGAACAGACAGCCAATGCCCCAGTAAAAGGAACCTTCAATCCGTAAATACTGGACTCCTATAGAAAGAATCTCCGTTTCTGAAGGTTTGATAAAAAGCAACATGAAAGGCTTGGCAAAGATAAAGACAATCATACTGATGATAAGACAAAAACAAACAGAGAAAAAAATAGCACTTTTCACACCAGTTCGTATACGCTCCGGCTTTTTTGCACCAAAATTTTGGGCAATAAAGGTGGAGAAGGCATTGCCAAAATCTTGAACTGGCATATAGGCAAAGGAATCTATCTTAACGGCCGCAGCAAAGGCAGCCATAACTGCAGGGCCAAAGCTGTTTACGAGTCCCTGTACCATCAGGATGCCTAGATTCATCACGGACTGTTGCAGGCAGGTCAGACCGGAAAATTGAGCGATTTCATAAAAGACTTTTTTCTGAAGCCGCATACGGCGTACAGGCAGACGAAATTCTGGAAAGGCCAGAATTGTATAGAGAGAAAGACCAAGCCCAGATACAAACTGAGAGAGGACCGTTGCGATGGCAGCTCCAGCTACTCCCCAGTTGAATTGGATGACAAATAAAAGATCCAGGCCGATATTTAACAGAGCACAGATGCCCAAGAAGATAAGCGGTGTCAGAGAATTCCCGATGGAACGCAAAAGAGAGGCAAAAAAGTTGTAGAGAAAAGTGGCACTGATGCCGAAAAATATGATCCACAAATATTCTCGCATCATTCCATAGACTTTTTCTGGAACCTGGAGAAAATGGAGAATGGGGTCAATCAAAACAAAGACGGCGATATTTAAAAGAATGGTCAGGAGGGCAATCATCAAAAAAGAATGGAGGATATCATTCTTTAGTCCCTCCTGATTTTTTTCACCACATCGAATGGAAAAGACAGCTCCGCTTCCCATGCAAAGTCCTAAAAGGATGGAAGTCAGAAAGGTCATCAGGGTATAGGCAGATCCAACAGCAGCCAGTGCGTCCGCTCCAAGAAATTGGCCCACAATCAAGGTGTCGGCAATATTATAAAGCTGCTGTAACAGATTCCCCAGAATCATGGGAAAAGCAAAGAAAAGCATGGTTTTAATGATAGGTCCACGGGTAAGATCTTGTGTCATGATAACTGAAAAATTCCTTCCTTAGTATACTATTCCTATCCTAGTATGAATTCTTATGGATGTCAATGCAGGAAAAGGCAGAATCGTAAGAACGCTTGCTAGGAACAATCATTGATGCTATAATGGACACGAAAACAATGAGCATTACCAAAATCTAAGATTTTTTGAACAACACTGCTCGCCTACATAAGAAAGGAAAAAATTCATGCTTAAATTTGGGAAAAACTACCGAGAGGTAGAGCCACAGCCAGGAGGGAGCCAGCCAGACTGGAAGCAGCTTGGGAAGAGGACAAAGCGGACCGTTCTGGCAGTACTATTGGTGGTGATAGTGCTGGTACTTGCCAATTCCTGCTGGTATACCATTCAGGAGGAGCAACAGGCAGTAGTTTGCACGTTTGGAAAGCCAAATGCGGTGACAGAGCCGGGACTTCATTTTAAAATTCCCCTGGTTCAGACTGTGACAAAGGTGAATACCACCATTCAGGGTCTGACTGTTGGATACGATGAGAGTGAAACCTATACAGATGAGGCCATGATGATTACCTCAGACTACAATTTCATTCAGGTGGATTTCTATGCCGAGTATCGGATATCTGATCCAGTTAAGGCTTTGTATGCATCCCAGGATCCCGTTGTGATATTAGATAACATTGCTCAGAATTGTATCCGTACTACGATTGGCTCCTATACGGTAGATTCTGTTCTGACTACTGGGAAAAATGAGATCCAAGCAAATATTAAGCAGATGATCATGGACAAGCTGGAGCTGTATGATATTGGAGTTCAGCTGGTAAATATTACCATTCAGGATGCGGAGCCTCCCACGGCAGAAGTAGTAACGGCATTTAAGGCAGTGGAGACGGCCAAGCAGGGAAAGGAGACGGCCTTGAATAATGCCAATAAATATCGGAATGAGCAGATCCCTCAGGCAAGGGCCCAGGCCGACAAAATCCTTCAGGATGCTCAGGCAGAAAAAGAGAGCCGTATCAATGAGGCAGAAGGTCAGGCAGCTAGGTTTAACTCTATGTATGAGGAATATATCAAATATCCGACCATTACCAAACAGCGTATGTTTTACGAGACTATGGAAGAGGTAATGCCAAATATGAAGATCATCATTCA
This sequence comes from Clostridia bacterium, assembly GCA_910574475.1. Lineage (GTDB taxonomy): Bacteria > Bacillota > Clostridia > Lachnospirales > Lachnospiraceae > Laedolimicola. The sequence continues at coordinate 102,896 of CAJTAT010000008.1, read as the reverse complement.
GGGAGCTGACGGCACTCAGATACAGCAGATTCTTCCGTTAGAGCCATTCAACACGGTTACTTCCATAGAAAAGGAGGAGACACAGGATGAAAACTGAGAAAAAGTCTAAAAAAGTTATCAAATATATATTGGCTGTGGTGCTTCTTCTGGTATTGGGCAACAGTATTGTGATTTGCCGGGAAAATGAATATAAGCTTCTGCGTCAGTTCGGAAAAGTGCAGCGTGTTATTTCAGTCTCTGGCTTATCCTTTAAAATCCCCTTTATTCAGACGGCGGACACTGTGCCACGAGAGATTCTTCTCTATGATCTTCCTGCCTCTGATGTGATTACTTCAGATAAGAAATCCATGATCGTAGACAGCTATGTGCTCTGGAGAGTGACAGATCCCCTGAAATTCACCCAGACTTTAGGAAATTCTGTGTATAACGCGGAGGGGCGTATCAATGCCATTGTCTACAATGCTACTAAAAATACAGTGTCAAGCATGACACAAGATGAGATTATCAAGAGTCGTGACGGAAAGATGGTTGTGACGGCGGCTGAGACAGAAGAAGATATTGAAAGCAACGATCTGATCTTAGAGGAAGAGCCACAGGTGGTGGAGATTAAGTCTCTGACTGAGGAGATCATGGACAATATCGCGGAGAATTATGAGCAGTATGGTATCGTGATTTTAGCAGTAGAAGTAAAAAAGCTGGATCTGCCTGACGATAACAAACAGGCCGTCTATACCCGTATGATTTCTGAACGGGAAAATATTGCAGCTCAGTATACGGCAGAAGGCGCATCTCAGGCACAGATGATTCAGAATACCACAGACAAAGAAGTATCGATTATGCTGTCGGAGGCCAATGCCCAGGCAGAGCAACTGGTTGCAGAAGGAGAGGCAGAATATATGAAGATACTTTCTGAGGCCTATGCGGACGAAAGCCGCAGTGAGTTCTATTCCTTTGTGCGAAGTCTGGATGCTGCCAAGGAAAGCTTAAAGGGCAGCAATGACAAGACATTGATTCTACCTGCTGATTCACCCATTGCCCAGATATTTGCAGGAAGGTAAAAAAATGCTTGCTTTTTCCAGAAAATGTGTTATAATAAATAAGATTTAATAGTGATGCGGAAAAGAGTGAACGAGAGTTCACTCTTTCTTATATCATAGGATAGGTCATAGGACACAAAAAATATGGAAGGAAACATATGGCAAAAAGAGAAGATTACGAACATAGGACAGAAGTACTTATCACGCCTATTATTGAGGCTAACCATTTTGAATTGGTTGATGTAGAATATGTCAAGGAAGGCGGCACTTGGTATCTGCGCGCATACATTGACAAGCCGGGAGGCATCACAGTGGACGACTGCGAGATTGTGAACCGTGCTTTGAGCGATCTCTTAGATGAGGAAGACTTTATAGAGGAGTCCTATATTTTAGAGGTCAGTTCTCCAGGGCTGGGGCGCCCTTTGAAAAAGGAAAAAGACTTCCTAAGAAGCATGGGGAAGGATGTGGAGATACGTACCTATCGTATGATAGATAAGCAGAAGGAATTTCGAGGGGTATTAAAAGCATATGATAAAGATACTGTGACAATTGTGACAGAAGGAGAAGAAGAACAGGTTTTCCAAAGAGAAAACATTGCCCTTATCCGTTTGGCATTTGACTTTTAGAAATAGTGAAGCGGTACTTAAAATAGGAGGAATAGGAAATGAACACAGAACTGCTGGAAGCTTTGGATATTTTGGAGAAAGAGAAGGATATCAGTAAGGAAACACTGCTGGAGGCGATTAAGAATTCTCTGCTTACGGCCTGCAAGAATCATTTTGGAAAGGCAGATAATGTAAAGGTAAATATTGATCCCGATACTTGTCAGTTTTCAGTTTTTGCAGAAAAAACCGTTGTGGAGCAAGTAGAGGATGATGTACTGGAAATCAGCCTGTCCAATGCCAAAATGATTGATTCTCAATATGAACTGGGCGATGTGGTAAACGTGGAGATTAAGTCCAAGGAGTTTGGACGAATTGCCACTCAGAAGGCAAAGAACGTAATCCTGCAGAAAATTTGCGAGGAGGAGCGCAAAGTTCTGTTCAATCAGTATTATGGAAAAGAAAAAGATGTGGTGACTGGTGTTGTACAGCGGTATATAGGCAAAAATGTCAGTATTAATCTGGGCAAGGTAGATGCCATTCTCAATGAAAACGAGATGGTGAAGGAAGAAGTTTTCAAGCCTACAGAAAGGATTAAAGTATATATTCTGGAGGTGAAGGATACAACAAAAGGACCTAAAATTCTTGTATCCAGAACTCACCCTGAGCTGGTAAAACGTCTCTTTGAATCTGAAGTGACAGAGGTCCGGGATGGCACAGTAGAGATTAAATGTATCGCCCGGGAAGCTGGTTCCAGAACAAAGATTGCCGTGTGGTCCAATGACCCGGATGTGGATCCGGTGGGAGCCTGTGTGGGTATGAACGGAGCCCGTGTCAACGCCATTGTCAGTGAACTGCGGGGGGAGAAGATCGACATTATCAATTGGAATGAGAATCCGGCACTCCTTATTGAAAATGCTTTGAGCCCGGCCAAGGTGGTGGCAGTTTTGGCAGACCCGGAAGATAAGACTGCTAAGGTAGTTGTCCCTGATTATCAGCTTTCCCTTGCCATTGGAAAAGAAGGGCAAAACGCCCGTTTGGCTGCAAGACTTACAGGTTTTAAGATCGATATTAAGAGCGAAACTCAGGCAAAAGAGATTGAGGGATGGCTGGATGTGGACGAAGAGTACGAAGAATATGAGGACTTTGAGGATTATCAGGAATCCCAGGAATACTTAGATAACCAGGAGGATTATGAGGAAGAGCCTATGGCCGACCAGGTATATGAAGAGAATCTTCCCGAAGAATAGAATTTAGGATGTGATCAATTGAGTACAAATAGAAAAATACCCATGCGTCAATGTACTGGCTGTGGTGAAATGAAGAGTAAAAAGGAAATGTTGCGGGTGTTAAAGACCACAGAGGATGAAATCCTTCTGGATACGACGGGGCGGAAAAATGGACGCGGTGCTTATCTGTGTTTTTCCCGGGAATGTCTTAAGAAGGCCAGAAAGAATAAAGGACTGGAGCGTTCTCTCAAAATGAGTATTCCACCTGAGGTATACGACAGCCTGGAGAAGGAGTTGGGTGAGCTTGGCACAGAATAAAATATATTCTATGATTGGTCTGGCCATGAAGGCCGGCAAGATTGCCAGTGGTGAGTTTTCCACAGAGAAAGCAGTCAAACAAGGTTCGGCGGCCCTTGTAATTGTATCAGAAGAGGCGTCGGACAATACGAAGAAAAAGTTTCGTAATATGTGTACTTACTATCAGGTGCCAGTGTACTTTTTTGGTGAGAAAGAGGTGCTGGGGCATGCCATCGGGAAGGAATTTCGAGCTTCCCTGGCAGTGCTGGACAGCGGATTTGCAAAGGCCATAGAGAAGAACTTAAGTATAAAACTACAAACTGAATAACGGAGGTAAGTATGTCGAAAAGAGTACATGAACTTGCAAAAGAATTAGATAAAACGAGTAAAGAAGTCATTGCATTTCTCGCTGAGAAAAGCATTGAGGTAAAAAGCCATGTGAGCGTGCTGACAGATGATCAGGTAAGCATGGTAAAACAAGCTTTTTCCAGTAAAGAGGCCGTATCAGCTAACGAGACAGCACCGGCAAAGGCGGCAGCGCCTGCTCCGGCAGCACCGCCTAAAAAGAAGAAAATTATTGCTGTGTACAATGCTCATAACAGTCAGACTGGTATCAAGGATCCCAGGGGAGAGCGTCGTCAGAACCAGGGGGCGCGTCCTCAGCAGGGACGCCCGGCCCCTGGAGCTTCAGGAAGAACCTCTGCTGCAGGCCAGGTAAGACCAGCATCTACTCAGGGACGCCCGGCAACCGCGCAGCCAGCGAAGCCGGCGGCTTCTGCACCTGTAAAGCCAACAGTCCCTGTTGAAAAAGCAACATCCACACAGGCGGCTCAACCACAGTCTGCCCAGACTCAGCCTGTTCAGTCACAAAGTGCTCAGCCGCAGCCTGCTCGGACAGAGGCGGCTCAACCACAGCCAGCTACAGCCCAGCCAGAACGACGCACACAGTCTGGCCATAACAGAGAGAATTTTAACCGGAACCAGCGTCAGGATGGTCAGCGTGTGAATGGAACTCAGTCCAGAGACAGCCGCGGTGGCCAGGAGCGTGACAGCGCCGGACGTGATCAGAACAGAGATGGTCAGAGAACCTACAATGGCCAGAGGCGTGATGGCCGCAACAGTCAGAGTGGCAGAGATGGCCAGGGAAGCAGAGATGGTCAGAGATTTCATAATAATCAGAGCAGAGACGGCCGCAGCGGTCAGGGACGTGAGGGCTTTAGCCGCGACCAGAACAGAGATGGTCAGAGAACGTACAATAACCAGGGGCGCGACGGAAGGAACAACCAGGGCGTCAGAGACGGACAGCGTTCATTTGGCAGTACAGACAGAGATGGGCGTGGCAACAGAGGTCGCGATGGCGCAAGACGTTCCATGGAGATTCCAGCAGCGCCAGTAATGGAGAATCGCAAGACAGAAAACCGCAGAGCGGAGAACAAAAATAGAAATGATGACACCAAAAAAGAGAAAAACAGCAAGTTTAATGATAATTGGAGTGGTAAGCCTGGCCAGGGTGGCCGTCGTTCGAACCAGAACACAAATCGTACGAATCAGAAAAACGGCAAAGGTGGCAAGGGAGCTCAACCGGTGCGTCAGCCGGCTCCGGCACCCAAAAAGGAAGATCTTACGCCAAAGGTTATCGAGATCCCAGAGCTGATCAGTATCCATGATCTGGCTGAAAAGATGAAGATCCAGCCTTCTGTGATTATAAAGAAATTATTCCTGGCTGGAAAAATGGTTACAGTAAACTCTGAGCTTGATTTTGATGCAGCAGGAGAGCTGGCTATGGAAATGAATTTTGATCCAGTGCCAGAGGAAAAAGAAGATGTGATTGCAAAGATGCTGGAAGATGTGGAAGACGCAGGAGAAACTCTGATTGCCAGACCACCAGTCGTCTGCGTTATGGGCCATGTAGACCACGGCAAGACATCCCTTTTGGATGCTATTCGTGATACTCACGTAATTGACCGGGAGGCAGGCGGAATCACCCAGCATATCGGAGCTTATGTGGTAGCCATCAATGGATCAAAGATTACATTTTTGGATACTCCTGGACATGAAGCTTTTACTGCCATGCGTATGCGTGGAGCCAACTCCACAGATATTGCCATTCTGGTGGTTGCGGCAGACGACGGTGTGATGCCCCAGACGATTGAGGCTATCAATCATGCTAAGGCCGCAGGCATCGAGATCATTGTGGCTATCAACAAAATAGATAAACCGAGCGCCAACATTGAGCGTGTGAAACAGGAGTTAGTAGAGTATGAGCTGATTCCAGAAGATTGGGGTGGAAGTACCATTTTCGTACCAGTTTCTGCCCATACACATGAGGGAATTGATCAATTGCTGGAAATGATTCTTCTTACAGCAGAAGTATTGGAGCTAAAGGCGAATCCTGATCGCCGGGCCAGAGGACTTATCATTGAGGCAGAGCTAGATAAAGGAAAAGGCCCTGTGGCTACCGTACTGGTACAGAAGGGTACTTTGCATGTGGGAGATCACATTGCAGTGGGAGCCTGCTACGGCAAGGTCCGTGCTATGATGGATGACAATGGACGTCGCGTGAAAGAAGCAGGGCCTTCCAAACCTGTGGAGATCCTTGGCTTGAACGATGTGCCAAATGCAGGTGAGATTTTTGTATCACCAGAGAGTGACAAGGAGGCAAGAGCTTTTGCAGAGACTTATGTAAAAGAGAGCCGCGAGAAACTTCTGGAAGATACCAAGCTTAAGATGTCTTTGGACGATCTGTATTCCCAGATTCAGTCTGGAAACTTAAAGGAACTGAATATTATTGTAAAAGCCGATGTTCAGGGGTCTGTGGAGGCTGTAAAGCAGAGTCTTTTGAAGCTTTCCAACGAAGAAGTAGTGGTCAAAATTATTCATGGAGGCGTAGGAGCTATCAACGAGTCTGATGTCAGCCTGGCATCTGCTTCCAGCGCTATTATTATAGGATTTAATGTTCGCCCGGATGCCACTGCAAAGGAGACTGCTGAGCGGGAGAAAGTAGATTTGAGACTGTATCGCGTCATTTACGATGCCATCAACGATGTGGAAGCTGCGATGAAGGGTATGCTGGATCCAGTTTACGAGGAAAAAGTCATTGGCCATGCAGAAGTGCGTCAGATCTTCAAAGCATCTGGCGTGGGCAATATTGCTGGTTCCTACGTTCTGGACGGAGTATTCCAGAGAGGGTGCAAGTGTAGAATCACCAGAGAGGGAGAACAGATCTTTGACGGTGCACTGGCTTCCTTAAAGCGTTTCAAAGATGATGTAAAAGAAGTGAGAGCCGGATATGAGTGTGGACTTGTATTTGAGAAGTTCAACGATATCAAGGAGCTGGATGTAATAGAAGCCTATACTATGGTGGAGGTTCCCCGTTAATTAGGCTATGGAGACAGAATATGAGAAAGAATAGCATTAAAAATACAAGAATCAATGGGGAGGTTCGGCGGGAGCTGAGCAACATTATCCGGGGGGAGATTAAGGACCCCCGGATCAATCCCATGACTTCTGTGGTGGAGGTGGAGGTGGCTCCTGACTTGAAGAGCGCCAAAGCCTATATCAGTGTCCTGGGAGATGAGAAATCTCAGCAAGATACTTTGGCAGGGTTGAAAAGCGCGGAGGGTTATATTCGCCGTGCCCTGGCAAAATCAATCAATCTGCGCAATACACCAGAGATACGGTTTGTGCTCGATCAATCCATCGAGTACGGCGTAAATATGTCCAAATTAATTGATGATGTCAATCAGACCAGAAAAGAAAATGAGGATGATAAGGATGATAAAACTGGCGAATGAGCTGCAAGATGTAAAGAGTGTTGTGATTGCGGGACATATAAGGCCCGACGGGGACTGTACAGGCGCCTGTCTGGCCATGTCCAATTACATTCGAGAAAACTTTCCAGAAATTGAGTGTATGGTTTCTCTGGAAATGGTAAATCCTACCTTCCAATTCTTAAAAGGCGCCCAGGATGTCTCTACAAATTATCCAGAGAAAAGTTGCGACTTATTTATCTCTCTGGATGTCAGCGACAGGGAAAGACTGGGCCGGGCGGTTTCTTATTTTAAAGGGGCAAATAGGACCCTCTGTATTGATCACCATATCACCAATGCCGGTTTTGCAGAGAAAAACTGGGTGGTGCCTGAAGCCAGCTCGACCTCAGAGCTGGTCTATGAGACTATGGAGGAAGCGAAGATTTCCAAAGATACAGCGGAAGCTCTTTATATGGGAATTGCCCACGATACAGGTGTATTTCAGTACTCCAATACTACAGAAAAGACTATGCAGATTGCAGGGCGTCTGATGTCAAAAGGAATTGATTTTGTAAAGATTATCAATGATACTTTTTATAAAAAGACTTATGTGCAGAATCAGATTCTGGGCAGGACTTTGATGGAGAGTATTTTGCTCCTGGATGGAAAAGTGATTGTAGGAAGAATCCGCCAAAAAGAGATGGATTTTTATGGTGTGGGAACAGAGGATTTGGAAGGCATCGTGAACCAGCTTCGGGTAACAGATGGAGTGGAGGTGGCTATCTTCCTCTATGAAACCGGCAATCAGGAGTACAAAGTCAGCATGCGTTCCAATGGACTGGTGGATGTGAGCAAGGTCAGCTCCTATTTTGGAGGCGGAGGCCATGTGAAGGCGGCAGGCTGTACGATGCATGGAACCGTGCACGATGTAATCAACAATCTGACTTTACATATTGAACGGCAGATTCGTGAAGAAGAATAGGGATGGGCAGGAAATACTTGTGATAAACGGAGTGCTCAATGTATATAAGGAAGCGGGGTTTACCTCCCATGATGTGGTGGCAAAGCTCCGCGGCATTTTAAAACAGAAAAAAATCGGACACACAGGAACTCTCGATCCCGATGCGGAGGGAGTTCTTCCTGTGTGCTTAGGAAATGCCACGAAGCTGTGTGGCATGCTGACAGAGAAAGATAAAACGTATGAAGCTGTGTTACTGTTGGGACAGGAGACAGATACCCAGGATATTTCAGGAAAAGTCTTAAGCACAGCCCCTGTTACTGTGGAGGAAGAGGTTGTCTTAGAAAAAATTGCAAGCTTTCAGGGAAGCTATGATCAGCTTCCACCCATGTACTCAGCTCTCAAAGTAAACGGAAAAAAGCTTTATGAGCTGGCCAGAGAGGGGAAAGAAGTAGAGCGAAAGACAAGAAGGGTGCATCTCTATGAGATCAAAGTGCCATGGATTCGTCTGCCAGAGGTATGCCTCAATGTCACTTGCTCCAGCGGCACATATATTCGTACCCTGTGCCATGATATTGGTGAGGCTCTTCATTGCCATGGATGTATGAAAAGCCTTCTAAGAACCAGAGTCAGCCGGTTTACGCTGGAAGAAAGTCTGCGTATCCCCCAGATTGAAGAAGCTGTGGCAAAGGGCGAATTGGGAACGTATCTCATTCCTGTGGATGAGATGTTTACGGACTGTCCTAAGGCTCGGATGAAGGAAGAGGGAGATAGGCTGGTATACAATGGAAATCCTTTTGAGAGATCAAAAGCAATATTTTCACCCCAGGAGCCAGAAGAAGGATGTAATTTGCGGGTGTATGACTCAAAAAATGAGTTTGTAGGCATCTATCGATATGAAAGAGGATGCTATCGGCCTGTAAAGATGTTTTTGACATAAATGCAGACCATTGACAGGAGAATAGAAAGTAAGCTATGGAAGTAATAAGAGGAATGACAGAATTTCATATAGAAGAGCCCACAGCCATTTCCCTGGGAAAGTTTGATGGGCTTCATTTGGGCCATCAGCTTCTAATGGAAAGAATTCTTCAGAAAAAAGAAGAGGGCCTTTCCTCACTGATTTTTACCTTTGATTTTGGCGGGAAGCCCGGATTAATGCTCCCAAAAGAGCGCCGAAAGATGCTTAAGAGACGAAAAGTGGATTATCTTCTGGAATGTCCCTTTGTGCCGGAGATCGCTCACACCTCGCCGGAAGATTTTGTGAGAGAAATTCTGGTAAAAAGCCTGAATGTAAAATATTTAGCAGTGGGCACAGATTTTCGATTTGGATATCAGAGAAAGGGCGACTACCGTCTTCTTCAGCAAATGGAAAAAGAGTGTGGCTTTCAAGTGGATGTAGTGGAGAAGGCTTGCTACCATGGCAGGGAAATCAGCAGTACTTTTATCCGGGAAGAGCTTAAGAAAGGAAATATGGAGCTGGTTGGCCAGCTTCTGGGATATTCCTATTCTGTCACAGGGGAGGTACTTCATGGAAGAGAGATTGGCAGAACTTTGGGGATGCCAACGACGAATTTGCTTCCGGCAAAAGAGAAGCTCCTTCCACCTAATGGAGTCTATGCTACGCGGACAAGAATTGCCGGAGAGGTATTTGAGGGGATCACGAATATTGGGTACAAGCCCACTGTGGGGGGCCAAGAGAGAAAGGGAGTGGAGACATATCTCTTCGATCTGAACAGGAACCTTTATGGAGAGGAGATTATGGTTCAATTTTATGGGTACGAGCGCCCGGAGAGGCGGTTTGATTCCCTTATGGAGTTGAAAGCCCAAATCGAGAGAGACGTAGAGTGGGGAAAAGCATATTTTGCTGCAAACCATTAGAATCTACTTGCAGGTTTCTGGAAATTATATTAAAGTATAAGTAACGCGTTTGTGAATATACGGATAAATAGTGGCTGTCAATAGGGATCGTTGATTGCTGCACTCAAAGATGCAAAGGAGAAAATCATGGATTATACAATCATTCTGGGGCTGATTGGCGGCCTGGGCCTGTTTCTTTATGGAATGAAACTCATGAGTGATGGTTTGGAAAAGGCTGCCGGTGCAAAGCTGCGCGGAATTCTGGAGTTTTTTACGAAAAACCGTCTGATCGGTACACTGGTGGGTGTTGTGTTCTGTGCGATTATTCAGTCTTCCAGCGCCACAACAGTAATGGTAGTCAGCTTTGTAAACTCTGGTCTGATGACGTTATACCAGGCAGCAGGTGTGATCATGGGTGCCAATATTGGTACAACCATCACATCACAGCTTGTTGCTTTTAACCTTTCTGAGGTGGCTCCTGTATTCCTGATGGCAGGCGTGATTATGGTAATGTTTTGCAAGAAGCCTGTAGTGAGGAAAATCGGAGAGGTAGTTTTAGGATTTGGAGTACTCTTTATGGGACTGAGCCAAATGTCTGGCAGCATGTCCTCTCTTCGTGATTCTTCTCTGATTGTGGATGCACTTGGTTCTCTGTCTAATCCAATTCTTGCAATTTTCATGGGATTTTTGGTGACAGCCGTTGTTCAGAGCTCTTCTGTGACAGTCAGCATTGTTCTTTTGATGGCACAGCAGGGGCTTTTGGGATTAGGCATCTGTTTCTATATTATTCTTGGCTGTAATATCGGCGCATGTACCTCTGCGCTTTTGGCAGGGCTTGGAGGCAAAAAAGATGCGAAACGTGCAGCTCTGATTCATTTCCTGTTCAATGTAATAGGTACAATTCTTATGGTAGTAGTGTTGGCTTTTGCAAAGGGCTGGATGGAAGAGTTCTTTATGCAGCTCTCAGGTGGAAATGTGGGACGTGCAGTGGCGAATACCCATACCATTTTTAAGATTTTCCAGGTAATTGTTCTTTTCCCATTCTCAAGCTTTATTGTAAAACTTACATATCTTCTGGTACCAGGAGACGAAAAGGATGGAGAGAAAGATTTCGAGCTGGTATACATTGGAGCAAAGAATGTATTTTCCCCAGCTACGGCTGTAGTTGAAGTTACGATGGAATTGGAGCGCATGGGACAGCTTGCCTTTACCAATCTGAATCGGGCCATGAACGCTCTGGTTACATTGGATGAGGAAGATATTAAAGAAGTCTACCATGTAGAGAAAAATCTTGATTTTTTAAATCATGCTATCACGGATTATTTAGTAAAGATCAATCAGTCTACCCTGCCAGTGGATGATGCCAAGAGCATTGGTGGTCTCTTCCATGTGGTGAACGATATTGAGCGAATTGGTGATCACGCAGAAAATGTAGCAGATGCTGCAATTCAGCGGATGGAACAGAATATATCTTTCAGCAAACAGGCACAGCGGGAACTTGGAGAGATGATGGAGTTGGTAAACAAGATTCTTCACTACTCCCTGGATACCTTTTCTCACAACAGCCGTGAGCATGTGGAGGAGATTACTCAGATTGAGGATCAGGTGGATGCTCTGGAAAAGAAGGTTCAGCAGTCTCATGTGGACAGGCTTACAAAGAAAGAATGTACGCCTGCGGCAGGCATGATTTTCTCCGATATCTGTTCCGGGCTAGAGCGTGTGGCAGACCATGCCACAAATATTGCCTTTGCTATCTTAGATGAATAGAGAATGATGATGAAGATCTTTTATTACCTTGTGGCAGGCCCAGTACTCCTTGTGCTGCGGTGCATATTCTGGCCTATTAAAATGTTGCTCCGCTTTCTGAAGTGGATTCATGGTCGCAGAAGAGACAGAAAAAGGTTTCGGAAGGCTGAGTTTGACTTGATGGACGGATGGGAGTTTGAGGAGTATGTGGCAGAACTTCTGGTGCGCAATGGCTACCACAATGTGGAAGTAACCAGAGGAAGCGGGGACCAGGGGGTGGATATTTTAGCAGAGAAGGAAGGGCTTTCTTATGCCATTCAGTGCAAGCATTATACTTCGAAGATTTCTAATAAGGCGGTTCAGGAGGCTTACGCTGGAGCGGGATTCTATGGCTGTGATGTGCCAGTGGTGATGACTAACAGCTACTTTTATCCTTCTGCTCTGGAGCTGGGGGAAGAGATTGGAGTGGAGCTCTGGGATAGGGATGTGCTCAAGAAGCTAATCCGGGTGGCCCGAAGGTGAGAAAATAATCTCGATTTTTCTTGACAAATGAGTTGGATTAATATATTATGTAATAGAAATTTAATAAATTTGTAATAAATGTGACGAAAGTCCGTGAAAAGCAGATACAAAAGAGAGAGAAAAATCGGAGGTTTATATGTATAGAAGGTACAAAGTGACAGGAATGATTCTGAGTGCAGTATTGGCATCTATGGTGGGAATGAATGTGAACGCTGCACAGCTGGGCGAAAGCTTCAGTGAGGGAATTGCCGCGAATTTTGATCAGGCTACCAATACGGAGGAAGAGACTAAGGCAGCGGCGGAAGTCGTGTGGACAGGCACTCCTCTGGAAGGCTACACAAATATTGGTATTGCTAAAGTAGAAGACAGCTTGAATATTCGTTCCGAGGCTGGAACAGAGAGCAAGCTGGTAGGAAAGCTTCGCAAGGATTCTGCCTGTGAGATATTGGAGACAGATGGAGAGTGGGCACACATTCTGTCAGGCGAAGTAGAAGGTTATGTGAAGACAGAGTTTTTATATACAGGCGAAGAAGCTATTGACATGGCGTTTCAGTTGGGAGAGCCTATTGCAAAGGTGAATACAGATGCCTTGTATGTGCGGATGGAGCCGAGTACAGAGGCAGATTTTTGGACCATGGTTCCAAACGGCGAGGAATTGACTGTCATAGAGGAGCAAGGCGAATGGGTAAAGGTAGATATTGATGGCGAAGAAGGCTATGTGGCTGCAGAATTTGTGGATGTCACCAGTGAGCTTAAGACAGCACTCACCATCACAGAAGCTCTTTACGGCGAAGGCGTCACAGATGTGCGTATTGCCATCTGCGAGTTTGCAAAGCAGTATGTAGGAAACCGCTATGTATGGGGCGGTACAAGTTTGACAAAAGGTGCAGATTGTTCCGGCTTTGTACTGGCTGTGTACAAGAACTTTGGTATTTCCCTTCCACATTCCTCCAGAGCTCAGGCAAACTGTGGTACGAAGATCAATGTCAGCGACGTAAAGCCAGGGGATTTGATTTTCTATGGAAATGGTAGAAGCATTAACCATGTGGCTATGTATATTGGAAACGGTCGTGTGGTCCATGCCAGCAACTCCCGGACAGGTATTATTACATCCAATGCGTATTACAGGACTCCAGTCAGTGCGGCAAGAATTATTAACGATTAAGTAAGAAAGAATAAAATATCCATAACGAAAAGACTGTGACAAAATAAGACACGTACCTTATTTTATCACAGTCTTTTTGCTTAAAAGAAGTAAGAATAGGAGGAACAATAGATAATAAATTTGCAGTTCTTACCAATCTATGATAATATTCCAGTAGAGATTTGTTTGTTGAGATATGATAAATTTTTGTAAAGTGAAATTTTGACAGTTGGTATGAGGGAATGTCAACTGTTTTTGTCATATCCTAAAATACCTCGTCTACTACAAAGTTTCGCCCATGACAGCAAGCCGAGGAAAGGAGTTAGTGGGATGAATAAGGAAATAAATTGTTATGTACAGGAGGAGGAATTTATAGCAAATCTTTATTTACGATATTTGGAATTGAAAGGCCAGTATCAGGTGCAATGTGCAGGAGATCAGGCCATGAAAAAATTAGGTAAAGATTTGGCTGGTTGTTATGGAGAAGACTTTTATTATGAGAGCTGGTATAATCAAAAATATGCGAAAATAGATCCACGGGATGAAGAAGACATTTATCATTTGATTCTGACAGTTTTGATGGAATATGATGCCAGATACCAGGGGGCATCTCTGGAATACTGTTGGCATGAACCGAATTTACTTATGGTGTATGGAAAAAAGGTTTGGAGTGAGGATAAAAGAACTGGTATGGGCTGCCCTTTTCAGAATGTCAGAGGAGTTTTGTTAAACCGCCAGGAATACAAGAAATATTTGGACTACCACTTAACCATGAAGGATCGACGGTTATTTATAGAGGGAGATTTGTCTTTGGCGTGTGAGAACAAGGATGCATTTGTGAATTGTGTACCTGTTCATATGTATACAGAGGAAGGGTGGAGGACAGTATCTTATTTCACAGATAAAGATTCTCTTGATGAAAGATTTACAATGATACCTTTTGAGGACAGCATTTTGGGAGTGGCAATGGAGAGAGAGATTCTGGATTTGTTGGACCCAAACAATCCCTTACATAAATACGCTGACTTTGTGGATATGATGTTGGTAATTTCTGATAGTTTCAGTGACAGTCCTATACTTTCGGGAATAGGGGAATGTCTGTTAAAGTGGCATCAATGTGTAACTGCTTGTACCTCTAAATTAGGTGGAGGAGAAAGAATGATTGTGTGATTTTTGAGTTATAATACAGTAAACCAATGGTAGACCCCACACTTAACTACAAGTCGGTTGCCGTGATTTGATAAATATTTTATACTGATGAGTGTAACCTGCATAACTACCCTTCGTATCCTTTGGGCCACTGAGAGTAGCTTGGAATAAAGAAAGGAAAAGACTTGTGGAGAGTGACATGAATAGAAATGAAAAAATGGGAAAATTCATTGCAGAAATGCGAAAAGTTAATGGATTGACCCAAAAGGAACTGGCAGAGCAGCTAGGGGTGACGGATAAAGCTGTCTCAAAATGGGAGCGAGCTGCCAGCAGCCCGGATATTGCTCTGCTGATTCCGCTGGCACACATACTGGGAGTGTCCACAGGAGAGTTGTTGAATGGAGAAAAAGACACAGATCTCACAGAGGAAAAAACGGATGATTTGGTGAACAAAGCTTTGGAGTATTCTCATGAAACTAATTTCCAACGGACGGAAAAATTGCAAAGGATCCTTTTTTGGGGGATATCTCTACTCTTTTTAATCGCATGTATGGTTTGCCTTATCTGCGATTATGCCATCTCAAAAGAACTTACCTGGTCTCTGATTGTAATAGTTTCCCTGGCTGCTGCCTGGATTTTGTTGTTACCGTTTTTAAGGGTAAAAGAGCATAAAATCCGAAAAGGGCTTATCTTGGGAAGCATCCTGATTTTTCTCTATTTAGAAATCCTCAGCAGGCTTCTTAAAGTTTCGCTTATCCATACTATGGGGATATGTATTGCTGTTGCGGTAGTAGTAGGAGTATGGTGTGCTTATGGAATAGCTTGTAAATGGAAGGATAGAAAATATTTTGCCATCAGCGTTATCTGCTGTATCGTCATTGGAGAAGAATATATCATTCGTCGTATTGTGGAAAGCTTTGTCAAAGAAGCGTCCTACAGGCCTTTCACCTTATTTCATGATATTTTACTTCTCTTGTTGTTGATACCTTGCTTTGGCATAGGAGTATATTTCAGGCATAAAAAGAATCGTTAAATGGGGAAGACAAAAATAAATCAAACAATAAGAAAGGTTGATATTTAGGCAAAATATGTTAAAATATATCTATTAGTAAAGGAAAAAGAGAGTAAGGAGAATACAAAAGGATGGATCAGAGATTTGACTTGTTTATGAAGGTAGTCCAGACTTTTGATATAGGATATGATTCTGCATTTGAATATGATTCTGTGCCGCACCAGTATGGTGATGAAGTTCTGTATCAGTCAGAGATGCATCTGTTGAAAGCGATTGGACAATTTACTGACATTACAGTAACGGAGTTGGCAGTGAAATTTAAGAGGACAAAGAGCGCCTGTTCACAGATGGTTCACAAGCTGAGAAGGAAAGGCTTGGTGGAGCAGATTAGAAATGAAAAAAATCTTAGAGAATATAATCTGATTCTGACAGAGAGAGGATGGGAGATCTATAATCTACATACGAAGTTTGAGCGGAATTGTCTAAAGCGGAGTTGTTCCTATCTGAATGATTTTACGACTGAAGAATTGGAGACTTATATAAGAGTACAGGAAAAATTGAACGAGGCTTTTAAACAGGATGTGGAGGACAACCTGGAAATTTATTCTAAAGTGATTGATTTAGATTAATTTATTCATAAGAATATAGGCGAGCGTATCATTGGAAGGAGTGATACGCTTATTTTATGTCCAGGAGCGCATATGGAAATAAGCTGCTGTCGTAACTTTCGCATCACACTGTAAATGTGGAAAAATTGTCCCTATTGGATTTGTAAAAAATGCAAAATAATATTGACAAAATATTATTTTATTTATATAATTTAGATACTAAATAATTTAATATATAAACAAAAGGAGGGGAGAGCTTATGAATTACAATTTTGACAAAGTACCTGACAGAAGGAACACGTTCAGTCATAAATGGGACTATAACAAGTTTGAATTTCCAGAACGGCCGGATGCAATTCCTATGTGGGTAGCAGATATGGATTTTCCATGTCCCGTTGAGATTGTAAATGCAGTTCGTGAACGCGCAGAACATCCAATCTATGGCTATGGCACAATGGCGGAGGACAGCGAGAGATTAGTGGCAGCCTGGCAAAAGAGCAGGCACGGATGGGAGATCGCTCCTTCATGGGTGACATATACGAATGGCGTAGTTCCTGCTCTGAGTATGGCGGTACGCGCTTTTGCTGAAGCTGGAGAAGGCGTTATTATTATGAGCCCTGTATACTATCCATTTCATAAAACGGTTGTAAATAATAGCCGCGTCCTTCGAAAAAATTATATGAAGTATGATGGAAAACGGTGGGGGATTGATTTTGACGAGCTGGAGAAGCTTGCAGCTATGCCGGATACAAAATTATTAGTTCTATGCAATCCACATAATCCTCTTTGTCGTGTGTTTGAGAAAGAGGAGCTTTTGAAAATCGGGGAGATTTGCCTGAAACATCACGTACTTATTATGGCGGATGAGATTCATGAAGACTTGGTATTCAAAGGATATAGACATATTCCCATTGCATCCTTGAGCAGTGAAATCAGCAATATTACCATTACAGCTACAGCGCCATCCAAGACTTTTAATATTGCAGGCCTTCAGATGTCAGCCATTATCTGTGAAAATGAAGAGCTTAAAGAAAAGTTCCTGTCAGCCCTTGGTTTTGACTGTATTCCCTCCATTTTTGGGGCAGTGGGATTAAAGGCTGCATATGGGGAGCCTGGTTGCGTGGAGTATTTGGAGCAGGTTTTGGATTATATGTGGGAAAATTATCAGGTGCTAGATCAGGGTCTGAAAGAGAAAGCTCCAAAGATTCATGTCCAGAAACCAGAGGCGACTTACTTAATGTGGCTGGATTGTCGGGAACTGGGCTTGAGCGACGAAGAACTCTATCATTTCTTTGTAAATGAGGCAGGAGTTGGTATAGAGATGGGACATCTGTTTGGGGAAGAAATCACAGGTTATGTGCGGATGAATATTGGCTGCAACAGAGCGACCATACATCAGTGTATCAAACAGATTGAAGAAGTATATGTGGCCCATGGCTTCTAACAAAATACGAACCCTATAAGATTTGATGTAAATTTATCAGGAAGGAGAGAAAAGATGAAGATAGTATACACAGACAAAGCCCCCGCTGCAATTGGTCCTTACAGCCAGGCTATCACACAGAATGGAATCGTCTATACCTCAGGTCAGATTCCCTGTGATCCTAAGACAGGGGATGTAGTGGGAAATAATATCGCAGCTCAGGCGGAGCAGGCGATGAAGAATATGGAAGCAGTACTTATAGAAGCAGGGGCCGGTTTTGAAAATGTGATTAAGACCACTTGTTTTCTGGCAGATATGGGAGATTTTGCAGAATTTAATTCCGTTTATGCAAAATACTTTATAAATAAACCTGCTCGCTCCTGTGTTGCAGTAAAGACCTTACCAAAAGGAGTCCTCTGTGAAGTGGAGGCCATAGCTGTACAGAACTAACAGAAGGATTATAAGAATAGGATATTTAGGTCAAAAAGTTAAGTATTTTAATAATAAAATAGTTTAACTAATTAAGATAAAAGAGGAAACTTACGGGAAAGGAGAAAGAAAAATGAATCAGTATTTTCCAAACCTATTTCGCCCAATGAAGGTGAAAAATGTTACTTATCGAAACAGGATTTTCATGGCTCCCACAGCATTGAAGGAATTATCTGATCACAATTATGTAGATTATCATACCTTCGATTATCTGGAGAGAAGAGCAAAAGGCGGAGCAGCATCCATCACACTGGGAGAAGGAATTGTCCATGAGACAGGGACGGTAGAGTGGAGTAAGAAGCTTCATCTCTGGGAAGATCGGGCCGAGCCAGGACTCTACACATTAGCTACGAGAGTTCGTGCTCACGGTGCCATCGCCTGTCAGGAGTTGAACCACGCAGGCATGCATTTCCATGACGACGACCGGATCAACTACGGCCCCAGTGATTGTGTGGATACTTTTGACCAGGGAGACGGAAAAGGGAAGCGTGTACATAAGATTACGGCCATGCCCTCGGAAGTGATAGAAGAAGTAGTGGAGGCTTACGGAAAAGCAGCCCTGCGGGCAAAGCACTGCGGTTTTCAATCTGTACTGGTTCATGCAGGACATGGTTGGCTGATCGCACAGTTCCTATCCCCGGTTCTCAACAAGAGAACGGATGAATTTGGTGGCAGCTTTGAAAACCGCGCTCGCCTGGCAACTATGATTATTGACCGTATTCGCAAATACTGTGGAAATAATTTTGTCATTGAGGCACGTGTATCCTGGATGGAGGGATTGACAGAAGGATATCAGTTAAATGAGAGTATTGAGTTTTGTAAGCTTCTTGAGAAACACGGTGTAGATATGATTCATATCACTGCAGGCTCTTTACACTATCCTGAGACTACGAATTTTTCTCATCCAAGCTGGTTCGATCTGCCAGAGGGAAAGAATCTGGAGGCTGCCTCTGAGATTAAAAAGCATCTCCATATTCCAGTAGGTACTGTGGGTTCTGTCACGGATCCCAGAAAGATGGAAGAGTGGATTGCAGAGGGTAAGCTGGACTATGTAGTCTGTGCCAGGGCACTGGTGGCTGATCCGGATCTGCCCAGAAAGGCTATGGAGGGAAGATGTGAAGACATTCGTCCCTGCCTGCGCTGCATTTCCTGCCTGACAGGCGGATACTACGATCTGCCCATGCATTGCTCTGTCAATCCCCAGGTGGGACGCGACAGCGATTTCCGGTTCCAGCTTCCCTCTGGGACAAAGAAAAAGAAAGTCCTGATTGCAGGCGGCGGTCCCGCAGGAATGGAGTGCGCGCTGACAGCAGCTGAGCAGGGACATGAAGTGATCCTCTGTGAAAAAGAAGATCATCTGGGAGGTCTTCTTCCGGTAATAGAGATCGAACCCTTTAAGATCCGGATCAAAATGTACCGGGAATGGCTGGAACGCCAGATTGGAAAGAGCAATATCGATGTAAGACTCAGTACAGAGGTGACTCCAGAGCTGGTGGCTCAGATCAATCCAGACAAGCTGATTGCGGCAGTGGGGGCTTATCCTATCAATGCCCCGGTCCCAGGAATCGAAAATGCTGTGAACATTGTGGATTTCTACCGCCAGAAGATGCCTGAGACAGGAGAAAATGTAGTAGTCATCGGTGGCGGATTTGCAGGTGTGGAGTGCGCCATCGGCCTTGCCCAGACAGGCAAGAAAGTAATCGTAGTAGAAATGTGTGACGCCATCGCTTCCGGTCCCAATACTCCATACCCGGGAACAGGCGCTATGCAGATAGACGCTCTCTGGTTCCATGCCAACAAGAACCATGTAGATATCAGACTGAATACAAAATGTGTGGAAGTAAAAGACGGCGTGGTGGTCTGTGAATCCAAAGATGGTACTCGGTATGAGCTCAAAGCAGATACAATTATCTCCGCCGGCGGCATGAAGCCTAAGGAAGAGCTTGTAGACGCACTCCGTGAGACCGTAAGCGACTTTTCATGGATTGGAGACTGCTATTCACCGGGCCTGATCCGTACAGCCGTAGAGATGGGCTACAACACAGCACTGGACATCTAGAGAGGGCCGAAGCGGAACTTATAATAGTCCAGCTAAGAAATGTCAAGTAATTTTGAGGAAATTTTCTGCTGGATGGTAAAGCCGCAAAGGCGCACGAGAGGAACTTTCATGAGATCATTTTCGAATAAAAGTTTCTCTCAGCAGGTGTGCGCCGAAGTGACTTTACCCTTCAGTGCCGTCGCGCAGCGACTTTAAAATAGGAGGGAAGATTATGGGTAACGAAAACAAAGTGAGATGGAGAGAAATTATTATACTAGGAGGAGCATACATCTCTTACGGAGTAGGCGCTTCCTTTGGCACAGGTATTGCCTTGCTACAATATCACGGCGCACTGGGAATTCAGGGCATTTTAAGCCAGTTGATTTCCTGTGTCCTGACTATTACTCTAATCTATCTTGTGTCCAAAGACTGTGGAGTATATAGATTACACGATATGGATACGCTGTTCAAGCATTATTGCGGGACCTGGCTGGGCACAGCTTTTCGCTGGTTCACAGTACTAATGTTATTCCTGTTTACAGGAACGATGTTCTCTGGCGCCGCTACGACATTCAATGAGAGCTTTGGAATTCCCATTGCTGTGGGAACTGTAATTATGCTGGTGGCTGTTATCGTCACAGTCATATTGGGGGCGAAAAGGCTCATTGACATCATTGGAAATATCGCTCCTGTTATTCTTGTGGTTATGCTGATCATCTGTGTATATTCACTCATTTTCCACAGTGACAGCTTGACATCAGGAAGTGCAATTCTAATTGAGTCGGCAAAAGATATTCGTATTACAGGAAACCCCTTTATGGCAGGATTTCTTGAGTTTGGTCTTGTAATTGTTATGACTACAGGTTACTTGGCTACAGTAGCAGCCAGAGAAGGAACAAGCAAAAAAGAATTATTGATGGGTAATGTATCAGGAGAGGGTTCCTTATTTGTATTTAAGATTTTACTTATTTTGGCCTTTATTCTCAACGCATCTGTGATTGCAGGAAGCTCTGTGCCGGTGGTAACACTTGGCGGCGCTCTGGGAAGTGTGTTTGGAAAGATTTACAGCCTGATTCTTGAATTGGCGGTATACACTACAGCTGCTGGTATGGCCTGGCAGGTAGTAATAAATATTTGTCCAGAGACAAGTAAATGGTATAAACCTCTGTGTGCACTTCTGGTTGTAGGCGCTTATCTCTTTACCTTCCTTGGACCATTTGGTGTACTGATGAAATTTGTCAACCTGGTCAGCTCTTATGCAGGCGTAGTCTTTATCGCATGCCTGTTATTTACCAAGTTGGTAAGACAGAAAAATATGAAGAAGGATGAACTTCCTGTAGAAACTGGAAAGGAATAGAGCGATGTTAACAAGAAAACAGAATTTATTAGAAACAATTCATGGAGGAAATCCAGAGCATTTCGTAAATCAATATGACTATATAAAGACGGTTTCCGATCCGGTACGGCAGAATTCATCTTTTGGCTGCCCCCGGGGGACAAGTGTAGTAAATTCCTGGGGGGTTACCATTGAGTTTCCTGATTATGTGCCAGGTCCCTTCCCCAATACGACCCCTGAGAAGGTAGTGATCAAAGATATTGAACATTGGAGAGAGTATGTTCATGCGCCAAAGACAGAATACCCAGAAGAAGACTGGGCTCCTTTTGTGGAGGAGGCCGACGCCGTTGACAGAGAAGAGTATTTTCTCGCTCCCTTTGTGGCTCCTGGTATCTTTGAAAAGCTGCATTATTTAATGGGAATGGAAGAGTGTATGATAGCCTTCTATGAGAACCCGGACGAGATGCACGAACTCATTTCTTATATTACAGACTGGCAATTAGAATGTGCAAAGGGAATCATCGAACATTATCATCCAGATGCTTTGTTCCAACATGATGATTGGGGCAGCCAGCTATCTTCCTTCCTGTCCCCAGAGATGTTTGAAGAGTTTCTTGTACCAGCATATAAGAAATTGTATGGTTACTGGAAAGATAATGGCGTGAAGCTGATTGTACATCACAGTGATTCCTATGCCGCCAATCTGGTACCATTTATGATTGCGATTGGCATTGATATCTGGCAAGGACCTATCACTACAAATGATTTGCCTACACTGGTGAAAAAATATGGAGGACAGATTTCCTTCCAAGGGGGTATTGACAATGGTTTGGTAGATATTGCAGACTGGACAAAAGAAAACTGCATGAAATATACTCGCTCGATTGTGGAAGGCTGTGGTACAAAATATTTTATTCCCAGCACTACTATGGGCGGTCCAGATAGTACTTATCCAGGAGTGTATGAATGTGTCACAGAATGTATTGACGAATTGTCAAAAGAGTTTTTTTAATAAAAACCATAATAAAAGACAGAAAACCTTTGACCATTTTACGGGTCAGAGGTTTTCTTTTACTATTGTCAGAGAAGTGATTGAAAGAACTCTAAAATTGTGATAATATTAGAGCATATTTTTATGAATTACAGATTCAGATTCTTTGGCTTGGAGGCACTTTCTTATGAATGGAAAAAAGAAAACATTACATAGTATAATTCCTGTTTTGCTTCTTCTGGTAGCTATGATTATCTTGTTTTGGTGGTATACCGCGCAGAATAGCAAGCGGATTGAAAACCAAAATTTGAATTATGCGGCAGATTCAGCTAAGCAAGCTGCTGCACGAATCGAAAGTGAATTTACAAATGCTCTGAACCGAATCAGTACATATTCTTATTTTCTTGGAGAAAGCTTATCCGAGCCAAAAGTTACTTCAAAAAAATTGGAAGAAATGTCAGAAAATTCCTTGTTTGATGCATTTCATTTCACAGATGTAGATGGGGTGAATTTATCTGTAGATGGACAGACTTTTGATGCTGCCAATGAGGATTACTATATCAATGGAATGAAAGGAGAATCGGGAATCGCTATTGTATTCAAATCTGATAAAACAGATGAGACAATGGTGAGCTTTTATGCGCCTCTTTATTATCAGGGGGAGATCATGGGAGTCCTTCGTGGGGTGTACTCCGTAAAAGAATATCTTCACAATATACTTACTACCAACTATTTTGGTGAGAATGCAGATGTTTACCTATGTATGCAGGATGGAACAATTATTGCAAGCTCTGATATGGTAGAGTATGAAAAAAATTTGTTTGATACCCTATTTGAATCGGGTGTGATTAATGAAAGAACTACTGGGAATGTGAGAGATATATTTGAAAATGGTGGGAGTGGAGCCTTTATCTGTGGATCCAGTGATAAGACAGATAATATCTGTGTGATTAATTTGCCAGATAATGAGTATGTTTTCGTACAGACATTCCCTAAGAGTGTGACACAGAAAATGATAGATAATGCAAACCGTACTGGGGTTATGCTGGAGATTCTGCTGATCGTATTATTTTTCCTTTACATTTCGTATCTTCTTATACAGGCAAACCACAGAAGGAAAGTGCTGGAACAGGAAAATCGGGAGATGGGGTATATTATTGGTGGCGTGAACACTCTGTTTTCCCGGTTTGTGATGGTTGATTTTGAGACGAATACCTATCAATATCTGGCGGGCACAAAACCGGAACGTGATGACTTTGCAGGCAGAGGCAGTTACGATGATTTTACCAGCTATCTATGCTCCTTTTTAATAGAAGAAAGTGATCGTAAAAAGTATGCGGAGTTATTTGAAAAGCATGCAGTGATTGAACAATTGGGGACTACCAGTGTCAATATAAGCTTTGAATACCATATTCAGAGAAATGGAGTGGCAGAATGGGAGCATATGAATATCATCTGCCTGGAGCGCAAAAATCAAAAAGCAAGCAAGGTTCTCTACATCCGTCAGAATACCACTGAGATAAAAGAAAAGGAACTGCGCATACAGGCAGAAATATCAGTAGCCAATCGTAAGGAGAGACAGTATCGTGTTGCAATTACAGCAGATGCCATCTGTACCTTTGAATTTAATTTGACGCGGGATCTGATAGAGTCGGATGTTACCTGTGTTATAGATGGAGAGAAAATTTCTCTTTTAGAGAAGGTAGGATTAAAGGCGCCTTGTAAGGCGTCGGAGTGTTTTGAACAGTGGAAAAAATATGTTACAGAAGAGTCCATAGAAGAATATTCTGCCACTGTCAATGTGGAACATTTAAAAGAGTGCTACAGACAGGGTGGCGCAGAAAGGAATGTAGAATATTGGGGGGCTGACTCCAAAGGGCAGAAAATATGTGTCCGGCAGTCCTATATTATGACCCGGGATGATGACACTGGGGATATCATGGTTATGGTAGTGTCAAAAGAGATCACTGCTCAGGTGAAAAAGCAGATGGAACAGACAGAGGCTTTGCAGCAAGCTCTGATGCAAGCACAGCATGCAAATAATGCTAAAACCACATTCCTTTCAAATATGTCTCATGATATCCGTACGCCTATGAATGCAATTATTGGATTTACAACCATTGCATACAGCCACATAGACAATAAGGAGCAAGTGAAAGACTGCCTTCAAAAGGTTCTGTCTTCCAGTAATCATCTGCTCAGCCTTATCAATGACATTCTTGATATGAGCAGAATTGAAAGTGGAAAGGTGCAGATCAAAGAGCAAGAATGTAATATATCCGAAATGATGCACAATCTGGTCAATATTATTCAGCCGCAGGTAAAAGCAAAGCAATTGGATTTGTTTATCGATACTTTTGATGTGGCCAATGAGGATGTGATTGCTGATGCATTGAAGATGAACCAGGTATTTATTAATTTGCTGAGTAATGCAGTAAAATATACTCCGGCTGGAGGGACTATCAGCTTTCGCATTAGCCAGAACACAACGTTTCGCCATGGATATGGGGATTATATCTTTGTAATCAAAGACAATGGGATTGGTATGTCCGAGGAGTTTGTAGAACACATTTTTGAGCCCTTTGAGCGGGAGGCAACTGCTACAAAGTCGGGGATTCAGGGTACCGGACTTGGGATGGCCATTACCAAGAATATTGTAGAAATGATGAATGGTACCATTGAGGTTAAGAGTGAGAGAGGTAAAGGGAGTGAGTTTACTGTAAAACTTACTCTAAAGTTGCAGGATATAGCAAAAAATGCAGCTCAAATCAAAGAGCTGGAGGGATTTCGTGCATTGGTTGTGGATGATGACTTCCATACCTGCGATAGTGTCAGCAAGATGTTAAAGCAGATAGGTATGCGTGCAGAGTGGACTACATCAGGGAAAGAAGCTGCATATAGGGCAGAAATGGCCTATAATGAAGGCGATTCCTACCATACCTATATACTGGACTGGCAGATGCCCGAGATCAGTGGAATGGAAACTGCAAGGAGAATCCGAAGAGCAGTGGGAGACGAGGCTCCCATTATTATCCTAACTGCATATGACTGGACAGATATTGAGGATGAGGCGAGGGCGGCAGGGGTAACTGCTTTTTGCGCAAAACCAATGTTTATGTCTGACTTAAAGTCAGCTCTGCTTCTTGCAAACAATCTGATTAACAAAGAGGAGGAAACACCTTCCTGGACTCAGGCAGATTTTAGTGGAAAGCGTATTCTGGTTGTGGAGGATAATGAGCTGAACCGTGAGATTGCAGAAGAAATATTGACAGAAACAGGTTTTCTTGTGGAAACGGCGCCAGACGGAACGGATGCTGTAGAAATGGTGAGGAAGGCAAAAGAGTTTTATTATGACGCAATTTTAATGGACGTACAGATGCCGATTATGGATGGCTATGAGGCTACTAGAACCATCCGCACCTTGCCCAGAAAGGATGTAAAAAATCTGCCCATTATTGCTATGACAGCCAATGCCATGGATGAGGATAAGGAGGCAGCAGTAAAGAATGGAATGAACGCTCATATTGCAAAACCCATTGACACAGAAATATTTATCAATGTCTTACAGCAATTTGTGAACTAAGATTACCTACATGGGATAAGGGGAGGCATTTTTGTAAATCATAATGAGGGGATCCTGCGATTCCCTCATTTTTCTGTTTGTGCAGGGCCACAAAAGGTTACAATTCTATTATTGAATTTGTTTATATTATGTAGTAGGATAGTGGAAGGAAAGGAGGACTCACAATGACTTGTAAAGAAGCCGAACAGATGGTAATGCCTTATATCAACGATGGGTTGACAGATAAGGAGCTGAGTGCCTTTCTGGATCATATATATGAATGTACCTCCTGCTATGAGGAGCTGGAAATTTACTATACCTTGTATGCTGGACTTTCTCAGCTGGATGGAGAAAATGAAGAACAAGATATGCACAACCTGCTTCAGGAAGCTCTTCATATGTCAGAAATGCGAGTTCGCAGACGGAGAGCTTTTAATGCCTACTATGTGCTGTCCCAGGTTCTGGCTATGCTGGCTTTGGCGGTGATTATGATTATGGAGATTATTAGATGATGAGCGAGAAAATTTTGCTGGTTGATGGCCACAGTATGATTAACCGAGCATTTTATGGCGTAACAGATTTGACAAATTCGGAAGGATTGCATACTAACGCAATTTTTGGATTCCTGAATACTCTCTTTAAAGTTCTGGATGAAGAAAAGCCAGATTATATTACAGTTGCCTTTGACGTAAAAGCACCTACCTTCCGTCATGAGATGTTCAAGGAATATAAGGGGACGAGAAAACCCATGCCCCAGGAACTACATGAACAAGTTCCAGTTCTCAAGGATGTATTACATGCCATGGGTATTCTTACTATGGAACAGGCAGGGTTGGAGGCAGATGATCTTCTGGGAACTGTAGCCAAGCGCAGTGAAGCCAGAGGTTTGGAAGTAACGGTGCTCTCTGGGGATCGGGATTTGTTGCAGATTGCCACGGATCATATTAAGATTCGTATGCCTAAGAGCAGAGGTGGTATCACTGAGACAGAGAATTATCACGCCAGGGAAGTATTAGATAAGTATCAAGTGACACCTCTGCAAATTATTGAGTTGAAGGCTTTGATGGGAGATGCCTCTGACAATATTCCGGGAGTGCCAGGGATTGGAGAGAAGACAGCCACCAATCTGATCGTAAAATTTGGCAGTATTGAAGAGGCATATGCTCACGTGGAAGAAATCACCCCCAAACGGGCAAAAGAAGCTCTTAGCAGTCACTATGATATGGCTCAGATGAGTAAGAAATTGGCCACGATCAATGTGGACTGTGATTATGCCTATGACTGGGAGAATGCCCGGCTGGGAAATATCTACACAGAAGAAGCCTATCTCCTATTAAAGCGCTTGGATTTTAAAAATATGCTTTCCCGTTTTTCTGTGGAAGCACCTACCAATGAAAAACTTGAAAAATCTTTTCAAAAGCTTGAAGATTTAGGGGACGTGGAGAATCTTTTGGCCCGTGCCTCTGATGCTCAACGGCTGGCTTTTGCTTTTATTTGGGAAGATAGGACACTTTTGTCTATTTCTCTTACTTTATCTGAAAAAGAAAATTTTGTCATTCCAGTACAGGGATTTATTACAGAGAGTTGGCTTTTGGGACGGTTCTCGCAGGCACTTACCGAAGTGAAGCAGGTCTGCTGTCTCAATTTAAAAGAAGAATTAACTTTTCTGAAAGAAGCAGGTCAAGGGATTGAAAATCAGGAACGCTTTTGGGACGCAGGGATTGCAGCCTATTTATTAAATCCTTTAAAGGACAGCTATTCCTGTGAAGAACTGGCAAAAGAATATCTGGGCCTAATGGTACCTAGGAAGGACGAACTATTTGGAAAGCAGAAGATGGATCAGGCAATGGAAGAAAAGCCAGAAGAATTTCGGATTTATGCCGGCTACTGCAGTTATGTCCTGTATCAAGCGGCGCCAGTGTTGGAAGAAAAACTGAGAGAAGCGGGAATGGAGGAACTTTACCGGAAGGTAGAGATGCCCCTGGTATTTACTTTATATTCTATGGAACAGGCTGGGATTTGTGTAAAAGCTGAGGCTCTCAAACTATATGGAGACGAACTGGCTGTTCGCATTGTAGAGCTGGAAAAGCAGATTTACGATCAGGCTGGAGAGGAATTTAATATAAATTCTCCCAAACAGCTTGGGGGCATTTTATTTGATAAGATGGGGATGAAAGGCGGCAAGAAGACGAAGACTGGCTACTCTACCTCTGCGGAGGTACTGGAAAAGCTTTCTCCTGATTACCCTATTGTCTCAGATATCCTGGAATACCGCCAGCTTACAAAGCTGAAATCTACTTATGCAGACGGACTGGCCGCATATATTGAGGAGGATGGGAGAATTCACACTACATTTCAGCAGACCATTACGGCGACGGGCCGTCTGAGCAGTGTGGAGCCGAATCTTCAGAACATTCCCATCCGAATGGAACTGGGGCGTCTGATTCGCAAGGTATTTGTAGCAGAGGAAGGTTATACTCTCTTAGATGCAGACTATTCCCAGATCGAGTTGCGTGTCCTGGCGCATATGTCGGGAGATGAGAATTTGATTCAGGCATATAAAGAAGCTCAGGATATCCACCGGCTGACAGCATCTCAGGTCTTCCATGTGCCCTTTGAGACGGTGACATCTCTTCAGAGAAGAAATGCAAAGGCAGTAAACTTTGGCATTGTATATGGGATCAGCTCTTTTGGCCTCTCTCAAGATCTCAGTATTACGCGAAAAGAGGCACAGGAATATATTGAAAAGTATTTTGAGACTTATCCCAGTATCAAGAATTTTCTGGATGGTTGTGTGAAAGAGGCTAAAGAAAAGGGATATGTGACCACTATGTTTGGACGCAGACGCCCGGTCCCAGAGATGAAATCTTCCAATTTTATGCAGAGATCTTTTGGAGAGCGGGTGGCTATGAACGCTCCCATTCAGGGGACAGCAGCAGACATTATAAAGATTGCTATGGTACGCGTGGATCAGCGTCTGAAAAAGGAGGGAATGAAGTCTCGCCTTCTCTTGCAGGTTCATGATGAACTCCTGGTGGAGGCTCATCACTCAGAAGTGGATAAAGTGATGAACATTTTATCTGAGGAAATGCACGGAGCAGCACAGCTTTCAGTGCCCTTGGAGATTGATATGAAGCAGGGGGCTGACTGGTATGAGGCGCATTAAAGCCCAGGCAATGCAGGTGATTGGAATTACAGGCGGAGTGGGAGCTGGAAAAAGTGCGATTCTTAATATTCTCCAGGAGCAATATAATGCCCGGGTGATTCAGGCTGATAAAGTCGGGCATCTAGTGATGGAGCCTGGGAGGGAAGCCTATGAAAAGGTTCTCCTGGCATTTGGAACAAGAATCCTGTGCCCAGACGGCAGAATTAACCGGGAAATTCTGGGGCAAATTGTTTTCGCAGATCAGGAAAAACGAGAAGAATTGAATCACATCATCCATCCAACTGTAAAGTCATGGATCTACCAGGAGATACAACGGGAATCCAGAGAGGGAAGCTATGGCCTTCTTGTCATAGAAGCAGCTCTTTTAATTGAAGATCACTATGAGGAGCTCTGTGAGGAGTTCTGGTATATTTATACAGATGAAAAGGTACGCCGGGAGCGCTTGAAACATTCCCGGGGTTATACAGACGAAAAAATCACAGCTATTTTTGAAAGTCAGCTTTCTGAAACAGCTTTTCGGGAGCACTGCCAGGTAGTCATAGATAACAATGGTTCCCTGGAAGATACATACGGCCAGATACAAAAAGCAATTTGGCGAAGGATAACCAGCGCACAGAACAATTTACAGACAGGAGAATGATACAGATGAGAATGTGCAGCATTGCCAGCGGAAGCAGTGGCAACTGTATTTACATAGGATCCCAGCATAATCATATTTTGATTGATGCAGGTATCAGCGGTAAACGTGTGGAGGCAGGACTTAAGGATCTGGAGATTGCAGGCAAAGATGTGGATGCAATTTTGATTACCCATGAGCACTCTGACCATATCAAAGGTCTTGGGGTATTGGCTCGAAAATATGCGATCCCTATTTACTCAACTCCTGGAACAGTGGCAGCTATTCGGGCCATGGATGGCCTGGGAAAGATTGAGGATGATTTGTTTGTGGAGGTACAGCCCGAACAGAAATTTGCTATTGGGGATCTTGAGATCTCTCCCTTTCGGGTATCCCACGATGCAGCAGAACCAGTGGCATACCGAGTGGCCTGTGGGAAGAAATCTATGGCAGTAGCTACAGATTTAGGCGTATACACCGATTATACAGTAGACAAGCTGCAAGGACTTGATGTATTATTACTTGAAGCCAATCATGATATTCACATGTTGGAAGTAGGAGGGTATCCCTACTATTTGAAGCGCAGGATTGCCGGGGAAAGAGGGCATCTCTCCAATGAAACGGCGGGAAAGCTCCTCTGCCAGGTACTTCACGATAATATGAAGGCCATTCTTTTGGGACACTTGAGCAAAGAAAACAACTATGCGGAGCTGGCTTACGAGACAGTGAAGCTGGAAGTCATGCTTGGGGACACACCCTACGGTCCAGAAGATTTTCCCATTGTGGTGGCCCAGAGGGACGAAGTGTCAGAGTGTATAAAAGTATAAACAGACTTAAAATCAGGAGGAAATTATGAAAAGAACAATTATTACAGTAGTCGGTAAGGATGCCGTAGGTATCATCGCCAAAGTGTGTACCTATCTTGCACAAAATGGCGTAAATATCTTGGATATCTCTCAAACCATTGTCCAGGGATTTTTCAATATGATGATGGTGGTAGACACAGGCGGTGTGAAATCTTTTGAAAATCTTGCTGAAGAATTGGAGCAGATTGGAAATGAGATCGGCGTCGTGATCAAATGTCAACATGAAGAGATTTTTGACCGGATGCACAGAATTTAAATTTCGAACAGGAGAGCCATGGAGGCAAAGATAAGATGATCAATCTATACGAGGTAAGAGAAACGAACCAGATGATTGAACAGGACAATCTGGATGTGCGCACCATTACATTGGGCATTAGTCTGATAGACTGTATTGACGAAAATCTGGAGCGGCTGAATAAAAAAATCTATGAAAAAATTACCACTGTTGCCAAAGATCTGGTTGCAACCGGAAAGGCAATTGAGCGAGAATATGCAATTCCTATTGTAAATAAGAGAATTTCTGTCACACCCATTGCTATCATTGGAGAGGCCGCCTGCAAAAGTCCAGAAGATTATGTTACGTTGGCAGAGACTTTGGATCGGGCAGCCAAGCAGGTAGGCGTAAACTTTATCGGAGGATATTCTGCTCTGGTATCCAAGGGTATGACAAAGGGAGAGGAGAATCTGATCCGCTCTATCCCAAAAGCCCTTGCGAAGACGGAAAGGGTATGTAGCTCCGTGAATGTGGGTTCTACCAAGTGTGGAATTAATATGGATGCTGTCCGGCTGATGGGACAGGTGATTCGGGAAACAGCAGAGAATACAAAAGAGCAGGATTCTCTTGGCTGTGCAAAGCTGGTAGTATTTTGCAATGCCCCAGACGACAATCCTTTCATGGCAGGAGCCTTTCACGGTGTCACAGAGGCAGACGCTATTATAAATGTGGGTGTCAGCGGTCCTGGTGTGGTAAAGCATGCTCTGTCGAAGGTTCGGGGCGAGAGCTTTGAAGTTCTCTGCGAGACCATAAAAAAGACGGCATTTAAGGTGACGCGGGTGGGACAATTGGTAGCTCAGGAAGCTTCCAGAAGACTTGGGATTCCCTTTGGTATACTGGACCTTTCTCTTGCGCCCACACCGGCCGTTGGGGATAGTGTGGCAGAGATTTTAGAAGAAATTGGTCTGGAGCGAAGCGGAGCACCAGGAACTACGGCGGCTTTAGCTCTTTTGAACGATCAGGTAAAAAAGGGTGGTGTAATGGCGTCTTCCTACGTGGGAGGATTAAGTGGAGCTTTTATTCCTGTCAGCGAGGATCAGGGGATGATAGATGCTGTACAGGCAGGCGCCCTGACACTGGAAAAACTAGAAGCTATGACCTGTGTCTGCTCAGTAGGACTTGATATGATAGCAATACCTGGAGATACGAAGGCTTCCACAATTTCCGGCATTATTGCAGACGAGATGGCTATCGGTATGGTAAATCAGAAGACTACCGCCGTCCGCTTGATTCCCGTGATTGGAAAAACGGTAGGCGAGATGGTAGAATTCGGTGGACTGCTGGGATATGCGCCCATTATGCCAGTAAATCAATTTTCTTGTGAGGAATTTGTCAACCGGACAGGGAGGATTCCAGCGCCCATTCACTCTTTTAAGAATTAAGAGTTTTACTCATATTAGTATGATAGGAGAGCGCATATACTCCGTGATAAAGGGAGCATTACTGTGCTGAACTTTTACAGCTTCATAAATATGAGTTGCATACACATCTTTTTCGAACAAAGAACAAGACATAGGATTGAGAAGCTTTGAAGCGTCTGCCGTTTTCACAAGAAGTGGCCAGGCGCTTTTTTCTTTGATGGCAGTCAGAAGAGGAGTAGCGCTTTTTCGAAAACCCAGGGCGCGCAAATAAGAAGGATATCCTGTATTTCTCAAAAGATCAAGATTGTCCTGGCGCAGATCCAATAAAATATGGCAGAGCGCCCGGGTAATACGGGTGTGGGTGAACTGTTTGGACTTTAATTCATCCGCAAAAGTAGAGGGAGAACTATACGAAAAAAGGCAGTTCTTTATTCGGGAAGCCAGAACCAGAGGTACATCCTGAATGTCCGCCAGTTCTTCCCTGGACATGGATAAAAGTCGGTAGAATAAGATAGAAGTAAAGTCTTCAGAGGTGACAAGCTGCCTGGTTTCATAAGCGCGGGTCAATATTTCGAAGGAATCAGCCGGAAGCTGCCGTGACACAGCTTCTGATAATCCCTCTTCCAGGATACAGTTTCGGATTGCCGTAGCAGAAGCTAGTTTTCCCTCCATAGAAAGATCGTGATAGCCGCAGGAAGTCCGGCGAAGAGTGACAGGAACCATATGGCTCTTTCTTCTGAGCAGGGCCCGACAGTATTCTATGCCCAATATGTTGTTGGGATGCAGGAGAATCTCTGACTCATAACGACAGTCTGAATCAGAAGAAGCGCAGGGAAGTATTCGCGCTGTGTAGTTTAAGTACTCCTCGGCGGCATGACTACGGGCTGCGGGAAAGCTAAAACCTTTTTTTAGGTAAGAGTGGAAAAGCTGTCGATAGCCTTCGGGCTCCTCTTCAAACAGACGGGCATAGTCGAAGAGACAATCCAGATCTCCACATTCGCTTCCAAAGCAGACAGCATCTATACATCTAAGACTGTCAAGCAGCGATACAGCACCCTGGGCAAAATCTTCTGCACTTCCTGTAGCATAAGGTCCGGGAAGCTCCAGAACCAGATCTGCTCCGCCTTTCAGAGCCATTTCTGTGCGGGTATATTTGTCCGTGAGGGCAGGAAGCCCCCTCTGGACAAAAGAACCACTCATTACAACAATTACATAGTCGGCCCCTGTGAGCTTCTTTGCTTCCTGAAGCTGATAGGCGTGTCCTTTGTGGAAAGGGTTGTACTCAGCGATGATCCCGACAGTTTTCATTAGGTAGTCCTTTCTTCATCTTGTACTTCCGCTAGAGACTCCAAATTTTTTGGAATCTGGGCAAGTAGCTTTTCAGCCTCTTGCCTGGAAAGCATATGGCTGTCTATGAGCTCCTCCAACAGGCCGCCAAAATCTTCGCCGGACAGATTTGTCACATGAAAGATCTTTTTAAGATATAAAGCCTGCTCTTTTGTCAGTTTTTTAGATTCACTGGAATTCCAGGTGACTGTTTTATCGTTTTCCTGATTGTAATTCACCAGATCCGCCAGCGTTTTATTTCCAAAGACGCCGTTATCTGCCTGAAAGAGGCGATACTTTTTTGCTCTTTTTTTCGCCTTTGCCTCTTCGTTGGAATTGCCATAAAGAATTTCCTGCACCAAAGCGGCCCGATAATTCATAATGC
This sequence comes from Clostridia bacterium, assembly GCA_910574475.1. Classification (GTDB taxonomy): domain Bacteria; phylum Bacillota; class Clostridia; order Lachnospirales; family Lachnospiraceae; genus Laedolimicola. The sequence continues at coordinate 69,153 of CAJTAT010000008.1, read as the reverse complement.
ATTTCTTAGCTTCTTCCACAGAAGGAGAATTAGAACTTTCTTTTCTATCTTCCTGCTGGGTAGGTTCGGTGTGTTCAAGAAGACTGGCAAATGATTGTTGCGCGTCATTTGTAAAGCTTTCACTTGATTTTTTGCCTTTCTGTGTAAAACATGCCTGATTATAATAAACGCTGTTTTGCTCTAAAATAGAATTCATTGTGGTTTCCTCCAGTCCCAATAGATATTTATTATTATATTACTGTATAATCTAATTTGCAAGCTGGTTGAAAAATCCGAAGGTTTATGTTACGGTTAAAAAAATGTATCAATCGGGGAGGCATTTATGGAGAGACAGTTAAGCGCTATAGTACAGAAAGAGGAGGAAGGAATGTCTCTCCAAAGATTTCTGCACAAAAGGCTAGGCCTGACCACAAAGGAGATCAGCCGTGCAAAGTTTCGGGAGAAGGGAATCTGTGTCAATCAGAAGCGCAGAAAGGTTAAAGTCCTTCTTCACCAGGGAGATGTGGTGGAAGTCCGGCTGGAGACAAGAGACCAGAAATCAGCGCAACTTCTTTCCGCAGAAGGAAGCTTATCCATTCTATACGAAGATCAGGATGTGATTGTGGTAGATAAACCTTCCGGCCTTGTAGTTCACCCTTCTGGTTTTCATTATACAGACACGCTGGCCAATCGCTTAGCTTCCTATCTCAGGGAAAAAGGCGAAGATTCTGTGATACGGATTTTGGGACGTCTGGATAAAGATACTTCTGGTGCAGTGCTGGCAGTCAAGAACCGGGTGGCAGGAGCCAGATTGGAAAGACAGAGAGAAAAGGGGACCTTCTATAAAACATACCTGGCTATTACCTGCGGATATCCATGTCTGGCATCTGGATGGATCAGGGAGCCCATTGGAGCAGATACGAGTCAAAGAGGGCGGATGAAGATTGATCCTATGGGAAAGGCAGCATCCACCTGGTACGAGACAATAAAAAGGATAGGGAATCATTCTCTGATTCGACTGCGTTTGGATACAGGCAGGACTCATCAGATCCGGGTACATATGGCATCCATTTCCTGTCCTTTGATGGGAGATCCCCTGTATGGAAAAACTGTCACAGATATGAAGCGAACAGCTTTGCATGCAGAAAGTATAGACTTTTATCAACCCTTTACGGGAGAAAAACTCCATGTAAGGGCTCCATTACCAGAAGATATGAAAAAATACTTCCAGTCAAAAACTGAGGGGAATAAACATGTATAGAATAGGGATTTGTGATGATGATCAAGTTTTATGTGCCCAATTAGAAAAACAAATTTGTCAAATTTCAAAAGAAATGGCAGTAAAGGTTGAGACAGAGGTATGGTGTTCGGGAGAGAGCATACAAAATGATTTGAATAAAGGAGTTCAGTTGGATCTGATATTTCTTGATATTGAGTTGGTTCAGAGGAATGGAATTGAAGTAGGTCAGTTTATCCGCAACGAAATGGAGGATATAAAGACCCATATCGTATATATTTCCGCGAAACAAAATTATGCTATGCAGCTATTTCAGGTGCAGCCTTTAGACTTTTTGATAAAACCTGTGACAGAAATGCAGTTAAAAGAAGTTTTAACCAGAAGCATCCGACAAAAGAAGAAAGAGGCCGTTTATTTTGAATATCACAAGGGAAGTGTTTATTCAAGACTTCCCATAAAGGATATTCTTTACTTTAATGAGTATGGATAAAAAGATTATGATTGTAACGAAAAAAGGGCGGGAAGAGTTTTACGGAAAGCTGAAAGAAATTGCAAAGCAGTTACCGGAATATTTTGTGATGATTCATCAGTCTTATATTGTTAATCAGGATTTTATCCGTGAATACTCTTATGAGACGGTAAAAATGGTAGACGGTGAAGAACTGAATATCAGCAGACCTTATCGAAAAGAACTTCGCGACAGAATCAAACAATACAGAAAAGAGAGATTGAATGTTTCCGTATGAAATAGTGCACGTTGTGCTCATAGAATTGATTGTAAATATTCTGCGGACTGTTGTAATCAAACAGGCAGTAGAGATTTTTATGACAAAAAAGGACATACAGACAAAGACAGTACAATTTGCTTATGGACTTTATTGCTTCGCCACTTCCATAGCGTACTGTGCCTGGAAGGTATCTTTCCTATATGAGTTCTGCAATTTTATTGGAATTTTGGGCCTTACTTTCTGCTATGATGATACATGGAAAAAAAGATTATGGACGACAGTGACATTGTTTTGCATTGATTTATCCTGTTTATTGGTTGCAGTTTTTTCGTTTCAGGGAAATGTGTTTGGAATCCAATTGTTTTTAAAAAAAGCGGCTGGTGTTATACTATTTTTAATCAGTATAACAGCAATCAGCCATATTTCTGATTCAGATGACTTCAGGCAGGCAATTTTTGATAAAAGGCAGGCATTTTTGTTACTTGTTACGCCAGTAGTAAGTTTGATTGTATTATTTTCCACGTTGTATATAAAGTCAAGGTATAATAAGGTGCCAGTGATTGTCAGTGGTTGTATGCTTATGATAAATTTGAGTATTTTTTATCTATATCATGAGATGCTGAAAAGCTATCGGCATTTACAGGAAAGAGAAAGATACAGGCAGCAGAAAGAATTATATCAAAATCAGATGGAAGTTATTCTGGAATCCCAAAATCGCGTACGTTCGTTGCGACATGATATGAAAAACCATATTCTGGCGCTACAGGCTGTCATAAGAAACGGCAGAGAAGAGGAAGTTCAGGAGTATTTACAGAAGATGCAGGAGTTTATGATAAACCCTGCGGAATATGTGATGACCGGAAATGAACAGATAGACAGTATCTTGAATTATAAAATCAGAAGAGCAAAAGAACTGCTAAATGTAGTAGAGACGAAAATCACCATCCCGGAAAAATTAAACTTGTATTCCTTTGATCTGAATGTTATTTTGGGAAATCTTCTGGACAATGCTTTGGAAGCAGCTGTGCAGACAGAAGAAAAGCAGCTGGCAATACAGATGAGTATGGACAGAGGAGTACTTTTTCTTAATATACGTAATAGTTATCAGGAAAAAGCTTCAGAGGAAAAAAGGATTGGGAACACGGCGAAAGGATTTAGGCAGCATCATGGCATAGGTATGAAAAATGTACGGGCAATTGTAGAAAAATATCATGGTGATATGGAGATTACCTGTGTTAATGGTTATTTTGAAGTAGATATTATAATTTATGAGAAAGACTTATAAGGAGCATCTATCTGAGGATAGGATGCTTCTTTTCGGTCAATTTCGCTATTTGTCATGTCAATTTCGGCAACAATTATTTTTCTTGAATCAAAGAGAGTATACTTACCATAATTTCCATACCCTCAGTGGGCAAAGGACAAATATTAGTCAGAAACAAAGGAGAAAGCTATGAGAAAAAAGATTGTAAAAATCCTTATATTAACTGTAATTTCGTCATTTCCTATCTGTGGGTGCCAGAAGGCACCAGAAGAAAGTTCGTTAGACAAGGAAATTCTACATGCGAAAGATTCTGCGGAGGATGAAGTTATAGACATTCTAGAGTCGGATAGTGCAAAATCAGAAATAGATCGAGACAGGAAAGAAATTCATTGCCTTGTAGGGACAGAAGAAAACGGTATTAAGATAGAGGCTTCTGCGCCTTATTTTCCTGAACATGTGTACCATATGGTGTTGGGAGAAAACAGTTCGCTTAATATGAATCTTTTGAAAGATTTTCTGGAGAGTGATTCCAGCGAAATACGTGATCTGTCAGAACAGTACATGGAAGAAGCTGCCCAGGTAGAGGCAGAGAACGAGAAAAGTGAGGAAAAAGTGCTGCAATCTGCCTTTGGCAATGAGACTCTTTATGCTGTGTCAGACGGAAAGAAGGAGGCAAGCTTTATTAATGGGACAGGTGTCGCTTATGAAGAGAAAGAATTGTATGAGCAATGTAGCTCTATCTATAAGAACGGAAGAGAAACTCTGTTTCAGGAGGCAGACCTTGTAAATACTGTGGGAAACCAGGAATTTCCTATAGAAGAAGCTAAGAAAATGTTGCTTAGTAAGCTGGAAAAAGTACAGGTGAGCGAGATTCATATGTATGAGATTTGTTTGCATGAGAGCGATGATTTTTTGTTTTATGAAATGTACTTTACACCTTCCTATGAGGGAATGGGAACTACCCATGGGATTGGCTCTATGGCTTACAAAGAAGTCTTTCCTGAAGGAACTGCATGGGTGTGTAAGGATGGAATTGCCTTTTTGAGGTTTAAGGAAGGCCTGGGAGAAGTGGATCAGAAAGAGGAATACGAAAAAGTATTGTCATGGGAGCAGATTGAGAAAATCATAGAAGTTAATTTAAAGAATGGAAACATCCATGGCAGTAGCAAGATAGCTATGACAGAAGTAGAATTTGTATATTATCCATTTTTAAGTGAGGATGAGAAGGAATTAGAACTGATTCCTGTATGGCAAATGTCGATTCCTCTTTCTCAGTGGTTGGAGATAGACAATGAAGAGACGGATGGGGCAGCGAGGATGATCTGTATTCATGCAGTATCAGGAGAAATCGTAAGGGTAGAGTAAGATGAAAGGTGTTTTTTGGCAAGATTTAAAAAGGAGTTTTTGGAATATAGGCTTTTGGGCAGGCCTTTTGGCGGTGACATGGATTTTGACAAGTGGGGTTTTCCAGGCACCTTTGAACAGAACCAGGAGTAGCTATTTTATTTTGGCGAATGTGGAGGCGGCATCAGGATTCGGGCCATTTGCAGCCATTTTTCCCAGCCTTGCCTATGCATCTATCTTTTGTGAAGAATATAACAGAGGATATTTGAAAATGATTTTAACAAGAATGTCCTATAAAAAATTCGGCATGATCCGTCTGATAACGGTTGCAATCTCAGGGGGAACTATGCTGGCAATACCGATTCTCATTACTTATAGCATGGCATATCATTTTGGGGTACCGGGAATACCACAAGGAAGTGATGCAGGGATGTTAAGCGGCACAATAGAATTTTTTTATATAGAAAAATATGGGGATTGGTACATACTTTTCTGGAAAGTGATACTGGGATTTCTTTTTGGATGTATGTGGGCATTGGCTGGATTGGCCTTTGCTGTGTGGATTCCCAATAAATATGTATCCCTGATTGCACCTTTTGTCCTGTATGAATCTATGTGGATAGGATTTTACAAACTTCCCTTATTAAACCCTATTTGGCTTATGCGTGGCATAAACAATTATCCCTTATCCGGCCTGATAGAATGTGTCTATATTCTATTGGTGGTAATTATAGTCCTGTTAGGGCTTAAAAGGAGATGTCATTATGGGTAAAGTAAGTCAGACTTTCTGCATCATGAAAAATATTTTTTGGGAAGAATCCCAGGATAAACGAGTTCTTATGGGATTTATTTTGGGAATTGCGTTGTTTGGATACTGGCTGAATTTTTTTCTTCAATATGTGTGGGATACAGGGGAACCAGTCAATATTCTGGAGGCGTTTATAGTAATTGAACACCATTATAAAAACATGCTTTTCCTAGTGCTTGGCTGGCTTCTTCTCATGTCGGACGCCCCTTTTCTAAAAGGAAATTGTTATTTGATACTATACAGAAGCGGCCGTAAAAGATGGAATGTGGGCATGCTGCTCTATATTATGTTTCAGGCTTTTGTCTATGTGACATGTATTGCCGCAGTATCTGTGATTGCTACTAGCTTTTGGGGATTTTTGGGGAAAATGTGGAGTAGCCCTGTTTATCGTCTGGCTATGGATCGGGGAAATGATTTAGGGCTGGCTTACAATATTACTTTTCCTTGGGAAAATATTATGAGGAATCTAACAGTCCCCCAGGCATTTGGGATTACCTTTCTTTTTATGTGGCTATATCTTGTGTTTTTAGGCATTTTACTCTATGTGTGCAATCTTTTTCTGAAAGGAATTTATGGGATCTTGATTGTATTCAGCCTTCAGTTACTGGGATATTTGCAGCAACAGGACGGGCTTGGCAATATTTCTCTCATGGCAAAGGCTATGCCTGGATATTCCATAGATGGGGCCGGTGGCCAGTGGAAGACAGTTTTGCTATTTATAGGAATCATAGGAGCGCTCATATGGATTTCTCTGAGGCTGGTTGAATATGTAGAGTTTAGGGATGTAGTGGAGGATAGGTAATGGAGAAGAGTCTTTTTTTTCGCTTCTTTGCAGGGGTCCCCATGGAAGGGATGGATACTTTTCCTTTGCTTCCTCTGGGACGCTGGTTTTTGCCCATAGGGATTTACCTTTTGATCATTGGGTTTTATTTAGGAATAGATCGAAAAAACCGGGATTTGATACTCCTTCGGTATGGTAATAGAGAAACATGGTGGAAACATTATTTTATTAAAAATTTGTTATATGGAGGACTAACAGCAGGATTTTTACTCTTTTTGGGAAAGATGGCAGAAATGTTTCTGTCAAAATATTTGCTAACCAGTCCCGGAACAGTATTTTGGATTTTTGCACTATGGACAGTTCATGGAATGTTGTTCTTATCGTTTTTTCTCTTTTTGGAACTAACAAAGATAAGAAAAGTGGTGCCTTCCTTGCTTTTATTTACAGAAGGAATAACATTTTTGTATGGATACAGGAATAAAGCGGTTGCTCCTTTTATGCCTGGAGCCTGGGGCATGTATGCACAGAGCAATTTTTATGCTCCTATAAGTGGATTTTCAGCCATAAGCGTCATTGTGTTGCAGATTTTGGGGATACTGTGCTGTTATTTTCTGGGAATCCATCTGTTAAAAAAGAAAGAAATGGAAGGGGTTTAAAGATATGAATAGTATGATAAAAGTAGAAAATGTAACAAAAAAATTTGGGGATGACACCATTCTTGAGAATATTACTATTGATTTTGAAAAGGGAAAAATATATGGAATCATTGGGAGAAATGGTTCTGGTAAGACCGTTCTGTTTAAGCTTATCATAGGCTTTTTAAAACCGACCAGGGGCAGAATTTTAGTAGAGGGAAAAGAGATTGGAAAAGATATAGATTTTGCAGAACAGACAGGAATGATTATTGAGACACCTGGATTTTTGAGCGCTTTTAACGGGTATAAGAATCTAGAATATCTTGCGGCTATAAAAAAAGCGATTGGAAAAAAAGAAATTCAGGAAAGCATGATTCGCGTGGGACTAGATCCCAAAAGCAAAAAGAAAGTGGGGAAGTATTCCTTAGGAATGAGACAGCGGCTTGGGATTGCTCAAGCAATTATGGAAAATCCTGACATTTTAATCCTGGATGAACCCATGAACGGCTTAGATAAGCAGGGGGTAGAAGATGTGAGAAAAATATTGTTAAAGTTAAAGGAGGAAGGGAAAACGATTCTCCTGGCAAGCCACAACAAAGAGGATATAGAAATCCTATGCGATGAGGTATATGAAATGGATGACGGTAAGTTTGCGAATAACATTGCCAGATCTAGTGATCCTATGTTAAAATGAAATAACTATGGGAAAATCACTATATATAGCAGAAAAACCGAGTGTAGCCCAGGAGTTTGCCAAAGCTCTGAAGCTTAGTACCTCCCGAAAGGACGGCTATCTGGAAGGAGAGGACAGTATTGTCACCTGGTGCGTCGGCCATCTGGTGACAATGAGCTACCCAGAGGTTTACGACGAAAAATATAAGAGATGGAGTCTGACGACCCTGCCCTTTCTCCCTAAAAAGTTTAAGTATGAAGTTATCCCGGCTGTCAGTAAGCAGTACCAGACAGTCAAGGCCCTTCTTACCCGGCCGGATGTGGAGGTTATTTATGTGTGTACGGACTCAGGGCGGGAGGGGGAGTACATCTACCGTCTAGTGGAGCAGATGGCAGGAGTAAAAGGAAAGGAGCGGCGCCGTGTCTGGATTGACTCTCAGACAGAGGAGGAGATCCTCCGGGGAATTCGGGAGGCAAAAGATCTGTCAGAGTATGACAATCTGTCCAGCGCTGCTTATTTGCGTGCAAAAGAAGACTATCTGATGGGAATAAATTTCTCCCGTCTGCTTACACTGAAATATGGGAATACCATTTCCAATTATATAAATACAAAGTATACTGTCATTTCCGTGGGACGGGTGATGACCTGTGTGTTGGGAATGGTTGTAAAACGGGAGCGTGAGATTCGAGAGTTTGTAAAGACTCCTTTCTATCGCGTGTTGTCCTCTCAGTCTTTCAGTGACAAAGGTTTTGAGGGGGAGTGGAGAGCTGTAGAAGGCTCTGCTGCCTGGCAGTCTCCCAAGCTATACAAAGAGAATGGCTTTAAAGAGCGCAAAGATGCAGAGGCTTTGATCCGTTTTCTGGAAGAAGAAAAGCCTATTCATGCACAGCTCTTTTCTGTGGAGCGCAAGAAGGAGAAGAAAAATCCACCGCTGTTATTTAACCTGGCAGAGCTTCAGAATGAATGTTCCCGCCTATATAAAATCAGCCCTGATGAGACTTTGCGAATTGTCCAGGAACTCTATGAGAAAAAGCTGGTCACATACCCGAGAACAGATGCAAGAGTACTGTCTACAGCAGTGGCAAAGGAAATAAAGAAAAATATTTCCGGTCTACAAGCCTACCAAAAGGTGTCTGCCTATGCCAGAGAAGTGCTCCAAGGGAATGTTTACCAGGGAATCGCAAAAACTCGCTATGTAAATGACAAACAGATTACTGACCACTATGCCATTATTCCCACTGGACAGGGACTGGGAGCCTTAAATAGCTTGTCAAATGTGGCTGGGCAGGTCTATGAACTGATTACCCGCCGGTTTCTTGGCATTTTTTATCCGGCAGCAGAGTATCAGAGAGTACAATTAGTGACAATAGTAAGGGGAGAAAAGTTTTTTTCCAGCTTTAAAATGTTGATAGTGGAAGGGTATCTCAAGGTACTGCCAATTGCTGGCGACAGCAAGAAAAAGGGAGAGGAAGCAGAGGATGTTCGCTGTGATACAGAATTTTTTGAGATCTTAAAACACTTAAAAAAGGGAGATTCTGTGGAGATAAAGGGATTTCAGATCAAGGAGGGGGAAACCTCTGCGCCCAAGCGTTATAATTCCGGCTCCATGATTCTGGCCATGGAAAATGCGGGCCAACTGATTGAGGATGAAGAGCTGCGGGCCCAAATTAAGGGTAGCGGCATAGGAACAAGCGCCACCCGAGCAGAGATTTTGAAAAAATTAGTAAACAATCAGTATATCATGTTAAATAAAAAGACTCAGATCATTACGCCTACTCTTTTGGGGGAGATGATATACGATGTGGTACGGGCCTCTATTTACAGTTTGCTGAATCCAGAGCTGACGGCCAGCTGGGAAAAGGGATTGACTCAGATGGCAGAGGGAAGTATCACGGAAGATTATTATATGCAGAAGCTGGAAAAGTTTATTACAGATAAGACACAGGCTGTGCTGGCTGCTAACTATCAAAATGCCCTCCGGCCCTATTTTGACGCATCCGCAAAATTTTACCAGAAAAAGAAGACAAAAAGGAGTAAAGAATCATGAAAGAATTAGAAGTGACATCTATTTTTACCTTAAGCGAGACATTGGCAGCACCTTTACTTTCCAGTGTTTTGTATCCATGGGAGGCTCTTCCCAAGATTGGCGATTTTATCCTGGAACTTGGGAAGTCTTTAAGTGAAGAGGAATATGAAAAGCATGGAGAGAATATCTGGATTGCCAAAAGTGCAAAGGTAGCTCCCACAGCCTCTATCACAGGTCCGGCAATCATCGGCAAGGATGCGGAGATTCGCCACTGCGCATTTATCCGGGGAAACGCACTTGTGGGGGAAGGGGCTGTAGTAGGTAATTCTACAGAACTTAAAAATGTGATTCTGTTTAACAAAGTCCAGGTGCCACACTACAATTATGTAGGAGATTCCATTTTGGGATACAAAGCCCATATGGGAGCCGGCTCCATAACCTCCAATGTAAAATCTGATAAACTTTTGGTAAAGGTACATACGCCAAATGGTGATATTGAGACGGGAATCAAAAAATTCGGAGCTATGATAGGAGATGAAGTAGAGGTTGGCTGCGGCTCTATTCTGAACCCGGGAACCGTGATTGGAAAGAATTCCAATATCTATCCCCTTTCCTCAGTCAGAGGCGTGGTACCTGCCAGATCGATCTACAAAAAACAGGGTGAGGTAGTAGAAAAACGATGACGATTCCCCCAAAAAAACCATTCTACGGGAGTACATTGAAATGGATTGCCATAGGAACCATGTTTATTGATCACATAGGAGCCTGTCTTTTGGAAGTGTTCGTGATGAATGTCTATGGAAACTCCCCTCTGGCTGGACAGATTGATAATCTTATGTTTTGGTATGAGATAGATAGGGGATTGCGCCTTGTAGGCAGAATCGCCTTTCCCATCTTTTGCTTTCTATTAATAGAGGGAGCATTGCATACAAGAAATTTCAATCAATATATGGGAAGACTGGCAGTCTTTGCATTGATTTCCGAGATTCCCTTTGATCTGGCCTTTCATAACCAGCTCTTTTACTGGGGAAGCCAGAACGTATATTTCACCCTCCTTATAGGCCTTGGTGCTATCTGGATCCTGAAAAATGAAAAGCATAAATCCTTATGGGGAATGATTGGACTGGTATTCCTGGTTCTGGGGGCCCAGTACTGTAAGACAGATTACGGCGCAGTGGGAGTCCTGGTGATTATTTTTATGTATGTGTTTCGGGATTACCCATGGCTTCGGTGTCTGGCAAGTGTAGGAACACTGGTGGGACTTTCCACTCTGGAGATTCCTGCCGTGTTGGCCTTTGGAGGGATTGCCCTGTACAATGGAGAGAGAGGGCGGCAGCCCAGATATTTTTTCTATGCCTTTTATCCCATACATCTGCTTCTTCTCTGGATAATCGGGCAGTTTGTGCTGATTCGGGTTCTGTAATGTCACTACAATAAAGCATAAGAAGTTAAAAGCTTGACAAAACTTCATATTCCCACTGAAACGGCAATGTTTATATAATGGAGGTAGCAAAATGAAAAAAACAGACATCTGCATCATAGGCGCCGGCCCGGCCGGTATTTTCACCGCATTAGAATTACTTCGTCAAAACAGCAAGAAGCATATCACAATTGTGGAAAAGGGAAAGCCTGTAGAAAAGCGGGAATGTCCCAAATCCAAGACAAAAAAATGTGTCAACTGCAAGCCATACTGCAATATCACCACAGGATTTTCAGGGGCAGGAGCTTTTTCTGACGGTAAGCTTTCTTTAAGTTATGAAGTGGGAGGAGATCTGCCCAGTCTGATCGGAGAGGATTTCGCCCAGGAAATGATTGATTATACGGATAAAATTTATCTGGAATTTGGCGCAGACACCAAGGTAGAAGGCGTAGGAAATGAAAAAGAGGTAAAAGATATCCGTAAGCGTGCTATTCAGGCAGGCTTAAAGCTGGTAGACTGCCCTATTCGCCATCTGGGAACAGAAAAAGCCCAGGAAATCTACTATCAGATAGAGCAATACCTGCTGGATCACGGTGTGGAGATTCTTTTTGGCTATCACTGTAAAGATTTGGTGGTAGAAAATGAGGTATGTAAAGGTGTGACCATTGAGACTTCTTTAAAACATGAGGATGAGCAAGAGATCCGAGCTGAGCATGTAGTTGTGGCTACCGGACGTAAAGGTGCAGACTGGCTGGAACAAATTTGTGAACAGCATAAGGTTGCCCACCAGCCAGGAACAGTGGACATCGGTGTGCGGGTGGAGGTTCGCAACGAAATTATGGAGGATGTGAATAATATTCTCTATGAGTCAAAGTTGATTGGATATCCGCTGCCCTACAAAAATAAAGTGCGTACCTTCTGCCAGAATCCAGGTGGTTTTGTCAGCCAGGAAAATTATGACAACGATCTGGCAGTTGTCAACGGCCATTCCTATAAGGATCTGAAATCCGGCAACACCAATTTGGCAATCCTGTGCTCCCATAATTTTACTCACCCCTTTAATCAGCCTATTGCCTACGCAAAAAAGGTGGGAGAGCTGACAAATATGCTGGGAGACGGCAGGATTCTGGTGCAGAGATATGGAGATATTTTGGGAGGCAAGCGGACCTGGCAGAAGGAACTTAGTCAGTCAAATGTGCGCCCTTCTCTTCCCGATGCAGTGGCTGGAGATATTACAGCAGCTATGCCTTACCGCGCCATGACAAATATCATTAATTTTATTCAGGCTGTGGATCATGTAGTGCCAGGCTTTGCGGCAAATGAGACTCTTTTATACTCCCCAGAGCTTAAGTTCTACAGCAACCGAATCAAAATGACACCAGAGTTTCTCACAAATATACAAGGCCTCTACTGTCTGGGGGATTCCAGTGGATGGACCAGAGGGCTTATGATGGCGTCCATGATGGGTGTGCTCATGGGAAGACAATTGGCAAGGAAAGAGTAGAACAGATTCTTGGCGTCATAGAATTGCGGCTTCGGGCATATAGTTACAGTAAATAAGGCAAAGGTCCGGGGCTGATGAACTGGAAAGAAGATATGACAGATGCATTAAATCTGCCCAAGGATTTGATGCTCGGAGCTGTAATTGTGACAATCACTGGAAAACATGAGGCTTATGTGGAAAACTACATGAGCCTTGTTGAATATACAGAAGAGCTTATCCGTATTCAGACAAAGACGTGTAAATTAGAAATTTACGGCGTCCATTTATATATTGACTATTATACGAATGATGAAATGAAAATCACCGGAGAAATCCAGGAGGTGAAATATTGCTGATTTCATTTTTTCGTTATCTCCAGGGCTATGTGCGGATCCGTCTGTCTGGTTACTCTCCAGAACGTTTTTTAAACCTCTGCAAGGCTCACCATATTGAGATTTGGGATCTACAGAGCAGTGGTGTCAATTATGAGATGAATTTGAGTATCCGTGACTTTCGGAAGCTGAAACCTCTGCGCAGGAAGGCAAAAGCCCATGTTCTTGTGACAGAGCGGCACGGGCTTCCGTTTTTTTTGCACAAGTACCGTCACCGCAAAATGTTTCCTGTAGGTATCTTGCTATGCATTACCTTTTTGTATGTGATGTCCCTGTATATCTGGAATATCCATATTGAAGGCAATTATTCCAGAACCACAGATGTGATTTTGGATTATCTGGAATCAGAAAACATTGTACATGGGATGAAGAAAAGTCAGGTGGACTGCAAGCAAATACAGGCAATGATACGGATAGAGTTTCCAGATATTATCTGGGTATCAGCGGAGATTCGCGGCACACGCCTGTTGATTCGTGTGAAAGAAAATATGGATAGCACAGATATACATGAGGAGAAGGAGGAGGAAAGCCCAAGAGACATTGTGGCTGCCCGGGAAGGTATCATCACCAGTATTCTGGTGCGCAGCGGTGTGGCTCAAGTTCAGGTGGGAGATGAGGTGGAAAAGGGAACCCCTCTTGTGTCAGGCCGGATTGAACTAATGAATGACAGTGGAGAAGTATCAGGATACCAGTATACTGCCTCTGACGCAGATGTTTACGCCAGAACAAGTTATGTCTACTATGATGAATTTGTACTATCCCACGAGGTGAAACATCCCACAGGGAAAAAGCGTTTTGGCGTCTATATGAACTTGGGAAACAAAACCATTGCTTTCAATCCAAAACCAAATTATAATGCTTACAGTGTCTTAAATACAGAGTATCCTGTAAAGATTACAGAGAACTTTTATCTGCCTCTCACTTTTGGAACGACACAGTATGAAGAATACGAAATTTATACAGAATCTTACAGTAAAGAGGAGGCAAAAGCTCTGGCTGAGGCTAGTTTAAATGAATTTTTAGAAAAATTAGTTCAAAAGGGGGTTCAAATTGTTGAAAATAATGTTAAAATAGAAGTCGGCAGAAATGCCTGTACTTCTTATGGGACAATTTCGGCCCTGGAGGAGATCAGCAGTTATACTTCCACAGAAGTGATGGAGGAACCCCTGCCTCCCGAAGAAGATACAGAGACAAAATAGACAGGTACGATTAAAGGAGTACTGGAATTTGAATACAGTAGAGACAATCATAGATGTTCCGGCAGAGCATGAGCGCAATGTATTTGGTCAATTTGACAGCCATGTAAAAAAAATAGAGCAGACCTTAAAGGTTTCTGTGATCTCCAGAGATGGGGCAGTGAAAATCCTGGGACCTGCAAAGCAGGCCGGGCAGACAGCCCGTGTGTTTGAGCAGCTGCTAGAACTGTCCAGACGGGGCAATGTCATCCAGGAGCAGAATGTAGACTATGCCCTGGCCCTCTCTATGGAAGGCCAGGAGGAAGCCATTGTGGAGATAGATAAGGAGCTGATCTGCCATACCATAAGTGGAAAGCCCATCAAACCAAAAACCTTGGGTCAAAAGCAGTATGTAGATCTCATTCGGGATAAAATGATTGTCTTTGGCACAGGTCCGGCAGGTACGGGAAAGACATATCTTGCCATGGCTATGGCTATCACAGCTTTTAAAAATGATGAAGTCAGCCGGATTATTCTCACAAGGCCGGCCATAGAGGCAGGGGAGAAGTTGGGGTTTCTTCCCGGTGATCTCCAGAGTAAGGTGGATCCTTATCTGAGACCTCTGTACGATGCCTTGTATCAGATTATGGGGGCTGACAGCTTTTTGAAAAATATGGAGAGAGGGCTCATTGAGGTAGCCCCTCTCGCTTATATGAGGGGACGAACCCTGGATAATGCGTTTATTATCCTGGATGAGGCCCAGAATACGACACCGGCTCAGATGAAAATGTTTTTGACACGTATTGGTTTTGGGTCCAAAGTAATTGTTACTGGGGATGCCAGTCAGAAAGATTTACCATCAGGTACACGTTCCGGCCTGGAAGTTGCCATGCGTGTACTTGCAAAAGTGGAGGATATTGGCTTTTGCGCTTTGACCAGCAAGGATGTGGTGCGTCATCCGCTGGTACAAAAAATCGTGCAAGCCTACGAGACTTATGAAAGGGCCCAGGAGCGTCGGGGCTCCAGAAAGGATTCTTATGACACTCAACGTAGAAGATGAGAGCAGCGTACGACTGAAAAAGGTTGACACTGAGGCAGTGGCCAAAAAGGTGATTGAGGCTACACTGGATTATGAAGGCTGTCCCTATGAAGTAGAGATCAATCTGCTTTTGACAGACAATGAAACCATTCGCAGGATCAACCAGGAGTACAGACAGATAGATAAACCCACAGACGTATTATCTTTCCCTATGATGGAGTATGACATACCCTCTGATTTTGGTGTGGCTGAAACCGGGGTGTGTGACAGTTTTAATCCAGAGACAGGTGAGTTAGTGCTGGGAGATATTATAATCTCCATAGAGAAAGTCGTGGAGCAAGCTCAAAAATACGGTCACAGTGAGGAGAGGGAATTTGCTTTTCTGATTACTCACAGTGTCCTGCACCTGTGTGGCTATGACCATATGGTACCGAAAGAAGCTAAGGTCATGGAGGACAAGCAGACTGCAATTTTAAATTCTTTAAATATTTTACGTTAGGAGAGGAACTTATTTATGAAAAAAAGAATCTTGCTTTTGCTACTGATATGTTGTGCTTTATTTGTAGCTGGATGCAGTAAGTCAGATTCCGTTTCTGCAAATTGTGACGCAGAAGAGGAAAACTTTGATACAGAAGAAGAAGTATTTGAGGGAGACAATGAGGTCCCGGAAGCCATTGAGGAAGCGGAAGAAGAATCCGAGGTGCGTGAAGTTGTGGATGGAAAGATTCGCAGCTATTTCACAGGAGAGTGGATTGATGAGGAGCTGGGGACCAGCAGGCCTTTGGCTATGATGATGAACTGTGCACAGGATGCTCTCCCCATGTCTGCACCGACTTCTGCAAGTGTCATCTATGAATGTCCTGTGGAGGGACGCACCACCCGGTGGATGGGGATTTTTGAGGACTGGAGGGAGCTGGAACGAATCGGATCGGTTCGTAGCTGCCGTCTGTATTTCTTACATTTTGCCCAAGAGTTTGACGCAGTATACGGCCACTTTGGACAGGCTTTCTATGCCCTGGATGATTTGAACAGTGGAAAGTTTGATGTGCTCTCTGGTGGGACCAAGGGAATTGATAGCCCTGTTACGGCAATGTATGATCGTATTTCCCGCCCTGGAAAGGTAAGAGAGCATACATTATACGCATTTCCAAGTGGAATTGAGAAGGATATTGAGAATAAAGGGTACGATATGACTATGCCGGAGGATTATGAAGGCAAGTTTAAGTTTGCAAAGACAGGGGAGATTGCAGAGTATGAAGGCTACCCGGAAGCCACTCTTTTGCAGCCGGGAGGCACAGGAGGAAAGAATGGATTTGGAGGTGTGAAGGCCACCTTTGAGTACAATGCCTCTGATCGGAAGTATTACCGCTCTACATACGGAAATCCACATGTGGACGAGCTGACAGGGGAACAGGTGGCAGTGACAAATGTCATATTCCAATACTGTAACGGTGAGGTCCTTGATTCCAAGGATTATCTGCACTTTGCCACTCAGGAACAGAGGAATAAATGTATTGTCTTTACAAACGGAAAGATGATTGAGGGATACTGGAGAAATCCTGGAGAATTGGGAACCCCGGCCAGGTATTACGAAGAGGATGACACAGAGATTGTTCTAAATGTAGGAAAGACCTTTATTTGCACAGTCTGGACAGATTATGAGGATGATGTTGTCATTCAGTAAAGAGATGTAAACCATAAGTGCAAAGAAGGCAGGCTGACAGGAAAAATAGAATGAGCAGACAAAAAAGAAAACAGAACCGTTCCAATTATATTATGCAGGGTAGTATTCTGGCTATGGCGTCGATTTTAAGCCGTATCATTGGCCTCCTATACCGCCTTCCAGTGACAAATATCATCACGGATCATGGGAACGATTATTATTCTGCTGCTTTTGAAGTCTACAATATCATTTTGCTGATTTCTTCCTACAGCCTGCCTTTGGCTGTCTCTAAACTGGTTTCAGCCAAAGTAGCACTGGGCCAGCATCGCAATGCTTATCGCATATTTAAAGGCGCCCTGTATATGGCTATTTTGGTGGGACTGGTAGGTTCGGTTGTGACTTTTTTCGGAGCAGAATTTTTTACGGGAACGCTGTTAAATACCCCAGAGAGTGAGCTGTGTCTGAAGGTTCTTGCCCTGGCAGTCTTTGTGATGGCAGTGTTGGGGGTGCTGAGGGGATATTTTCAGGGAATGGGGACCATGATGCCCACTGCAGTTTCCCAGATTATTGAACAGATTGTCAATGCAGTAGTCAGTATTGTGGCGGCAAGCTGTCTCTTTCAGTATGGCCTGAGCCTTGACAAAGCCGCGGGCGTCACAGAGGGCAAGAGCGGAGCTATCTACGGTGCTGCGGGAAGTACCTTGGGAACAAGCCTGGGAGCCCTGGCAGGACTATTATTTTTAATAGCAGTGATGCTTATGTATAACAGAGTGCTTCAGAAAAATCTCCGCCGGGATCGTGGACATCACAGGGAAGGATACAGTGAAATCTTAAAGCTATTATTGCTCACTATTGTTCCTGTTATTTTAAGCACAGCAGTCTACAATGTAAGTGGCATCGTCGATCAGGGACTGTTCAAATACTTGATGCTGGATGTCCAAAAGGTAGAAAAAGATACCATAGAGATTTACTGGGGAATCTATGTGGGCAAATATAAGCTGCTGACAAATGTACCCATTGCAGTGGCGTCAGCTCTCTGTGCATCTACCATACCTGCCCTGACACAGGCGCGGATGCAAGGGGATAAAAAAGAGATGAGGCGAAAGACAGAGGGGGCCATCCGTATGGTTATGATGATTTGTATCCCCAGTGCCTTTGGTCTGACTGCTCTGGGAGAACCTATTTTGAAATTATTGTCCTGGAATACTCACCCAATTGCTCCACAGCTATTTCTTATGGGTTCTGCCTCTGTGATTTTCTATGGTTTGTCTACTCTGACCAACGGAATCTTACAGGGGATTGACCGTATGAAGATTCCTGTTCGCAATGCAGTGATTTCCCTGGTAGCGCATCTGTTAGTGCTGGTAGGGCTGGTACAAGGGTTAAAGCTTCACATTTATGGCGTTGTGATTTCCTATCTATTTTTCGCAGTTATGATGTGTATATTGAATGGCTTGGCCATTCGTAAATATTTGCGCTATAAGCAGGAAATGATGCGGACTTTTGTGATACCCATTGTATCCTCCACCATCATGGGACTTATCTGCTGGCTGGTTTACACACCGCTTGAGGCTGTGATTGGATTCAGGATATCCACAATATTATGTCTGTTTCTGGCAATTTTCATTTATGGACTCTTTATTCTGCTCCTTCGTGGGATTACAGAGGAGGAGTTGCGAGCCTTTCCCAAAGGGCGTACGCTGATTAGAATTTTGAAAAAAACGCGTTTATTATAGAAAGCAGATAAAATCTTCCTTTTTTGTCCATACTAGACAAAAAGGAGGATTTTTTATGGCAAAAAAGGTGATTGCTGGTTGTCTTGCCATGGTAATCCTGGGAGGTTTGGCTTATTATTCCAGTTATCTGTATTCTTCCAGGCAGTTACAGGCGGAAAATGCGAGATTTATGCAGGAACAGAGTGTCAGACAGAAGGAACTTTTAAGTCCAGATATGTTTCTGGAAGATACACCAGAGCTGGAAGACCAGGAAACAGAGCTTACGAAGAGACAGGAAGTATCTTCTGATCCAGATTCTGTACAGACAGAATCAAAAGAATATGGCTACTATCTCGTAGAAGAGTCGGGGTATGTGAACATCTATCTACAAGATAAAACAACCATTTTCGAATATACAGATATAGCTATGGATACTCTGCCAGAAGAGCTTCAGACAGAAATCAGATGGGGAAAGGGGCTTCCCGGAGAAAGGGAGCTATATGATTTTTTGGAGAATTACTCTAGTTAAAACTTGCTATTCTTCCATTAATGGTGTAAATTAGAGCTTAACGGACGTAAGTCTAATTGCTAAGATTTTTCTGGAGGCGTATATTTTATGAGAAAATCAGGTTTGATACTGGAAGGCGGAGGTACCAGGGGCGTGTTTACGGCCGGGGTACTGGATTACTTTATGGAACAGAATCTTTATCTTCCCTATGTAATCGGTGTGTCGGCAGGATCCTGCAATGCAGTAAACTATGTATCTCACCAGCCAGGAAGGATGAAACTTTGTACCATAGATTATCTGGAAGCAGGCAGTTATGTGGGACTTAAGTATCTGGTGAAAAATCACAGCCTGTTCAACATGGATTTGATTTTTGATATTTTTCCCAATAAGATTATTCCCTTTGACTACGATGCCTATTTTTCGTCCAATCAGACCTGTATTTTGACAGCCACAAACTGTCTGACAGGAAAGGCTGCCTATCTGTCAGAGCGGGCAGACAGGGAACGACTCATGGCCGCCTGTCGGGCTTCCTCCAGCCTTCCAATCTTCTCGCCCACAGTAGAGGTAGATGGGATTCCTATGCTGGATGGAGGTGTGGCAGATTCCATCCCCATTCGTAAGGCGCTGAATGATGGGATAAAAAAGAATATTATCATTCTTACCAGGCAGGAAGGATATCGAAAGTCTCCCGCAAAAAAATCCCTACAGATGGCCAAGATCATGTATCAGAAGTATCCGTATTTGATTCGGGCTGTGAAAAACAGGGCCTACTATTACAACCGAACCATGGAATTGGTGGAGAATTTGGAGGAGCGCGGTCATGTGCTTGTGATTCGCCCACAGATTCCCGTGATTAAGAATACAGAGGATCGAGTAGAGGTACTCACCACATTTTATCAGCATGGATATGAGTATGCCAAAGATATTTTTGAACAGGTAGTGGAATACTTACAATAGGAGCAGGAGTATGGATGAGAAAAAGATTGCCCGGATTAACGAGCTCTATCACCGCTCTAAGGCGGAGGGATTGACAGAGGTAGAAAAAAAGGAGCAGGCAGAGCTTCGAAGAGAATATGTTGAGTCGGTTCGTATGAATCTGAGGGGACAATTAAATAATATTGATGTAAGAGAACAGGATGGAAGTATTACAAACCTGGGAGAAAAGTATGGAAAAAAAGGACAGTAAGAAGATAATTCGAAAAGAAATACGGGCGTATCGGGCGGCTCACACAGACGAGCAGATTCACAGTATGAGTCTTAAAGCTTTGAACCATTTTTTGAAATTGCCGGAATATAAGCAGGCAAAGGTGATCTATGCCTATATGGATTGCAAACATGAGGTGGAGACTCGGGATCTGATACGAGCTGCATGGTCGGAGGGGAAGCGCGTGGCAGTGCCAAAAGTGACAGGAGAAGAGATGAAATTTTTCTATATCACTTCTTTTGAAAACGATTTGGAGGATGGATACTTTGGTATTCAGGAGCCTCGACAAAAGAACCCGGCAGAAGAGGAAGACGCACTTCTTTTGATGCCAGGTGTAGCCTTTGATGAGCAGTGTCATCGTATTGGCTATGGAGGCGGATTTTACGATCGATTTTTAGAGGTACATCCAGGGCTTGTGACAGTAGCTTTGGCTTTTGAATTTCAGATGAAAGAAGAAGTGCCTTTTGAGACATTTGATATCCGGCCCTCTAAAATCGTTACAGAGGAACGGGTGATTACCCGATAAATTACATAGAACGGAGGTCCGAGCATATTGGAAGCTCAAACACAATTTTTAGAATTACAGACAATAGGACGGCAGGCAAAGGAGACAGAGCCCATCCTTGGCATCTTAAAAGAAGAACAAAAGAATCAGATATTAATGGAAGCGGCCAACCTTTTGATTCAGGAGACAGAACAGATTCTTGCAGCCAATGAGAAGGACATGAAAAATGGTCAGGCCAAAGGGATGAAAGATGGGCTTTTAGATCGACTGAAGCTTACCCCGGAACGTATTCAGGGAATGGCTGAGGGGCTCAGACAGATAGCGAAGCTTCCAGATCCAATTGGAGAGATCATGTCAGAACGGACGCCATCCAATGGCCTTGAGATTCGCCAGGTGCGTGTGCCCTTAGGAGTCATTGGAATCATCTATGAATCCCGGCCAAATGTGACGGCAGATGCCTTTGGGCTCTGTTTTAAGACGGGGAACGCTGTGGTTTTGCGGGGTGGAAGTGACGCTATTTTTTCCAATCAGGCCATTGTGGAGACTTTGCAAAATGCTTTGACAAAACATGGAGTACCGGCAGAAGCCATACAGCTTTTGACAGACACCAGCCGGGAGACGGCTTCTGCCTTTATGAAGCTGAATCAGTACATAGATGTGTTGATTCCAAGGGGAAGTGCCAGTCTGATTGCCACAGTGGTGAATAACAGTACCATTCCAGTGATTGAGACAGGATCTGGCAATTGTCATATTTATGTGGATGAAGGAGCGGATTTAAATATGGCTGTGGAAATTGTATTTAATGCAAAGACCCAGAGGATTGGAGTCTGCAATGCCTGTGAATCGCTGGTTGTCCACGAGAAGATAAAGGATTCATTTTTGCCTCTTTTAAGAGACAAACTGTCAGAAGCACAGGTAGAGCTTAGAGGGGATTCATCTGCTGCAGAAGTCGTTCCTATGAAGCAGGCTACAGAAGAGGACTGGGGCAGGGAGTATCTGGATTATATTCTTTCTGTCAAAACTGTGAGCAGTATTGAGGAAGCCGTTGCCCATATCAATCATTATAATACAGGCCACTCTGAGGCGATTGTTACAGAAAATCCAGAGCATGCAGAGCAGTTTTTGCGTGAGATTGATGCGGCGGCTGTCTATGTCAATGCCTCTACACGTTTTACAGATGGCTTTGAGTTCGGCTTTGGGGCTGAGATTGGGATCAGTACCCAGAAGCTTCATGCCAGAGGTCCTATGGGATTGGAAGCTTTGACCTCCTACAAATACAAGATTTATGGAAATGGCCAAGTCAGGGGGTAGTCTATGAGAGTGATTGCCGGAATCGCCAGAAGTCTTCCTTTAAAATGTATTGATGGGCTCGACACCCGTCCTACTACAGATCGTATCAAGGAGACTTTATTTAATATCCTTCAGCCAGAAATTTGTGACTGCCGGTTCCTGGATCTGTTTGCAGGAAGCGGAGCCATCGGGATAGAAGCCTTAAGCCGAGGAGCCAGAGAAGCCGTGTTTGTAGAAAATAACCGGAAGGCTTGCGAGTGTATTCGGGAAAACCTAACCTTTACAAAGCTTTCAGACAATGCTCAGGTATTGTACATGGATGTGCTTACTGCACTTTACAGACTGGAGGGTGAGAAGCCCTTTGATCTCATATTTCTTGATCCGCCCTATGATAAGGGATTCGAACAGGAAGTCTTTGCATACCTTAGACATTCATCCCTGGCAGACAGCGACACTCTGATCATTCTGGAAGCTTCTTTAAAAGCAGACACAGACTGGATAGAAGATTTTTGCTTCAGCCCCCACAAGATAAAAAACTACAAGACAAATAAGCATTTATTCATAAGACGAAGTGAAATGTAACACTTTCATTATAGAGGAGAAGAAGATGGTAAGAGCAATATACCCAGGAAGTTTTGACCCAGTGACCAACGGCCATTTAGACATTATTGAGCGTTCCTCCCGGGTGGCAGATGAGCTGATTGTGGGAGTTTTGAACAATCGGGCAAAATCTCCGTTGTTTTCTGTGGAAGAACGTGTTAAGATATTGGAAGAAGTAACAAAGAAATTCTCCAATGTCAGGATCAAGTCCTTTACAGGGCTATTGGTAGAATTTGCAAAAGAGTGTGAGGCTCATGTGATTGTCCGGGGACTGCGGGCTATCTCAGACTTTGAATACGAGCTTCAGATGGCACAGACGAACAGAATTATGAGCCCAAATCTGGATACGATGTTCTTAACTACCAGCTTAGAATATGCCTACTTAAGTTCCACCACAGTAAAAGAGGTGGCGGAGTTCGGAGGAGATATCTCAGCTTTTGTTCCTTCCCTTGTGGAAAAGCGCATCAAAGAGAGAATCTCACAGGGCTTAAAGAAATAGGAAAATTCTTGTAAAGGAGAAATGAATGAGCAGTAAAATTGAACAGATTATCGAAGAGATAGAAGAATATATCGATGGCTGTAAGCCTCAGACATTGTCAAAGACCAACATCATTGTGAATAAAGAGGAGATCGAGGAACTGCTTAGAGAGCTTCGAATGAAGACGCCAGAAGAGATTAAGAGATACCAGAAGGTACTTGCCAATCGCGATGCAATTCTTGCAGACGCCCAGGCAAAGGCAGATGCTATTATCAAGGAGGCGAATATACATACGTCTGAATTGATCAATGAGCATGAGATTATGCAGCAGGCGTATATTCAGGCAAATGAGATTATGGCGGCAGCGGAGTCAGAGGCGCAGCAGCGTTTGGACGCAGCAACAATTGAGGCAAACAATTTCCGTATGCAGGCTATGCGCTATACCGATGATATGCTGGGAAATCTTCAGAAGCTAATTCACCAGACTATGGATCACCATACGGCAAAATATGAGACCATGATGACTTCCCTGAAAGATTTCAGCGATATTTTAGCCAACAATCGAAGCGAGCTGGCTCCTGCTTTAAATGAGAGCGAGCTTAAGGATTTAGAAGAATAAAGATAAGTGCAAGGAAGATCACAAGTGCGGCTGTCAAAAGCTTAGCTTTCAGGTAGGACAGAAAAGACAGGCCGCTGTCCAAGATCATGCTTTCTGTCTGAGCGGCTCCAGACAGGCCGCCGAAGGCTACAAAACCCATGACAAAAGTATATTTAAGCATAGTTGGAACAGACGGATCCGAGGCGATCAGGGAGATCCCATTGGTGATTTCCAGTAAGCCCACACTACCGTAAGATACAAAAGAGAACGGACAGGGGATTCTCATGAGAAGCCTTGCCAGCATGGAAAATAGGATGATATAACATCCCAGCTTTAGGATGCTCTCTAAACCGTTCATCATACAGACATCTACGATTTTGAAGCTGATTTGGGATCTGGATGTCTTTTTTTCTGCGGTTATACTCTGAAAGTTTCGTCCCCTGCGCCAAACTATTGCAAGAAGCACAGGAACGCCATAGATACACAGCAAAGTAAAGCCCAGAAGATCAGGGCGTTTCAGACAGTCCGTGAGACAATAGCTAATCAAGAATGCAGGACTTACATTGTTGCAGAAGGATAGAAGATAATTCCCTTCTTCCACAGAAATAAGATGTTCTCTTGTGAGATCGGCGGCGACTTTTGCTCCCACAGGATAACCACACAGAAAACCGGCTGCCAGGCAAAAGCAGCCATCCCGGGAACAGCCAAAGATCCGGTGAAAGACTGGGTAGAGGAAACGAGTGACATAGGAGATCCCATCTATGGCAATCAGAAGATTAGATAGAATCAAAAAGGGCAGAAGTGTGGGTACAAGAGATTGAAACCACAGCATCAAACCTGCTGTGGAAGCAGCCACAGCGTGAGTTGGGTCTACTAAAAGGAATAGGATTAATAAGATAATAACGAAAAAATAAAGCAGTTTTTTTATCATGTTTATATATATGAGAGACAGGAGGTAATTTATGAGTAGATTAGGGGATTTAGAGCCCAGAGAGGTATTTCGGTATTTTGAAGATATATGTGGAATTCCCCATGGTTCAGGAAATACAAAAGCTGTCAGCGATTACTGTATGAAGTTCGCCAAAGAACATGGTCTGGCTGCTGTCCAGGATGAGGCTTGGAATGTAGTTATCAAAAAAGAGGCATCTTCCGGCTATGAAGGGGCTCCCACTGTGATTATCCAGGGACATTTGGATATGGTCTGTGAGAAAGACGGGGATTCACCTGTAGACTTTCAGAAGGATAGTCTAAAACTGGCAGTGGATGGAGATTTCGTCTATGCAGAGGGGACCACGTTAGGAGGAGATGATGGTATTGCTGTGGCTATGGCCCTGGCAGTTCTGGCAGATGACTCTCTTAGACATCCTCCTTTGGAGTGTATCTTTACTACAGACGAAGAGATAGGGCTTTTGGGAGCCGGAGAGTTGGATACCTCTTCCCTGAAAGGAAGACGTATGATCAACATTGATTCTGAGGAGGAAGGAATCTTTACAGTAAGTTGTGCAGGCGGTATGCGAAGCGAGTGTATTCTGCCGGTGAGTTGGCAGGAAGTAGAGGGCGTGCGTTTCCGTGTGGCTGTGGAAGGACTCTTGGGCGGCCATTCTGGCACAGAGATCCACAAAGAGCATGGAAATTCTAATATTTTGATGGGCCGTATACTTGCAGACCTTGATCAAAAGCTGGATTTCCTTATAGGAGAGCTTCAGGGAGGGCTTATGGATAATGCCATTCCCCGCAAGACGGAAGCCCTTCTCTATGTGAAGAATGAGGATGCGGACACGATGCAGGAGGTGCTTACTTTCTGGAATGAAGTATATAAAAATGAGTTACGGGCCAGTGATCCGGGGGTAAAGGTATCCTTTATTCGGGAGGGAGTGCACACTGGGAAGACATTGACGCCAAAGAGTGCATCCCTGCTCACTTATCTTTTGCATATGGTTCCCAACGGCGTGATAAAAAATAGTGTGGAGATTGAAGGGCTGGTACAGACGTCTCTGAACTTAGGTATCTTGAAGCTGGATGAGGAAGCAGCCCATGTGATTTTCAGTGTGCGCAGCTCTGTGGAGACAGAAAAGCACGAGATGGGGAATCGCCTTAAGCACTGCGTGGAATTTTTGGGCGGAATTTATGAGGAGAGTGGCTCCTATCCGGGATGGGAATATAAAAAGGATTCCAGGCTGCGTGAGACTATGGTAAATGTTTACCAGAAGATGTACCAGAAAGAGCCGAAGGTGGTGGCCATTCATGCAGGACTGGAATGTGGAATTTTCAGCGGGAAGATGGAAGGACTGGACTGTGTTTCCATAGGGCCCAATCTGTATGATATTCACTCTCCTAAGGAGCGCCTCAGTATCGTATCGACAAAGCGTGTTTATGAATTCCTTGTGGAGGTTCTAAAAGAATTGAGATAATCATATAGTAATGGATAGGGAATTATTGTTCTACAGGAGGACTATGCGGCTGTCAATTGCTTCTTATCTATTACTGATTATTAGTGTATGCTTTTTCGTTCAGTTTGAGCTTGTCTGGCTGGAGGAACAGAAGATTCCAGTCTCTGAAGAGACAGACGAGCCTGCCAGGCAGGCTCGTGCTTTATATGAGCTTTACGAAAATATCTGGAAAGATCTTGTCTACTTTCCAATCCCTGAGTCCACAGAGAATGAGGAAGCGACAGTTTCCTATGAGAATAGCTGGCTGTTTGAACGTACTTACGGCGGCTCCTATGGACATGAGGGGACAGATTTGATGGCAAATATTAATAAAAGCGGCTATTATCCTGTGGTAAGTATCAGTGATGGCGTAGTAGAAAAGATAGGATGGCTGGAGAAAGGTGGCTGGAGAATCGGGATTCGCAGTATCCATAATGTCTATTTTTACTATGCACATCTTGATTCCTATGCCGAGGAGTTTGAACCGGGAGATGTGATAAAAGCCGGACAGCTTCTGGGGTATATGGGAGATACGGGATATGGCAAAGAGGAGGGGACCAGAGGAAAGTTTGATGTACATTTGCACCTGGGTATTTACATACGGACGGAACAGCTGCCAGAGCTGGCAGTCAATCCTTACTGGTTTTTAAGATACCTGGAGCAGAATAAACTGAGCTATTCCTATTAAACAAACGGAACTAAAAAACAGTGGAATCTATAGTAGGAGAATTTTTATGGAAATACAATTATGGCGGGAGATTTTGAATCCTTATGAGCTTGCCGTCAAGGAAGTGACAACAAAATTTAATCATCTCATTAAGGAACACCATGATAGAGGTCTGTATTGTCCCATTGAGCGGGTAATCGGCAGGGTAAAATCCATATCCAGTATCTTGGATAAGTGTCAAAAGAAAAAGGTCTCTCTGGAAAATGTAGAAGATCGGATCGCGGATCTAGCGGGAATACGGATTATCTGCCAATTTGTGGAGGACATCGATAAAGTAGTAGAGATAATCCGAAACAGGAAGGATATGGAGGTAAAGCAGGAGCGGGACTATATTCGCAATATGAAGAGCTCAGGATATCGAAGCTACCATATGATTATTTATTACACAGTAGATACACTGGACGGCTCGAAGAGATTGAAAATGGAAGTACAAATTCGAACCATGGCTATGAACTTCTGGGCGACAGTGGAACACTCCCTGCAATACAAGTATAAGAAAAATATTCCCAAGCATATTCGGGAGCGCTTGCTCAATGCGGCTAGTGCCATTATTATGCTGGATAATGAGATGGCAAGTGTGCGCAGTGAAATCATGGATGCACAGATCCTGTTTCAGAATCAGGCAAATATTGTGGCAGATATTTTAAATAATATACAGAATCTTTATAATGTGGCAAATAAGCGGGAGATTGCCAAGATCCAGGATGAATTTTACCGAGTGTATGCAATGAATGATATTGAGCAATTGGAGCGCTTTAACAAGCAATTGGATATGATTGCAGAAGGATACCGGGCCCAGTCATTGGCCTCAGAGGATTGAGTTATACATATGAATTTTGAGTTACAGTTGCCAGAAAAATTTTTGGAAAATATGAAAAAATTGTTGGGAGAGGAATATCAGGCCTGGATGGACAGTTTTCAGGAAGAGAGCTTTCGGGGACTTCGAGTCAATACTTCCAAAATAGATGTGGAGGAATTTGAGAAGATTTCTCCATTTCCTTTGGAGAAAATTCCTTGGATTAGAAATGGATTTTATCTGTCTCCCAAGATTTCCGCTTCTCGTCATCCTTATTATGCTGCTGGACTTTATTACCTCCAGGAGCCCAGCGCTATGACACCGGCTGCCTATCTTCCTATTGAAGAGGGAGACCGGGTCTTGGATCTCTGTGCAGCTCCTGGAGGAAAGGCCACAGAACTGGCTGCCCGTCTGAAAGGTACCGGACTTTTGGTAGCAAATGATATCAGCAATTCCCGAGCAAAAGGGTTGCTTAAGAATCTGGAGCTGTTTGGAGCTGCCAATATTTTGGTGACAAGTGAGACGCCACAGAGATTAGTTTCTTATTTCCAGGGATTTTTCGACAAAATACTGGTAGATGCTCCCTGCTCTGGAGAGGGAATGTTTCGCAGAGATCCTTCTATGAAAAAAGATTGGCTGGAGCATGGACCAAGCCATTATGCCCCTATTCAGAGAGAGATTATAGAGCAAGCCTCAAAGCTTTTAAAGCCTGGCGGGCAATTGCTTTATTCCACCTGTACCTTTTCCCCAGAGGAAAATGAGGGGACGATTGCCTGGCTGTTGGAAAATGAGAGAGCTTTTCAAGTGGTTTCTCTGTCTGATTATGAGGGATTTTCCAGAGGAAGACCAGAGTTGATAGAGGAGTTGGAAAGCCGAAAGCTTACCAAAGAACATAAGGAGCAGATAAAGAAGTGCGTCCGCATTTATCCTCATCGGATGAAGGGGGAGGGACATTTTCTGGCATTGCTTCAGAAAGAGAAGAAGTACTCAGAAGAAAGTGAAATTTCTAGAGTTAAGGCCAGAAAGCCAGAAATTTGTCAGGAGTGGGAAGATTTTCAGAGACTAATTTTACTTCCTATTGAGAAAATGAGTCTCCGCCTGTATGACAAGAAGCTCTACAGCTTACCCAAAACCCTCTGGGACAGAAATATCCGGGGGCTTCGTTTCTTACGCACAGGGCTTTATCTGGGGGAAGTTGGAAAGAAGCGTTTTGAGCCAAGTCAGGCTTTGGCTATGGCTTTGAAGAAAGAGGAGTGCTCGGCAGTCATTGATTTTTCTTCCAAAGACCAGCGGGTACTTCGTTATCTCAAAGGAGAGACCCTGGAGGTAGACGATCTGACAGGAGAAGCTCCTTCCTCTGGATGGCGTCTGGTCTGTGTGGATGGACAGCCTCTGGGATGGGCCAAGCTGGTGAATGGAAGTCTGCGGAATAAGTACTATGCAGGGTGGAGGTTATAAATCAGCAAATGCGATTAGATAAATTTTTATGTGACATGGGCCTTGGAACACGCACACAGGTCAAGCAGCTGATTCGTAAGGGGTTGGTCACGGTGGATGGTGTGACAGCACTGAGGCCAGAGCAGAAAGTGGAAACAGAACAGAAGATCTGTGTGGAAGGAAAAGAGTTCTCCTATGTGGAGAAAGAATATTATATGCTGAATAAGCCTGCAGGATGTATTTCTGCCAGTTCAGATAAGAACTGCACTACGGTTCTGGATCTGATAAAAGAGAAGAAGCGGTCGGATCTTTTTCCAGTGGGACGGCTGGACAAGGATACAGAGGGACTCCTTTTGATAACCAATGATGGAAATTTAGCCCATTGCCTCCTGTCCCCGCGAAAACATGTGGACAAGACTTACTTTGCCAGAGTAAAGGGACGTATTACCAAGGAGCATGTGCAGGCATTTGCAAAAGGGGTGGATATTGGGGAAGCAAAGCCTTCACTTCCGGCAGTTCTTAAGATAGAAAAAGATGGAGAGGAATCGGAAGTTTTTGTGACAATCCGGGAAGGCAAATATCATCAGATTAAGCGAATGTTCGCTGCGGTCGGTTGCCAGGTCCTCTTTTTAAAGCGCCTGTCCATGGGAAGCCTGAAGCTGGATCCCAGGCTGAACCCCGGGGAGTATCGTCCACTAACAGAGGAGGAATTAAGATTACTTCAGGAGGAAACGAAATGTTAGAGAATGTAAAAGCAGTCCTTTTTGACCTGGATGGGACCCTGGTTGATTCCATGTGGATGTGGGGGGATATTGATGTAGAATACTTGGGAAAATATGGAATTGAATTGCCTAAAAACCTTCAAAATGAGATTGAAGGTATGAGTTTCTCTGAGACAGCAGCTTATTTTAAGAGTAAGTTTGGCTTTGCAAAGAGCCTGGATGAAATTAAGGCAGAATGGATTGAGATGGCAAAAGATAAATATGCTCATGAAGTTCCCATGAAGCCAGGCGCAATAAACTTTCTACATTACTTAAAAGGTCAGGGGATCCGCACGGGAATTGCCACCAGCAATAGCCGGGAACTTCTGGATGCAGTAATGGAATCCTTAGAGCTTACTCCTTATTTTGATTGCTGTATGACCTCCTGCGAGGCCGGAGCCGGAAAGCCGGCACCAGATATTTATCTTATGGTGGCTGAAAATCTTGGGATTTCTCCTGAAGAATGTCTGATCTTTGAGGATACGCCAGCCGGGATAAAGGCTGGTATCAATGCAGGGATACGAGTCTGTGCTGTGGAAGAGCCCTATTGCGCAGCGCGTAAGGAGCTGATTTGTGAACTGGCAGATTACTATATTGAGAGCTTTGAACAGGTGCTGGATGGAAGTTATCGGAGGCTGAAGGTATGAAGTACATAGCCCTGGTCACAGGGGCATCCTCTGGGATAGGAAGAGAATTTGTCCGGCAGATTGCATCCGGCTACCCGTCTCTGGAAGAGATTTGGGTGCTTGCCAGAAGAGAACAGGCTCTTTTGGAGCTAAAGGAAGAACTTTCGGGGAAGCAGTTAAAAATTCTTTCTCTGGATCTGTCTCAGGATACGGATTTGGAAAAACTGGAGTTACTTTTAAAAAGAGAACATCCTTGCATCCGGCTTCTGGTAAACAGTGCTGGCTGTGGGAAAAGTGGTCTCATAGAGGATCAGGATTGGAAAGATGCCTGTCGGATGCTGGATGTAAACTGCCGTGCCCTAACTGTTGTAACTATGCTATGTCTGCCGTATCTGAGAAAGAGAAGCCGTATCATACAGGTAGATTCTGGGGCGGCCTTTCTGCCCCAGCCTGGCTTTGCTATCTATGCAGCAAGCAAGTCTTATGTGTTCTCCTTTGATCAGGCATTGGGAAGAGAGCTGAAGAGCAGAGGAATCTCTGTAACCTCAGTATGTCCTGGACCAGTGGATACAGAATTTTTCCACACAGGAGAGATTGTCTTGAATTTCTGGAAAAAAATATTTCTGGCAAAGCCTAAGAAAGTAGTACGAAAGGCTTTATTTGACGCAGAAGCAGGGAGATCCTTATCCATTTATGGAAGCTACATACGAATCGTGCGTTTGATAGCTAAGTTGTTTCCACAGAAATTCTTGCTTTGGATTATGGGAAGAATCTTTTTGTAGTTGTAATTCTTTGAGAGATAGACTAAAATAAAAAAATCCACTCAAAAGAAATATAGAAATTCTAAAAAGGATGATATGATGAGCATAAAAATACGGAAAGGTACTTATGGTTACACAGATGCCCACAAAAAACGACAGATACTAAAAACCTTCGTGTTTTTCCTTCTGCCCATTTCTATTTTTCTGGCGGGCTACTTCACTACAGGTACAAAAGAAAATTATTTTACCATTGTGGCTGTGGTGGGCTGTCTCCCGGCTTGTAAAGAATTGGTAAATGTATTTCTATTTTGGAAGCGCCATTCCATTTCAGAAAAACTCTATCAGGAGATTTCCTCTCATACATGTGAAATGGCAGTGGCCTATGAGCTTGTGCTGACAACCTATGAGAAATCCTATCCAGTCACAGCTCTGGTAATCACCAAAGATGAAGTGGTAGGTTTCACAGACACAGTAGAAAATATCGATTGGAAAAAGGCAGGAAAGCATATCCAGACAGTTTTGAAAAATAATGGCTTTTCCCATATCCATGTGCATATATTCAGGGATTTAAAGCAATTTCTGGAGCGTGTGGATTCATTAGCTTT
The DNA here is from genome assembly GCA_910574475.1 of Clostridia bacterium. GTDB lineage: Bacteria > Bacillota > Clostridia > Lachnospirales > Lachnospiraceae > Laedolimicola. Next base: position 37,466 of record CAJTAT010000008.1, on the reverse strand, counting down.
GGCATCAGAGGAGGGATGCATGGATCTTTCTCGGGAACAGAGTATGAGAGAAGTTATTTTAGCATTGTCCATTTAGACAGAGGGATGAGAGTTATGTATAAAATTGCGATAGTTGACGACGAGAAGATTTTCCTAAATCAGGCACACGAAAAAGTAAACGAGATTATGACAGGTTTAGGCCTTGTACCAGATATAGATTTTCACATTGCTGGCTACCAAGATCCAGATCAGCTTAAGGAGGTATTGCTGTCAGAGGAAGGTTCCTGCCATATCCTTCTTCTGGATGTGGAATTTAAGGATAGAGAGCAAAATGGACTGGATCTGGCCAGAGAATTGAGGGAAGGAGGTATAGATTGTAGCCTTGTGTTTATGACATTTCATCGGGACTATGTCTTTGACAGCTTTGAGATGAGACCCTTATGGTATCTGGTCAAGCCATTAGACTGGGAAAAGCTGAAAACCATTATTTTGGCAGACTATGAGGAGCGCTATTGCAGTACTGTTCTAGACTTGAAAATTGGACGGGATTTGCTTTCCCTGCCCTTTAAATCTATCGTTGCAATGGAAGCCGTATCCCATCACGTCCGGGTATGGTTGGATGACCAAAGATCCCTGGAATGGAATGGTACCTTGTCCAAACTGGAACAGGAGCTTTCAGGATGGTATTTCTGTAAATGTCACAATAGTTACCTGATCAATTTGACTCAGGTGTCAGAATTACTGAAGACAGAGGTAAAAATGAAGAACGGTCTGAGCTTTCCTGTCAGCAGGCGCTATTATCCCTTGACTCTAAAACAGTACTTTTCTCTTCTAAAAAAATGATTATCCCCCCCTGGCCCCTCCCATGACACGAATGTGGGAGGCCTTTTTTATTTCTGCGTCTAAATCAGACATTTTATTCCATGTATTCTTATTCTAAATACCATTTAAGAATAGCTTCGACCACTTAGGAAATTTATCTTTTTTAAAATGTAAAATAATTATATAATAAGTAATATACTATACGATTTCTGAAAAATCAGAAAAATACAGTAGAAAATTATAAAAAAAAACATAAAAAAATATAAATAATGAAAAAATAGCCTGAATTGCTCACATGGAGATAGTTGACTCAAATTGGTTATCAGGAGGATATTTAATATGCTCGAAATAGAAAAAATTTTAGCTTATGCCGCAGAGGCCGGAGCAAGTGATGTACATATAACAGTAGGAATTCCACCTAAGATGAGACTTCATGGCGGCTTAGAGACCTTGCCAGGAGAGCCTTTCACTTCTGGAGATACGATGTCAGTTGTACGCAGGATTCTGAATGAAGAACAGTTTCAACAGTTTATGGAGCGTGGGGAGTACGATATGTCTTATTCTATCCCAGAGATAGGAAGATACCGTGTCAATGCATTTCGCAGGCAGGGGGCGGCAGCACTGGCTTTTCGTCTGGTGTCCACCCGGATTCCTTCACCAGAGGAATTGGGTGTGCCTTCTTCGATTATCGATCTCTACCAGAAAAAACGAGGGTTAGTACTGGTGACAGGTCCTACGGGAAGCGGTAAATCCACCACATTAGCGGCAATTATTGATAAAGTGAATACCTGTAGGGATGCACATATTATTACCCTGGAGGATCCGATTGAGTACCTTCATCCACACAAGCTGTCTATGGTAAATCAGAGAGAGATCGGCCTGGATACTTTAAGCTATGCCAATGCTCTCAGGGCTGCTTTGCGCGAAGATCCCGATGTGATTTTAGTGGGAGAGATGCGGGATTACGAGACCATCAGCGTAGCAGTTACGGCGGCAGAGACAGGACATCTTGTCTTATCCACTCTACATACCATCGGAGCGGCCAGTACCGTGGACCGTATTATAGACGTATTTCCTCCTCATCAACAGCAGCAGATACGGGTACAGCTTTCCAATGTCTTGGAGGCTATTATTTCCCAACAATTGATGCCAAGGGCAGATGGCAGAGGCCGTGTGGCTGCATTTGAAGTGCTTCATGCCAACCCTGCCATACGCAATCTGATTCGGGAGGGCAAGTCTCATCAGATTCCAAGTATTATGCAAACCAGCCGAAAACTAGGGATGATTTCCATGGATGAGGCCATTTTGCAACTCGAACGGGAGGGAAGGATTACTCGGCAGACAGCCATAGAATTTGCCCAGCTCCCAGAAGATTTGGAAGGAAAATTGTAATTCATGAAGTCACAGTTAAAAAAAGGATTTACTTTGATGGAGGCTGTGGTGGTATTGGCCATTCTGGCTGTAATTGCGGCCATTGCCATTCCTACAGCGTCCCATTACATAAAGCTGGCAGAATTTCGGAAGAATGAAGCCAATGCAAAAACCGCATATTTAGCTGCAGAATCCGTGCTCACCTGGTATCGTACTTCTGGCGAGTGGGAGGATTTTCGTGCAAAAATCATAGAGAAGGGAACACCGAATACTACTTTTGTTGGTGATGATGCGGATGCAAAGAACAGCCGCATCTACGGCGTCATGCTGAACAGCGGCAAGGCTGACAGGGCCTCAAAATCGGAAGATCAGGTATTAACACTTTTGGATGAGAGCAGCTATGACAAGGAATTTTTGAAAGGCGTCATTGCCATTGAGGTGGATATTGAGACAGGGCAGGTGTATTCTGCTTTTTATGCAACCCGTTGTCATGAGCTTTCTTATGAAGCAGAGGATAGTTCAAAGGGGGTTTTGGATATCAGTGCCAGAGAGGGCAATCGTTCCTATGACAATCGGAAAGGAAAGTTTCTGGGCTACTATTCCGCGGAGGATGTGACAAATGTAGTCGATCTGAAGCCTACTCAGCTTAAAGTCACCAGTATCAATCTGGTGAACAGCGAGACTCTCTCCCTGAACTGGTCCAGCAATTCCAGATATGACAACCGGGATGTGAATTTTACCATTACCTTTTACAACGATGAGACGAAAGAAGAGCTTTTTTCCACTCAGGTGAATCGAACGGAGCTTAGAAAGAATTATGGCTGGTCTGGCGCTGGGGCTGTCCGGCTGAATCTGAAGGGACCAAAGACCTCGGGGGGAGAACAGGCTGATCTTGGAGACTGGTATTTTCCTCTCTCCTACGAGAAAGGAGGAGTCGGTCAGAATGGGAGGTTTTCTCTGACTCTGGACGGCATGATGTCGGCTGCTTTGATAGAAGGACTGAAAGCCAATGAGGGTGGGAGTGGAGGAGTGACCCTGGCCCGGACTACCAGTACCAGTATTACCAGGCTTGCAGTAAATCCAGGACTTGAGGAGCTAAAAAGCCCTCAGGATATTTATGCTGTCATAAAGGCTGATCCATATTATAAGGGAATCGAAGAAGAAAAAGATTTTCGAGAGTACCAAGAGAGCCGTCCTGTCACCTCCAATGTGGAAAATACCCTTTTCGCCAAAGGGAGCAAAGAGAAAGATGCAAAGCTTGAGGCCGGGATTGCCCGCTTCCGTCATCTTTCCAATATTCGCTACTATGATGAGACGAAAGAGGCAGAGTTTACCCTGACGGAACGAAATATGGACTGGACTTCTCCGGGCACCGGACTGTACGAAGGAGTGGTGGAAGAAGAGTATGCGGGTGAGGAAATCATAAAAATCCGTAAAGCTACCTGGCAGAGCAGTTCTCCAGGCAGCCAGGGAGGGAAAACTCTTGACTTCCCCTCTGTCCCAGTGCTTTCCAGGAACCATACTCTGAGGGGGAAAAGCGGCGGGATTTTGTCACCGATTTTGCTGGGTACCGCCTCACTGTCCAATGTACATCTGGGAGCGGATTCTGTGGCAAATGATTCACTGATCGATACGCTTTATTTGAGCCTGGAGATAAATAAACGTTCATACACGAACTATCTGGGACTCTTTTGTGAAGTGGAGGGAACCATCGAAAATGTGACTCTGCAAGACCCTCTGCTAGAGCTTACTGGGGAAAAAGTAGCAGGAAAAAATGAGTCGGAGCCTGTAGAAAATTTTGAACATTTATACGGCGTGGGAGTTCTCTGCGGAAGAAGCCAGGGGAAGCTGAATCAAATCTCATTGAAGGTGACAAAGAAAGAGGCCCAGACACAGCCGAAAGTGCTGGAAGTCCGGCTTGCAGACAGAGAAAAAAATGGCAGTGAAAGAGACATGAATCCGGCGGGAATCGGCGGCTTAGTTGGTGTGCTTGCAGGGAAAGAGATGGATGGCAAGCTAAAAATGCTGACAGCTACCGATGCCACCCTGATTCAGACCCGAAATCTAACTGTGGAAGGCGCTGTGGAGGCGAAGCTTCCAGATCCAGTTAAAATACAGAACTCAGCCAATGTGGAGAAGCAAGCTTCCGATTACGCCTATGGGATCGGAGGAGTCTTTGGCTATGCCTGGATTGGCGAGCAGGTAAAGCTTGACACCTGTGTCAACCATGCAAATGTGACAGGCAACCTTTTTACAGGCGGCGTAGGCGGTAATGTGAAAAGCGATTACAATTTGAATACAAATCCCGGTGATAGTTCCCATACATCCGGCCTGAAGGACTGTTCCAATAACGGCCTGGTGCTATGCGCCATCAGTGCAGCCAGAAAGGAAGAGGATGGGGAGCTTACAGGGCGGTACTTCGGCGGTATCCTGGGCTATGGAAGCCAAGTGGAGATCGATACTTCCTTCAGCGCTTCTGGGCGTTCTAGCAGCTACCAGTATATGAAAGATGGCTATGATGAGGATGAAAGAGCCGAAACTCTATTGGGACAGTATGTAGGTGGCATCATCGGCTACGGGAACGGCTGTCACTTGAGAGGTTGCCGTACCCAGAGCGGGGGGTATATTCTCGGTTCTGATTATGTGGGTGGTATTGCAGGCGGACTTTCCAACGATATTGAACAGGTGATCACAGGGGCAAATGAGGAAAATATTACAGTGACAACCAACGCCGGCTATGTCATTGGCAATAACTATGTGGGCGGTATCGTAGGTAAGAACGATGGAAACGCCAGTACCACGATCCATAACTGTGTAAATAACGGTGTGGCAGCCGGATATGGCCGCTATATTGGAGGGATCGTAGGCTATAACGGAAGGATGGGGAAGCTGGAAAACTGTGCCAGCTATCTTTCTGACTACGATCACAGCATTTACAATACCATTGTGCAGAATTGGCAGACCACCGGAGACTGTGCTGGGGGCCTGGCAGGCTATAACAACGGTGAGATTTATTTTAGCGGAGAGGATTCGGCTACCGCTGTGAAGTCTGTATCCAGTATCGTGACAGGTAGAAATTTCGTGGGTGGTGTTATTGGCTTCAATGATACCTACGGGAAGGTAGAAGCTGACTACCAGCTGATTGGCGGACAGATCCACGCCACCGGCGCGGCTGTTGGAGGAGCAATCGGACTCAATGCATCTGGGGAGATTTTAGAGATGGAGCTCTCTGTACGTCCAGTCAGCGTCACAGGAGAATACTGCGTAGGCGGTATCATCGGCGCCAATGTGGTAGCTCTTGAGAAGGATAACAGCTTGGAACGTTTCTGGGCGGACAACGGTCTTGGCAGTATTACTGGAACAGCTTTTACCGGGGGAGTGATAGGCTACCACAGAACCTATGAGGAGAAGCAGCTTGGCGGTACAGATCTTCTTACCTGTCTTCTTGCTGAGGCGGATGCCAAGACGCCTTCAGAAAAAGCCCTTCTTCCCAGGCTGGATGAGAATAATCTTCCCACAAAGGTGATGGAGTCAGAAAATCCCTATACACTGACTATTGCCAATATAAGAAATGATAAAGACAACCTGGACAGTGCCAATAACAATATTCCCATCCGGGGATATGCCTACATAGGCGGTATCGTAGGCTACTGCGAGCGGGGCACCAGCCTGGTAATTCAAAACTGTAAAAATTCTGCTGAGATATCCAGATCCGGCAGTGCTCCCAGAGAAGGTGTGTCTCTGAAGGCATATTTGGAGAATGAGGGAGTCTATTCTGCTGCCCAACAGATCGAGGAAGAGACCCGTGTCTATTTCATTGGCGGCATTATCGGCGCCAATATGGAGCATCAGGTCATCGATCACTGCGCCAACACAGGTAATATGAGAGGATTCCAGGGCCTGGGAGGTATTGTAGGTTTCAATGCCGGCGGTGTGTTTAACTGTGAGCTGGCCAGTAACTTTGGAAATGTAGAGCTAGATTACCTGGGCGGCATTGCTGGATTAAATGTCAATGTAAATGCAGGTACAGGAAATGAAAACCAACGATATCATTACACAGATGTAAAAGGGAACTCCATCTGGAATTATGTATCAGGAACGATTGGAACATGTACGACAAGCCAGGGGAGGACCATCTCTGGGCGTAACTATGTCGGCGGAATCGTGGGCTTTAACCTGCTTCAGGGGGCTCTTATAGACAATACCAGCTCGGCCAGCGTTACAGCAGCTGGAAATTATGCCGGCGGCATGGCAGGGGGAAATGCAGGACAGATTCAGGCGACTGGAGAGAATGATACTGTGACCCGCACTGTCACTGGAACCTCTGGAAATGACGGGGAAAATACAGGAAACGGCATCGGTGGTCTGGTGGGGTTGAATCAGAATTCGGGAACTATCTCAGTGAAGGCTCAATCAGGCACTGCAGGAGAAGTAGTGGCCGTAGGAGCAGGCGTCACCGTCACGGGGCGCAGACAGGTAGGCGGTATCGTTGGTATCAACGAAGGAATTTTGATAGCAGAATCAGATTTGGGAAAGGAGATCTATCTCACTGCCCAGGCAAAAGAAGTGCGGGCCCTCTCAGGCTATGCAGGAGGAATCGCAGGAGAAGCCCGGGGAGCAGGAGGAAGTATTACCCAGGCCCGAAACCGCTGTGCCCGTGTCACTGCCAACAAAGGACTGGCAGGAGGCATAGTGGCAGTGAATGGAGAAGGCATGGCATTGACAGGCTGCGAGAATCTGGGAAATGTGAACAGTGATGCGGGTTATGCAGGAGGAATTACAGCCGAAAACCATGGAAGGATTGATAACTGTACGGTGGGAGATGGAAATGGAAAAATCTCTGTCACCATTAACAGTCATGGGGAAAATGAGATCGGCGGAGTCTGCGCAGTGAACAGAGGAGAGATTCTCATTGCTTTAAGTCCGATACAGGGAAAGGTAAAGATTACTGGAAGCGCCCAAAAGGTCGGCGGTGTGGCTGGCATAAATGAGGGAACGATTCAGGGAAAGAAGGATTCTCTGGTTGAACAGATACCAGAGATTTCTTTAAGTACTGGTAAGTTAAGTGTGGGAGGCATCGCCGGCGTAAATTCTGAAACCGGAGCTATCATGTCCATCACCGCATCAGGGTTAACATTTAAAAATTTTAGAAATTATCAGTACCTGGGTGGTATTGTGGGCGAAAACCTGGCGGCAGATCCAGAGAAAGGTGTGAAGGAATGTCATTTCCTCAACGGGACCATAGATGAGGGTAGCAGCGCTGTGGGGAATTGCTATGGAGGAATCGCAGGATGCAACATAGGATCTCTGTCTGGATGTACGGTCAAAGGCCTTGATCTGAAGGCCACAGGTGTCTATACGGCTACCAATACCAGCACCTGGGAAGAAAAAGAAAAATCCGCCACTCATATAGGAGGAATCGTTGGAAAGAATGAGGAAAGCGCTGTAATTAGCGGATGCTTTATCGACAAATCCGACAGGTCAAGCGCGATACGTGTGGCCAATGGAATGGTCGGTGGCATTGTAGGCTATAACAAGGGTAGTATTACCCTGTCCGGGGATTCTGGCACGGCAGAACTGATGAAGGGGATTGGAGATTTCACGGAAGATGACTTTAATGAGAATGTAAACAAATTTATTGACAACACAAAAGGGCTTTCTGCTGATGAAAATTATGTAAATTGGGGATGGAACAATGTAAACAACTCTCTTGAAGATTTTTCTTATAACAGAGGTGGAAAAGTCAATCAGAACAGAAATTTGACCCTCACGATGCTTACCAATGGGAACCTGGGGGGAATCGCTGCCTACAATGCACCCAGCGGACGGGTAGACCGCTGTGCTACTGGAAACTGGTATTTGAATAACAAGTCCAGTGCTATCGGTGTGGGAACTGGCGGTATCATTGGAATGAATGAATCGGAAAATGATCTGTCTTTTTTGGTAAATCAGGCTTTTGTAGGCAAGGAGCAGAGTCCAACACGTAATCAACAAGGGAATTGGGTAGGAGAGAGCGACCGCTTTGCAGGTGGTATCATCGGGAACCAGAACAATACGACTGCTGGTGGGTGGAAGCTTCAGGGATGTATCAATTATGGTACGGTCTATTGCATGTGGGCACATTATGCAGGCGGTATTTTGGGACAGTGGACAGGAACTGGGGGGACCATTGAAAAATGCTATAACTATGGGAATCTGCAGACCACTTATGGAGCAGGCTGGGTAGGCGCGGCCGGCGGAATCGTGGCCCAGCTTTACCATGCCTATGAAAATAATGAGTACAATATTATAAGCTGTGGAAATTATGGGAATATCTTTGGACGAAGTGGTCAAAACAATGGGAACTGTGCCAATGACAGCGCTGGAATTCTGGGAAATGTCACAGCTTACCGGGTGGAAGACAACGATTCAGGACAAAGGTATACTATCCAGGTACTGGATTGTGTCAACGGTTCCGGTGTGGAGATTCATTCTGCTTCCATGGCGTCTGGCATTGTGGGGTTTTTTTCCTGTGATAATCCAGATCAAAAACCAATTGAGAGATCCACGAAAAATATATCTTTGCGTATAGAGCGCTGCCGCAACTTTGCTTCCAATCTGAATGGAGCAAACTTTGTGGGTGGAATTTTTGGTGAGCGCTATGAGGAAACAGGAGCAAAAAATACAGTATTAAGAGATTGTTACTCTGTAAGCTATAATAATAACAATTACAAAGACCATCCAATCATTTCCTATGAAAATGGAAATAACACGAAAAATTCTCAACACCTTGTTGCAGGGAATAACTATTTTATTGATGGAGATCGTGTAACCTTTTCAAATGGAACTGTATCTACATTGACGGAAAAATTGGCAAGAGCCAAGACGGCCCGTGCGTATATCATAAGAAAGGATGGAACAGATTATCTTGCCTATCTGAAGGAAGGGACACGGATAAATAATATAGCTGGTTTGAGGGTTGAAAACGACAAGCTTCTCTCAGGAACAACTGAAGTAGGGCAGCTTTTATTTGAAATTTCTGATCTACAGCATAACAACATGGGAAATCAGATCGCTAATAAAGGAAGCGATTTTGACGATCATGTTCGAAGCGCCTACCATAAGCTGGAGAATAAGGCAAATTTGGTGACGTTAGATACGAAAAAGGAGGAAATAGAGAAACCAAGCAGCGTAGAAGTCTCCAGTAATGGAAATAGGGTGACGGTTAAGGTGACTCCTGTATATGGGACAGATCCATTTAAATATAAGGGAGTTTTATATTTGGCTGAGGGAGAAAATGGGGAAAATAGAACAGCTCTGAGAAACATTGAATTCTATTCAGAAGAGTACAGCTTTGAACTTTCTCCAGAGGAGGCAGCCCAACTAAAGGATAAACATCTGTCGGTGGGAGTAAAGGCCTGCAGTATGTTTGATGAAGTGAAAGATTCTGAGATGATTTACAGCGATACCCAAAAGATTGCGAAGATTCTCCCCGCTCCCAGTATTAAAGTTGAGTTGGTACGCAGTCATGGAGGACTTACATACCGTTTCTGGCTGGAGAATGAGGAAGATTATTCATATGAAGATTTTGAGGAAAACTGGAAGATCCAGATCAATGGAGAAAAAGTGGAAATAGAGCCCCAATGGGATGAGGCACAAGAGAAATGGGTCAAAACTTCGCTGTATACAGACTCTGGCAATTTGAGTTCAGATTCCTTACAGCAGCTTCTTGTTCAGGCGATTGGTACAGGGGACACACAACAGGTGATGATACTGCCTTCCGAACAAGTATCAGTTCCCGTCTTTCTTCCTGCATATACACCCTCTCTGGCATTAAAGGGAAATGCTCCGCTTGCAGAGCCGAAATATAGTATTTCAGGAACATACCTGAGTGATTTGAGTATTACAGTGACATTAGATGCAAAAAATTCCGGTACGATTACCACGACTCCCATATACAGGGCTGAGCTGATTGGAACCTGGGATGACAGGGAAGGAACCAGGCAAGAGGATGTAGTGATCCAACAGACGGATATCCTCACCTCTGCGAACGGTACTGTTTCGGCCGTCTTTAGCAGCTTGCCGGAGTATATGTCCTGCTTGAAAGAAGATGGATTTCCCTATGTGACAGATTTGAGAGTGCGGGTATGGTATGCCCAATCAGGACTGGGAGAGGTATATACCTATTATTCTACAGAGGGAGATTATGCCGGAATTTATACCTTGAAAAATAATCGGGGAAACATTTGTGTGCTGGATGGGGTAGAAAAAGAAACCGGGGCCGACGGGACAGAAAAAGTGACGCCTGTCTGGAGTTATATGGATAGTCCTGTGTTAGATGAGGCCACCTTTGAAAACTACAGGGCCTTCCTTCCTGAAAGCGGAGTATTGCTTACATGGATAAAAGCCCCCAAGCTTTCAGAAAAGGCAGAGCTTGCGATGGATTCTGGTCTAGATAAAGACCGGATGCAGTATACCTTCCGATGGGATGAAGCAGATGGTACAGCCAATTCTTACATTGTCTCCCTGACGGGTATCAATGAAGATGGCAAAGAGGTATCCATTGTGACAAACCAGGAGATTTATGGGAACCAGCTTCCAGTAGATGCAGAAGACTGGACCTATGAAAATGTAAAACTTACTGTCACTCGCAGGGGAGATGAAGCAAAAGGGGAAATCGGCCTGACTGCATCGAAGATTTATCCAGTAAAGCAGAGACTGCCCAGACCGGCACAGCCGACGATCACGAATCCCAATCCAGACGAGTTGAATTATACGGTGGAGTGGGAACCCATTAGCCCGGAGGAGGGGTGTGTATCCTATGGGGTCTTTGTGCAACCTTACAAGACAGACGGAACCCTGGATACAGCGCCTGCGGATCCTCTGGCGACTGTACTCGTGACAGAGAAAAAAGAGAACGGCCGTTACAGCGTAAGCTTGCCGCTGGAGAAATATGTCGGGCAAAAGATACTGATATATCTGGTGGCCCTGGCAGATGAAAATGCTCCCGACTCCAAATATGTAAATAGCGTAGACGGCGTGACGTATGAGCTGCAGGTACCCAACCGAATCGAAGACCCAACTGTTACCTGGAGTAAAAACTGGGAATACGCTTCTGATGCTCCTGTGTCTGTAACGAGATTCCAGGGAGAGGATGTGGATCAGGAAGGCGGCCTGAGCGTTACCGTCCGGCCGGATAAGGCACCGCCGGGAGACAGTAGCTTCCTCATAAAAGCTTATGTATTTGACAGTGAAGAAGCTGCGAAAGATGCGAAAAACTCAACTGTAAACCTGGATGACCTCAATGAACTTAAAAAGCTGGAAGGCTTTCTGGCAGTGTACCCAATCCAGACAGGAGATTTGTTGAGGCCGATTTCCATGACTTCGGTGAACAGCACAGAATATCTGCATACCCTTCGGAGCCTGTCGGCAGAATATGCGGGCAAATGGGTTCTGTTCTATACACGAATCTCTTCCGGCGACGGTCAGATCAGTTCCAGGTGGGTAGTGAATACAGATATCTGGCGACTTCCCTATGTAAGGCTGTCGAAGCCTCAGCTTGCCAGCGGCATCCGGGAGCTTCCTGTTACAGCTATCAAAAGGCCAAATCCGGATCTGCCGGATGATATAGTGACAGAGACCTGGACGGCTGCCCATGGGATGATCGAATGGAGCAGTGTGGAGCTGGCAGATTCCTACTATATAACGTTGACGCCGAAAGCGGGAACCGATCCAGATGCACTTAAGGAGCAAAAATTCCGGGTAGTAGAAACAGACACAGACGACGGAGGGAAAAAAGCGGAAGTATGGATAGCCGGCGAGAATGAGAAGAATGAAAAGATCTGGATATCTGTACCGGAAACAGAGGAGAATGTATTTGAATTAATAGATTATTCCATGAAGGTGTCCGGTATTCAGGCAGGCTCTGGCTCCGCCACTCCTTATGAAGTGGAGACAAACGCCCGGCTTCAAGCAGTATGGGATGAGGAACATCACTGTTTCCATTACACCTTGCTTTTGCCGGATGCCGACAGCCTGAAGACGGAGGAGGGCGCTGTAGTAACCATGCAGGAGCTTAAGCCAACTGGGTCGGTGACAGTTGTCGCTGATGTGCAGGAAAATGATCCAGAGGATCCCACAAAGCAGAGCGACGCTTATATTTGCTCGGAAGATTCTGTGGCGGACTTCTGAGGATAAAAGTTTGGGAAAGGGAGAAGCATATGTTTCACAGAAAAAAGGAGGGGAATTTCCCCGTAAAAGCCAGAGAGGGATCCTCCCTTGTGATTGTCATCTGCGTGTCCGCGTTTTTGACGGCCTTTGCCTTGGCAATGGTTTACACAGCCGGTGCCATGCTCTCCCGAACCAACCGGCGGCTGGAGCAGGAACGCAGCTACCAGCTTGCCCGCAGCTTTTCCCAGGTATTAGATGAAGAGCTAAAGCGATATTCCTATGTGGATAATGAGTTTAAGCCAAAGCCAGAAGATCCGGGGTACGATTTGATTGCAGAAGATAAAAGCTTTTATCGGTATGTGGTGAAATTTCTGGAAGGAGAGTATGGGGAATATGATCCAGATCACCCGGATGAGACGGTCTTTCATTTTACAGCAGGGGAATCCTCAGGGACAGACCAGGAGAAAGTGTATGGAAATATCCAGGTAGCTTTATATAAAGAGGCAGAAGAAAAAGGGGAAATGTCTGGAACAACCCCCGCTAATGCCTCTACGGATGATATTGAGACAAAGCCGATTCAGCGGTATGCATTTCGGGTAAAGGTAACAGTAGACGTGGAGGGAACCACTTTCAGCTACGAGACGAAATATCGGCAAATGGTAAGGTATAAGGTGGCGTATACCTATGATGATAAAACCATTGTAAAAGTAAATGGCGTCTGGCATTACGGGTCAGCGCTAGGATTGCCCTGCAACTTTTCAGACACAGACGAGATTAGATATGAATATGTTCCCGGTGGGGAAAATGTAAAAGAATGTATCTTTCAAAATGCTTTTGAAGAGGAAGAAGGTAACATATGAAAAAATGGAAGGAAAAGCTTTCCGCTTCATACAGCAGAATAGAACAGTACAGGCTTTGCAAAGGGCAGAAGATAAGCCCGAATTCTGGTGAGACTTTGGTGGAAGTGCTGGCGGCCACAGCTATCTTCCTTCTGATGATGGCTATCATGCAGGGGGCTATCTCCTTTTGTACCAACGCCCAGCACAAAAGTGAAGCTATTCGAAGTAACAATGCAAAGATTTGTGAGAACCTGCAAAAATCCTCTGCCACAATCACTCCAAACGGTTCAGCCACCTACAGCTTTAAGGCTATCGCTTCCGATGGAGAACCGGGAGGCAATGTACTTTTTGAAGTAGAGGCTGGCCTCGGAACCAAAGAAGTTTCTTACGAAGATGAGTCAGGAACAGAGCAGACCATAATCTTTTACCTTTTTTTGCCCACAGCGAACCTGAATGGAGGCGGTGCGGGAGGTGAAGGACCATGAAGGGATTAGAAAGCTTAAAAAAGAGGGCTCATGCGGGTACGACTTTGGTGGAGATGGTTGTCACTCTTCTGGTATTTAGTATTCTCATGTCTATGGTGGTTGCCGTCCTTCACCCGGCTACCAGTACCTTTATTAAGATGCAGAAATTACAGTACGCCCAGATGATTCTGGACAATACCATTCAGGAGCTGCGGGGCATGGCTCTGGAAGCTTCGGGGGCCGGGTATGTGAAGATTTATGACAAATGTGGACTTAATGCTACAGGCAGTGCTACCGATCTCACAGCCCCTGGCAACGGCAAAGGCACAGATCGCGGAAGAGCCTTGGAATTTATCAATTTAGATGGTTATGTGCTCCTGATTTCCGCAGACGGCGCCCTTAAGACAGACATTTATATGGGTACAAGCAAGATTGGCGAAGAAGAGAAAATAGATCCTGGCCGGTTGCTGGCCCGCTATTACTTTCATAATAGCGATGATACTTATGAGTATAAAGAAGAAGTAGCCAACAGTCCCCAACCCAACTACCTCGCCCGCGCGGTCACACCTGTGTTTGCAGACGGATCTGGGAAGGACAGTGATTCTGGGTCTAAAGCTGGCTATTATATGGGAAATTATGTAGAGGTTGTGTTCTCCTTCCCTGATGACAGTGAAGCCGAACCGATACAATCGGCGGAAGGAACTGTAACAGGGCGGCGATACCCTTACTTAAATGTGGAGGTGAGCCTTTACAGCGACCCCAATCGGGAAGAGAAAGACCTTGTAGTACGGGACACTGCGGTGCTGAACTTTCGATACCCCATCCGGCGACTGGACGAGGTGACAGCCATAGAGAAAACGGCGCTCCCATCCCCTTAAGTAAAGAATATAGATGCAGATTTTGCAGCATTTATAGATAGAAACCACAACACAAAATTATAATATGGAGGAAAAAAGTATGTGGAAGAAACTGAGAAATGACAAAAAGAAGGGCTTTACCCTGGTAGAGCTCATCGTGGTACTGGTAATCCTGGCCATCCTGGCTGCCTTGCTGATTCCGGCGTTGACGGGGTATATTGATAAGGCGAAGGAGAAACAGATTATTGCGGAGACAAGGCAAACTGTTATGGCTGCTCAGACATTAGTAGATGAGGCTTATGCTAAGAAAAATGTAGGAGATGCACTAACAGTAGGTGATGGCGATACGTATGATGTTGATATAAATGATATAGCAGCTTTAGCAGAAGTAGATAAAGACAACATTATTTTTACAGCCAGTGATATAGGGAAGAAAACAGTAGGTGGTAAAGACATACAAAACGTTGTTATGAAGGTTGTTTATACGGCTCATGGAAAAACATGTACATATGAAGTAAATGCAACTACAGGTGAGGGAACATATTCAGTAGGTGAAACTCCTGCCCCATAAATTAAACAAGAATTTAGAAAACATATTTACCCAAAGGATTGTCCATGAAGAATGAGAATACACAAAATCAAAACAAAAAACACAGCCAGGCGCGTTTCGCCCTCACTGTCATAACCATTCTGTTGGCAATCTTGGTGGCGGCTGTTCCAGGAGCCCTGACCATTTTGCGGCGTGCAGACGCCCAGGTGGCTCTTGGAAATGCCAAATCTCTGCGGATAGCCCTTCAGACAGCTTCTACGGAGTGCTATGCCGCAGACAGACCTTTCTGTGACGCCTCTCAGACGGGCGGCGTCACGGAGGAGGTCTGGAAAAAAGTGATTACAGACAGTCGGGTACCCGGAGATTTCTGGGTACTTAAGACGGATGAGAGCGGATATGAGATCTTACGCTTCTTGTATCAGGAGGGAGACTTTACCGTTTTCTATTGCAAGGAACCGCTTACTTATGAGGTCTACTATCAACAAGCCTATATTCAGACGGATTTCCCGGAAAGGACATCATCATGATAGTTGTAATGGAAGGAATTCTGTGGCTGCTCCGCTTTGCAGTGGGGGCCTGTGTATTCAGCTTTTTGAATGTGGTGGTGTACCGTCTCCCCAAAGGCGAGCCCATGACTTGGGGCCGAAGCCATTGTCCTGACTGTGGAAGGACTTTGACGGCCAGGGAATTGATTCCCTGCCTGAGCTATCTTATTCAGGGAAAGAAATGTCTGGGATGTGGGAAAAAGATCTCAGCGCGGTATTTCTGGGTGGAGGCCGCAGGCGGCATGTGTTTTGTCTTTTGTGGCGCTTCGTTCGGTTGTGGGATTTTTGGTTTGCTGTCTCTAAAAGGCCTGATTGCCTTTGTCTATCTGGGACTTTTGACGGTGATTTCCCTGATTGACTGGGATACGAAAATGATAAATGACAGGTTTCAGATAGGGATTGTTCTGTTGGGACTTGCAGCCCTGTGTATTTTTCCCGAACATACACTTATGGATCGACTGATTGGGGCTGTTATTATTGCCCTTCCCATGCTTCTGTTGGCCCTTGCAGTGGCGGGAGCTTTTGGAGGAGGCGATATAAAACTTATGGCGGCCAGCGGTTTTCTACTTGGATGGCGGGCAGTTTTAGTAGCTATGTTTCTGGGACTTTTGGCAGGAAGTATCTACGCTATCTGGCTCTTGTCCCGCAAAAAGCTTAAGGGAAAGGATCAGATAGCTTTTGGACCCTTTCTGTCTTTTGGCCTTGGTGTAGCCCTGTTTTACGGAGATAGAATCGCAGACTGGTATCTGTCCATTCTCTGAGGAAAGAAAGGAACATTGTAATGGCGAATTTTCGATATGTGGCAAAGAATATGGAAGGCAAAGTTTCCCGGGGAATCATGGAGGCTGCCAGTGAAAGTACGTTACAGCAGCAGCTAAAGGAGCAGGGGCTTTATCTCATTCATGCGAAGACTGCTTCTTCTGTCCGGGGCCGGCGTAAGCTTTCCCCCAGGCAGCTCTCAGAATTTTCCAGGGAGCTCTCTACACTGCTGGCCTCCGGTATCAGCATTGTCCGTGCGCTGGAGATAGTGGCGGAGGAGGAAGGACTTCCCAGCTGGATTCGCTCTATCTATTTGGATATACTGTCAGAGCTTAGAAAGGGCGTCAGTCTGTCGGAAGCTATGGAGGAGCAGAAGTGCTTTCCAGAGCTAATGCTGGGCATGATCCGTTCAGGAGAGGGGAGTGGAAATATTGATGCTGTCATGGGCCGCCTTTCTCTGCATTACGACAGGGACAACCGTTTGCGACAGCAGGTGAAGTCCGCTATGACCTACCCGGTCGTTTTGCTGGTTATGAGTATTGCTGTGGTAATTTTGATTGTTACCTTTATTCTTCCCCAATTTGAAGAACTGTTTTCTGAGATGGGAAGTCTGCCTGCTATCACAGAACTTCTCATGGGAGCATCGGATTTTCTGGTGAACCGATGGTATGTGTTACTGCTGATTTTGTTTTTACTTGGAGTGATCCTGCGCATTGCTTCAAAGATTTACAGGTTGCGCAGAGCCATTGATTATATCAAAGTACATATGCCTGTGGCAGGAAGGCTGAATAAGGTGATTTATACTGCTCGTTTTTCCAGAACCTTAAGTAGCCTTTACTCCAGCGGTATGCCCATTGTGTCAGCCCTCCAGACGGCAGGGGGAACAGTAGGAAATCTCTACATCCAGGAGCAGTTTGACGAAGTGGCGGCTATGGTGCGCAGTGGCACGCCTCTTTCCCAATCTCTTCGGGAGGTGGACGGCTTTGTGCGGAAACTTTCCAGCACGATTATGGTGGGGGAGGAGAGCGGGCGTCTGGATACCATGCTGGATTCCATCGCCATGACCATGGAGGAGGAGGCTGAGGCTGCCACCAAGCGTCTGATGACCATGCTGGAGCCTATCTTGATCTGTGTGATGGCATTTGTGGTAGGAATTATCATTGTGGCAGTGATGTTGCCTATCTACGAATCCTACAGCGCTATTGAAGGAGCGGCATAGGTGAAGAGGAACTTAAAGTTAGGAGGACAATCATGAGTAATGGGACTGTCATAGTATTTCAGGAAGATTGTATTCTGGTTGCTATAGGAAGAGAGGGAGCTTATCCCGGCCTTTCTAAGGTGAAACGGATCCCCCTTTCGGGGACGGGAGATACCTTTGACAGATGGGAGCAGGCGCTTACGGAGCTTGCCCCAATCTGGAAAGCAGAGCAGGCGCGCCTGGTACTTCCGGCCAGTATGAGCTCCACCCGTGTGTTGCCCATCCCCTATGGAAAGGGCAAACAGTTGCAGGAAATGGCAGCCAGAGAGGTGGAAAACAGTTTCCGCAATGAAATATCAGATTATTCCTTGGTTTATCAGGATAAAAAGAATGGCATAGATCTCTGTGCAGGCGGTGCGGATCAGGGAGTCTTGGAGCATTTCCTGGAAATTTGTCAGAAGGCAGGGGTTTCTCCCAGGAGTATGACAGTGCCTATGGAGGGGTATCTGAACCTGTTAAAGCAGATGGAAGGGTATGAGGATCAGACGGCCATTTACCTTTTCTTTGAGGAAGGGAGTATGACTAGTATTATCTGTCAGAATGGCCGTTACCTGTATTCCAGCCGTAGTCGTCTGTTCAGCGAACCGGGAACTCTGGACTTTGGAACAGAGATTGTGAGAAGTATCTCAGGTATCCTTCAGTTTTCTGCAGGAAATAGGCGGGAGCTTCGTATTACACAAGTTTACTATGCAGGATGTCCCCCGGAGGACTTTGAGGTAAGTATCCAGGGAATTGAAGAATTACACCTTCGGGTCTACCCTTTAAAGGGAAACCGCAGGATGTCCCTCCCGGCTGGAGAAAATCCCTTAGACTGGCTGCCGTGTATCGGTGCATTGATTCTGGGAGGAAAGAAGGAAAAGCGGATTGATCTATATAAGGCCGTCCTTGCAAATCAGGAAAGAGGGGAAAGCTCCACTCATATTTGGAAGCATTTGCTGGTGCCGGGGATTCTTTTTGGTGCCGGATTGATTGTCACAGGAGTGTTGATGGGAGTTCGCTGGAATCAGAACCGTGAGACTCAAAAGATTCAGGATTGGATGGAGAGCCCTGAGGTGCAGGCTCAGTACCAGGAAGCTTTAGAGCTGCAGAATCAGCTTTCAGAGATTGAAGGAGGGATTTCAGCCGTGGAGCAGATGGAACAGAACTTGTCCGTATATCCAGAACTTTCCAGTGAGATTATCCACAGAATTGAGAATGTAGGGGGAGGCGGGATGCAGCTTAAGGTCATGGGCTATGACGTGGAGACAGGCGTTCTTACTTTTGAAGCTAGCAGCCGGGAGGTTATTGATGTCCCATCCTATATTTTACACATGCAGGAGACAGGAATTTTTCACAAAGTGGATTATACAGGATACACTTATGAGAATGAATGGTATACCCTCTCTCTTTCCTGCACGATGGAAGGAAAAGAAATAGCGGGAGGCGGGAAATGAAACTGGAATTGACAGATAAGGATCTCTTTTTATTAAAATTAGCATTTTCTGTTTTGATTGTATTTATGACGGTTCGATTTCTCGTTATGCCCCAGATCGAGGGAATCCAGGCGGGAAAGATACAAAAAGAAGAATTAACAATGAACAGAGAGGAGATGGAGGAGGCAATCGCATCCATTCCCTCTACAGAGAAGGCGATTGAAAAGCGGCTTACGGATCTGTCCTCGGCCTCTGAGGATTATTATGACGTCATGGAGAACCGTCAGGTAGATGAGATTCTCACTGGCCTGGCAGTGAAAACGGGCCTCTTTCCAGTATCTTTGTCTATTGATGAAGCACAGCCGGGACTTCCTGCCGCATATCTGTACAGTTTGACGCCGGAGGCTGTTGTACCAGCATCAGAAAACTACGTGCTCACAGCCAAGGGTACCATGGTGCTTCGGGGTTCGGAGTCCAATATCTTCCGGTTTATAGATGAGATCGAAAAGAATTATCCGGCCGTTCAGATTCGAACCATGCGCATAAGCGAGCAGGAGTATTTGGATGTAGACTGGAACCTGGTGAAAAAGTCGGAAGTAAACTTTACTCTGGCAGTCTATATGTGCGACCGGAGTGTGGCGGAGTAGAGGAGCGAGGAGGTAGTTGTTTTGGCTGCAAATCTGCGGATTGGAGAGATCTTAGAGGAACGGGGTTATGTTAATGCCCAGCAAATGAAAGAGGCTTTGGCTTATCAAAAAGACCACAGGGACAAACGTGTGGGTCAAATTCTAATTGAACTGAATTTTGTCACAGAACAACAGGTATTGGAGGCCCTTGCCAGTAGGCTGGAGATGGAGATTGTGGACGTGGCTTCCCAACAGGTGGATCTGGAAGCTGTGGCAATGGTGGATAAAGAACTGGCAGAGAAAAATCTTTTTCTCCCTGTCATTGTAAAGAACCATACTATGGTACTGGTGACGAACGATCCCTTGAATTATTTTGCCCTGGAAGAAGTGCGCCAGCAGACTGGCTGCTATCTGCAGATTCGTCTCAGTGAGGAGAAACCTCTTCGGCAGGCCATTTCTTATTATTTTGCGGAGGTAGGCGCCAGACAGGCGGCCACAGAGGCAAATGCAGGCTTTGGAGCCGATGAGCTGGAAGAGTTGGATTTGACTAATTTGGACAGTATGGACGCGGAGGCACCTGTGATTCATCTCTTGAATAGCCTGGTGGAGAGAGCTCTTAAAAGTAATGCCAGTGATATTCATATAGAGCCCTTTGATCGGGAGACTAAGGTTCGGATGCGCATTGACGGTGTGATTATGGAATATGTGTCCCTTCAGAGAAACGTCCATCAACCCCTGATAGCCCGCATTAAAATCATGGCAAATCTGGATATTGCAGAGAGGAGAATTCCTCAGGACGGCCATTTCCGGGTACGGACAGAGAGCGGCTATGCCAATATCCGCGTGTCCTTAATGCCCACTGTATTTGGAGAGAAAGCAGTGCTGCGTCTCCTTACTTCCTCAGTACATCTGGACTATTCTGAGCAATTTGGCATGGATGATGAGAGTTATCAGCGGTTTCTGCCTATGCTGAACAGCGCTAACGGGATAGTGTATATTACAGGGCCCACAGGTAGCGGAAAATCTACTACACTGTATATGATTTTGGAATACCTCTCTAACCGGATGATCAATATTTCCACCATAGAAGATCCTGTGGAAAAAAATGTGCCTGGCATCAATCAGACCCAGGTAAATCCTATAGCAGGTCTGACCTTTGAATCAGGCTTAAGAGCTTTGTTGCGCCAGGATCCGGATCTGATTATGGTAGGGGAGACCCGGGACGGTGAGACGGCGGAGATCTCTGTGCGTGCAGCCATTACCGGCCATGTAGTACTTAGTACTCTGCATACAAATGATGCGGCGTCCAGTATTGTCCGCCTGGAAGACATGGGTGTGGAAACTTATCTGATAGCTAATTCTTTGGTGGGTGTGGTGGCACAGCGGCTTATGCGTAAGGTCTGCCAAAACTGTGCTCAGGAAATGGACGCCACCCCAGAGGAGCAAAAGATTTTAGGAGAGGATATAAAAAAGGTACGAAGAGGCCGGGGCTGTGCTCAGTGCAGTAACACAGGATACAGAGGCCGGATTGCTGTCCATGAGATTCTTGCTATCGATGCCAATCTGCGCCGTATGATCAGCAATCATGCCTCCCAGGAGGAAATTGTGGCCTATGCAAAAGAACATCAAGATATGCGTACTTTGAAGGAAAACGGACAAAAGCTTGTGAAAAAGGGAATTACTACGCCGGAAGAACTTTTGAAGATTGCATATGAATAGAATATAGTAAGCCTGCCTTACCACTTCAATAGGAAAGGCAGGTTTTTTAAGGATATTTATGGATCTTTTACTTGCAAAAAGGTAAGGGATATGGTACCATAACACCCACAGACAGGAATATTTTCCCAGCCACCATTCTTAGGTGGCAAAATATCTTTTGTCAATATCTCCAATTCGGAGAAAATTTCAATAAACCATAATATTTAATAAAAATTATCAGTTAACAGTAATAAAAATAGTATTTTCTCTTACTTTACAGTGGAAGGAGGTGCTTTTGGCCCAAAGGTTCGTAAGGGATTTATGTCATAAGTGGGGAATATTCCTGTAAAATTTGTGAATACAGGAGAGCGAACATGAAAAAAATATTTATTTTGCTCGGCATTTGCATCATGCTGTCTTTTGGCATGACTGTTTATGGAGCAGAACCAACAGAAGCTTTGAAAAAAGAAGAGAAGAGAGAGGTAAATGGGGATACGCTGACAAAGACGATGATTCTTCCAGCAGGCAAAATGACCCTGATTCCCCGGTATGAGACAGATGGAAATATTCTCTATATCTTAGATGAAGACTCCATACAAATAAAAACAGCCGATACAGCCTTGGCAGAAGGCACGAAAGTGGTGACTGTTACCAGAACCATTACAGGATTGCCAGACAATGATTTGATGCGGATTCCTATGACAGAAATGCAGGGAAAAACCAGATGTGATCTTTTGTATGCAACTTATAAAGTTACCGGCACAGATGAATATAAAGTACCTAACGAATATGAGGCCTTCTGCTGTTATGCGGGCCTGGAGAAGTATTCTATCGATTATGACTCTGACTGGGAAGCCACTATGACGTATACAGGTTACTCCATGGACTCAGGCGGTTCCTCTGGGGTGACAGAGTACCTCTATGAACAGGAAATTGTGTCAGTACAGACAGAGCGCCAAAAGGAAAAAAGCGTTCCGGCAGACAGGGACAGCCAGGAAGAAACAGGAGAGCCGGAAGTAATGGAGGAGATCGAAGAGCCGGAAGATGAGTTAGCTATAGCAGAAAAGGAAGGGGAAAATTCCCCGAAAACCGTCACCATTGAAGAGGAAGAGACGCCACTTGCCGGGCCTGAGAAATCATCTTCTCCAGCAAGTGCCGGTATTCTTATGGGAGTTATATTACTACTAGGGATTCTGGTATTTATTTTAGCATATGTCTGTTTTTATACAGCCCCTATTTATGCTGCTATATACAGTGGCGGCTACAAACGGCTAGGACGAATCTGGTTAAGACGCCGGAAGGATCACTATGAAGCTATTTTATCAGAGTATCTCATAGAAAAGGCAGAGATTGACCGTTATAAAATTAAAATATCCAGGTATATTCAAAACCGCAGTGGGGCCAGTATTTTGGATATACGCTGCCCAGACGGAACTATTATGACCCGGAAGCTGGCAGAAGAAGTTTTGTTTGCCCTAGAGGATTGAGTCTTTGGAGAAGTCAAATGCATTAAGAGAAAGTTGGAAGGAGTAGAACCAGGAATGGATGGAAAAAGAAGGAAGATTATGTTAGCTTTAGCGCTCACGTTTATAGGGATTGCAGCAGTTGGTATGGCCACAAAAAATCAAACATTGTCCTCAAAAGCAGTGCTGACGACAGAGCATGTGGCAGTGCCAGATTATACAGGACGAAAAGTACAGGCAGTGGCAGCCCAGGAAGTGGATGGAACTTATATGAATGATTTGAAACAGCGCTCTTTAGAATTGTTCAACAGCATTAAAGGGACTGCTTATAGAGAATGGACAGATGAGTTGGTGAAAGAGACGACAAATGGCCGCTTTCAGACAGAACAGGCCTGGACTGCTTATATGCAGGAGGGCTACCAGAAGGTAGAAAAAGATCGGGCCTCCAGAGAAACGGCACAAAAAGTTTTGGAGGAGATTCTTCTGGATACAAGGCTGATACAGTATGGGAAAGAAGATTATACAGAGGCAGAGAAAGGCATCATGGAACAGACCATATATGGAAGTGGTTATCTGTCTGAGAAGGATTATCTGGATGATTGTGGGATAACAAATCAGGAATTGAAAGAGAACTTAAAAGAAGATGTTCTGAAAAGTTTAAAATGCCAATATGTGATTGAGGCAATCGCAGAAAAAGAAAAACTGGTGCCTGCAGAGGCAGAGATGGAAAAGTACCGGCAGGAACATATGCAGGGACTGACGGAAATGGGGTACGGGGAGGACGATATTTATTATCAGGAAGAACTACAGCACTA
This sequence comes from Clostridia bacterium, assembly GCA_910574475.1. Lineage (GTDB taxonomy): Bacteria > Bacillota > Clostridia > Lachnospirales > Lachnospiraceae > Laedolimicola. The sequence continues at coordinate 13,859 of CAJTAT010000008.1, read as the reverse complement.
TATGGAGGAAGAACCTCAATACCGCCGAAATGTGATGACAGAACATGTACTGGATTTCCTCTATGAGAACTCTGCTATAAATGGTTAGAAAGGATTTTGCACAATGAAAAGAAAGAAATATAGAACAGGAGAACGAATTTTAAGATTTCTTCTTGTTATGATTATGTTGTTAAGCTCCATTGGGGCAGAGGTATCCGCATCAAAGACAGACGAAATGTGGATTGTGAGAAAAGAGGATACCATGGAAAGCTCTGATATAGAAGAGCCTCAGGAGGAAAAAGTATCTGAGCCAGAAAATTTAGAGTCACAAAATTTAGAGTTTCAGGATCCAGAGTTACAAGAAACAGAAGCTCAGTTTACCGGAGTAGGAGAAAATGTAACGATTCTATTTGACAAGGAAAACTATCATGTGGGAGAGACCATAACGGCTACTCTGACGCCAGAAGGTAACTATATGGTAGATCTAGGCAGCATTACAGTGACGGCTACAGATTCTGATGAAAATGAACTGGAAGTAGAATTTGAGGTGGAGGGACCAGATGAAAATGGTGTGGTGACAGTTTATTTTGAGGCTGTAGAAAGGAATATGAGGCTTTTTGTATCGGCCAGGGAACAGAGAACCGTACATATCACCTGTGAAAATGAGTCTGGCGAAGCTTCTGCACATTTATCAGGTTCCCTATCCCCAGATATATTCTATGAAGGCGTGGAAGTAACACTCTCTGTTGTAAATACGGGAGACAATCTCTGGTCGGCCAATGTATCCACAGCTCCCGACGAAGAGGAAGTCGAGTTTGAGATGCATAGCGATTCTATCACCTTTACCATGCCTGATGCAGATGTAGAAATCTTATTGTATGAGCGGGAATCCATGGATCAGGGAAATCTTTCTGCTGACGATTCCAGTATCACCGGGAACTGGCAGGGCAGTACTTCTTCTACGAAGAAGGATCATGAACCAGATGTAGAATTAGGAAAGTCGGCCCGATGGACAGACATTGAGGACGGCTTTGCAGAACTGATTATCACAGAAAAAGATACTTCTGATTATAGCAATATTCCCGTAGATTATATGATTATCCTGGACAGGACCCGGACCATGTCTTTAAATGGATCCACCTTCGAGGGCGGAAATGGACAGGTGTCATTTTGCAATACGAATTCACCCTGTATTAATCCCAACCACTATTACTACAAAGGAGGCATCTATCTTCAGCTTTTAGACTACTTTACAGGGTTTGATATAAACTCCGGCTTGTGGATGGACAATTTACCCGACGGGGCAAAGTTTTGGAACCGCCATTACAATTCTTCCGGGCAAAATATTACTCCTACCTATGGCAATGGCTGTCAGGATCGTCTGACCATGGCAAAACAGGGTATCCGGGAGCTTTTAGACTTGACCGCCCAGCAAAACCAGAATGTGCCAGCTTCTAAAAATAAGTCCAGGGTGGCCTTCTGGAGCTTTGGAAACGGCTATCACATGGCTGCAAATGATAAGGAAAGGAAGGGGTTATTTAACTATGTGGGTTTAACGGATAATTATGCCCAGGTAAAAAGCGCTGTTAATGGAGTGAATACCTATGCCGGAACGACTTATATCGAATCACTGAAAGAGGCATACAGCATTATTACGGCCCGCAATGCAGCGGACAAGAAACACAAGGATGTCTATACCAAAGTAATTTTAGTCTCTGATGGCATGTGTACAGATAACAATTTAAACCAGGTGAGGCAATTAGCCAACCAGGTAAAAGCTATTCCAAACACAGAACTTTTTACTCTGGCTATTGGTATGACCTCTGACTCAGAAGGGGCAGAATTTTTAAAGGAACTGGCCACCAGCAATTCCCATACAGCAAGCTTTTGGCAGAACCTCTCCTTTTCAGGAGGAACAGGTTCCGCCTTTGCCCAGACCTTATTTAACATTGACAAAAAGGGTGGGGAAGTCAAAGCTATCAACAAGAAGCTGACAGACCAGATTGAGACAAAATATTGGGAACCTATCTCTGTCTTAAGTGCCACGGGAGGAACCCAGAATGTCAGCCTGAATACCAGTACAGGAAAGCTTATCTGGAACATTCCAGAAGGAGCGGAAACTACTTACAGTTGTACTGTCAGGTTAAAGCTTAGGGACGAGTACCGTTATCTGTTCTCAGATACTTCCTATCCTACCAATCGGGATGAAAAGGGAGCCACAGCGGCAGACATTCAGAAGAATCCCACAAAGGCAGGGGCTGTAGTCAATTATGAGATCAGCGGTGGTATCTACAATACAGAGAAGCGGGACACAGGTGTGATTACTCCGAACTTGAAGTATGGAACAGTACATTTTTCCGGGGAAAAACACTGGACAGTATCTGGTTCATCCTCAGATAGCATTACGATTCAGTTAATGAGAACCTTACCATCTCAGAGTAAGGCCGTTCAAGTCAACAATGCTGTCACCAATATCACAAAGAACTGGCGCTATGAATTTACACGGCGGATCATGCCAGATGGCAGTCAAAAACCTTTAATTAAGTATGACGAGAATGGGAGAGCTATCAAATACGAGGTGACAGAGAGTGCACTTAAGTTCTACAATCCGTTGACCAGTGTTATCACCAATAAACCGGCAGATGCAAACGGCGGCGTAGTAGTAGATGCCCAGCTATACAACGAACCTTTTAAAATAAAAGCTCAGATTAAGAAAGTAGATGAGGAGACGGGAAATCCCTTAAGTGGAGCAGTCTTTTCTGTCTATACCTGGAGTAAAAAACAGGGAGCTTATGTACCTTATAAAGGGACAACAAATACAACATCCCGTCCTCATGAGACAGGAACTATGGAAGGGGCGCACACAGGTATGATTATGCAGGAAGGAGCAAAAGGAACTTATCTCACTCCTTCATGGCTGTATTACTCCTTCGATAACCAGGGAAAGTTTCGTATCATCGAGTCAAAAGCGCCAGAAGGATATTTCGGTGACTGGAAGGACGCTGCCAGTGTGACAGAAGAATCCACAGATGCAGACAAGCATGTGTATGATTTTACCATTTCAGCAGATGCATCCCAGAACAAATCAACCGTAACAGTATCCAATCGGAAGGATGGAACTTTTGGGGATCAGAGGGTTCTGGGAAGACTGGTATTTACGAAGAATGATCTGGAAGCCCGGGATACGATCCCACAAGGAAACGCCACCCTGGAAGGAGCCACATACCGTCTGTATGCGGCAGAAAATATTGTACACCAGGACGGTGCCACTGGAACTCTCTACCCAAAGGATGCAGAGGTGAAGGTTCGCTTTGTAAGCAGTGTGGATGGGATTGCCACCTATCAGTACGATCCCAATGGCACATCATTCATGACTACAGGAAAGGATGCGCAGATTGTAATTGAAGGACTGGAGCTGGGGCAGTATTATCTGAAGGAAGAGACAGCCAGTGAGGGCTATCTGGTGACACCAGATCCCTGCCTCTTTGCTCTTTCCTACCGGGATGAAAAGACAGAGATTGTGGAGATAGGAGACTATAAGGTCTATGAGCAGGTGAAAAAACAGGCCCTGTCCTTCTATAAGGTGACAGGAACTGACAACGCAGATAAGCTGGATCCTCTGAAAGGGGCAAAGTTCAGTGTCTATCTGCTCTCAGATTTGGCAGACGGGAAATACACGGAGCTGAGCGATGATGAGGTTTCCCAGGCTATTATTGACGATTATCGGGACACCACGACCCTGAACTATGAGAGCTTTCATACCATTTGCCCTGCGACCGTTTACGAGGAAAAGGATTCCACAGATGTAACCAGCGGGAAGCTGACAAAAAGAGTAGAATACAAGGACGGAAAAGATGGGACAAGCTTTTTGGCGGATGAGAATAACGAGAACGCTTATCTGGTAGCAGAACTGGAATCCAATGCGAAGGGAATTGTTACGACGCCAAAGCTGCCCTATGGACGTTATCTGGTGGTAGAGACGACAGTTCCGAAAAATACCACGGCCACCCGCCCCTTTGCCATAACTGTGACAGAGGACGATGAGGACAAAATCATTGACGGAGATGGAAAAGGAAAACCACTTGACAATATGGTAATCCTTATGGACCGGCCGATTATGTCCCTGGTACGAATCGTAAAATATGATACCTACAGCAATCGACCAGTACTGAAAGAAGGGGCAGTGTATGTAATCCATGATATAGAGAACGCCTGGTTTGATTACTATACAAAGGAAATGACAAGTACCCAGAAGGCAGCCTATAAGCTGAAATACGGAGACCTGGTGGCACAGTACAGCCAGGGAGTATGGATGGGTACGAAGGAACATCCTTTTACGACTAAATTTGTGGAAACTAATGTAGTAGACCAATTAGGGTCAGAAAATGATAATGAATCAAAAGTGTTCAGTAATGTTTATATTGAGACACCCTCCAAACTGCCAAGCGGTGTGTATGAGCTGGAAGAGCTCAAGGCGCCAGAAGGATACATTCTGCAAGGAAAGGAAGGCGTCATTACTAAGAGCCCTGACGAAACCAGCGCTGAGAATCACACGTTCTATGAAAGACAAGAGGATGGAGCCTGGACAACAGCAGCCAAAGGCAGAGCTAGATTCATCATATCATCCAGTGAATCCAAATATGACGAAGAGATAGGCTCTTTTGTAACCGTAGCTAAGCAGAGCAATGATCCGGCTATTGGGAAGATCTCGATCTACGCAGAGGGAGAGCAGCTTGTATCGGCAAAACAGGAAGGAAGCAGTATCTTAAGCCGCCTGGGAGATGCCATTTTGAATTTCTTTGGCCATGTGGCAGGAATTTTTGTAGATACATCCGACCCAGAGGAGAATGAGGAAGAAGTCATCAGGAAAGCGTTAAGTGAGTATCGGGATTATGTCTTTGCCTATGAGAATAAGCCCATTAAGGGGGCCCAATTTGAGATTCGTGCCAGGGAAGATATTTATTCGCCGGAAGGCGGAGCGAACGCGAAGAAACTCTACTCGGAAAGGGAAGTAGTACTCACCCTGACGACAGATGCAGACGGAAAAGCCTGGACAGGCCAGGAAGATTGGGAGGGGACTGAGATTCCCAAAGGACTTCCCTTAGGAAAATATACTGTGACCCAGATAACAGCAGGAAAAGGATTTGCCCTGAGTGAAGAAAATGTAAGGCCTCGGGAAATAGAGATTACGTATGCTGGTCAGGAAATTCCAGTGATTTACCGGGATACCTCCTATACAAATCCCCGTCAGAAAGTCCGTATCGCAATCACCAAACAGGATGCACAGAATGGAACAGTACTTTCAGGGGCCGTGTTTGGCCTGTACGCAGGGGAGGATCTGATCAGTGCTCAAGATAAGGTAGTGGTTAAGGCAGGAACTTTAATTGCCACATCGGAGACAACTTTAAATAAAGAAGGCCAGATACAGGATGCCATATTTGCTCCAGATCTTCCGCTTGCTCATTACTATGTGAAAGAGCTGTCAGCGCCTGCTGGGTATAAATTGAGCAGTGAAAAGCTTGAGTTGGATGCAAGCTACCAGATGGATCAGCGGGGACTTATATTCCTCACAGGAATCATAAAGAATATCCCTGTCAATCCAAGACTGCGAGTGGAGGAATCGACCATAGCGTTGACACAGGCCAGCGACATCTATAAAGCGACTGTGGACATGGTAAAGAATGATACAGAGAATCCGTTGGAACAGTTTACTTTGACAGACAGCTTTCCAGAGCAGGCATGGCCCACGGAACTCTGGACAGGAACTTACAATCAAAGCCTTGCATACAAGGTGGAATATCAGACAAATGTAGACGACGAGTGGGTTCTGTGGGCGAAGGATCTGGATACACAGACGAACCATCACCTGGAGGTACCAAAGGAATTACTAGGAGAGGAAGAGCATATCCAATCTTTCCGCATGCTTTACGGAACAGTAGACGGAGGATTCAGCAAAGAAGTATCCCCGGCATACATGGTACAGACAAAGGCGAGTGCAACGGGAAGCATCCCCAATACAATAGAACTTACAGGAGAAGAAGACGGGGTATTATACCGTGACCAATCGGATACTTTGACAGAGATTTATTCCCGGACAATCAGCGGAAAGCCGGCAGTAGCCGAGAAAGAACCTGAATTTAAAGTTGTGGATACTGTGGAGACAGAGAAAGAAAAGATAGAACAGATTAAGGAGGCGGTAAGAATGGTGAAAGAAGGGTCTGTATCCTCAGCTCCACAGAGCAAGCTGATTTGGCTGATTGCTCCAAAGACAGGCGATAAGGCAGACATTCTGCCTTGGATTCTGCTTATGACATGCTTTGTAGGAGGAATGACCGGCGGATGGGTATTGTATAGAAGGAAAAGTAAGAAGAAAAAGTAAAATTCATAGAGAAAGCATCTGAAATTATGACTCCGGCCGTATCTTTTGATATGGCCGGAGAATAAATACTTTCCTTGCAGGATAGAGGAAAAAAACGTATAATAAAGGAGGAAAAATGAAAGAGAAAATACGTCATATATTCCATCTTCAAAGAAAAGTGAACCGTAAATATAAAGACACATTATTTCGCTTTATTTTTAGTGAGAAAAGAGATTTACTGGATCTTTATAATGCAGAGTTGTATGAGTGATATGTAAAAAGTAAAGGCTATCGACTTACAGGTAGCAGTCAGATTTTACTGCCATTTCCTCAATATGTGGTATTCTATAATGGACTGAAAAAAGAAGAAAACCGGATAGAACTTCGGTTGTCAGATGCATTTGAGGGAAAAAGGGAAGATGTAGAGTCTAGTCTGGAGTGTCGTGCGATACTACTGAACATTAATAGTGGATATAATGAAGAATTGATGTAAAAATGCCGAAGACTATGGGAATATACTGAATTTATTCAAGAGATCCGAGAGAACCTTAAGAAACAAATGGTACTAGAGGAAGCTGTTGAGTGTGCCATGGAATTTTGTCTGGATCATGGAATATTAACAGACGTATTGCAAAGAAGAATTTTTGACATGGTTTGAAAACAGAAAGAAATTCACTGATAAATAATATTTTGGAAAGCTGTAATAAGCCTCATTTATACCCTCTCTTGACAAGGGCACACACGCCTCAATCACGATATTTCGCCGCTTTGCGGCGTTATCCTCAATCGTCTGCCTTGCAAGGCGACGAAATCTCATGATTGAGGTCGAAGAGTCGAAAAGAGGTAAATTTTGCGTCCTGCAAGGCACTTGAAAGAGGCGTACTGGACGTACGCCGATTGAAAGTAACGCCGCAGGTCACAAAATTTACTCTTTTTCGACCGTGTATGCCCTTGTCAAGAGAGGGTAGGGAAGCAAGTAAAAGAATAGAACTTGCCTCCCTATAAATGAGGCTTATTTTTTTGAAAAAATAAACTATAATGCCTGATCTTGAGGTATAATGTCAGAAAGAAGAATTTTGTTGTGATGTGAATGTAGGTGCAAAAGGAGAGAAAATGAAGCTGAGAAAAGTGTTATTACCCATGCTTATCATGATTCTATGCTGTAGCTGCGCAGGACAAAAAAGCCTTCCACTTGCTCTGCAGGGTTTTGGGAGAAGCTGGCAGGAGATAGAACCAGGTTCTATCTATACAGGAGAGATTCGGGTATGTACTCCAGAAGCAACTGGAACTGTTGTTTTCAGGGAAAACGGAGTGACAGTAGATGCCAGTCATACAGAGGATGGCTATGTTATGGTGAAATATGAGGGCCATACTTCTAGGCTTAAAATCCGCATGGTCCACAAGGAAGAGACATATATATATGATTTAAACCAGGAAGGAACGTATGAGGTACTTCCTTTACAAATGGGAAACGGAACCTATGAGCTTCAGACGCTCCGACAGGTAGAGGGAACTAATTATTCTCCCATTACTTCTGCCCGGCTGGAAGTAAATATGGCGGATCCGAAGAAAGCCTTTGTATTTCCAAGTCAGTATGTCTGGTATACAAAAGAGAAAAGTGCAGTAAAATTGTCTTATGATTTGTGTGCAGATTTGACCTCAGATGCAGAGAAAGTGGAACGGATAGCCGACTATGTCACCAATTTGCTATCTTATGATTATGATAAGGCAGAAACAGTAGGAAAAGGGTATATTCCAGATACAGAGGAAATTCTTAAGACAAAAAAAGGTATTTGTTTTGACTATGCAGCTTTGTTTGCTGTGATGCTGCGTACACAAAATATTCCTGTACGCCTGGTAATAGGATATATTCAGCCTGATCATTTGTATCATGCATGGAATCAAGTCTACATAGATGGAGAATGGATTTGGAAAGATTTGACATTCGGTTCCTCCTCCCCATATAAAGAAGAAGATTACAAACCAGAACGAAAATATTAAAGTAGGAAACAAGGGAGCAAAAGGGAAGATAATCTGGAAAAATCTAAGGAATTGGATATTAAGAACTTTTACTCTATTTTAGCTATTCTTTTGCCCTTCGTCAATCTTTATTTTATTAATTTTTTATAAATGAATGAAACCAGATAAGGAGAAAACTCAAAAATTTGTTTAAGACAGTAGGCGCAATAATGTGGAGTGAATATCTTATCTGGAGGAAACAGAAAATGGCAAAATCATTATTTGAGCAATTAGACGGCACATACCGAAAAGAAAGCGATTATCTAATCCCATGCTTAACTATGCCCACCGAAGAAGAACATTCAATAGGAATCTGGGGACATCGGCATCTGGACTATCTGAAGCAGTACCGCAGGGGTACATACACCAATCTTCTCACAAACGGCAAGCTGAATACATACCTTGCCGACATCGACAGACAGGCGCAGGAACGCTTTAAAAGGCTCATAGAGGGCATGAAACAGGCGCAGGGCATAAACACGCCTTAGAATGGGTACAACACTTAAATAACATAAGGGCTTGTGCAAGGGAGATTGTGAACGAGGAAATCATTTATAATTAGTGAAGAAACGGTAGGATATCAATATCAAAAATCCTGCCGTTTTTTAATGAGGAACGATTCTTGTGCATGGAATCATTTTCTTGATTGTATTATTCGTTTTGACGCATTATAATATCAGTTATGAAGGAGGTTATTTCAATGTTTGATTACATGAATGTAAAAGAAGCGGCTGAAAAATGGGGATTGTCCGAACGGAGAATACAGGTATTATGTGCTACAGACCGAATCCCCGATGTAATGCGAATCAGCAATGTGTGGCTGATTCCAAAGACTGCATCAAAGCCTATAGACGGGCGTTTTAAGAAAAGAGATAAGGAGGAATCAGACAATGTGTAAGATTTTATTGGTTGAAGATGATATGGAAATCAGTACCATGCTAAAGAATTTTTTGACTACAGAGAAATTTGAGGTAATTACAGCGTATGATGGCAAAAGTGCCCTCGACAGGTTCTTTTCGGATAGTTTCAGTCTGGTTTTGCTTGATTTGATGATTCCTCAAATAAGCGGAATGGAAGTCATGGAAAAAATCAGAGAAAACAGCACTATTCCGATTATTATTATATCGGCAAAAGATACCGATTCTGATAAAACGCTTGGTTTAGGTCTGGGAGCGGATGATTATATAACGAAACCGTTTTCTGTCACAGAAGTATTGGCAAGGATAAAAGCAAATATCCGAAGAAATACACAGTATGCCGCAAGCGCAACCGAGCAGCAGTCAATACTTCAAACGAGAAACCTTGTCATGAATCTTAATGGGTATTCTGTAACAAAAAACGGCTGTAAAATAGAGCTTACATCAAAAGAATTTGAAATTTTAAAGCTGTTATTGCAGAATCCAAAAAAAGTATATACGAAAGAACAGATTTACTCCCTTGTCTGGAATGATACCTATTATGGCGATGAAAATGCTGTCAATGTCCATATCAGCAGATTGAGGAATAAAATAGAGGATAATCCACGCAAACCGCAGTATGTGATTACGGTATGGGGAATCGGATACAAATTGGGGGAGTGATAGGATGAGCGATAAAACAATCATATTCTTTTTGGCAGTTGTTGTCTGCTTGCTATTCCTTGTAGTTTTATACCAGCGTTTTATTTTTGGCAGGGGAATACAGGCAAAGATAAGACGGATAAATAAAAAATTGGAGGAAATTTTAGAAACTGGTAGCGACGAGAAAGTAATGGTATTTACGGACAACCCTGTTTTGATGGAATTAGGGGGACAAATCAACCGCCTGCTGATAGACCGACAGAAAATAAGGGCAGATTTTAAAAGGGAAGAAATTTCTTCTAAAAAGATGTTGGCGAATATCTCCCATGACATAAAAACACCTCTAACGGTCATATTGGGTTATCTGGAAATTATGCGTTTGAACCATGCAGATCATGAGATGTTGAAAAAAGTAGAAACAAAAGCGAATCAAGTTATGAATCTTATCAATCAGTTTTTTACATTAGCAAAACTGGAATCTGGCGATACAAATATAAATCTTGGCAAAGTCAATATCAACGAGATATGCAGGGAGAATGTTTTGGAGTTTTATGATATTTTATTGCAGAAAGATTTTGATGTTGATTTGTTTATTCCAGAAACAGCTATTTTTGTGCAGGGGGAGAAAGAAGCCCTGCAAAGGATTTTATACAATTTATTGTCAAATGTAATACGTTACGGCTCCGACGGAAAATATTTAGGAGTTTTTTTGCGTCAGGACAAAGGCAATGTATATATTGATGTGGTTGATAAAGGGAAAGGGATTGAACAGGAATTTGCATCGAATGTGTTTGACAGGCTCTATACAATGGAAGATTCCAGAAACAGGGAAATACAAGGGAACGGATTAGGCTTAACGATTGCGAAGAACCTTACAAAGCAGTTAGAGGGCGATTTGTTTTTAAACAGCATACCGAATGTCAAAACAACTTTTACAGTAAAGTTGAAAAAAATAACTTATTAAATTCCCTGCGAAAGAAATTCGTAAGAATTAGTCAAGAGTTTTGAAAATCTATATCGCTATAATGATATTCATAAAACACCTTTGGGCGTATTGTTACGTCCGAGAAAGGCGTTACTAAGGAAAGGAGGCAAAAGATGTCTTATATTTTGCAAACAAGCCATCTAAGCAAAACGATAGATGGGAAACAGTTAGTCACAGATGTGAATATCCATGTAAAGAAAGGTGAGGTATATGGATTTTTAGGACCGAACGGCGCAGGAAAAACCACGGTGATGAAGATGCTTACCAACCTTTGGAAACCGACAAGCGGCACGGTTGCGCTGTTTGGGAAAGCATTGGAAAAAACCTCTTACGAGGTGCTGAAGCGTATGGGAAGCATCATTGAATTTCCTACATTTTATGACCATATGAGCGGAAAGGACAACTTACAGCTTCATTGTGAGTATATGGGGTATTACAACAAGGGCAGCGTGGAGGAAGCTCTTCAGATGCTTGGGCTTTCTGATGCGGCGGATAAGCCTGCGGGTAGCTATTCTTTAGGAATGAAGCAGCGTCTGGGGATTGCCCGTGCCATATTGTGCAAGCCAGAGTTAGTTATCCTTGACGAGCCGACAAACGGTTTAGACCCCGCAGGAATGAAGCAAATCAGAGATTTGTTTCGGATGCTATGTACCGAGTATGGCATGACGCTTATGATATCCAGTCATCTTCTCCCAGAGATAGAAAGTATTGCCGATACAGTTGGCGTTATCCATCATGGAAAGATGATGAAAGAAATATCCATGAAAGAAATTGCAGAAACAAATACGGCGTATATTGAGCTTGCCGTAGAGGATACAAAGAAAGCGGCATATGTTTTAGCTGAAAAAATGCAGTTAAGTAATTTTAAAATCGTAAACGATTCGGGGATTCGTATTTATGAGCAGGGTGTCACCACACAAAAGATTTCAAGGGAATTGATGGCAAATGATGTAGAGATTGCTTCCATCAGCCAACATACAGAAAACTTGGAGGACTATTTCTTAAAAGTCACATCGGAGGTGGGAAAATCATGTTAAAGCTTGTCAGACTTGAATGGAAAAAGAATAATATCGGGAAATATATCAAAGGCGTAATCATTATGGCGGCTCTGCTTGGCTTATTTGTCTTTGCGTTAGCGTTTTTGGGCATTGCCAACGACCCAGACGGGACACTGGATGCTGCGCCTGGGACAGATGTAATCTCCGCTCCTATCGAATTATTTACCAGTATGGCTTTTCTTATTTACACCAGTGTAATGTTGGCATCCTTTATTGTAAGCGCATACAAAAACAAGACCATGAATCTGATGTTTTCCTACCCTATTAAGCGGCAGAAAATCTTAGCTTCCCAAATGATTGCGGTCTGGACTTTTAATTTTGTCGCACTCATTTTAACAAAACTGGCAATTTATATGTGCGTGTTCTTTGGGGCAAAATTTATGCAGTCATCCTTTGCTGTTGATTTTTCAATAGGCAGCCTGTCATTTTATATACAACTGATACTAAAATCAGTGGTAATCGTCAGCATGAGCTTTATTGCCCTGTTTGTCGGGATGGCTTTAAAATCTTCAAAAGCAACGATTGTCACTTCATTTTTGTTGATTTTTCTCACGCAGGCGAACATTGGCGATTTCACAATGGCAGGCAACGCAGTATTTCCCATTATTTTGACGGCTATTTCTTTGCTTTTTGCCGCTTTGTCAATCGTAAATGTGGAAAGCAAAGATTTAATGTAGGGGGGCGGGGTTATGAATATGAAAAGAATACTGTTAGCGGGAATTTTAGTGATAGCTTTTGGCATATGCGGATGCGGGAATAAAGAAAAAATAGATTCTAACGAGGAATTTTCGGCGGAAGGTATTTCAGAAATTGTATTGGATATTTCCTCTTGGAATTTAAAAGTGATGGCTTCCAGCGATGACAAAGTACACATAGCCTGCGAGGGAAAAGTCGAAGATGACCGTGATATGCAGGTTGTGCAGAAAGATGGAAAACTAATGGTACAGCAGGATGATGATACGGACAAAAATCTGGCGGAGCAATTCTCATTTGGCGAAGCAGGGAAGATAATATTGTATATTCCTAAAGATAATGCTGTTTCCTTAGCCATTAACAATGGTTCGGGAGAGATGGAGTTGGAAGCGGTCAGCATTTCCACTTTGTCCTTGAACAACCAGTCTGGCTATGTAACGATGTCTGATTTCATAGCTGAAAGCGCAAAAATAAAATCTCTTTCAGGCGATATTAAAATAACAGACGCTTCATGCACGGATTCTAATATAAATACAGAATCCGCATATGTTACCATGAAAAATACAGTTATTGGAAAGACCGCTGTTTCGACAGATTCTGGCGAAGTGAATATAAGCGACATAAATAGCTATGATTCCCTGTCTGTAGAAACGGGTTCGGGAGATATATCATTGACCCATGAAGCGATGCCAGATAATTTATCCTGCCATATATCCAGTGGTTCGGACGATGTAACCGTACAGCTTAAAAATGCGGAATTCAGTACCGATACGGACGGATGCAAGGATGGGAGCATCGGAAAGGGCGAAAACAGTTTATCTATCATGAGCAATAGCGGAACAGTGATTGTAAAATAGTTTTGGAGTGTAGAAAGATATGGAACGGTATCATTGGATATATTGCCCTATATGCGAAAATAAGACACGCATGAAAATAAGGGAAGATACAGAAATAAGGAACTTCCCTCTGTATTGTCCGAAATGCAGGCAAGAAAGTTTAATCAATGTAAAATCATTAAAAGTAGTTGTTATGAAAGAGCCAGACGCACAGACGCAGAGCCGATGAATTTGTGAAATAATGATATGCTCCCCTTATGGTAGACAGATGAAATAATAAAACTGTCACTATAAGGAGGAGCATATTTTATGGGACAACATTCAAAATACTCTTTTGAAATGAAATTAGATGCCGTTACAAAATATTTGGAG
>CAJTAT010000007.1 GCA_910574475.1 Clostridia bacterium | reverse complement strand
TCAGCAAGGAAATGGACAGAACCTTCCCCGTCAATATATTCCTGTGATACCATTGCTCTAAATTCAGGTGAGTATTTTGATCTTGGCATGAAAAATACCTCCAAAGTAACAGATTTTTATATTTTATCTGTCTACTTTAGAGGTATCATATCACATGTGCCTATCGGCTGTTCTTCTTCGGCGGGTAAAGCTATACATGGAACTAGATAATCGCCTTTCCGTTCGTATTTACCGCCCAGTTCCTCAAATAATATATTTGCCATTTTCTGTTACCTCCAGATAAAATATTCACTCCACACTCTTGTGTCTGTTGTCTTAAACAAAATTTTGAGTTTTCTCCTTATCTGGTTTCATTCATAGACGATTATTTTGCAAGAGTAATACCAGGAATGAGCCTGATTAGCCTAACCAGATAACTGAGCTGATGGCTTTATGAGTATAGCATTGGCAGTATCTGTTGAAAAGGCACGAATTGCAAAAAACATAGAAAAAGTAAAATATGTAAAACAGAGGTTAGAAAACGATACAATGCAAGTTATAAATGGTGGATCTGGAGATTACTAGGGGGAGGAAATAAAATATAACTTTCGGGGGTAGATGCTTTATGGTTTGGAATTTAACTTGTGATTGTGATGAAAGAGTAGAAGTGAATATCACTACTATTAAAGAGTTTAAGGAAGTAAAAGCGTTCTTTAGTGAACAAGTCAAAAAAGAAATATTTGAAGAAGAAATTCCCCAAAAACCCTTTTATGTGTGGGAAGGGAATGACAGAAGGAAAGAGTGGTTCGCATCTAAATGGTATAGATGCTTAAAATGTGGCTGCCTTTGGGAAGTTAATTATCCTGATTTCCCCGCGAAAGGGTTTGTTAGGAAGTTTTCAGATGGTATTTATATAAGGATAGAAGTTAGGCTGTATTAATGGATTATGATGTATATAACTATGATATGTAAGCGCTTAATTTTCAGGTATGCCCTTTGGGCATACTCTCAGAACGGAGCTGTTGCTCTGTTAGATTACTCATCTACTTTTTGCAACAGCCCCTGATTCTCAACGAAAGCTTTTAATCCAAGTAATGAGAGAATCATGATATACATTATCCATGACATCCCTGCACATCTGGTCTGTGACAGGCCCATTCTTTTCCATAATAGCCAGGATGGCTTCCTGAAGGCCTGCAATCTTACCCCTTTCAAAAGCCTCTGCCATTTCTTGGTCTTCCGGCGTTGCCGTCTCCTTTTGCGCTGCCGTTTTAATAGCTTCCGGCGAATTAACCGTCTGTATCGCCGCTGTTGGTTCTGCAGGCTTTTCAGGCTTTGGAGCTTCAAAAGCCTCTGGCTCCTTATCTTCTTTCATACCCACAGGAGACTCTTCAGTCCTTGCGGCTTCTGTGGGAATCACAGTCTCAACTGGCACCGTATCCATTGCAGGCTCATTTTTCTGCTCCCCTAATACAGGAATCCAGATCTCGCCGCTGTTGGCCTTTACATTGACTACGATATTTCCGTTGCCGACCGACACCTTTTCCCCCGTCAGGGCTCCCATATAGGCTCTCACATTCATGGCTGGAAGGGTCATAATAAAGTCGCTGTCGTCGTTATTCACTGTGACCACAACGGAGGTTCCGTTGAAATTCCTGGAAAATGCATACTGGCGGTTGGTCAAGAGCAGCTCTTGGTAGTCTCCGTAGGAGAGAGCCGGTGTGGTCTGGCGGATACGGCCCAATGCGGCAATCAGGCGGGTAAAGGGATTGTCCTTCACTGCATTTGTATAATTTTCAAGAGAAAGGGCGGGACGAAGGGAATCGTCGGAGTAACGCTCTTTTCTTCCCTCGATTCCAAACTCAGATCCATAATAAAGAGAGGGGATCCCGGGAAGGGTGTAGAGTAAGATGTGAACAGGAATAAAGTGCGCCTTGTTTTGAAGCTTGGTATAGATTCTCTCCACATCGTGATTGTCTACGAAATTATAAAGCTTGAGCCCGTCTGGCCGGTTTCCGCCCATTGAGTAGAGGCGTTTTACCGTATGGGCGATCTCAAAATAGTTGTGATCATTATGGCCGGAGTAGAGCGCTTTATGCAAATGATAATTGGTGACGGAGTGTAAGGTTCCCTCATTCACCCAGCGGGTGTAATCGCCGTGGATCACTTCGCCCATGAGCCAGAAGTCAGGCTTCACCTCATTGGCTACCTGGCGGATAGACTGCATATACTGAAAATCCAAGACATCTGCAGCGTCGAGGCGGATTCCATCAATCTGAAATTCGTGAACCCAGAAGCGGATGACATCGCAGATATAATCTCTCACAGCCGGATTGTGCTGGTTTAACTTCACGAGAAGATTATAGCCTCCCCAGTTTTCGTAAGAAAAGCCATCATTGTACTCATTGTTTCCCCAGAAGTTTACATTGCAATACCAGTCTTTATAAGGGGAATTCTCCCTGTTCTTCTGAATGTCCCGAAAGGCAAAAAAGTCCCTGCCGGTATGGTTGAATACGCCATCCAGGATAACCAGGATTCCCTGATTATGACATTCGGATACAAAATGGGTCAAATCCTCATTGGTTCCAAGCCGGCTGTCCAGCTTTTTATAGTCTGTTGTCTCATATCCATGTCCCACAGACTCAAAGAGAGGGCCAATATAGATTGCATTACAGCCGATTTCTTTGATGTGGGAAATCCATGGAATTAATGTGTTCAGCCGATGCTCAGGCTGAGCATAAGAATTTTCTTTTGGGGCGCCGGTGAGCCCCAGGGGATAAATATGGTAAAAAACTGCTTCATCGTACCATGCCATGTTAAATATACCTCCTGATTATAAGTTCCGCTTCGCCCAGGCAGGACACGGGGATATAGAACAAATTTTCAGCCACTAAGAACAAGTGTCTGAAAATTGTTCTGTGCCCGGCCTGGGCTGCGCTGATTATAAGTTCCGCTTCGGCCTTTCAGCACACGGGGATCTAATGTATCATTTCAATTTCCACCTGGGGCAGAAGTTCATCCAGGTCTTTTTTCTGCGCAAGGATGGTTCCCTCCTGGCGGATGGAGCCACCTGCGGCCGCCATGGCGTAGCGCAGGATATCAGCGCTCTCCAGGTGTCTTAAGATGGCGCAGCACATACCGGCCACCATGGAATCGCCGGCTCCTGTCAGGCCTTTGGGCTTTACAGGCAAAGGCTTTGCCAGGTAGGCGTGATCTCTGTCTATGAAGAGAGCTCCCTCGGCCCCCATGGAGAGGCAGATATAAGGGATGCCGTCTTCGATTACTTTCTGAGCGATCTCCAGGGTACTCTTTCCAGACGCCAGCTCCTTTTGAAAGGCCTGTTCAAACTCCAGGGTGTTCGGCTTGATCAGATATGGCTTTTCCTGAAGGCCCAGAATCAATGGCTCGCCGGATGCGTCCAATACAGTCTTTACATTTCTTCTGTGAGCCATTCGGATCAGGCGCTGGTAGATATCTGTGGGTACGCCGGGAGGGATGCTTCCGCTCATAACTAAAAGATCTGTAGGAGTTTGGGACAAAAAGGTGTCAACCCCCTCCAGAAATTCATCTACAGCGGAGGCGGGAACCAGAGGCCCGGCCTCGTTGATCTCAGTCATGACCTGGCAGGAATTGTCAAAGAGCTTGATGTTTGTGCGGATATCCCCCTCTACAGAGATAAAACTGTGCTCAATGCCATGATTTTTCAATACATTTTCTAAAATGCTTCCATTATTTTTAAAATTAAAACCCATGCAATGCGTGGACTCATCCAAATGCTTCAGCACAATGCTGAC
Organism: Clostridia bacterium; assembly: GCA_910574475.1. Classification (GTDB taxonomy): domain Bacteria; phylum Bacillota; class Clostridia; order Lachnospirales; family Lachnospiraceae; genus Laedolimicola. Next base: position 213,369 of record CAJTAT010000007.1, on the reverse strand, counting down.
ATTTAGGCCTTTTCCGGCAGGATCGACTCTGGTATTTTTTACGCGATTGTAGGAACCGACCTCTAAACGGTTAAGGTAAATGGTCTTGTCAATACAGGGATTGAGAGTGATGGTTAAGATCATGGGTAAACCTCCTTGGGAAAAGCCATATAAATGGTGGCCTGGCTCCCTTTCTTTCGATAAATAAAATTATAGAGCCCGGAGGGTAGATTGTCAAACAGTAACTATGAAGCCTTTGGCTCTATAGCTATACTGAAATATCGGTGTACTCTTGTCAAAATAGGGTAAAATCTGTTATACTATGATTCATAGAAGCAGGTAGCAATTCGTACAAGTTATGAAGAAAGTTGGTGATTTTACATGACCGAAGGCGAAATGTTAAAGTTGTCAGTTGAAGAGTTTTCAAGGCTTCAGCGATATATGACATTGTCTGACAAAGATTCAGAAGCATACAAGGCAATGAAAGAAAGATATATTGAATTAAAAGTAATACTTTCCGCATCGGGTATTAATCTTACAGAGCTTGACAGAATAAAAGAGTAATATGGAATTTTAGAACAAATCAGGAGAGAGTGTCTTATGGGAGAAACAAAGAAACAAAAGAGCAAAAAAAAGGCGGCGATAAAGCCCCGGAATGAGAGGCCGGAGTGTTTTGTGACAGATATGGACCAGTATCTGTTCGGACAGGGAAATCACTATGACATTTTCCGAAAACTTGGCGCTCATATTACAAAATTTCAGGGCAAAAAAGGTGTGCACTTTGCCGTCTGGGCCCCTCATGCTCTGAAGGTTCATGTGATCGGGGAATTTAACGGATGGGATCAGGAGAGCCATGAGATGAAACGGCTGGAGCCTTTGGGGATCTATGAGCTCTTTGTGCCGGGGGTGGCTCTTGGAAGCCTGTACAAATACTTGATCGAGACAACGGATCACAAGCTGCTTTATAAAGCAGATCCTTACGCGTACGCCTCAGAACTGCGTCCGGGAACGGCGTCTAAGGTGGAGGATATCAGCGGCTTTAAATGGAGCGACAACGCGTGGCTCGAGAAGGCTAAGAGCACGGATCAAAAAGAAAAGCCTATGGCTATCTATGAGGTACATCCAGGCTCCTGGAAGAAGCATCCTCATGGGCCGAATGAGGACGGATTCTATACCTATAAAGAGTTTGCCCACAGTCTGGTAGAGTATGTGAAGGAGATGGGCTACACCCATGTAGAATTGATGGGGATTGCAGAGCATCCTTTTGACGGTTCCTGGGGTTATCAGGTGACAGGATACTATGCGCCTACAGCCCGTCATGGAAGCCCGAAAGATTTCATGTACCTTGTCAATTACCTGCACAAAAATAAGATTGGCGTCATCCTGGACTGGGTTCCTGCTCACTTCCCCAGAGACGCCCATGGCCTTGCCGATTTTGACGGCCAGCCCCTGTATGAATATCCGGATCCGAGAAAGGGAGAGCATCCTGACTGGGGCACAAAGATCTTTAATTATGAGATGAACGAAGTGAAGAACTTCCTCATTGCAAATGCACTCTACTGGGTAGAGCAGTATCACGTGGACGGACTGCGTGTAGATGCTGTGGCCTCCATGCTTTACTTGGATTACGGCAAGCAGGATGGACAGTGGCTTCCAAATAAGTATGGCGGAAACAAGAACCTGGAAGCGATTGAATTTTTCAAACACCTGAACTCTGTTCTTTTGGGACGGAATCATGGAAGTATGATGATTGCGGAAGAGTCCACCGCCTGGCCAAAGGTGACAGACAAGCCGGAAAATGATGGACTTGGCTTTTCCTTTAAGTGGAATATGGGATGGATGAATGATTTCCTGGAATATGTGAAATTAGATCCTTATTTTCGGAAAGGCGCCCACAACCTTATGACCTTTGCAATGACCTATGCTTATAGTGAAAACTATATTTTAGTATTATCTCATGATGAGGTCGTGCATCTGAAATGTTCCATGATTAATAAGATGCCGGGACTTTATGATGACAAATTTGCGAATCTTAAGGTGGCTTATTCCTTCATGATCGGCCACCCCGGCAAGAAATTGCTCTTTATGGGGCAGGATTTTGCACAATTCCAGGAGTGGAGTGAGGCCAGAGAGCTTGACTGGTACCTTTTGGGAGAAGAGAAGCATCAGCAGCTACAGAGATTCGTGAAAGCATTGCTGCACCTCTATAGGAAGACGCCGGCCCTGTATGAGCAGGATACGGTTCCTGAAGGGTTCCAGTGGGTGAATGCCAATGATGGATATCGAAGCATTTTTTCCTTTATGCGGTTTAGCCGGAAAGGAACAAAGAATCTGCTGTTTGTCTGCAACTTCACCCCTATGGAGCGGGAAGACTACCGTGTGGGCGTACCCAGGAGAAAGCAGTATCGTCTCGTACTGGACAGTGATGCAGCAGAATTTGGTGGAAGTGGACAGGAGAAGCCCCTTGTATATAAAGCAGCCAAGGGCGAGTGTGATGGACTTCCTTATTCCATCGAATATAAGCTACCTCCATACGGCGTGGCTGTGTTTGAATTTTAAAGAAAAGGATTTAATCAAAAGAAACCGTCTGTGCAAGGCGGTTGATGGTATCCAGAAAAGAGGAAAAATCACTTGCCTGGGAGAGTTTTTTTGTATTTTGGTTATCCGACAAAATATTTACGAGAAAATCAAAAATCTGACTGAAAGCTTTTCTTTCATTTGCCTGGACACCCAGCAGAAGGACAAGTTTTACATTTTTTTGATTTTCTCCCCAGGGAAGAGGCGGAGTGCAGACAGCGATTGAGATAAAACTGTGGAGGGCGTTTACAGACAGAGAATGAGGGACAGCCACCTCAAAAAAGGCAGTGTTGGATAAACTTTCCCTTTTCAATACGTCTGGATAAAAGTCATCCGTGGTGAGGCCAAGTTCCATTACGTGTTCGCACATGCTCTGCAGGAGTTCATGGTAATCCTGACCTTTGTACAGAAGAAAGCAGCGGGGATCAAAAAAATGGAGAAAGTTTTCCCGGAAAAAGGAATATTTCTTTTGCTGGTACAGAGTGTCCACATTTCGTTGAATGGAGCTGAAATCTTTGGAAGTCGGAAGAGAGGATATCTTGATATAGGGCCCGGAAAAGGGCATGTCCGTGTCGCTGACTATCAAATCTGAATGATAGGCGGCCGGGAAATAGTCGCTCACGGAGATGGCCTGCTTGATCACACCTTTGTCTCCCAGAATATTGATAAGCTGTTCCAGTGTTTTTCTGTGGTATCCCCAATAGTCAGAATATACGTAGGTCACGGTAATTTGGTGTTCGTTATAACTTGACAGAGAGGTACAAAGGTGAAAAGCGATATAAGCCAGCTCGTTCTGGGTCATGTTGAGGTCATAAGTATGTTCCAGAATATCAGCAATATAAACGGCTATATCATGGACAAGGGGATAGGCATACTTGATTTTATTGTTTAATACATTGACATTGTAAGTATCGAAATCCTTGCGGAGGAAACAGTTTCTTAGGTGAATGGTAAATTTGACATAAAAGCTCTCCTCAAAAGCGGCAGTGGGATAACGGCTTTTTACGCTCTGGATAATATTCTGAGTCATGTCAAGATACTTTTCTTCCACATATAGAGCCAGATTGCCTAAAGTAATGACAGAGGGATCCCAGAGGGATGTGGTGGAGATCAGAGAGTCCGCCAGCAGGCAGTATTCTGTCTCAGTCAGAGATACCTGATAATTTATCTCCAGATACTGACGGATATGGGATGCTGTTGCTGCATATGCTTCGGGTATCATCGTGGAATTTGCTGAATCAGTGATTGCAAAGCCATTGAAGATTCTCAGAACCTGAATTCCAATACAAAGAGATAATAATGCAAGTGAATAATCGTTAATGTATAAATGATTATCCTGAATTTTTTTCTTCAGGTTATGGCGGAGACGGGAAAAAGACTCTGCATATTGCTCCGGGAATTCCTGACACTCCATAAAGACATCCCAGTTGTTTTTAAATAAATAGGTACGCAAAAAGCGGCGTTTGTTTTTTTCTGTTCCTTGAAGAAAACAAACGTCTTTTTTTCTGCGGATTGCCAGATCAAACTGCGCAGTGAGTCCCTTGAGCTGTTGGAAGTCATTTTCCAGGGACGAGACAGACACATAGAAATCATCTGCAGTATCAAAGACGTCGATACCCTCAGAAGCGGAAATAAGCAGAAATAAGAGTTTTTGCCGGCGTTTTTGAGGGGATATGCTACCTTTTTCAAAAGAGAGTTCTGTGTGCAGAGATGTATTGTTGATTCGATAGCCTTTTGAAGAAGATAGAATGATATTTTCGCCGGAGTTAATCTGGGATATATAGTTCCTTACCTGGCGTTCGGTAACGCCTAATACGGAGGAAAGCTCTGCGCAGGGAACCCAGGAAGAAGCATTTTGTAAATGAGAGAGAAGCAAAGATGTTTTTTTTGACATGGATAGCACCTCTTCGTTCAAATATATAGAAAGACAATTTACCATAATTCTATTATATATCATATAAAAATTACTGATTCTGTGCAATAGAATAAAATTTCCGCCCTAAAGGAAAAATAATTGTTTGAAATGAATAAAGAGAATGTGTTTAATAAAAGAAAAAGGACGAAAAAGGGAGAGAAAAATGAAAAATATTTGTGGAAAAGTGATAGAAAATGTGGGGCTTCATGCGCGGCCAGCTTCTGTAGCAGTGACAGAGGCGAGTAAATATGATTCCAATATTACTCTGCAATATATGGGAAGGATGGCAAATATGAAGTCGATCATTCAGGTGATGAAACTATCTGTCCCTGCAAATGGAGAGATTGAGATTCAATGTGAGGGAGAGGATGAGGAAAGAGCTGTAGCAGGAATCGCTGAGATTCTTGAGAAGAAGCATATCATTCAACGCACAAAAAAGGAGGTGTAGGATGAGACAGATACTTATTGTATGTGGGGCTGGAGCGTCCAGCGGATTTATGGCCAAGAATATCCGACAGGAACTTAAGAAAAGAGGGATTACGGGAGAATACTCCTTTCTGGCACGCAGCGATGCAGAATTGGAGGAGTATATCGATGAGATTGATATGCTTTTACTTGGACCGCATCTGAAATATATGTATGCGAGCATGAAAGAATACTGTGATGGTTACAAGGTCCCAGTCTATGTGATTGATCAAAAGGCGTACGGTATGCTGGACGGCGGAGCGATTGTGGATTTTGTAATCGATAAGTTCGCCGAAAACAGCAAGAACTAAAGGGGGTAATGATTATGATGGAAAAAGTTATGAGTTTTATGACTGACAGTGTTGCACCGAAGATGAATAAAATTACGAGAAATCCGTATGTTTCATCAGTACAGGATGCTATTTTAACATCTATGCCGCTGATTTTTATCGGCACAATTGGAACGATTCTGGATACAATCAGGGAGGCCTTTCCCAGCTTTCCAAACTGCAGTGGTTTTGCGACCTTTTCGTTTAATCTGATATCACTGTTTCTGGCATTTTTGATTCCAAGCTTTATCATGGAGAAAAAGAAACAGCGCCGCACGAGAAATCAGGCTGGTCTGGCCGGTCTTGCTTTGTTTATTATGGTGATCTGCCCGGTGATCGAGGAGGGAAATTTTACCATAGCCTTTAAAGCGCTGGGCGCCGGGGGAATGATTGCCGCAATCGTGACGGGTATTTTTGTTGGATTTGTGATGAGCCTGTTTGGAAAAATCCGCCTGTTTAAAGAGGACAGTGCAATACCGGATTTTGTGACGGTTTGGTTTGATACATTGATTCCAATACTGGTTCTTCTGCTGATTGGATGGATTCTGACTTCTGTGATTGGATTGAATTTATTGGAAGTTATTACTAGTTTCTTTGCACCGCTAGTAAACTTTGGGGAGACATTCTGGGGATTTGTGCTTATTAATTTCCTGGCCATGGCGTTTCTGTACTCTTTTGGACTTTCCACCTGGGTACTCTACTCCGTAATGTCTGTGATCGCTTTGACAGGTATTTCAGCAAATGAAGCGGCTGCAGCAGCAGGTATGGCAGCGACGAACATCCATGTATACGAGGTTACTTGGATTATGACAATCGGAGGCGGCGGAGCCACCTTTGCCTTGTCTATTATGATGTGCTTTATGGCAAAATCAAAGCGGCTGAAACTGATGGGAAAGACATGCATTGTCCCGAGTATTTTCAATATCAATGAGCCGCTGGTTTATGGAACACCCATGGCATTTAATCCGATTTTGATGATTCCCATGTGGCTTTGCGGATTCATTCTTCCATGTATTACATGGGTGGTATTCAATCTCTCTCTGGTACCAATTCCGACAAAAGTATTCCAGATGTGGTATCTGCCGAAATTCATTTTTGCATTTTTCTCAACTGGTTCTATTAGAGGAACTCTTCTGGCTGTCGTGCTGTTTGCCGTGTCGTGGGTGATTTACTGGCCCTTCTTTAAGGTATATGATAACCAGGTATGTAAAGAAGAGGCTGCTGCTCTGGAAGCTGAAAATTAAAAGTAAACATATAGGAAAAATGGGAGGAACGAATATGGACACGAATCACATTGATGCGTTGAATCAGTCATCTATGAATATTATTCTTCATGCAGGAAATGCCAGGGACTTCTACAATGAAGCCCTGGACAGCGCAGAAACCGGGCAGTTGAATTCCTGTGAAGAGTTATTGAAAAAGGCAAGCGAAGAAATTAACGAGGCTCACAGGATTCAGACGCGATTGATCCAGGAGGCAATTGAACAGGAGCATCCTGATATGACGGTGCTGTTTATCCACGCACAGGATACGCTTATGACAGTGGACAGCGAATTTCGTATCGTAAACCGGATCATGAATCTGTATAAGAAGATGTATGCAGAGGAGAGAAAAATATGAAGAAGATTGTAAACGGATTTCCACAAAAATTCCTTTGGGGCGGAGCGATTGCGGCAAATCAGGCAGAAGGCGCCTGGGATGTGGATGGAAAGGGCCCCAGTGTGGCAGACATTGAGGAGCTTCCAATAGAATATAACCGTAAGGAAGTATTTAATTTCAGGCACACCCTGGAAGAACTGGAGTTTCATCTGAACAATAAGGAAGGAAATTATCCAAGGCGGAGAGGAATTGACTTTTATCATACATACAAAGAAGATTTGGCTCTGATGAAGGAGATGGGTTTTAAATGCTTCCGAACCTCAGTGGCATGGACACGGATTTTTCCCACCGGAGAGGAAGAGACGCCCAACGAGGCTGGACTGATGTACTATGAGGATTTGGTCAACGAAATCATACAAAATGGCATGGAGCCGATCTTGACCTTATCACACTATGAGATGCCTTTACATCTGGTTCAGAAGTACGGGGGCTGGTATGACCGGCGGCTTATCGAGCTGTTTATGAGGTTTGCGCGTGCGGTTCTGGACAGACTCCATAAGCGTGTAAAATATTGGATCGTGATCAATCAGATCAACAGCTTTGGCTGGGGGGCTGCATTTCCGGGGCTTGGGCTGGTGGAAAACAGCCATGAAGATATGCTGGAGGCCCGGTATCAGTGTCTGCATCACCAGATTGTAGCCAGCGCTCTCGTAAAGAAATACGCAAAAGAGCTGGACGCGGATCTGAAAATCGGATGTATGAACGGCTGCAAGATGCGCTATCCCGTCAGCTGCGACTCGAAAGATGTGCTGGCCTGCTATCAGTACAATCAGATGAATCAGTTCCTTTTTGGCGACGCCCTTCTCAGAGGAGAGTACCCGGGTTATATGTGGAGAACCTTTGAGGATAATGGCTGGAATATCTCCATAGAAGAAGAGGATCTCAGGATTATAAAAGAAAATATGGCGGATTTCTTTTCCTTCAGCTATTACTGTACCGGAGTCTATGGACATGAGCGGGGAGCAGAAGAAAATCCCCTTCTGGAAAAGTCAGAATATGGATGGGCAATTGATAAGCCTGGCATCCGCTATCTGCTGAACGTGTACTGGGATCGCTGGCAGAAGCCTCTGTTCATCGCCGAAAACGGACTTGGAACTTTCGATGTGCCGGAGGGTGATAAAATTCACGACAACTACAGGATTCAGTATGTAGAAGACCATTTAAAGGAGATCAAGAAGGCGATTTGCGATGGGGTAGATTGCTTTGGCTACGCGGCCTGGGCCCCTATAGACATCATAAGCTGTTCCCAGGGAGAGATGGATAAACGGTACGGCTTTATATACGTGGATCTGGATAATCTGGGGAATGGAAGCGGGAAGCGGCTAAAAAAAGATAGTTTCTACTGGTATAAGCACGTAATAGAAACCAACGGATCGGAACTGTAGTGCGGAAAGTTATGCTGGAGGGGGAGAGGACATGAAAGATGCAGACATCGGCCGGATGCTAGAAGAAATTCGTCAGTTGACAGAAATGTCGGCCACTCCCCCAAAGGAGGGGATTACACGGGTCAGCTGGACGGGAGAATACGTAGAAGGGACAGACTTTATAAAGAGGAGGATGCAGGAAGCGGGCCTAGAGGTCTGGGAAGACAGGATGGGAAATGTGTGCGGATGTCTCAGGGGAGAGAACCCAAAGGGGAGTATCCTGTCTGGTTCCCATCTGGATACGGTGCACTGCTCAGGAGCCTTTGATGGTGTGATGGGGGTTATCTGTGCTCTGGAAACGGCGAGACTTCTCCAGGAGAATGGGATCAGGCTTCAGAATCATTATAAAGTGCTGGCCATGGCAGAGGAGGAGGGAACGCGAACGGAACATGTACTGGCCGGAAGCACTTATATCAGAAGCTGTCTGGAGACAACGGCAGGAGTTTCAGGAGCAGAATTGCCGGATTTGGAGACGAAGGATGGGAAAAAACTGTGGGAAGTCATACGGGGATACAAAGAAGCGGAGAAAATAAAAGTACCTGAGCGCCCGATCCTGCAGAGAGAGAAAATGGTCTATGTGGAAGTTCACGATGAACAGGGGCCAGTATTGGAACGAAACGAGATGGAGATAGGAATTGTGGATCAGATCCGGGGTATTCTGAACTTTGAGATATGCCTGAGAGGAATATCAGGACATCCCGGAACGGTCCCCATGTCCGAGCGTCGGGACTGTTCTCTGGCTGCGTATGAGATCTGTCTCCTGGCCAGCAGATATGTGAGAGAGTATTTCGACCAGGAAGCCACGATCACCTTCGGGGAAATGGAAATTCGGCCGGGTTCCAGTAACTGTATCCCGGGGGAGGCAGTATTTACCGTCGATATCCGGTTCCGGCATCAGGAAACCGGAGAGATGATCGAGCAGAAGGTAATGGAGCTTGTCCGGGGACAGCAGGAGAAACTCGGATTGTATGCAACATGCAGTATGCATATGTGTAAGGAGCCAACGCCGCTGGATGATTTCTTAAAAAAACTTATAGGCGGGGTATGCATCCGGCAGAAAAGGAAAGGAATGAGAATTGACAGTGGGGCAGGACATGATGCGATGAACTTTGCGAAGATATGTCCGGCTGCCATGATTTTTTCGCCGTGCAAAGGCGGAGTGAGCCACAATGTACAAGAGTTTGTTTCAGAGAAGGATATTCAAAATGTGACAAATGTACTTTATGAGACAATTCTTGAGTTGGATAAGGAGATTGGAAAATGAAGAACGATGATAAAAAAATGCAGAATCCGGTATCCATGTTTGTGTTGTTTGCAAGATTTTTTGCCATTATTGCCAGGCGGCTGGAGGAGCGTCTGGGAGAGGAGGGCCTTCAGATTATGAAAGAGGCCGTGAATGAATGGGGATTTGAGCGTGGGAAGGACATTGCACGCAGAGCCCGTGCAAACGGAAGAGAAAATGATTTGATGAGCTACCTGGAAAACTATGACATGGAGCGGTCCGATGACTTTGGCTATGAGAACAAGTATACAGAGACACAAGTTTGCCAGGAGTTTCAGGGTTGTGTATTTGCAGAGACCTGGATGGCAGAAGGGCAGGAGAAGTACGGCAGAATTTACTGTGAAAATATTGATCCGGCCATTGCCAAGGGATACAATGAGGACCTTGTCTGCGAGCACGACAAAATTATGTATGATGATCAGAAGTGCACATTTTGTTTTTATATGAGAGAGAAGGAAGAAAAGTGAATTTAATATAAAAACAGTATTTATGGAATACCACATTTTTTGCGGTATTCGGAAGGTGTGCTTCCCATCTGTTCTTTAAAAGATTTGGCAAAATAACTCATTTCCTGAAATCCACATAAGGTACCGATATCAATGATTTTCTGTGTAGTGCTAGTTAAAAGTTTTGCCGCCTGCAGAATACGATATTGCTTTACATACTGTATCGGTGTGGTGCCAATGGTACTGCGGAAGCATCGAAGACATTCACTGCTGCTGATCATGGCGCTTCCAGCGATTTGAGAAGTAGTGATTTCTTCAGAGTAATGCTCATGAATGTACTGAAGCATCGTTTTGATCCGCTCTCCATCCCGCAGAGATTTTTCTGAGGGAGCTGTCTGGGACAGAGGAAGATGGGTGACAATCAGCCATATGAGGTGAGAGAGAAAATTGCGGACCTGAAATTCGTAGCCAGGAGATTCCAATACTCCTGTCTGCCAGGTAGACTCGATTGCATCCAGTGCTTCTTTCTGCCAATCAGTGTCTTGACTTAGTGAAATACAACGAAAAGAAGTATCCATAAGAAGGGGCTGGAGATATTTCTGCCAAAAAATACTGTCCAGACTGCCGCCCACCAGACGGGGATGAAAGGTAATTGAGTGAAGACGACAACCAGCATTTGTATCCTCTATAGCTGTATGCAGAAAATCCGCATTGATAAAAATTCCCTCCCCCTTTTTCAGAGTATGTTTTTCAGAGTCTACCGTAAAAGTGCAGACGCCCTCCTCTACGACGACTGCTTCCAGTTCATCATGCCAATGCCAGAGGACAGGATCCTCCACTAAATTATCGTGGTAACATCCTATGGGAAATGCAGTTTCGTGAAAGTTGGATTCATGACCGCGTTCATCAATGACCGCATTGCAGGGAAATAATGCCATGGTGCTCCTCCTCTTGACGGTTTTGTCCTATTATTTTGAATGGAATTTCCTATCATTTCATTCTTTATGACTGTATAATATCATTATAAAAAAGAAGTGAACAGAATACAAGAAATTATTTTTTGCTTACAAGTCAGCAGCGATGCAAGTCGCCTGTGAATTGGTTGTCTTCTAAAAGACCCCGAAGTCCTCAAAAAGAAAAAGGATTTCGGGGTTTCCGTTTTTATGCACAGAGGAGCATATGGAAGTTAGCTGCTGACGCAGCAAGCGCCTCGCGCGGCGAGTAGGGAGAAAACATTCCCTGCTCGATTGTACAGACTACAATTTGGTTGCGATTTTTGGATTGATATGCAATAATGATAAAAAACCAGTGTGGCATAATCAGGCAAACAGAGGGAGTGGGAGATGGATTTAAAAGAAGCTTATGAGGTAATTCGTGACAGTAAGCCTAAGCTGAGATTTTGTGAATGGTTTGATGAGGACAGCAGTATCTGGAATTTTACACGTCATTCACATCCCTATCATGAACTGATTTATTATGTGGAGGGAAAGGGAAATGTAGACGTGTCGGGAATTAACGTGTCATTTTCTCTGTATGATACAGTTGTCTATCCAGCATATCACGAACACCAGGATAAAAGGATTCCAGAAAGACGCAGAGAGATTATCTGTCTGTGGATTGATATACCAGAGCTCATTATTGAGGAGCCCATTCGCCTCCATGAGCGGGACAGCGCACTGTACAATATATTTCAGATGGTATTCAATGAGGGAAAGAGAGAAAACCAGAACGAAATGTTCCTGGAATATGCCATGAAGCTTTTGCTGATCAGTGTTCTGCGTGATAACGAAGAAGCTATGGTAGGGACTCAGTTGTTGGACTGCGTAATTGAATATATCAAAAAGCATTATGCGGAAAAAATCACCTTAGATGAGCTGGCAGATCTGGAACATATCAGCAAATCTTACTTATCCCGGAAGTTCAAGCAGAGAACAGGTCTTTCAGTCGTCTCCTATATCAATCAGTTCCGTATTGAGCGCTCCAAGCAGTTTTTGATGGCTTCCGGCCTTGATGTAAATGAGATTGCTTACCAGGTGGGATTTGATTCCCCCAAGTATTTCCACCGGGTATTTAAGGAGATTGTAGGGGAATCTCCGGCCAGCTTCCGCCGGAAGTTCGCTATTTCCTGACCCTCGCGACTCTGTGCAATCGGGCAGGGAAAACTTTCCATACTCGCCGCGTTGGCAGCAAAATTCCATATGCGCCCCTGTGCATAAAAAGACTGTCAGACAAAAAAGGTTTCTGTCTGACAGTTGTTTCTATAAGACACTTTTGATTGTTTGGTTCAGCTGAATTGCCATTGCATCGGCGATGATTTGGTGATCTTCATAGTGCTCCATGCCGGATACCAGCACATGAGCCCAGGGAGTCTGGCCGTCTGTGGAGAAAACGGGGAAGCATCCCCCGCAGGCTGCAAAGTTATCTGGCCTTTTTAGCCACTCTGGACTGAGACGCCCGGATTCCGCCTCTACATAAGAGCGCAGAGAGCTCATGCCAGTCATACGTGATACAGCCAGCTTTTTGTCCATCCACCAGTCATTTTCGAGAGAAGTGCCCTCCATCTTGTAAGCAAAGATAGTCGTTCCATCTTCCACAATGCGGATGGCAGCAGATTTGCGGTAGGTTTCCTGCGCCAGCCTCAGAATTTCCATACCCAGATCCAGAGCCATTTTTCTGGTGAATTCAGGATAGCAAAGAAGGTGCTCCTGCTCAGATAAAATATCCAACCATTGCTCTTGCCAGTAAAAGGTGCCCATTGAAAGTCCTCCTTGTGTTGTTTTGGGTATATTGTACTGGGATGTGGGGAGATTGTCAAATGGGGGAGGGGTTTGTGTGATTGACGAACGCCGCGCCCATGCCTCATCCCCTCCTGGGACTCGCTCCCGCTCCCTTCAAACGCAACGGACACTAAATTCGCACTACGCCTTTGGCTTGTGCTCATTAAGTGCCGGCGTTTTCAGAGGGTCCCAACGGGGATCGATGCATGGGCGCGGCTGTTGGTCTATTCCCACCAATATCCTCCTGGCCCAGCCGCAAGCGCCACAAGACGGACAATACTAAAGACCACCGTCTTATTCTTTCATCGATGGCTAAAAAATGAGAGCAGAGCCACAATGTAAACTCAATTATAAATACGCACTTATCACTGCCAATACCGCAGCCAGCCATGGAAGGGATTTCCCCAAAAGCCCTCTTGAGGAACGCCAGTACTTAGCAAACACAAGTCGAAGACGCAGTGTGAGCTTAGTACTGCTGCGTTTCGAACGAAGCGAGAGCGGGGGCGCTTGGGGATGCCCTTCCATATCTGGCGGCCGTTATGGCAATCATATATCACAAATTTAGAAAGGAGTACACTATTTTGAACCAATTCTATTTTTTTACAGGAGGCTACACAGAACCGATCCAGATGGCATCCGGCGAGACGCTCCCAGGCAAATGCAAGGGCATCACCTGCTATGCGTTTGTCGAAGAGACAGGCGACTTGAAGCGGCTGGCTGTTACAGCTTCGACGCCCAATCCGTCTTTTGTGCTTGCAGATCCAGAAGCCCCCTATTTGTATTGTGTAAATGAGCTGAAAGAGTATGAAGGGATTTATGGCTCCACTGTTTCGGCTTATGAGATATGTGGGGAGACAGGGGAATTGAAGCTTTTGAACAGACAGTTTACTTGTGGAGCAGATGCCTGTCATTTGGCGTTTTCGCCGGATAGAAGGTATTTGATAGCGACGAATTACTCGGGAGGAAGTTTCTGTGTGTTCCCGATCCTGGCGGATCATAGCCTGGGACATGCGAGCTGTATTTTGCGCCATCAGGGCAAGGGCGTGAATCAGGAGCGACAGGAAGGTCCCCACCCTCATCAGACAATTCTCTCGCCTGACGGAGAGGTGGTTTATGTGTCGGATCTGGGGCTTGACTGTCTGGCAGGGTATTGGACGGATTGGGAAAAAGGATGGCTGATTCCCGAAGAAAGACTTGACATCAAGGGAGTTCCCGGACAGGGGATTCGGCATGGGGTCTTTAATACAGATGGGACGAATCTCTATGTGATGACAGAGATGGCATGCGAAGTCAATGTCTATGAATATAAGAAAGATTCGGGAGAGACAGAGCTGGTACAGACGTTGTCAGCTATGCCAGAGAATTGTGAGATACCAAGTCTGGGGGCAGCGATTCGTCTGCATCCCAATGGAAAATGGCTGTATGTATCAGTGAGGGGAAGCAACCATTTGGCTGTATTCAGTATAAAGGAAGATGGAAAGCTTGAGATGATAGAGACCCAGTCCAGTGGTGGGGAGATTCCCAGAGACTTTATTCTTTCTCCGAATGGAAAGTATCTGCTGGCAGGACATCAGGATTCGGATACGATCTGTATCTTTAAAATCGATCAGGAGAGCGGAAGACTGAGACTGATTCATACGGAGGAAGGAGCGTATTGTGTCACAGTGCTGGCGGCCTGGCGTAGTCAGCAGAAATAGAAAAAGGACATTTGTATAGAAAGAATTCCAGTGTACATGGAGACAAAAAATGGCACTGGAATTCTTTTTTTGTGGGAATTTTTATCCTTTTTGTTCAGGATTGTATACTTTTTGGACAATATTATGGGTTATGGGGCGAAAATTCGTTGTTTATAATAAATAAAAAAGATTACATACGTTTCATTGATTTGTGAAATATCACAATAGTAATTGGCAGGGTAGACCTGTTGATTAATAAAAACGGAAAAAATAAGGAGGACAAAAAATGAAGAAGCGAATTGCATTGTTGCTGACAGTTGCTATGGTATTGGGCCTAGCTGCATGTGGCAGCAAAACAGAGGAGCCAGCGGCTGCTGAGCCTGCACAGACAGAGGGAGAGGCAGAAGCAGAGACGCCAGATGCTGAACCGGCAGGAGATGACGCTGCTACACCGGCTGCTTCAGGGGACACAGTAAAGGTTGCGTTCATTACCCAGTCTTTATCCAACGCATCCCAGGCATTTGCATGGAGCCAGTTCCAGAAATTTGCTGGTGAGTATGGATTTGAGGTAACTTTGTTTGACGAGGATTATGATGCTCAGAATGGTGTGGCTGCTATCGGAACCTGTATCGCTCAGAAGTATACAGCTATCTGTATGAACCCCACAGACCCAAGCGCTCTGATTCCTGCAATTCAGGAAGCAAAAGAGGCTGGTATTATCATCGGCTTGTATTCTTCTGAACTGCCAGAAGGATTTGCTACTACAGAATACCGTGATTTCATGTGCGGTACAAACGATGTTCTGTTTGGTGAGATCGCTGCCAAGACATTGATGGAAGCTTTCCCGGATGGATGTAATGTTGTAGAGGTTGGCGGACAGTCAGGACATGCGGCACAGATCAACCGTCATGACGGATTCTTCAACACAATTGATGATTCTATTAATGTATTGGATGCACAGGATTGCCAGGAGTGGGCAAGTGAAGATGCTATGGCAATCATGGAAGACTTTATTACAAAATATGGTTCTGATATCCAGGCTGTATATTGCCACTGGGATGTAGGTTTGACTGGATGTATCGAGGCTATGAAGGCTTCCAGCGATATTGATATTGCAAATGTTTATACCATCGGTGTAGACGGATGTGCTATCGGTTTTGATCAGGTAAAAGAAGGTACACAGTCCCTGTGTATCGGCCAGAGCTTCACACAGATGACCATTGATGCTTTTGATTGCATTACAACAATCATGAATGGTGGAACATTGGAGAGCGATGTTGTATGGACTGAGCCACAGATTATCACAACAGATACACTTGATGACTATCCATACCCAGAGTGGTAAGATACACGATTTACGAAATTAAATAGCTGACTATGTAGATAGCTGGTTCCGGCGCGATACCGGGGCCAGCTACTTTCAAAATAAGGCAAGGGAGGCAGTGAAGTTGGAGAAGACAACCGATTACATCCTTGAAGTGAAAGATATCTGTAAATACTTCCCAGGCGTAAAAGCCCTGGATCATGTATCGATTTCCATTCCACGCGGTGTTGTGTATGGTATTGTGGGAGAGAATGGAGCAGGTAAGTCTACGCTGATGAAAATTTTGTCCGGTGTATATGAAAAGGACGAAGGTACTGTTATTTTTAATGGGGAAACCATTGAACATACGACGCCTATTCAGGCTTTGCGTCGTGGCTTAAGTATTATCTATCAGGAGTTTAACCTGGTAAATACCATGACTGTGGGAGAGAATATTTTCCTGGGACGGTTTTCTGAGACACATGGTATGAAGGGTACCCATAAAAAAGCAAAAGAACTGTTGGACAGCATTGGCAGCAGTATCAGCACTACTACACTTGTAGGCGATTTGAGTGCATCTGAGATGCAGATGGTGGAGATCGCAAAAGCATTATCATTTGATTCTAAATTGATTATTATGGATGAGCCCAGCAGTTCCCTCACCTCGGAAGAGCTGAAGAAGCTTGGAATCATTATCAACCAGTTGAGAGATAAGGGTGTATCTGTTATTTATATCAGCCATAAATTGGATGAAATCTTTGAATACTGTAATATTGTAACGATCATGCGTGATGGCTGCGTCATTGATACTAAACCTGTAGAAGAGCTTACAAGAAGCGATATGATTGCGAAGATGGTAGGACGTACCATTGAAAATGAGTATCCACCCAGAGCTCACTGTGTGGGAGAGCCTCTTTTGGAAGTGCGCAATCTGAATACTCATAAGCTCCATAATATTAATTTTACCCTACATAAAGGTGAAATCTTGGGGCTGGTTGGTTTGGTAGGAGCCGGTCGTACCGAAATTATTCGTGCACTGTATGGTGCAGATAAAGTGAAAGGCCATCAGGTTCTGCTTGAAGGTAAAGAAGTAAAGATACCCACACCTAAGCAGGCAAAGCAGGCAGGTATGGCCCTTGTTCCTGAGGATAGAAAGCGTGAGGGATTGATTCTTCCCTTCTCTGTAGAGAGTAATATTACTATGGCATCCCTGGAAGATCTGACTCATATGGGAATCGTGGACTCCTCTAAAGAAGCAGATATCGGAAAACGCCAGATTGAAGCCCTGGCTATCAAGACTCCCACACCGGAGACAAAGGTGGTGACACTGTCTGGTGGAAACCAGCAGAAGTGTATTGTGGGACGCTGGATGGAGCGCAATCCAAAGATTCTGATTCTTGATGAACCTACAAGAGGCATTGATGTAGGAGCTAAGTTTGAGATTTATCTGCTGATGAATAAGATTGTAGAGGAAGGCGGAGCCATCATTATGATTTCTTCTGAGCTTCCTGAGGTTTTAAATATGAGCAACCGTGTTCTGGCTATCTGTGACGGACGTATTACTGGAGAATTTAACCCGGAAGAGGCCACAGCAGAAGAGATTATGGACAAAGCCATCGGGTAAGAACGGAGGGAGAACATGACAAAGACGAAAACAAATCCTTATTTGGAATTTTTAAAACAAAATCTGGTTCTCTGTGGTATCGTGGTTTTGATTATTGTGACAGCTATTGCAGAGCCCAAATTCCTTGGAACATCAAACCTGAACAACGTTCTGAGACAGCTTGGCCCTTTGCCCTTCGCAGCTCTCGGTATGACATTCGTTATCATTGGCGGGTTTATTGATCTGTCCATCGTAGGTATTATCAGTCTGGTAGGTGTAATCACCATTGGTCTCGTGGATCCCCTCGGACAGGTGGGGGCTCTGCTTGCAGGTATCCTGTTGGGAGCATTTTTGGGATGGCTGAATGGTCTGGTGCTGACGACTTGTGGCGCCATGACTCAGGCAGAGGTATTGTTTATTACATATGGTATGAGCTCTATCTATACAGCTCTTGCTTTGATTTATACAGGATCTGAGACCCTTCGTATTTCCAGAAGTGAAAAATCCATTTCAATCTTTACAACGCTTGGTTCTACAAATATTGGTATTATTCCTGTTGTATTAGTTGTGTTTGTCATTGTGCTGATTTTAATGCATCTCTTCCACAGGAAGACTATCTGGGGCCGGGCCATCGCACTGATGGGCGGAAATAAAGATGCAGCGTACCTGGCGGGCTTCAATATGAAGAGAACCATGCGTCTGGCCTATGCCATCAATGGTACTATGTCTGCTCTGGCTTCCATTGCCCTGCTGTCACGTGTAACGACAGCTACAGCTACCAGCGGTGCAAACTACGAGACAAACGCGATTCTCTGTGTAGTTGTAGGCGGAACAACTCTGAAGGGTGGCAAGGGAAGCGTGCTTCGTACCATGCTTGGTGTTGTGTTGATTACCCTTCTGGGCAACTGTATGAATATGCTGAATCTGTCTACTTATATGCAGACAGTAATGCGTGGCGCTGTGCTTGTCATTGCCATTTGGCTGGACAATCGCAAGGAATTGTAAGGAGGGCTGAAAAATGAATGCTAAAGCAAATGTAAATAAAGTCTGGAAAGTCATTTCAAAGCAAAAAGCTGTCGTTGCAATCCTTGTTTTGATGGTGATGATGCTCTTCTTTGATACGACATTCTACACAGCATATAACTGGCTGGATATGCTCCGCTCCACAGCGATTTTGGAAATTGTGGCATTTGGCGTCACCGTGGCAGTTATCTGCGGCGGATGTGACTTGTCCTGCGGCGGCACCCTGTGTCTGGGCGGTATCATTGCTGTTATGATGGTAAACAGTGGTATTCCGATTCCCATTGCAATTCTTGTGGCTCTTTTAAGCGGCGCAGTGGTAGGATTTATCAATGGATTCCTGGTAGTACATCAGAAGACAGAGCCTTTCATTATTACTTTAGGTATGGGAATGCTGTTAAAGGGAATCTGTCAGCAGCTGACTGACGCGCATCCTTTGACTTGCAAGAGTAAGGGATTTATGCAGATTTCCAATATGAAATTTTTTGGAGCAGTACCGTCTCTGGTAGTTTATATGGTGATTCTATTTGTTATCTTTTATTGCCTGATGCGCTTTACCAGCTTTGGACGTAACTGCTACGCCATCGGCGGCAATTATGAAGTGGCCAAATATTCTGGTATTAAGGTAGTCCCGATCAAATGGGCGGCTTTTGTTATCAGCGGCGTGGTATCCACCCTGGCGGGCGTTCTTTTGTCCTCCCGTATGAATACAGGTTCTTCTGTATATGGAGACACGACTGGCATGTTAGTGAACTGTGGCGTCGTTATTGGCGGTACTTCCTTTGCAGGCGGCGTCGGCGGTATGATAGAAAGTTTTATCGGCCTCTTTGTCATTCAGCTTTTGACCAACTGTATGAATCAGCTTGGAGTGGATAGCTATTATCAGAGACTGTGTGAAGGTATCTTGATTGTAGTTATCATCGGTAGCGACTGCTTCGGCCGTAAGCTGAAACGGGAACGTGTTTAAAGAAAGAAGGATTAAGATATGAAAGAGCAAAATTATTTGGATCATCTGGTAGGGGTATTCGGACAGCCAGTGGCAGAGAATCCCGGTGTTGTGATTCAGGATGCTGCATTTGCGGCTATGGGGCTGGAGCGCTGGCATTTCCTGACCCTGGATGTGGATAAGGATAAGCTTGAGGACGCCATCAATGGTTTGAAAGCTTTTAAAATGCGTGGAATCAATTGTACCATTCCTCATAAAATCGCTGTGATGGATTACTTGGATGAGATTTCTAAGAGCGCAAAATTGATTGGCGCTGTGAATATGATTGTGAACGATGATGGCCATCTCTTTGGTGAGAATACAGACGGAAAAGGATTTATGATGTCTCTGGAATCCAGCGGTGTGGATGTAAAGGGGAAAAAGGCTGTTGTATTCGGAGCAGGTGGAGCGGCTCGGGCTATTTGTGTGGAAATGGGTCTGGCAGGCGTTAAAGACATTACCATTGTGAACCGCGCCGAGGATCGTCCTCTGGGAGACTCCCTGATGGCTATTTTGCGGGAGAATACAAAGGTAGAGTGCCGTTATATTGACTGGGATGGTCCTTTTACCATTCCAACTGGAACGGATATAGTTGTAAATGCTACATCTGTGGGATTATATCCAGATGTGGATGCCATTCCAAATATCAACCTGGACTCTATCACACCACAGATGTTTGTCCAGGATGTAATTCCAAATCCTACAGAGACTGCGCTGATCAAAGAGTTGCGTCGTCGGGGAATTCCCTGTGCTACAGGTGCGGGCATGCTGATCAATCAAGCTGCTTTAAATATTGAGATGTGGACAGGTAAGAAACCAGATAAAAATGTAATGTACAAGGCTTTGGAAGAAGCTTTGGCATAAAAAAATCGGAGCTGTCACGTTAAGCAAGAACCGCACAGTATAGAATTTATATTGGTGTGCTCTTTCTTAATGTGGCAGCTTTTTCAGTCTTTCCAGGTTTTTCTCACAAGGGCGAAGCGGTAGATTTTGCTAAAGATATCTGCTATAATAAAAACAATGTTTGGAGGACTGAAAAGGAGTTTATAGACATGAAGGAACGGCATCTTGAAATTTTGAAGTTGGTCAATGAGAAGGAACGCATCAGCGTGAAAGACTTATCTCAGGTATTGAATATATCAATGGTAACGATTCGAAAGGATCTGGAAGAATTGGAAGCCCGTGGATTGTTACAAAGACAGCATGGATACGCGGCGAAAGGAGATTCTGATGACATTGATTCCCGCATGATGGTTCAATATCTGGAGAAAAAGAAGATTGCCCAAAAGGCCGTTTCTTTCGTAAAACCAATGGAAACGATTATGATCGAATCAGGCTCAACCTGTGCACTGTTTGCCCAGGAGCTGGCGGCTGTAAGCGATGTGACGATCATTACAAACTCTGCTTATATTGCCCGGCATGTGAGAACAATTCCCACAGCTAAAGTGATCTTGCTGGGAGGAGATTATGATGTAGTTTCTGAAGTTACAACGGGGCCGGTGACGGAGCTATGTGCAAGAGAATATTTTGTAGATAAACTTTTTGTGGGGATTGACGGGTATACGAAAGAGGACGGTTTTACTAATATCAATCACACCCGCTGCAGTACGGTTCGGGGGATAGCGAAGCAGGCAGATAAGGTGATTGTACTGACGACGTCTGAGAAGTTTGGAAAGCGGAGTGTTGCAAAAGTGTTCTCGCCGGAGGAAGTCCATATGGTGGTGACAGACTCCAGAATTTCAGAAGAATATCGTGATATTTTAGCTTCTCAGGATATCAGAGTAGAGGTAGCAGACATAGAGTAAATAAGGTTCATAATAGTACACCTATTGGATGTTTCTGTGAGTATGCTTAATAGTGCCATTGTGATATATTGAAAGAAAAAGGAGGGATACTATGCAGATAGAGCAGATTTCTAAGCTGGCCTGCCCGGAGCGTATTGCCCGACTCAAGGAAGAAATGCTGGAAGAACCCAGGTTTGCCAGCATTGAGCAGGCCTGTATTGTGACAGATAGTTATAAAGAGACAGAGGGGGAACCCCGCTGTATTCAGAGAGCGAAAGCCCTGAAGGCAGCATTGGAGAAGATTGCCATTCGGATCGAACCGGAGGAAAGAATTGTGGGCAACCGGACATCCGGCGTTCGGGGAGGCGTTGTATTTCCTGAGACAGGGGCATCTTGGGTGGATCGTGAATTTGAGACTCTGCCTACAAGACCTCAGGATAAGTTTCAAGTGCGTCAGGAGGACATTGACGCCTTTCGAAGAGATATTATGCCTTACTGGAGGGGACGCTCTCTGGAGGATCAAGTAAGAATGGCGGTAGGCTCTCAGGTAGATGCCATTGCAAAGGTGGTAAAGATCAACCAGAAGGATCACTCTCAGGGACATATCTGCCCTAACACAAAGAAATGGCTGAAGCTTGGCCCTGTTGGCATCCGTAGGGAAGCAGAGGCACATCTTGATCAGGCAGATGAGAGGCAGAAAGATTTTTATAGAAGTGTAATTTTGAGTATGGAAGGCGCCAGCGCTTTTATGGAGCGGTATGCAGTCCTGGCAGAGAAAATGTATCAGGAGACAAAAAAGGAAAACCTGCTGGAGGTAGCGAAGGTTTGTCATAAGCTGGCTGTGTCTCCGGCGGAGACGTACCATGAAGCAGTTCAGGCTACCTGGTTTCTGTATGTGATTCTGCAGATGGAGGGCAATGCTTCCTCCTTCTCACCGGGACGTATGGATCAGTACCTGTATCCTTATTATGAGAACAGTCGTAAACAGGGTATGACTTTAGAGGACGCATTGGAACTGACAGAATGTCTGTGGCTTAAGTTTAATCAATTAGTATATCTGCGCAACTCTAACAGTGCAAAATATTTTGCTGGATTCCCCATTGGATTCAATGTAGCCATTGGAGGACAGAATGAGGACGGCAGTGATGCTTCTAACGATTTGAGCTATCTCTTTTTGCAGGCCCAATCTCATCTTTTACTGCCTCAGCCGAATTTATCTCTACGGATTTACAAAGGTTCTCCCCGGCCTCTTCTGGAGGCAGCCAGCCGCGTGATTGGTCTAGGAAGCGGCATGCCTCAGGTGTTTAATGACGAGGCGGTGGTTCCTGCGCTGGAATCCCATGGTATCAGCCATGAGGATGCCATGAATTATGCGATTGTGGGCTGTGTGGAGCTGACGACTCACGGCAATGCTCTGGCCTGGAGTGACGCCGCTATGTTCAATCTCTTAAAAGCACTGGAATTGACTCTGAACCATGGAGTAGATATGCTCAATGGGGAGAAGACAGGTCTTGATCTGGGAGATCTGACTACGTATGAAACGTTTGAGGATTTAGAGGCGGCTTTCGCAAAGCAGATAGATTATTTTTCTGATAAAATGGTGGAATGTGTCAGCCAAGTGGAAAAGATGCATGAGAAATTGCTTCCCACGCCATTTCTTTCTTCTGTGATTGATGATTGTCTGGCTAAGGGTCAGGATGTAACCCAGGGAGGTGCTCACTACAACTTTGCAGGTGTGCAGGCGATCCAGGTGGCGAATGTGGCCGATTCCTTGGCTGCCATTAAGAGTCTGGTATATGATAAAAAGAAAATATCCCGTGAGGATTTGCTTCGCGCCCTTCAGACGAATTATGAGAACGCACCTTTGATCCGGGCTATGTTGCTGAACAAAGCTCCCAAATACGGAAACGACGTGGATTGGGTAGATCAGCTTGGAGCGAAATGGGTGAATTATTTTGCAGATGGATTGAAGAAATATCGGAATGGCCGCGGTGGAATCTATCAGATGGGTCTGTATACAGTGTCAGCTCATGTGCCTATGGGACAGAATGTGGGAGCGTCTGCAGATGGACGCTATGCAAAAGATCCACTGGCAGACGGTGGTGTGTCAGCTATGTATGGCCGGGATGGTCAGGGGCCCACAGCCCTGCTTCAGTCTGTGGCAAAACTGCCTTTTATGAAAGCCAGCAATGGAACACTTCTGAATATGAAGTTTTTGCCACAGTTCTTTAAGACAGAGACGGGGATCTATAAATTTACAGAATTGCTTCGGGCAGTCTGCAATTTGGGAATCAGTCATATCCAGTTTAATGTACTGAATGAGAAGGATTTGCGTGCAGCTCAGAAAAAGCCAGAGGAATATCGCAGCCTTACTGTGCGGGTGGCTGGCTACACTGCATATTTCACGGAGCTGGCTCCAGATCTGCAGGAAGAGATTATTGCCCGTACTACTTATGAAGCCATATGACAGGAATAATATTTGATCTAAAGCGGTTCGCCGTCCATGACGGCGGCGGACTGCGCAGTACTTTATTTTTAAAGGGGTGCCCTCTGCATTGTCCCTGGTGTCAGAATCCAGAGGGAATGGATCACAAACCGGCTCTCTGGTATAATCCCAATGACTGCCTGGGATGTGGAAGTTGTGTAGCAGTCTGCACCGAGCAGGCGCTGAGCCTGGGGGAGCGTGTACATGTGGAACACTCCAAGTGTACTTTATGCGGAAAATGTGAAGATGTATGCCCTGGTTCAGCCCTGGAGAGAATGGGCGGTACAGTGACAGCGAAAGAAGCGGCTGAAAGGTTGCTTCGGGATTCTGTCTTTTTCGGCGCAGACGGCGGTGTCACACTTTCTGGAGGTGAGGCTCTTTCTCAATGGGAGTTTGCCGCTGAGGTTTTAAGCCTCTGTAAGGAAAAGGGAACGGATACTGCTATTGAGACATGCCTGCTGGCGCCCCGGAAGGCTGTGGAAGCCATGCTGCCAGTGACAGATCATTTTTTGATTGACATTAAATATCTGGATCCCATTATACATGAGAAGGTAATAGGTGTTGATAACAGGCAGATTCTTGACAATTATGAATTCCTGGTGAGTCAGGGAGCAGACGTTATTGTGCGTACCCCATTAATTCCCGGTTATACTGCCACAGAAGAAAATATTCGCAACATTGCCCGCTATATACGGACGGTTGATGCGGACACAAAATATGAACTGTTAAACTTTAATCCCCTTTGCCGCAGCAAATATACAGCCCTGGAAAGAGACTATCCAGTGGAGGGACGGGCATTTTCTGAGGAGGAGATGAGTGGTTTCTATAAGATTCTCCAGGAGGAAGGGATTTTACATATTATAAAGGAGTAAGAGATGTTGGAGAATTTTTTGAGGCAGGCGAAAGCAGATGAGCCTGTTTACATAACAGATGTGCGGAATGTGTTTCAGAAGGAAGGAACACGGCCGTTTCATTTACATGTGGTACTTTACGATGGAAGTGAAAGAAGCTTTTCCTTGCAGCTTCCCAAGACAGAGTCTCAGGAAGAAGAAGCATTTGTAGCTTCCTATGTTCATGCAATGATCTATAATATTCTCTCCTCTCTGGGGGCAGTGAAGATTGAGATTTATCTGAATCAAAAGGACGAGAAGTCGGAAAAACTGGCCAGGGAATTGGATGAGGTATTCCAGACAGGCCTTGCAAAAGCAGAGCGTTCTGGATATGGAAAGAGTCTCAATGTGAATGAGAGAGTGCTGGCGGTTCTTCTGAAAGGCAAATATCAGTTTGAATTTGTACAAAAGGATGTATCAGAAGAAAAGCCTGTTCAGGTGGAGAAAAAGGGAGATAAGATTCAGCCCATTTTTGCATCTTTGCCAAAACTGGCAGAGGACAAAATGATTCTTGGAATTGATATCGGGGGAACGGATATCAAGCTGACAGCCAGTGTGAATGGTAATTTAGCGGTCTATAAAGAATTTGACTGGTTCCCGGCAGGTTTTGAGAGGGCAGAACAGCTTCTTGATCCTGTACTGATGATTACACGGCTTATGCGTGCAGCGGCGAGCCTGTATGCGGTTGGAAAGGGTGATGCCATGGACATGGCAGCTCTGGACAAAGATGCGTCTTTTGAGGCCATGAATCAGGGAATTAAGACAATGGAGGGAGAAGCAGGAGAGGCCCTTAAGAACTTTGATGCTATTGGCCTCAGCTTTCCAGATGTGGTGATTCAGAATCTGATTGTGGGCGGAGAGACCTTCAAGACCCGGGGAATGAGAGAGAATAAGAACCTGGATTATGAAGAGCAGTTTGCCAAAATTTCGGTATTGTGTGAAGATTTGAAACAGTATGTGACGGAGAATGGCGCTGTCATGAATACCAACGATGGACCTATGGCAGCGTTTACAGCGGCTGTAGAGCAGGCTGTGGTGGGAGCAGATGTATCAAACGGATTCTTTGCCCACACACTTGGCACAGAATTGGGAACCGGATGGGTATTGCCGGACGGATCTATCCCGGAGATTCCACTTGAAGTCTATAACTTTATCATTGATTTGGGTAGCTTTACACAGAAGCAGTATGACTCCAATGATGTGCGCAGCATCAATAATTTTAATACAGGCCTGGCTGGCACTTTGCAAAAATATACCTGCCAGTCCGGGGTGTTCCGCTTGGCGGCAAAATATTTGCCAAAGGAAGAACCGAAGGTATATCAGGAAGCTTTGGACCTGGGGCTGTTTGTGTGGAAAGACGATCAGTTGGTGGTTCCCACAGAGCCGAAGGATATGCGTAAGCCCTGTCTGGAATTCTTTATGAAAAAAGCAGGGGAGACAGAGCATCCGGCATGCGCCGATATCTTCCGCCAGGTAGGCGAATATCTGGCTGTCACCTGGGAGGAGACAGACTATATTCTCGATCCTGAGGCAAAAGATCGCTCTCTCTTTGGCCGTCTGGTTAAGACCCCTGCCTGCTTCAAGCTCATGTGCGAGGGGGCAACCAAACGGGTACCAGGACTGAATCAATATGCGGCGGACGGCAGCCTTGCAAACACGGATTTGATGAAGCAATTGGACGCACATCCAGACTACACAGTGGCACAATTCGCCCAAGCTGTGGGAGCTATCTACTTTGGATGTCTGGGATTGGTGTAACTTCTAGATCCCCGTGTACTGGAGTGCCGAAGCGGCACTTAAATAGCGAAGGCGCGAACAGTGCACAGAACAATTTACGGACGCAAGTTTTGCGGCCGGAAATTCGTTCTAGATCCCCGTGTACTGGAGTGCCGAAGCGGCACTTAAAATAGGAGGTATATCACTATGAAACGATCAGAAATTAATGCCATTATCAAAGATTTTGAAACTTTACTTGAAAAGCATCAGTTTGCTCTCCCGCCTTTCCTTAACTTTACGCCCGATGAGTGGAAGGAAAAAGGGGAGGAATACCAGGAAATCCGCGACAATGCGCTTGGTTGGGATGTGACGGATTATGGTCTGGGAGATTTTAATAAGGTAGGTCTAACTTTGATTACTCTGCGTAACGGTAATGTGGGAAACCCCAATTACACAAAGACATATGCAGAGAAGATCATGATGCTGTGCGAGGGTCAGCTATCACCAAACCATTTTCATTGGAAAAAAATGGAAGATATTATCAACCGGGGTGGCGGAAATGTTGTATTCCATCTCTGGAATGTGGGAGAAAATGAAAGTCTGGCCGACACAGATGTAGAGGTATTTCGGGATGGACGCAAGTATACAGTTCCGGCCGGATCGGAAGTGATTTTGAAACCAGGCGAATCGCTCACTCTTTACCCTTATACCTATCATGATTTTTCCGTGGAACCAGGCACAAGTTATGCATTGATCGGGGAAGTATCTATGTGCAACGATGACAACAGCGATAACCGGTTCTATGAGCCTATTGGCCGCTTTCCTACGATTGAAGAAGATGAGCCTCCTTACCGCTTGTTGTGCAATGAATACCCTGATGGAAAATAAGTAAGTCGGGCGGAGAGGGAAGATGGAAAAAAAATATATTTTTGGAATTGATGCAGGTGGCACAAAAGTGGCTTACGGCCTGTTTGATCGGACAGGAGAACTGCTGGATCGCTACCAGCATCCCACGGATATTGAGGCGGACGGGCCAGCCTTTTGCGATCAAGTGATTGCTACCATAAAAGAAATATTAGAAAAGAATCACGCTTCTCTGGATGATGTATATGGCATTGGTATCTGCATGCCCTCTTACATCCGGTTTGAGACAGGTCATATTCATATCACATCGGCTATGGTCAATATCTGCGATTTTGGGATGAGAGATTACATGGAGGAAAGGCTGGGTGTAAAGGTCATTCTGGATAATGACGGAAATGTAGCCGCGCTGGCAGAGCATCGCCGGGGAGCGGGGCGCGGCTGCAAAGATATGGTATATATGGCAGTCAGCACAGGGATCGGAAGTGGAATCATTATCAACCGGGATGTGTTCCGGGGAAGCTATGGCTGGGCTGGAGAATGTGGACATATGCTGGATACGCCGGACGCAGGAATTTTGTGCGGCTGTGGAAATTACGGCTGCTTTATGTCTCAAATCAGCGGACGAAATCTGCCCAAGCGTCTTGCAATCCGTATGCTGGAGGGCAAGGAGAGTATTTTGTCCAAAGAGGAGGAGCTCAATGGGGAGGCCCTTCTGAAGGCGTACGAGGCTGGGGATGAGCTGGCCCGGGAAGAGATTGAGCATATGGCTCATCATTTGGCAGTCTGTGTGTATAATGTATATCAGATGCTGAATATCAATGTGTTTGTGTTTGGCGGTGGACTCACCAACTTTGGAGATGTTTTGTTTGGCAGGGTACGGGAAGAGTTTGAACGGTATGATCAGATTAAGATGCCAGTGGAATTTCGGTTTGCAGAGTTGGGAAAAGATTTTGGAATTATTGGAGCAGCGGAGCTGCTTGTGGAGAGGTAATTAGGCAAGGACTACTATAGAGAACGGCGTGATCATGAGATTGCGCCGTTTTTGCTGTATAATATGTAGAGAACTTAAACAGTTCAGCCCGCGCCATTCGCAAAGGCGCAGATATACCCTCAGTGAACAAAGGGACACACGGTTCTGCACCACAGATTTGCGATTCTGCTACGTTACTGTCGCTCGGCGTACGTCCAGTACGCCGATTGACGTTAACGCTGTCAGCCGCCAAAAGACAGTACTTGGGGCGTGTATTCCTTTGTTCACTGAGGGTATCGGGCTGGGTATATACCGGCACCAGAACAAATAAAAGGAATTTTTGAATATTCAATAGAACAGGCTCAAAAGGCGTCTGATGAAAATGAATGGTATACAAAAGTAAAAGAAAAAGCATTAAACTGGCTGGAAAATAGAACTATGCATGAATAATATGAATTCATGCATAGTTTTCTTTTTAATCTAGCAACCTCACCGAAAAGAACACTCTAACCCTTCATCTAGAAATACCTTCTGATACTTCTCTAAAGCTTCCGGGTGAAGCTGCTTTACCCCCGTCATTTCATAGTCAAGATGCAACTGCTCATACTTTTTCTCTCCAAACTGATGGAAGGGGAGCAGGTGAACTTCGGTTACGCCAATTTCTTTCAAAAGAGAAGCCATTCCCCTGGCGGCGCTTAAACTGGCATTAAATTTGGGGATGACGGGAATTCGCGCAATGACGGGAACGCCCTGCTTTATGGCATAGCGCATATTTTCAATGATAATATCGTTATAGACCCCTGTCTTTTCATGATGGATCTCCCTATCCCAGTGCTTCATGTCGAATAGCAGTAAATCAATGTGCGGAGTAAACTGAGAAAAGATATCATGGGAAGCATAGCCGGTAGTCTCGGCGGCGCAGTGCAGGGAGCGCCGGCGGGCTTCTTTTAACAATGAGATGGCAAATTCGTGCTGCTGGAGAACTTCTCCGCCAGACAAAGTGATACCGCCGCCGGATTCCTCATAAAAGCAGCGATCCTTTTCCACTTCCTTTAAAACTTCCTCCACGGTCCACTCTTTGCCTGCTAGCTTGGGATCTCCTGAGGCAAGGGCTGCCTTGCGATGGCAGTTTTGGGATTCTGGATTGGAGCACCAACGGCAGCTTAAGGGACAGCCGGCAAAAAATATGGTGGAGCGTATACCGGGTCCATCGTTGATACTGAATTTTTGTATATTAAAAATGAGGCCTGTTTCATTCATACTGTAAAGCTCCTTTGAAGAAATTGTAATAAAAAATCTGCTTCCTGCGGGAATCTTAGTTTATTCTAACATGTGGATAAACCTTTGTAAACAATAAAACGAAAATAATTTTAGTTTTGAACGAAATATATATTGACTTCTTTAGAAAGTTTTCTTATAATGAAACTAGAATATATGAAGTTAAAAATAATTCTTAACGGGAGGGTATTACTATGGCAGGACATTTTGGAACATTGACACCGAGAATGAAACATTTTCGGGAAGAACTTTTAGACGCAAAGCCTCAGGTATGTGCAGAGAGAGCTGTGCTGACTACAGAGAGTTACAAACTCCACGCAGATAAGCCTGTAGTATTAAAGCGGGCCTATATGTTAAAAAATATTTTGGAGCATATGACAATCTACATTGAAGATGATTCCATTCTGGCCGGAAATCAGGCTTCCAGTAATCGAAGCGCGCCGATTTTCCCGGAGTATGCAATAGATTGGGTGATAAACGAGCTAGATGAGTTTGAGAAACGTGATGGCGACGTCTTCTATATTACAGAGGAGACAAAACAGACTTTGAGAGAGCTTGCCCCCTTCTGGGAGCACAATACCACAAAGGATAAAGGACTGGCGGCGCTTCCTCCATCCAGTAAGGTTTATTATGACCTGGGGATCATCAAGGCTGAAGGGAATATTACCTCTGGTGACGCTCACATTGCAGTGGACTATGCCGCAGTGATGAAATACGGACTGAAAGACTTTGAACGCCGTACCGAAGAGGCAGAAAGCAAGCTGGATTTGACGAATTATAAGGATCTGAAAAAATACTACTTCTATGAAGGAATAAAAATTGTTATTCAGGCAGTGAAGAGCTTTGCCAAGCGGTATGCAGATCTGGCTCTGGAGAAGGCTGAGACGGCAGAGACAAAGCGTGCTCAGGAGCTGCGTGAGATGGCACGCATTTTGAATAAGGTGCCCTATGAGAAGGCGGATTCTTTCTATGAGGCTGTACAGTCCATGTGGCTGGTTCACCTGGTACTGCAGATCGAGTCTAACGGACATTCCCTGTCCTATGGACGGATGGATCAGTATCTGTACCCATATTATAAAGAAGATTTGGAGAAAGGGCTTATCACAGAAGAGAGCGCATGTGAGCTGATGGTGAACCTCTGGCTGAAGACCTTTACCATCAATAAAATCCGTAGTTGGAGCCATACACAGTTCAGCGCCGGTTCTCCTCTGTATCAGAATGTAACCGTAGGAGGACAGACCAAGGATAAGAAGGATGCGGTCAATCCCATGACTTATCTGATCCTTCGCAGTGTGGCGCAGACGCGGCTTCCACAGCCCAATCTGACTGTTCGGTATCACGCAGGCCTAGATGATAAGTTTATGAATGAGGCTATCGAGGTAGTGAAGCTGGGCTTTGGTATGCCAGCCTTCAACAATGATGAGATTATTATTCCTTCCTTTATTGCCCGTGGGGTCAAGGAGGAGGATGCATACAATTACAGCGCTATCGGTTGTGTGGAGACGGCTGTACCTGGAAAATGGGGCTACCGTTGTACGGGAATGAGCTTCTTGAATTTCCCCAAATCCTTCCTGATTGCTCTGAATGACGGTGTAGATCCGGCTTCCGGGACGAAGCTGATGGAAGGTATCGGCCACTTTAAGGATATGACCAGTTATGCACAGGTAGAGGAAGCCTGGAATAAGATTATTAAGGAATTTACCCGCCAGAGTGTGATTATAGAAAATGCCTGTGATATGGTACTTGAGGAAGATGTACCGGATGTACTCTGCTCTTCCCTCTGTGAGGACTGCATCGGCAGAGGCCTTACTCTGAAAGAGGGTGGAGCTGTGTACGACTTTATCAGTGGCCTTCAGGTGGGAATCGCCAATCTGGCTGACTCCATGGCGGCTGTCAAGAAACTGGTATTTGAGGAAAAGAAGCTGACGCCTGCACAACTTTGGGATGCAGTAATGTCTGACTTTGCAGGCGAGGAAGGTGAGCGCATCCGTCAAATGCTTATCAACGAAGCGCCTAAATACGGAAATGATGACGACTATGTAGATCAATTGGTGGTAGATGCCTATGAGACATATATTGAAGAAATTAAGAACTATCCCAATACGCGGTTTGGACGGGGTCCTATCGGCGGTATCCGCTATGCTGGAACTTCTTCTATCTCTGCGAATGTAGGTCAGGGAAGAGGCACACTGGCCACCCCGGACGGTCGTCACGCAGGAGAACCGCTGGCGGAGGGGTGCTCTCCCAGCCATTCTATGGATAAATGCGGCCCCACTGCTGTCTTTAAGACGGTCTCCAAGCTAAATACCAGGGAGATCACAGGTGGCGTGCTGCTGAATCAGAAGGTGACGCCACAGCTTATGTCCAAGGATGAGAATAAGACAAAATTGATTGCATTGCTCCGCACCTTCTTTAACCGTCTCCACGGCTACCATGTGCAGTACAATGTAGTATCCCGGGAAACTCTGCTGGACGCCCAGATTCACCCGGAGGATCACAGAGACTTGATTGTCCGCGTAGCAGGATACAGCGCCTTCTTCAATGTGCTGTCCCGCCAGACCCAGGATGATATTATAGAGAGAACAGAGCAGACTTTATAAGGTTAAAAATATAAAAAACAGGCAGTATTCAAAAGAGTTTGGATGCTGCCTGTTTTTGAGATATCTATCTTTGAACGCGTCCCGTTCCATCGCCACCCATGAGCTTTTCTACATCAGATACGCCTACACGGTTGAAGTCCCCGTTGATGGAGTGTTTCAGGCAGGAAGCTGCTGTAGCAAATTCCAGGGCAGATTGTTTGTCTTCGTAGTGATTGAGCCCATAGATGAGCCCCCCTGCAAAACTGTCACCGCCGCCTACACGGTCCACAATATCGCGAATCTCATACTTTTTGGACACATAAAAATGCTCCCGATCATTGAGGCAGGCAGCCCAGCCGTTCCAGTCTGCGCTGTGGCTCTCTCTTAAAGTAATGGCAATCATTTTCATGTCAGGGTAAGCGGCCAGTACCTTATCGCCTAAGGCCTGGTATTTGTCATGATCTAACTGGCAGGATACCACATCTACATCTGTTGTAATCTCTAAAGATTTCTGCACATCCTCCTCATTGGCGATAGCTACATCTACAAAGTTGGCCATCTCCCTCATAACCTCAGAGGCTTTCTTTCCGTACTTCCACAGATTTTTCCGGTAATTCAAATCCAGTGACACACAGACTCCGCGCTTTTTCGCCTCTTTGACAGATTCCAGGGAAAGCTCCATGGCACTCTCAGAAATCGCCGGAGTGATCCCTGTAATATGGAACCAGTTTATGCCTGAAAAAGCTTTCTCCCAGTCAATGTCTCCAGGCTTTGCCAGAGCAATAGAAGAATAGGAACGGTCATAAATAACCTTGCTGGGAAGCTGGTTGGCTCCTGCTTCCAGAAAATAGATGCCCATACGGCCAGGACCCCTCTGAATACGCCTGGTGTCAACGCCGAATTTCCGCAGTTCCCGTACACATTCATCACCCAGGGCATTTTCTGGCAACACGGTTAAATATCCTACATCTTCTCCAAAGTTGGCCAGGGAAACGGCAACATTGGCTTCCCCACCGCCAAAAGTCGCCTCCAGCATATTTGTCTGGAAAAAGCGTTCCTGTCCTGGCGCCCGCAGGCGCAACATAATTTCACCAAATGTTAAATACTTCATTGCTTAAGCCTCCTTCTGCAATAAATGAATGGCGAATCCTCCAAAGCTGTCTTTCAGATAGGCAGCCATAATTCTGTCGCCTTTATATTTTATGGCATCATTATCAATAGCAAACCCACGCTTTTCTAATTCAGCGATAGCGATGGGGATAGAATTGGTCTTGATGGCAATATGTCCCTTCTCGCCTAGGTAGTTAGATTTCAGAACTTCGATAGCTGATGTTGAGAAGTTGGAGGAATTTCCCTCCTTGGTTGGGAAATCAAATGCCTGTGCGAACTTCTCGCAGAGGGCTCCTGCACATTGGGCGTCGTCACAGTTGATGCCAATGTGTGCCACCTCAAATCCCAAAAGAGCCTGTCTTCCCTTCTTACACAACTGGGTAATCTTTTCAAAATTTCCCTGGGTAATATCAGCCTTTGTACAGATCCAGCTTCCCCCTACTGCATGGATAAAGGGCGCTGCGATAAACTCTGCAACATTTTTCTCATTGACTCCTCCTGTGGGAATGAATTTCACATCGCCAAAAGGAGCGGAGAGGGCTTTCATGGCGCTCAATCCGCCATAAATGTTAGCAGGGAAAAATTTTACCACTTTAAGTCCCAAAGCCAGGGCTGCTGTAATTTCTGCCGGCGTAACGCATCCGGGAACAACTGCAATCTGGTTTTCGACACACCAGCTTACTACCTTTTCGTCAAACCCGGGTGACACAATAAATGCAGCTCCCATCTCCACGGCTTTTTTACACTGCTCCAGGGTAATGACAGTTCCTGCCCCCACAAGCATATCAGGGCAATTTTCTGCTACTGCCTTGATTGACTCCGCTGCTGCCCCTGTCCGAAAGGTGATCTCCATCACATCCACACCACCGGCCAGCAGAGCCTGGGCGGTAGGCACTGCGTCCTTGCAGTTTTCTATCACAACTACCGGTACGATTCCTGAGTTCGAAAGTCTCTGTAATACCTCCATATACCATCCTCCTGTTCAAATAGAAACATTAAATACAACGTCTGTATTCCATAATATGAAATATATTTTGAATTATGGAATTAAGGCCATTATATTTGAGGATGCCTAAAAAGTAAAGTGGCATTTTTACCAAAGAATTATTGAAATTTTTGTGACAGTTTACGAGTGGGTGTACGATTCCTCAAAGCTCAGTCCCCTGTCCCCCATTCAGAGAAAGGCTATCCACAACTCTTGCTGGACTCTCTTTTGTTCCTTCCGGTGAACAAGAAAGACTAATTGCAGAAGCTGTCTGATTTAAGAGCTTTGCAGCCTGTTCAATATTTATCCGATCCCTGTGGAGAGAAGGATAGGGAATACTGAGGGCGGCAATCGTAGTTCCAGCCTGATTTTTGACAGGAACTGCAATGGCAAGAATCTCAGGCAAATATTCTCCGTTGTCCAGAGCATACCCGCATGTACGTACGGTATCAAGCTCGGCCTCCATCTCCTCGATTGACATAATTGTTGTACTTGTGTAACGGTTGGCATGAATCTCGTAATACTTTTGGAGAGTCGCCCTGCTGAAATCGCACATAAAAATTTTCCCTGTGGCGCCAGCATGAAGAGGAAAGGTGGCGCCAGTATCAATTTTGATACGTATGGGCTGCTGACTCTCTACAGAAGCAATTACATAAGCGCTCCACCCGGACAACACAGATAGCTTGACTGTCTCCTGCACTTGTCCCACCAACTGGTTTAGGTGCGGTATGGATGTTTCTTTCAGGCGGTTTGTCTGCTCATCCATGGAAACATAGGTCATAGTAAATTTAGATCCAATGGTATACATTCCTGTGTCGGAATTGTAGGAGAGAAATTCGTTTTGAACCATAGAGGTTAAAAGCCGGTATAAAGTCGTCTTTGGAATATTTTCTCTGTGAAATAACTCGCTTGCGCTTGCACCGTTTGGAGAATTTAACACAATGTCCAAGATAACAGACATTCGATCGATAATTGGAATAGGCGCGTAATTACTGCTCATAAATGATATCCTCCATTTGAATTCTTAAGAAATATTATATCAGAGTCGTTTTTCCAAAACAAGTAAAAAGAGGATAAAGATTTCATATATAAAACAACAAAGTTTCAAATATAAAACGAACAAAACAGTATAAAATATTGAAATATGAAATATTGCACAAAAATTAAAAATAATTTATTTGCAATATTACCAATTTACATAAATATAACAGTGATGTATAATCAAAACATGAAAGGAGGAGGGAGGATGATGTATTAAATATAAAACTATTAATAAATAAAGTTTTATATTTGAAACAAATATAATCAAGTGGAATGTAGAACAAACAAGATTCAAGAGGAGGAGGACAAGATGAAAATATGGTAAAAATAGTTAAAAAATTTAATAATGGAGTCACAATGGTTGAAAAAGTACTCTTAGTCTTGATGTTCAGTGCGTTAATTGTCCTGGGCATCCTGCAGGTGTTACTGCGTTCCGTCTTTAAAGCACCGCTGGCCTGGTCGGAGGGCATGCTAACTTATCTGTTTATCTGGTCGTCCTTTGTGGGGGCTGCAATGGGAATGAATAAAATGCAACATTTCTGTATTGATGCGCTGGTGGATCTGTTTCCAAAGATTGTAAGGTACCTGATTGAGCAGATGATTTATGTACTGTTAGTTGTTATCTCAATCTTTGTTGTATATTATGGCACAAAGCTCGCTCTTGCCCAGCGTATGATTCTTATGCCAACTATCCGGGTAACGATGATGTGGCCATATTTGTCTCTGCCATTTAGCTTTTTGTTGATAGGATTACATTCCATATCTAATTTTATCTGTGGATTTGAAAGAAAGGAGGAGGAGCAATGAGCAATGCGATTATTCCCGTTTTACTGATTACGTTTCTGGTCCTCCTGGTTTTGAAAGTTCCTGTGTCCATCAGCATTATGTCGGCGTCTATTGTGGCGCTTCTAACCTGCAGTTCCATTGATGTGGTGGCTGTGATACAGAGGATGTATGTATCCTGTGAATCCTTTTCCCTTTTGGCTGTTCCATTTTTTATTATGGCTGGCGGATTTATGGAGGGTGGAGGCATTTCTAGAAGAATTGTTAATTTTGCCTCTTCGCTGATCGGTCACATCAAGGGTGGCCTGGCCATGACTAGCGTTTTGGCTTCTATGATCTTTGCAGGTATTTCTGGTTCGGCTGCTGCAGATACGGCGGCTATCGGATCCATTTTGATTCCAGCAATGGATGAAGATGGCTATGGAAAGGATATGGCTACCTCAGTTGTAGCGACAGGCGGCGCAATTGGAATTGTAATTCCGCCATCTATCCCAATGGTCCTTATCGGCGTTGCCTGTAATATTTCGATTGGAAAGCTTTTCCTGGGTGGCATTTTGCCAGGTATTCTCATTGGCCTTTCCCTGATGATCATCAGCTACGTCTATGCTAAAAAGCGTAACCTGAAGACTTATACAAGAAGCAGTATCAGGCAAATTCTTCATGCTACAAAGGAAGCCTTTTGGGCGCTTCTCACCATCGTGATTATTTTGGGTGGAATTATGAGCGGCTTTTTCACTGCCACAGAGGCTGCCGCTATCGCGTCTGTATATACACTGCTGGTAGGGCTTTTTATCTATAAGGAACTGAACATAAAACGTGTGGCAGAGATTATGTACGAATCGGCTATTACCACAGGCGTAGTAGTGCTCTGTATTGCCACAGCTTCAGCTTTTGGATGGATTCTGTCTGCAGAAGATGTACCTACTGCTATCGCCAATGCCATTGTATCACTGTCCGACAACAAAATCGTCATTATGCTATTGATCAATGCAGTATTTCTGTGCTTGGGAATGATTATGGATATTGCCCCTATTATTCTGGTGGTTGTTCCTATCATGTATCCAATAGCTATGTCTCTGGGACTTTCCCCGGTACATTTTGGAATTATGGCTGTTGTTAACATGGCTATCGGCCAGTGTACGCCACCTGTAGGAGTGGCCTTGTATGTGGCTATGGGAATTTCAAAAGAAAAGATAGCCAATATCTATAAGACTTATTATGCATATCTGGCTGCAATGATTTTAGTTCTGGTGCTAGTAACCTTTGTGCCGGCATTGTCTGAATTTTTACCTTCTGTATTATTTTAAATCTGTGTATCAAAACCTGTGAATATTAAAAATGATTTTTGAAAGGAGAACATGAAAATGAAGAAAAATTTACGATTAGGAACGGCTTTGATGCTTGTAGTATCCATGTTTGCTTTGTCAGCATGTGGAGGAAAACCAACAACTACAGAGACGCCGGCGCAAGCTCCTGCGGAGGCTCCAGCAGAGACGCCGAAGGCAGAGGAAGAAGAAGCGCCAGCACCTGCTCAGGAGGGAGCGACCTTGTCACTGAATCTTTCCTCCCCAGTTGGTGACACCCATCCGGCAATCGTCGCATTTAATCAATTTGCAGACGAGGTGAGCAGTGGAACGAACGGAGGCATTACAGTTACTGTGTATCCAAATGGAGCTCTGGGAGATCAGGCAGACGGTATCTCAGGCCTGAAGCTGGGAACCATGGATATCCAGCATTGCAATTCTGGCCCTGCGGCTCAGGTAATTCCTGAATTGGATGTATTTAACCTGCCTTATATTTTCGACAGCGGTGATCATTTGATCGCAGCTATGAATGGAGAAATTGGCGACTGGGTAGCAGAAAAATTTGAGGAAAATGGTTTCCATTACCTTGGATGGATCTATGGCGGCTCCCGCAGCATTATTACAGATGTAGGACCGATTACAAACCCGTCAGAATTAAAAGGGCTTTTGATTCGTGTTCAGTCTTCAGACACGATGGTAGCAATGATCAATGCTATGGGGGGAATCGGAACGCCAATGGCTCAGAGTGAAGTGTATTCAGCTTTACAGCAGGATGTAATTGATGGTTGGGAGAACAGTGTGATTACCCTTCAGTCTCTGTCCCTGTATGAAGTGTCACAGTATTTCTCAAGAACAGAGCACTTGATCAACCCGGATTTCCTTTTGATGAGTATGGATGACTGGAACGCTATGAGCCCGGAACAGCAGCAGACTTTTACTGATGCAGTGGACAAAGCTCTTGAGTATGAGATTGAGCTGTGGCTTTCTGAGGAATCCAAGACAGAGGAACTTCTGTTAGAAGAGGGCGTTGAGTTCAACGATGTGGATAAGGAAGCGTTCCGCCAGGCATGCCAGCCTCTGTGGGAGACCTATCAGGAACAGTACGGCGATGAAGTCATTAAGATGATCCAGGATGTAACGTATTAAGATAGTTTTACTACAGGGGCTTAAACATCAGCCCCTGTATATATAGAAAAGGAGGATTTAGACACCTATGAAGTATGATTTAGATAAGATTAAAGACACTCTTTACTCAGGAATTATCTGTGACGTTCTTGACCAGATGGGACATTCTCATCAATATCTCAGTGCAGATATGAATACCCTGCTTCCAGATACGGTTGTTTTTGGTAAGGTATTTACCTGCATAGCCACAGAGGTTTACTCTATGCCAGAGGATCCGCTTACAGCTCAGTGCCATGTGATCGATCAAATGTCAGAGGGAGAGGTTATGGTACTGACTACAAGAGGAAATTATACTTGTGCCATCCTGGGAGAGCTGATGGCCACAGCCATTAATATGAAGGGCGGCAAAGGCGCCATCCTGGATGGAATGGCCCGGGATCTGAAGATTGTACGCGAAATGAACTTCCCGCTGGTATACAGAGGACATCTGCCCAATACCTCCAAGGGGCGCGCTGAAGTAAATGAGTGCCAGATCCCGATCAATATTGATGGTGTCACCATACATCCCGGCGATTATGTCTATGGAGATATTGATGGAACGGTATTTATCCCTGGAGATATTCTGGAAGAAGTAATAGACAGAGCTTTCGAGACGATGTCCCGGGAAGATAAAGTTCGGGAACGGCTTTGTCAGGGGGAAAATCTTGTGGACACTTATGCAAAAATCGGGGCAATCTAAAGGAGGTTCAATAAATGAAGGCTTGTGTATTGACTGACTGGAAGAAACTTGAAATCAAAGACCTCCCAATGCCTGTTCTGGATGAAGATCAGGTTCTGGTAGAAGTGCTATACGGGGGAATCTGTGGCTCCGACATTACGGTTTTGAATCACCGCCACCTGACAGCTACCGTGCCACGTATTCTCTGTCATGAGATTTTAGGAAGAGTAAAGGAAATAAAGACATCCAAACCCGTTCCCTATCAGGTGGGGGATAAGGTATGTGTATTTCCCCTTGTATCCTGTAAAACATGTGGGCCTTGCCTCACCGGACATACAAGCGCCTGTTCCCATCTGCAGATTATGGGAGTACATATTGACGGCGGGTTTACAGAGTATTGCAAGGCAGATGTTGACAGCATCATCCCTGTACCTGCAGGGCTCCCGGATGAAATCGCTGTGCTGACAGAGCCGTTATCTGTGGGATTCCATTCCAATATGCGTGCGGAGACGAAGCCTGGGGATAATGTTCTCGTGACTGGGGGCGGTCCGATTGGTATTTTGACAGCAGTTGTGGCCAAATACTTCGGAGCAAAAAACGTTCTGCTCACAGAGGTGAACGAGGAACGGTTGAAACTTGCCAGTGAGATGGGAATTATGACAGCCAATCCATTAAAGGAAGATGTGCTGGATATTGTGAAGAAACTGACAGGGGGAGTCGGTATGGATGTGGTGCTGGAGGCTTCCGGGGCTCAGGCTTCCTACGAGCTGGCTGTACCGGCATGCAAGGAATGTGGAACCATTGTGGCAGTGGGGATCCCTTCGGAGCCACGTGCGTTTCGGACTAATATGTTCATTCTCAAAGAGATACGGATGCTGGGCACACGCTGCTGTCCCAAGGATGAATTTGCCCGTACGGTTCATATGGTAAAGGATATCTATGAGAAGAAGCTGTTCCCTCTGGAAAAAATGATTTCTGCTGAGTATGATTTGGATCACTGCGAAGAGGGACTTGAATTGCAACAGTCAGGAAAAAATAATGGAAAAATTCTTATCCGGGTGAAGGGAGAAGGAATAGAGTGATAAAAGATAAATTTGATTTAACGGGAAAAGTGGCAATGATATCTGGCGCAAACGACGGAATCGGCCAGGGAATTGCTACCGGCCTTGCAGAAGCTGGCGCAGATATTATTGCACTGCATCGCTCTGATGTGACAGCTACCAAAGAAAAGGTACTAGAACTGGGCAGAAAGTTTTATAGTATTCCATGTGATCTGTCTGATATTGACGCTATTCCTCAGATTGTGGAGGAAGGACTGTCAGCCTTTGGAAAAATTGATATTTTGGCAAATTGTGCCGGCGCTATCCATCGGGAGCCTGTGCTGAAGCATGGAATGGAAGCATGGGATAAGGTTGTGGATCTAAATATGAAATCTCTCTTTTTTATGAGTCAGGCGGTGGCGAATTCTATGGTGGAGAGAAAAATCAAGGGCAAAATTATCAACATTGCCTCTATGATGTCCTATCAGGGAGGTATCCTGGTGGCAGCCTATGCAGCTTCCAAAGGCGGAGTGAGAACTCTTACCATGGAGATGTCAAATGAGCTGGGCGAGCTTGGGATCAATGTAAATGCATTGGCGCCCGGATACGTGGCCACTAAGATGACAAAGGCGCTTCGTGACGACCCAGTCCGCTCCAAAGAACTTCTGGGCCGTATCCCTCTTCACCGCTGGGCAGAGCCGGAAGATTTTAAAGGGCCGGCAGTCTTTCTTGCAAGCGAAGCATCGGATTATATCAATGGAGTCACCATACCAGTTGACGGCGGCTGGTTAGCGAGGTAATTTGAAATGAAGATTGAAGTGAGAACGGCAGTATCTCCCAGGGACGTGGTACTTTATGACACGAACCGTCTCAGGGAAGAATTTGTAGTAGACCATTTATTTGGACCGGAGCTACGCCTGGTCTACAGCCACATCGATCGGATTATTGTGGGAGGCGTTGCGCCAGCATCAGAGGTAAAACTGGATACTGGGAAAGCTCTGGGCTCAGAGTATTTCTGCGAGAGACGGGAGCTTGGCATCCTGAACCTGGGGGCCACAGGCACGGTGCTGGTTGACGGGCAGAAGTTTAAGATGGATCATCGGGAAGGCCTTTATATTGGGATGGGTGCAAAAGATATTGTATTTTCTAGTGAGAATCAGGCAGAACCAGCAAAGTTCTACCTCCTCTCAGCGCCAGCCCATAAGAGTTATCCCACGGTCCTCATAAAGCCGGAAGGGGAACCGGATAAAAATACTGTGATTGTTAAAGATGAAAATAAAGTTAAACTTGGCTCTCAAAAATCCTCCAATAAACGGACAATCTGTAAGTATATTATCCCAGGGCAGGTGGAGAGCTGTCAGCTCTGCATGGGAATCACTTCCCTTGAGTCTGGGAGCGTGTGGAACAGTATGCCCTGTCATACCCACGATCGAAGAATGGAAGTATATTTGTACTTTGACCTGCCGGAGGATGACCTTGTGATGCATCTGATGGGA
The DNA here is from genome assembly GCA_910574475.1 of Clostridia bacterium. Classification (GTDB taxonomy): domain Bacteria; phylum Bacillota; class Clostridia; order Lachnospirales; family Lachnospiraceae; genus Laedolimicola. Next base: position 171,761 of record CAJTAT010000007.1, on the reverse strand, counting down.
GAGGAGAAGCAGACAAGGCATCTGATGATGCACAATGAAGAGGCGGCCATTTCTCCCAGCTGGTCCATCCACGCAGGCTGCGGAACCCATGCGTATGCGTTTGTGTGGGGAATGTGCGGTGAAAACCAGACATTTGACGATATGGATGGGATTGAGACGAAGGATTTGTGGTGACATAATAATTAAGGAAAGGCTTAAGGCGTATGGTTATCTGCACCATACGCCTTTATACTGTTCTATGACATAAATTTTTGGCTTTTTTCGTATTTGAGGTTTTCTCAAACTCTACAAAAAAGGTATTGATACTGTTTTTGCTTTCTACCCATATTTTCCCTTTGTGTCGCAGAACAATGCTCTCAGCGATAGAGAGTCCAAGTCCAAAGCTGCCAGTCCGACTTCTTGCCTGATCAATCCGGTAAAATCGTTTGAAAAGATGCTGTAAATCCTTTGCAGGTATTTCTTTACCCTCATCAGCAACCATTAACAGACAATGCCCTTTGCCGCGATTTTTCAAAGTCACCCAGGTTCTCCCATTCTCACAGGAATACTTTCCTGCATTATCCAGAAGGATGTCTAAGACCTGCCGTAATTGGGAGGGCTCGCCATTTATCAAAATATCTTCTGCGATATCCGTCTCTAATGTAAGGCCTTTTTCAAAGAATATAGGTTCAAATGGGAGGAGCGCATCAGAAACAATCTGACTGAAATCAACAGAGGAGAAAACAGTATCCGTCTGGATGCTGTCAGCCCGGGCAAGCTCCAACATTTGCTCTACCAGGCTGCGCATTTGTTTTGACATGACTAAAATACTTGAGGAGAATTTAGTGAGGCTTACTTTATCATAAGCCGGATTTTGCATGAGTTCTGCATTTGTCATAATAACCGTCAGAGGCGTTTTTAATTCGTGGGACGCGTCGGCGATAAACTGCCGCTGTTGGTTCCAGGCTTTATCAACAGGTCTTGTTACCCATCTGGCCAGCAGAAAACTGATGCCAAGAAAGATAAGGAAACAGGCCATACCGATGAAAATACAGTTTCTCAATAAATTTCTTAAGGTATTCTGTTCGCTGGAAATGTCAGCATAAACAAGGATTTGACTGATAGGGGTATTTAAATGGTAATAGCGAAGATTATATTCTTTTATGATACCGGTGGGGGCAAAATCAGAAAAAGTGGCGTCCACCAGATCTTTTAAAAAATTTTCGTCCGAAAGGTCATAGTACCCTCCGCCTGCCGCAATTAGCTCTCCCTGTTTGCTGATTTGGAGAATAAAGTAGGGAAGACGCACATCATCAGACAATTCGCCCGGGACACGCTTGGGGAATGGGTTCATAGCAATATTTTGCAGCATATGGATGCTATTGTTTTCCAGATTCATTTTTGTAAAAACGTATATCATGGACATGATGATACAGAGCATAATGGTTATAATGCTCATAGTGATCCAGATAAATTTATATCGGAGTTTTTTTGTCATGCCCGTTTACCTCTAAATGATATCCCATTCTGCGGATGGCTTCAATACGGATATTGGAACCGATGCGGGCAAGCTTCTTGCGCAAAAAGCCCACATAAACTTCCACATGGTTTTCTACTGCATCAGAGTCATAGCCCCATACTCTTGCAAGAATAATTTCCTTGGATAGATTGTGGCTGCCGGATTGCAGAAGAAATCGCATAATGTCAAATTCTTTTGCAGACAGGCGAACGGTATTCGCTCCACAGATCAAGAGACCGGAGGACAGATCCAGAGAAGTGTTGCCATAAGTGATTTCATCTACCTGTGTACCTTGTCGGCGCAGCAGGGCATTGATGCAGGCTAGCAGCTCCCTTGTATCAAAGGGTTTTGTTAAATAATAGTCAGCACCTGAATTCAGGCCGGTAATCCGATCCTCTAATTCCGATTTTGCTGTCAGCATTAAAATGGGTGTTCCACATTTCATAGAGCGAACCTTTCGCGCCACCTCATAGCCGTTCATTCCAGGCATCATCACATCCAGGATCAAGAGGTCGTAAATTCCCAATTCTGCATATTCTTTGCCAGTTTCCCCATCATAGGCAACTTCAACGTTGAAGCCTTTCCCTGTTAATAAAGTCTGAATGGAATCTGCCAGAAGCTTTTCATCTTCAATCACAAGTATTTTCATCATGCTTTCTCCAATTCTTTTTTATTATAATACATTTTAATGCTGAAATGAAGCTGAAAATAGATATCTATTGCCTCATGAATGTATGGAAATTTGCCTCAAAACCTGTTATGATACATCTATGTATTTTTTGCGTTTTCATGGAGGAATAAAATGTCAGTTCAATCGGTTGAGAGAACATTTTCGATTATTGAATATTTATCAGCGGACTCGAAGCCCCAGGTGCTTGCCTCAATTGCAAAGGCCTGCGGCCTTGCCCCTGCCACTACACACAGACTTTTGGAGACTTTGCGGGAGCTTGGATTTGTCAAAAGTGAGCCGGGCGGCTATTACCTTTTGACACCAAAGCTTTTCAGCCTTACAAGCAACGCTGTCACCAACAGTAGCCTTATCGCCATTGCAAGGCCACACCTGGAGGATTTGAGCAGCCGTGTCAATGAATCTGTGCATCTTGTTCTGCGTGAGGGCTGCGATGTGCTCTACGTGTATAAGGTTGTAAAATCTCTTGGCTCCATTCAGATGGCATCCCATATTGGGATGCGGATACCCATGTACCGAACAGCTACGGGGAAGGCAATTATGTCAACCTTGTCCCAGGAGGAGGTCCGGCAGATCTTTCTGGAAAGTGACATCCGTTCAGTGACACAAAATACGATTACAACCATAGATGAATTGCTGCAATGCCTGGAAATGACAAGAAAACTTGGATACAGTACAGACATAGAAGAAAATGAGCTGGGAATTACCTGCATTGCCATGCCTTTAGGGAGGGCAGGGACTAAGGCAAAATATGCCTTTAGTATTTCCTCCCTCTCTTCCAGAATGTCATCTGAGAGATTGCTGAACCTTGCAGAGGAGATGAGGATGACACAGATGAATATTTTGAGCGAGTTAGTTACAGTCTGAAATAGTCTACAGCCAAGTGATGAGGTATTCTACCCTCATTGCCCGCGGGAATAAAATGCGAGTTTGATAACGGATTATCAAACTCACATTTTTGCTGTACGCCTGGCTGTGCGTATTTAATTGAGTAGTTTACTCCTGAGGTTTTGACGTGGTCTCAGGCTGTGTTCCTTTTTCCTCATCTGTCTCTTGATCCGTCTCTGGTATGGCTGCCTTGTCAAGAGCCCGGCTGACAGCATCCAGGATTATGATCGAGGTGTATTGATTCTCATCAGGATATGTAATATTCTCAAGGGACTGGGAGGAAATAATCTGCTCCGCCAGATTTTCCACGGCCGGTTCCATCAGTGGGTACATGGTTGCTACCATTTCATTTACATTTACCATTTGAATAGAAGAAATGGAATTTTTATCTACCGTAACTGCGATATCTACAGCGTTGCCATTTAGCATAATGGATGACGTGTAGACGCCGGGTATGTATTGATCGGAGGTGTCGGTGGTGTCCGTCTTTGCGCCTTTGGGAGCAAACATAAATACCAGTAGCAGGATGAGCAGAATACCTAAGGCCACGAAGATGCCGGTATAGATTAACTCCTTCATGCGGAGGACAACAATTTTTGTTTTTGAGCTCAAGAAAAGCCTCCCTGTGTTGTTCGATTGTTATAGCTTATGAGAGAAAGGGATAAAATATACGTAGAGTACGAGAAAGAGAGGGAGATCTATGAATCAGAAGAAAATGCATATTTTGATAAAGGACTATTTATTGATTATCATAGGGACAGGGCTGATGGCTTTCGCTATTGCTTCTATCTATGATCCTGCTGGTCTGGTTACAGGTGGATTTTCTGGGCTGGCTATTATGGTAAAGGAGTTGACAACTTCATGGGTTCCAGGCGGTGTGCCTCTGGCAGTGACGAACCTGATTCTGAATGTTCCTGTCTTTTTGATTGCCATTTGGCTGAAAGGATTTCAATATGTAGTAAAAACTTTATTCGCGACTATTATATTATCTGTGTGGCTTTATGCTCTTCCCATTATGCCCCTAGCACAGGGGGATCTGTTGCTGACAGCCCTTTATGGGGGAGTAATTATGGGAGCAGGAATTGGTATGGTATTTGTGGCACAGGCTACTACTGGAGGCACGGATCTCATTGCAGCCATCATCCAGCATTTTTGGAGACATTACAGCATTGCGGAGATTATGCAGGTGATTGATGCAGTAATTGTTATCGCCGGAGCCTATATGTTCGGAGTACAAATGGCATTGTATGCGATTATTGCTATCTATCTGGTGTCAAAGGTTTCGGACGGTCTGATTGAAGGACTGAAATTCTCCAAAGCTGCTTTTATTATCACGAATCAACCCGAAGAACTGGCAGATATTTTAATGGAAGAAATGGAGCGAGGAGTGACAGGAATTTCTGCCAGGGGAATGTATTCCAGACAGGAGAAAAACATGCTTTTTTGTGTGGTGGGGCAAAAACAGATTGTGCGTCTAAAAGATCTAGTATTAAAAACAGACCCCACAGCATTTGTGATTGTCTGTGATGTCAGGGAAGTACTTGGAGAAGGGTTTATTGAAAGTAATTCTGCTCAATAAACGCAAATTTTGAATAGTTTTAGGCAAAATTAGGAAAGACAGATAGAGAAAATTCAAGTAAGATAGAAATATCATTAGAAATTCAAATCATAAAAGGAGATGGTAGATTATGTTAAAGGTGGGAATTATCGGATGTGGGACAATTGCGCAGGTGAGGCATATTCCAGAGCTGGCCAATAATCAAAATTGCCAGCTTACAGCCTATTATTCTGCAACCCCCCAAAAAGCAGAAAAAATGGCAGAGCGCTATGGAGGTAAGGCATATACGGACCTTGAAGAATTTCTAAGCAGTGGCCTGGATGCTGTATGTGTCTGTGTGCCTAATGCTCTCCATGCTGAGATTTCAGTGAAAGCATTAAACCATGGCCTTCATGTACTCTGCGAAAAACCAATGGCTACCACATTGGAAGACTGTGAGTCCATGGTGGAAGCGGCAAAACGAAATGGAAAAAAACTGATGATTGGACAGAATCAGCGTTTTGCACAGGCCCATGTAGAAGCCAGAAAGCGGATTGAAGCAGGGGAAATTGGTGATATTCTGTCTTTTGACACTGTCTATGGACATGCTGGGCCAGAAGCTTGGTCTGGGCAGAAGAATCCTTGGTTTTTTGATAAAAAGAGGTCAGTGTTTGGAGCTATGGCTGATCTGGGAGTACATAAGACAGACTTGATGCATTACCTGCTGGGAGAACCGATTGTAAAGGTAAATGCAAATCTGTGTACCAGAGATAAAAAATATCCAGACGGAAGCCTCATTTCTGTGGATGACAATGCATTTTGCCTCTACCAGACAGCTAGCGGTGTAGTGGGAAGCATGCATGTGAGCTGGACCCAATATGGAGAAGAGATAAATTCCACTGTAATTCAGGGAAGTGAAGGTGTGATTCGGTGCTACACAGACCCCAAATATACTTTGATCGTTGAGAAGAAACATGGACCTGTGGAAAAGCTGGAATTAGACACAGTGGGAGTAAATGAGGAGCAGACATCTGGAAAATTCTTTAATTCTGGTGTCATTGATGCTTTTGTGGACTGCATTTTGCAGGACAAGAAAGCTCCCATAGACGGGGAGGAGGCCCTCAAGACAATGCGTGTTATTTTTGCCGCCCAGAAGTCAGCTCAGACAGGGGAAGCTGTCTGGATAGAAGAAAATAAAAAGTAAGCTTTCCATACCATTAGGAAATAAGATCAAGGAGTATCACAAACAACGAATGTTTCACTGTTTGTGATACTCCTTTTTATATGCACAGGCCCGTGCAGCGAGCAGAGGAGAAAGACATTCCCCTACTCGATTTCTTATTTTGGAAGCGAGTCTGTAAGAAAATGGAAAATATTGGGATTGATTTTGAATTTTGTAAGGGCTTCATTTAAAAATGTCTGATGTTGATTGGAAGTAAAAGAAATATAAAATCCGCTCTGGGTGCTGTACAGGCCTGTATGGTTCAGCTTGTCAGGGGCGTTAGATAATAAATGTTTTTTTCGGTAATCAGAGGGGCTCATGCCCTCTTCCATTTTAAAAATGCGGGAGAAGTTAGAGCTATTGTTAAAGCCACAGCTCAAAGCAATCTCGGTAATGGGCAAATCAGGCTTATGCAGTAAGTACTTTGCGTTCACTACCCGCAGAGAGGTCAGGTATTGATTAAAAGTTACTTGGTAAATTTTCTTAAAATAGTGAGAAGTATAATAAGGAGACAGATGAATATGTTCTGCAAGCATCTGGATATTGATATCTTTATTGTAATTTTTTAAAATATAGGCTTCGATCTGCTGATTACGTGCATAGTTATCCATGCTCATGTTATTTTTTTCCAATTTATCTACTAAAAAATGCTCGTGCAGGAGTGAGAGGATAAAGATGGCAATGGAATGGTTGAATACCGTATGGGTATCATTGTTTTTGATAAAGTTCTGGTAGCCGGCCATCAGCAGGGTACGGATATGATTTACAACTGTAGAGTTATCCTTGTCATCTGAGATTACAAATTCGATAGATTTGTTTTGAAGATCCGAAAAAAGGCTGTCAACCAGGGAACGGTTGATGCCTAAAAAGGAGATTAATGCATATTTGCCCTCTGCCTTGTATGCATGGACAGAGGCTGGATTGATAAAGAAAAGCCCGCCTTCTGAAATTCTATAAGGTCTGTCGTCAATGGAGATGATTACTGCCCCTTTAAGAACACACCCTATCTCAACATCATAATGCATATGAGCGGAGGTTTCAATAAGCCCGATTGTATAAGCATCGGAATATTGATGATTCATTTTAAGATGATCGTAATAAATAGACATATTTTTGGTTTCCTACTAAATAATTTTTGTGACATATAGCAATTTTTGAATAGTCATAAGCAAGTTTAGAAAAGACAAAGGAAAGTCCATAATTTTATAATAATTATAATAATTGAGACGGAAAATTACAAGAGCATAAAAGACAGGAGGTTAGAGATGAAAGATTTGCGAATGACAAAGCTGGCAAAGCAGGTAATGGGGTACTCCTGCAGTTTGAAGCCGGGGGAGAAAGTGCTGATTGAGGCCTGGGATGGATGTGAAGAATTTGTCATGGAATTGATAAAAGCTGCACAGGAGATTGGAGCTTATCCCTATGTGTCCCTGCAGGATATGAGACTTACCCGTCAGCTTATAATGAGTGCCACAGAAGAATCTATGAAATCCTGGTACGAGTATGAAGCTGGGCGCATGAGGGATATGGATGCGTATGTGGCTGTCAGTAAACAGGAAAACATCTATGAGTATGCAGGAATTCCATCTGATAAGATGGCCATCTACAATAAATATTACGGCAAACTTCATTACAGTGTAAGGCTTCCTCATACAAAATGGTGTAAACTGCGGTATCCCAATGCAGGGATGGCACAGCTTGCAGGGATGGATACAGAAGCCTTTGAGGATTTTTACTTTGCATCAAGCAGTATTGACTATAAAAAGTTAAATGATATTGCCTGTGCGCTCAATAAGCTCTGCCATAGAACGGATCAAGTAAGGATTATAGCACCTGGTACAGATTTGGTATTTTCAATTAAAGGCATGTGCCAGGAGGAGTCTTACTGCGGCATCTTCAACCGGCCTTGCGGTGAGACAGGTATGAATGTAGTGCAGGGGACGGCAAATGGCGTGATACGCTACAACATTCCCTCCAGCTACCAGGGATTTGTATTTCAGGACGTGGAATTGACATTAAAGGATGGGGTCATTGTAAATGCTGTTTCCAACAATACGGAGTTGTTGAACAAAATACTGGATACAGACAAGGGGGCCAGACGCATAGGTGAATTTGCTATTGGGTTCAATCCGATGATTACGAAACCAATTATGGACATCCTTTTTGATGAAAAAATGATGATGTCGCTGCATTTTACTCCTGGTAATGGGAAAAATAATCCCTCTGCAATTCATTGGGATTTGGTACAATCTCATGCTCCAGAGAATGGCGGCGGTGAAATCTGGTTTGATGATGTACTGATTCGAAAAGATGGAATATTCCTGTTGGATGAATTGCTGGATATGAATCCTGACAGACTGAGCAAGCTGATTGCCTGTTAAATGCACAGATAGGAGAAGGAATATGAAAAAATATATCATAAAACGATTACTTGTTATGATACCAGTATTTTTTGGAATGACAGCTCTCGTATTTTTCCTGTCTAATATGACGCCGGGTTCTCCGGTGGATGCTATGATTACGCCGGAGATGGGAGCGGCAGATATTGCAGCCATGGAGCACAAGATGGGGTTGGATCAACCAATTTATGTTCAGTATTTCAAATGGCTGGGGCGCCTCTTCCAGGGAAATCTTGGCTATTCCTACCGCACCAGCCAGCCAGTACTTCGTGTCATCAGCGAACGTATAGGTCCGACTTTAATGCTAACGCTCACTGTCCTGGTAGTATCTGTAATCATTGGCGTGGGACTGGGGGTTATCGCAGCCTGTAAGCCCTACTCTGTCTGGGATACTCTGGCTTCGGGAGTGTCATTTATCGGATCTGGCATGCCTGGGTTCTTTATCGGACTATTATTTATCTATATTTTTTCGGTAAAAACGGGTTGGCTTCCTACGGGTGGTATGTATACAAACGCAAATACGCAGACACTGGGAGATCTGATAAAGCATCTGGTTCTGCCGGTCCTGTCACTGTCTCTGTCATCTGCGGGCAGTTTCATCCGCCAGACTAGAAGTGCAATGCTGGAAGTGATTGGAGAAGAATATGTGAAAATGGCCCGTGCAAAAGGTATGCTGGAGCGAACAGTCCTTTATGTCCATGCATTGCGCAATGCCATGCTTCCGATTGTGACTTGTATTGGTATGTCAATTCCGGGATTGGTTGGCGGAGCAGTGATTATCGAACAGATTTTTGGATGGCCTGGTATGGGAAGCCTGCTGGTGCTTTCGGTGAGCTACCGGGATTATCCCGTGATTATGGGAATCACCATGTATATCACCATCGCAGTATTGGTGACGAACTTATTGATGGATCTGATTTATGCAGTCTTGGATCCGCGGATTAGAAATTAGAGGAGGGACTGTCATGAAGAATACGAATAGCAAAAGAAGAAATGTATTCCTGAAAGATGCAGTTGGCAGATTTCTCAGACATAAGGTGGCAATGGTTTCTCTGGCCATTCTGACTTTTGAAATTTTAGTCATCGTTTTCCTGCCCATGATTGTAAAATTGGATCCGCTTACCTCTAACCCAGGGCAATTTGCTGTTGGCCCCAATGGACAGTTTATTTTAGGAACAGACGATGCGGGGCGGGATATTTTTGCAAGAATTATTTATGGAGGACGAGTTTCTCTTTCTGTAGGTTTTGTTGCCGCTTTCATTAGCGCTGCGATTGGTGTGCCGTTGGGACTTCTGGCTGGTTTTTATGACAACATGATCCGGGGTATCATTATGCGGCTGGTGGATATTTTTATGTCATTCCCGGCACTTGTGATTCAATTGGTTCTGGTGACAGTCATGGGTGCTTCTGCAAAATCTTTGATGCTGGTACTTGGATTTTTGGGATGGACCAGTTATACGCGCCTGATTTACAGCAAAGTATTGTCTGTGAAGGAGGAGGTCTATGTGGAGGCAGCCCGGGCCACAGGCGCAACAAACCTAACACAAATGGTGAAATATATTTTGCCAAACTCATTGGCTCCTGTATTTGTTACTTTTAGCTTTGCAGTGGCAGGAAATATTCTGGCAGAGAGCGGCCTGAGTTTCCTGGGTCTTGGCGTACAGCTTCCGACTCCAACCTGGGGAAACATGATTCGTGATGCCCAGACTCTTTCAACGCTGATGTATCGTCCCTGGATGTGGATTCCAGCAGGAATCATACTTGTATTGACGGTTGTATGTATTAATTTTGTGGGTGACGGCCTGAGAGCTGCATTGGATCCCAAGATAAAAATCTAAAGGCAGCACAGAATGAAAGGAGCAACTATGGAAGATAAAATAGTATTGAAAGTTGACCATTTGAAGACCTTTTTTAAGACAAAATCCGGCACGCTGCCCGCAGTAAATGGAGTTAGTTTTACTTTGAGGAGCGGTGAAATCCTGGGAATTGTGGGTGAATCCGGCTGTGGAAAAAGTGTAATGAGTATGTCCATCTTAAAGTTGATCGAAAAGTATGGAGGCAAGGTTCAGGAAGGCAGCTCTGTGGAACTGAACGGCAGACAGGTTCTGAATATGCCGGAGCGATTGATGTGCGACCTGCGGGGAAAAGAAATTTCTATGATTTCGCAGGACCCCATGACCTCCCTTAACCCCGTATTTACCATAGAATATCAGATGGTGGAGATGATTCGAAGACATACAGGTATGAATAAAAAAGAGGCTTTTGCACATGCGGTGGAATGGTTAAATAAGGTGGGAATTCCAGAAGCACAAAAGCGTATGAAAGAATATCCCCATCAATTGTCCGGCGGTATGTGTCAGCGTGTGCTCATTGCAATGGCCTTGTCCTGCGATCCTCAGGTGCTGATTGCTGACGAGCCTACAACAGCATTAGATGTAACCATACAGGCTCAGATCTTAGATCTGCTCCGCAAACTGAGAGATAGCATGAATGGGGCAATTATCCTTGTCACACATGATATGGGAGTAGTAGCTGGCATGGCTGACAATATTATGGTCATGTATGCCGGTAAGGCAGTGGAATATGGAACAAAGCAGCAGATTTTTAAGACGCCCAGGCATCCCTATACCCAGGGATTGCTGGCAAGCGTTCCCCGTATGGATAAACAGGAAGATAAGCTTTATGCTATTCCCGGCAATGTACCAAATCTGACACAAAAAATAGAAGGATGTATTTTCAGGGATCGCTGTAACCAGTGCATTGAAAAATGTGCAGTGACTCCACCTCCCCAGTATTTACTGGAAAATGGAGAAAGGGTCCGCTGCTGGCTGTATGAAAAAGAGGCTAAGGAGGTTTGCGATGAGTGAGGAAAAGGTATTGCTGCGCGGAAACCATATAAAGAAATATTTTCAGGGGCGTGGGAAACATGTAGTCAAAGCAGTGGATGATGTGAGTTTGACTCTGCATAAGGGAGAAACTCTTGGACTGGTAGGAGAATCAGGCTGTGGAAAATCCACATTGGGACGCACGCTGCTGCGTCTGGTGGAACCTACAGAAGGAGAGATCATTTACAATGGAAAGGACTTATCAAAACTTTCCCATAAGGAAATGAGACGGATGCGCCAACATATGCAGATGGTATTTCAAAATCCTTATTCCTCACTGAATCCCCGTATGACAGTATTGGAATCTGTGAGGGCGCCTTTGGATATTTTCAAGATCGGGACAAAGGATGAACGCTTTGAAAAATGTCGTGATATGTTGAAATTTGTGGGGTTTGAAGAGTATCAAATTTACCGGTATCCCCATGAGTTTTCTGGTGGACAGCGGCAGAGAATTGTTATCGCAAGGGCCCTGGTCTCTGAGCCAGATTTTATTGTCTGTGATGAGCCTGTATCTGCCCTGGATGTATCGGTACGAGCCCAGGTATTAAATTTAATGCGGGAAATTAATCAGGAACGAGGGGTGGCCTATCTGTTTATCTCACATGATTTGAGTGTTGTGAAGCATGTAAGCGACCGGATTGCTGTGATGTATTTAGGGAATCTCGTGGAACTGGCTGACTGTGAAGAGCTGTATCGAAATCCCAGACATCCTTATTCCCAGGCACTGCTTTCCTCCATTCCTATCCCTGATCCAGATATTGTAGTAGAGCGTATCCCTTTAGAGGGGGACTTGCCCAGTCCCATGAATCCCCCAAGCGGATGTCGGTTTCACACCCGATGCAAGTATGCGACGGAGCGATGTAAGACAGAGCGGCCGGAATTGAAAATGGATGAAAATGGCCATGGCACGGCCTGCCATATGTTGTAGCTCTTGTGCGGCTGAGTGACGTCACAGCCGATACAATAGAAAACCAATCAGCGAAGGCCAGTCAGGCCGGAGCAAAACTTTAGAAGGAGGAAAAAATGAGAAACAGAGTAGTAAAAGGTTTAGCGGCACTTCTGGCAATGGCAATGCTTGCAGGCTGCGGCAGCAATCCTGCACCGGTTGCGGAGAACAGTGAAGGAACAAAAGAAGAAACAACGGGAGAGACAAATGAAGATGCAGTCCAGTCTGGCGGAGAAAAGGTAGTTACCGTGGCGGCTGTCAGTGCGTGGGAGGCTTTGCATCCCTTTTCTTCCAACAGGGATGACCATGTAGCATTTTTATATCCTATTTATGAGTCCTGGGTGACGATAAAGGCGACTGGGGAGATTGAGCCCAGATTGTTCTCCAGTTGGGAGCAGTCGGAGGATGGCTCTGTCCTCACCTGCAAGATCAATGAAGATGCAACCTGGTCTGACGGAGAACCTATCACAGCAGAAGATATTGAGTGGACCATGAGAACTTGTGCAGATCCAAAACTGGATGTACCTGCTCACATTATGGCTGTATGGCCTTTTGTGGGAACGGATGATACAGGTACTTTAATCGAGGGTGAGGAGTTTGGTGTGAAAGCTCTTGATGAAAAGACAGTACAGCTGACTTATAAGCCTGCATATACCTCTACTGTGTTGAATGAATTTTATATGCTGCGCTATACATTTACTTTGCCCAAGCACTGCCTGGAGAATGTTCCTGTTGAAAGCCTTCTGGTAGATCCTTTCTGGGAGAACCCAGTTACTTCGGGCGCCTTTACCCTGGATAATATTATTTCTGGTGAGCGGATGGAGTATGTGGCAAGAGATGATTATTACCTGGGACGCCCACAGATGGATCGTCTGATTATCCGCGTAATTCCGGCCAATAATATACTCTCTTCTATGCTGGCCGGGGAGGTGGACACTACCATTTATGGATCCAAGCTTTCCTACAGCGATTATGAACTTGCACAGCAGGAAGAAAGCCTGGTGACTTCCGAATATCCAGGATTCGGAAATGTCCATCTTTTACTGAATAACGAACATTTGGATCAAAATGCGCGACTTGCGATTGACTGTGCAGTGAATAAAGAGAGTATTATCAATGATGTGTTATATGGCTATGGAAGAACAGCTATCAGTGCGATTGTTCCAGAAAATCCATATCGCAATGAAAATGTGACAGGCAATCCATATGACCCAGAGCTGGCAAAAGAATATTTGGCAAAATCCAACCTGGATACCAGCAAACCGCTTACTTTTATTATGGCATCCACAAACTTGCTGGGGCAGACCATTTCTGTGCTGGTACAACAGCAGCTTGCAGAGATTGGCTTGCAAATCAATATTGAAACTTTTGATGCGGCAACTATCAGTTCAATGCTCTACAGCGGACAGTATGATGTTGCGCTGATGCAGTCGGCATCTACTCCGTTTGAGCCGTCCGAGAGCAATTTCTATTTCAAACCTGTACCGGATAACTGGAACAGAATTGCCGATGCGTCCTGGAATGAACTGTATATGAAAGGAATGGAAGGCCTGACGATTGAGGATAGAAAGCCTGTTTATGATGAATTGCAGGAACGTCTGGTAGCCGAAGTACCAATGGCATTTTTGTATCACCCGGATATGCTTTTTGTAAACAGTAAGAAAGTCAACGGTATGCCATATGAAGACTTTTCCTTGAAGGGTTGGAAATACGAGACCTGGAACGTGGAATAAGAAACACTTGAATAAAGGAGAGAGATAGTAATGGAAACGATGAGTAAAATGGAGCGGGTGAAAGCCGTTCTTGAGGGGAGACCTGTAGACAGACCCCCCTTTGTGGCTTGGGGACCCCATCTGAATCTGGAAGATAAGCACACGGGAGATTTTACAAAAGCTGTCATTGCTTATGAAAATCAGCATGATTTTGATATTTTGAAAGTGATGCAGAATGGATTATACAATACAGAAGACTATGGCCAGGTGATTGATGAATGTGAGAACAGCGATGACCCATGCTTTAAGAAGACCAGAATTCCGGCCTTTACAAGCCTGGAGGATTTGAAGAATGTCACAACAAAAGATGTCCATCAGGGAGCAATTGCACGTGAGACAGAAAGTATTAAAATCTTATGTGATTACTACAAGGATCAGGTTCCTGTATTGCCGACGATTTTCGGACCTTACCGTATGCTGTGCCAGTTGACAGATTATGTTCCAAAGGATCCCAAAGTACTGCTTCGCCCTGTCACTTTTCTCGGCGATTCAATGATGAAATTTGCAAGAGAAAACGAAGAGGTGTATACTTCTGTTATGGAAATATTAACCCAGCAGGTAATTGATATTATGAACGCGTTTTTAGATGTGGGTGCAGCAGGTTTCTTCTACTGTCCTGGAGGCAGTTACCCAGATGATTGCACAGAAGAAGAATATCTGAAATACATCCGTCCTTATGATGAGAAAGCCCTAAAAGCTGTCGAGGAACGTTCCTGGTTTACCATGCTGCATATCTGCGGCGCAAAGGTGTGCTTTATGGACCATATGCTGGATCTGCCTGCACAAGCCATTAACTGGGAAGACGCATCTGTGGAGAATCCCTCGATTGGGGAAATCCGTGGAAAGACAGATAAAGTCCTTATGGGCGGTGTGGATCGAAATGCTGATTTCTATGGAGCAAATCGTGAGAATGTAAAGTCTGTGCTGAAAAGTAAAACACAGAAAGCCATTGCAGAGGGCAAAGAAAAGTTTATCGTAGCGGTAGGCTGTGAGAGTCCCAGAGAGATCACACACCGTTTTGTAGTATGGCGTGAAGTGATGAGAGAACTTGCTGATAAATAAGTAGAGTGAAGAGCCGCCGGAAACGGCGGCTCTATTCAGGGAGGAAATGTATGGAACACTATAATTTGTACACAAAGGTTTTAAAAGAGCAATTGATACCGGCAACTGGTTGTACAGAGCCTATTGCGCTTGCTTACGGGGCAGCCATGGGCAGAGGGATATTGGGTGAACTCCCTGAAAAGATTGTGGCGTGTATCAGCGGTAGTATTATTAAAAATGTGAAAAGTGTGATTGTACCTGGGACAGGTGGAAAAAAAGGAATAGAAGTGGCGATTGCAGCAGGCATTGTAGTTGGAAAAGAAAATGTAGGATTGGAAGTTCTGGCGGATGCCCCGGAAAATACGGATGCACGAATTGAGCAATATTTGAAAGAATGTCCTATTATAGTAAAACTCGCTGACTCAGACTTTATTTTTGATATCTGGCTGAAAATGGAGAGTAAAAATCATAAGGCTGAAGTAAGGATTGCAGGCCATCACACCAATGTTATTTTGAAGAAAAAGGATGATGTGGTATTATTGGAAAGAGCTTTTTCCAGTGAGATTACAGATGTGAATACAGAAGAGGCGTTGCATATAGAGGATATTCTGGAATATGCACAGACGTGCAAGTTGGAAGACGTGGAATCTGTAATTATGCGTCAGATTGATTGTAATACAGCTATCTCGAAAGAAGGACTATCAGGAAAGTGGGGAGCACAAATTGGTAAAATATTACTTTCCTCGTCGGAAAATCCCAATGTGGAACTGCGGGCTAAGGCAGCAGCGGCGGCAGGCTCAGATGCCAGGATGAGTGGATGTGAGATGCCGGTGGTGATTAACTCTGGAAGTGGTAATCAGGGAATGACTATAACCTTGCCTCTGGTGGAATATGCAAAGGAATTAAATGCAGATCATGAAACTCTGATCCGCTCCCTGGTTTTGGCTAATCTTGTGGCTATCCGAATCAAACAGTCTATAGGGTATCTGTCAGCTTATTGCGGCGCAGTCTGTGCCGGTTGTGGGGCGGCCGCAGGGATTGCTTATATGAATGGTCACGACCGCTCTGTCATTGAGCATACGATTGTCAATGGACTTGCCATTCTATCCGGCACGATCTGCGATGGGGCAAAGCCCTCCTGTGCGGCAAAAATTGCTATGTCTGTGGAAGCAGGACTTTTGGGATATAAAATGGCAATAAGCGGTCAGGAATTTGTCCATGGAGAGGGAATTGTAAAAAAGGGCATCGAAAATACAATTGAAGAGGTGGGAACCTTAAGTCGGGAAGGTATGAATCATACAAATGAGGTGATTCTCGGCATTATGCTGGAGAAATAGTAGGAATTACAGATCCGCAGAAGGAGACAGGGATGAAGAAAGTAGTAGTAATTGGCGGATATGGCAATATAGGACTGGGTGTTACAAGACAGCTTCTGAAAGAGGGGTATGAAGTGACGGTTGTAACCCGTCATATAGAAAGCGAAAACCCGGTGCCAGGTACAAAACGGATTCAGGCAGACAGAAAAGATAGAGATAGTTTCAAAAGCGTTATCAAAAATGAAAAGTGTGATTATGCAATCGATTTTGCCTGTTATACTCTAGAAGACGCTCAACTAGATTACGAGGCTTTTGGCGATATAAAACAAATACTGGCAGTATCTTCTGGTGCTGTATATGGACCCCTGTATGGCTGTGAGATCCCAATACAGGAATATATGCGAAAACAGCCAGAATGGGGATATGGTATGCCAGAGAAGGTTATCCAGTTACCATCTTTCGCCCCACAGTAACGTATGGCAGATTGAATTTCTGGAAAAGAATCGCCTGATTCCTGACAGTGATAAGATCGTCTGGGAAGAGAAGCTGATTGAGGCTCAGAGCCGCTCTACCCAATATTTTTTTCTTAAATGATCAAGCAAAAATTGGTATTACAGAATCTTTCAAGTGAACGAAAAGCCCGAAATCCCTTGCTTTGTGAACTATGTATAGTAAAAATCCTGGAAAAAAATGAAAAATTCTTGAGGAAATGCATAAAAATTTTGTATTTCCTCTTTTCTTTTTTGTAGTTTTGCATTAATATATAGATTAAGTATTTCTGTGTAAAAGAAGAAATGGGGGTTTTTTATTGTATATATTGCTGGAAATGTATTCCAGTGGAATCCGGCGATATGCACAAAACTATATAATGAACAAGGAGTGGTAGACATTATGATTTCAAACCAGATATTACAGAACACCATTGAAGGGCTAAAAGGTATTACCAGGATAGACTTTTGTATCATTGATACAGAGGGAAATGTGCTTGCCTCTACCTTCCCGGAGGCAGATTCGTATACGGGTTCCGTTCTTACCTTTATTGATTCGCCGGCCGACAGTCAGGTGATTCAGGGATTCCAGTTTTTCAAGGTATTTGATGAGAACCAGCTGGAGTATATTCTCCTGCTCAACGGCGGCAGCGAAGACGCCTATATGATAGGAAAGATTGCAGTCTTTCAGATACAGAATCTTCTGGTGGCCTACAAGGAACGATTTGATAAGGATAACTTTATCAAGAATCTGCTGTTGGATAATCTTTTGTTGGTAGATATCTACAACCGGGCGAAAAAGCTGCACATCCAGACGGAAGTGCGCCGTTCCGTCTTTATTATTGAGACCAGCCATGAAAAGGACAGCTCCTCTTTGGAGAGCGTGCGTGCACTGTTTGGAACAAAATCCAGGGATTTTATTACTGCTGTGGATGAGAAGAATATTATTGTGGTCAAAGAGCTGGGAGAGAATGAAGGCTATGCGGAGATGTATAAGACAGCCCGTGTGATCAAGGATCTGCTGGCGGGAGAGGGAGAAGACAAAGCTCATATCGCCTATGGTACCATTGTAAATGAGATTAAAGAGGTATCCCGGTCTTATAAAGAGGCTAGGATGGCTCTTGATGTAGGCAAAATCTTTTTTGATGACAAGGATATCATTGCATACAGCACTTTAGGGATAGGACGCTTGATCTATCAGCTTCCCATACCCTTGTGTAAAATGTTTATCCGTGAGATTTTTGATGGCAAATCTCCCGACGATTTTGATGAGGAGACTCTTGTCACCATCAACAAATTCTTTGAAAACAGCTTAAATGTCTCTGAGACATCACGACAACTTTACATTCACCGCAATACTCTGGTTTACCGCCTGGATAAGCTTCAGAAGAGTACGGGTCTTGATCTGCGTGTGTTTGAGGACGCCATTACCTTTAAGATTGCTCTGATGGTTGTCAAATATATGCGGTATATGGAAACTATGGATTACTAAGATAGGGACAGTATGGCCTTGGGGCTTAACTGTAATCTGAGATTTCATTGAGGAGAGAAAAAATGATCGATTTACAAAATGTGACGAAAGCCTATTCTACAGGCGTACAGGCACTGAACGGTATAACCCTACATATTGACAAAGGAGAGTTTGTCTTTATTGTAGGAGACAGTGGTTCCGGCAAATCTACCCTGATCAAACTTTTGCTGAAAGAGTTGGATCCCACCTCTGGAACCATCAAGGTAAATGGGGTAAACTTAAATAAAATGAAGCGGAGAGCGGTGCCCAAGTATCGTCGTAAACTTGGGGTAGTCTTCCAGGATTTCCGCCTGTTAAAAGACAGAAATGTCTATGAAAATATTGCTTTTGCCCAAAGGGTTGTTATCACTCCCTCCAAGCAGATACGTAAAAATGTTCCCATGATGCTATCTTTAGTAGGCCTGGCTGAGAAGTACAAATCCTACCCCAAACAACTTTCAGGAGGAGAGCAGCAGAGAGTAGCTCTGGCCAGGGCCTTGGTCAATCAACCGAATATTTTGTTGGCAGATGAGCCTACGGGTAATCTGGATCCGAAGAATTCAAAAGAAATCATGAAGCTTTTGGAGACAATCAATGAACGGGGAACCACAGTTGTGGTGGTAACTCATAACCAGGAGATCGTAGACCAGATGAAAAAGAGAGTTGTAGCAATGCATAGAGGCGTCATTATCAGTGACGAGCGTAAAGCTGGGTATACACAGCATGAGAATTAGTACAATTGGTTATTGCTTAAAGCAGGGTTTGAAAAATATTTGGAGAAATAAAATGTTTTCTCTGGCTTCTGTGGCTACCATGTCGGCCTGCATCTTTTTATTTGGCATTTTCTTTTGTATTATTCAAAATTTCCAATATATGGTAAAGACGGCGGAGCAAAACGTAGCTGTCACCGTATTTTTTGAAAAGGATTTGCCTCAGGAGCAGATGGATGCCATAGGAGAGAAGATTCTGGCTAGAGATGAAGTGTCTGATATTCATTTTGTATCCGCAGATGAAACTTGGGAAGCGTATCAAAAGATTTATTTTGAAGAAAGGCCGGAACTGGCAGAGGGATTTGCAGAGGATAATCCTCTGGCCAATCATGCCCATTATGAAATCTATCTGACAGACGTGGCTCTTCAAGGCAGTCTGGTAGAATACCTGGAGTCTGTGGAGGGAATCCGAAAGGTAAATAAGTCTGCGGAGATTGCGGATATTTTGACGAATTTTAATATGTTGATTGCATATGTTTCTGTTGCCATTATTATCTTATTGCTGTGTGTGTCTGTCTTCCTCATTAGCAATACAGTAACTATCGGAATTGCGGTCCGCAAAGAAGAGATTGCCATAATGAAGCTGATAGGCGCTACCAATTCCTTTGTAAAAGCTCCTTTTGTGGTGGAAGGAATTCTAATCGGACTGATAGGAGCTTCCATTCCCTTGGGATTGCTCTATTATCTCTATACACGACTAACTCAATACGTAGCCGGAGAGTTTAATATTCTTACAGGACTTCTGCAATTCCTGTCTGTAGATGAAATGTTTCGGATTTTGCTTCCAGTAGGTCTTGCACTGGGCGTTGGCATTGGATTCTTCGGAAGCTTCTTTACCCTGAGAAAGCATTTGAAGGTTTAAGGTAGCGAAGCATGAAAAAGGGATTTTATATGAAAAGGAAATTAAAGGGATACATATGCGCTACGCTTTTACTGGCGCTTATCATTACGGCTGTCTTTACTTCTGATACCCTTCAAGTGTCTGCCACGGAAGCTGAAATTTCTACAGGAGAATCTTCTGGGGAAAGTTCCTCAAAGAAACCTGTCCAAAAAGTAGATACAGATGAGCTGGAAGATCAGAAGCAGGATACCTTGGATAAGATTAAAGATATTAAATCCGATCTGGAAGATGTAAAAAATAAGATTCACGCTTTGGAACAGGAAAAAAGCAATCTGCAGAATTACATTGCGAAACTGGATCAGGAATCTAATACTTTATCAGCCCAGATTCAGGAGCTATCTGATGATATTGATGCCAAAAAGGAAGAGATCTCTCAGACAAAGGAAGAACTTGAAGAGGCAGAGAGAGTGGCAGATAAACAGTATGAGGATATGAAGATACGGATTCAATACCTCTATGAAAATCGAACTCCTTCCTATTTGGAGCTACTTTTGACTGCTCAAAATATGGCAGATTTTTTGAACCGATCCAGCTATGCGGCTGAGATCTCCCGCTATGACCGGGAGATGCTAGATCAATACATTGCACAAAAAGAAACCATTGCGGAGACGAAAGAAAAGCTGGAAGCTGAGGAAGAAGAGCTGACGTTGATGTCAGATGCCGCCAAAGAGCAAAAAGAGGCAGTAGATGCCTTGATTCAAAAGAAGACAGCTCAGATTCAGAGCTATCAGAGCCAGATTGAAAGCCAGTATGGGGAGATGTCAAATGCTCAGGGTGATCTGGAGGAGCAGGAAAGGCTGTTGAACCAGATAGAAGAACAGATTGCAGCGGCAGCCCTTGCTAATGCCATGGCTGACGACGGCGACGGCGGTGCGTCAGGCTTTGCCTGGCCTTGTCCCAGCAGTAGAAGGATTACCAGTGGTTTTGGGCCCAGGTCACAGCCTATTGCAGGTGCATCAACGAATCACAAGGGAATTGATATTGGTGCATCTGGCGGCGCAGCTATAATAGCAAGTGCAGGGGGAAGAGTTACCACATCTACCTACAGCAATTCTGCCGGAAATTATGTTGTTATTTCCCATGGAAATGGCATTTCCACTGTATATATGCACTGCTCCGCCCTCTATGTGTCGGTGGGCGATGTGGTATCTCAGGGGCAGACCATTGCAGCAGTGGGTTCCACTGGATTCTCTACAGGGAACCATCTGCATTTTGGAGTCATAAAAAATGGTGTTTATGTAAATCCATCGAATTATGTGGGCTAAAATAGCGTATATTTAACAGAAGAGGCTGCGGAGCAGGTTAATAGACCTGCTCCTTCAGCTGCCAGAGAGGAAGCAGTATGGACGAAAAAAATCAATTCTGGAAAGGGCTTGTGGCGGGAATCGGGATAGCTCTTGTAATCGCTGTAAGCGCTGTGTTATTTGGAAAATTTTATGTAAACATGTCTGGCTCTGGAAGCCCAGACAACCAGGAGGATGAGGCAGAGCTTAACCTGACAGACTCCAGAATCCAAGATAAGCTGTCAGAAATTGAAGAGCTGATGAACAACTATTATTTGGACGAAATTGATTCGGATCAAGTGGAAAACTATCTCTATAAAGGAGCAGTCGCCGGACTGGGGGATCTCTATGCATCTTACTATACCCAGGAGGAGTATCAGAGCTTGATGGATAGTACCAGTGGCAGTTACTGTGGGATTGGCGTGGAAATGTCTCAAAATATAGCGACTGGTATTATTACCGTTTCCAGAGTGTTTGAGGGAAGCCCGGCCAGAGAAGCAGGATTGTTGCCAGGGGACGTATTCTATAAGGTAGAGGACACAGAGGTGACAGGTGAGGATTTGACGAAAGTAGTCTCACTGATCAAAGGGGAAGAGTTCACAAATGTTACTATCTCTGTAGCGCGTGAAGGGGAGAGTGATTATCTGGAATTCCAGGTGGAGCGCAGAACTATTGAGGTGCCCACAGTCAGCTATGAAATGCTGGAAAATCAGATTGGTTATATTGCCATCAGTACCTTTGATGATGTGACCACAGATCAATTTCTCCAGGCCATGGATGCTTTGGAAGCTCAGGAAATGAAAGCGCTGGTTGTGGATCTGCGAAATAATGGCGGAGGCCTGGTAAGTAGCGTATGTGCTATTCTTGATCGCTTGCTGCCAGAAGGTCTGCTCGTTTATACAGAGGATAAATACGGCGTTCGGGAGGAGGAAACTTCAGATGCAGAACATTTCTTTGATAAACCCATAGCGGTGCTGGTCAATGGGAACAGCGCCAGCGCTTCAGAAATTTTTGCGGGCGCCATTAAGGACTATGAAGCTGGAACTCTCGTGGGGACGAAAACGTATGGAAAGGGGATTGTCCAGAAGATTTACCCACTCAGTGACGGGACAGCAGTAAAGCTGACTGTTTCAAAATACTACACCCCAAAAGGAAATAATATCCATGGGATTGGCATTGAACCGGATGTGGAAATTGAATTAGAGGAAAGCTTAAAAAAAGAAGCGAGTATTCCAAAAGAGCAGGATAATCAGCTTCAAAAAGCATTGGAAATATTGGGGGAAGATCTAGCCACAAAGAGATAACGAATAGAAAAGAGATATCTTTATTCGTGAAAGGCGGAGGCGCTGCATAGTAAAATGTAGTGCCTCTTTTTATTATGTCAGGAAAAGAAGACGTTCAAAAAAATAATAAAACAAAATGGGATTTGTATAAAATAGCTATATTTGAAAAAATAATTTAAATAAATAAAGCGTTTTATTGTAAATAAATACCAAAAATTAGTAGAATAGAACAAAACAATCAAATAATACGAAAAACAATCATAAAAATGGTTGTGACAAGAGCGGATTTTTTATAAAATAAATACATAAGATAATTCTTAAATATAAAAAATAATAAGGAGATGATGAATGATGTCCAAAGTGAATGAGATCACAAGAGAAAGCTGGATTATGAGTACTTTTCCAGAGTGGGGAACCTGGTTGGTAGAAGACATCGAGAATGAGGTTGTAGCGCCTGGCAATGTAGCAATGTGGTGGCTGGGATGTACAGGTGTCTGGTTTAAAACTCCAGAAAATACAAATATTACTATTGACTTGTGGTGTGGAAACGGAAAGAGAACCCACGGGGATAACAAGATGAAGCCAGGCCATCAGATGGCAAATATGTGCGGTGGACGCTTGATGCAGCCAAATCTGAGAAATGTTCCCTTTGTAATCGATCCCTTTGCATTTAAGCATGTGGATGCTGTTTTGGCAACTCATTATCACCAGGATCACATGTCTGCAGAGTGGGCTGCCCATGTCATTCAGAGCGGTATGACTACCACGGATGAAAATGGTAAAGAAATTCCAGTTCCATTCATTGGCCCCAGGAAGTCTGTGGAGACCTGGATGAAGTGGGGAGTTCCAGAAGACCGCTGTATTACAGTAAAACCTGGCGATGTGATTAAATTTAAAGATCTGGAGATTGTAGCTCTGGACAGTTTTGACCGTACCTGTATTGTAACGACAGACGATACAAGCGAGAACAGAGAAGAGCTAACAGGTGTGTGCCCTACAGATATGGATGAAAAGGCTGTAAATTATCTGGTAAAGACCCCTGGCGGAAATATTTATCACTCTGGAGATTCTCATTTCTCCATCTATTTTGCAAAGCACGGCAAGGATTATGACATTGACGTGGCCTTTGGCTCTTTTGGAGAGAATCCGATTGGCATGCAGGATAAGATGACTTCTATCGATATTCTTCGTATGGCGGAAAATCTTCAGTGTAAAGTTGTAGTGCCCATTCACTGGGATGTATGGACGAACTTCCAGGCTGACTGTGAGGAAATCAAAGTACTGTACGACTTTAAGAAGGACCGTAATGAGTATAAGTTCCATCCGTTCTTCTGGCAGGTGGGCGGCAAGTATACCTATCCACAGGATAAGGATAAACTATACTACCATCACAGAAGAGGCTTCGAGGACTGCTTCGAGCACCCACAGAACATTCCATTCCGTTCCTGCCTGTAAGATATAGGTAGGGGCGAAGCGGAACTTAGAAACAGCGGAGACCCGGACAGTGCACAGAACAATTTACGGACACATAATAATGTGGTCGTAAATTTGTTCTAGATCCCCGTGTACTGGTAGGGCGAAGCGGAACTTTTATTAGGAGAAAAGCTATGTTAAGAGAATTTGTAGAAAAAAAGCATTATCTTTTTGCAGAAGAAGCAAAAGACTGGAAGGAAGCTATCCGTATGAGCTGCCAGAGCTTAGAGGCAGACGGAACAGTGGAGGCAAATTATAAAGAAGATATTGTGGCATGCGTAGAGAAGCATGGACCTTACATTGTCATCATGCCTCATGTTGCAATGCCCCACTCTCAGGAAAATGCAGTAGGCGTAAACAAAACTGCCATAGGATTTATGAAGCTGGAGAAGCCGGTAAGCTTTACACCAGGAGACCCGGAGAAGGATGCAGAGCTCTTCTTTACCTTAGCCTCTTGCAATCCAGAGCAGCATTTAAACAATATGATGAAATTATCTGAGATGCTTATGAATGAGGAATTGGTGGCGGAACTTCTCAAAGCCACAGGCCCGGACGATTTATTGAAGCTTCAAGAAAAATATTTAGATTAGCTGCGGGACTTAGAAATAGTAAAGGCTTGTAGCGAAACTTATATAGGAGGGATTGTGTATGGATATTTTAATGAATATGTGGTCATATTTTGCTACAAATATTTTGCAGCAACCAGCTTTTATGATTGGTCTTATTGTTGCTGTAGGGTATATTTTGCTGAAAAAGCCCTGGTATGATGTAATTGCCGGTGTGATTAAGGCGATTGTAGGATATTTGATTTTGTCTGTAGGTTCTTCAGGATTAGTATCCAACTTCCGTCCTGTGCTTGTAGGACTGAAGGATCGTTTCAATATGGACGCTATGGTAATTGACCCGTATTTTGGTCAGAACGCAGTTACGGTGGGGGTTACGGAAAAGTTTGGAAAAGGCTTTGGCGATGCCATGATTTTGCTTCTGATCGCGTTCATTGTGAACATTTTGCTGGTACGATTCAGTAAACTCACGAAACTTCGTGCTCTGTTTACCACAGGACATGTGCAAGTTCAGCAGGCAGCTACAGCATACTGGCTGATTATGTTTGCCCTTCCGGGACTTTTGACTCACAATGTGGCGTTGCTTGTTATTATGGCAGTGATTTTGGGAGCATACTGGGCAGTTGGCTCCAACCTGATTATTAAACCATGCCAGGAATTAACAGACGGCGCTGGCATCAGTTTGGCTCATCAGCAGATGTTTGGTATTGCTGTGAATACTTGGCTGGCAGAGAAGCTCTTTGGTAAGAAGAAAGACGGAAAAGAAGTGAAGAAAATTGATGATATTGAGCTTCCTGGCTTCATGTCTATCTTTAATGAAAACATGGTATGTACATCCATCTTGATGCTTCTCTTTTTCGGCGCTATTCTGTGTATCCTGGGTAGAGATTACCTGACAGAGCAGGGATTTTTGGCAGAAGGCGCAAGTATGGTATTCTATGTAATCCAGACCTGTTTCTACTTTTCTGTTTATTTGGCAATTTTGCAGCTCGGAGTCCGTACCTTTGT
Source organism: Clostridia bacterium (assembly GCA_910574475.1). Taxonomy (GTDB): domain Bacteria; phylum Bacillota; class Clostridia; order Lachnospirales; family Lachnospiraceae; genus Laedolimicola. Next base: position 146,290 of record CAJTAT010000007.1, on the reverse strand, counting down.
TACAGAGCTGACTCAGTCCTTCCAGGGCATTGCAGATAAGCTTCTTCCAGGTTCTGTACCAGGTGTAGACTGTGCAGTCGCGTTTGGTTTTGGCTCTGCTAATGCAGTTCCTTTGGGATTCCTGGCAGGCTTCCTGGGACAGATTATTGCCATTGCAGCTTTGGTAGTATTACAGAGCCCTGTACTGGTCATCTGTGGATTCGTTCCCGTATTCTTTGACAATGCCACCATTGCTATTTTTGCAAATGAGAAGGGCGGTATCAAAGCAGCTCTTATCTTACCGTTCATTTCTGGACTCTGCCAGGTATTTGGTTCCGCACTGATTGCAGGCTGGGTTGGAATGGCAGCATACGGCGGGTACCTTGGAATGTGGGACTGGGCAGTCGTATGGCCGGTGATGACAGGCGTGATGAAGGTGTTAAGCTATGTAGGTGTAGCTATTGTGGCAATTGCACTGCTGGCTATTCCACAGCTTCAATATCGTGCAGATAAAGAAGGCTATTTCCTGATGACTGAAGATTATGAGGCATATAAAGAGCTTAAGGAGAAGAGAGCAGCAAAGTAAAATTATTACAAAGAAAATTAATTAAAGGAGATTTGAGTTATGGCAAAGGATAATATGAGTTTTATGGTTTGCTGTGCAAACGGTGCAGGCTCCAGCTTAATGATGAAAATGACACTGGAAAAAGTATTGAAGAAGCTGAATATCAAGCCAAGCAAAATACATCACTGTGCACTCTCTGAGGGAAAGAGTGCTGCTTCTCAGTATGATGTTGTACTTTGCGCACAGAATTTTCTCAATATGTTTAAAGATGCAGAGAAAAAGGGCAGCACTGTGATTGGGCTTCGCAACATTATGTCTGTGCAGGAGATGGAAGAAAAATTAAAGGAATCCGGCATCGGCTAAAGGAAGTGACAAAAAGAGAGAGATTCCCCGGACTTATTATAGTTCGGGGGATCACTCTTATTTTTGGCAGGAGGGGAATAAGGAGGAGAATCATGAAGGCGAGCCGTTCTATCGTGAACAGCCGAAGGGAAAAAGTATTAGAAATCGTGCGTGGTAATGGGGATGTGACAGTAAACCACCTGGCAGAGCAGTTTCAAGTTTCCCCTTTGACTATCCGAAGGGATCTTCAATATTTGGAAGATCATAAGCTGCTGGAGCGCTTTTATGGAGGCGCCAGGAATAGCAGACAAGCTGGAGAGGGGAGCGAAGAGAATAGCAGATTGCTTTGCAGAGAAAAGATTGCCCGATATGCGGCCAGCCTGGTGGAAGACAGGGACACCATTTTTATCAATACAAGCTCTACAGCTCTGGCTATGGTAAAATATATTACCAGCAAGCATGTGACAATTATTACGAATAATGGGAACATAATCAACGAAAAGAATCCTTCCCAGGCCACAGTAGTTTTGCTTGGAGGAGAACTCCGCTACAAGAAAGGCGCTATGGTGGGGGATTTTGCTATGAATAACTTAACTCAGGTGACAGCCAAAAAAAGCTTTGTGGGTTGTGGAGGCATCTGCCCGGATATTGGTATGACGACAGAATTGCTCAATGAGGTGAATATCAACCAAATGATGTTTGAGCGTGTCATCAAGGCCTCTTATATTCTCGCAGATTATTCCAAATTTGGAAAAAGAAACAGCTTTGTCTCCTGTCCACCAGAGCTCATTGCCAATATTATCACAGACAAGGATGCACCAGGACAATTGCTCAAGGAATTTCGGGACAGAGGAACCTGGATACATCAAGTAGATTAGGAGAACAAGATGAAAATTAAGAAAATAAAAACCCATGAATTGGAAAAATGCTATTCTATCAGTCCATTGACGTATCATGGAGCAGAGTATATGCTGGTTGCAGCAGAAAAAGTGAATAAATGCCTTTTGTTCGACCTGGACGGTAATTTGAAGGAGACCGTTTGGGAGGGACCAGGGGGAACCATGACTATGGTACAGCTTCCGGGAAGAGATGGGGAATTCCTGGCAACTCACAAATTCTATTCCCCTAATGATTCTAAGGAAGCAAAAATTATTTTGGCATCTCCGAAAGGAAAAGACGATTGGGAGATTAAGACACTGGTGGATCTTCCTTTCGTACATCGTTTTGACATTTTGACAAGCGGCGGCGTCAATTATTTGATTGCATGTGCGCTAAAGTCAGGCCACGAGTATAAAGATGACTGGAGCAACCCTGGGAAAATCTGGGTATGCGAACTTCCAGAAGACTTAAGTACCATTCATGAGGACAATCAATTGCAGTTAACCCCACTGAAAGACGGACTTTTGAAAAATCATGGATATTGCCGTGTGGAAGAAAAGGATGGAGTATGGGCTGCTGTGGCGGCAGATAATGGAATCTTCAAAGTTGTACCTCCGGCAAACAAGGGTGGGGAGTGGACAGTGGAGACTCTCACAGAAGATGCTGCCAGCGATATGACATTTGCAGATTTCGACGGCGACGGTGAGTTGGAAATGTTAGTAATGGCTCCATTCCATGGAAATGAAATTAAGATTTACAAGAAGGTAAATGGAACATATGAGTGTATCCATAAGTTTGACAAAGACTATGAGTTTGCACATGCAATTTGGGGTGCAGAGCTCTTTGGCAAAGGTGTGGCGATTCTTGGACATAGAAAAGGCGAGCGTGATCTGATGGTTTGCACTTATAATGGAGACGGCTATGTCATGGAGACTTTAGACCATGATGTGGGACCGGCCAATGTGCGCTGCTACAAGAAAGGCGATAAGTATGGCCTTGTATCTACCAACCGTGAGATTGATGAGATTGCTTTTTATGAGATTGAGGGCCTATAGATAAAGAAAGGAAATAGGACATGAGTGCATATACAATTGGCTTATATGAAAAAGCCATGCCCAAGGAACTGACTTGGAAAGAAAAGCTTAAGGCAGCCAAAGAAGCAGGCTATGATTTTGTGGAGATCAGTATTGATGAGACGGATGAAAAGCTGGCACGTCTGGAGTGGACAAAGGAAGAGCGCCTGGATCTGGTAAAAACGATGTATGAAGTGGGAATTCCTATCCGCACTATGTGTTTATCTGGCCACCGCAGATTTCCTATTGGCAGCAGTGATAAAGCGATCTGTGCCAGAGGTATGGAGATCATGGAGAAAGCCATTCAGCTTGCAGAAGACCTGGGTATACGGATCATCCAGCTTGCCGGCTATGACGTATATTATGATGAGTCTACTCCTGAGACAGTGGAGCGTTTTGGAGAGAATTTGAAGAAATGTACCTTGATGGCTGCAAAGTCAGGGGTTATAATGGGATTTGAGACTATGGAGACAGAGTTTATGAACACTTGTCAAAAGGCGATGAATTATGTAAACAAAATCAATTCTGTTTATTTAAGCGTCTATCCTGACTGTGGAAATATCAATAATGCCGCTATTACTTATGGTATCGACGTACTGGAAGACCTTAGAAGCTGCGACGGGCACATCGTTGCCATGCATTTGAAGGAGACTGAGCCAGGCAAGTTTCGGGATATGATGTACGGGGAAGGCCAAGTGAATTTTCCAGCTATGATTGATACAGCCTGGAAGATGGGGGTACGCAAATTCGTAACTGAATTCTGGTATCTGGGCAAAGAAAACTGGAAGGATGATCTGGCCTATGCAAATAAGACCATGAGGACATTGCTGGATAAGGAGGAGAAAACATGCTAGAAGCACTGAAAAAACAAGTGTATGAGGCGAATATGGAGCTGCCACGCCGTGGGTTAATCACTTATACCTGGGGAAATGTCAGCGGAATCGACCGAGAATCAGGCCTTTTTGTGATTAAACCAAGTGGCGTAGATTATGATGTGCTGAAACCGGAAGATATGGTTGTTATGGATCTGAACGGGAACAAGGTTGAGGGAGACTACAATCCATCCTCAGATACTCCCACTCATCTGGAACTGTACAAAGCGTTTCCTGAAGTGGGCGGTATTGTACACACCCATTCTCCCTGGGCTACATCCTGGGCTCAGGCCGGACGGAGCATCCCCTGCTATGGGACGACTCATGCAGATTATTTCTATGGAGAAATCCCCTGTGCCAGAAGCCTGACAGAAGAAGAGATCAACGGCGAGTATGAGAAAAATACGGGACTTGTTATTGTAGAAACCTTCCAGGGAAAGAACCCTATGCATATTCCAGGAGTACTCTGTACGAATCATGGACCTTTTACCTGGGGAAAAGATGCAGACAATGCAGTGCACAATGCAGTGGTTCTTGAGGAAGTGGCCAAGATGGCATGCCGCACTGAACTGTTGAAGTCTGGTGTGGCTCCGGCTCCGCAGGTGATTCAGGATAAGCATTTCTTGAGAAAGCATGGGGCAAATGCTTATTATGGGCAGATTAAGAGGTAATAATTTGTGGCTTTAGCTGAATGGCATAAGCCTTTGATAAATGAGCCAGCTATGGAAGAAATCTTCCATGGCTGGCATCTGTTGTGATACGAAAGGGATATATAAGCTACAAAGAGAGTGTTCGGAGAAAGCGTTATGAAAAACGAGTTTGGAATGTTCAGTAAGAAGGTGACATTTGTTTCCTTTTTGATGCAACTGGGAATTGTGATGGTCCATATGAATACAGATCATTATTTTGATGTGAGTACGTCAGAAGGCTTTTTGAATTGGCTGTGTCAATGGATCGCCCGGCTGTGTTCGGACGGGGGAGTGGTCAGCCTTTCTTTTTTTATGATTTGTTCTGCCTTTCTTCTATATTATAATTTGACAAAAGAGAACATGATGGAAAAATTGCGCCGCCGTTTTGTTTCTCTTCTGATGCCATTTATCATATGGAATGTAATAGGCATGATCTTCTGTGCCGTGTACTGGTGGAACACAGAGGATTTTTACGCCATTTTTTCCTATATCCCTTTTCAGTTTGTCATGTCCCGCTACTGTGCAGTCATGTGGTTTTCACAGGCGCTTCTTTTTTTCCTGCTGTTTGTACCAGTGATTTTATGGCTTATGCGCAAAAAGGTCATAGGGGAGCTGGTGCTTTTTCTTACCTTTGCGTGCGGATACACTAATTGGGAATTTTTGGGAAAGAATTTTCTGAATCAATATATTGATTTTGAGATTGTTCGCTTTTTATCTTATGTGCCAGTATATTTTTTGGGAGCTTATTTAGGCGTCAGATTTTCAAAAGAGATTATTTCGGAAACCTATCATTCACGGATCATTAAAATAGCGGCAGGGATCCTGTGGGTGATTTCTTATGCTCTGCCAGGAGGATTGATTGCGTATATTTTGAGGACAATAAGGCCCCTGTATCTTTGGGTTATAATTGATAAGAGATGGCTTTATTTTGAATTGAAATGGTGGATGGATAATAATTTTTTTATTTATGCAACCCATTATTTTTTGATTCTTGCCATTGTTCCTGTGCTCTGTAAAATCTATTCTTATGTACCGGCTTCTGACGGATTTGTGACCTTTTGGCGGTTTGTATGCTTTGCCTTCATAACTCTTATTTGCGAAATGATGGGCTGGCTGCTGATAAAATTTGTACCGAAGGCCTACAGCCTGCTCACAGGGGGACGCGTGCCTAAACTGTGACAGAAGGGTTTACACAGGTTCCTCCTCAAATAAAAGAATTTCTCCCTCCATAAGCGCATACCAGCAGATATCCCCCGGAGTAAGCAGGGCCCGGCCGTTGGTTCCCTCCGTGATGGCAGAGGTCAAGGTGTCCAGCAGGTCACAGGGAACGAGGGCCTCTAAGGAGACGGAGTCTGTATACTCAGAATTCAGGATTGCAATTCGGTTCTGGCCCAGAATATACTGAATTTTTCCGATACCGTTGTAGTCGGTGTGGATAGCCAGACGGACGCCGTGGCATTTATCCAAAATCACAGCCTGGTGCAAGCCTTCTTGAACAGCTTTGGAATAGGCGCGCACAAGGCCGCCGGTTCCCAGAAGGGTTCCTCCAAAATACCGTGTGACCACAACTGCTACATTGTGGATATCCTCCCCTAAAAGCACGTCCAGCATAGGACGCCCTGCAGTCCCTGCAGGCTCTCCATCATCGCTGCATCTGGCAATCTGGTGGCGCCTGCCAATGGTGAAAGCTGTGCAGTTGTGAGTGGCGTCCCAATACTGTTTTCGAATTCGTTCAATAAAGGCAAGCGCCTCTTCTTCTGTAGCCACAGGTTCCACTGTGGCGATAAATCGAGATTTCTTTTCTATGATTTCTCCGGTACCACCTATGTAGGCAAATTGATATTGTTCAGACATGAAGTTCCTTTCAGGAAGCCTGTCCCTCCTCTTTTGTCATCATATCGTCTACAATTTCCAGAAGGCATATGGGTGTAACTGCATTTTTGATCAATGTTTTTAACATTTCCCGTGCAAAGGTTTCAGAATGAGATACAGGAGGTGTACTTTCTGCTTCTTCTACGCCAGGCCGTTCTGATATAGATTTTTTGATACAGATGCGGTAAAGAGGGGCCACCGATAAGGGCTGTTCTTCCTCTATTAGATAGTATTTTAGATTTAGCAGGGTTCCTTTCTCATCAGCCACAGAGCGAGTCTCTATTAGAAATTCTCGTTGCATAATACTCTCCTTTTTGGTAGTTATATTTTTGAAAAGTATTATACAGGACAGATTCTGCAAAAACTGTCGAAAGCTGTCATGAGAGTCTAAAAACATTATAAAGAAAACATAAGAAAATCGCAAGTTGCTTTGGAGCAAAGTTTTTGATATAATATGGGGATATAGAGGAGGCTAAGCTATGAACTATGGAAAAAAAGGGGTTTCTAAAAAGCAGAAATCTATGAATTCCAAAGCCACACAAATCGGTAAGAAGTTAGGCGTTATTTGTATAAAAGCTTTTTTGATCAGTCTGTTGGCCATAGGCGTAGTTGGACTGTGTGCGGGTTTCGGCGTAGTCAAAGGGGTCATGGACAATGCCCCTGATATTGACATTACCAGTGTAATTCCAAGCGGCTATAAATCAGTTATGGTAGATGCAGACGGCAATCAGACAGCAGAGCTGCTTGCTGCGGGGTCCAACCGTATCATGGTAAATATTGAGACCGTACCAGAACATGTGCAGCAAGCATTTGTGGCTATTGAGGATGAACGATTCTATGAGCATAACGGAATTGACTTGAAGGGAATCGTCCGTGCCGGTGTCAGAGGGGTAGCCAGCGGTTTTAAGAGAACAGAAGGTGCAAGTACCATTACACAGCAGCTTTTGAAAAACAATGTGTTTGACTTTATGAGCGAGAGTACATTGGCTGAGAAGGTAGAGCGAAAGCTGCAGGAGCAGTATCTGGCTGTTAAGCTGGAAGATCTGATGACAAAGGACGAGATTCTGGAAGCCTATTTGAATACCATTAATTTGGGGCAGAATACCTTAGGCATCCAGGCGGCATCAAATCGGTATTTTAATAAGGATGTAAGTGAACTGACAATTTCGGAGGCGGCAGTTATCGCAGGGATTGCAAAAAGCCCCACGGCGTACAATCCGGTCAGCAACCCGGAGAAAAATAAAGAGCGCCGTGACCAGGTGCTGCTTCATATGCTGGAGCAGGAATATATCTCTCAGAGAGAGTATGACGAAGCCATGGAGGATGACGTATACGATCGAATCCAGACAACCAATGAAGTAAAGAGTACCACTGAAGCCTTTTCTTACTATGTGGATGCCGCGATTGATCAGGTTATCAATGATTTGCAGGAGATTAAAGGCTATACTTCTCAGCAGGCTTATAATCTGGTCTATTACGGAGGCCTGACAATTGAGACCGCCCAGGATCCTGACATCCAGAAAATTATGGATGAGGAGATGGCTGACGAAGAAAATTATCCGGCAAATGTCAGGATTGGATTGGATTATGCCCTGACAGTGGTGAAACCAGACGGCGAGCAGATTAATTATAGTACACAGATGTTGGAAAAGTATTTCCAGGAAAATGAATCTTCTAATTTCGAGGCATTGTTTGACACAGAAGAAGACGCACAGGCCCACATTGACGCTTACAAGGCAACTGTTGTGGAGGAAGGAGATACGGTGTATGAGAGGGTGGATATGACAGTCCAACCTCAGATCTCCATGATTATTATAGATCAGTCCACAGGATATGTGAAAGGCATGGTAGGAGGACGTGGAGAAAAGACAGCCAGTCTTTCTCTGAACCGGGCAGTAGATACTGTGCGTCAGCCGGGATCAACCTTTAAACCGGTGTCCACATATGCACCTGCTCTGGATTCTGCCGGAATGACTCTGGCCAGCACTCAGTTTGACGCCCCATACAATTATGCGAAGGGGCGTCCCGTAAGGAACTGGAATGGAGAGGCATATCAGGGATGGACTTCCCTGCGCAAAGGTATTGAGCAATCTATGAATATTGTAGCTGTCAAGACTTTAACTGATATAACTCCAGCTCTGGGCATCACATACCTGGAGAACTTAGGTATCACGACGCTGCAAAAGGAACCAGATGCCAATGGAAATAATGACTATGGACAGGCAACTGCTCTCGGCGGTATCACAAATGGAGTGACAAATCTGGAGCTGACAGCATCCTATGCTACCATTGCCAATAACGGTATCTATGTAAAGCCTGTTCTTTATACAAGGATTCTGGATCAGGACGGCAATGTTCTGATCGACAATACAAAGCCATATACTAGAACAGTTCTGAAAGACAGTACAGCCTGGCTGCTGACAAGTGCCATGAAGGATGTAGTCAATCAAGGTACTGGTACTGCAGTTCGTTTTCAGGGAATGACGATAGCAGGAAAGACAGGTACCACTTCGGAGAACAGAGATGTATGGTTTGTTGGCTATACTCCTTACTATACTGCAGGCATTTGGGCAGGTTTTGACAATAATCATAAGCTTGCCAAAGGCGAGACGAGCTATCATAAAGTAATTTGGAGAAAGGTAATGTCCAGGATTCACGAGAATCTGGAGAATAAAGATTTTCCAAAGCCAGATTCTATCACCAGCGCTGCAGTTTGTGCAGAATCTGGAAAGCTTCCTCTTCCAGGATTATGCGATGGCGTGATAAAGAGTGAATATTTTGCATCAGGAACTGTTCCTACCGAATATTGCGACGTCCATCGGGTGGCTACTGTGTGTGTTGAGAGCGGAGCCATTGCTACAGACGCTTGTCCAATGAGAGAGGATCGAATCATCACTCTGATACCAGAGAATAATGATGTATCTGGTTCGCCTTTGGTATACCCATCCTGTAACCTTCACTTTGGAAATGTCATTGGAGGCATTTACCAGCCAGGCCAGGGAAATGTGAACAATGAACCTACACCTGAGGAGGGTGGTTCACCAGAAGAGGTCTATGTACCAGAACCCGATCCAGTACCGGAACCCGATCCGGTGCCAGAGGATCCAGGCGTACCTGAAGGCGGTGAGCCAGTTCCAGAAGGATAGACGGCAAATTTTTGGGGTTCCCATGTATCGCAAAGAATATAATAGAACTTATAATCAGCGAAGGCCTTCCAAGGCACAAAGCGATAATTGAATTAGGAGGATTGATTATAATGAAAATATTGTCAACAGCGAAAGCACCAGCAGCAATTGGACCTTATTCTCAGGGATATGAAGTAAATGGCTTAGTATTTTCTTCAGGTCAAATTCCAGTTATTCCAGAGACAGGAGAGATTCCAGAGGGAATTGAGGCTCAGGCCCGCCAAAGCTGTAAAAATATAGGCGAAATCTTGAAAGCAGCGGGAATCGGATATGAAAATGTAGTAAAGACTACCTGCTTCCTGGCTGATATTGATGATTTTGCTAAGTTTAATCAGGTTTATGAGGAGTATTTTGTTTCCAAGCCTGCAAGAAGCTGCGTGGCAGTAAAAGATCTTCCCAAAGGAGTACTCTGTGAAATAGAGGCTATAGCTGTTAGTGGGAAGTAGTTATGTATATAATCAAAAAAGTTTAAACAAAATTACAGAGGGGCCATTGCAAAATAGATGAGTAATGATCTATGGAGCAATGGTTCCATTCTTATGTCTGAAAATAGAAAAGTAGGTTCCGAAGGACCTGCCATTCGTGGTTCAAGATCCTGACTTATCTACGCGAGCATTTTTCTTTGTGTGGACACCCCCTTATTTAAAAACAAAAAATATGCCCATTGTAACATTTCGCGGACATTTGCCTGTTAAACTATAGTGAATGATAAATAGCTGCTGTTTACGATGAAAATTTATGGAGTGTGGATATGAAAAAAATTTTGCTGGTAGAGGATGACGCCCTTTTAAATAAAACGCTAACTTACAATCTGATTTCTGAGGGGTATGATACCGTATCAGCCTTGAATGCAGACAAAGCCGCCGAGTTACTGGCTCAGACGGAATATGACCTGGTACTTCTGGACATTAATCTGCCGGATGGAAACGGCTATGACCTGTGCAGGCTCATAAAGCCGGAAAATCCCGACACGCTGGCGATTTTCCTGACTGCCAACGACCAGGAGAGCGACCAGATCCGGGGATATGAAGTTGGGGCGGTGGATTATATCACCAAGCCTTTTTCCATTGGGGCGTTGCTGCGGAAAATACGGGCAATGTTCGCTATGCTGGAACACCGGGGGCTGGCAAAGGATTTCTATGATGACGGCAGGCTGTTTTTGGACTTTTCGGAGCAGTCCGCCTCGTTGAATGGTAATTCCCTTACCCTTTCCCCGATGGAATATAAGATGCTGTACCTGTTCTGCAAAAATCCCAAACAGATCCTAACCAGACAGCACCTTTTGGAACGGCTGTGGGATGCGGAGGAAAATTATGTGGACGAACACACCCTGACTACCTCTATCAGCCGGATCCGAGGTAAGATTGAGGCAGAGGGCGACACTTACATCAAAACGATTTATGGGATTGGATACCAATGGATGGGAGGCGAGAAAAAGTGAATCTGAGGTGGACCTCTGTAAAAAAGATATTTCTGCTGACCTGGGGTGGCATGGCAGTTTCCATGCTGGTCATTGCAGGAGTTCTTTTTGCCATGACAGGCGAGAGGTGGGTGCTGATTAGCGGCATGCTGCTGACCCTCTGTGCCCTTTCCTGGATGTTCCTTTTGACAGTTGTTTTCAGCAAACGGCTTTCCATATTTACCAGAGAGCTGTGCCGGGAGATGGACCGGATGATAAGTGGAAGTGGAGAGCCTTTGCGCGCTGCGGACAGTGAAACACTCTTTGCACGTATCAGCTACCGTCTTTCGCGGATGTATGGTATTATGCAGGAAAACAGGCGGAAGGTGGACGAGGAACGGCAGGAGCTGCAGATGTTGGTATCGGATGTTTCCCATCAGGTAAAGACACCGGTAAGCAATCTGAAAATGGTGACGGACACACTGCTTTCAAAGCCTGTCACAGAAGAAGAACGGCGGGAGTTCCTGCAGGGCATCCAGAACCAGACGGACAAGCTGGAATTTCTTTTTCAGGCGCTTGTGAAGACTTCCCGATTGGAGATCGGGGCAATCCGGTTGGAAAAGAAAGACGCCCTGTTGATCGATACGCTAGCGATGGCCTTAAGTGGTATCGTATATGCGGCGGAGAAAAAGGGTATTTCCGTAACAGTGGACTGCCCGGATGACTTGCACCTTTCCCATGACAGCAAGTGGACGGCGGAGGCCCTGTTCAATCTGCTGGATAATGCGGTGAAGTATACTCCCGCAGGAGGAGCTATCCGGGTTTCAGTGGAACAATGGGAAATGTATGTGAAGCTGGATGTGTCCGATACCGGTAAGGGTATCCTGGAGAGTAACCAGGCTGCTATTTTCCGACGTTTTTATCGGGAAGAAGAAGTACATGGTGAACAGGGGATAGGCATCGGGCTCTATCTGACCCGTGAAATTGTCACAAAACAGGGCGGATATATCAAAGTGCTCTCGGAAGTCGGCAGGGGATCGACTTTCTCGGTTTTCCTTCCTTGGAGATATTTTATTTGAAATGTCCGAGGCTTGTAACATTTCATCCACATTTTCTTATATTTTTTATGCCGCTTCGGACATTTCTGTGACATTTGGATTTTACAATGTCCTTTAAAGCAGGACGAAAACAGGGAAAGGAGCATTTGATTATGAATGTATTACAAACAATCGACCTGAAAAAGTATTATGGCAGTGAGACTAATATTACCCATGCCCTGGATGGCGTCAGCCTGTCAGTGGAACAGGGTGAGTTTGTGGCGGTGGTAGGAACCTCCGGCAGCGGCAAGTCTACTTTGCTTAACATGATGGGCGGGCTGGATACGCCCACTTCTGGCAGTGTCATTGTCCGCGGGGATGAGCTGGCCAAAAAGAATGATGAGGAACTGACTATCTTCCGCCGCCGAAACATTGGATTTATCTTCCAGAACTATAACCTTGTCCCAATCCTGAATGTCTATGAAAATATTGTTCTGCCTGTGGAGCTGGACGGCGACACGGCAGATGAGAAGTTCATGGACGAGATCGTGAGGATGCTGGCATTGGAAGATAAACTTAACAATATGCCAAACAACCTTTCTGGCGGACAGCAACAGCGTGTCGCCATTGCCCGTGCCCTGATCACCAAACCAGCTATCATCCTGGCCGATGAGCCAACCGGAAATCTGGATTCTAAGACCAGCGCTGATGTGCTGGGGCTTTTAAAGCGTACCAGTATGGAGTTTAACCAAACCATTGTAATGATCACCCACAATAACGAGATTGCCCAGCTTTCCGACCGCATTGTTCGAATTGAGGACGGCAGGATTGTCGGAGACAGCGCCAGTGCAAAGATAGCAGGAGGTGGCAAATCATGACATGGCCTTTTGAAAACGACACCAGCGAGGTGGAAAAGAAACTGGCGGAGCGGAGCATGAAAGCCGACAGACGTCGAAGCTTTTTTATCATTCTTTCAATTGCCCTTGCCGTTTGTCTGATGGGAACCCTCTGCTTCATTTATTCGGCACAGAAGAAGAAGACACTGGACAATATCCTGGGACAGTATCAGGCAGGCTGTAGTGGGCTGACCAGAGAAGAGGTCACCCGGCTTGTGGATGCGGGCAGGTTTGAAAAATGGGGATATACAGCCGATGCCGGTTCTGTCCGCCATGAGGACAGCGTTTTGAACGTCAGCTTTGTAAGCCCTGAGATGATCGATCTGATGGGATACGGCAAAGTTACCGGGATGTATCCCCAGGCAGAAAATGAGCTTTGCGTGGAGCGCTCTTTTTTCGATTATTTTAACCTTCCGGTAGAAATTGGCCAGACGGTTATCCTGAACCTTAGCGGCAGTGAGAAGCCCTATACCATCACAGGTATTCTGGAATCGGAGAACAACAGCCGGATTTTTACAGTATGGATCTCGGAAACCGCTGTGGATACAGGTATTCACCCAGCTCCTTATGAGCTGTGCTTTCGTTTTGCAGGAAGTCAGGTAATGGAGCCGGCCAGGCTTCGTGCAGATATCGAAAGGTTCTTCGCAGATATGGATATACCGGCGGATCGGACATTTTACAGCTCCAGCTATTTTGGAATGGTGGATCTTTATCTAGGAAACGGAATGGGGATTTATGCACTGTCAATCTTAATTGCTGCCATCTGTGCGATTGTAATCTACAATATTTTCTACATTTCCGTGATGGGGAAAATGCGGGAATACGGGCGCTTGAAGGTACTTGGGACAACGCCGAAGCAGTTAAAGCGGGTGGTGAAGCGGGAGAGGCGTTTCCTGACTGCCATAGCAGTTCCCTTTGGACTGATTCTTGCTGCAGTGATCGCCCTGATTGCCGTACCTGGTTATTGGCCCTGGCGTGACAATCTCTGGTCTGCAGTGGTCATTCTGTTCCTGACCTATGGAATGGTATTGGTTGCCACCAGAAAGCCGTTGTCCATGGTGGGAAAAGTATCTGCTATGGAAGCCGTTCGGATTACCGCCTACTCTGGGTATCAGGGACGCAGCGTTTCCAGGCAGCTTCACCGCCGCCTGACCATGATTCGCCTGGCCTTGATGAATTTCTCAAGGAACCGTAAAAAAGCGTTCGTAACGTCGCTTTCGTTAAGCCTGACAGGGATTTTGCTGCTTGTCATTTCCGCCTACGCAAATTCGGTGGATCTGAAAGAAATGGCCCAGTCCCAATTTGGAGACAGGAGCCAGTATCTACTGCAATATGAGAATTATGCGGGCGAGGAATTTGTCGAGATGCAGAGAGAAAATCCCCTGGGGCAAGCGCTGCAGGAGAAGCTTGCCGCTATTCCCGACGTGGATCACATCACGGCTTACAGTATGACTTGCGTGGAAATCCCTGCCATCAGCGAGATTCCAGGCAACCGTGAGCATGAGCCTTTCGTCGTTAGAGGAATTTCAGAAGAGAAGATGGCAGAACTGTATACAGGCGAGTCGGTTTTAGATGGAAGCGCAGATTACCGGCAGCTGGTTGAGAGAAGCGGCATCCTAGTCTGCCCGTCAGGCAGCACACTGAAAGAGATTTACAAAACCAGTTACCAGGTTGGAGATACGGTTACGGTTTCCTGTTACAACGGACAGAAGAAGACTTATACCGTAATGGGGGTTGTTGAGAACATTCCTATCGGTAACACCGCTCATTTTTTTATTTTGCCAGAAAAAGAATTGTCCGCTCTTTATCCAGAAATCTCGGATTTTACCGGCTATGTGAATGTTCACACAAAGCAAGACAGTGAACAGCTTCGGCGGGCTGTATTTGGCGCTGTGTCCGATAAACGGGTGGCAATCTCCGGTCTGGATGATTTGGCGGCCGAACTGGAGATTGGTATGCGGGGAGAACTGACCCGGCTCTATAGCATTCTGGGCTTTATTTTTGTGTTTGCCCTGATTAATCTTGCCAACACGCTGATTACCAATCTTCTTACCCGCCAGCAGGAGTTTGGCGTGTTCCAGTCCGTTGGCATGAGCAGCCGGCAGCTGTCCCAGATGCTGTCCTTTGAGTGCTTATATTATGTGGGAATCACACTGCTTGCCACTCTGACGCTGGGGACAGCGTGCAGTCTGATTGTGTGCAAGATTTTTGACCAGATTGGTATGTTCGGGAAACTGACCTATCATTTCCCGGTGCTTCAGGTACTGCTGTTTGCGGCTGCGTTGCTTGTGGTGCAGGCGGTATTCTCAGTCTGTGCCGTCCGTTATACCAGAAGGTTTTCCCTTGTGGAGCGGATTAGGGCGACAGACTGACTATAAAATGCTTGCCTATGCAATGACGAGGAGGCGGTAAGCTATATGGAAGATATGGCGGAAACGATGTACTTCCCTACAGTACCAATAACCCGGTAGTGGATATTGGACAATGCAATTCATGCATGTAAGAGTCTGGACGCCGGCACGGATAAATATATCCAAGTGTCTGGGCGCATACAGGAGGGATTTTCTTATGATGCTGCTTATCCCGAAAATTTGAAAAGAAAGCATGAAAAAGAGATTTCTAAAATCATAAAAAATTACCAATAAAGCAATGATACGATGGAGGAATATCATGGAGCAGAAAATAAAATTAGAATTGCTGAAAGGGCTGAACCATTATGAATGATATTGAAAACTGGCGATTGCAGCAGGAGAATACATCAAAACCATTTCCCTATTATGTTCCGATAAGAGGGGATAATCTGAAGGAGAAGGACTGCTTGATGGCTATATAAGGGCTGCATATTAAATATGCGAAACCGATGATATATCGTAAGGTTAGGTTTAAATTTAAAGGCAGTAGTAAAATGTGAATCTAATGATGCGGAGGGAAAACCAGATCCCTGGAGAGCGGAGGACTATCTGTTTGGCGTGTGGGATCTGCTGACCGGAAAAGTAAGATTTTTATGAGGGTCTTCCCAAAATCGGTCAATAGAGTAATAATGTAGTTAACTGGACGTAAAATAGGAAACCATGAGAACTTTTTTGAGTCGGCATGTAGCAGGGTTAATCTGAGATTCTTGCAGAGAAATGGTTTTTGGAAAAGTAACCATATATCAGCGCTGAGATGAATTGGCAGAGTAAAATGATTGTTTGGACAGAAAAAAAGTACGCATATAAAGGAAAGGTAAGTAAATGAATATTGAGATTAAAAAACTAATGCCGGAACATGTGGAGGAGTATATCCATTTTTTTGATACCACGCCTCATGACGACTTAGATCCGGCCAATACCTGTTACTGTGTAAGCTGGTGCAGTGATGATCACCGTGGAATGACAGAGTATCCCTCCAGGGAAGAACGAAAAGTCATGGCAACAGAATATGTAAAATGCGGGAAGATTCAGGGGTATCTGGCTTATGTGGATGGAAAGCTTGCGGGCTGGTGCAATGCCAATACAAGGTCTGAATGCATGAACTGTGGAGGCTGGCTATTCACCATGCCGAAGGTAAGGGAAATGCAGGCGGATTCCAGTGAAAAAGTGAAGTCTGTCTACTGTTTTCTGATTGCCCTTGAGATGAAACGGAAAGGAATCGCAAAACATCTGCTGGAATATGTCTGTCAGGATGCGGTGGAGAGCGGATTTGATTATGTGGAGGTCTATCCCTGGAAAGAAACTGTGGATGAGCGAACGTTTTTCATGGGATTTGTGGATATGTATCAGAATTTCGGATTTAAAATCTGCGGGGAAACAGAAGATAAATTCGTGATGAGAAAAGCATTGAAAGGCAAGAGATGATGCAAAGTGGGAGCAGGCTTCGGATCAACATAGGGAATTATAGGGCGGCAATATAGATTGCCGCTCCCTATATCTATAACATAATATTAAATGCCGGATTGTTTTTTAAGGGTTTTCAGCCATAATATCCATAATTTTACTTAAATAGGGGTTCAATCTCTCTTTTTATGAAATCTATTCTGTCTTTAACTCTTGGAACAAATAAAGAAGAAACGGCAACCACAATTCTGTCTTTAGGATTAACATATATCGCATTTCCACCGTCACCTAAAGCTGCATACGAATGTTCCGCTTCATCTATAACCCACCACAAATATCCATACTTTAAATGGCGTGCTTTCCAAATACTTTGTACCTGCGTACTCTCGAAAATCCATTTATCGGAAATAATCTGTCCGCCGTTCCAATGTCCTTCATACAAATATAACTGCCCTAATTTAGCCATATCCATAGTTGTAAGGGATAGTCCCCAGCCAGCCGTATTCGTTCCGTTTGGGTCAGCAACCCAGCCATTTGCACCTTTTGATTTATAAAAATCCAGTTGTTCTTCTTTGCTTTGAAAACATATACCCATTCTGCTCTGCCCATTTTATCTGCTTTGCATATACAGAAGATAAAATCGAATAGCTTCCCTTTACAACAGTTTTCAGACATAACCCTGCCTTAAAATCTCTTGTTCCAGTCACATATTCCTTAATAGGGATAGCAAATTCCGTATCTAAACCAAACGGGCTAAATTCATTGCTGTGGAATAAAACCATTGGGGGATTGGCTATGGTTAAATTTTCTTTTCTTATCCTGCCTAATAACCTCCCAAAGCAAACGCCGTATTCATCAGAAAAATTATTCGCCTGAACCATTTTGCGAATAGAAAGCAGACACATCATCGGAACCTCCACAAGTTCTACATCAATATCATCTAAATAGGACAGGATGGACTTCCCATTTTTTAGGTTCGATATATCGTATTCCAGTTGATTCAGACTCTTTTCCTGTTCATGTAATTGCTTTTTTATATCTTCCCGTTTTCGGGTTAGAGCAGCATACAATTTTTCCTCGTACAATTCTCCCGATTCTATAATCCGCTTTATTTCCTCCAATGAGAAATTGTATGATTTCAAACGGATAATAAGCAGCATAGTTTCTAACTGTTCAATAGCATAGTACCTATATCCATTTTCCGGGTTAATTTCGCTTGGCAGAATAAGCTCTATTTCAGCGTAATATCTGAGAGTTTTTGTAGATACTTTGCATATTTTTGAAAATTCGCCAATAGACAGCACTGTGAACCAGAAAGTAGTCCTCTTCAAATATGCGGCGGACAACCGCTTTTCCAATCCCGTTTTTTTTATTGATGACGGCGTATCGGGTGTAACGTTCGACAGACCAAATTTCAACCGCATGATTACAGAGATTGAAGCCGGAAACGTGGCTACAATCATTGTCAAGGATATGCCTTATCGTAAAGTGATTTTACGGCATTAAGTCCAAGTTCTATCTGTTCTACCATAAAATGATTGCCACTTAAATAATAAATTTGTTTTGCTTTTTCTATCTCAGTCATGCCTGTCGTTTTTTCACCAGTTGCATAATAGTATAATCCTTCATAGTAAAATAGCGGCACTCTCCATGTAAGCATATTTACATCTTCGGTTAGCTCCCGCAGTCTGTCGATCGCTTTTTTGGCCAGTTCAAAATGATTGTGTAAAATAAGTTGATATAAATTGTTAACAAGCAAATGTGGCAAATATATTTGATAATCGGGATGTGCTTTATATCGTTCTAATGTGTTCCAGGCAGTCAAAAACATTGAGATTTTTACATTTCCGTTTTCAAATATAAAACTCATATCTGAAAAAATTCGAAATTCCGAAAGTGTCCAGGTTTCAATATCAAAAAGGTATTTTTGTATATAGCTTTTGGCTTTTTGGTACTCTGGGAGTGATTGATAGTCATTATTGCTATAAACAGCTTTCAAAGCTATAACTTCCATGTATTCCAATACGGACGCAGATGTTTTTTCTGTTTCCATTTTGCGATATAATTTATTTTCTATATCTGAAGAATAAGTTTGATCATTTTTTAGTCTGTCAAGGCTTACATTCAAAAGAGGCTCATAGTATTGTAAGCTCTGGTATTGGTTATGAATTAGAAGAAGTTCATCAACAGAAATCATAAGCCTTTCCAATATTTTAAGCATCAAATTAAATTTTATATCATATAATCCTTTTTCAAAATCGATGGCAAAAGATTTGCTTAATATTCCAGTATATATCTCCTTTTGACTAAAACCTTTACTTAGTCTAATCTGACGGACAGTTGAACCGTAGTTTTTCATGCTAATGATTCCTTCCTTTCGTTTCATTCAGGTATAAACTGCAATGATAATTCTTGTTTTTTCACACTCAGTCACCTTTATTTTGTTCATTATATCATATAGAGACACTTTTTGGTCGGAATACTCGGACTTTATGTGTGCTAAGAGATAGGGAATGTATAATGACCTTATTCCACAAAAGGAGGTGACAAAATGAAAAAGCAGCTTATTCCAGGGACAAAGATTGTAAAAGTGATTGCCGGAAAAGACAATAACGGAGAAAAATTAAGAAAGGATTTAGAAAAAATCGGAAAAATTGAACTACTGGGGAAAAGTATAAAAAATATTTTTTCAATTTAATGCAATTTTTTGCCTCTATCAATCAGAATTCTTATATTTCTGTGATATAATAAAAAAATCTCTGTGGAAGGTGGAAAGTATGAAAAGGAAATTATTGATTGTGGATGATGAGCAGGGAATTGTGGATATGATGAGAAGTTATTTTTCCGAAGAGTATGATGTTTTGACCGCTTATAATGGGAAGGAAGCGATTCAAAAAGCACAGATGCAGCCGGACCTGATTCTGCTGGATATCAATATGCCCGGTATGGACGGCCTTTCCGTCTGCAGAAATATACGAAACCATGTGACTTGTCCGATTCTTTTCCTGACAGCCCGTATAGAATCCGCAGATCAGATTGTGGGGTTTCAGGCAGGCGGAGATGACTATATTGTAAAGCCCTTTGATCTGGACGAACTGGGTGCAAGGGTTGCCGCTCATCTGCGGAGGGAGCAGAGGCGGCAGAATATTTCTGCGGTAAAGTTTTTTGGAGAGCTTGCCATTGATTATACAGCCCGCACGGTCACGGTAAACGGGGAGCCGGTGGCATTTTCCAGGCGGGAGTTTGATATCCTGGAGCTGCTTTCGCTGCATACAGGGCAGGTGTTTGACCGGGAGCGTATTTATGAGAGCGTGTGGGGAATCGACGGGGAGGGCAGCAGTGATGTGGTCATGGAGCATGTCCGGAAAATCCGGGCAAAGCTGGCAGCCCATACATTTACTGCTTATATCGAAACAGTCTGGGGGTGCGGGTACCGATGGAAGGGCTGAAAAATATGGGGCTGAAGCGGTGCTTTTTTCTGCTTTCCGTTTTCTGCCTGGCGACTGCGCTTCTGCTTACACTGGGAGTATATCTGTTATGCGGAAGAATTGCAGAGAGGTATCCCCAGGGAGGGATTGCCATTGATTCCGACGGCACGGTTACAGAGCTGGCCGAACCGGATCGGGAACAGATGCAGATCCTGGAGCTGCTGGACGGCGTCCGGCTGCTTTCGGCGGTACTGTTTCCGGCAGGCGGACTGGGCATTGCCGGGATTCTGTTTTATCATCTGAAGCTGAAAGCCCCCATTGAAATTCTTAAAATGGGAACCGAGCGCATCCGAAACCATGACCTGGACTTTTCCATGCCGGAGGCATCGGCAGATGAACTGGGACAGATCTGTGCCGCATTTGAGATGATGCGGGAAGAACTTCTGAAAACAAACCGGGAGCTGTGGCAGCAGGCGGAGGAACGCAAAAGGCTCAATGCGGCCTTTGCCCATGACCTGCGCAATCCGGTGACGGTTCTGAAGGGGAGCGTGAAGCTGATGAAAGGGGGAAGGGCGGATGAACACACGCTGGAGAGGATGGAATGCTATGTGCTGCGGGTGGAACAGTATGTGGAGGCTATGAGCAGCATCCAGAGGCTGGAACAGATACAGGTGCGGGTTTGTGACACAGACGGATCTGCCCTTTTGGAAGAACTGCAAGAGACTGCACATCTGCTTGCGTCCGGACTTGATCTCATACTGTCCGTACCGGATCTGGGGATTGTCAGGATAGACCATGGAATCTTTTTGACCGTGGCAGAAAACCTGATTGGAAATGCGGCGCGTTTTGCCTGTCGGAAACTGGAGATTCGTCTTACACTGACCGGACATATGCTGTGTCTTATGGTTGCAGATGACGGACCCGGCTTTCCGCATGAACTGGTGAAGAACGGACCAAAGCCCTTTGGAAAAATGGAGGAAAATGCAGAGCATTTTGGTATGGGGCTGTACAGCAGCAGCCTGCTGTGCCTGAAACACGGCGGGAAACTTTGTCTGGAGAACAGATCGGAAGGCGGAGGGGCGGCTGCGGCATTTTTTAATACCATCAAATCTTGAGCGTTTCTTGAGATTTATCCATTACACTCTTTTTACAGCATAAAGCATGCACACAGGCAGTCCCTGTTTATGCAGATGCAAAATGATGATAAGGAGAGTGTATTTTTATGAAAATGGAAGCAAATGAGCTTTCAAAAATTTATGGGGAAGGGGAAAACCGGGTAACGGCGCTGGACCGGGCTTCGTTTCAGATCATGCCGGGTGATTTTATTTCGATTACAGGCCCGTCAGGAAGTGGGAAAAGTACCCTGCTCCATCTGTTATCCGGACTGGATCAGCCAACGTCTGGCCGGCTGACTTATAACGGTCAGGATATTTACAGCCTTTCTGACCGGGAACGGTCTGCGCTGCGCCGCAGGAGCATCGGGTTTGTCTTTCAGCAGTTTCACCTGCTTCCGGTTCTGACTGCGCGGGAAAATATCCTGATGCCTTTGCTTCTTGACAAAAAGCAGGCGGATGAGGCGTATCTGGAACAGCTCACGCAGCTGCTTGGGATCGGCAGCAGGCTGACCCATCTGCCCCATGAGCTTTCCGGCGGGCAGCAGCAGAGGGTGGCCATTGCCCGCGCGCTGATTGCACAGCCGGACGTGATCTTCGCAGACGAGCCTACGGGAAATCTGGACAGCAGAAGCGGAGGGGAAGTGATGGAAATGCTCAGGGCAGTACATGAAAAAATGGGAAAAACGCTGGTTATCATCACCCATGACAATCGCGTGGCTGGGATGGCCGACCGGCGGTTTTCCATTGTGGACGGCATGCTGACGGAGGTGGACGGAAGATGAAAAGCTATCTTACTCTGGCGCTTAAGGAAGTGATCTCACAGAAACTGACTTCTTTTTTAATCCTCATTGCGGTGATTCTGTCCACCATGATGACCACCGCGGCAGGACAGTCCGTCGGCGTTCTCTCTGCCATGCGCCAGCAGCAGGCAGTTGCTATCGGCGGGGACCGCTACGCAAGCTTTGTGCAGCTTACGGAAGAAAAGGCACAGATACTGGAGAATGATTCCCGTCTGTCCTACACCGGCCGTTTTGTCCCGCTGGGGGATCATGAGTTGAATGACCAGCTTTCCCTGGATCTGGCGGAATACTGGAACGGCGGGATTGCCGCCTGGCCCACATACTCCCGTCTGGTGGAGGGGAGGCTGCCCGAAGCTCCTATGGAACTGGCCCTGCCGGAAGACGCCCTGCAGTTTCTGGGATTTAACGGGAAGATTGGGGATACCATCACCCTTTCCCTTTCCAAGGCTCTTCGCCATGGAATTGTGGTGGATGCTTTTGATTATACGGCCGCGTTTACTCTGGTGGGAATCACGGAGAGTAACTTCCTTGGCTATACCGGAGGCCATATCCTGGGTCTTGCCGGGCAGGGGACGGCAGAAGCGGTTCTTCCCCCGGAGTATCTCTATTATAGTATGGATATCCGTACCAAAAATCCTAAAAACTTTCAGGCTGTGATGGATGACCTCTGCGAAAAGCTGGAGATTCATGAGCTGGACACTCTTTACAATATCCCCCTTTTGAATGCGCTCGGCATTTCTTACTGTTCGGAGGCGGCCGATTCGGAATTGGCTATGGATGATGCGGGTTTTTCCTGGCTGGTGTTCGCGGGGGTAGTGGTCGTTGCCCTGATCCTGCTGGCGGCCGGACTGGTGGTCTATAATATTCTGAAAATCGCCGTTTCCGGGCGGATCGGGCAGTATGGTACACTCAGGGCCATCGGTGCAGAGAAAGGGCAGCTGTACCGTGTGGTTGCTGCAGAGGTCTTGCTGTTGTGTATGGCAGGGATTCCCGCTGGCCTGCTGCTTGGCTGTCTGTCCGCAAAGGGGATTCTGACCGCGGCATTAAATCAGCTTTCGCCGGAGATGTTTCTGGCAGGAAGCAGAGAACAGCTCCAGGCTTTGATAGACGTCAACAGTACGGGGAAATGGGGATATCTGCTGATCAGTGCCTTTGTAACTCTGGCATTTACATTTCTGGCTGCAGCTCCAGCGGCCCGGTTTGCGGCCAGAGTGTCACCGGTCACGGCTATGACAGGAACAAGGGGACAGGTGAAACGTAAGAAACGGAAGATCAAACAGATCCGGAACTTTGAACGGTATTATGCCAGACTGAATCTGAGCCGCAGCAAAGGGCGGACAGCGGTAACCGTCCTGTCCCTGGTCATGAGCATTACCGTCTTTATCACGCTGCAGAGTTTTCTGTCGCTGCTTGGTGTATCCGGCTCGTTATCCGAACACCTGGGGGATTATTCCATCGTCAATCAGTACGAAGGTATCTCACCGGAGGAGAAAAAAGCGCTGGAACTGGAAGAAAATGTGGATTACGTGGCGGCGCAGCAGTTTTCCCTCTATGAGCTGGATGAGCAGAACCGGCCCATAGGGATTGACACCGATCTTGTGCTGGGGGTTGGCGAAACCTTTCAGATATTCGGATTCAATGACTGCTGGATGGATCATGAATTCGCTTCCAGGCTGACAAAAGAGCAGCTTGACATGCTGAAAGCAGGGGAGGGGTGCGTGGTCCGCAATCCCATCCCCATGGAGATCGATGGGGTTTCCTTCGGAACGACCCATGTGGAAGAAGGGAGCACGGTCACTGTGGCTGGGAAAAAGCTGCCGGTACTATTGTCTATGAGCGGCTATGACGGTTATTTCAGTGTGGGAAACAATGGATTTGTAAACGGCGTTCAGGTTCTGGTCAGCGACCGGATCTATTCTGGTCTTACAGGAACGGATACCTATGCGGAACTATGTCCGGGACTGAAGGACGGCGCTGACCGAACCGCTTTCAATCAGATGCTGGAAGAACTTGGCCAGCGGATACCAGGGACAGTTACGGTATCCTATGAACAGACGGACCGCCAGTATGAGGAAAGCGGAGCCCAGATCCGGTTTCTGGCCTGGGGATTGATTCTGTTCATCGGTCTGATTGGGATATTGAACATCATCAATACGATGTACACCAATATCCATACCCGGATCATGGAGATCGGGATACAGCGTGCTGTGGGTATGAGTGTGGGAAGTCTGTTCCGGGTGTTCTTGTGGGAAGGATTTTATTATGGCAGGAACGCGGCGGTAATCGGAAGTATCGCCGGATATCTGGGTACCGTATTTGTGGAGGCTGGAGCAACAGATACCCTGCGGCTGACGGCAGTTCCCGTGGTTCCTATGTCCTGCGCATCGCTTTTTGCCATCGGAGCCTGTATCCTGGCAACCTGTATTCCACTCCGGAAGATCAGCAGGATGAGCATTGTGGATTCCATTGAACTTGTGGAATAAGAACCCGGAGTCTTCTCAAAATCGGTCAACAGGGTGATAATAGAAGTACGTTTTCCGGCTTTTTAACCGCAGAGGGTATAAGGAAGAGAATCTCCGGTTTTATCTGTGCGAGATGGATGGAAAACCGGTATCTACAGCATCTACAATCCGGACAGGGGATACGGCATCTTTGGAATTTGTTTCCACCTTACAGGAATACCGCAGGAAGAAAGCAGCAATTTCGTTATGCTCACAGGCACTTGGGGAGCTTTTTGAAAACGGAGTAAGGGCAGTTACGCTCAGCGGTTCGGAGGAGGCCGTTGAACTCTACAGAAAACTGGGGTTCCATGACTGCTTCCATAACATTATCATGCAGTATGATATCCCTATATAAGAAAACACTTAAGTAACAGAAAGAATTAAATACAGCTGGCCTTTTAACTCAGCTGCCTGGAAAGGAAAAGCGTAATGTCATTTGGTATATGGAAATGAGAGGGTACGTGAACAGCCCCAAACAAAACAATCATATGGCGTATGAGAGAGACCATGAATGCTGCCAGAAAAAACTGGATAAATTGGCACAAACCTCCAACCGGGTATCATTCCTGCGCCTCATCACCGTTGCCGCCGCAGGGGTGGCGTATTTCCTTTGGTATCAGCAGAAAACCCCTGCTTTCCTCGCATTTGCCTTTGGCTTTGTATTTGCATTTCTTATGCTCATACGCTACCATGGCATACTGGAAGATGAACAGACATACCTGAAAGATTTCCAGTCTGTCCTCAAAGACTATATGGTACGTTTTGACGATGGATGGAAGGGATTTCCCATGAACGGGGCAAGGTATTTAAGTGATGACATGTTAGAGAGTAGGGACCTGGATCTGTTTGGAAAAGGTTCCCTCTATCAATACTATTTGCTGCCGGTGGGGTATGGGGGAAATAATCTTTTCCTTACAGACTGGAGTGAGCAGGATTTTGGGAATCTGGATTTTTATGATGTATTTGAACATGTCATTGAGCGTCATTTGCGAACCAATCACGAGGAGCTGCAGAGGAAGGCCGCTTATATCCCGGAGGAAAACACCTCCAGGGCGTACACCCACAAAACCGTGATCCGTCCTCTTGACGATGGAGGTTTTCAGTATGTATCCAATCAGATTATTTTTCCGGAGGGCGGCTGTGAGCTGTGGTGGCATTCGGACCGGCTGACAGAGGACCAGTGGAAGGAAGTATATGGAGGGGATGATTAGTTAGAAGATTTAAAGCGGTTGTTCAGAAAGGGAGGTTTCTTGCTTATCCTGTTATGTTTGACAGTGGCAACCGGGAGCTTCTTTACAGGCTTCAAGGAGGACAAAGGCCGAAAGCAGCCGGAAGAATCCCAGGAATCTCTGTTATCACCATATTTTTTAGAAGAGCCGGACAGCCGCCCTATACTTATACGGTCAGGGATTTCTCTAGGGAACAGAGGAACCGGGTAGTATCCATGCTGGGAGAGGCCGGATATGTAAGCGTTACTGACGGGGCAAATATGGAAAACCATAACAGTGTCCGGGACTTTTATTCTGCTTATTTAAAAGGGCAGGACAGCCTAGCCTGGTTACTATTTTTGACGTGAATCTGGATGGGCTGATCGGTGCTTATACGTTTATACACAGGAAAGGAAACCTGCAGACCTTTTATGTGCAGATCGGATGGAGGGAAGGGGGCGTACCGGAAATCATATCTACTGCTGTCAGTGATATTGCGGAGATAAAACTGACAGAAAAGGGATATTTCATTTACGCCTATACGGTACAGCTCTATCATTCCAGCATGCGCCAGTTCTGGCGAGCAGCCCCGCTTTCTGACCGGTGCAGGGAGTTGACAGAAAAATATCTGGACGGACTTAGCTATGTCAATTACAATGTCCTTGTAACGGACTGGGACAGCAGCAACGTGGAGGATATCCTGATGCCATGCGTGTTTGAGGACCTGTATCGCATGGATACGGGAGAGATTCTGCGGCCGGAAAACGGGGAGATACCTGCAGAGGTATATGAACGGATCATGACCACATATTTTCCGGTCATAAAGGAACGGATAAGGAGAACCCGGACGGAACGCTGACCCTCTTTGTAGATGGGGTATGGCCGGATTATAACTCCGACTGTGCGTTTACCAACATCATAACCGTCCAGCCTTTTGATGACGGGACATTCCGCTATTTATCCAATTCCATAGAGAAAAAGGAGCTGGAGATTTCCGGCGTATACGATACAAAATAAAGGAAGGATTTCCATGGAGATCAAAAAAATATATATCCAGACTATTATCATAGTGATGACAGGGTTTTTGTGTGCCTGTGGAGGAAAAGAACCAGAGGATTTTTCACTGTCCGGCGTCAGGGAAGAACCTTCTTTGGCAGAGAGCAGGGAAGATAATGACAAAAAAGGGCGTTGGGAAAAAGGGTATGATCTTCCGGTTGATGAAAACGAAAGGAAAGAAGCGGAAGCTGACTTAAGGGCCGCGTTGGAACTGACCAGGGACATTTACCAAGAAGCGGACAAAGGCGATGCTTCAAACGTGGTTTTATCAGAGGAAGTTTTAATTCAATTAAAAGAGAAGCTGAAGACTATGGGCATGCCGGTCGCAGGAAGCGAACCGTACCAGGTTATGGAGAACTGGCAGGAGATGGAGCGTTTTTTACAGGATGCCGGAGTGGGAAAGGCCGGGACCGTGCTCCTGTACCGGATTCATGGAGATGGAGGAATCGGAAGGTTTCAATATCAGTATGATGGAGAAAATCTGTATGTGCTGGCAGCAAATATGACATGGGGGAAAGATGAAACACTGATGCCTGCGTACATTTCCTATACAAGAATAAAAGAATGGCGGTATACGGAAAAAGGATATTTCTGCTACGAATTATGTGTACCGGAACCTCCGGGAGTATCGGAGATTGTTGATGGAAGTTGCCTGGTCAGAGTGAGGCCCCTGCCAGAGGAGTGCCGTGAAATGTCCGAAAAATGTGTGCTTCCATTGGGGTATCAGGGAAATAACCTGTTATGCTCCAACTGGGACAGGGAGAGCCTGGATAAACTGGATTATAACGGGATTTATGAATATTTTTATGGGATGAAATATGGCAGGCGGTTTGAAGCGGAGCAGTTTCCCGATGGGATACCGGCAGAAGAGTTTGAAAACACCATCATGAATTACCTTCCGGTTTCCAGGGAGGAACTTCGGCAGTGGGCCGTGTTTGATGAAGGGCGTCAAGTCTACCGATGGGAGAGACTGGGGTGCGGAAATTACGCACCCAGTTTCTTCGGTACTTCTGTTCCCGAGGTGACACAGATCAGGGAAAATGAAGATGGAACATTTACCCTGACTGTGGATGCAGTATGCCAGATGATTCTGTGCAATGATGCAGTCATAACCCATGAGCTTACAATCAGATGCTTAGAGAACGGCGGTATTCAGTATCTGGGAAATCAGATACTGGATGATGGAATGCGAAATATTCCGGAGTATCAGTATCGGACAGGAAAATAAAGGGGTTGACGTAATTGACAGGTTGCGTTCTTCTGCTTCTATTCCTGCGAGCAACGAGCCAGGCAGCCGCGCTTGCGAGGATATCTATAAAAGGATATTGAGGATGTAACAAAGCTTTTGGACCAGGCCGTAAAAGATAAGACCGTAACTTCAGACCAAAAGGATTCTATCCTGAAAAAGATGAGTGAAAACCTGGCGAAATTAAATTAGGACGGCTACCATATGAGGGAAAGCAAAACGGGCGTATCGACTAAACGGTGATGCGTCTGTTTTGTTGTGTGGATCATGCAAAAGTTCAATAAATTTAGCTGACCTTATACATTATTTTCCCCAGAATGTCCATTTTACGGCATTTTGGAATCCTGTTTTTTGATAAAATCTGCCGGAACCGCCTGCCATATGTGTTGCGCCTAATGCTTTGGTTTTCCGGTACATTTCAGACAATGCTGCTGCGAGACCTTTATGCCGATATTCAGGAATGGTGCAGAGAGGTTCCATGTATGCCAGATGATTTTCAGAAGTCCACCACATTCCTGCATAGCAGGCAGATTCTCCCGACTCATCTGCAATAACCACATCCAGTTCGGACGTTGCGTGCGGCGCGGTGCTTAGTATATAATCATACTGCATATCCCAACGCTCGTACTTCTTATGGTATCCCAGCTGTTGTGCGTAACACATCAATGCATCCTGTCCGCCGAAGAAAATAAATTGAATGCCTTCTTTGTTTGTAAACATATTTTCATCAACGTATTGCACCATTTCGGATGCCAGCTTTTCATATCCAGGTTTCAGGCAGAAATAGATGTCTGTCACCGGATTTTCATAAAAGCAGAACGCTACGATTTCTCCATTGCATTCCCAGAAGCGGTTTTTGTAAGAATAGGAGATATCCATCCAGTAAGAAAATGATGCGTATGCGTATTCAAAAAAGGGGGCTGGTACGCCGTTTCTCCAGTCCCTCTCATAAATTTCAATCAAAAACAGGTAGATTCTTTCGCAGTCTGCTAAAATACGAAATGGTCTTTGTGTAATACTCTTCCTACCTTTATGTACATTCAAAGCCTGCGTCCTCCTTTGCTTTATTAAACAAAATTAGCCACCCTATTAGTTTAGGTGATTGCTTAAAAGGCTATCTTCTTTTCTGCATAATCCCATCCCCATCTGTACAAGATTTCAATTTCTTGTTCTGCATAAACTACCGATAAACTGAAATTTAACGTACTCTCACGGTATTTGTAAGAACAAATCCTACTTTTTTGTACAGCATGAAAGCTTTATCATTCCATTTAGCAACATGTAATAAAATAGGCTCATTACTGGTTTGGCGAATATGGTTCATTCCCCATAATAAAAGTTGTTTTCCATATCCCCTGTTTTGAAATTCCTTATTGACGATCAAATCGTCTATTTCGTTTCCATAACAGGCAATAGAACCAATAATTTCTTCCCCACTTACAAGCAAGAAAATATCCTTACTTTTTTCACGAACTTGTTTATAATCATTCAAAAAATTATACGGCTCAATAACAAGAAATTTTCGCATTTCATATGATATTATTTCCATGTTGTAATTTCCCTTCTGCAACCCCCGATTTGTCCTACCCTTTTGAATTATGGTATGACCCTCTTTTTCAAGTATTTCTTTTTGAGATTCAATTCCACCTGGATATTTGGGGTTTAGCTCCCCATTCGTTTTAAGAGTTCTCCAATAAGGCCTTTGATTATCTGTTCTTTGATAACTCGCCCATGCCACGATTGATACAAATATCCCTGCAGTAATTGGTTCTGTGAAATCCGCTCCATTTTTCTTTGCGAAGTAATCTCTTATTGTTCCTATTGTAAGTAATTTTCCAAAAGGCACAAGCCGCATTACTTTGTCATAATCAATAGGTGGAGCAAAATACATTCTGTCTCCGCCGTATTTTTCGATGCTCTTTACATCTGTAATTATTTGGAATTTTGGCATATCCTTGCTATCATGAAGCATTGCGTTAAAATCTTTTTTATCCTCGTTTGCCATTTTTGCCACCCCTGCCAATTCTTGTTTTTATAATTTTCTTATCGGAAAAAACATATATCCCTTCCCAGTCTTTGGACAGGTAAAATCATGGACTGCGCCCGCCAGAGCAATACCTTTGTCCTTCAGATATTGGATTACTTCTGAAAAGGTATTATCATTTTCACGTTCCATATAAATATACTCATAGCCGGGTATCACCCATTTTGTCCAGCCATCGGGAGCCTCTGCATCCTCATTACACTCCACCCCTGCAAGGTAAAGTCCTTTCTGAAAGCCTTCCCATGGCTGGAAGGAATGGGAAAAGTCAGACATTGCGCCCCACATTCCGCTGATGTTCCCATCTTCATCTTTCTTTGCTAGATGCGCGATTTCTCCAAAATGGGAATTCGCCTCATCCCATAACTTCTGAATAAAGCCGCTCCGTCCGTTGTCGCCCCTTCTTTTCCGATTACAAGAAAGGATTCTTTTTCTCGTTTTGGATATATTTATCATAGCGGCACTGCTCAATGACTGTGTGCCCCAGTAATGTAATTGCCCTTGCCGGACAGGAACTGATGCACCGGTAACACATCGTACAGTGCTTTCCGGCAGCCGCTTTTCCTTTTTTCAGGGTAAGGTTGTCGGCCGGGCAGAGCCGGGTGCAAAGCCCGCAGCCTGTACAGGCATTACTGATTTTTAATTGATCCGAGTAACTTTTGGTTTTGCCATAGTACCACAAACGCTGGCAGAGTAATCCGGCGATTCGGTTATAAAGATGCAGGCCGTTTTTGGGATACCTGCCTTTCCTGATTTCCTCTGCACATTTCTCAATCTTTCTGTCTGCTTTCCGGATGATTTCCCGGTTCTCCTGAAAGGATTTTTTCAGCAGCTTTACATCGCAGACAGAATCAGGCATACGGATATGGAAACCGCCAACGATTTTGGCACCATACTTTTTGAGCAGCCGTGCCGAGCAGCCTGCGCCGTCTCCGCTGAACAATCCCATAGTGGCAACGCAGAGTATTTTTTTACCCTTCCAAAGATCCGGATGGTTTTTGATAAAATCTTTTACCATGATGGGAACGTTTGAAAACTGAACAGGATATGCAAAAACAATAAAGTCATGCTGTGATAATAAATGTACCGCGTCTTTCTGCTCCATCGGAACTGCCTGCGCAGTTTTATCCAGTAAAAAAAGCAGCTTTTTGATACAATGTTTTGTGTTTCCCGTACCGCTTAAATAGATACCTATCATATTTTTTCCCTTTCAAAATTGGAGTAATGACCACGTCCCTGCACCATGGTTTCTGATTTTATCCTCTTCTGTCAATTTTACTGCCATTGACCGATTTTGGGAAGGGCCGAAAACAAACGTCTTCTCAAAATCGGTCAATGGAGCAATAATAAATTAAGTTCATTCTTTATTAAGATGTTTTAGAGGCTTTTTAGAGACCACTCTGATAGAATGAACAATAAATCCGCAGAAATATTGGTTAAACTGTGGATTGAATTTTATATGAGAGGAGAGCAACATGAAAAAGAAAACAGGAAAAATGATCTTATTGACAGGGGTGCTGTGCATCCTGAGCCTTGCGGTATGTGCCTGTGGAAAGACGGAGGAAGCATCAGATACCCAGGAACCACAGGAGGTTCAGGACGAACCGATCCCGGAGGATGATACAGAGGACGATGTTTCTACTCCGGAACCGGAAGCGGATGCAGAAGGAACCGACACCGGGAATGAACCGGAGTCACCGGAATCATCACCGGAACCGCAATCCGGTGAAAGCAGCAGCCAGGGAACAGACAGCACACAGAAAGAACAGCCGGAAGCACAAAGTCAAAGTACGTCTGGCACATCTGCAGAATGGGTGGACAGTAATCCCAATCTGGAAGGGGATATCAAAGAGCTGAAGGATGGGCAGCTTACTGTGGTAGAGGCCATTACAGCAAAGTCGGATAATGGCGGTGATATCATAGCGGTTCCCGGAAGCGGGGATGATTCTGAGTTTAACAAGATTGCGGTTACATACGATGAAAATACCCTGTTTGCTATACAAACGATCTACGATGGAGGGGCCAGAGCTGAAATGTCAGAGGCAACAGCGGCAGACCTGACATCCGGCCAGTTCATTCGGGTATGGGGAAGTTCTTCCGGCAGCGGACTGAAAGCAACCCAGATCTGTATCATAGAAGTGGTCTGAACCATTGTCTGCCCTCTTTTGATAAGGAGAAAACCCTTGTCAGGAGAGGGCAGTTTTTCTTAAATAAAACCTTTATTTCCTGCATTTCATTCATAAAAACTGGCATATCTTATAAAATTTTGCAAAAAGGTCACCTTTCGTGTTCTGATTGCGTGTCATAAGTATAACAGCATCCAGCCAAAGGATACCCGGAAAGATTTTCGGGCACGGATGTAGTTTGCAGGGACATCTTCTTGCCCGTCTTATGCCGGACAAGAAGCATCGGGCGTCCGACCGATGTGGAAAACTGTACAACAACAGACTTACAAGCAAGCTTGACGTCTGCTGTTATCCAGTTTTCCCCGTCCTGCGAACGGTAACGGGAATTCTTCCAGGTTCGGGTATTTTGAGCGATGGATGTGTAACAGGAAGGAGATGGAAAGATATGGTTCTGGAAGCGGCAGTAAGGAAACACAGCGAGATGCTGTACCGGATCTGCATTGTGATACTCGGCAGTGAGCAGGATACCCAGGATGCCATTCAGGAGACCTTCTGCAAATATCTGGAGAAAAAACCGAAATTTGTGGACAGCGAGCATGAAAAGGCATGGCTGATCAAGGTGGCGACCAACCACTGCAGGGATATACAGCGGTTCAGATTCCGGCATCCGAAGGTGCCCATTGAGGAGCTTGCAGGCACACTGGTATCCCAGCAGGAGGATAGGGAGGCGGTGCGGGAACTCCTCCAGATGCCCCCAAAGCAGAGAGCCGTGATGGTACTCCACTATGTAGAAGGATACCAGGTAAAGGAGATTGCCGGTATCCTGGGGATCACGGAGCATGCGGTCAAAAAGAGGCTGCAGCGTGGAAGGGAGCAGTTTCGGACTACCTGGAAGGAGGAATATTGCAGATGAGTGAGATGAATGGCGGACAGCTGAGACATGCTATGAAACAGGTACACATGAAAGAAAATATGCAGGAGGAAATTATCATGAATGTAAGAACACAGATGGCAGACGGAACCTACAGACGGAACAGTTTTAAGAGGATGGCAATGTCGGCGGCAGCCTTCATGCTGGTCTTCGGTGCGGTGTCCATTCCGTCCTATGCGGCGATCAGCAACCTGGTGCAGGCAAGGATGGAGGCGATCCCTAGGGCAGAGGTGGAGGCAACGGAGGACATGATCCAGAACCAGCAGATCCATGCAGACCAGTTCAGCAGGGAATATACGAGGGAGGAAAGGAGCCGGATGGATGCCCTCCGACAGGAGTACGAGAAGGGCATGTTCCCGGAGAACACGTTGACCCTGGTGGAGAATGAAAGTCAGGTGCCGGACGGGGATACACTGGCCTATACGAAGGATACCGGCTGCTTCTACCTGCCTGACCGGGAACTGACAGACGAGGAGCTTCTGCAGATACTGGACTTTAACGCAGCCAGGGACTATGCTCTTGACCAGTCACCGGAAGTGCAGAAGGCAAGAGAGGAAGCAAAAGCAGAGGCCGAAGAAAGAGCAGCGCAGGCCGGGGAGGAATAATCGCTGCCAGTTTACAGAAAAATCGGGAATAAGGCCAGTGTTGCCTGAGTGCAGGCTGGCCTGAACAGGGCATCAGGGCCTGTAAGCTATGGTGCCCTAAAAAGGGGAAATGGAACATATCAGTACATATGGAGGAAGAAGGGAACATGAAAATGCAAAAATGCAGGCTGTTGGGTATGCTGCTGTTGGCAGGCGCCTTATGTCTTACTGGTTGTGGCGGCAGTACAGACCCAACAGCAGATGTTATGGAAGGAGAGGTACCGCAGCCGGTGATGCAGGAGGATTCAGCAGATTCTGCTTATCGTGCGGATGATGACACTGTCCCGGAGGAAAGCAGCAAAGATCCCGTATTGCCCCCATTATCTGCAGAAGCGCAGACGATAGATTATAAGGGGAGTATACCGATTAACTATCTTACGGCATCTGCGGACGTTGTCTATTTAGTAAGCAGGGATCAGGACGGGGGATCCGGAATCCTGAAAATGAAGCCAGAGGAGGCTGATGGTGAGGCTCTGCCGGTGACGGCGCCAGATGGGATGGTGTTTTCCGTCATGACCACGGACGAACAGGGGAACCTGTATGTGGTGGAAGAGGACAGGGATATTGAAGCAGTGATGAGGAAGGATGAGTTTGCCTGTCCTACAGAACACTGTGAAATATGGAGGATCAGCCCGTCTGGTGAGGTGATGGCAAAACTGGATATTTCCGAATATATCAAGAAGGAGGTCTTCTCCCCCCGTATAATCGCAGTGGCAGGAAATGGGGATATCTACCTTTCCACACAGAACGATGGAACAGCAGTGCTGGCCTTTGATGCGGAAGGGAACTTCCTGAATAAGATTAGTTATGATTACAAGGCTTATGGTCTCCGTACCGCTATGGGGAGGGGCAGGGATGGAAAGGTATACGCCGTGCTTCGTGACAACGTTACGGATGATGGCACTTCCGTGATCGTTGAACTGGACGGGCGCAATGGTAGTATAGGGGATGCCACTTCCTTTTTTCTCCACAGTGATGGCAGCTTCTATGACTGTGTATGTCCGGGGAGGGACTGTGACCTTGTAATTTTCGGTGCACAGGGAATCATTGGCTATGACCTGGGGAGTGCCAGTATCAAATGGAAGGTTCCCGCAGGTGAGCTGCCTTTCAGCACAGAAGGCTATTTTCCGATGGCAACACTGCCAGATGGAAGGGCGCTGTTTCTGGACAGAAATTACAAATGGGATGAGGATGATCCAACGAATATGTGGTTGGTAGCAGAAGGAACAAAATTCCATTATGTTCCGGCGGCGCGGCAGTAGGGCAGTATCTTTCGGCTGCAGGAAAATAATTTAATATATCCTCAATATGTCAGGTAAGCATGTCAGGAACCAGTAAGCGGTGGTTCGTGGCATGCTTGGTTGGCAGTTTTTTGTGGTTTGTATATTGTTAATACCCCAGAGGAACAGAATGCAGGAGTAAGTATAGTGCAAAAGAGAAGACAGCCAGCCTGGAAGACAGAGAATCAGAGAAAAAGAAGCAAGAAGATTGCCAGACAGAGACGTAGGGTCATAGCCTATACCGTCCGGGGAATCATGGTGGCTGTCCTGGCAGTTATGATTCTACTGATGATCTGCGGCTGTTTGTATATCCGGGATTTTTTCCGCAGGAATGAGAATGAGAGTAGCACCCAAAAGGCGGATGCTGTTCGGGAAACAATATCCGGTGTAGAGGAAGATGAATTGGACGCAGACCTTTCGGGGGAAGAAAACCATATGGTTGTCCTGGATGCCGGACACGGCGGGGAAGATGGGGGAACAGTGGAACAGGCGGCAACGGAGAAGGAGATCAACCTTGCTGTTGTCCTGAAATTAAAGGAACTGCTGGAGGAACAGGGCATCCTGGTGGTCCTTACCAGGGATAAAGATATATTTATGAAACTTGAGGAACGGGTACAGATTGCAAATGGGGAAAAGGCAGATCTTTTTATAAGCATTCACTGCAATTATTATGAAAAAGACAGTTCGATATATGGTCTGGAATGTTATTACTGCAAGAGTGCGGAGGAAGGGAAACATTATGCGGAAAAGATTATGGAGACAATAGAAGAGAGCGAAAATATTGTTTCAAGGAATGTAAAACCTGCCGATTACTATATTCTGAAGAATACAACAGTTCCTGCTGTATTGGTAGAAATAGGTTATCTTTCCAATTATAATGAAAGGAATCAGCTGATATCGAAAAAATATCAGGAGAAGCTTGCCGGAGAACTTGTGAAGGGGATTGTGAAAGGGCTGGAGGAAAAGACAGGATAGTATGTTCCGTTTCAGGGCTTCCCATAATCGGTCAATTGGAGGATAATAAAAGGAGCCGATAGTTCTGACGGTGAAGCGCAGTTTTATTTTTAAAATCTGGTCGGTGACCATATTGCCAAAATACTCAGAGTCTGCTTTTACCGATTATTTCCGCGGGCAGTTCTTTATACAGTGGCTTTTCTAATATAGACAGGTTTATAAAGGAGGATACCAATGAGGATATTTCAAAACAAGAAAACAAAATATATACCAGTTGTGTTTTTCATCATGTTATTTTTGGCTGTGGCAGGCGTTCTGTTTGCCGTGTTTCTTTACAAAAATGATAAAGGCGGAAATATCCTTGTTGGGGCAAGCCCGGATACAAGTGCTTTCCAACTGTATTATTATGACGGGGAAACGGTTATGGTCAGGACGCTGTATGACAGCAGTACGGAGAAGGAAGTGATTAAAAGAATCAATGATATTCCCCTCCAGGCGGCAGATGAACAGGTTCTCTCACAGATGGAGACTCCCTTCTTTGGAATCTGGATCAGCAGCGGGGAAGGGTATGACATTTCCGTGACGGCATCCGGCGGGGTCTGGCTTAGGAATGACGGGGCGGTTTATTATGGGGATACAGATCTCTCCTTTCTATGGAAAGAGATGGATGGCAGTGATGAGGATACCCTGAATGTCCTTAACTTTCCCAATGCAGGGCATTTGTCCGTATATCACAGCTGTTTCCTGCTGAAAGCGGATGAGCTGCCGGCAGAGGGTACAGAGGGGCTGTCTATGACTGCCCAGGACATTGGGACAAGCGAGATTACGGTATTGATTGCCAATAACAGCGGGGAAGAGTTCACTTACGGGGAATACTTTTCCCTCCAGAAGCAGATAGATGGCCAGTGGTACACAATGCCTGTCAGGGCGGATAATGTTGGCTTCCAGGATATTGCCCATATCCTTCCGGGTGGGGAGAGTGCCAGCGAGACATATAATCTGGATATTTATGGCACGCTGGAGCCAGGGATGTACAGGCTTGTGGTGGAAACACTGAGCGTCGAGTTTCTGGTGGGGCATGGGAGGATGGCAAGAACAGAAGGGGAAGAAAAATAGATTTTCACAGCTGAGATCGTGACCATGATTCAAAAGTGAAATTAAGAATAGAACAGAGCAAGGAGTGTTTTCCAGAAAAGGTCAGTAAACACTCCTTATTTATTAAAAATGGACAAAAAAGCCGAGTCCATCTTCCGGTATGGTGTTATACTGCTAAGACCAGAGCGAAGGTCAGAAGGAAGAACGTCATGCAAGATCAGAATCATATCTTCACGAAATCGGTCAATGGCAGTAAAATGAACAAAGATGAATTTTTTTCTATTGAAGTGTAAAAAATAGGAGGGATTTTAGCATGATGAAAAATCCAGAACAAACAGTGGGTAACTTGATTGATAAACAGGGTGTTTCTTTTATTGCTTCTATTTCCGGAGATGGGTTCCCATGTATGAAAGCCATGCTCCCACCCCGGAAGCGGGAAGGAATCAAAGAGTTTTGGTTTACCACCAATACTTCTTCTATGAGGGTCTCTCAGTATCGGGAAAACCCCAATGCCAGCATTTATTTCTGCGACAGACGTTTTTTCAGGGGAGTTATGCTGCTTGGTACAATGGAAGTATTAGAAGATGCAGAAAGCAAACAGTTAATATGGCAGGAGGGTGATACGATGTATTATCCCCAAGGCGTAACAGACCCTGATTACTGTGTGCTGAAATTTACTGCTGTGAGAGGAAGATATTACAGTAATTTCCACTCAGAGGATTTTGATGTTTCATAATTGATGTGAAGGGGCGGCAGCCGGAAGCGTTGCTGCCTTTTATTATCAAAATCCCTGCTGTTTCACTAATAAAAAGGTGATAATAAAAAATGGATCAGAGAAGAAGGGCTACCATCCTATCATCATCTTATTTTTTACCTAATCCCAATTCACTTTCGTGTTTCCGGCAAGATATACCTGATAAACAGACAGATGTTCGAAAATAAGGAGGTGGGCAATGAGCCTGAAAAAATATGCGCCTGTTTTGGTCATCCTGATCGTTTTTGTAGTTGATAATCAGTATCACAGTGGGAGGGCTGTAATATAAAAACAGGCTATAAATACTATGTGGGAATTATACCTTATATTTTTTGACAATAATACTTCTATCTAAAATGGTTAACTAAGCAGAATTACGAAATGGATGATTGGCCAGACAAGTGCCGGGGGACCAGAATGAACAAAAAATTTTTTAAACTGCCATTGGAAAAGCAGGAACGGATCATAAAAGCAGCATACATGGTGTTTGCCCATGACAATTACAAAAACGCATCCATGTCCAAGATTGCGGATGCCGGCGGAATATCAAAGTCCCTGCTGTTTCATTATTTCCAGAATAAAAAAGATCTGTATTTATACCTCTGGGAGAATATCAACAGGATGTCAAATGAAATAGAGCTGAAGTTTTATTACAAAGAAACGTCAGACTTCTTTGAGGCAATGACCCAGAAGGTTCTGGCAAGATGTGAGTTTATGAGAACGGCTCCCGATGAATATTTATTCTCATTACGGGCTCTTTTTGCGGAGAACCCGGAAATCAGGGAGGAAACCGGGAAGTCCTATGATAAAACATATGAGGATGCGGCGGACAGGATGCTGGGGGATCTGGATCTTTCCGTATTTCGGCCAGGCGTTGACGTAAGGATGCTGTTAGAGGAGATTGACAGCTATCTGATGCGCTGTGTCTGGCAAATGCTTTCCGCTGGAAAGTTGGATCCGGACGGCCTGGAAAAGGATTTTTTGAAAAGGGTCGGGCAATGGCGGACAGCATATTTGAAGTAAACTGTGCTGTTCAGTGGAGGAAATGGAGGAACCATGGCAGGAGGATGCAGAATGAACATGAGCAAATCCGGCAGCTAAAGGCAGCCGGGAAGACAATCATATTAACAAGCCACGATATGGCAGAGGTTGAGAGCTTGTGTGACCGGATTGCCATTCTTTCTGGGGCAGGGCGGTTCATTGGAGCAACACTTTATGAAAATTGCAAACGGTGTTCCTTTATATCTCGGCGTTTATCCACCTGCTTATTATGAGCATTATCCTGTATATTGCCGCACCGCTTGCCTTTGATTCCAAAATACCGGAAAATCCAAGCATATACTTTGCATCCCTTTCCATTTTTATTGCGGTGTCACTCAGCATAGCCAGCATAATTGGCCTGGCGGTAAAAGACCAGACGAAAACCCCCATGTTTTCCATTATTGTCTTTCTGCCCTCAATCATGCTCTCTGGAATTATGTTCCCGGTTGAGATGCTCCCCAAAATGCTTGAAACAATAGGGAAAGCTTTCCCGGCTTCATGGGGATACAGACTGATGACAGGGGGACTTTTGGACTGGAAAATCTGTTGCCGATGCTGGTAATTTTTGGATTGGCTGTCTGTGCGTGTGCCATACTGCTATCAGGAAAGATGATTTGGCGCAGCAAATGTGGGGATGACCGCATGTCAGATGAAAATAACTATGGGGTACAAAAAATCTGGAAACAGCAAAAAAAGTCGAGACAAAAAGCGTGGATCATTATAAAATAGGAACTCCAAGGCAGCAGTTCAGAGAAGAAAGAGGTGGTTTATTTTGAAAGAACAGACAGCAGCGGTTCAGAGGATGCAGGATTACATCGAAGCCCATCTGGAAGCGGATATCACACTGGCACAGCTGTCAGCCGTCTCCCTGTTTTCTCCCTGGCATTCCTACCGGCTGTTTAAGGAGCTTTTGGGTGTGACGCCGGCAGAATACATTCGCAGGCTCCGGCTTTCCCGCTCCGCCATACGGCTGAAGGAGGAACAGTGCCTTGTGACGGAGGCGGCCTTTGACTGCGGGTTTGGCAGTGTGGACGGGTATACCCGTGCCTTTTACCGGGAATTCGGCTGCAGGCCGGGGGAATATCTGAAGGACCCGGTGCCCATTGCCCTGTTTATCCCATACGGCGTGAAATTCGGAGAACTGAGAAAGGATGTTTTGGACATGGAAATGAAAAATCTCCAGAACGTATTTATCCAGGCGATCCAAAAACCGGAGCGAAAGGTCATCATCAAACGAGGAATAAAAGCGGAAGATTATTTTGCATACTGTGACGAAGTGAGCTGTGAGGTTTGGGGAATATTAAAAAGCATGGATTCCCTCTGTGGGGAGCCGGTCTGCCTGTGGCTGCCGGGAGCCTATAAAAAGCCCGGCACTTCCACCTATGTACAGGGCGTGGAGGCAGAGGCGGATTACCATGGGGAAATCCCGGAGGGGTTTGATGTCATTTCCCTGCCTGCCGCCGAGTATCTGGCGGTCCAGGGGGAGCCTTTCCGGGAGGAGGATTATTCCCAGGCGATTCTTGCCGTACAATATGCCATCGACCATTATGACCCGTCTGTAATCGGATACGAGTGGGACGAGGAAAGCCCCCGCATCCAGCTGGAGCCCAGAGGGGAGAGGGGATACATCGAGCTTCGGGCAATTAAAAAGTAGCAGTAGCGGTGCATACCGTTACCGGAAAAAGGAGGATTAGTTGAGCGAAACGAGAAAGAAAACAGAAGAGGCTGTTAAAACAACAGACCTTACCAAAAGCTA
Organism: Clostridia bacterium; assembly: GCA_910574475.1. Classification (GTDB taxonomy): domain Bacteria; phylum Bacillota; class Clostridia; order Lachnospirales; family Lachnospiraceae; genus Laedolimicola. Next base: position 105,711 of record CAJTAT010000007.1, on the reverse strand, counting down.
TCAGGGAAGAACTGTGTTGAAGGGCTTGAATCTGTCAGTCAAGACCGGAACGGTCTTTGGTCTGTTGGGGGCAAACGGCGCCGGAAAGAGTACCACTATCGAATGCATCCTGGGAACGAAACAGGCCGATGGCGGAACCGCCCTGGTATTGGGGTGGGATGCCAAAAAGGACCGGCGCGCTGTATTTCAGAAAGTGGGCGTCCAGTTTCAGGAAGGGGATTACCAGCCGGAAATCAGGGTATCCGAGCTTTGCGAGGAAACTGCCTGCCTGTATGAGAGGCCGGCAGACTGGCGGAAGCTGTGTGAACGTTTCGGAATCGGGGATAAGACAGGTCATGCCGTAAAAAGTCTTTCCGGCGGGGAGCGCCAGCGGCTGTTTATTGTCCTGGCGTTGATACCGAACCCGGAGCTTGTGTTCCTGGATGAGCTGACTACCGGGCTGGACGCAAGGGCGCGCCGGACGGTATGGAAGATCCTTGAGGATTTAAAGGGCGAAGGGCTGACCATCTTCCTCACTTCCCATTTCATGGATGAGGTGGAAGCCCTCTGCGATGAGATCTGTATTCTGAGAAAAGGGGAGGCTGTGTTTTATGGCACCGTGGAGCAGGCGAAGGCCCAGAGTGGCTGTGAACGTCTGGAGGATGCTTATTTGAAATTTGCGGACGAGGAGGTTGTGGCATGAGAACTTTTTTCAATATTTTAAAAACGGAACTGAAGCTGAATATCCGGAATATGAATATGGTGATCTTTGCCATCATCATGCCGGTTGTGATACTGGTTATTCTTGGTTTTATTTACCAGACAAAGCCCGCTTTTCCGGGGGCGGAGTACACGTTCCTGGAGCAGTCCATGAGCGCGGTCTGTACCATTTCCATCTGCGCCGGGGGCTTGATGGGGCTGCCGCTGGTGGTAGCCGGGTACCGGGAACGGAAAATCCTAAAACGGTTCCGGGTGACGCCCATCAGTCCGGTGATGCTGCTGGGGGTGGAATTTACCATCTATGTGCTGTATGCCGCGGTTTCCATGGCCCTGATCTTTCCCGTGGCGGCGGTATTCTGGGGCGTAAGGTTTCCCGGCAGCCCTGCGGTATTCCTTGGAAGCTGGCTCCTTACCCTGGTTTCCACCTTAAGCATCGGAATGATGGTGGGCGGAATTGCGAAAAATGAAAAGATGGCCAGCGTCATTGCCTGCCTGCTGTATTTTCCCATGCTGATTTTTTCCGGAGCCACGCTGCCCTTTGAAGTGATGCCGGAGATGATGCAGAAGATGGTCGCCCTTTTCCCGCTGACACAGGGGATACAGCTTATGAAGGCGGCTTTCCTGGAGATACATACGGAATTTGTCTGGGTACCGGCGGCGGTTATGGGAATCGTTACCATTCTGTGCGCAGGTGCGGCCGTGAAATTTTTTAAATGGGAGTGAGTTATTCCTGGCTATCAATTCGTATCGTTCAAATGCGAGGTTTTTTGTGAGAGAATCGGCTATAATAAAAACGACAGGGGGAACACGATGGACTGGATAAAACGGTTGAACCAGGCGATTGATTTTATAGAAAAGAACCTGGATGGGGAACTGGATTATGAGGATGTAGCCGGGGTTGCGGGCTGCCCTTCCTACTATTTCCAACAGATGTTTTTATATATGACAGACATGACACTGCGGGAATACATACGGCGGCGCAGGCTGTCTCTGTCCGCCGTGGAACTGCAAAAGGGAAATGGAAAAGTAACGGATATTGCCATGAAGTATGGTTATGAATCTCCCACCGCGTTTACCAGGGCTTTTAAGAATTTTCATGGAATCACGCCCTCCGCTGTAAAAACGGAACCGGTATCCTTTCAGGCATATCCGCCCATTTCTTTTTCCATGGCAATCCACGGAGGGGCGCCGCTGCAGTTCAGGATAGAGGAAAAAGAAGCGTTCCGGATACTGGGAAGGTCCTGTCCCCTGTCAAAAGAACTGACAGAGAATTTTGAAAGGATACCAGCGGTATGGGATGCCGCACTGGCAGACGGAACACTTGCCAGATTACTCTCCATGGCAGAGGGAAAGCCGGAGGGACTTCTCGGTGTCAGTATCCATCATACGGAAGACTGGAAATATCTGATTGCTGTCCGTTCCGATCAGAAGCCGGGGGAATACGAAGAATATCAGATTCCGGCATGCAAATGGGCGGTTTTTGAAGGAAAGGGAACGAACCGTACCCTTCAGGAACTGGAAAAGCGTGTCATTACCCAGTGGCTTCCTACGTCCGGCTACACCTACGCAGAGATACCGGATATTGAGGTGTATCTCCATGCAGACCCGGAAGACGCAGTCTATGAATACTGGCTTCCTGTACGATAAGAAGAGCATGGAACCGGAAGGAGGATACCGATGGATGGTCAGGAGATGATAAATGAGCTTAGGGCGCAGGCTTCTGAGAAATACAGGGAAAATATGATTCGGATGGGGATACCGGCCGAAAATAGTATTGGTGTGGCAACGTCCGTAGTAAGGGGCCTTGCAAAGAAAGCCGGGAAATCGCAGGAGCTGGCATTTGAACTGTGGAATACAAAATACCACGAGGCAAGGATGCTGGCGGTCTTGTTGATGAATCCGAAGGCGACAACGGATGCTGAGGCGGAAAGGCTGCTCCTTGATGTGGTTTCCTGGGATTTATGCGACCACCTGTGTAAAAACTTATTTTTGAAGATGAAGAGCAGGGATATTTTTATTACAAAGTGGATACGGGAACCGCAGTTATATAAAAAAAGGGCGGCGTTTGTGCTGATTGCAGCTTCCGTGATACATGACAGGAAGCTTACGGATGAAACCATGGACGGCTATCTGGAGCTGGTTACGCAGTATGCGGATGATGGACGGGAGCACGTGAAAAAGGCGGTTTCTACTGCTTTGAGGGAAATCGGAAAAAAGAACTTTCATTATAATGAAAAGGCGCTTTTGCTGGCGCACGAGTGGATGGAAGGAGAAAGCAAGGTATTGAGGTGGATTGGAAAGGATACGGCGAAGGAACTGGAAACCATGGTAAAGGCAGAAGGACGGGGACGTCTGATTTCCGCAAATACCAGGATGGGAAAGGAATCAGGAGGTTCGGGATGAACGGGAAGTTTTTTGCGCTACCGCAGGAAAGGCAGGAGCAGATCATAAATGCGGCATATGGTGTGTTTTCCAGGAACAGCTATAAAAATGCGTCCATGTCCAGGCTTGCGGATGCCGGCAGATATGGACCTGTTCCGGCCGGGGATTGATACGCGGCTGCTGTTAGAAGAGATTAACGGTTATCTTCTCAGCTGTTACTGGAAGATGTTTTCAACCGGGGAGTTGAATCCGGATTCTCTGGAAAAGGACTTCCTGAAAAGAGTTGGACAGTGGAAAGGGGTATACCTGAAAGAAAGGAATCATTAAGATGGCAGTTTCAAATATAAGAGCAGACTTTCACGCAGAACTGCAAAAGGTTTGGGAGATTGTGACTTCTCTGGAGGATACGGCGTGGCGCAGCGATCTGAGCAAGGTTGAGATTATAGATGATAAGCAGTTCGTGGAATATACAACATCCGGCTACCAGACCACCTTCACCGTTACAGTGAGGGAAGAATGCCGGCGTTTAGAATTTGATATGGAGAATGATAATATGCATGGGCATTGGACAGGGATTTTCTCCAGCAAAGGCAACGTAACAACGGTTGATTTCACGGAGGATGTTACAGCAAAAAAATGGTTTATGAAACCGTTTATCGGGGCGTATCTGAAAAAGCAGCAGGCTTTATATATAACGGATTTAAGAAAAGCTTTGGAGCATACCTCATAAGTATGTACTCTCGGAATCTCTCTTGCACCTGCTTTTGTGGCTGATTTTCCGCCAGATACGCATAAATTTAATCAACGTACGTTCCACGTACGCCTCATAAATTTATGCGCATCTGACAAAAAATCATCTCACAAAATCAGGCACAAAGAAACTCCGAGAGTACATAAGTAAAGCAGGAGGAATTATCTTTTCTATTGACTTTTTATAAAAAAGCGAATAGAATGATAGCAAGCACTTGCGTGTAAAGGGATGGAAGAATGGACGAAACAAGCCAAAAAATCATTGATGCAACCATGTCTCTGATTCGTGATAAAGGATATGTTGCCACAACGACAAAAGATATCGCACGTTTAGCCGGCGTAAATGAGTGTACGCTGTTCCGTAAATTTCAAAATAAAAAAGATATTGTACTCCATGGGGTATCTCAGGAAAAATGGAGAGCGCATGTTACGCCGGAGCTTTTCAAAAATGTGCAATGGGAGTTAGAGCCGGATTTAGAGATGTTTATGAACGCATATATGGATAAAATCACTCCGGATTTTGTAAATCTGTCCATTGGCTTAAGAGCGCCGCAGCTTTATGAAGAAACTGCCTCTATGATCATGAAAGTACCACAGGCATTTATTTCTTCTCTGACAGAATACTTCAGGAAAATGGAGGAACTGGGGAAAATCCCCCATTATGATTTTGAAAGTCTGGCGATGACTGTTTTTTCTTCCACGTTTGGTTATACCTTTTTAAATGCGTCTTTTGGTCAGAACCTTACGGATGTGGGCAGAGAAGAATTTATCAAAAACAGTGTGAAGATATTTGTAAATGGGATTGTACAGAAGTAAAAATGGTACTGTATATTCAGTGCCATTTTATCATACCTAAAAGCAAGCAAGTACACGCATACAAGGAGGCAATGATGATGATTACAGGCGCGGAATTATTTGTGAAAGCTCTCAAGGCGGAGCAGGTAGATACCCTGTTTGCCTACCCGGGCGGACAGGCAATCGACCTGTTTAATGCCCTTTATGGCGAGCAGGATATTGATGTTATTTTGCCGCGGCATGAGCAGGGATTAGTCCATGCGGCGGACGGATACGCACGCTCCACGGGAAAAGTCGGGGTCTGTCTGGTTACAAGCGGACCGGGAGCTACCAATTTAGTGACAGGGATAGCGACAGCGAATTATGACAGTGTTCCACTGGTATGCTTCACCGGGCAGGTACCTACTGGGCTGATTGGCAATGACGCCTTTCAGGAGGTTGATATTGTGGGTATCACAAGAAGTATCTGCAAATACGCCGTAACGGTTCGCAAACGTGAGGAATTGGCGGCGGTCATCAGGAAAGCCTTTCTTATTTCCCGGACAGGGAAACCGGGCGTTGTTGTTGTCGATTTACCGAAGGATATACAGAGGGAATATGGCAGTGACGACTACCCGGAAGAAATCGAAATCAGAGGATATAAGCCGAAGCTTTCCGTTCATCCGGGACAGTTAAAGAAAGCACTGGAAACATTGAATCACGCAAAGAAGCCCGTCTTTTTGGTCGGCGGCGGCGTGAACATCAGCCATGCACATTCGGAAATGCTAAAGCTGGCAGAAATGACAGGGGTTCCCGTTGTTACTACCATCATGGGAAAAGGGGCAATTCCCACAACCCATGACTTGTATATCGGGAATCTGGGAATCCATGGAAGCTATGCAGCCAATACAGCTATCAGTCATTGTGACGTCCTCTTTTCTATCGGGACAAGGTTTAATGACCGCATAACAGGAAAAACCGGACACTTTGCCACCCATGCGGCAATCATTCATATAGACATAGACCCCGCTTCGATTTCCAGAAATATAGAGGTGGATATTCCCATTGTTGCGGACGCAAAAACGGCTCTTTTGGCATTGCTTGAAAAAGCGCAGAAATTAGATACGGAGGAATGGCTGGAGCAGATCAGGCAGTGGAAAAGCCAGTATCCCCTTTCCATGAAAACAGAAGGGCTGACCCCGGAAAAAGTGATAAGGGCAATCAACCATACGTTTGACAACGCGATCATTGCCACAGATGTGGGGCAGAACCAGTTATGGGCGACACAGTTCCTGGAATTAAGCGAAAAGAAGCAGATGCTGACCTCCGGGGGCTTAGGAACCATGGGCTATGGCTTTCCGGCTGCTATTGGAGCCCAAATCGGAAATCCGTCAAAGGATGTTATCGTTATTTCCGGGGACGGCGGCATGCAGATGAACATTCAGGAAATGGCGACCGCAATCTGCTATGAACTTCCAATCACCATCTGCATACTGAACAACGGTTATTTGGGAAATGTACGGCAATGGCAGGAAATGTTTTTTGACAGGCGTTATTCCAGCACCTGTATGCGGTACAGGAAAAGCTGCCCCGGCAGCTGCAATACCCCGACAGAGCACTGCCCGGAATATACGCCGGATTTTATGAAACTGGCGGAAAGCTACGGGGCAAACAGTATTCGCGTAACAAAAGAAAATGAGATAGCCGCTGCCCTTGAAACTGCAAAAGACACGCTAAAAGTACCTACTGTCATTGAATTTATCATTGAGCCGGAGGAAAATGTTATGCCGATTGTTCCGCCCGGCAATGCTTTGGACGACATGATACTGGAAAGCGGGGATAAGGGAATATGAAAAAGAGATGGATTTGTTTATTTGTTGAAAATGATGTAGGGGTTAAAGAGAAATGGGGCTTCTCAAAATTGGTCAATGGGGTGATAATATAGAAAGCGAATCAGAGAGGGCAGGTTATTATCTTATATTTTTACGCCGCAGTGCGCCGGAAAGAGCTTCTGATTTATTTGGAGGCTCTTATTTTTTACATAAAGTCCGGCCCGTAGTGTCATCAGGAGAACTGCTATGGATGCAATATAAGAATGATACTTGTATTTTGTGACCATAATGGTTATATTGACATTAGCAGCATTGCCGTTACCTGGAATAAAATCAGTAAACATATTGAAAGAAACGGAGTTACGAAAGGAGATTTCTAATGCTTCATATTGAACATTATTCGAAAATGTATCCCGGCGGGAAGAAGGCGGTGGATGACCTGACCTTACATGTTGGGCCAGGTGAGATCTATGGATTCATCGGCCACAACGGAGCAGGTAAAACCACTACCCTTCGGGCTGTGGCCGGGGTGATGGACTTTACGGAAGGCACCATCACCATTGACGGCCACGATATTAAGAAGGCTCCTGTGCAGGCGAAACGTGTCACCGCTTTTCTGCCGGACAACCCGGACATCTATGAGTTTATGAAAGGAATTGATTACCTTAATTTCATTGCCGATCTGTATGACATCCCGGCAGATCAGCGTACTGCGGATATTGGCAAATATTCCGATGCTTTTGAACTCACGGACAGCCTGGGTTCCCCCATTGGCAGCTACTCCCATGGGATGCGGCAGAAGCTGGCTTTGATTTCCGCTTTTATCCGGCGGCCCAGGCTGCTGATTCTGGATGAACCATTTGTAGGTCTGGACCCTTCGGCTGCACATATAATGAAAGGTTATCTGTCAGAATTATGCCAAAGCGGATCAGCGGTATTTTTTTCTACTCATGTCCTTGAGGTGGCAGAAAAGCTGTGCCATCAGATTGCCATTATCAAAAACGGAAAACTGGTGCAAAGCGGTCCCACGGCAGAGCTGGTGGGGGATTCCTCCCTGGAAAGCGTATTTTTAGAACTGGAGGGAGAGCGATGAAAAAATTTTTTGTCCTGTTGAACGTCAGCCTCCGGTCCATGCTTCTTTCCTCAACCAATTCCAGGGGACGCAGTAAGAGAAAAGCGGCTACCGGGCTGGGCGCGGTCTTTCTCATTGCCTTTCTGGGGCTGTATCTGTCCGGGCTTTACAGTTATATGCTGATGAAGGCGCTGGCGCCGTCCAATATGGAAGTGCTGGTATTTGTGTTCATGGGCATAGGGGCACTGGTGGGCGGGCTTCTGTTTACCACCTTTGCGGTGAAGGGCGTGGTATTTGGCGGAAAGGACAATGACCTGCTGCTGAGCATGCCGGTGCCTACAACCATGCTGATGGTTAGCCGGGTAACTGCCATTTATCTGGAAAACCTGCTGTTCGCCATTTTCGTACTGGTTCCCGCCGGGGTAATCTGTACGTTTCTGACACAAAACGGTGTGGGGCTTAGCCTGCTGTTCTGGATGCGGCTGGGGATCGCGGTGCTGGCCCTTCCGCTGCTGGATACGGCGCTGTCCGTATTGTTGGGGGCGCTGGTGGCCTTTCTGTCTGTCCGGGTGTCCCACAGAGCGTTGGGGCAGAATATTGTGATGGGAATATTTATGGCAGCAGTGTTCTATTTCTCGTTTCATCTAAGCGGTATGATTAACAGCCTTGCTGAGAATGCCGCCGGAGTGAAAAACTCCCTTACCTGGGCGGCACCCATGCTGTGGATGGGGGAAGGCATTATGGGAGACTGGGGGCTGCTGCTGGCCTTTGTCCTGTGCTGCGTGTTCCCTTTTGCCCTGGTGGTAATGGGCCTTGGCCGGGGATACCGTCAGGCCGTGACTGCTTTTGCCGCGCGGTCCGTACAGAGCAATTACAAACTCACGGCACAGACTGCCTCCGGACAGAAGAAGGCTTTGCTGAAAAAGGAAATGCAGCGCTTTTTTGGTACTCCCATGTACTTCTGGAATGCCGGTATCGGTCTGATTATGCTGCTGGCCGCAGGGGGAGCCTCCCTGGTTATGAGAGAGAAACTGTTGGCTTATGTGGAAATGGCAGGGTATCCTTTCCCACTGCTACCTATGGCGGCAGCCGTGATTGGTTTCTGCCTCTGCACCTGCCCTATCACAGCGCCTTCCATCAGCCTGGAGGGAAAATACCTGTGGATTTTGCGGGAATCCCCCATAGAGGAAAGCTCCCTGCTCTGGGTTAAAGTTGGCTTTCAGCTTCTGCTGACCCTGCCCTGTACGGTAATTGCCGGGCTGTGTATTTCGATTGCTTTTGGATTTTCTTTGCGGCAGGGGGTGGTGCTGCTCATTGCCACACTGCTTTTCGCCATAGGGCATGCCGTCTTTGGAATGCTTATGGGCCTGTGCTTTCCGAAGCTTGACGCAGTGAATGAAACGGTCGTTATCAAGCAGTCTATGGCCACGATGCTGGCAATGTTCGCTTCCATGGCGGTACTTGGGGTGGCGGCGGGATTCTATTATCTGGGCAGTAAAACAGCCCCCTGGACTGCGCTGGCGCTGCCCATAGGGGTATTCGCTCTGTTTGCAACGGTATGTATCGTAATCCTTACCAGACAGGGACCAGCACTGCTGAAAAAACTATAGACAAAAAACAGATACAGGGGGGTTCGATGAACGGGAAATTTTTTACGCTGCCGGAAGAAAAGCAGAAGCGGATTATAAATGCTGCGTATGTGGTATTTGCCGACAGCAGTTACCAAAAGGCATCCATGTCCCGGATTGCGGCTGCCGGCGGGATATCAAAGTCCCTGCTGTTCCACTATTTCCACAATAAGAAGGAACTGTATTTATACCTCTGGGAGAATATCAACAGGATATCCTGTGAAATAGAATTAAAGTATTACAAGGAAACAACGGATTTTTTTGAGATTATGACCCGGAAGATTCTGGCAAGATGTGAGTTTATGAGAACGGCACCTGACGAATATTTATTTTCCATACGGGCCCTTTTTGCGGAGCCCTTGGAAATCCGGGAGGCAACCGGGAAGTCATATAAAGAAGTATATGAAGACGCAGCGGGTGAGCTGCTGGGGTTCGTGGACCTTTCCGTATTCCGCCCGGGTATTGACGTGGGAATGCTGCTGGAGGAGATTGACAGCTATCTGTTTCACAGTCTCTGGCAGATGCTATCTGCCGGGAAGCTGGACCCGGACGGCCTGGAAAGGGATTTTTTGAAACGAGTCGGGCAGTGGAGAATTGCTTATTTGAAGTAGGCTGCATTGCGGGGAGAAAAACAATGGATATCATTTTATTTGCGGGTAATTGACCTTGTCTGCCATGATGTGTTTATTTACTCTTTGAATTGCGTCGTGACAGCTTCTGTTTGGACGAAACCCAAATGAACACTCCTTGAATTTAGGCTCGTAAATCGCTTCCAGTATCTCTTTAAAGACACCTTGAACGACTTTATCCTCAAATGACGGAATGCCGAGTCCTCGCATCTTCCCATTACCTTTCGGGATATAGGCTCTGCGCACGGGATATGGTTTATAGGAAAACTTCTTCATTCTGACAAGCAGACTCTCAACGGCGACTGGACTCTGCCATATCTTTCTACGAGACTCCTACTGTCTCATGTACAGAACCATCCAGTCCTCCCAGGTATGTCAAATATAACAATATCAGGTATGCCGTGCTCTAGGACTCCGGTGTGTTTTCATAGTCTCGCTTTAACGACTAATCTTTATGGGTGACCCGTAGAGGCAGCAGACCACCCCACACAATCGATAGATCTAACGAAGCTCAATCACTTCACGCTTACGCATTACGGCGTTCCTGTTCCCTGTCCTACGCTTAAACACCATTGTTAGCCTTTGGCGCTCCAAGGACTCGGTACTGGCGACTTGCCAGGTCTTACCAGACTGGATTCCCACCAGCTATATATTTGGCACCGAACTGGCGGACACTATAGTACGATGTTGATTACCATTTGGGATTTGTATTTATAGTTAACATAGAGAAAATTTTAGATGAGGTGGATTGGGGGCAAAGAAAACCATAGAAAAATATTTGAACACTTATGAAAAGCAACAAGATATCTTGTAGAATTAAGAAATCCTATTGCTTTTACACTTATACTTTAATTATTGTATTATTTTTAAGTATTTAATAAAGCGAATACAAAGAGAAACGAGTTTCCTACTATGTAGCATAAGCTCAAGTAACTTACTCGTTTTTCTTTTTTATCAGATAATGAAGATAAGTCATATCAAATATCACTGAAATAGCCTTTGTTAATAATTTCTTTTACCCCGCTAATGACTGTTTCATAAGGAACATATGTAAATAAAAGCTTGCCAGTAATCGATTCGTAATCTTGCCGATATATTTCCTTGTCCACAATCTCTGTCAAAACGTCATTGATACATATCCCTGTTTTAGCAGACGGACAGACTGGAAGAGGCTCCCGCTGGCCCCGAACTTCCTGGACAAGTCTTGACAAAGATGTATCCGGCTTCGTATATTCCATAATCTTGTAGATATCATATAAATGCCGGGAATGCCGGTCAATCTTATCTGACAAATAATAATCACAGATGGCAAAGACCTTATCAATCAGAGTCCGCTCAATCGCCTGCGTTGTGATCTCAAAGGGCATGATGTCAAACTCTTCTGCCAGTTCTTCCTGTTCCGTCATTTTCAAGAAACGGTATATATAATTATCGGCCATGCGGTTTACTGTCGGAAAGGGCAATAGGGCAATATAGGTTTCAATGAGCAATTCTGGTTTTAATTCCAACAGCGGGGAATAAATACTGGGATAGCCAGCCCTGTAACAGTTATAACTGCGCCGGCTACGGGTTTCTTCGAGGTTTGTAACAGAGAACCCCAGAGACTCCATGGAAGAAATAACTGCCTTTTTTAGCTGCCGCTTACGACTTTCGCCAGGAACGCCTTCTGATGCGGCATAGGAAATATCTATATCTTCCGAAAAGCGATCCAAAATCTGATAGCATTTTGTCAGAGAGGTGCCGCCTTTAAAAACCATCCCCTTTACCTTGGAGGCCAGCTCCTTGAGAGCAAGCGTAACATAATAATCCTTTTCAATAATTCCGGGAGGTATATGCAGTTCGTTAGAAGCAGCGATGATAAATTCGCTAAATGCTTCGTGGTCATGATGTAAATTCATAAATAATTCCCCATTCAATCAGTTTTTTTGCAGTAGGACCTGTAATGCCAGACAACACGCTGGAAAGAAGTTCCTTACTATAATTTTGTTGTTTTGCATAGTTTCTCAGAAGATTCCCGGTTTCTAAAGCAGAAAGCTCAGAATACTTTTCTGCCTGGGAAACGGCATCCAAAAGCTGGAGCAGTGCAGCGTTTTCCGATGTTATAATCGTAGCGGGCCGTTTCAGCCGGATAGCCTGGGAGCCTACGGTAACTGTACGCCCCTTTGTTGATTCTTTTGATGTGATGATCTCCAACATTGCCGGCATCTGGGTTGTCAGACCGATCTGATTGGCAAAAGTAGCTCCGGCGAAGTATCCGTAGATTTCTGTTGTACTTTGGATATATTTGCGTATAATGACTTTCATGGGATCTAAATAACTTTTTTTCAGCAGCCGTGACGCTTTGGGGAGATAATAAATCCCTGTGTCAAAACGAGCCAGGTCGCCTGACTTGAGCATCCGTTTGAAATACTGGCGCAGGGCATTATCATTAAGCCCATCCAGCTGAATCTCGTTTATGAAAATCGGTTCGTTGTAACCATAGTTTTTTTCCAGATATTCCTTCAGCATACAAGTATCCACTCCTTCCACCTCCATACTACTATATTTATACCCAAAAGGTCAATAGATATGTCAAAATGTAGTTTGTATGTTTTTTTCAGTCACGGATCTTGTATTTGATCACCTTTCCACGGTCAAGAAAAAGATAGGAGATAAGGCGGTGTTTCTGCAGTTCATCCAGGACAGAAACTGCCTGGCACTGAAAAGGGGTACGGAACCATGCGGACAGTTCTTTCACGGTACAGATCCACTCACCGGGATATACTGTATAGCCGATACCGTCTATGCGGAGAGTGGCTTTTCTGCATATCCGGCTCCTTCAAATTGGTAGGAGTTTTCTTATCTCTATATAAACGACACAAGCTTTGGACAGTGAGGGTTCCCACTCTTTTTCTATGTATCAGACAGAAGGATAACACAAACGGACTTGTTTCGTAGTTGTTTATCAAGCATAAAAAGTGAAAAAAAAGAGCCAATGTCAGCTCGCTGGCTCTGTCTTTTTGAGGAAAACATGATTACATATTGAGGTTTTCATCTCCCCATTGTTTCATATGCTCAAAAACGGGAATGAAACTTTTGCCTAAGTCAGTAAGGTTATACTCCACATGGGGAGGTACTTCTTTGTAGTCATAACGGGTAATGAAGCCATCGGCTTCCAGTTCCCGAAGCTGCTTTGTCAGACTTGATTCCGTAATGTCACCGATATGCCTGCGAAGCTCTCCAAAGCGGTGTATATCCCGAAAGGCGATATAATAAATGATTTCAATTTTCCATTTACCTCCCAGAATTTTTTGTATGGTAGAAACTGTTTTGCAGCGTTCAACAGCCAATGTACTTTTTTTCATTCCTGTCACTCCTTCTGAAATAATATAACACGTCTTTTCTTAAAAATCAATGTACCGCTTTGATATAGGTACTGCAAAAAAGTACAGTACTTGTAAAATCATTGTACGAAAGTATAATTAGTATAAACTACAGAAAACACCTTGCGGACATACCTTTATACCCTCCGGCATGCGTACACAAAAAGCTGCGCAGGAATAAGGAAACACCCTGTGGGTATACCATTATGGCGAAAAACATGCCAACAATAAGGAAAGGAGATGTTTTTATGCACTACACAGGAACAATTTGGCGGCCGCCGTATGAAGCGGCATCACTTTTGTTAGAGGTAACGGCAGGCTGTACACATCATAAATGTAAGTTTTGTACTTTGTATAATGATTTGCCGTTCAAATTCAGAATGTCCCCTCTGAAAGATATTGAGAGTGATTTACGGGAGGTTAAAAGAGCAGCGAAAAGTTGGAACAGCGAGCGTACCCACCGAGTATTTTTGACGGGAGCTAACCCCTTTGTTTTGTCTTATGACAAATTAACTGCGATTGCAGAGCTAATCCGCAAATATCTTCCGTCAGTTACATCTATCGGCTCGTTTGCGAGAATTACAGATGTTATTCCTAAAACCGATGAGGAGCTTGCCAAACTGCGAGATATGGGATATGACGGTCTGACAATAGGAATAGAAACAGGCGATGATGAAGCCCTGCGGTTTATGAATAAGGGATATACCTCTGCCGACATCATAGAACAATGCCAGAGATTAGATGCTGCAGGCATCCATTACAGTTTCTTTTACTTAGTAAGCATTTCTGGGGCAGGCCGTGGAGAAATCGGGGCAAAATTGTCAGCTGATATATGCAATCAGACTCACCCTGCGCTCATCGGGGCAAATATGCTTACGATTTATCCCGATTCTGAACTTTTTGCAGAAATACAGCGCGGGAACTGGCAGGAAGAGGGAGAAGTTGAAAAGTACAAAGAGGTACGGACGCTCATTGAAAATTTGCAGATACCTGCCATCTTTGCGGCAATGGGAGCTTCCAATGCGTACCAGTTTCATGGGCAGCTGCCAAAAGACAAGAAAAAGTTATTGGCATTTCTTGATGAAATCATAGAAAATGTCAGTGAAGATGAATTACAGCGATATAGAAGAAGTGTCCATCATCTGTAAGAGCAACATTTTGTGAGTGTACCGTTATGTGCAGACAACTACACAAAAATAAGAAAGCACCCTGCAGGTATATCTTCACAAAAAGCAGCACAAAAAGGAGGAGCGATAATCATGCACTTTACGGGCAGAACTTGGCGACCACCATATGAAGCTCACTCGGTCATCATACAGGCTGCCTCTGGCTGCACTTATAATAAGTGCAAGTTTTGCAGTTTGTATCAAAACGAGTACTTCCGAATGTCGCCTATGGAGGAATTTGAGGAAGATTTAGCAGAGATAAAGAGCTATCAGCCATATGCAAGGAGAATATTCTGGACAGGGGCAAATCCTTTTGCCATGAGTTACGAGAATCTGAAACTTAGGGCTTTGACCGTAAGGGATTATCTGATTAAATGCCAGACAATGGCTATGTTTGCGAGCATCCGTGATATTAAAAATAAAGAGGTGTGGCAGCTAAGGAAATTAAGGGCAATGGGCATTAACGGACTGAGCATCGGCGTGGAAAGTGGCGATGACGAAACGCTTGCCCTTGCAAATAAAGGATATACGGCTGCTGATATTCTGGAACAATGCAGAAAATTAGATGAAGCGGGTATTGAATATTACTTTATTTACATGACAGGTCTTGCGGGAAAAGACGGCGGATACCGTAATGCAAGAAATAGTGCTAAACTGTTCAGCCAGCTCAATCCGTATTTTGTTTCCGTAGACTCTCTTACACTTTTCCCAGACACAGAGCTGTACCAGATGGCACAGCAAGGTTTGTTTGTCCCTGCTGACGAAAAAGAGCGTATCCGTGAACTGCAAATGCTAATCAACAACTTAAATATACGCACACATTTATTTGCAAACACGGTTTCAAATTTCACTCCCGTAACGGCGTATCTTCCGTATGACCGTGAAAAGGTCACAAATGAATTGCAATATGTATTAGATAATACGGATGAAATGGAGATGCGGAAGTATAGAAATAATTTAAAATCTTTAGGATAAGCAATGATACTTTCTTAGTTGTATTTTAGATACTTGTCATAGTCCGAATTTCCACATATAATTGCAGTGTGGTTGTATGGAATATCTACCGTATGAGGTTTGAAAAACAGAGGACGTGAATCGTGAACAAAATTCTGATAATAGATGATGATAAATCTCTTTTGGAACTGCTGCAAAACTGTATACATGACTTATATGAAGTAGATACGGCATGGAATGGAAAGCAGGGGCTTGATATGCTGTCACAGACAAAATATGATCTTGTACTGCTGGATGTGATGCTGCCTGGCGAAAATGGTTTTGAGGTTTTAGGGAAAATACGGAAGCAGTATGCGGTGCCGGTGATTATGCTGACGGCAAAGAACTCCCCGTCAGATAAGGTAAGTGGTCTGGAAATCGGTGCAGATGATTATGTAACGAAACCATTTAATATGGAGGAGCTGCTGGCGAGGGCTGCGTCTCAGATTCGAAGAAATACCACACTAAAGAATGGAGTTTTGCCACAAGAAAAACTCTGTTTCGATAAGATTACTATTATTCCGCAGATGAAAGGAATATTGAAAGAAAACAAAGAAGTGCTGCTGACAGGAAAAGAATTTGACTTGTTGTATTTTCTTGCCTCATCTCCAAAGCAAGCTTATACAAAAAAGCAGATTTATAAGGCTGTATGGAAGGACGATTATGTCTATGACGATAATAACATTATGGCATTGGTCAGTAAGATAAGAAAAAAAATAGAAGATGATCCGGAAAATCCCAGCATAATACAGACAGTCAGGGGAGTCGGCTACCGCTTCGGGGGAGGGCAGTAAATGGATATAGGAATGATAGCGCTTATCGTCATCTGTTTGGGGCTAATGTTTTTGCTGGCAGGTATCTGGAGGCAGATTAAAAAAATCAATCAGGTATTAGATGAAGTCATAGAAGGGAAAACGGATAGAAGGATCCTGATAAGAAAATATTCCCTTTTATCGGATACCTGTTATAAACTCAACCAGATTATGATGGATAATAAGGAACGTATCATACAGACAAAGCGGCAGGAACACAGGAATGAAAAGCTCATGACAAGTCTGTCTCATGATATCCGAACTCCCCTTACATCTATTATCGGTCACCTGGATGCCGTTCATTATCAATATGTTCATGGGGAGATGAATGCAGAGTCTGTCCGACAGGCAAGGGAAAAAGCATATGTCCTAAAAGATTATCTGGACGATCTGTTTCAATGGTTCAAGCTCAATTCCAAAGAAGAGAAAGCAGAAATGGAGCCATTGGATGTTGTAGAGGAAACACGGGCAATTTTTGCAAATTGGGTTGCGGCTTTTGAAGGAAATGGAATATCCTATGACTTTGTATCAGATATGGATGAGATATGGATTAGCATGGACAGAGTCTTTTATGAGCGTATTGTGAATAATCTGCTTAAAAATGCAATGGAACATAGCGGGGCTTCTAAAATCTGGATAAAGATTGTACAAGCTGGTATTACAGTTGCTGTGAAAATCTGCGATAATGGCGTGGGGATTCCTGAGAAAGCGATTCCTTTTGTCTTTGACAGGCTGTATAAGTCGGATGATGCCCGCAACAGTAAAGGAAGCGGTCTGGGACTTGCAATCGTACGGGAACTGGTTTTGATACAGGGAGGGAAGATTTTTGTAGAGCCCCGAAAGAACGGAATTTGTTTTGTTATGGAATTTCCCATATTAGAGAATTAAAAATGAACTGTTCTGCCGTAAGGCAGGGCAGTTTTTTTGCAAGGTTTTCGTAAGGTTTTGAGAGAGAAAGCATGATAATATAAAACAGCAGGCAGATGTATTTATATTAGATATAGCGCACGAAGAAAGGGATGGTGTGATGGAGAATTTTGTCATTGAGACGAAAGGGCTGACGAAATGTTATGGGGATACTGCCGTAGTAAAGGGAGTGGATATCCATGTTAAAAAGGGTGAAATCTATGCACTTTTGGGAAGGAACGGAGCCGGAAAGACAACGATCATGAAAATGCTGTTGGGCTTATCCAAGATAACAAAAGGAACTGTCCATATGTTTGGACAACCTTTTGTGGGGAATAAAAAAGAATTTTTGGGACGGATAGGTGTCATGATTGAAACACCAGGATTTTATCCAAACCTTACGGCAACAGAAAATCTGGAAATTCTTTCCGATCTGCGGGGATATATAAAACGGGATGCAATAAAAGAAAGTTTGGGGAAGGTTGGGCTGCCTTATAAAGATAAAAAGCTTTTTTCAGAATTTTCCCTTGGAATGAAGCAGCGGCTTGGTATTGCAGCTGCCATTATCCATGATCCGGAAATCCTGATACTGGATGAACCGGTTAATGGGCTTGATCCAATTGGGGTAATGGAAACAAGGGATTTTATCAGGGAGCTTTCGCAAGATTATGGAAAAACGATTCTGCTGTCAAGCCATATTCTGTCAGAGATTGAGCTTTTGGCAGACAGGATAGGAATTATTGACAAAGGGATTCTGCTGGAAGAAAGTCCTTATGAGGAATTGAAAAAAAGAAATATGCATTATATTCTGGTATCCGCAGATCCGACTGAAACGGTTATCCATATGCTGGAAGAAGAATTTCATATCAAGGATTATCGGATTATGGGGAATGGGTGCATTCAAATTTTTGACACAGAGATACAGACAAAGGAAATCGTTAAGTTTCTTGCAGAACGGAATATTTATGTAGATGCTATTAACATATGCCGTGATACACTGGAAGATTATTTTAAAAGGATAACCGGAGGTGAGGGAATTGCTTAACATATGCCGGAATGAATTAAAGAAACTAAAGCGTCAGAAGACAGCAAGGATGTTGTGGGCAGTTGGCATCCTGATACCTACGTTTGGCACACTGCTCTGTATAAAAAACCATTATCCCTTTAGAAATTTGGTCGGGGCGAATGTCTTGTTTGGAAGTTTTCTTGTGATTCCATTTGTCTTTTCCGCCATGCTTTTAAATCTGTTTGAACTGGAGGAGAGAAATCATACATTGAAAAACATTCTGGTGATTGGCGTACCCGAATGGAAGATTTTTTTGTCAAAATTGGCCGCTGCTCTTGTGATTGTCGTGGTATTTGTGGGAATCATTACTGCCTATACTATTGCAGGAGGAATGTTTCTGCGGAATTATATTCCGGATGCTTTCCATATTTTCAGTATATTTTTAATAACATCTCTGTGCAGCGTCTGTGCGGCAATGCCTGTTGTGCTTTTGATTATTTTGCTCCGCAAAAGGAACCTGATTGCGATGATAGCGATTAACTGTTTTATACTCATTGATTTTTTGTTTCTATGGCAGTTGTCCATGTTTCATTGCCTTGAGATGCATCTGCCTGTTTTGGCAGCATATCGCATCACTTATCCCCTTACCATTATTGAATATACGGATAATCTGCAGCTTGGTTTGGACACACTGTATTATCCAATGGACAAGGGAATACTTTTGTTGGGGACAACAGCGGCAGCTTCCCTCGCAATTAGCTTATGGCTTTATAACAGACAGGAGGCCGATGTATGATGAAAAGATTGATCCGGGCAGAATTAAAGAAATTGAAAAGACAGAAAATGGTTTTTGTTGGATATCTCAGCATCCTCTTTTCGTTTATCATTACTTTTGCGCAGCAAATGCGGATTAAGGCGGGAGTTCCTGAATGGGAAGGGCTTGCAGAAATGTTTTTTTACAACAATGCGATGCTGTTCCTGCCGTTTACAATATCTTTGATCGGGGGATACATGATAGATCAGGAATATGCAAGGGATACGCTGAAAAATCTGCTGGCGATACCGGTCAGATGGCAGGATGTGATAAAAGCGAAAGCGGCAGTCTTGTTTTTGCTGATGATCCGAGTTGCGCTGTTTGAAATGGTTCTGCTTTTGTCTGCGGGCATTATATTAAGGAACTGCCCCGCCGTACTTATGATGGCAGGCGTATGCATGAAAGCGCTTGCGTATAACATCTGTATCACGTTAACCATATTGCCTGTGATTCTGTGGTTTGGAAAGAATGGCGGGAAATATATATGGGGAAGTATACTGTCCATGCTCGTTGGTGTATCTGGAGTGTTTGTAGTAAATGGAAGGGCGGCTTATTGGCATCCGGTTACAGCTTGTTTCTCATTTCTATCGGACATTTATGGTGATAAATCTGTATTAGGATACATGAAGTCAGGTGCAGCAATCTTCCTGTATGGATTGTTGTGCATGTTGGTGTACTGGATCAGGTATTGTAGAGAAAACAAAGCAGTTATTTCTAAATAAAAAGAAGCAAAGTAAAATGTAACGGAAACAGGCTTTCCCATTTATCAAGAGGGAATGGGAAAGCCTGTTTTTCATCACTGCCGCAGCCGCTCAATAATGCTGGCCTTGGCGATTTTGCGGTACAGCAGCGCCGGTATCGCCACAGTCAGGAGGATGAGGAACGGATAGATCACCAGCATGGGCCAGATAACAAATTGATAGGTGAAGAACCAAATTCCACTGGAAATCCCCTTTACGACTACCACAGAAAACAGCACACCGAGAACCGCTGATGTGATGATCGTTCCCACAGCGTAGTACAGTCCCTCAAAGGAGAGCATACCCTTTAACTGTTTCCCGGTCATGCCAATGCTTTGCAGCATGGCAAATTCTTTTTTACGGGTAATAACGCTTGTCAAAACGGAGTTGACAAAATTTGCGATACCAATCATCCCGATGATGATGCTCAACGCCCCGCCGATGGTGATGATAAGGGAAGTCAGGTTATCAAAGGAGCTGACATAGGTTTCCTTGGACTCAAAATCCATACCCGGCTCCACGCTGTCGATATAGCGATTCAAAAACTCTGCCATTTCAGCTTCTGTCCCCTCCTTCACATCAAAGGGGAAGTTGACCAGGTGGGGGGTATCGCATAGCGGCAGGAAAATCTCTGTCGGGAGATAGAACCGGGTTTCGCCTGTGTTGCGGGTAGTGGCCGTGTTCTCGTTGGCCCGGACTTTAGCCATGATGATAAAGTCATAGCTGTCCGTAATGGCGGTGGAAAGTTCCTCCGCTTTCAGATGGTTGATCCGTACTGTGTCGCCCACGCTGATATTTGGATTATCTATGATGGTTCCATCATCATTACACTCCACACTCAGCAGGATATACTTTCCTGATTTCAGCTTTTCCAGGTCAATGGTTCCCTCTACGGCCTCCATGCCATTTAACAGAAAATCGTCCGCGCCATACAGAGCTGCAAAGGGATTTCCATTCTGATCTTTGTTGTAGCTGAAAAAGGCATTGTGTTCTATGGAAAACGGTTCTTCCAGCATGCGGGAGGTATAGAGCCTGCCGCCATCCTCGAAACACGCATTCCCTTTGACCGCTTCGATAAAATTCTCCGACAGGTCATTTTCACTTTTTTCAAATTGATACTGGAAGTAATTTGCGGTAGAGATCACAAAGTCCGTATCTAAAAATTTTGCAATATACTTGTCAATATCAAAGCCGCCGGACAGTGTGAATACTGTGTTGAACAGCACCAAACTCAATGTCATGGACACAATCACCAGCACAGTACGCTTGCGGTTGCGCCCCAGGTTTGCCAGCGCCATAAAGTGAAGTTTTGCGCCGTGGGTCGATTTTTTCTCCTTGGCTTTGCGCTTTCCAAACGCCGCCGCATCATTCTCCGTATAGCGGATGGCCTCGATTGCCGAAACCATACCTGCAATCTTCGCAGGCTTGCGGACGCTGACAAAGACCGTAAACAGGGCAAAAACAGCGGAACCAATGAAAATTAAAGGGTTTACCGTTACTTTGATACCGGCGTCTGCGGTATAACTTGTTCCGTTCATCAGAAAAGGAACCAGGGCCCGGCCAATGAAAAAGCCTGCCAGCAGACCGATAGGAATACCAATTAAGGACAGCCGGAGCGCCTGCCGATTGATCAGCCGCTTGATTTGCCGCTTTGTTGTCCCCAGCGTTTTTAACTGTCCATAGGACTGAATATCCTGAATAACGGAAATCTGGAAGATGTTGTAGATAATCAAGTATCCTGTTACGACAATCAGCAGGGCACCTACAATGCCGGAAATCAGCATAGCGGGATTGTCCGTTAATGCGCCGCTCTGATAGGCCGGACTGACACGGGCAATCACATAGTTGCTGTCCTCCTTGCTGCCGCCCATTGTGTCACAGGTATAACCGGTTTCGGAAAGAAGCTGATGGAGCCGGGCTTCTATATCACCATTCCTTCTGAACATTACGTAGGCGGTGACAACGCCGGAATAGTCATTGTCTATGGGATAGGTATACGACAGAATATCCGAATGGGCGTCCACAAAGGCTTTCGATACGATCAGCCTTCCGATATTGCTCAAGCTGTCTGTTTCCCAAAAGCCGCAGAGGGTAAAATCGGTGGTGTAGGTCTTCCCTTTTACCTCATAGGTCAGAGAAACGGTTTCCCCGATCCGCGCCGGTACGCCCAGGGCATCCAGCGTTTTTGTGTCCGCAATGATTTCGTCTGCCCCTTCGGGCCGGCGGCCTGTTGTGGGCGTGTAGCGGGCAAATTCCAGAGCGGTATCATCCATATACCACAAATCAGACCGCCAACGCTCTAAGCCCGAATTTTTCAGCCGGTAAGATACCGCTTTTGTATAGGCGATGCGGTCAATCAGGGAACTTCCCGCTATATTGTTGTAAACTTCATCACTGATATAATTCAACACCGCCTGCCCCTCTCCGCCTGCCTTGCGGATATTCTGATCGTGAACAGTATCCATCAGACCGGAGCCAAGGGTGAAGATTGTGGTAAAAAGTATGGTGGTCAGAACGATTGCGATGATCGCAATGATATTCCTGCTTTTGCTTGCCTTGAAGTAGCGGCCTGACAGCTTTTTGATGACCACACCGTTGCTGTTGCCGAATAAAATATCATTCATCGTCAGCACCCCCTTACTCAAAAATCCTGCCGTCTTCAATTCGGATAATGCGGTCGGCAAGCTGAGCGATCTCGTTGTTGTGGGTTATCATCACCAGCGTTTGATGGAATTTGCTGCTGGTTGCTTTCAAAAGCCCCAGTACATCGCTGCTCGTCCGGCTGTCCAGATTGCCGGTCGGCTCGTCAGCCAGAACAATGGCGGGCTTGGAAATGAGAGCACGGGCGATGGCGACACGCTGCTGCTGTCCGCCGGACAGGTTGTTTGGCATATTGTTCAGCTTGTCCCCCAAGGCCAGCAGGCGCACGACTTCGTCCATGAATTTTTTGTCCACCGTATCGCCGTCCAGTTCCACAGGCAGGACGATGTTTTCATAGACATTCAGAACAGGGACAAGATTGTAGTTCTGGAAGATAAAGCCGATGTTGCGCCGGCGGAAGATGGTAAGCTGCTCGTCGTTCAGTTCGGCCAGTTCTTTTCCCTTGATCTGAACGCTGCCGGAGGTTGGCACGTCCAGACCGCCCATCATATTCAGCAGAGTGGACTTGCCGCTGCCGGAGGTTCCAACGATGGCGGCAAATTCCCCCTGCTCAATGGAAAGGGTCACACCGTCCAGCGCCTTTGTGAGATTTGGCTCCACGCCATAGTATTTTTTGAGGTCAGTTGTTTGCAAAATGCTCATGGTAAGCGCCATCCTTTCTTTGATGCCGCTATCATAACAGCCAATTCTCACAGAAATGTCACGGACCGCTGATTTTTTACCCTTGAAATGTCACAATCCTGTGACGTTTTAAAAAAAGTTCATTTCTAATTTCTTAATCATATTCTGCACAGATATATTTGAAATCCTCCGTCTTGTTTATCGCTGACAATGCGTGTTCCTCGATATGTTTTGACATAATTTCCACTGAATACCGGAAATTCTCGCATGGATGACCAGCAGCGCAGCGCATCATTACTATCAGCATCTCGTTATCGCCCTCAAGGTTTTCAGATGGATAGTTGCCGGCATAGTCGCAGGAATCATCGTAATGTCCTTTCTGCCTTACTGTTTCCATCTGATCCGCAGTGCCAATCACGGCATGGTAATCCATGTTATCGGAGTCGCAATAATACTCAATGAAAAGCCTTGCCACAACATCTGTGCATTGTCGGATTTGTTCAATAATAGCATCTGCATTCTGGATAGCAAATCTCCGGATTTCCTGTCTGGCGTGCTCCTCGTTTTCGTAGCGGATGTACAACAGTGTTTCATGACCACCCAATATAGTGGTGATGTTCTGGAGTGTTCCATCTTTGCCATAGACGACGCGGAGCATCCGGACGAGGTCATCCTCCGGCACATTGTACAGCGTCATCCCACGCCAGTCCTCCCCGACAGGGATGTCATAGGTGAGCATTTGATACTGCGCATCATAGTCAAAGGAAATCGCATTGTCACTGTCAATGTCCTTGCTGAAATCAGCAGCGCTGTATACGCCTGCTTTATAGATAAGTGGAATGTTGTGTAATTCTGACATTTTGCTATCCTTCCTTTTCAAAATGATTTGGGTGGTGTCCGCTCTTGCCCTACAACGGATATTTGACGGTAAAAAGTACGCGGCCCGGGACCCTTTTGCGGCCTGTATAGGCTGGGAGAGGCGGAGCCCGGCAAGCCCCAGGAGCTGATAGAGCTCTATTCAGTATGGGTTACAGCCCACAGAAAGACCAGCATCCCTCCAGACACCACTGGGCGTTATCAATCATCCATTTGCCGGCAGCCAGATGATAATCTGTATAAGTTCCGCCGTCCGCTCCCATCGGTTCATGCCGTCAAAGAATTCCAGCATGATTTTTTCTCTCCTTCCATGCTGCTTCCTGGTATCTTCCAGAAATGCGTTATGAAAACTTCCAAAAAATATAATTTTTCCCACTTGCAAATTTTATCCATGAGGCAGAAACACGGAAAATGTGGAGCCGCTGCCTACTGTCGAAGTCACCTTCATATATCCTCCCTGCATGGTGACAATCTCCCGGGCAAGATACAGCCCTATGCCGATGCCCTCCACATCGTGGACTTCTTCCTCCCGGTAGAAGCGTTTGAAGATCATCCCCCGCCGGCTCTCTGCGATTCCTTTTCCGCTGTCAGTTATGTCGATTTTCACATAGAACTCCCAGCTTTGAACGGAAACTTGAATATCGCCGTCTGCCGGGGTGTACTTCACCGCATTGTCCAGAATATTGAACAGGGCTTCACTTGTCCATTTCCTGTCGTGGGCCAGAATGATATCTTCCGGACAATTTACGCTGACATGAATATGTTTCCTTTCCGCATTCAGCAGAATACCGCCCAGGGCCGCCGCCAAGGTGTCATAAAGGGGCTGTATCCTTCTGTCCAATGAAATGACGCCGGTTTCCAGGCGGGAGGTCTTTATCATAGCCTGCATGAGAAAATCCAGCTTTTCAAGCTGGCCGCCGGAAGCCTGCAAAAACTCCCTCTGCTTTTCCTCTGGCATAGGCTGCTCCAGCAAAGTGGCATTTACCATTTTTAGATTGCTGATTGGCGTTTTTACCTGATGGGATATGTCGGAGATTAATTCCTGCAAATCAGCCCGCTCCTTTGCTGCGCTCTCTCGATTTTCCCACATAACTTCATATAGACGGACAAGCCGGTGGTTGATTTTGTAAAACAGGTTTTCTTCCTCACAGACCTGCGGCCAAGCTGAGTCTCCGTCCAGCATATGGTCTATTGTTTCGCATAGTCTGTCCGAAAACAATACCAGTTTCCGGCGCAGAAAAGCCACGAAAAGGGCTGCACAGGTGAATACCAGCAGGGGAAACAGCAGGCACAGCCATACGATTACCGGATTGCCGGCAAAGAGAAAAGCCGCAGTAACGGTGGCAGCGGAGATAAAACCTAAAAAAGCAGCCCCTGCCGCACAGGCGCAGTTGATGGAAAGTTTGCTCCCCTTCACTTCTTTATCCCCCCGATCCACATATAGCCCATGCCGTAGACGGTCTTGATATATTGCTGGCCGTCTGCTTCAATTTTTCCCCGGATGCGGCTGATCGCTACGGTCAAGGCGTGTTCGTCCACAAAGTTTTCATCTGCATCCCACAGCTTTTCAAGAAGCGCCTGTCGGGTCAGAACGGTTTGCGGATTTCTTACCAGTACTTTTAGCAAACGGTATTCCATTGGAGTGAAGATAACCGGATCCCCCGCAAGGGCAGCGGTCAATTCCCCAAAATTGATGGATAATGTACCGTCTGTGTAGCAATCGCCGCCTGTCTGCCTTTGGATGCGGCCCAGCAAAGCGGAAACCTTTTTTCGGAATACACTGATATGAAACGGTTTTGTCACATAGTCGTCTGCTCCCAACTCGAAACCGCGCAGCTGGTCGCTCTCCATATCGTTTGCGGTCAGGAAAATCACGGCGGTATCTGGACGGCGCTCTTTGATTTCTCTACAAAAGTCAAATCCGTTTCCATCAGGTAAATTGACATCCAGTACAATCAGATCATAGTCCTGCGCTTCGCAGAGGCTGACCGCTTCTGATTTTGTCATGGCAGCGTCCACTGTGTAGCCAGCCGCCGAAAGATTGTAGCAAAGGGTATTGTTTAAAAGACGGTCATCCTCAACTACTAGAAGTCTCATGGTTTTATCTCCTTCCTCCGCTCCATAAGTAAAAATCGTTATGGACGAAGTATACCACCAAGGCAAGTGGCCTTCAACCTTGATTTTGTGATTTCCATAACAATCCTGACTGTAGTTTTGATGGAGAAGATTATGGCAGGAATCGAAATTAACAAAGCGGCGGGAGGTATCCTAATTGAATCGCCTTGGTTACAGCTTCGACAGAGGAGGAGACATCAAGTTTTTCAAATATATGCTGTAAATGATTAGAAAGGGTACGTTCGCTGATATAAAGCGTGCCTGCAATCTCTTTCCGTTTTCTGCCGTCTGCTATAAGCTGCAAAATCTGTTTTTCACAGTCCGTTAATTCCTCTAAAAATGGAATGGAACCGTTGAAGATAAATTTTCCCTGCATGATCTGTGAAAGAAAAGCGATCAGCTTTTCCGGTTCTGTATTTTTGTTGATAAATCCTTTTGCCCCGATTTTTTTGGCTTCGTTGCGATATACCGGAAGATCGTATCCAGACAGGATAACAATTTTTTGCTCTGGATAATTGGATAATATCTGCTTTGCTAATTCCAAACCGTCTTCGGATGATATATTTTTTAAATTGATATCCATGAGCAGGATGTCCGGGGCATCTTCTTCAATGAATTTATCCAATAGGGAAATATCATGGATACTTTTAAAGGTTTTTATTTCCGGGTAGTCTGATAATGCAATTTCCAGACTTTTGGAAAATAGGGCGTGGTCATCGACTAATAAAATATTGATAAGAAGCATCTCCTTTCATTGGCAGTCTAATACAGACGCAGATTCCATGTGGAAAATTTTGGGTTATACTTACAGTGCCGTCCATGCTATGCACACGGTCAGCGCTTAATGCAAGACCTCTGTGTTTTGACGAGTCTGCATAGGTGAGGCTGTCGGTATCAGCACTCCCATTATCCTTTACGCATAGTACTATCATTCCATGATCCTGTGTAAGCGTTATCCATGCTTTTTCGCCCGTAGAGTGTTTATAAACATTCGTGACGAGTTCTTTCAAAAGCCGATATATGAAGATATCATAGGGCGGAACTAAAAATAAAGAGTCTGAACAGTCAAAAACAATGCTGACGTGGCGATCAGGAAATGATTGCGCAATATATGCAAGCAAATTTTGATAATTCTCTTTTATAGTAAGCTTTGATAGCAATACAGGATGGTAATTCTGCATCTGCTCACGGATATAGATGTTCATATTATCAAGAGTTTGTGTGATTATTTTCTGTATATCAGGACTTGTTGATTTATGCATCATATTTTTTATGGAAAGCAGGTCTTGAAGAATATTATCATGAAGAAAATTTGAAAATTCAAGATTTATCTGCTCTTCCTGCTGTAACTGTGCCAATGCGGCATTGTATTTGCTTTCCATAACCATGTTGCCTCCTCCCTGCCTTAAATTAAAATCCAGTATGATATTGCAGACATAGATAAATGCAAACATAGCGTCCAACATAAGAAGGAAAGATAACCAGCCGATACTCAGAGTCATTGTAATCAGACCACAAATGATAACGCCGAAAAGCAGGAGCAACATTAACTGAAAACTGCTAAATATGGCTGATAATGGAAGACTGCGATGCTCTTTTAGTATAATACCGTGAATACTCATGGAGAAAAGCAGGACAGGGATATACACTCCAAAATTTGAAAGATTTCCTTTTATGCCCATTGTGGTAAGACAGTATGCAATGAATAAGATGATTATTACCACAAGAGAGAACAGAATGGACTTCCATTCTGCTTTCAGAACAAAAGCAGCTCTTTTTCTATGGTAAGCAACAACAAAAATGAAACAAAGCCAGCTTGCAAAAAACTGGATGCCATACAACAATGCAAACACATTGTCTGATATAAAAATGCCGATAAGGGAGCAGATACAGGTTCCAGTCAGGCAGAAGTTTGTTACTTTTTTGAATTTATAACCGCTTCCCTGAAATAAAAACACGAGTATAAAATTGATAAAAATGCACCATATAACTGGACTTAAGGCATAAAACGCAATATTTGTTATAGCATTGTCCGAAACGGAAAGGAGTATATACCAACTGTCTAATGCCAGCAGACCGCAAAACAAAGAGATAGCTTTATTATCTCTGATATTGCAGGAACTCACATAAGTAGCGTCTATCAGCATCAGCGATGACAGGAATACTGATACGATTTTGCTGATACTGCAAGGCATCTGAATGTTTATTTGCAGCCCCATATATATTATAAGCAGTGTAGAGTTTATAAAAAGCAAAAGCTTAGAATTAATGCGCTTCATATTTTTGCCCCCTTATCCATGCCTGAATTATATCATTTACCTGTGTGCATACAACTAAAATTCTCTCAAAACCATTTTACAGCATGTATGGACAGTCATACAGTAATAAATCAGATAAATGATCAGTGTCAGCGCAATGGCTAATATCGCAGGGACGTATAAAGCAATACTGTTCGCCAAAAGGTTCTGCATAAGGGCTGTTTTGTATACGAATGTGGCAAAGATACAGTCTGCCAATCCGAACAGAAACGGAATGCTAAAAAATGTGATTGCCTGTTTCCTGATGATTTTTTTAATCTTCCTGTTCGTATATCCCATTTTTACAAGAATATCGTAATCGGATTTTGAATCGGCTATGGCTGAAATATTATTAAAATATAGGATGCTTCCTGTTGCGATAAAGAATAATACCACAAGAAAGCCTATCAGCAGGAAGGTGGAACTGCTTAGGGAAACTACTTCATGTATCCTGTGGGAATTCCCCTGCAGGTAAGGACTTTTATCCAAATATGCAGATAGCGCCTGAAACAGATCCTCATTGCCTGTTATGGAACTTCCGTTTATACTTAAGACTGTCGTTTCGGGGGCGGCATTTTCAGATATCATGTTGTATAAATTATCACTTACAATCAAAGTGCCAACACTGTTCGCAAAAGAAATCGGATTATCTAATGTGGTCATAGTCACAGTGACAGGTATTTCAGTATTGTTTATGAGCAGTGGATAGGTGCTGCCTGTTTCATCTTTGCCGGAAGCCGGCTGGTATCTAACAAAAATACACTCATTGCTGTTTAATGCTGTAAATTGCTCCAAGGCCTTTTGCCGCCCTTGCGCTTTCAGAATGGCGGTATAGTCAGAATATGAGATACATTCAAAACCTGCATTCCGAAGGATTTTTTCGTTGTCAGCATCTCCCTTGGAAGTTCCGACACTGTATTCCATGGGAAGCTGCCCGGCAGTAGACGTAACTTTATAAATATCGGTCTGCAGGAATGTAATATCATCTCCCGATGAATAGCTGTTCACGATCTCCATGATTGCGGACAGATCCCTCTCTTTTTCAATACGGCACTCGATTTCTGACGGCGCAATGCGGGATACTGCTGCAATCGGATAATACAGGGAGAGAGCCATAACACTGGAAACAGTCAAAGTTGCGGCAGACAGTAATGTGAGCATAATCAGCGTTTTCGAATTGGAGCGCATTCGGTATATAAACCCCGGTGAAGTAATGATTCTTGTTTCCGTATAAAATTTCTTCTTATTTTTCTTGCCGGTCTGTACCGCATAAGGGAGAAAAGCTGCAATAAAAAGCACTGTCCCAAAAAGAATGAGTGTAAATGTAAACATTCCGACAGCATAAAACCCGACTGAAAACCAGACAGATTTTTCGCCCCGCAGGATATCGAGGGCAATACAGTATCCCAAAATGACAGATGCAAACCCGATGATGGAAGGAACGGCATGGAACTTTGTGTGCTTTTCCGCACTTTTTTCAAACCGCACTAAATCCATAAGGGAGGATTTAAAAAGAAATCTGCTGTTGGACAGCGATAACATGATGATAATAGCAAAAACAAAACAAGCCGTCTTTACCATGGCATTCAGGTTAAAAAACGGTATTTCTGAATGATTGACTGTCAAGTCCAGTAATTTTGTAATGCCAAACACAATGCCTTTGTGAAACAGACCGCCCAAAAGGATTCCGATTACGAAAGCCCCAAAGCAGGAAAGCAGATTTTCTGCTGTAAGCAAAGACAGTATTGTGGATTTCCGATATCCTAATAATGCATAAATACCTAATTCCTTTGTGCGCCGGCGCAGGAAGAAACGGTTTGAATAGGACATATAAAAAATAACGAATGCCATAAGGAACATAGAAATCGTGTTGCACATAGTTTCCACCCGCCCGTCGCCTGATATTTTCTCAAGCATAACTTTATTCATGGAAAAAGAAGTGAAAGCAAAAAAAATAGTAATTACAAAGGAAATGGATAATAAATAGAGGGCATAAAAGGAAAAATTATTTTTTAGGTTCTTAAGTGCCATAGACAAATGGTTCATAAATGATTTCCTACCTTTCTGTGTCTAGTTTTGCTACTTCCAGTGCAATGGATTCATAGAATGCACGCCTGTCAGCATTCTGTTTCAACAATTCCTGAATGATGCAGCCGTCTTTAAAAATCAGGATGCGGTCAGCAAAACTTGCAGCATAAGCATCATGTGTGACCATTAGTATCGTAGTATGGAGGCTCTCATTTGATTCCTTTAAAGTGTTCAGCAAATCTGTTGCGGAACTTGAATCCAATGCCCCGGTCGGTTCATCTGCAAATAAAATGCTTGGATGTTTCACAATAGCCCTTAGAGCGGAAGCACGCTGCCTTTGCCCGCCTGAGAGCTCACTTGGATATTTTTCTAACTGTGCGTCAATACCAAAGCTTTTCGCCAGTCTCCTTATCATATTTTCTATTTTTTGAGGCGGAAGTTTCTGTAAAGTCAGCGGAACAGCGATATTCTCAAAAATAGTAAGGCTGTCTAACAGCAGATATTCCTGGAAAATAAAACCCAGATTATCCCTGCGAAAATCCGCTGCTTTGGAATCAGTCAGATTTTTTAGATTGATACCGTTTATTGTAATGCTGCCGCTTGTGGGTGTATCAATCGTAGAAAGAACATTAAGCAAGGTGGTCTTTCCGGATCCGGAAGCCCCCATAATGGCAATAAATTCGCCGTCCGTTACGCGGAACGATACTTTATTAAGGCTTGGGTGCTGTGACTTTGCATAAATTTTTGTTACATTTTTCGCTTCCAATAATGTCGCCATTTCTTTTATTCTCCTTTGCTGCTTTTTTGATAATAGTATTGTAATTTTGGGGCTGCAAAAAAGAATGAGTAGAGGGTGTTGCAAAAATCATCAAATTAGATGATTGAGCGATGCCCTCGCTCTATATATACAAGAATCCAGAAAGAATCTTTTGGTTTGCTGATTCTTTCCGGATTTTTTGCGTACTTTAATAAGGCTTTTGGCTTGGGAAGCCGTTATGCGGTTTCTTTTATCGGGAACAGATGGCTTCCTGTCCGTTCATTCTGGATTTTTGCGTGCAGCTTATTGAGATTATATCCCATACACAGTAATAGTATCTCCAGTTTTACTTTGGTTTTCCCACGGAGTAGAAATCTTTGGAATTCATAGTCATTTTTTAGAACCCCTAACGCTCCTTCCACTTGTATCGAGCGGTTCATCCGATATAGGATCCCTTTTTTGCTTAGGATATTTTCATAGGATTCTTGGCGCTTCTCTAAAAAACTTTTGGAAATGTACAGCCGCTTGTTCCCTTTGGCACGGGTGCATTTCTCCTTATGCGGACACACCGTACAATCTTCACATTCATACACCGTTACTTCTGACTCATATCCGCTCTTACTTTTCTGCTTTTTCACGAAAAGCGGCTTTAGCTTCTTTCCAGCATGGCAGGTATATGTATCGGTTGTTTCTTCATATCCCATATTTTCCCGTTTGCTGATATCTCGTTTAAAACTGCGTTTTTTCCATTTCTCATAGGTCTGTGGCTTTATGTATGGTTTCTGCTTCTGCTCTCTTAGATACGTGTAGCCTTCCTCGCTCTCATATCCCGAATCCGCAGTTACACTTGGGTAACGGAACCTAAGCTTCTCCTCCATTGTTTTTAGGAAAGGGATCAACGTCCAGACATCATTCCTGTCCTGAAAAATATCTGCGGAAACAATATATTCGCTGTCTACTCCGATTTGCACGTTATATCCTGGCTTCAATTGCGCATTTCTCATGTGATCATCTTTCATATGCATAAATGTAGCGTCCGGATCGGTTTTACAATAATTATTTCTTCCCTGGAAGCTGGCTGTGTGCCAGTCATAAACAGTCTGACGATCCAAAAAACGACGGAACAATTCCAGATACCTTTGGTTTCGGGTTTTACGTTTTCCTCTTCCATGTACAAAAACAGTATGCTGCTCTTCGCATACCTGCTCCAGAAAACGGCAGATCTCCTTTAGGTCCTGGACTCTGGTTTCTTGTGATATGCAGAAAGACTGCAGGTAGTCATTATTCAGATGAGTGACTGCCTCCTGTATTTTTAGGAACATCTTTTCTTCCCTTTTCCCAACGGATTTCTTCCATACAAATGTGTATTTATTGGCACATGCTTCCAGTTTCGTCCCATCTATAAATACCGTCTCTTTTGATAACTCGCCCATTTTGTTCAGGCGGCGTACCATCTGATAAAACAGGTCTTCGCAGGCTTCTGCCAGGAATCCTGTACGAAATCTTGCAATCGTGCTGTGGTCGGGTGCTTTCTGTCCGGCCAGTAACCACATGAAATTGATATCTCTGCGGCAGGCTGTTTCAATTTTTCTGGAAGAATAGATATTTTGCGAATAAGCATAGGTCAGGATCTTGAACATGGTCTTTGGAGCAACTGCGGGATTTCTGCCTTTGGCAGAGTAAGCCTGATACAGCAAGCTGTAATTGAGATCCTCCAATTCGTGGCTCAGCAGTCTTACAGAATCATCATCAGGAACGAGACCTTCCAAATTTAATGGCAAAACCAGTTGATAAGGCTCGCCAAATTCGGTATAATCTTTATGGTATTTTAATTTATTAGGCATATTTTATTATACCATGAATGGCAGGTTCTTCGGAGCCTGCTTTTCTATTCTTTGACATAAAAGTGGAGCTATTGCTCCATAGATGATTACTCATCTATTTTGCAACAGCCCCTTTTCATTTTGGCTTCACATCTTTCGTCTCTGTTACTCTGCTGTTGCAACTGGGGTGATTACAATATTTTCTCCTGAGATTCCCGTTTTTCTCTTTACAATGTCTTCGATTTGAGCACGCCCGGAGTCGTCTACTTCTGCCATGTTCACAACCACATCCGCCTGCCCATCTGTGATGCTGACTACCACATCTTCAAAGCCTTTGGCTTGAAGAAGTATTTCTGCCGCAGATTCACGTTCTGCGATGTCTGTCAGCTCAATCATGCTGTCAATGGCTTCCTGTTTCTGAGCATCGGAAATATTCGTGTTGTTGATGACCTCCAGAAGGATTTCCTTATTCTTGGAGCGAAGCTGCTCTCGCGTCACCTTGGCTTCAGAAGCAAATCCAACTCCTGCTGTAGTGCTGGCCAAGACTGCTTCTCCTGGGTTCTCATCCTCTCCCACGTCCGCCATGTCTAAATCCTCAGCATCCAAGTCCAGGCTTGCGATATCTCCCTCTGCGAATTGCAACTCTTCTAGCCCCGTCTGAGCATACATATCCTCAGCCGAGATATCTGCCGCAATACTGTCATCTTCTTCAGCAGAAGCCTCCGTATTGGCCGTGACCTTGGTAGAATCCAGCTTACTGCCGGAATAATTTAAGTACCCCGCCACTGCAATCATAATCGCCAATGCGGTAATTATCATCTGGTTTTTCTTAAATATGTTTTTCACTTTGAACCCTCCATCTTCATTATTTTAATTTTATGTGCTTCAACAGGAAATAATGCCTGAACTGCCTCCATAATATTCTGTTTTATCTCTGGATCTCCCCCTCCCTGGGCAATGACAATAACGCCCTCCACTCTTGGCTTAAGTTCCTTTATCACATAGGGAGTCCGACTTCCATTCTCCTGCTCCCAGTAAACTGTGGATTCTGACCAACTTCTATCCTGAGTGCTGCGAGTCCCTCCTCCTGAGTCCTGTTCCTCCACATCTTGACTGGTAGATGGCTGATCCTTTTCCACCACCTTTTCTGAGGAAGCCTGTAGGGTAATCATAACCTCTACTTCCCCGACTCCTTCTACCTTTCTTAAGATTTCCTCAAGCCGTGCCTCCTGCTGTTCTTCATAGGAAGATGTGGATACAGCACCTTCTTTTTCCATGCCTTCCTGCTCCTGAGAGTCTATTTCCTGATTTTCGGTAACATTCGCTTCCTTACTTTTCTTTTTTGGCTCAACAGGAATCGCAATGACAAGTAATAGTATGCCAAAGAGAAGAAAAATAATGAGCTGATCTTTTTTAAGGAGCTTCCCCTTGTTCGGGTTCTCCGATTTCGACTTGAATAAGGATTTCAGGAATTCCAATTTCTTCTCCTTCCTGGGGGTCTTCCCTCATAGGGTCTCCCTCCTCCTGGGTGGCCTCTATCTCCTCTTGCTGGACCTCCTCTATTTTCTCATTCACATACTCCTGGTACTCTTTTTCAATCGCCTCCTGCTGTCTCAAAAATTCCTGAAGTTCCTGATCATAAGTCTGTCTTACATAAGTCTCATCCAACTTCTGGTCCAAACCTGTAAAAGACAATACTGGAGATATCACTAAAATAATCAGAACAATTCCCATAAAAAACTTCAAATATTTCTGTTGACTCTGTTTTGGCAAAACATTAAGGACTACTACCATCAAAAGTGTGTAGAAGGCAATGTCCTGAATCCATTGAAATAAAAGTTTTTGCATCTTTCTAAATCTTCCCCCCTGTGGACACTGTCACTACTACAATCGTCAGCATAAACAGCACAGCCGTAGTAAAAGCAACCCTGAATAATAGCTTGATTCCCTCACTGGCGCCAGCCACACAGCCTACCATCCGTTTATCAGACACTGGCTGAATCAAAGCTGCTGCCACGTCTAATATCAAAACTAATGTCCCAAGTTTGGCAAGAGGGACCAGACAGATCAGGATAATAACAATCAGTGCTGTCACACCAATTCCATTTTTTATCAAAACTGCCGATCCAAGAATTACGTCTGTCACAGAACCGGCGATATTCCCAATTCCTGGCAAAACTTCTGCCGCTCGGCTGAACATGGTTGTCTTCAAAGAGTCAATAGCTGGACTAATCATTCCCTGAATCATATGGAAGCCAACCACCACTGCTAACATGGATTTTAGGATCCATCCCACAATCTTTGACACCATTTCTGACATCTGGGAAAGATACTCTTCCTTTGTCAAATGATTGATAAATACGAGAATCATATGCACCTGAATCAAAGTCATCAGTCCATGCCGTATCAGCCATTCAATCACGTAGATCAACCCCAACAGAAATTGATAAAATACAGTAGCCGTCGTGCCTCCAGAAGCCATAGTGACAGCCAGAAAATAGGCTGGTACCAGGGCGCTCATAAATTCTTGAATCCCAGACAATACTGCCTGAGTCAATTCTGCTGCCCCAGTAAAGACTTGTAGTAAAATTAAAAACAACAACATATAAGTAATCTCAAAGCTAACCTCTGCAATCTGCTGGCTCTGAAAAATAGTAGAAAAATTATGGAGCAAAGCTGCAGCAATTCCCAAAACCAGAATGGAAAGCAAAATACGCTTTTCTGTCTCCCAATTCTCCTTCACCTGTTGAAGGATGGCTGTGAGAAAGCCATCTACTGTAAAAGGCTGTCCTCCCTGAATTAGTTCCAGCACGATATCCTTGAATTGAAATTCTCCACCCAGAATTTCGTCCATGGATTCTTCTATTTCTGAAAAATCCAATTCCTCCACAAGAGAGAGATCTGCAGCCTGTACCAAAAGAGGGCAAGCCATTGCAAACAACATTCCTGTGGTCAAAAGAACAACCACCTTTCTTACGGCCCTCATCCTGCCAGAAACCCATGAATGGTCTCTAAAAGAGCTGAGACAATGGGCATGCTTACTGCCAGAATAGATAACTTACTAAATACTCCAATCTGGCTTGCAATGGTGGAATATCCGGCATCCCTACAGATATCAGCTGCAAACTCCGAAATATAAGTGATCCCGATAATTTTCAGCAGGACCTGAATATACGAGGTCTGTACGGAGATAGAGCTCTGAATCAATTTTACACTTTCCACCACAACTTCCAGCTTTTGAACTGCTAAAAAAAGTAGAAAAATACTGGTGGCAATACTGAGATAGATGGCAAATTCCGGCTTTGTGTGCTTGATCTGTAATGCAAGAAACACACCCGTAATACCAATCATTGCCGCTTGAATCATGGGCCTCTCCTCCTCACAGGGCAAAAAGCTGTTTCATGGTATCAAAAAGCTCAAAGATGTAGGGCAAGATCCAGAACAGCACCAGCACCAGTCCCGCCAAGCTTGTCAGGAACGCTTGCTCATCCCGCCCACTGTGCTTTAACACCTGGCTCAAGACTGACACTAGGATTCCCACCGCCGCAATTTTAAATATCAGATTGACGCTCATGCTTCCCCTTTCTTATCACACTAACAGAATGACCAGAAAAATGCCTCCAGCCACTCCCAGACTTTGGTATAATTTCTGCTTTGCTGTAATGGCATCCTGAGCACTTCGAATACTAATCTCCAACTGTTCCAGGTATAATTCAATGGAAGAAACCTGCATTTCCAGATCCAAATATCCCAGCACTTCTCCCAAAGCCCCCAGTTGCTCCTTATCATCTTTCTTTAAATGGGTGCCAGGCAACCCTGTCCGAATCTGTTCCCTCCAAAGCTCTCCAAAGGTCCTCCCATCCAAATTCTCCATCTCCTGAGCTGTCTGCCTCAAGAATGTAGAAAATGGCTCCGGCAGGCGGACAGCAATGCGCTCAAAGGCTTCAGCCAGAGGAGTTTTTGTATATTTTATCTCCCCTCGCAGCATATAGAGAAGTTGCTTTAAAAGCCGCAGTTCCATACAATATTTTTTCAAATCCATGCTGCAGCTTACGCCTATGCCCGTCGCAGAGGCCAGAATCATCAGTGCACCCATGATTTTCAACATAGTTCTCTCCCCTTTCCATCTAAAATCTTTCGAATCATCCCAGTTCTCTCTCCATTATAAAGAATCAGGTAGCGCTCAAAGACTTGCTCTTCCATCAGTCTCTGAAACAGAGGCTTCGAGTGAATGTCCTCCAGGGAACTCCCATGGACGGTTGCAATCAGACGGCATCCGCAAAACAGAGCTGTCTCAATGGCGTGAATATCCTCATATTTTCCAATCTCGTCCACAGCGATAACTTCTGGGGCCATGGAGCGCACCATCATCATCATCCCCTCCGCTTTCGGGCAGCCATCCATCACATCTGTCCTGATACCTACATCATTACTTGGAACTCCAAGATAACAGCCACAGATCTCAGAACGCTCATCTACAACGCCCACCGTATAACCGGGCAATTTGCCCTTACCATTGGAAATCTGTCTCACCAGATCTCTCAGCAAGGTCGTCTTTCCACAGCGGGGCGGCGAAATAATCAGAGTATGCCGCACTCCTGTCTCATCGTACACCCAGGGGAGCACAGAGTCTGCGCAACCCAGAACCTGATGGGACAGGCGGATATTTAAGCAGGAAATATACCGGATACTGCGGACCTTGTCCTGATTAAGGACAACCTTTCCCGCGATTCCAATCCGATGGCCTCCCCGCAGGGTCAGATACCCCTGTTTTAGCTCATCCTCATAGGCGTAAAGAGAATACTTCCCTACAAATTCCATGGTTTCCCGAATCTCTTTTTCTGTCACCTGCCATGCTCCCCGGGGACTTTTCTGTCGTTCGCCACTCTCATTGAGAAAAAATTCTTCCCCGTCATACCGAATCATCAAAGGGGCCAAAGCCCTGAGGCGTATCTCCTGAAGCCTGGCAAAATCTAAGTCTGCCCGATTCAAAATCTCGCGGATATGTAGGGAAAAGATGCGTATTATTTCATTTTCATCTATCTCTTTGTCCTTCATTTCTTCACCCCTTAGGACAATATATGTAGAGAACCTCAAAAAAAGACTAGCCTTTTGAAAGGATTGGTTTTTTCGTACTGCCTATGGTATAATCATTCATATGCTAATTTGGAGACGGAGGACGCCGCAATGGCCAATAAACTAGAATTGACATGGTATGGCAAGGATAAGCCTGTCCGCATAGAGTCACGCTTACTGATAGAAAATGTTGAAATGTCCAACACAACTCAGGATCCAGACACAGAGAATATGATGATTCACGGAGATAATCTACTTGCCCTCAAAGCACTGGAAAGCAGCTATACCGGGCAGGTTAAGTGTATTTACATAGATCCCCCCTATAATACCGGAGAGGCTTTTGACGAATACAATGATAATATAGAACATTCCATATGGCTGCAGCTCATGCATGACAGGCTGGAATTGCTCTGGAAATTACTGGCCGACGACGGCGTGCTCTTTGTCCAGCTTAATGACGATGAAATGAATTATTGCAAAGTTTTGATGGACGAAATCTGTTCCAGAAAGAATTTTATTAATCTTATCATCGTAAAAACGAAGAATTCTTCTGGCGCATCTGGCGGAGGTGAAGATAAACGCCTCAAGAAAAATGTAGAATTTATCTTGTGTTATGCCAAAGAAGCCTTTGACAAATTTAACGAATCCTACACTAAAATTGAACTGGCACAGTATCTTGAAGAAATGAGAAATGAAGGCAAAAGCTTCAAATACACGACAGTATTTACGGATTTTGGAGAGCGCGCCTATTATAAAACGATTAAAGATGGGGCAGGAAAAGATATTGTTATCTATAAACACAGCTCTTATCAAACAAAAAGTGTTTCCAGGCTGGCACAGGAGGATGGGATTTCTGAAATACAAGCCTTTTATAAATATATTGACAGAATCTGTACTACCGAAAATGCTCAGACTTCTATACGTACGCGGGTACGAGAGGCTACGGATGAGGAGGATCATTTATATTCCATAGAATACTATCCCGTTTCAGGTAGAAATAAGGGAAATTTGACTACAGTACATTTTGTGGGCAAGAGTAAGCGTCTTGTGAGCTGGTTTAAGAATGTGACTGTGATGGAACATGGGGTCTTATACAAGCGTGAAAAAACCGGCTCTCTGTGGGATAGCTTAAATTGGAACAATGTGAACCGTGAAGGCGGCGTCATATTCTCCGGGGGGAAAAAGCCTGAAGTTTTGCTTGAAAAAATATTTGAATTATCCACGCAGCCTGGAGATCTTGTTCTCGACTCCTTTCTGGGTTCTGGCACAACTGCTGCAGTAGCGCATAAGATGGGAAGGCGCTATATCGGTATCGAGATGGGTGAGCATGCATACTCTCATTGCAAAGTTCGTCTTGACAAAGTAATTGCTGGGGATGACATGAGCGGCATTACAAAATCCGTTGACTGGCAAGGGGGAGGCGGATACCGTTTCTATGAGTTGGTGCCATCTCTTATTAAGAAAGACCCTTTTGGCGAGTATACCCTCTCTTGACAAGGGCATACACGGTCGAAAAAGAGTAAATTTTGTGACCTGCGGCGTTACTTTCAATCGGCGTACGTCCAGTACGCCTCTTTCAAGTGCCTTGCAGGACACAAAATTTACCTCTTTTCGACTCTTCGACCTCAATCATGAGATTTCGTCGCCTTGCAAGGCAGACGATTGAGGCGTACTGGACGTACGCCGATTGAGGATAACGCCGCAAAGCGGCGAAATATCGTGATTGAGGCGTGTGTGCCCTTGTCAAGAGAGGGTATCATCAACGAAGAATACGACCAGGACATGCTGGCAGCCGCAGTAGCTCTGCATGAAGGCTTTCACTATCAGCCGGATGGAAACCTTTTCTGGAAACAATCTGTAGGCAACGAAAACAGTTATCTCTTTGTGACCACGCGCCATCTAAACAGCACATTTCTTGATTCTATCAGGGATACCATGGAAAATGGAGAATATCTGGTGGTGGCCTGCCGTTCCTATGACAGCGGACTGGAGAAAGCATACGCAAATATCACCATCAAAAAAATACCTCAGATGCTTCTTAACCGCTGCGAATTTGGTATCGCAAATTATAACCTTAACATTGTCCACCCACCTGTGTATGAAGATGAGTGGAGTGAGGAGGATAGCAATGAATCATGATTTCCCTCATTATAGT
The DNA here is from genome assembly GCA_910574475.1 of Clostridia bacterium. GTDB lineage: Bacteria > Bacillota > Clostridia > Lachnospirales > Lachnospiraceae > Laedolimicola. The sequence goes on along the minus strand of CAJTAT010000007.1, from coordinate 65,737 downwards.
ACAGATTATATCAGCGGCGTTATGTCCTTACGCACACCACAGAAGAACTCTCTGAAAATACTGGAAGAAATCGTGAATACTGTGAACTTGCGAAAAGGCATGAATCTCAAAGCTACCCTTGGGGCAGTTCATGCCATGTATCCAATCTGTTCTGATTTTGAGCGTGACTTTATGTCCTTAACTTTTGCGTTGGCAACTGGAGTTGGCAAGACAAGACTGATGGGTGCCTTTATCGCATATCTGTACACACAGCATCGTATCAAAAACTTCTTTGTTGTCGCGCCAAATACGACCATTTATGAAAAGTTAAAAAAGGATTTCAGCGATAACAGCAGTGAAAAATATATCTTTAAGGGTTTGAGCTGCTTTAGCACTGTCCCTCAAATCATTACAGATGACGACTATCGCCAAAAACAGATGAATCTATTTGATTCCGACATTCGCATTTTTGTCTACAACATTGACAAGTTTAACAAAGAAGGCGCCAACATGAAAAAGGTAAATGAAGTCATCGGCGACTCCTTCTACCAATATTTATCGAATTTATCCGATTTAGTACTTATTATGGACGAATCTCATCATTATCGTGCGGAAAAAGGCGCACAGGCTTTGAATGAATTACATCCACTGTTTGGTCTGGAGCTGACTGCCACACCTCTTGTAACCAAGGGTACAAAGCAGATACCCTTCAAAAATGTTGTGTATGAATATCCTTTATCAGAGGCCATCAAAGATGGTTACACCCGCACTCCATTTGCTGTAACTCGTTCTGATATTGATTTCTACAATTTTGGCGATGAACAGCTTGACAAAATGATGCTTTTGGATGGCATTGCCTGTCACGAAAGTACCAAAGGAAAATTAACTGTCTATGCCGCCAATCACAGCAAGCCCACTGTAAAACCGTTCATGCTCGTCGTCTGCAAAGATACCTCCCATGCAACCTGGGCGGAAAGCTTTATCAAATCAACAGAATTTCGCAATGGGGCTTACAAAAACAAGACGATTGTTGTCCATTCAAAGCAGAAAGGCTCCGAAACAGAAGCAAATACGCGTTTACTGCTAGACGTAGAGAATCCCGATAATCCAGTGGAAATTGTGATTCATGTAAATATGTTGAAAGAAGGATGGGATGTAAACAATCTGTACACCATTGTTCCCTTAAGAACTGCGGCATCTAAAATTCTCCGTGAACAAATGGTTGGACGCGGTCTGCGCCTTCCCTATGGCGAACGCACTGGTGAGAAAGCTGTGGATGCAGTTATGCTCACTGCCCATGATAAATTCAACGATATTCTTGCTGAGGCTCAAAAGGGTGACTCTATCTTTAAGGCAGGAAATGTAATAAAGGCTGAAGAAATTCTTCCAGAACAGATTACTTATACACAGCTAACACTAGACACAGAGCCAGAGAAAGAATTAGAAAAGGCCTACGAGCAAACCAAACTAGTAAAAAATGACGCCAATGATGCTTTGTTACAGAAGGCTACAGAACTTATTCACACAGAAGTCTCCTATCACATTCAGAAAACAACGGCGCATACAGTTACAGCAGAGCAAGCGAAAAAAATTGTAGATACTGTAAAAGAGAAAGTATCTGAAGATAAAGATTTGGGCAAGGTTTTCAAAGAAAATGAAAATCCGCTGGCAGCATGGCTTCTTTTTAAAACAGAAGAAACTCATCGGGCTGCCAAAGCAAAATTTATTCCTATCCCCCGCATTAAGATTACAGATACAGGTGTGGAGGAATATGTATTTGTAGATTTTGACCTTAATATGGCGGATTTTACCCATGTACCCATCAGAAATGAATTGCTAGTACAAAACCTGGAAGACATGTCGGACAGGCAGCGAATCAAGGGAGACGCCATAGATTTTGATGGCTACAATCCCCAAAAAGTTATCCTAGATCAATTGCGCCAAAAGCCGGAAATCGACTATGAAAAATGCTCAGCCCTGTTATTTAAGCTGATCTCCCAGGTATGCCGCCATTACGAAACGATACATGGTGAAAATGGCATGCAGAATATAATCATGATATACAAGCGTGACATTGGCAACAAAATTTACACACAAATGTTACAGCACTTTTATTGTGAAAATGGTTTTTTGCAGGAAGAGGTCGTGGGAGCACGCACCTACAATCTGGAGCAATCCTTCCATTTTATTGAGCGTGTAAATCTCTATGATCAATATACAGCAAAAATAACCTCTGTTCTTTTTGACGGCATAAAAAAGGTGTATTCAATAGCACCAAATTTGATAGCCATCCAGAGCTTGTGTTTGCACGTATCCTGGAGAATGATGATGATGTGAAAAATTGGCTTCGTCCTGCTCCTCATGAATTCAATATCACATATAACCATGGTCATAATTATGAACCTGACTTTGTGATAGAGACAAATGATACCATTTATCTTGTTGAAGTAAAAGGGGAAGATAAACTGAATGACCCAGATGTGATTGCAAAGAAAAAGCGTGGAATCCAGTATTGTGAAGTCGCCTCACGTTGGGGAAAAGCAAACGGATATAAAGAATGGAACTATTTATTCATTCCATCCAGACAGATCATGCCAAACTCTTCCTTCCGGTATCTGGCCAGGCAATTCCAGGAAGGCTAATTGGTAGAATATTTCAATTATTAATTACATATGGAATGGCACGAAATATTCATGCATGCTTTACACTTTGAATATCGCTTGCTATAATAAAAGTAGTACTGACATATAACCCAAATGACTAAATCGCTCATAGAAAGTAGGTGAAAATATGCCAACAAGCCTAGAGGTGATAAAAACATACATTGATGAAATCAAAGAATAAAGTCAAAAAAGGGCGTCGCTCAATCATCGAATTGGATGATTTTGCGACGCCTCATTTCTATTCTAGTTTTCTTTTACATCCTTCATGCTAAAGCTTAAACGTCCCATCTTATCCTTTCCAAGGCAGACTACTTTGACTGTATCGCCCAGAGTCAGGACATCCTCCACATGGTTGATTCTGTGCTTTGCAATCTTGGAAATATGAACCATTCCTTCTTTACCTGGGGCAAACTCCAAAAATGCTCCAAATTCCTTGATGCTAACTACCTTTCCGGTGAGAACCATTCCCTCTTCAAAATCAGTCACAATAATCTTGATAAGTTCAATGGCCTTGTCCATGCTGGTCCTGTCTGTTCCACATACAGATACAGCGCCTTCATCATCAATGTCAATTCTCACACCCGTCTGCTCGATAATCGCATTGATGGTTTTGCCTCTCTGGCCAACCACATCTCCAATCTTCTGAGGATCAATCTGAATCTGCACAATCTTCGGAGCATAGTCTCCCACTTCTGGACGCGGCTCGGCAATACAGGGCTTCATGCAATTATCCATAATAAACAATCTTGCCTCCCGGCATCTTGCAATGGCGCCTTCCACGATAGGACGAGTCAGACCATGAATCTTAATATCCATCTGGATTGCGGTGATGCCTTCTGTGGTACCTGTCACCTTGAAGTCCATATCCCCAAAGAAGTCCTCCAAGCCCTGAATATCTGTCAGGAGTACAAATTCATCCTCTGTCTCTCCTGTCACCAAACCGCAGGAAATACCAGCCACCATCTTTTTAATAGGTACACCTGCTGCCATCAGGGACATACAGGATGCACAGGTAGAGGCCATAGATGTGGAACCGTTGGACTCAAAAGTCTCGGATACCGTACGGATTGCATAGGGGAACTCCTCCTCTGAGGGCAGAACAGGAAGCAGAGCTCTCTCTGCCAGTGCTCCATGCCCAATCTCACGGCGTCCCGGACCCCGGCTTGGCTTTGTCTCACCTACAGAATAGCTGGGGAAATTATAGTGATGCATATAGCGCTTGCTTGTCTCATTCTCATCCAGTCCATCCAACCTCTGGGCATCCGACAGAGGAGCCAGGGTACAGATATTGCAGATCTGGGTCTGTCCACGAGTGAACATTGCAGAACCGTGAACTCTTGGGATCAAATCCACTTCCGCAGCCAGAGGACGTATCTGACTCATTTCACGGCCGTCAGGACGCTTGTGATCCTTTAAAATCATCTTGCGAACGGTCTTCTTCTGGTACTGGTATACAGCTTCCCCAAGAACCTCCAACCATTCCTCTTTGTCTGCAAAGCTCTCTGTGAGCTTTTCTGTAATCTGACGGATATTCTCCTCACGAACCTGCTTCTCGTCGGTAAATACAGCCTTCTCCATCTCCTCAGGTGGAACCAACTCTTTAATGGCTGCAAACAGCTCTTCTGGAACGGCACAGCTTGTATACGTATGCTTTTCTTTTCCGCACTCTGCTACAATCTTATCAATAAAAGCAATAATCTGCTGGTTCACTTCATGGGCCAGGTAGATGGCGTCAATCATCTTGGCTTCCGGGATCTCATTAGCTCCTGCCTCAATCATAATCACCTTTTCTCTGGTGGAGGCCACAGTCAGCTTTAAGTCTGATGTCTTATACTGGTTCTGGCCTGGATTCACGATGAATTCCCCATCCTGCATACCGATCTGGGTCATAGCACAGGGACCTGCAAATGGAATATCTGAGACAGCCGTGGCAATGGCAGAGCCAAGCATAGCAGTAAGCTCCGGGCTGCACTCTGGATCTACAGAGAGAACCAGATTGTTCAGGGTCACGTCATTGCGATAATCCTTGGGAAACAAGGGCCGCATAGGACGGTCAATCACACGGGAGGTCAAAACAGCATTTTCGGATGCTTTTCCTTCTCTCTTATTAAAGCCTCCTGGAATCTTTCCTACAGAGTAAAGCTTTTCCTCAAATTCCACACTTAAAGGGAAGAAATCAATTCCATCCCTGGGTTTGTCAGAAGCCGTCGCCGTAGAAAGTACGGTGGTCTCCCCATAATGCATGAAAGCGGCTCCATTCGCCTGCTTTGCAACTCTGTCAATATCCACTGTCAGAGTTCTGCCTGCCAGTTCCATTGAATAACTCTTATACATGGTATTCTCCTTCTTTCTGGTGCAGGAGACAGCAGACGGCGCCACTTACGCCCTTACCTGCATATTGCTAACCGAAACTACTGATGTATACACGCCCCGCATATACACATCAGTGGTCTCGGAACATCTCTCCTGCAAATTTTAAGTTACGTTTGTGTTACAGAAAAATTGGGGCTGCTTACCCAACAGCCCCATGTGAAACTTACTTTCTAAGACCTAATCTCTCGATCAAGCTACGATATCTGGTAATATCTTTCTTTTTCAAATAAGCCAGCAAATTACGTCTCTGACCAACCATTTTCAAAAGACCTCTTCTGGAATGATGATCCTTTGGATTGCTCTGAAGATGCTCTGTCAGCTCCTGGATCCTTGCAGTCAGAACTGCCACCTGTACTTCTGGTGAACCTGTGTCTCCTGGCTTTAAGCCATACTCAGCGATAATTGCCTGCTTTTTTTCTTTTGCGATCATGATGATCTCCTCCTTTTTTTCATACACCGGATATTAAGTAACGGCCGGAGTGTCCAGTTACTGAATACCGGAAATCTTCTAGTTCATGCTAAAAATCATACTCATATACTCTAGCATAGTTTTTTTTTTCTGTCAAGCGGCACAACCTTCAAATGGTAGATTTGTGACTTCTGCAATTTCATTGTTGACTCTAAAGCTTATCTCTGTTTTCACAACCAGTTGATCAATTTTTCCTCAAAGAGTATAATCTTTTATATGATAAGGGAAAGGAACATAAATCATTATGGAAAAAATCACAAGCTTTACCATTGATCACAACAAACTTAAGCCTGGAGTCTATGTGTCCAGAAAAGATCCCGTGGGAGGCACTGTAATCACCACCTTTGATCTGCGCATGACCAGCCCCAATGAGGAGCCCGTGATGAATACAGCGGAAATGCACGCTATCGAACATCTGGGGGCCACTTTCCTGCGCAATCACAAGGATTTTGGACCAAAGATCATCTATTTTGGGCCTATGGGATGTCGGACAGGCTTCTATCTGCTTTTGGCTGGAGATTATGAATCCAGGGACATTGTTCCCCTCATGGTGGAAATGTGGGAGTTTATCCGGGACTTTACGGGAGAGGTTCCGGGAGCCTGTGCCAGAGACTGCGGAAATTATCTGGATATGAACCTTCCTATGGCTAACTGGCTGGCCAAACGATATCTGGATGAGGTTCTCTATGATATTCTGCCAGAACGTCTTGTCTATCCGGAATAGGTCAGAAAGCTTCCTGTAACCAAGGATTGTGCATTAAGTTTTCAGATAATATGCCGAGATACTATATATAGATATATAAGTCCATAACGGTCAGAAAGGAATTTGACTGTTACCAGCCACAGAATGGAAAGCAATTTAGGCTGTTCTAACACAAGGAGGTGTATCTGTGAATTTTTATGCAATCCAATCATTGAATTCCTATACAAAAAATATAGAGATGGAGATGAAATGGCAAAAGAAAAAGACATCCGGCGATTTTACTGCTGATGGTACCAAGACCATTGACGACTGGGTAAAAAAGCAGGCTGAGGACATGCGGGAAGCTCAAAAAGATGGTTCCACTAAGCTTTCCCAGCAGATTCGGTTAAAGCTCAATAGTGGGAAAAAGCTCACCTACGAAGAAATGGAATATCTAAGAAAGACAGATCCCCAGACCTACCAGCATGTAAAAGCCATAGAAGAAGAACAAAAGACTTATGAGGAAGAGCTGAAAAGGTGTAAGACTAAGGAAGAGGTTCAGCGTGTAAAAATGACTCACACAGCTTCCGCTCTAAGCACCGTAAACAGCGTCCAGAATAATCCCAATATTCCCAAGGGTGAAAAATTAAAGATTTGTTGGCAAATCCTTCAGAAAACTGCTGCTCTTGAGGAATCCACAAGAGAATTTATTGAGAGCGGCAGATATGGACAGCTTCCCACAGACGCAGAACGTCAGAAGGCAGAACAGGATCTGAAGGAGGCTGAGGAAGCTGAAAAGGGCATCCAGGATCCCACAAAAGATACTGCCAAAGAAGAAGCTACAGAGACAGAAGAACATAATTCTGAAAGCTCAGATATTGATAAGACAGATATTGAAAAAGCAGAGACAACTGAGAAAGAAGCAAAAAAAGTTTTGACTGATAAGGGTGAGATGACCCGCATGGAGGCAGAGCTAACTCCAGAAGCCCGCAAGGTAAAACGAGCCAAAGCCAGGGCAGCCTATGCTATCAATCAGGCTGGGGGAGAGCCCTGTCGAATGGTAGATGTTAAGGTAGAGTAGCCCCGGAAAAGGACACCGCCTCAAGGGCGGCGTTATCCTCAATTAAAAACAGAGCTGTAAAGGAAAAGGAATGTTTATGGGCCATTCCTTTTCCCTTCTATTTTCTATCTTCCATACAACTTTTCAACCCTATTTCTACAAAAGCTCCCGCAATTCCTCATGGAGCTTCCTATTTGTAGCCACCACAGCTCCAGGCTGAAGAAGGTTCAATGAATTGCCGGCAAAATCCGTGATTTGGCCGCCAGCCTCTTCCACCAGAAGGCTTCCGGCTGCAAAGTCCCAGGGCTGCAGTCTGGCCTCGAAGTATCCTCCCACGCGGCCACAGGCAGTGTAGGCCAAATCCATGGCTGCTGTTCCCGTTCGGCGGATGTCCTGGCTCTTCTCAAACACCTTCTGAATACTTGCAAAGTTTTTTGAAGCCATCTCCTTATTATAAGGGGCTGTCCCTACTGCTATAATTGTCTCCTCCAAGGACTCTGCCTGAGACACATGAATGGGCTTTCCATTGCAAAAACTCCCCTTTCCCTTTTCTGCATAAAAGATTTCTTCCCGGAAAGGATCGTACACAATACCCATTACTATTTGTCCCCTGTCATAAAGTCCCAAAGATACGGTGCTGTGCAGGTAATTATGAATCAGATTGGTGGTTCCATCGATGGGATCCAGAATCCAAAAGGTATCGCAGGACATTTCATGCAGCCCTTCCTCCTCCCCCAAGAATTCCACATGAGGAGCAAGCTTTCTAAGCTCTCTGGAAAGGAAATTCTGAATATTCGTATCCACCTGAGTGACATAGTCCGCAGGCCCTTTTACCTTTATATGATCCACCATATCGCGATTCTCTACAAAGGTCTTTGTTTTCTTTACAAGATCAATAATTTCTTGTATCTCCATAGACTGCTCTATTCTCCTATTATAAGTTTAACTGTATGTCGTCATACTTGAAATGGCTAATGACTTTTGCCGTACTCTCTTAAAATCTCATGGAACTGGCTTCCGCATCGCTCCAGCTCTCCCAGCACAATGTCAATCTTTTCATCCTCTAAAAACCAATTGTCCCGACTGATTCCCCGGGTAACAGTGGGGCATACATAAAATTCTGTATCCGGGTACAGGATTTCATAATACAAAAGCGCCCGCCTGGCGTGACAGGCCTGAGGGCAGAGAATAGCTTTCTCCACAGTAAGCCCCATCCTGTCTGTGACCTGACGGGAATAAATGGCATTTTCATAGGTGTAGGTAGCCTGCTTTTCTTCCAGAATAGACTCCTTTGGAACTCCTTCCCTCACCAGAATATCCCGCATATACTCCCACTCTGTCTCGTAACCTGGTATCATGCATCTTCCCACTGGCTTGCTGTACCTGCCAGAGGGCAGAACAAAAGGGGCATAGCCTTCACGAAAAAGTCTGGCTGCCGTCACCGCAATTTCTCCCTGGTCTCCGCCTGGAATAAAGATCGTATCTGCCTTCTCAGGTTTTTGCTCTACAAATATAAAGTCCGTAATATCTTGAATAAACTTCATTCTGTTCCATCCTATAGAATGTGGCTCTCTTTTATGATATTCACCACTTTCTCAATCACAGGAATATCATGGACCAGAGCCATCCGCACATATCCCTCACCCAGATCTCCGAAAGCTGTTCCCGGCACTACAATGACGCCTGTCTCCTCCATGAGATCCAGAGCAAACTGTTCACAGCTTTTATATTTCTCTGGAATAGGCGCCCATACAAACATGGTTCCCTGACTGTCGGGTACATTCCATCCAATCTTGCGCAGGCCGCCGCACAGGGCCTTATTTCTCTCCTCATACTTCCTGCACTGCTCTTTCACCGCATCCTGAGGTCCTTTAAGCGCCGCAATAGCCGCTATCTGGATAGGAAGGAAAATACCGTAATCAATCTGAGAGCGCACCTTCTTAAACTGGGTGATCACGGACTTATTTCCCAGCGCAAAAGAAATCCGCATACCAGTCATATTGTAGCTCTTGGACAGAGAATAAAACTCAATTCCAACATCTTTAGCCCCTGGATAGGAAAGGAAGGACTTTCCCTCTTTCCCGTGATAGACAATATCCGAATAGGCATTGTCGTGAAGAATGATAATCTCATATTTTTTCGCAAACGCAATGAGTCTTTCATAAAACCCGTCATCCGCCACAGAACACACAGGATTGGCAGGGTAAGACACCACCATAAACTTTGCTGCCTGGGCTGTCTTTTCAGGAATGTCCTCAAATACTGGGAGGAAATTATTCTCTGCATACAGTGGATAAGTCACAATCTTTGCCCCACAAAGCTCTGGTCCCACTGCAAACACGGGATATCCCGGGTTTGGCGCCAGTACAACATCTCCCTCGTCACACAGCGCCATAGCTACATGAGCCATCCCCTCCTGAGAACCATAGAGAGACATGATCTCATCTGTCTCCACCTCCACACCGAAACGACTGTGATAAAAGCTCTTTACCGCCTCCAAAAGCTCCGGCTTGTCTGCCAGGGCATACTTGTAATTCTCTGTATCCTTGGCTGCTTCCATCAGTGCTTCCATAATATGGGGCTGAGGTTTAAAGTCAGGCGTTCCCACAGAAAAATTGTAGACCTCCCGCCCTCTGGCCAAAAGCTCTGCCCTTTTATGATTTAATACAGTAAAAATTCCTTCCTCAATTGCTTCTGATCTCTTCGAAAACTGAAATTCCATATCTGCTCCTCTCTCTTGTAAAAACCTTATTTCTATTTTAGTATGATCTGGGCCATTGTCAATCGTTTTTTACTTGCTTTTCTGCCTGTCTTCTGATAAAGTAGGGACAGTAAACAGCAAAGGCCCGTAACTGATAGGGCCGCAGCGGAACTTACCATAGGAGGTGCCTATATATGGCAGATAAAAATAAATGTGACAACACAAACTGTAATGGAAACTGTGATTCCTGCGATGGCAACATCACTGTCACCCTGACACTGGACAATGATGAAACTGTAGAATGTGCCATTCTCACCATTTTCCCCGTAGACGGGCGTGATTACATCGCTCTTCTTCCCCTGGATGAAAACGGTGAAAACGATGACGGTGAAGTCTACATCTATCGCTATGACAACAGCGGCAGTACACCTGTCCTGGAAAACATTGAGGATGATGAAGAGTATGAAGCTGTTGCCGATGCTTTTGATGAAATGTTGGACGCAGCCGAATACGATGAGCTGGTGGGAGAAGATGAGGTATAATCTTATACTTTTGTCCATTAGAGTGCCTTTTCTAAGGCACTCTATTTTTCTTCCAACAATTCTTCCACAAACCGGGATCTCTCTGCTCTTTTATTGTAAAGCTTTTTCACAGAAAAAATATACAAAAGCTCCTTTGCCCTGGTCATAGCCACATAGAACAATCGCCGTTCCTCCTCAATATCCTCCTCCAGAAAAGCCCGTTTATGAGGCGTAATCTTTTCATTGGCCTCAATCAGAAAGACAATCCTGTATTCCAGTCCCTTACTGCTGTGCATGGTTGACAGCGTAATACTGTTTTTGTTCTCTCCCTGCTCCTTTGCCTGTCTGGCCAATTCCTTTTTATAGCGCACAATATGGTCAGACCAGTCAAAAAAAGTCTGAAATCCTTTGGAAAGCGCCTGTAATTCGTCTAAAACTTCCAGAAATTCTTCTGGCTTTCGATTTCGGTACTCTGCGTAATCTCTCAGGTATTCCTCATAGCCTATGACATTTCGAATATAGTGAAGGGCGCCATAGGGGCTCAGGCGAGCGAGCATTTTCAGATCAGAGCAGAATTTCTCCACCCGCTCGCACATCCACTCCTTATCCTCATAGTAGGATAAAAGAACTTCCCAGGATATCTCCTCTTCTTCCAGGTATTCCCGACTGATATAACGCTTCGGGCGATTCATAATCTGCAGGAAGTCACTGCGCTTTCTGCTTCCCATTGCCATCCGTATGTAAGTAAAAATATCTTTCACAATCCAGTGATCATAGATATTGGGCAGATTATCCCGCATCCGAAATGGAATTCCCGCAGACATAAGCTGCTCCACCAATTGCCTGGGCTGTGTATTGGTGCGAAAGAGCACGGCAATGTTTGAATAAGAGCCTCCCTTTTCCACATAAGCCTTTATCTTCTCTATAATGCAGGTATTTTCCTCCTCCTGATCGGCAAATTCATGGGTCAGAATTCCAAAGCCCTCTCCCTGACTGGCATGAATCTCTTTTGGAAAGCGATCTTGATTGTGTGCAATCACCTTTCCCGCTCCCTTTACAATGGCCGCTGTAGAGCGGAAATTCATGTCCAGCACTACACGTTCCGCCTTAGGATAATCTTTCTCAAAATTCAGCATAATCTGAGGCTTCGCTCCCCGAAACCGATAGATGGACTGATCATCGTCTCCCACAATAAAAAGATTGTCCTCCGGGGCTGCCAGCATACGCACAATATCATACTGGAGCTGGTTAATGTCCTGAAACTCATCCACCAAAATATACTTATATTTTCTCTGCCAGGCCCCCAGGATATCCGGCCGCTCCTTAATAAGCTCATAACAGTAGACCAGCATATCATCAAAATCAATCAAATTACTCCTCTGCATTTGGTTATCAAAATCCTGATAAATCTTTTTGAATATAGCAGTATTGCAAGTAGCAGATTTATAAGTATCCAGATTGGCCCTCTCATTTTTTACTCTGCTGATCTCTGCGGCTATATCAGACATAAATTCTGCTTCATCATCCAATTCCAGATTTGCCTTGCGAATACTGTTTCTAAGAAATTGAATCTTTTGTTCCTCACGGAGAATATTTTCTGCCTTGTATCCATAAGCCAGCTTTAGAATTTGAAAAAAAACCGCGTGAAATGTCCCAAACGAAACGGCTGTGCCACTGCTTTTTGTCTCGCGCAAAAACCGTTCCTTCATCTCTTTTGCAGCTGCCTTTGTAAAAGTAATAACAAGAATTTCTGAGGGATTGACATGACAGACTTCAATCAGATGCCGAGTCCTTAAGGTAATAACCAGAGTTTTCCCTGAACCAGGACCGGCCAGAACCAGCATCGGGCCATCCTTGTGGGTGACAGCCCGATGCTGCGCTTTTGATAATTGATTCATATAACTCCTAACCTTCCAGCATTTCTATGGCTGTGCGGATTCTCTTTAAGGATTCTTCTTTACCGATGATTTCCATAATCTCTGTGGCTCCACAGGGAGTCATCTGCTTTCCAGATGTAGCCGTGCGCACAGGCCAGAGAACGTACCCGTTTTTACATCCCTTCTGCTGCACATAGCTCAAAAGCAAGTTATATAGCGCATCGTTGCTATAGTCTTCCTGTTCCTCAAGAAGGGGCAGTAATTCCTTTAATACTTCCAGAGAGGTCTCCGGGTTCGTCTTCATTTTCTTATGGGTATACATAGACGTATCATAAGCTGGCAGCTCTTCAAAGAAATCCACCAGAGCCGGAATATCCGGGAAAATCTCAATACGCGTCTTTACCATCTCAGCAATTTTCTTAAAATCATAGTCTTTGGTTATGGCCTCTTTTAGATATGGCAAAGCCATCTCATAAAAGGCGTCAAAGTCCATAGCCTTGAGATACTCACCGTTCATCCATTTCAGCTTTGTATAGTCAAAGACAGAGGGCGCTTTGCTCATATGGTGATAGTCAAAGACAGAAATCAACTCTTCCAGACTGTAAATCTCCCGTTCTTCCTCTGGGCTCCAACCCAGGAGAGCCACAAAGTTGATGATCGTCTTCGGCAAAAATCCTTGCTCCAGCAAATCCTCAAAAGAGCAATGACCACAGCGCTTAGAAAGCTTCTTATGCTCCTCATCTGTTATCAGAGGGCAGTGTACATAGACAGGAACTTCCCAGCCAAATGCTTCATAGAGACGATTGTATTTAGGAGAAGAGGACAGATATTCATTTCCTCTCACCACATGGGTAATACCCATCAGATGATCGTCCACCACATTGGCAAAATTGTAGGTAGGGTATCCATCGGATTTAATCAGAATCATATCATCCAATTCCCCATTCTCCACAGTAATGTCTCCATAAATATCATCATGAAAGGTGGTCGTTCCCTCTGTAGGGTTATTCTGCCGAATCACATAAGGCACCCCGGCAGCCAGCTTTGCTTCCACCTCTTCTTTGCTCAGAGAGAGGCAGTGCTTATCGTATATGACAATCTCTTTCCCTGCAATTTCTGTCTTTAAGGACTCCAGGCGTTCCTTATCGCAAAAACAATAGTAAGCCTCACCCTTCTCAATAAGCTTTTTTGCATATTCCAGATAAATTCCCGAGGCCTGACGCTCGCTCTGTATATAGGGACCCACTCCTCCATCTCTGTCCGGCCCTTCATCATGCTTGAGTCCAGCCTTTTCCAATGTCCGGTAAATAATATCTACAGCGCCTTCTACCAAGCGCTCCTGATCCGTATCCTCAATACGCAGAAGGAAATCTCCTCCTTCGTGCTTGGCAATTAGATAGGCATACAGCGCTGTCCTCAAATTGCCCACATGCATCCTTCCTGTAGGACTTGGTGCAAATCTTGTTCGAACTTTACTCATTCTATTCTACTCCTTACATATATTTTTCCAAATTATACAAATAAACCTGAATTGCTTCTTTTTCATCCTTACCCTTGGCCTGAATGTGAATTTTGGAACCTACTTTGTATTCCAAAGTTTTTAGGGCCATTAAACTTTTACCATTCCGCTCAACGGCATGTCCACCCACAAACAACTCTTCTACCCCATAGCGGGCTCCGTCCAGATTTACTGTGATTTCACTCCAATACTCTCTTACAGACAGCGCAATCTCAGACAGCGCTTTTTCCAAATCTTCTGGCATCTTCTTAATAATGTATTCCTTTTCTACCATAAAATAGTTCCTTTCTATTTCAAGTTCCGCTTCGGCCTTATCAGCACACGGGGACTAGAACAAATTTCCGGCCACAGATTACTGTGTCCGTAAATTGTTCTGTGCGCTTCATAGGCCTTCGCTGTTTTTCTAGTTCCGCTTTGCTCTCGAATTTTCCATTTCAAAGTATAACACACGTTCCTTTTCCAGGCAATTACAATTTGCCTTTCATACGTTTGTCAAGGGCTATTATTTTTTTTATTTTCCCTCCTGCACGTATATAAAAAAATCAACGGGAGAATCTTTTATTATCAGCATCAGATAAGGAGGATTCTCGCAAGATGGCACTGAATAAGGTTGAGATTTGCGGAGTAAATACTGCGAAGCTTCCACTATTGAATACAGAGGAAAAGGAAGCGCTGTGGGAAAGAATATCACAGGGAGATAAAGAGGCGAGAGAGCTTTATATTAAAGGAAACTTAAGACTTGTTTTGAGCGTCATTAAACGCTTTTCCACAAGTAACGAAAATGTAGACGACCTGTTCCAAATCGGCTGTATTGGACTGATGAAAGCTATCGACAATTTTGACGACAAACTTGGGGTAAAATTTTCCACCTATGCCGTTCCCATGATCATCGGGGAGATTAGACGCTATCTGAGAGACAACAACTCTATTCGTGTCAGCCGTTCCCTACGTGATACTGCTTACAAAGCAATCTATGCCAAGGAAGGACTGACAAGAAAAAACGCAAAAGAGCCTACGATCAGTGAAATCGCAGAGGAAATCGGAATTCCAGGGGAGGATATTATCTTCGCCCTGGACGCTATCCAGAGTCCTGTCAGTCTCTATGAACCAGTCTATACAGAAGGGGGCGATACCCTCTATGTGATGGACCAGATTAGCGACAAAAAGAATAAAGAAGAGCTGTGGATTGAAGAGCTGTCTCTCAGCGAGGCTATGAAGAAGCTGCCGGAACGAGAGAATTATATTATAAACCTACGTTTTTTTCAGGGGAAAACACAGATGGAGGTAGCTGATGAGATTGGAATCTCACAGGCCCAGGTAAGCAGACTGGAAAAAAATGCTCTGAAAAATATGAGGAATTATTTAAAAATTAATTAGCAAACGATATTTCTTAGTATCCGGCCAATACAGGGAGCAAATATGCTTCCCATAAGGCCGGATAATGCTTTTATATGCTTCTATTCCTAATTATGATAAGCTCCATAACCTCTTAAATCTTCTCTAGCAAAGTTCCGCTATCCCTGTCGTAAGCTCTGACATTTCCATTTTCCAGCAACAGATAGAATACCTTTCCGATAAAAGTTCCCCGGCTTCTGCCATAATAGTCTTCTTCCTCCTTTGTGTCCAGTTCCAGTTTCTTTACAAATTCTCCATTTTCATAAGAAAATACCAGATACTTTTGCCAATACTGACCAATGTTGCTTCCTTCAGCAGAGAAACCTATCATGTTTTCTGAAAGGTCTATCAGCACTGCCCGGTGATTATACAAGGCCTCGCTGTAATTATAATCCTTCAAGTTACATTTTGCCTCTTCTTTTAAGTCTGTGGAATCGGAAAGGTCAAACATGGAGAGCTTCATGCCCTTTTGTGTCCCAGTCTCCTCGTCTACCTCCATGCCAATCCCCAAAAGCAAGTTTTCTCCATAAAAGTGAAGGTATTCGGAAAAGCCGCTAACTTTTAATTCTCCCAACACCCTGGGATTTTTTGAATCTGACAAATCTACTGCAAACAGGGGATCAACTTGGCGGAAGGTCACAAAATATCCCGTATCTCCCAAAAACCGTGCAGAATAAATAGTCTCTCCTTCAGCCAGTCCTTCCACTTTTCCCTGGATGGATAACGCTTGATTAAGAATATACAGACCATTCATCTGCCTCTCTTCCTCATAGTCATACCCCAGCTCTTTGCCCGTTCTGTCATCTGTCACCTTTTTGCCCGTATACTCCTGCACAGTCGTCACTGCCCGCAGATTTTCTCCATATTCATCAAGGGAAAAGCTATCGTTCAACCTTCCCGGGATCTCCCCCGACCCCTGGGCATAAAATTCTCCCTTCCCATAAGAAAACCGCAGGAGCTTTGTCTTATCTTTTACTTTCCCCTCCTGTTTTTCTGGGTAATCATAGACGGACTGATACCAGGCTACGTAAATATTTTTCTCACTCACATAATAAATGCCGCTTCCTGACAGTATCGCCCGGCTGTCTGCAATCTTCAGAGGTTCTTTCAGATCGATGGACACCAGAACCAGATAACTGGTTCCACTTATCTCTTCGGGACAGTAAATTCTTTCCGTAGCCAGCTTTTTATTGTCAATGGAGGGAATGTAAGCGTCATAGTCACTCTCTCCCTCCCCTGGCTGTGCATGAAACCGGCTGATTCCATAGAAATACCCGTTGGAAATCCGGGAAGTCTCGTAATTTCCTTCCAGAGTAAAGGTTTTAAGTTTCTCAGGTTTTGTCCGATCGGAAATATCGTAGATGGAGATTTCATGGTATCGATTGGTCAGATAAAGGACATCTTTACGAGCTGAAGCAAAGTCCTCGGCACTTTCCAGGTAAACTGGATCCCCTGATTCAAAATATTTATTCTCTACTGTAATCAGCAAATCCTCCCATACATAGAATTCCTCGACATTCTCAAATTCCGTTAAAAAGGCGACTTCCTTCAATCCATCCTGGGTATCCACAATCTGAATTCCCAAAACCTCCTCATATCCTTCCGATCCCTCTTCCTGTTCTGTTTCTTTCGGCATTTTTCTTGCTATTTGATAAAGGTATCTTCCATCATTTTTCACGCAGTCTGCCTCATCTACCTTATCCACCTGCACATTTGTCTTTCCAAAGGCCTCCTTTTGCAATTCCTGCTTGGCCGAATATACCATATCCATTGCAGTATCGTCCATGGTTGCCTCGAAACGTATCACCTCTTCGCTTCCTCCTATGGAATCTTTCTCAATCCAGGAATCAGACATCTTTTCATAAATTTCTTCATAAGTCATTTCCGGCAGATTTAAAAGTTCCCGCTCCTCCTGACGGAATAGATCTCTTGCAGACCAGGAAGGCTTTCTTGACGCTACAGTCCCTGAATCAGTCTCTTCCATCTGTCCAGTCTCCTCTGTCCTGGGAAATACAAGGCCGTTGTGGTACATTCGAAGCGATACCACAGTCACTAAGCAGAAGCAAGCCACAGCCGTCAATATGGGATAAAGCTGCCCTCTTCGAAAATACTGTTTCCGATCGTAGTTTTCCAGAGTATCTCTCATCCATTCTGGCTCCAGACCCTTTGGTATCTCAAGCTGTTCGCCTTCCCGGCGGAGGGCTTCTAAAATCTCTTCACTTTTTTTCATCTTGACATCTCCTCATACTCTTTGACTTCCAATTCCAGTTTCTTCAAAGCTCGTCGGTATTTGGAACGGATGGTACTGTGGTTCTTATTCAATATTCGGGCAATTTCCTCTCCTTTATAGCCGCCAAATACGGTCAAAGTGACAATCAGACGTTCTTCCTCTGAGAGCATTCCTAAAAGATCCCTCATTTGTGTCTGGGAAGACAGCTCAGGCTCATAAGAAGCTTCCGAATATTCTCCTGTTTGCTCTAGCCTCCGATTTCGGCGCAGAAACTTTCGGCAGGAATGAATCAGAATTTTAAATATCCAGGGACGAAAGGACTCTTCTTTTTTCAGCTTTCCAAAATTCTCGTAGGCAGCCAGGGCCGCGTCCTGTACCACATCCTCCGCGTCTGCTACATTTCCCAGATAATAATAGGCCAGACGGTACAAATCTTTATATATTGTCTGGTATAATTCCATAAACCGTTCCATTCCTCCACCTCACTTGAAAATACATTCTACTTATATAGAGTCGCACAGAGGCGAAAATGTTGCAAGATGCTTTCCATTTTTTTAGGCGCCCTCCAAGTTTCTGCACTTAAAGGGCGCCTATCTAAAACATTTCTCAGCTACATTATTCATATTTCATAATTTCTTTTTTCAATCTCCGAATAATCTTTTTTTCCAGCCTGGATATGTAGGATTGAGAGATTCCCAGCAAATCCGCTACCTCTTTCTGTGTCATTTCCTGGCCCAGAGGATGTTTCAGCCCAAATCTCAGCTCTACGATGGTTCGCTCCCGCTCTGTCAATTTCTGAATCGCCTTATCTAAAAGCTTACGCTCCATCTCATTTTCAATATCCCGATAAATCACATCTTCGTCCGTGCCGAGAATATCTGACAAGAGAAGTTCATTTCCATCCCAGTCCACATTCAAGGGCTCATCAATGGACACCTCCATTTTTGTCTTATTATTTCGACGCAGATACATCAAAATTTCATTTTCAATGCAACGGGACGCATAAGTGGCTAATTTAATATTTTTTCCACTGTTAAAGGTATTGATGGCTTTGATTAGACCAATGGTTCCTATGGAAATCAAATCTTCCACCCCTACCCCTGTATTGTCAAATTTTTTAGCTATGTACACTACCAGACGTAGATTGTGCTCGATCAGAAGAGAGCGGGCTGAACTTCCCGTCTCAGTACCCAATTCCTGGATGGCTTTTGCCTCCGCCTCTGCCTCCAGAGGGGCAGGCAGCACCTCGGCGCCTCCAATATAATGCACATCGTTCTGCCTTCCTTTGAACAGGACAGAAAAATCTGGAACTAATTTCAACTGAATCTGGTTAGGAATTGCCACTTTAATCAGCATAATGTTTGTTTCCTCCTCAAAATGTTCTTGTCGTTCGGATTCCTAGTTCAACAAATCCGAATGTAATATCATGCCGTACTCATTTTTGGAAGAAAGTGGTTCTTTTGTAATCCCAAGCAAGGGATGCTCTATCAGTCTTACTTCTCCTTCTGCTGTGTGAATACATAGATAGTCCCCAAAAAATGCCTCCATAATGCTTCCCTGTTTTCCAATGGTATGGAAGGGAACCTGTTGGTATAAAACTTCCTCTTCTTTACACAGGAGCTGATGCAATTCCTCTGTGATAATACTTACAGGCTTTCCAAAAATCGGATCATACAATTGATTTCCTGTGTCATAAAGGGCTTTCGTATGAATATTTCTTCCCCGAAAACTTATTGTTGTCTCACAGACATTGTGACTCCGTTTCCGAAAACGCTCCATCCATCCCACACAGGCCGATAAAATCCAATAGCTGGTAAGAGAAAAGCCAACGAACGGATATACCGGAAACTCAAGGTTTCTCTGAACCCATTGAAAAATTCCGCCTAACAGGAGGCTGCATATGTACAGTAGAACAATCGCTTTCCCAAGCAGATGCCAGTCTTTGATATGAAGTCCAGCTCTGACCATAACTGTGCCAAGAACCACATAGATAAATAAAGTTCCCACAAAAGTTCCCTGAAGGGAAAATATATAGACCAGACAGATTCCTACACTCCCAAGGGCTGCCGCCAAAAGCATCCGAATACGTTTTGCAGGGCACTTAAGGATCCTTTTTAGCAGAGAGAGAAGAAGATAATCCACCAGCAGATTTTCCAGAAACAATACATCTATGTATAATTCATAATACACAGTCCACCTTCTTTCTGGCTCTCATTATAGGGAACATGCCCCGCGAAATATGTCAAAGCTTGACTAAATGCCACCTATTTTTTCTGATATTTTTCGACAAAAAAAGAACCATACATTAGATGTATGGTTCTCTGATATGTATTGTATATCTACTTGTTTTTCTGAAGAAACTCAGGAATCTTAATCTCTGTCTCTGGGATCTTGCTTTCTGGGCGTTTTGGCATATTCAATCCTGGCAATGTCTTAGGTTTAAATACAGGAGTCTCTGTCTGGACGGTTCCCATCTGACTGGGATCATATGTTTGCTTCGGGGTAGTGGCTGGCTTCTTGGCAAAATTGCTCTTCGGCAATACCTTTGTAGGATTCTTCTCATCCAATCCTGTAGCAATCACCGTAATTGTCGCCTCGTCTGTATAGGTATCATCATACATAGCTCCAAAGATAATATTGGCGTCGTCACCTGCCATATCCTGTACGTAGCTGGCCGCGTCATTGGCGTCCATCAAAGAGATATCACCAGAAATATTGATAATCACATGGGACGCCCCCACAATCGTGGTCTCCAAAAGAGGACTTGCCACTGCCTGCTTGACTGCTTCCAGAGCTTTGTCATCGCCCTTTCCGGCGCCAATACCAATATGTGCAATGCCTTTATCCGTCATAACCGTCTGTACATCTGCAAAGTCCAAATTGATCAACGCTGGCAGATTAATGAGATCTGTGATTCCCTGTACGGCTTGCTGAAGAACCTCGTCTGCCTTTTTCAATGCATCCGGCATGGTAGTGCGACGATCTACTATCTCAAGGAGCTTGTCGTTCGGGATCACAATCAAGGTATCCACACTGTCTTTCAGCTTCTGAATACCTCCAACCGCATTATTCATTCGAACCTTTGCTTCAAACTTAAAGGGTTTTGTCACTACGCCTACTGTCAGAATCCCCATATCCTTGGCTAGTCTGGCTACTACTGGGGCTCCGCCCGTTCCTGTACCGCCACCCATACCACAGGTGACAAATACCATATCTGCTCCCTGAATCGCTTCCTTGATATCTTCTATACTCTCCTCTGCTGCCTTTTCGCCAATCTCCGGCTTAGCTCCTGCGCCCAGGCCTTTCGTTAGCTTCTCCCCTATCTGAATCGTCTTTTCTGCCTTACAATACTTTAGAGCTTGTCCATCTGTATTAATTCCGATAAATTCTACTCCGCCAATCTGCTCTTCTATCATCCGGTTTACAGCATTATTACCTGCACCGCCAACTCCAATTACAATAATTCTCGCTGCGGCTTCTGTATCATTCATCATAATCTCAAGCAAGATCTTGTCCTCCTTATTTTCCTATCTGCTTCCCTCTATCTATACTAATTCAGCCATTTATCTTCTGAATGTCCATTTACTATTATGTAAGAATACCTGCAATATACCAATTTACTTATTTTTATATCATAACTTTTTTCTCAGAATTAATCAACCCATATTTCTAAGTTTTCTAAAAAAATTTGAAAACTATTTCCAAAGCCATGACAATATATAAGTGTAAGGGCAAATCTTTTCAAGTCGACTTAAAAGAAGAAGGAGGAGGACTGCTATGAATGATGATGAATTCGAGCTGTTTGTCCTGAAGTTTGGAAAGGATATTCTGCGGTTTTGCCGTATGACAGCCAAAGATGCAGAAAATGGAGACGAACTATATCAGGACACCATGCTCAAGCTGCTGGAGAAAAAGAAAACGCTGGACTCCACGCAGAATACAAAGAGCTACGCCTTATCCACTTCGATTTATCTCTGGAAGAACAAAAGGAAGAAGTATGCAAACAGAATGAGGCTGGTTCCAATTGACAGTGTGAATGAGATGTTCGACGAGGGAAATCAGATGTTCGATGACGAGCAGGAAGCTTCGCCGGAACAGATTGTTTTGCAGCAAAGCGAAGCAGACATGGTTCAGGGATTCGTCGCATCTCTGCCCGAGAAATATAGGATACCAATTTATTTGTATTATTCAGCAGATATGCAGATAAACGAAATATCTAAGATACTCAGACTGCCAGAAGGGACAGTCAAGAGCCGAATGTGGAAAGCTAAGAAACTGTTAAAGGAAAAATTGGAGGCGATAGGATATGACAGATGAAAAGCTGGATCAAATCTTAAAGCAGGCCCTTGCCCCAGAAATTTGTGATACAGAAACCAAGGTGCAAAGAAGGAGGAAGGGTAACATGAAAAAATTTAATAAAATCGGAAAAGGTATTGCGGCTGCAATGGCGGTTGCTATAATTGGTGTCGGCGGACTGGGATATTTTAATCCAGTACTTGCAGCGAAAATTCCGCTTATTGGAAGGATTTTCGAGAAGATTGAGAATGATGTCAAATATTCCGGCGATTATACAGATAAGAGCTCCATTTTAACAAATGAAGATTCTGAAGGAAATTTGGATACTTCGGAATATTCTGTCTCTGACAAAGGAATTACACTGACCGCATCAGAAATCTATTGTGATGGATATTCCATATTTTTCACGGTAAATATTGAAGCGGAAGATGCAGATTTTACGCACATTCCAAAACATTATACGGGTAAGCATGTCACAGACAATTCCACAGCCTCAGGCTTCTATATCAACGGGAATTGGAGCGCTGAGGGAAATTCATGGAACCAATTAGAAAATACCTTCGACGGAGAGGTAATAGACGCTCACACATTTGCAGGTATGCTGAAGGTGGATTTTGCGGAGAAATTTGAAGGCAGTGGCGAACTTAGCTTAAATGTAAATGGTCTTGGTTATGATGATGACAGGATGCTTGACAGCGAGGATATATCTGCATCTCATTGGACGGATGGCAGCTGGGACCTCGTCCTTCCCTTTGAAGTGAACGAGACAGATGTAAAAACGATTGAAGTAGGCGAGACGAGAGGGAACGTTACACTGAATGATGTAGTGGTGTCTCCGTATCAAGTAATTGTCCACACAACAACACCTGGAGAACAGCGTGAGCTGACAGATGACAGGAGAGAAAAACTTCTTTCGAAGAATCCAGATCTTACAGATGCAGAAATGTACGAGATACTTGGATGGTCTTATGAGCCTTGTTATACAATCGTATTTAACCAGGATGGGGAAATCCTTTACCCAGATATGGAAACAGCAGGCCGAGCTGGATTCGCTGTTCAGGGAAAAGAAATTAAGAACCTGCATATTTTCATTTTTGATAATATGGACGACTGTACTCAGATGGAGGATGAGGGGTTGAGCAGCAGTATTGTAGATAAGGCTGTCATTGCAGCGGAAATATGTGCAGAATAAGTGAACAAAAGTGTTCTAAAAGTATGGAAACAGTTGAGGCGGCTTTTACAGCCGCCCAATTGTTTCCTTTACAGTCAAAGTTACGTTAGCAGGCTTCGATCTCCTTTGCCACAGTCTCCTCACAGGAACGCATGGCCTCAATGGTCATAGAGAAGAGTTTATCCAATTCCCATCCAAGCTGTTCTGCCCCAGTACGAATCACATCCCGGGAACACCCCGCCGCAAAACGCTTATCCTTAAACTTCTTCTTCAAGCTGGAAACTTCCATGTCCATCACACTCTTAGAGGGACGCATCCTTGCCGCAGCACCGATAAGCCCTGTCAACTCATCTGCCGCAAACA
Source organism: Clostridia bacterium (assembly GCA_910574475.1). Taxonomy (GTDB): domain Bacteria; phylum Bacillota; class Clostridia; order Lachnospirales; family Lachnospiraceae; genus Laedolimicola. The sequence goes on along the minus strand of CAJTAT010000007.1, from coordinate 42,438 downwards.
ATACCTTTTCCATCTCATGCTCCGGCTTTACCTGAGAGCAAATCCCATATCCATGGCTACAAACCGCATGAATGAGTTCTTCCTCAGCTCCTTCTTCACGCAAAAGCTCTGGTGCTTTCACACAGTGCTCCTGGGGATACTCTTCAAAATCAATATCGTGCAAAAGGCCTACGATACCCCAGAAATCTTCCTCCTCTTTATATCCCAGCTCTCTTGCATACCAGCGCATGGTTCCCTCCACAGTAAGCCCATGAAGGAGGTGAAACTTATCTTTATTATGTTTTTTTAACAATTCCAAAGCATTTTCTCTCGTCAGCTTCGTCTCCATCTTCTTTTGTCTCCTATTCTATTCATCAATTGCAATTTTCCTCTTAGGGATTACACACGAAAACATCCGCCTCCAATAAACTCCCGAACAAGAGAATTTTCCGGTATAAAGGAACTATCTACTCCCAAAAAGTAATCGAGGAACTTTAACAGCCGCTTTGCCTCCTGATACTCTGGGGCATTGCGATCAATCCCAAACAGCAGAGGTTCTGCATACTGTTTTAATACAGACAGCTCATAAATCAGCGCGGAGTTAAACATGGCATCCGCTTCTTCCTGGAAGGGGAAAATATTTTCTTCCTCACCTCTCCGCACAGATGGCCACATGCCTATCGTACGCTGTGCGCTGGCTCCACGCGTTCTGGCATCCCGGACAATCCGCCGTATCAGTCGTTTGTCTGTAGTGGGAATCTCATTGTGCTCATCTACATTTAACTGAGTCATGGCACTGATGTAAATCTTAAACTTACTTTCCCTTGGAAGACTGTGTGACAGCTTATCATTGAGGCAATGGATTCCTTCTATCACCAAGATATCCTCCTCGCCTAGAGTCAGGAAATCCCCATTATACTCCTTTTTCCCTATTTTAAAGTTGAAATGCGGAAGCTCCACCGTCTTGCCTGACAAAAGATCACACATCTGTCTATTAAACAATTCCACATCTATAGCTTCCAGACATTCAAAGTTGTAATCGCCATTGGCGTCTAAAGGTGTGTCTTCTCTTTCCACAAAATAATTATCTACTCCAATTGGGTGCGGTTTCAGCCCGGCTGCCGTCAGCTGGATAGACAGGCGATGAGAGAAGGTGGTTTTCCCGGAGGAGGAAGGCCCCGCAATCATAATGAACTTTTTGCTCTTATCAGAGGCTATTTTCTGAGCAATCTCTGCTATTTTGCGCTCCTGAAGAGCTTCCTGGGCCATGACAAGCTGCTGCATGCCTCCTCTGGAGATACAGTCATTCAGTTCGCCAACCGTAGATACCCCAAGCATATCTCCCCATTTAATAGACTCCTTTACCACCTGGAACATTTTATTCTCAGGCTTAAAGGGAGGCACTACTTTAGGCTCTGCCATGGTGGGGAACTGAAGAACAAAGCCTTTATCATAAGGATATAGCTTAAAATATTTCAGATAGCTGGTGTCAGGTACCATATATCCGTAATAATAATCTTCAAAGTCTCCAATATTATAAATATTTACCCGGGAAGCTCTGCGATAATGAAAGAGCTTTTCCTTGTCATACATGCGATGTCCGTGAAAAATGCTCAGAGCCTGATCCGTATTCACATTCCGCTTCTCAATGGGGAGGCTCTTCTCCACATAATGCCTCATCTTTACTTCAATCTTTTGGAGCAATTCCTCGTCCAGAGTCAGATCTCCCTCCAGAGTGCAGTAATATCCATTGCTCAGCGTATGATGTACCTGTGCACGATCCACCTTGTCATGCCCCACTACCTTATATACCGCCTTCATCAGGAGCAATGTGAGGCTTCGCCGATAGGCCTGCTGCCCGGCTGCGTCCGCTGTGGTCAAAAATACAAGCGTGCAGTCAGAAGAGAGGGTTTTGCGTAGCTCTCGAAGGCGCCTGTTTTCTGACACCAGAACAATCTCTGCATCATACTTTTTCTGATGCTCCTTTGCAATGGCTTCAAAAGAAGTTCCTTCGGGATACTCGTATTCTTTTCCGTCAATTGTCACCTTATAGTTCATACTTATCCTCCTATTTAAAGTTTCGCTTCGGCCTTCCAATACACGCGGATCTAGAACAAATTTACAGCCACAATTACTTGTGTCTGCAAATTGTTCTGTGCACTGTTCAGGCCTTCGCTGTTTAAGTTTCGCTTCTCTACAGCACTTCGAAGGGTTGGTGTATTTGTGCTGTGATTACTTCAAGTTCTGGGAAGTGTTTTGCCAAAAAGTTCTTTATGTCATCTATGAAAATATGTTCTATCCCATAATGGCCTGCGTCAATAATAGCCAGGCCGCAGTCGGCCATATCGATTCCCGTGTGGTGATCGATGTCTCCAGTGATCAGCACATCGGCTCCAGACAGGAGCGCCGGGCGGGCCATACTCTTTCCGGCTCCTGGGGAGATGGCTGCGATTTTTACTGTCTTATCCAATTCTCCAAAGACTTTCACATTGGGAAGGTGGAAGCACTCTTTTACCAGTTCTGCGCATTGTCGCAGGGTCATAGAATCAGGAAGACTCCCCACCCGTCCAATACCTTCCCCATCAAAGACTTCTTCCAGGACAAAGGTATCTGCCAAATTAAGACGTTTTGCTGAGAGCTCTGCCATTCCCATTGTATCATAGTTCGTATGCATGGCATAGTATGAAATCTCATTTCGGATGAGACGGATAATGCGCTCTCCTGTGTAATCATCTGTTGTGACAGATTTGATACTTCCAAAAATCATTGGGTGGTGGGTCAGCAGAAGATCTGCTTTTCCTTTGATCGCTTCTTCAATCGCAGCGTCGGTGGCATCCAGTGCCACAAAGACCCTCTTCACTTCTCTATCTCGTTCTCCCACCAACAGTCCCACATTATCCCATTCGCAGGCATAGATCACGGGATACCTCTCTTCAATGGCCTCTATTATTCCCTGACACTTCATCCCTATCACTCCTCCTATTAAAGTCGCTGCGCGACAGCACTAAAGGGTAAAGTCACTTCGACGCACATGTAGTGAGAGAAACTTTCATTCGAAAGGGCACTCATGAAAGTTCCTCTCGTGCGCCTTCGCAACTTTACTGTCCAGCAAAAAATACTTCTTTATCATATACTCCAGACCTTCTATCTCTCTTTCTACTTCCCGCCTCCGCTTTTCAATTCTGGAGCTTTCCGTTTCAGGAAGCATCTTGCGAATCTGGTACCTGGCCTCAAGATTCTTTTGCAAAAAATCCAGAAGAACCTCTACAGACTTTTGGAGCTCTGGCTTTCCATATAGATATTCTACTTCCGAATACGGCTCCTCATGCCCGTGGACAGCCCGAAACATAGGATAATATTTTCCCTCATCCAGGACAATATCCTCCTGTGCAATCCGAAACCCATTATCTGACAGCCATCGCCGCACCCTGTCAATCTCAGACTGGGGCTGTAGGACAAGCTCCCGGGCTGTGGCGAGAACCTCCTTCCCCCTGGACAAAATCTTTTCCATCAGAGGTCCGCCCATTCCGGCAATGAGTATGGTATCCGCCTCTCCTTTTCTGAGAGATGTCAGCCCGTCTGAAAGACGGGTTTCTATGTATGCCTGAAATCCTGCCTCCTGAATATGGCGGGCCGCCCGCTCTAAAGGGCCTCTATTGATATCCATGGCAATGGCCGATGGAATCCGCTTTTCACTACAAAGACAAATGGGAACATATCCATGATCTGTTCCCACATCTGCCAAACGGCTGCCTTCTGTAACCATCAAAGCCAATCGGTTCAGTCGTTTTGATACATTCATAGCCTTAATCCAGATAGTCCTTTAATTTTCTACTGCGGCTTGGGTGACGCAGCTTTCGAAGAGCTTTCGCCTCAATCTGGCGGATACGCTCACGTGTTACATTAAATTCTTTTCCTACTTCCTCAAGAGTCCTGGCTCGTCCATCATCCAGTCCAAATCGCAGACGGAGCACCTTCTGTTCTCTGTCAGTCAGGGTACTTAAGACTTCCACAAGCTGCTCTTTCAGCAAAGTAAAAGCTGCTGCATCGGAAGGTACTGGAACATTGTCATCTTGTATAAAATCGCCCAGATGGCTGTCTTCTTCCTCACCGATAGGAGTCTCTAAAGACACTGGTTCCTGAGAGATCTTTAAAATTTCGCGAACACGCTCTACTGGGAGTTTCATCTCCTCTGCAATCTCCTCCGGGGTAGGTTCACGGCCCAGCTCCTGAAGAAGCTGACGGGAGACCCGAATGAGCTTATTGATAGTCTCCACCATATGAACGGGTATTCGTATGGTTCTCGCCTGATCTGCTATGGCTCTCGTGATAGCCTGGCGAATCCACCAGGTGGCATAAGTGCTGAACTTATAACCTTTTCGGTAATCGAACTTTTCCACTGCCTTAATCAGACCCAGGTTTCCCTCCTGTATCAAGTCTAAGAAGAGCATCCCGCGTCCCACATAACGTTTTGCAATACTAACTACCAGACGAAGATTCGCCTCTGCCAGCCGCTTCTTAGCATCCTCATCCCCCAGCTCCATCCGCTTGGCCAGCTCAATCTCCTCCTCCGCGTTCAAAAGAGGCACTTTTCCAATCTCCTTTAAATACATTCGAACAGGATCTTCAATACTGACACCATCAGGTACGGAAAGATCGATTTGCTCAACATCTACTTCATCTTCATCTGTTAAGATAATTTCGTCAGCATCATCTTCGTCACTGGTGATCCGGAGCACGTCAATATTATTAGCTTCCAGATATTCCAGAATCTTTTCAAAGTGTTCTGCGCTTAATTCCATGTCTCCAAAGAAATCACTAATCTCCTGGTATTCCAGGATATTTTTCTTCTTTTTCGCCATGACTAGAAGCTCTTTTAACTTTTCGTCAAACTTTACTACGTTTTCTTCCATGCTCTTCCATCCTTCCATAACTTGTTAGTATTTTATCCTTAATCCAAAGAAATATGCAGTTTCTCCAATTCCCGCCTGTGTTGCATCAGTTTTTGCAATCCTGCCATGTCTGTCATATCAAGCATTTCAGCTGCTTTGGCAAGGCTATTTTGGCGAACTTTTAAGATCGTCTCCTGAAGGGCTTTTTCTGTCTCTTCCTTTGTCTCAATCTGTTTTAATGTGGCATTAAATACGGACGCTACCTGGCGCTGTTCCCCGGCATCTTCAAATTTTGCGATAATCCCGGCTGGGTTGATCCTTCCCTCTGCCTGCTGCTCATAGAGCATCCTGGCCACCTTCTCATAGAGAGGGATCGTAAAATCCTTTGGCTCTATCCATTTTTGTATCGCACGGAAATACTTGGGATCTGAGATCATCCAGGTAAGTAAAAGCTTCTGAGAGGTATCCATTCCCTCCTCCTTCTCTTTCTTTTGCCCTGATAAGTCTCGCGGTCTCCTGACAGGAGTGGCGCCTCCATATGTCATTCCCATTTGATTTACTTTTTTGCGCAGGGTTTCATAGCTAATCCCATACTTTCCAGCAATTGCTTCTATGTAATTATTCCTTTCCAGTTCATCAGAGAAAGTGAGAAGCTTTTTAGCAACCTCATCAAAAAAAGCTGTCTTTCTGGCCGGATCTTTCAGATCATAGCCCCGCTCCAACACCTCCACCTCAAAGAGAAAGCTGCTCTGAGCCTGATCAATCCGCTCTTTAAAAGCTTCTGTTCCAAGAGCCTTGATAAATTCGTCTGGATCTTTGTACGGCTTCATGTTGATTACACGGACAAAAAGTCCAGCTTCCTGCAAAATGGGAATTGCTCGCATAGCTGCCTTTGTCCCCGCCTCATCACTGTCATAGGTCAACAGCACTTCGTTGGTATAGCGCTTTAGCAGAATGGACTGCTGTGCCGTGAGAGCCGTCCCAAGAGAAGCCACTGCCTGTGTAAAGCCCGCCTGATGCAAGGCAATCACATCCATATACCCTTCACATATAATCATATTGGGTTTTCTGGACCTTCTGGCAAAATTCAATCCATATAGATTTCTGCTTTTATCAAAAATTTTTGTCTCTGGTGAATTCAGATATTTGGGCTTGGCATCTCCCATCACTCGTCCCCCAAAGCCGATGACTCGGTGGTTTACGTCCATAATGGGAAACATCACCCTGTTCCAGAATTTATCGTGAGCGCCCCTTCGCTCTTCCATGGTAATCAGTCCTGACTCTTTCAAAAGTGCATCCGAATACCCTTCCTTTTTCAAATACTGGTACAGGTCATTGCTATGTATGCTGGAATATCCTAAGCCAAATCCACGGATAGTATCATCTGAGAGCTCTCTTCCCCGAAGATACTCATAAGCCTGCCTTCCACCCTCTCTTTTCAACTGATAATAAAAATATCGGGCAGCCTTCTTGTGAATCTCCAAAAGTTGGCTCTTTTGATCTGACTGCCTTCTGGCCTCCTCAGAGTATTCAACCTCTGGAAGCTCTGTCCCACAGCGATCGGCCAGATATTTTATAGCCTCTGGAAATGTATAATTCTCATACTCCATCAAAAAAGTGAATACGTTGCCTCCCGCACCACAGCCAAAACAGTAATACATCTGCTTGTCCGACGACACAGAGAATGATGGGGACTTTTCATTGTGAAAGGGACAGAGGCCAAAATAATTATTCCCCTTCTTCTGAAGTCTGACATAACTTGATATCACATCTACAATGTCATTTTTCATCCGCACTTCTTCGACCAATTCTTCTGGATAATACATTGCTCTCTACCACCTATACATTCCATGCCTTTGGAACATAAAATTCTTCAAATTTTCCAATTGCATACTGATCTGTCATACCGGAAATATAATCACAGACAATTATCTCTTTTGCGTCTTCGCCTTCTTCCAGCATCATCGTAAATTCCTCCGACATAGCCTCCGGGTGAGCCATATAATACGAAAACAATTCCTCCAAAAGATTCTGGGCCTTACTCTCCTCTCCCTTAGCCTTTGGATTCGTATACACACTCTCAAACATAAAGCTGCGAAGGTCCCGCATGGCCTTCTCTACCTTGTCTGACATCTGAATATCCGGCTGGTTCAGACTATTCAGAACAATATCATGAATCAGAGTATTCAACCGTTCTCTGGTGGTAAACCCAAGAATTTCCCGAAACTCTAAGGGAATATCCTCCTCTGCCAAAATTCCTCCACGGATGGCATCGTCAATATCATGATTAATATAGGCAATCTTATCCGAGAGACGCACAATCTTTCCCTCCAGTGTAAATGGCGTCCCCTCTGTTCTGTGATTGAGGATCCCGTCCCGAACCTCCACTGTCAGATTCAGTCCCCGTCCTCCTTTTTCCAGTTTTTCCACCACACGGACACTCTGCTTATAGTGGGCAAACCCATTGCTGCAGAGTTTGTCCAAAGCTCTCTCCCCGGCATGTCCAAATGGAGTGTGCCCCAGATCATGCCCCAGGGCAATCGCTTCCACCAAATCCTCATTTAACCTCAGGGCTTTGGCAATGGTTCTGGCATTTTGAGACACTTCCAGCGTATGAGTCAGACGTGTCCGGTAGTGATCACCTTTAGGCGTCAAAAATACCTGTGTTTTGTGTTTCAGACGGCGAAATGATTTGCAGTGCAGAATCCGGTCTCTGTCTCTTTGGTAGACCGGCCGGATGTCACAGGGCGCCTCTTTCACATCTCTGCCCTTAGAATTCCTGCTTAAGGCTGCATAAGGACTCAAATATTCGCTCTCCCACTGTTCCGTATTCTCCCGTATCGACATACACTCCACCTGCCTCTATATATATTAATTCTGTGTCAAAGTCAAATTTCCTCTTTTTTTCTCAAAATTTTTTATCAGGTAACACAGGGTACTCTTTTTTCCCTACTACTTCCCGGCGAATATATGCAAATGTAGCTTCCTCGCCTTGCTCAGACAGCATATGCAGCAAATACTCCAGAAGCTTCCGTGTCTCCTCATGAAACAAATCTGCTGCTCTTCCCTGTTCATAGTAAGCCAGGGGCTGATGCTGATTGTATTTATCCCCCTGATAGATCTTTGCAGCTGCAATCCGGTCCATCACCATCTCTGCCACATAGTTTCCCGGCATCTTTGAACCTGCCATACCCGTTCCGCTCTGTTCATTATAGTCAATCCAATATTCAAAATGGTGTTTATTCCTGCCCTTGTGATGAAGCCAGGCAGAGGAATATCCTTTGTCTTCCCGCTCTGCATTGTTGGGGCTTCGATAGCCCTGATAGTACTTGCACCCGGTGATAAATTCTGTAGGTGAATATTTTGACAGATCATGAAGAAGCCCCTGTCGGTATAGGCCAATTTTAAAACAATGCTTCATAACCAGGAGTCTATGCTTCGTGATCGTACAGAAATGCTGCCATGCTTTCATACCTCTATTTTCCCATTAGGACAACAATAGACCGCTCCGGTACTGTGATTGTCCTCTGTTCCTCCAATAAAATTTCCTGCCCGTCAGGACAGATACCCATATCTTCCTCCACACTGGTGTCAACGGACTTATACCACATTTGCTTCCCAGAAAGGCTGGGCAGGGCGAATTCCTGAGGCGTCCAATGCATATTGTAGGTTACATAGAAATAAGCATCCTGCCCCTTCCCATCAGAGTCAGCCTCCACATAGTCTCCTGCGTAGAGAATTCCAACACTCCTGCTGGGCACTTCAAAATCTCCATACCAGGCGCGCTTCCCATGATAGGACACATCTGGATAGCCACAGGACAAATAGTCCGCCATCTGAAGCTCTTTCCTCTGTCGGAAGACAGGATGTGCCTTGCGAAAGGCGATGAGCTTTTTTACATATTTGGGAAGAAAGCTTCCCGTCTTCCCCAGCTTCCAGTTAATCCAGGACAGCTCATTATCTTGGCAGTAGACATTGTTATTGCCACTCTGAGTATTGCCCATCTCGTCACCGCCATAGACAAGTGGCGTGCCCTGGCTCAAGAACAAAAGTACAAAAGCATTGCGAAGCTGCCTGTAACGCATCTGAAGAACTCTCTTCTTACGGCTGGGCCCTTCTTCCCCACAGTTCCAACTGCAGTTAAAATCAACACCATCGTGATTGTTCTCTCCATTGGCTTCATTGTGCTTCTCATCATAAGAAACCAAATCCATCATAGTAAAGCCGTTGTGGGTAGCCATATAATTAATAACGGCATGCTTCCCTGGATTTCTTCTGGCCCGGGCTGTAAAGTCTAAAAGTTGCCCCTCATCTCCCTTCAGAAAACGCCTGGCCGCTGTCATAAACCCATCATTGTATTCTGCAAGGTTGCGATAGGAAGGCTTCTCCTTCTCCTTATAAATTTCATCTATCTGAAAATGATCTGTCATTATCTTAGTATAGCTCAACAAGGGTTCCTGGGCCAAAATTTCTACCGGAACCTGATCCCGGTTGATATGTACACCGTCGATGTGATATTCCAGAACCCAGTGCTGAATACAATCCAAAATCAACCTGGCTTTTGTACCCTTCATAAAATAAAATTCCAGAATAATCTCGATTCCATTCCTGTGCAGCTGCCGAACTAAATCCTTAAACTCCCGGACAGGATTCCCCGTTGCCGAAAAGGAAGCTTTGGGAGCAAAATAAAATCCATAGGTATACCCCCAGTAATTGAGACGAATTTCTTCTGTTTGATCTGAAAGATATGGCATAGCAGACTGCTTTTTTTGTACCTCATCAAACTCATAGACCGGCATCAGCTCCAGCTGATTGATCCCAAGCTCCTTCAGATAAGGAATCTTCTCCATCACTCCTGCAAAAGTCCCCTTTGCTTTCACCTTTGAGGACGGATGCTTTGTAAATCCTCTCACATGTGTAGAATAAGCGACAATCTCCTCATAAGGAATATGAAGCGGCGCGTCCCCATCCCAGTCATAATCCTCAAACAGCAGTCTGCCCCGCAGAATCTTCTCTTTCTTCTGTGATGCCCCCCAGACTTCCCTGCCTGCAATTCCCCAGGCATAAGGATCTGTCACCACCTGGCCGTCAATCAAATAATTATATTCATACAATTCTGTGGGCAGCTTCTCCACCGCCAAAGAACGTATATCTCCAAATCGCACTGATCTCCCCATTGGAATAGATGCTGCTACTTCCTCTGACCCCTTTTGATAGAGCAGTAAACTGCAGCGCTTTTTGTCCGGCACTGCAACCGTAAAGTTAATGTCATCCCCTAGTTTTCTAACCCCTGGACAGTGAAGAATTCCATCCTTGATGCCAAAATTAAAACCCTCGTCTAATTTCTTCATTCCATGCCTATCCTTTCTGTAATATTCTTTTTTTCTACAAAATACCGACTCTCCCCCTATTATGAATAATCTACTTTAGTATACCAAATTTTTACGGACATGAAAAGTATTAAATGCCAAGAAAATAGAGCCAAAATTCATTGACTCTATCTCTTAAGGTTATTTATACTTTAGAAACATTAATTCGCATACTTTTCTAGCTCATAGACTCTTTCCTTCGTCATCTCCGCCGCCGTTGTAGCTTCTAAGAGTGGCTGAATACTTCCTCCTTCACTCCCCTCCCCGGCAGCCTTTACCTGGGCCTCTTTAGAAGCAATCCATTCTCTCTCTTCTACCCGCAGGGCTTCCATTGTTTCCTCGTCAAGCTTTGCCTGCAGCATATTCCACACATTGTTCAAAGCGTCATCCCATACCTGAAAGAGCTCTGCACTTGCCATATTCATATCTCCCTGAGTTGTGGCATTTTGCAGCTTTGTCTCTGCCTCTGCTGCCCGTTCATTTGCAACGGAAATCTCCCTGGCAATCTGTTCTGCAAGGCTCAACTCCTTATATTCATAGCTATAAAAGCCGTTTTCCATCTTAATATTATAAAGTCCATAGAACGGAAGCTCTGTCTCTGTAGTATCCTCCAGATTATTGTAGCCCACCCACCACAAAAACTCTTCCGGCAGTTGGGCCAGTTTTGAGCCAGGAAGGTACAGATAGAACTCATCGCCGCCGTCCAGTCCATATGCGGTGGAAGAAATATTGCGGACGCCGTCAATGATCTCTTCCTTCTCCGGCTCATCCTCAAGTTCCAGAGACGCCAGTTTCATTTTCCAGGTAAATGCATCTACCTTTTCCAAATCGGTAAACTTCCCTGTAAAACTGCAATAATAAAGGGTTCCATTGGGATATTCCTCCCCGGCATCTCCCATGTCGGAATCGTGATGATTTCCCTCAAAAGTACCGTCACTGTTAATCATCAGTTCTGTGCTCCATCCTCCTGCACCGCTGCAGAATTCAAAGAGCTGGTCGGAGAGATTTTCAAATCCGAATGTATTCTCCTCCGTCTCCTGAGCCTCTGGCTGTTGTGTATCCGGCTGCTCTTCCCCTTGCTGCTCTGTCTCCTTGGCGACGTCTTGTTCTTCCTCTGGCTGTTGTTCTTCTTCTGATGTGTCAGCCCCAGGTTTCTGTACTTGGCTTTCGTCCGTTTTTCCACAGCCGAATAAAAAGATAAAGGCTAACATCGCAATTATAAAAATAAATTTCTTTTTCATTCTTTTCCTTCTCCTCTGTATGTTTCTCGTTTAAGTATAGGACATGTGTGATACACTGTCAATGTGTCTCTTTCCAATCAGAAATGATGGTTGTATAATCATATACATATGACCATGGTTATAAATGTTATATACCAAAAAAGGAGAATTCATAAAATGATTACTGTTTACTATGTGGAGGATGACGAGACCATCTCCCAGGCAGTGAAAGCATACCTTGGGCAGCGAGGATATCAAGTATCTGTCTTTCCGACAATCGCCAAAGCGAAGCAAGCTTTAGAACATCAATGTCCTACCCTGGCGCTGGTAGACTGGAATATGCCTGACGGAAGCGGAAACACTCTGTGCCAATGGATTCGTTCCAACTTAAGAGACCTTCCTGTCATTTTTCTTACCGTGCGAAGCGATTCCCGGGATATGGTCGCCAGTTTTGAAAATGGAGCTGATGATTATGTGGTAAAGCCTTTTGAGTTGGATGTCCTCCTCTCGCGCATTCAGGCTTTGCTGCGAAGGACGGGAAATGTGTCAAAGCAGTATTTATCCTGCGGCTCAATCACCCTTGACCAGAATCGGATGCTTGTCACATGTAATGGGAAAGAAGTCAGTTTGACTCCGTCAGAGTATCAATTGCTTTTCTATCTGCTGCAAAACAAGGGACGGACTGTGACAAGACAAAGTCTGCTGGAGGCGCTCTGGGACAACAATGGAAATTATGTTAATGACAATACCCTGACTGTCACCATGAAGCGCCTCCGGGAAAAGCTGCGCCAGCCGGCCTGTCTGAAAACTGTCAGAAGCGTGGGGTATTGTATGGAGGAGACAAAATGAGTGAAAGAAAAAATGTCTTTATTCTGGTAGGGTTTGTTTTGTCCATCAGTCTCATTTCCTCTTCTCTTACAGCATTTTTATTGAAAAATTATGATCAGCAAATTTACTTTCAGGTCTTCGGAGAAATCTGTCAGGAGGTCATAGAACAGCAGCCGGAAGCCAGGACAGCTTTTCTTTCTGTATTGAAAGAATATCCGTCAACACAGCATTTTCCGAAAGATGCCACCTTCCTTCTATCCTTTGGCTATACACAGGCAAACTTTTTGCATCTTCCCCCAGCATACCCTCGCCTCTTTGTGGCTGTCGGATTTGCCGCAGGCGCTATTCTTTTCCTTTCCACACTTATCTATAAGCGTAAAAAGGAAGTGGCTCGCATAAAGATGCTGACTGATTATTTAGAACAGGTAAACACAAGTCATTATCGTGTTCTCTTTCCCACTGGAGAGGATGAGTTTTCCAAATTACAGGATGAAATCTATAAGACTGTCACTATGCTGTATCAGACAAGGGACGCAGCTCTGAAAACAAAAGAGAATTTTGCAGAAAATCTCTATAATATCGCACATCAGATTAAGACTCCCATCACATCCATCTCCCTGTCTGCACAGATGTGGGAGGAAATTCCTTCTCCAAAGTACCTGGAGCAAATACGCTGCCAGCTTTCCCGTCTAACTCACTTGGAAGAGGCTCTTTTACTGCTCTCTCGCATGGATGCGGGAACATTGACCCTGGAGAGAAAAGATGTGGATGTATTCACGGTTCTTACCCTTGCCGCCGATAATCTCCAGGAGATGGTTTCCGGGGCAAATATTTCTGTAGATATATCAGAATCTGGAGAGACTATTATCCATGCAGATCTGGATTGGACCATGGAAGCATTTATAAACCTCCTGAAAAACTGTATAGAGCATACGCCGCCAGGAGGAAGTATTCACTGTACTTATGAGCAAAATCCCATCTATACCAGGATCCAAATCTGGGATACTGGCAGAGGATTTGCCAAAAAGGACATTCCCCATCTCTTTGAACGTTTTTACCGTGGAGAAAATTCAGGCAAAGGTGGAATTGGTATCGGACTGGCCCTCTCCAAAGCAATCATTGAAAGCCAAAACGGAACTATCAGCGCCCGGAACCTTCCAACAGGGGGAGCTTGCTTTGAAATCCGCTTTTATACTTCATAAATTTAATTTTATATTGTCACTGAGTTGTCACTTTCCTTTGCTAAAATAAAAGCAGCAAAAGATGTAACTGAACTTACAATTAGGAGGATTTTAAAGGTGGAAATTTTAAAATGCGAAGGTGTAAAGAAAATTTATGGCACCGGAAACAACCAGGTGACAGCTCTTACTAATATTGACTTATCTGTAGAAAAGGGAGAGTTTGTCGCAGTGATAGGAGCCTCAGGTTCCGGGAAGTCCACACTGTTGCATATTCTGGGAAGTGTGGAGAAGCCTACGGAAGGAAAAGTACAGATCGGTGGAACGGATGTCTCTACCCTAAAGCAGACGCAAGCTGCCATTTTCCGCCGCAGAAAGGTGGGATTGGTATATCAATTTTATAATCTCATCCCAACACTTACGGTCAGGAAAAATATCTTAATGCCCCTTTTGCTGGACAAAAAGAAGCCCAATCAGGAATATTTTGAGCAGGTTGTAAAAACTCTGGGAATTGGCGAAAAGTTGGAAGCACTGCCAAGCCAGCTCTCAGGAGGTCAACAGCAGCGGGTAGCCATTGCCAGAGCTTTAATTTACCGCCCTGCATTGCTTTTGGCAGATGAGCCAACGGGAAATCTGGATCAAAAAAATTCCAAAGAGATTATTGATATGTTGAAACTCTCTAACCGTCAACTGGAGCAGACCATTGTACTCATTACCCATGACGAAAAAGTTGCACTGGAAGCAGACCGTATCATTACCATAGAGGATGGAATAATCATCCATGACGAGAAGCGGAGGTGACAACTATGTGGAAAGATTATTCATCCAGCTATCTGAAAGGAAACCGTGCCTCCGGTATCTCTGTGATAATAGCTGCTTTTATCTCAGCATTACTTTTGTCCCTTTTAGGCAGCTTATTTTATAATTTGTGGTACTATGAAATAGAGCGAATTAAGTGGAAAGAAGGGGACTGGCAGGGCCGGCTTGTGGGTGAAATCAGTTCAGAAGATTTGGCTCTCATGGAGAGCTATGCCAATGTGGAAAGCCTGATCATAAATGAAGAGCTATCTGTGGGCCAGGAAAAAACTGTTGATCTCTATTTTAAGAATATGAGAACCATTCTCACTGATATGCCTCAGATTGCCCGTCTGGTAGGACTTCCGCAAGAGGCAGTCTCATACCACTATATGCTGCTCAATATGTATCTCATCCGCGATCCGGCTGATCCGGCTCCCAGGTTGATTTTCCCCTTCTTCCTGGCGCTGACAGTTATGGCATGTATATCCCTGATTTTGATTATTCATAATTCTTTTGCCGTATCCATGAATGACAGAATTCATCAGTTTGGTATCCTTTCCAGCATTGGAGCCACCCCCAGACAGATACGAACCTGTCTGTTGCAGGAGGCCGCCATACTGTGCGCCTTGCCGGTTCTTTTGGGAAATCTCCTGGGTATTTTGATCAGCATGGGAATCCTTAATGGAATCAATATACTGTTGGATGATGTGACAGACAGACTAAAACTCCCCTTTACCTATCACCCATTGATTTTACTTTGTTCTCTTCTGGCCGCCATCGTCACTATATGGATCTCCGCCTGGATCCCGGCAAGAAAAATGAGCAGGCTGACCCCTCTGGAGGCAATCAAAAACACGGGGGAGTTTCAGTTAAAGCGGAAAAAGAAATCCCCTGTCTTATCCCTTTTATTCGGTATCGAAGGAGAGCTTGCAGGAAATGCGCTGAAAGCTCAGAGGAAGGCTCTTCGCACTGCCACATTTTCCCTGACCTTTTCCTTTTTGGCCTTTGTCCTTTCCATGTGCTTTTTCTCTCTGACAAAGATCAGCCAGAGGATGACCTATTTTGAAAAATACCAGGATGTCTGGGATGTAATGGTGACAATACAACAAATAGACCTAGATGCTTTTGATGAAATTCAGAAACTTCAGGAGATTTCCGGTGTAGAAAGCGCTGTCCTGTACCAAAAGGCCCAGGCAAAACGCCTTGTGTCAGAAGAGGAGATCAGTGAAGAAATGCTTGCTTTAAAAGGCTTCGAACATGCCCCGGAAGAGTATGTGTCCACCTTAGATCATAGCTGGCTGGTAAATGCCCCTCTTGTGATTTTAGATGACTTAAGCTTTCTCGCCTACTGTGAAGAGATTGGGGCAACCCCCCAGCTAAATGGCGCTATAATCCTAAACCAGACCCGGGACTTTACGAATCCAAATTTTAGGGAGCGAGACATTCTCCCCTATCTGAAGGGAACACAGAAAACTACAGTACTGTGTCAGACCGGACAGGAAGATTTTAAAGCAGAGCTTCCCGTACTTGCATATACTCAGGAGGCGCCTGCCCTTCGGGAAGAGTACGGCACTCTGGATTTTTATGAACTGGTACATTTTCTTCCCGTATCTGTGTGGAAAGAAATCAAAGGAGAGATTGGTGGTCTGGAAAACGAAGCTTATATCCGAATTCTGGCCAGAGAAGGAACGACACTGGCCGAGTTAAATGAGTTAGAGGAAAAAGTGTCCCAAATTCTCGGAACAAAGTATGAAGTCCAGATAGAAAACCGGATTCAGGAAAAACAGAACAATGACGATATGTACAATGGAATGATGCTGATTCTCGGCGGATTCTGTACTCTCCTTGCCATGATCGGCCTAGGAAATGTATTTTCCAACACTTTAGGCTTTGTGCGCCAGCGCAGACGGGAATTTGCCCGTTATCTATCCATTGGCCTGACACCGGAAGGGATGCGGAAAATGTTTTGCATAGAAGCCCTGGTCATTGCCGGGCGCCCAGTCCTTATCACCCTGCCTCTCACTGTGTTTTCCATTGGTTATATGCTCAAGTTAAGCTATTTAGATCCATTCATATTTATTCAGGAAGCGCCTGTAATTCCAATTCTGATATTCCTTTTCGTGCTCCTGGCCTTTGTGGCACTGGCTTATTATTTAGGCGGAAAGAAATTGCTTCACAGTAGTCTGATTGATGCATTGCGGGACGACACCATGATATAAAATCCTTACAAATCGGACCTGCCTAAGGCAGGTCCGAAAACTGTTTGTATAGCATTGCGTGATCATTGATACAGCCCCATTTGCTTACAGAATCAGCCGTGACACAGATATAGGTTCTGTCTCTTTGATCTGTCCCATAGCTGACTGCACAGCTCCCTGACTCATCCACATAGCCTGTCTTTCCAGAGACCAGGACGCCTCCAGTATCCTTGTCCTCAATGCGTCTCATGAACCAGTTAGAAAGAAGGATTCCTTCAGGATGCTGCTCTGTCCTGGAAGTCAGATAGGTCCGGGCTGAGAGCACCTCTCTACATATCTCATTCTGAATGGCCGCCTCCATAATCACAGCCATATCATTCGCCGTACAGTAATGATTGTCATCATAGATTCCCACACAATTGGTAAAGTGTGCCGTCTCAGAAAGGCCCAATTCTTCCAGCTTCTCATTCATCAACTCCACAAAGGCCTCTTGAGATCCCGACACATAGATGGCCAGCCCTAAAGCTGCATCAGCGCCGGAAGGGAGTATGGTACCATACATCAAATCCCAAATGGTCAAGGTCTCTTCTTTTTCAAACCCTGCACAACTGCACCCATTTCGAAAGCTGTAATCTGTGATATCCATGGTAATGGTAAAAGTATCATCAAAGTCTGTAATATTCTCAACTGCCACCAGCAGGGTCAGTACCTTCGTCATAGAAGCCGGAACCATTCGGTTGCTCGATCCTTTATCAGCCAGTATTGTCTGATTGGCTGTATCCACAAAAACGGCATGCGCACTGGTAATTTCGTCTCCCAGTTGCAAAGTATTCTCTGTAGCCTCATATGAATGTGCCTGCCCTGATTGACTGTTCTCCTCATCGCTCTGACTATTGTTCTCTTCTTCTATATTTTCCGAACTTGCCTGCCTGCTTCTCTGATTTCTCGTCTCTGTCCAGAACTTCTGTCCAGTGTCCGCCAATGATCTCTCAGACGGGGTCAGTATCTTCCATATTTTTCCTGCAAAGAAAAACAGTAGAAGGCCTACAAGGATCACTCCAAGTCCTGCCAGGAGTGCCCTTCGAATCAATGCCCTCCTTCTTCTCCTGCGCCATACTTCTCTATTTCTCTGAACACGCCGAATCCGGCGTCTCTCTTCTCTCTCATAAGATGTTTTCATTCACCTACACCTAGTATACAAATCTTCTCCTCTTTGTTCTCAGGTATTGTAACTTTTCCACAATTTCTGGTAAATACGATCTGTTTTTCACTATAGCATAGTATTTTAACAAAGTCAATTCATACTAATACGTGAATTTCGTCTGAAACTTTCTCTCCTTTTCCACCAGTGGCAGATCCTTGCTGTCTATCTGATCAATACGAATATGGGAATCTCCTTTCAGCCTGGCCAGCACTCCCTCAATTACTGCCTCATCTCCCTGAATCTCCATTTCCACCCGTCCATCTGAGAGATTCCTCACCCAGCCGGTAAGCCCAGATCCGCGGGCCAGCCAGGCAGACCGATAACGAAATCCCACACCCTGAACACGTCCTGTAAAAATATAATGCTTTCTCACCACGATTGCATCCCTCCTATCTATCGTCGCTGCGCGACAGCACTAAAGGGTAAAGTCGCTTCGGCACACCTGTAATGAGAGGAACTTTTATTCGAAAGGGCACTCATAAAAGTTCCTCTCGTGCGCCTTTGTGACTTTACCGTCCAGCAGAAAATTTTTCTCAAAATCACTTGACATTTCTTAGCTGGAATACTAACTGGACTGACCGTCTAGGTCAAACCAGAATTCCACACCGTTTTCATAATTGCGAACACCACATTCTTTGTTCATAGAATCCATGATTGCTTTTACGATAGAAAGTCCTATACCGTTTCCCCCGTACTCTCTCGTCCGGGCTTTATCCACTTTATAGAACTTAATCCAAACCTTGTCAAGCTCTTCCTTGGGAATGGGATTTCCCGTATTAAATACAGACACACGGACGCTTTCCTCCTCGCTCTTACATACTCTTACCTCAATAATCTTGTCATATTCACAGTGGTTGATTGCATTGCTGATATAGTTTGTCACAACCTGTTCAATCTTAAATTCATCGGCCCACACATAGACAGGTTCTTCTTCTTTAAAAATCAGCCGAATCTCTTTCTGCTCCATTAAAATCCCAGATGAATTCAAAACATTTCGGATCAGAGATACAATGTCGAACCGCTCCATTGTCACCACATCATTGCCAAACTCCAGTTGATTCAGAGAAAGCAGATTCTTTACCATAGAATTCATTTTAGCTGCCTCGTCCATTATCACTTCACAGTAAAAATCCCTACTTTCTGGGTCATCATTGATACACTCCTTTAATCCTTCCGCATAGCCCTGAATCAGAGCAATGGGTGTCTTCAATTCATGAGACACATTGGAAAGGAATTCTTTGCGCATCTCGTCAATCTGGATTTTGTGTTCAATATCTTTTTGAAGCTCATTGTTGGCTGTCTTTAACTCAGAGATGGTTTTCTCTAAAGTCTCGGAAAGCTGATTCATATGCTGTCCCAAAAACCCAATCTCGTTGTCCTGTTGAGAGACAAATTTCGCATTGAAATCCAGCTCCGTCATCCGCTTCGACAGCTCTGCCAACTCCAGCATAGGCTGAGAAATCCGCCTTGACAGCCACCAGATTATGAGAGAGCTAAGAACGATTCCGGCAATTCCAATATAGGCATAAAAGCGGCTGGATATATCTGCACTGTCCCGGATACTCTCTACTGCAGTCCTCATAATAAAGGGATCTCCCGAATCCAGGGTTCCGATGATTTCGATATACTCTGCCTGGGTCAGATGATCCCTGCTCTCCCGAAGGACATAATTCTCCCCTCGAAAAAGAACCTTTGCCTCTTCCTTTATTTCAATCTCAAAAATAAAATTATACAGCTTCCACTGTAGTGCTTTATAATCCCGATTGGTGTACAGCTTTGGATCGCCACTGTTATCCATGACAAAAATAGATATATTATCAGTCGCACAGATAAGACCTAGCTTTGTGGTAAAGCTATTGTCATTAAGGAGCTCTTCTTTCACTCCCCTGTTCAGCACCTCATACGCACTTATGATCGTCTTTTTCTTATTTTCTACATAGTAGCCTTCCAGGAAAAAATAATTCACCAGCCAACACAGAAGCAGTGTTCCGGTAATAATTCCAATAAAAAGCCCTGCCATCTGATGTCTGATTGAATGTCTCATGCCTATACCTCAAATTTATATCCCATGCCCCAGATAGTCTTGATCATATCACCCTTCTCACCCAATTTGCTGCGCAACTTTTTTACGTGTGTATCAATCGTTCGGGCGTCTCCGAAGTAATCGTAATTCCACACATTGTTCAATATCTTTTCCCGTGAAAGGGCAATTCCCTGATTTTCCATAAAATAAGATAAAAGTTCAAATTCCTTAAAGCTTAAATCAAGAGACTTTCCATCTATATTTACAATATGGGCTGCTTTATCCAGCTCAATACCTCCAATTTGCATCACATCATCAGCGCCTCTTGCGCTGGTCCTACGCAAAATTGCTTCCACTCTCGCCACAAGAATTTTAGGGCTGAACGGTTTGGAGATATACTCGTCCACTCCCAGTTCAAAGCCCTGTAGCTCATCTCTCTCATCCGATTTGGCGGTCAGCATAATAATTGGTACTTTTGAGTAAGCCCGAATCTCCCTGCAAGTCTGCCATCCATCCATTTTGGGCATCATAATATCGAGAATCACAAGGGCAATTTCCTCATTTTCAAAGAAAATATCCAAGGCTTCCACCCCATCTCCTGCTTCCAGGACTTCATAATTCTGTTTTATAAGGAAATCTCTGACCAGTTTACGCATCCTGCTCTCATCATCTACCACCAGAATTTTTAATTTGTCCATATTCACAGCCTCCTATTGAAAGTTTCCCTACGCTGTTATACTCGTCCCGCCATATCTGGCCCGCACATATAGGTTTATTTTTTAGTATATCGAAAAATTATGTCTCTTTTGTGAACAGAAGCAGATAAAATATAATTACTTTAATCCCCTCCGTATACAGAAATTACGGCCCAGCCAAAAGGCTGAACCGTAATATATTAACCAAACTCTTAATTCTTATTCTGTTCCTCATCCCTGTTCTCATCCTTCTTGCGCTTTTTAAAGAAGGGCTTTTTCCAGAATATTTTTCGAATCAGGCGCACGAAGATGAATATAGCTACCGCCCAGATTACCAGATAAGGAAGGGAGCTGATAAACCAGATAGTAAATTCCCGGATTCCCTGTCCAATGGAATAGAAGTTATCTGACAGTCTGTATTGGATTTCCTCAAAGAAATTCCTCTTCTCCGGCACTTTTGTCTCACGCTCCACCTCATTAATATCAATGGAAACCGTACTGTAATTCACCTGATTGTCATATGTACGCAAAGTAGACTCATAGGATTGCAATTCATAGCGGACCTCAGACAGACGACTCTCAATGGCAATGATATCTTCCATGGACTCTGCCTGCTCCAAAAGCTCCAACAAGCGTTGCTGCTCTGTAGCCAGAGCTGCCTTGTGACTCTCCACATCCACATACTGAAGAGTAATATCCTGTACGGACTCATTTTTATTCGTCACATTTCCCATCTCACTGACTATGGTTACAAAACCATCCAGCTTATCCGCAGGAATTCTAAGTTTCAACCACGCATAGCGGGTGTTCCATGTATTATAGTAGCTGCTGCCGGAAATGTCAGAGCTCTCAATATAGCCTCCAATCTCTTCCACCTGAAGACGGATATTTTCCAGAAGCGTGTCAAACTCCTTCGTCTCCATGGTCATCCCTACAGTTTTAATTAATTTCTGCCCTGTAGCTTCCACATTGTCAATGCCCGTGGTCGATGTCACGCCACTATCATCGTAGCTGCCCTCCTCTGTCTCAGCTATTTCTTCTGCTGCAGGCGCTTCCTCTGCCCATCCGGCTGCCGCGTCATAGGTTGACGCACTTTCCTGTGACTGTGACATTGCCGGAGCAGAAGAAGTTTCCGTACTGTTAAAGTACTTTGCTCTGCCACATCCTCCCATCAAAAATGTTAAAACAAAAATCACTGCAAATAATCTATGATACTTTTTCATATTCGTCCCTCCCATTGTAAGTTCCATTATGGAGCTGCCAATGCTGCCTTAATCCTCCACATTTTCCAGAGCCTCCTCTAAGTCTGTCTCAGGATTCTCGAAACGGAACTCTGAGCTTAAAATCCATCCGTCCAGGTATGTCACTACTCTGTATTTCTCCGCATCAAAGTCTAAATCATAATTCTCCAGGAAGATCTCTTCATCCTGGGCCATTCCCGGCTCCAGCATTACCATACGATCGGACTCTTCCTCAGATAAATCCTGTTTACTGGGGATCAGATACCAGGCCCCGTCAATAAGCACCTCCAAATCCATGTTGGCATAATAATAGATTTGATATTCTTCCATATTTCCTATGGTCACTTTAATGCTCTCCGCATCTCTTGCAATCAGCGGACTGTTCACCAAAGTTTTAATATTTCCTGCTTTTTCTGGAAGCTTCTGATAGGATGCCGGATGGATCTTCTGTCCCATAAATTCCACGTCCACCAAGGCTCCGCTACCTCCATCCTGCTGTAACCCTTCTTCTGTCGCCTCGCCTGTCTCCTCCTGTTGATTGATTACTCCCTCAGCAGATTCCTGGGGCTCTTCCGCTGAGGCTGCTGCCATATCAGATGCTGCCTCCTCTGCTGGAGCCTCAGCGCTCTCCTGGTAAGATGATTTGGCATGATCCCTGGACAGAAGTAAAAATCCTCCCGCACAGACGCCGCCTACCACCAGGACTCCAAGGATACAGGCTGCAATCTTGTTAAAGCTATAGATAAATTCTGCTTTTGATATCTGCCGCTTCTCCGGTTTTCCTCTCGTCCTCAGCAGAGTCCTCATAGCCTCCGTAAAGCTTTCAGAAAAAGTGTGCATACGGGCAATCTCGCTCTCTGGGGGAATAAAGCTCAACTGCTCCTCCATACAGGCATGGAAAGCTTCTTCCAACAGTTCCTCTTGCTCTGTCTTTGATTTGGTCTTTTCACCTTGTCCCTGCACGGCTCACCACCTCCTTTTCCAGCATATCCTGCAGCTTTTTCCGGGCTCTAAAGAATCGGACATTGACCAGCTTGGGGGTTATATTTAAAAGCTGAGCAATCTCCCCATCCGAGAGCTGATGCACATATTTGTACTCGAACACCACCCGGTAGGCTTCATCCAGTTCTAAAATACAGGAAATCAGATGGTTATAATTCTCCTTTGTAATATATTGATCCAAAATATCCCGGGCCGGATCCTGAGTTTCCGCTTCCATATCCTCTGTGGACAACTCGCCGCCTTTCCTTTTCCGAAGAATATCAATGGCCTTACTCTTGACAATTGTCATTAAAAACTTTCTTGTCTTTGGGCTGTCTACATCATCCACCTTATCCAGATGGCGAGTCAGCGCCAAAAAAGCATCCTGAACTGCATCCTCAGCCAGATGAGCGTCCTCAAGAAGCTGATTTGCCACATACCAGCAAAAGTGCTGATACTGATCGTAAATTTCTGTAAATTTGTCTTTTTCCTCCTGGGTATCCAGCATAGATAAATATAAAAGCATCTGTTAGGGTCCCCCTCCCTGCACATCACGGACTTCTCTTTTGTCTATCCGTTTTCTTTTACACATATAATAACGTAACTTACTTAGGATTTACTACAAAAAAAATTAAAAAATTTTTAATTTATAAAAAATGGCTCTAGGACTTGATTCCCAAAGCCATTTTGTCTCCTATGAATCTGTGCTATAGTTTGGCGCTTCTTTAGTGATATGGATGTCATGAGGATGGCTCTCTTTCAGTGACGCAGCAGAGATTTTGATAAATCTGCTCTTCTCCTTCAAGTCCTCAATGGTAGGTGTCCCACACAATCCCATACCGGAACGCAGGCCGCCCAGCAGTTGGAAAATAGTATCCTCTACCGTTCCCTTGTAAGCTACACGCCCTTCCACTCCCTCTGGAACCAGTTTTTTCGCCCCTTCTTGGAAATAGCGATCCTTGCTGCCATTTTCCATGGCTGAGATGGAGCCCATACCGCGATACACTTTGTACTTTCTACCCTGGTACAGCTCATACTCCCCTGGAGCCTCGTCACAGCCTGCAAAAATACTTCCCATCATACATACGTTGGCCCCTGCCGCAATTGCCTTTGTGATATCTCCAGAGTACTTGATACCGCCGTCTGCAATCACCGGAATTCCATATCCCTTTGCCACTTCATAGCAGTCCATAACGGCTGAAACCTGGGGAACGCCAATTCCTGATACCACACGTGTCGTACAGATAGACCCAGGTCCAATTCCCACTTTTACCGCATCGGCCCCTGCTTCAATCAAATCTCTCGCCGCTTCGCCAGTTGCAATATTTCCTGCAATCACCGGAAGCTCAGGAAAAGCTTCTTTGATCATCTTCAGGCAGCGGATCACATTGGCAGAATGACCATGAGAGGAATCCAATACAATCACATCCACCTGTGCTTTTAACAAAGCCTCCACACGCTCCAGAACATTGCTGGTGATACCTACACCGGCTCCACAGAGTAGGCGGCCCTGAGCATCTTTCGCAGAAAGAGGATACTTGATCTGCTTCTCAATATCCTTAATGGTAATAAGTCCCTTCAGGTTAAAATTATCATCTACAATGGGAAGCTTTTCTTTTCTTGCTTTGGCCAGAATTGCCTTAGCCTCATCCAGTGTAATTCCTTCCTTAGCTGTAATGAGTCCTTCAGAAGTCATGGATTCTTTTATTTTCTTTGTAAAATCTGTCTCAAATTTTAGATCGCGATTGGTGATAATGCCGACCAATTTCTTGCCTTCTGTAATGGGAACGCCAGAAATCCGGTACTTTGCCATAAGTTCATTGGCTTCTGCCAGAGTATGTTCCGGTGAAAGATAAAAGGGGTCTGTGATGACGCCATTCTCAGAACGTTTCACTTTGTCCACTTCATCTGCCTGTGCCTGTATGGACATATTCTTGTGAATGATGCCAATGCCACCTTGCCTGGCCATGGCGATAGCCATACGATGCTCGGTCACTGTATCCATACTTGCACTCATCATCGGAATATTCAGCCGGATGTTCTTCGTTAAATAGGTTGACAAATCAACTTCATTGGGGATTACCTCTGAATAAGACGGCACTAATAGTACATCATCAAAAGTAATGCTCTCTCCAATAATTTTACCCATTTTGTTCTCTCCTCTCGCGTTATAAAATTTTCAAATTTTCGGCTATTAATAATCTATCTTAACGAAAACAAAGCCTGATGTCAATACAGCAAAATCACTATTTTTTGGAAAAACTAATAGTTCAATCCGCGCCATTTTACAGATGATAACTGAACTATCGCTATAGAATGAGCCGCCGTAAAGTCAGCCAACCTGCTTTCTTTTACGACAGCCCATTCTTAGTCTCTATCTCTCACTCAAAATTATAGTTCTTTTACGAAAAACTCTTTTTTTATCACTTCCAGAACTGCTTTCAAAGCAGCTTCTTCATCAGAGCCATCAGCCCAAATCTCTAGCGGAGCGCCTTTGGGATGGCCCAGACGCATAAGGGCCATAGGATTCTTCGCTTCTGCAATCTCTGTTCCCAACATAATCATGAGAACACTTTCATAAGTTTTTGCCACAGCCGCAATCTGGGCCGCCGGCCTTGCATGAAAGAAATCTTCCAAGCCCAGTGTAACAGTTTTCGTAATCATAGGCACACCCCTTAAAACTTAATGAAAAAGCTTTTCTATCTGGCTGTATGCAGCTTCCACCTGTTTTAGAAGCGCCATATCAGTTAAACCGGAAATTTCAGAAAATGCGGCTACTACGCCTTTGGCAGCAATCTTTTCCTGAAGTTCTTTGCTCTGTGCATCCTCAGGATTGTTGTAATGAAGGGCTGCTCCAATTCCAAGAAGCAATTTGTCAACAGGCAGTCCATAGGAAAGGGCTGTGGTCAGTGGGCTCACAAGACGATCGTCGGCCGACAGCTTTCGGAGTGGTTCGCGGCCAACCCGGCTTACGTCATCCTCCAGATAGGGATTTTTAAAACGATTAATGATTTTATCAATGTAATGATAGTGAGCCTCTCTGTCAAAGCCAAATTTACGAATCAAGCCCTCCCCTGACTGCTCCATGGCTTCTTTGACAAGTGCATAGATTTCAGGGTCGGAAATGGTCTCATCAATGGTTTTGTAGCCTGCCATAACTCCTGCATAGGCTGTGATACAATGCCCGGTATTTAGAGTGAAAAGCTTGCGCTGAATATAAGCCATCAGATTATCTGCCAGATTCATGCCAGGAATATTGGGAATCTCTCCTTTTAAGGATGCCTTTTCCACGTTCCACTCACAGTACTTTTCTACCACCACATCTACCGGATTCTCCGTGCGAACAGGAGGTACGATTCTGTCCACAGAACAATCTGCAAATCCTACATATTTCTCACAGTAAGCTTTCTCCTCATCTGAGAGAATTTTATAGACATGTTCCTTCAACTGTGAAGTGGCACGGATCGCATTTTCACAGGCAATAATATTCAAATACTGCTCTGTCCCGGAGGCGCAGCGCTTCTGAATCCCCTTTGCAATGGTAGGAGCAATGAATCCAAGAACCCGAAGCCCTACTGCCGTCGTCAGAATATCTGCTCTGGCAATTTCATCTACGATCTCTTCCCCGTCAGACATAATTCCAGTAATATTGGTAATAAGCACATCTTCCACTTCTGTATCCATCACATGAACGGTGTAACCTTCATCTGCAGCCAGGCGATGGATAATAGCTTCACTGACATCTGCAAAAATCACCCGATATCCCGCCTGGGATAACAACATTCCAATAAAACCACGACCAATATTACCTGCACCAAATTGAATTGCTCTTTTCATAAATCTTAACACCTCTTTTATTATAGTTAAAGAATTAAATTAGGAAAGCTGCTCTAATATCCATTCCACATCATCTGTGGTCTTCATTTTTTCCAGTATTTCTTCATCTTCCAATGCATCACAGATTTTAGCCAGAAGATCAAGATGCTCATCACCGATCCCTGCAATGCCAAATACCAGATTGGCATTTTCATCTCCAAAGGGAACTCCGTCAGGATACTGTAAAAGGACAATTCCCGTTCTCTTTACTGTCCCCTTGGCCTGTGTAGTTCCGTGAGGGATGGCAATTCCCATACCCATATAGGTTGTCACCAACTTTTCACGCTCCTGCATAGCATCCACATAGGAAGCATCCACATAGCCCAACTCACACATCAGCTCTCCGGCCGCCTGAATGGCCTCTTCCTTCGTGACTGGGGTCTGGTTTAGCTTAATCCCTTCTGCTACCATAACCTTTTTGCTGGGAACTGCTGTTGGAACAACTGGGTCCGTATTTTCCCCGGAAGATTCTGCCACTGCTTCATCGCCAGTGGTAAGCTGAATATACAGGGCATCCAGAGCCGGATCTGCCAGGAAGTTCTGGATTGTCACCATCTGCGCATTGGGAGCCGATTTCTTCGCCCGCTCCACCAGTGTGGTCTGTACAACTGCAATATCGCAATCGGCAGGAATATTATCCACAGAGGTATTGATAACCGTCAGGTCAGGGCGAGCTGCCTTTACACGATTGCGGAACTTCGTAGCACCCATGGCGGAAGATCCCATACCTGCATCACAGGCAAACACAACCTTTTTTACCTTTCCGGCCTCTTTTATCGGAGATGTAAGTCCCTTTGATTCTGCTTTCATGGAAGCTGTCTGCTGCTGCGCCTCTTCTAAGCTCTTTGTACCGGACATCTTAATTATCGGGCTGGCAACTACAAAGGAAACGCCCGCTGCAATGACAACGCCAATCAGGGTCAACAGCATCTGAGGTCTTGGGCTCATAGACATAAATGCAATAATTGAGCCGGGAGAGGATGCTCCTACCAGTCCGCAACCTGTGAGGGAGTAGAACAGAATCGCACAGATATTACCTGCAATCGGTGCAATAATTACCATTGGATTCATCAGTACATAGGGGAAGTAAATCTCATGGATTCCACCGAGGAAATGAATGATAATAGCTCCCGGTGCAGAATCCTTTGTCATTTTATCCTTTGAGAACATCCAGTAGGCCAGAAGAACGCCAAGTCCTGGTCCCGGATTTGCTTCCAGCATATACATGATGGATTTTCCTGCCTCTGCGGCCTGTGTAATACCAATCGGTGTAAAAATGCCGTGATTAATCGCATTATTCAGGAAGAGTACCTTAGCTGGCTCAATAAAGATTGCTACCAGTGGCAGAAGATTAACATTGATCAGAGCCTGAACGCCAGCCGACAAAACAGACAGAATAATAGCCATAACTGGTCCGATAATGTAGTATCCGAGGATTGCCAAAATCATGCCGAAGATTCCTACGGAAAAGTTGTTGATGAGCATCTCAAAGCCGGCAGGCATATGGCTCTCCATGGCCTGGTCAAACTTTTTAATTACCCAGCCAGCAAATGGTCCAATCGCCATAGCCCCCATCAGCATCGTAGTATCAGGAGAACCTACAATACATCCCATAACGGCGATTGCACCCATGACACGTCCACGGTCGCCTCCCACCATCTTTCCGCCCTGAGCAGCGATCAGAATGGGAAGCAGATAGTTCAAAATTGGTGTTTGAATGGAGGCCAGCCCTTCGTTGGGCAACCAGCCGTCTGCAATGAAAAGTGCAGTAATAAATCCCCATGCAATAAATGCTCCAATATTGGGCATTACCATTCCAGAGAGAAATTTACCAAATTTCTGTGCAAAATTCTTCATAGTTTTCCATCTCCTTCTCTGTTTGAAATAAGGTTTTGATAATATTTTACTAAGGCATGTTCGGCAAGCAGACGACTTTTCTCTTCGTCTCCTTCCTGCAATGCCTGCAAAAATCCTTTGTCTTCCACCAGCAGCATACTGATTCTGCTGTTCACTTCCACACATTCATCCCAATCCGTCAGGGGGGCCAATAAAAGTACAGCTCCCATCACAGTCCCAGAGGGAGTCGTAATCGGTCTTTCCAGCCGCAGATAGCCAAATCGGCAATGCTGGACTGCCATGGTACGACAATGAAGAAGATAAATATATAATTCTGGAATAAATGTATTTTTAATCGTTTCCCGCCTTGCCAAATCCTGGTTGATAATTTGACGATTCAAGATACTGTCTGCAAAAAGCCCTGCTGCCTGGCCCAACAGCGTTTCTACCTGATGAGCTTCTGGCAGATTACGAATCACAAAATGATCCAAAAGTTGGGATATCTCTTCTCCTGTGTGAGTGAGAGAGCGAATATCTTTCCAGGTAACGTCAAAATGAGACTTTTGTATTTGGATTTTGGGCACATCCTCTTTCATTCGTTGTGCACTAATTTTTTCCACCGCATGTGTGATAATCAGGATATCCTGAGCCTGTGGAATCGGGCTGACACAGACAGAGGGAAAGTCAATCTCCAAGGGAACTGTGGATATGATTAGGTCTATGCCACTTTCTCTCAGCTTTCTCGGATCAATGCTAAAAACTGACATAATCTGGCGAATCTCAATGTTTTGCAGAGAACGTATCAAGTTAGCCGCCAGTACTCTGGAAGCCCCCATGCCGCTGGGGCAAACCACAACTGCCAACACCCGCTTCTGTTCTACCCGAAGGGTCTCAGCCGCAGCCGCAAAATGCATGGCTATAAATGTGACCTCTGAGGAAGAGATGTCTTTGATGTAAAAGGAATCTTGTAGCAACTCGCAGGCTTTCTCAACTGCCTCGCAGATGTCAGGATAATTTTGTTTGACCGCATTTCCCTGGGCATTGTCCAGATGAATATTCATAGAAAGGCGGCTGAGCATGGAGTCCATATGGCTAGTCAATTCCTCTATCATCCGTGTGCAAGTATGAAAGGGAAGCCCCATCTCCTTTTCTACACATTCCACGATCGCCATTACCGCCTGTCTGGCATTGATGGACTGGAGCTGGCTGCGGAGACGACGTGTCTGGGGCCAGGTCCGGGCACTGGACAGATGCATAGTAATAAAGCCTACCTCTTCTTTAGGAATGGCCAGATGAAAATGGCTGCTAATCTTGTCAGCAATTTCTTCCGCCATTGGATACTCTGGAAACTCTCTCAGATTGGCTAAATCTTCTTCATCCATCTCAATCTTTTCCCCTGACTGCAGCCGGCGAACTGCAAGTGAGAGATGGACGATCAAAGCCATATAACCACTGTCTGTATATTTAATATTTAATTTCTGCTCTGTATCAGACAGGATTCCCTCCACAAATGTGACAATCTGAGGATTAATAAAACCAAGCAATCGATTTTTCAGGTTTTCTGGCTCTGAAGTGCTCCTCTCATCTTTGGTCCCCCGCAAGATCTTCAAAATCTCCCCATCATCCATAAACTCTAATGCTGCATTAGCAATAGCCTGCCGATAAGCCGTCTCTGTGCCCTCCAAAAGAATCCCCACCCCCGGACGGCGCAAGATATGTACTTGATAGGTGGAGAGCCATTCATCCAGAGCATCCAAATCACGTGTTAGCGTTCCCTCCGAAATCTGAAATCGGGACAGAAATACATAGGACTTTACTGGTTCCCGCAATAAAAATAGTTCTCCTAGTATCTGGCGTCTTCGCTCCTTCTGGCTGAAGTCATTCTGTATCTTATCTGTGCCAAGAAGTGTCTCCAAAATTTTAGCCGCTTCTGGTCCTTGTTCGATACTGACGCCCACACCTGGCTTTCGGATAAACGTAAAATCATTTTCTCTCAGCCATCTCTCGATTTCAGGAAGTTCCCTGAGAATCGTTCTGGATGAAACGTTTAGCTTTTCTGAAATAGCTCCCACAGGAACTGGTTTTCCAGACATTTTTGCTATAATTTCAACAATCTCTCGCTGCCTCTGTGTCAAACCTGCTGTCATATTTCACACCTCCCTCCTCTTTATTTAATATTTTAACGATAAACAGATAAGTTCTCAATCTAATCTTCTGTCATTTTTGTCCACAAGTCTTAGTGACAAAAGCGATGTATTGTGCAAAGAATATAAAATACTGCATATGAATTTCACATACCCTCAGTGTACAAAAAAAGAGACACCGTCCATTTCTGAACGATATCTCTTATTTCTTAATCTGTATAAAAACGTTATTAACTCAGCAGACTTACATCATGCCGCCCATTCCACCGCCTGCTGGCATTGCAGGAGCTTCCTCTTTAATATTGGCCACACATCCTTCTGTGGTAAGGAAGGTTGCAGCAACACTGGTAGCGTTCTGAAGAGCGCTTCTTGTAACTTTTGCAGGATCCAGGATTCCCTCTTTTACCATGTCTACATAGTCTTCATGCAGTACATCAAATCCAACACCTGGCTCACACTCTTTTACCTTGTTGATAATCACGGCGCCCTCTAATCCGGCATTTGCAGCAATGTGGAACAGAGGAGCTTCCAGGGCTTTCAGAATTACCTTTACACCTGTCTTCTCATCGCCATCTGTGGAATCAAGCAGTTTAGCCACTTCCTTGGTAGCATGGATATATGCAGAACCGCCACCTGCGATAATGCCCTCCTCTACAGCTGCTCTTGTAGCTGCCAGAGCATCCTCCATACGAAGCTTTGCTTCCTTCATCTCTGTCTCGGTTGCAGCGCCTACACGAATCACTGCCACACCGCCAGCCAGCTTTGCAAGTCTCTCCTGCAATTTCTCTCTGTCGAAATCGGAAGTAGTCTCCTCAATCTGTGCACGAATCTGGCCGATTCTCTTGTCAATCTCTGACTTATCTCCTGCACCGTCTGCAATGATGGTATTCTCTTTCTGTACTTTCACAGATTTTGCAGTTCCCAGCATATCCAGTGTAGCTTCCTTAAGCTCCAGTCCAAGCTCCTCGGAAATCACCTGGCCTCCTGTCAGAATTGCGATGTCACGCAACATTTCTTTTCTTCTGTCGCCATAACCTGGTGCTTTTACGCCTACTACAGTGAAGGTACCGCGCAGCTTATTCATAACGAGTGTAGTCAAAGCCTCACCCTCGATATCCTCTGCAATGATCAGAAGCTTTCTGCCAGTCTGTACAATCTGCTCCAAAAGTGGCAGAATCTCCTGAATGTTGGAAATCTTTTTGTCTGTAATCAGGATATATGGATCATCAAGAACTGCTTCCATCTTCTCCATATCAGTAGCCATGTAAGCGGAAATGTATCCACGGTCAAACTGCATACCTTCTACCAGGTCAAGCTCAGTTTTCATGGTCTTGGATTCCTCGATGGTAATAACACCGTCCTTGGAAACTTTCTCCATAGCGTCTGCTACCATATTTCCTACTTCATCATCACCAGAAGAAACGGCTGCAACTCTTGCAATCTGATGCTTGCCGTTTACTTTACTGCTCATGCCTGCAATAGCTTCAACAGCCACATCTGTAGCCTTCTTCATTCCCTTTCTCAAAACGATAGGATTTGCACCTGCTGCCAGGTTCTTCATTCCCTCATGAATCATAGCCTGTGCCAGAACAGTCGCTGTAGTGGTACCATCGCCAGCCACATCATTTGTCTTGGTCGCTACTTCCTTAACGAGCTGCGCGCCCATATTCTCAAATGCATCTTCAAGCTCGATCTCTTTTGCGATAGTAACACCGTCATTGGTAATCAGTGGAGCGCCATACTGCTTATCCAGTACAACATTTCTTCCCTTTGGTCCAAGTGTCACTCTTACAGTATCTGCCAGTTTATCTACTCCAACCTCCAGTGCAGTTCTTGCCTCTACACCGTATTTAATTTCCTTTGCCATTTTAAAATTCCTCCAGTCTTTTTGCTCTTCTTTTACTCAACAATTGCAAGGATATCGCTCTGCTTTACTATAATGTATTCCTCTTCTCCAAGCTTTACTTCGTTGCCGGCATATTTGGAATAGATTACTTTATCTCCTGCCTTTACATGCATCGTCACTTCTTTTCCATCAACCATTCCGCCAGGCCCTACTGCAATTACTTCTGCCTGCTGCGGCTTTTCCTGGGATTTACTTGCCAAAATAATGCCGGATGCAGTCGTCTCTTCTGCTTCAAACTGTTTCAGTACAACTCTGTCTCCTAATGGTACTAATTTCATTTCTATTCCTCCTTGGATTTTATAATATCCCTTTTATTATTAGCACTCATCAACATCGAGTGCTAACTTACGGATATTATATTAATGCTTTCCTTTTTATTTGTCAACAGCTTTTCGAAAATTTATTCTTTTTTTATTTTTATATTTAAATTGATATATTTTTCCTCGTCTTCGCTCAGATTTAACAGTGTCTTAAATTGTTCATCAATATCTTTTGAAAAATCAATGAAACCATTGTCCTGTCTGTAGTCGCCTATATCAGGTACGAATTTAGCCAGGGAGGTCAGAGATTCATCAGACATAAGAAAAGCGAATCTTATAAACCTAGAATTCACATAGCTTACAAAATTTGAGGCCTCTGCTCTTGTCTGAAAAGATCTCAATGCTACCCTAGCTCTTCCGAAAGCGCTATGGTTATCTATGATCTCGATTTGATTATCTCTTCCTTCCTGCCCTCCGGGGTGGGCGCTTGAAACTACAACCTGCCATTCGCTAATGTATTTCTCGTTCTGCTTCACAGCACATTTATCCACAACAAACCACTTACTTCGGCCAGCTGGCCCCGATTTATCGTTTGTCAGAATTTTAATACTTTTCTCATAATCTATCGTTGATGTTCCATCATGCAACTCACATCCTCCCTTATATTTTTCGATAAAATCACTCTCAATGCCAAACAGGGAACGCGGCAATACGGCATCGTGAAGATAATGAAGGTTATTTTTCTTCACAAAGGACTGTATTTTTGAAATAATTTCAATATCTCTGGGATTCACTACAAACAACTCACTGCCAGGCTTTTTTCTGTCCATCCTTGTATGTAAATCTTCGCCGATGTATTCATATTCAAAAACCTTGTCCTTTCTGTTTTCACCCAAATGTACAACGGAAATCCCATCTGGAATATCAATTCCATCGAAAACATCTTTTGAATTGGGATAAAAAATCAATTTATTCAGTCTTTCTGAATTGATTAGATTCCTGCCAAAATCCTTTAGTCCCTTTCCTGATTGATGGAGCCAGCGCAGGCCTGGGAATATCATAACAACATTACTCTCAGACAGGATTTCAGCCTGCCTTACAAAATGTTGAAAAATATTTTTCCTCGGCTTTTGGCCATTTGTCTTACTTGATGTATCAGCTTCCTCCTGATAAGGCGGGTTTCCAACTACAGCATTAAAATTCATCCATTCATCTCCTTTTGTCCGTACAGCAAGATCATCCATTTTGATATTACACATTCTTTTATTTTGTTTTAATAAACGAGACACTTTATTGTATTCCATGGGATAAAGATCGTAGGAAGTAAATTCTGCTGCAATCGCGTTTACATCAAGCCCAAGAATTTTATACACTTTTCTTGTAAATTCATAGGTAATTCGTGATGTCGGGATTGCCTCAACAGAATCAGAAATCGTAGATATATCTATCCCCATCTGTTCACAGCGTCTGCAAATGGCAATAGCAAACTCACCCATTTTACTTGAAATATCAAGAATTTTATTTGAAGGATCGCTCAAAGTCACAAAGCAGTCATCCGAAAGCAGGCTGATCATCTCTGACGTCACATTCACAGGGGTGGTTATTTCTGATTCAGAAATTTTTCCAAATTTCCCCACTGCCGTAATGGCCCGTTCAATTGATGGAATATTTTCGTCCTTCGAAAGCCTATTTATATTTTGGATTTTATAGTCTAATGTACTTAATATAAATGGATTCATGTTCTCTTGAATCTGGGAAAGTACGTCAATATCCAAATCCAAATTCCTGATTATCCGTGCATTGTCCTCTGTGTAAGCACATAGAAGGATTTCTGCTAAGGATTCTACCTGATCTTCCGATAAGAAGGCAAAAAACAAAATCCTGGAGTAATAAGTCTTAAACTTATTTTGCAGAATCTGTATCTGAAAAGAATCTTCATTTCTTAGATCAGGAGAATCCAGTATTCTTTTTTCTTCGCCTGACACAGACTTTGCATCCTGGTCATCATCAGGATTATCTAAATCTTGTTCATCTCCCTGATAAACTTGCGTTTTTAATCCGCCTTTCGTCCCAAGCTGAGATTGGCGCTCAATTTCAGTCTTTATCGCTTCGATATGAAAAAGATTGACGTCTACCGGGATCTCCTTTGCTTCTTCTTTTACGCCGCGGGTAGCTGAATATTTACTGATAAATTCCAATAAATCTCCCGCCTCAACCTGCTTGATTTTGCCTTTG
Source organism: Clostridia bacterium (assembly GCA_910574475.1). GTDB lineage: Bacteria > Bacillota > Clostridia > Lachnospirales > Lachnospiraceae > Laedolimicola. The sequence continues at coordinate 7,575 of CAJTAT010000007.1, read as the reverse complement.
TTAAATGTAATGATTGGAGATATGCGAAGCTCCTCTGCCATTCGTTCTTTTAGATGCTTATTGCCAAAGGAATCTGTATTCACATTATAAATAAGAGATTTTTGCTCCTGCATCATAAACATGCGGTGAGGATCAAAGTCAACCAGAAGGGTTTGCGGCTTCATGTTATATCTTATTTCTTTTCCATCCTTGTCAACATATGATTTAATGTATTGATTTTGTAATCTAAAAACAGCCTGATCATACTCTTGTGGAGAAGCGGTATCCTTCAAAAAAAGCATGGTATCCCAATATTCTACGGTACTCCCTGTGAGCATACGATTTACCGTTAAAGTTATTGTTTTTTTCTCTTGAATTTCGCATCTCTGGATTTTATCTTTTATACTTTGAACCGTCTTATATATGTGGATGGAATCAACACCAGAAATGTTGATTATTTCATAACTGCCAAGATTCTTAAATGCAGCGGCTTTATCTGTAAGCAGCTTTTCCAGAGCATCACAAGAAGCACAATATGGAAGCACACAAACCATATGTCTGCACATTTTGCCTTCCTGAATCTTATCATAATCCAGGAAGGCAAAAATATTGTCATCTGACTTGCTTCCATCAATTGCCTCAAGCAATTCAAAGACTTCTTTTTCGTGAATAAATATTTTGTGAGATTCATCCTTCTTTTTAGAGATTGATCTCGGCTTTAGCAATTCTGACAGGGCATAGGTCGTCCCGTTTTTTCTTAGGCTTTCCAATAGCGCTAATGCAGATTTACTGGGTACAAATGCAAAACGGAGCATCTGTGGAAACCCATAATAAGGATTTTTCCATTCTTCCACCCCATCCTCTAACAGCTTTTCATCATCCCATTTTTTTTGTTCAGACACAATATCTGAAAACTGGCAAAACGACACAATATCTTCCTTGGAAAACTCACTCCCCATTAAAATCCTGTACGGCGTTCCAGAAAGGTGGAGTTTTACATGTACATCCAACGTCTTTATAACAGCATCTGCTTCATTTGTCTCAATAAAATCATCGCCTTCGTCAGAGTCAAATTTAAGTTTAATATCTTTTGCATATCCGGCAGTCCGAATAATCTGACCGTAACTGGATGCGCGCGCCCCGTAATGAGTTTCGTCAATGATAAGAATATCCAGCTTGGTTTTAAATAGTTCTTTGTGCTTTTCCTTTAATTCGTCTCCCTGCAAATCCTGTAAAGTAAGAAAAATTACAACGCCTCTTCCATCCTTTAACACATTCCTGATTGCACTGCTATTACGGCTTAGCTCCTCAGAGGCAAGAAACATGTAGTCTTTATTAAAATTATCCGCACTCTGAACCGTTTTCTTCCATTCCTCACGCACCTCTGCCTTTGCTGAAACAACGAGAACTGTGCGTGCGCCAATTTCCTTTGCACAACAAAGAGACGTGAAGGATTTTCCAAATCGCATCACAGCATACATAAGCAGATTCGTTCTTCCAGCTTTCACTGCATGAACAAAATTATCAATGGCTTCCTGTTGATTTGGACGGGGTGTCCAGTTTCCAGTAGAAGCATAAGTATAAGTCTGTGGCAGAAACGTCCTGGCATTATAGAACCGATATTTATTCTCTTTTTTTGTATAACTTCTTTTTATATCAAGAATTGCTTTCTGCACGTCTTCTTTCGTGATATCCTTAAAAAATTCTTTTGAGTAATAGGTTCCGGGTGGATATCCATCCATGTCCTCAATTAGCAGCCTCTGCTTTCCCAAATCATTTTCGAGATAGTCGTGTACAGAATAATCCCGAAAAAAGACATCAGGCGAAATAGATGCTTTCACCTCAAACTCCTGACGCAAATCGGGAAAGTGTCTCCTCCATTCATTCAACCTGTCGATCAGCGACCGATAAGTATCTCCTACTTTTATATAATCAGGAATTGTGTTTGTAGAGAAGGCATATATATGTGGTTCTACACGGCCGATTATCAATTGATCCATTAATTCAATGTTGTCCAATTTCTACTTCTCCTTTATTAGGGATTTGTAAAAAAGCGTTTCTTTTAATCTCCAATCATGGATTTTACAGTATATTTGCTTTTGTTCTAAAAGATCCATATCCATGAATGATATTTGTCTGTATGGTTCACTGAGTGTCCCAAAAGGAACTGTAAAGGATAATCCATCCATCTGCCATATGTTCCATGCAATAATATGAGCTGCTCTTCTCATCTCTTTATCAGAAGGCTTCCTTTGTAAACTATTTTCTACGTTTTCAATGAATGTATATAATATATTTTCTCTGGCAATCAGTAAGCTGTCTCCCTGATATTCAAATCCGTAAATACTTTCCAAGGCTCTGAATGTCCAAATAAGCCATTCTTCTTTATCTGCCACATTTTCATTCACAACCCGGATTTTCCTGTCTAATAGTCCAATCCGATGATCGACTGGAATATATTTTCCTGTAGCCATATCATATCGACTTGTCAGATAGGGGGCCTCACCACATGTTATTTCCAGCCTTTTAGCGTCCACATAGTCCTGCCATCTCTCTCCTTTTTTGCTTCCAAAAGGAATTTTATCTGTATTTATTGTCCATGTTTTAAAACCAGAACTGTTAAAAATATTTTCCTTTCCAAACCATGCTTTGTCTACCAGGTTATTCTGTTCATTGCAAACCCAGGCGGGAGTAAACACCTCCGCCTTTTCTTTTGTACGAGCAGTCTGATTCTGCTTTGCTTTTGCAATTCGAGGTTGGATTACATTAGCATGGTGCCCAGTAATCAGAGAAACTGTTATTGGATAGCGAGAATAATATTCTTCTCCCAGATAAATATAATCGTCTGTAGCCCATATGATATTTCTTCCTGTCGTTTTATCTTCAAGAAGTATATCCAGTATATTGGAACCGAACTCCAATAATTTATCCTCGCTGACATTTATTACTAGATCTGACATCGAGGTTAATCTCCTGCACTTCTATTTTTTTTCTCTTCCTTTTCAATAATTCCATTCGCTTCTAACAAAGCAGTACGACGAATAAACTCGCTATAGGATGCGTAAGCCTCCAAGCGGGCCGCTTGTTTAAATTTTTGTAATTCTTCTTCACTAACTCTTATACTAATAGACACACTTTTATTCATCTTAAAAACCTCCACATAAAATTATAAATTTTATGTGCAACATTGTCAATACATATTCCCACGAGTTCGGTTAATGTATTTTTAATGGAATCTTTATACTCAGGCAATTCTTCTTTACAGCATTTTAACCGCCTTCTTTGTTATACTCAAATTAACAAAAGCAAAGGAGAATACATATGGAAACAAATGCACAAAAATATTTAATGGACGGCGAAAAATTAATCTGGCAGGGAAAGGCGGAACCATTTCAGCTGCTTGACAAGCCCTACCGCAATATTTATCCCATGATCTGGGCAGTCAGCGCAGTCATAGGCGTGGCTTTCTTTGGATTCTATATTCCTTACTTTTTCCGCTCACATTCCACCTTCGGCCAATTTTTGATGGCCGCCGTTTTATTTATTGTCCCAGTATTATTTATTTCTTTGGATCCTTTTTTCACAAAGCGGGCCATTGAAAAAAATATTCTCTATGTACTGACTGATAAGCGGGCCCTGTGCATTAATAAGAATAAGGTCAAAGCCATGGTTCTGGAGCAAAATTCAGAAATACGTGTGGATAAACTCTCCAATGGCAGCGATGTGCTCTACATTGGAAAAGATGCTTGTGAGAGTAGCGCTTTTTCCAGCCGTACCAATACCGTATACGGTTTCCATAATCCCAGCAAGGATCCAGATGTATATACGGGAATGATCTTCTACGGGATTAAAAATGGGCAGGAGCTTTCTAAAAAAATAGGGTAGACAGTAAAAAATAGCATTGAAGAGATGTCCTTCAGTGCTATTTTTTATTATAATAAAAAAGACGCCACGACTTGTGACGCCCTCTCTAAATGCATATTCTGCTGTTAGATCTCCTCCAACTTCTTCAACACATTCTCCACTGTCAGCCCATATTTCTCTTTCACAGCCTTAAGGGAACCGGACTCTGTGAACACATCCTCCACTCCTACCTGGGCCAAAGGCGCATGATTTGGCATATTACAGATGACTTCTGCTGTCAGACTTCCCAGTCCGCCCAGAACAGAATGATTCTCCACTGTCACCATCTTCTTTACTTTCCCTGCAATGCTACAAATACAAGCACTATCCACAGGCTTGATTGAGAAAACGTGAACCAGTTTTCCCTTCCATCCATTTTCTTTACAGGCTTCAAAGCTTCTCATAGCCAGGTCTGCAGTAGAACCTTCATAGAGGATAGCAAAATCATCCCCTAAATCTTCTGTTATCACTGCCTTTCCCAGTTCCACCTGCTTTTTCGCTGGAAGGTTGGGCACAGAATCCCTTGCACAGCGGATATAGACTGGCCCCTGAATCTTAGCCGCCAGCTTGACAGCCTGACTAAGTTCATCGGGATTGGAGGGAGACAAAATTTTTAGGTTGGGAAGTACACGCATCAATGCAATATCTTCGTTTGCATGGTGTGTAGCCCCATCATAGCTGCCGTCCATCCCCGGATGGGTTGCAATCATTTTCACATTCAGATTTGCATAGCAAATTTGGCGAAGCTGTGTCCAGCAGGTACCGGACACAAAAATAGCGAAATTTACATAGAATGGAATCTTCCCTTCTGTCGCCATTCCTGCTGCCACAGACATTGCATTTTGTTCTGCGATTCCAGATTCAAAAAAGCGCTCTGGAAATGCATCTTGAAACTTATTCGTAGTCGTAGACTTTGCCAGGTCACTGTCTATTACATAAATATCCTGATTTTCGGTACCCACTTCTACTAATGTGGCACCTACCAGCTCTCTTAATGTAATCAAATTATACTGCATAGACAAGGGCCTCCTTTTCTTTCTCCAGGTCTTTCATGGCAATCTCATATTCCTCGTCTGTAAGGCCGCTGGAATGCCATTTGGGCACATGTTCCATAAAACTGACGCCTTTTCCCTTAATGGTATTTGCAATGATAATCGTCGGAGTCCCTTTCACAGTCTTTGCCTCTGCTATCGCTGAGAGAATCTGTTCCATATCATGTCCGTCTATCTCGATCACGTGATAATTGAAAGCTTTCATCTTTTCTGCAAATGGTTCCAGATTGATAATCTCATTAGTCGGATGACTGGAAGATAGCTTATTATAATCCAGGATGAATACAAGATTATCTAATTTGTAGTGGGCGGCACACATAAGTCCTTCCCACATCTGTCCTTCCTGCATCTCGCCGTCTCCGGCTATTGCATATACTTTGTGAGGATCTCCCTCATTTTTTTTCACCACAGCCATACCCACAGCCATAGAGAATCCCTGTCCCAGAAGACCTGTAGTAGCGTCTGTCTCAGGAATATCACAGGTATAAGGATGACCCTGAAGTTTAGAGTCAATCTGGCGGAAAGTGGGAAACAGACTTTCGTCCACAATTCCTTTTTCCACGAGCTCTGCATAAATAGCGGGAACTGCATGGCCTTTGGAGAGAATAACCCTTGCCCGTTTACGTTCCTTAAAATCCACTTCGTTCTCATAGATAGCCGTCAACAGATCAATCACGGAGAGAGCTCCTCCCACGTGTCCCACGCCCGCCCGATATACCATTTCTACGATTCGTCTTCTGTTACGATTTGCCAAAAGCTTTAATTGCTTTGCATCTTTCATCTCTTAACTTCCTCCATTGCTTTTCTACAGTGTAAAGAGGCCGTGAAATCCCAAGTCTTTCAACCCCTTTTTTCACAGCCCCTAAAACGCTGCTTACCACTTTCCAAGCGCTTTTCCAATGAAGTTGAATACAATACCAATCAAGTTGAAGTCTGTCTCCGGGAAGCTGCTCCCTGACAGTCCCACGCTGGTCAAGATACCATAGATGATAGCTGGGCCTACGGAGATCAGAATACCTGTCACAAATGCACCCAACACACAGCCCTTCCAGCCGCCTCTTGCATTTCCAAATACACCAGCAGTTGCTCCAATAAAGAAGAATGGTATTGCTACTGGAATCATAACTGTCGTCTTCATTACTGCCATAATGAGCATACAAATCAAGCCTGCCACATAAGCGGAAATAAATCCAAGTACAGTTGCAGTCGGAGCATATGGGAATACAACCGGGCAGTCCAGAGCCGGTTTTGCTCCTGGGATAAATTTCTCTGTAATACCTACAAATGCAGGAACAATCTCACCTAAGAATAGACGAACACCCGTAATAATTACATACAAACCGCCTGTGAAGGTTAGTGTCTGCATTAGAGGCCATACCAGCCAGTGCTGTCCTCCGGCAAGAGGCTCTACTGCTGCTCTTCCTGCAACGATCGCTGCAATATAGTAGATGATGCCGATGGATAAGGATACAGATACAATGTAATCCTTGAACATAGAAAGCCATCCGGGAAGATTGATATTCTCTGTACTGTCCTTTGGATCTCCCACCTTGCTTCCCAGCCATCCAGAAAGTGAGTAGGCCAGTGTACAGTAGTGTCCGATAGCAATCTCGTCACTGCCTGTTACAGCGCACATGGATTTCTGTGCGATAGCTGGATACAGGGCTGCTGCAAAACCATGAATGACAGAACCAACTAGAATCGCCACTACATCTGACAGTCCAAGAGCCTTCAGCATTATTGCCAGCAATGCAGATAAGAAAAGGCTGTGTCCACCTGTCAGGAAAATAAATTTAAACTTTGTAAATCTGGCAATAACCAAGTTGCACAGGAAGCCTCCTACCATGATCAATGCGATAACCATGGGGAACAGGGTCTGTGCCTGGGCTGTAATTGCCTCAGAAATCGGTGTGACACCCTCCAGGCCAAATGCCGTTACGAACAGTGTCTGGAATCCATTCAGAGCTCCCTGAGCTGCAGAAGATCCAATGCCGAAAATCAAAAATCCTACAATAGTCTTAATGGTACCAGCAATCACCTTCTCCGCCGGTTTCTTTTGAATTAGTAAGCCCACCAAAGCCAAAAGCCCTATCAGTAACGCCGCTTCACCTAAAATATCATAAACTACGAATTGTAATACCGCCATTACAACTCCCCCTTTCTAAATCTTCCTTTGTCAGTCTGTTTCCATAATCCTGCCTCTGTGAGTCTTATTCGCTAACCTGTGCAAAATACTTATCCAGCTCTTTTTCCAAAAACTCCATGTCCATAATATCTTTTACACCAATTACGTACGCCTTGGAGCCTTTGAATTCATCGATGAGATCTTCCATGGTGACAATCACATCCACATTCTGCTGTCCTGCAAAACCGCTGAATGCATCATGGGTCACATCCAGAGGATAGCCTTTTTTATCAATCAGCTTATCCACTTTAATCTTCAGCATCATGGAGCTTCCCATTCCGGTTCTACACATAATCAAGCATTTCTTTGTCTGCATAGCACTTCCTCCCTCCTTTCTATTTTATCTGCCTTTAGGCGTTTGCGAAACGCCAGAACCCGCATAAATACGGGATTCTCTTTGTTACAAAATAAAACAACTCCTCACTGGTCTGTGGTATAATTGAAATGTCCAGTAAC
>CAJTAT010000006.1 GCA_910574475.1 Clostridia bacterium | reverse complement strand
CCATACTTATCAGCAAGGAAATGGACAGAACCTTCCCCGTCAATATATTCCTGTGATACCATTGCTCTAAATTCAGGTGAGTATTTTGATCTTGGCATGAAAAATACCTCCAAAGTAACAGATTTTTATATTTTATCTGTCTACTTTAGAGGTATCATATCAAATCCCATATACACCAGAGCCACACCAAGCATGGAATGACGCATCCCTTTATTTTTAAATGCTGTTACATACTCCTTCAGGAAATTAAATTTTACTGCCTGATGCTGCTCATCAGCCTTTGGAATCACTTCCAGCCCTCTTGTGGCGTTCCAAGCAATAAAGTAAGCCAAAAATACCATAACTGCCAGAACGCAAATCATAACAAACCAGGACAGGCTTACATTGTGCAACCGCTGATCAATAAAATCAATAATGGCCGGCGGCAGAGACTCCCCAAAGATACTTCCAATCATCATGCAGATCGTCCATACAGTTCTGCATTTCGTCTTATTGTCATAGGTAGTATTTAAGGCATCGCCCAGTGCAATAGTAGGAACATCAACCCAGGTAAAGAAAAACCAGAATAAAATATTCAAAACAATAAAATAGGCGGCCTGGGCCGTAGGTGCCAGATTCAAATTGGTAAACATCAATACAATGACTATAACCAGCGGAATTAAACCGCTGATCATAAAGGGACGTCTTCTTCCATACTTAGACTTACAGGTATCACTTAAGAATCCGATAAGTGGATCATTCAGTGCATCCCACAAAACAGCAATAAAGGAAACCATACCTGCCACAGCCGGGTTAACTCCTGCAACAGTTGTCATAAAGAATATAAAATATGCATAAAACAAACCAGCAGGTACAGCGTTTCCTACTCCCGCGATACCATATCCAATCATTCCCTTTGTTGTAAAATCCTTATTTTTTCCCATGTTCTTATTTCGCCTCCTTATCCTATCACTATCAATGTAAATTCCCCTCACAAGAGCCGCCATCTACCATCAGTGTAGCTCCTGTAATGAAGCTGGCTGCCGGCGAAGCTAAAAATGCTGCTGCCTGGCCAATCTCATCTGGAGTACCAATCTTATTTAGCCATGCAGCCTTTTTCGTTGTCTCCAAAATTTCCTCTATCTCTCTGTTCTGGTCTTTATGAATCTGTATAATTCCATTAGAGAACATATAGAGAGATACCATATATAAAGAATGAGTGAGAAGCCTGTGACCTCTCACCCAACATCTCATAGAAAACCAGACTACATCATTATAAAATTTTCCTCAGCTTCTTACGCAAATGAGCCAATCTCGCATAGACAGCCCCTGCCGTCAAATGCACGAGCGGGGCAATTTCTTTTGTAGAGTAACCTTGCATTTTCAGCAAGACGATTTGTAATGTACGTCTGTCCACTGTGACTAAGGCTAGATACAGAGTTTCGCTTTCAATCTCATCCAGTAAATCCGTTACCGTCCTTATCTCTGCCTGTTTCTCCCCTCTCTCCATTTCCTCAAGGTATTCCCCGAAGTCGCTCGCCCATCGGTAAAACCGCCTGTTGGAATTAAAATCTGCCCTATCGTCTGTGCGGATTTGTTCAATGACCGTTTCATTAACGCCACACTCTCGCAAAACCTTTTCCTCAGCTTCTTTCCAGATGCGCCATTTCCTATCCTCTCGTCCGTGATTGTATGCCATGCTTTTTCCTCCAATCGGGATTTTAGTAAATCCAAGATTGAGAGAGCTTAGGAATCGCCCCCTCATTTTCCCAAAGGAAAAAACAAGGGGGCTGAACGCCATAAAATTTAGTTCTCGATTATCATTCTCAGTTTCGCAAGGATTTTGGCTTTGCGTTTGTTTACGACACTCTGCGTTATGCCTAACCGCAATCCGACTTCCCTCTCGGAAAGTTCCTCAAAGAAGATTGCCTTTACCAATGCCTGCTCACCATCCGACAATAAGGAAAGGGCAGCTTTCAGCCTGTCCATCATCACTGCATGGACAACGGTTTCCGCAACGTCCACTGTTTCATCAATAATGAAGTCAAGCACATTCCCCTCGCTGTCTGTAAAACCCTCCAGTGACAGCAGGCTGTGGTTTGTGTCCAGCTTTTTCAGATAACGCCACCGTTCTTTATCCTTGTAAAACTCTGTGTACTGTTCCCGCATGACTTCAAGCAGGCAGCCCTGCACGGGGATAAACAGCTTGTCCATATAGCTTTGGTCGGTTTGCCTACGGCGGCAGAAATCCTTATAAGACAGTTCCACATAGCCGCTACTTTCTTTGATATATACTTTTCTTGGTGCGTATTTCACCGTATTTTCCTCCAATCTGAATTTTTGAAAATGTAAAAATCCAGATTGGAAAGGCGGCGAACGACAGCCAACAGCAGAAACAACCCTGCGGCACATTCCGATAAAAAACGACAAAAGAAAAACCGCAAAGGCTCTGTGACCTTTACGGTTATAAGTGATATAATTTCTGTTAAGTAGATATTCTACTTCTGGTTTCATGGTGAGAAGTAGCATGACATAGACGGAAACTTTTTTAACTGGCTTCCTGCTAATCCCCGATATGCTATGTATGGATAAACTCTGCGTTGTATGAGCAGATAGGTTACTGCCCGAAAAAAGGACATAAAAAAATCCCTCCAAACTTCAAAAACAAAGTTAGAGGGTAATTAAGGTACAGCAATACAGCCCATCGAACATCGTTTTTTTTATTCAATGGACGTATTTGCCTTCTCACAATCTATCTATTGATTATTTAATTTTTCCTTAACAAGTTTTTCATGGTAAAAGTAATTGACATAATTTAATCCCAGTTCATCACAATACGTGTTGAGCAAATCAGCCAACATATTCCAATATGCACTATCTTTATTTAAATAAATTGCTTCATATTTTTCTCTTAAGTCTGGATAGTGTGTATTGATATAAGAGAGGATACTGCTTTTGTATGCCCCTCTAAGATTCAGATTTTCAAACCAATATTCACATACATTCTCTTTTGTACTATCAATGATGTCTTTCCATTCTGTGATATACGGAAAAATAGGAGACATAAACAAAACCGTATGGATACCCACATTATGTAATTTCTCTATCGCATGAAGCCTGTCCTTTATGGAACTGCCTTTATCCATATCCGCCCTAAAATTGTCATCTAAAGTGTTGATTGAAAATGCCACTTTGAGATTGGACATCCTTTTCAATAATTCTATATCCCGTAAAATAAGCGTTGATTTTGTTGAAATTGTAAGTTGGCAATCTGCATTTACAAGCTGTTTTAATATCTTTCTTGTGATACCGTATTTCTCCTCATAAGAATTATAACAGTCTGTTACAGACGACATAAAAACAGATTTTCCCTTTAATCTCTTTAGGTTAATAGGTTTTTCACACTGCTTAATGTCTATAAATTTCCCCCATTCTTCCTTATGCCCTGTAAATCTTTTCATAAATCTTGCATAGCAGTATTTACAAGCATGAGTACAGCCGACATAGGGATTTATCACATAATCACTTGCTGGCAAATTTGATTTCGTTAAATAGTCCTTCGTATTTATTTTTTGTTCTATAATATCCATCTATTGAATCACGCCTCCATGAAAATAACATTCATAAATTTTTTCATCCAAATAAAAAATATCTTCGTACCCTTGAAACCAAACAAATTCACCATCTACTTTACAATGATAATGGTAATCGCCTTTTGTATACATTTGTGGTCCCCGATAAGGAAATTTTTCTGTAACCTGCAATAAAACTTCTTTCAAAAATCCGTTGTTAAAATTACTTCCTATAACTCGACCAGTATAATTCATGCACCAAATAGGGTTATCACAGTACCATACCGCTTCTTCACCAGTAAATTTTTCGCCGCCTAAATATGTATCATAATATTGATACTCATTTTCCGCATAACAAAAATCACTGGATTTCATTCGGGAAGATTGCACTTTATTTTCATTGATTGGATAAGTATTCTTTTTTGCAGAAACCAAAAAGGAAACAGCTTTATTGATGTCAATGTCCGCACCCTTACATAATAAAATGTTGCACTCATCATCATCTTTCACTATTCTGTCAATGGTTACGCCATATAATTCGCTTAATAATATCAAGCCATTCAATTCTGGAATTGCCTGTCCGTTTTCCCATTTGCTTACAGTCTGCCTTGCTATCCCAATCTTATCTGCCAGTTGCTCTTGGGAGTAACCATTCTTCTTCCTTAGCATTTGCAATTTTTCTTCTAAATTCATATATATCACCTCTAAAATAACATTATATATATTTTCTTATGGAAAGCCACCACGGGAAGTAGGCAATTATGCCACCCTTAATATGCAAGAGTAAATTTTCTTTTGAATGTTGCCTTTCATTTAACCTACTTAACGTTGTTTTCTTAACATCATCTTACTAATATAATCAACGAATCTATTTGGTAGGATGTAAGACGACATAACAAGTATCTTATTGTAAATTCCTGCCACGACTATCGTTTTTCTTTTCATAACAGCTTTATAAGCTATATCAGCAACCCGTTCTGGCGACATAACAAACAATTTAAATAATAAAGTATCTTCCATGCCTGCTTTAGCGGCAAATTCTGTTTTTGTAGAACCTGGGCATAGAGTTGTGATTGTTACGCCAGTGCCTTTGAGTTCTGAACTAATTCCTTTTGACACAGATAAAATATATGATTTCGTTGCTGCATATATGGCATCATAGGGACATGATATATAAGAACCTGTTGAACCAATATTTAAAATCTTTCCCTGCTTGTTATCTACCATTGAGGGCAGGAATAATTTCATCATATCTGTTACAAAAAACATATGTAAGTACATCATATCATGCTCTTTTTCCCTGCTTGTTTTAATAAAACTTCCAAACTCATTAAAACCCGCATTATTAACAAGCACATCAATTTTCAAATCCAATTCCTGTACTCTGCGGAATACATATTCAGCGGCTTCTGGCTTTTCTAGTCCATAAACAATGAAAACTGATTTTATGCGGAAAGTCTGCGACAGATGGTTTGATAATTCTTTCAATTTATCCTTATTTTTTGCTACCAAAATCAAGTTGTAACCTTGCTGTGCAAATTTGACAGACAGAGCCTTTCCTATTCCGCTTGTACAGCCTGTTATCAAAGCTATTTTATTATTTTTCATATGCAATCCCTCCGAGAAGTTCTTTGAAATGTTCCCATTCCATGAGATAATCCATACACTTTTGAGATTCAGTATTTTTATCATTTAAAACTTCGTCATAAAATTCAATCTTCTTTTTTATCAGCAATAATAAATCTTGGTATGCCTTTATCTTCCCTATAATAAAAGCTTCATGCTCAACTAAAATATTTTTTCGCTCTGGTATAGAGTTTTCCCCACCATGTTTAAGTAGAGAAATATATTGTTTTATTTTGCACATCGGCATATCTGTATCCCGTAAACAACGGATTAAAAATATCCATTCAATATCCGATTCAGAATAAATCCGTCTATTCATTTCATCCCGTTCAATTTGGGGTAACAGACCTTCCCTCTCATAATAAAATAATGTGTCTTTCGTAATCCCTAGTTTTTGCGCTACCTCATTTGTTGTATAGTTCATATGGGCACCTCCTCAAATAAAAATAAACTATGGTGTACGCTCCATGTCAATATATAAGTACAAATTTATCTGTTGGAAATTTAGAAAGGCGGCATTTCAGCCGCCAACCTATTATGTATAAATGATTTCCTCGTTTACAATCTCCCTCGCACACGCCCTTATGTTATTCATTCTTCCTAGCCATTCTAAAGCATTTTCTTCCTTTAGCTGTTCTGTTATGCCTTGTGCCTGTTTCATGCCCTCTATGAGCCTTTCAAAGCGTTCCTGCGCCTGCCTGTCAATGTCCGCAAGATATGTATTTAGCCTGCCGCTTGTAAGAAGATTGGTGTATGTAACCTTTCGGCACTGCTTCAGATAGTCCAGATACTGCCGCCCGAATAATCCAATAGGCTGTTCTTTTTCGGGCTGTAAGGCAAGGCAGGGGATAAGGCAATCCCCCTGTCGTTCAAATTCGCCGCAGATTTTTTCAAAAATTGTTTTCCTCATTGTGTGTACCTCCGCTATCATAGTTTATTTTGCCATCACTGTTTTTCGTGGGCAGTCCTTCTTTTTGCGTGGCTTCCGAATCATCTTCGTCTTAACTGTCTGCTCCCCTATGTAACCGCCGAAGCGGTAACAGATTTTGACGGTCTGCTGCATCCCATCCTCTGTTTCCGTTCGGTCAGACACCTCAATCCGCTCTACTAAAAGATTAAGGTTCTCAGCGGTCAGTTCCGTTATCCCCACATACTCTGCCATCAGTTCTGCCCACTGCACTGCATTATTCTTGCTGTCCTTAACTTCCTGCAACGCATCTTCAAGCGTTGCTATCTGCCCCAATAGTTTCCCCTGTTCGGTCTGGTATTTGTCAATCAATCGGGTGAAATTTTCATTGGAAATACGCCCTGCAAGGGAATCTTCATACAGACGGTCAAACAATCTAGTCACTTCATCATAGCGTTTCCTCGCCTGTTTCAGTTTCGTTTCATTGTTTTTACCCCTGTTCCCCTCCGCTTTGGCGTTCATCTTCACTGCCAGAGTCACCGCTTTCCCCTTATCTTCAAAAGCAAGGCGGGCATGGTACTGGATGTCGGCAAGCACGGCATTATATAAATCCTCGTAATAAATGCGGTGGTCTGTGCAGGCTTTCGTGTTGTGGGCATATGTGGTGCAGACATAGATACGGTGCCTGTCCCTGCCCCAGTACCGCAGGGCAAGGGCTTTCCCACAAGTTCCGCACTTCACTAGCCCAGAGAAAACCGACACAAAATTATTTGTAGTGTCACGCTTCCTGCTTAAAATCTTTGCATTCGCCCCGTCAAAGATTTCCTGTGAAACCAATGGCTCGTGGGTATTGTCTGTCCGTATCCAATCTTCTTCTGGCAGCTTCTTATATTTGCCGACCTTAAAAATAGTTTCCGTCTTGCACATCACGGAATGGCCGAGATACACGGGGTTGCCTATCATGTTTCGGATGATGGTGTGCGACCATTCATACTGGTTCTGGGGGTTTTTGAAGCGTTCGGGGTAATGCTTCTCCCCGCGGGTATGCTGCCACCATGAGGGGCAGGACACTTTTTCATCCCGAAAAATACTTGCTATCTTGTGCGCCCCCATGCCCGCATTTGCAAGCTCAAAAATCCGTCTGACAATCCATGCCGTTTCCCCATCGACTACCAGCTTATTGTGGTTGTCGGGCGATTTGCGGTATCCGAACGGCGCATAGGAGCAGCGGTAAAGCCCCGCTTTCGCCCTTGCCCGAATGGAAGAACGGATTTTCCGTGAATTGTCCCTGCTGTAAAATTCGTTCATCACGTTCTTCAATGCGGCAATGTCGTTATTCTTGTTGGCAGTGTCCACGCAGTCATTGACGGCGATATACCTCACGTTCTTCATCGGGAAATAAATCTCCGTGAAATGCCCGACCTTCAGATGGTCACGCCCCAGACGTGACAAGTCCTTTGTGATTACCACGTCAATTTTCCCCGCTTCAATGTCATCCAGCATACGGTTGAAGTCTGGCCTGTCGAAATTCAAACCGCTCCAACCGTCATCTACATAGGTTTCAACGACTAAAAACCCATGCTCCCTAGCGTACTGTGTCAGCATCGCTTTTTGCGTTTTTATGCTTTCGCTGTCCCCCTGTGCCATGTCGTCCTTTGATAGCCTACAGTACAATGCGGTTCTTAAAATACCCATTCCATGCATCCCCTTTCTTCATTTTCTGTCCCCATTGTATTCTGTATTTTTTATTATCTCAAAGGTGCGGGGAGAGGATTTTCCCTCCGTACCTCATTTACAAGCAGGGAAATAAAAACTTCCTGCATATCCCTGCCGCCCAGATATACAGGCTGAACCTCTATTTTCGGGCGTGTAGCTGTTTTTGCCATAGGCATATATCCTCCCTTAAATCTGGAAAAAGGGCATAGGAAAACGTCCCTAATCCAAATAAAAACATTTATTTTCCAGTTCTTCTTTCAATGCTGCAAAAAGATTTTTCTCTCCTTTCATTGTGACGACCATGCCGCATTTACCAACCGAAAACAAAATATCAGCGGCTGTTCTTGTTCCCCTTTCTTCAAAAAGGACAGCTCCACCGCAGGCGTGGGGGCGATTTTCACCCGTTTCCCATCTGTAAAATCGGCGGCATCAGTTCCATTAATCGGATAAAAGGCTGTACGGTTGTTTTGCCAATACCAAAGCACTCCGCCACAATATCATCTGTCTGCAACTTCGTCCCAAGTTGGGACGAGGTTAAATCCGTGCGGAAGCCCTGCCGCTTCATCACTTCCAGTTTCATCTTGCAGGAAAAGGCACACTCCGATGACAGTATACTGCTATCTATTCTTTCAGTGCTGGCATGGGCAGTCTTTCCCGACGGCATGACAGCTATGACAGGTATGACGGGTATTTTGGGATGCCCCGCCGCTGTCATCCCTTACGGGAGAACACCCTATAAACACAAATGCAGGCATGGCATCTCCTCGCCCTTCTTCGGCTCGTAACCTCATCCCTGCGGTCAGAAAAATCCCCCGATTTTTCCGACTGCGTTTACAGGGTGTAACACACTACACTTTGCTTCGCAAAGTCGTGTGCCAGATGTTCCCTCTGGACTCCCTTATGGCAGGGCTTACGCCCTGCTTATCTTCCGCTTTACGCTTCGGATGGAAGGACAGCGGCGTTGCCCATGTCAGCATGAGGGGGCATCCCAAAACTGCCGTCATACCCGTCATGGCTGTCATGCTCCCCGCCGCATCTTGCAAGGATTATTTTCCTGCCGTTATATTTTCTCTGGTAATCGTACTGGATGCCGTTCTGATAAAGGAACGTGGAACGGTACTGGTTGAGCCATTTTGTGATGACCGTGGACAGTTCCCCGTTTTCCCCCATGACCTCCAGAAGCTCCGTAGCCGTGCCAGACCATTCCTTCCTGCCCTGCATGAACGACACCACCCGAAAAAGGACAGGGGGAATCTCTGCCGCCGCAAGCTGCTCCTGCGTCTGCCGCTTTACCAGCCCCCAACTGCAATCACGGAAACGGAGCGTGAACTCTTGGTAAGGCGTGTCCCTGCCAGTGACAAATAGCTTTGCGGTATCGGATGCACGGCTCTCCTTTTCCAGTACAAAGGTAGCGTCCGCACTCCCTGTCAAGCCTGTCGTGCCAGACACCTTGTTGAACACATCGCTGTCGTTCTGCTTGCGGATATGGTGCACGACCACCACCGAGAGGGAATGCCTGTCGGCAAAATCCTTTAACAGCGATATATCCCCGTAATCGTTTGCGTAGGCGTTGTCTTTGGATGCGGTACGGATTTTTTGAAGCGTATCAATGACAATCAGCCTGCTTTGTGGATATTCTTTGAGGTAATCCTCAAGCTGCACGATAAGACCGTCTGATAATTTGCAGCTCGCCACGGCAAAATGGAGCCGCCCGCTTGCTTCATCCGTCAAACGGAACAGCCTGTCCTGTATGCGGCAGAAAGTGTCCTCCAAACATAGATAAAGCACATCCCCCTCCAATGTCGGCATATCCCATAAGGGGATTCCCTGTGACACGCAAAGGCAGAGCTTCAGCATGAGCCAGCTCTTGCCGATTTTCTGTGAGCCGCAGAACAACGACAAGCCCGTGGGGATAAGACCGTCCACCACAAAGGACGGCTTCTCAAGCGGCTCATAAAGGAGCGTATCAGCATCCACCGTCTGTAACTGCTGCATAGAACCCCTCCCTCCGTGTTGGTTTTGTTTTGTTGCACATAGGCGTTGCCCTCCTTGAATTTATTTACCCTTGCCAGAAAGCAAGGGTATGTAACGCAGCCATTCCATACAGTTCCACACCCTTTAAGGGTGGCGTTTTCTCCGTCTGTGCCATGCACGGATTAAGCAGGGGGCAGGCTCATATCGTGGCTTTGCTGTCCCCTGCGGCGGGTATCCCTCTGGCGGCTGCTGTGAAGTTTTCAAGGAGCAGTAATGTATGGAAGCGTTTTGTGGCAATAAATAGGGTGGGAGGATTTGACCTCTCACCCAGTAGCCCATAAGAAAACATGATTTTAGACATGGTATTCTGATTTTTTGAAAATGTATAAGCACCCGACACTACATTCTCTCTTTAAACCAATTACAAAGATGAACATTTCAATCATCTATGAATCATAAAAAGGTTCTTGTAGGATATCCACAAATCTCGTATAATGGAATCATGATGAAAATTGTAGAAAAATATAGAAATTGAATTATAGATAAATTTTATATTTTTGAAGGAGAGTTTGCTTTGAACAATTTAGAAATATATAAAATGATATTTGATGATGTTTTCTGCAAAACATTTACTCAGTCCTTTTTTATCTTCTTATGCGGCGGTGCGGATAAACGGCATAATTAGAAATAAAATAAGAATTCAGCTAGAAACCAATGGTCTTCAAGTTTTATATCCTGAAGATTTATTCATGGATATGCTTAACAGGGATAAAAAGGCTGATTTGTTAGAATATGAGAATCTTTTAGCCAGTAATTCCGATATAGTATGTATTATTTGTGAAAGCATGGGGTCTGCGGTAGAATTGGGCGCTTTTATTCAAAATGAAAAACTTGAACAAAAATTGATAGTTTGTGTCAATCAAAAATATGCCAGAGATAAAAGTTTTATTATGATGGGACCCGTAAAACATCTGCAAAAGAACCATAAATCTTCTGTTTTTATTTACAAAGAAAAAGAACCAAAATTATTAGGGGAGGAATTAAGCAAGAAATTTAAACATCTTCAACGTTTGTCCGAAAGGGGAAATAAAAGTTTATCCTTTGATAATTTGTCTGCTTATATTGCATTTATACCTATAATAGCATATTTTTACAAAAATATAAAAAGAAAAGAGCTTTATAAAACTTTGAAAGAATTGCTTATAAGCCAAAAATCATTACCAGAGAACTTCAATGAATTATTTAATGCTTCTATAAAATATTTAATAAAGTCTGGCGAATTTGTCACAAAATTAAATGATTTAAAAAACGATGAAACATTATCCCTTTCTCCAAAAGGATATAAGAAGACTTCTCGCCTGCTAAAGCTTTCTTGGGCAAAAGATAAAACTATGTTGCAGGATAAAATAAGATGTGTTATACTCAAAGAGCAATTGAATAATTAGTCGCTCTTTTCAGTCTATACATACTTATGTATGTTCGGGAGATGATTTCGTCTCCTTTGGTGGTTTGCTTACATGATTCCTTAATTTTAGCCGTCTATCCCACATCCGTGGAATAGCCATCTAAACTTAATGAAAGACTTTTGGTGAAAGGAGCGGCTTTTTATGTCCCTAAATATACCTACGTTAATAAATTCTTTAAATCTACCTCATTTTGAATCAATAGATGAATTGTCAGAACTTACAAGACTAAGTTCACGATTATTATACTGCCTTTCAATGAAAACTGATAAATATTATAAAACGAAACAAATAAAAAAACGGAACGGTAATTATCGTGAAATTTCAATTCCCTCATATACCTTACATATCGTACAACGATGGATTTTAGTAGAAATACTGAATAAAATAACTATAACTAACCGTGCAATGGCTTTTAGAAAAGGAAAGGATTATGGGCATAAACAAAATGCTCTTTATCATTCTAATACTTTATACGGCTTAGCATTGGATTTGAAAGACTTTTTTCCAAGCATAACAGCTAGTAAAGTTTATACTATATTTTCCAGTCTGGGCTACAATAATTTTGCTGCTACAATATTGACAAATTTATGCACATTGGATGGCAAATTACCACAAGGAAGTGCTTGTTCACCGGCTTTATCAAACATAATTTGTATCACACTGGATAAACGTCTTATTGGTTTATGTGAAAAACGTGGGATTAGGTATTCCCGATATGCTGATGATATGTATTTTTCTTGTGATGACAAAGCGTTACTCCTAAAGAATTTTCCAATTATAACAAAAATTATTGAAGATGAAGATTTTATTATCAATGAAAAGAAGTCCCACTTCCATACACCTTCTAACAAAAAGCAAGTAACAGGAATAACAGTTTGCCCTACAGATATAGAAGATTACATGGAATTAAAAGCTCCTAAAAAGTTGAAACAAAGTATTAGAGAAGAAATTTTTATTTGTTTAATTTCGGGTCAATACGAAAATAAAGAACATATTTTAGGAGAAATCGCTTATGTTGATTACATTGAAAAAGAGAATAAACAGACTTATTTAGAACGGATAAAACATTATATCAATAAACAACTAATCAAAATTCAACTATTTCCAGAATTAGTCAATGCATATAATGACAATAAGTTTTATAGTGATTTGGATTCTGCCCAGTCAATTGATATAAGTATTGATACTGAAAACGAGTTTGAATATTTTGAATCCCTTTTCCAAGAAAGAAAATGTTTTCTTGAAAAGAAAGGATTACAAGATATTTGCAAATATTCTGAATGGCCAGATATAATTATAAACCCACAAATAGATACCACTAATAATTCTACAGATTCTGAATGTCCTTTTTGATAAAATCCCTGCGGTATTCCGTAGGGATTAACTTTATCCGTGTTCTCAAATGGAATTACACATCTGTGCCATTTCCTCGTCCCAATTATCTGTCCATGTGTTACCCGGACAGATAACATTGAATCGAATCCCGCTTTTCCCGTACTCTGCAGCAAAATATTTTGTAAGAGCTACATTCGCATGCTTGGTACATACATAGGGGGCCATTCCCGGTAAGGCTCCCACACCTACTCCAGAAGATATATTTACCACAGCCCCTCCTCCATTTTTCTTCATATAGGGAATGACAGCCTTCGTAAGCTCAATAACTCCCTCTACATTGACCCGATAGCTCATCTCCCAAGAATGTTCGTCAGATTCCATCACTGTGGTGTTGAACATGGACGCCGCATTATTAACTAGAATATCCACTCTTCCAAACTCTTTGATCGTCCTTTCCACCAGACGAAGTCGATCCTCCTGCCTAGTCATATCTGCCGGAACCCCTATGGCCTCTCCTCCCATTCTACAAATTTCTTTTGCAGCCTGGTCTAAAAGCTTTGTAGATCCCAGAGCATAGCACTCATCCGACATTCCCTGTACAAATTCTCCCAAATCACTGATGACTACTTTTGCTCCCTGCAAAGCCAATGCTTTCACTGTGGCAAACCCAATTCCCTTTGGTCTGGAAGCCCCTGTAACAATCGCTACCTTTCCGTCCAGGGAGAGTACTTTTGCTATTTCTTTTTCATTCATACCTCTTCCTCCTTTAATACTGCATGGCCGGACTCATGAAACCCCCGTCCACACGAAGAGTAACACCATTAATATAAGCTGCCGCCTCTGATGCGAGAAAACCGATAACCTCTGCTATCTCCTCCGGCTTCCCAAGTCTGCCCAGAGCACAGCTTTTGCAGAGCTCTTCATAGATTTCTCCATCCTTCCCTTTTCCATATTTCCCAGCGGCACTACGGAAGGCCGGTGTATCTACCATTCCGGCTACTATCGTATTTACACGGATCCTATCTGCTCCATGCTCCGTGGCAAGGGTACGGCTCATGCCCAGCATAAATGCCTGGGGAATTCCATAGTTTGCAAGCCCCGGAAAAGCCGAATTGCTCCATGTAGATAGCTGATTGATGATACTCCCGTTATCGCTTTTTGCAATATAAGGAATCATTGCCTGACACATTGCCGCAAATCCCAGATAATTCTGCCGATATGTAGCATCCCAGTCCTCATGGGTCAATTCCTCCAGAGATTTTACTCCGCAATACAAGGGGCTCGTATTCACCAAAATGTCAATTCTGCCAAATTTCTCAAAAGTACGCCCTGCCACAGCTGCAATCTCTTTTTCATTGGTCGGGTCCGCTGCCACAGCTATTCCCTCTGTTCCCAAACAGCGTATCTCCTCTAATACCTTTTTGGCAAAAGGTAGATACTCTTCTTCATCTGTAATGACCACATTAGCTCCCCGGTTAGCCAGTGCCCTTGCGGCTGCCTGTCCGATGCCGCCAGGTCGACATCCGCCCGTAACTACTGCCACTTTAGAGTCTAGCTCAATCTTATCTCTCACTTTCTCAAAATCCATCTCCATTTCCCCCTTCTTTTTCCTTCTTTAGTGCAGAGCACTGTCCTGACAGCCCCCGTCCAGCATAATTGTGGCTGCATTGATAAAATGTGCCGCCGGAGAGACCACATAGGCTACAGTTTCTCCAACATCCTCTGGAGTTCCCAGTCTTTCTAAATAATTGGGACATCTTACTATGCCTTCACTTTCCTCACGCGAATATCCATCCTCTTTTCGTTTCTCAATCCACCTTTCTATTTCTTCTGACTTTATATTTCCCGCACAAATTGTATTAAAACGGATTTTATATCTGCTGGCCTCATCCGCAAAATTTTTTATCATTCTCACTGTGGCATAGATTGAGGATGCATAGGGAGCTGTCTGTGGAAGAGAAGATACATAAGCTCCGCATGTAGTTTGCACTACTACTCCGCCTTTTTCTTTCATATAAGGAATCACACTATTTATCAAATCAAATGCCAGGCGAACATTTTTCTGATAACTTTCTTCCAGAATGGCTTCGGACATTTCTTGAATGGTCCCCCCATAAAACTCATTGACACAGTTCACCAGAATATCAATCCTTCCATGATTCTTTATGATCTGTTCATAGCAGTCTGTGATCTCTTAGGCTGTCCTGCTTGTAAGTTCCATGGTATCTGTCTTTATCTCATTCTTATATGCCCCCTCCAGCTCAAACAGCACCACTTCTGCTCCTCTGTCCAAGAGTGCCTCTGCGACTGCGTTTCCTATTGTATCCAAGGAAAAATCACCTATAACTACTGCCACCTTTCCCTCTAGAGACATGGTTTTTTCCAACTCAACAAAATTCATCTTCCTACCTCCTAGTATACAGTGCCACAGGTATCTCCCCCATCTACGGCAAAAAAGCAGCCGTTAAAAAAGCTTGCTCCAGGAGAAGCCAAAAATGCCATAGTCTCTGCCGTATCCTCTGGTCTTCCAATCTCACAAAGCACAGTTCCGGCCTTCATCTCTGCCATAGCCTGGTCAAAGCTTACCCCATCCCTTTCAGAATAATATTCAATCTCCTTTAACATTGCATCTGTCAAAATATTTCCTGTAACAATAGCATTCGTCCTAATGTTATATTTTCCATAATCAGCAGCAAGAGACTTAGTCAGTCCCAGAAGATATGCTTTTGACACCCCGTAGTAGAAAAGGCTGGGGGTTGTTACCACTGCGGTTCCAGAGGAATTGTTAATGATACTTCCTCCTCCCCTCTTTATCATATGGGGGATTACCTCCTGACATAAGGCTACAATAGCCTGCACATTGATCTGATATGTCAGCTCTAAGTCCCGGGGCTTTAGATCTGCCAGGGGCTTGGAACCGCAGAACACGGCTGCATTATTTATTAAAATATCGACTCCTCCAAAGGTATCCACCGCTTTATGCACCATAGCAGAAATTTCTTCTGTCTTACTCAAATCCAAGGGAATAGCAAATGCTTCTGTTCCAAGGCCCCGAATTTCTTCTGCAGTCTCTTCCAGAAGTTCACAGGATCCCATACCACCTCCTCCCACACCGTCTGTCATATCCTCCACGGCTTCCGGGATGTCTGTAATGACAATTTTTGCTCCCCGGACAGCCAGAGCCCGTGCCGTCGCTCGACCCTGTCCATTAGGGCGGGATGCTCCTGTAATAATGGCAACCTTTCCTTCCAGAGAGATTCGGGATAAAATTTTATCAAAATTCATGTTCCATCCCCCCTGTTTTAAGAAAGTTCATAGGTCTCATCTTCAATCGCAGACATAGAAATATGAGCCATACTTAAATCCTTATACATTTTCCATCGTTCCGGCATTGTCTTGGCTTTGTTATAGACATACCGCATAATAATATCTCTGGAATAGTCATGGGCCACAAAGTGTCCAGGATCCACAGCAAGATGATTGACTGCGTAGGCACATTCCTCCGGTGCTGCCAGCTGATATTTTTTCATGTAAGCAATTCCTTCTGCCTGGGTCCATTCTCTGTTCCACATCTTTCTGTCCAGTTGCTGCTTTGCATAATTCATTACTTTCCGATAATGATGCCATGCAGGTAGGCACTCTATTAAATTCGGATCAAATCCCGCCAGCGGGAAAAGCACTTCCTTTTCAAATTTATATAACTCTTCTCCCGGAAGACATAAATCAATTCCCATTCTTGCTCCGCCTTCCACAAATGCACTAGAAGGCGAGAACTGGGACACAACAGCCAGCTCTGGACACGCGTTTTCATACGCCGCTTTTGTGCGAAGACCAATAAAAGTCAGATGCCCTGGCTCAACCTCGTGGCAGGAAAAGCTGATAATATCATCTATCGTAAATGCATGGTCTGTGGAGAACACAATTTCCCAATTGATTCTGTCCAGCTCCCAATCATATACATAGCCGTCCAGCTCCAGCCCTTTTCTGTGCTCGCCAAAGCTGTAAAAGCTGAGCCGGGGGGCGCTGTCCTGATTAATATCCATATTTTTTATGGCCATCTCATGAAATGCCTCTACTGCCCCTGTCATAGTGGCTGCAAGCCTGTTAGCCGGCACTGTTACCTTCTTCTTGAAATTGGCAATCCGTTCCGCAAGAGTTCCTTTCCCCGGAAGCACCTCCTCCAGCTCTTTCAAGGCTTTGTCAAATATTTCCTCCTCATAGTCTGGAGCTGTCAAATCATACAGGCCCTTAATCATATCATCATATTTTATCTCTTTCCCTAACAGCATCTCGCTTCTCACTCGAAGGCTCCGCATATGAGTCAAAAGGAAATCCACTCTGGCATCCTGTGGCTCTTCCTTTTTTATCTGCTCCAATTTTTCTTCCCACATAAGAGCCTCTTTGTGAATCTCAGCCACCGAGCGCTCCTTTCTTTCAGGCACAGGCGTATAAAGATATATCGTCTTGTTCCGATCAATCGGCGTCCTACGTTTTCCTGAGGGAGCATCCAGATATGCGTAAATATCCCCTCCATCATAGGGAATCTTAGACAGCATTAGGCTTACATATTCCTCACTAATCGTTTCAATTATTTTCTTCATAATCCATTCTCCTTTTTATTCCTCTGGGCTGTTGAAGCGTAATACAGTGTATATTGCCGCCACCATAAACTATTTCCCTTGTATAGACTCCCACCACTTCTCGCTCTGGAAATATTTCACTAATCTGCTTCAATGCTAATTGGTCGTTTTCATCTCCATATTGGGGCACAATGACTCCCCCATTTAAGATAAGAAAATTCAAATAGGAGGCAATACACACATCTCCCTCTTTTCTCTCTAGGGTGTGCTCTTTTGTTTCAATCTGAACCTCCTCTCCCAAGGTTATGACTTTCTTAGGAAGGCAGATTTTATGGACCTTTATCCTCCGCCCCATTGCATCTGTCATAAGAGACAGTTCTTCATATACCTCTCTGGCAACAGGATAAAAGGGATTTGTTTCATCCTCTGTCCAGATGCAGGCTGCCTCCCCAGGGCGCACAAAACACGCCACATCATCTACATGCCCATTTGTCTCATTTGGATCCATTCCATTTGTAAGCCACAAAACCTTTTTTACCCCCAGACAGGCTTTAAGCTTGTTCTCAATCTGCCCCTGGTCGAGTCCGGGATTTCTGCCTGCACTCAGGAGGCACATTTTTGTGGTAAGCAAGGTTCCCTCCCCATCAGAATGAATGGAGCCGTTTTCCAGGACAAAATCTGTCGCATCATAACAGGGAATCCTCTCTATCTCACAAACCTTTTTCCCCACCAACTGGTCCTGATCCCAGGGATAATATAATCCGTCTGTAATCCCTCCCCAGGCATTGAACCCCCAATGAACAGCCCGCACCTCACCGCTTTCATTTACCAGAAATGTGGGACCCACATCCCTCATCCACGCATCGTCGGAAGAGATTTCCACTACACGGATTTCCTTTGGAAGCTGCCTTCTGGCATTTTCATACTGCTCTTTTGACACGCCTACAGTAACCAGTTCAAACCTGGAGATGGCTTCTACAACTGCTGTAAATGCCTTCTGTGCCGGCCGAGCCCCATCTCTCCAGACATCTGGGCGTTCCGGCCAAAGCATCCAGATCTGCTTTTGCGGCTCAAATTCTGCGGGCATATAAAATCCGTCCTCTGCGGGCATTTTATCTTTTATATCCTGCAATTTCACACCTCTTTATGTATATTTTTAGCAAAACCATATTTCACACTAGCGCCTTTTGTGTGTTACGTCAGATAATAGACCTCTATCCTCTCTCTGTCTATACCTTTTGCCCAATTGGTAACAGGTGTAAAGAAAACGCATTTCGTTACTTTTCACGGAACGTTTCGTTACTTTTTCTTATTTTCTTGTGCGCTTCTGGGCATAAAAATACCCTGCAAAGGAAGCACTACAGGCTCTTTCCAGCCTTAGCTCCTTTGCAGGGTCATCTGTCCTGTTCTTCCTGCAATCAGGCATCTTTTTCCATATTTACAATATATCGATAAATCAAGGTCTCAAAAATTGCAATCATCCCGCAGCGGGAGGTCAGGTCAAAACCTTTATACTGCACTTCATCTGCAAATACATAAAAATTTAGATTACTCATATTTTGAATACTATTGTTATCTGAACGGGTAATTGACATCACTGTAGGAGTAGCGCTCATGAGCACCTTCTCTATGATATGAACCAGGCGCATATTGTTTCCTGTATAGGATAATACAAACAGCACATCCTCTGAGGTGATCCTTTGAAGCATATTCTGTATTTCATAATCCTCTTGGAGAAAATAAACCTCAAATTCCAGCACCGTTAAAATATGGTAGATATAATGAGCAGCTTCTCTAGTTAGCCCCTCCGACACCATATAAATTTTTGGCCGCCTGCTCATAATGCGATTAAACCGATACATTTTATCATCAGTGACAACCTTTACCGCCTCCACTACATTATTCAAATAGTCATCTCTATAGGTATCAACATGAAGAATTTTCGGGATCTGTATAGTGGAGGTATTATGAGCCATATAAGATAATGACTGGATAAAATCGGCATATCCATCATATCCCAGCTTTTTTACAAATCGAAATATAGTTGTGCTGGATACGAAACAGTTCTCTGCAAGCTCTCGAATAGACATATTCTTTACTTGGGACATATTCTTATAAATATAATGAACAATTTCCTGCTCTGTTCTGGATAACTGTTCCATTTTATTGCTGCTTGATTCATAAAAATCCATACGGCCACCCTCTCCCATTGGCTGTTTTTCCTCATTATATCTTTGGATTGGTGAAATTGCAACACCCTGCTATGATTTGTCCCTGTCTGTTACTTTATTGTTACATTTTGTTACCTTTAAGGAACAGAACATCCCCCTTACATTTCCCTGGAAAGCTTCCGAAACTTCATCAGAAACATGGTGGTAGTCGTAGTCGCCGCAATGGTATCCGCCACAGGTTCCGCCAAAAATACAGCAAACACCTTATCTGCAAAAAACAGAGGGAAGATATAGATCAGGGGAATCAACACAATTATCTTTCGAAACAGCGCCAAAAACAGGGAAATCTTCGCTTCCCCGATGGCCACAAAAGTCTGCTGGCAGGACATTTGAGCTCCCATCACAAAAGCCATTCCCAGATAAATCCGAATGGCCCAGGAGGAATAGGCAATCAGTTCCTGATCCCCAGAAAACAGAGAAGGGAAAAAAGCAGGCGCAAAAATAGCTATCAGCCAAATTACCGAAGATGCACAGATAGCAGAGATAAAAAGTAAACGGAATGCCTTTTTTACTCTGTCTAAATTCTTTGCTCCGAAATTATAGCTGATAATGGGCTGCGCTCCCTGAGCTAACCCCTGCAAAGGCAGATTGCATACCTGCATACAGCTTGCGAGAATTGTCATAGAGCCCACTGCCAGATCTCCACCATATTTCTGCAGGGAAGTATTAAAGCAAATGTTTAATAGACTCTCTGTACTCGTCATAATAAAAGGAGACAATCCCAGAGCAAGAACAGGTATCATAATCTTTCCCTGAACCCTCATATTTTCCTTTCGTATCTTTAAAATCGTCTTTTTTCCAAAAAGGAACTTAAGGACCCAGATTGCAGAGACAGTCTGAGAAAGAATAGTAGCTAAAGCGGCTCCCTGTACCCCCATGTGGAAGACAAAAATAAACACAGGATCTAGAGCAATATTTAGGGCTGCCCCTATCACTACAGTCAGCATACTGATTTTGGAAAATCCCTGGGTAGTAATAAAAGCATTAAGTCCCAAGGAGAACATGACAGAAATCGTTCCCAGAACATAAATATTCAGATAATCCAAGGCATAGTCAATCGTATCATTGCTGGCTCCAAACAGTTGTAACAGCTCCCGGCCAGTCAGCCGAAATACAACGGTCAATATCACTGCCAAAACTGCCAGAACTACAAAACAGTTCCCAAGAATTTTCTGAGCCCCTTCCTGATCCTGCTGTCCCATTTTAATAGAAGCCTGGGGCGCTCCGCCCATTCCCACCAGACTGGAAAAGGCTGTGATCAGCATAATGACTGGAAAACAGAGGCCGAGCCCTGTCAATGCCAGGGCTCCCTCCTCCGGTATATGTCCAATATAAATACGATCCACAATATTATAAAGCATATTGACGATCTGTGCTGTAATGGTAGGAATTGCAAGGCGTACCAACAGTTTACCTACCTTTTCTGTTCCTAAGTCTGTTCTCGTATCACTCATATTGCACACTTTCTTATATTTGTAAAGTCTATTTCGCCATCCTGTAAATTTCAGCGATATCCTTCTTGTCAAGCTTCTGAATTCCACCAATGGTACGTGTATCCATAAAGGAGCACTTGTGAGCCAACTCCTTGATCTGATCATCATTCAGCTCCACACCTAATTCTGAAATGCTAACTGGCATATGAATAGAGCGGAAAAAGTTTTCCAGAGCTTCAATTCCCTCCAGAGCTGTCTTCTCAGGATCTGCATAATCATAGGGGATCCCCATCACATTCACTGCAAATTTTGCAAAGCGAGCCACGTCAGATTTATAGACATACCGGGCCCAGCTCCCCCACACAGCTGCCAGTCCTGCTCCGTGAGCCACATCAAACATACCACCCAGTTCATGCTCCAACTGATGGCAAGCCCAGTCTCCCAAACGTCCGCAACCAGTCAGTCCATTATGGGAGAGGCTTCCTGCCCAGAGAATCTCTGCTCTCGCATCATAGTCCTCAGGCTTTGTAAGCAGTACCTTTGCCGCATGCATCACAGCCTTCAAGAGTCCCTCTGCCAGATAATCTGTCAGGTCCGTATCCATCTCATGAGAGAAATAGCGCTCCATGGTATGCATCATAATATCAGTACAACCGCTCATTGTCTGATATTCAGGAAGGGTATAAGTCAGCTCCGGGTTCATAATTGCAAAACGGGGACGGCTGATATCATGGTTCAATCCCCGCTTCAGCCAGCCTTCCTCATTGGTGATCACGGAAGAATTGCTCATCTCACTTCCTGTAGCTGCAATGGTCAGGATGACACCCAATGGCATGGCATCCTGGGGAACTTCTTTTTTCAAGTACAGATCCCATACATCCCCATCGTATTTCAGTCCATAAGCAATGGCTTTTGCAGAGTCAATGGCACTTCCGCCCCCCACTGCCAAGATAAAATCCACGTCTTCCTTTTTACAGAGCTCAATCCCCTTATACACCATAGAAAGCCTAGGATTCGGCACCACGCCCCCTAGACTCACATAGGGGATACCCGCTTTGTCAAGAGACGCATACACCCGATCCAGAAGTCCGCTGCGCTTGACACTTCCAGTTCCATAATGCACAAGAACTTTTGTCCCTTTTTGCTCTTTGACCAGATCTCCTGCCTGACTCTCTGTGTCTTTTCCAAAAATCACCTTTGTAGGTGTAAAATACTGAAAATTATTCATTGTTCCTCTCCGCTCCTTTTCTTTTTATTGTAACTCTAAATACCATCTCTTGACAAGAGATGGTATAGGAAAAAGTCAAGTTGGCTTTCTCACAGCACAAACACTTCCAAGTCATCGGGCACAAACAGATTCCCTTTAAAATACTGCTTTCCCTCCGCCAGATAAAGCTCCTTGCGCTGCTTCAGGTTCGTATCCTCTGTATGGTAAAGTATTAAATTCTTAATTTCAAGCTTCTCTGCCATCTCGCAGGCGTCCTTAACCGTAGTGTGGCACTTCTCATAAGGCTTAAACCGCTCCGCCTGGCTGTACAGACAAAACGCCTCATGAAGCAACCAGTCCGCCCCCTTCACATAGGAATACTCACAATCCCGGTATGGCTCGTCCCCTGCGAAAGTAAAATGCTTCCCATTCTGAAGCTTCATGGTAAACCCATACTGCTTCGCCTTCACGGACTGAATATCAAAGAACTGAATCTGATACCCCAATATCTCCTTCACTTCTTTGTCTTCCACAGGGTGCAAGAAAATACGTTCCCCAATCAGTTTCACAAACTTTCCCTGAACTGTCAGACGAACGATTGTAAGCAGAGGTTCCACCAAATCTCTATGACAGTAAATATTAAGATTCCCCTCATACTTTCCCTGCTTCATCCGTGCTGCAATCATCCGAATCATCCACACCATTCCCAGCAAATGATCCGTATGCTCATGGCTTAAAAAAATCTCATGTATCTCATCGAGAGGTATCCCGGCCTTCTCAAGCTGGAGCAAAATTCCATTCCCTCCGCCGGCATCCACCAAAAAATACCCCTTCTCATTCCATATGGCAGAACAGGTATTATAGCACTTCGTAGCATTTGCATTACCTGTTCCCAAAATAATCAACTTTTCCATGCCTGTCTCACTCCACCTCTCATGATTGTCATTCTTCCCATTTTAACAAAGCCTCCCCCACATTGCAACCACCAACCACTCTTTTTCGTCCCTTTATCCTCAATGTGCAGAAACTTAGAGAGCATCTATATCCATTCTGCAAACACTGCTGTCTGCCTTGGACACAGATGCCCTCCAAATCGTCTTCTTGAACCAGAAGACAAGAGACTATCTATAAACTCTACGTTGTAATATACGTATTATACCCTTTCTGCCGCACTTCTCTCTCCATAGCAATCGCATTGCTCAGCCGTGCAAATGCCCCCACCTGTACTTTATACAAGCCATCCTGATATACAATAAAAGCAGGAAATCCGTCATTTTCCAGAAGTTGCAGCAGATTATCTGCATTCTGACGTTCCCTGAAAGCCCCTGCCTGCACACGATATAGCTCTTCTTCCTGATCCACGGGCGGTGCGGGCGGCATGGGAGGAATTGGTGGCATAGGAGGCATCGGTCTCATAGGTGGACGGCGATGTCTTTCTTCCTCTTCCTCATAAAGTGTCTCATCCACATTGCTGGACGTCATTTGAGGGCCATCCAAAGTCTCCATAATCCCGTCTGCAATAGCCTGAGCAATGGCCTGAAACTTGCTGTCAAACAATTGATTGTCCGTCTGACTGTCGATAAATCCTGCTTCTACTAAAAGAGCCGGCATCTGAGTGCTGTTCAAAACTACCAGATTGGGGCGAATACTCACCCCTGCATTGCGAAAACCTAGGGCTGCCAGATTCTTGTTTATATTATCTGCCATTTCCTTTTTAAATCCTGACTCATCATAGAGCAACGTCTGAATTCCAGAATATTGGCCAGGATACTCTGCCGCATTGCGATGGATGGATACAAATAAATCTGCGCCTTCCTCATTGGCAATGGCAGCCTTTTGTCCTACAGACTGTGTCACATCACTAGTCCTTGTATAAGTCACATCGTATCCATTTGCCTCAAGGATCTTTCCCACAGCCATGGCAAGCCTTAAAGCATCATCACTTTCTCTTCGCCCCTGATAGACAGCCCCAGGATTGCTTCCGCCATGCCCAGCGTCTACTACTATTTTTGTTGCCATAAAATCTCCTTAGTCTCTTTTATCTTTCTATCTAAGATATGCAGGAATTCAGGCAAAAGGCACTAGATTCTTTTTAAAAATTGTCTGCTCTACTACACAGGCATAATACTGACACAGCTTTCTGGCCTGATGGAATACATCACGCTCCATAGCTCTCTGTCTTCCGCTGGACGTCAGATCTGGAAGCTCTCCCTCCAAAATCTGTCCAATCAGCCGTTCAAATTCAGCCTGACTGCTACCCTTGTATACGTCCTCCCTATTCTCCAGCCAGCCCTGATAGACTGGAATATCCCGCAAAAGAACAGGAATTTCACAGGAAAGTGCCTCTAATACCACAATTCCTTCCGTCTCCTCATAGGAAGGGAAAAAGAACAGATCGCTGCCACTGTAAGCTTGTCTTAGCTGCTCAGGTGGTACATAACCTGCAAAAGTCAGATTTGGCAGGCGGGTGCGCACGGCCTTTCGCACTTTTCCGGGAATCTGAATATCCGGCGTATAGCCAAACCAGATAAACTGGTACTCAGGCATCTGTCTTGCCAATTCTACAAAATCCAGAATTCCCTTCCGCTCAAAATACAGCCCTACTGAAAGGATCACTCGATCTGTCTCTGTAAAACCATACTCTCTGCGAAACCGGCTGCGGACAGCCATATTCCTCTGAAAACGGAAAGTATCCACCCCATTGGAAATCACGGCAATGGGCTTTCGAATCCCATAGCTCAAGAGTAGCGAGCGAGAATAAGGCGTAGGCGTCAAAATCAAATCTCCCAACTCATAACATTTTACCAGCCAGTGCTGAAACAGGGGAGCCAGAAGGTTGGAACCAATAAAAGAATCCTCGAAATCCTCTTTTGTTGAGTGTGCATGATAGATCACTTTTTTGCCCGCCTTTTTCGCTCTTTGGGCCATCTGATAATCACTGGGAAAAATACTGTTTAAATGTACAATATCCCAGTCGTCTTCTGGATTTGTTGTTACCTCCACGCCATTCTCCTCAAGGGAGTCTCTCTGCATTTGCATTGCCCGCCCAATTCCACTTTTGGATAGCAATTTCTGATTCTTACCATATAAAAGTACTTTCACTAAGAAACCCACCTCCTACTTATAAAACTTTACACTATCAAAAGGATTCTACTTAAAATTCCTCAACATCCTTTCTAGTGCTCCATCAATATAGACAAATCTCCGCCCTCCAAAAATATGTCCCCGCAGATTCATCTCTCCTTTGTCTCGTATGCTATTGTTGTACAGGCTCCCCACTGCCTGTCCGAAAGCCTCTGTGCCAAAGGTTTTTGCCAGCTCACAGCTATGTGCGCTCATCTGTGCCCGCTTCTCCTCTTGACCCAGTAAGTCTTTTACATACTTGCCAAACTCATCCCTCCCACGATAAGAATACCCATTCTTTCCATGCTCCAGAACACCGTTCAGACAGGGATCTCTCCGGCAGACCAGAGGCAGACCGCTTGCCAGGGCTTCCACATAAGTCAGCCCCTGTGTCTCACTTGTAGACGCACAGACAAAGATATCTGCCAAATGATAAAAAGCTGGAACCATAGAAGGCTCGGCCATCCCATAAAAGCACACCTGATCCTGAAGGCCAAGTTCTTCAGACAGTTTACGCAGGCTATCCTCCGCCGGACCGCCGCCTACAATCAAAAGCATGGCATCCTCACTGGAAATTTCCGCTTCTTTCCATCCATATAAGAGCTCGTCCACCTGCTTTTCAAAGCCAAGGCGTCCCAGGCTCAGAACTATCTGAACGCCAGGGCGAATCCCACACTCCTCCCGAAGTTTTTGGAGGGTTTCTTCTGACACATGCTTCGTAAAATTCTCTATTTGAATTCCTGTTGGAATAATAGCCGTCTTTTTCTTCACACCATAGCTCAAAAAAGTTCGTTCCACCTTTTTTGTGGGAGCAATAATCAGATCTGTCGGCCGCAGCCTCCACCTCATGCAGGTAGCCACTGCAGCAGGCCCCAAATATTTTCCCATGGGAATGTACTTTGTATACTGCTCATATAAGGTATGGCAGGTATGTACAAAAAGAGCGCCCGAGTCCTCGGCAATCCGTTTTCCATAACTAAACGTGCAGAATTCACATTGACTATGTACCACATCCGGTTTCCATTCTGTCAGCTCTTTTCGAAAGGTTCCATCCCCCGGCACAGGAATCCGCACTCCCGGGTAGATGCCGGACGGTATGGAACGCAGATACCAGACATTTCCTTCCTGGTAAGCTTTTCCCGTATCAGATACCGTCAAAATACGCACCTCATGTCCCTGTTTTGTCAATTCTTCCTCCAGATTCAGGACCGAAGTCACCACACCGTTAATCGTAGAACGAAATAAATCTGTTGTAATCAGTATTTTCATGTTAATAATCCTCCCAGCCAACTACCCGTATACATTAAAGCCAGACTGTACATAGCTATGGATGCGGGTTTTCCTAATAGTATAATTGTGCTAAATTTTTTCCAGGACATACGAGTCAAACCGGCCAGCATGCACAGAAAATCATCTGGTGCACAGGGAAAGAAGATTGCCATGGTAAAAAACTTGTCAAACTTTTTCCCTCGCTCCAGCCATCCGGCATATTTCTCGTAGGTCTCTTCCTTAACAAAGGCTTGTACGAAGCATTTTCCGTAGCGTCTCGCCAGATAAAAATTAATAAAAGAGCCGATGACAATTCCAACATAATTGTAGAGAAGTCCTTCCCATGCCCCAAATAGTATAACACCAACTGCACAGGAAATGCCACCAGGAATAATGGGAATCACTACCTGAATAATCTGGATCAGTACAAATACCAGCGGACCGTAGATTCCACTCTTTGCCACCAAAGCTTCCATCTGACTCCTATCTGTAAAAAGTCCTGTCTTCATACCATATATTGTAAAAATCAGTAGAGCCGCCATAGAACTCCAGGTAATTAGATTGATAATTCTCTGCTTCTTTTGAGTCATATTTCTCTCCTATCTTAATACTCTGCATCAGGCCTTTGCTGTATTTCTACCTTTCTAAACGATTATTTTACTCTAGTTTCTTCATAATTTTCTCTAATTTTTTGATTCTTAAAACAATATTAAGAAATTCCTACATTTTTGTTGCAAAATTCTACGATGTATTGAAATTCTCATATGGGCCTAAGCATAAAAAACAGCTTGTATTCCTACAAACTGTCTCCTTCTTTCCTTATAAACAGAATTAGAGGGTATCAGGATTTTCATCAGCTGACACCCTCTGCTAAACTATGCTGTCCATTGGACTTTTCCCTCTTTTCTTACTCTTGAGGTTTTCAGTTACTTTCACCATTCTGAATTTTTTTCTCAAAAACTTTTGCTCTTGAAATTCTTTCATTCAGTTGGTAATTTTCTTTTCCCTGACCTTCTTCTTACTATATTTTTAGATTCAGATGTGTTCTACACCTGTCTCTTATTTATAGTAGAAAGTCTAACCTAATTCTTTGGTGGTCTGTACCTCCTTTGCTTAAATTGTTTAATGTATTTCTTATGATGTAATTATTATAACGTGGCAGCATATAATTGTCAATACTTTTTTAAAAAATATTTTGTTTTTTCTATTTTAATTTTATTTATTTTTATATATTTTATAATTTATTCTAATTTATTAAAATATTCTGTAAATTATAAACAATTACTTTACAAATTTATATCCAATCCCACGCACCGTATGCAGGTATTGGGGCTGGTCTGGATTGTCCTCCAGCTTTCTCCTTAAATTTCGAATGTGCACATCTACTGTCCGTGTCTCCCCAGAGTAGGTATATCCCCAGATCTGCTCCAAAAGTTGCTCTCTCGTATATACCCAATTAGGGTGGGTGGCCAACAGATAAAGAAGCTCATATTCTTTCAGGGAGAGGACTACAGGTACTCCCTGAATTGTCACTTCTCTGGCTGTATGATTGACCGTCAGATTGCCGATATGAATCCCTTCCTCTGGCTGCACTTCCACTTTTTCTAAACAACTTCTGCGTAAGAGTGCCTTCACCCGGGCTTCCAGTTCCCGAATACTAAAAGGTTTACTCAAATAATCATCTGCTCCCATCTCAAGTCCCAAGACCTTGTCGATCTCCTCTCCCTTTGCCGTCAGCATAATAACCGGCAAGGCGGAAATCTTTAAGCTGGTGCGTATCTTACGAAGAACCTCTATTCCGTCCATTCCCGGAAGCATACAGTCCAATAGCAGTAAATCCACCTGTGTCGTCTCTAAGATCTCCAGTCCCATCTCGCCTGAATCTGCCCGGATGACTTCGTAGCCTCCCTTTGTCAGATTGTATTCCAAAAGCTCCTGAATATGTGGTTCATCATCAATGGTCAAAATAATCTTTCTCTCCATTACTCTTTCACCCCTCATGGCTATTTTATACCTTAAGAATAAGGCAGTTCAACCCGAAATTCTGACCCTTCACCAGGGCTGCTCTTCACCTGAATGGTACCTCTGTATAATTCCACAATATGCTTCACAATCGAAAGCCCCAGGCCCGTACCTCCCTGTGCCCGGGAGCGTCCTTTGTCCACCCGGTAAAATCGTTCAAAGATGCGTTCCGTCTGCTCTGTTTCCATACCGATTCCCGTATCTGTAATCTCTAAAACCAAATGACTGTCTGTACTTTTGCACACAATTGTCACTGCACCGAATTCTGTAGCCTTGAGCCCATTGTCTACCAGGTTGATCAGAAGTTGTTTCAGCCGATCTCTGTTGCAGGTATAGGGACGCACAGAAGAATCCGGCCGGAAGATAAGCCGCACATGGGGCTTTACCTTGGGCGCCAGCAATTCTGTTACCTCCTGAATTACTTGATTTACATCACAGGGCTCCTGGCTCATTTCTTTTTTGCTCTCAATCTCAGAAAGTAGCAGGGTATCATCAATAAGATTTCCAAGGCGCTCTGTTTCAATATCAATAATGTCCAGAAATTTGCCTGCGCAGACAGGATCTTCTATCGCTCCGTTTTTCAGGGTTTCCACGAATCCACGAATCGAGGTCAGGGGAGTTTTCAGTTCATGGGTCACGTTGGATACAAATTCTTTCCGCATCTCTTCTACTTTCTTCATAGCAGAGATATACTTTCTAAAATACATAGTCATAGAGGCAACGAAAAGCAATAAAATCAAAACGGCGAGCACTGTGGAGCGGATAAATTCATCATCCATATCGCGAAGCTCTTCCATAGGAATGGCTGTCCGTATGACGCCACGAAAGCTTCCTACTTCTAAAGGTACTGCACAGTAACAATAGTCCAGCCCAAAGGTAGCGGAACGCCGAATAACACTATTGCTCTCACCCGACAAGGCTTTTTTTACTTCCTCCCGGTTAAGATGATTACTCATGGCCTGTCCGGTCCCTGTTGAATCTCCAAGGACCTGCCCTTCTTTATTTATGATGGTAATTCTTATGTTGTATTTCTTCCCATAGTATTCTGCAAAGGTTTCCAAAGTTTCCCTTGAAGGGATATTTTCAGTTCCATTTTCTGACAAAAGAATGTCCCGCAGCATTTCCGCCTGAATCAGATACCCCGCCTCGCTCTGCCTTTCCAGATAAGTAAATCCATTACTCCAAAAAGCATATTCAAAGGCCAGCAGAGCCACGATTGCAGCCACCGCATAACCTATAAGAAATTTTTTCTTCAAGTCCATATTACTCCTTTGGGGCGCTGCCCTCACTGTATTTCATCTGCCACATAGCCTGCAATATTATCGGCATGATCAGAAATCCTTTCAATATTGCTGAGGATATCCAGATAAATTACACCTCTTTCTGCAGAACATTGATTTCTGGTCAAACGCTCAATATGTTTCTCCCGCAATTCCTCTTCCAGCTCATCAACCTCATCTTCAATCTGTATGGTCTGCTGTACATAAGCCATTTTCTCTGTCTGACGTGCCAGAATGGATGCCTTCACAGCATCCAGGGTCAACCCTTCTATCTCTTCCAATCCCTCCAACGCTTCCAGAGAAAAAGTGAGTCTTTCCTGAATCATTTGTTCTGCCATTTCTGCAATGTTGTCACAGTGATCGCTGATTCGCTCAATGTCTCCTACTGTATAAAGAAGATTTCCCACAACTTGTCTCTGTTGATCTGTCAGGGAAGTTTTACTGATTTTCGCTAAGAACTCTGTCATCTGTCTTTCATATTTATTCATAGTTTCTTCTATTTTATAAGCTTTGTCAACTCGTTTTTGACTGCCCGTACGCACTGCCTCAAAAACCAGCCTCCCATGATGCCAGGCCATCTCTCCCATACGAACCACCTCCTTGGCCGCATGTTCCAGAGCAAAGGACGGTGTCTCTAAAATTCTCTCATCCAGATGAGGCAGTTGAAAAGTATCTTCCTCCTCCTCTGGTTCTTCCGTCTCCTTTACAAAAATTCCAGACATCTTCACCAGCCATTCAGCAAAAGGAAATAAAAGAATGGTATTTGTCACATTAAAAATTGTATGAAAAATAGATATCTGTACACTGTTGATAGAAGAGACGGCCAGTTTCCGGTTCAAAAAGAATATGCCAAACATTACAACCCCGAACAGGAAGGCTCCTACAACATTAAACAACAAATGGATCACAGCCGCCCGTTTCGCTGTCCGATGGGCTCCAAGACTTGATAAAAGTGCCGTCACACAGGTTCCGATATTTTGGCCCAGCGTAATGTAGATAGCAGAATTCCAGGTCACTACACCATTAGCTGCCAAAGTCTGAAGAATACCCACCGAAGCTGATGAACTTTGAATCACTGCTGTAACGATAAGTCCGGTCAAAATACCAAGAATTGGATTGCCGCCTAAGATCCGAAAAGCTTCTGAAAATATGGGAGCATCCCGATAGGGTGTAATGGCTCCTGACATAAAGCTCAGTCCAATGAACAAGATTCCAAAGCCAATTAAAATTTCGCTCAGCTCCTGTGCCTTTTCTCTTTTCGAAAACAGAATTAAAAATGCGCCAATGCCTATCAAAAGGGGAGCAAAGAATTCGGGCTTTAACACACTTCCCCACTCGCTCATAGAAACGACCCAGGCTGTGATAGTTGTTCCAATGTTAGCTCCCATAATAATGCCTGCTGCCTGAGTCAGATTCATAAGTCCCGCATTGACAAACCCCACTACCATAACAGTCGTGGCAGAACTGCTTTGTATGACTGCCGTGACACCGGCCCCCAGAAGAATTCCAAGCAGACGGTTCTTTGTAAGTATCTCCAGCATATGGCGCATCCTGCCCCCTGCGGACTTTTGCAGTCCGTCTGCCATCACATTCATACCATACAAAAACATTCCCAGGCCACCGATGAAGCGAAATAACATTTCTATATGTTCCATAATTCTCCCCCTTTCTTACTTTTAGTACAGTATCAAAGGCGTGTTAAGTACAATCGCAGTATTTGTAAAATCTGTGTAAAGTATGTATAAAAGAGGCAGAGCCCGGGACAACTTAAAGCTGTCCCAGGCTCTGCCTCTTTCTTTTATCTTGTAGCTTCTTGTAACATCTTTTGTCGTTTTACTCCACATCTTGTAATGCTTCCAAATCTTCCTCTCCTGTACGAACCTTCACAACCCGATCTACGCTGTACACAAATATCTTACCATCTCCAATATGTCCTGTATAGAGAGCTTTCTTGGCAGTCTCCACTACCGTATCCACAGGAATATTTCCTACGATTACCTCTACTTTTACCTTGGGAAGTAAGGTTGCATCCATCTCAACTCCCCTGTAGCGCTCCCCGGCTCCCTTCTGGACGCCGCAACCCATGACCTGAGTAACAGTCATTCCTGTCACGCCAATGTCATTCATAGCTTTCTTAAGCTGATCGTATCTGGACAGCTTTGCAATAATGGATACCTTATAGATACCAGAAGTTGTAAGAGGAGTTTCCACCACCTTGACTGCTGCCTGGCGCTGTGCGTTAGACGCTGCGTCGTAGTCCTCCACACCCAGGTTGGTGTTCTCATTTACCTCCATCGTCATGGTGTTGGCAATATCCATAATGCTGAAGCCTGCATAAGCAGAAGGAAGACCGTGCTCACAGGAATCCAGTCCCACAATCTCTTCTTCCTCTGTCACCCGTAGCCCGATAGTCGCCTTAATAATCAAAAATGCTATGGTTATGGAGATTGCCGTCCAGGCTGCCACAGCCGCAAAGCCTATGAACTGCTTTCCCAGCAGTTCAAAACCGCCACCGTAGAAGAGTCCGGTGAGACTGTCGTTGCCGGGCGCGGAGGTGGTCGCAAAAAGCCCGACTGCAAGAGTTCCCCAGATGCCGTTCAGGCAGTGAACAGCTACTGCCCCCACAGGATCATCTATACGAAGTACATAGTCCAAAAGCCACACACCAAACACTACCAAAAGACCTGACACTGCACCAATCACCAGAGCACCTATCACATCTGTCACATCACAGGGGGCTGTGATAGCCACCAACCCTGCCAGAGATGCATTGAGACACATAGATACATCCGGTTTTCCATATTTAATCCAGGTGAAAATCATACATACCACGGTGGCAATTGCCGGAGCAATGGTCGTAGTCACAAAGATAGAGCCCAACTGTTCTACAGAAGTTGCGGCAGCGCCGTTGAATCCATACCAGCCCAGCCACAGAATAAAAACCCCCAAGCATCCAATGGGAAGATTGTGGCCCGGAAATGCATTAACTTTTGTCACTTTCCCATCCTTGTCTTTTACAAACTTACCAATCCTAGGTCCAAGAATCTTTGCTCCAATCAGGGCAGAAATGCCGCCTACCATATGGATGGCACAGGAGCCCGCAAAATCGTGGAATCCCATCTGAGCCAGCCAGCCGCCACCCCAGATCCAGTGTGCTTCAATAGGATAGATCAAAGCTGAAATAACTGCTGAATACACGCAATAAGATAAAAATTTTGTTCTCTCTGCCATAGCTCCAGAAACAATCGTCGCTGTGGTGGCGCAAAACACCAGATTAAATACAAAATTTGACCAGTCAAAGGTTTCATAGCTCGTAAAAATATCAAAACCCGGCTTTCCAATCAGCCCCATGAGATCTTCCCCCAATAAAAGGCTAAAACCGATCACAATAAATACAACTGTTCCTATACAAAAGTCCATTAAATTTTTCATTAAAATATTTCCTGCATTTTTTGCCCTGGTAAAACCTGTCTCTACCATGGCAAAACCTGCCTGCATCCAAAATACCAGAGCTGCACCTATTAAGAACCATACGCCAAAAATCTGGCCGTTTACTACAGTCATTAATTCTTCTGTCATAACATTTCCTCCTCATTCCAGTGATTGTAAAAACAATTCTGATACAGGTGGCCGCCCTGTCATCCCGCACAAAGTGCGTTTATCATACAGGAGAGTACAATAAAACTTTCCTGATATGACAAAAAGGAGATTTCCATGAGTGCTTCCACTCATCAAAATCTCCTTTGATATGCCCCTAATTATACCCTCCTCAATTCAAATGTCAATGGTGGAAGGTTCTAAAAATCTCCAGCTTAATTCAGAAAATTTCTTAAATAATTTACAAAAATTCCTCCTAATACACCTTCTCCTCCCAGTCTTCCCCATAAAGTTCTTCAATGGAGTATGTCACCACCACCGACTTATCCTCCACATCTTTATACACGGGCCACATAATATGAGTCACGCAGAGCAGAAGCACAACGGCCATCCACACACAGACTCCATAGCCAATACCTCTCAGCCATTTTTGTCCTCTCTCCGCCAAAGCATGCCCTAGTTTGCAGGCCCAGAAAGCAATTCCTCTTGCCATGTAATACATAAATGGCAACAGCATAGGCATACTGTAGCGTCCCTGAGGCTGATAGGAAGATGCATAAGAATACCACAGATTCAGGAAATTCGGTACAAGAATCGCCACCAGCAGGCCCAAATGTAAGCTTACACGGGTAAAATCGGGAGCTTTTCTCTCCACAGAGCGT
Organism: Clostridia bacterium; assembly: GCA_910574475.1. Lineage (GTDB taxonomy): Bacteria > Bacillota > Clostridia > Lachnospirales > Lachnospiraceae > Laedolimicola. The sequence goes on along the minus strand of CAJTAT010000006.1, from coordinate 248,973 downwards.
ATCCACCTTATGAACCGGGAAAAAGCTTCCACCAGGATTCCTGTTCCCCCTGCCAGAAACAGACCCCCATATCCTGCATACATCCACCAAAATAGCTTATATTTGTAAGAACCCAACATACCAATAAAGCTCCGAATCACAGCCACAATCCATCTGGTGTGAAACAACATGTAACCCATCGAATATCCCTGGTTCTGATAAGTGTCCCGGTTGGAGGGCTTCAAAAAATCCATAGCGTGTATCTCTGAACACTCATTCTGTGCCTGCAATCCAAAAATATCCCCATCATACAGAAAATAATTACGCACAAACCACCAGCCTGACAAAAGCAGTACAATTCCCAGAATCAAAAAGCCTTTTGTCCAGAATTCTTTCCAGCACTTGTCTCCACTCCTGCTTCTCTGAAAATAAGCTCCAGCAAACACAAGAAGACTGGTAATCAAAAACCCATAGGCATTGTAATAGGACAAAATACAGATGGAAAGGCTAAAAGCCAGTAAGATGCAGGTACGAGTGGAAAAACGGTCTTCCATCCCCACCAGTAAGTAATAGACAATCATGGCGGAAGCCATTAAAACCATCGAATCACAGTTCAAATAAGTAAACATAAAGCTAGCCTGAGGCAAACAGACCACAAGCACTGTAAAAATCCACTGGCTCACCTGTGAGGAAAACATTTTATGGCTGATGGCTCGCACATATCCGATAAAGACGATACCGGATAAAACGCTGACCATCCTCGCCAGGAAAAGAAGAGAAAATGCATCCTTCGTAAAAATTAGTCCAATCCACACAAACAAGGCCTCCAGCATTTGCGGCAAAATTGGCCGAAATCCGTAAGTAAAGCCCCATGGTGAATCTAAAATCTCTGGCTGAAAGCCTGTGGGTAGTTTTCCATACTTTATAATAAATTCCACAATCTGCGCTCGCATATGTTCATCAGGCCCCTCATTGAGAGGCAAGATATAAGCCCAAACGACCCAAATTATAAGTATAAAGCTGTAAAATAAGATTTCTGTCCACTGCTTTTTTGTAAGCTTTTTCACTCTTATTTCCTCCCACTTGTTTACTTCTAAAGCATCCTACCATATTCCACCTGAAAATGCAACTTCATCCATATTGTCAAGTATTTAATGCAATAAACCTCATTATAATTTCTCTCCAAACACGTTCACATTTTATTCATATATCTTTCAAAAAACGTTAAATTGATTTACATAATCCATTCATTTCTGTCTCATATAATAAGACCATAAGATAAAGGAAATAAAATAACAGCCCCTAGTAAGCAATTACTATTTTTGAATAAACTTTTTCATAATAAATGCCAGGTAGAGCAGCTACCTGGCATCCTCCCATTTTAGGGGTATTTTATACGAATATTCTCCTAAAAATCGCTATTTTTCCACTATCAATTTCTAAATTTCCTAAAAAATCTATTTTTCTTTTCCCCCAATTTATGGTATGATGGTAACATAGGAGGCTCCAAGTATGAAAAATCAAAGGCATAAACGCAAGGAATCCTTCTCTGTACTCCTAATTTCCAATACAGATCGAAGTAGCAGGCAGTTTCAAATCTCATACTTTACCATTCGCCTGCTGATTTTCTTGCTCGTTTTTATCTGTGTTGCCACAGGATGCATGACTTACTTTACTATTACTGGCTATAAAAAGCAAAAAGCGGTGCAGACACAATTAGCATCTCTTGAACAGCTCAATCAGCAGCTAGAAGCAGATAAAGCAGCATTAATGCAAGATAAACTGGTTCTTTCTACAGAAAACAGTTCTCTGAGTCAGCAAGTGGAGGCACTTCATACAAAAGAGGCAGAGGAAGCATCAGAATCTGAATCTGAAGAAGAGACAGAGCCAGTCCCCAGCCGTTACCCCTCTGATGGGGCAGGCGTCCTAAAATCCACATACTCGGAAGAACAACCCTACATTGCTATCAGCGCTTACACTGATGGCAACATTGTGGCCGCTGGGGATGGTACCGTCATTGCAGTTGGTTCTGATGATACCTATCACCATATTATCGAGGTGGAACATGAGGGTGGTTACAAAACCCGTTATCTGTGCCATCAGGAGGCTGAACTGAAGACAGAGGAAGGTGCCCAGGTTCAGTCTGGAGATGTTTTACTTACTATCAAAACCGATGACTCACAGTTGGATTATCAGGTTCTATTAAATGATGAGCCCTTAGATCCGCTCTCAGTCATTGATGCAAAAGGATAAAAGGAGGATATTATCATGTTAGGAAAAAGTAACAAGTCAACCCCTGCTTCTACGACAGTAGCACAGACAAAAATTGGTACTCTGATTGGCCCGGGAGCCATCTTTGAGGGTAATATCAGTGCACCGGAGGATACCCGCATTGACGGTAGCATCACTGGAAACTGCATCTGTGAAGGCAATCTGATTGTAGGGCCTCAGGGCAAAATCAAAGGGAATATTGCTGCTCAGAATGTCGTTATCTCTGGAAAGGTAGATGGTGACATCAGTTCTGCAGGTAAACTGGAACTTTTCTCCACAGGTCGTATCGTCGGCAATATCACTGCAAGATCTCTTGTCATTGATGAAGATGCTTACTTTGATGGAAGATGTGCTATGATTACTCAGAGTCATACCACAACACCCACTTCAGAAAGTGGTGGAATACCAGTGATTAAAGAGGCGCCACAGCCACAGGAAGAGTCGTCTGAAGCCAAATATGAAGATAAGTTTTAATCCTATTATGTACCCCTTACAAAAGAGGGCATCGGATATGGAGCAAAACGAAGAGGATGCATCGATAGCATAAAGCTAAGTGATGCATCCTCTTTTGTTGAAAACTATTCGTACCCTCTATTGGCAAAGGGACACAGAAGGTACTTATACCTCGAACATCAAATCTCCATAAGAAGGCATAGGCCACATTTCTTTATCTACAATCATCTCCAATCGATCTATTGGCGCCCGAAGCTCATCCATGGTGGGAATAATTTCATCATGGAAATAATGTGCCAGCTTCGCTCCTTCTGGAATCTCAGTGGATTTTGCATCCAGGTCAATGAGCTTAGTCAAAGCCGCCTTTGTGTCTGACAGAAGGGTGGATACCTCATTCAGAAGTTCTATCTGAACACTGGCCTCAGCTCCAGCGGCCAGCACAGAGTTCACCGTATCAGCCAGGGACTTGGTATATTTGATCACAGCCGGTATAATCTGTTTGCTGGCAATATCAATCATAGTCTTTGCTTCAATGTTGATAGCCTTAGCATAAGTCTCATATTTAATCTCTGCACGCGATTCAAGCTCCGCCTTTGTAAACACATGAAACCTTTCAAATAATGCAACAGCCTTGTCTGTGGTCAGAGTGGGAATAGTGTCTACCATAGACTTAATATTGGGAAGTCCTCTTCTCTCTGCCTCCTCCACCCATTCCTGGGAGTATCCGTTGCCATTGAAAATAATTCTCTGATGCTTTGTCAGGTACTTTTTAATGAGATCATGGACCGCCATTTCAAAATCATCTGCTTTCTCCAGTACATCACAAGCCTCCGCGAAAGTCTCTGCTACAATAGTATTTAACACAGTATTGGGAGAAGCAATGGAGTCCTTAGAGCCTACCATACGAAACTCAAATTTATTGCCTGTAAAGGCAAAGGGAGAGGTACGGTTGCGGTCTGTGGCATCCTTTGTTAAATCTGGCAATGTTTTAACGCCTGTCACCAGCTTCCCACCTGTCAGGGAATGGGTGGCGGCTCCTGTGCTGATAAGCTGTTCTACTACGTCCTCCAACTGTTCTCCCAGAAAGATGGAAATAATCGCTGGCGGCGCTTCGTTTGCTCCCAGTCTGTGATCATTTCCCACATCAGCCGCAGACTCCCGAAGAAGATCCGCATGGGTATCTACTGCTTTTAAGATACAAGAAAGCACCATCAAGAACTGGATGTTCTCATGAGGGGTGGTACCTGGATCCAGGAGATTGATCCCATCATCTGTGGTAATTGACCAGTTATTGTGCTTTCCAGATCCATTCACACCGGCAAAGGGCTTTTCGTGGAGCAAGCACTGAAGACCGTGACGGCAGGCAACCATTTTCAGAGTCTTCATAATAATCTGGTTATGATCTACAGCTACATTGGACTCCGCATAAATAGGCGCCAGTTCGTGCTGTGCCGGGGCAACCTCATTGTGCTGAGTCTTGGCTGTAACCCCAAGCTTCCACAGCTCTTCATTGACCTCTTTCATAAATGCGGCAATGCGCTGGCGAATATTTCCAAAGTAGTGATCATCCAGCTCTTGTCCCTTGGGAGGCATGGCGCCGAACAAGGTTCGCCCTGTATAGATTAAATCTTTTCTCTGTAAATACTTTTCCTTATCAATCAGGAAATATTCCTGTTCTGGCCCTACACAGGGGGTCACTTTTTTAGAAGTGGTATTTCCAAATAATCTCAAAAGCCGAAGAGCCTGACTGTTGATCGCCTCCATGGAACGCAAGAGCGGTGTTTTCTGGTCGAGAGCCTCCCCTGTATAAGAGCAGAACGCTGTGGGAATACAGAGTGTTCCTCCTGCCGCATCCTGTCTCACAAAAGCCGGTGAGGTACAATCCCAGGCCGTGTAGCCTCTCGCCTCAAAGGTAGCGCGCAGGCCTCCTGAGGGGAAAGAGGAGGCATCCGGTTCTCCCTTGATCAATTCCTTTCCCGAGAAACTCATCAGGACTTTTCCCTCAGCATTGGGAGCGCTGATAAAAGAGTCGTGTTTCTCTGCCGTGACCCCAGTCAGAGGCTGAAACCAGTGGGTATAGTGAGTGGCTCCCTTTTCGATAGCCCATTCCTTCATCTCGTGAGCTATCACATCGGCAGTTGCCAAATCCAGTTCTTTTCCTTCTTCAATGGTTTTCTTCAGCTCCCGATACACTTTCTTGGGCAGGCGTTCCTGCATCACTGCATCATTGAACACATTGGAACCAAAAATCTCAGATACATTCGTAAATTCGCTCATAATATTCTCCATCCTTTCCGACTAAATACGAAAATTTCCATATGCGCCTCTCTCGGGGCCCTCGTGCATAAAAAATGAAGGCATCCCGATAATCGGAACGCCTTCGTTCATTTCGTTTTTTAATCTTTCTATAAAATACACGATCTTTTACAAAAATGCAATAGCAAAATCAAATTTTTTATCTCAAACCTCAAAAAGCAGATCCCCGTAGGAGGGCATAGGCCACATATCCTTGGCCACCAGCATTTCCAGCTTATCTACAGGACAGCGCAGCTCTTCCATAGCCGGAACCACGAAATCATTAAAATAGACAGCTCTCTCCCTTCCCTCTTTCTTCTGGGCAGCAATGTCCGTCACTTCAACCAGCTTCTTTAGGGCAGCCTTTGTAGCTGCCAGCAGAGAGGAACATTCTTTGAGCAGTTCTATCTGCACGCTGATATTTGCCTCCGCACACGCAGAGCGTATCTGATTGACTGATGTGGCAAGGGCCGTAGTATATTGTAAAACAGAGGGAATAATATGCTTGCTTGCAATGTCAATCATGGAGCGGGCTTCAATATTAATGGCCTTTGCATAAGTCTCATACTGGATTTCAGCCCGTGATTCCAGCTCCGCACGGGTAAATACTCCAAAGTGTTCAAAAAGCTCAACTGTCTTTTCTTCTGTCAGTACCGGAATGGAATCTACCATTGTCTTAATATTGGGAAGCCCTCTGCGCTCTGCTTCTGCCACCCATTCGTCAGAATAACCATTGCCATTAAATACAATGCGGCGATGATTGGAGGCATAGATTTTGATGAGATCATGGACTGCCATATCAAAATCTTCTGCTTTTTCCAAATAATCACAGGCTTCTGAAAAGGCTTCTGCCACTATGGTATTTAAGACTACATTAGGTTCTGCCACAGAGTCCCGGGAACCTACCATACGAAACTCAAACTTATTACCTGTAAAGGCAAAAGGCGAGGTACGGTTTCTGTCTGTAGCATCCTTGGCAAAATCAGGCAAGGTCTTTACACCCGTATGTAAATGGCCGCCTTTTAAGCTATGAGTCGCTTCTCCCGTGCTGATAAGCTGAGACAATACGTCTTCCAACTGGGCCCCCAAATACACAGAGACAATAGCTGGCGGAGCTTCACTTGCCCCCAGACGGTGATCGTTTCCCACATCGGCAGCAGACTCCCGAAGCAAGGCTGCATGGGTATCCACAGCCTTTAAGATACAAGTAAGCACTAATAAAAACTGGATATTATCATGGGGGGTCTTCCCCGGATCCAGCAAATTAATGCCGTCATCCGTAGTCAGGGACCAGTTGTTGTGCTTTCCCGATCCATTGACTCCCGCAAAAGGCTTTTCGTGGAGCAGGCACTGGAGGCCATGCTGATAGGCTACTTTTTTCAATGTCTCCATCACAAGCTGATTGTGATCTACTGCCACATTGCACTCTGCATAGATAGGTGCCAGCTCATGTTGACCCGGAGCCACTTCATTGTGCTGGGTTTTGGCTGATACTCCCAGCTTCCACAGTTCGTTGTTCACATCCTTCATAAAGTCTGCAATCCGCTCCCGGATGACACCAAAATAATGGTCGTCCAATTCCTGGCCCTTTGGCGGCATAGCTCCAAACAGGGTCCGGCCTGTAAATACCAGATCCTTGCGTTTTAAATACATTTCTCTGTCTACGAGAAAATATTCCTGTTCTGCTCCCACAGAAGGAGTCACTTTGCGGGATGTGGCATTTCCAAATAAACGCAAAAGGCGCATGGCTTGCTTATTCACTGCTTCCATGGAACGCAAAAGCGGAGTCTTCTGATCCAGAGCTTCTCCCTTGTAAGAGCAAAAAGCAGTGGGGATATAGAGAATGGCCCTGGTTCCATCCATATCTTTTTTCACAAATGCGGGAGAAGTACAATCCCACGCCGTATATCCTCTTGCCTCAAAAGTGGCGCGCAAGCCTCCTGATGGAAAGGAAGAGGCATCTGGCTCTCCTTTTACCAGCTCTTTCCCAGAAAATTCCATCAAGACTTTTCCGTCAGAGCCTGGGGCAGACAAAAAAGCGTCATGCTTTTCCGCTGTAGCTCCAGTCAAAGGCTGGAACCAGTGGGAATAGTGAGTAGCTCCATGCTCGATGGCCCACTCTTTCATCTCGTGAGCCACTACATCGGCTACAGCCAAATCAAGCTCTTTTCCCTCCTGTATGGTTTCTTTCAGCTCTTTATAAATTTTTTTTGGCAAGCGTTCCCGCATGACTGTGTCATTAAATACGTTTTCTCCAAATATCTCTGATATATTCGTCTTTTCTCTCATTCTATACTCCTGTTAAAAGTCACAATACAACTATTGATTGTTCTTCCTGCTTTGTCACACGAATCTCCACAGCACGGGGGTTGTTGGAGATCACCACACGTTTATGCTCTCCCCCAAACTCTCCGTCCAGGGTCCATGGTACTGGTTCTACTGATTCCACCACGATTCGGGAACTGCGAAAAGAATACATATACTTAGTATCAATCTCTTTGATCAGCAGGGCCGCCAAAATTTCCTGAAGTTCCATGGGGTTGCTGGGCCGGCGAATGAAAGTAATTTCATATACGCCGTCGTCAAAGATCACATTTTTTCCAATGATGCTCTTAAATCCACCCACCGACTTGGAGTTTGTTACCATACCAAACAAGAAATCACCCTCAAAGGTCATCTCCTCACTTGTCACTCTCAAGTAGTACGATTTTACGTTGTACAGACGTTTCATCCCCTCCAAAACATAAGCCATCTGTCCCAGCGTATTCTTCACTTCCTGTTTTGTGGAATAAGATACATCTGTAAAAATACCAAAGGCTGCAATGTAGATAAAATTATTTTCATTAAAGGAACCCACATCAAAGGAAAAGTTTTCACCATAGGCGGCAATCTCCGCAGCCTTCCCCATTTGATTTGGAATTTTTAAGGAACGGGCAAAGTCATTGCAGGTCCCTGCCGGAATGTAACCAATGGGAATTTTGTTTTCCCGGCGCATCATCCCTGTTACAACCTCGTCCAATGTCCCGTCTCCCCCACTGCACACCACCATGTCATAGCCATCCGGCAGATTAACAATCCGTTCTGTGGCGTCCTGATAGCCCTTGGTTGGGTAGACAGTCAGCTCATAACCGGCATCTGCAAGAACCTGAACGATCTCATAAAGTCTCCCTTTAATGTGTTCTTTCCCCGCATGTGGGTTGTAAATTAAAAATAATTTCTTTTCCGACTGATCCATTACATCCTTCACCTCTTATCCAAATTATCCAAAGATTGATCCCAGAATAGTATATGATAAAATGGTCATAATAAATGCCGCCAATAGTACTCCTAAAATCACAGCCGGAAATGCTCTCTTAAACTTAATCCCAAGTAAGGAGGCAATAAGAGAGCCTGTCCAGGCCCCTGTTCCAGGAAGAGGAATTCCCACAAAAAGCAGCAATCCCCAGAACTCGTACTTTTCTATCTGCTCCTTTTTATTCATAGCCCGGTTTTCTAATTTTTCCACCATTGGCCGAAACAGGCTTGTCTTCTTCAACCAGTCGAATATTTTCGTAATAAAGAGTAAAATAAATGGAACAGGAATCAGATTGCCAACAATACAGATAGGAATAGCTCGCCACATTTCCACATCCAAAAAAGCCGGACCAGCCGCTAAGAGTCCACCCCTCAGCTCCAAAATAGGAATCATGGAAATGATAAAGATCACTAATTCCTTTGCCGCACTTCCTCCTAATGTCTCCACAAACCACTGTACTAATGTCTCTGTCATATGTTTTCCTTCCCTTTCAGATAATCTCTTAAAAATGCCAGCAGAGCATCCATCTGTGCATCTGTCCCAACGGTTATTCGCAGATAGTTATTGATTCGTGGAGAGTCAAAATAGCGCACATAAATTTGCTTCTGCTTCAATGCCTCAAATAGCTCCTTAGCCGGGCAGGTTTTATGGGATGCAAAGATAAAGTTCGCCTTAGAGTCTGGAAAGACAAATCCAAGCTCGGCCAGCTCTTTCTTTGTCCGCTCACGGGTATCTGTAATCTTTTTCAAGGTATCATAAAAATATTCCCTGTCTTTTACGGCCTCGGCCCCCAGGATTTGAGAGGGTTGATTCATAGTGTAAGAATTAAAGGAAAACTTCACATCATTCAGATAGTGAATCAACTCAGGATTGCCCGCCGCAAATCCAATGCGCATACCAGCCATGGAGCGGGATTTGGAAAAGGTCTGAACAACCAGCAGATTGTCATATCGATCCACCAGCTCCATAGCTGAAGGGCCGGCAAAGTCAATATAAGCCTCATCCACAATCACAATCACATCCTGATTTTGGCGAAGAATCTCTTCTATCTCATCCAGTTCCATATAGATACCTGTGGGAGCATTGGGGTTAGGAAATATAATTCCCCCGTTTTCTCCCAGGTAGTCTCCCCCTCGGATTCGGAAATTTTCATCCAATGCCGGGCAGCAATAAGGAATTTGGAATAAGTCTGCCCAGACAGAATAAAAGGAATAACTGATGTCAGGAAACAGAATTGGCTTTTTGGAGTTGAAGAAAGTCTGAAATGCCATTGCAAGAACATCGTCAGAGCCTACGCCCACAAAAAATTGTTCCGGATCCCGATGATAAAATTCAGCCAGGGCATGGGTCAAAACTGCTGATGTGGGATCAGGATACAGCCGGAACCGTTCCTCCTGCATCTCCTCCATAGCCTTTCTCACACCGGGCGCAGGGGGATAAGGGTTCTCATTTGTATTTAACTTAATCATTCCAGGCTGGCTGGGCTGTTCCCCTGGGGTATAGGGAACTACTTTTCTGATATTTTCTTCCCATTTTTTCAATCTTTTGTCCCTCATACTTTTTTCCTCACAACCCCTTTTTCGATTAGGAAAGCGGGCTTGTAGGACATTTTTGCTTTTCGAAGTCCCTCTTCTCCTACATCCTCTTCCCGATTCATATAGGTGAAGTTCACTCCTTCATGCTCTGCAAACTGCTGGTTAATCATAGCATAGGCGCCATTTACATCTGCGAAAGCTTTCTCAATATGGACTACCAGAGTGTCCTTCCCCACTGGCTCTCCAATGGTAAATGCCACAATTTCTCCATTTACCCGCAGGGCGCCGCCCCGCATCTCTAACTCTTCAAAGAGGCGCAGGAAATTCAAGGTCACACAGATCTCTGCGTGCTTCTCCTCGTCTGCCTCGCAGCCATTCAGTTCCCTCCACCGCAGAGCCATCTGAAAACATTCTTCTACATTCTCTCTCGTGATGGGTTCATACGTCCAGTCAGGATAAGCCGTCTTAAATTTGTTCACATGGTTCTTTTTTCCATGATACTTTTTTCCCGACAGCAGACTTAGTTTTTCAGATTCATATACATAATCTGCATAGTCCCTGTTGTAGGCAATTGTAAGCATGTCTGGGTAAAACCCTTCTAATTTAGAAAAATCTTCTTTCGTGACATTGTGAAGCTGGAAGGGAACGCCCTTCTCCTCACAGTAGGCCATCAATGCATCCACTGCCTTTTTTTCATCGGCAGGTCCCACCGGAAATGAAAAAGACACATCTCCCTCCATATTTCCAAACACCAGCATGTCCTCCACAATGGCAAATCCTGTATGGTAATGTCTGGACCAGAGATACGTATTGGCAAATGTCATTTCACAGCTTCGGGTCTTTGCTTCTTTTAAATACCCATTGATTAAATCCCGATCTTCCATCTCTGGGCGTCTTAGATTGATTTCCATAATACTCCTCACATATTGTACAGTTTTTCATAGGCTCCGTGAAGGGCCATCAGTTCTTCATGAGTTCCCTGTTCCTCAATTCCATTTTCAGTAAGTACCAAAATCCGCTCTGCATTTCGTATGGTTGACAGGCGATGCGCAATCACAAAGGTCGTCCTGTCTTTTGCCAGATGTTCCAGGGATTCCTGCACAACCCGCTCACTTTCATTGTCCAGGGCCGAAGTGGCTTCATCAAAAATCAATATAGGAGGATTTTTCAAAAATACCCGTGCAATGGAAATTCGCTGTTTCTGGCCTCCTGAAAGCTTGACGCCTCTCTGGCCAATATCTGTATCATATCCTTCTGGCAATTCCATAATAAAATCGTGAGCATTGGCATTTTTCGCTGCCTCTATCACTTCTTCCCGGGAGGCATCTGGCTTGCCATAAAGAATATTATCCATAACCGTTCCGGCAAATAAGTACACATCCTGCTGCACAATTCCAATATTTTCCCGGAGGCTCTTCAAAGTCACATCGCGAATATCTCTTCCGTCAATGCGAATCTGGCCTGATGTCACATCATAAAAGCGTGGAATCAGGCTGCACAGAGTGGTCTTTCCCCCTCCTGATGATCCTACAAGAGCTACGTAGCTCCCAGCCGGGACTTGAAGGTTGATATGATCTAAGACAATCTCTGTATTTTCTTCGTAGCGGAAGGATACATCCTCAAATTCCACCTGTCCCTCTACCTGACCAAGAGGCTTTGCCTCCCTTCTGTCTGCAATATCTGGTTCAATCTCCATAATCTCCTGGAAGCGCACATAGCCAGAATATCCATTCTGGAACTGTTCTGTGAAATTGATCAGCTTTTTTACCGGCTCTGTAAAGTTTGCAATATATAAAAGGAAGGTGATTAAGTCTGTCACCTCCATGGCAGAAGTGGTAAGCAATCTGGCTCCTGTAAGCACTACGGCAATGGTAACGCCCGTCAACATTGCATTTAAGACAGAGTGATAAGTTCCCATATAAAAATAACTGTTTCGCTTTGTCTGCAAGAAACGGTTATTGCCCTCTTTAAATTTTTCCAGCTCAATGTTCTCATTGGCAAAGGATTTCACCACACGAATACCAGAGAGATTGTCCTCGATCTGTCCATTGATATCTGCCATTTTGACACGGTTTTCTTTAAATACACGCTTCATTTTTCTGTTCAGATACAGGGCAAAGCAGAAAATAAGCGGCAGAAATAATACTACTACTAAAGTAAGACGTACATTAATATTCCAGAGGATTACAATTGCTCCCAGAATCTTGATAAGAGAGATCATCACATCCTCCGGGCCATGGTGCAAAAGCTCTGTGATTTCAAACAGATCGTTGGTAACGCGGGACATAAGCTGTCCCACCTTCTGGTTGTCATAAAATGCAAAGGAAAGCTTCTGGTAATGGCCAAAAATCTCATTTCTCATGCCATATTCCATTCTGGCTCCCATAATATGACCCCAGTAGGTAATATAAAAGTTGCAGGCTAGCTCCAATACCAGCAATCCCACCATCACAATTGTCAGTGAGACAATTGTATTCCATACCGCTTCACTTTCCTGATAAATCACCTTGTTTGTAATATAGCGCACAATCAAAGGCAAAATCAAGCTGACCCCAGCACCCATCATGGCAAAAAACAGATCCAGAGCCAACAAACCTTTATACGGCTTGTAATAAGAAAGCAAACTTCTTTTCTTTTTATTCATGATTCACCTGTAGAACTTTTACAATAATACTACTTTATAGTAGGGATAGGATTTGGATGGGCTGAATATCTCGTTTGCGCTCGATATTCAGCCCATCCAAATCGCTGTTCACTAAAATACAATTAAAAAAGCTTTTCTTTGTATACGCCAGCAGCAATCAGTTGTTTGAAAGAATCTACTACAGACTGTTTGTCTTCTTTATAGGTAACTCCAAACCACTTATCCTTTGTCTCCAGGACTTTCACTGTAGCCTTATTTTTCTTTAAAAGATTGTCAATAATTCCCGGAAGCAAATATTCTGCCTTCAGATCTCCCGGCTTTACATCTCCCAGAAACTCAATAAAGCCTTTCTCAATCTCATCCAGAAGTTCTGGAGTCAATCCCCACATATTCATGGACACATAACTATTGGCATCCACTTGAACCAGCTTTCCATCCTTACCAGGCACTGCTGCGCCGCCATCTGGCAATTTTTCTATACCTGAAGTCTCAACTACATCTGTCAGATAACCATTTTCCACCTTACAGATGCCCCTTGTTACAGCTCCGTTATCACTGAGAGTATTTCCCAGAATAAAGCCTGCCATACAAAAATCCAGAATTCCATTGGAAGGACGCTCCTGCACCAGATAATCATGCACCTTTACAAAAGCCTCTTTTCCATAATAATCATCAGCATTAATCACAACAAATGGCTCTTTCAAAAGACCTTTGCAGCTCAAAACAGCCTGCCCTGTTCCCCAGGGCTTTGTGCGTCCCTCCGGGTTCTTAAAACCGCCTGGAAGATTATCTAACTCCTGGAAAGCATACTCTACTTCTGTAAGCTTTTCAATCCGATTGCCAATAATTTCCCGGAAATCTTTTTCCAGATCCTTACGGATGATGAACACAACTTTGTTAAACCCAGCCTCCAAAGCATCGTGAATGGAATAATCCATAATAATCTCTCCGCTTGGACCTACAGGCTCTAACTGCTTGATTCCACCGCCAAAACGGCTTCCGATTCCAGCTGCCATTACTACTAATGCTGTTTTCTTCATACCTCTACCTCCTATTAAAGTTCCGCTTTATAATGTTCCCTTCATTGCATTGATGACATGCAATACATATTCCTCGCATAACTCGTCGGACAGGGCTTCTACCATGACGCGCAGCAGGGGTTCCGTGCCGCTCTTGCGCACCAGGATACGTCCGTCTGTTCCCAGCTTTTCTTCCACTTCGGCAATGGCCTTTACCACGTCAGGATGATTTAGGGTGGCGTCCATATCTTTTACCTTTAGGTTCTGCAAAAGCTGTGGGTAAATCTTCACTTCTGATGCCAGTGTGGCCAGAGAGAGTTTCTTTTCCAAAATAACTTCCATCACCTTTAAAGAGGTTAGAATTCCGTCACCTGTAGTAGCATGTTTGCTGAAAATAATATGTCCTGACTGTTCGCCTCCGAGCTGGAAACCGTTCTGTACCATATTTTCGTAGACATATTTATCGCCAACGGCTGTCTTTTCATATTTCATACCGATCCGGTCACAAGCCTTGTAAAGTCCCAGGTTAGACATAACTGTCGTCACAATGGTATTGTGCCGAAGAGCGCTCTGTTCCATCATATATTTTCCACAAATATAGAGGATCAGATCTCCATCCACTACATTTCCATTTTCATCCACTGCAATGCAGCGATCAGAATCTCCGTCATAGGCAAAACCCACATCCAGATGACGTTCTCTTACAAATTGCTGCAATACTTCTATATGAGTGGAACCGCAATTTGTATTGATATTCGTACCGTCCGGCTCATTGTTAATCACGTAGGTCTTGGCTCCCAGAGCGTCAAAAACACTCTTTGCAACGGAAGATGCGCTGCCGTTGGCACAATCCAAACCAACACGCATATTTTTAAAAGAGCGGGTGGGCAGAGAAATCAAATAGCCAATATAGCGATTCCGCCCTGCTGCAAAGTCAATGGTACGTCCGATATTTTCGCCTGTAGCCAGGGGACGTTCCTCCGCCTTGCCATCAATATATCTTTCAATCTTTTCCTCGACCTCTGCCTCCAGCTTATGGCCCAGGCCATTGATGACCTTAATTCCATTATCATAGAAAGGATTATGGCTGGCAGAAATCATGATTCCACAGTCAAACCCTTCCGTACGTACCACATAAGATACACTTGGCGTCGTGGTGACATGCAACAGGTAAGCGTCAGCACCAGATGCCGTAATGCCTGCTGCCAGAGCATACTCAAACATATAGCTGCTTCTTCTCGTATCCTTTCCAATCACAATCTTCGCTTTATGATCTCTCCCATAGTACCATCCCAGATACCTTCCCACTTTAAAAGCATGTTCCACAGTAAGCTTTACATTTGCTTCTCCGCGAAAACCGTCTGTTCCAAAATACTTTCCCATAATATGCTCCTTCTTTTTACCTTTAGGCTTTATTATACCAAATTCTTGAAATTTCACAAGCTCTATTTTTTATGGATGTTTTTGCAGCAGAAAAAGGGGAAATATGGATAAATTTTGTATAATATGGTAGGAAAATATGGTGTAATTATTTCGTTATCCAACCGATACCTGGCAACGGGAGGAGGTGTTCTTATGGACATGCTCATATCCTTTATCATTACTGTTGTGGGCGGTGTGCTTTGCCACTATAAAAGAAAAGAAGAATCCCCCAACTGTATGTGCGTACAGTTGGGGGATTCACTCTTTGTTCAAATGGACTGCTCATATCCTTTTGCCTACTGGCATTATAGCATATGCAAATCTATTTTTCAATATCCCCAGATATTTTGTAACCCTCTAAATAAAACCAATATCTCATCCCAAACGTAATCCCCCCTGCCAGTACCAATAGTCCGGCACAGAGAATCAGGTAAACTTTGAGGTCAAAATACGTGGTGACTTTATACTCGTAGACTGCGAATGTCAAATCGCCATATTTCTGTTCTTCTCCTCCTACAGTAAGTGTCCCACCCGAATACATATCACAATTTCCTGTATTGTAGGAAAGGAATTCCAGACTGTTTTCTCCTTCGATGTAACCAGGGGTAATTTCCAGAGTATAAGTAGTCGGTCCCTCTGGAATCACGGGATCCAGTTGAAATTCATAAGGAGTGTTGGCTACAACCATACCTGAAAGAAAGCGATCGTTGTCATACAAAACCGTCCCATCCTCTGCCGTCAGTTTTACAAGAAATGCCGACTGGTTGTATTCTCCCACAGAGTTCACTGCATGGACAGAGATCCGGTTAAAAGGTCGATCTGTGGTAAAGGTCTGCACATAAGTCTGTTCGTAGTCTGTCACATAGCCGGCAAAACCGCCTGCATACTGGTATTGGTTAACACAGTAATGATTTTCTTCAATGGGCGTCTCCACCAGTTCTTTTTTTCCAAATATCAATAAAATAAGAAGCAAAACTAATGCGCCTGCGCATCCTATCCATCCCTTTTTAAGGACAGGAGCAAATATTTTTTGCTCTGCCAGACAGACAATTCCGTCTGTCAGAAGAATGAGGCCCAGGAAGGTAAAACTAATGCTATAGAGAGGGTTGGTCTCCCAGATTAAATGAAATGCCATCCCCCCCAATAAGGTCAGTTGGATGAGGAAAAGACCCGGCAGGTCCCTTCGGTGCCAAAGCTTAACCAGGGAAAAGAGAGCCATAAGTCCTATGACCACCATCTGAAAGGCCCGGATCACCTGGGAATAGATAGTCAGAAAACCACTTTTATTTCCAAATAGGTAATCATAAAGCCTACTATAATGACAAAAATCATTTTCTATGGGATATGTGTCTGTTCCATCCACCCAGGTATTCAGAAGCTTCCGGCCAGCCAGAGAGATAAGACCCACAGGGCCCGCTTCCCGAATACGCTCTAAAAGGACTTTTTTATCCGCCTCTATCTTTTCCTCCTTTGTCTCGAAGCTAAAGGTATAGAGTTCATCTGTCAGATCGTAGGCCCCATCCCAGCGGGCGCTCATCATGATCCAATGGATCATGGGAAATCCAGTATTTTTGTAGTCAAAGGTCACATAGCGGTCTGTAACTGAGCTCCAGAATCCAAGGGAGAGTACTGCTGTGAGTAAAAAGGCTGCTCCGGCAGTGACATATTTTTTACATATCTTACGAAGGAGCTCTGCTTTGGCTTGTCCGCTTTTAGAAGAGATAAACAGTTTCCAAAGCTTTAAGATAATTACAATCATTGCTGCGATCCAGGCAATCATAGCTGTGGCCCGCAGTTTGTATCCAAGGATCAGGACAGCCCCCCAGAGTCCCCCCAGTAAAGTGCGCTGCAGTACAGTCTGAGCCTTTGGTATTCGCAGATACAGATAGAGAATCCCCATAAGAAACGGCATGGAACAGGTAGTCGTGTAGAAAAATCCGGCCCACACATAGGAAAGAGGGCATAATACACAAACGATTAAATAAAAGACAGCCTCCCGACGGCTTTTTAATTCTTTTACAATCAGATATCCCAGCCAGACAGAACCCAGGATGCAGACAATATTCACCAGCTGTACAGCAGGCATAAAAAGAACTTCCTGCACACCCAGTTTAGACAGAACAAGCAAAAACCAGTAGGTCAAAATAGTGATGGGGTAATTATTTGTATAACGGGCAAAATAACCGGTCTCATAGGTTTCAGAAATGGTATGAGTACGCAGCATTTCCACAGCCATATCAAAGGTCTTCAGTTGATCATAGCGCAGCATGGGACGGATGAGAAACAGCAAAAGGAGCTGTCCCACCGTGAGAATCACCATACAGATAAGAGCCAGGCGCTTTAGCTTTTGATCCTCTAATCTTTGCAGAAACCGATAAACCAAAAGGAGCATGGCACATAAGAAAATGATTCCAACCAGAATAATTAAAATCTGAATTGGAACCATATTCATATTTCGAAGCCAGGAAGCATCCCACCGAAGGAACGCCCAGGCGCCAATGTAGAGACTGAAAATAGCTAATAGGAAAAGTACTAGTGTATACATGAGACCTCCGAAAAAATTGCTATATTGTATATAGAATAGCGCAAAAGGGGAGGTTGGTCAAGGAAGGTTTCCTAAAAGCACATACTGATCATTCCGATTTCGGTACAGCACCTGTATTCCCTTCAGCTCTTCCTCATACTGCAAATACCTCTTCAGCTCCATATAAAGGACTGCCGGCTCCTTTTCTTCCAAAAACCCTTCCAGGCCTCCATCCACACAGTGAAAATCCCCACTGATCTCTGCCAGAAACAGCATATTCTGATCCCAAGTCCCCAAATCCTCCGGGTTCTCGTTGGGAACCATTACATAAGCCTTGCGCCCGGCATAGTCCGAGCCCCTCTGAACGCTGTCCTGGACAAACATCTGAAAGCTGTCTCCATGTGCGCCGCGTATCACTGTGAGATAGGTATCACGCATAAAATATAATACCAGGAAGATACAACCTGTGGCCACAAGCCATGCACAGCCACCGTGAAGAGCTTCTCTCCATGCTCTGCTCTTCTCTATCTCTGCAGAGTGTGTTTCTACTCCATCGGATCTCTCAGTTGGAGAGGCCAAAGTACGCAAAAGTTTCCCCAAGAACACTGCCGCCCCCAGAAAGAGAGGAACAATACAGGGATAACAGTACCAGATCAGCTTTGTGCGAATCAGGGAAAATCCAAGAAAGGGTACAAAAAACCACAGCAGATATCCGCAGCTTTCCTCCAGACCAATCCTGTCCCAGGATCCCTTCTTAAACATGACATAAAGGCTTATCAGGGCGCCTGCAATACAGATCAGCAAAAGCCACCGGTAAATAAAGGCCTCGTTTCCAAAAACAGTATCATAATAAAAAGTAAATGGGAATTCATGCCCCTCATAATTGGCCCCCTTGGTGCGAGCCAGCAAATCCACCTCTATCATCTGTTGGAGAAAATAAAATCCGTCCTTCGTGTACCGCCATCCAAACCAGAACAAAAGGGGAGCAAAGACAGACAAGAGAAAAAAGCCCCATTCTTTTAGCTTTAACCGTAAGATCTCCCGGGAAATTAGCAGATACAAGCCTCCAATCACTGCTATCATTCCCGCGTGCCAGCTTTTGGTCAAAAAGGCCAGAGAAAACATTAACCCGCAGAAATACAAATTTTTCCTGTCTTTTCGAATCTGAAACATAGCCAGAATAGCCAGAGTAAAGAAAAGCTGGTACAATGCGTCTGCATCGCCTGATCTGGCCAGGTGAGCCGACAGAGGCCTTAGATTAGCGCAGAAAAATCCCAGTACTAGAATGGACGCCTCTTTACTGTATCTCTTTGCAAACAAGCTCACTGCAACCCCTGTCAGGAGATAGGCCAAAGCAGAGCAGAACCGAAGGCCGAACACTGTATAGCCAAAGAGGCGAAACCCCAAAACAATTCCCCAATAACTAATGGAGGGCTTTAAATTCCAGTCGTCCACCTGATAATTATAGGTATGCCGAATATAATCCCCGTTTTGTATCATCTCATAGGCATTTACTCCATGTCTGGCTTCATCCCAGGAATCCACATACTGCACATCCAGACATCGAAAGCAGTAAAAGGTAAGCGTCAGGCAGGCTGCCGCAAAAAATATCCAGTAATACTTTTCAAAAAACCGTAAAGCCCCTGTATATGCCCGATTCAGCATAATCTCCTCCTGTCAGTTTGAAGCTCCTGCCGAAGGCTCCATGATAAGCCCCGTTTCTCTAATCTTCCAATGTCCCACAGTAGACGCTGTACATGACATCTGCAAACTGCTGATCCCCCGCATCCCCCGGGTGCAGTGCGTCGCCCTCTTGAAAATTCTCTGCGCTATTGTGCATCAGTGCCAGAGGAATCAAGGTCACGCCCTTGGCATGGGCAAATTTCTTATCCATTGCCTTCATCAGATCCATGATCCGCTTGTCCGAACGGTTTTTGAATTCTCCCGGCAAGAAAGCCGTTCCATCCTGGCGAACCATAGTGGCTATCTTCTCCTGATCCCCCCAGTAAATGGTATTTACCAGATAGATGGGAATCTCTTTGTCATGCCTGCGAATATTTTTAATCATAGAGGCCACAGCATCCACGGTGTCTTTCGGATCGTCACTCAGCCCATTGGTTCCAAGGAAAATTTGAATTACATCGGGATCCTTTCCGGTGTAAAGCTTATAATAGTTCCAGTCAAACATTTCCTGAACTGGATCGTAAAAGGGCTGAATCCCTTCGCTGACTCCCTCAGAAAAATACTCTGTGGGATTCAAATAGTCCTGGGCGGAAAATCCGCTGCGCCCTTCGTGGCTGTACTTCGTCCATCCACGTGTCCCTGCAAACGTAATCTGTCCATCGGACAAATGGAAAATGGTGCGATACCATTCCCGGCCGTTGGACAGACTGTCTCCCATATTCATAATGGAATATTCACTTTCCAGCACCCTGTCTACTACATGAAGGGTACTTTTCAGGGTCATAATCTCATTGACATTATAATCATAAATAGTCAGGGTCAGGGGATATTCCCCTATCTGCTCCTCTTTTCCAGTGACAGAGAACCGATCTTCCCGATTCTCTCCCACGTCACAGTCCCAGTTAAAAGAGTACCCCTCCCGAATTCCAGTCCAGGCTACCTGATTGTTGTACAGCTCAATGGTCGTTCCCACGGCTACATACACATCTTCCGGGAGATAAGCCTCTATCTGGGGCTTATATTTCTCAACCTCCTGCTGAAGCTTCACATTCCAGCCCAGCATTAATGCAAAAAGTAGTACAAAGACAGCCAGTAGGGGGCGCAGTACTTTTTGTGTCATGACTCTTCCTCCCTCCTGGCCGCTACATTCGTCTCCTTACAGATAAAAATGGGACGCCGCTTTGTTTCCATATAAGTCTTTGAGAGATATTCTCCCAAAATCCCCATACAGAACAACTGAATTCCCCCAATAAATACAATAATACAAGTCATAGAAGGCCAGCCTGAGACCGGATCTCCATAGAGCATGGTGCGGATAATAATAAAACAAATGGCCACGAAGGCTACAAGACAGAAAAAGATGCCGATAAAAGCTGCCATCACCAGAGGAGCCGTCGTAAAACCTACAATCCCTTCGATACTGTAGATCAAAAGCTTCCAGAAAGACCACTTGGTTTCCCCAGCGCTGCGCTCTACATTTTCAAACTCCAGCCACTTCGTTTCAAAACCTACCCAGCCAAACAATCCTTTAGAGAAGCGATTGTATTCACCCAGGCGCAAAAGCTCGTCCACAAACTGCCGGGTCATGAGCCGGTAATCCCTGGCTCCGTCCATAATTTCTGTCTTAGACAGCCTGTGCATCATCCGGTAAAAGATCCTTGCAAAAAAGGAGCGGATAGGCGGCTCCCCTTTTCGGGTCACGCGTCTGGTAGCCACACAGTCATAGTCCTCTGTGGTAATAATCTGATACATTTCAGGCAAAAGCTCTGGCGGATCCTGGAGATCTACATCCATAATCGCCACATAATCCCCAGATGCATAGCTCAATCCCGCATACATGGCAGCTTCCTTGCCAAAATTTCTGGAAAAGCTGACATACTTCACACGCTCGTCCTTTTCTGCCAGAGCCTTCATCTTCAAAAGGCTTTGATCCTTTGACCCATCGTTAACAAACAGAAATTCCATCTGAACCTGAGAAAGTGAATTGGCTGTTTTAATAATTGCGTCATAGAAAATGGGAATCGCTTCCTGCTCATTGTAGCAGGGGATAATGATGGAAAGCTTGTCCATATCTTCCTCTCATTCTTACAGTTTTTTTTGAAGCATCGTGTTAATTTCCCGAAAATCCCGTACAGCCTGACATCCGATTCCAAAGATTTTTTTCAGATTGATAGAATTCTTTCCTCCCTGTCTGGGGCGGAAGGTAATGGGAATGTACTTTACCTTTCGGTTTTTCTTGGCATAGATTACGGAAATAAGCACATTAGACAAATTAAAATCTTCTGGAATCAGCCCTATCTCCTCGCCAAGCACCTCAGTCTTCATTAGCCGAAAAGGCGTGTTAGCGTCTGTCACGCTCACATGAAAGCAAAGCCTTATGACCATTCTCAGCACCTTTGTCACGAAAATCCGGGACAGGCCGTCCTCCCGCTTGTTCCGGTATCCAATGAGCATATCATACTGATTTCTCCGCTTCCAGAACTTCCAGAATTCTTCCGGGTTCGTCTGTCCGTCAGAATCTGTCTGAAAAATGTAATCCGGCTGACGCCCCAGGGCATACCGATAGCCATAAAGAACTGTCGCCCCATGTCCCTGGTTTTTCTTGGTTAATGGCTGAAACAGTGGACGACTTTTCGCTTCTCTTTTCATCAGTTCAAACGTCCTGTCTTTGCTTCCATCATCTATGATCACAAGACGGCTTTCACCACCCAGCTTCTCTACAATCGGATACCAGTCAGAAATAACATTTTGAATATTTGCCTCTTCATTATATGCTGGCATAACAAGATATACCGTCTCCACTCCCTGTAGTTCTCCCTCTACTTATATTTTTCAATTGAATTCTAAATTACAAAATGATATATTTATTATAAACAAATTGGAGAAATGATGCAACTATGAAATCAAATGCCTGGAACAAACTCATTTTTTGGAGCACTTTAAGTTTACTCTTATTTTTAAATACTTATACTTTGATCCATGCGGTATCTGGATGGATTCTTGGTATTGAGCTTTTTCTCTGCCTTTTTTTTATCCGTCGCTTTCTTCTCCACAAAGATGACAAGTTTTTAAAGTATGCCGCCTTCTTTTTATGGGGATTTCTAATCCTGGCACAGATAGGTTTTGTCTTTGCCCTGCGCACAAATATCCGATATGACGCCTACTGGATTCTGGATCAGGCAGTTGAAATGCTGAGTACTCACAAGTTATCCCCCACCATTTCCAACGCCTATTTTACACAGGTTCCCAATAATTATGGAATTACGATTATCACCTATTGGTTTTTAAACTGTCTGCAATTCCTTGGCGTTCCCTCGTCCTGCTTTATGAGGGCTGTCCAGTTATTCAATACTGCTTTTATCGATCTGTCCCTGTTTTTCATCTGGATGTTTATCCGAAGAACAAAGGGAAATTCAACCTCTGTTCTCTTCTTATTTTTCTGTGTCATCTCGCCCTATCCCTATGTGTGGGCGCCCTATTACTACACATCTACCACATCTATGATGTTTGCCTGTGCAGCCGTCTTTCTCTGGCTGTGTATCTGCAAGGCCTCCTCCAGGCGAAGCCAGTACCTTTTGGCGGCTCTCATGGGAATCTTATGCATCACCGGCTACCAGGTGCGGGCCACCTCACTGATTGCCTATATCGCCATATTCTTATTTTGGAGTATCCGGCATGAAAAAGGAAGTCTGAAAAAGCATGCCCGTCCTCTGTTACTATTTTTCCTTACCACTGCACTCTCCTTTGTATCCTGGAAAGGAATTATCAACCATTATGTCCCCTTTGACACCAGGGATACAGCCCTCCCTGTGACGCATTTTATGATGATGGGAACCCGCTGGGACGGCAGCTTCAACATGGATGATCTGCGCTACAGCATCTCTCTTCCCACAAAGGAGGAGAAGCTCAAAGGAACTCTCTCTGTCATACGAGAACGGCTGACGGAAAACGGATTGGCCGGAAACATCAAACTTCTCCTAAATAAACAGCTCAACTGCTGGGTAGACGGAACGGATTCTTTCACTACAGAGCATGCACTTTGTACGGACTTTAATCTTCTTCATCCATACATTATGGGGAGTAAGTCTGGCTATCTGGCAGCGTATGCCCAGATCTTTCGGGCACTCCAGTTGTTCCTGGTCTGTTCCTATGCCATCTTCTCTATGATGAAAAAAAGGGCGGATACTACCTTCCTCCTTGCCTTAAATCTCTTAGGCGGGATGGTATTTCACCTGTTATGGGAGACTTCTCCCCTCTACAGCATCCCCTTTACTCTCTTCTCTTATGCTCTGGCAGTGGAAGGTCTTGGCCAATTGGCTGATTGCAGCCTCTTTCAAAAGAAAGTATCCTCCTATGCCCTGCTGGCAAGTTCTGCACTCTGTCTTCTTGTAAGTGGAATCTATCTGATTGCCCAGAGAGCAACCTACACAAAAGAAGTACATTTTCTCACAGATTCTGTAGTGGCCCAGCACATGGAAACGGCTGGGGAAAATGGCCCTGACATGAAGGTGGGACAAGTCTGGACACAGACTTTTGAGGCTGAAACCCCTTTTAATATTCTGGAGTTGTATTATGGGAATCCAGGGATGGAAGGCAATACTTCATCCTATAACATTACCTTATCGGATGAGCATGGAACTGTCTTTTACCAAGGTATTCTTTATGGAGATGATACGGGGTATGATCTGGATTATGAAATACAGTTTGAGCCTGTAATCCCTCAGGGTAGAACAACCTACACCATTTCTATCGAGCCATTGGCGCAGGATCAGGAACACTATCTTCATTTCAGTTCCCAGGACTGCAGCCGTGTTGATCTCTATCCCCATGGATCCC
This sequence comes from Clostridia bacterium, assembly GCA_910574475.1. GTDB lineage: Bacteria > Bacillota > Clostridia > Lachnospirales > Lachnospiraceae > Laedolimicola. The sequence goes on along the minus strand of CAJTAT010000006.1, from coordinate 225,017 downwards.
TGTCCATTGACGGAGTGCCTGTATCCAGGGATTTGAGCTTTCGTGTGCAAAATCTTCATCTGGGAACTCTTGCAACAAGAAAGGAGTATTACTTATTCGCCATACTCCTTCTATCTTTAGAACTATTCATTGTCTTTAAAGCCTTTTGTCTCATCCACCAAAAACGGCGGCCGATTCCTTGATGCATCCAGGGCTCTCCAAATATACTCGCCCAGAATCCCAAGCATCAGCATAATTGCCCCAAACCCAAAGAGCATCAATACCATCATGGAAGTCCAGCCTGCCACATCTTCCACGCCACACAGACGCTGAACCACCAGGATCCCCGCCCACACAACAGAAACGGCAGCAAGGATAGCTCCCAGTGTGGACATTAACTGGATTGGAAAATAAGAAAAGCTCATCATAGAATCCAGTACCAGCTTAATCTTTTTGGAGAGTGTCCACCGGGATTCCCCGATTTCACGGGCCTTTCTGTGGAAATACACTTTATCGCTCTTAAAGCCCACCCAGAGTACTTGAAGAGTCAGAGCCGAATTCTTTTCATCCAGCATCATGAGAACTTTTATCACCTGGCGATCTAGCAGATAACAGTCAAAGCCTCCTTTGGGCATGTCCTTAAGAACAAATTTCCGCATAAGTGTATAGTACAGATTGGCAAAAAACTTCTGGATGGGTCCCTCGTCACGGTCAGCGCGAACAGCCAGAACCACCTTATTGCCTTCCTTCCACTTCTCGTACATATCCAGAATCAGCTCAGAATCTTCCTGGAGATCCGCCTGCTTGGTGACTGCACAGTCTCCTGTACAGTGGGAAAGTCCAGCTAAAATCGCCGCATGTTCCCCAAAGTTTCTGGACAGCTTCACCAGCTTGACATTTTCGTCCATATCTGAAATCTGATTCATAATTTCCCAGGAATTATCTCCCGATCCATCGTCTACAATTACAATCTCATAGTCTCCCAGCTTGGGGAGAATTTTTTCTTTCATATCCTCATAGAGGAGCATCAACGTATCGGAGTTCCAGTATACAGGAATAATGATTGAAATCTTGCTCATCGGGTGCGAGTGCCTCCTACTTCTTTCAAATATTCATCGTAATCGCGAATATATTCTTTCCCATCATAGTGGGTATTCGTCAAAACCAAGAGCACAGAATCTGCGCTGAAGTCATACATATCTTTCCAGAGCATGGTAGGCAGATACAGACCCATACGGGGGCGGTTCAATTCAATGATTTCTTCCTCAAATCCATTGTCTACACGCACTTTGCTGGTTCCGCTTACATTGATCAGAACAAACTCAGAGTTTCGGTTTGCATGCTGTCCACGCACCACCTCACTGTCTGAACCATAGATGTAGAATACCCTCTTGATATCAAAGGGAATATCCTGAGTTCCCTCCACGACTACTAGATTTCCTCTTTCATCCCCCAGATCTCCAAACTCCAATATTCTATATTGCTCTTTGATATTCATAATTCTATCCATTCCTTTCACTTCTGTCAGGACTCAAAGTATGTTCCGTCTGCCTCCTAAAATCTGTTGATAGCATCAATCACATAGGTCTGTTCCTCATCTGTCATACCATTGTACATAGGCAGAGATAAGACCTCATCTGCATACTGCTCTGTAATGGGGAAAGCTCCTCTCTGATAGCCCAGGTACTGATAGGCCTCAGACAAATGAGGCGGAATCGGGTAATGTATGATGGTCCCGATCTCTTTTTCATTCAAATAGGAAATAAGGGAATCCCGTTCCTTACAGCGAACTACAAACTGGTGCCATACGGCAGTGGAACCCGCCTGTACTTGAGGAAGCATCAACTTTTCATTGTGAATCTCGCTGTGATACCGGGCGGCTATCTGCTGCCGCTCTTCCTCATATTCTTTTACATGTCGCAACCGAACGCGCAACAGGCCTGCCTGGAGCTCATCCAGCCTGGAATTCGCCCCCACAATCTTATTGTAATAGCGCTTCTCACTTCCATAATTGCGGAACACTCTGAAATCTTCTGCCAGCTTCGCATCTTTCACTACTACAGCCCCGCCGTCTCCAAAGGCCCCGATATTTTTAGAAGGGTAGAAGGAAAAACATCCCACATCCCCAAAGGTTCCTGTCATCTGTCCCTGAAAGCAGGCTCCGTGGGACTGGGCGCAATCCTCTACCACCTTCAGATTATATTTCTCTGCCAGAGCCATGACAGTATCCATCTTGGATGCCTGGCCATAAAGATGCACTACGAGAATCGCTTTTGTGCGCTCTGTAATCTTCTCCTCAATCTTCTCAGTGTCCATATTATAAAATTCATTTGGCTCCACAAAAATAGGGGTAGCTCCATTCATGGTAATGCCCATGACACTGGCAATGTAAGTATTCCCCTGGACGATCACCTCATCCCCCGGGCCGATTCCCAGCACCCGGAAGGCAATCCAAAGGGCATCCAGACCACTTGCCAGACCTACACAATATCCACCCCCCGTATATGCTGCAAATTCTTCCTCAAAGCTTTTTACCTCCTGGCCCAACACATACCAACCAGAACGCAACACCTCCAGGGCTTTATCTTCAAATTCTTTCTGATATCGGAAGAATCCGCGGTCCATCCGATTCGCCATGATTTTCATACTTTTATTCTACCTCACATCCGGGAAATCCTGTTCCTTGTTCCCTTTTTACTTCGCACTCTTTACATCATACCATGGGTTGAAATATTCGTCAATGCGCTCCTGACCGGAATCCAGCTGTGCAAGCAGGGTTGTAAGCGTCATTGCACCTTTCCCATTCAAGTGATCTACATCCTGAAAACTCTCCTCCCCAAGATTCAGATACTCCTCTTTGCAGAGATTAAAATCCAGGTAAGGAACTTCATATTTTTCTGCCAGTTCTTTGATATATTGATAAGCCTGATCGTAGGGTCCGATAGCGTCTAAATACTGCTTAAAGCTGGGTGCCGTGACAAAGATCAGACGGATATTGTTCTTCTGACAGAAAGTTACAATCTTCTCAATATAAGAAAGTGTATAGGTCACTTGGGATGCCATATCCTCCGACACAGGCGTAAAGTTCTCCCACCAGGTAATGGCTTCTGCGTCCAGCTCTTCTTCGGAAAATACAAAGCCTTTTCCTGCATAATATTCCTGCTCCACTACCACGGGATCGTAATTTTGATAGGAATCTGACTGCTTTTTTGTCCATACCTCTTGGATCCAGGGCAAGTCTGCGATTTTTTGCCATTCCCGCCGGAAGGGAAGCAGGCGATTGGTATAGTGCTTTGTCTCAGAAGTATTAAGTAAAAACTCCAGCTTGTTCAGGGACGGCCTCATATAGTCGGTAATAATATTGGCTTGAACTAAGTCCCGATCTTTTTTATCTATGAAGAGAAACTTATAGTGCATGTCCAGGTATACCGTCTTAATATCATGATATTTTACTGCCTCTCTCAAAAGATAATAGGAAGTATCATAGTTTTGAGAGGTGGAACCTAAGTTAAAGGATGTCTTTCCTGTCAGCTCTGTGAATAGCTCTGGATTGTAGGCTCTCAGACAGTGGGAGCTTCCTAAGAACAGAGTGTCAATGTCCTCTTCATTTTCATATAGTTCGTGCATGGTAATTCTGGTGTAGGTCTCTGTGTCGTCTACCAGGAGGTAGTTGCAGACTTGTACCAGGAAATAGGTTAACAGGAGGACTGTAACGGCCATTCCTGCGAATCGAAGAGACTGGCTCCATTTACTATTTTTCATATAGGCTCCTTTTTGTCATAACTTTGTTGGTTAAACGGACGCTCTCAGGGAGGAATGATTTAAAACTGTGTGTATAGGAATTGGCTGGTGTCGTAGGCGGCTCCGTATACGCCCAGGATCAGGATGGTTCCTATGAGGGCTGTGTAGATGAGGCACCGGACTGGCCAAGCCTGTCCAAATATCCATTGGGAAATGGAGATTGCCTGTTCTCTTAAGATATCCATTATTATTATCAGGAGAATTCCCAAAAGCAGGAGGAGCCATTCAAATTTTCCAAGTTCCATTCCCGCGAAGTCTTGAAGGCGGAAATTTGTAACTAGTATTTGTAACATACCTTTTAGATCTCCCAAAGAGTTTACCCGAAAGACCATCCAGGTAGCGTCTACAAAGCAGAATACCAGGATTTGCTTCAGCCATCTGGGTATTTTCCATTTTCTTACATCTACAATCTGACCCAGACCGTGTAAGCCGCCCCAGAGGAGAAAATGAAAACCTGTCCCGTGCCAGATTCCGCTGACCAGGAAGGTAATCATTACATTACCATATTTTCGCAGGGTTCCTTTTCGGCTTCCTCCAAGAGGAATGTAAAGGTAATCCCGAAGCCAACTGCTTAAGGAAATATGCCAACGCCGCCAAAAGTCTTGTACAGAGTCTGCCAAGTAAGGCTGGCAGAAGTTTCTCTGTAGCTCAAAGCCACAGATTCTGGCCACTCCACGGGCAATGTCTGTGTAGCCTGCGAAATCGCAATAAATCTGAAAGGCGTAAAGCACGGTAGCTAGAAGGATTTCCACGCCTCCGAAGGCTCCAAACTGGCCGTAGACTGCATTGACTGGAATGGCAATCCGGTCGGCTATCATTAATTTTTGGAATAACCCCCAGAGAAGGAGAAGACCTCCCTCACGAATACGAGAAAGATCCAAGAGCTTTAACTGCTCTAAATTCTGAATTTGCTTCAACAGATTATCAGAGCGCTCAATGGGTCCCTGGACCAGCTTTGGGAAAAAGGCCTGGAACAGGGCAAAGTGAATGATATTTTTCTCAGGCTTTGTATCACCCCGGTACACATCCACCAGATAGCCAATGGCCTGGAACGTATAGAAAGAAATACCTACCGGGAGTAAAATTTGCAGTCGATTATATTTAAAAAAGGCTAAGAAGAGGATATGCAAAAAGACAACAGCTCCCACACAAAGCTTCTTGACCTGGGATCTCTCCTGGTTCCCTATGAAGATACCTCCCACATAAGTTATGATGGTAGAGGCCAGAAGTATCAACCCATACTTCACCCCAAAGCTCATACAGAAAGCGTAACTGGCCACAAGAAGCCAGGCAGCCCGCAGCTTACCAGGCGCCAGCAGATATATGATTAAGACAGATGGGAAAAACAGTAAAAATCCAAGCGAAGTAAATCCCATATCACCCTCCAATTTCTTTTTTCTGACAAAGCTTCCCGTACAAAAGGAAGTCTAACAGAGGAATTTTCTTTGTCACTACTATAATTGCAGCCGTAATCCCACTCATCACCACAAAGGATGCTAGAGCAAACAGCAATCCTTCCAGGCTGTAAAGGGTATAAGCTTTCCCCTGATTTAACAGGGTTGCAAAATGAAAATGCAACACATAGATCTCAAGGGTATAACCCCCAAGCCAGGCCAAAAAACGCTTTCCCTTTCCATCCCTCCATAAGGCTACCAGATAAATTACTACATAGCAGCCCAGGAAAGAGGCAAGGATTTGCCGGCCTAAAAGCATCAGACTCCCCACATCCAGAAGGTCGCAGACTATCACCAAATATAGCAAACCGCCTGCAGCCAGGACACAGGCCAAAGCTTTCCAGGTCTCTCCTATTTTTGCACATACTTCCCGATGCTCCCCAGACAGATATCCTGCCAGATAGAAAGGAAGATACAGTCTGGTTAAGCCCGGACTTAAAAACTCCCAGCCAAGCAGAGTTTGCAGTACCACAAAGCCTGTCAATCCCAGATAAACCAGCCAGAATACTTGTCTTTTATATCTGGCCGCCATTGCCTCTGCCAACTGAGCCGTGTAGATCATAACGTTCAAAAGAAACAAGGTCATCAAAAACCACAATCCTTTATCCAGACAAAAGAGTGTATCTATTATATTAGATAGAGGATCCAGGGGATGCAGTAAGATAATCCAGAAAAAAAATGGAACCAAATAAGCAATCCCACGCTTTTTTAGAATTTTTCCGTACTGGGTCACACTCTGGGCCCGGCGGCCAATTCCACACAGATAGCCGCTGATCATTATAAACAGCGGCATCTGAATGACTTTAATTCCATCGTAAAGGTAGCCATCCTCCATATGATTCCAAGTCAATACATGTCCCACCATCACAATCAGGATTGCCATTCCCTTTAAAGCGTCTACCGTTTGGCTGCGTGTATTTGCCATGAAACTCTCCTATTTGTATAAAACCTTGTACATTCCTGCCTCTTCCATTTGGAAGCCGGACTCTTTCAACTGATCCGCATAATTTTCTTCCCGGAAAATCAAATAAAAGCCATTCTCATCCTGCTCTTCTGGAAGTCCAAAGTGAATCTTCCCTCTTTTCTCCAATCCCTGTTCAATCAACTGAAATTCTATAGGGGAAAGCTTTTCGCCTAAAGGATAGTAAATATAGAGAGAATCAACATACACATCCCGATCACCGATTGTTTCCTCCCATTCATCCAGAATGTCTGCATACGTGGTTCCGTCAAAATAGGGCAGAGGAAACGTGTCTTCCGTGTACTCTGTAAAATAATATGTTCCAAATGACAGGAAAAAAATCACATACAAAGCTGAAATTCCTGCCACAAAATATTTTTTCCAATATCCCTTTTGAATGGAACTATAACATTCCCGTATTCCATAGACGGCGAGAAAAGCCAGAGAAAAGAAGACTCCGTTCAATTTATTTACATTTGGCTCCTTAATGACAAGTCCCATACAAGTCTGAGCCAAAAACCAAAGCAAAATGAGGGCAGGTGCAAAAAACTGCCTTTCTTTTACCGTATCTATAGTTCGTACCACGCTTTTCCCAATCCCCACCATGGCAAATGGCACTGATATCAGATATAAAGTAAAATAGGTGGGAAGAGAATTGTATGGAAACTGGTCATGGAAAAAATAAGCCTGAATCAATACAGGAATATTGTTAATCACATGTTTCAGAGATATCTCTGCACCTCTGAATTCTGTAAGACGTGGGATTGTAAAGCGCCCTGTAACGATCTCAGGCAGTTGGAAGGTGTTGATGGCTACCATCAGAATCAAGGGGGCTGCCAAAATTCCCAGGGGAACTCCCATACACAATATCTGTTTCCAATTTATTTTACGGATATAAAGCAGATAGACAAGCAGAAAAATCAGAAATATTGGCACGGCCAGCCAACTAAGGGCATACGTATAAAGGCTGATACCAAATCCCAGCCCTGCCGCCCCATAAAGCAGAGTTCTATTCTTATTTGTATCTTCATTCACCGCCCGGACACAACAATAGAGGGAGACTGTAGAAGCTCCCAGAAAGAGGTAACAATCCATACCCAAGCGGGAATGTAAAATAAAGCAAGGGCAGATGGCAAGGAGGACAGATCCCAATAGTCCTGCTTTTCTTCCCAGAATTTCTCTTGTGATGAGGCTTCCAAAAATCCAGGTAAGAATTCCAAAGCAGACGGCAGGAATACGCAAAATCACAGCAGACGGTTCAAAGAACTTCATTAGAACTGCGCAAAGATATCCATATAACACGCTTTGCCCACCGCCATAGTTCAGAAAGTAGACGGGATAGAACTTATAGTAGCGGTCCAATCCCCAGTGAGCGATAGAATAGGCGTCATACCCCATCCCCGCCTCATCAATATGGATTCCATAGGGAAGTATTCCCAGCTTATAGATACGCAGAAATAAAGCTATCAAAAAAATAGCCGCATATAAAAGCAATTCCAGCCTTCGCTCTTTTCTTCTCACTACTGCTCCTCCAGCCGGCTCAGGCGACGGGCCTGATCCGCAGCAATACACGCATCAAGAATCTCCTGGATATCTCCATTTAAAATTTTATCCAATTTATACAGAGTCAAACCAATTCGGTGGTCTGTCACACGGCCCTGGGGAAAGTTGTAGGTACGAATCTTTTCCGAACGATCCCCGGTACCGATCTGGCTTCTCCTGGCTTCCGCCTCTGCGTCGTGGGCCTTCTGACATTCAATATCATACAATTTTGTGCGCAATAGAGCAAAGGCTTTAGCCTTATTCTGAAGCTGGGATTTTTCTGTCTGGCTGTATACCACAATTCCTGTGGGATAATGGGTCAGACGCACTGCAGAGTCTGTGGTGTTCACGCACTGGCCTCCGTTTCCAGAAGCCCTCATGACATCGATTCGGATGTCCTTCTCGTCGATCTGCACATCCACCTCTTCTGCCTCCGGCATCACAGCCACGGTAATGGTAGAAGTGTGGATACGTCCCCCTGACTCTGTCTCAGGTACACGCTGTACCCGATGTACGCCTGATTCATATTTCATCACAGAATAAGCCCCCTGGCCATTGATCATGAAGGAAATACTTTTCATGCCTCCGATCCCGATCTCATCTGCTTCCATAACTTCTATTTTCCAGCGCCGTCCCTCGGCATAATGCACATACATCCGATAGATCTCTGCTGCAAAAAGGGCGGCCTCATCTCCACCGGCACCCGCACGTATTTCTACAATTACATTTTTGTCATCATTCGGATCCTTGGGGAGAAGAAGAATCTTCATGGTATGCTCCAGCTCTTCAATGCGCTCTTTGGCACTGCTCAATTCCTCTTTGAGCATCTCCCGCATTTCCTCATCATTTTCTTCCTCCAGCATCTGAAGGCTTTCTTCCACTGTCTCTTTGCACTTCTTATATTCCCGGTAAGCATCCACAATGGGTTGCAAATCATTCTGCTCCTTCATGAGCTTTCGAAAACGTCCCTGATCATTGACCACAGAAGGATCATTCAATTCATTCACCAGATCTTCGAAGCGCCTCAGCAAATCTTCTAATTTATCAAACATATGCTTCCCTCCACAATTATTCCTGCCAAATATAGCAGTCAAACTTCCCAGAAGTCAACTAGTAACATATTAGTCTTGCTTACCCTCAGTGGACAAGCTTTACTCAGGATAAGTGCCTCTTACCACTCGGTCCAATCCGGCTAGGTCCTTGACTATCTCTATCTCACAAAAACCCTGTTCCTCCAACATCTGTGCCACTACCTCTCCCTGGGTATGCCCGATTTCAAAGTAGAGACTTCCGCCCTTTTTCAGATAAGCAGGGCTTTCCGTTACAATTCTTCTATAAAAGTACAGACCATCTTCATGTCCATCCAGGGCAAGCAGCGGATCGTGAAGTCTGACCTCTTCCATTAATTCTGAGATTTCCCCTCTCTTAATATACGGGGGATTGGATACAATGATGTGGAAATCTCCCTGTATTTCTGAAAACAAATCACTCTGTATTAATTTCGCTCCTGGCTCCAACCTCTTCCGGTTCCGTTCCGCTACCTCCAGGGCCTTCCAGGAAACGTCAGATCCTGTTCCCTCCACTCCTGGACAGCCATTTATCAGACTGATCAGGATGCAGCCAGAGCCTGTGCAGAGATCTAAAAATCTCATCCCAGGCCTCAAACGCTTTTGTACTTCTTCTACGAGAACTTCTGTGTCCTGACGAGGAATCAGTACATTTTCATTTACGAAAAAGGGTAAACCCATAAACTCCTGTACGCCTGTAATATGCTGCAGGGGAATACGCTTTGCGCGCTTTTCTATTCTTTCCTGGAAGCTCTTCTCCTGCTCTTGGGTCAGCTCTTCCTCTGGGTAAGCATAATAATGGCTTCTTGTACAGCCGCTGCTGTATTCCAGCAGATACCATGCATCTACATCTGCGTCCGGCACACTAGCCTCTTCCAGTCTTCTCTGTCCGTACAGGCACGCTTCCCTCAGAGTCAAACTTCTTCCTCCAGGATTTCCTCAATATCTTGAGTCTCCTCCCATTCTGGCTCTTCTGTCATTTCATCAGCCACATTTAGAGGTAACTCTCCTGTCGTTTCTTCAACATTTTCTTCAGAAGCGTATTCCGTCTCTCTGCTGTCTTCTACTTCCTCCGAAGCCTCAAATTCCTCTTCATTTATTAATTCTAAGGGCTTATCCAGGAATTGTTCATAATCTTCCGGCTCCCTTCCCTGGTATTCCCGCCAGTCAAAGACTGCCTCCACAGCCTGAATCGCTACTTCTATCATATCATCATCCGGCTCTTTTGTAGTCAATGCCTGAAGCCACATACCAGGAAGGCTTAAAATGCGAACAATAATATTGTCCGTATTTCCTGCAAAGCGGATAAATTCATAGGAGACGCCTGCAATCACCGGAACAAGGGCCACACGAACCAGTACTCTCAATATAGGAGAGTCCACACGGATAAAAATGAAAAAGATGATACTGATCACCATAACAATCAGCATAAAGCTGGTTCCGCACCGCTTATGATGCTTAGAACTTGCCCGGACATTTTCTACATTTAATTCCAATCCCGACTCAATACAGTTAATGCATTTATGCTCTGCCCCATGATACTGAAAGACACGCTGAATATCCTTCATCAGCGAAATCAGCAACACATAGATCAAAAACAGAAGCAGGCGAATGCCTCCCTCAATCACAGCCAACAGCGTATCTGACACAATATATTGGCGCAAAAAATCTGCCAGAAAATAGGGAAGGATCATAAAAATAGCGATAGCCATAATTACAGAAAATGTAACGGTAACACCCATAATCACTTTTTCTGCTTTGTCCTTAAACAACTTCTGTAAGGCAATGTCTGCCTTGGAGGGCTGGGCCTCCTCTTCGTCATAAAAGCTTGCGGAAAAAGTTAGGCATTTCATTCCCAATACCAATGAATCTATAAAGTTGATGACTCCCCGGACAATGGGAATTTTCTTTAAACTTTTACTGCCGCTTCCCTCATAAGTGCTTAAATGTACTTCAATCTCTCCGTCTGGGCGACGCACACCGATGGAATAGACATCTTTGTTTTTCATCATAATGCCTTCCAGTACGGCTTGTCCTCCGATTCCTGAGGATTTATTTGTTTTTTTCATAGATATACGCTTTCTTCCTTATATTAAATCAACTTGTACTCCGTATGCCAGCTCCACTCTGTACGCCATGCCAGCTCGATTTCGCTTCATATCTGTGCATGGCTGTATAGTAAAACAGGTTGAGATTATCAAACCTCAACCCTTGCTTACACATCTTATTTGCTGATACCATACTTACGATTGAACTTATCAATACGACCGCGAGCTGCAGCAGCTTTCTGCTGTCCTGTGTAAAATGAGTGACATTTGGAACAGATTTCAACGTGGATGTCTTTCTTTGTAGAACCTGTTACGAATGTATTGCCACAGTTGCAGGTTACAGTTGCCTGATAATACTCTGGATGGATTCCTTCCTTCATGATTTCACCTCTTCATTCTTAATTGTGAACTTCTATCTCCTACAATTCCCAGTCAATGCTGCTCCGATGGTTCCACAGCAAGTTTCCCTGGGCTATCCCTGCAAGTCCCTACAGTTCCCTGTCATGATAGACAGCTTTTAGATTATATCATAGAAGAAATCTTATTTCAAGCATTTTTCGAAAAATCCGCTGGGCCGAATATAGCGAATGTAGGGAAAAATATAAGAAATCTGTAAAAGCAAAAATAGTAGGCTCATTTATCGTATCTATGTTATAATTCTACAGAGGCAATGATTAAATGTTTTTATGCAGTACAGGAATTTATAGGGAGATTTATTAAGATGTTTTTTATAATGGGAATTACACAGGGAAGAAGGGATTTTGAATATAATCAGATGGTCATTTGCGAACATTGCGGTTCTTATTGCAGATATCAGGTGTTTATGACTTATATGTATCTGTCTTTATTTTTCATACCCTGTTTTAAATGGAATAAGCAGTACTATGTAGAGAGCACATGCTGCAATACGATTTATTCTCTTGACCCAGAGATTGGAAAACGACTTGCCAGAGGCGAAACGGTAGAAATCCTGCCGCAAAATCTGACGCAGGTACAGGCAGGATATAAGAGTCACTTTAAACGATGCGATAACTGCGGATTTGAGACGCAGGAGAAGTTTGATTTCTGTCCGAAATGTGGAAGGCGGTTTTGAAGAAACAAGCTTAAACAAAGCTTTGTCTGTTCAGCTATTACAAGGTTGTCAAATATGCTGCTGTCATAGCATTACTCAAAAAATATTTATGGGACTTAAAGTGTTTCATTGTAGATCTGCTTGCGAAAAGTTTGCCCTAACTATATAATCAAAAATAGAATCCTATATAGTTCATAAGGCCTTTATTGAAAAATCGAGAGACTTTAAAAAGATATTGAGGTGATCAATATGAAGATGGAAGACTTTAACAGTTATGAACAGAATCAGAGAATGTATGGAGGAACCGCTGGCAGGAAAGTGGGCATTTCTTTTAATGGGAAAAATTATATCCTGAAGTTTCCTGGAAATCTTAAGGAACAAGGTATGAAAAACATCCAACTTAGTTACTCCAACAGTCCAGTATGTGAATATATAGGCTCACAAGTTTATCAGATTCTCGGGTTTTTGGCGCACGAAACTGTACTCGGAGAAAGGAACGGAAAAACTGTCGTCGCTTGTGAAGATTTTTTAAGGGATGGGGATAAACTATATGAGTTTGATAAAATCAAAGTAACATTTGAACCTCACTTTCTAGATTCTAATGGAAACGAGACAAACGGAGTAGGGGTTGATCTATACGAAATTCTAATGACAGTACAGGAACATCCTTTTTTAAAAGATGTCCCAGATATGCGAGCACATTTTTGGAATATGTTTGTAGTCGATGCCCTAATCGGAAAACCAGACAGAAATAACAGCAATTGGGGTATTATTTTGAGACCGGATGGTAGCAAGCGCATTGCCCCTGTCTACGACAACGGTAACTGCCTAAACTGTAAATGGGATGAACAAAAAATGCTGGAAGTTCTATCAGATCAAAAGATGTTAGAGGCAGAAAGTTACAAAGGACGCAGATGCATTTTTGAACTAGAAGGAAAAAAGATAAATCCATATCATATTATGGAAAGCATGAAATATCCAGAATGTACAGAAGCGTTAAAAAGGCTTGTTCCTGTAATGACTAACTCTCTTCCCAAAATCGACAAAATGATTTGGGAGATACCCGTTTTGTCAGAAGTGCAGAAACAGTTTTACACCGAAATTATAAAATGTAGGTATGATAATCTATTTCTCCCTCTTTATCAAAAAATTGAGGAAAAGCTTATGAATTCAGAGAGATAAAAAGAAAGGACTCTATAGTATGTTTAACGATAACACAATCATCCTGCCCGAAAGCCTCCCAACTGGGTTGCAAAGTGATTTTAGAGAATTGCAGGAGTATTATGATGCAGGAGACTGGCTTCAGTTTGACCTACTTTTTGAAGCAGTAGAGGCAAGCGCAAAAGCATACTACCTTGCAGGAAAAATTACCAGGGAAGAACTGAATCTTATTTTTCGAAAATATGGAATTGGGTGAATATTGTGGAAATGTTTCCAATCTGGTTCCCAACTCAAATTAAACTTATTGAAATTAATTACAAAATTACGACCTCCTGAATGGTATAATTATTATATCAATTACAGGAGGTCACTTTAATGATGGGTAAGCGATTATCAACTAGTCAGTCATTGAATCCATACGCCATCAATTCTAAAATAATACATTTTACCATTTATTTCTCTGCTCGTTGTTACCATTGAACCATCTTCCTGCAAATAATACCAATTTCCGCTTATTTTCTGCCAACCAGTTTGCATGGCCCCACTTCCATCCAGATAATACCATTTGCCAGATACTTTTTGCCAACCGGTTTTCATCACTCCATCACTATTCATATAATACCATTTGCCGGATATCTTTTGCCAGCCGGTTTTCATTACTCCACTTCCATCCAGATAATACCATTTACCGGATATTTTTTGCCAGTCAGTTCGCATCACTCCGCTTTGATCTAAATAGTACCATTTGCCGGATACTTTACACCAGCCTATCTGCATCACGCCGCTTCCATCCAGATAGTACCATTTACCAGATATATTTTGCCAACCAACCTGCATCACGCCTTTATTGTTTAAATAATACCATTTATTATCTACTTTCTGCCAACCAGTCTTCTTAGTACCATCAGAAGCCACATAATACCAGCTTCCATTTATCTTTTGCCAGCCGGCTTTCATTTTTTTTAATATAAAGCCTCTTCCGTTCCCATGAGTAACATTATTGTCTATCCAGAAACCACTTGGAAGCATTTCTACATAAATTTCATTTCCATTATAATTATCAGGCTCTCCAGGAGTCCAATTCGTATAAGAAAATCTGGAACCGTCAACCCATGTCCATTTTCCCGACACTTTCTTTCCGCCTATATGATAACCCGGCCTTGAAGCTCCAACAAGTAACTGTTTCACTGCATTTTCTTCTCCTGCTGATGTGATAGAAACTAGATCTCCTCCTAACTCCTTACATTTTTTTCGAGCTTCTTCCCAAGAAAGTACATCGTTAAACAGAGAGTATTCATAATTTCCATAGCTAACTTTTTTTACTGCTTTATAATTATTCTCTACTTTTATACTGGATATAGTAGCTGTTCCTATATTCCCGTAATTGTCATATGCATATATGTGGGTTGCATATACTCCTCTCTCATAATTATGATCGCTATCCTTAACCTGATATGTATATTGTGAACCAGATGAAGAACCGCTAACGCTCTGATTTGTAGGCCAATTAAGCGCCACATCATCCTGACCTCCTGTAAGAGTCCAGGTAGGAAACTGCACACGGTTTATTCCCGTATTATCTGTGACAGTACAAGTCACTGTATAACCGCTCGGCGTGAGATTGCTAACCTTAACATTTGAGATGACGGGCTCACTGCGATCTATATAAACAGAAAGGCGCCCTGCACCTGTGCCATTTCCACTAGCATCATAAGCATATACATCTGTATAATATGTACCCTCTATATTACCAAAATCACTTACACTTACTCGAATAGAGAAAGAACCATCACTGTTTCTGTTTCCCTCCTTCCATTGCCAGTCATTATCACTTTGATCTGCTCTTCTTGTCGGAAACCTCATTGATGCAACACCCATATTATCCGTTGCCGTAGCTACCACTGTATATCCATCTTTATCGTATTGAGAAATATATGCAGATGTTACTACTGGAGATTGCGTATCTGTCAAAGCATTTCTTGCTACTATTTGATCAATACCACCTTTTGCATAAGTTGCCCATGTATCCATATTAACTTTACTTGCATCTCCCCAACTTGTAGGATATCCATAGCTTCCATCAGTTCTGTTATAGCGCTGCACTTCCATTACTCGAAAACCCGAACTTTGCAGAGTGCTGCTACTCCCCTCATATCCAACAACAACGGAATAATGTCCTCCACTTCCTGATCTGTGTATAATAACTGGTCCTTTTTTTAATTCCTGATAAAGAGTCTCTAGGCTATAGCTTTTATAACTATATCCCATATTGCCCCAGCTTGATATATATACAGAATTTCCATTTTTTGCATATATTTGATCATACATCCCTGTTGCATCTTGTTTCCAGTAAGCTTCTACTGAGGCAATAGATGCAATAGCGCAGTCACCATAATTTGGTATCCCTTTCATATTAACTCTATAGTTTTTTGCCCGTTCACTATAATCAATCGGTGCATAGTTTCCTGTAGCATAGACTATATTTCCTTGGAGTAAAAGTCCGCCTATGGCAAAAAATAATACTAATACCCAAAATAAATTATGCTTTTTCATTCTTGTTTTCCCTCCTTAAATCACTAAGTGTTCTCTTTAGAACCAGCTTGGTCAAAAACTTTATCACTTTAATCTTTATTTTAGAGGAGTAACATATTCGTCTTATCTTAAATAAGCAAAAAGAGTGAGTACATAATTTTACTACACCCACTACCTTATTCTGTGTTACTTTATTGACATTGCTCTTTTTCCTATTTTAAACCTTTCACAAATTTCTACATTAATATGCTCCCAACCAAACTCCTTTACTGTTGAATCGATGCCTCTTTCCATTGATATAAGTATTTGTGTTCACCATGGTACCGTCTATCTTAAAATAGTACCACTGACCGTCCAATTTTACCCAACCGGTCTGCATCACTCCACTGTCATTAAAGTAATACCATTTGCCGCCTACATTCTGCCATCTGGTTCGCATAATTCCATTACTACCCAAGTAGTACCATTTGCCGTTCAATTTATTCCAACCAATCTGCATTGCCCCGCTGCCATCCAGGTAATACCACTTACCGTCTATCTTCTGCCAGCCAAGCCACATAACTCCATTCGTGCCCAGATAGTACCACTTACCGCTTACCTGACACCACTTCGTTTGCATGACTCCACTGCCATTCAGGTAATACCACTTGCCATTTATCCTCTGCCAGCCGATCTGCATTGCTCCATCATTTCCAAAATAGTACCATTTTCCGTTTACCTGACGCCATTTTGTCTGCGTCATCACCCCGCTACTGTCATCCAGATAATACCACTTGCCATCCAATTTCTGCCATCCGGTTCGCATCACTCCATCACTTCCCAGATAGTACCATTTGCCGCTTACCTGACACCATTTTGTCTGCATGACTCCACTGCCGTCCAGATAGTACCATTTGCCATCTATCTTCTGCCAGCCGGTTAACTTCTCACCACTAGCATTATAATAGTACCATTTTCCCTCTTCCTGTTCCCATCCGGCCACGAATGTAGATCCTGTAACTATTGTATATGTGATATCCTGATCTCCCGGCCGAGATGCTGGTATGAATGTACTCCTCGCAAAGCATTGTGTCCAGTACCAAGTTCCTCCTATGCGTACGCAACCAATTCCTACACAGCCATTGTCTTCTGCCATAATATTCGCATAATGACCAGAGGAATTCATCCATCCATTCATAACGCTTTCCGGCGAGAGATAGCCCATAGCAATGTTTTCTCTGCTCATTTTCTCACAGGCTGTAAAGCACATCTCTCCGTTCGGTCTCTGGTGCGCAAATAAAACGGAACATTCTGCGGCCCGCTGCATTGCCGCTTCCAAAAGCTCTGCATCCATCTGTAATGCTTTAAGCCCTTGCTTCCCCCGCTCCTGATTTAAAATATCTAATACTTGATAGGCATAGGTATAGGAAGTATAACCTGTAACATAGGATTTTTGAGATACAACACTTCTATAAACCGCGGCCTTTTGTACCTCCTCTTCCTGCAAGGTTCCAGACCAGGTCCCTTCATAGAATTCTTCCTCGTCGCCTATAAGATTTTCCTCCTCAACTGGAGACTTCGGTATTGCTTCCTCTGAATTTTCTTCATCTTCTAGATTTTCTTCCTTTTCTATTCCAGAATTCTCAGAAAGATTATCCTCTGTCAAAGTCTCTTCCTTTTCCTGGATTTCGTCTTCTGTTATTTCTTCATTTTCTGGAGCAGGCTCTTCATCCTCCGAATTCTCAGAATCATTTGTTTCCTCTATTTCCAAATCTGTAATGTCTAAGGATATCTCTCCATTCTCTTCTGTTAAATCTACTTCTTCTGTATCTGGAATCTGCTCTGTTCCTTCCACCTCTATCCCTTCAGGCAACTTCTGGGCATTGACTGTCAAAGTTCCATTCATCAAAATTACACTTATCAAAATCCCCGCAAGAACACGTTTTACCATAACTCACATTATCCTCTTTCTCTTAGATATTTATATTTAATATTTTGTGGTCAGCACTTCCTCCACACCATTCGATCCACAACCCCCGTATAAGATTGAATGAGCTTCACAACTTTCGTGCTCACATTCGTTTCCACATAGTCTGGCACAGGTATCCCATAGTCACCCGCTTGATTCAGCTCTACTGCCAGATTCACTGATTGAAGCAGCCCCTTTGTATCAATCCCGGAAAGAATAAAACAGGCTTTGTCCAGAGCTTCTGGCCTCTCTGTGCTTGTCCTGATACACACCGCAGGGAAAGGCCTACCTATGGAAGTAAAAAAGCTGCTTTCCTCTGGCAGTGTGCCGCTATCAGATACGACACAGAATGAATTTAATTGCAGACAATTATAGTCATGGAATCCCAAGGGTTCATGAGCAATTACCTGTGGATGAAGCCGAAATTTTCCCTGGGCCTCCATCTGATTCAATCGCTTTCTACTCCTTGGATGGCAGGAGTAAAGAATCGGCATACTATACTTCTCTGCCATAGCATTAATGGCTCGAAATAGTGAAAGGAAATTTTCCTCAGAGTCGATATTCTCCTCTCTATGCGCGGATAGAAGAATGTATTTCCCTGGTTCTATATGTTTCCCTGTCTCTTTTGACAAACGCTGGTGCACATCCGATTTTAAAATTCCTGAAATATTATTACTCAAAACCTCTGCCATAGGACTGCCTGTCACATAAGTTCTTTCACGTGCTACACCACATTCTGCCAGATACCGCCTTGCATGTTCAGAGTATGCAAGATTCACGTCTGAGATAATATCTACAATTCTCCGATTCGTTTCCTCCGGCAGACATTCATCCTTGCAGCGATTTCCAGCTTCCATATGAAAAATTGGGATATGCAGCCTTTTCGCCCCAATCACTGACAGGCAGGAATTTGTATCTCCCAGTACCAGTACCGCATCCGGCTTTAGCTCTGACATCAGATGATAAGAGGATGCTATGATATTTCCCATGGTTTTTCCCAAATTATCTCCTGCCACATTCAAATACACCTCAGGATCTGCAAGGCCTAAATCCTTGAAAAATACTCCATTAAGGTTATAATCATAGTTCTGGCCTGTATGGGCCAGTATCGTGTCAAAATAGATGCGGCACTTTGTTATCACAGCAGATAATCGGATGATTTCCGGCCGCGTTCCCACAATAATCAGCAGTTTTAACTTCCCATTCTCTTTCCAGGAAACAGTTGTATTTTCTAATTCCATTTACTCTTTGTCCCTCACTCCACATTTTCTGAAAACGTATCAGGGTGTTCTGGATCAAATTGCTCATTTGCCCACATTACAGTGATAAGTTTTTCTGTTTCTGACAGATTTATAATATTATGTGTATAACCTGGGAGCATTTGAATGGCTTTCATCTCTTCTCCCCTGACCTCAAAGCTTAATACCGGATATGGCATACCTGTATCTGGATCAATTCCTATTTTCCTCTCCTGAATTAGCCCATGCCCGGAAACCACGATGAATATCTCCCATTTGCTGTTGTGCCAATGCTGCCCACGTACATTTCCCGGATTTGCAATATTTATGCTCATCTGTCCACAGCTTTTTGTTTTGATCAGCTCGGCAAACACACCTCTTTGGTCTATATTCATTGTTATGGGATAGGAGATAGAAGCCTCTGGCAGGTAAGATAGATACGTAGAATACAGTTTTTTCTCCAATGAATTTTTCGGAATCTCAGGAATAATGAATGTCCTTGGCATTTGCCTAAATTTTTCCAGCAAATCCACGATTTCTCCTAACATAGCTTTGTAAGTAACTGGTACATAACAATATCGTCCCTGCGAACTACTCTGAGGGCTTAACCCATCATATCTTTCGTCCTT
Organism: Clostridia bacterium; assembly: GCA_910574475.1. Lineage (GTDB taxonomy): Bacteria > Bacillota > Clostridia > Lachnospirales > Lachnospiraceae > Laedolimicola. The sequence continues at coordinate 205,585 of CAJTAT010000006.1, read as the reverse complement.
TGGGTATTCGCACCGATGCTCCTTTCCTTCCAGTGCATAGAGCATCTCCTGAACCAGATCATCAATATAAAGTAATTCCAGCTGTGTATTTCTGTCATTTACCACATAGTCCAGATCTCTTGCGACTGCATTACAAAATGTTGCGATTGCAGAGTTATAGTTTGGCCTGCACCATTTGCCAAAAAGGTTAGGAAATCTATACACCAAAACTTTTGCTCCTGTCTCGACGCTGTATTGAAAAAATAGTTCCTCGCCAGCAAGCTTACTCTTGCCATATTCAGAACCTGCAAATCTTCCGGTAAGTGCAGCCTGAATAGAGCTAGACAGCATAACCGGGCAGGTATTTTTACACTTTTTCAAAAGCTCTAAAAGCTGAGAAGAAACACCAAAATTTCCATTCATGTAAGCGTCCGCTCTGGCCTTTTCCTCTGTTTCCTTTGGACGATTTACACCTGCGAGATGAAAGACAAAGTCTGCTTTCCTACAGTATTCAAATAATTCATCCTTCTCTGTATCAATATCGCACTCCATAATATCTCCTAACTGAATATCAGGATGCGTTCTATCTTTCCTCTCCTTTATATTTTTTAAATTTTCTACAAGATTGCGCCCAACAAAACCTTTCGCACCTGTAATTAAAATGTTCAAAGCTTCTCCTCCTTCAATACTTCCTGTACATAATCTGTTGTTAAAATTTTCTCTACAGTCTCTTCCACATTCAGAAGCTTTGTATTGTGACTTGTGTATGCCTCGTTCGATTCTGTCTGTACCTGCCCATTAATAAAATATTGATCATAGTTCAAATCTCTGTTATCTGCAGACACGCGGTAATAACGTCCCATATCTTCAGAGCGCAGCTTTTCCTCTTTTGTCATAAGTGTCTCATACAACTTTTCTCCATGCCGTGTTCCAATGATATGTGTTCCTGTGTCTCCAAAAAGTTTTTGAACTGCCTTTGCCAGTATGCCAATTGTGCTTGCATCCGATTTTTGAATAAACAGATCCCCTGGAGTCGCATGCTCAAAAGCAAATTGTACCAAGTCCACTGCCTCATCCAAATTCATCAAAAATCTGGTCATATCAGGATTTGTAATTGTTATAGGCTTTCCCGCTCTTATTTGATCTATAAAAAGAGGAATCACGGATCCTCTTGAACACATTACATTTCCATAGCGCGTACAGCTAATCACGGTATCTCCTCGCTCAGCGGCAACTCTGGCATTTGCCCGAACTACATGCTCCATCATAGCCTTGCTCGTTCCCATCGCATTAATTGGATAGGCTGCTTTATCGGTCGAAAGACAGACGATCCGTTTTACACCTACCTCTATGGCTGCATGAAGCACATTATTTGTTCCTTCCACATTTGTGTGAACTGCCTCCATTGGGAAAAATTCACAGGAAGGAACTTGTTTCAGTGCAGCTGCGTGAAAGATAAAATCCACACCCGACATCGCATCGCGAACCGACTGTGGATTTCGGACATCTCCGATATAAAATTTTACTTTGGAAGCATATGTGGGATAATCATTTTGCAACTCATGCCGCAGGTCATCCTGTTTTTTTTCGTCACGGCTAAATATTCGAATCTCCCCAATATCTGTAGTTAAAAAATGTTTTAAGACCGTGTGCCCGAAGGAACCCGTACCGCCTGTTATCAATAATGTTGCTTCTGAAAAAGTAGCCATAGTAATATTTTCTCCTCAAATACTAATCCTCTATAAATATTGTGTTATACCCTGAATGATTTACTGAGTCGTAATACTTTTCTTCTGCATATTGGATTGCATTTAGTTTCAATTTTCGAAAATAATCTGAATCATATAAGATATAGCTTTGAATCAGCTTTCTAAAACTGTTTTCATCATTTAATCCAATCACTGCACCACATTCTTTATCCTTAAAATCTTTCCAGGGAGTTGTGTCAGAAATGACTGGAACACACCCGCTTGCCAGAGCCTCATAAATTACATGCCCAAAATTTTCACCTTTTGTGGGAAATAAAAATACATCATAATCTGAAAAGGCTTTTATTACATTCTCGGGTCTTATCTCTCCCTTATAGGATACACTTATATTCGCGGGCAATTGTTTTATTTTATCTTCACACTCTTTCCAGTAACTTTTATCTTCTTTTACTCCATAGATATCAAATCTAATTTTTCCTTCAAAATGTGCATCTAATATGGATAAAGCCTGCTTCAAATTTTTCTTGGGTGAAATGCGGGAAATAAATATTATATTTAATTGGTTTGCCTGCTTTACAGAAATATGCTTTCGATTTTCCTCAAAATCAAGTTTTCGGGGTAAATCCTCTGCTATCACATATTTTCTGATATTGCAATCTCCCGTTATGTCCTTTGCCTCTTCCAGCTCATCTTCTGAGGTAAAAGACCATATAATGCCTTTAAAAGCTCCCAGAAAAGAACAAAGTTTTAAAAACATTTTCTTTTTCAATCCCTTTGATGCAATAGCATTTTTGCTGAAGACGCCCATCGGAGCCACATATATGTTTTTCCCTTTATCCCTGAAAAAACGATGAATAAACATCGTATAATAAGTGTTGCTACAGAACAGCCCACAAGTATAAATTGTATCAAACTGATGATATGCCTCCGTAAACAATCTAATATTATAGTCTTTGGGAAGCATATATTTCACTTTAATATGATATCGTTCCAGCCATTGATTGACAGGTAAATCATAAGGACATGTCTCTCCCAAATCAGAATTTAATGTTATCAAATAGATATCAGCTTTTGACGAATATGTGTCGCATATATTCTTGACCGTTTGCTGTGGTCCCCCTGATTTAAATCCTGGCAAAAAATGCGGATTTAAAATCAATATTTTTTTTCGCATATTTTTTCTCTCATTTAGTAAAATCCTATTGTATCTCCCATCTATCCCTCTATGAAAGCATGGAAAACAGTAAAATAAATGAACACAGTATAAAAATTGCCGTGTTCCTTGTATCGCTTACCACAACATTTGCAGCTCCTACAATTGCTTTTTGTTTTGCATCAGCCGAATAATTCGTAATCTTTTTTACAATATGTGCAATTGAGATAGACATAAATACTACAATAATGGGATAGCTACTCCTGTAAATGATTGATTCTTGAATAACGTTCTCCCCTATCAACATTCGAATATATTTTCCTACCAGAGGATGAATAAAATATATGGTCATTGACAGATGTTCTCCAATATACTCCCAAAAACCTCTGCCTGCCTTTGAGCCATTATTTATTGCATAAATAAACAACGCTAAATCTGCAACAATTGTTCCTACATACAAAACACACCCTATTTTATATGGTCTTACAAACCATTCCGTTATATAGCTCTCAAAAACACTTACCACAATACCTGTCATTGCAATAAAAATCAGTTGATAATTATGAAGCTTTATTTTTTCTTTATTACCTTTAAGCCATACTCCCAATAACATAAAGGGCAACGCATCAAATAAGGTATTTCTTACAATTGCTGTCTGTCCCGTATCCATTCCCCATACGGATGTTATCCCAAGCTTTACTATCAATATGCGAATAGGGATATGAACAAAAAATAAGAGGATTGAAATTGTCAGGCTATACTTCTCCAACAATTCTCCCAATCCCACTTTATATAAGATATATAAGATGATATAGGCTTCCAGCAATGCCACCAAAAACCACTGTGCACTCCCATATAATGTCGTGCTCCATTTTAAACACGTTTTTATTGCTCCTAAGCTAAAAATATTTCGCAGCTCATATACAATATCACTTTTTGGGGCAATCACATCAGCGACAAAAATAGTTTCGAAGAAAAAATTATATAAATACAATAGTAGGTGAAGTAATAACAATTTCCATGCATGAAAAATTTTGCCTATAAACTTTTCGGTTCTTCGATCACCCCCCCCCAGCAAAAAATAGCCCGATATCAGGAAAAATACAGGCACACCTAGGTGCGATATTACATACGTTATATTTCCTGCTATTCCATCCCAGTGAAAATGATTGAACACAACGAGAATACATGCTATTCCTTTCAATACATTTAAACACCTGTTTTTTTGCCACATTCTTTTAATCCCCGTTTATTATTTTGTCATAAGAGTTTTAAATCGTTCCATCTGATCATCTAAAAAAACATAATGCAACTTTTTGTCCGGGAGTGAATGGATAATCCCCTGCACATAATTTATATCAATATCTTTTTTTGAAAGCTCAACAAGAATCAAAGCAATCTTGTCAAGCGCTTCATCATTCCAGTCATACCGCGCAATTTCTTGCGTGCCTAAACGAATCCCATATCCTAAAAACAAGTCTTTATGTTTTTTATTTAATGTCACCTCACATTTATAGGCATTATCGTAAATAGTATCCATTTCATCCTTACTGCATCTGATAAAAATCTGATGGGTGGAAGATATCTGACCATGCCAATCTGCAATATCAAATCCATAATTTTTGAGTTTTTCCCCTAAATAATTGGAGCAATGCACCATATGACTCATGTAAGCAGAGCCATGCTTTTCAAACTCAATAAGTGCAAAGAGTAATGAAATCTTTTGATGCATTTGAGAATGACGTAAAAATTTTGGATTGATGCTCTTTTCCATCAAATCATGAAGATATTTATCATTTGTCATAATGAGGCCAGAAGCAGGCCCCGGAAATGTTTTATGTGTTCCTCCAAACATAATCATATTTTTCTTTGTTTTTAAAGGATTCGGGCATAAGCCTGCTGCTATTAGTCCCATTAATTGGCTACAGTCCCACAAAAGAATACAATTCGTAGTATCAATCTGCTCTACATCCAATGGTTTAATAAGATCCGAGGGAGCAAGAAGGATATATTGAATTCCTTCCTGTTTGATCATTTCGTTTACCTCTTCATAGACAAGATCGTATTCGTCCATATCATAGGGAGCTTCATATGTTACAACACCCAATCTTTCAACTACTGGCTTAACAGACGCATGTCCTCCATGCTCTTTACTGAGAAGCATCATCTTATCACCAGGTTTACAAATTGTTTTAGTTATCATATCAATACAGTGCATCCCTGTGAATGGTCTGGGATCCGTGTACTTTGCCCCAAAAATCCTCTCACACACTTCAGATAATTTCTGATAAAATGGGAACAATTTTTCACATCCGATAAAATTATCATCCATATTAAACGAATATGTGTTGTTCATGATATACCGTTCCTGAAATCCATAGGAAAGTGGAAGATTTGCAAAGGGCGAGATAACATTTTCTGCAGCGCAAAGCGGTACAGAACGTTTATGATAATCATCAAAATCCTTTGAAAGTACAAATAATTCCTCTAGCTCCTGAGCAGTATTCACCTTGGATTTTCCTCCAATTTTAATATTCTTATCCATTTTGTATAATTTAAAAGTAATATTGGATTCCGCATCAAAATCGTGACATTGGTAATATACACGCCCCTGAATAGCAAACCTTTCCCTTTCATCAGGAGAAACATCACATAAATAGGTATCTCCTTTACATCTGAATCGGAACACCGTCTCTTTACATTTTTTCAGGGCTTCAATTCCAACAATATTATTTTCCTTCACTGCAAGAAGATAGCAGATCTTGTGTAAAATATCTGAACCAGAATCATAGAGATACTTATCATCAAACTCTCTAAGCTCTTCAAGGGAATCAAACTCATAAATAATATCCGAATCAATATGTTTTGCATACATATAAAGCTCATCTAAATGTTCATCCTGAATATCCGCCCAAAATTTCCCTGCGGTCTCAGGAAGTTCAAATTCTTCGTCCAGGATTTTTAAAAAATTATCAGAAAATCTTTTTGAAAAATAAGCATAGCCCAGTGTTACCCATATATCATGGCAGCGATCACCATACATGGTTTCCAGAATCCTGTCATCCTCATCTGTAATAACACCCCGCTCTGCTGTCTTACCAGAGATGTATAAAGTACAGTAATACGCATCATAGGCATACTTTTGAAAAATATTTTCTGTAAAATACAAATCAGACGATGTAACAATTGTATTTTTCAAATACTCCCGGGCTGCATATAAGCTTGCATGATTGTTTTTCGTCGCATAATCTGTGGCTTCCACAAGAATCACGCCATACTTTTCCTCTAAATATTCAAAACGCTCCTGCATATGTCCTACTACGACAACAATTTCTTCAATTTCCTTTTCCCGTAATTGACAAATCTGCCTCTCAATCAGGATCTCACCCTTTACAGAAAGAAGCCCTTTTGGAATTTCAAAATTTAATGGCACAAATCTTGTGGACATTCCTGCCGCTAAAATCACCGCATTATCAATTCTGTGACTCTCAACTACTTCTTTTCCAGAAGCCGTTATCTCACTTTCCTGAATAAAACCATCGTTCACAAGACTTTCATAGGCAACCCAAATGGCGTCTTCCGATTTAAAAAGAACCCGGGCATAGTACTCCGGGTCATACGGCATATTTTCATACAGCATACGTAATACTTCAAATTGAATATTGTTCATTTTTTCCTCCTAGAATTACTAAACTCAATATTTCTAAAATAGTTCTTACTTTTTTAAAGCTCTTTCTTTCACAACTCTTTGCAGCTTCCATGTAAACTCCCGCAAGTCTCTAAAGTTTAATGTAATAGCAATCACTATAAAAAAAAGTTCAGCCCAATGCCAACCTAAAAGTTCAGCAGTGGACTGTAATATCAATAACCCCCATAAAATTAAGATTTTCAAAAAATAGTTTCTTTTTATGATTCCATTTAACCCGCAATATCTAATATAAAAAATAACGAAGCTAGATATGGCTGTAGCAATTGCGACCCCCTGTGAGCCGATCATAAGCAGCAACAATATATTCAAAATAATATTCAGGATACCCCCATAAATTGTAGATTTAGCCACTGTGTTTGTATTATATGCCGATGTTAATATAGGAGCAACAAAACTAGCCGAGGCAGTAAATACACTACTCATTAAAAGAAAAGGAACAAATTTCCATGCTTCATAAAAATCTTTGGCAAATGCTACCTTAGCAATCGGTTTTGTAAATAATATCAAAAAGGCTGCAATAAAAAACACAAAATAATTCAGATAGAGAAAAATATTATTATAAAAACTTTCACTTTCCTCTGTTCCATACTCTTTCATCGCTGAAATCTGCCAGGCCTGAATAAACAATCCATATATAATAGTCAAAATACTAGGTATTTTATATGCTACAGATAACAGGCCATTTAATGAAATACCACTCATATATGTGATAATATATTTATCAGAAGTATTATTCAACCACCATCCAATATTGCTTAAAATCAAGGGCGTAGAATACTTCAGCAATCTATGCTGCAAATCCGAATTTCCATATCTGGATATCTCTACATATTTCCATAAGCGCAACACACATATAAGATAGATTGTTGGAAGAGCTTGCCCTAATATGTTGGAAAAGAAAAAGCCTTTTAACCCCATTTTAATAACCAACAAGGTTACCAGACAGGAAGTAACGGTTGCCAATGTTCCCATCACACCTGCAATAGCCATCACATTTACTTTATCCATTCCTTTTGCCAATTGAATCAAATACTGATTCATCATATAAAACAAATAAAAAAGGAAGATATATACTACGTAATCTGCTACAGGCTTCGAAATACCTAAGGCTGAAATAGAACCTAAAACCCAAATAGCCGGAATCAAGCTAAAAAAAAGAAATTTTAATGAAATATTGACAAGCCGCTTTAGATTATCCTTATTTTCCAGCGCAAATCTTAACACTCCATCTGTGACATTAAGTGTGAATATGGGAATGAGAAGCTGGATCGTCGTCATCACCAAATCGTAAAAGCCATACTCCTCTGTGGTTAATACACTTGTATACAAAGGCACCAATAAAAATACTAAAATCTTTGATGAAAAATTTCCTATTGCAAGTACTCCAGTATTTGCAATTAATTCTGTATATTTATCTTTCTTTTTCATTTTTCGTTTTAATAAAGCCAAGTTCCTGTTCTATTCTTTTTGTAGCTATCTCAACGGAGGATGGATTTTCATAGCTGCCAAGTTTCTGCAGATAATCTTTTATTCCCTCCCTATAGTTCTCCTGGTCAAAATTTTTTATTTTCTCATATAATTTCTCTGGGTTTCTTGCAACTGGAAATGGCAGAGAAAATATATCCCAATAAAATCCCCTGTCGGAGATATATTTTTCCAGATCAGGGGTGTATAAAAATACTGGCTTGTCCATTAAACACATATCGCCCATACAGGAGGAATAATCTGTTAGCAAAATATCAGCCGCACACAGCAACTCTTGCATATCTGGATAATCTGTCGCTTTCAGACAATGGGGATTATTAAATTCATAATTAAAAGTGTGATGGGCTCGAAATAAAAAATAAAATTTTTTTCCGAATTTTTTATCCAGAATTTTTAAACATTCATCAATATTGAATTGCTGACTCTCAGGTAGAAAGCCACTATTTTTAAAATTTCCCCGGAATGTAGGTGCATATAAAACAATTCCATAACTCTCCTCATGCGGCAAACGAAAATAATCCTGTACACGCTTTATTGCCATAGAATGATCTCCAAACAATATTGCGTTTCTTGGCAAACCACATTTTATAATTTCACCCTTATAGTTAAATGACCTTCTGAAAACTTCTTTTGTCATAAATTTTGAGCTGGATATATATGCATTGTATTTTTTTTCATGCTTATCAAAAAAATACTTGTCATATTCCGATACATCGTCATTTACCATCCCAACTGTTTTTAATGGGCTTCCTCCATGCCAAGTATTTAATACAAATTGCTTTTTCCTTATTGGTGCATAGGTATTCAGATAATCATTTGTTATTATTATCTTCGATGTAAGCAATTCTTTAAAGTAAGCTAGTGTATGGGGCTGCACCCTTTTGCTCAAATTTAAATCTGTATCACTTACATCTGCCTTTAATACCCAGACATACTCCAAACTATCTGCATATTTATCAACTAACTTTTTGTACAAATACTTTGGACTGTCTGAATATTGCCCTGAGAAACTGACAAACATAATTTTATTTTTTTTCATCGGTAATATCCATAGTAGCTTTAACCCAGTCTCAACTAAGAAGATGAAACTTTTTTTAATGATTAGGTTATTCATAATAAACCCCTTTTCTTTCTTCTTAAAATGCGACAAGAACCATAACAGTAAGAAAAAATGACAGCATTATAACAAGCTTTTTTCTTGTAAAGTCAGATTGGGCATAATACCCTGCAAAGCTCATAATAGGAATTGGCAGAAGACTAAATAATTGCCTAAAAATAAATATAGAAGAAATAACACTAATAAAATAGTATCCCATCATGATCCAAAACTGGATTTTATCCGGTTTGTGCACTTTAAGAAAGCTCAAAGAAGCTCCTACTGCTATTGGACATAATGTTATATTCAGCCATCCAACCACATTACTCCAAGACTGAATAGCTCCTCCAGTACGAATAGGATTAAGAATTGCAAAGACAAATGCAATTGGCAATTTCCATATGTCTTGAGGCCTTCTTATCATTACAAGCCTTCCGCCCTTCAAAACTTCATCTGAAAAATCTCCTCCAATATAAGCCATATATTTGTAAATAATAATATTTCTAAACTTATAAAGTAAAAGCAGAATCAATAATGCGACTAATAGCATAAGCATTATATTCTGAAAAGAAATTTTATTTTTCAAACGATCCAGATAATAGTACCCAAATACTGTAACTATCAATATGACACTCAATCCACTGCGCACAAACAGCATTGCAAAGATACACACAATCAATTGTAATGTTTCCCTGTTTTTACAAATAACATTGTGTTTTCTTTTGACAATATATCGCCACATATAAAATGTACAAAAGGAAACAAGACATTCCTTATAAGAAAAACAGGAAAATATAACCAGGTAGGGAAGAAAGGCCATTGCTTTGGCTGCTATTTTGGCCGCCCTGTTTCCATAGGTGTACTCTGTAATTTCATAAACGTATTTTATTGTGAAGGTCATAAAAATAATATTCAATAATCTTAATGACCACCGCCATTTTGTAATGTAAATTAAAATACAGGCGATCCAATACCACAAATATACTCCTGTAAATGGATTGTCTAAATGATAGCCAACCCTATCATCCATAGATTCATAAACTTTTGTAAAAGTTTTAACATCAATTAAAGAGTCTGCTTTTTTCGAGTATAGAACGGCCCCTTCTTCATAACGAAAGTCGTCATATAAGGGGGTGTTTCCGATAAAACCATAGGCCGGCAAAATATCAGCCAACAATACAATACACATCAGGACAATGATTCGAATTAAAAAAGCCTCATATAAAATTATTTTCTTTTCTGTTATTCTTACATCCATCTAATCCCTCATAAAATATTTCATATATTCCAAACCAGATATCACAGTAAATTATGAATTTTAAAATATCAGTTCTTTCTATGACCGCTTGTTATATGAATTTATAATTGTTTTATAAGCATGCTCTGTCGTAAAATTGTCCATCATATACGCTTTCCCGCACATACCTTTTTGAGAAATAAGTTCTGTTTCTCCTTCTATTTGTTCCAGAAGCTTCCTATAATTCTCCACCCGATTGCTTTCACACCACCAGCCAAATTCATATTTTGTAATTATTTCACCTAGGTCTGTATTTTTATCTGTAGCCGCAATCACTGGCAATTCATTGTTCAGATAATCTAATAATCTGGATGGAAAATTAGGAATTGTAAATTTATGGTCTAAAAAAATCATACCAATGTCGCATGCTCTTAATAGTTCTACATATTCCTTATGTGGAATTGCTTCGATCACAGATAAATGATCTGCTCCTTCTCTTTTAAATTCCTGTAGCTTACAGAATTCTGTACCCGATCCACACATAACAAAATGAGCAAACGAATAACGCTTGCCCGCTCTCAAAACCTGAAGAATATAATCTATATCTTGTGGCTTTCCAAAATTTCCTCCATATATAAAAACAATTTTATCTTTTGGAATATGATATCTTTCTCTAACCGCTTTTTTATCTATAGATTCTACTATGATTCCATCAATTGTATTAGGACATATTTCTAATTTTTCTTCCTCCACATCTGGATTCTTTTCTCTTACATAATCCACATTTGCCTTGGACATACAGCCTATTTTATCGGAAACCCTATACAACTGCTGCTCTTTTTTCCTAAAGTATTTATATATGAATCCTTGGGGCCCTTCTTTTTTTAAGATTCCCAAGTCAACCGCATTTTGGGGGAAAATATCTTTCAGCATTAAATAAGAAAAAGCACTGCACTGCTTCTTTACTCGCTTTACAACATTCACCAATGTAATCGGTGGTGTAGAATACAATATCAAATCAAATTTCACATGATTAAAATATTTCAGTATTGCCTTCCTATATTGATGTCCTATCAATATTGTAGAAAACCCTTTTTCTAGAAAACCAACCTGTGTAATATTTCCTGTTTTAACTCGTAAAACATGGAATCCTTTTTCCTTTTGCAGTTCTGTTTTTAATCTTAGGCGCTGTTCTCTTTGACAAACAATATAGACCTCATGCCCTTCTTCCCTAAAATGCCTCAGCAAATCCATATAAATCCCTTTATGCTCAACACTGGAAATATTACCAATCGTAAGAAAAATAACCTTCATACCTGCCTCTTCTAAATAATTGCTATTTCATTATATTTCATCATATAAATACCATCTTTATATTCACCCACATTACAGGTATTTGCATGACCCAAAAGATTTTCCACTATCAGTTTCATATGATTGCATCCACTTTCATATGCATGTGGATATCCCCCGCCAAAACGCGGATTGACCTCTGAGATATAATATTTTCCTTCCATATCAAAAATATCAATATCAATCTGCCCTCTAAATCCTGCATCTTTTACAAAATGTTCGATAAATTCAAATAATCTATCATCCTTAAAGGACACTGCTTTATCTGTCTCTCCGGCACGCATTTTAATCTTTCTTTTCGTAAAAATTGATACTGTATTACCAGAACACATATCAATATATACATCTGCTCCTATTTCCTGACCATCTAAAAACTCCTGGATCATCAGATTTTGATCGTGTGCAAACAAAATCTCTAACATTTCTTTGTTAAAAACTTTTGAAATGGAGATACTTGCACTTCCCCTGATTGGCTTTACAAATACTGGAAACTGTATTTCCTTATTATCTAAATCCATATAAAACTCTTCTTTATTTATATAGGATCTTGCACAGGGATAACCATGGGAGTAAAGCCATCGAAACATCTGAAATTTATCCAATGCCAGTTCACATAGCTCTTCTGAAGAACCTATTACCTGCGTACCGACTTCCTTAAATTTTTCTTCATACTTTGCTAAATAAGATAGCTCTGGATCAATCAGACTCAGTACTCCATCAATTTTCTCATTTGCGCAAATTTCTAAAATTATATTCAGATAATTTTTATCTGTCATTTGAGGTACGATATAATACTTATCTGCTTCATACAAAGCTGGTGCTAAGGTACTCATATCTGTTGCCACTACATTTCCCTTGCCTGAAAGCTCTTTCACAAAATATTGTATAATTTTGTTCCGTGTGCCAACACTCAAAATTAATATATTCATTTATTTCGTTCTCCTACATATTAAATTTGACTTATATCATCAAAATATAGCGGCGTCCCTCCTGTGTGAATAAATAAAATATTCTCGTCCCTGACATTTTCCTGACTAATATATTGCTCCATACCCCAAAACGCCTTCCCGGTATATGTGCTATCCAGCGGAATCCCATATTCAATCATAATGTGCCTGATTGTCTGGAGAATCTGGGGATTGTTTTTCCCATAACCCTGTCCTGTAAAATGATCATCAAAAATTATCTCTGATTTTTTTTCATGATCAGACCTATCTATTTTCTTAGATTTCATATACGAACAGACGCTCTCAAAAATAACATTTTCTCCATAAGGATTTTTTCTTGCAATACTGATCCCAATAATTTTCCTTTCATCACCATATATCAATTGCCCGCAAACAAGGCCTGCCTGTGTAGTTCCTGTGCCAGAAGCAAAAAAAATATACCCAAAATGGATATTATTTTTTTCTTCATATTCTTTTATTTCTCTATAACACTGTACATATGCCTCTGTCCCTATATCACCATGTCCGCCGCCTGGAATAAAGTAAGGTCTTTTCCCTTGCCGTTTTAGCTCCTCAATCTTTTTTTCAATTGTATGGTGTACATTTTTGACCTGTGCTTTTGTAATCTGTGCCCCAAACAATTCTATCATTCGGCTGTTAAAAGTAATATCCGATACCTCCTCCGGTTCAATAATATGGCAAGGCATCTCTCTCGACGCTGCCATATTGGCTATAATACGACAATGATTTGAATGGCTGCTTCCATAGGTAACTACGCAATCATATTTGCCCCGGTCAATTTCATGAAAAAATAATAGCCCTTTTCTGGCTTTATTTCCTCCAAATGAATAGGGAATAAGATCTTCTCGTTTTATAAAAAAATGATTTGTTTTTAATATCCCAAGTTTCTGAATTTCCGAATTTACATTAATCATTTTTTTCTCGTTTCAATGCTTTAATGAGTGCCACACAAGCAGCCAGCATAATAAACATAAATGGAAATGCTGCTACAATTGATATGGTTTGGAGTGGTTTTAGACCTCCCGCAATTAATAACCCAATCGCTAATGTTGACTGTATAATTCCCCAAATAATTTTTTTATAATTTGGCGGATTTAAATTTCCTTCTGAAGAAAGCATGGCCAATACATAAGTACCCGAATCCGCAGAGGTTATAAAAAATGTCAATAGCAAAATAACAGCTACAATTGCCAAAATATTGCCAAATGGATAGAAAGAAAATACTGCAAACAATCCCGACTCTGGAAACGTTGATATTTGCTGAAGTGCCTCATTGGATAATGTCCCTGTCATTCCCAAATGTATTCCCAATGTACCAAAGATTGCAAACCATACAACAGAAGCCAGTGTAGGAGCCAACACGACGCCTAACACAAACTCTCTAATCGTTCTCCCCTTTGAAATACGGGCAATGAAGATTCCAACAAACGGGGCCCATGCAATCCACCATGCCCAATAAAATATTCTCCATGCCGTTATCCATGAGGTGTCTCCATAACCAGGTATCGTCAAACTATCCTGAACAAAATCCTCTACATAATTTCCTATACCATTGATTAAGTTATTTATGATTTCCAATTTGGGCCCAATCATAAAAGCACCTGCCATCAATATCAGCGCCAATATAATATTAAAATTGGAGAGTATTTTTACCCCTTTATTAATTCCAGATATTGCTGACCACATAAATATAACTGTTACTATTATAATAATTGCTATTTGTACCACCAAATCATTTGGTAAACCCAGCATTGTATTTAACCCACTGTTAATCTGCAGGACGCCTAAGCCCAAAGAAGTAACAATACCTGCAACAGTCGCAAAAGCGGCTAGAATATCTACTAGTTTTCCTGGCCATCCCAGTACTCGTTTTTCTCCGATTAGTGGTTCCATAATGGAGCTTATTAAACCCGGCTTGTTTTTCCTAAATTGAAAATAAGCGAGAGCAAGTCCCACTACAGCATAATTCGCCCACGGCTGAATCCCCCAATGCATAAATGAAGATTTGAAAGCGAATTCTGCAGCTTCTATCGTTCCTCCTTCACCACTCATAGGGTTTGTGAAATGTGTGGTAGGCTCTGACACTCCCCAGAACACCAGACCTACCCCCATGCCAGCACAAAATAGCATTGCAAACCAGGAAAATGTACTATACTCCGGTTTTGAATCATCTGCTCCCAATCGTACATTTCCATATTTTGTACAGGCTAATACAAGAACAAAAATAACAAAGATTAACATTGCCAGTAAATATAACCACGAAAAATTCTCTGTAATTACAGCAAATAAAATATTAGATACATTACTAAATTGGCTATTAAAAAATATCGCAAATATTGTAAGTACTAAAGAAATTAAAAAGGAGATTCCAAAAACAATATTTACTCTCTTCACAAAATTTTCCTCCGTCCTGTCATTTCTCCATTTTATTCTAAAGTCCAAACTGCTTCAAACCTGCCATAAATTCTTTCCTTACAGCTTCATAATCTGTAAAACGGATAAACATATTCTCTCCATTTTTATTTTCAATTCTCAAAAAATTATTTATCTTTTTTAAATTATCCAGCATCGCATCACAAGTTTTTCCATAGATTCTAATCGTTCCCATGCAAGCATGATATTTTACTGGATTCCCTTCCCTCTTGGGCATATCAATCATAACATCAGGTAATTTTTCTATTTCATCCAGTCCCTCAATTTTTGCCACCACATCGTCCTTCAGCGCAAACAAATGATATGTGGCTGCTGTACCAAGATATGCTGTAGTCAAGGGAGAGGGTAAGTCATTTTTTGTATGCTGAACGCCCAAACATATATCCAGCATCCACCTGATTGAATTGAAACCTGAAACTTTTTCATAAGATGCATAGGACATATCCCCTCCATAACGATACCCACATTCGATCAAATAAAAATGGCCATCGTCATCTAGCATTACTTCAACCCAGGCGATACCTTCTTTAAACTCTGCCCTTTTCAAAACTTCTATTACCTTCTCATTGACCTCCTCTATATACTTCTGCAAATAACAGGAAGATGTATTCATTAGAGAATACAGGTTGGCTAATTCACCTGGCTGATGATGTTCCCTACTAAAATACAGCAAATGAATTTCACCGTCAGCAAGTACATAATTTACTGTCCATTCCGGTCCATGCAGTTGCCTTTCTACAATAATGGTATTATTTTTAGACACACTCCTCGCATATTTATATGCCTTCCTCAGTTCTTCCCTATTTTTACAATAGCTCATTCCTTTGTTTCCACTATTATCTACAGGTTTTACAACAACAGGAAAATGTATCGCATTTAATTCTTCTTCTGTCAACTCTTCTGTCACAGAATAATCCTTTGCTACAGGGGCGCCAACCTCTTTGCAAATTTTTTTAAACTCACTTTTATTTCTTGCCACTGTCCATGCATAATCACTTTCACAATAAATTGGCAAATTTAATCTTTTACATAACTCACGCGCACAGGTGATGTTAAAATCACTGGCTCCAGTCATCACTGCTGTAATCTTTTCTTCTCTGCACTTTTTTTCAAGTAAATCAATATCCGTTGTACTAATCATCCAAGCTTCATCCGCTGCCGTTTTTGTCGGAGAAGTCTTCATTAAATCCGTCGCAATAACATACAAATCCATTTTTTTAGCTTCTCTTACCATATCCAGAGTTCCAAAATCGCTGCCGAGTACAATAATTTTTCTTTTCATCAACATATCGCTCCTATTTTAATTTTTTGACCGTTCAACATCGAGACGTCCTTCAAAATTCTGAGAACCACTCTGAATATCTGAGCGTTTAAACACCTTCCATACTGTATTTAAAATAATCTTTACATCGCCTAAAAAAGTAATTTTATTAACATATTTTAAATCCCAATCAAATATACTTTCCCAACTATTATTATTTCGCCCATTCACTTGTGCAAGGCCACTCAATCCGGGTCTAACATCGTGTCGATGATGTTCTTTTTCTGTGTAGTATGATTGATATTCGGCCAGTAATGGCCTTGGACCTACAATAGACATATCGCCTTTAACTATATTTAGTAATTCTGGTAATTCATCCAAAGAAGTTGACCTTAATATTTTTCCAAATCTGGTAAGTCTCTTCCCATCAGGTAAAAGCTTTCCATATTCATCTTTAGCTGTATTCATTGAACGAAATTTAAAAAGTTTAAAAATCTTTTCATCTTTTCCTAGCCTTTCTTGAACAAATATTACTGGACTACCCAAATTTACGCGAACCAGCAAAACTATAATTCCAAAAATAGGGCTTAAAATAGTAATTGCGCATATGGAAAAAAAGCAATCGAAAAAACGTTTGAAAAATTTTTCATAAAATCCGTAAGGCTTATGGTTCATAAATTTCTCCTGCATTACTCAAAACAATTTCTAATAATACTAATAATCACATCCTGCTGCTCCCCCGTCATCTTATTATCCGATGGCAAACAAAGCCCTCTCCGAAAGATATCTCCCCCCACATCCACTACTTCCTCTTCCTCTATATATGCATTGCTCTTCGCTCTCCCATTTCCTCTCGCTGTCACAAACCCATGGTTCCGGTACACCGGCTGCATATGCATAGGCTTCCAAATCGGCCTTCCCTCCGCGTTCAAATTCGTCAACGCCTCTAATATCTCATCCGGGCAAGACTTCCCTGCTTCACTCTTATAGAAAAATTTATTCTCAGACCTTACACTCTCACACATGGCCTCACTGTCAATCAACAGGCAGCTCAGCCAAAAATTAGGTTCGCTATTTTCCTTATCAAAAGGATTCATCCTCACCGGAAGATCCTTCAATCCTTCCTGATACCTTTCATAGATCCGCTTCTTCTGCTCGATATGTTCCGAGAGATGCCCAAACTGTCCCCTCACCACTCCAGCTATCACATTGCTCATCCGGTAATTGTACCCCAGCTCTTCATGCTGGTACCAGGGCGCTGCTTCCCGGCTCTGGGTACTCCACTTTCTCGCCTTGTTTGCTTCTTCCTCTGAATGGCATAGTAACATTCCCCCAGAAGATCCTGTGATAATCTTATTTCCATTAAAGCTGATAATGCTATAGTCTCCAAACACTCCCGTCTGCCTGCCCCGGTAGGTTGCCCCAAAGGATTCCGCTGCATCTTCAATGAGCAGCGCCTTGTGGGCGTCGCAAATGGCCCGAATCTCTTCTACTCTACCAGGCGTGCCATAGAGGTGTGCCAGAACTACCAGCTTCACATCGGGATACAGCTCAAAGGCTTGTCTAAGGGCTTCCGGTGACATATTCCAAGTCTCATACTCCGAATCAATGAAGACCGGCTCGCCCCCTTCATAGGCCACAGGATTTACGGTGGCGTCAAAAGTCATATCGGAGCAAAACACTCTGCGTCCATAGAGACTTCCGCCTCTTCCAAGCCCATCCGGCGTGGACACCCCGGAGCTACTTCCATAGAGCTTTTCGGCAGCCAGCTTCACGGCCAGGTGAAGTGCCGCAGTTCCACTACTGAGAGCCACGGCATGTTTAATTCCGATATATTCGCTGACCATCCGCTCCAGCTCATTGATATTCTCCCCAACCGTACTCATCCAGTTGGTCTCATAAGCTTTGAGCATATATTCCCGTTCTTCTCCATGCATCGTCGGAGAAGAAAGCCATACTTTTTCTGGAAATCTTTCTATCTTCATCACACGTTTGTTCCTTTTCTCTTTGCTTTTCGAAATATAATGTCTTTATAAATATAGACCTGATTCTCACAGGTGTTTACAAAAAGCAAGGAAGGCCATGCCTTCCCCCTCACATCTTATCTATTTTATTTCTCTTATCTTTTCTCTCACATCTTCTTCTCTATAATCTCCAATCCCACTCTTGTATCCAGTACTCTCCCAAACATTGGCAGCTTAAGACACGCTTCCCGCTTATGACGGTCGATCCTCTTGATACACCCTTCCAGCCCCTTAAGCGGCCCCTCTAAAATCACTACCTTATCTTTCTCTACAAAACCCGTGGACATTTTCACCAACTGCTCTTCTCCTCCGAATTTTTGTAAAAATCCAATCTCCGATTCTGTCAGGGAAATAATCTCTTCCCCGGTCTTTAACAGCTTCGTCAATCCAATGACACGCTTTAAGTCCTGATAGAGCTCCTCGGCATCCCTGCTTATCAAAAATACATACCCTGGAAATAATAGCTTCTTCTCTTTATGCCAGGCTCCTTCATAACGTTTCATCTCTTCATAGCAGGGAAGGAAACTCTTTTCTAAAATATCCTGGGAGATGACAGTCTGACATTGCTTCACTATCTCCCTCTCACTTCCACTCCTCACCTGTATCACATACCACATTTAGCTCCTCCCCCTTCTTTTTTTCTGTAAAAAGGGTAGGCTTCGCCATATCACCATTTAATTCAAAAATGGTGACACCGATACGCAATCATAACCTCTTACCCTTTCAAACGCGACAATGCGACGATTTCAAAGCTTAAGATTTTGTCCTTCAAATTAAATATTCTATACTGAAGCTCTTCCTTAAGACGCTTTAAGTATGTCTGTAAGGCTTCTTATGTGGAAGGTTCCCCGCTATCAGGCTTTGACAAAGAACCAAAGTACCTTTGCCTAGAACCTTTTTCACGAAGACTTTTATCCCTTTCGGATATTGGCCCGCTTCAAAACCAAATCTATGGTTACTCTAAGGATTCCTTAGAAGTTTCCCTTCTGTTAACTTTTCCCCTCTGCCTGCTTCTTCCTAAATCCAGGGGATATCATTTCCTTCTAGGATGCTATCCTCTCTTGATAACGGCTCTGTGCCATTAAGAAGGTCGGATACCTTTCCTGACATTTTTCCACGTCAAAGGCCTCTAAATCTTCCCTCAGATTGCTCAACAGAAACGCGCTGTACAGGTTCTTGTCTACCTTTTTCCCTCCCACCATCCTCCAGGTCTTTCTTACCGGCATCCGCTGGTAGGTTCCTGTCACATGATTAAATCCAGATGCCTTCACCACAAATGGCAATATCCGATGTAGGCGCTTTCCCTGAATCTTTAGCTTATATTCCAGAAGCTTTATGAATCCCCCAGGGTTTGTCTGCATCTGATAAACACTGTTTGGCTTCCTTCGCCCCAGCTTTGCAAAGCCTATCTCTTCTATATAAAAGCAATCTCCCTTAGAACTGATTTCCTCTACAAGCTCATACTGAGCCTGTCTCTGTAAAACCCTCTGTTTTCGGCAGAGCTCCTGATGTTGAACTCTTGCTTTAAGATATTTATTAGAGAACTTCCAATAACGGCTTTCTTTTTTTATCCTACCGTCTGGGAAATAGTTCTCTGGATTCAGGCTTCTTCGGCTGCGCTCCATATATTGGGCTAGCTCTTTCTTTCTCTTCTCCAACTGATGGCTCTTAGCCGGAAGTTGATAGATAGACATATCCCTCTCCGATACCAGCGCAATCTTTTGAAATCCCATGTCCAAGCCTACCGTTCCAGCAGACTCTGATTTTGTCTTTACCGGAGCCCTTCCTCTGAAAACAATCTCCAGAAAGTATCTGTCTTTTCCACGAATCACAGCTTTTTTCATTCTGCAATAGCGTATCTCCTCCTTGAAGGCCTGCTCCTCATACCAGGTAAAGTTCTTTTGATTTACTGGAAGTACTAATCCCTTCCACACCAGACATTTGTCTCTGAACTTAATGGAAGAACGATTCGTCTTTCCTGAGAGACTTTTTAATTGGCCTGGCTGTTTCTCATAGACCTGACTTGCAGTTCCCTTTATCAGGTTATCCACTGCCTGCCAGACCTCCCTGGCCAGGTTTTGGACAATGGGGCTGTCGGTATGCTCCTTAAAGTGCTTCCGGTATTTGGCCGTCTCTCTACAAATGTCGAACTTGCGAAGCCGATACTTTTCTATGAGGCAGTCCCGTTCCTTGAAAAGCAGGTTCCGCTGTTCCTGGTTATCCGCCAGAAAAAGAGCTTCCCGGTTCGCCCGGTATGCCCTTGTCTGGGCCATTTGCTGATATCTTTTGACAGCCTCTTTAAGCAAGGCATTATAAATCCGACGGTTTATCTCAAACCGCTTCTCCAAGATATCCTTCTGCCACTGTTCCACCTTTAAGGGCAGACACAGGGTAAAATATTGCTCCTGGGGCTCTGACATCTTACATCACCTCAGTTTGGTATTTTCGTAGAGTGCACTACTACAAGAAATTAGGGGACAGTTTTGACAATTAAAAGAATAAAGTGGAATATTTTTATAGAAAAACAGACAAACTTTAGAGGAAAAGAAAAAATATCACCAGAAAGTCTTACAAAAAATGCAAGAGAGAATAAAAAATATTTACCTTTTAAAATAAATGTGTTATGATGTTAAAGAAATTGGCAGAGGGTAACGTCCTTTGCTCTCGTAGAGTAGTGCACTCTACGAAAATATTAGATCTTTTCTGAATAAACATTCCAAAAAGTCAGATTATTTTCTCTATTTAGAAAATCACTTACATCATGTAACAAAATAACCCCTTTCATCAGACTTATTTTGTCTAATAAAAGGGATTTATTTATATCATCTCATTCTATCATAAATAAAGGCAGTATTTTCTTAAATAATCCGGTTCTTCTTAACAGTCTGCACAAATTCACTGTTGTAGCGAGTGTGGGCGAACATGTTCAATACATTCTCCACTGCCTCGTCAGCCTTCAGCCCATTCAGGCTCTTGCGAACGATATCCATAGCTTCCACTTCCTCCGAAGTCAGCAGAAGATCTTCACGTCTTGTCCCTGATTTTGGAATATCAATGGCAGGGAATACTCGTTTTTCCTGAAGTTTGCGATTGAGCACCAGCTCCATATTGCCAGTTCCTTTAAATTCCTCGTAAATAACATCGTCCATCTTACTTCCAGTCTCAACCAAAGCCGTCGCAAGGATTGTCAGGCTACCCCCTTCGCGCATATTCCGAGCTGCTCCAAAGAAACGTTTTGGCATATGAAGTGCAGCGGGATCCAAGCCACCGGACAGGGTCCGTCCGCTGGGAGGAACTGTTAGGTTATATGCCCTGGCCAGCCTTGTAATACTGTCTAAAAGAATTACCACATCCTTTTTGTGCTCTACAAGGCGCTTTGCACGCTCAATGACCATCTCAGACACGCGTTTGTGATGGTCTGGCAGTTCATCAAAGGTGGAATAAATGACTTCCACATTAGGCCCTGCAATCGCCTCTTTAATATCTGTAACTTCCTCTGGACGCTCGTCTATCAAGAGAATCAAAAGCTGCATGTCAGGATGATTTTTGGTGATAGACTTGGCCACATCTTTCAAAAGGGTCGTCTTGCCTGCCTTGGGAGGAGAAACAATCATTCCTCTCTGTCCCTTTCCAATAGGAGAAATCAGATCAACGATCCGCATAGCTGTACTTCCCCCTTGGCGTTCCAAATGAATCCGTGAGTTAGGGAAAATCGGTGTCAAATCTTCAAAGCTACGCCGTTTACTTGCTTCTTCTGGTCGATAACCATTGATAGATTTTAAATACAATAGAGCTGCAAATTTTTCTGTCTGGCTGCGCACTTTAATGTTACCACAGAGTATATCACCAGTCTTAAGGTTATATCTGCGAATCATAGCTGGATTGATATAGATGTCATTTTCCCCTGGCAGATAATTCGCACTTCGAATAAAGCCATAGCCGTCTGCTAAGACTTCCAGTATTCCATTTGCCACTTGTCCACTGTCAAGTTGAGAAGTCTCTGGAGGGACCTGACGTTCCACTGGTTTTTCTGCATGCCGCTCTGTGGCCTTTTCCGCTGGCTTCTCACTGTGATTTTCCTGTGTCGTTCGGCGCTCTCGCCTCTCTGTCCCTTTCTGGGCGCTGTCTGTCTCATCCTTTCCCAGCATTACTTCTATCAGCTCACTTTTCTTCATGCCTGATATGCCTTTAAGTCCCCTCGCTTTCGCTATCGCCTTTAACTCTGACAGCGGAAGGGATTCATACTGTTCCTTTGTCATTCCATACCTCCTCTTTTATGCTTACGATAGAATTTTAAAATAAAATCTCTACTTCAATAATTTCTATTGCTTCTCTGGGGAATTTCCATCAGAATAGTTTAGCGGATTTGATAGATTAAATGTATGCGCTTTGATTATAACCCATTTTCCCAAATATTGAAAGAACTATTTTTTCTAAAATCTCTTTCCTTCTTTTTCGTATATCATTACCCTCAGTGAGCAAAGAGACACATGCCCCTTTGTTCACCGAAGTGAATTGTTAGTAAAGTGGGTTTTGCCAAAAACAAGTGGAAGAAAAGCTGGTGTGCAGGTGGTTCTTATAAAATGAATATGGTAAAATTTTATAAGAAACGAGGTAAAGCAATATGGAAAAGAAAATTTATATCACAGAGGAAGAACGGGAAAAGTGCCAGAAGGTGGCTGAAGCATTTGCAGAGTTGTACGAAATGGCGGACATTGTGATAGTTGATGTAGGCAGATACGGTTTTGTAATGCTCAAATATTATACGCCGCCGCATGGCTTTGAGGAAGATGAAACTTTTACGGACAGCAAGGCATTGTTTGAAGCATTATGGCAGGAATGGCTTGACATGAAGCTGTATCTTATCGCAAAGGGTACTCCATTGCTGGAAAAAGGGTATAAGGGTGTATTTGAGAGCCTGTCAGAAGAAAAACAGTCGGAACTTATCGGGCGAAAAACCGTTTTCGCAAGAATGGCGGGAATAGGTCTGTAAAAAGATGTTTCTAACAAAGAAATAGATAGAGAGATGGATTCCGTAGGCGCAGGCATTGTGGGAATGTCGTATAACTGGCTGTGTTTATGGAACTGTGGGAAACCCTGTTTGCAGGATGTGGGAAAGCTGCTTTTGCTTTTCCACAGGCTGTGAATGGGGTTTTCCATAGTTTCATAGCCAGTTATGCACATTTCCATGATGCAGTCCTTAAACACTTAAAATTATTCGCCTGACCGCATATAATTATATGGCAGAATTTAGAGAAAGGGTGAATGAAGATGTTAGAGTTTATTTCCGCCCCGGAAGCGGCGAAGAAATGGGGCATTTCAGAAAGACGGGTACAAAAGCTATGTGAGGAAAACCGCATACCGGGGGTTGCAAAATTTAGTCGTTTATGGCTGATACCAAAGGACGCAGAAAAACCAACAGATGCCCGATTTAGACGGTTTTCAAGTGCTGCAACAAGTACGGCAGACAAGCAATGTTCCCGTTCTTATGCTTACCGCAAAAAGCGGTGAGGAAGATAAGGTTTCCGGCTTAAGGATGGGGGCAGACGATTATCTGACAAAGCCATTTAGCATTAACGAGCTTATGGCACGTGTAAATTCTCTTATCCGGCGTTTTACATTGTTCAATCCTGTTTCTGGAACAGAAACGGATTGTATGGTATTTCAAGGAATGACGATAGATAACCTTAACCGTCTTGTTTTGGTTAATGATATACAAGTGGAACTTACAGGAAAAGAATTTGATCTGCTTTCTTTCCTTGCGGCCAATAAAGGAAAAGTGTTTACAAAAAAGCAGATTTATACCCATGTATGGGAGGAAGAGTATGCTTTTGATGATAGTAATATCATGTCGTTTATCAGCAAATTACGGAAAAAAATCGAACCAGACCCGGAACACCCTTTTTATATTCTGACTGTCCGGGGCGTTGGTTACCGATTTAACAGGGAGGCATAACATGAGCTTAAATTCATTTTTATTAATTGCTCTCTGTACAGCGCTTTTGGCTGTTCTATTTTTTATTACGAAACTTAGGCGTGTAAGAGGACAATTATCTATTATTGAAGAAGCCCTTGAAGATATAAAGTCTGGTAATCCGAACCGACGGGTTTTGGCGAGAAAAAGCGATATGACAAAGCGTATTTGCTATGCAATCAATGAAATTGCAGTCAAGAACCAGTCACAGCTTATCCAACAAAAACAATCGGAGCAGGCATACAAGCGACTTATGACAAGCCTTTCCCATGATGTAAAGACACCATTAGCTTCATTGTTTGGCTACTTGGATGCCGTTGAAAATGGTCTTGTGGCTGGGGAAGAAAAAGAAGCCTATATCCATGTCGCAGTAGAAAAAGCGTGTCACTTAAAACATTTTGTGGAAGCACTATTTGAGTGGGTAAAACTAGACGCTAAAGAACAGGTTTTTCATTTTGAGTTATGTGATTTTAACGAATTGACCCGCAATATTGTCGCAGAGTGGGTTCCAACCTTGGAACGCAACCATTTTGAATATGATTTTGATATTCCTGAAGATGAATATTTTTTACGAATTGACCCTCATTCCTATACCCGCATTCTTAATAATCTGTTTCAAAATGTGCTTATGCACAGTGGCGGCAATAAATTGACTTTGAAATTATTGGAGAATGAACAGCAAGTAGAAATTATCATTTCAGATAATGGAAAAGGTATTTCCTCCTCTGATATTCCGCATATTTTTGAGAGAATGTATCAATGTGACAGTTCACGTTCTGCCAGGGGCAATGGCTTGGGGCTATCTATTACGACAGAACTTGTAAATGCTCACAATGGGAAAATTAAAGCAGACAGCAATCCCGGAACGGGTGCAACATTTACGATACTATTTCCAAAAGCTCTGTAACAGCACAGGGCTTTTTGTATATTCATTGGAGGAAAACATGAAAAAAGCAAGGTTACGGCAAGGTTTTGGCAAGGTTAATGCTATATAATTAGGGATTGGAAAGGAGGAAAAGGCAATGACAATTATCTTTACTGAGATACTGAAATGGAAACGGAATAAGACAGTTTGGGGTATTTTTATTCTTACTGCTATTTTGGGAGTATTTGCGGTTGAGCGTGCCTGCAGCATATCAAGAAGCAGTCCTCTCATGGATAGCTTTGGTGACTTATACACTTTGGCATTTAAGAACCTTACAAGCCTGTTTCTGCCTATTGTGTTGGGGATGTTTGCCACCACATTGTTCTTTGATGAACAGAAAAACGATACATTAAAAGGACTTTTGATTATTCCGATTTCCAAAGCACAGCTTTATTTTTCAAAGATAGCGGTTGTAATCTTTATGTCATTGGGGCTATGCCTGTTTACCTTTGTTATCTGTATCGTTGGCGGCTTAATTGCTGGCGGCTTTACTGATTTGAACACGGAAACAATACTACAGGCGGGGTTATTGTTTTTGGCTGGCGGTGTGCTGATTCCGGTTGCCATGCTCCCAATCATATTTTTAGCAACGCTATCAAAAGGGTACATTTTACCGATTGGGGCTGTATTACTTTATCTTGTGCCTGTTGTGCTTGCCCCGTCCGAGCTTATGGGACTGCACCCCTTGGCGAGTGTTATGGGAATTTATCCCCACATTTCACCTGCCGCTATTGAAATGGTAAACAGTTGGACAGGAAATGCAGTAATAACAGCATCACCGATGACTTGTTCTGTTTCTTTACTGGCTATAGGCATTATTTCGACAATCGTTTCTGTAATTGTTTTACAGAAGAAAACATTTTGAAGAGTTTTTACCAACGATTCAGCAAGCGGAAACTTGTATAACTATGTGATTTAGAAAGACCACGATAATTAAGAAAGTGAGGAAATATTATGTGCAGCTATGTGATTGAAACAAAGCGGTTAACAAAAAAATATGGTGAGCAGACAGCGGTCAATGCTGTTAATATCCATGTAGAAAAAGGGCGGATATACGGACTGCTAGGGCGTAATGGAGCTGGCAAAACCACAATAATGAAAATGATTTTGGGATTAACCCCTGTTACTTCTGGGGAAATAGATGTGTTCGGACAAAATATCAAAGGAAGGGAAAAACGGGTATATCCCCGGATTGGGGCTATTATTGAAACACCCGGCTTCTACCCAAACCTGACGGGTACGGAAAACCTTGAAATATTTGCGAAGCTGCGTGGCACTGCTGCCCCCAATGCTGTAAAAAATGCTTTGGATATTGTCGGACTCCCTTACCGGGATAAAAAGCTGTTCAGCAAATATTCTCTTGGAATGAAGCAGCGTCTTGGTATTGCAAATGCTATTTTGCATGATCCGGAGCTGTTGATTTTAGACGAGCCTACGAATGGTCTTGATCCTATCGGCATTGCAGAAGTGAGAGATTTTATTAAAGACTTGAGTACCGAGCGAGGGAAAACAATCCTCATTTCCAGCCATATCCTGTCCGAGATTGCATTGTTGGCTGATGATATTGGCATTATTGACCACGGTGTCTTACTGGAAGAAAACAGCATGGAAACACTGAAAAGAAAAAACAGTAAATATATACTTCTGCAAGTTTCTGATATTCCGAAAACTTCTCTTGTTTTGGAAAGGCGATTCGGAGTTACAGATTATTCCGTACAGGATGACCATTCCCTGCGGATTTATAATACGTCATTGGATATGGCGGCTGTCAATAAGGCTCTTGTAGTGCAGGATGTGGCTGTTATCAGTTCACAATTATGTAATGACACATTGGAGGACTATTTCAAAAAAATTACAGGGGGAGAAGGCATTGCTTAAATTGACACAAACAGAATTTCTAAAACTGCGCCGTAGAAAGTTTATCCTGTTAATGCTGTTGGCAGCTCTTCTCATGCCGTTTCTTGCAATCTTTTATTTTAGTGGGTTCAGGGAAGCAGGCGTAGACACAATACAATTTTATAAATGGACTGCGTTCAGCTATACGCCTTGGGTTATACTTCCTGTCGTATTGGGGGTATTTTCCACTATGCTTATGTATGATGAACACCAAAATGATATGCTTAAACAGTTGTGGATTATACCGATTAGCAAGGCGGAATATTTTTTTGGTAAATTTATTATTGTACTGTCTTATTCCATTTGTTTTATGTTGCTTACAGCCGGATTGTCTGTGATTTTTGGTATGCTTCCCGGTTATATAACATTTGAATGGAGCAGTTTTTGTTACTTGCTAAAAAAATGTATGGAAATTGCTATATTAACCGCATTCGCCGTAATGCCGCTTTTGGCGGTTGCGGCTGCTGGAAAAAGTTATATATTTCCAGTATGCGTAACGCTGGTTTATACGTTCCTTGGTTTTATTCTGCTTATGGTTAATATGTATCTGCACCCTCTATCCAGTATGAGCGCCATTGTCATGGGTGATATTCCTGGTGTAGTTTTGGCACAAACTCTTAATATTCCGGCGGCATTAATATGTATTACTATATGGTGTGCGGGTTCAGTGGCGTTGGCTATATTTGCTTTAGGAAAAAGAAAGTGAGGTAGGTAGTATGAAACAATTACTTTGGGCTGAACGCCGAAAACTTCGTCATTCTAAAATCGTTTGGATTGCTGTCTTTGCGGTGGTTATGATTGCTGTTATCGTCTTTGCAGAGGGGCAGTTTGTATTTAAGGGTTCACGATATATAGATGGGGCTGGCTGGTTTATGACAGCCGCACAGTCTTTGGCAACCTTTTTTGTACTTCCGGCTGTCATTGCATTGTTAGGCAGCTATATGATTTGCCGGGAGGAACAGGAAGATACTCTGAAATCACTGCGGCTTGTGCCAGTAGATGAAGCGAAACTGACTGTTGTTAAAATGATCGTTGCAGTGGTTTTCAGTATTTTGATTTATCTTCTGCTGTTTGTAATTACTTTTGCGGTTGAAGCCATAATGCATTTCAGAATCTTATCTATTCAGACAGTATGGGGCTTCCTTTTTACCTATTTTGTAAATGGTATTGGCGTATTTCTTGCTATTTCACCGATTGTGGCATTAGTAGCCCGTATGAAAAAAGGGTATTGGCTTGCTTTGGTATTTACTGAAATCTATTCCTTTGCCGGTCTGTTTGCAAGTATGTCTGAAACTCTGAAAACTGTTTACCCGATTACTGCGGTGTTCCAGCTTTCAGGATATTATGAAGCAACAATCGGAAACAAAGTAGCCAGCTTAGTTATTCTGATAGTTTGTATGGTTCTTGCAGTTTTGATTTTGAACGGATTAAGCCGTAAAAACAAAAAGAGTATTTATTAATTGTGTAAAATATCCGTATTGTAAATCTGCCGTACAACGGCAAAAGAAAAAAAGCCGTTGTATAGCAGACATGAACCGCTCCCTGTCAAGTTGACAGTTAAAAAATAAAAATTTTTACCTGCCAGTCGCAAAGAGGACTGGCAGAGTTTTTATGCAGCATCTTTCAAATAGTTTCTATATTCCATCGGTGTCATACAGTTTAAGCGCTTCTGATACCGATGATTATTATAATAATCTATGTAATCGGATATGGCCTCCTTTAGCTCCTCATATGTTTGAAATTTCTTCAGGCAATACATTTCTGATTTCAGCATCCCCCAGAACGCTTCCATTGGTCCGTTATCAATACATCTGGATACTCTTGACATGCTTTGCGTCATTCCTGCTTTGTTAAGCTTTTTACGGAAGGATTTTGAGGTGTATTGGTATCCNCGGTCACTGTGGAATAAAGGCTTTGCATCTGGATGGTTTTCATGGGCAATGTCAAAGGTTTCAAAAACAAGGGCATTATTATTGGAATGTCCAATGACAAAGGAAACAATACTTTTATCTGCTAAGTCCACAATGGCGCTCAGGTATGCCTTCCCACTGGCTCCATATTTCATCTCCGTTACATCTGTAAGCCATTTTTCCCCAAAACGTTGCGCATGGAACTCCCGGTTTAAGATGTTTTCGGCAGTAACCTCTGGCGTTGATTTTACATGGTTTCTTCTCCTGCGCCGGCACACAGATTTCAGATGTAAAATCCGCATAAGGCGCAAGATTCTCTTTGCGTTGACTTGAAATTCATTTTCACGGTTCAATTTAATCGTCATCTGCCTGTAACCCAGAATCCCGCTTTTTTCCTCATACGCATCTCTGATAAGGACACATAATTTCTGGTTGAATTTCTCATTTTCACTTGGTTTTCGGTTCAGCCATTTATAATAAGCAGAACGCGAAATTCCCGCAAATCTGCAGAGTTCTGATATTGAGCATCCCTGCTCGTCATATATTTCCTGTATCGCCAGATAAACCGTTTCATTTTGTGTCTGGCTTAGAACCGCCTCCTTTCGATTTCGTCGAGTTTTTTTAAGAAAGCAACCTCCAGCTGGGCTCTGCGCTTTTCCGCTTGAAGAAGCTTATTTTCCGCACGCAGCTTCTCCAGTTCCGACATTTCTGTTTCAGATTTTCTTTTCCCTCTTTTGTCAATAAGCCCTTCTACGCCGTTTGACTGGTATTTCTTTGTCCATTGGTAAATCTGTTGGTAGGATACCTGGTATTTTTCTGCTGCCTGGGCATAATCCATTCCATGCTCTATGCAGTATGTTACAATTTCCACCCGTTCCTCAAATGAGGTTTTTCTTCCTTTGGTCATGACGCTGGTTCCTCCTGTTCCAGAAGCCTTTAACTTTTCATGACCATTATACTTCATAATCCAGTTGCGAAGCTGCTTATCTGAGCGGATTCCATACTTTTTCTGGATTTCCCTTAATGTTCCTTTGCCGGAAAGGTATCGGGAGCCTTGTGGCGCAGAAACAGTCAAAGCTGTTCAAGGTCGGCAAGAACTATGTGAAGCCCAAAGACGAGTGGGTGGTGGTAAAGGACATTTTTGAGCCGATTGTTGACCTGGAACTGTGGGAGCGTGTGCAGGAAGTCAACGGGAAGCGCAGGCGGATGTGCAAGGCAAAAAGGGAGCCGAGTATCTTTTCCGGCATTGCCTACTGCCCGGACTGCGGCAGGCGCATTTCATTCTTTCCTGAACGGACAAGCAAAAACAATCCTGAAAAGACGTATTTCGGCTCATGCCAGAACTACAAGGCGAACGGGCCGGACGGATGCACGCCGCACCGCATCAAGGAGCAGGACTTGTATGACATCGTTCTGAAGGACATCAGGGAATGGGCGACAATGGCACTTGCAGACGAGCAGGCAGTCCTTGGCAGGGTTATGGAACAGCAACAGATTAACAGTACCGTGGATTATGGTTTGGTTGAGGGGAAAAGGCGAACCATTGAGAAAAGGCTTGGGGAAATCGAGAAAGTCATAAGCAAGCTATATGAGGATTACGCACTCGGCAGGCTTGCGGGGGCAAGCATAGACAACCTTATGCCGAAGTACCAGAGGGAGCAGGAAGAACTCAAAAAACAGCTTTCCGCATTGCAGGAGCAGTCGGCAGAGCATGACGCTACAGAGCAGAATGCGGAGAAATGGATAAGCCTGATCCGGCAGTACAGTAACCTGAAAGAATTAAATTCTTGTATCATCAATGAACTTATCACAAAGATTTTAGTGGGCGACAAACGCCGGGTAAATGGTGAGAAAGTTCAGTCTATCGAAATCCATTACCGATTCATCGGAAATCTGACCGACAGCGGGAATGGGGAAACAATTCAATAAAAAATCCAGTTAAAAACAATTTAGCTGTAAAAACCGTCTTTAACGGGAATTTACAGAGGGTAATTAATGTTTCATCTTACTTTTTATCCTGGCTTCTGAGTCTTCCAGACATTTGTCCAGGATTTCCCAATGTTCTGCTCCCACAGCCTGTCTCATGTATTCATATTCATCCCAAAGCCCCTGTCCATGGGGTACTAAATAAGCTCCTGCGTCACTTCCCAAACCAATCCGCGCGCCATGACCAAAAGCATATTTTACATGTTCCATCTGACATTTTAAAATTTTTTCCACTTCTCTGTCTGGGAAACGGCCGCACCCCTGAAGATTTCCTATGGGAGCAAAAGTGGGAATCCAAATGGTCTCGCTCTCAGACAGCAGCTCCAAAGTGTCCAGACTCAAGTAATTTCCGTGTTCTAATGTGTCCAGCCCGGCTTCAATTGCAGTCCTGACAGACTCATCTCCATTTCCATGAGCCATCACTGTCAATCCTTCCCCATGGGCAATCTTTATCATAGTCCTGATCTCTTCTTCAGAGAGTCCTTTTTCCGTCAAGACGCCATAGGAAGAAAAATCCATCAACCCACTGATCATGATCTTTATAAAGTCAGCCCCCTCTTTCTTTGCTCTTTGAACCAACTCCTGATACTCTTTCATATCTGAAAAAGCATGTCCCACAATCCCACCATAATGACCTTTTTTGTGGATAGCAAAAATAGGAGAACGATAATCGATGCCATATTCTGTAGCCAGCTCCTTTGCTCGTTTGGAAACTCCCAAGGCGTCCCCCCCATCTCGCACAAAGGTAACGCCTCTTTCCTTCCACATTTGAAAATGTGCCCGGATCACCTCATCTCTGACTCCATTCTTATGTAAACTGACAGCATCTTTATAATTATTGCCATCCATAATAATATGTGCATGACATTCCCCAAACATATGACTGTCTCCTTATCTACCTAATTTTATCTTCGGATACAAGTACAGGTGGCTACAGCTATTTCTTTTCCTGTTTTTTCAGAAAAAGCCCGTCCCATCAGATAGACCAGAGAATGTCCTACTTTATCTGCCGAGACCTCCACACGCAAGCAATCTCCTTCTTTCCCGGGGGCTAAATATTGGACATTAAGATTTACTGTGGGTGTGGAGCGCATCCCTACCAGAGTATGAGCCAGCACTCCCATAGCCATATCCAAAATCGTGGCTGTAATTCCTCCATGCAGAACTCTGCTGGCGTTCAGCTGCCATTCCTGAATTGGGAAGCGCATCGTCATGGAAAGCTCAGAGGCATTGCATTTCACTGCCTCCATTTTCATCATTTCCATTAGCTGGCTAGGCGCTTCCTCTTTTCCATTGATTGCTCCAAAAAACATTTCTTCCATTAAACTCTGCCGTTCTTCCGGCTTAGCCTTCTCAAATGCCCCTTCATATTTTTCAAACACTGTATAGTCCAAAACACTTTCCTCCTATTTAAAATACCACTACATTCCTTCCAGCACACGGGGATCTAAATGGTTTTCTTTCTAGGGTCAGTGTATACAAATCGTGAGGAAAAGTCAATCTCGCATTTGATAGATGCGGTACCATTCTTTTGTCTCGTCATTTCGCGCACATTTACTCTGGTTTCGATACAGGAATTTGATGATCTGGTAACAGTCTATCCAAATCTCCGAGTTCCCTTCTTTCTGAGATTCATCGAAAATCAACTGAATTCCAAAATGTAAATGAGTTTGATCGATATTGTTCGCATCTTCTTTCGTGCTGTATCCTGTATGCCCCATGTAGCCGATGACATCTCCAGCCTGGACTTTACTCCCTTCCTGAAGTCCCAGTGCATAGGGAAAGCCCTGCCGCAGATGTGCATAGTAATAATACCGCTTTTTATCAAAACTTCGAATACCAATGCGCCATCCGCCATACTGGTTCCAGCCCAGTGCCTCTACATAGCCTGACTCTACGGCTATAATCGGCGTACCCGTCTGCCCCATCATATCATGCCCCAAATGCTGTCGCTTATAGCCATAACTTCTCGACACGCCGAAATCATCATAGTCACTGTAAGGAAATCCCTTGGCAATGGGAGAAAAAGCTTTCAGGCCATAGCGTTTCTCCCAGGTTTTCCCTTCCTCCTGTGCGCTCTCTCCCCCTTCTGTGGTTCCATCCGGCACTTCTATCTCGTACTCCCCCACCATGCCGCCCAATACTGCTGTATAGGCTTCCAGATAGTATGTATAATACTTCATATCCTCTGTGATCGCTTCCATCGTTTCACCTGCCTGCAATTTCTCCACAGCCTCTTCCAGGTAAGTGTTCACCTGCCTGTCATTTGAAAAGTCTCCCCCTGTCTTTGTAGCAGTATAGGCCAGAAGTTCAATCCAATTCAGATGGAGTTCCTCTCCATAAGTGTCCCTGTCATATTCATAGGCCTTCCCCAGAGCTGAGGAGGATACTTGAAAATCTACCCATTTAATAAAATCCTTCTCCCCCTCTTCTGTTACAGTCGAAGTCTCCCAGAGAGAGTCTCCTTTTTTCTCAGAGAAAAAAATGGATGCAATCCCCGCCAGAATTACCAATTCTATCATAATTAATTTTTTTAAAATAGTCTCTTTTCCCATAAATGCCCGCATTGGTTTGCTTATTTAAAACTATGTCTGAGGCCAGGTTTTTAGACGGGAAAATTCATTGACAGTGGTTTTTCTTTGTGATACTCTGTACCCAGTTGCATTTTGCAGTAAGTTTTATTTTTTAATTTGTCGGAGGTATTACAATGAACAAGGGTACAGTAAAATGGTTCAACAATCAGAAAGGTTACGGTTTTATTTCTGACGAAGAGGGCAATGATGTATTCGTACACTACTCAGGCGTCAATATGGACGGCTTTAAATCCCTGGAAGAGGGTCAGGCCGTTGAGTTCGAATTAGTGAACGGCTCAAAAGGACCACAGGCTACTAATGTTACAAAACTTTAATCAGCCAATCCTCTATGTGCCTTTGTCCAGTGAAGGTATCAGGGCCATAGTCAATTCACATAACAGACTGACTAGATTTTTGCACAGACAAAGGGCAGTTGGGAAATGATTTCCCGGCTGCCCCTTTTTCATGCATTAAGCGCCCCCCTGTATATATTAGCCATTCAAAATCTCTCTGAGAATTTCATTCACCATCGTCGGATCCGCCTTACCCTTCATTTCTTTCATAGTCTGACCTACTAAAAATCCAATAGCTTTTTCCTTACCATTGCGATAATCTGCCACTGACTTAGGGTTTGAGGCAATGATCTTTGCAATGGCGTCACGCAGAGCCCCCTCATCGTTCACTGTCTTCAAGCCCCTCTCTTCCACATATTCCTCGGGATCCACATTTCTTTTAAAAATCTGCTCAAAGACTTCCTTGGCCACTGTATGATTGATGGTCCCTGCATCCGTCAGTTCAATGAGCTTTGCCAGATTTTCTGGGGAAAATGTCAAATCTTCCGGCTCCTGATCCAATTCCTTCATAAGGCGCATGGTCTCCACCATCAACCAGTTAGATACTTTCTTAGGTTTTTTACAGATGGCTGTGGTCGCCTCAAAGAGATCCGCCAGATGCTTTGAGCCTGTGATAATTTCTGCATCGTAATCTGGAATATCAAATTCTTTTTTATAGCGAATCAGCTTTACCGTGCGAAGCTCCGGCTGTTTGGAACGAATTTCCTCAATCCACTCCTCACTGATATCCACTGGTACCAAGTCTGGCTCTGGGAAATAGCGATAATCCTGGGCGTCTTCTTTGGAGCGCATAGGATAAGAATACTCTTTGTTATCATCCCAACGCCTTGTCTCCTGTATGACAGATTTTCCCTCCTCCAAAAGCTCAATCTGACGGGTGCGCTCACCTTCGATGGCCCTGGCTATTGCTTTAAAGGAGTTCAGGTTTTTCATCTCCGTACGGGTGCCAAGCTTTTCTGTCCCAGTCTCCCGTACAGACAGGTTTACATCTGCACGCATAGACCCCTCCTGAAGCTTACAGTCGGAGGCTCCCAGATACTGAATGATAAGACGCAGCTTATCCAGATATGCAATGACCTCCTCAGCGCTGCGCATATCCGGCTCTGAGACAATCTCAATCAGAGGTACGCCGCTTCGGTTGTAGTCTACCAGAGAACAGTCTTCCCACTCATCATGAATCAGCTTTCCTGCATCCTCTTCCATGTGAATCTCATGGATGCCAATTTTCTTTTTTCCTGCTGCCGTCTCAATCTCTACAAAGCCATTCCTGCAAATAGGGGCGTAGAGTTGAGAAATCTGATAATTCTGAGGATTGTCAGGATAAAAATAGTTCTTTCGGTCAAATTTACAGTGTCTTGTGATCCTGCAGTTTGTGGCAAGGCCCACAGCCATAGCATACTCCACTACTTTTTTATTCAGCACAGGAAGAGAGCCCGGCATGCCCGTACACACAGGACAGGTATGAACATTAGGCGCTCCACCAAACTCTGTACTACATGCACAGAAAATTTTAGTCCTGGTGGCAAGCTCTACATGAACCTCCAAACCAATGATCGTTTCATACTGTTTCCTCATCCTTTATCACTCCTTTCCTGTTCAAAAATGCCCCCGGCATGTTCCACTTTCCCCTGGCGCACTCGTAAGTATAGGCAGCCCGAAGAATCTGGTTTTCTTGAAAACAATCGCCTAAGAGCTGCAATCCGATGGGAAGACCTTTACTGTCTCTTCCGCAGGGAAGACAGATACCTGGCAGACCTGCCAGATTTGCAGAAATCGTATAAATATCTCCCAGGTACATTTTTAGAGGATCACTCAGAGATTTGCCAAGCTTAGGGGCTGTAGTCGGCGCTGCGGGTCCTATAATCACGTCATACTTCTCGAACGCCTGATCAAATACTTTGCGGATCAATGCCTTAGTACGCAGGGCCTTCAGGTAATATGCATCGTAATACCCTGAACTTAAGACAAAGGAACCCAGCATAATTCTGCGCTTCACCTCTTCCCCAAAGCCTTCCGAACGAGACTTCTTATACATTTGATGAAGCCCCTCATATTCACCTGCGCGGTATCCATATTTCACGCCGTCAAAACGGGCCAGATTAGAACTAGCCTCCGCTGAGGAGATGACATAATATGCGGGGATTGCATATCTTGTGGGATGAATTTTGTCTTCCCCAAAAGAACTTGAATTCTTTGATGTAAGAAGTTCATCGTCCACCAGACATAAGTCAAACTCCTCCACAATAGCGCCCTGCTCCTTCAACACATGGGCTGCCTCTAAGACTGCACTGCTTACCTCTGGATCCAGGCCCTCTCCAAAATAATCTTTCGGAATCCCGATTTTCATGCCTTTTACATCACTTTTGAGCGCCTTTACAAAATGGTAATCCTCCCGCTTAATGGAAGTGCTGTCCTTTCTGTCATAGGAGGCGATTGCCTCCAAAAGAAGAGCACAGTCTGTCACATCCCTGGCAATGGGACCTATCTGATCCAGAGAGGAGCCATACGCTATCAACCCATAGCGTGACACAGTGCCGTAGGTAGGCTTGATTCCTGTCACGCCACAAAAAGAACTGGGCTGACGTATAGAGCCACCTGTATCCGATCCAAGGGCGCAGGGACATTCCATTGCAGCCACTGCCGCACAGGAACCGCCGGAAGATCCTCCTGGCACATGTTCCAGATTCCAGGGATTGCGGGTTACGCCAAAAGCAGAAGTCTCTGTGGTGCTTCCCATGGCAAACTCATCCATATTCGTCTTTCCTATGATTACTGCTCCGGCTGCTTCTAAATTTTTCACAGCTTCTGCCGAATACGTAGGCTTAAAATTATATAAAATCTTAGACGCACAGGTAGTCAATATCCCCTCTGTACATATATTGTCCTTAATTGCTATGGGAACACCGGCTAAAGGGCCTGTCAGTTCTCCCCGCTCTATTTTCTGCTGTACTTCAAGCGCCCGTTTTCGTGCGCCTTCCTCATCCACTGTGACAAAGCTTTTCAAAAGCGGCTCCTTCTCCTGAATCTGCTTTAAAGCATCCTCCATAGCTTCTACGGCTGTCACTTCTCTGTCTTTTATCTTTTTTCCCAGCTTCGCTGCTGTCAAGCTCATCAAACTCATCGTCTCACCCCTACTCTACTGTTCTTGGCACCTGGAAGGAACCGTCCTTCGCTTTTGGAGCGTTGGCCAGCATCTCGTCTCTCTGATCACCATTTTCCACTTCATCTTCCCGAAATACGTTGCTGACAGGAAAGATATGAGACATAGGCTCTATTCCCTCTGTATTCAGCTCATTCAGCTTATCAAAATAGTCCAGCATCCGGCCCATATCCCTCTTTGCCTGCTCTTTTTCTTTCTCTGAAAGTTCCAGTTTTGCCAAAATACTTACGTACTCAATTGTTTCGTCTGAAATAATATTTGCCATTTTTTCTCTCCTG
This sequence comes from Clostridia bacterium, assembly GCA_910574475.1. GTDB lineage: Bacteria > Bacillota > Clostridia > Lachnospirales > Lachnospiraceae > Laedolimicola. The sequence goes on along the minus strand of CAJTAT010000006.1, from coordinate 168,123 downwards.
TTTATAATCGCTGCGCGATAGCACTAAAGGGTAAAGTCACTTCGGCGCACACGGAAAGAGAGAAACTTTCCCGAGAGGGGCACTCGTGAAAGTTTCTCTCGTGCGCCTTCGCGACTTTACCGGCCAGCATAAAATATTTTTTAGCTGGACTATTTCAAGTTCCGCTATGGTTCTAGTCTGCCTAAATCCCGGGGAAATAATGTGGTCTCCCGGACGTTTTCTTCGCCTACGAGCTTCATGGTCAGGCGTTCTAGGCCGATTCCCAGGCCTCCGTGGGGAGGCATGCCGTGCTTGAAGGTATTCAGGTACTGCTCCATGCCATCCTCAGTCATCCCACGGGCTGCAAGCTTTTTTAGCAGCATGGGGTATTCATGGATTCTCTGACCGCCTGTGGTGATCTCCATTCCCTTGTACAGCAGGTCAAAGCTCAAGGTAAATTTGGGATCCGCCGGATCGTCCATAGCATAGAAGGGACGTTTTTTTGAAGGGTAATGAGTGACGAATACAAAGTCAGATTCGTATTCCTCTTGAAAAAACCGTCCAATCAGCACTTCCTCCTCCGGTTCCAGGTCATAGGGATTGCGGATCTTGTGACCGTATTTCTCTGCTGCCAGCTCTTTTGCCCGATCAAAGCGTACGGTTGGAATCCGCTCCACATGTGGCAGCGAAATATCCAAAAGCTTCAGCTCCCGGCCATATTCTGAGGCCAGAAGTCTCATGGTGTACTGTAAGAATCCAGTCTCCATAGCCATAATATCCTCAAAGCTGTCAATGTAGCCCATCTCAAAATCCAGGCTGGTGTATTCGTTCAGATGGCGCTTCGTATTGTGCTTCTCCGCCCGAAACACAGGGCCAGTCTCAAAGACCCGATCAAAGACCCCAACCATCATCTGTTTGTAAAACTGAGGGCTCTGTGCCAGCACAGCCGGATGGTGGAAATAATCCAGGCGGAACAAGTTCGAGCCTCCCTCTGCTCCCCTGGCTCCAATCTTGGGCGTGTGGATCTCAGTAAATCCCTGCTCATAGAGAAAGTCCCGAAATCCCCGGACGATACCTTCCTGGATTCGAAATTTCGCCCGTTCCCGGATATTTCGAAGCGAAATGGAACGCATATTCAGCTTGGCTTCCAGGGAAGTGTTTAGCTTCCACTTGGAAATCGCCAAAGGCATAGGCTCTGAAGGCTCTGACAAAATATGAACTTTTTTTAACCGAAGCTCTATCCCCCAAGGCGCCCGTTCTTCACAGCGAACAACTCCTTCCACTTCCACACAGGCGGCTTCCCTCAGCTGTTTCAGATCAAAATCCGTGATGCCTGCTTCATAGACGCACTGGAGCAATCCGTCCCTTCTCCTCAAAATGATAAAGGCCACATCTCCCATATGACGGATGGTGTGAACAGCTCCGTTAACTTTTACTATTTCTCCGTCCATACTTTGTGTCACAGAATCTAATACTTCTTTTTCTCTTATGCCTGTCAAAAATTCCATCCTGAAACTCCTCCTTTTTGCCAATAAAAGTACCCCGTCCTGGAATATTTCTATTCCGGGACGGGGTTAACATACAATTTATAAAAATCCCGCGGTACCACCCGCATTGAGCTGACTCTGGCTCTGTGGCCTTTGGCTACTCCACTCTTATCCTTAACGCGGACCTACGTATCAGCCTACGTTTCACCCTGTCCTCCAAACAGACAAAAATTTCAACTGATCTGCTCCCAAGCGTTCCCTTAATCTTCTCTTCCAAACAGCGCTCTCAGTCGGTGACGCTGTATTCCTGTCGGCCTCTGAAGATCAGAGTCTTGTTCTTCGCATTTTCTTATAGTATAATTCTATATGCGAGAAATATTAACACAATTTTTTTTACAATGCAAGGGATTTTTTCCATAAGGTAAATGAAACAAATATCTTATGCATTTATCAAGATGCGCCGAAATATTTTTTGTATTTGAATCATAAATCTAAATTTTTAAAGGAGATTGGCTATGGAACATCTATACATACCAAAGGGATATACTTCTGAACTAACCCTTTACGACACACAGGTGGCCATCAAAACAGTAAAAGATTTTTTTCAACAGACTTTGGCAGAGCAGCTTTACCTGCTGCGTGTTTCTGCCCCTCTCTTTGTCACCCCGGAATCAGGTCTCAATGACAACTTAAACGGCGTGGAGCGGCCTGTGACCTTTGGCATACGGGAGCAGGAGGAGCGGCCTGTAGAGATAGTCCACTCCCTTGCAAAATGGAAGCGCAATGCTTTAAAGCAATACGGCTTCCATATTGGGGAGGGATTGTATACAGATATGACTGCTGTCCGCCGGGATGAGGATACAGACAATATACACTCCATCTATGTGGATCAGTGGGACTGGGAAAAAATCATCCTCAAGGAAGACCGAAATGTAGAGTATTTAAAAGAAACCGTTCAAAAGGTATATAAGGCACTCAAAAAGACTGAGAAATATATGTCTATCCGCTATGACTACATTGAGGAAATACTGCCCAGGGAAATTTTCTTTATCACTACTCAGGAACTGGCAAATCTCTACCCAGACAAAACTCCCAAAGAGCGTGAAGATCTCATCGCCAGAGAAAAGGGAGCTGTCTTCCTTATGGAGATTGGTGATGAGCTGGCTGATGGCAAGCCTCACGACGGCCGGGCCCCGGACTACGATGACTGGCATTTAAATGGCGATATTATTGTATGGTATCCCATTCTTGGCCATGCGTTGGAGCTTTCCTCTATGGGGATCCGTGTGGATGAAGATGCCCTCCGGCGCCAATTAAAGCTGGCAGGCTGCGAAGAACGAGCCAAGCTGCCTTTCCAGAAAGCCATCCTGGAGAAAAAGCTGCCTTACACAGTAGGCGGCGGTATCGGGCAGTCCCGTATCTGTATGTTTTATCTGCGCAAGGCGCACATAGGAGAGGTACACGTATCTATCTGGCCCAATGATGTGCGGGAGACAGCCAGAAAGCATGGGATTATTTTATTATAAATATTACATCAGGGCATACCACCTTCTGGCAGGGACACACAGTCAGGAGACGATTACTGCTTGAGAAAGAAGGCATCTATGAAAATAGCTGATATTCATGTACACGTTTTTCCAGATAAGCTGGCTAAAAAAGCTGCTCACTCTATCGGAGAATTTTACGAGAAGCCTGTATATTCTACAGCCAGTTTAGAGCTTCTGGGGACTGAATTGGAAGAGGCTGGCATCAGCCGTTGCGTTATCAGCAATTCGGCCACCACCCCAAGTCAGGTGTTCAATATCAATACATTTCTGGCTGAGGCCGCAAGTACTCACCCAGGGTATATTGGCTTTGGCTCCCTTTATCCTGGGATGGACGGATATGAAGAGGAGCTGGACCGGATGGAGGAGCTTGGATTAAAGGGGTTGAAAATCCATCCAGACTTCCAGAAGGTTCCCATTGATGCCTCCTGCGGAATCGAAATGTACCGCTCAGTGGCCAAAAGAGGACTTCCTGTCCTCTTTCATATGGGCGATGACAGATACGATTATTCCTCTCCCAAGCGCCTTACCAATCTGTTGCGTAAGGTTCCTGATTTGAAGGTAATCGCTGCCCACTTTGGAGGCTGGACCATCTGGGAGCGTTCCCTCAATCATCCTCAGCCAGAGAATGTTCTCTACGATACTTCCAGCACCCTCCCCCTCGTTTCCCGGGAGATGACCTACCGGATGTTCGATCGTTTTGGCCCGGAACGCTTTCTGTTCGGTTCTGATTTCCCTATGTGGAAACCCAGAGATATGGTGGCGCTGCTTTTGACTTTTGATCTGGGAGATGATGTAATGGAAAAGATATTGTATGGGAATTTTGTGAAGCTTTTTAACTTGAAAGTATAGACATCCTTTTATAAAAGAAAAGATTGAATGGGGAGTTGTGCCACATGTTCAAGCTAAGTTATGGGCTCAGTACAAACACGGAGATTTAAATGAGCACCCACTCTTTTTATGGAAGTAAGTGAGAAAAATGCTGGAGGATACTATAGACGAAAATCTAGACAGTCTCCGCCTTTACTATCACGGAGATCATTATAAAAACATGCAGTGCGAATATTATGCGAACATAAAAGGTGTAGAAAATTCGCACTTGTGTATTAAGGAGATTCAAAGGTTTTTGGCTAGATATGAATGTTTTTGTAATGCTGATTTGATATATTAAATACAATTTCTGATTAGAATCACAAGGAAAATTTATGTATAATTGCTGTCTCCGTCCTTGTGGCGGAGTGGATTTAAATATACTCAAATTTTCCTGTGCCATCACATTTTTGGTCTCCGTCCTTGTGGCGGAGTGGATTTAAATATTTTGATACTATCGAATGTAGATGCCGCATTGTTGTCTCCGTCCTTGTGGCGGAGTGGATTTAAATGACCTTTGCAAGAAATATGATTTGCTGTCTCCAAGTCTCCGTCCTTGTGGCAGAGTGGATTTAAATATCAGGATCCGTAGCTTCCTTCTGTCTGCCTTGTGGTCTCGGCCCTTGTCGTGGAATGTACTAAAATGTAAGATCAATATTTGTTTCAAGATACATGTAGAAAAATACTTGAGTATGTGTCCTTTGTGCATTGAATTCTCGAGATTATACTCCATTTCGTAAGGTCAGTATTTCATCTTACCAAATCGACGTTTACACTTAGGGCTTGCTTTTGGAATAAGAATTATCCTATAATTACCGAAAAGACACAGAAATAATATAGTCAAAATGTATCTTGCAACCAAAATCTGCATATGCTATAATGCCAGTAGGCAAAAAGTGATTACAAGTCCATGTTGACAAAAGAATGAATCCCTCAACCGTGCGGCAACACAGTTGGGGGATTCTTCTTCACTTTTATAGTGGTCAAGATCCCACTAGGCTATTCGTTGTCCTTATGGTCTCTGTCTAGCCATTTGATGATGTAGTGGCAGGCTACACCAGCCGCGACAGCGACTAAAAAAGCGATTACAACTTCCATGTCAACACCTCCTCCCGTTGCCAGGTATTGGTGGGACAACGCTGTCATTATACCATGTAATTCTGCATTATTCTACAATTTACATCACAAAAACTCCTGAAATATTCCAGGAGTAGGAATGATAATATGTGGAGTAGCATGTATTATGCTGATAGATACCGCTTATGTGCTGCCCGGACATTATCACGGGCCACTGTACAGTAAATCATGGTGGTACTGATATTTTCATGGCCAAGCAACGCTTGTACATCCTGTATTGGCATGCCCCGGTTGAGGGCATTGGTGGCGGCTGTGGCTCTGTATCGGTGTGGATGTACCTTTTCTACACCAGCACGAAGTCCCAGCCGCTGAAGCATCTGCCGTACTCCGTGCTCACTTAAACGTAAATAAGGTGATTTGGATGAGACAAACAGGGCTAGGTTGGCATCTTTCCTGGACAAAAGGTACTTTTTCAGTGGATAGCAGCTTACAGATTCAATATAATCACCTTCTGTATACAGCGAAACGACTTGGACGTCGTTTATGCTGGCATTTCTACCTAATTTGTTCGCTGTTTTTATTACCACTTGTACCCAGCAGTTTTGTGTGGCAAAATATTCAGATGTTGCATTTGTGAAAGTACGTGCTTTTAAAACCCTGGATGTGTTTATCATACCTACTTTATTCATTCTTGTATTTTCCATCTTACAACTTACCTCTTGCTTTATGGTAAAGCCTATAATTGTTACAAAAATATTCGGATAATATTAAAATGCATCTTGCAACCCAAATTTGCATATGCTATAATATTATTAAACAAAAAGAGATAGCAAGTCCATCTGGACAAAGAAGAATCCCTTAATTGTACTACAATACAGTTAAGGGATTCTTCTTTTCTTTTATAGTGGCAAAGCACCCACTAGGCTATTCGTTGTCCTTATGGTCTCTTTCTAACCATTTGACAATGAGGTGGCAAACCACACCGCCCACAACAGTAACAAAAAAAGATAACAAATTCCATCTAAACACCTCCCCCCATTGCCAGGTATCGGTGGGACAACACTTTTATTATCATGCATTTCTGCATTATTCTATATTTTCTATCATAAACGTTCCTGAAATATAATATTCCAGGAGTGAAAATGGTAACTCAGTATTATGCATTATGCTTATAAGTACCGCTTATGAACTGCCCGAACATTATCGCGAGCTACAGTACAGTAAATCATGATGGTACTGATATTTTCATGACCCAGAAAAGCTTGTACATCTGGATTGGCATCTTTCCTAGACAAAAGGTACTTTTTCAGGTGATAGCAGCTTGAAGCAGTTAGGTATACCCAAAGGGCCCCCCGTATAGAAAGAACGCTTTGCGTTGTAAAGCTAAGGTATCCCTCCCGCTCTTTGAAACCCTTACCAAATACAATGCCAATCCATAGAATGAAAATGGACGTCTTGACGGTTCAAATGAGCAAGCGAACGCAGAATTTCACGCTCTTAATCTGAGAAAGTTTTTTGACCCTGTTTTTATAGCGGATTTAGTCAATAGCATTTTCTGGATGATTTCCAACTTGACGAACGGACTTATTAGACTATGGTTCCTCTCCTCAACGTCTCATAATGATACTTATCTCCTTCTGAAATCCTTTCTGTTCGAATCTCTCCATCCTGTGAGCTTAGAAGAAGCCGGCATGCTTCCAGATAATAGGACATATCATCTGCCCATTGTCTAAATATCTCATCTTCGTAGAGAAGACTGCCATCATTCCATGTAAAGGAGCTTCCCGCAATCTGAAGTATCTCCCCGGAGGCCCCCAGGCGAAATACCTGATAATTATATTCTCCATATTCGTCCCGGTCTTCGATGTGCAATCTCATAAGAAATGCTGTCCCATCCAGCTCTCCCAGGTAAATATTATTCCATCCGGCTCTTGATACATGTGCCCCTTCCGAATAGAGTATAGCACCCGATGCATCCTTAAATAGCACAATCCCGCTATCTCCATCTCCGATATTTCCTGTATAAATTTCGGCCGTTTCCAATCCACTTCCCTCTCCGAAATCTGCTTGTTCAGTACCAGATAATGAGTAATATTCTTTCAGTGGATCCTTTCCTTCCATCTCCGGGAAGTCTTGAATATCTTGATACCAGGTATCTTTCGCAAAAGGCTCGTAAGTAATCCCTGCTATATACCACTCGCTGCTCTCCATAGATATCTGAGTAATCAATCCATCCTGAAAGGTACTGATACAGAAAGGATCAATCTGTCCAATCCGTGCATAGTCTGAATTAACGATATCCGCAAATTCATCCAAGGATACCTCTCTGTAATGAACGGCCGCCATCTCCTCATTTACCTGAAAGGTACAGTCATCTGCAAAGGCAAGGAACGGCAGCTCGTCCTCTTCCCCCTCATTGTCCATCACATACCGCTCAATTCCCCGAGCGCTTCTGGAAATACTGCGAATATTCAACTGATAGGTTCCATCCACAGGGGCATCATTTTGAAAATGTTCCTGAGCCAAGTATTCCGACTTTCTTTCCTGAGTTTGATCCTGTTCTTGCTCCTCTGCCTGATTTTCTTTCGGATTTTCCTCATGCTCAGACGGCTCTCGAACCAGGCGGCACTGGATTCCAAAACCATATTCTGAAAGAAAGGTCTCCACTTCCTCTGTAGACAGCTCCACCCAAATCTGATAAAACTCTGGCTCCACAGACTGTACAGGAACCGAAGTCAAAAGCTCTGGCTCCTGTCCATCTATTTCTGGAGCGTGGTGATAAATCTCCAGCATATCCCCGGCCTGTGCCTCAGAGGCCATACTCAGAGGAATAGAAAAGCGGTATCGATCTGCATCCACATATGTCATTCCAAAAGGTCCCCGTCCCATGACTTCTATTTTTTCAGCTTTTTCGGAAAACATGGCCGGATAAGTCTCCATTACAGATACTTCTACATTTTTTGAAAACGAAATTCGTATCAGATCTCCGATTTCCAATCCATGAAAATCAATCTCAATATAAGGCAAAATTTCCTCTGCCTCTGGTATCTCAACGTCACCCATACGTGGTATACGAACTACCACAGGCAGATTTTCCCCTTCTGCATCCAGATAATCCACAATTCCATAAAATACATTTTCTCTGTCGCTGTTTTCTGTCTCTTTTTCAGGGTTTGAAATGAACATAACTGCCAAAATTATACAAGTAATCACTGCCACCCCTACTAAAATTGTCGCTGGTTTTTTGTAGCTCAATACATTTTTGATCCGGCTTTTAGTATCTCCCTCCCCGAAAGCCAGAGGAATTCCCTTCACAATCCGCTTTCCAGAAGCCAGTGCCAGCAGAGATTCAGAATACTCTTTTTTCACACTGCCTCCGATTCTGCGGATAACCGCCTCATCACAGGACATTTCCATGTCCCGACCGCTTAAGGAAAAGGCAAGCCATACAAGGGGATTAAACCAGTGCAGGCAGAGAGCCAGGCAGGCAAGCAGACGAAATACATGATCTCCCCGCCGAATATGAATCTCTTCATGAAGTAAAATATAGCCCTCCTCTTCCCTGGTGAGATCAGAGGGAAAATAGATCCTCGGCCTCAAAAGACCGTAGACAAAAGGCGTTCCCTTTCCCTCTAATCGGTAAATTCCTTTCCCGTCAGCAGTTTCTTCCCACCTTGCCATCTTAAGTCTCTGTTGGAGCCTGAAAAGAGAAATAAGGCTGTAGCCCAAAATGATAAGAATACCCAGAATCCAAAGGCGCGCTCCTAAATATAACACAATCTGTAAAGGATTGACCGAACCGGCAGGATTCCCCTCGGGCAGAGAACGATTGACTACATCGTTTACAGCCGGAATAGGAAGGTTCACCTGTGGCTCCATCTGATATCCGATGTCCTGAGAGATATATTCCATCCTGCCCCCATCTGACGCCTCATTTTCCAAAATTCCCAGAAAGGAAATGTTTGCTGTAAAAGAAATGGGGCACAGGAGGCGAAAAAGCACTGCTGCCCACAGAACATAAGAGAAAACTCGGGGGGCTCTTAAAAGGAGTAATCTTGCCAGCATAACAGCCAGAATAATAACACTTGCTGTAAGGCTCATATTCATAATTTCAATAAATACTTTTTCTAACATTGCTCCCTCCTACTCTTCCTCATAATTTTCTATCAACTGCCGAAGCTCCTCTATTTCCCGGCCGCTTAGTTTTTTTCTTCTGGAAAATGCAGCCAGAAACCGCGGCAGGGAGCCGTCAAAATTTTCCTTGAGAAACTGCTCTCCCTGAGCTGCCTGAAAATCTTCTTTCGTTGTCCTTATTTTGACTATGCCATTTTCATTGACAAATAGATTGCGCAGACAGAGACGTTTTAGCATGGTATAGGTAGTGGTTCGCTTCCATCCAAAAGCTTTCTCACACAGCCTGACTAATTCTCCTGATGCAACAGGGGCATGCTGCCAGATTAAGTCTGCAAATTTCTGTTCCATTTCTCCTAATTTATATGGTTCCATCCTGTTCTCCTTTTCAGTCTAACGCTATTAGACAACTTTAGTCTAACATTATTAGACCAAAAAGTCAATCATAAAAGGAAGCTGCCTTTCCTGACAACTCCCTTTCCTTTACTCCCTTATTCCATTCCTTCAAAAATTTCTTCCAATTTCATAGTTATATGCGGAAACTCTCTCAGAGAGAGCACAGTCTTAGAATTATACTCCTCGTCCTCCTCGTCCTCCTGAAGAAGGTAGTTATACATCAGCTCATATTTCCCCTCTGTCAGATAGTAAATCTCGACGGATTTTCCCTGGGGCGACACAATCCAATATTCTTCCACGCCGGCTTTCTCATAGACTGCCATTTTATCTTTTCTATCTCGCAGAGCCGTTGACTGGCTTAAGGTTTCTACAATGAACTTCGGCACTCCGCTGTAGCTGCCGCCCTTCAAATATTTCCGATCACAGACAATCATAACATCGGGAATCACATAATCATCATTCTCTTCCGGGTGATATTTAAAGTCCAGATTCTCCATAAATACAAGGCAAAGGCTGTCTTTTAATCTATTTTTTATAGCTGCATAAATATTACCATTAATAATTCCATGCTTGTAACCCGGGGATGGCGACATATCATATATCTGCCCATTCATCTTTTCCTGTTTTCGGCAATCATCCTTTAATAATGCCATACTTTTACATCCTTCTTTCTGTATTTTTATGGTATCCAGCTCCTTTTTTCCGGTACACCAGTCCACAAATCACACTCCCCAGCACTACACATCCCAAAATCATAACCGCACAGTGTAGAAAGAAAGTATCCGGCAGGATAGTAATCACCGGATCGGTTGTGGAATCAAACAGCCAGTAATCATTGTCAAAAGCAATATGGTGAAAGGTGACAAATGCCCAGTCCCAGTTTAAAGCCACCAGAATTCCGATCACCGCCGGAAGAGCTACTGCCAGAATGGACGTCAAGCCCAGATATCTATATTCCCTTCTGCGGGAGCAGAACAGGATTCCTGCCGCACTAAAAATCACGCCGCCTAGAGCCATATATTTAAAAAGATTGAAAATATCTTTCACTTCCTCAAAATGTATCCGTCCTGACTCAGACATGGCAAGCGTGGGAAATTCCAGCTCTTCCTCTCCAAAAGAAAGGTTGTAATCAATCAGCACATCATAGTTCTCACGAATTTCCTCCTCTGTATAGCCGGACTGCTCTGAGATATCCAATAGCCCAACATCCAGATAATAAAGGGGACGAAAGGCCAGAGTTAACATCACAGATACGGAAATAATAGTCAAGGTCAATATCAGTGACAAGGCTGTATGGAATAATACATTATTTTTCTTCATTGAATACTCCTCCATACAGCCATTATATCGAAAACCCTGGCGGATTTCCAGTATTTCGTGCCTATTTCTTTCTCCTGCGAACCCAAATCACCCCGCCTGTCACAAGAATCGTCAGCGGGATCACAAATACAATCAAAAGTCCCCAGAAAATTGCAGAGCCGGCCGGAACAGTTAAGTATTCTACCATAAGGCTCTTTGGCGCAATAGAAACCGGGCTCTCATGGCCGGACATCCAGCTTACAGCCCCCATAAGCAATTCACTGTTTGCCCCTGAGACCATGCTGTCCGCCTGCTCATCCAACAGCTTATCTGTAGAAAAGCAGATCAGCCTCGTCCCTGCCTCTGTATCGGTAACTTTTACCCCCACATCAAAGGGCCCTTCCAGATCTTCTTCCTCTTTGGACATAACTTCCGACTCAATATTGACCTTAGAATAAGATTGGTCTGAGGTGGTGAGAAGGCTTTCAAAACTCAGATTGTCCTTCTCATCCTCTTTCTTTACAATTCCCTGGGCAAAAGGCATCAGGACATAACGGCCTGTGACATTCTGAGTAACTTCTGAATAACCAATATCTGGCAAAAGATAATAGGGAAAGTTTGGCAGATAATAGTTCGAATCTCCTTCTAATACAAGTCCCTCTGCCAGCTCCAGCCCATACGCTTCCAAAAGCCCCTCCAGATTTGGATAATCTTCCTCCCCATAGGCAGTGAGCATGATCACGTAACCGCCAGCCTGCATATAATCCAGGATTTTTTCTTTTTCTTCCACAGAAATGTCCACAAGAGGCCCATTTATCATTAAAATCTTTGCATCCTCAGGAACCGTTCGACTGGTGAGAAGATTCAGAGTACGTATCTCAAGATTTTCTTTTTCTATCAAAGCTCTGACAGAACTGCTCATCTCTGCCTCATGATGTCCCTCCAGGGTATAAAGAACAGGAACTTCCTCTGATGTTACATAGGCAATTGCGCTGGTTATCTGTCCTTCCCCGTCAAAAGCGCTCAAGGTCGTGCTATAAGAATAGTAATCCGTCTCATATTGATAGATATCATAGTAGTGAATGACCTTCGAACGGTTTTCCCCTGCGACAATAATACTATTATCCTCCACATCCTCCTGGGAATACTGAGAGGTAAAGTTGGGATTCTGCACAGGGTCCTTTGTCTCTACCTGAATGTGGGAGGAAAGGTTCTGATACCGCTCCAGCAGTTCCAGAAGTGTCGTATCCTCGCCGCCCTCCTGGGCCACCAGAAAAAGTGTCACATCCTCACTCAGTCCCTGTACAATCTCTTCTGTCTGTTCTCCAATGGTGAAAAGCCTCTGCTGGCTCACATCGTACTTAAAATAAGTAGATGGAACGAGCAATACAAGCAGATTTATCCCTACAGCCCCAATCCCAGTCAACAGAGCCAGATAAATCCTGTATTTTCCATGTTTCTTATCTAAAAATAATATCGTGAAACATAAAAAGGCCAAAATAACAGCCAGATAGTAAATGACTGCGGTCACATCAAATATTCCCTGCATGAAGTTGACAAACCGTTCATAAAGGCAAATCGATGACAGCACTTTACTTAGGATTCCCTGTGACGGCATAAGGCTGGCAATCCCTGATGCCATATTTAAGAAAAATAGCATGGCAAAAGTCAGAATCGCTGCAATTACCTGACTCTCTGTGAGGGCGGAAAGAAATAGGCCAATAGCAAGGCAGGCAGCTCCAAACAGAAGATATCCAAAAATTGCTGTGTAAGCCATGGGCAGGGAAACAGCGCCGAACATGCGCATCATTAATGGCAGCAGGCAGGTCAGAGCCATAGGAATCAAAAACATCGTGAACATTGCCAGATATTTTCCTACAACAATCTTCCACATAGAAATAGGCGCTGTAAACAGAAGCTGATCCGTCTTCTGCTTCTTTTCCTCTGAAAGACTGCGCATGGTAAGCACTGGAATTAGAATCATCAAGATAAAATTAATAGATGACAATATTACACCAAACACCGGATAGCCGCCTATGAGGCAATTTGCCGTGTAATACAGTCCCAGGACTGCCAACAATACCGCTATAAAAATATACCCTGTCATGGAGGTCAGGTAAGCTCTTATTTCCTTTTTATAAATTGCCCGCATAACTCTTATTCCTCCCCATTTTCCGATTCTTCCGAATCCTTTTTTATATCCTGTTCCTCTGTATCACTGAATTCCTCTGAGGTCAGTTCCAGGAATACATCTTCCAGGGATGCAGCAGATGTCTTAACATCCAGCCCTTCGATTGATTTTAGGAGTTCGATTGCCTTCTCACAGGCTTCTAACGTTCCCCGCACACGAAGCTCTGACATATTGGAGCGGGTCATGTATTTCCCTAGATTTTCCGGCGTATCACTGGCCACCAGCTTTCCATGAGATATAATCATCACATGATCGCAAATGCTGGTTATCTCTGAGAGAATATGGGAGCTTAAAATAATTGTATGTTCTGTTCCAAGAGATTTAATCAACTCCCGTATCTCAATAATCTGCTTTGGATCCAGGCCAACCATAGGTTCATCCAAAATTAGGACCTCAGGCTCCCCTACCAAAGCTTGGGCCAATCCTACTCTCTGCCGGTACCCTTTCGACAAATGCCGGATTAAGCGCTCCTTCATATCGAAAATCTGGGTCTGCTCCATAATCTTTTCCAACATGGTCTTGATCTCTTTTCTCTCTACAGACTTCAGTTCTGCCACAAAACACAGATATTCCATTACTGTCATATCCAGATATAAAGGAGGAAGTTCTGGCAGATATCCAATACATCCTTTGGCTTCCTGAGGTTTCTTTCCAATATCATACCCATGAATCAGTATCTGTCCTTCTGTGGCCGGCAAATATCCGGTCAACAGATTCATAGTCGTAGATTTTCCTGCTCCGTTTGGACCTAAGAAACCATAGATTTGTCCCTTTTCCACATGAAAATTTAAATGGTCCACCGCTGTATGGTTTCCATACCGCTTGACCAGCTCTTTGACTTCTATCAACTTTGCTTTCCTCCTACTATTAAGTACTACTTCGCTCCTGCACATAAAAAATATCCTTAGGTAGAGTGTAGCTGTTCTATCTAAGGATATTCTGGATTTGTGTTTTTTCTGAAAGAAAAGTGTGTTATTTTTGTGAAAATTATGTGTCTGGTAGTGGACTTTGGGACCCTCAGTGGACAAAGGGATACATGCCCCAAGTACCGCATTCTGGCGGTCAATGTCACTATCCGATGACATCACTCATGTCATACCGCCCTGCTGGCTTCCCGGCCAAGAATTTAGCTGCCTGAATGGCTCCCTTTCCAAATACTGCTCTGGAATAAGCTGTGTGCTGGAAGGTAAGGACTTCGTCTGTTCCTGCGAAAATCACATCATGAATCCCCACGATTGTGCCTCCCCGGACAGCCGAGATGCCAAGCTCCTTCTTATCCCGCTTCTGCCGCACCTGGCTTCTGTCGTAGGTATAGACATAGTCCTCCTCTGACGCCTCATTGACGGCGTCTGCCAGGGCAAGGGCTGTACCGCTGGGCGCGTCTACCTTCTGATTGTGGTGCTTCTCTACAATCTCTATATCAAAGCCTGCTGCCTCCAGTGTGGGAGCAGCTTCCTTTAAAAGCTTCAGCAAAAGATTGATACCCACAGACATATTGGCAGATTTCAGAACTGCCACCCTCTTTGTTGTCTCCTCCACTTTATGTAGCTGCTCTTCTGAGAGACCTGTGGTACACAGTACCACTGGAGTCTGCGTGTCTGCACAGTAATCTAGAAGCTCTTCCACAGCTTTGGCATTTGAAAAGTCAATCACTACATCAGCCTTAACATTACATTCCTGAATATTAGAAAACACCGGAAAATCGTTGGCAATACCATCAAACTTATCCACACCTGCTACAATCTTCGCTTCCCTGTCTTCCTTTAGAAGCCCAGCAATCATCTGTCCCATACGGCCATTACAGCCGTGCATCAATACGTTAATCATCTATTTAACCTCAATTCCAAAATCAATCATTGCTTTCTTTAACTTCTCCTGATGCTCTGGCTCCATATCCGTCAAAGGCATCCTCAAGGATCCTACTTCCCATCCCATCATATTCATTGCCGCCTTTACTGGAATAGGATTCACCTCACAGAATAGCTGATCAACCAGAGGGATGGCTTTCAGCTGCAGATCACGGCTGCCTTCCACATCGCCTTCCATAAACTTTGCCACAATATCATGAGTCTGCTGAGGCGCCACATTGGAAAGAACGGAAATAACACCAAGTCCGCCTAAGGATAGTAAGGGAACAATCTGGTCATCATTGCCAGAATATAACTCAATCTTTCCGTCTGTCAAGTTCATCAGCTTTGCAACCTGAGAGATGTTCCCGGTAGCCTCTTTGATTCCCACAATGTTTTCTACCTCTTTTACCAGTGTGGCCGCAGTCTCCGGCAAAATATTGCATCCTGTACGACTTGGCACATTGTACATGATAATAGGCAGCTTTACAGAATTGGCAATGGCTGTATAATGGGCAATTAAGCCCTTCTGTGTCGCTTTATTATAATAAGGTGTGACGATGAGTAACGCATCTGCACCATACTTTTCTGCTTCCTGAGACAGATAAATGGCCGTATCGGTACAGTTGGATCCCGTACCTGCAATCACAGGAACCCGTCCTGCCACATGATCAATCGTAAACCGAATGGCCTCCAAATGCTCTTCATGAGTGAGTGTGGAAGATTCTCCGGTGGTTCCGCATATAACGATAGCATCGGTGTGATGAGCGATCTGATCATCTAAAATCTCCGCTAATTTTGGAAAATTAATCTCCCGGTTATCTTTAAACGGTGTAACAATTGCTACTGCTGCTCCCTTAAAAATAGACATACTTTCTTTCCTCCTTGTAAATAAAAAGGGGCTGACTCTGTGAAGTCTGCCCCTAAAGAATAACCTGATCTCTACATTCTTTAGATAGCGCCCCATCAAAAAAATCTGATGACAGTCATATGGCTTTTTACCATATGCCCAAGAAGCAATCTCACAGGAAAACTGTTTCTTTCGGCGTCTGCCCCTTTTCCTTTCCTTCTTCTATGCCTGTCATATCCAGAAAGGTACTTTTGGAAGACGCAACCTCTATCCCTTTTATTTTGTTTTGTTTCCGCAAACGACAAATGAAAGTTAAGCTTGCTTCCTGACTTTAACTGTATCATAGAGCCTTTTGCTTGTCAACGACCAGTTTCTTAGAATATTTTATTTTAAACTTTCAATCCTAAATACATTGTCCGCATATGTATACAGGGCATCGCACATCTGAATCCCTGTCAGCATCAGTTCCGTTCCTTCTTCCTTTGCTTCTATCAGAGCGATCATCTCTTCATCCGTGACAATGTTCTGATCTACCAATCCCAACACTTCGTCCAGTATCAATAGATCACAGCCTTCCGTGCTCAGGACCTTTCTTGCAAAGTTGATACCATTGCGGATATTCATTGCCTCTTCCTGCTGCTCCTCCGGGGATAGCGCCTGATAATTGATATCTAACTTTTCAAAAGAGAACACTTTAATCTCCGGCTCTAACCGCTTAATAAAATCTATCTGTTCGCCAGCTTTTCCCTTGAGAAACTGAATGATAATCACAGACTTCCCCTGACTGGCTGCAAAAATCCCCTGACCCAACGCTGCGGAGGTCTTTCCTTTTCCCTCTCCACAAAATACGGTGATCTGTCCCTTATCCATTCTACACTCCTTTCCCACTCTCAGAAAAAAAGAATGTCAGCTATCGTATCTTCTCTTTTTATAATATAGTATCCCTATCATACACCAATTAGCCAGGATTTGCAACTTTAACTGATTTTATTTCACTCCTCATACTCCAATTTGCTGACAGAAACCTCATAAGCGATACGCTTTTCTGATTCTGTCTCATCTATTTTTTTCATATATTCCCTGCTCTGGATGCGTCCCCAGATCTGGGCATGACCTCCCACCTCAAAGCCGGAGGCAAACCGAGCGTTACGCCCCCAACAGATACATGGAATATAATCGGATTTTCCATAAGGGCGATTGACTGCAATCAAAAGATCTGCAATCTCTCTTCCCAGAGGGGTCTTGCGGTATACAGGCGCCTTGCAGATATAACCATCCAAAAAGATCTGGTTTGTCTTGGCATTTTCTACCTCATCCTCCAGAAATTCCACTTCTCTTGCAAAAACAGACAAAACTAGCCTGTTTTTCTTTTCTTCGTGTCTATTATAGGAGCGAAACTGTCCGGCCACCCGGATATACTCACCTGTATAATCTTCCGACACATCAATCAAACGCTCAGAAATCATAATGGGAATAATATCTGCGGAATCGCTTAGACGTTTTACTAATACATCCATCATGTAAAACCCTTCCCCAAAGACTTCATGACTGAATGTGAATTCTGATACAATTTCTCCAATAATAGATACCTGGTTGTTTTCAATGACCTTATCTGACATAACTTCTGTTCTCCCTTCTTATTACGAAGTATCTCTTCTCGTATTTTGGTTATCTTTACATATATATGTTTAAAACTTCCCGCTTAGAACCATTTTTTAGAAAAATTTATTTTTTATGTTGTATTCTTTCTTGAATGTGGTAAACTGTATGAGTTAATGGATAGAGATATGAGGAAAATGATTATGAAAAGAGAAGATATCAGAAATATTGCAATTATTGCCCATGTAGACCATGGAAAGACAACCTTAGTGGATGAACTTTTAAAACAGAGCGGGGTTTTCCGCGCCAACCAGGAAGTGGCTGAGCGTGTCATGGACTCCGGTGATATTGAACGTGAGCGGGGTATTACAATCCTTTCTAAAAATACTGCTGTTACTTATAAAGATATTAAAATCAACATCATTGATACCCCCGGACATGCTGATTTCGGTGGCGAGGTGGAACGTGTTCTGAAAATGGTCAACGGTGTCATTCTGGTTGTAGATGCTTTTGAGGGCTCCATGCCACAGACCAAGTTTGTTCTGCGCAAAGCCCTGGAGCTTAGCCTCCCTGTCATTGTCTGCATCAATAAGATTGATCGGCCAGAGGCGCGTCCCACAGAAGTAATTGACGAAGTTCTGGAGCTTTTGATGGATCTGGAGGCTTCCGACGAACAATTGGACTGCCCCTTTGTCTTCGCCTCCGCCAAGGACGGCTATGCTATAAATAATCTGGAAGATGAACCCAAAGATATGATGCCCCTTTTTGAGACAATCGTAAAGTATATTCCAGCGCCGGAAGGAGACCTGGACTCCGGAACCCAGGTCCTGATCAGTACCATAGATTACAATGAATATGTGGGCCGTATCGGTGTGGGCAAAGTGGATAATGGAACCATCAAAATCAACCAGGAAATGGTTATGGTCAACCACCATGAGCCTGACAAATGTAAGAAAGTAAAGATCAGCAAGCTCTACGAGTTTGACGGCCTGAGCAAAGTAGATATCACAGAAGCATCCATCGGCTCTATTGTAGCAATCTCTGGAATTGCAGATATTCATATAGGCGATACCCTCTGTTCACCGGAGAATCCCACACCCATTCCTTTCCAGAAGATATCTGAACCTACGATTGCCATGCATTTCCTGGTGAATGACAGTCCATTGGCCGGAAAGGAAGGCAAATACGTCACCTCCCGCCATCTTAGGGATCGGCTTTTTCGGGAGCTGAACACAGATGTGAGTCTGCGTGTGGAGGAGACAGATACCACAGAATGTTTCAAAGTATCCGGCCGGGGCGAGCTGCACCTCTCCGTCCTCATTGAAAATATGCGCCGGGAGGGATATGAATTTGCAGTCAGCAAAGCCGAGGTTCTCTATCAGACGGATGACAAAGGAAAGCGCCTGGAGCCTATGGAGCGGGCTTATATTGATGTGGACGATGAATATTCTGGCAATGTAATTCAGAAACTTGGAGAACGAAAAGGTGAACTTCTGAACATGAACAGCAATGGCAGTGGATCCACCCGCCTGGAATTTCTCATCCCTGCCCGGGGCCTCATTGGATATCGGGGTGAATTTATGACAGATACAAAGGGTACCGGGGTCCTTAATACCATCTTTGAAGACTATGCCCCCTTTAAAGGAGAGATTCAATACCGCAAGCAAGGCTCCCTCATTGCCTTTGAGGCAGGGGAAGCTATCACCTACGGCCTGTTCAACGCCCAGGAGAGAGGTACTCTCTTTATAGGGCCTGGAGATAAAGTCTATGCTGGAATGGTCGTAGGACAAAACGGAAAAGCTGAGGACATTGAGCTGAATGTCTGCAAGACGAAAAAGCTAACCAATACTCGTTCCTCCAGCGCTGATGAAGCTCTGAAGCTGACTCCTCCCAGAATTTTAAGTCTGGAACAGTGCCTGGAATTTATTGATACAGATGAACTATTGGAAATTACACCGAAGTCCCTGAGAATACGTAAGAAGATTCTGGATCCCACCTTGCGGAAACGGGCCAGTATGAATAAAAAATAAATCATATCTCGCGGCAATGGCCAAATATACGCAGATGTGCGTGTACTTGGCTTGTTGCCCGCGTGTATAAAAGGGAGAGATAGGGCCTAGAGCCCTTCTTTTTATGAAGAAAAAGCGTCACCACAGAGTGGTAACGCCTTTGTTATCTTTTGTATCTCGAACTATGTATTATCTTTTGTTGATATTTATTCTAATATGGTTCATACAAAATGTCAAGCCTTTTTCTAAGAGTATGCCCTGGCAGTTTTTGGTATGACATAATTCTTCCTTGTGACGGTTTATTACCATTTATCGGCATTACTCTTAGCCGCCTTTATTGGACTGATTTTGATTGGAATTGGATTTGCTCTGGTTATTCCCTGTATGCTACATATGACAGCAGATATATTCGGCTTGATTGCCAATCCCTTGAACATTCGTCTATTTCCAGCCTATTTAGCTGTTGCAATGACACTTCTCTATATTTTTTCAGAAAAGACGGCACATATGAAGAGCAAAAACCATTAATAATAAGATACTAGTAACAGGAAGGGGGCATCATGTGGAAATATTGTTATCCTTCATCCTTGCCGTATTGGCTAGTGTAGTTGCCTAATACCTATGCAAGTAGTTTGACGGGGATGAATAGCTGGTAGTCAAGCCCAAACGGTTGATTTCTCCGTAAAAGAAGAAAAGTCCCCAAAAGTATTCGCACTACTTTTGGGGATTCGTTCTTTTATGCATCACGTGGATACTGTTATCCTTTTGCTTAACGGCATTATAGCATATGCATATTTTGATTGCAAGATACATTTTTTATTATCTCTTTGCTTTTCACATTTATAGCTAAATGGCTATTTAATAATTCTCCACTTGTCTCAGGATATCTTCAACCTTCTGTATCGCTTCTGCAACCTGGTTTCGAGCTTTATTAATCCTATCCTGAACCATCCCGTCTACAAAAAAACTATCAAAGAACCAGTCTGCAAAAGAAAGGAAATCTCCTGTTTCAATTTCAAGATTATATGACATGCTTACGTCTCTTAATTCCCGGCTGAAATTTTGAAGATCATATTTTGCCTGATCCATATTTTGTTTCGCGGTATCCATTTTAGAATGTTTTATCATGGTAGAAATAACTCCTCCGCCAAACATATCAAATAATCCCCAATTTTTTGCACTGTTCAAATCGTTTTGTGCAGCTCGGAGGCTATCCAATGCCCGATGACCTGCAGCGATTGCTTCTCTTTTTTCTATTTGTAAATCATAAGCCATACTCATTCCCCCTACTATTTGAGACAATTATTATATAGATACTGCATTATTTTACACTCTCCTTATTTTATCCATCATTGTCGTCTGCTATCTTACATAATTGTAAGATATGGCTCGAAATTGTAAGCTAAATCGATGGAACAAATATCCGCGATTTGATATTCTAATATCAGAAAATAACAAGGCCAAAAGAAAGGGAGATATCAAAATGAAAAAAATATTAATACCAGCAGGCGCAATGTTAGTAATCATCGCAGTACAGATCATGTTATCATGTCTATTTACTTATCATGTTGGAGAAGTATTTACCAAAGTATCCATGTCAGCATTATTTTTTTATTACATTATCAAACTGGGCAAGAAGGCAAGGGCAGCGAAGGCAGTACAGTCCTAGTACAATCCCAGAGCGCATAGGAATTAAACTATGCGCTCTTTTTGTAATATAACGATATGTCATTTATCACAAACTCAACATCAACTTCGCACACCCATAAATCCCCGCATCATTTCCCAGCTCAGCCAAGGCGAAAGCCGTCTCTTTTGATGAGCGGAAAGCCCGGGGAGTGTAATATTTTTTTATGTAATCCAAAAGTACCGGCCCTGCTTTTGATACGCCGCCGCCGATTACTATAACCTCTGGATCTAAAATAGATGCCATGATCGCAATGGCTGATCCCAGATATTTACCAAAACGCTCTGCTGTGCAGATGGCCAACAGGTCGCCCTCCTTCACTGCGTCAAATACCGCCTTGGCTGTCACCTCACCCTCACGGAGAATGGAAGGCTCACTGCTCTCTCTCAATATCTCTTTGCAAAGCCTTACAATTCCTGTGGCTGAAGCAAACTGCTCCAGGCATCCCTGATTTCCACAGCCGCAGTGCTCTGTAAGGTTGTCATCCATATGGATATGTCCAACTTCGCCTCCGGCGCCATGGGCTCCTGTGAGGATCTTTCCGTCTACGACGATGCCGCCGCCCACGCCAGTGCCAAGAGTAATGAGTAGCACATTTTTGCAGCCTTTTCCTCCACCCATCCACATTTCTCCAAGGGCTGCCACATTGGCATCATTTCCAGCCTTACAAGTCAGTCCTGTCATCTGAGACAGCTCTTTTGTCACTTCTTTGTATCCCCATCCCAGGTTAGCCGTATGTGGAACCGAGCCGTTTTCAAATACAGGGCATGGAACTCCCACACCGATACCGGCAATCTCCTCCAGGTCAAGACCTTGTTCTTTGATCTTTTCATTGATAGACTTTGCCGTATCAGGCAGAATCGCCTCTCCCTGATTTTCTCTGATTGTGGGAATTTCCCATTTATCCAGGACAGTGCCTTCTGCATCAAACAATCCCATCTTTACTGTAGTTCCGCCAATATCTACCCCAAAACAATACTTTTTCATACCAGTCCTCTTATTTTTCTAATGCTTCTTTGCTATATTTTCCTGTACGCGACGATACAGCTCCTGAGCTGCATTGTATCCCATCTTCTTCTGCCTGTGGTTGACAGCGGCAGATTCCACAATGATAGCCAGGTTCCGGCCTGGACGGATGGGCAGTGAATGACAAACTACTTTGTTTCCAAGGAATTCTGTGTATTCTTCCTCCAATCCTAAACGGTCGTAATCCTTGTCCTTGTCCCACTCTTCCAGCTTGATCACCATATCAATAGACTGGGTCTCTTTCACACACTCCACACCGAACAGTGTCTTTACATCTACGATTCCAATACCTCGTAGCTCAATAAAATGCTTCGTAATCTCTGGAGAACGTCCGATCAGTGTATCATCGCTCACCTTATGGATCTCAACCACATCATCTGTCACAAGGCGGTGTCCCCTTTTTATCAGCTCCAGAGCTGCCTCGCTCTTACCGATTCCGCTCTCACCCATGATCAATACGCCTTCTCCATATACATCCACCAATACCCCGTGAATGGAAATTCTGGGGGCAAGCTGTACATTCATCCAGCGGATAACCTCTGCCATAAAATTAGACGTCTGTACCTCTGTTGTCAGAAGGGGAACTTGATATTTGTGGGCAAGCTCAAGAGCCTCCTCCTCAGGCGCCGTCTGTGATGTATAAACAATGCAGGGAATATTACTGGAAAAAAAGCGCTCATAGATCGGATATTTCTCTTCCTTGGTACGGCTTTGCAGATACGTATATTCCACATACCCCACAATCTGCAAACGCTCTGATGAAAAATGATCAAAATAGCCCGTCAACTGTAAAGCCGGACGGTTCACTTCCGGCGTCGTCAGTTCCATTCCCGTCATATCAATATCTGGGGTTACATTTTTGAGCTTTAACTTTTCCACCATCTTAGTCAACTCAACACTCTGCACATTTGCCATAATGATTCCTCACTTATCTTTCTTTATATTTATTTGTATTTTATCATCCCCTATTTAGACATGCAAGGGCAGCTACCTTTTTCTTTAATGGAAAAATGCATAAACCTTCTCGGCTGCCCCCCGATTCATAGACGGAACTGCCATCAAGGTCTCAATGTCAGCTTCCCGAATGGCTTCCAGAGACTGGAACTGTTTCATCAGGGCCTTTCGCCTGGAAGGACCGATTCCCTCAATGTCATCCAGTACAGAATGTACCTGCTCTTTGCTCCTCAGAGAGCGGTGATATTCGATAGCAAAGCGATGGGCTTCATCCTGAATTCTTGTAATGAGCCGAAAGCCTTCTGAATTCTTCTCAATCAATATCTCCTGATTGTTAAAGTATAATCCTCGGGTTCGATGGTTGTCGTCTTTCACCATTCCACAGACCGGGATCTGCAATCTCAGCTCTTCCAACACTTTCAGGGCAATATTGACCTGTCCCTTTCCTCCATCCATCATTAAAAGGTCGGGAAATTTTGTAAAGCTCCCATATTCATGGGATAGTTCTTTCTCTTTCAGCTCTTTTCCTTCCTCCAGTCCATGAAGAAAACGCCGTGTCAGAACTTCATACATGCTGGCATAGTCATCCGGCCCTTTCACAGAGCGAATCTTGAACTTCCTGTAGTCGCTTCGTTTTGGCTTTCCCTTCTCGTACACCACCATAGAGCCTACAGACTCAAAACCGTTGGTATTGGAAATGTCAAATGCCTCTACCCGGTGGATCCCCGGTAGCCCCAGAAGAGATGCTATCTCCTTCATGGCCCCTATGGTCCGCCCTTCCTCCCTCTTGATTTTTTCCTTGTCTTGACTTAAAACGAGAGCTGCATTCTTTTTCGCCAGCTCCACCAGCTTTTCCTTTGTTCCAATCTTGGGCACCCGAATGTAGACGCGATGGCCTTTTTTCGCTGTCAGCCACTGCTCCAGGACTTCTGCGTCCTCCACAGCCTCCTGAATCATCAATTCCCGGGGAATATAAGGGGTTCCAGCATAAAACTGCTTCAAAAAGCTATTTAAAATCTCACTTGTCTGTTCTCCTTCTGTAATCCGCAGGTAAAAGTGGTCCCGGCCAATCAGCCGTCCGTCCCGGATAAAAAATACTTGGACCACAGCATCCTCCCCGTCGCTAGCCAGGGCGATAATATCCTTGTCCTCCATATCGCTATGGGTGATTTTTTGTTTTTGGGCAATCTGTTTGACACTATTTAACAATTCACGATATTCAATAGCCGCCTCAAACTCCATGGCATCTGAGGCGTTTTTCATTTTCTCCTCCAGCTCTCGAATCAGCGGCGTATAATTCCCATTTAAAAAATCCAGAGCCTGATCCACACGTTTCCCATATTCCTCTCTGGAAATATACCCCTGGCAGGGGGCGTCACACTGCTTAATATGGTAATTCAGGCATGGGCGATCCTTCCCCATTTCCTTTGGAAGGCTCTTGCTGCAGGTCCGTATTTTATAAAGCTTATGGATCAAATCTATGGTATCTTTCACGGCGCCCGCGCTGGTATAGGGGCCGTAATATTTTCCCTTATCCTTCTTCAACTGCCTGGAAAACAGTACTCTCGGATACTCTTCATTGACTGTCACCTTAATATAAGGATACGTCTTATCATCCATGAGCATTGTATTATATTTGGGGCGATGCTCTTTGATCAGATTGCACTCCAAGACCAGGGCTTCCAACTCTGAATCCGTGATAATATATTCAAACCGGGCAATGTGCGTCACCATCTGTTCTATTTTTACGCCCTTGTTTCTGCTGGACTGAAAATATTGGCGCACACGATTTTTCAGAGAAATCGCTTTTCCCACATAAATTATAGCATCCTTCTCGTCGTGCATCAGATAAACCCCCGGTTTTGCAGGAAGTTTTTTCAACTCTTCTTCAATATCAAACATCATTCTATATCCATGCTCTCTCTTGATAAGAGAGGGTATGCCTTTCTATTGGTATAGTATAATGGGGGCAAATTTCTGTCAATATAAAACTGCCAGGCAGCGCGTACCACCTGGCAGTTTCATTACTCTTCCATGAATTACCCTTCTATGGGAATCTTCAAAACAATTTTCTTATAACCTGCTTCCTCTTTACCCCACATGCATGCTTTATGTGCGTCCTGTGGCATTAGAAGATAAAACATCCCTTCCCCAACCTTTAAGGAAATCCCCTCTCCCTCATAAAAGCAAATATCCTTTTCTTCTGAATAAGGCACCTTCACCTTCAGTTTGGAGACTTCCTGCCAGCCAAGAATTTCTGTTCCTTTCACAATGATTTGAACATCCATATACTTTTTATGGGTTTCGTAATCTCCTTCTTCCAAGGAGGAAGCCCCATCCTCCTGCACCAGGGCGTAGAATTCTCTCTGCTCATAGCGGCCAGCAGAGGCAGTTGTCAAAGAAAGTGCAAATTTTATCCCTTTTACCAGGAGAGGGTGTAAGACAGCATATTTCTGATAGTTCCTAATCAAATCAATGACCATACCTCTTTTCCTCCACATTTTCAATTGCCTGTTTTACATGAGAAATATTATCTCGCGTAGCCTGTACCAGAAGGTTCACATCCTGTCCCACAGACATCATCTGCACACCTCTGCGTATCCAGGGTTCATATGCTTCCATTCCAATGCCGCATCCCAAGGCCACACCTACCGGAACGTGTTTTTCTCTGCATCGTTCCACAATAAAATCCAGTGTGTCCTGTACTTCCTGATCTTGTGTATCCAAAAGCTTCCCCATAGAACCTGACAAGTCGCTTGGACCAATCATCAGGGCATCCAGACCCTCCACCTCAAGAATCCTGTCCAGATCTCTGACTGCTTCAATATCTTCAATCATCATAATCTTCCAAGTAAGCCGGGAAGCATTTTCTTTGTACCAATTTCCGTCCTCTACGCCGTATTTTACAGCCCGAATGGGATTCCAGCCCCGGATTCCATTGGGCGGATATTCACAGGCCCTGATTGCGCGTTCCACCTCCCCTGCATTTTTTACCAGAGGAAAGATAATTCCATCCGGTCCCATGTCAATCACTTTTTTGACCATCACTGGATCATTCCACGGGATCCTGATAAATACTGCTGCGCCTCCTGAATGTGCAGCAATGATATGTAGTTCTACATCTTTATAATCAATGGCGCCATGCTCCATATCAATCCAGATAATATCACTTCCGCTAAAGGCCATCAGCTCGCTGACGGAAGGGTCACTCATAAGGGAATTTGTAATAAATATCAACTCTCCACGTTCCAGCTTATTTTTCACCTTGTCTAGTTCATACATTCTCTTTCCTCCAAGTCGGACACTGAAATTTCGCAGTAAATAATCTGTTTGCGTCTATTGGTATAGGTAATGTGAATCCGTCCATCCACATAAATAATTGCAGGATAAGAAAATTCGCCCTTTTCTGTCTCCAATTGGTATACTTCCGTCCAGGTCTCTCCGTCATCTTCTGAGATGCTGATAGACAAGGGAGTTCGAAAGGACCAGTTTCCAGACACCGGGTTATGGACAAGGACAAGTGTTCCATCCTCCAACTTTACAAGATCAATTCCACTATTATTATTTGCAAGCTTTGTGGGATATGCTTCACACCAGGTAAGCCCTCCGTCATCTGAATCGCTTCTGTATATTTTTCCTCTGGTACTGCGCATCAGACAGCTCCATTTTCCAGGTTCCTTCTCCCACAAGGCAGGTTGAATCACCCCGTCCCATTTCATAACTACTTTTGGATTGGATTCCCACAGATCATTCAATCCTTCCCATTCTACCTTTTCATCCCTGTTCTGGCTTCCATGTGGAAAGGGAATAGGATGTTTTTCCCAGGAATGTCCAAAGTCACGGGAAATATCAATATAGCAATCCCAGTCTACTTCTGTCTCTATGGAACAAGGCCCCATCCATGCGCCATCCGATCCCACGACAATTTTATTCTTGGCGCTGCACCTTGGTGTGTGATCTCCGGGAATCAGTTCTTCTGCCTGAGACCAGGTTCTCCCAAAGTCGTCAGAATGACATACCATCGTATACCATCTTGGAACATCCAATCCCCTTTTATAAAACAGATACACTCTTCCGTCTTGATAGTGGAGCAGGGGATTATAATGGCACAATCCATACACCTCCTGGAGCTTCCTTGGCTCCTCCCAGTGCCCCTGAATCCTTCTGGAAATCCAAATGGCAAGATCCGGCGCTCCTTCCCTCTCTCCCCCAAAATAAGATACGATTAAGTCTCCCTTTTCATTGATCACCAGTGTAGAACAATGGCAATGATTAAAATAGGAGCTATTGTCTTCCCAAACTGGAGTTTTAGAAATGAAATCTATTTTTTTCATCTTATACCTCTTTCCTTTTTCGTTTTTAAAATCTCATTGACTACAGGCATCAGCAGTGTGAATAGAGCAATTATCAAAAAAGCTGCTGTGATAGGTCGGCTCAGAATAGCGCTCATGCTGCCATTGCTGATAATTAGTGCCCGCCTTAAGTTATTTTCAGCCATATTTCCCAGGATAATCCCTATGACAATAGGAGACATGCTAAAATCCAATTTTGTCAATACATACCCGATCACGCCGAAAATCACCATGACAATAATATCGTTGTAGCTGTTATTAATGCAAAATGATCCAATTGCACACAATAAAATAATAATCGGCGTCAGCAGCCTTGATGGAATTTTGATTACATTGGTAAATAAGCGAATACTGGAAAATCCCAAAATTCCCATCATAAAATTTGCAATAAATAAACCAATAAAAATGGCATACACGGAGGCAGCATTTTCTGTAAATAACAGGGGCCCCGGAGAAATTCCCTGAATCATCAGGCATCCCAGCATAATGGCTGTAGACCCATCCCCCGGTATTCCCAAGGTCAAAAGAGGAATCAGGGCGCCTCCGCTTACTGCATTATTCCCAGCCTCTGGGGCAGCTACTCCCTCAGGGATTCCCGTGCCGAACTCTTCTTTCCTTCTTGACCATCTCTTTGCCTCATTATAAGAAATAAAAGAAGCAATATCTCCGCCTGTCCCCGGCACAGCTCCTATAAAGGTTCCAATGATACTGGAACGCAGTACAGTAGGGGTAATTGTCTTTAAATCTGCCTTATCAGGAAATACCCGTTTAATTTTTACTGTTCCATTTATTTTATTACTTTTTAACCCTTCCTCAATGGTAATCAGTGCCTGAGACATGGCAAACAGCCCAATAAGAACTGGGACAAAAGAAATTCCTCCTGACAAATATTTGCTGCCGAACGTAAAGCGCATGGTTGTGGAAAATGCATCAATACCCACAGTTGCAAGGAGTAGTCCCAAAATGCCGCCCACTAATCCTTTGAACACGGATTTTCCTGAAACGCTTGTAATCAGGCTGATTCCAAAGATAGCTAACGCAAAATATTCTGCCGCTGAAAAGCTTACTGCAACCTTTGCCAGCAGGGGAGAAAAAATAATTAGCATAAGCGCACTAAACAGCCCTCCCACAGTAGAAGCAAAAGTAGAGATGCCCAGTGCCCTTCCCGGCTGTCCCTTTGTAATCGCCATGGGGTATCCATCCAGAGTAGTGGCGGCAGAGGCAGGAGTTCCCGGGGTTTTTAGCAATATTGCAGAAATAGAGCCCCCATAGATAGCTCCACAATACATCCCCAGCAGCATTAAAATACCTGTAATTCCCTGAAAAGAGAAGGTCATTGGCATTAATAGCACGATTCCCATATTTACAGACAGGCCTGGCATAGCGCCGACTGCAATGCCAGCTATCACACTGAACAGCATCATAGCCATATTCATGGGCGTGAACACATTGCCCAGAGCTATAAAAATTTGATCCATATCCGTCCTCCTATTAAAATCGCTGCGCGATGGCACGAAAGAGTAAAATCAGTTCGGCGCACACTGAATGAGAGAAACTTTCATTCGAAAAGGCACTCATACTGTTTATAAAAAAATCGGTTCTGGAAGCTGTACACGCAGTAGCATGCAGAATACAATATACACTACAAGGATCGTTCCAATGTCCAGCAGTAAAATTACTTTACGGTTTCGTTCTCCCAAAAGCCACAGCATACATGGCAAATACAAAAGCGCTGAGAGATAAAAACCCAGGAACTTTATACATATTGTAAATAGGGCGATAATCCCTATGGCCTTCCACGCTGTTTTTTGCCAGACAGTGGCAATAAAGCTTACAGGGATATCTTCTTTCTGATATCTGATCAAAGTTTCAACGGCCATGAATACTGCGCATATAAAAAGAACAATGCACAAAATTTTGGGCCAGAATGATGGTCCCAGATCATCCAGTTCGGATACTGGCAACTGACACGCCATGTAATAAAAGCTTCCTGCGATGAGCGCTGTTATGCCGCTGACAATCAGTACATATCTTTTCATTCCTGCATCACTCCTATATGATAAATGAATGGCCACTCAAAGCCCAATACACTCAATGCAATGAATGGCCATTACCAAATTTCCTATTCAGTCACAAGCATTTCCTTATAAAGCTTACTGTCATCCTCCAGCATTTTCTGGGCATCCTCACCAATTATTACAACCGGCTCTATCCCCAGGTTACTCATATAGTCTTGGAATTCCTGACTCTCTGCCACTTCTTTAAATACACTCCTTAAATATTCCAAAGCTTCCGCATCTGTATCTGCCGGTGCACACATTGCTGCCCATGAAAGGAGCTCAAACTCTAATCCTACTTCTTCCTTAAATGTAGGAATGTCTGGGAAAAGTGTCATCCGCTCGTCTGCAAGAATTGCAATATATTTCAGTTCTCCGGCTTCCACTTGTGTCTTTACAGAGCCTGGCGTAGCCATAACCGCATTAATATGCCCTCCTACCAGAGCTGCAACTGCCGGACCTGTACCATCGCTGTAGGGTACATGAGTCACATCCAGCGCCAGGCCTTCCGCCATTTTCTGGGCACAGATATAAGTACTGGAAACAGTTCCTGCATTTCCAATCTGAACCTCTCCTGGATGCTCCGTACAGTAATCAATAAATTCCTGAGCTGTGCTGTAAGGGGCGTCTGCTTTTACTACCAGAGCAACCGGATCTGCAATGGTGGCACAGATCGCATCATAATCCTCTACTGTCTTGTCCATCTGACCCATATGCGGCATCATAGCTGCTTCCACTACCACCATACCAATGGTATAACCGTCTTTATCAGAATCTGCCAGCTTTTCCATACAGACTACACCGTTTCCATCTGGGTTGTTTACGCCTACCATATTTACGCCATCTGGAAGTTTTTTTGAAACAAATTCCATAAAAGCCCTGGCAGATGTATCCGTACCGCCTCCTGCTGATTTTGGTATTAATACAGTGATATCTTTGCTTGGATATTCAGCAGATTTACTGGAGCAGCCCGTTAAAGCTGCAACTGTAACAATTGCTGCAAGTAAAAAGCTTATTCTTTTCCATAACATATTTTTCATGTTTGTCCTCCTATTTTAAGTACCGCTTCGGCCCTTCCAGCACACGGGGATCTAGAGGGCTAGAGCCTCTCTCTTATCTCGAAAGCTGCTTCTTTCAGGCAGGATGCGTATTCAGTCATATTTTTTTCGATTGTCTCGCAAGTACTGTAAATACTGATTGCAGCTACCAGCTTTCCCTGTCTGTCAAGAACAGGTACTGCCACAGCTCCCAAATTATATTCATGCTCCCCCATATCTGTACTATAACCTCTCTGACGCACTTTTATCAGTTCCTTCTGAAGAGCTTCCTGTGACAGGATCGTATTAGGTGTGAATCGGATTTTTTTGACTTCCTCTAGTTTTTTCATTAATTCTGGTTCGCCAAACGCCAGCATGGATTTACCCAGAGCAGAACAATACATGGGGCATTTTTCTCCTGCAATCGTACGATAGGGAAATGCTGCCAGGCGTTCATGCGGATGTGCACTGTGCAAATAAAATACATCTGTCTCTTGAGGAATGGCAAAGAATGTAATCTGGTGTACCTTCTCAGAAAGCTTATCGACCACATCATATGCCATTCTGGTATACCCAAAATATTCATTGATCACAAAGGAGTATTCCAGCATTTTTACAGTGAGAAAATACTTCCCATTGTGGGGATTTTGTGAGATATATCCCGCCTGTTCAAATGTAGAAATAATATCATGGACATTACTTTTCTGGAGCTTTAACTTACGGCTAATGTCAGTAATGCCTAGTTCCGGCGTATGCACGTTAAAACACTCGAGTACTCTTAACGCTTTTCCAAGAGTCTTTACTTTAAATTGCTCTTCCATACTCCCCTCCATTGTTCTGATATTTAGAACTAAGTTCTTTATTATCATGAACTCATTTTAACATTTAATTTAATATTGTCAATATTGTTGGGATTTAATTCTGAATTACAGAACACTTTATATAAATCGCACAAAAACCCCTTGCAGCCGAATAATAAGGTTGTCTGCAAAGGGTTTTTCATGTTTTTCTATTTAATTTTTATTCTGTTGTTTTTGTTTCGTCTTCCCAGGTCTCTTCTGTCGCTGTCTCCACAGTTTCTTGTACCACCGTCTCATTTTCCTTTATGGTTTCTTCTGATTCAGATGGCTCAGCTTCCTCTTTTACAGCTTGGTCCCCGGCTGGCTCTTCCGCCTTCTTTTCGGTGACTCTCTCGCTCTTTTGCTCCTCATCTTCCTCCGGCTCTGGGATTCCCTTTACTTCCCGGAAGATCTTCATAAACTCTTTCCCTGTAATGGTTTCTTTCTGAATCAGGAATTCAGCAATCTTGTCCATAACATCCCTGTTTTCACCCAAGAGCCGCTTTGCCTCTTCATAGGAGCGCTTCAGAATCGCCATTACCTCCTGATCTACGTCCGCAGCCGTCACATCACTACAGTTCATTACAGTCCGGCCGGACAGATACTCATTCTCCTTTGTCTCCAGTCCCATCAGGCCAAACTTTTCCGACATACCATACTGCGTCACCATAGCCCGGGCAACACGAGTGGCTTTCTCAATATCATTTGCCGCACCAGTAGTTACCGTGTCAAATACAATCTCCTCTGCCGCACGTCCGGCCAGCAGTCCCACCAGCATTGCATTAATCTCTTTTTTCGTATTCAGGTACTTCTCTTCCTCTGGTACCTGCATTACATAGCCCAGGGCGCCCATGGTTCTAGGAACTATGGTGATCTTCTGAACCGGCTCGGCGTCCTTTTGAAGAGCGCTTACCAGGGCATGTCCTACCTCATGGTAGGAGACAATCCGACGCTCCTCCTTGCTCATAATCCGATCTTTCTTCTCTTTGCCCACCAGGACAACCTCTACTGACTCAAATAAATCTTTTTGGGAAACAGCAATTCTCCCGTTTTTGACCGCCAAAATAGCAGCTTCATTAATCATATTTGCCAAGTCAGATCCCACAGCACCGCTTGTAGCCAGGGCTATCGCATCCAAATCTACCGTCTCATCCATGCTGACATTCTTGGCATGTACTTTCAGAATATCCACACGTCCCTTCAAGTCCGGCCGATCCACAATGACACGGCGATCAAAACGTCCAGGACGCAATAACGCCTGATCAAGAACTTCAGGCCGGTTCGTAGCAGCCAACACCAAGCAGGCTTTACTGCTGTCAAAACCATCCATTTCAGCCAAAAGCTGATTTAACGTCTGTTCACGCTCATCATTACCACCGCCGTAACGGGAATCACGGCTCTTACCGATGGCATCTATCTCATCAATAAAAATGATGCAGGGGGAATGTTTTTTCGCCTCTTCAAACAAGTCACGGACGCGGGAGGCACCCACGCCTACAAACATTTCCACAAAGTCAGAACCCGACAGAGAGAAAAAAGGAACGTGCGCCTCACCTGCCACAGCCTTTGCGAGCAGAGTCTTTCCCGTTCCAGGAGGGCCCACCAGCAAAGCTCCTTTGGGAAGCTTGGCGCCAATCTTTGTGTACTTTCCCGGATTGTGCAGGAAATCCACCACTTCTTGAAGAGACTCCTTTGCCTCCTCTTCTCCGGCCACATCCTTGAATGTAACGCCAGTATCTTTTTCAATATAGACCTTTGCCTTGCTCTTTCCGACGCCCATGACGCCGCCACCGCCCATTTTACGCATAACCAGGGCAAATACAGCCCACATCAGTAAAACGGGAAGAAGGATATTGACCAGTACAGAAATAATAAGCTCCTTCATATCATCAATAGGAGCCCCATAGGTCACGCCTGCTTCACTTAACTTCTGCTCAAGCTGATAGTCAGGGACAATTCCCGTATAGTAGACTACATCTCCGCCCATTGGCGTCTTGGATGTAGAAATAATTTTGATCTGTTTTGAGGTAATCTCGACGCTCTCCACCTCGCCCTTATCCAGCATCTCCATAAACTCATTATATGTTATCGTATTATTTCCGGCTCCCAGGCTACTGATATAATTCCAGGCCAGCATCGTAACCATAGCCACAACCAGAAATACCATGATACTTTGACGGTTTTTTGGTGGTTTATTTTTGTCCCCGCCACCAGACTGGCGGTTAGGATTATTGTTTTCTTCCATAAATTCTCCTCCTTGTGTATATCATCACACTTCCCGCGATCATAACACTTCTATTATAATGTCTGATTTGAGAGAAAGCAATACGAAACCTGTGAAAAATCTATGTAAATGTAACAATCTGTAAAATAGTACAGACTGAACTGTTGCGAGAGTCTTCCTTCTTCAAGAGAGAATATTTTTGAAAAAAGAATGTTATGTTGACAAATGGATATACTTTGTATATACTAAAATCAAAGGTATATCCATTGTATATACTTGCAAGAGAAGGAAAAAGAAAAAGGATATGAATACATTACTTAAAGATTACGAGAGAGAAAGATTACACGCATTTACAACACAAACAAATATTAGAAAATGGGGAAATAGTCAAGGAATTCGATTATCAAAGGAAATATTATTACAAATGAATTTAAAAGAAGACGATACAGTTGAGATAAGTGTATATGATGGAAAGATGACAATCGAAAAAATTGATAGTCCAAAATACCTTAATTTACAAGAAAGGTTGGAAACATTCTACAAAAAGCCACTCGATGAAATTTATGTTGAAAGCACACCAGAGGTTGATGTAGGTGATCCAGTAGGGAATGAAAAGTGGTAGCTTATAAACAAGGTGATATCATTGTCATGGATTTTAATCCACAGCAGGGTCATGAGCAAAGTGGAAGAAGGCCTGCTATTGTCTTAAGCAATGATATTTTAAATCAACACAGTTCCTTAGCGCTCGTTTGTCCAATAACCAACACAAATAAGAATCATCCATTTCATATTAAACTGGACGAACGCACCCAGACAACAGGAGTCATATTATGTGACCAGGTAAAAATGCTGGATGTCAAAGCACGAAATGCTCAGTTTAAAGAAGAATGTCCTGTAGACATTTGGGGTGAAGCAAGAAGTTTAATCACTAGCTTCATGTGATAATACAAAAGAAATGTCATCGCCAAAGCAGACCTAATTTAAAATTTCTTTCCACAGCCGAAAAAATCCGTAATTTTTTCGGCTGTTTTTAACGTGAATATGCTGGATTTTTTCCCTCCACAGCAGTATAATATCAAAGTTATTTTTGACAATTAATCGCGGTACTTATAATAGTCCAGCTAAGAAATGTCAAGTGTTTATTAGACATATTTTTGCTGGGCGGTAAAGTAGCAAAGGCACACGAGAGGAACTTTCATGAGTGCCTTTGCGAATGAAAGTTTCTCTCATAAGTGTGTGTCGAAGTGACTTTACCCTTTAGTGCTGTTGCGTAGCAACTTAGATTAGTAGGAGGAAAACAATGTCCGTTAAGTATGTGTTTGTCACAGGCGGAGTCGTGTCTGGCCTTGGAAAAGGTATCACTGCAGCATCTCTGGGTCGTCTTTTGAAGGCTCGGGGTTATAAAGTTACCATGCAAAAGTTTGATCCTTATATTAATATGGATCCCGGAACTATGAATCCTGTACAACACGGCGAAGTGTTTGTCACGGACGATGGAGCTGAGACAGATCTGGATCTAGGGCATTATGAACGCTTTATTGATGAGTCTTTGACTCAGAATTCCAATGTCACCACTGGAAAAATCTATTGGACTGTCCTACACAAGGAGCGCAGAGGAGATTATGGTGGCGGTACGGTTCAGGTGATCCCCCATATTACAGATGAGATCAAAAGCCGCTTTTATCGAAATTCTGATTCTGATGAAATGCACATTGCCCTGATTGAAGTGGGTGGTACTGTAGGTGATATTGAGAGTCAGCCTTTCCTGGAGGCCATTCGCCAGTTTCAGCATGATGTAGGACACGAAAATGCTATTCTGATTCATGTCACCCTGATTCCTTATATCAAGGCTTCCGGCGAGCTTAAGACCAAGCCTACCCAGGCCTCTGTGAAAGATCTGCAGGGAATGGGTATCTGGCCGGATATCATTGTGTGCAGAAGTGAATATCCTCTGGATCAGCAATTAAAGGACAAGATTGCCCTTTTCTGCAATGTTCCCAGCTCTCATGTCCTTCAAAACCTGGATGTGGAATACTTATACGAGGCCCCTCTTGCTATGGAGGAAGAGCGCCTGGCCCAGTCCGCCTGTGAATGTCTGCATCTTCCCTGCCCAAAGCCGGATCTGACCGACTGGCAGGCTATGGTAGATGCTCTTCGCCATCCTACTTCTGAGGTCCACATTGCTCTGGTAGGAAAGTATATTCAGCTTCATGACGCCTATATCAGTGTTGTGGAAGCCTTAAAACACGGAGGAATCGCAAGCCGTGCCGTCGTTCACATCAAATGGGTGGACTCCGAGCTTGTCACAGACGAAAATGCAGCCGATTATCTGGGTGACGTGGAAGGTATTCTTGTTCCCGGAGGCTTTGGAGATCGGGGTATTGAGGGAAAAATCAGCGCTATCCGCTATGCCCGGGAGCATCAAGTTCCCTTCCTGGGACTCTGTCTTGGCATGCAGATGGCCATTGTGGAATTCGCAAGACATGTGCTTGGCTATGAGGACGCCCACAGCGCAGAACTGAACCCGGATACCAGGCATCCGGTGATTCATCTTATGCCGGAACAGAGTGGCGTGGAAAATATCGGCGGCACTCTTCGGTTGGGTTCTTATCCCTGTGTCCTGGACAAGACCTCAAAGGCTTTTGAGCTTTATGGGCAGGAAATCATTCACGAACGCCACCGTCACCGCTATGAGGTAAACAATACTTATCGGGAGGATTTGACACAGGCGGGAATGACCCTCTCCGGCCTCTCCCCTGACGGACGAATCGTAGAAATGATAGAATTAAAGGAACATCCCTTTTTCCTGGGTACCCAGGGGCATCCTGAACTAAAATCCCGGCCCAACCGGCCTCACCCACTCTTTCGAGGTTTTGTAGCCGCAGTATTAAAAAGCAAAAGTCTCAAAAACAATTAAAATGAAGGGAGCAGCCGGAAAAGAATGATATTTTCCGACTGTTCCCTGTAAAATAAAACTATAAAAGCAGCTCTATTCAACCTTATTTGTCAATTGGCATCATTTTTATTTTCATCTTCTGGTATAATTCTCATTCCAGTATTGTTGTCAAAAAGATGAATGTGCTCAGGAATGATTTGAAAGAAAATTTCATCATCAAAATCCCAGTCTGTCAGATAACCATCTTTTTCAACACGTAAAATGGTATTGCCTATTTGTATACTGATAATGGTAGATTCTCCTAATGTTTCAACCACATAGATCTTTCCTTTTTCAAACCCCTGTTCAAATTTATGAGAAATTGCAATGTCTTTTGGTCTTATTCCTAAGGATACGTTCATTCCATCATAAATATTTTCACCATACTTTGATACATCAATAAAAATCGTATTTTCAATAACTGCCTTTAATCCATCCTCATTTTTTCTTATGGAACTTTCAATTAAATTCATTTGTGGTGTACCAATAAATCCCGCGACAAAAATATTTACTGGATAATAATATACTTCATCAGGTGTGCCTATTTGTTGTTTGTGCCCTTCATTCATAATCAGAATTTTATCAGCCATTGTCATTGCTTCAATTTGATCGTGTGTTACATAGATTGTTGTCAGTCCCAACTGATCGTGCAAGTGTTTAATGACGCTGCGCATATTGCTACGCATACGTGCATCTAAATGTGAAAGGGGCTCATCCATAATCGTAACGTCTGGATTTCTAACAAGCGCTCTGGCAATTGAAACTCTTTGCTTTTGTCCCCCTGACAGGGCAGAAGGCTTTAAGTCCAAAGTACTAAGCAAATGCAATTTCTTAGCAATTGACAAAACTTTCTTTTTGATTGTCTCTTCTGGAGTTTTATGTATGCGTAAAGGATAGGCAATATTATCAAATATGGTGAAATCAGGATACAATCCATAATTTTCAAATGACATTGCAACATTTCGTTCACGAGAAGTCATTTTATTGACAACCTTGTCGCCTATTAATACTTCTCCTTTTGAAATATCCTCTAATCCTGCAAGCATACGTAAGGAAGATGTCTTTCCACAGCCTGAAGGCCCAAGTATGGCAAAAAACTCTCCATTATGGCAGACAAAAGACAAATCTTCTACCGCATGTACCTTTTTATCGTATATTTTACATACATTTCGAAATTCCACATCAGCCATTGCAATTTTCACCATCCTTTCCAGAAGTTCTCTTTTTATTCATGGGGTCAAAAAAGCAGATTTTTTCAAAGGCGGGTAATAAATGAACCATATCTCCTTTATGATATGTATAGTCTCTCTCTGTCTTAACCAAAACCATTGTATTTGAAACATTGACTTCCATAATCTGTTTTGCACCGGTGGGCAAAATATTTTCAACATATCCTATAAAGCTGCTTTGTTCTGGCTTTTGATGAGATACTTGTATTTCGGAGGGGCGGATACCTAAATCAACCATTCCTGGCTTTTCTGGTATAAATTCTAATTTTAATGGCAGTTGATCTTTAAAGATAAAATCATAGTGATTCTTATTTTTTTCAATTTCCCCTCTTAAAAAATTCATTGGCGGTTCTCCTACAGTAGAAGCAACAAATTCGTTCAACGGATTTTCATAAATATCTTTGGGCGTCCCTTGTTGCATCATATTCCCATTATTAAGAACGACTATCCGATCTGCCATAGCCATAGCTTCCACATAATCATGTGTAACATAAATAATCGTTGCGCCCACATCCTGGTGCAAGCGCTTGAGCTCTGCTCGCATGCTATTCCTAAGCTTGGCATCCAAATGTGCAATTGGCTCGTCCATAAGAATCACATTGGGTTCTGGTGAACGAACCAACGCCCTTGCTAAAGAAACTCTTTGTCGCTGTCCCCCTGACAGTTGACTGGGTTTTCTATCTAACAGTTTGTTTAATCCGACTATCGTTGCCCATTCCTCCACCTTTGCATCTATTTCCATCTTAGTCAATTTCTGAATTCTAGTAGGTGCTTTCAATGGAAACGCCAGATTTTCGCGAACTGTCAAATGGGGGTAAAGGGCATAGCTCTCAAAAACCATGGATACATTTCTATTTTGTGAGGGTACATTTGTCATATCCTTATCATCGATATACAATTTTCCTTCCGAAATTTCTTCTACTCCGGCAATCATTTTCAGCGTTGAAGTTTTTCCTGCTCCAGATGGCCCGAGTATAGCCAGAAACTCCTTATCTTTACATTCTATTGATAAATGATCAACAGCGGCAATTTTACTTCCGTTATATCGTTTTGTAGCATTTTTCAATACAATATGTGCCATGTTTTTCCTCCTTCTCTACTTGGTTGCACTACCAAAGGACAAGCCCTGAACCAGATACTTATCCATAGCAATAGCAATAAATGTGGGGGGAATAATTGCCACTATACCTAGCGCCGATATGATGGACCATTCTGGCTTCATCTGTGCATTCATACTGGAAATCAGCACTGGTATTGTCTGAGATTTCTGAAATGTAAGGATAAGAGCAAATAAAAATTCATTCCATGCAAAGTTGAATGCCAGGGTAAAGCAAGTCGCCAGTCCGGGAGCTGCAAGTGGAAGGACTATTTTCCGAATTTGATCAAATTTTGAATATCCGTCAACTGCCGCCGCATGCTCCAGTTCTTGCGGGATACCAGCAAAAAAGTCTTTTAAAAGATATACCGTAATGGGTAGATTCATCCAAGTATAGACAATAATCATACCTACTTTTGAATCTAATAAATTTATGATTGAAAACATAATAAATAGTGCAATAACAGCCACAATCGGAGGCATCATACGCTGAGATAAGATTGTTGCAGCCAAATCTTCACTATTTTTTCCAAAATAATTATATTGATATCGCGATAACCCGTAAGCCGCCATGGAACCAATCACTAAAACCAGGATGGAACTTATCAGGCTAATGATTAAACTATTTTTTAAGCTAAGTAAAAAGCTTTGTGAGCCTGTTGTAAATAAAAAGTTCCAGGCGCTTAGATTCGGAGTAAAGTCAATTCCAGGAAAATAATAGGGTCCTCCATAAATATCAACCTGTGATTTAAAAGAAGTAATCAATGTCCAGTAAATTGGAAAAGTAACGCCAATAATCCACAGAACGATCAGGATATTTCGTAAAACACGTACTTTTTTACTATCTTTCATCCTTCTTCTGCCTCCTTGCTTATATTATAAACGGAAAAGTTTTCTTCTTCCAAAATCAAATCATTCTTGTGATAGTTTTTGGAGCTTTTTTTCCGAAATGCTGTGACTATTTGAAAAACGCCTAAAACAATAATCAGCATAATTACACATAATGCCGCTGCCTTACCCAGCGAAAAATTCCTCAATCCAACTTGATATGCATACATGGAAGCTGACATACTCGATACTCCCGGTCCTCCCGCTGTAACTATATAAACCGTATCAAAAATTTTAAATGTTTCTATGGCTCTTAAAGTAATTGCTACAATTGAGGAAGGTAACAGCATTTTAAATGTAAGATCAAAGAAAATTCGCCCTTCACCAGCTCCATCAACACGGGCAGATTCTATGGGTTCTTTAGGTAAAGACTGAAATCCTGCCAAAAGTATAAGGGTTATAAAGGGAGTCCATTCCCAGATGTCTACTAAAATAACTGCTACTAACGACCAGCCTGATTGAGAAATCCATGGGATACCTGAAATACCTATCAATGACAATAAATGATTTAATGGTCCATAAAGCTCATTAAACATCTGTTTCCACATAAATCCAATAACTACCGGCGCCATAAGCATGGGCAAAAGCATGATAATACGTATAAATTTTTTACCATGTATGAGCTTATTGATATTGTAAGCCAAAATCATTGCCACAACGTATTCAACGGCTACAGCAACAATTGTGACTATCACAGTATTTAACATAGTACGCCAAAAAGTGCCATTTTTAAATGCATATATATAGTTATCTAATCCAACAAACTGAATATTGCCACCTAATTTCCAATTGCATAAGCTTAAAACAATATTGAATATCAGAGGAAAAATAGTTATGACAACAAAGATAAGAAGAGCTGGGAGAACTAATATATGTTTAAATTTATCTGTTCTCTTTCTATCCATAAATTTACTCCTTTAAAAAAGACCGGAGGCAATTCAATTCCCCCGGTCCTAAAACTATTTTTAATTTACCCCGGTTCCTGTCGTTACATTTGAATACGTATTATGATAAAATTGAAGCTGATTATCCCTTCCCTGTTCTTCCGTAATCTCTTCCCAAGAATCATAAATATATTCCAATGCATGATCTACATCCAAATCCCCTGAAAGTGCCTGCGAAACACCTAAGTCAAGAGCGTCCAGATAAGATCCGGCTTTAGGCAAACGCATATCTAACTGTACATTTTCATGTGTATAAGACTTTAAAATTGTATCGATAAATTCCTGCGCATTATAAAATTTAATCGCAGAATTCTCCCATGCGGCTGCATTTGTCAAATGCTCTGTCCTGTAAGGATTTCTTGCCGTTCCATCTGTAGTAACGGCTGCCAGCGAATTTTCATCATTATCCATGAGGTCCAAAAATTCTGCTGCCAATTGAGGATTATTACAAGTTGATGTGACGGAAGAAG
The DNA here is from genome assembly GCA_910574475.1 of Clostridia bacterium. GTDB lineage: Bacteria > Bacillota > Clostridia > Lachnospirales > Lachnospiraceae > Laedolimicola. The sequence continues at coordinate 127,106 of CAJTAT010000006.1, read as the reverse complement.
TCCAACCACTAAATGCCAAATATGGAGCATACTGTATTTCCTCAAAACTATCCCAGGCTTCTGTTTCAGGGTTCCAACATTCATAGGTTCCGGGAACTAATGCATATCCGGTATTTTCTTTGACCTTAGAATTTTCTGGATTCTGAGCCATAATTCCTGTATCATGCCAGTCGATAGCCATAGCCGCTTCACCTGCCGCAAATGCTGCTCTTTCATCACCACCGCCATAATTAATCATATTTGGTGGTCCGAATTGTAAGATTTCTTTATACTCCTCAAGAGCTTTTTTATATGCAGGACTTGTCACTTCTGGTTCAAGTGTATTATAATCAAAAAATGCATTTCCCGGATAATCTGGGTGGGCTGCATAAGTGATTGCATGAGTCAGGAAAATATATCCTCCCACATCTTTGGGAGCCATAGCCTCAATTGTTCCATATTCCAGCTCTCCATCATCATCCCAGTCCCATCCATTGAAAAACTCTGCAATATCAATGTATTGATCCCATGTGACGGGAACCTCCAAATCATAGCCGTATTTCTCTTTAAACATGGCCTTATATTCTTCATTCTCTAATGCATCTTTTCGATAATAAAGAATAATACTATCGCCATCAAGAGGAACCGCATATGTTTGATCATTATATAATTGCATGTCATAATAGGCATCTATAAGACCATCCCAATTATCTTTTTCTGCCAAATATTCATCCAACGGAATAATAGAGTTGCCCTGAATAAATTCGGACATCCAGTTGGATGGATAGATGGCTATATCATATGCCTCTGTATTTGTGGCGAAGGATGTACATAGCTTTTCGTAAAGAGAGCCAAAGGGTATCTCTACTACATTAATCGTAACCCCTGAATGTTCCTGTTCAAATTGTTCTTTCGCAGAATAGACGCTGGATGTAGCAAAACTACCCACTGCTACATTAATTACCACCTCTTCCCCTTTGGATTGTTCCTTCGAAGATGTTGCATCTACTTGTGGTTCCTGGCTATTATCGCTTTTTGAACAAGCCCCTAAAGTAACAGCAAAGATAATTACAAATATACTTGTAAAGATTCTTTTACATAATCTCATTACCTTTCCCTCATTTCTTACATATTTTATTTGTAAATTCCTCAGTAAACCGTATATTGTCCACACCGATCGCAACATTCATATTAGGAGCCATTTTCTTAGGTATTGTCCGCAGTATATCATCGCGTACAATCATATCACGCAAGATAACGGTAGGAGCAAACTCTGCATCAACATGCAGCTTTGCCTCTTTAATAAAACTGCGATCCAGGGCGACTCCAATGGTTAATGGGTCATGAAGCCACAGTCCTGTAAACTCTGTAGGAATTCCTACGCTTGTATAAATAAGATATTCCTGTTCTGGCCAAACGGAAATAATATCAGAGACTTGTTTTGCAATTGGCGTATCTGTCGTTTGGATCTTTTCAATTTGTTCTTTACTCAATGGTACTTTTAAAGTAACATCAATTGGCACCAATGTAATATTAATTCCCGATTTCCAGACAATCTGTGTTGCAAATGTATCATTATTTAAGTTATATTCTTCAATCGGAGACCTTGAAATTCCCTTCTCATCTACAATAGGTACAATTACTCCACCCATGATAATAAGTTCTTTTGCCAGTTCTGCAACTTTGGGTTCTTTTATCAGGGCTGCAGCAACATTCGTAACTGTTCCTGTGGTAATAATCGTCACTTCATGTGGATACTTTGTCACAGCTTCTATAATAACATCATCTGCATTGTATCCATCTGGCTCCAAAGTTGGATCCTCTAAATCTTCTTCTGTCAAAATATTCTGACCCTCAAAGCCAAACATATAAGCGCCGCCGCTCATGGAACCTGGAATTCCTGCATATACGGGAATCTCCGAACGATTTGCAACTCGAAGAAGCTTTTTTGCAATACGTGCTCTCAATTTTGTGTCTCCATATGAGGAGTTTACTGCCAAAATATCCAATTCCTCATTTTGTACGGCGTACAGGAGAGCAAACGCATCATCATAATAAGTACCGTAGTCTGAATCAATAATTACCTTTTTCTTGTTCATTACTTTTTCCTCCTAAAAAATATTTTTGTACCACTGAATTTCTCTGGTACTCATATTGTATTGTGTGCGGAGTATTCGGGTAAAGAATCATTATTTCATAAAATATACACAAAATCCTGAATTTTATATCATCATTTTTTAATATTAATATCGTGAAAATACATCATTGATTTTGATACTTTACTTAAAATTAGGTAACAATTATAATAAACTTGTTCATAATAAGGGGGGAGGAATTATATGACTGGCAAGAAAAGTATACCTTTTATCAAGGGCAAAAAACGTATAACTATGCTCCAAAAAATGGGTATCATTTGTAGCATAGCCTCCATTCTTTGCATTAGTATTTCTCTTTTATTTTACAACATTTATGGAAATTCATTAGAAAATGAATTAATTTCTTCCAGCGCCAATGCATTAGATAAAACTGATATGATGATTTCTAAAACATTTACTCAAATAGAAGGATTAGCATATCAGCAAGCATTAGTTACTGCAAGATTAATTAATAAAAAAGATACAGATATCAGCCACGATTATTATCGTCTACAACAATTAACAGACAGCCTTATTAATATAAAGACTGCAAACAGTTATATTCATTCTGTCTATATCTATTTTAATTCTGGAAATATCATTGTAACATCCTCTATTGGAACTACATCTTTTAGTTTATTCTACGATACGGAATGGCTGGACATATACAGCAAAAATTCCAGTGAAGCCATATGGCTTAATAGCCGCAAACCTTATAATACTCAATATGCTATTTCACAGGAGATGTTGGAAAAGTATCCCAATGACAGTGAAAATGTTCTCACCTTACTACTTCCTCTCTCCGAATCACTTCGAAATAAAGGTGGCGTAATCGTTATCAATGTATATGAGGAAGAAATTGCAAAGCTATTAAATGAAGCGTCGAATAACGAGGAAATGTTTATCGTTGATAATAGCGGTCAGATTATTGTATCTGGAAATGAAAGTGATATTTATACGTATCTGCCTTCTTCATTCTTTTCTCAAGTTTCCGATCCTGATAATCATGAAGGCTTCTTTAAATATGACAATACTGACAATGAGGAATATATTTGTACCTACATGCGCTCCCGCTTCAATAACAATTTTATCATTGAAACACTGCCCTTATCTGAGAGGTTAAAGCCTACATCTGCACTTTTAGAGCATATTATTATATACACGATACTTTTCCTTTTAGTTTCCCTTAGTTTCGTTGTATTTATGGTAATCTCTGCGTATCGGCCCATTAAGCAATTTTATAATGAACTCAATAAAAATTTACCCACAAGTGTTGAAAACAAAAATCCCGAATCCATACAGAAAACTATTCTAGAAATTGTTCAGGCTAATAAAACATTAACAAAACTTTGGGAAAATAATCGTATGTTGATCAAACATCGCACTCTAACACTATTGCTCCAAGGTAAAATGGCCGCATACAACAATGAGTCCAAACGGCTTGACTATCTGGAAATTTACTTTCCTTATCCTTATTTTGCGTGTTGTGTACTACATCTTGATATGGAACAGCAATCTAGTATCATTTTGGATGAACAATATGAAATCATTAAAATGCAATTATTTCCAATGATTCAGCAGTTTTTTGAACATACTTTGTGGGGGTATACCATTGACCTGGATGATCTCAATGTGGGGATTATCATAAACTCAAATGATAATGATCCTACATTTTTATTAAAATTTTGTGAAAGGGTGCAACAGGAGGTAGCAAATTCTAATATCATCACCTATACCCTATCCATTGGCATAGGCAGCATTGTTTCTTCTCTTAATAATATCGTCCTTTCCTATCGCCAGGCCTGCTCAGCCATGCGTTATGCTATCAGCAATGGTTCAGGAGATGTTATCAATTTTTCAAATATCTCTATGTCCTCAACAGCTTTTATTTTAGACAGCTTTTCTGAAGAAAGCGAAATACTTGACTCTGTACGAATTGGTGATTTTGCGACCGCTAATAAGAATCTTGAGAATTGGCTAATGAAATTAGAGGCAACAGACTTGCCATTCTCTGCCATAAAAAATTCGATCTACAAAGAAATTTCTCATGTACTTAATTTTTTGTATGATATGGATATCATCAATCAATCCTCTATGAATCAGCTCAATGAAAAACTTACACAGGCGCCATCAATGATTGAAATCAAAAAAATCTGTAACCAATTTCTCAAAAATGCCTGCTTAAAAATAAAAAATCGTCAAAAGAACAAGAATGTTGAAATCATAGAAAAAGTAATCTCCTACATGAATCAAAACTACAAACAGGATATCTCACTCAGTAAAATGGCCGAAGATGTCTATATGTCTGTGCCTTATCTCAGTAAAATCTTTAAAGAACATACTTCAAGAACATTTACAGACTATCTGACACAAATTCGCATAGATGCTTCTATCGATTTATTGAAACATTCTAATACCAAAATTAAAGACATTGCGATTCATGTAGGTTATGCAAACACCCTAAGTTACATTAGAGCGTTTAAAAAATTAAATAAAATGACTCCCTCAGAATTTAGAGAAACTATCATCCCGCAAAACCTAGACACATCAGACTAGAGTAATGGGGCCGTTGTACTAAAAATTTTTAATCGTAAAAAGTGACAGCTCCCATGGTTTCCTCTTATCTGGGCTCTGATGTAAGCATAATTCCCAATCTCTGAAATGTCTTCTCGTCAGCCGCGCTCAACATCCGCGAGGTGTGTACCTGACTTCCCCGCAAATGAGGTAACTGGCGAAGGGCCAAATCCGCCAAATCATTGCTCTCAGAGCTTGCGGAGAGGGCAATCAAAACTTCCTCCATATGAAGACGCGGATTGCGGCTTCCCAGGTAATCCACCTTCAGCTTCTGAATAGGCATAATAACATTAGGCGTAATCAACAGCATGTCATGGTCAATGCCTGCCAGTTCCTTCAGGGCATTAATCAGCAATGCAGAGCAGGCTCCCATCAAATCGCTGGTCTTTCCAGTAATGACGCGCCCGTCTGGAAGTTCCATAGCCGCCGCCGTATGCCCCGTCTCCTGGGCACGCTTCTTTGCGGCAGGTACTGCCTTCCGATCTTGCGTCGTCACTCCCACTTTGTTCATCAACAGCTCAATCTTAAAAGCCTCTTCCTCTACAGCTTTTCCCCTGACAATATTTACAAGTGTGTGATAGTATCTGCGGATAATCTCCTGGCTGGATGCCTCCCTGCAGACTTCGTCGTCCATGATACAGTTTCCGGCCATATTGACACCCATATCTGTGGGCGACTGATACGTACACTCCCCATAGATTTTCTCAAAAATTGCCCGCAGCACAGGGAAAATCTCCACATCCCGGTTGTAGTTCACCGTTGTCTCCCCGTATGCCTCCAGGTGAAAGGGGTCAATCATATTCACATCATTCAGATCGGCAGTAGCCGCTTCATAAGCTAGATTTACCGGGTGGCTCAGAGGCAGGTTCCAGATAGGGAAGGTCTCAAACTTGGCATAGCCTGCATGAATTCCCCGTTTATGCTCATGATAGAGCTGAGAAAGACAAGTTGCCATCTTTCCGCTTCCCGGACCGGGAGCAGTCACTACCACCAAAGGCTTCGTTGTCTCGATATATTCGTTGTGACCATAGCCATCCTCACTTACAATCACAGGTATATTGTTGGGATATCCTGGTATCATATAGTGACGGTACACCCGGACTCCCATCTTCTCCAGGCGGCTCTGAAACATCTGGGCGCTGTACTGCCCGGCATAATGGGTGATGCAAACACTGCCTACATAGAGGTTTTTTGACTCAAAAATATCTTTCAAGCGCAACAAATCAGAATCATAAGTAATTCCCAAATCGCCTCTGACTTTATTTTTCTCTATATCTTCCGCACTGATGACGATCACAATCTCCACCTGATCTGCAAGCTGCATCAACATGCGCAGCTTACTGTCCGGCTCAAATCCCGGCAGCACCCGGGATGCATGATAATCATCATACAATTTTCCACCAAACTCCAGATATAGCTTATTGTCGAACTGGCGAATTCGCTCCCGAATATGCTCAGACTGCATCTCCAGATATTTATCGTTGTCAAAACCTTTTTTCATCTCGTATCTCCCCCACTACACGTTAAACGCTTCGTTAAAATTTAAACATATTAGAAAATAAATACATGCCTGCACCTGTCAGACATAGAATGGATCCTATACAGATCCCCGCAAAGATTCGCTGAAATAATCTGCCGCTCTTCAGACATTTTTCCATATAAATACCCAGATAAACCGCTCCCAGCAGAGCTGTGGGAACAATATAGCGAAAGTCCATGGTACAGCCATAGGGAAGCTGGATATTCAGCAGGACGTGATTCAGGTAGATCCAGAGCCACAGTCCGGGAAATCCCCAGAGGAGCATCTCTTCTTTCCATGAAAACTTTACAGCTCTCTCCTTCCATTTCTGGATCCATACACAAATAGCAGAAAACAATGTCTGGACTACTAAAATAAAATTACAGACAATCAGCACTGCTGCGGGCCACTCTTCCACATGGTGATATTCAAATTCTCCCACCACTGCAGACTTCACCAGATAGAAATTCAGATTATATTCCTCAAATGGATTTAAGTAGACAGGAGACAATAATCTGGATATAGGAAAAAGCAAAAAGCGCTCCACAAATCCGTGATCGCCACAATATACATTTTCTCCTGGAACGAGAACGTAATTCAGCCCCTGTCCAAACATGAGATAATTTCGAATGGGATAGTACAGTCCAATGGGCATGGCAATGCAGGCAAACACTACGAACTGGCACACCAGACCTTTCCAGTTCTTCTCCTTGATCCCCCGCCAAAATCTCACAAGCATAAACGCGCCTGTATAAAAAGCAAAAAGAGCGCAGGAAATCTTCGTGAAAATTCCAAAGCCAAATCCAAAGGCAAGCATAATAATATTGAAATAGGTAGGATTTTTATACCAGCGAATGGTGTATAAAATAATCCATGTCATGAGAAATGTTACCAAAGCATCATTGTTGATCCAGCCGCCCAGCATATAATGAATAGGCAAAAACGAGCAAATAGATAATGCTATGGCTGTAGCTGTCTTTCCCAGTTCCAGCTCCTTCAAAATCTTATGAGAGGTAAACAAGGTAAAGCAGGAAGCTGCGCAGGAGACAATCTTGGTACTCTCAAATAAGTAAACCTCATCTGTAATGTGAAGCACCCAGCCTGTCAGCTTCATAACCCAGGCTGCTAAAATATAGAAGAATGGCGGATGGTAGTATAGTCCAGTATTGATTGTGGGTAAGGATCCTGTCTCAAAAATCTTCAATACATACGCGGCATGTCCATAACTATCTACTGTGGTAATCTCACCCAGATCGTGATAGGCTGTATAGGTGGGTTTGTAGAGCACAAAACCAATCCGCATCATAAGTCCTGCTAAAAGGATCACAAAAATCAGCCTTTTGTAATTCAATTGCTTACAAAAAGCTAGAATCAGGGTTCCGATACCCATGGCTATCATCACATGCCACATAATTGGCTGAATCAGATCTCTGTCATTTAGAATCCCTTTTGCCATAAAGATCCAAATGAGTGCAACCAAAACAACGAGTGTAACCGCCTCAGGCGCAAATTCCTGCGCCTGAGCACGTAACCTTTCTTTCATTCTGCCTGGATTCCTCTCTAAGCACTGTACCTGTAAAATTTATTCCTCATATCCATTGGGGTTCATCGTCTGCCATTTCCAGGAATCCGCACACATTTCCTCGATTCCATACATAGCCTCCCAGCCTAGCTCAGCCTTAGCCTTGGAAGGATCTGCATAGCAGGTGGCAATGTCTCCAGGACGGCGGGGTTTCATGGCATAAGGGATAGACTTGCCACAAGCTTTTTCAAAAGCGTGAACTACATCTAATACACTGTAGCCTTTTCCTGTGCCCAAGTTGTAGATGGACACTCCCTTTTTCTCCTCCAGCTTTTTAATGGCCGCCACATGTCCCTTTGCCAAATCAACTACATGAATATAGTCGCGCACGCCTGTTCCATCTGGCGTGTCATAATCATCCCCAAAGACTCCCAGACATTCCAGCTTACCGATGGCCACCTGTGCCACGTAGGGTACGAGATTGTTGGGAATTCCTTTCGGATCTTCTCCAATCAAACCGCTCTTATGGGCTCCAATGGGATTAAAGTATCTCAGCAAAATCACATTCCACTCTGGATCAGATACATGGATATCTTCCAGAACCTGCTCCAACATTCCCTTTGTCTGACCATACGGGTTGGTGATTTTTCCTTTGGGGCACTCCTCTGTAATGGGAATAAAGGCTGGATCTCCGTATACCGTAGCGGAGGAGCTAAATACAATATCTTTTACCTGATGTTTGCGCATCACATCACAAAGAACCAGGGTTCCTGTAATATTGTTGTAATAATACTCGATAGGTTTGGCCACTGATTCGCCCACTGCCTTCAGACCTGCAAAATGAATGACAGAATCAATCTTTTCTTTATCAAAAATCTTTGTCAAAGCTTCTCTGTCCAAAATATCTGCTTCATAAAAAGTAACTTTCTTTCCAGTAATCTGTTCAATCCGCTCTATGGATTTTTTGCTGGCATTATACAGATTATCCACTACTACCACATCATAGCCTGCCTCCAAAAGCTCCACACAGGTATGACTTCCAATAAATCCTGCACCGCCCGTTACCAAAATCGCCATAATCTTCTTCCTCCTTAGACTTTCCTTCCTGAATCTTAAGTCTTTTGATATTCAAAATTGCTGGAATTTTTATGTCCTAACTAAATATAGCATGCTTTGAGTATGGGCGCAAGATCACATCCCCTGAAAGTTTTCCTGGCATTTTTCTTTTTTTTGTGCTATGCTTTCTCTCAAATACATTTTTATAACAGGAAAGATGAATAGCCAATGCATTATATAAAAATCATTTTAAAGCCATTTTCTTTTTTACCAGCTATTTTTATGTTATATGTGATTTTCCAGCTCTCCGCCCAGCCTGGCAATGTATCTGGAAATCTAAGCTATCGGATGACTCACAAATTAATGGTCATAACCAATGAATCCTTTGAGACAGACTGGAGTGAAAGTGAGATCGACGCCTACACGGAAATGTTTCATCCTTATGTGCGGAAATTAGCCCATGTGACAGAGTATTTTCTTTTGGCAATCTGTGTCTCCTTCCCTCTCTATGTATACCGGCTTCGGGGAATTGCCCTGATGCTGCTGGCAGGAGGCTTCTGTGTGGCCTGTGCCTGCCTGGACGAATATCACCAATCTTTTGTGGCAGGACGCGGTCCGTCCAAGCGTGATGTAATGATAGATAGTATCGGCATTTTTTTTGGAGTTATCCTGGTACGTATTGTCTGTTTTATTGGGCGTATCACCGTATTCAGGGAGAGGCGCCGCAAGAAAAGACGGAAATCTTTCTCCTGAGCTGCTCTCTCCCTGATATACTTTACCTGACTACTGCAAAAATCCCTCCTGTACCAGATCCTTTACTATTTCGGTAGGGATCTCAAACTCTACGCTTCCCATATATCCCGGCGCCACTTCATACTCGTCAAAGACGATGACCAATTTCCCAGCTTCATTAATATAGAAGGTACGATCCTCTGTAATAGACTTAAAATTCCATTCTGGGGTCTCACTGTCAAGCCAGTACATAACCATCTCATCAGCAGCCATTTGCTCTTTCATCTGTTCTTTGATATTATCCGATATGACGTTAATAAAGTCGGTATTTTCTTTAAAAATGCCTTTTAAGTTAATCATTTCACCTGTCTTCTTGTCAATGTGGTAAATTTTTACATTCTGTGTACCACTGGCCATAACCAGCAGCTCATCAAATCGAATGGAAAACAGTCTGTCATTGTCTGTGATCACAGAATAGTCCAGATCTACTTCCTGATACCCTTCTCCCCCGGAAGCCTTTACATCTGCTTCAAAACGGGCGATGATCTCGTCTGTATACTCCTGGATACTCTTATTGATCTTCTCTGTATTCTCCTGATTCACCGTACCATCCTCGTTCTCTATGCTGACTTCCGGGATCTTGATCTTTGCCTCCATATCATTCACTGAATTTTCATACTCCCGGAAAGTGACAATTTTGGCAATAGCCCCAATAACGGGAATCTGTTCCATAGCGTGTGCGATAGACGCCCCAGAATTCGCCATTATGGTGATGGCCAAAAGTGCTGCTACAACTCCTCCTGCTGCTCTTTTAGTAAAAACTAGTACCTTCGATTTTTGTCTCATACCTTTCTCCTCCTCTTTCTCTTTCTTTGCCTGCTCGATCCCCATATCTACTCTCTGGCGAAGCTCTTCTGGAATTTTAATCGTTTTATAATCAACCTTCATATCTTCTAATCTATTATCCTTCATATCCTGGCTCTCCTTCCGTCAACTCTATCTTTAATTTCTTTAACCCCCGATAAAGGATGGTCTTGACTGTATTCGTATTCTCATTTAAAATTCCAGCGATATCCTTCAACTTCTGATCTTCAAAAAAACGGAGAACTATGACAGCTCTTTCTTTTTCATCCAACACATTCAATGCCTGTATGGTATCAAAATCTTTATATGTATCTTCCTTCCCTGTCTCATAGACTTCATCTACTGCAAACTCCTTCCGGTTTTTGCGTATAAAATCGACTGCCGTATTGACAACGATTCTCCAAATCCATGTTTTAATAAAAGCTTCTTGTCTGACACGATCAGAATTTTTAATCGCCTTGTACACACTCTCCTGTACAATATCCAATGCATCTTCTTCATTTCTTACATAAGTGTAGGCAAGGCGGTACATGTCCTCATAGGAATCAAGAATCTGTTCCTCTACTTTCTTTTGTAATGTTTCAACATTCATCAAGTTGTTCCTCCTCTCTGTACTTATTAGACGTAAGACTCATAGAAAAAGTTTTGATTTAATCTTCTTACACAAAAAAAGAGCTCATCCACATGGACAAGCCCTCTTACATTTTTCAAAATTATTCAGCCTTAATGTGATGCTTTTCTGCATAACCAGTCAGTATCAAAGTCAGAGCTCCATCACCAGTCACATTGCAAGCTGTGCCAAAGCTATCCTGCAAAGCAAAGATAGTAAGCATTAAGGCAGTTCCTGTGGCATCAAACAGCAAAATCCCAGTAATCAGTCCCAGGGAAGCCATAACCGTTCCACCAGGCACACCTGGAGCCCCGATGGCAAATACACCGAGTAGCAGGCAGAATAAAATCATTGTACCCAGAGACGGTAGCTTGCCATAAAGAATCTGAGACACGGTCATCACAAAGAATACTTCTGTCAACACAGAACCACAAAGATGAATATTGGCGAACAGAGGAATTCCAAAGTCTACCATATCATTGCGCAGAACGGAAGATTTCTTTGCACAGCGCAATGCTACCGCCAGCGTAGCTGCTGAAGACATAGTTCCCACTGCCGTGATATATGCCGGTCCGTAGTGTTTCACAACTTCAACAGGACTTTTCCCTGAATAAGCTCCTGCCAGTGCATAGAGCAGAAGCATCCACAGATAATGGCCTACCATAACAATCACAATTACTTTGAGAAATACCGGGAACTGCTTTGTAATACTTCCCTCATAGGCCAGACCGCAGAAGGTGGATGCAATAAAAAATGGCAAGACGGGAATAATGATTTTGCTTACAATGGCCAGCACCACTGCCTGAAACTCATCCAAAATCTCTTCCAACTTTTTCGCTTTCGTCCAGGTAACAGCGATTCCCACCAGCAGGGAAAACACCAAAGCACTCATAACTGACATCACAGGTGGAATCTCCAAAGCAAAGAGAACCTCCGGCAATTCTTTCAGCCCTTCCACCTGAGTTACAATGGAAAGATGAGGAATCAACCCATATCCTGCTGCCATAGAGGCAAGCGCTGCTCCGATAGATGATACATAGGCCAGCACCAAAGCCACACAAAGCATCCTGGATGCATTGTGTCCCAGCTTCGTGATAGACGGCGCGATAAAGCCAATGATGATCAATGGAACGCAGAAGGTAATCAACTGTCCCAATACCTGTTTGATTGTGACTACCACATTCATCAATGCTTCATTTGCCACAAGTCCCAACACAATACCAACTACTACACCTACCAATAATTTGAAAGGCAAACTTTTAAAAAATTTCTGCATAACTCTCCCCCTTATATCCTTTCTTCTATTTTACTCTGTACATAGGTAAAAGTTTCTAATACTGTCTTTATTATATAAGAAAACATATTATGCCACAAGTAAAACTTCAAAAGAGAGAGTGTAATCGTTCCGGCGGGGTGTCTTCTTGACCGTCCGAACTGTTATCATTTCATTAGTAAGCGTTCTCTACTGCCTTTGTAATGGCAGCTTGGAAATCAGTGATTGATATAGACACAGAACTATTCAACTCTTCATCCTGGATATAACCATGGTCATCTGTATCAATACCATTAATTTCTGCTGTCGTCTTTCCAATGGCGTACTGCTCAAAGGCCTGCGCCTGTTCATACCATTCTTTTCCGATTTCAGATGCTTTTTTCATGCCATAATCGTCTCCGATTTCCTTTTTCGTAAGATATTCTGTCTGAGCAGGAGTGCTAATCTCTCCTGTGCCAGATACTGGAATCACATGCTGAATCATATCCAGTGTACATCCTACAATCCTGTCGTTATCGTCCACTGTCACTGCTGCAATAACGGTGTCTACCTCAGCAGATCCATCCGTCTCTCCAGCATTTGTAGCTCTTTTCATCCGTGAGATTACCCCAAGGCCCATCTTATAGCCAAGACCTGCCTCATCGTTTTGTTCTGTATTATTATTTCCATTTGCACCGCTATTCTGAACATTATTTTGATCTTTGCTTTCTGCAGAGCTCTCAGTATGATTCCCTGTGTTGCTGTTTTGTTCCGTATTATCCTCTTTTGTATTGCTGCAGCCTGCGAACATTGTAACAATTGTTATGGCTGCCATAAAAAGTAATGCTTTCCTTTTCATAAAAAATTCCTCCATATGAAATACTGATGTTTTGGGAAACACTTTTATTATGTCCCGTTTCCACACCAATACTCTCAGGAGGAATGTTTTTTACATTACGAATTCTTTTTATTTATCTGACTTGACAGCAGCTTATCTAGGTAGACTGACTTAAACTGCTTGCTGGCCAATGCCTGTTTCAACGGTGGGAGCTGTAAAATAGTAGAAAATACAGCCGCCATAGCGCGATGATTTGCAAATGCCTGATTGTCAAAAATAAGATTTTGTAAGGTTCCTTTTTCAATAGCCTGTAGAACAAAGCGGTGGGTACTGTTCACCGGAGTAATCACCTGAATGGGACGGCGCTTAAGCTCTATAGCTTTTGTAGGACAATTCCTGGCGCACACACCGCAGCCCATGCAAATCTCTGTGTCAATAAAAGCCTTTTTCTTCCCATTTTTTTCTTTTATGGAAATAGCCTGAATCGGGCATGCCTTGGCACATTTTCCACAGCCTATGCAAGTTTCCTTTTCCACTTCAGGGAGGTAATTCGTAGTCGCCACTGGCTGCATGGGGCTGAACTTTCGGGCTGCCTGTAAAGCTTCGCAACAACAGCCACAACAATTGCATATAAAAGCCGGATCTTCCCTGACATTTTCCCCGATCTGAACCAGGTTGTGAGCGTAGGAACGCTCCAATGCGTCCATAGCCTCAGCCTTGTCGATAAGTCTTGCATATTCTCCATGCTCTGCCAGAGAACGTGCCACATTGCCAAAGGTCAGACACACATCCAGAGGCGCATCAATTTCGCAAGGGTGTCCCGCATGAAGCATCTTGTGGCGGCAATAGCAGGTTCCAAGGCCGATGTACTCTGCCTCCTCCACAATGTGGCTGGCTCTCTCATAATCCAGAATATGAAGAGTATTTTCGTTTGTCAGAACTGGTTCCTGAACAAAGACTCTCCCAAGCCTTGTCTCTGTGACAAAGAACAAATCTTTGACAAAGTCTTCCTCCACATTCATATATTGATAATACAGCTCGCTCAAAAGCTTTTGGTCGATATCTCCCCTGGTTCGCATCAAAGCAAATTCAATAAAGCCTGCCATGGGCGGCGGCATCACAAACTTACGCACCCCATTATGATAAGAGTCTACCATCAGGGCTTTCTCACATAGATGAGTTAAAAGTTTCTCTGCCTTGGCTTCACTTGTATTCCAGATTCTGGCCGCCTTCTTTGCTGTAAAGGGCCGGACTGGAAGAAGCGCAACCCATTTTGCTTCTTTTTCTGTATAGAGCACTTGAAGTATCTTATAAAATGTATCTGATACAGGCGCGCCTTGTGTAAACCAGTTAATGCGATCTCCCAGATTCTTGTAGGCATCTCTGCTGGCAATGTGTCCCATGATTTTTATCCTTTCTGCATATATTTAGGATTTATTATACGCCTTTTTTGTAGAAATGCCAAGCTCCATAGCTAATCTGTCAACACTTTATATTTTCTCAGATATTCGTCAAATCTATCTTTTTCTTTTGAATCCCCTGAACAAATAAAACATAGGTCTTTTGTCCCGCCTGAAATTTCCACAATGTCATCTATATAGCGCAACTCATCTGCGCCGTTAATAAATACTTGACATAACTTACCAGCATTGCGAATTTTCTTATAGATATCTGGCCATTGATCCAACCCCGGGGCGCCTGCGCCGTTAATCCACTGCACACCGTCCAACTCCTGAATCGTAAGAATAGAATCCAAATGCCGAACTGCGCCGGGGCCGTCCAGGTGATAAATCGTCCGTGGAATATACTGACACTCCTTCTCTAAGATTGGCATATAAAAGTCATCAAACATATCAGAGCTTATCATAGCCGAAAAATCATTCTGCAGCACAAAATATGGCTTTTGAGACAGCATAGTAGCCCAACAAGTGTAACCTGGGATCTGGCTCAAATTAATGGCATCAAAAAAATCATCATAAGCTTTTTTAAACTGCTCATGAATATTCCAGGCCCCTTTTTTCACGCCTTCCTCCTCAATGCAGAGATCCAAAAGCAAATCGTTAGAGTCACAGATAGATGCCAGAATATCATAGACGCCCCCTAAATCAGGGATTCCCACTGCTACCAGTCCCTGAAAATGTTCCTGTACCTGCTTTGTCAGTGAAATAGAACGCTGATATAAAGGAAGTGTACGATCCAATTCAAGTCTGGCTGCCTCCTCCAAAGTCATTTTCTCATTAAAAAACCATACAGTCCCCAGGTCTTTGTTGATATTGTGCTGTTGGCCCAGATAGCCGCCCAGTACTCCTGTAGGCCGCATATAGAAAACAGGGAAGGCATCCCCATAAAATTCTACATTACTGTAAGCCCCGTCAATGCGTTTCACTGCTTCCTCCACGGAAACTTCCATATCATAGCTGGCTTCCAGGATTTCTTTTCTATAGTTTGAGCCAAAAAAATCTCCTGTCAGCGCATTGCTTGTATTGGTCAGTGTCACCTGAATTATAGGCCGCTCCAGCTTATGTTCCCACCAGAGTTCAAAATCCTCCTCTATTTTCCTGTATTGTTCCTTTTTAAAATGAATCATCTCTTTCTATTTCCCTTTCTATTTTTTCTCATCATAATATGAATGGTTGCTTTGCCCCCAGCATTGCAGCTCCAATAATTCCTGCATCATTCCCCAGCTTTGCCCGAACTACTTGTGGAACTCCAATCTCTTCTCCCGCAAAAGTACGTACCTTTAATCTCTCATTGACCCGCCAGAGAAAATCATCTCCTGCATTGGATACGCCGCCTCCTAAAATGATAATTTCAGGCCGGAAAATCGTAATTAAGGTGGACATTCCAACAGCCAGATGATCCACATACTGAGTCACGATTTTTTCTGCTAATGCGTCTTTCTGATTCCAGACATCAAAGATCTGTCGAACAGTCAAAGAATTTAGCTCTCCGTTACAAACCTCCCACAATTGAGAATTTTTTTCCTTCGTCTCCCTCAATTCGTCCAGGGCCGTATCAAGCAGTCCCCTTGCTGAACAATAGGCATCCATACATCCATATTGCCCACAAGTACATAATCTTCCATTATAAATCAGCTTTGTATGTCCCAGCTCACATCCCATATGGTCCGCTCCAGAATAAATTTTCCGATTTAGAATGATCCCCCCGCCTACGCCTGTTCCCAGAGTAAGCATGATTGCATTTATGTAATCTTTTCCTGCTCCAGCCAAAATTTCACCATAGGTAGCGCATCTTCCATCATTTTCCAGCACAATAGGAAGCCTTGTATGTCTTGATAAATAGTCAAGAATGGGTATATTTCTCCAGCCAAAACAGTTAGCGTGAACTAATAGCTTTGTCTTAGGATTTACACAGCTAGGCATACCGATACCCCAATAATCTACATCCGCCTCTGTAAGGCCAACCTCTGCCAGTACTTCTTTTGATACATCTGACATAGCCTGCACGATCTCTACCACGCTTTTTCCTGCGCCGGACGGCACTGATTTTCTGGAAACAATCTCGTAATCCTCTGTCACCACGCCTGCTGCCAGATTTGTTCCTCCTACATCAAGGCCCAAATAATACTTCATAACTTTTCCCTACTTTCATATAATCTTTTTCCTCCTTCATTATTTGGAGCGTGTACGGACATCAAATGCCACGGCAATTATAAAAATAATACCTTTTACTACATACTGGAAGGAAATATCTACTCCTAATAGATTCATGCCATTGGTCAAAGACATAATCACCAGCGCGCCAATTAAAGTATTGGTTACTCTTCCCACACCTCCAGATACGGCCACTCCACCAATGTAGGAGGAAGCGATTGCATCCATCTCAAAAGCAAGACCTGCCGTAGGAGTGGCGGATTGCAACCGGGAGGTATACAAAATTCCTGCCAGTGAAGCCAGAAAACTCATAGAACAAAAAGCAAATAGCGTTACAGCTTTCACATTGACACCGGAGAGTTCCGCTGCGCTGTCATTTCCACCTATTCCATAAATATAGCGGCCTAGACGTGTCCGATTTAGCATAAAGTGATAAATCATCAAAACTACACCTACGATAATGGCCGTTAAAGGAATTCCCTGGTAGCTTGCTAACACTCCAATAATCAGGGCTATAATAACGGATATGCCTATCAATTTCAGGATAAATACTGACGGTGATGGAACTTGAAAATTATATTTTTGACGGTTTCTACGGCTTTTTACCTGGACTACCACAAAGCAGCAGATAGCAGCAATACCAACCAAAACTGTCAAAAGATGAAATCCCAGATCCACCGGCAAATCAGGCACAAAACCGTTGGACAGCAAGTTAAAAGTTGCAGAAGTAATAATAATCGTTCCTGTGGATTGTAGGGAAATATTTAAAAGCCCCCGAAAAATAAACATTCCTGCCAGAGTTGCAACAAATGCAGGTACTTTAAGTCTTGTAACCAAAAGGCCCTGATAGAAACCAATTGCCAGTCCTATCAGCAAAACAATCAATATGGTAAGCCATACATTTATATGCTTTTGCTCCAAAAGGATCCCTGCAATAGCTCCGCTAAAACCGGCCACATATCCTACAGAAAGATCAATATGCCGTAAAATCAGGATCACTGTCATGCCGATGGCCAATACGGCAATGTAACCGGCCTGATTGATCAAGTTAGACAGGTTTCGCGCCTGAATAAATACTCCATTTGTCTTCCAGGTAAAAAAAGCCATAATAATGACTAACGCAATATACATAATATAATCTCTGACATTTGCTCTTAGCAGTGCCAGAATCTCTTTTCTGATTGTTTGTTCCTTCATTCTGATTTCCTCCTATGAGCTTACGGCCATTGCCATAATCATTTCTTCGTTTGCTTCTTCTGCATTCAATTCTCCGGTAATGGTTCCCTCCGACATGACATAAAGTCTGTCGCTCATTCCTAGAATCTCCGGCAATTCCGAAGAAATCATAATGATACTCATACCGCTTTCCACCAATTGATTCATCAATGTATAAATCTCATATTTTGCGCCCACGTCAATTCCTCTTGTAGGTTCGTCCAGAATCAACACCTTTGGCTTTACAAACATCCATTTTGCCAATTGCACTTTCTGTTGGTTTCCACCGCTCAGATTCCCAACCTTCTGTTTGATAGAGGAAGCTTTGATATTCATAGAATCCTTAAATTCATTGGCAACTTTAATTTCTTCATTTTCATTGATGACTACTCCCTCACAAAGAGATTCCAGATTCGCAATGGACATATTATACTGAATGTCCTGAATCAGAAATAAACCATTGCCTTTTCTATCTTCCGTCACATAAGCTAGCCCTGCCTGTATAGCTGCTCTGGGATTTCGAAAGTATCTCCTTTCCCCTCCCAAGTACATCTCTCCGCCTGTGATACGATATCCCGTAGAATTTCCAAAAATACTCATGGCAAGTTCTGTCCTGCCAGCTCCCATAAGCCCCTGAATTCCTACGATTTCCCCTTTTCTCACCTGAATACTGCATTTATGTAGAATTTCCCGATCCTTTTTAGGATCAAATACGGTCCAATCCTTTAATTCCAGTTGTACCTCACCAAATTCATGTTTGTTCCGTCTGGGGTAAATATGATCCATCTCACGACCAACCATATGCTTAATAATCTCTGCTTCTGACACCTGGTTTTCATGACAATCCAGAGAGCAAATTGTAGCCCCATCCCGCAATACTGTAATCGTATCTGCAATTGCTGTGATTTCTTTTAGCTTATGAGATATCATAATACAGGTGACGCCCCGCTCGCTCAACTCCCGAATCAGTTGCAGCAAATTCTCACTGTCGTCCTCATTCAATGCTGCTGTTGGCTCATCCAGAATCAGAAGCTGTACATTTTTGCTGAGCGCCTTAGCAATTTCTACCAATTGTTGTTTTCCTACTCCCAGCTCTTTCACCTTTATAGAAGGATCCACATCCAGCTTCACTTTTTGCAGCATGTCTCTCGCCTGAACTATGGTTTCATTCCAGTCTATCGTTCTCCCCTTCATAATTTCATGACCAAAAAAGATATTTTCATAGACTGTCAGCTCTGGTATCAGAGCCAGCTCTTGATAAATAATTGCAATCCCCTTTTGCTCGCTGTCAGCGATTCCCTTAAACCTTTGTTCCTCCCCGTTGTAAAATATACTTCCTGTATAACTATTGTAAGGGTATACGCCTGACAGCACCTTCATCAGAGTAGATTTTCCCGCCCCATTTTCTCCTACCAGGCAGTGAATTTCTCCCCTCTTTACCTGAAAACTTACGCGATCCAGTGCTCGAACTCCTGGAAATTCTTTTGTAATATCCTGCATCTCCAGAATGATATCATCCATATAATCCTCCATCCTTCCCACAGCGACATCTATAAACTATCAAAATAAGTTTCCGGCACCGTAATACAATACAAAGTCTGTATTCCGGTGCCGAAGCTTACTCACTCTATAGGATTACTGCCACCTTATTTGGGATTTATTCCAGTCCGGTAAAATCAGCAGCATTATAGTATTCAGAATCAAAGATGTATTCCTGCATCGTATCCTTTGTCACAGAAAGTACTTCCATCTGGTACATAGGAATCTCTCCTGCACCATTGTCATATACAGCATTTGTAGTAGCTGTACCACTGTTCAGAATCTCAGTGGCCATGTCAACTGCTGCTTTTGATAAAATTCTGGTATCCTTAAGCACTGTCATAGACTGTTTTCCGTCAATAATATATTGAATAGAAGCAGTTTCTGCATCCTGTCCTGTAATTACATAGCTGGTAACGTCTGGATCAATTGCAAACACATCCGCGATAGAACGGCTGGTTCCGTCATTGGGCGCTAAAATATATACATCACCTTTATCTGCAGCAGATGCAGCAGTTAAATTGGCTTCTGCTTTTGATTTGGATACTTCAAAATCCCAATCTGTGGTGATTTGTCCCAAAATCGTAGACATCTGTTCTCTGGTAAGCTCTGCAGTATCGGACAATGCTTCGGCCTCAGTAGAGTTCTTTATCACAAAGGTTCCATCTGCAATCTTTGGCTGAAGTACCTGCCATGCCCCTTCAAAGAATAAAAATGCATTTTCGTCCGTGGTGGCCCCTGCATACAAATATAATGGGTTGTCTTTTGTATCTCCAGCCTGTTCAATCAAATAATTTCCCTGTGCCACACCTACTGAAGTGCTGTCAAACCCTACGATGTAGTCCAGATTTGCTGTCCCTGTAATCAGGCGGTCATAGCTTATAACAGTGACACCATTTTCTGCTGCATAATCAACAGTGGAAGCTGCTGCCGCGCTATCTTGTGGACATAAGATCAGCACCTGCACACCATTGGAAACCAGTGTTTCCACATTCGTCTTTTCTGTGGCTGAGGAACCCTGGCTAAACAGTACCTGATAACTAAATCCTGCCTCATCCAAAATTTCACCAAACCTGGTCTCATCCTGAATCCATCTGGGTTCATCTTTTGTAGGTAAAACAATTCCTACTTGGATGCCACTGCTGCCAAGCGTTTCTGCGTCTGTTGTATTATTTGTGTCCTCTGTGCTATTTTCTGTCGCTTCTCCAGACGTTCCTGCTGGCGTCTCAGAATTAGAATTGCCACATCCCATAGTACCTAAAATCATTGCTCCTGCCAGCAATACGGCTAATACATGTTTCTTCATTTGGTTATCCCTCCCGTTTTTATGATAGTGCTATTTTATCAGCAAAACTAAAGATATACAATGCTTAAGCCTGTTATAAAGTTTATTTATCTTGCTTTTCAAAATACATGGAATTATAATAATCCTATAAGATATTTTTTAAGAGAAAGGGCGTTTAATCTATGATTTGTGATGAAAAAGGCGTTTTACAAGGCTCAGAATTTTTCTTTTTTACTCCTACTGAAATATTTGAATCTTATTATTATTACATCCTTGTATGCGGGCATTTTTTCTGCAATGAAAACTATGCGATCCGGCGTGATTCTCATCTGGGGCCTTTGATTTTACTCATCAATGAAGGGGAGCTCTATGTGGAATATGAGGGAGAAAGAAAGACTGCTTGTAAGAATGATCTGGTGCTGTTGAACTGTGACAAGCCACATGCCTATTATGCAGGAAAGCATTGCGAATTTCATTTTCTTCATATTGGTGGAAAAAATTGCAGAGAAATTACAGATAATCTAATTCAGACAAACCATGGGTTTTTATTCAAGCTGCAGAATTATCGGGAAATTCGTGATATAATGGAGCCTCTTATTTCAAAAATGTATTTCGTAAATAATGTTCTGGAGAAGGATCAGTCCATTGCTGTCTACCAAATTCTCTGTGCGATTCAAACTTCTGGTGATTTGGCGCCTACCAGTACATTTTTAAATAGAGATGTGATCGATGATGTGGTAAACTATATGCGTTCTCATCCTGAGCTCAACTTTACCATTGATGAGTTGGCAAGTCTGGCTAATATGAGTCCTTTTTATTTTTCTCATCAATTTAAAGAATTTATGGGAGTATCGCCTATTACCTATATGTCTAACTTGAAAATCAATCTGGCCAAAACGCTTCTTTTATATACGAATAATCAGGTTAATCAAATAGGTGAGTTGCTGGGATACAGCTCCAGCTGCAGTTTTATCAATGCTTTCAAGTCACGAGTCGGCGTTTCTCCGGCTGGTTATCGGAAAAACCACTATGGCTCACAATCTTCTGATTTATGATCTATATGTCTGAGACTTTTAATAAGCTAACTGATATAGAACTCGGTATCTATAGTTATTCACCATCATATACTTTCTTTAGATTCTGCCAGTAAAGGAAGGATATATGGATACAATCAGCAACTTTATAGAAACCGTCAATCATTATCTCTGGGGGATGCCTATGATCATCCTCCTCTTCGGCACACATCTCTATATGACCTGGAAGACAGGTTTTATCCAAAGAAAGACTCCTCTGGCCATTCGCCTGTCCCTGACCCGGGATCCAGAGGCCAGCGGTGATATCAGTCCCTTTGCCGCCCTATCCACCTCTCTGGCTTCCACTCTGGGAACTGGCAACATCATCGGTGTAGGGACTGCTATCGTCTTAGGAGGTCCAGGGGCAGTCTTCTGGTGCTGGCTGACAGGTGTCTTTGGTATGGCCACTACTTATGCAGAATCCCTCATTGCAATCAAATATCGGGTACGGACCAGTGACGGCACCATGCTTGGCGGAGCCATGTATGCCCTGGAGCGGGGCCTCCACATGAAATGGCTGGGCGTCCTCTTTGCCTGCTTTGGCGTCCTGACCTCCTTTGGCATCGGCTGTGGTGTCCAGGTCAATGCTATCTCCACCATTGTGGATTCTTCTGTCAAAGCAGCAGTGACAGGTACCAGTTTTTTTCTGGAGCATTTACTGACCCGGAGACCAGAAATCGTCTGCCTGACAGTAGGCGTTGTGACAGGACTCATAACCTGTATCGTAATCTTGGGCGGCGTCCATTCCATATCAAAAGTCTGTGAACGCCTGGTACCCTTTATGGCTTTTTCTTACATCGCAGGTTGTGGCGTCATTCTTTATATAAATCGTGCCTTTCTCGGTGAGGCTGTGTCTGTCATTTTGACAAGCGCCTTTACAGAGACAGGGGCGCTTGCCGGTGGACTGACAGGATCAGGAATTATGCTGGCAGCCCGGTACGGTATTGCCAGAGGTCTCTTTTCCAATGAGGCTGGAATGGGTTCTGCCCCTATTATTTCAGCCGCTGCCCAAAGCCGCAATTCAGTCCGCCAGGCTCTCATTGCCTCCACAGCAACCTTCTGGGACACTGTAGTAGTCTGCCTCATCACTGGCCTGGTTCTCATCAGCAGTATCCTCAGCAATGATTCCATTCAACTGGGAAATGTCTCTGGCGGAGAGCTGACCAGCGCAGCTTTTTCTCAGATACCTTACATTGGGCGTCCCATCCTCATTTTCGGCATCATTACTTTTGCCTATGCCACTATTTTAGGCTGGTCCTACTATGGAGAGCGTTGTCTGGAATACCTGTTTGGAAAAATTTCCTTATTTCCCTATCGCTTTCTATGGATCATGGTACTTGTATTCGCCCCCATTATCCGCCTTGAGCTGATCTGGAGTATTTCAGATACCCTCAACGCTCTCATGGCCATTCCCAATCTTCTTGCAATTCTTTTGCTGTCTGGAACGATTGCCAAAGATACCAAATACTATTTGAAGCATTTGGATGAAAAAGACCGAACGCCGATTCCTTTAAAAAACAAATAGGAGTCGCTTCCATGTAAAGATTTCGCTAAAAAATAGAAGAATTCAATAAAGATCCCGCTAAGGAACTTCCATACATATTTTCCTCTCTCACCACTCCTGGTACAATAAAAACCGATAATTCTAAAGTCATCAACCCGCAGTTTTGTCAAATACGTGCTCTTTGCCCGTACTTGGCTCTATTCTGTGGGGAATCATTGAGAGAGGGGTATTTTATGAATATTGGATTATTGCTTGTGGCCCTTGTGGGCGGTGTGACAGGATTATTGGCTACCTTATATTTGACCATCAGTCTTCCTTTGGTTCTTATCTGGAAGATTTACCGGCGAATTACTCAGGGTATTCCACTTACCAAATAGTATCTGTTCACTCATATTACAGATAATGGCTGAACTGATATGTAAAGTAAAATATCTTGTACTTTATCTCTTTCAAAAAACCTGTTTGTCGTATATACTATAGTATACTATAGTATTGGGACAGACAGGTTTTTTGTCTGGCCCGCTAGTAAACCAACGCGGATTTTACAATAGAGAGGAGAATAGACAAATGTATGACATCACAATTATCGGCGCCGCTATTATTGATATCTTGGCCAGTCCCATATCACGGGAAAAGCTCACTGCCCGTTCCTACCCGGCAAAATGTATCACCATGGCCCCCGGGGGGGACGGAGCAAATGAAGCTACCACGCTGGCTCATCTGGGAAAACGAGTAAATTTGATCACCAAGCTAGGGGATGATCTCACAGGAAAAATGCTCCTCAACCATTTTCAGGAAAACGGCGTTTCTTTGGAGGATGCTGTGATTGAAAAGGGTTTGGACACAGGAATTAATATTGTTCTAGTTGATCAGGAAGCTGAGCGTTCTTTTATTACCAACAAAAACGGTAGTCTGCGCAGGCTTGGATTGTCCGATATTTCTTTTGATTCTTTAAGCAAAAGTAAAATCGTCTGCTTTGCCAGTATTTTTGTATCTCCACTTTTCGATACGCCCGCTATGGCTGCTCTCTTCAAGGCTGCCAAAGAACGGGGATGTACCTTATGCGCTGATATGACTCGTTGCAAGAATGGGGAGACTTTACCGGATATTCAGGAGGCCATTCAATATCTTGACTATCTTTTTCCCAATTATGAGGAAGCAAAGGCAGTATCTGGCAAGGATAATCCAGATGATATTGCGGATGCCTTTCTGGAATGTGGCGTATCCTGTATGGTGATTAAATTAGGAAGTAAAGGTTGCCTGATTAAAACGAAAGAAAAGCGCCTGGAGATTCCTGCTTACCCGAATACGAAATGTATTGATACCACAGGCGCAGGAGACAATTTTGTGGCTGGTTTCCTCTATGCGCTCTCTGAAGAAATGAGTCTGGAGGATTGTGGTCGTTTTGCCAATATGACTGCTTCTATTGCTGTAGAGTCTGTAGGAGCCTGCACTGGGGTACGCAGCCTTAATCAAGTGATGGAACGTTTTCGGGCATCTTAAGCTTTCACACTCATTTTTTAAGGGTATCATGGGGAATAACTTTGTCCCTCTTTTCATATGTTAGGATAACCAGTGTTTGGACAACATCCAAGAGAAGGGACGGATATTATGATGAACCACAATGAAACTTTTCCTGATGATACCCGGGGAAAAAATATTTTGGAGGAAGGACATCACAAAACCCTTCCAGAATCTTTTTTTGAGCAGCTCAACGATCCCCTGATTTTTATTTTATTTATCGCTGCGGCCATTTCCATGCTTCTGGGAGAAGTCAGTGATACAGCGATTATTTTGGCTGTCATCCTGGTCAACTCTGTGGTGGGTGTAATCCAGGAAGGTAAGGCGCAAAAAGCTCTGGATGCCCTTAAACAGATGACAAGCCCCACTGCCCTTGTCCGAAGAAACAATGTGCAGACAGAAATTCCTGCCCGGGATTTGATTCCCGGTGATATTGTCTGCCTGGACGCCGGGCGCCAGGTTCCCGCAGATCTGGAGCTTATCTCTGTAAATAGCTTAAAAATAGAAGAGTCTGCTTTGA
The DNA here is from genome assembly GCA_910574475.1 of Clostridia bacterium. Lineage (GTDB taxonomy): Bacteria > Bacillota > Clostridia > Lachnospirales > Lachnospiraceae > Laedolimicola. The sequence goes on along the minus strand of CAJTAT010000006.1, from coordinate 101,754 downwards.
CTGGGGAATCCCTTCCCGTGGAAAAGGATTTGGGAAAGCACAACAAAGCATACATGTCTACAAATGTCACCTATGGGCGTGGGGAAGGCGTCGTCACTGCTATCGGCATGGACACAGAGATCGGGCGTATCGCACGCCTGATCAATGAAGCTCCCTCAGAAACCACTCCTTTACAGAGACGTCTTGCCGACCTGGGAAAAGTCTTAAGTATTGTCTCTATTTTTCTGTGCGCTCTTCTATTTCTGATTGCCATTTTGCAGAAGAGAGATATGGTAGAAATGTTGATCACGGCCATCTCCCTGGCTGTGGCTGCTGTTCCAGAAGGGCTGCCCGCCATTGTGACTATGGTTCTGGCCCTAAGCGTCTCTCGCATGGTTAAGGTCAATACAATTGTAAAACGTCTTCCAAGCGTGGAAACTCTGGGTTGTGTCAGTGTGGTCTGTTCCGATAAGACAGGCACACTTACCCAGAATAAAATGACCGTTGTGGCCTGCTATTCCAACGGAAAAATTATAGATGCTTCTGCTCTGGATCCTTTCAGCAACCGTTCCCTTTTGGAAGGTTTTGCCCTCTGCAATGACGCTGTCATCACTCAGGAAGCACGCCTGGGAGATCCCACAGAACTGGCTCTTTTAGATATGGCCCGCCGTTTTCATTTGGAGCGTCCCCTTTTAGAGCAGTTGATGCCTCGCATGGAGGAAATTGCTTTTGACTCTGACAGGAAAATGATGACTACCATGCACCGCACGGGCAGCAACACGATTTCTTATACAAAAGGTTCTCCAGATGAAGTCCTGAAGCGCTGCGACACCATTCTTTTGAACGGCAATGTTCTGCCCTTGGATTTAAAGAGACGCCAGGAAATTGCAGCGGCTATGAAAACCCTCTCGGGCAAAGCTCTGCGCCTCCTTGCTCTGGGTATGAAAACCGATATCTCTCACCCTACAGAAAAGCACCTGACTTTCGTAGGAATGGTCGGTATGATGGATCCCATTCGCCCTGAAGCAAAAAAGGCAGTCTGGGATTTCCGCCGTGCCGGAGTAAAGACAGTCATGATCACTGGCGATCGCATTGATACTGCTTTTGCTATCGCAAAAGAGCTTGGTATTGTCCGTAATCCCAAGAGCTGTATGACAGGCGCACAGATTGAGCAGATGGAGGATTCAGAATTTGCCAAGGCAGTGCAGAATACCTCTGTTTTCGCCATGGTTTCTCCAGAACATAAAGTCCGAATTGTGAAAGCTCTGAAATCTTCTGGAAAAATTGTGGCTATGACGGGAGACGGGGTCAATGATGCGCCATCTCTCAAGGCTGCAGATGTCGGCGTCGCTATGGGCGTCACTGGAACAGATGTTGCCAAAAATGCGGCTGATCTCATCTTGACCGACGATAACTTTGCCACCATTGCCCGGGCTATCGCAGAGGGGCGGGGTATTTATGAGAATATAAAAAAATCGGTCCTCTTTTTACTCTCCTCAAATTTTGGAGAGATTATCACTATGCTCACCGCTATTTTGTTGGGACTTGGTTCTCCTTTAAAGCCCAGCCATATTCTCTGGATCAACCTGATTACAGACTCCCTTCCAGCTCTCGCACTGGGTGTGGACAGCAACGATTCCCGCCACTTTATGAATCGTCCGCCCAGACCAAAAAACGAAAGCCTTTTTGCCAGCGGAGGGCTGAACTGTACGCTGCTCTATGGAATTCTCATAGCCTTTATCAGTATCACCGCCTTTTTGCAGCTACCTATCTCTCTTCTGCTGTCCCACAATCAACCTGTCTCTCTGGAAAATCTGCGGACGCTTCTGACTGTTCCAGAGATTTTAGTCCGCTCACAGACTTACTCCTTTACGGTCTTAGGAATCTCGCAGCTCTTCCATGCCATTGGTATGCGCGATGTGGAGACTTCCTTCTTCCGAATGAACCATTTGAACAACCGTCTGATGCTGGCCGCATTTTTTATCGGTATTTCTCTTCAGGCGTTGGTTACAGAATTTCCGTATTTTATTCAGGTTTTTGGCACCTGCCATCTAAGCTCCTTCGAATGGCTGCGCCTGATCCTTTTAGCTGCCATGCCTCTGCTTGCCCATGAACTACTGCTTCTTTCTCCTGTTCGAATCTTACATAAGTTTCATGAAGGCCAGCAAAAGCAACAGGCATCCGCTGATCCAGCAGAGATTGGATCTGCAATGAGACGATATGAGACGCCCCAGCCGGCATCCAGCCATTACCGCCAAAGCCCCAATCAGGAATGATGTGAAAAAAGCTTGCGAAAGGAAACTGGTGGGAGTGCCAGCACCGATTCCCACTGCCAGGCTGTCAATGGACAGAGCAATGCCCAATGTAAGCGCCTCCATAGGAGATACCAGATCATCCTTATTTTTGTTGGCTTCTTCTGCCTCATTATGCTTTGAACGGTCAAAAAGCTTTACCAGCCCCAGCACAAAAAGCAGCAAAAAGCTAAATTGTTGTGTCAGCCTTTCTGGAATCAAGCTACTGACTACACTTCCCACCAAAAGAGAAAAAATCAAGGTTAAGCTAGATACGCCAGTTACAATCAACACTGAGACAAAAGGGACTTTTATTCTGCTCACGCCATAAGCAAATCCAGCGGCAAATGCATCTACAGACAAGGCCGTCACCAATACAAAAATCTCAAAAAGAGAAGAAATCATAAAATCACCAAAATAAAACCATTTATGGTATAATATACGCGAAAGCAATGAGCAGTGCCAAAATGTAAGATGACAAAAAGCTGTTGGGCAAACTGGAAATATCTTCTGTTGGGTGGCTTTCCGATATTGAACGGCAGGGGTATGAGTTTGTCGCCATGATGAAGGAGTCGGAACAGCTTTTTGCTATGGCATCCTCTGTGGGAAGGGCAGAACGCGATAACCTGAAAATCGTTGTAGACTTCTACCACAACTATGTGTCAGGATTGAAGGCAGAATTTTTGTCCAAAATCAATAAAGATATGATTCTCGGCGTACATATCTGTAATTCCCGAGAGCCAGACGACAGAGTTCCCTGTGAAGAAATTTTTCGGGATGCAACTTTTTATGGAGGAGCTGTGCCAATAAAAGAATGGGTGGACGCAGTTAAATCCACAGGCTTTGCAGGCTGGTGGGCATATGAAACATTTTCTAAGAGGGAAGCCGAAGAAGAGATCTATGATTTCACAAAATATGTCTATGGTGAATTAAAGAAATTAATTGCGTGTTAATATTTCTCTTGACCTGTACGCTGGGGATACGTTTATACTGTACACATCCCCATCAGGAAGGGTATACACACCTTTATTCACTGGGATGTGTAAATGAGAGGAGAGGTTATTATGCAACTCAATGAGGTCAGCCAAAAAATAGGCTTAAGCAAACGGGCCATAAAATTTTATGAGGAAAAAGGTCTTCTGAAAGTAGAGAAGTCTTCCAACGGCTATCGGAACTATACGGAAGAAAATATCAGAACACTAAAAGAAATCTCTGTCTATCGGAAACTGGGCATTTCACTGAAGGATATCAAAACTTTATTGAAAGAAAAAGATAGTGACATTCTGGAACAAATCTATGAGGAAAAAAAGCAGTCTCTTTCTGCCAGCCAGAAGGAACTGGATGCTTTATCAACCTTTTTAAAGACTCACAATGTAGATGCTATCTATTCTGTCGTGGATTATCAATCGATTGGACAGGCCCTTCAGGAAATGATACCTGGTGTCTACGGTTTCTTTTTTATGCATCATTTTTTGCCCTATCTTCAGGAACCTATCACAACACCAGAGCAGCAAAAAGCTTATGAAACTATCATTGAATTCCTGGACAATACAAAAATTCGAATTCCACTGTTCCTGCGATTGTTCATCTGGCTGACTTACCGTTTTAATTCTAAGACTGATATAAAAATAATGGTTCAAAAAATGGACTCAAATGTTCAAAGTATGCTGCACCCTACAGAAGAAGAGTTTGAGAAGTTTGTTACCTCCACGAAAAAGTATGTGAAAGCGCGAAACAGGCGGTTCTCCAAACTTTATCCTTTTTCTGTCTCTCAACGCAGACTTATGAAGCAAATGAAAAACTGTGGATACAATGATATCTTTATTCCTGCAATGATTGAATTGTCACCGAAATATCGTGAATATCAGCAGGCGCTTTCCGCGCTGAATCAAAGGATTTGTAAAGAGCTTGGGTTGTATTATGATTCTGAGTTTCGGATGGTCATGAAGGGGTAGGGGAGATTTGCATTTTGGCATTGCTTACATTCGTTTTACGTTTTGTAAGTAAGGCTACATAAAAAAACCACCCTATATATGAATTGCACCCCAAATGTTGGACATGAGAACAAAATCATGTGTAATAGTTGGAGGTGCATATTTTTATGTCAAAATATCTTTTTTATACCATGTCAAAGCAGCAAATTCTCTTTTCGGTTAACAATATAAAATCCTTTTGAATTCAGGCTGTCTTCCCTGTTATACCTCATAACAGTTCCATCCATTTGCCGGAAAATGGCCCCTGCCTCCTCCACAATACATTGCATAGCCGCAGTATCCCACTCCATGGTAGGATTAAATCGATAATATATATCTGCTTTACCTTCCGCAATCATGCAGCCTTTCAAAGAACTTCCCATTTTCACTAAATTTTTAAACTGATACCTTTCAATCAAATCATTCATTTGGGGAGATTCATGAGAACTGCTGGCCACAACACGAAGAGATTCTCTATCTATATGATCTGAGACAGACAGCTTTTCAGGCTCGCCATCTGACATTTTTTTATAAGCTCCGTAGCCCTTAGCCGCATAATACAGCTCCCCTGTCACTGGTACATAGATGACGCCCATAACAGATTCATGCTCATACGCCAAAGCAATATTTACTGTAAACTGTCCATTCCTTTTCAAAAATTCCTTCGTTCCATCCAAAGGGTCTATCACAAAGCAGCAGGCACGATCTAGTCTTGACCTGTTATCCTTTTCTTCCTCTGACAAAATTGCGTACTGGGGAAATCTACTCCTGAGCGTCTCTACAATGATCTGATTTGCTGCCTTATCTGCCGCCGTTAAGGGCGAGCGATCCTCTTTATACTCTACTTGCATTGGAGCTTCGCCACAGTATACCTTCATAATCGCTTTTCCCGCTTCTATGGCTGCAACCTTTGCAATCTCCAGTTCTTTCATCCATACCATATTTTTTAACCTCCTGCTGCAATCTTACTTCATAGACATCAATGCCTCAAACCGTCTGGCGTCAATAAAATCAGCCGCAAATTCTGTCTCAGGACAACTGCAAATCTCCGCCGGCGTTCCTATTTGTTCTACCTTACCTTGATTGATAAGGATAATCCTGTCTGCGATCTCCATAGCCTCTTCTTGATCATGGGTTACAAAAATGCTGGTAATCCCTACCCTCCCAATCATTTCTTTTAACCAGGTACGAAGCTCTTGGCGAACCTTCGCATCAATAGCGGCAAAGGGCTCATCCAGCAAAAGAATCTGGGGCCGGGGAGCCAAGGCCCGTGCAAAGGCTACTCTCTGCCGCTGCCCGCCGGATAGCTGATGTGGATAGCGCTTTCCCAGCTCCTTCATAGAAATCAGCTCTAAAAGCTCCTCCACCCTGGCTTTGATCTCTGCCTTGCTTTTCTTCTGAACTTCCAACCCAAAGGCAATATTATCCGCCACCGTCATGTAACGGAATAAAGCGTAATTCTGAAACACAAAGCCAATCCCTCGTTTACTTGCCCGCAAATCATTTACACGAACCTCGTCGATCAAAATATCCCCGGAATCTGGCTGATCCAAACCTGCAATCATTCTCAGAATTGTCGTTTTTCCGCTTCCGCTGGGCCCCAAAAGTGCTGCCATATGCCCCTTTTTTATTGCAAAGGACACATCCCTGGATGCGTGAAAACCATCAAAAGTTTTATTCACATGTCTCATTTCCACATACATAACAAGCTGTCTCCTTTCGTTTACTTTCTTTTCCATTCTACAATATTTCTCGCTATCAAAATCAATACAGCCAGAATCACTAAGAGGGAGGATACGGCAAAGGCCGCTGTTGTATGGAATTCATTATAAAGGATTTCCACATGAAGTGGAAGTGTAATTGTCTTTCCTCTCAAATGACCGGATATCACCGAGACCGCCCCAAACTCTCCCATGGCCCGGGCCGTACACAATATCACTCCATACATCAGGGCCCACTTAATATGAGGAAATGTAATCTTCCGAAAAATAGTAAAACCTCCGGCTCCCATCAGGGCGGCTGCTTCCTCCTCATCCTTGCCCTGGCTATTCATCACCGGAAATAATTCTCGAAACACAAAGGGAAGGGTCACAAAAATAGTAGCCAGAATGACTCCTGGCACAGCAAATACAATCTTTATCCCATTTGATTTTAAAAATTCTCCCATCCATCCCACATTTCCAAATGTCAGAATAAACAATAAACCTGCAATTACCGGAGAAATAGAGAATGGAATGTCTATCAGAGTTGCCAAAAGCTGCCTGCCCCGGAAATAAAACTTACTCAAAAGATATGAGGCAAAAATCCCAAATATCGTATTCACCACCACCGCACATAAGGTTGCTGCCACGGTAAGCTTCAATGCCTTTATGGTATATTCATCCAAAATGGCCCCTACATAAGTATTCCATCCATCCCGCAAAGCATTGGATATTACCACAATCAGGGGAAGAACCAGCATCAGAATCAGAAACAAGGCGCTCATACCTATCAGCGCATATTTCATCCTATGATTCGAAGGCTCCTTAGGTGGTTCTATCACCTTTCGTATAGAATGAATTCCATCTCCAATTACATCCTTCTCATAGGTTCTTTCCTTTTTCTTCGCCATGATGTTCCCCCTTATCATTTACTGAACTTTTGCATATAAATTTGTGCCGAGTTTATCACAAACATCAGCACAAAGGAGAGCAATAGTAATACCAGAGCAATCGCCGTCGCGTCCGCATATTTATACTGCTCCAGTTTGGCCATAATCAGCAAAGGGGCGATCTGGGTTTCATATGGAATGTTACCTGCGATAAATACCACACTCCCATATTCTCCAATCCCCCGGGCAAAAGCAAGGCCAAAGCCTGCCAAAAGTGCCGGGAATAGTTCTGGTAGGATCACCCGGAAAAAAGTATAGCCTCTTCCTGCCCCCAGAAGCATAGCAGCCTCCTCATATTGCCTGTCCAGCTTCTCCAGAACTGGCTGAACAGACCTTACCACAAAAGGAATCCCCACAAATATCATAGCTATGGTAATCCCTATACGGGTGTATGCAATCCGGATCCCTACTTTATCAAACAGGGCCCCAATCCATCCCTTATCCGAATAAAGATAAGTCAGAGAAATACCTGCCACTGCTGTAGGAAGGGCAAAAGGCAGCTCAATCAGACCATTCATAAGGGATCTCCCCGGAAAATCATAACGTGTCAAAACCCAGGCCAGAATCATGCCAAACACAGCATTTACGACTGCTGCAAAAAAAGCGCAGGAAAAACTCACTACATAACCGGATACAACCTGCCCTCCAGTAACTATCTTCAGGAATTCCCGAATTCCAAGCTGACCAGCACATAAAAAGATGGATGCCAGAGGAATCAGTACAAGGCAGCTTAGCATAGTCAATGTCACTCCCATAGAAAGTCCAAAACCGGGAATCACACAAACGCCTCTTTCATTCGTTATTTTTACAATCATAAATCTGATCAAACACCCCGCCGTCGTCAAAGTATGTATCGTATGCTTCCTTCCAGCCGCCAAAGTCATCCATGGTAACAAGCTCCATGTCAAAGTTAAACTGCTGGGAGAACTCCTTCTGAATCTCTTCGTCAGAGGGCCGGTAATAGTTCTCTCCAGCCAGCCTCTGAGCGTCTGCACTGTACAGGTATTCCAGATATGCTTTTGCAAGCTCCTCTGTTCCATGCTCTTTTGCATTGCTGTCCACTACTGCTACTGAAGGCTCCGCCAGAATACTGATACTGGGCGTTACCATTTCATATTCTCCCGGATACTGTTCCATAGAAAGATATGCTTCATTTTCCCAGGCAATCAACACATCCCCCTGCCTGTTCTCCACAAAGGTATTCGTGGCTCCTCTGGCGCCGGAGTCCAGCACCAACACATTTTCATACAGCTTTTTCATAAAAGCCTTCGTTGCCTCCTCGTCGCCGCCGTTTTGCTTCTGCTCATAAGCCCAGGCTGCAAGGAAATTCCAGCAAGCTCCGCCGGAAGTCTTGGGATTGGGCGTAATTACTTCAACGCCTTCCTTCACCAAATCGTCCCAATCCTGAATCCCTTTTTCATTTCCTTTCCGAACGAGAAATACAATGGTGGATGTGTAGGGCGCACTATTTTTCTCAAGCTCTTCCATCCAACCATTTTCAATCAATCCTGCATCCTCAATTGCCATAATGTCATGGGCCAAAGCCAGAGTCACCACATCTGCTTCATTTCCTTCTATCACAGAGCGGGCCTGAGAACCGGAGCCCCCGTGGGATTGGGTAATACGTATCTCCTCACCAGTCTTTTCTTTCCAATATTCTGAAAATAGCTCATTGTATGTTACATAAAACTCTCTGGTTGGGTCGTAGGACACGTTCAAAAGCTCCCTACTTCCATTTTCACTTTCTCCGGGTCCTCCCCCGCATCCGGTAAACAGCAGGGAAAGGGTCATCCCCATACTCAACACTCCTGCTACCATTCTTTTTTTCATAAAATCTCCTCTTTCCATTCTTGTTTAGAACATCTTTCGCCAAGGCACCTCTGGCGCTTTCCCGTTGCTAATGCAGCAAACTATTATCTACAAAATGCTTCCTCACATGTGCTATCTTGTATTCCCCCTCATGATACATAAAGTAGATAGACAATAACCTCTCTGCCAGAAATCCCAGGTACCGGTTCTGATATCCTCCTCCCTCTCTCCCACTTCTCTTCTCACAGTAGGACAATATCGGAAACAGCCAGCTGCAATACCTCTCTAAGATCTCTCTTCGCATGATAAACATGTTATACGCATAATAATACCTTCCTTTTTCCACTCCCTCTGTGCTCTCCACGTATTCTGGCGAAAGCTTCCTGATTCCCTCCAGCATCACTTTCCAGTCCTCTATCAAATGGTCCCTCTCATAGATGGCTCTTACATTTGGAATGTTCAGGATGGGGATGGGCAAGACTACGTCGATCCCTGACTCTGCTAACCTTCTTAACGTCTCTTCCTCTACTTCAAAATATCTCCGGTAATGCCCCAGTCCCAAATATTCTGACATGTCATTCTTCCACATCCAGTAAAGGGCTGTCAGCTCACAGTACTGCTGGTTCTTATGAGAAATATTCTCCCCCACATTGTCACACACTTCACAGATGCGCTTCTCTGTCAGGGCCGCTCCTACCTGGATAGGGATGGTAAAGGAATAGCGGCTCACATCCTCCTTTAGCTCCTTATCTACATGGCACTTGGCCGTATACAGATGAACCGTCTTCCTCTCTGCCGGCGATTCCTGTGAGGCTTCCTGTGGAATCAGGGGCTGCCTCTCCAGCTCTTCCTCTAATCTCCCGTATGCTTTTCCTTGGGACAGCCGGTATTCCCTGTAATGACGCTCCCGGATCCCCTCCCACAAGTCATTATTAAAGGTCAGAGGTATCACATGAAAGTAGCCTCTCTCCCTAAGGCTCCCTACAATCGTCTCCAAATGTTCTTCCATTGTGGCAATCACAATCGTAGCACTTTTGGGTATCACCTCACTGGCCGCGGCCAAATCTATCACTGGCACAGACAGCAACCTCTCTGGATTCTCCTTTTTCTCTGTCACCACAAAGTATGCAATCTTGAACTCATAGGGTTTCTCCGTCAGACAGCTTCCCACCTCCAGGGCCACTAACCCTGCTCCAAAGATTACCAGGCACTCGCTTTCCCGCAGTTCTCTTATCTTCTCTTCTATCTCCCTTTCCGTCTTTTTTTCCAGGTACATAGGCTCTTCTCCTCTCTCTCCAACACTTCCTCATAAATATCCAGGATTTCCCTAAGATGCCTCTCTTTGGTGTAGGTCCTTAAAGCATACTCCTGGCCCCGCCGGGCAATCCTTTGAGACTCTGCCGGATCCCTGACAGCTCTCTTGATTCTCTCTGCAAGTGCCTCTGGACTTCCTCCCTCATAGAGATATCCCGTCTCCCCGTCTTTGATAAGCTCCAATGTTCCCCCGGAATTCACCCCTATCACAAGACAGCCTGACAGCTGGCCCTCTATGGTCACTCTCCCATAAGCCTCTCTTCCCCCGCAGGTAAAGGAAAGGTCTGCCTGGGCATACCGCTCATACACATGGCTGCTGGCTCCATAAAAGGAAATGACGTCTCTAAGGCCATAGCTTAAGACAAGCTCCTCCAATTCTTTCTCATACTCCCTCTCTCCCTTTCCCACGATCTCCAAATGAAAGGCAAAAGTCCCTTCCCTCTTTAAGATGGCGCAGGCTTCTATGAGCTCTCTTTGCCCCTTAAAGGGGGCGATAGCCCCCACTATAAGCATCTTTACAGCTTCCTGGGGGAAATGCCTTAGAATATCCTGCCTTGCCGGCCTTCCTAAAATTGGGGAACATTCAAGAACCTTTCCATCCATCTCCACCGGGTCATAGACCACCTTCACAGGAACTGTCTCAGGGAATCCGATTCCATCTTTTATATACTCAGAGACGGCTATCACCTGAGACGCCCTCCCGATCAGTCCCAGAGCCCATGTCTCGTCAAAAAACTCATAGCCCTGATTGGCTATGTTCTCCCGAAGATGCCACACATAAGGGATATGACAGGCTCTGGCTGCCGCTGCTCCGATATACGTATACGTGGTGTTACAGTGAACCAGGCTCACAGACTGCTCCTTTATGAGCGTTTTCAGCCTTCTTTTTGCCCTGTGATTCGATAAGAGGCCTGCAAAAAACTTTCCACGCTCCCAAAGATCTTTCTTTTTCTCTGTTTCATATCCCCAGTCTTTGGAGGGAATATAGGTATAGGGAATCTTCTTTTCCCTTAAAAGCACGCTTCCTGTCCCGTAGTGGGGGAGAATTACTATCACCCCAAGCCCTTTCTCCTGCAATGCCTCACACAATTCTGCCATGCAGAGAAATGCCCCGGAGGTCTTATTGTTATCCGACGCCAGGAAGAGGAGCCTGACCTTTGCGTCTCTGGAAAGCGCAACGGGATTCTGCCGATTGTAATCTGCTATCACACGCTTACACAAAGTCCTGTAAAGAGGCTCTGTAACAAAGATTACCTGGGAAAATCCAAGCCTTGCCAGTTCTTTGGCAATTTCCTCATGAAGGCTTGGCATGGTGGTGACAAGCACCAGGCTGGTTTGACACTCCTCTTTGAGGTCTTCGATCTCATAGATGGGAAACCCACAGAGGGAATCCAGTTCTTCCCTTTTTTTAGTGACTGCATAGCCCATGACTTTGTTTTGGAGCCCCTGAGACAACATCCACTCTCCTGTCAGCTCACCTACGAGGCCTGCTCCGTAGAGGGTGATACGCTCATACTTTTCCAGGGTTTTGATGAATTGTTTTTCCATTAATTTTCTATTTCACTGATTCTTCTCAAGTAAAAGATGTTTCAGAAAGAAGCCATAGTGGTTACAGACAGCCATACTTTTTTCGTCAATGGAAAGCTGCAGCAGCTGCTCTCTCATTTCCTCCCAATGCTTTCCATTGGCGATCACATAAAAAGCTTTTGGGTATCGCTCCCTTGCCGCTTCCAGCCCCATCACAGGCAGCCCATCTTGCAGTTTTCCCCATAATTCCTTGTTATTGTCTGCCAGGGCCACTATCTTTTTCCTGGTTTTCTTTAGGTATAAAGAAACAATCCGCCCCATATCGCCACTTCCAAAGATGACAATTTCCCGCTCCCGGCTGATAACGTCCAGGTCTGATTTCATTTTCTCCAGCGAACGATACAGGTTCCCAAAATAAGTCCCCAAAGCTTCCGCTGATTGTCCTGCTGCCTGAAGGATCTCTCTTTGTATCAGGGAAAGGCTGTCCTTGGAAAAGTCCCACCCTCTTATGTCTCTGTCCAGATCTTGCCGCATCTCTTCTAGGTATCCTTCTCTCTGGCCCACGGACAGGCTGTCATAGAAACCGAGATGACTGTTTACCTTCCAGGCAAGATACGCTTCCTTATAGGTTTCAAACAGCCCCTCTTTTCGAAGCCTCTCACCAAGCAGGCCATACTCCTCTATAAGCATGGTCATCCTTTTGGGTGCATTTACAGAGGAATTGGGATTGTCCAGTCTATAGCAGTAAAATGCTTCTCTCGAAAGCAAAACCCTCTTTCCTTTGATGGCTGTCAGAAAGGCAAAGGAAATATCCTGGTAGGCTGCACCTTTTGTTTCATTCATAAAAAGCTTCTCTTCCAGCAGAAATGCTCTTCGGTACAGTCCACTCCAAAAACTATTGACGCCCAAGTTCAGAATGGCCCTGTCCTTCGTCCCATCTATTACACGATCATAGAGTGCTTCTTGTTTTGACAGAGAAATGGGAAGCCTTACCTCTTCTTTCCCTTCTGTTTCGAAAAAATGGATGGCGTCTGCCCTCAGGATGTCCAACTCATAAGTTTCTGCTACCTCGTACTGCCTTTCATACATCTCTGGCAATACATAATCGTCGGATTCACATATGCCTATGTACTTCCCTTTTGCCTCCCTCAATCCTGTGTTGAATTGATAGCCCACTCCCGGAGCCGTCTCAATGATCCGGATTCGGGAATCCATAGACTCCAGCCTTTTCACCTTTTCTAGGGTTCCGTCCTTACTTCCTCCATCAATCACCAGGATTTCTATTTCCTGCAAGGTCTGGTTTCTTACACTGTTTATACATGTCTCAATATATTCTTCCGTATTCAGTACGTAGATAAGTACAGATACTTTTATGTCAATCGTCCTACACATCTTCCTCCCCCATCACAATCTGTTCCTTTGGAACCCCCAGACGTACCAAATCCCTGCCGATCTCTTCCCGAATTTCCGGCCTTGCATTTGCTACCACTACAAAATCATAGCTTTCCTCTGCAATCTCCTCTGGAGCTTTCACCGCAAATCCTTGCTTTTGCAGGCTCAAATGGTTCCGGTCTGCCCATAACACCACGTGGCAATACTTTGTCTTCTCTATCTGCCGGGCATACACAAGCCCCACGCCCCCTGCCCCATACAAAACGATGTTGGAATCACGAGGAACTTGGGAAAAGGGGAAACAATACCCTTCTCTTTTTTTCATTTCCTCTGGAATCCCCAGCCAGACCATTCTTCTCATATATTGATTTAGCTGAGGAAGCATGACTGGGTAGTGCTCTGACCTTTGAAATTGTGTATTCAAATGGAGATAAAGTCTGGAGACATTTTCATAAAATCTATCTCCTTTTTGGGCGCTGATAGAAGTCTCGTGGATCCGGTAGTGATACATGCAGTCCTCAATCACTGCGACTTTGCTGGAAGAGAGCAGGTAGGGATAGACGACTGCCACATCTTCTCCGTCGTAGATTTTGGTATCGATGTCCTTATAAAACTGTTTCAGTAATTCTCTGCGAAACAGTTTGTTACATAGATAGGGCAATACTCCAAACTGATAAAAGCCTTGATAGTGAAGCATCCTAGGGATGAAACTTGCCGCTAATCCTTCCTTTTCGTAAATCCCTGCAGGAATCCGATTTGTCTCGTTTGCAGAAACATCCTTCTGTTCATTTACGCATCCACTAATGACAATATCTGCCCCTGTGGATTCCATGCACTCCATCAGGCGTTCTAGGAAGCAGGTATCCACCCAGTCGTCGGCGTCAACAAAGGAAAGGAACTCACCCGTTGCCGCTTCTATGCCTGTGATTCTGGCACAAATCAAGCCTTCGTTTTTCTTATGAATCACTTTGATTCTGTCATCCCTGGCGGCAGCTTTATCACAGATGGCTCCTGAATCATCCACAGAGCCATCGTCTACTAAGATCAGCTCCCAATCCCCATGGGTTTGCTCCAGAATGGAATGGATACATTTTTCGAGATAAGATTCTGCATTATAGGTTGGTACGATTATGGATAGTTTCATTTTGCCTGCTCCGCTGCTGGAATAGGATTCTTTTCTGCATCTTTTCCATTGCAATGATTGCACATTTCCAAATATCCTTTTTCGGAAAATCCATGATGAAATTCCAGCAGAATCTTTTGATCCTCTTGTCCCATTCCCTCTAGCTCTAAATAGTCCTCTTGTCCGACTCCCATGTTCAAATTATCGGATACACTTCTCGCCATCACGCAGTAATAGTATCGGCTCCCCCTAATTTCTCTACAGGGTGTGTGACACCTGTCAAAGACCTGCGTCAATTCCTCTTCTGTTCTTTTTCTGCTGCCCGCTTCAAACTCATAATCCAGCCAGGATAGTTCCTGATCGTTAAATGTATACGGAACATGATTCTTTTCCAATGTATCCTTTAACTGTTCATACTTCTTTTCAAGAGATGGAATTGCAGCTGAATAATTGGAAACATGAATGGTGACTTGATACTCTTTACATAAATCCAGAATGATTTGTTTCGGCAAGATCGTTCCATTTGTTGTTATAGCAAACATCACAATCTGATGACGATACTTTTTCCCAATATAAGTAATCATTTCTCCCAGTTCCCTGTATAAAAAGGGCTCACCGCCAATCAGAACAAATTCTTTTACGATATCTACATAGGAAAAGAAAGCATCTGCACTTTTTTTCGCCATATCAAGACTCATATCCTCACCTTTGGCATCCACTGCATAGCAGGCGTGGGCACACTTCTTGCATTTCAACGTGCACCTCTCTGTCAGACAGATCTGGGCCAGCTCTACATACATCTGATGGTTTACATAAACGGACAGCACCGGGAATATTTGTTCCATAAATTCTCTATGTAAATAAAAGTCTTTTTCTTTTATCAACCCAGCCTTCGTAAGCTGGCTCTCGATAGCTGGAATCGTTTTTGTATCTACCGTTATGACAATGATTCCCCTGCTTCCATTTTCCAGATACTTTTCCAGTGGGAGAACCTCTGTCCCATTCACACCAAACCCTTGCTTTTCTCTGCTGTTATCAATAAATCCCGCAAAGCATCCTGTCTTTTCTATAACCCTGGCAATTTCTCCGCCAATGATACCTGCGCCAAATAGATAGATTTTTTTCCCTTTCTGATAAAAATTCTCCACCAACTTTTCTGCATATCTATCAAATTCATGACCTTTATTTAACCACTTCATAGTTTCCTTTTCCTCTAAATCAATTGCCCCCATCAAGTGCAGCTGCTTAGTTCATTGCTCACGGGAATAAATTTTTTACCCGCATCAATTGTTCTGCCAGATTCACTTTACACACATGTTCTAATTCTTCCAGGTAATCAATCTTCATCTCATTTCCCTGAGACAGCAATTCACAAAACACCTCATATAGTTGTTCCAGCTCCTGAATGGAATCACACCTTCCATCTCTTTCTGCCAGCGCCTTATGAATCAGAGAAAGCGCATCCTCAGTCAGATGAAATCCACTCTTTTGTAAAGAGTATGTTTGAAACTGCGCATAGGTCCGGGCTCTCTCTGCTGAATACACGCGAAAATTTCGTTCTGTTTCATTTTCACGGTGAAACCGATGTCTTGACAGAAATGCATCTATGGATGAAATATTTCCAACCTTTGAACACTCCATATAGAAGCGATAATCCTGCATGCCATAACAACCATTCTCATAATGCAACCCATGTTTTTTCACAAAATCTCTCCGTATCATGGCTGTGCTGTTCCAAAAATCAAGGCAACGAAAAAGAAGGACTGCTTTGATATATTTAGGGTTCCTTCTCGGTATATTGGAATAATCAATCAGCTCTCCCAACTCATTGATTAAGGTCGTCCGTCCTCCCAATACATCAATCTCCTCATGGGCTTCCAGATAATCCACCTGTAAGGCTAATCTGTTTTTTTCTGCGATGTCATCTGCATCCAGCAACGCAAGATACTTTCCCTGGCTCTCCCAAATCCCCCGGTTCGTCGCCTCTGCGATCCCTGTATTTTCTTTGTTACAAAACAATTTGATGCGCTCATCCTCATAAGCTTGTATGATTTCCAGAGAATGATCTTTAGAACCATCTTCTACGATAACCAACTCCCAATTCTTATAGCTCTGTCCAAACACAGATTCAATCGCTTCCCCTATAAATTTTTCACAATGATAGGATGGCATGACAACACTGACCAGCGGCTTCATTTCCACACCTCCCTATATCGAAGTATCAGCCCACTTCCTTTTGTCACGTTTCTCAATGATCTGATATGTGGTTTCCGGCACAAGTTCCCTCACCCGTGCCCATTCCCCTCTCTTTATTGACTCTCTGACTTTTGTTCCTGAGATTACTCCTATCCCTTCTTTTGCATACCTTGGAATCTCCTCAAATTGTATTCCATACTCCGGCAGCATCTGTTTCATGGAAGCATTATACTGGGCTGTCACAAAATCCGTTGGTTCTTCTCCCGCAAAACGCACAGTGATATTTAATATAGGAGCAATATACGTTCCAAAAATCATTACATCATTCGATGTGTCTATGACTGTCTCCGGCTTTTCCATCTCTTTTGTAAAGTATTCTGGAAATGTCATCGCCGAAATGATAAATCTTCCACTGGGTAGCACTGCAATATTCGAATATCTCTCCGCACAGGCCCTGACCATCTCATAGCGTTCCTCAAAGGAATACGTAGATTTATCTTCCTGTACTACAAAAAGATACAGATAGTCTACCTTCTTAGCTGCATATTCTATTAAATGCTGATGTCCATATGTAAGTGGATTGCAATTCATAACAATTGCACCTTTTGTACCGCTTCCTTCCCATTGGTATCTTTTCAGCAGTTCTATATACTGAATCCATTCTTCCCTGTTCTCATGAAGCATAGCTTCATTCTCACATACTGGCTTATGGTCCCATGTAAAATTGCGCTTCCATACATCGTCGCAGTTTTCCTTAAACACCCTCATCAGATACTCAGCAGTCAGCTGATACCCAAACTCATTGGGATGTGTGGGAGATTCAATAAAATAAGATGTTACTTTTGTTCGATCCAAAGCATTAAACACATCTTCTAAATGATATATTTTGATCTCATCTAAAATACTTTTTTTAGCATCTTCCTCCAGCTCAAAAAATAACTCCTTTAAGTTTACGAACAGGACAACGATATCGCCCCCCCCCGCAAAAAATTGGTCATGATTCAGCCTTTTTAAGCTCTCATAGAAGGGGATCCCTCTCATCCCTTCATTAACAACCTTATAATCTTTAAGCTCTGAGGTTCTCTTAGCCATAGCCTGCAGAATACTAGCTACCGTGTGTCTATCATCCACTAAGGGGCCAAATACAAAGCTGTTGCCTGACAGATAAATATGTTTTTCTGCCCCATCAGGTATTCCTTCTGTTAATCTGTTCCCATTTATTACATTGACATATGCACTAATATGTTCCCGCTCATAACATAGCTGATTTTTTACAACTACTGGGGGCAAATTCATACAGGAATCTATGAATTGATCTATCTCATCCTTTCTATCCAATACCTGTTCCAGGAGTTCCGAATTGGATTCTTTATTTTTTAAATACTCGATCCAATGCTTCCCTTTGGAGATCCTTCTTTTTTCTTCTCCTGTGGTATTCCATACATTATCAGCTGTAGGAGTACTGATCAGATAGAGATTAATCTTATTTTTGATACAGTTTTGCAGCAACAAATGGTATTCCAGCTCTATCCGTAAGGAATGAAAAGAGTATACCGTCACATGCAAATCTCTGTTCATTTTGCCATTTGTAATGATAATGTCTGCTTCCTTCGCCTTCCAAATGTCATACCAGAGAATCTTTTCTACAGTATCATATAAGGATTCGTAATGTTTAAAATAAGAATAGATTTCATCGCTTTGAGAGTCTGTGATACATATTTTGATTCTTCGATAGCCTTTTTTTCTGACTAATTCTGCCAAGTGGCTATTTGCTATGTCAATCCATTTACCCCCATCCATTTCTACGTTATATGTCATACCAGCCCTGATAAAACTCTCAATCAATTCTCCCTCTTCAGTTAATACAGGAATACTCTGATAGTTTGTTTCATCAAAGAACTTTCTTACTTCTTCCATATATCCCGTATGAAGTGTAATCTTTTTAAACGTTCTGTTTATAGGGTATTTCCCATTTTCTTTAGCCTTCTTAAAATCGCTGAATGAAATAATTCCTATAACTCTTTCTAATTTATCTTTTACTAACACCACTTGGCCAACACGAAAAAAATCTTTTAATTTCCTGTCATCTACAGGCTCATGCTCATATAGACAGAAGCAGTTCTCTTTGGAAATTCTAATGTATCCCAATGATTCCCTCCTCAGTTAATGATTTCATTATGGTTTCTACAGAGTCCTCCAAAGATTGCATGCTGGTATCCACCACAATCCTAGCATGCTCCGGCTCCTCATAAGGGCTTGTTATTCCTGTAAAGTTGGGTATCTTCCCCTCCCTGGCTTTTTGGTATAATCCTTTTACATCCCTTTTCTCACATTCCTCCAGAGGCGTGCTCACATAGATCTCTATGTAATTCTCTTCCCCTATGATATTTCTGGCGTTTTCACGGTCACTTCGAAATGGCGAGATAAATGACGTCAGTACTATGAGACCAGCATCATTCATTAGTTTCGCCACTTCTGCTATCCTTCGGATGTTCTCTATCCGATCCTCTTGCTCAAAGCCCAGATTCTTATTTAATCCCATTCGGATGTTGTCTCCATCTAAGAGCATGGTGTATCTCCCGCTTACGTTCAGACGCTTTTCCACTTCATTGGCCAGGGCTGATTTCCCCGCACCAGATAGTCCTGTAAACCATAGGGTCACTGGCTTTTGTCCCAGTTTCCCTGCCCGGATTTCCCGGGTGATATCCATCTTCTGCCAGGTCAGATTCTCTGCTCTTCTTAAGGAATGTTCGATCACTCCACAGGCGGACGTCATATTCGTCACCCGATCTATGAGTATAAAGCTCCCCATTCCTCTCCGCTTTTCAAAGCTATCGTAAACAATCTCTTCCGCTGTGACGATGTCGCACACTCCCATCTCATTTTTGTACAGCCGGCTCGCCGCTATATGCTCCCCTGTATGGATGTCTATGCTATATTTCATCTCCATCACAGAGGCGGGAATCAGTTTCGTTCCGATTTTCAAGAAGAAATTCTTTCCCTCCATAAGCTCTGTATCATCCATCCACAACAGGGATGCCGTAAACATATGGCTGACAATCAATTCAGTGTCTTTTACAAACACACAGCCCCTAGATACGTCAATCTCTCTGTTTAAGGAAAGGGTCACGGCCTGCCCTCTCTGGGCATGCGTCTCTTTCCGATCTGTCACAAAGACACCATCCACCACTGCCCTCTCCCCGCTGGGCAGTACTGTCAGTTCTTCCCCTACCTCTATCTTTCCTGATTCTATCTGTCCCTGAAATCCGCGGAAGGTATGGTTGGGCCGGCATACTCTCTGAACCGGCATCACAAACCCTGTCTCCTTCATCCCCTCCTCTACATTGACAGTTTCCAGAGTATCCAGTAAGGTGGCCCCTGTATACCATGGCATGTGGGAAGAGGGAATCGTCAGATTGTCCCCTTCTGTGGCTGACACTGGGATCACATAGATCTGGTGTAAATCCAGGTCTATGGCCAGCTTTTTGATCTCTTTCTCAATCTTTTTGAATTCTTTCTGACTGTAGTGCACCAGGTCCATCTTATTGACTGCAAAGACAAAATGCCGAATTCCCATCAGCGCGCATATTCTGGCATGGCGCCTGGTCTGTATGAGGATTCCCTGGGATGCATCCACCAATATGACTGCCAGATCTGCAAAGGAGGCTCCAACCGCCATGTTTCTCGTATATTCCTCATGTCCCGGCGTGTCCGCCACGATAAAGCTTCTCTTCTCTGTGGTAAAATACCGGTATGCCACATCTATGGTGATTCCCTGCTCACGCTCTGCCATAAGACCGTCTAACAGCAGGGAATAATCAAGCTTCCCCTCACGACTTCCCACCCTGCTGTCAAGCTCTAAAGCATGCTCCTGGTCTGCAAAGAGCAGCTTGGCATCGTAAAGCATATGTCCGATTAAGGTGGATTTTCCGTCATCCACGCTTCCGCAGGTAATGAATTTTAACAGTCCACTCATCCTAGAAATACCCCTCTCTCTTGCGCCTCTCCATACTTCCCGCTCCTTCGTGGTCTATCACCCGGCTCGTTCTCTCCGACGTCACTGCCCCAAGGGTTTCTTTCACGATTTTCTCCAGGGTATTTGCCTCAGACCTTACTCCTCCTGTCAAAGGATAGCAGCCTAAAGTCCGAAAACGAACCCTCTCATATTTTACCTTTTCTCTTGGCAACAGGGGGAGCCTGTCATCGTCCACCAGAATGATATTTCCATCCCGGTACACGATAGGCCGCTCTTTTGCAAAATACAAAGGCACAATCTCGATCTGTTCTCTCTCAATATACTGCCAGATATCTTTCTCCGTCCAATTAGAAAGGGGAAATACCCGGATACTCTCTCCCTTATGGATCTGAGTATTATAGAGATTCCACATCTCCGGCCTCTGGTTCTTGGGATCCCAGGCCTGCTCCCTGTTACGGAAAGAGAAAATCCGTTCCTTTGCCCTTGACTTTTCTTCATCACGTCTTCCGCCTCCAAAGGCGGCTGTAAATCCGTACTTGGAAAGGGCCTGCTTTAAAGCCTGAGTTTTCATGATATCTGTGTAAGCCGAACCATGGTCAAAGGGATTGATGCCCTGGCGCACTCCCTCTTCATTGGTGTAGACCAGCATCTCAATGTCTTTTTCCCTTGCCATGCGATCCCGGAAGGCTATCATCTCTTTGAACTTCCAGGTGGTATCGATATGTAAAAAGGGGAAAGGAGGCTTTTCCGGGTAAAAGGCTTTCATGGCCAAGTGAAGCATAACGGAGCTGTCCTTTCCGATGGAATAGAGCATCACTGGCTTTTCACACTCTGCCGCCACTTCCCGGATGATATAAATGGCTTCTGCTTCCAGGGCGTCTAAGTGGGTATATAATTCTTGTTTTTCCATGTATTCTTGACCTCCAGGCAACCTCTGCTCAACAAGCCCCTTCGCCAACTTGTCAGCACTTATTCTAGTTGCTTCCATATGTTATTTCCAACACTGCTATTGTCCCGGGAAGCGCCTTTTCTGTTCATACTTCCTCTTGTGACCTCATCTAAAAACTTTTGCAGTTCTATGGTATTTTCGGAAACTGGTTCTTTCTGCAACAATTCCACTCTGACTTTGTGCAGGTGTTCCTCCAGCTCTGTCCCATTAACCACAGTGAGAGGAATCTCTTCATATGTATCCGCGCCCTCTCTGTAACGCAATAAATAGCTGCCCAAAGGCCAAAAGCCATACCAGACTTTATCACACACCTGTTTCCAGAAATAGGGCTCTGCATAAGGTATCTTCCACTCTTCCATTAATTTTGGAAAAGGAAAGACTTCTTTTGTTCCAAGAACCATTTCATCTATAAATGGGCATCTTTCCCCTCTAATCTCTACAGAATGTAAAGACCTATCTGCCGGATCCCATATATGTAAATGTTTCCCCTTCCAGGGACACAAATAAATTTTCTCATGATTCAGAAAAACATCTCTGTGTATATTCCGCATGGACATCTTTTCATCTCTAAAACAGTCTAAAAAATAAGTTTTTCCCGTATTGATTTCTGTCTTGAAAAAACCATTGTAAAACATGTTTGAAAAATAGACCCAACCATCTATTACAACAAAGTTGCGACAACTGAGCCTGTCTAACACTGTCATCTTTTTATCTCCTATGCTTCTTTGTGCTCCCCACCCACTTATTGAAAAATGCTTTCTGTTCTTCTTTTGAATAAAAATGTTCCATATAGGGATGGTTGTTGTAATAATACTCCACATATGCCTGGGGTAACTGGATTCTTTTCTTTACCTCCCTATACAGATGGGCATACTCTTTACTGCTTCCTATATTTTCATTTGTCAGGACAAGGGGATGACCCCCCCCCCGCAAATTTTCCGATAATATCTGTCAAATTTGATAATTTTTCTGCCTTTAAGAGCAAGATTTCCACCCCATTTTCGGAAATAATGGTATAGCCCTTTTCTTTATCAAATGGATAATCTCGTACATCAATTCCACACAATTCTTTCAACTCTTCCTCAAACCAATCAAATAGACGATTCTGAATTTTTGCCATCAATTCAGCAACCGTTTGTAGAAAAGTCTTACCTTGCCTAAGCTGTTTTGCAAAAAATACATCTGCCGTCCCACTTCCAATCCATTGAAAAACAGTGGACAAATCTACTGCTATGGGTTCCCGCACCATGGTTATAATTTTTTTGCCTTTTACTTTTTCTTTGATTGATTTTATATATTCTTGCGATTGGAAGCTAAAATAATTAGAACTTTCTATAAATTCTATTTTGTCTTCTCCCAGCAGCAATTTCCCCACCACATCGTTTTTAAAAAAGAATCTATGTACATGGGAATTTTCAATTCCCGCATTCCACAAGCTTTTTGAAACAGTGGAGGAACCCACTTTTCCGTTCTGATAAACCAAAAGATCACATTGGCAAGTATTTATAACATTATTTCCCCGCAATTCTAATTCTTTATACCAGGAAGAAAAGGCATCTGCTTTAAAATCCAGAGAGTCATCATCGCGAACCTTATATTTCCAAATGGAGCGCAATGAAAAAAAGGAAAAGAAGTTTACTCCTTTTATATATACAAGTGTCTGCTCTATTTCCCTTCTCAGCTCTTCATTTTTGATAGCAATCACAATCAGAGGGTTTTCTATTTTTTCCAGTTCTGTAATGGAAAAAACCTTCCCGCCCATTAGCTCCGTCCTATGCTTATGCATATCTCTGTCACAAAAATCAAACTTAAAAATTCCCATTTGCTGCAGCATCTGAGCCGCATGCTTTCCATAGGTTCCTGCCCCGTATATAATCAAGGCTCTTTCTTTGAAATAATCCACGTGTTCCAATACTTCATAGTCCACATATCTGTCTTCTGCTTTCATGATTTTTTTCAGATACTGTCTTTCCCATTCTGCTACATTTGTCTCCAGATTCTGATTTACCAATAACTGGTGATACAAGTCTGACAATAATTGATTTTCCAAATTCAAGATATCCTGGCTGGTATAATTGGAATGACAATAATTACGTTTTACAATTTCCCTGTTAAAATTATGTGTAAAAATTTGCTTAAATTTATCTAGGGCCTGAGTATTTTCCAGAATATCCCTGTAGTGTATCAGCAGATATTCTTTCTCTTTCAAATATTTTAAAATCCTGAGATTGTAGTGAATCCATAGCATCAAACTGTGTTTTCTACTATATCCATCCCTTTTTCTTAATGATTCTGCCACTTCCAGGGGATTTCGGCATACCCATATATAGTGGACTTCAGCTTCCAAATCATTTATCACCTTTTCCCATAATGGCAATAAAACAGATATTCTTGGATCCTTAACGGCAACGATATCACTCCTATTAAAAAGGTTTTGAATATTGACCTTTATTTCTTCCATTGCCTTTCCGATCTGCGGATGTCTGTAGTCTGGTTCCGGTGTTTCCAGGGTATACCATCTTTGATTGCAAAGACGCAGTATCTCATCATTGATACGGGCTATCTCTTTGTTTTCAAAGAAACCGTCCCTATTATCCTCTGCAGCCCCCATCAACTCATCTTGCTCTCCCAAATAAGCTCCCATAGATTGACATATCTGAGACACCATAGAGGTTCCGCTTCTGTGCATCCCCAGTATAATAACAAGTTTTTTCATGCTTCTCCTCTCAGTTTCTTTCCAAATGAACTTTTATATAATAAGATATATTGATCAACTATTTCTTAGCTGATGCCGGACACATCATATTGCCCGGCTTCGCTCCCTGCTACCTCATGCCTTGCATGTTCACAAGGTCTTGGCATACTCAATACGCAGGTATCTTCTGCCTGCCTTCCAATGCCGTTTCTTTTTTATATCATGAATCGTTCTGCAATCCTTTCGGTGAAATGCAATCTATCGATTCCATTTATTTACAGACCTCTTCGAATGATCCCTTCTGTTTTTTCTTCCATCCCTTTATCAAGAAAGGGTATTGTTGATATTTATGTATTCTCAAAAAGTGTACTTTTATAGAATGTAAAATCAAAGGAAAAATTTAGAGAGATCTCTCAAAAAGGTGAGAAAAAACTTGCAAAATTAGTTAATGTTGTGATAGAATCATGCCGATAGTATTATAGATATAAGAAAATAAAAAAGTACACTTTGTGAGAACAAAACTTTTTCTCTCATAAAGTGTACTTTTTTATTATACCATTTTAATTTTTTTGCCATAAGGGCGGAGGCGTGCCTCTAACCGGTCTACAACCTCGTCTGTGATGTTATTTCAATCCACTCTGCCACAAGGGCGGAGACCATATCGCAGGACGGCGAAGGAATCAACAACATATTTCAATCCACTCCGCCACAAGGGCGGAGACGACACTTGGCTTACTTTCTCTGCTCCAAGGCAATATTTCAATCCACTCCGCCACAAGGGCGGAGACTATATTCATCCAACGGACATCTTGTAATGTTGACATTTCAATCCACTCCGCCACAAGGGCGGAGACAAGAGGCATGAGAAAGAGAGGAAAAGAATATGGCATTTCAATCCACTCCGCCACAAGGGCGGAGACATACACTTAAGTGTCACTTGAGGGTGTGGGGGGTATTTCAATCCACTCCGCCACAAGGGCGGAGACGGCGGTAAAAACGTAAGGTTAAGGCCGTAGCCTTATTTCAATCCACTCCGCCACAAGGGCGGAGACTATGAAGGAGAACTTTATCGTTTTATTGGTAACATTTCAATCCACTCCGCCACAAGGGCGGAGACCATAGGCCGGAAACGTTGCCACAGTAACCTCATATTTCAATCCACTCCGCCACAAGGGCGGAGACGGTAAAGGCCCCCGAAGAGGCCCTACTTACTTCTATTTCAATCCACTCCGCCACAAGGGCGGAGACATTTCTGGATTATCTTTTCCACGGAAAACAATTATTTCAATCCACTCCGCCACAAGGGCGGAGACGAGCTTCTAAGAAATGCTGCATAGAGAGGAGGTATTTCAATCCACTCCGCCACAAGGGCGGAGACTTATCTCCGCTTAGCGTAATGATCCCCTTCTGCACATTTCAATCCACTCCGCCACAAGGGCGGAGACCATCACTGTCAACCACAACTTTAGCTGGCACTGTATTTCAATCCACTCCGCCACAAGGGCGGAGACTATCATGAGCAGACCTTTTGAATTTAATGGAATAATTTCAATCCACTCCGCCACAAGGGCGGAGACGCTGGACAGGTATAATTATAATGGAGGGAGCTTTATTTCAATCCACTCCGCCACAAGGGCGGAGACCGCTATCATTTCATATTACGGGAATATTAAATCAATTTCAATCCACTCCGCCACAAGGGCGGAGACTCATCTGCGGCCGGAAGTGATATTATTTATGGGTATTTCAATCCACTCCGCCACAAGGGCGGAGACCAACCTTAAGCGGCCGTATCCCATATACATCCAATTTCAATCCACTCCGCCACAAGGGCGGAGACGAACGACTGGCAAAATACGAGGACTTAGTGGAACATTTCAATCCACTCCGCCACAAGGGCGGAGACAATCCTCGGTAGAAGTCGTCGCGGCGGAAGGGGTATTTCAATCCACTCCGCCACAAGGGCGGAGACGGTATCAGGATGAGGAGGACGGATTAAGCATCATATTTCAATCCACTCCGCCACAAGGGCGGAGACGAACGGACTACAGTTGGTAGGGAGCTTGAAGAGGTATTTCAATCCACTCCGCCACAAGGGCGGAGACAAATTTAGTCCACCTCTCGACTTTCCACCAAACAATTTCAATCCACTCCGCCACAAGGGCGGAGACGGCTGAAAGTTCGGAATCACCGCATACACATCACCATTTCAATCCACTCCGCCACAAGGGCGGAGACGTCTACTGAGTTTTTGAAACGCTCGTTGTCGTTGTATTTCAATCCACTCCGCCACAAGGGCGGAGACAAGAGGCCCGATAAAAGATCTGATGCCGCCTGGGCATTTCAATCCACTCCGCCACAAGGGCGGAGACACCATCTCAATAATCTTTTCTCTGTACCAGTCTTTATTTCAATCCACTCCGCCACAAGGGCGGAGACTGTAGGAATCCGGCACAAGCTGAATAAGGGGAGGATTTCAATCCACTCCGCCACAAGGGCGGAGACAGCGCAACTTATATGGAAAACGACTTGGTACATATTTCAATCCACTCCGCCACAAGGGCGGAGACCTCTTTCTCACTTCCCTCACCTCCCTATGAAAAGAATTTCAATCCACTCCGCCACAAGGGCGGAGACTTGCGCCCTGTGTCAGTTCCACTTGCACATTATCATTTCAATCCACTCCGCCACAAGGGCGGAGACCTTCCGGGAAGATATAAGAGGATCCGGCCAAAAAATTTCAATCCACTCCGCCACAAGGGCGGAGACCGCAATTACATACAAATTCACCTTGTTATTCTAATCATAAATTGTACATAATATACAAAATCAGCATTACAAAAACATTCCTATCTATCTAAAAACCTCTGAATCTCCTTAATACACAAGTGCGAATCTCCCACACCTTTTATGTTCACATAATATTCGCACCACATCATTATCACTTGTCGTGAAAGCAAACCGTTCTAAAACATTAAGGGCTTTGTCACATCAAACCCAGCTTTTGCCCCAATATGCTCTACTTTATTTTTATAGTGGTCTCCAAGATAGTAAAAGCGAAGGCTGTCCACATTTTTATCAATCAAATCCTCCAGAATCGCTTTTACCTGACGGCATTTTGCCGCATCCATATTACATTCAAAAACAGAGTTCTGAACTCTTTGCCCATAATTTACACATTGCTTGGCCACTTTTCGCAGGCGCCTTTTGCCAGCCTCTGTCTCTGTATTTACATCATATGTGATCAATACCAGCATTTTGATTTATCACCTACTTCCATAAAAAAGGCGGGTACTCATCCAAATCGCCGCGTATATACCGGGCCAGAAGCATTGCCTGAACATGCGGCACAACTCCCCATTCTACTTTTTCATTTATAAAAGGATGTTTGATCACTTCCTTCTTCTTATTTTGCCAATGAGAAAGAAATGTTTTTCTGGCCTCATCTGTCATAACGACTGCCCCGTTTTCTTTTTGGAAAAAGCAGGAGCCATCTAAAATCCTTTTATTAATCATCGTCAGTACAAATCTGTCTGCCATGACGCCACGCAGCTCTTCCATCAAATCCAATGCTAAAGATATTCTTCCAGGGCGATCTGTATGAAAGAATCCTACATACGGATCCAAGCCAACTGTTTCCAGGGCCGATGCGCACATTCCTGCCAGCAATGTATATGTAAATGAAAGCATTGCATTTACATTATCCAATGGAGGTCGTTTATTTCGTCCTTGAAAGCAAAATGCATCCTTCTGTTGTAAAATCATATCATCAAATACGGAAAAGTAAATAGACGCGGCCTCTCCTTCTAATCCCAG
The DNA here is from genome assembly GCA_910574475.1 of Clostridia bacterium. GTDB lineage: Bacteria > Bacillota > Clostridia > Lachnospirales > Lachnospiraceae > Laedolimicola. Next base: position 74,064 of record CAJTAT010000006.1, on the reverse strand, counting down.
CAAACTCCCTGCGTCATCGCATTTACGAATTTTTGTGAGAGATTCCGCCATAAACGTGGATTTTTGCTTTAATTTTTCCACATCCAGACGCAGGGGATAATCTCTGGTCGCTCTCTCCAAGATCCATCTACAGTTAAATACTTTTCCTGTTATAAAGTTTCTTGCAATCTGGATACTTTCTTCTTTGTCCTCACTCAGGCGGTATTGCTCCTTGCGAAGGGTGACATTTCCACGGACCCCTCCTGATACTCTTGCAAGAAATTTCCCAGAGCCTGAAAGGAATATGAGAGAAATATTCCTCTGAGCGCAAGCCCCCATCAGAGCGGGGCTTGCTCCTGTGTAGCCAAAAGTTACAATTCCCTCTAGGTTGTGCAGTGGAACTCTGCCAATCTCCTCTTTTCCTGACAAGACTACTACATTTTCTCCATCTAAAGAAAGATATCTATCTGTAGATGTAATATACAGTGTATTTAAGAGCCTTTTCATTCATCCTCCTCCAGCGCCTGATCGATATAATGTTTTACTGAAGTATTTTTCATTAAAACGGGAAGACAAATATCTTGCAGGGAACATGCATTACAGCTTTTCTTCCTCTTTACCTTTGGCGTATATTTCCGCTCATAGTATTCATGCATCTCTTTCCACAGAACGCCCACTTTTTCGCGTACAGCAGGATCGAACATGATTTTCTTCCGGTGTCTCGTCTCTCCATAGTATAAGAATCCATATGGAATCTCACAGCAAAGCATTTCTTCCAGGCACAGAGCCTGAGAGGTCAGCTGAAGAATATCAATGTCTGTCTCTTTGGGCGAGCCGCGTTTGTATTCTATCGGAACAACGGTGTACAGCCCCTCTCTTCCCATCAGAGAAATGCCGTTTTCAGAGCGATGAAACTCTACCACATCACACTCTCCGCTGATTCCCAGCTCCCGGGAGTGAACAGGCATTGCCCGGCTGATAGTCACATCTCCGCGCTTTTCTGTACTGCCGATATCATGGGCTTTCTCGTGCAGCAGCCTTCCCTCCACCGTTCTCACATTTTCTTTCCACTGTAATTCAATATACGCCAGTGCCCACTGCCGCCTGCAAAATGCAAAGTGCTGAATTCCTGAAAGTTGAAGATAATCCTCTTCCTTATACAAGTTCAAATACCTCCGGGGCCACACAATCCAGGGAGTCCAGTGTAATCGTATAATCCTGGAGGGATTTGGGTCTCTCTATATTTTCCTGAATGTGGATGCTCCTGAAAATCTTTGCAGTGGAGACTGCCGGTGTCTTCTCCTTATGCTGCCACCAGTAGACTCTGCACACCTCCATGCTCCCCTCCGGCCGGGCAGCGGAAGCGTCGTTTTCAAATAAGGTTTTCAATGCTTCTTTCAGAGCTTCTGCATCCTCCTGGGAAAACCCAGTCTTTTCTGCAAGCTGTACACTGACGCTTCCTTTTATAAGATACAATCCAAACTCAATCCGGTGTTTGGTTCCCATAGTATCAGATGCTCTGCTATCTTTTGACTCACTGTTGACACTTTTTGTTATCTGCATGCTGATAATATCCACAGGGGAAATGCTGACCGCCTGATGAATGGATACCGGCCCCCGGATTCCCAGGGAGACGTCGACTCCTTTAAATGCAAACACCTGTCCAAAAGCTCTCACGTCCAGCCATTCTCTGCATGCTATTTCGCTGCATACATCGCGGTTGGCCTTCTTCCCTTTCCCGATCTCTGTATTTAATTCTTTACAGCCTTCCGCTCTATCTTTGAGGCTCTTATACCCATCATCGGAACGATCATCTGACTGAACAAAGATTTTGTGGCCCATATCCTGAAAACGGTTCCGAATCTTCCTCTTGATGCACACATCAGATATTTCTCCATAGCCATCATAATTCTCTCTGGGACGGTTTCCATTTAAGGGATCTCCATTCGGATTGGCATTTGTTGCAGAAACAATCACTGCAAAATCAATTTTTCCTGTTAAGCTACTCATGTGTCTCCTCCTTTTCCTCTTTCTTGTTTCCATATTTCAAAACATAAGATTGACTGTGGTATCCCAATAAATAAAGTCCCTCTAATTTTCGGTTGTCTGCGAAGCTCTCTTCGTCAAACAGCTCATAGATCTGATCCAAAAGCTTTTTATAGGTATTTCTCTCCTGAATATCAAGCTTCAAATAATAAGGCTGTATCCGTTTTTCAATGATCTGCCATGTCTCATAAGGGCGCTGTGAAAAGACATTCATATAGCGATCTGCATTGGTGGCCCTTTTTTCATCCTCCTCACGGTCAAAAGTCCGTCGCTCAATTCTGTCGGCCACTGCCAGCAGTCTCCCATATAGATAGCTCCTATCCTTGCTTGTCTCATTTAGTGCCAAATTCCATACCTCCTTTTTTCTCTCCTGCCGCTCTTTTTTTACAAAGGAACAGGCCACAGACAGGATCCGCTCCCAATTGTAACGCTTTTCATAGATAATAGGTAACGAAGCTCTCTGCACAGCCAGCCTTACCATATCTACAGGAATTCTTCTTCTGTCTGAAATACAGGAATATATCCGCCTGTACACTTCTCCATATATCTTTTTATTGGCGACAGTTAAGACTCCATTCTGCTCTGTGCCGTAAAGCACTTCCGCGATGTCCCTGATTCCAGCCATTCCTTCATACCGATACAGATGAGAGTCTTTATATTTCACCTGCTGCCATTTACAGCTTTCATGCCAGTGCTGTATATTGGCCAGATATCTGCTCGTTTCCAGCTGATTTTGTTCCAGCATAGACAGCCTGCCCGTGGTCGCCGCGTCAAATGCCAGTATCACAACCTTTGACATCTCATCCAGCTTTTTTCCATAGCCCTGGAGGGCCGCCCGGAATCTGCTTGCCTTTCCCTCTCCTGTGCCCTGATACTGCTCCTCTTCTTCCCATTCTGAATAAATATCATCTGTATCCGCACTTAATTCTGGAATCTTCTTCAGATTGGACTCCCATACCACGATACAAAATCCGTCCCAATAAGACCCCTGCTTTCGAATAATCCATTTTAATGCATTATGAAACTTTTGAGAGGCTTCATATCCGATTGCAAAAGCCTGCTTTTTATCGTTAAATCTTCCGCGGAACGTAAAATTCGTTTCGTCATTGGAGGAAATAAGTTTGGCGCCATCCCCCTCATTTCTGATCTTTTTAGGCTGAAGGTAGGTGACAGGGACATACTCTCCCGTCAGATAGCAGAGATCCTTTTCCTGCAAAATGGAACGATAATAGCTGATATACGCATCCTGGAGCGTTCTGTCCTGCCAACATTCTGAGGAATAGCCTCCGTCTTCGTTCCTTAAAATATCAGCCTCAGAATCATAGGTTTCCCTGATGACAAATCTTACAAAAGCGTCTGTCTGATCTACATTTTGTATTTTTTCTTTTTCCAGCATCTTCCCCTGTTCATCCAGCTTTATCACATCACTGGAGACCAGATCGGAAATCAGGGTTCCTTTTTGCAGATATGCATAGAGAGTGTCTACTTTTTTATGGCTGTACGGAGAGCGATGCCAGCTTCCCAAAGCTTCTATATACAAGCGATAATTGGCCGAAAAATCTTTGCTTCCCGGCGAGCTGAATGTTCCATAGTCTCCCGCCAAGTATTTAATGTTATCGCAGAAAGGATGAGGCTCTATGCCGGCTGTGCGGCTTCCCGATTTCTCTGTCACCGGAATCATGGTCAGCTTATCACTGGGAGGCACTGGCAGCGCCTTCAGAAAATTTCCCTCTTCATCAATAGTCACTGTAACCTGTGCCGCAGCAGTCGAGTAGAAGATTGGCAAAAGCACCTGAGGAATCCGCTCCTCCCCTTTGCGGGTCTTAAATACTTTAAACTCTAGTTTTCCTACAAGATGTTCATTTTTATTATACAGATCAAAAACCTCCTGTACTAAGTTCACGCTCTCCCTCCTCCCCTGCAAACTCTTCTAAACCGCTAAAATTGTTTTTTCCAAAGGGCTTCATATCCATGGCTTTAATATGCCGTTTTTTCTCACATTCCTCCGGGCGTATAAATGTAATAATTCCTCTGTTATGCATAACCGGATGCCAAAAGCGCACAGTCATTTTCCCTTTATCCTCTTTAAGCACAGCCTCATCTGGGTAGGTGATTCCATGATAAGTAAAACCATAATCGATTTCTCCGTTCATCTTATCATAGGCTCCGTCCCCTTTATCAAACTCACATGGGGTCACGACCCCCTGGCACTCTCTGGTTCCCAGAAAGATGTCACGCCTTCCTCCCCGGTCAATCATGCGCCTCGCAATATTGTGATGCTTGTGTTCGTTCCTGTCCCGGGCAAGTTCCGGGCGGTTCAGATTCCACTCAAAATGGGCCCTTACCTGGTAACACACATCTTTCAGATAAGTGTAATAAGCCAGATCATTTCCACCATTGTAATTTCGGGGGCGGATGGCCTTCGTCTCTGTCTGTATGGGATTCATCACCCTGATTTCATCTATGACCCAGATCAGCGTGGGCTTCCAGTAGCAGCTTTGAAGGATCCCTTTCAGCGCCTCATAGGTTGGAATATGATACGAGCATTTTTCACCTCCTACCCTCGTCACCGGATCTGCAAATAAAGCATATTCCCCTTCCACCTGGAATTCCACCGTATTCCGGTATTTCATCTTATCACTCCTCTCTATGGGAAATCTCACATGTTCAAAAACTCCATCCCTGCCGGAGTTAGCGAAACCCCGGTCTTATGATTGTAATAATTCTCACTCAGCACCAGAACCAGATTGTCACAAATGGGCGTAATGGCATTTTCAAGCTTCCTTCGGGTCTGCTCTGAAATCCCTACCGTATATCTCTGAACCTTCCGCAACGCCTCCTGTTTTTCAGAAATTGTGCTATAAGGATTCTGCAAAATATCAATCTGTTTCTTTGCATCCTCATTATACTCCACAACTACATCAATTTTCCCATCCTCCGGGATTACCTGAAAAATAGTTCCGGCCGTCCGAAAGGCCTGTCGCAGATAAGCATGTTTTCCCCTGTTCTTTTCCCGGAAGGAATTCCAAACTTCCTGATTTCCTGAGAGGAGATTCAGCAAAGTATCCTGTAATCCATCCATATTGATCTGATATTCCATTTCTGTTTCCCGGTTTTTCATGAAATGCTGATAATAGTAGCGGATTGCCTTGTTAGAATCCAGAGAATCATTAAGGGCCCCGGGATTCTTTGCATACAGAAAGAGCACTTCCTCCATGGCTTCCTGGGCTTTCCGAATATCCGGGAGCCTGCTAAGATCCTCTGCCCCTTCTGACATTCTTACCAGATAGACATTCCCATTCTCCCATTTTCCATGGCGGTTGCATCTTCCTGCTGCCTGAATGAGATTGTCCAGGCCGGCCAGGGAGCGGATCACGCTTCGGAAGGAAAGATTGACTCCCGCCTCAATAAGCTGAGTGGTGACGCAAATCATGGTTTTTTCTCCATCCAGTGCATCTCTGATTTCTTTCAGGGCATCCTTCCTGTTTTCCGGGCACATATTTGTACTTAGATGGAATAATTCGTATTCCTGCTCTTCGCTGCCTTGTCTCAGAGACTCATATACTTTTTCTGCACAGGATTTCGTGTTGACAATCACCAGCACCTGTCTTTCCTTGGGCAATATTTCCAGGATAAAATCCTTGAGTGTATCTATGGATTCCCACATGGTACCGCCTTTCGTCCGATCGATGATAGTCGTTCTGCGAAAGGCGGATTGACAGTCGGCCGACACCTCTGCCATGTCTTTCGGCGGAAGCAGAGAGTTTTCCGAGAGCCTGTCCAGCAGGGGCTGGGTGGCAGAACAGAGAACCACCGCAGAGTTGCAAAACGTTGTCAGAAAATTGACGGCCAGATTGAATAATTTCATAATCCGTACCGGAAGAGCCTGAATTTCATCAAAAATAATCACGCTGTTGCAGAGACTGTGCATCCGTCTCACATTTCCTGAGTTTGCAGAAAAACAAGTGTTCAAAAACTGTACGGCTGACGTGGCTATGACAGGGGAGGCAAAATTTTCTGCCAGAAGTTCATATTGCTCTCTCTCTTCTTTCGTCTCGCACAGTACGTTGCTGTGATACTCCAGTACAAGCTCAGGATCTCCTAAAGCGTTTCTTATCTCATCCGTATTTTGTTCCAAGATAGAATTGAAAGGAGCCACATAGATGATATGCCTCTTTTTATACTTGACCGCCTGGGCAAGGGCAAAGCGAAGGCTGCTCAGGGTCTTCCCCGCGCCTGTGGGAACTGTCAGGCGATACAGCCTGGATTCTCTTTCTCCCGCCTCCCGGCAGGCGTCTGATATCTCACTTCGATATCCATCAAGTCGGGATTCTTTCTTTAATTTTTTCAGATAATTTTCCAGGTTTTCCTGACTTGTCTGCCATATGGTTTGGAGCTCCTCCTGGCTCCTAATGTGGTACAAATTCTCATTTCCCTGCATAAAGGAAGCTGTATCCACCCAGTCTGCGTCTATGAGAAGGGACATTAAAATCCGTTCATACATTCCCAGGAAAAATTGCTTGTTCCCATATTGGTTCTTGCTCTTTTGATTTTGTTCAAATTGGACCATCCCATCCAGGAGACCCTTGAAATCCCGCTCTGCTTCCCGGCAGGTTTTCAGTACCTGCTCTTTGTCCGTCCATGCATAAAATCTCTCCGGGACATCACGATGGTTTTCTTCCTGCTTTAATCGCTCTTCGATTAAAAGTTTTCCGTCCTTGTGTGAAATACAGTCGCAGAGGCCGTGGTGGGAATAAATCGCAACTTGGATCATTTGAGATAAGATAGGATGGGACGTCAATTGGTCGATTAGCCAGCCTCCGGCTGAAGAGTGGTTCGCCTCACCTCTTCGCACGGATTCTTCTCTCATGATTCTTGAGAAATATTCCTGGACGGCAGGTCTGTATTTCCCACTGTCGTGGAGAATGGCTGTAAGCCAGGCGATGGAGTTTAGTTCGGGGAGCGGGCAAATCTGTCCGGTGAGGGAGGCTGTGTTTTTTAAATGGGCTGATATGGGTTGAATTGTAAAATCTTCAGAATTGTTTTCTTTTTTGAAGTGGGCTAGGTAGGGGTCTGGCATGTGGAGGTCCTCTTAAGGTGGTGATAGGTTATATTAGGGTTGGTATGAGGCTGTACCCAAAGGGTACGCCGTATGAAAGAACGCTTCGCGTTGTAAAGCTGAGGTATACCCAAAGGGCATCCCGTATAAAAGAACGCTTCGCGTTATAAAGCTGAGGTATAAATCTATTTAACGGCCGGCTTCGGGTAAATTGGATGTAACATAAGATGTTTTACCAGAGACTGATACTCTATTTTGCTTACGGCTGTAAGCCTAAGATACCTTCTGCCGGCCGTTAATAGCTAAATAGGCTTTTTGTTAATTAGAGTATATGTAAAAATTTTTTCTGTTTTTATTAGTATAACAATAACACATCTCACTTTTTCTGTCAAGAACTTTTCCCTATTATCTCTATTAAAATTTATATATAAATAATCAAATCATATTTATTTTCCTTTCGTAATATGTTATTGTATATATGTCAGGGGATTTTCATATAGACTGAAAGCCTGTGGATTTAAATAATAGTGATAAAAGGGGCGCCGTTTCATGCCCCTTTTATTATATTCCCTGCCTATTTATACCAAGCACTTTCATTAGAGCTTCCTGTAGAATCCTTGAGTAATTTCGCTGTTCTGGTGCAGAGTATCGCGGCGGGTGGCGACCTGATGGGGCCATCTGAACCTGCATGGGGTACACGGTGCTGCTGTGTTTCGTTCTCTTCAAGACTGTGAGTCTCTCAAAATCCATATAGGGCGCTCACTAAAATACTGTTGTAAAATATGCTGTTGAATTTTACATCAAATCAGGATATACTAAGGGCAGGAAAGGAGAATGTGATTATGCCAAATATCAAACCAATCTCTGATTTGAGGAATTACAGTGATGTGCTCCGTGACGTATCTGTGGGTGCACCAGTCTTTCTCACCAAAAACGGACGCGGCCGCTATGCAATCATTGACATGCTGGACTATGAAAAAACACAGGCGACCCTGAAGCTCATGAGCGAGCTTGCAAAAGGGAAAAAATCTGGAGAGGAAAAGGGATGGCTTTCGTCCTCGGATGTGAGAGCACATTTCCGGGCATAGGCAAATGAAGAATAGCATCCACTACTCCCCGGAAGCCCAGAACGATCTTGACGAAATCTGGGAGTATATTCCCTTTGAATTATGTAACCCGCAAGCTGCTGAAAACACCATAAACAAAATCATGGACACTGTTGATGAACTGGAAAATTTTTCAGAAATCGGCACTCCGCTGTCCTCTGTGACAGATATAGAAAGCGATTACCGTGTTCTCACCAGTGGAAATTACATGGTTTTCTACCGTGTCAATGGGCAGGACGTGTACATTGACCGTGTTCTCTACGGCAGACGGGATTATCTTCGAATGTTGTTTCCTGATCTGCCACAGAACGACAACGAAGGATAAAGCAAAATATAGTAACGATGGAACCGCTGGCTGACGCTGGCGGTTTTTTATTGCTCCGGGCCATTCAGCCTATGGGAAATTTAAAATGGGAATTCCATCTCCCAAAGGCCTCCTTTTTTATAGGCGTCTCTATATAATCAAACGTCCCATTCCCGAAATTTGCAAATCTTCCTATCTTACCTCCTCACAGCTCCCGCAAAACTTCATCATGATCCCCAAAATAAGTAATCTTCTTCACTCTCCCGATCTCTTCTAGCCGTTTCACCAAGGCCCCTCCCGTATGGTCGCTGCTCAGGGCATTTTTATGGAAATAAATCTTCCCGGAAAGATTCTCTAATCCCTGCAGATTCATAAGGTTGCTCTGGCCAAATGGCACATCGGCCACCAGAATCACTTCCGCATCCTCCATCAATTTCAGATTCTCCGCCTGCTTTTCCCAGGTAATTGGGGTAAAAGGCTCCGCCTCTACGCAAGTGACGCCCAACTCCTGACAGATATCCCAGTCGCCGCTTCCCTGATTGACCACTCCCACCGTAACCTCATATCCACGTTCATCCAATTCCTCTATCAGCTTCACCGCCCCGTCAGCGCCGCAGATAATATGGATATGCCGGCGGGTAGCCGCTTTCTCCTCCTCCATCACGCGGATGGGCACGATCTCCGGCTTGTGAAAAAGGGGATTTTTCCGAATCATCAGCTTCATCTGATACATTCTTTCCATATTACTGTGGTTAATGACCTCCTGGGGAGTCCCATCTGCAAAGACAGCCCCATCCTGAAGCATGACGATCCTCTGGCAGAACCGGGAAGCCATATTGATATCATGCAGCACTGCCAGTACAGTCACATATTCTTCCTGATTCAGCCTGGTGATAAGCTCCATCACTTCTATCTGATGATGAATATCAAGGGCTGATGTAGGTTCATCCAAAAGAATAATCCTGGGCTTCTGGGCAATGGCCCTGGCTAAAATGACCCGCTGCCTCTCGCCGCCGCTCAGCTCATTATAAAGCCTGTCCCGAAATTCTTCTGTATTTGTGGCCTTCATGGCTTCCTCTACAATCGCATAATCCTCCGTCCCTTCTTTCTTGCGCAGACTCAGGTAGGGATTTCGCCCCATCATGACAATATCCTCCACTGTAAAATCATACCCCACATGATAGGACTGAGGAACCACTGCCACCATCTGAGCCCGCTCCCGGTTTTTCAAAGCAGAATTCTCTTTTCCACAAATCATTATTGTTCCATTTTTTAGAGGTAGCAATCCCGATATGCATTTAATCAAAGTAGATTTTCCGGTACCATTTGAGCCGATGAGCCCCACAAATTCCCCCTCTTTCACAGACATCGTGATATCCTTTAAAACTTCCCGTTCCCCATATCCTGCTGCAACATGAGAAAATTTCAGCATTTCCCTGTTCATGAAAAATTCCCTCCCCGTTTCATCTTGCGAAGAAGGTAGACAAAAAACGGCCCTCCACATAAAGCTGTAATAATTCCAACTGGAATTTCCCACACTGCCATACTGCGCGCTAACGTATCACAGATAATTAAAAATGTACCGCCAAAAATCAGGGACAATGGCATCAATCCACGATGCTTCGGCCCGGCAATCATGCGCACCACATGGGGAACCACCAGTCCCACAAACCCGATAATACCTGTAACGGATATGACTGCAGCTGTGATAAGCGTAGATGCAAACAGGACCTTTTTCTTTACAAATTCTACATTCACACCAAGCTGAATCGCCGCCTCTTCCCCTGTCAACATGATATCCAGCTCCCTGCAGGAGGTAAATAACAGAACTGTTCCAAGAATCACATAGGGAAGAATCATCACAATCTGGCTCCAACCCTTTCCGTTTAAGCTCCCCATAGTCCAGAACATAATCTGATCCATGTCCTGCCTGTTCATAATCATAAGGATGGACATGGCCGCAGCCAGGGTTTGGCTTACGGCGATTCCTGACAAAAGCAAGGTTGCCATAGGAACCTTTTTGCCTATTTTTGAAATATTATACACCAGTCCAATGGTCAAGAAGGCTCCCACAAACGCCAAAAGAGTAGTCGAATTCATTCCAAGAAATCCGCTGCCAAACTGAAAAATAATTCCTATAGACGCTCCCAGAGCCGCTCCCGACGATACACCCAGTACAAAAGGATCTGCCATCGGATTTTTAAAAATTCCCTGAAAACCGGCCCCGCAGATTGCCAGAGAAGCGCCTGTCAAAAATCCCAGAACCACCCTGGGAAGGCGAACATTTTGAATAATCGTAATACTTCCCTCTGTAATGCCCTCCATACTAATGTCCAGATGGAAAACTTCATGAAGCAAAATCCGGTTGGCATCCCAGAAGGAAATGGATGCAACCCCTGTCAATGTGCACAGATACATGATGATTAGGCATAGGAGCACCGAGCCAGCCACCAGCCATTTCCTGCTTCCTTTTTTCATCTGTCTTTCCTCATTCTACATCGTAAATATGATCTGTCAAAATCTGTATTCCCTCCACAAGGCGCGGCCCCGGCCTTTGGATCAAATCTGCCTCCGGCGAAAGTCCGTCAAAATAGATAATTCTGTCATTTTTGATACAGTCTATCTCGTTGAGTCCGGATCTTGATTTCAGTTCTTCCGGTGATGTGTATAAAGAAAGATAAATGTCAGGATTTTTCTCAATAATCGCTTCCAGAGAAAGCTGCGGCCAGGTCTTCCCTTGATCTCCGACAATATTAACTACTCCGATCTGATTCAGCATATCGTCAAGTAGAGATCCTGGCCCCGCACTGTAGTAATCTCCCAGATCCACGAAGATGGTTTTCTGTTTTCCTTCCGAAGCAATGGAATCCTTAAGCTCCTTTAAATCCTCTTTCATAGAAGTCACCAGTTTTTCGGCGTTTTCATTCAGATTCAGAACCTGTCCCATCTGAAGAATCACATCCTGCACACTTTGCACACTATTGGCAGATACGACAATCACCTGGGCCCCGGCAGCCTCTACCTGTTCCCTGATGCTCTCCTCCATATAGTCCGAGGCAAAGACCACCTCCGGCTCCATAGCAATGATAAGTTCTGTATTGGGTGATGTATAAGTCCCCACAGATTCTACCTGCTGAGCCTCTTCTGGGTACGTACAGTAATCTGTTCTCCCCTTCACCCGGTCCCCGGCTCCCAGTGCAAACAAAATCTCTGTATTTGCCGGCGACAGAGACAGCACACGTTCCGGCTCCTTCTCAATGGTAATCTCGTTTCCCAGGCTGTCTGTGAGGGTGAGAGGGTAGGTGGTGGAAGCGTTCGTTTCATTGGCGTCTGGTTCTTTTGAATTGCCTGGTTTATCTGCTTCCTCTGCGGTAGTCTTTGAATCATCTATATTCTTGTCTTCTGCTATTGCCTGTTCATTTTTGTTTTCTGTATTCGGATTGGCTTTTGAGCAGCCACATAGGGAAATGACTGTTAGGGCTAAACATAGTGACAGGAACATCTTTGCTTTTTTGCTCATGTTTTTGTCCTTTCTGTTGATTTTCTCAGCTTTCATTCTAACAGATGTGAGAGGCACTTACTAGTTATTCCACTTATCTGGCGCTTCTACACTACAGCCTGCCGTTTTATTCCGGTAAGCGTCGTACCATGCAGCTCTTCTTTCTGCAGGCAATCCCATACTTGAGTATTCGCGTCATTTCATCCTGGCGAAGCTTAGCTTCGTAGTTCTTGGTCTCGATCTGCTTAAGGGCTTCCTCACATCCTGATTCCAGACGATTCTCTTCTACATATTTTACTTCTATTACAATCCCTGTCTGTTCCTCCTCGATCTCCACCAAAATATCACTATATCCATCTCCTGACTCCACATTAGAAGCAAGATACCAGTCCTCCCGATGGCTTAACAGCCCAAGAAGGACACCGTGATAGAAGTTCTCTTTTTTCCCTTTTCGCCCACCTGTGTCACGGATACTGATAGTTTTCTGCAGATAGTGGTTTAGCTGCGTTTCTATCGTCTCCGCGTCTCCTTTCAGGAAAGCATCACAAAAGGCGTCCAGCTTCGACGCATCCTTTCTGGCCTCCTCCTGAATCCACTCCATTACTTGTTCCATAAAGATTTTCCGGATCTCAAGATTTGGGATAGCTAGGCAGTATTCTTCCTCCCCCTCATTTCTCCTGCTGGTCAAGTATCCTGTGGTAAAAAGGACGCTCCAAAGATTGTCAATACTTTGATACAAATCCCGGTAGGTCAATTCTTCATTGATCTTTTTGACTACCGTTCCCCCATTCACCAGCTCTTCGATCTCCCGGCGTACCCTTCCTTTTGCCATACGCAAAAAGGTACGGATAATCTCATTTCCACTGGTGTTGATCCAGAAAGCCTTGGGCTTTGCATTGGGATCGGAGCGCAGCAAATCTATATAATTAATTACATCCCATGGGCAGTAGACCTCTGATCCTCCAAAACGATATCCGTCATACCATTCTTTTACTGCCCCATAATTCTCCTCTAATCCGTAAAACTCTAACAGTTCTCTGACCTCTCTGTCTGTAAATCCAAAATGTTCATCGAATTGAACATTTGTAATGGACAGTACCCGCAGATTATTTAATCCGGTAAAAATACTTTCCTTTGCAACCCGCAGGCACCCCGTCAATACCGCAAACTGCAAATTTTCATTACTTTTCAGAGCACGACTAAACAGCTTTCGTATCATAGCCACCATTTCATCATAGTAGCCGAAATGCTGGGCTTTGTCCAAAGGCACATCGTATTCGTCAATCAACAAAATCACTTTCTGATTATAATGCTTTCTTAAAAGCTGAGAAAGCGTAAAGAGGCTGCTTCCCAGAACTTCATCCGGCATAATAAACCCCTGACTGCCGCTTATATCCACTTTTATCAATTGTTTATATTGCTCTTTTTCTTCGCCAGAAAGTCTGTCGCTTTCTTTCAAAAAAGAAAAACGGAGAGCCTCATTACCTATAATTGAGCACAGCATCCCTCTTGCCCCTTCATAGTTCGTAAAGTCTGCATCCTTCAGACTAACAGAAATCACAGGAAATTGGCCCATATATTCCTGGCGAAGCTTCGTTTCCTCTGCTATGGCAAGCCCATCAAAGAGGTTGCTGTCACAGCCATATTCAAAGAAATATTTGAGCATACTCATATTCAGAGACTTTCCAAATCTTCTGGGGCGGGTAAATAAATTCACCTTTCCCCAGCTTTCCAATAGTTCTTTTATCAGTCCTGTTTTATCGATATAGTAGAAGCCCCCCTTGCGGATTTCTTCAAAATTTTCAATGCCAATGGGCAGTTTTTTCGTAGTATGCAAGAGTTATTCACTTCCTTTCGAAGCTTTTATTATTTGTTCTGGCTTCGTTCTCATTTTAACAGATATAGAAGGGAATTCAAAGGGATATTTGAGAAAATACGTAAGTGCTTACTTTAGTATAGCAAAAAGAGGGATGCAATCACAGTACACCATCTTTTAGGCGCAGATTTGATACCTATGAACGGCAATGGGCTCAGTAAACTTTTTTGTGGTTTACTGAGCCCATTGATTCATAAATTCTGGAGCATACTTTCATTCGTCAAAATCCTCATCCTCCCAATATTCATCGTCGTCCCATTCTGGATATTGTTCAATATATCCTTTTTCCTTCACAACATGGGCCTTAAATGATTCTGGAACCTCTGTGATTTTTTGAACATTGACGGTAAACATCCAATCATCTCCGTAATCATAGTGAAACAAAAACTTTTGTCCCTTTACCAGATATAGTTTATCTAATTTTATATCTGTAGATGGCCCACCGTCCATTGGATGCGCCTGATAATTATTTGAGCTATATGCTTTATTATCCATGCTGAACTCGTATAGGTGTTCATCTGTAAAATCATATGCAGACAAGATCTCACTGCATAAATCATTGAGGGTGTTTTTTCCTGATATTTCTATTACTCTATATACAGAATGTCCCTGTCCGTTCGGATATACTTTTAATGTGTATTGTTTTTCCATTGTCTTCCCCAATCTTTTTCGGTAAGTGATAGCTACTGGTAAAGTCTCATGTTTCTGGTACGATTTTTCTATCCAGGTCTACTACCCAATATTCTCTGACGCCTGCCATACGGTATTTGAAAAGCTTTATAAAATCATCCATAGGGCATACCTGCCTTCTGGTTATGGTGATATTATACGTTATTTTGTGGTGGATTACTAGTGTGAAAAAGTTTTTTCTCTATTTCTATGAATAACTATTTTCTTTTCTAAGGAATGTTAGGAGTATTTATACTAATTCCCTTTGTAAACTCCTTTTTCTTTTTATCAAATATTTTTTCAAAAGGATATTCTAATTCTTTCATCTACCCTTTTTACCTACTGTAAAGTTTTGATAAATTATTTACAGGAATAAACATAAATCACATATGGTGAACTTTCATCTGTATATATTCCTTTTAATTGAAGTGACAAATTTTCTGCATTACTAATTTCTACCCTTGAAAATATATATTTTCCATTTAAAGCTTTAAACGCCTCCATATCAGTATTTAAATCATCCTTGTCCACTCCTAAGTATCTTATTGGATCGTATGTCACTTTTTCAGAAAAAATATAGGCTCTTCCTCCCCATTCATCAAAATACGCCCTCCACCCTTCATTGATATTCAGTTCCGGTGCAATGATTTCTCTGAACTTATACTTATAATTTAATGTATACCATGAATGATATCCATCTAATGTAGCTATTTGATTATAAGACAAGACAGCCGGATGCATCCCATATGCAACCGACCATTCCTTTTCATACTTTATATCCTTTTTTATTTTATTAAACAAATTCTCCGAATAAAACTCGCGATAACTTAATTTATTATCCGTATCTCCATTAGCCTCTAACGTAACTTTATCCCAATTGAACTTAATAGTATTATACACTGTATCATATTTAAATACTGCTAAAACAGCCAAAAAACAGATAACATATGATAATTTCTTTAAATTTGCTTTATAAATCTTTATCAAAATATAGGTTAGTTCAAAATACCACAAAAAAGAATTAAGTCTTATCACATTTGCAAAACTTATTCCTCCAATTAAAGGGATATTCTTTATCAATGTATAAAACGTACTCCAACTTTCTATTCCATATAAAAATGTATTTAATGATATCCAAATTATTCCAATAATGAAAGGATTTTTTATCAAACTAGAAAGTTTACGCTTTTTACTGTATTGATATATTAAATAACCCAAATATAAAATGCATAAAGGTAAAACAATATATTTATGTGCTGTTGCACAATGATACTGGCTCTCTATAAATCCGTCCTTAATCATATAAATTGCGTCTACAAGATTAGATGAGCTTCCTGTAAATTCACTCCTGATTGTAGACGCCTGCTTAAATAATATAACACGAAACATTCTGTATTCAGAAACAAGATATCCAGAACCTAAAGCCACTATGGCTGTTATAAGAAGCTTATTAAGCCGTTTATGTATCAGCCAATCGAAAATAATGAATACTATTAGATAAGAACATATAAAAACTCCGAAATGAGCCAGTTCAGAAAAAAATGCAAACAGAAACAATATTAATGCGTCCTTTAGCTTTGCTTCCCTTTTATAAATACGATATATTTGTGCAAACATAAATGGATAGATTGCAAAACATAAATTCCAGACTGGCGCACTTGGTAAGATCCCATATATAAATGAACATATAATAACAATATTTTTATATATTACTGCCTTTTCTTTTAAAACACAGTTTCCAAGATGCACGCCTCCTAATACAGAAAGAATAATTCTTGCTATATATATGAGCACCATTGCAGATATCGGCTCAAGGAACACAAATGGCAAACAATACATTTTTAGTTCAGAGGGCAGAAAGTCTCTGTCAATCCCTCCCATGTAATCCACTACTGTATCTGATCCTGAAAAGAATTGATGATTATCATGAAGAACTTTGTAATGTGTTATATGACTATCAAGGTAATCATGAACAGGAATATAAATATTGTCGCCTTTCGATATAACCATAATTAGAACAAAGAGAATATAGATAGCTACAATAATATAAGAAAAATTCATTTTTATTCTTTTCTTATCCATATTGTTCATCATTCTTCTCCTTTTTCTCTTTGAAAAACAAACCTCTTACTTAAAATATAATTAAGACAAATCACTAGCACGGCCAAAATGCATTTGCTGAGAAATGCATCACACCTCATAAATTCGACCATAACCACTACTCCTAAAAAATCAACTATAAATGTAAGCCCACGCGCCAGGAAAAAAGCACTTACTTCTTTCAAAAAAGGCCAAAATCCTTTATAAGGTGTTCGAAAAACAAAAATTTTATTTGTAACGTAGCTAAAGATCTTAACTATTATTAATGTAGCAATATTAGCAATCTGATAATTAATTTCAAAAAAAGTAAATAATCGAAATACTCCTATATTTAAGATTGTGCTGGCAATTCCCCAAACAACATAAGGAAAAATATCTTTTCTATTATTCTTGATATTACCATTAATCAATATCATTTCTTTTTACGTTTTCTTACTCTTTGGATAAAATAATAATTTCTGAAATTCCAATAGGAACCTTAATAAAACGTTCCAATGGCTCTAAAATTAATGATGCAGTCCCATAGACCCAAAGATAGCAAACCTGGGGAAATTCGTAGAGTGTCCTACTCCATGAAATCAAGAGAAAATATTGACAATTAAAAGAATAAAATGGAATATTTTTATAAAAAATCAGACAAACTTTAAATGAAAACAAAAAATATCACCGGAAAGTCTAACAAAAAATGCATGAGACGATAAAAAATATTTACGTAATAGAATAAATGTGTTATGATGTTAGGGAAATTGGCAGAAGATGAAATCCTCTGCTTTCGTAGAGTAGGACACTCTACGAAATTTTTAGATTAATCAAAGAGACTACGAAGAAAAGTCTCCCTTATTACCGCTAAGTCATATAAAAAGGCATAACTTTTACCTCCCTCGCCAAACGGCGTTTTTTTATTTGCCATCTGGCGGGGGAAATGGGAAAATAATTTCATTTAGATTTATCTTTTTTGACTGGTGCTATAAAGCAGGGTTGTTCTATTCTTTCTTCCGTGTCAAGAAAATTCCAGTGATTGCACCGATAAGGATAATTGGTGCTACTCTGACAAACAGCCACTCAAATGAGTGAACTGCCACTCCGAGAACGGCAGTTTCAGGATCACTATAATTCCAATCCAAGTAAGGGCTTTCTAATAACAATAAGATTGCAAAAATTGCTACAATGACTACGCACAATGAGATAAGAAGCCAATGTAGGATTCTTTTTCTTGTGGTTTTTCTCTGTGCAAGTTGCAAGTTTATCACCTCCAGTTTTGCGGAAATCGCCTTTAAGTCATCAACTTCTGACTCAATGACGTTTTCTCCTAGCAACGTGCTCACGGGTGTTTCAAGCGCTTCCGATATGGATAGCAACATATCAGAATCGGGAACTGACAATCCTTGCTCCCATTTAGAAATTGTTTGTCGCACCACGTTCAGCTTGACAGCAAGCTCTTGTTGTGAAAGTCCTTTTGATTTTCTGATTGCTTTAATATTTTCGTTGAGCATTAAGTATAGCCTCCTTTCTTTTAATTGTTACCACTATTGTAGGCGGAACTGCCCGTTGCCACAAGCAACGCATATTAACATTCAAGTAAAATGACAAATTCTAATTTTCTCAGTTCTTAAATGTCCAAGCACAATAATAGGGAAGGAACTTCTTCCTCCCCTGAATTTTTTACTGTTTCTGCTTGAAAGCTACGACTCCCTTCACCGCCACATACAAAATTCCCGCACAGGCCCAGATCATCCAGGTCCGCTCCCAAGCCGTTGTCCAAAAGCTGACGGCCAGATAAATTGCAGTGATAATACTCCAGTAAATTTTATTCATAAGCTTCATGGCTTCCGTCTTTTCATTTCTCGCATAGTCTCCCTCCTGAAGCAAAATCTGACAAGTATCCCATCTTTTACTTGCCCACACAAAGAGATAGACAGCTACTGACACGAAAAGCAGCAAAATGTTCAGCCCGATAATCCCTGCCATATCTGTGTCCCAAAATGCATCTGCCATCACCAGAGGAATGGCCCCGATAATGCAAAGCGCTATCCCCACCGCCATACACATATTATAAGTTCCGCGGAACTCCTCCCTCCACTGACGGACAATCCCCTCCACTCCAAACTGCAAGTGAAAAGGTTCCTTTTCCAGGAATTCATAGGCGCTTGATTTGGAATTTCCCAAAAGCCATACCGCTGTAGCCGCTGCTACTATCAGAAGTAATATGGTGACGCCGACTCCCATAGCCCAATCCTCTGTCATTCCAAAAGCTTGCATCTCAACACGAGCGCTCAGAAAGAACAATACTTCCGGTGACAAGACATAGACGGCTATTGACAGGCCTGACCACTTTGCCGATTTTCTTCTAAGCTCTTTGAATTTTTTAGCTTCCTCCAAAGATACACTTTTCTCTTTATCCTCCGTGGCTTCTCCTGCATTAGCAGGAACGTCGGCCAAATCCTTCACATCCTCTTTCAATAGATAATCAGTGCTCACTCCAAACATCTGACTCATTTTCAGGATTCTCTCCAGATCTGGAATGGCCGATGAACTTTCCCATTTGGAAACAGCCTGCCTTGACACGTCCAGTTGATGTGCCAGCTCTTCCTGAGACCATCCCCTCTTCTTTCGCAGCATAGTAATTTTTTCTGATAAAATCATGATGTCCTCCTTACAAAAACCTACTTAAATTATTACGAACTAACCTCTCATAAAAAATGTCTACATTTACTTCTGAGATGGTTTCATTGTAAGCTTTTGCCCGGTTGTCAACCACCAAGTGCGACTGGAAATTTGTAAACTGCCAGTTGCATCGCCTAAAAATGTTGTATTTTCCCTTATTTTTTATCCTGTAAAAGTCTTTTAAACGTATCAAACAAAAGCTCATCGGCTGGAAGCCATCTCACAGAAGTAATCTCCTCGCCTGACAGCCATTTCGCCTCTTTATGTTCCAGGAGCTTTAGCTTACCTCCCACAATCCCACACAGATAGCAGTGTAGCATCAAGTGAAAATCTGGATATTCATATTCAATGGTCTGAACGTATTTCTCAATCTCAACGTCCACTTCCAGTTCTTCCCGCATTTCCCGAATAAGGGCCTCCTCCTTGCTTTCCCCTGGTTCTACCTTGCCACCAGGAAGCTCATACCAGCCCTTCCATTTTCCATATCCTCTCTCCGCAGCAAACATTCTGTGATTCTCAATCAATATAGCTGCCACTACTTCCACTGTCTTTGTCATGTATAATACCTTCATTCCTTTATTCTGATTTTTTAACAGGATGCCGAATGACAGTCTTTAACCGCTCAGATGCCGTCCTTCTGGGATCGCTCAGATAAATTTCATGGTGATAACGCCCATTCGTAAAATCTGATTCGTACCCGGCATCCTTTACAAATTCATCCAGGGCTTCAATGGTGGCCGGCTCATCATCGTAAGGTCCAATATGCAAAACCTGACAGCACAAGCCTTCCTGATAATGAACCAGTTTTGCCCCAGATAAATCCAACTCTGGCTTTTTCTTCTTTAGATCTTCCTTCGCCCAGGTAAATATCTCCTCTGTTACCATTTCAGGCTGGCGAATCATGGATATCCAGCAAAATGCATCCTTGTCTGTGATATTTTTTCCATCAAATGCAGTTTCCTCTGTCCACCAAAGTCCCTCCAAAGGAGGCACAACATAGTTTCCTGAAAGAAATGCAGATTTCTCGCTTCCTCCCTCTGCTTGCTTTAGCAAATCCTCTGGCAATTTGTGAAATTTTAAATTCATTTTAATCCCAAAAGACAGGCCGTAAAGTATTTCGAGAGCATTTTTATAGCTTTCTGATGTGTTGGGATTTCCTTTCCCCTCCACTTGGATAAACACTATCTTCGGCACTTCAATCACCATAGGCTTTTTGGGCAGATAAAGATCTGGAAATTCTTTTTTATAGTCCAGCTTCTTCTCACTTTTTTCACTCTTTAAAGCCTTCTCCTTTTTGGCCGGTTTTTCTGAGGCTTTCTTTTTCTTCGGCTTTGGTGGCGTCAACTCTCTGCAAGTCTGTACCACTAACTCTGTTAGTTTACTGCTATCATCAATATCTTCTATCAAAAAATGTGGCTTTGCCCCTTGATAGGGAGATCCTTCCTCCAAATCTGGCCATAGCTTTTGCCCCTTTTCTGTCTTTTTTATAAATAGTTGATCTTCACAGATGACTCCAAATATTTTCCCATCACAATAAATACCGTATTCTCCAAACATTTTTCGGTAAGTAATCTCACCTGCTCCTCGCATCTGATCCGCAACATATTGAACAAATTCTATACTAGATGCCATTCTTCTTCCCATCCTTTCGCACCCGCAGTAGTAACTATACCACAGCAAATTTTTCTATCTTGCATTTTTACCTGCCTCTTATAATACGCCATGCTGCAAATTTTCCCATAGCCGCCGCAGTAGGCAGACCTCCTGGCCCCATCAACCACTGGCTGGCAATTAATACGTGGTCCAGCCCTTTTATAGTTCCTGGAGTTGTAATACTCTTTGCCCCCTTTGATGTAACAAAACTCATATATGCTCCTTTATAGGAATTACAATAACGAGTGTAGGTCATTGGGGTCCACACGTCAAGTATACGAATTCTTCCTTTTAAAAAAGGATATTCAACTGTCAGCCGTTCCATAGCCTGCTGCGCAATTTCCCTTTTCTTTTCCTTATATGTAGACTTTTGGGAATACAGAGATTTCCAATATTGGTAGTCCTCTTCTAACTGGCAAAAATTAGACTGCAAAATCATGTTTCCTTTTGGTGCAAAGCCTGGCTCATAATCGTAGGACTGAATACTCATCCTCTGGATAGTGCGATTTCCAACCTTTATTTTTTCACAGGGGAAAACCCTTGTCCCTGTAAGCTGGGGAAAAACACCTTCTACTCCATAGGCAATCTGAAATCCACTGTTTACCGGATATTTTTCTCTTTCTGTGTACTGTCTTTTCAAGCTTCTCGGCATATATTCCTTTGGAAGAAGCCTGCCAAATGTATAAGCTGTATCACAGGCGCAGATCACATAATCTGACTCTACTTTTTCTCCATTTTTCAACAAGAGACCTTCCGCCTGTTTATCTTTTAAAAGAATCTTCTCTACTTCTGCATTTGTGTGGAGTATCCCGCCTGCTTCCTGATACCTGTTCGCAATTCGCATGGCCATTGCCAGAGAGCCTCCTCTTGGAATATCACCATTTCCACTTGTCACTGTTCCATATGACACAAGAAATGTGTAAGCTTGATACCCATCTGGCATATAGTCCAGGATGGCACTCTGGATCAAAGGATGTCGAAATCTCCTGGCCAGCTCCTTAAGATCCTTGTTTCCATACTCTTTCATTACTTTCCCCATGTCCTTCATAGACATGCCAAGCTTCATAAACTCTAAGGGGCTCATAGCATCAAAAGGTTTCTCAACAGGAACCGTCATAGTTTCAGCCATTTCCACGTAATCTATGAGTTTATTTATTTCCTTCTCGTCTTCTGGGGATAATGCAAGCAGTTCCCTCCTCGTCCTCTCTTTGTCTCTCCAAAAAGTAAGTTCCTGGCCATTTAGTCTAGAGGAGAAAAACATTTCCTTTTCATACACTTCCACGCTGTCGCCCAGAGCGCCAATTTCCTTCCACAGTTCATGAAGGCCGCTACCCTCCCTGGTTCCTGTGAGCCAATGGATACAATTGTCAATATAGTATCCCTCTCTTTTCCAACCAGTACATTGGCCTCCAGGCACTGAATTCTTTTCAAAAATCTCTGTCTGTATCCCTGCTTTTTGCAACAAAACCCCTGCTGTCATACCTGCAATTCCGCCGCCAATAATCGCAACCTTTTTCAATGAATATCACCTCTTTCGCATACTCTGACACTGGATATTATATCACTTTTGGCTCCCCTCCATGTCATGCACAAAGGGATACACGGTTCACTGAGGGTGCCAATCCATAATATATTCTTTTTCACCTGTAGCTTCGTCTATATTTTCCTTTTGAATCTTGAATTCTTCCCTTTGATAAAATCTGATTGCCTTCAGATTGTTCTGGTACACACTTAGCTTCAATTTCTTTTTAATAGTTTTCACACAATTCAACAACTGTTGGCCTATACCCCTGGATTGTGATTCATGCCAAACAAAAATTCCTGCGATATAATCATCATCCAGCCCTACAAAACCTTCTATCCTATTTTTATTTTCATCCTCATAAACATACACTTCTGCCTGTGAGAGCATCTCTTTCACAGGATCAAAGTTTTCCGTCCAATATTGTGCAGGAATAAACCCATGAGCTTTTATATTTGTATCCAACCAAATCTCTGCCACTCTGTCTATATCTGTTTTCTCTAATTTTCGAATCATAATAACGACTCCCTAACAAATATTTTAGGCTCTAACGTCTTTCGTATATGACTTCTGTATAAGCCGTCCATCCCATGATAACAGTGTCTATGCCTTTTACGAATTCAGATATACGTGTCTTCGTTTTCAACCTCATCGCTCTGACCATTAAGCCAGTCCACATGGCCATTTTTATCTGCAATGTAGCCGTCTAGACTTATGGCAATAAATAGTATGGCCTTTCTCAAGGAATGCCCCATACATATTATAAGTATACCAGCATGGATTATCAACAAAAACATACACAAATTAAGCTATCCTCAGTGTACAAAAAGGCACTGAGGATAGCTTAATTTGATTCCTGAAGATGAATCTGCTTCTTATCGTACTCGTTTATTTCGAAATACAAGTGGTGTCAAACCGGTAATGCGCTTAAAGCAAGCAGTAAAATGACTCTGGGAACTGAAATGAAGAGAATGAGCAATTTCCGCTAAAGTTCCGTCTGTGTAAGAAAGCAGATATTTTGCCTGTTTAATCTTTTTTTGCAATATTAATTCTTTTAATGTGTTTCCTGTCTCCTCTTTAATGCGCCGTTGTAAATGAGATGTACTGATATTGTGCGCATCTGCAATGGCCTCAACAGAGAGGTTTTCAAAAATATGATCGCTGATGTATTTCAGGCAACGAAGAACCAGATTGGAATAGCTCTGTTTTTTTTCTATACTCAGATAATGCCTGATTCTTGACGCATAAGTAATGGACATATCCCGAGAAATGTTAACTAGCTCTGATACAGAGTAAGATTTGTGAATTTGTCGTCTAAAAAAATGATTTAATTTTTCCACCTCTGCAGTATCTAATCCAGCTTCCAGAGCGTATTCTGCAAGATATGTCAGATGAGAAATGATCATATCCTGGGCATAAGAGATGTCCCCTTGAACCAGCTCCTCAAAATCTCGTTTTTTGTTCTCTGTTGAATCTAAAAATCTGATAATTGCTTCTACATCACCACTGCGGATACAGTCATTTATATACGCTTTATCTCTATACATAAGGCTGTATTTTGAGCTATTCTTGTATGCATTTTCAATTGATCTGAGGTTTTCTTTTACCATAACTATAATCTCTCCGAATACAAGGATGGTTTATATTTTTTTGCAATGTGTTATGCTATTATGACAAAAATATAAGCTCTTTTCAATCTAAATATATCAATTCTGTATCAAAATATATGTCAAAAATCCAGTTATTTTATAAAAAATCACGGATCAAGTTTGTGTCATTAATAATCTTCTATAAAATACTGACAAAATTACTGTTTTTTTAATATATTTCATGCAGTATTTTGGATAGTATTAACATACACAATGCAGTATACAAGCTGAATTCCGGAATGTTCATCTGAGTATGTTATGCAAGAAAAATGTAAAGGAGATTTAAGATTATGAGTGTACCCAAATATATGAGAATGCCCTGGATTAAAGAAGAAAAATACTATGAAGATCTTGGAAAGCCTCTGATTATTAATGTATCTCCCGGTCAGTCTATGACCTACAAGGATCAGAATCCTAATATGGTTTATACATGGCAGGAACAGTCGGATATGGTTAACGCTGCAATGGATATAGGAGCCTCTGTGGCTCATATTCATGTCCGTAATGAGGATGGAAATATGGCAATGCCACTGGAGCAGTATGTAGAACGTTCTGTCAAAGCTTTTGATAGAATATTCGCCAAACACCCAAAGGCTGTCGTTAATCTGGGAGAACCTGGGTTTTTACCAGATACAATTTTGAATCACAATTGCATTGATCCGGAAAGTATTTCTCCTGAAGCACGCATGAAGCCTTTTATGGAGATGATTATCGAAGCTGGCGGCGGTACAAACAAGTACTGTGAGTTATATGTTGTACAAACCGGCAGCATGACTAATCCGTTAGTTGCCTGTGTACCTCAGGATCAATGGGATGTAGTAGGTGATTTATTCAGTATTGTAATTGATTTTCCACATAATACCGGAAAAAGTATTCAGTATCTGGAATCTCTTGGCGTAAAACCGGAAATTGTTCTGTATCATGACGTATGCATTACAGAATTTAAAGAATGGGTTGAGCAACAAGGTATTGGCAAACGTCCATATCTATTTGACATTTTGCTGGGTATGCATGACTCTCTGGCGTGTATTCCCACTTCGGATGGTATAGAGCATCTCATGCGTATACGCCGTTCTCTGCCAAAAGAATCTGTTGTACAGGCAATTTGTGGAGGTAGAAACAAAATGGCAATGATTACGGCATCCATTATCACTGGTGTGGATATGGTTCGTATCGGTATGGAAGACGGAATTTACAAATACCCTCATAAGGATGACTTGATCACCAGCTGTGCTGAGCAAGTGGAATCTGTTGTAAATATCTGTAAAGAACTTGGACGTCCTATTGCTACTCCTGAACAGGCAAGAAAAATCCTGGGCTTGCCTGAGAGATAATATTCACCTGCGCAGCAGAGCTGCGAGGTATTGACCCTCACGACAGTACCCAATGAAGTGAGCCAGGCTCCCGCTAAATATCCGCGCAAGTGCGGCAGCCTGGCTCGTTGCTCGCGGAAATAAATGAGAATCGAAAGAAAGAAGGTAATATACATATATGAATAATCCTTTTTTTAAAATCAGCACTTCCCGGAAGATTGTGACTCTGCTCGGCCTCTTCCTTGGATTTATTCTTTTGCTTTTGGATAATCAGGCTACGGTGCTTGCACTACCTGTAGCTACTAACGAGATTGGCGGTCTTGAAATCTACTCCCTGTCTAGCATTTTAGGTGGCGTTGGCGCCTGTGTCGCTATGCCAGTAATGGGTTTTATTGGAGCCAGAAATCCTGGTAAGAAGAATCGTATTTATCTTATTGGTATGGTTATATGTGCTATTGTCTGTCTGATCAATGGCATGGCAACTAATATGTTTGCAATTGTTATTCCCAAGCTGTTTCTTGGGATCGGATGCTCTGTTATTTATGGTCTGGGATACCTGGTTATTTATGATCTGTTTGAAGGAAAAACCCTGGGTACCGTACTGGGCATCGCGGCAACCATTACTTCCCTTGCTATGGTTGTATCCTCTATTATCATGGGATTTGTTACAGATACCTGGGGTTGGCGGGCATGTTTTTATGTACAGATACCGCTGTATTTATTAGCCGGTCTCCTTACATTTTTTGGTACCCGCATTTCCAGTGAAGAAGCCGCTCAGCTAAAAAATAGCGAGGGCAGTATAGACGGATTTGGTACTTTTGCAGTATTTCTTCTGATTGGAGGTTTACTGCCCGCTATTTCCCTTAATGCTTCTTATGCACCTCTTGGAAGTATGCCAAGCAACTTGTTACTGATTGCCGCTTTAGTTGGTTTGATATTATTAATTGTGGATGTTCGGCAGAAAAGGGAACGTGCCATTGTTCCAATGAATGTTCTGAAAGACAAAAATACGCTTTGCTTCACATTTAATTCCCTTTTTAATGGCTGTGCCACAATGGCAGTTATGTTTTTCCTGCCACTGTATGTTATGAATGTTATGGGAAAGAGCGCTACAGAAGCAGGTCTGATTACAACCTTTTCCGGTGTCTTCGGGCTGTTTCTGGGACCCTTTATTGGAAGAATTATTGCTAATAAGGGCTCTGCCCGCTGGACTTTAATAGTATCGATTGTCAGCAATATTATTCTGCACATTTTGCTGATTGTACTGTTAGGACCATCTCTTCCGATTATAGTCATTTACATGCTGATGTTGCTGCGCAGTCTGACAAACGTTCTTCAAAGTTTGGGACAGTCTACCGGTGTTAATATACATATTGAACCGGATAAGGTCCCCTATGCCAATTCGCTGGTTCAGCTCATGGGTAACTTTGGACCTAATTTTGCTATTTCACTCTTTACTGTAATTCTAATGTCCGGCCCTATCGCTGATAATATTAATCTTGCCTTTATTATTTCGTTGATTTTTGGAGCAGTATCTCTGCCCATCACCCTCTTAATTAAGAAACCTGTTAAATAGAAAGTCTGCAATTAAACTGTTCCCAATATATGAGAATTCTGAATTGCTAAAATTTATTATCATAAGGAGGAAAAAATGGCTGACAAAACAATTGTGAAAAACTTGGACAGCAACGCATTGGAAATCCGACTGAAGCTTCTAAAACTTTGCGAACAGACATTGATACACATTGGCGGAGATCTGTCCGTAACAGATGTTATGACAGTAATCTGGCAATATGCAATGAATTATGATGTTAAAAATCCGGCGTGGGAGGATCGAGATCGCTTTATCCTGTCTAAAGGACATGCATCAGCTGTAACATCATTCAACCAGGCAATGAGAGGATGCTTTTCATATGAAGAGATTTACAGAGAATACTGTACAGATAATGGACGTTTTGGTATGCATTCCTGTAATTTGCTGAATCCGTTTGTTGATGTTTCTACTGGCTCACTTGGACATGGGCTTCCTGTTGCAACCGGGCTGGCAATGGGTCTTCGTCTGAAAAAGAATCATAAAAGCCGGGTGTTTACCGTTATGGGTGATGGTGAACTGAATGAAGGAACCATGTGGGAAGCAGTCGCAACTGCAAATCAATATAAACTTGGTAACTTAGTTGGCTTTGTTGACAACAATCATATGTCGTTTGACGGAACAAATAAAGAGGTTATGGATATGGGAAATCTTACAGACAAGTTTCGCTTATATGGCTGGCATGCGATTGAAGTTAATGGACATGATATAAATGACCTTGTGGATACTGTCAATCAGCTTCCTGCACCAGACAGTCTGACACCGTCAGTTATTATTGCAAATACAATCAAGGGTAATGGTGTTGACTTTATGGCAGATTCTCCTGCGTGGCATGCAGGTAAAATAGATGAGGAAACGAGGCAAAAGGCTGAAGAACAGCTGGTTGCTGCATTTAAAAGGAAATGGGGGGATTCGTAATGGGTGAAAATGGAAATTATACTTTCCGGGATCTGACTGCGGCACGTGATGTTGCCGGAGCAGCTATGACTAAACTTGGTGAGACGAGCGATAAAGTTGTTGTAGTTAACGCAGATTTGATGCGCTCATCCAGAATGCAGGACTTTTCTATGCGGTTTCCAGACAGATCTTTTAATGTAGGCATTGCAGAGCAGCAGATGGTCAGCTTTGCAGCCGGCTTGGCAAAAGAGGGTTTTATGCCATATTGCTTTACGTTTGGCGCATTTATGTCCATGCGGGCATGTGAACAGGTTCGGACCGATGTCTGCTATAATGGATTACCAGTTCGCTTTGTAGGAAACAATGCTGGCTATAGTGCTGGTACAATGGGGGCAACCCACTGTGCTCTGGAGGATGTGGGTATTATGACTTCTATGGGCAATATGGCGGTTGTGGAACCGGGAGATCCGTTACAGATGGCGAAGATACTGGAAGCATCCTTAATGTGGGAAGGCCCTCTGTATATTCGTATGGGACGTGAGTCGCAGACAGCACTCTATAAAGAAGATTATAAGTTCGAGATTGGAAAAGCTATTCAGGTTATGGGTGGAGATGACGGAGCCTTTATTTGCAGCGGCGCAGTCGTTCATCTTGCTGTTGAGGCGGCAAAAGCGATAAAAAAAGAGAGCGGAGCCAACATTCGTGTTATTGATATGCACACAATTAAACCGCTCGATATAGATGCCGTTTTGTCTGCTGCTAGGACAGGCAGGCTTGTTGTAGCGCAGGATGCAAATATCATCGGAGGACTGGGACACCTTATTGCCGCAACGCTTATGGAGGCTGGTGTGTTCTGCAAGTATAAGATTTTGGGCTGCCCGGATCACTATGTGCCAATTGCTACAACAGAGTATTTATATGCCAAAAATGAATATGATGTGAATGGGTTAATTCTTAACATGAACAGGCTGTTGAATAAATAAAGGTAAACGGTAGACACTGTTTAAAAATAAAGTCTGCACATAGAATAATATTAGGTAGGATTTATGGGACCTTCTGAAAAACTTCGGAAGGTCCCATCTTCATAGGGTATATGTCTTTGTATTCTGTGCGCTTATTAGGTGCCGGATGGTGTCTCTTACTCCTCTACCCCTTCAAATTCTTCCTTTTTCTAAATAATATATTTCCACAAATCCTTGTGGAGATACAATTCAATATTCTTCTACACCAGCTTTTTCATAAATATCTTTTTCCTGCCGTATCTCTCTTGGCTATAGAAGGACTTAATGTCTCCACAATAAATTTAGGAACTCCGCTATATAAGCCCCCTTTTAGATGCTTTCTATCACAGATCACCATAATATCCGGGCATAAGTAATCATCATCTGGATGGTATTTAAAGTCTAAATTCTCCATAAATACAAGACAAAGACTATTCCTATAGCGCTAAAAATTATTTATAATTATAACAGAAAAAATTTCAAATTCAGTGTTGACTCTCTCGTTGCGTAACGGTTTACGATTGAAACGAAAGGAGGAAATAATGAAAACCGTAAAAGACGTGTCGGAGATAACCGGAGTAAGTATAAGGACGTTAAGATATTATGACAAAATTGGTTTACTAAAACCAACGGAATTAACGGAAGCCGGTTATCGGCTTTATGACAACAAAGCGTTAGAAAAGTTGCAGGAAATTATGTTCTTTAGAGAATTAGAAATCCCATTGATGGACATTAAAAAAATCATGAATAACCCTAATTATGATAAAGAACAGGCTTTATTAACTCAAAAATCTCTATTGGAGCAGAAACGTAATCGGCTAAATGGGATTATAGAGTTAATAACAGATGTAATGAAAGGAGTCAATACTATGAGTTTTGGAGCATTTAACAACGAAGAAGTACAGAAAATGGTAGACCATACTTTAGAATGTATGTCAAAGGAAAGCCTTGACGAGCAGATACAAAAATACGGGAGCATGGATAAATACAAAGAGCATTTGGTGTCCGGCTTTGCTAACGAACAGGCTACCGCAGACTTATTGAAATGGTATGGTAGCAAAGAAAAAGCAATAGAAGCAGTCATGCAGGCAACCGGGAATACAAAAAAAATAAAGCAGGAACAAGAGGAAAATGCCAAAATCTATAAACAGTTTATGACTGCAAAAGAAGCTAACGATATGGATATGGCACATTCCGCTGTTGAAATGCTTGCAGAGAATTATAAGACAATGTTTGCTCTTGATAATGCGAGAAATATCCTGCTCGATTTGGCAAAAGAATATTTGCGAAGCGAAAAACTTGCAGAAGCAACCGATAGCCAATTTGGAAAAGGCTGTTCCGAATATGTTGCACACGCTATTCAACATTATTATGGCGTATAATATGTGTCAAAGTGTAATGACATTAAATCCACCATAATAGGCAATAAAACACACCCATACAATAGGAGGTAGTAATAGCATAAGCAAATTATTAGTGCTGAGACTGAACGAACAAGAGGAAAATAAGTGCTCCGTAGCATTACGAAATCAGAACGACAGCGAAAAACTATTAACATAATCTAAAAAAACTCCAACAAAAAGGGCTTCCCGATTTCTCGGAAAGCCCCATAAAATCTAGCTTTTCACTGATTACTCAATGATAGTAGCCACACGACCTGACCCAACAGTTCTACCACCCTCACGGATAGCGAATGTAAGACCCTGCTCCATAGCGATAGGATGAATCAGCTCAATGCTCATCTCTACATTATCGCCAGGCATGCACATCTCTGTACCAGCTGGAAGGTTGCAGACACCAGTAACGTCAGTTGTTCTGAAGTAGAACTGTGGTCTGTAGTTGTTAAAGAATGGTGTATGACGGCCACCCTCGTCCTTAGTCAGTACGTAAACCTGAGCAGTAAACTTAGTATGGCAAGTAACGCTGCCTGGTTTTGCAAGAACCTGACCTCTTTCGATCTCAGTTCTCTGAACACCACGAAGCAGAGCACCGATGTTGTCACCAGCCTGAGCCTCGTCAAGCAACTTACGGAACATCTCGATACCAGTTACAACTGTCTTACGTGTCTCTTCTTTGATACCAATGATTTCTACTTCCTCATTCAGGTGAAGTGTACCACGCTCAACACGACCTGTAGCAACCGTACCACGACCTGTGATGGTGAATACGTCCTCGACTGGCATCAGGAATGGCTGATCAGTTGCACGCTGAGGATCTGGAATATGCTCATCAACTGCTGCCATCAGCTCCATAACTTTGTCGCCCCACTCGCTTGCAGGATCTTCCAGAGCCTTCAAAGCAGATCCCTTGATGATTGGGCAATCTGTGAACTCATACTCTTCAAGCTGCTCTGTGATCTCCATCTCAACCAGCTCCAACAGCTCTTCGTCGTCTACCATATCACACTTGTTCATAAATACTACGATATGAGGAACACCTACCTGACGGGACAGAAGGATGTGCTCCTTTGTCTGAGCCATAACACCGTCTGTAGCAGCTACTACCAGGATAGCGCCGTCCATCTGAGCAGCACCAGTGATCATGTTCTTTACATAGTCAGCATGGCCTGGGCAGTCAACGTGTGCATAATGTCTGTTCTCTGTCTCATACTCAACGTGAGCAGTAGAAATAGTGATACCACGCTCTCTCTCTTCTGGAGCCTTGTCAATGTTATCAAAATCTGTAGCAGTATTACCAGCCACTCTCTCAGAAAGCACTTTTGTGATAGCTGCTGTCAGAGTAGTTTTGCCATGGTCTACGTGACCGATGGTACCGATATTACAATGTGGTTTCGTTCTCTCAAATTTAGCTTTAGCCATTTTGAATGTCCTCCTTAATCAATACGCCTCTTTCGGCAAATTTAACAATAATTGTTCCATCTCTTAGATACTCGGCTATCTTTGATTATATTTCAAAGCGCCTTAATTTTCAAGCAAAATTTAGCTCAAAACATTTATTTCTTTGATGCAAGTACTTTTTCCTGAATGTTCTTTGGAACCTGCTCATATTTTTCGAAGAACATGGAATAGTTACCACGTCCCTGAGTCTTGGAACGAAGGTCTGTAGAGTATCCAAACATCTCTGCCAGCGGAACATAACCGCGGATCATCTTGCCTCCGCCAATATCATCCATACCTTCGATACGGCCGCGGCGGCTGTTGATATCACCAATTACATCACCCATGTAATCTTCTGGTGTTGTCACCTCAACCTTCATGATCGGCTCTAAAAGTACTGGATTTCCTTTCTGCATAGCCTCTTTAAATGCAAGGGAGCCTGCAATGTGGAATGCCATCTCACTGGAATCGACTTCATGGTAAGAACCATCATATACCACTGCATGGATACCAAGTACCGGGAATCCTCCCAGGATACCAGACTGTGCTGCTTCCTCAATACCCTCGCCAACTGCCGGAATATATTCCTTTGGAATCGCACCGCCCACAACCTGAGACTCGAATTTAAACAGCTCTTCTCCATTCGCGTCCATGGGCTCAAAGCGAACCTTACAATGGCCATACTGTCCACGTCCACCACTCTGTTTTGCATACTTACTGTCCACATCCACTGCCTTGGTAAAGGTTTCCTTATAAGCAACCTGGGGCGCACCTACATTTGCCTCCACCTTGTACTCACGCAACAGACGATCTACGATAATCTCAAGATGCAGCTCGCCCATACCAGCGATAATTGTCTGCCCTGTCTCAGGATCTGTGTGAGCACGGAAGGTTGGATCCTCCTCAGCAAGCTTTGCCAATGCCTCACCCATCTTGCCCTGTCCAGCTTTTGTCTTTGGTTCAATGGCCAGCTCAATAACTGGTTCCGGGAACTCCATAGATTCAAGAATTACTGGGTGCTGCTCATCACAAATAGTATCGCCAGTTGTTGTAATTTTAAAACCTACTGCAGCAGCAATATCACCAGAATAAACCTTATCCAGCTCTGCTCTCTTATTTGCGTGCATCTGAAGAATACGTCCTACACGCTCTTTCTTCTGCTTTGTAGAGTTATATACATAGGAGCCAGAATTTATGGTTCCTGAGTATACACGGAAAAATGCAAGCTTGCCCACAAAGGGGTCAGCCATAATCTTGAAAGCCAATGCAGAAAATGGCTCTTCATCAGAAGAATGACGCTCTGTCTCATTTCCATCCATATCAGTTCCTTTGATGGATGGGATGTCCGTTGGAGCAGGCATATACTCAATGACTGCATCCAAAAGCTTCTGAACACCTTTATTTCGATATGCAGTACCGCAACATACAGGAACTGCTGTACACTCACAGGTAGCCTTTCTCAGGGCAGCTTTCATAGCCTCTGTGGAGGGCTCTTTTCCATCCAGGTACTCAAGCATCAATTCATCATCCAAATCACAGATTTTCTCTACCAACTCTGTATGGTAAAGCTCTGCATCATCTTTCATGTCATCCGGGATATCAACGATGGAGATGTTCTCGCCTTTCTCATCATTGTAAATATAAGCTTTCATCTCAAACA
Source organism: Clostridia bacterium (assembly GCA_910574475.1). Taxonomy (GTDB): domain Bacteria; phylum Bacillota; class Clostridia; order Lachnospirales; family Lachnospiraceae; genus Laedolimicola. The sequence continues at coordinate 40,639 of CAJTAT010000006.1, read as the reverse complement.
AATCGATAATTCCCTGAAACTGATCTTCCTTGCCAATCGGCAACTGAATACAAATGGCATTTTTGCCAAGTCTTGTCTTGATCATATCTACAGCATTGTAGAAATCTGCACCCAGGATATCCATCTTATTGATAAATGCCATACGGGGTACATTATAAGTGTCAGCCTGACGCCATACATTTTCAGACTGAGGCTCCACTCCGCCCTTTGCACAGAACACGCCTACAGCGCCGTCCAGTACACGAAGGGAACGTTCTACCTCAACCGTAAAGTCAACGTGACCCGGAGTATCAATAATGTTAATGCGATGCTCCAAAGCGCCCTCTTTGGGCTTGCAGTTTTCCTGCTGGGTCCAGTGACAGGTTGTAGCTGCAGAAGTGATCGTGATACCACGCTCCTGCTCCTGCTCCATCCAGTCCATAGTAGCAGTGCCTTCATGAGTATCACCAATCTTATAGTTTACGCCAGTGTAATACAGGATACGCTCTGTCAATGTGGTCTTACCAGCATCAATATGAGCCATAATACCTATATTTCTGGTTCTGTCTAATGGATATTCTCTTCCAGCCACGGGATTTTCCTCCTCAAATTAAATCGGATGTTCACTCAACTAAACTCAAGCTTTGCTTTCAGCTCGCTTTTGCTAAGTTGCTTTCGGTCAAAATCTGTAATGAGCAAAAGCCTTGTTTGCCTCTGCCATCTTGTGCATGTCTTCTTTTCTCTTTACAGATGCGCCCGTGCTGTTGGCTGCATCCATAATCTCATTTGCAAGTCTCTCTTCCATGGTCTTCTCACCGCGCTTACGGGAGAACATGGTCAACCAGCGAAGTGCCAATGCCTGACGACGGTCCGGGCGAACTTCGATAGGTACCTGATAGGTAGCTCCACCGATACGTCTTGCCTTTACCTCCAGCATGGGCATAATGTTATTCATAGCTTCTTCAAATACTTCCAGAGCGGGTTTTCCTGTCTTTTCTTCCACTCTTGCAAATGCTCCGTATACAATTTTCTGAGCTACACCCTTCTTACCATCTAACATAATGTTATTGATAAGCTTAGTGACAACTTTATTATTGTACAGGGGATCTGCTAATACATCTCTTTTTTGAATGTGTCCTTTACGTGCCACGATACTTCCCTCCTTAATACGTGCTTATTGGACTCTCGTCCAACAAAATTCACTCTTTAATTCTCAGGTACTCACATGTGTCTCTCTACTTGTGTTGTGCACGGCAATTCTATATACAACCCGCAACCTATTAAGGGCGATATAATATTCCGGCATGCAGACTGCTTTTGTCTGCCCAACGTTGATAGTTCTGTTCACTATGAGCTCATTTCTTCCTTGAGTCATAGGGTGTTACCTGTTACAATGGAACCGAATTTACTTCTTAGCGTCTTTCGGTCTCTTAGCGCCGTATTTGGAACGGGCCTGTCTTCTCTTTGCCACACCGGCAGTATCAAGCGTACCACGGATAATATGATATCTGGTACCTGGAAGGTCTTTTACTCTTCCTCCACGAATCATGACAACGCTGTGCTCCTGAAGATTGTGTCCTTCTCCTGGAATATAGCTTGTTACTTCAATGCCATTGGAAAGACGTACTCTGGCGATTTTACGAAGGGCTGAGTTCGGCTTCTTCGGGGTAGCAGTCTTTACCGCTGTACAAACGCCACGCTTCTGCGGTGCAGATGTATCGGTCGCTTTTTTCTTCAGAGAGTTAAATCCTTTCTGAAGAGCGGGCGCCGTAGACTTCTTGACAGATGTCTGTCTTCCTTTTCTGACTAACTGGTTAAATGTTGGCATTCCTTTCACCTCCTGTAATAAGTGGCAGGCATGTTGCCGGCCCTGTTAGGTTGCTCGTCGTTTCTCGACTTTATGGCACACGAAAACCAGCGTTTTCGCGCACACTAAATTATTATAGTGAGGAAACTTGCTGGTGTCAAGTTTTTTTTACAAATTTCATCGCAAATCTATTACATCCAGTACTCCCTGCCCAGTTCTTCCCCAAAGTCTGGTATGGGAAGAGTATCGTGGGAGCGTTCACAGACTGATTTTGCGCTGGCGGTCCAATTTTGGGAATCAGCTTCTGGCTGGGGCAGATGTAGAGCCAGAATATGTTCTATCTCCAGGTTGTTTGCAATAATTTTTCGGGTGGACGGGAGGCCGATTAGAGGGAAGGGGGCTATCAAGCAGTCAATTTTGGGGGACCATCTGCGAACTCGGGCAAAAAATTCTGGTTCTGGCCAGGCATCGCCTGGTATCAGCAGTCTTTTTTCTCCAATACGCAACATACAGGCTAAGTTTTGGACATCTGCATATTGCTCTCCCATGTGTTTTGTATTAAATACTTCCATATAAATACCTGGCAGATTTATTTTTATATTTTCTGTCTTGTCAGGAGGAATGGCGTACATGGTTCCCGCATCTTTTTCTTCTGTACGGATTCGACCGATCACCTCAGATGTAGATATAATGCAGAGCTCAGGATTCCTGTGTAAAGCTTCTATCACATCCTCCAGGCAAAAATGGTCTCCATGTCCGTGGGTAAATAAGAGAGTTTCTATCTCTCCCTCCTCAATTTTCCTCAATAATTCTATTTTCAAATCCCCCGGTGTGTCTGGATAAAGCCCTTCTCCATCCCGGCTGAACATGTCAATCCCCAGAGTGTGTTTTCCTCTTCCCTGCCAGACAAAGTCTGCCTGTTTCAATGTATCTTTTTTCATAAAAGGTTCAGTAAGTATCTGAATCGCCACTCCGGCATTGGCAGTATGGATAATTTTTAACTCCGTGCTCATTTTATCAAACTCCTGTCTTATATCTTTGGCTTATCATAAGCGTATTCGTTTCTTCTGTCAATCCGATTATAAATAGTTCAAAAATATCTCTTTCAAAATTTATAAATTTTTTGTAAAATATAGAAAATGCATGCAATAAACGGCACGCTTCCTGTATTAATAATATGAAAGGAGAAAGCAAACATGGTATTTTGCTTGACGTCGGCGAATGAAACCACAACAGACGGCTCTGTTGCTCAATTAGACCATCTTCTTTTTCAAATTGCTTCCAGCCATTCGGAAGCTCTTGGGGTTCTGTACCGCAGCACCAGCTCTACTGTCTATGCTTTCGCTCTTTCTATTTTGAAAAATCCGCAAGACGCTGAGGATGTTCTCCATGACACTTACGTCAACATTTATTCTGCTGCATCCAGCTACTATTCAGCGGGCAAGCCAATGGCCTGGATCTTAACGATTACCAGAAATCTATGCTTGTTGAAGCTCAGGGGGAAAAGTCGTATGACAGATATTCCTCCAGAAAATTGGGAGCCCTATCTGAATACATGTGAAAGCATTACCCCTGAAGATAAGCTCATCCTTTATGAGTGTATGAACCGTCTGTCAGAGGAAGAGCGGCAAATTGTTGTCCTTCACGCTGTGGCCGGCTTCAGGTATAAAGAGATCGCTAGCTTTATGCAGTTTCCTCTGTCCACGGTTCTTTCAAAATACCACCGTGCAATAAAAAAGTTGAAAAATTATCTAAAAAAGGAGAGTGAAAACGATGACCAATAAAGAACTGGACCATAAAATAAAGCAGGCATTTTCCAATGCCACTCCAGATGTTCTCGATTCTATTCTCTCCCAATGTGACACACAGAAAGGAAGCGTGATCGTAATGACAGATACCCCAAAAACAAATCCCTGGTTTAAACGATTAGCCGGCATTGCTGCTGTATTTCTCTTATTAATTGTTGGAACTTTTAGTTTTCAGAGCTACCAGGCAAATTTTACTGTGGATTCCACCGTGTCCCTGGATGTAAATCCATCTATCGAAATTCAGATCAATCAAAAAGAAAAAGTGTTGGCAGTCATTCCCCAAAATGAAGACGCTCGCATTGTAGTCGGCGATATGGATTTTAAGGGAAATACACTTGATGTGACAGTCAATGCACTGATAGGCTCTATGCTGCGCAATGGATACTTAAATGATCTGGCCAATTCCATCCTTGTCAGTGTAGACAATCAGGACCCAGCCAGGGGAGCCAGCCTTCAGGCAAAATTAACGGAAGATATCAATGCTATGCTTCAGACGAATTCTTTCAGTGGTGCTGTACTGAGTCAGACGCTTTCTCCTACTTCCGAGTTGCAGCAACTGGCAGATACTTATGGAATCACCCTGGGAAAGGCACAATTAATTCAGCAGATTATTACTCAAAATACTTACTATTCATTTGAAGATCTCGTTTCACTTTCTATCAATGAATTGAATCTTTTAAGTGAATCGGGCAGTATGAATCTGGATAATATTAAGTCTGTGGGAACAGCAAGCGATAAGGCTTATATCGGAGATGCAAAAGCTAAAGACATAGCTCTCGCCCATGCTGGCTTGACGGCTGATGATATTAGCCATTATAAAAATGAACTTGATTATGAACAGGGTGCTATGGTATATGAGATCGAGTTTAAATGCAATGGTTATGAATATGATTATGAAGTGGATGCTGTCTCTGGCACCATAATTGAACACAAAAAAGAAGTGGATGATGATTATATTTCTCCACAGAGTCCGAGCAATGCAAATAACAATACAAGCAATAGTGTAAATACGGCCGAAACCAATAACACAGCTAGCAATACGAGTCCAAGCGATAATGTCCCCAGCAATCAAGATGAAGCTCAAGATAATTCTCATCATAATACCACCAGTTCTTATATAGGAGAAAACGCTGCCAAAGACATTGCCGTCTCCCATGCTGGAATAGCTTCACACGACCTATATGATTATAAGTGTTCTCTTGATAAAGAAGATCAGGTAATGGTTTATGAAATTAATTTTTATTGTGACGGTTACGAGTATGATTTTGAAATTAACGCCTACACTGGAGCAGTTATAAAATATGAGAAAGAGGAAGATTACGATCATCCTAATTACTCCAATGATATATCTGAAACTCCAGGAAGTTCTGAAAATACCAACAGCTCCTATATTGGTGAATCTGCGGCCAAGAGTGCTGCGCTCTCCCATGCGGGTGTTTCAGAGAACACTTTGACCAAGTTTAAGTGTGAACTAGACGACGATGACGGTGTCATGATATATGAGATTGAATTTGACTGCGATGGATACGAATTCGAATATGAGATTGATGCATTGACTGGAGCTGTCATAAAATATGAAAAAGATCAGGATTGATCTTTCTTGCGAGCCCAGGAGCTGTCGTTTTCGACAGCTCCTGCCAGCTCTTAGAGATATAATAATTAATCCCGAAATTCTTTCGACAGCAGAAACAGTCCGAACAAAACTCCGTTCAGCAATAACGCTGCTGGAATCATTCCCCATGTGATCTGTTGGTTTTCCAATACTTCCTCTACAGAATAATTATTCGCTACCACTACAGATAAGTTATTGTTTAAAAAATGCAAAATTACAGGAACCCAGATATTGTTAGTTTTCAAATAAGCCCAGGCAAAAAAGATGCCGAGTGTCACACAGGTAATCGTCTGGGATACCAACATAATCAGACCTTGATTTGGCGTAGTGTAGTAGAAAAAGTCCAGAAATATATGCCATACGCCCCAGGCCACACCAAGAATCAGGACACCTCCTCGCATACCAAATCTCTTCTGTAATAGAGGCTGAAGGAAGTAGCGCCATCCATATTCTTCCCCTAAAAATGGTGCAAATGCTATCAAAAAATTCACTGGCGTCAATATCAGGTAACTCCATGCCACAGGATTTTGCAGAATTTGAAGCATCACTCCTGCTTGCCCTTCCATAGCATAAGCAACGGTAGCACGGCCAAAGTACAGAGCAAGAAATACGACAATGCAAAGGATTGAAGCCTTCCAATGATTCCATCCCAATCCATAGGCTGCTCTTCTCTTCTTTCCTGACAGAAGAAGCATAATCCAGCAAAGGATGGTTCCGCCAATCATTACAAGCTGGCCAATAATGGCCCACACAGAGATGGACAGTCCATTAAAGGAAAGGTTCTGTTCCGGCATAGCTACGGACAATATCGCAAGAGATAACATCAAAAGTGTCGCCAATAAAAAGGTAATATAAAACCCTTTGGGAAGCAGACTGTCTTTCCACTCTGTTAGCAGATAAGCCAACATAACACCTGCCGCCGGATAGAACATCTGTGCATTTGGAAATATACTCATCTCTACTGGTATCGTGCTTCCGTACCAGGTCAAAATTCCCATCACATAAGTCACTCCATAAGCTATAAGTAGAAAAATCATGAACTGTTTCTTCGTTTTTGTAGTGTCTTTCATTTCATACCACTTCCTTCTGTTATATAATCATAAATATTTTATCACTCGCCTGCTTTCGCAAGGTATAAAATGCCCAGATGGTTTATTTGACTGCCTAAATGGTCACTGAATAGCAAACAGGGCGCTCAGCTCCCGCCTCATATTTCTGGAAAATGGACAGTGTTCTCCATTTTTTAATATAATCTCTCTAGTTTTAAGATTCACCTGGGCAATCTGATCCTTACGTATCAGGTAAGCTCTGTGCACTCGGATAAACTGGGACTGTAATCTTTCCTCTATCTCCTGGATACTCCCGATAAAATCCAACCGTTCCTGCCTGGCATGAAGTTCAATTCGATGCGTCCGCTCAGAAGTGGCGAAATACATAATCTCCTTTAGAGGAATGTGACGAACCACGTCCAGAGTTTTTACAGTAAAATACTCCTGCTGCTGGCCTTTCTCCTTGCTTACGCGCTCCCCAATCACTTTCAGACAGTGAGAAAGCCCTGTATACATTTTTTCCTCATTTTGCTTGCAGATATAATCCAAAGCCTCCAGATGATATCGAAAGGTTTCAAAGGCCAGATCTGGAAAAGCTGTTACATAGATAAGAAACCCCCTGGCATCCATTTTTCGAATCTCTTGTCCTAATTGAAAGCCGTCCATAGATTCGCCTTTCAACTCTACATCCAAAAAGTAGATCCCCTGCCTCATATCTTTGGACAAACAGGTCAGGAGTTCCTCTGGTCTTCCGGTGCACAAGGCAATTTCCATATCCCAGGCTTCAATTAGAATCAGTTTTTCTAGCCAGATACGTTCCCTATTACGAATCTGTTCATCATCCTCACATATATAAATGGGCAGCATAAGCTCCTCCTGATTTAAAATTTTACTTTAAATAGTACTGGGTATAAAATTATATCTCCTGAATTTTCAGCTCCTGCACAAAGCAGCCCTCCTGAATAGCTGTAAAGGGAAATACAAAGTCATATTTCCCTATTATTTTTTGATAGCTTTCCAGTCCAATTCCATGGCCCTCTCCCTTGGTGGTGTATCCGGTCGTCCCAAGACATTGAAAGTCTATCATTCCATACAGAGTATTTTTAATGCGAAAGGTCGTGCAGTCATTCTGACTGCTGATCATCAAGTGAATCTGAGCATCTTCTTTTCCCCGAACCTCATCCACCGCATTGTCCATTAAAATGCCAAGACATCTACAGAGATCTGTGCTGCGCATGCGGGTTCCCTCAAAGGGGCGGAGTACTTCCAGCTCACAGCGGATCTTTTCCTTTTGCATCAGAGCCAACTTCTCCAGAAGCAATCCTTTCACTTCCACCATATGTACATTGGCAAGCTGATTCAGCAATCGAACCTGATCGCCCACTTGCCGGTCAAAATCCTCCGTCATTTCCTGGATAAAGGATTGGACGGCATCCAGATCCCCGTCCCTTGCCTGAATGTACATTCCAGCCGTCATATTCTTAAAATCATGGCGGAATCTGCGAATCTCAAACTGAATCTGTTCCATTTTTTCAATATAAATTGTTTGCTGTCGAAGATTAGCCTGCTGAGCGGCAATATATTGCTTCTGCTGACGATCCCGGCCTACATAGACAAAGATCATATGAATGAACAGAAGCATAGCCAGAGGAAGCAGTAAAGCTCCTCTGTTTGGCTCCTTACTTTCTGCTATCTGTTTTAATAAGAAATAAAAAACAGGATAGAGTCCTAGCACGATCAGAATTCCCTTATCTCTCTTTTCCTGTTCTATCCATTGCCTGTAAACTTTTCCCATCCCAGACTTATCAATTACCAGGCCACAGAGTAAAAGGCAGGCAGGACTTATAACAAGCATCCAAAACAGATAGCTTTGACGCTCACTGGGAATATCCAAATGAAAGAGCTTATCATAAATATAAATCTGTGAGAGAAGCTCTCCATAAGAGTAGAGAATCTCAATCATCATTGCCCCAAGACAACAATCCCTGAGAGATTTCTGGTAGAGAAACTGTAAAAATACTACCTCACAGGCCAGCAAAAAATATTCCCACATAAGAACGCCAATACCGTATTTCCAACGCCAGACTCCTGTACGGTAACAGACTGCCCCCACAATAGATATCACGAACACCACAAACATTCCACACAAGAGATATTTTATCACATGCTTTATTCTCAGCCTGGGAATACGGCCAAGGAGAATATCAGACATCCATAGAACGAATATAACATTCACGGTCACGCTGTAATAATTTGCACCCACAATCTGTACAAGACTCATGGCTGTCTCCTTTTACATAAAATAAAATTTTGCACAGAGTGCTTGGATCCTTATAGGATCGACAAAAAAGCTGTCGGCTTTCATTTCAACCGACAGCCCCTTTTTCTGTTTGTTAACCTTTATAATAATTAATAAGGCAACCCTTTAAAATAATTTCTCTCTCATCATCTGTCAAATCACCCAAGCGCAGAACTACTTCCCGATTCTGTTCTCCGTTCACATAAGCTTTAATCTCGCCCTTCTTTTCCAGCACTGCCTGGCGAATAGAAGGAATGAACAGATAGTCTCCCTTTGCAAATGGCAGTTCTTCCTCATCAACCAGGAAGGGAAGCATCCCCCAGTTGATTAGGTTGGAGCGGTAGCGCTTTGTAGCGTAGGAATTGGCAATATTTGCCCATCCTCCCAGTACCTTCTGACAGGAAGCAGCCTGCTCCCGGGCCGAGCCGTCTCCCGGCTTCACAGCGAATATGGTGCTGCCCACTCCCACATTGGTCTTGTCAACGCCTGGATGCCAGTCATTTAATGTCTGGAATACTGGCTTTATTTCTGGAACAGCTTCTGCTGGGCAATTTCCTGCCTCAATGGCTTTCTGAGCTTTTTGAATCTCTTTTGCCAGTCCCACATAAGCTGGATCCTTCCGGGAAAGTGTGAACTCTGCAAGGCCCAGGGGATTGGAGCGGTAGGAAGAAGTCTCCCCTGATGGAATCAGCTCATCTGTAGTCGTCACAGGATCATGAATCTCAGATACCACTTTCAGGATCAAATGCTCAGGCAAAGCCGACATGGCCGGCCAGTCCTTAATATTAGGCCCAAATTTAATATCCACGGAAGGGTCTGCCACACCTTTGCTGTCAAAGACACGGTTCTCATAAATTTTGCTATCAAAGAAATACCTTGGATTCGTAAAGTTTACTTCCAGCTCTGTGGCTGCTGTCAGGTATCCCTTATTAGCCGCTGTGGCTGCGATTGACCGGGCGTCCATCAAAGCTACTGAGGCAATCTGGCCGCTCTGAAGCTTGGATCCCTCCCGGTTCGGGAAGTTTCTGGTGGAATGGCGGATACTAAACCCATTGTTGGACGGAGTATCACCAGCTCCGAAGCATGGTCCACAGAAGGCTGTCTTCATGACTGCTCCTGTCTCCATCAATGTAGCCGCTGCACCATTTTTTACAAGCTCCATATAGACAGGCATACTTGCCGGATAAACACTTAATGTAAACTCATCTGGTCCAATGCTTGCCCCCTTTAGAATATCTGCTGCCGCACAGATATTTTCAAAACCGCCGCCTGCACAGCCTGCGATAATTCCCTGATCTACATAGAGTTTGCCGCCCCGGATTTTATCCATCAAGCTAAATTCCACAGCTCCCCCCAGACTGACGAGGGCTTTTTTCTCCACATCTCTTAAGATATCTTCCAGATTTTCCTTTAATTCCTCAATGGTATATGTATTGCTGGGGTGGAATGGCATAGCAATCATGGGCTTTATCGTACTCAGATCCACATAGATCATTCCGTCATAGTAAGTCACAGCTCCAGGATTCAGCTCTTTATAGTCTTCCGTTCTGCCATGAATCTCATAAAACTCTTTAATTACATCGTCTGTCTTCCAGATAGATGACAGACAGGTAGTCTCAGTAGTCATCACATCAATGCCAATACGGAAATCTGCACTCAAGTTCTCCACACCGTCACCGATGAACTCCATAATTTTATTATTCACATAGCCTTTCTCAAAGACAGCCCCGATAATAGCCAAAGCCACATCCTGAGGTCCCACGCCCTTAGCAGGCTCTCCTGTCAGATAGACGCCCACAATCCCTGGCATTTGGATGTCATAGGTCTTATCCAAAAGCTGTTTCACCAGCTCAGGTCCGCCCTCTCCCATAGCCATTGTTCCCAGTGCGCCATAGCGAGTGTGGCTGTCAGAGCCCAAAACCATCTTTCCACCTGCTGCCAGCATTTCTCTGGCAAACTGATGAATCACCGCCTGATGAGGCGGAACATAGACGCCACCGTATTTTTTCGCACAGGTCAACCCATATAAATGGTCATCCTCATTGATGGTTCCACCTACTGCACAGAGACTATTGTGACAGTTTGTGAGCACATAGGGAATGGGGAACTTCTCCAGTCCTGACGCGCGGGCTGTCTGAATAATCCCTACAAACGTTATATCATGTGAAGTCAGCTTATCAAACTTGATCTCCAGCTTTTCCATATTGCCAGATGTATTATGTTCTTCTAAAATTCCATAAGCAATGGTTTGCTTTTTTCCTTCTTCTTTCGATACTGCGTGTCCCAGACGGCTCTCCAGTACACTCTGCGCATCCTTGGTATCTGGAATAATTTCAGATCCATTCAGCACATAGGCGCCGCCCTCAAATAATTGAATCATATTTTTCCTCCTATTATAAGTGCCGCTACAGCCCTATCAGCACACGGGGTCTAGAACGAATTTCCGGCCGCATCAATATGCGTCCGTAAATTGTTCTGTGCGCTTCTTGGGCTTCCGCTGATTATAAGTACCGCTACAGCAATTTTTTTCTACCATGTACATTATAAATAGAGCGGCACGGGATTGCAAGCTTTTTCAGCAGGAGGGCGGTTCGGTAGGATCTTCCAGAAGCTCTTTTGTTTCCTCTTTTTCTTCTTTCGTTTCCTTGGGCGGGGCCTCCGGGAAGATGATGGTTACTTTGAATAAGTCACCGTCCAGGTAAATGTCAAAGCTCCCCTTTTGCAGCTCTGTAAGATTTTTAGCTATGGAGAGTCCAAGTCCGCTTCCTTCTGTGCTTCTTGCTATATCGCCCCGGATGAAACGCTCTGTCAGTTCCTTTGCGTCAATGTTCAATGGCTGCTCTGAAATATTTTTTACATTAAAGCGTACCATATGGCCCACGACTGTCAGTTCCACATAGACCCTGGTATGGGGCATGGCATATTTTGCCACATTGGTGTAGAGGTTCTCAATGATTCTCCAAAGTCTGCGCCCGTCAGCCTCGATGATTACCGGGCTCTTGGGCATATTTACCACCAGCTGCAGTCCCTTTTCTTCAAACCGCTCGCAGAATTCCCCGTTAGTCTGATTCACAAGCTCCTGAAAATTAATGCGCACAAATTCCAGCTTCACATTTCCTGAACTGATCTTTGACGCCTCCACCAAATCATCTGTCAGGTATTTCAGACGCTGTGCCTTATCTTCCAGAATGGCAATGTAGTTTCTCGCCCGCTCGTTCTGAATATCTTCCCGTTTCAGCAGATCTACGTAATTGATAATAGAAGTCAGCGGCGTCTTAATATCATGAGATACATTCGTGATCAGATCTGTCTTCAGGCGTTCATCTTTGATACTCTGCTCCACTGCAGTGGAAAGGCCCTCTCCGATATTATTAACTGCCTTTGCAAATACTAAGCTGTCACCGCTCAGACTGTCCAGGAGAATTTGATGAGTCAGGTTTCCCTCTGAGATACGTTCAATGCCGTCCAGAATCTGCTGCCGCTGGCGTGCTTGCCGAAACACCAAAAATCCTGCCATTAAATCCAGAGCAAAAGCTAAGAAACCTCCAAATACACCACAGCACAAAAGAATAATATTTCCTCCTAAAAACAATAGATACGTCAAAATTGCTTTTGTTGTAACCTTCCGCCTCTGAAACATGGAAGACAAACTGGCAGTGACAGAGCACAGAACGCTGTTCTGCCAAAGTGTTCCGCTCTTCACCCTTCGAACCATACTCAAATATACAATCAAAAAGAGTAAATTCAGTATAAATGTAATTCCTCCCGCATAGGCTCCCAGACCTGTCAGACCTGTAAAACCAGCTTGTTTGAACAGATAACCAATCATATATTTACTCGAAAAATTCAAATCCGTTGCCCCAATAAAACGACTGTACGCCCAGGTCGTTATAAAAACAACCAGTACGGCAGGAACACCTGAAATCACAAAAACCGCCTCCGTTTTAAGCTTGTCAAAGGAATTCAGACGAATCGTTTTGTCTTCCCCGTCGGTTCCCCGCCCTGCTGCCATCGTCAGATATACCAAGGTTAACAGATACAATAGAGCTCCCAGAACAGCTCCGTACAAGGCCGCACGGCTCAGCGGCCGGATCTCGTCATACTGCTTTTTGTATTCCTGTAAAGTATCACTGGCCATATATTTGGGATCAACAGCTATGGCTAAAATATAATCTCCATCTACAGAAATCGGATATCCCTTTAGATAAGTACTAATATCACTCAGAGAAACCGGCATATTATTTTCTTCAAAACTCATATTGGAGCTGTCAAAAATCAAAAAATCCCTGTGAGCACGGATATAATCCAAAAGACTTTCCTGACTACGAATCTCAATATCCCCAAAATTTTTAATATTTGTATAAATCTTCTGTTCGTAATTCTCCTTTGTCACCCGTACTACATCTTTTGGAATCACCATATATCGCATATTTGTCATATCCGGGCTCAACAATTCCAGATTATCTTTATAAGAATAAAAGTCATTGTATATCATGGAGAGAGCACTCTCCAAAATATAATAAATGTCCTGGAGCTCACTGGTAGAAAGCTGATGCTCCTCCGCATAATCGACTACGCTGCTATACTCCACAGGAGTAAATCGCTCATCCAGAGCGCTCACCTGCTCTACATTTTGTATAGACGCCTGCCCGGGAGCCCCCAGGTCTCCTCCCGTGTCTTCCTCCCCCGGCCCTGTCTCTGTATCTGTTTTTGTAGTACTCTCCTTTAGTCCGGGTTCTACCTGCCCATTTTCATCATAAAACTCTTCAAAATTGTAAAAGGATGATGTAGAGGCCACCGCATCCCCATCTTTGTAGAGGGATTGTTCCGTATAATTCATGGAACTTTTTGACACATACCCTACGGTACCATCTGTATAAGTGATTTTCATCAGTGTATGTGTGTCATACCCATCCAGAAACCAGCTCAGCAAATCTGTAAGTTTATAATAGAGTCCCCCATCCACTGCATCTGTGTGAATAATCTTGTTGTCCTCCACATATTCCCTGATATCTAGGATCAACCTGGTATCATAAACTCCATTTTTCTCAAACTTGCTCTCACGGCTGACTGCCTGGACACAGCGGTAAATCTGTTCCTCCACCTCATTCCGATAAGACTCTGTCCTCTCAAAGCTGTCATCCTCTCTCAGCCATCTTAAGCCTCCATTTCCCAGAACAAAGCTACAGATTGCCATTGACAGCACCAGTACTACTGCGCAGATTTGATTCAATATGACGGCAAGCGCCTTCCAGCTGCCGGAAAATTCCCATCTTTTCATTTTTGTCCCCTAATGACTCAAGCGAACGTGCTTGCCTGTACGCCTTATAGCTTCTCCACCTTATATCCAATTCCCCACACTACCTTCAGATAGCGAGGCTCTTTTGCGTTAATTTCAATTTTCTCACGAATGTGGCGAATGTGCACTGCAACTGTATTGTCTGCACCAATAGCATCTTCGTTCCAGATACTTTCATAGATCTGGTTGATGGAAAATACTTTCCCTTGATTCTTTACAAGAAGGAGCAGAATATTGTACTCAATGGGTGTCAGTTTCACTGGCTCTCCATCTACTGTGACTTCTTTCAAGTCATCATTCATTAACAGACCACCTGTCTGGTAGATCTTCTGATTCTCCTCAGCCGCATTGCCCAGCTTTGTATAGCGACGAATTTGTGACTTCACCCGGGCCACCAGCTCCAGGGGGTTAAATGGCTTTGTCACATAATCATCAGCCCCAATATTCAATCCCAAAATCTTATCTGCATCCTCAGACTTGGCAGAAAGGATAATAATGGGCACGCTGCTCTTCTCCCGAATCTTCAAGGTAGCCCTCAGGCCATCCAGCTTTGGCATCATAATGTCAATAATCAAAAGCTGTATCTCATTTTTCTGCATCATTTCCACAGCCTGCAGCCCATCATAAGCCTTCAGAATCCGATACCCATCCTGACTCAGATAAATCTCTATGGCATCAACGATTTCTTTGTCATCATCACATACTAAGATTGTGTTTGTATTCATTCTTCATCACCTCTTCTCCCATTTTACTGTCTATACTTAGTTATAACAAGGCTTTTTTAACTTACTGTGATGGGATTTCTTAAATATTTCTTTAGTTTTAAATATGCGCCCCTGTACATCAATAAAAAAGCATAACCACACTCTATCCATGTGATTATGCTTTCAGCCTTATTATTTACAATAATCTGTCGCCACAAAACTAAATGCTTTTGATAAAATCATCAATAAACGGAAGAGCCGCACCTGCTGCAATGGCTTCTTTTGTATAACGGCAGGGGCATAGATAATCCGCATTGGACTCAAAGGTATTTCGTGCTGCCGCCATTTCTTTCAGGCGTCCCATATAAGGAGCAATATACGCTCCCACATAACCGCCAAGAATAATCTTGCAGTCAAACAGCATCCTCAAATTATTGACTGTCAGAGAGAGGTAGTAAAGATAGTCATCCCATGCCTTTTTTGCAACGGGCTCCCCTTGTTCCAGCTGGCGAAAAAACGACTCTAAATTGCCATCTGTCAAGTCGGAAAGATTCGTGGCCGCACAGTAGGGATCCACACAGCCAAACTGGCCACAGTAGCAGGGCTTGCCGTTGGGGACAATAGTAATATGCCCCACTTCTCCGCTTCGAATTCCTTCTCCACAATATACCTGGCCATTGATCACAATGGCTCCACCCACATTATTGCTGAGCATGAGATAAAATGCATTCTCCAAATTAGAATTTGCCCAAATCTCTGCAAATCCCGCGCCATTGGCATCATTACAAAAGGCCGAAGGATATGGTATAAACTGTGAAAACTCCTCACAGGTCGCACCTGTAAAATCCAGGATTTTTCCATAAAAAACGTTCCGCTTATCTTCTGTAACTAATCCGGGCAGGCCGATTCCCACCCCTAAAATCTTCTGCTTATCTATACCAGATACAGCGATTACCTCATTTACAAGCATAGATAATCTCTTGTAATATTCTATACTAAGAGAAAATTCATAACGGATCCGAATATGATGCATCACACAGCCAGCCAAATCAACAGCAACAGCCGTCACATGATGTCTGGTAATATCAAGGCCAATTGCACATCGGGCATTTTTATCAACAGAATACACCTTGGCCCTGCGTCCACCAGTGTTTCCTATAAAGCCGGTCTCCTTAATTAGCCCCTCCTCCATGAGTTCCGCTATATTCTGCGTAACTGTAGGCAGAGAAAGCTGCAATCGGTCTCCTACTTCTTTTCGTGATAAATTATCGTTTGCCCACAGCAGACAATAAATGTCACTTTTATTCTTTTTTTTGATTTCTTGTGCTGTTTGTTTTATCATTGATCCGCCACATCTATTTGCCTTTTATAAAACAGTTTACATGAACTATCATACCAGAAAATTTCTTCTTGTCAAGAATTGCCAGAATTCAAAGATGCTTCCTCAAAAACTTCTCCTCAATGTCATAGATTTCATCTGTTTCAAAATCAAAAATATTGTGCTCTGCCCCTTCTATTATATGATGCTCTGCCTTATCCGGGCCGGCTTTTTGGATAATCTCTGCTGCCAGATTCAAGCTCTGCAGAATGGGAACCTGGCGATCCCTGGAACCATGCAGGAAAAGAAACGGCGGACACTTTTCTGAAACATAGCGAATAGGGTTTACCTTGTCAACCTCCTCTTTAATCTCCCACAGACTTTTACGCCCAAACAGAACTCCCAAAAATGAATCCGGGCCGTCGTTATCTTCAAACTCAGGAGTCACATTCATCGCCTTAAACTGAGCGTTGAACATAGACAAATCCGAAGGACAGTAAACGGCAATCACCGCCTGGACCGTGCTGTCATACTCTGCATTTCCCATACTGAGATCTTCCAATACAGGAAAGGATGCAGAGGTGGCGCAAAGGGCTGCGATATGTGCGCCCGCAGATTCTCCCATTAATGCAATCCGCTTCGTATCCAGTCCATATTGTTCTCCTTTTGCTTTTATATATCGGATTGCAGCTTTTATCTCATGAATGGGAAGGGGGTATTTGGCATCTTTCGACAGGGTGTAATTGGGACTTACCACGGCAAAACCTCTCTTCAAAAGGTTTAATGCCGGCTCCATTTTAAAAGAACTCTTATTTCCAAAGTACCATCCACCCCCAAAAATATCGATAATCACCGGGTAAGGGGCGTTTCCTCCGTTGGGCAGGTAGATATCCAGCTGACGTCTGTCGTTGCCGGGAGCATACTGCAAATTTAAATATTTTCTTTTTACAAAATCAGCTTCTATAGGAATAAATAATTCATTGCCATCCACAAACTTCCCGGACGGGGCCGGGAAAAATACTTGTATTCTCTCCATGCTATGCCTCCTGTTTTAACTGTGAATTTCCAGGGCTCACTCTATGGGGTTTCTTATTTGCATGCTTTTGCTGAATACCGTCAAAGCCTACGGCAAGAATCAACACCACTCCTTTACAGACAAGCTGGTAATATTCGCCCACGCCCATGACTCCCAGGCCATTGGACAGGACACCCATGATAAATACGCCTATGACCACGCCGGACATGGTACCCACGCCGCCATTCAGGCCTACGCCTCCCACAACACAGGCAGTCAGGACATCCATCTCAAAATTTGCGCCTGCCTTTGGCTGGCCGGAAGCCACACGCCCCATCATAATCAGTCCCCCTATGCCCGTCAAAAGACTACAGATAATATAAACTGCTGTGCGTATAATTGTTATATTTACACCGGAAAGTCGCGCTGCTTCTGCATTGCTGCCAACTGCATAAAGATAGCGTCCAAAATACGTCTTATTCAGAAGGAAGGAGCCGATCAGCATAATAACTGCCATAATAATCACCGGTACAGGAATCACCCAGACGTACCCCTGACCAATCCATTTCATATATTCTGGAAGCCCGTAGATCGGCAGACCCCCGGATATGATATAGGCAATTCCCTGAAGAACCTGCATCATAGCAATGGTAGCAATCATGGGCCAAATATTGGCTGTAATGATAATTGTACTGTTAATAAAGCCAATCAGCATAATACAGACAAGGCCTATGATGCAGGCCAGGAATGGATTTACAGCCCCATTTACAATTAAAGCTGCGCAAATAATACCAATCAATGAAATTTGCGAACCCACAGAAAGATCAAGCCCTCCAGATACAAGCACAAGAGACATTCCCGTACTGACTACACCCAAAATGGAAATCTGGCGGATCAGGCTGATAAAGTTATTAAATGTAAAGAACCCCGGCGCAGCAAATGCAAAAAACATAACCAGTAATACCAGTATAATCAGAATTGCTAATTGCTTTTTAAATTGTTTGAACATCTTATTACCCCTGACTTTCTAATTCTTGTATCCTGAAGCAAGTTTTAATATCTTCTCCTGAGAAAAATCTTCCTTTTCCACTGTTCCCATCATCTGGCCTTCGCTCAGCACAATAATACGGTCGGCCATCCCCAGCATTTCTTCCATTTCTGAAGAGATAAGAATAATTGCACATCCCTCCGCTGCAAGACGGTTGATCAGTTCATAGATTTCCTGTTTGGCTCCCACATCAATACCGCGGGTGGGTTCATCAAAAATAAGCACTTTACAATTGCTGACCAGCCATTTGCTCAGAGCAACCTTTTGTTGATTTCCACCAGAAAGATTCATTACCTTTTGCTGGAAAGACGGCGTCTTGATGCGCAGCGCATCTCTCTGGCCTTCGATAATCTGTGATTCTTTCCCTGTATTGACAACCATTCCCCTGGAGATACGCTTTAAAATCGGCAGCACGATATTCTCTTTCACAGAAAGTCGCAGCAACACCCCCTGCTGTTTACGATCCTCTGGCACGAGTCCAATTCCATACTTGACCGCCACCTCTGGTGATGTAATCTTTACTGGAATTCCGTCTATTTTAAGCGTTCCTGATTCCATTGGATCCGCACCAAATAAAATTCGTGCCATTTCTGTACGGCCTGCTCCAATCAGGCCGGAAAATCCAAGAACCTCACGCTCATGGAGTACAAAAGAAATATCTTCCACCCCGTTCCCACAGAGCTTTTCTACTTCAAGGACAGGTTTGCCCATCTCAAGGTTTCTTCCTGGGTAAGTATTACTTGTCTCCCGCTGAACCATAAGGCGAATCAATTCATCTCTTGTCGTATCTGCTGTCTCCTTTGTGACAATTTTTTTACCATCCCGGAGAACTGTCAGGCGATCAGTTACATCATATATTTCATTTAAACGGTGAGAGATATAAATAATCGTTACGCCCTGAGCCTTTAATTTTTCAATAATTTTATACAGGACTTCAACCTCATGAGTCGTCAGAGGCGCAGTAGGCTCATCCATAATCAGAATCTTGGCATTTTTTGCAATGGCCTTGGCAATCTCAACCATCTGCATATAAGCCACGGAAAGATCTGCCACCCGACTGTCAGGTGAAATATCCACTTCCATAGCTCTCAACAGTTCACCGGCCCGCTGTTCCATAGATGCCATATCCACCACGACACCATTTCCAAGAAAAGAGCCCAGATAAATGTTCTCTGCCACACTGAGAGCCGGAACCAGATTGAATTCCTGATATATTACTTCTATCCCCAGCTGACGCATATGATAGGGAGATATGTCTTTTTGATGAACATTATCTACATAAAGGGCGCCGCTGTCACACTCAATTGCCCCTGCAATGATCTTAATCAGCGTTGACTTTCCTGCACCGTTTTCGCCGACCAGGGCATGGACCTCGCCTTTTCTGAAATCAATCGATACATCATCCAGCGCAACAACACCTGGATAAGTCTTTGTTATATGTTGTATTGACAGAGTAATTTGCTCCATTTTTGCCTCCATGGATTTTAGTAAATGAGGATGTCCTAAAATCGCAAATTGAATGTAATTGGGGACAGTCCAGATTTTTGGGACACCCTCAAGCCCAATGTATCCGCTATCACTTACTTTGTAAAGTCAGATACATTGTCTCCATTCACAGGGATCATGGGGAAGTATACCGTAGTTTCTTCAGGAGGATTGCCCTGAGCGGTATTGACAGCATATTCCACCATCTGCATACCAATTTTATCAAGTTCCAGTGAAACGGTACCCCGGAAAATATCGCCGGCTGCTACAGAATCAAAACCATCCGGTGTTCCATCGCCTCCAAAGATACCGATTTCCCCATTTCCAGATTTTCCAGCAGCTTTAAATGCCTCATACACTCCGAGAACTCCGCCATCATTGATACCCACAACCAGATTCATATCTGGGTTTGCATTGAGGAAATTCTCACCTGTCTCTACGCCTACAGGAGTCATATAACATTCAGCTTCCATCACAACTTCAGCGTCAGGGCAAGCTTCTTTCACTCCGTCAATAATACCGTTGGAGCGCTCTACGGCAAAGGCAATACTGGGAGCATTGCAGACACCCACCTTTACCGGACCTGTAATATTTTCTTTTGCCCATGTACCGGCTGCTGTGCCTATGGTCTTGCCCAGTTCATAATTGCTGGCGCCAAAGAAATAATCCATCACATTGTCTTCCAGAGCTGTGTCGAAAGCGATGACTGTTATGCCGGCATCCTTTGCAGCCCGCAATGCATCCGTACCAGAGCCAGTATCCATGGTCTGTGCAACAATACAATCTACATCAGCAGATACAAAATTCTCCACGCTTTCAATCAGCGTTGAAATGTCGCTCTTATAGTCCACGATTTTCAATTCGGCGTTCATTTCTTTTGCCTTTTCTTCCATGGCATTGAGCATAAGTACAATGGATGGGCTTGTCACGTCGGCCATGGTAACTCCGATCACTACTTTCTTGTCTGTGGGAGCTTCTTCCTCAGGCGCAGCTGCAGGCGTCTCCTCCTTTGGAGCCGCATCCTCTGCCGGCGCCTCCGCAGGCTGCTGTTGCGTCTGGCTGGAACACCCCGATAACCCCAATACCATCAAAAATGCCAGTGCAATTGCCAAAATACCTTTCATCTTTTTCATTTAATCCTTCCCCTTTCTTATTTCGTTTTTTATATTCATTTTTTAAAACCAATTCAATAAACGGATTAAGCTAATTATAGTGCGTCTTTTTTAGTTTGTCAACTATAAATTTAGCTATTTTATACAAAAAATTTTCAAAAAACGAATTATTTCTATTGACAATTGAAAATTATGTGGTAATCTTAATCTATATCAATTTTATAAACGGATTTATAAAACTGTATTACGTATGCAAACTATGGAGGTATACGAATTATGAATAATTATCCTTCTGCCATGAAAGCTCTTGTGGCTCATGGTAAAAATGATTATAGCCTGGAAACTAATTTTCCCACGCCCGAATGTGGCGATGACGATATCATATTAAAAGTCGAGGGCTGTGGGATTTGTGCCGGCGATTTGAAATGTCAGCATGGCGCAGATATGTTTTGGGGTGGCAACGGACAACCGAGCTGGGTGGAACCCCCTTTTATTCCTGGACATGAGTTTATAGGTATTGCTGTTCAGGTGGGGAAGAGCGTCAATGGTGTATCTGAGGGAGACCGGCTAACTGCCGAACAGATTTATCCCTGCGGAGAGTGCCGGTTCTGTAAGGACGGACACTATTGGATGTGCCAGCCTCATTTGACTTTTGGCTTCTTCCACACAGTAAATGGCGGTATGGCTGAGTACATACGCTTGCCTAAGAATTCCAGGGTTCATCACGTTCCTCAGGATCTTCCTTTAGACAAAGCACTGCTGATTGAGCCATATGCCTGTGCAAAGCATTGTGTGGACCGGGCAGATATTAAAGGAGAAGATGTAGTCGTTCTCTCCGGCGCAGGTACTCTTGGGCTTGGTATGGTGTCCTATGCCCGGACCCGTAATCCCAAAACACTGATTGTCCTTGACCTGGCTGACAACCGGCTGGAAAAAGCAAAAGAATTTGGAGCTGACCTTGTCTGGAACCCATCTAAAATGGACGTTGTCAGTGAAATCATGAAGCTCACAGACGGCTATGGATGCGACACCTATATTGAAGCCACGGGGCATCCTGCTTCTGTAAATCAGGGAATGTCTATGATCCGAAAGCTTGGCCGTTTTGTTGAATTTTCTGTCTTTGGGGCTCCCACTACCTTAGACTGGTCCATCATAGGCGACAGGAAAGAGTTGGATGTCCTGGGTTCCCATCTCTCTCCTTACTGCTTTCCTTATGTAATTGAAAATATAGCCAATGGGACATTGAATACGAATGGAGTTGTCTCTAAAATGTTCTCCATTGAAGATTGGAAAGAAGCATTTGATTGTGCTTCTGGAAAAAACGGGGATCTCAAAGTAGTGTTTAAATTCTGATTTAGAGTAAAAATATACCCTCAGCAGACAAAGACAGCCATTTTTCTCGTCCGCTGAGGGTACCCTCTCTTGACAAGGGCACACACGCCTCAATCACGATATTTCGCCGCTTTGCGGCGTTATCCTCAATCGGCGTACGTCCAGTACGCCTCAATCGTCTGCCTTGCAAGGCGACGAAATCTCATGATTGAGGTCGAAGAGTCGAAAAGAGGTAAATTTTGCGTCCTGCAAGGCACTTGAAAGAGGCGTACTGGACGTACGCCGATTGAAAGTAACGCCGCAGGTCACAAAACTTACTCTTTTTCGACCGTGTATGCCCTTGTTAAGAGAGGGTATACTTATCTATTACAATTGAGACGCACTATGTATCATCCAAGATACTCTGCATATTTCTCTTCACTTGCACTTAAGAATACAATTCCGATAATCCCTGGTCCTGTATGGGCGCCAATGGCACAGCCCACTTGAGACTCAATGATCCCTTTGCAGTGATACTGTTCCATTACCATATTTTTTACTTTATCACAAGTCTCTTTATCGTTGCCATGAACAATGGCGATAATCTGTTTTTCCAACTCCACGCCCCGCTCTCCTACCAGTTCC
Organism: Clostridia bacterium; assembly: GCA_910574475.1. GTDB lineage: Bacteria > Bacillota > Clostridia > Lachnospirales > Lachnospiraceae > Laedolimicola. The sequence continues at coordinate 18,148 of CAJTAT010000006.1, read as the reverse complement.
ACGCAGCGTTTCAGAGACTTCATCCGCCCTCTCACCTTTTCAAAGGCTACCAACGCCCCATCGTCATTAACTTCGATAATCGGTTTGATATCCAGCACACCCCCCAGTACGGCGGAAGTTCTGCTCAGACGTCCCCCTTTATACAGATATTCCAGAGTGTCTACTGTGACGATATGCTCCATATTGTCACAGAAAAAGCGTGCTGCCTCAATGATAAGCTCCTTTGACGCACCATTTGCCTGCATCCTAAGCAGCTTGTCCACCACCAGCCCAAAGCCCATGGATGCGCATTTGGAATCTATAATTGTAATTTGAAAGTCTGGGTATTCTTCCAAAAGTTCCTCTTTCGCTAAATTTGCAGCGTTAAAAGTACCTGCAATTCCCGTGGAAAAGCAGAGATAGACCACTTCCTCCCCAGCCTTTGCATAGGGTTCAAAGTTCTCCCGAAACATAAACTGATTAATATGATACGTCTTAATATCTGCCCCCTCTGCCTGGATCCGATAGAAATCCTTTGGGAAAATCGTCTTCCCGTCAAAATAATCCGTGCCATTAATCGTGACAGGAGTTGGTATTACATGAAGCTGGTATTTATCAATGAGTTCTCTGGGCAAATCTGTTGCCGAGTCCGTAATAATCTTATATGACATAAGCTCCTCCATTTTAAGTTCCGCCTGGGGCCTTCGCTGTTTAGCTTCCGCTTTGGCCCAACCAGGGGATTATAAATTTTCCAGTTCTTTTAGCCAAATGGCTGCACAGGCATCACTGGGCATGCGAAGATCGCCTCTGGGTGAGACTGCCACGGAACCCACTTTAGGTCCGTCCGGCAGACAGGAGCGCTTGAACTGCTGTGCAAAAAAACGTTTATAGAATACCCTAAGCCATTTCAGGATTGTCTCATTTTCATAGGTTCCGGCAAAGGCTATTTTTGCCAACCGGTAAATCTTTCCAGGGGCAAAGCCGAATCTTAGAATGTAGTAGAGATAAAAATCATGCAGCTCATAGGGGCCCACCAAATCCTCTGTCTTTTGAGAGATAACTCCATCTTGGGGCGGAAGCAATTCTGGGCTTACTGGTGTGTCCAGCACATCAAGGAGCACCCGGGCAAGCTCCTCGTCCTGGCAAGTATCCCCATAGTAGTGTACAAGGTGGCGCACCAAAGTCTTAGGCACACCTCCATTGACTCCGTACATGGACATGTGATCCCCATTGTAGGTAGCCCAACCAAGCGCCAGCTCTGACATATCTCCTGTGCCCACTACCATTCCCCCCACCTGATTGGCAATGTCCATCAATACCTGGGTACGCTCTCTGGCCTGGGCATTTTCGTAGGTTACATCGTGGAGGTTCTCATCCTGCCCAATATCCCGAAAATGAGCCCTGACAGATTCTTTTATATCCACTTCTTTCAGAGTCGCCCCCAGCTTTTTTGTCAAGGTACATGCATTCAGGTAAGTCCGATCTGTCGTCCCAAAACAGGGCATAGTTACACTGATGATATTCTCTCTTGGAATGGATAAAAGGTCAAATGCCTTTGCTGTCACCAGCAGAGCAAGGGTAGAGTCCAGTCCCCCTGAGATACCGACCACTGCCGATTGACAGCCTGTGTGAGTCAGACGTTTTTTTAACCCAAAGGCCTGAATAGAAAGAATTTCTTCACAGCGGCGATCCCTGTCTTCTTTGGCATCTGGCACAAAGGGGCGAGAAGCCACAAAGCGCTCAAGCTTTGTCTCTTCCAGATTTAAATGAAAGCCCACTTCCGTGTATGCTTCATCTGCCTTCACAAAAAAGGTGTTCATCCTCCTGCGCTCGCCTGTCAGACGGGAAATATCAATATCACTATAAATCGTCTCATTTTTAAAACGGGCAGCACGGGCCAGCATCCTGCCATTTTCCGCAATCAGACTGTGGCCCCCAAACACCAGGTCCTGAGAGGATTCCCCCTCGCCTGCATTGGCATAGATATAGCCACATACCAGTCTGGCAGACTGGCCGCGTATTAATTCCTCCCGATACACATCTTTTCCCGTAGTCTCATCACTGGCAGAACAGTTGACGATAACCGTAGCTCCTGTAAGCGCATGGCGAATACTGGGCGGATTGGGCGCCCACACATCCTCGCAAATCTCTGCAGCCACTGCAAGCCCTGGCATTTCTTCACAGGTGAAAATAAGATCTGTTCCAAAGGGAATATAGTCTTCCCCTTCCTCTCCCTTGCCAGGCCATACAAATTCAGTGTCCCGGCTGCCAGGAGTAAAATGGCGCAGCTCATAGAATTCACCATAATTTGGCAGGAATGTCTTTGGAACCATGCCCAGAATTTTCCCACGGCTTAAAGCCGCTGCTACATTATAAAGCTTTCCTTCCTTTTCCCAGGGCAAACCCACAAATACCAGAGCATCCAGGGATTTTGTGGCTTCTGCAATTTTACATAACTGCTCCCTGGCACTTGTCAAGAGCAAATCCTGGAAAAACAGATCCCCGCAAGTATAGCCTGTGATACACAATTCTGGAAAGACAATAATCTTTGCGCCGTTTTCAGCCGCTTTCTTCATTAATCTTATGATTTGAGCCCCGTTGTGCTCCGGCTGGGCCACCTGTATATCAGGGGTAACTGCTGCTGTCTTTATAAATCCATCTCTCATTCCCATTCTCCTTATGATTACGCACAGTCTTCTGACACTGTATTTATTTAGCCCTGTGTAAAATCTCTTTCAATTCCTCTATATGAAACGTATAGGCATGATTGCAAAAATGGCACTTTACCTCAATAGGCTTTCCCTCCTGAATCATTTCCCGTATCTCTTTGCGCCCAATACTGATAATGGCTTTCTCTACCCGCTCTTTCGAGCAATTGCAGGAAAATTCTGTGGGTATCGTATCGTTTACTACCAGGCCAAAATCCCCTATCAGCTTTTCCAAAAGCTGCTCTGGCGCCAATCCCTGATCCAAAAGCTCTGTGACAGATGCCATTTTAGACAATTTTGCTTCCAGGTTATCAATTACTTTATCTTCTGTATAGGGCATCAGTTGGATGATAAATCCGCCTGCCTGACGCACAGTGTTCTCACGATTCAGCAGAACGCCCAGACCTACCGATGAGGGAATCTGTTCAGAAGCTGCAAAATAATACGTCAGATCTTCCGCAATTTCACTTGTCTGCAAAGCTGTCTGTCCCACATAGGGTTCCTTCATTCCCAAATCCTTGATCACTTGAAGCATCCCCTCGCCCACAGCTCCTGCCACGTCCAGCTTACCCTGAGAATTAGCCGGAATCAGGACTGCCGGTTCGTAGACATAGCCTTTGACTTGGGCTCTGGAATCAGCAGTCACAGTAATGCCTCCTAGGGGGCCGTCGCCCTTGACCTGGAGTGTCAGAAGATCCTTTTCCCCTTTCATCATAGCTCCCATCATAGCACCCGCGCTGAGCAGACGCCCCAATGCAGCCGTGGCCACCGGACTTGTATTGTGAAGCTGCCTCGCTTTCTCCACCATTTCTCTTGAAGTAATAGCAAACGCCCGTATCTGGTTGTCTGCGGCCGTCGCTCTTACAATATAATCTGCCATATAAATTCTCCTATTTCAAGTTCCGCTTCGGGCTTTTTCTCTTATTTTCCACATTCACCCGCAACAATGTACACCCGCTCAGAGGTATCAGTGGGTACGTCACCTGTCTGTGCGTCGCAAACTTTTAGAACCTCCATTCCAGCTTCCTTTAAAAGTCTTAGCACCTGCTCCACAGGGTAGGCCCTCTGGTAGTGTGTTTCTTCATATCTCCGATAGAGTCCCTCCTGTTCCCGAATAAAGAAAGTCAAATCATATTCATTCAGCCTTTCCTGGGCGTCATAATAGTTCTCCCAAATAAAGCTCCCTTCTTCCCGATTCTCTGCAATTGTATTCTCGCTTAACAGGTACTCATATTTATAAACGGTATTTATGTCAAAAAGGAAGATTCCTTTCGGATCTAAATAATTATTTACCAGTCGAAAGACCTGCAGCAGATCTTGTTCCTCTGTAATATAGTTAATGGAATCACAGACGCTGACCACAGCTCTCACCGTTCCATATAGTTCAAACTCCCGCATATCCTGTAGGAGATAGAGGATGTCGTTATGAGATTTCTCCTTTTTTTCAGCAGCCAGTTCCAGCATTTCCTCAGAAGCATCTATGCCTATCATGTCATAACCTGCCGAGGCCAAAAGCTCTGTCATACTGCCTGTCCCGCAACCAAGATCTAGAACCAGCCCACTGTCAATCCCATATCCATTTAATATTTCCACAATCCTCTGACTCCATTCCTCATAGGGAATATTATCCATAAACATATCATAGACTGCTGCAAATTCTCCATATGCGTCCATGTGTTCCTCCCCCTTCACAATAGTACCTTGCATATATTCGAGTAGGGGAGAAATCCCATACTCGCTGCTGCATGGGGAGCATGCTGCAGGGCAGCTTTTTCCTTATGCGCCCCTGCGCATAAACAAGTAGGCTGTCACTCCCATGTGACAGCCCTCAATCCTTGTTTTTATTTACTGCTTAAAAATTTTTCTATATTTGCAAGAGCCTCTTCTTCATCCTCTCCATTTGCCGATACGGTAACTGTCTCTCCTGTGTAAAGGCCAAGAGTCATCATTCCCATAATACTTTTCGCATTTACCTTCTTGTTTGCGCTCTCCACATAGATCTCGCTGCCATATTGGCTTGCCACCTGTACTAATAATGCCACCGGCCTCGCTTCCAGTCCCTCAGGTATTTGAATTGTGATCTCTTGTTTAATCATAATAAATTCTCCTCCTTGTGATCCCTTAGCTCCTCTGCTATCATACTCAACTTCCTCAACCTGTGGTTTACGCCTGATTTTCCAACTGCAGGCGTTAGCATCTGTCCCAGTTCCTTTAATGTAGTCCCTGGCTGTTCTAACCGCAGTTCGGCAATCTCCGCCAAGCTTTCAGGAAGCTGTCCAAAGCCGATTGTTTTTTGAATATACTTAATATCTTCAATCTGCTTTACCGCTGCAGACACGGTTTTATTTAAATTGGCAGTCTCACAATTGACTTGCCGATTCACAGAGTTTCGCATCTCCTTCAGAATTCGAATATTCTCAAAATTCATCAGAGCTACGTGGGCCTCCATTACATTCAATATATCTACGATCTGTGAGCTCTCTTTGATATATACAATGTAATTCTTCTTCCGTGTTGTAATCTTGGCCTCCATTCCAAAGCTTCCAATCATATCCTTTAATTGTTCTGCTTTTTCTGCCGTGTTACAGACAATCTCAAAATGATATCCTTTCTCAGGATCACTGATAGAGCCAGAGGCCAGAAAGGCTCCTCTGATAAATGCGCGTTTACAACACAGATTTTGAATCAGAATGTGCCTCACTGCTGCCATATCCATATAAGATGTCACATCATAACTTCTGTTTCCCCGAACATTTTTATTCTGTCTGACCGACACGTTCATGTCTATATTAAATGTTTTTCTCAATAATGTAAAGTATTTTCTTGCAACTGCCAGATTTTCTGTATGCATTTTGATGCTAAAAGCGCTTTCGTCTCCCTCCCACACATGATTGCAAAAGTTTAAGATAGCTGCAATTTCTGACAGTCGGCAATGTCTGGCCGTCGAAATCTGGCGAGATAGCTCTTCTTTAATCTCACTGGAAAAAGACATAAATTCCCTCATTCTTATTATAACTTATTTTTCCCCTGCGACTATTATATCTTGATTAGTGCGCCTTTACTATGGCATCTTTTTCTATATCCCGATGCTCTATTTTAACAACATAATCCATATCCCCCTGCAAACGCTCATACAGTTTGTTAGCCAATGTCACAGAACGATGTTTTCCTCCTGTACAACCAATTCCAATCACAAGTTGATTTTTTCCCTCAAGTACGTAATTGGGAATCAAAAAGCGAACCATATCTGTCAGCTTATCCAGAAACTGGTGAGCAGCATCAAATCCCATAACAAAATCCTGGATCTCTTTGTCATTTCCACTAAGCCTGCGTAGCTCTTCATAGTAATAAGGATTTGGTAAAAATCGCACATCAAATACTAAATCACAGTCATTTGGAATTCCAAATTTAAACCCAAAAGAGAGCACAATGATCACAAGATTTTTGAATTCTTTATTTTGTATAAAAATCTTGTCCAATTCTATCTTAAGTTCTCTTGTAAGGAGGTTGCTGGTATCTATAATATAGTCTGCCTGCTTCTTTAAAAACACCAGGCGCTTACGCTCTTCCTCAATTCCCTCCGCAATCCGATCATCTCCTGCCAGCGGATGGTTTCTGCGGGTCTCTTTATAGCGCTTCACCAGGACATGGTCCAAAGCGTCCAGGAACAAAATTTCATATGTATATCCAGCGATTGCCAATTCCTCCAGAATCTGCTGAAGCTCGCTCAATGCCTTACCGCTGCGGATATCGATTCCCAGGGCCACCTTAGAAATCTCACTGGTGCCTGAATAAATAAGCTCTGAAAACTTTCCAATCAGAGAGATAGGAAGGTTATCTACGCAGAAATATCCCGCATCCTCCAATATCCGCAAAGAGGTTCCCCTGCCAGCTCCTGACATTCCAGTTATTATCACAAATCTCATTCGCTTTCTCCTATTTTTAAAGTCGCTGCGCGACGGCACTAAAGGGTAAAGTCACTTCGGCGCACACTGAATGAGAGAAACTTTCACTCGGAAGGGCACTCGTGAAAGTTCCTCTTGTGCGCCTTCGCAACTTTACCGTTTAGCAAAAAATAACTTTAAGTGAAATTACTTGGCATTTCTTAGCTGGGCTGTTTAAGCTCTGCTATAGACCAAGCGTCTTAATTTCCATCTCTAATGTGACGCCAAATTGACGCTCTACCTCTGTCTGCACGTGGGTGATCAGTGTCAGAACGTCCTGCGCTGTGGCTCCGCCGGTATTAATCACGAAGCCGCAGTGCTTCTCTGATACCTGGGCTCCGCCTATCTGAAAGCCCCTTAGCCCTGCGTCCATAATCAATTTGCCTGCAAAGTACCCTTGGGGACGTTTAAAGGTGCTGCCTGCACTGGGGTACTCCAGAGGCTGTTTGCTGGTTCTGGCTTCTTTTAATTCCTGCATCCCTGCTTCAATTTCTTTGGGATCTCCTTTTGAAAGTTGTATAACGGTATCCAAGACTATGTATTGCTTCTTAGCAATCACACTCGTCCGATATCCCATTTCCAATTCATCTCTGGAGAGTTTAATTATCTTTCCTTCTCTGGTTAGTACGGTGACTTCCTGGACGATGTCTTTCATCTCGCCTCCATAGGCTCCTGCGTTCATCACCAGAGCGCCGCCTATAGTTCCGGGAATACCAGAGGCAAATTCCATGCCTGTCAAGCTATTCTGTCCTGCCTGGTGAGCAGCTTTGACCAATAAAACCCCTGCCTGGGCATACAGGCGACAGTTCTCGCATCTCAGTTCATTCATATTCTGAAACAGTTGAATGACAACACCCTGGTAGCCCTCGTCGCTAACCAGAATGTTGCTGCCATTTCCCAAAATATAATAATCTTCTCCTGCCTCCTGACATGCGGCAATCGTGGCTGAGAGCTGCTCCTTTGTCTTTGGAAGACAAAAGTATTTTGCTGGACCTCCAATTCGGAAAGTTGTATGCTTGCTCATCGGCTCTCCAGCTAATACCTGGCCTGCATCACTGTTGATTTCGCATAATCTATGAAAAAAATCCTGCCTCATGTCATACCCTGTTCTTTCTTTCTATTTTCTACCATCAGCAAGCAGGGAGACGCCAGATCTCCTCTCTACTTATGGCATACGCTTCAATATGTTACATTATATGCAAAAAAGGGGTAAAGTACAACCCATTTCCAACTTTGCATATAGGAACTATTTCTTTAGATATTTTTTTAAATATTGTCCTGTATAGGAAATAGGTTTTTCTGCCACCATTTCTGGTGTTCCGGTGGCGATCACTGTTCCTCCCCTGTCTCCTCCTTCTGGGCCCATATCAATAATATAATCGGCTGTCTTGATCACGTCCAGATTGTGCTCAATCACTACCACTGTATTGCCACCTTCTGTCAGACGATGAAGGATCTCAATCAGCTTATGCACATCAGCAAAATGCAGGCCCGTGGTGGGCTCATCTAAAATATAGATGGTCTTTCCAGTGCTGCGCCTGCTTAGCTCTGTGGCCAGCTTGATCCTCTGAGCTTCCCCTCCAGACAGTGTCGTAGATGGCTGTCCCAGCTTAATATAGGAGAGGCCCACATCGTGGAGCGTCTCAATCTTTCTTCGGATGGATGGAACATTTTCAAAAAAGGGCAATGCCTCCTCTACAGTCATATCAAGAACATCAAAAATATTTTTCCCTTTGTACTTCACATCCAAAGTCTCCCGGTTGTACCGTTTTCCCTGACACACCTCGCAGGGAACGTACACATCAGGCAAAAAATGCATCTCAATCTTGATAATACCATCACCAGCACAGGCTTCGCAGCGTCCTCCCTTTACGTTAAAGCTGAATCGCCCCTTTTTGTACCCTTTACTTTTTGCATCAGCAGTAGCTGCAAACAGATCTCGAATCTGATCAAATACTCCCGTGTAGGTAGCAGGGTTCGAGCGGGGAGTTCTTCCAATGGGAGACTGGTCGATGGCAATGACTTTGTCAAGCTGTTCCAATCCCAGAATTCCTTTATTTTTTCCTGCAATCATTCTTGCCCGGTTCAATTGTTTTGCTAGAGTCTTATATACAATCTCATTGACAAGTGAACTCTTTCCAGAACCGGAGACTCCAGTCACACAAGTCATAATCCCCAGGGGAATCTTTACATCAATCTGCTTTAAGTTATTTTCTGCAGCCCCTTTTACCGTCAGCCATCCTGTAGGTTCTCTTCGGGATTCTGGTACCGGAATCTTCATCCTTCCGCTTAAGTAAGCCCCTGTAACTGACTCCGGGCAGGCCATAATCTCCTGGGCTGTCCCTGCTGCCACGACTTTTCCTCCATGTTCTCCGGCTCCGGGACCAATGTCCACAATGTAATCGGCTGCAAACATGGTATCTTCGTCATGTTCCACCACGACTAAGGTATTTCCCAGATCGCGCAGGCGTTTCAGTGTGGCCAGTAGCTTGTCGTTGTCACGCTGGTGGAGTCCAATACTTGGCTCGTCCAAAATATAAGCCACACCCACCAGACCGGAACCTATCTGCGTTGCCAGGCGGATTCTCTGGGCCTCGCCTCCTGACAGGCTGCCTGTGGCTCTTGTCAGGGTCAGGTAATCCAGTCCAACATCTATTAAAAAGCCGATGCGGGCACGGATCTCCTTCAAAATCTGCGCTCCAATCAATTGCTGCTGGGAAGTCAGATTTAAATTCTGAAGAAAGTCAAAAAGTTTTAAAATAGACATAGATGTTACTTCATAAATATTTTTATCTGCTACAGTTACAGCTAGAGAGGTCTTTTTCAGTCTTTGACCCCCACAGCTTTTGCAGGGTGTAATCCTCATAAACGTCTCATATTCCTGCCGCATGGTCTCTGAACCTGTCTCGCGGTAACGGCGCTCTACATTTTTAATCAGGCCTTCAAATGCTATGTCGTAAATCCCTTCTCCCCGCTGCCCTTTATAGTGAACTTTTATCTCTCTTCCACCTGTTCCGTGAAGCAAAACTTCCTGAATTTCAGGATCCAACTCCTCATAAGGCGTATTCAAGTCAAACTTATATTCATCTGAAAGTGCTCTGAGAATCCCATAAGTAAAGCTTGACGGGTCTGTACAGGACTGCCAGCCCATAACGGTAATAGCCCCTCCTGCAATGCTCAAAGACTTGTCTGGAATCATCAGATCTTCATCAAACTCCATTTTATATCCCAGGCCGAAGCAGTCTGGGCAGGCCCCAAAAGGATTGTTGAAGGAAAAGCTTCTCGGTTCAATCTCTTCCATACTGATACCGCAATCCGGGCAGGCATAGCTGGAACTAAAGGTCAGCATCTCTCCATCTGTCATATCCACTACTAATAAGCCATCTGACAGGTTCAGTACAGTCTCAATGGAGTCTGACAGACGGCGCTCAATCCCCTCTTTTACCACCAATCGATCGACTACAATCTCTATCAGATGCTTAATATTTTTCTCCAGCTTAATTTCCTCAGACAGCTCATAGAGGTTCCCATCAATTCTCACACGGACAAAGCCGCTTTTTCTTGCCTGCTCCAGTACCTTTACATGCTCGCCCTTGCGCATTTTTACCACAGGGGCCAGAAGCTGAATTTTTGTCCGTTCTGGCAGAGACATGATTTGATCCACCATCTGATCCACGCTCTGTTTTTTTATCTCCTTGCCACATTTGGGACAATGAGGAATTCCAATTCTGGCATAAAGCAGACGAAAATAGTCATAAATCTCAGTCACAGTTCCCACTGTAGAGCGAGGGTTCCGGTTTGTGGACTTCTGATCAATGGAGATTGCCGGAGACAGACCTTCAATGCTCTCTACATCCGGTTTTTCCATCTGCCCCAGGAATTGCCGTGCGTAAGAAGACAATGACTCCATATACCGCCTCTGTCCCTCTGCATAAATGGTATCAAAGGCCAGAGAGGACTTTCCAGAACCACTCAATCCTGTCAACACCACAAACTCGTCTCTAGGGATATCAATACTCAAGTCCTTTAAATTATGCTCATTTGCGCCTCTTATCTTAATGTAATTTTTCATAGTTCTCCTCATAATATGATTATTATCCTTTTTTATTCTTCCAGACCTGCAAGCTGCTTCTTCAGCTCAATCATCTGATCCCTAAGCTGGGCTGCTGCCTCAAAGTTCAGCTCCGCTGCCGCTTTTTTCATTTTCTTATCAATATCAGCTACCAGCTTTTCCAGTTCCTTTCTGTCCATAGACTCTGGATCTTTTTCAAATTGCAGCTCCTTCTGGGCAATTTCCTTGGAAATGCTGATGAGATCTCTGACGGATTTTCGAATCGTCTGAGGCGTAATTCCATGTGCTTCGTTATATTTTTGCTGTAAATCCCGCCGGCGTTCTGTCTCGCTAATAGCCAAGTGCATGGAATCTGTAATGGTGTCTGCGTACATGATGACACGCCCCTCTGAATTTCGGGCTGCGCGGCCAACTGTCTGAATCAACGAGGTCTCCGAACGCAGAAATCCTTCTTTGTCCGCATCTAGAATGGCTACCAGCGCAATCTCTGGAATATCCAGCCCTTCCCGAAGCAAGTTAATTCCCACCAAGACGTCAAAGACATCCAAACGCATATCACGGATAATCTCTGTGCGCTCCAAGGTATCAATATCTGAGTGCAGGTATTTTACCCGAATTCCCAGCTCTCTCATATAATCTGTCAAATCTTCCGCCATCCGTTTTGTCAGCGTTGTGATCAGGATCTTATGACCTGCTTTCACGGTTTTATTGACTTCACCCACCAGATCGTCCACCTGTCCTTCTACTGGGCGCACCTCAATCTTCGGATCCAGAAGTCCTGTGGGGCGGATAATCTGCTCAGTCCGCAGCAGTTCATGGTTGGCCTCATACTCTCCCGGCGTGGCAGATACAAATAAAACTTGATCTATTTTACTTTCAAATTCCTGAAAATTCAAGGGCCTGTTATCCTTTGCTGACGGAAGTCGGAATCCATAATCCACCAGTGTAGCCTTCCGGGACTGATCCCCGGCATACATGCCGCGTATCTGGGGCACAGTCATATGGGACTCATCAATAATAATCAGGAAATCATCTGGGAAATAGTCCATCAGTGTGTTGGGAGGCACTCCAGGCTCCAATCCTGATAAGTGGCGGGAATAATTCTCGATTCCAGAGCAGAATCCCGTCTCTTTGAGCATTTCAATGTCAAAATTTGTTCTCTCAGAAATCCTCTGAGCCTCCAGAAGCTTGTCTTCTCCTTTAAAGTAACGGATCCGCTCCTCCAGCTCCGTCTCAATGGCTTTTGCCGCCCTTTGAATCTGCTCCATGGGAACCACATAGTGGGACGCTGGGAAAATCGCTATATGTTCCAGTTTGCCCTTAATCTCCCCTGTCAACACATCAATCTCAGTAATTCGATCGATCTCATCTCCGAAAAATTCAACCCTTACTGCCGTATCTGCCTCGTTGGCCGGAATGATCTCCAGTACATCTCCCCGCACCCGGAAGGTCCCTCGTTTAAAATCCATATCATTTCGGTCATACTGGATATCCACCAACTGCCGCAGAACTTCATCCCGATCCTTCTGCATACCTGGGCGGAGGGATACCATCATTTTCTCAAAGTTCTCCGGCTCGCCCAAGCCATAGATACAGGATACAGAGGACACGATAATCACATCCTTGCGTTCGATAAGCGACGCTGTCGCAGACAGACGCAGCTTGTCGATTTCGTCATTGACGGAAGAATCTTTGGCGATGTAGGTGTCTGAGGAGGGGACGTAGGCTTCGGGTTGGTAGTAATCATAGTAGGAGACAAAATACTCCACTGCATTCTCAGGGAACATCTCCTTGAATTCTCCGTATAGCTGCGCCGCAAGCGTTTTATTATGTGCTATAACGAGAGTAGGTTTCTGCAATTCCTGAATGACATTCGCCATCGTAAATGTCTTGCCGGAACCCGTAACCCCTAGTAAAGTCTGGAATTGGTTGCCCTCCTTGAAGCCTTTGACCAGCTCGGCGATGGCCTGCGGCTGGTCGCCTGTGGGCTTGTAGGGGGCTTGTAATTTGAACTCTGGCATATGAAAACCTCCAATTTGTGACCGAAAAAAGTTTGCTTATTCGCCCGAAATTCGTGTAATTCAGTTTTCGATTCGTGTAAAATGGGCTTGCAAAGCTGGCGAATAAGCGTTAAAATAGCAATTACACGAATGCAGGTCACAAAACCGTATTTTTAAAACGAAACAACACTGAATAACACCAGCCAGTACAGATAGTATTATCCAGTCATTTGGTTTTTCATTATAACACATAAGTCAAAAAAAGTACAGACCAAAATCGAACTTTTGTTCTGTACTTTTTTATGTCTTTTTATGTGATTCGGTTATGCCAGTATCTTAGTTTCATGCAAGAAACTCACTGATTTGTTCTATATAATTATCTTCTGAAAAATCTGTACCGCCTTCGCTTTCTTCCTTCGGGATTACTTCATCAATAAACGGCTGGAGATCATCTAAACAGTCCTCAATGATTTCGGCGGTATCTCCGTAAACATCTATGGTGATCATTTCTTTCGCATGTCCCATTAGCTGTGATACCGCTTTGGGATTGAAGTTGTTCTTTAATAAAATGGTACAGAAGGTGCTTCTCAAATCATGCCATCTTATATCGGGCAGTCCATTGTCCTCCAACAGTTTCTTATAATGCCTCCAGTGAAAATCCTTGCTTCTCGGACGCCCATAAGTAGAACAGCAGATATAATCCAAATCCTGAAATGTGCCTGACCGCCTTCTGCGGTTCTTCTCATACACTTTTCTCTCTTCCAGAATGGCTTCAAACACATAATCCGGTATGGGGATGGTTCGGTAGCTGGACGGCGTTTTCAAGCCAATTTCCTGTTTTGTAAACGTCTTAGCCGGGAAGTCCCCGGCAGTCGTGTTTGGTTTCTTGCCTAACTGCCGCTGTACCTTTAATGTCCGGTTGATATAATCTATATCCGAATATTTCACCCCATTGATTTCACACCGCCTCAACCCCAACAGCACTGCAAAAAGTACCTGCATATGGATTGGCGTTTCCCTGCTCGCTTCAATGAGCGTTAAAACCTGCTCCATATTCAGTGTCTTTTGTGTATCAATGTTCCGGGTATGATAGGCTTTCTTCTCTACCTGTTTTGGCAAAGCCACATCAATCGTTGGATTTATGGAAATGATTTTCTTACTCACAGCATACTGCATGGACGTATTCATCACCGTTTTTACCAATCTTGCGATAGAAACGGAAGCCTCCGCTTCTTCATAATAAAGGCTCTGGATATGGCTCCGTTTGATTTCCGTCATTCTGATGTTGCCCATCGCCGGAATCACATGGTTATTCACAATATTGGAATAGGTTTCATAGGAACCGCTTGTAATGCGTGGGCGCATTTCTTTTTCAAGCCAGAACAGCATAAAGTCTTTCACTTTTACGCTGGTATATACCACATATGTGCCAGAATATAATTCACCCAGCGTCTTGTCCCTGTCCGTGTTCGCCGCTTTCTTTGTAGCAAACCCGGATTTCTGCTGTGGTATTTTTGTCCCGTCCGCATAAATCAGCACCACACGATAACCAAACTTATTCTTAATCGGCGTGACGTTGTAAACCTTCCAGCCCACAAACTGCTGTAATTTCAAATCAAATTCCATGTTATTCTGTCCTTTCCCTGCCTTCAGGAATAAAAGCGTCATTCATAAAGGCAATAATCTTTTCTTTCTCATCCATGACGTCGCAATAATATTCAAAAGTCGTATTGACAGAACTATGTCCCAATAACCCTGATATTTTCGCCAGCGGAACCCCCTGCTCCACCAAAATTGTCGCAAACATATGGCGGAGCCCATGCACGGTGACGGCAGGAAGCCCATTCCGCACACACAGCTTTGTCAAAGCATTGTTCATGGCGGACAGGCTATGTACCTTTCCATTTGCCTGACAACTGATATAATCGTTATCAATAAAAGCCTCCTGCATCTTTTCTTTATACATATCTATCTGACATTTTCTTTTCTCCAGCTCTGTAATAATGACCTCCGGCACACGCAGTACCCGGAAACTGTTGGGCGTTTTGGGATCACGTTCGATTAAAATATTTTCTTCAATCCTGCTCCCCTCTTTTATAATGGGGTTTGCAACAATCTGCCTGCTGATTTTCACACTACGGTGTTCTAAATCAAAGTCGGAAAATTTCAGTCCATAGATTTCACCTTTCCGCAGTCCGCAAAACAGCCCTAACAGAATTTCCAGATACCAGTTATCCTTTGAAGCCACCTGAAGGAGTATTTTTATTTTCTCCCTGCTGAGAATCACGATATTAGGTTTCTTTCGCTTATACGGCTTTGTTTCCGGCACGGGATTCACATTGATATAGCCCTCTATGACTGCCTCCTTCATGGCAAGATTCAAAATTTCCCGTCCTTTGTTTCCTGCCGAAACACAAGCCTTTGACGTCCTTTCCAGAAGTCCGTCCAGGTATTCCACGCTGACAAACCTCATCTTTATATCATAATCAATGTTTGGGATAATCAAGTCATATAAGGCGTATGCCCCAACCATTCTTGTTGTCGTCTCGATTCTTTTTGAAAACACTTCCTCAAACCAGTAGATAAGATAATCTTTAAAAAGAACGTCTTTATTGGATTTGCTGGAAAGCTGCTGTTTCCGCAACAGCGCATTAAATTCTTCCTCGCATTTCCGATAACTGGCCTCCGCCTCTGCCTGACTGGAAAATCCGCCTTTCTTTCCATATTTAACAATGCCGTTGTCTTGCAGTGCCTTTGTACGGTGATACCATGAATTTCGTTCAAAAAAAGCAACACTCTTTTCCTGTGTTTTCTTTCCCATTCCTATCACCTCCGCACATTTAGCTTGCTCCATTTAACCATTGATCGAATCCCTCTTTGGGAACCCGGTACAGCTTTCCTATTTTTATCACTCTGAACGGCTTCTGACTCTCATAGGCTTCATCCAGAAATGCGTATGCCTTGCTTCTGCCAATACCCAATAGCTTTTGAATGTCATCAGCGTCATAAACCTGTTTTTGCAAATTCATGGTATCTATATCAGTCACCTCCCGAAACACGGGAAGGGACTGCTTGCTATTATCATAGCTTCACAATCCCTTCCCGTCTAATGTGCGAATTTTCAAATCGCATCCTTGACTTTTCAATTATCCTTGTTCTCACTGCAATACCTTTTCCTTATTAAATAATCGTATCCCTGCCTGCTGTTGCAAAACATACAGGTATCCTTTAAATTTTGATTTTTATCTGCCCTCTGGATAAAATGCTCTTTGGAATCATAAAAGGGTTTTGCACATATGGGACATAAACACATTAAAATCGGTTTATCCCGTTTTCTCATCCCGGTGCTGGAGCATAACGCTTTATCAACCTTCAACATTTGCTGTCTGTCCAGCGTCCCGATATAATCCCCCAGTCTCTTTTTATCCAGTGTTCGGACTTGCTCTAACAACACAACAGAATCTTTTTCCAGACCTTGCATATCTGCCGGAACCGGGACATGCGTGGGCATTTTTGACTTTGGCCTGCTTGTAATTGCCGCCACAATTACGGTTGGGCTGTATTGATTCCCTCTGTTATTCTGAATCACTAATACCGGACGGTATCCGCCCTGCTCACTTCCGAAAACGGGATTTAAGTCTGCATGGTAAATATCCCCTCGTCTGATTTTTCTTTCTTCCATAATAAAAATGTCCTCCATAATCTTTACTTCCTGAATCCAGTCTGCTTTT
This sequence comes from Clostridia bacterium, assembly GCA_910574475.1. Classification (GTDB taxonomy): domain Bacteria; phylum Bacillota; class Clostridia; order Lachnospirales; family Lachnospiraceae; genus Laedolimicola. The sequence goes on along the minus strand of CAJTAT010000006.1, from coordinate 1,714 downwards.
TCTTTCATGGCGGAAAATATAAATTTGCAGAATACATCTTACCTGCCGAAAAAACTGCATTTCAGGTATGTATCAGCCGAACACAAAAGCATGGCTTTTTGATTATTCTTCAGAATATTTTCATGTTTTGTGTCCGGCTACCACTTTTAGCCTGATAAGCCTATTTGTCCTCGACACCCCGGCTTACATATCTACCGCTTTTACGGCAAACATAGGGAAGTCACCAAACGACTGGCTGCTGACCAGCTCCACGGGAATAGCACCCCTCCGGGGATCGCCCGGAGCCGCCCTCATTGGTTGCGGCGTTTGTATACCTGATGGGTATTTACGCTCGACCTGTGACTGGACGGGAGTATCATTGTCCCTGCTGCCTGTTATCGCCTTATCAGTAGCAAACTGATAGTTATAGCCCGGTATTTTCCGCTCCTTAAACGGGGATAAGACAGCCGCAAACCATTGTCTTTCTGTTTGTGCGATTTCGTTGCCTTTATCTCCATCCAGCTCATGGCGTACCTGCTAACGTGGCTTACGCTCATCACGATAACAACAGGAATGTATTTGATGAATGGGTATGAAATTTTCACGGTGCAAACCCATTCACCACATAAATGCAGAAAACAGGTAAAGGAATTTTTATCTCCCTCACCTGTTTCCTCACTTATCAGGCAAAACCCGAAAGTCCTTTTTTAATTTTTTTCAAAAAACTTTTTCAGGCTTTGAATTGCCCCGTGGACACTGTACTCTACTGCTCTGATTGAACACTTCTCCCGCTCTGCGATTTCAACATATGTCAAGTCCTGAAAATAATGCAGTATCAGCCTCTTCTTTTGTTTTTCCGGCAGTTCGTTGATTGCCTTATGTAACTTTTCTGTCTGAAGCCTGCGGAACACGATTTCCTCCATGCTGTCCGGCTTTTTCATTGCTCTCATATTCAAAGTGTTTTCCCACACCTCGGATTGCTCGATATGCCTGTCCACCACGTTAAGATACACCAGATCGCTTAATTCAAAAGAATCAAACGTGTCATACAGCACCTTGCTGATTTCAAGTTTATGTAAATCACCTTGTCCATCTTTGAATGAAACGTAATACTGGCCATCTTTCTCGAATATTGTATAAGGATTATACTTATCCTTTCTTCTTTTTGGGCGATTACCCTCCATGTCCTTTCCTCCAATCTGAATTTTTTGTTGAAAATTCAGGTTGGAAGGCGGTGAGCGGCAACCGATGATGAATAACGCCCTGCGGCGTAATCCGGCAAAAAACGACAAAAGAAAAACCGCAAAGGCTGTCACACCTTTACGGTCTATGGAGAATTTATTTCTATTATGTAGAAATTTGACCTCTACTTGTGGGGTAGAAAGCCCCCTTGTACTGGCAAGGATTTTTTTAACGGGTTATCCGTCCCTTTATATCGTTTTTGAAAATAGAAATTGCTATTTGCAGGCAATAAAAATCCCTCCAAACTTGAAACAGGTTTGGAGAGTGTTTGTTAAGTCTTTCGGGCATAGCAATACCGCCCACCAAATCGCCGTTTTTTTTAATTTGGTGGACGTATCTACTTATGGCTCTATAAAAAGAAAAGCCGACAAACTGTGATGAATGAACCGCTCCCTGTCAAGTTGACAGTTAAAAAATAAAAATTTTTACCTGCCAGTCGCAAAGAGGACTGGCAGAGTTTTTATGCAGCATCTTTCAAATAGTTTCTATATTC
>CAJTAT010000005.1 GCA_910574475.1 Clostridia bacterium | reverse complement strand
GAAAATAAACGAATCATGAAATATAAAGAGAAATGGTGTGCATAGAAAAATGCCTGCACTCCCAAATAAAATGCAGGCATCATCCGCACTAAATTTTAGATATTTGTCCTGTCTACTTGACAAGGGGCATATCAATGTGCCTATCGGCTGTTCTTCTTCGGCGGGTACGGTTAAGCACGGTGTTAAGTAATCTCCTTGCCGCTCGTATTTGCCGCCCAGTTCCTCAAAAATCGTCTTTGCCATTGTCTGTTACCTCCACATTCTTTTTTATTTGAATGTCCGCAAAATCCGTCCTACATCTTTCAACCACACAGAGGATCAGATTATGCATCAGATGATAGCCCAGGCCCATGAAAAGATTCTAGTGGTAGATGATTCCAAGATCGGCAAGATTGCCTTTGCCCATATTGCTGATCTGAATAAGTTCGATATTCTCATTACCAACTATAATAAAGACAACGTTCAGATTCTAAAGGAGATTGAACGACTAGGGGTTCGGGTAATTGTTGTGTAATGGAGAAATAGCGTTTCTTCCTCTTCTTATCAACACAGGCCGCAGATGATTTTTTCATCCACGGCCTGCCTTTATTTCTATAATCTTATATCACTGGCATCTCTGCCTTTATCCTTGTTCTTACTCAGCTTTGTACAAGTCACCCAGCTTCTTCAGATATTCATATCTGGCCTTTGCGCTTGCTTCAGCCTTGTCAAACAGTTGTGCAGCTCTTTCTGGATTTGCACGTTTCAAAGCATTGTAACGTACCTCTCCGTCCAGGAACTCCTTGTAGTCGCCAGTTGGCTCCTTGCTGTCCAGAGTAAAGGCGTCTTTGCCATCTGCTGCTGCCGCCGGATTGAAGCGGAAGCAGTGCCAGTAACCAGCTTTAACTGCCAGCTCTTCCTCTGTCTGAGCCTTGCTCATGCCTTTCTTAATTCCATGGTTGATACATGGAGCATATGCAATAATCAGGGATGGTCCTGGATATGCCTCTGCCTCTGCAATCGCTTTTACACACTGATTGAAATCAGCGCCCATAGCAATCTGTGCAACATATACATAACCATAGCTCATGGCAATTGATGCAAGATCTTTCTTCTTCACATCCTTACCGCCTGCTGCAAACTGTGCAATAGCACCAGTAGGAGTAGCCTTGGAAGACTGTCCGCCTGTATTAGAATAAACCTCAGTATCAAATACCATTACATTGACATCCTGTCCGCTGGCAAGTACATGGTCCACGCCACCAAAGCCAATGTCGTATGCCCATCCATCACCGCCAAAGATCCACTGAGATTTCTTAGCCAAGAAATCTTTATCCTTCAGAACAACTTTGCACTCATCACATCCGCAAGCCTCGCAAGCTGCTACCAACTTATCTGTAGCCGCTCCGTTGGTTGCACCTACATTGTAAGTATCTAGCCATTCCTGTGCTGCGGACTTCACATCCTCGCCACAGCATCCGCAAGTGAGAAGAGCCTCAACTTTTGTCTTCAGACCAGTCCGAATTGCCCGCTGAGCTAAGCTCATACCATAACCAAATTCAGCCGCATCCTCAAACAGGGAGTTAGACCATGCAGGGCCATGTCCCTTTTGATTTACTGTATATGGTGTGGACGGTGAGGAGTTGCCCCAGATAGAGGAACATCCTGTAGCATTGGCAATATACATTCTGTCGCCAAAGAGCTGTGTAATCAATTTTGCATAAGGTGTCTCACCGCAGCCTGCACATGCACCAGAGAACTCAAGAAGTGGTGTCTTGAACTGGCTTCCTTTTACAGTAGCTTCTTTGAATTTTGCGATAACATCTGCTTTCTCTGGCAAGGTGACAGCATAGTCAAAGCCTTTCTGTGAAGCAATATTTGCTTCCATATTTTCCATAGCGAGAGCTTTTGCCCCCTTCTTTCCTGGGCAGACATTTGCACAGGAGCCGCATCCTGTACAGTCAAGGGCAGAAATGGTAATCGCAAACTTATATTCTGGCATACCTGTCATATCAAGCATCTTTGTTCCTTCGGGAGCTGCCGCTGCTTCCTCTGCTGTCATGGCCACAGGACGGATAACTGCATGTGGGCAAACATAGGAACATCTGTTACACTGGATACAATTCTCAGGCTGCCATACTGGAATATCTACTGCGATACCGCGCTTCTCATAAGCTGCTGAACCGCTGGGAGTAGTGCCATCCACATAATCCTTAAATGCAGATACGGGAAGACTATTTCCTTCCTGAGCATTTACTTTTGCCTGAATATTATTTACAAAGCTTACTACATCTGCTCTGTTGCCCTCTGCATGAGTGGAAGCCAAACCTTCGTCTGCTGCATTTTTCCAGCTCTCAGGAACCTGAATTTCCACAACCTGCTTAGCGCCAGCATCAATAGCATCATAGTTCATCTGAACGATAGCATCGCCCTTTCTTCCGTAGGTTGCCTTTGCAGCAGCCTTCATCAGATCAATGGCCTGTTCCTCTGGAATAATATTAGCTAACTTGAAGAATGCAGACTGAAGAACTGTATTGATACGTCCGCCAAGTCCAATCTCCTTGCCGATCTTAATACCGTCTATCACATAGAACTTAATTCCATGATTTGCAATAAAGCTCTTTACCTGTCCTGGAAGGTGATGCTCAATGCCATCCATATCCCATGGACAGTTCAAAAGGAAGGTACCACCATCAACCAGTTCCTGTACCATGTTGTACTTGCGCACATAGGAGGGGTTGTGACATGCCACAAAGTTTGCCTTATGAATCAGGTAAGTAGACTTAATTGGGCTCTTACCAAAGCGCAAATGAGACATGGTGACACCACCAGACTTCTTGGAGTCATAGTCAAAGTAAGCCTGTGCATACATATCTGTATTGTCGCCAATGATCTTAATAGAGTTCTTATTAGCACCTACTGTTCCGTCAGCGCCAAGGCCCCAGAACTTGCAGTTGATAGTTCCCTCAGGAGTCGTTACAAGAGGCGCGCCTGTCTCCAGAGAAAGTCCTGTCACATCATCTACAATACCAATGGTAAATTTCTGCTTATCTGTATTCTTGTATACAGCAACGATCTGAGCAGGTGTAGTATCCTTGGAACCTAAGCCATAACGTCCTGTAAAGACTGGAATATCATGGAACTTCGTTCCTTTCAGAGCTGCCACTACATCCAGATACAATGGCTCGCCCAGGGCGCCTGGCTCTTTTGTTCTGTCCAATACGGAGATCTTCTTAACAGTATCAGGAATGGCATTGATAAGTGCTTCTGCACAGAATGGACGATACAGACGTACTTTGACAACGCCTACCTTCTCGCCTGCTGCTGTCAGATAGTCAATGGTCTCTTCGATCGTATCACATGCAGAACCCATAGCAACGATGATATGCTCGGCATCTGCGGCGCCGTAGTAGTTGAATAACTTATAGTTTGTTCCTATCTTTTCATTTACCTTGTCCATGTATTCCTGAACGATAGCTGGCAACGCATCATAGTAGGAGTTACATGCCTCTCTCGCCTGGAAGAAGATATCCGGGTTCTGAGCGGAACCTCTTTGGCAGGGATGATTTGGATTCAATGCATTTTTACGGAAAGCATCAATGGCATCCAAATCAACCATATCTTTCAAGTCCTCATAATCCCATGTCTCAATCTTCTGTATCTCATGAGAAGTACGGAAACCATCAAAGAAGTTGATAAACGGAATCTTGCCCTTGATAGCTGCACAGTGAGCAACGGGAGTCAGGTCCATAACTTCCTGTACACTGGATTCACAGAGCATCGCAGCACCTGTCTGACGGCAAGCATACACATCGGAATGATCTCCGAAGATGGATAGTGCATGGCTCGCAAGAGCACGTGCAGACACATTAAATACACCAGGAAGCTGCTCGCCTGCCACCTTGTAAAGGTTCGGGATCATCAGCAGCAAACCTTGGGAAGCTGTAAAGGTGGTGGTAAGAGCACCTGCTGCCAGAGAGCCATGTACAGCACCTGCTGCACCTGCCTCAGACTGCATCTCTGTCACCTGAACGGTCTGTCCAAAGATATTGGTCCTTCCCTGTGTCGCCCACTCATCTGTAGCCTCTGCCATAACAGATGACGGTGTGATAGGATAGATAGCAGCAACGTCAGAATATGCATATGATACATGTGCCGCTGCATGATTACCATCCATGGTCTTCATTTTTCTAGCCATTTGTCTTTCCTCCTTATTGTTTGGCCCTGGTAAGGCCTTTTCAACATACTCCATATGTGGTTAATTGTAACATATTACCTAATAATTGTCCATTTTAATGTTGTACTTTTTGGTGTACAAAAAACCAAGATTCCAACTGAACAACTTCTTTTATATTTTCCTCTCTAAAGATAAAAGAAGTAAACGGTCGGATTCTATCGTTAAAAGATGGGAATACTTTATAGTATTATCCTTGTATTTACAATTTTTGTTTGCTATAATCCTTTCAAAGCAGTTCTGGTGTTCTGGCGATTCGCCGTTAACCCCCTATCGTCATAACACATCCCTCTACAAAATAATTTTTGTCTTCTGTCTGAATGGGTATTACCTGAGAAAGGAGGTTTTTTATGGAAGTTAAAAGCTATCTGGAAACAGGTACCGAATTTCCTGTATATCAAGTCCTTCGGGAACAGGGAATTGCAGAAGGAAAAGCAGAATTTCTACTGGAAGCTTTATCTGACTATGGAACTGTCCCCATTGGCATCCGGGAGCAAATTATGCATCAAACAAACTTTTCCCAATTGGAACGCTGGTTTCTCCTAGCTCGCCAGGTACGATCCATAGAGGAATTTATAAATCGTATGTGAAAATCAATCATACAGAATAGCCTTTTGTATCCTTTCACTTATCTTTAACATTTCTTAGCTTACATATAAATGATTCATCTAATATTTTTCTATTTCTTCTTAATACAAAAGGCATTTCATAAAGGGCCGTTGGTAAATCTGAGTATTTCTATATATCTTCACAGCGGTCCTTTCTCAAAAATAATCCACTTATTTTTCAACCCATATTCACACAGAAAGCAGCTAAAAAGTTTTAAACTTTTTAAAACAGCGTAGTATTTTGAGGAAAAATCCTGTATACTGAAACATATCCCTTAGGATATTTTTATCAAAAACAACTGGTTTATTTCTCTATATCCTCGCAGCAGCTGCCAGGTCAGCACATTACACTTATATCGGCTTACCTGGTGAGAATCAGAATTGCTTACAACATATTTATAGAAGGAGGTTTCATCATGCTAGATTCTAATGATCTTCAGGCTATTGCTGAACTGATTCAGCAGTCGGAAGCGCGAACTCAAGAAAGTATTGCTGCTCTGGAAATTCGTACTCAGGAAAGTATTTCCGCTTTGGAAGCCCGCACCCAGGAAAGCATTGCTGCTCTGGAAATCCGTACTCAAGAAAGTATTTCCGCTCTGGAAACCCGTACTCAGGAAGCCATTTCCGCTTCGGAGGCAAGATCTAAGGAAGCTATGTTGGATCTGGAAACACGAATGAAAAAACATATGCAAGATACAATCAGACAGTCTGAATCCATGCTACTTGATGAGATGGAACGTTATGATCAAAAGAACGAAAAACGCTTTACAAAGCTGGAACAGGATATTGGGTATTTGAAAGATATCTCACGCCTTACAAAGTTTGAACATGGCACTACAGAAATTTTAATCCATACCATGGAAAAGCTGGATAAAAGGCTTAGTGTCCTGGAAGCACAAATGGCATAACAACAAAGAGGCTGCTGTTTTAATCTATCACAGCAGCCTCTTCTACATTATACTCTATTCATCTAAAGCTTCTTTCATCTTATTTATAAAACCTTTTTTCCCTTTTCCTGATTTACCCGATCCGCCTGTGCTATTAGGTCTGCCATTCACCGCATCATCATAAGCCCGCAATGCTTCCTTAGCGTCTCTACTCAATTCTGTGGGAACTTGAACGACTAAAGTTACATAGTGATCGCCCCGAATATTTTTATTGCGCAGAGACGGCACACCTTTGCCTTTTAGACGCACGCGGGTATCTGTCTGAGTACCAGCTTTCACATCGTACTCTACCTCTCCGTCCACTGTCTTGATCCGCACAGTGCCTCCCAGAGCTGCTGTCACAAAGCTAATAGGAGCAGTGGAGTATATATTCGTATCCTGCCTTTGGAAAATGGGGTGTCTTGACACAAGTACCTCTACAAGCAAATCTCCCCGAGAACCGCCATTCACGCCTGGTTCTCCTTTTCCCCTGATACGGATACTCTGGCCATTATCAATACCGGCTGGAACGGTCACAGCTATTTTCTTCTTATTAGAAATGTAACCCGTTCCATAACAATCTGAACATTTCTCTTTTATCACTTTACCAGTTCCATTACAGTCTGGACAGGGACGCACATTTTGTACCATGCCAAAGAGGGATTGCTGTGTGTAAACCACTTGCCCTTTACCGCCACACTTGGAACAGGTTATAGGGGATGTTCCCGGTTTTGCACCAGTTCCATGGCATTTTTCACATTCATCCTTTAGGGTAAGCTCAATTTCCTTATCGCACCCAAAAACTGCCTCTTCGAAGGTAATTCGAATCTGAGTCCTCAAATTAGCACCCTGCATAGGTCCATTATTGGCTCGCCTGCTGCGGCCTCCTCCAAAGAGATCACCAAAAATGTCTCCAAAGATGTCTCCCATATCAGCACCACTGAAATCAAAGCCGCCAAAACCGCCTGCACCTGCTCCACCTTCAAAAGCCGCGTGTCCAAATTGGTCATATTGACGCCGCTTATCTGGATCACTTAAGACCGCATATGCTTCAGAAGCCTCTTTAAATTTTTTCTCAGCTTCCTGATTGCCAGGATTCATATCAGGATGGTATTTCTTCGCTAACTGCCTGTATGCCTTTTTAATTGCAGCATCATCTGCATTTTTATCTACGCCCAGGACTTCATAGTAATCTCTTTTCTGCTCTGCCATTCTTTTATCTTCCTCTTTATTTGATCAATCCAGTAGGGGAAAAGTCTTTCCCCTACTCGCGCGCTGCCGATGCGCCACTTCAGTGGCATATATCCTCTGCATCGGCGTGTGCATAAAAAGCTGGCCAAGTGTCCTTTCGGGTACTCAGCCTAAGCTCTCATTATTAAACTTCGCGGTAATCTCCATCCACCACGTCGTCAGCCGGACCTGCTCCTGCTCCCATATCTGGTCCTGGACCTTCCTGCCCCTGGGCAGCCTGAGCCTGCTCATACATCTTTGCAAATACCTTCTGAGCTACATTCATCAACTTTTCTTTTCCAGCTTTCAACTCATCCAGGTCTGCATCACTCAGCTCACTCTGATCCTTTGTTCTATCCAAAACTGCTTTTAAGGATGTAAGCTCTGCCTCTACTGCTTCTTTATCATTTGCATCTACCTGTTCACCGACTTCTTCCAATGCTTTCTCAGTCTGGAATACCATAGCATCTGCATCATTTCTTGCATCAATACCCTCTTTACGCTTCTTATCCTGCGCCTCAAACTCAGCCGCTTCTTTCACAGCCTTTTCAATATCACTGTCAGACATATTGGAGCCTGCAGTAATCGTAATATGCTGCTCTTTGCCAGTTCCTAAATCCTTTGCAGATACATTTACAATACCATTGGCATCAATATCAAATGTAACTTCAATCTGAGGAACACCACGTCTTGCAGGTGGAATTCCATCCAGACGGAACTGTCCGAGGGATTTGTTATCTCTTGCAAACTGACGCTCACCCTGTACCACATTGATATCTACAGCTGTCTGATTGTCAGCCGCTGTGGAGAAGATCTGGCTCTTCTTTGTGGGGATGGTTGTATTTCTCTCAATCAGACGCGTTGCAATTCCTCCCTGTGTCTCAATGGACAGAGAAAGAGGAGTTACATCCAGAAGAAGGATATCGCCTGCGCCTGCGTCACCGGCCAGCTTACCACCCTGAATGGAAGCGCCTAATGCTACACACTCATCTGGATTCAAAGATTTGCTAGGCTCATGCCCAGTCAGCTGTTTTACCTTATCCTGTACAGCGGGAACACGTGTAGATCCACCAACCAGTAATACCTTTCCAAGTTCGGAAGATGTAATTCCTGCATCCTTCAAAGCTGCCTGTACTGGATTTGCTGTGCGCTCTACCAGATCATGGGTCAGCTCATCGAATTTTGCCCTTGTCAGGTTCATGTCGAAATGCTTAGGACCTTCTGAAGTAGCTGTAATAAAGGGAAGGTTGATATTTGTTGTTGTGGCAGAAGACAGCTCTTTCTTTGCCTTCTCTGCAGCCTCTTTCAGTCTCTGCAGGGCCATCTTGTCTCCAGAGAGATCCACGCCCTCTGTACGTTTGAACTCTGCCAGCATGTAGTCTGTGATTTTCTGATCAAAATCATCGCCCCCCAGACGGTTGTCACCTGCTGTGGCAAGTACCTCGATTACCCCGTCGCCAATCTCAATAATTGACACGTCGAAGGTACCGCCTCCCAAGTCATAAACCATGATTTTCTGCTCTTTTTCATTGTCCAGCCCATAGGCAAGCGCTGCAGCCGTAGGCTCATTGATAATACGCTTTACATCCAAGCCGGCAATCTTGCCTGCATCCTTGGTGGCCTGCCTCTGAGCATCGTTAAAGTAAGCCGGAACTGTAATCACAGCCTCAGTTACTTTCTCACCCAGATAATTTTCTGCATCCGCTTTCAGCTTCTGAAGAATCATAGCAGAAATCTCTTGCGGAGAATATTTCTTGTCATCAATGGCAACTCTGTGATCCGTTCCCATCTCTCTTTTGATAGAAGAAATGGTCTTTTCAGAGTTGGTCACAGCCTGACGCTTTGCAGGTTCTCCTACTAATCTCTCTCCAGTCTTTGTAAATGCTACGATAGATGGTGTTGTTCTTGCACCTTCTGTATTAGCGATAACCACTGGCTTACCGCCTTCCATCACTGCTACACAGCTATTTGTTGTACCTAAATCAATACCAATAATCTTGCTCATAATAGAGACCTCCTCGTTTATTGTGTTATTATTTGTTTACATTTTTGCCCTAACGCTTTTGTGCAATCACGACGCTGCAGGCCTTATCGATTTTCGCACTGCTCATTGCCAACGTGTCAGTTCGCGACTTTGACCATGCTGTGGCGGATTACGGTTTCTTTATAGGTGTAGCCTTTTTGGAATTCTTCGGCTATGATGTTTTCACCTAGTTCTTCGTCCTCCACGTGCATCACTGCGTTGTGAAAATTGGGATCAAATTCCTGCCCTACTGCCTCGATGGGTGCGACTCCCAAATCTGTCAGGACTGTGATAAGCTGCTTATAAATCTTATCCATTCCCTCAATGACAGGATTTTCTTTCTCCTCTTGAGGAACAGAAGCCAACCCGCGCTCAAAATTATCTACCACTGGAAGAATCTTTTCGATGATATCTCTGGCTCCTACTTCATACATGTGGGACTTTTCTTTTTCTGTCCTCTTGCGGAAATTATCGAATTCGGCCATTTGGCGCTTTACCCGATCCTCCAGCTCTTCAATCTTTTCTTCCAACTTATCTTTTTTCTTTTTTTTCTTTGTCATGCCCTCAGGCAAAATAGACCGTTTGGGAGGATTTTCCTCTGCTGATTCCAGCTCTTTGCTCTCCTCTTCATTTGTGTTCTCTTCTACATTTTCTGTATTCTCTTCTTCTGTCTCCTGTTGCACAGTCTCTTCTTCCTGTAGCTTTTCTTCCATATTCATTTCTTTTTCCACGGGAATTTACCCCTTTCTCTATTCCTGCTTCTTATTATATAATTCGTCCAACTGTTCCATCAGCGTCTTCAGGGTGTCAACTACATTTTCATAGTCCATCCGCTTAGGTCCTATAATTCCTATTGTTCCCTGTAGTCCCTGGCCCAATTCATAGGTGGCAGTAACAACACTGCAATCCTTCATAGCCTGTACTGGAGACTCCTGTCCGATGTACACTTGGATACCGCGATTTTCGCTGTTAGCCAGAGTCTGATTGACCAGATCGGTAAGCTGCCTCTTTTCCTCAAAGGTACTGATCAGCTCGCTTGCCTTTCCATTGTCGGAGAGCTCTGGGTAGCGGAAAATATTTGTCGTTCCAGAGGTGTAGATTTCAACTTCCTCCTCAGAGTGAATCATTTCTGCTACTGCATCAATTACATCTGCAACCAGTTCACTGTGAATACCTGCCTGTTCTTTCAGACTTTTAATCATAGCCAGATTAATCTCTTCTATGGTGAGGCCATTCAGAACACTATTCAGCAAAATATTCAGCTTTAGCACGGTCTCTTGATCCAATTCCTCGGTCACAGTGATGATTTTATTTCTGACAAGATTCCCCTCTGTCATAATGACAGTCAGAATCTGAGTGGATGTCACCTTGGAAAGCTGAATAAATTTCAACTTATTCCTCTGATAAGCTGGTGCAGATACCATGGTGGCATAATTGGTATTGGTTGCGAGAACCTTGACTACCTGCTTAAGCACCTGCTCCATCTTGTCAGTCCGATCAATCATCAGCTCCTTTAGTTCCCGAACCTCTTTTTCCTTCTCCTCCATCATATGGTCTACATACAAGCGATAACCTTTATCCGAAGGAATCCGCCCGGCAGAGGTGTGCGGTTGCAGGATGTAACCCATCTCCTCCAAGTCTGACATTTCATTGCGAATTGTGGCAGAACTCAGATTCAAATCCGAATATTTGGAAATAGTTCTGGAGCCTACAGGTTCTCCCGTTTCCATATAATTGCGGATGATCGCCTGTAAGATTTTTAGCTTTCTATCATCCAGTTCCATTCAGCCACCTCATTACATGTTCATTTTTCGCTATTAGCACTCGGCCCTTTTGAGTGCTAACATTAAAATATCACTGTACTTTCCGTTTGTCAAGTATCTTTATAAATTTTTTAGATTTCAGACTTTTTTTAGATTTTTCAATTAATTTTAATAGAAAAAAAGCTTGCATTTTTTGAACCAGAGTGATATATACTAGGTGTAAGTAAATGAACAAGGCCCTGTATCGAATACTTCTAAGTATGCGATCACAGGGCTTTTTATATCCCCGGGCATTGCCACGTGGGTCGAAAGGAGTCAGATTTATGAATATCAGCAAATTCACACAAAAATCTATTCAGGCTGTGAATGACCTGGAAAAAATTGCCTATGAATATGGCAACCAGGAATTAGAGCAAGAACACCTTCTGATGAGTCTGCTCCGTCAGGAAGACAGTTTGATTTTAAAACTGCTTGCCAAAATGGAGATTCAACAGGAACATTTTATAAACCGTGTAGAGCAGGCTTTAAATAAGAGGGTAAAGGTTTCCGGCGGACAACCCTATGTGGGCCAGTATTTAAATAAGGTTCTCATCTGTGGGGAGGATGTGGCAAAGCAAATGGGAGATGAATATGTCTCTGTAGAACATCTCTTCCTCTCCATGCTAAATGATCCAAGTCCTTCTATCAAAGAAATTTTTAAAGAATATGGAATTACAAAAGATCGGTTTTTACAGGCGCTTTCCAGTGTCAGAGGCAATCAGCGGGTCACAAGCGACAATCCCGAGGCTATCTATGACACTTTAAATAAGTATGGAAACGATCTGGTGGCCCGTGCCCGGGAGCAAAAGTTGGATCCAGTCATTGGCCGCGATCAGGAAATACGAAATATTATCCGAATCCTGTCAAGAAAGACGAAGAACAATCCTGTTCTCATCGGAGAACCCGGCGTAGGCAAGACGGCTGCCATCGAAGGCCTGGCGCAGAGAATTGTCCGGGGCGATGTGCCTGAAGGGTTAAAGGACAAGAAAATATTTGCATTGGATATGGGAGCTCTAGTGGCCGGCGCCAAGTATCGTGGAGAATTTGAAGAGCGATTGAAAGCTGTGCTGGAGGAAGTGCGCAAAAGTGAAGGTACTATCATCCTCTTTATCGACGAGCTTCACCTGATTGTAGGGGCAGGCAAGACAGATGGCGCCATGGATGCGGGCAATATGTTAAAGCCCATGCTGGCAAGAGGGGAATTGCACTGTATTGGGGCCACCACCCTGGATGAATACCGGCAGTATATTGAAAAAGATGCAGCTCTGGAACGGCGTTTTCAGCCTGTCATGGTAAATGAGCCTACTGTGGAGGACACCATTTCTATTCTACGGGGATTAAAGGAGCGTTATGAGGTCTTTCATGGCGTAAAGATCACGGACGCAGCTCTTGTGTCGGCTGCAACTCTGTCCAACCGCTATATTTCTGACCGTTTTCTACCAGACAAAGCCATTGATCTGGTGGATGAGGCCTGTGCTCTGATCAAGACAGAATTGGATTCTATGCCTGCAGAGCTTGACGAATTGAGCCGGAAGATTATGCAGATGGAAATAGAGGAGGCCGCCCTTAAAAAGGAGACCGATCGTTTAAGCCAGGAGCGGTTGGAGCATTTACAGAAAGAGCTGGCAGAATTCAGGGATGAATTTACTACAAAGAAGGCACAGTGGGACAATGAAAAGACTTCCGTAGAGCGTCTCTCCAAGCTCAGAGAAGAAATTGAGGAGATCAACAAACAGATTCAGGCTGCCCAGCAAAGCTATGATCTGAACAGGGCCGCCGAGCTGCAATACGGTAAATTGCCTCAGCTCCAAAAACAGTTGGAGCAGGAGGAAGAAATCATTAGCAAGACCGATCTCTCTCTGGTTCACGAAGCAGTGACAGAGGACGAAATTGCGCGTATCATTTCCCGCTGGACCGGAATCCCCGTTGCCAAACTTACAGAAAGTGAACGAAATAAGACTCTGCATTTGGACGAAGAACTTCACAGGCGCGTCATCGGACAGGATGAGGGCGTAACTCTCGTCTCTGAGGCCATCATCCGTTCCAAAGCCGGTATCAAGGATCCCACCAAACCCATAGGATCTTTCTTGTTCCTGGGTCCCACAGGTGTGGGAAAAACAGAGCTGGCCAAAGCCCTGGCTGCAAGCCTCTTTGACGATGAGCAGAACATGGTGCGCATTGATATGAGTGAGTATATGGAGAAATATTCTGTCTCCCGTCTCATTGGAGCGCCTCCGGGATATGTAGGTTATGAGGAAGGCGGCCAACTTACAGAAGCCGTTCGCAGAAAGCCCTATTCTGTTGTGCTCTTTGATGAAATTGAAAAAGCCCATCCTGATGTATTTAATGTACTTTTGCAGGTCCTGGATGACGGTCGTATCACAGATTCCCAGGGTCGTACCGTAGACTTTAAAAATACAATTCTGATTATGACCTCCAATATCGGTTCCTCTTATCTGTTAGATGGTATTGATGAGAAGGGACAGATACGGGAAGAGGCGCAGCAGATGGTTCTGAACGAATTGCGCTCTCACTTCCGCCCGGAGTTTTTGAACCGATTGGATGAGACCATTCTCTTCAAACCACTGACTATGGAAAATATACGTTCTATCATTCATTTGCTGTTGGCTGAACTCAATAACCGGCTGGCAGATCGGGAGCTTACCCTGGAGCTGACAGACAGTGCAAAAGCCTTTATTACAGAACAGGGCTATGATCCCATATACGGGGCCCGTCCATTGAGGCGTTATATGCAGAAACATGTGGAAACCCTCACTGCAAAGCTCATTCTGGGGGGAGAAGTATCTACAGGGGATACCATTGTTATTGATATGGCGGACGGTCATTTAACTGCTTACCACAAATAAGCAACTTATACACGACAGCAATTTTCTATGTGTGTAACTGCACATAAAAAGACAGCAGGCAGAAGATAAAGTTCTTCCTTCCTGCTGTCTTTTTGTCAATTACTCCGCTAGTAAGTGGGACATATCTTTTTTGGTATCTTTTTTCAACATCCAAATTCCAAAAGGAAAGAATAGGATTCCCACAATCACACATGCCACCAAATAAATGGTGGGATCCAGCTTTTCTAAAAGAGACGATCCAAAGGTAGAATAACTATTCAAAAATGCATGAAAAAGCATAGGGGCCACAATTGTCTTATAGGTCAGCAAAAGATACCCACTTATCAATCCCATAAAAAAAGCATATGTGCCTTGTACCAAATTCAAATGCATAATCCCAAAAAGTAATGCCTGAACAAAAATCATTACCCCAATAGGTGCTTTTGCTCTCTGTAAATATTCCACTGTAATGCCACGAAATACAATTTCTTCCCCAAGAGGAGCCATAATCACTGTGGCTATTACAGAAAACACAGTCAGGGTCCCAATTCCACTTTCTTCCATCATACGATTATAGGCCTCTATCTGTGCTGGCGCCACATACTGCCACACTGTGAGACATATATGTATCAGTCCTTGGAGACTGACAGCAAGACAGAGAATGATCAAAACTGATTTCCAGGAAAGTTTTTTTGCCTCCTCCAGCTCGCTGGAAATATTTTTCCGAAGTACCACAAAGAAATACCATAATCCCGTGAAAATCAGTGTTATGATCTGCGTTATCACCATTAACTGCATGATTTCTTCCATATAGATCTGTATGCCTATTTCCACCCCATACCGCGCCATATAGATAATTGAAGCTACAACAGCGCAAATAGTTTGAATGGCCAACATTGCAATCATTGGCAACACGCTCATCAGATACCAACCAACCTTTTTCATTACACACCTCTACAAACAATTTTTTATAACCAAATCAGGTTTTCTCTCTCCAAAGTACTTTCCATGCAGTCCATCCAGTCAAGCATCCAATGAGAATCCCGCCAAGTACGTCTGTAGGATAATGAATCCCCACGTATAAGCGGGAAAATGCAATCAGCGCTGCCATCCCGATTGCTGGTACCCCAACTTTTCTGGGAAGACAGAGAAACATGACACTTGCCACTGCAAAACAGGCCCCTGAGTGGCCGGAAGGGAAGGAGTAATCTGTTGCCTCCTCTACAAGTAGCAACAATCCCTCCAGAGCCTGATAGGGTCTCACGCGAGCTACCAAGTTCTTAAGCAGGACATTCACAACTACAAAATCCAGAATAAGTGACAGAGAGGCTTTCACCCCAACTCTTCTGTATCTTCGAATCCCCAAAAGGACAATGCAGGCTATAATTGCTATAAAGCCTGCATCTCCTAATGACGTAACGAACCGCATTACATTATCTAGCAGAGGATTTCGTACATGTTCCTGCAGAAAAAGTAGAAACCCTCCCTCCCAGTTCATCAACCATTCTGCCATTTAGATCTCCGTAAAGGTATAGCGAATTAAGGTGCCAGATAAATCCAAATGATATACAATGGAACCATCGTTCATGGTCTCTTTGTCAATATTCACCTTTTTATCTTTGTGCAAATTCTCTACATATGTATCCAGATTGTCAGTCTCCACTTCTCTGATTTCTGTGTCTCTCATCTGATTTCCCGGACATTTGTTTAAATTCTCGATCATCATTTCATAAGCTTTCATAAGAACTACCTCCATCCTTTTTTTGAAGAAATCTTTTGTTACATGTGAATCATAACAATCTTTTCTCCTTGGTCTAATTTTACACCTATTTGTGATTTACGGCAAGTTTTTTGTGAAAATTCTCTAAATTTCCGTAAAGGTATACCTCTGCAAAATCCCAGAAGTATTCACATGGTAGATCACCGTGCCATCTGCCAGGTCTTCCCTCTCAAAGGTAAACTCTTTATCCTGGTGACGGCTGGTTACATATTCTTCCAGATCTTCGATCTCCACCTCCTCAATAAAGACGTCCCTCATCTGATTTCCTGAACACTGGTTAAAAATTTCATGAACTACTTCATATTCTTTCATTTTGTCTTCATTCCTTTCATATATCTTCTATGCAGGCTGAATATTGGGGATGCAATACACAGCAAAAGAGTACAGGGACAGCACAGCCGTGACGCAGATAAGTACCTGAAACCACTTTTTCTTCTCCACATCTGGATTGAGTGAGACAGCATGGGCAAAAAAGATAACCACTGGAAGCATATAGCGACCCTGAGCCTGAAAATCTATAAAATATCCATTATATAAAACCAGGCCATAGGAAACCAATGCTGCCACATGGAGGAGACAAAACTTTATTTTCCGCTCCTTATTTTTCTTTCCATTCCAGACGGATACGCCAACCAGTCCATACAGTACCAAATATAAAATTCCCATGAGACCAGAATACCACTTGGGACTGGGAAATTCCAGGCATCCATAAGTCCCCACAAAAGAGCGGAATAGCATCTTATGAAATCCCTTTTTAAATAAGAATTCCCCAAAGGGCACTCCTTTCCCATAAAGGTTGAAAGCAGAGCTCTGCTGTTCTGGCGGCGTAGCTGGGCGAAGCTTAGGGATGGCTATTTCATTTTGAAGCTCTAAAATAATATCCCATTTTCGGAAGCCGTAATGAATAAATTCTGGAATGTAACGGATGCCTAAGAACATAAGGGCAGTACCTGCCACCCAGAGATAGGTGAAAAATCGCTTCCTTCGCTCTTCCTTTTTTGTAAAACACAGCTCTGTCATCAAAATAGTAAATGCATAAATAGCCATGACATAATAATTCTGCTTGGACATAAAAATATTAGAAAACACGAATCCCACCAGCAGAACACGCCACCAGTCCTTCTTTTGCACTCCGTTCCTTGCTAATTTCTTAAGCATACTCTCTGGATTTGCCAGCTGGTAGAGCACCAGGACACCAACTGTGAAATCCAGGGCGTCTGAGGTACAGTAGGTGTAGAGATACCAGACCTGGGGCGTTAGAAAAAGGGTGCAAAGCAAATATCTGTTTTTTCTGAAATTTGCAAATAATAGATAAAAGAGGCCAACGATCATGACAAGGCCAAAAAGGCGCACTCCATTTTCAAATGTAAAGAAACGGGCAATCTGAGCTGCAATGATATAATATAAATTCAGTTCTGTCAGCCGGGCCGTTCCAAATTTTGAAAATGCCTCCAGATCCAGATCCCGCACGTCTGGAATTTTCCAATTATTTACATAGTAATTGACAGAATAAATCCCCTCCGACTCGTCAGGATTGATCTCCGAGGACCCTACAAAAACACCTGTCAAAATCAGCAGGATTGCAGCAATTCCTACCAGGTAGAGAAGTGTATTGGAAATACGAAAAATTCTGGCATCCTCTTTTTTCCAGACCTTTTTTCGATAAAATTCCACTACAAAAATAACAGCTCCCAGAATGGGAATCAGATACAAAATCCCTGTTCTTGCATAGCGTCTGGCCATACTGGAGTAAAATTCAGAGAATTTTTCTGTGGCTATGAGCTGAGAGTCCTCTCCCTGAATGACAAGTCCCATAGTACCAGTCTCTGTCTTATAGATCTGTACCTGCTCATTGGATGTAAAGGCCTCCAAGAGCGCTTCTCCCTCCAGCTTGCCGGCACAGAAGCCATTTACATAAAAGGTCATATCCTGAACCCTGATCTCCCCTCCTGAATGATAGTCGATAGGGTCCATGCGCTTTACGTAATTTCCTTTTCTATAGCTAAGATCCCAGAAAGTAATATGGGTTTTCCCAGGCCTTTCATAACTTTTCTGTATACTGCTGCCGTCCACATGTTCCCGGTAGGAGGCAAAGACTTTCCAATGATCTCCATTTCCATAGGTTGTATCCTCAAAGTTCACCCAGATCTCCGTCAACACAAGGGGTGGACGCAGAAAAAAGCCCAAAAAGATCGCCACTATAAGAAGAAGCTTCCATCTTTTCACGATCCATTCTTTCATAATCAGTTCTCTCCTATAAGGTGTCATCCAACTGCCGCCGCAGATATAGTCCTACCACACTGGAAAAATTCATAATATTGCGAATATAGGCGAAATCCCGCCCGAAAATACGGCGCTCTGCCTGCAAATCCTGTTCTTCCCCGGCAAAAACGCCTAGCACTGAGATTCCCATGGCGCGGATTTTGCGCACTTCTGACGCTGTATCCCGCACTGCATAGTCTCCTGAGTAGGCCATGGGATTCTTGCTGTTAGGCCGATTGACAATGATGTCATTGGGCCGCCCATCGCTCAAAACAATCAAAATCTTATTCTCTTCCTGCCGCATTTGAAGGCTCGCCGCTGCTGTCCGTACAGCCAGCCCATCCCGGTTGTTGGAGGAAGCATGGAATTCGAAAATACGCTTATTCGCCTCTTTGGGGTCATCATAATCCCGGTAGCGCTGCATCACTGTGTAATCCCAAAAAGTACAAAATCCCATCACTCTGTGGGGGATTCCCACATTACTCAGAGCTTCGCTGATAATATAACCCTGTAGGGCCACTAAACTCTGGCGGCTTCTCTGAGATCCGCTGGCATCAATTAACACATGTACCACAAAATCCGACTGATCCCTTTTTAAGTCCCGCTCAAAAAGCTTTTTGTCTTGGCTCCTGCCAACTTTCCATAATCTTGAGGGAACAATCACTCCATACTCTGAGCGAACCGTTTCTCTCTCACTGCGCACCATCAGCGAGCGGCGCAGAGCGTCCGAGAGAAGTTCGATATTTCTTTTGGTCACTCGCATATTGTGACCATACACTTTCAGATTTTCCGACTTAGCTCTCCTGGCATACTCAGACTGATAATTTCTTCTTACCATATTCGAAAGGATCCCGTCTGTAAAATACAGACTGCAGTCTGCATGGGCGCCACGACACAGGCTGCGGTTCAAACGCTCCTGTTCCCCCTGGCTCAGATAAGAACGTCCATAGTTGAGCTCAATGTAAGAATACATTTTTGCTGCGGCTTCCTCATCCACCAGTACTTTTCGGATTTGGTTCTGCCTCTTCTTTTCCGGCTCTTTCTCCTGCTCCTGGGTTCGCGTGACAGCGTCGGACATTCTGGATAAATATTGATTAAAATCTTCCTCTAATGCTTCCTCTTCCAGATAATCCCTCCAGTTGAACTCCTTTAAATCCTCCATGGTGACGGCCAAAACCTTCTCCAGTGGTCCGTGATTTATTTCAAAATGGGGATCCACAAGCCAGTTATACAACTCGTCCACAACCCGAATAAGCTCCATGGTATCCCAAGTCTCTTCCAGGCTTTTCAGCCGTTTTACAGCCTTTCCAATTCGCTCCTGCATCATAGCCGGCCCCCGCACCGCCTCCTGCATAACAGCCAGGCGAATCTGTCCGATAAAAGAGGATACCAACCGTGAAAAATCATATTCCATTATATCTTCAAAGGCTTTTTTACGGATCTCCTGGACGCCTTTTCTCTCTCTTATGACTTTGCGGTAAATTGCACTGTCCACACAGAGCTGGGCGAGGTTGGTCAGTGGCTGCTCATCCGCCCCGTAATACAGCTTTTTCACCAAATAGAGACCAAAAGCTTCCCTGTCAAAATATTTAGAAAAAGCCCCTTGCTTGACAGCATCATAGAGGGAGATATAGGGGGATTTTTGATAAGACGCCGTATCCAGCTTCAGATTCAGACTGTAATCCCCGCTGATGGTCCAACACAGATTGCGAATTCTATTTTCTATCTCGTATTGATTTTCTTCAAACTCTTCCTGCTTCATAGATGTCCTTCTGCACTAAAAGATCTGGTCTCTCTCCCAATCTTCTGGGATTCGTGTCATGACAATGTCGCTAATAATTTCTTTCTCAAAAATGTCAAAGCTCTTATTGGTAATTCCCATGGTGATAGCTGTCCGGGGTTTTAAGCCAGTCTTCACTGTCTTAAGGGCCCCTATCATCCCTCGCAGATCCATGGGCTTTGTAGAAATCTCACTGTTTGACGCCTTAAGCTGTAGATCCAAAAACAATCCGGCAAAGGCACGAAGTCCCTCTTCCTTCGCCTCTGGAAAATTCATCTCAAGGATCTGCATCAATGTCTCTTCCGTCAGGGATGGCATGTCAATGACAAGAAAGCGTGATACCAAGGCTTCATTCAGTTCTCTTGTACCAGCATACCCATAATTCATCGTTCCAATAAACCGGGTAGCTGGATTAAGCTCAATTCTGTCATAGCCGGGCACATCAATCAGGCGACGGTAATCCAAGGTAGCATGAAGCACGGACACCGCATCATTTTTGGCCATATTGATCTCATCAAAGATGCCGAAGCCGCCGTTTACTGCACACTGATATACAGGACCTTTGCGCAGACGCACTTCATTGTCCACAAAGGTATCCGTCCCAATAAGGGAACTGCTGTCCGTATTCACATGAAAAGAGATATTATAGGAAGGACGGTTGAACATCCATGCAAGATTTTCTGCCAGAACATTTTTCCCTGTGGCCTTGGAACCACTCAGCAAAATATTCTCACCCTGAAGCAGGGCTGCAATGGCCATCTCTAAGATCTCTTTGCCATAAAAAGGCATTGGGGGCCTTACAATACGATTTTTTACCTCTTCTTTCACAGAATATGTTTTCCGAAACTCTTTTACACCTTCTATCAGCTCTTTGTGAACTTGCTGTTCCTCCAAAAAACTCAATTCTTCCATAATGAAACATTACTCCTCTTATTTTATCGATTTTAGGCAGGGAATCAGCTCGTCAAAGTGACGAATCTCCTGATAACGGTTGTCTGGAATCTCCAATCCTTCTGGGATTGTTTTTCCTTTAGCATTATACCAGATCCCATACATACCGCTTGTCACAGCTCCCCACACATCCTTTCTGATATGATCTCCCACAAACAGACATTCTTCTGGCAAAAATCCTGACTTGCGGATACACAAAAGCATAAAATCAGGGTGGGGCTTCTCCACTCCGGCTTCCTGGCTGGTGACTATGTGGGTAATATAGGGAGAGATCCCCAGAACTTCCAACTTCTTGTACTGCATCATAGCCGTCATATCTGTTCCGATGCCCATGGAAATTCCCATTTCTTTTAAAGACTTCATACAAGTCAGGACTCCCGGCTCTGGCTTGCTGACCTCCAGCAGCGTATCCCAGTAGGCATGATATAGATGATTCAGATGGGGAAACAGAGGTTGTTTCCATGCTTCCAGCATGTTCTGAATTCGAATACTGCGGCTGTGGATGGCAGCATTATCCTCCCCCAACTGATTTGTGAGAGCTTTCTGGTGATGCCTGTAGGCGTCCCGAAATTCTTGAGGAGCGATCTGGAAATGCTCCTGAATATAGGCTTCCATGCATTTCATGCCTTCTGCGTGGCCAATCTCATAGTCGTAGAGGGTACTGTCAATGTCAAAGATCACTTCTTTTATCATTATTTTATCCTTTCTTGTTCATCCAGCAAGAACTCTGCCAGCGCATAGTTACTAATATCAATTCCTTTGTCAGTCAGGCAGACACGGCCTGACTGGCGAAACAAGAGACCTTTTTGCTCCAAGTCCCGAAATATAGGTTCATAGGTTGCCGTCAATTCCTCTGTCAATTGAACGCCTTCCATTTTTCGAAGTCCCAGGAACATGGTTTCTTCCAGTCGTTCTTTCCTGGTCAAAGCTTCCCGGCTTTCCCAAGAAAATTCTCCTCTCAGGTATGCTGTAAGCTCCCTGCTGTTTTGATAGCGAATGTTGTCTAGGAGTGAGGCGGCGCCAATACCAAAGCCTTTGTAATCTGTCCGGTTCCAGTAGGCCAGGTTGTGTCTGCATAAATATCCTGGTTTTGCGTAATTAGAAATCTCATACCGCTCATAACCTGCTCTCTCCAGGATTTCCTTTGTGTCATAGTACATCTGGCGCTCTGTGTCCTCATCAGGAAGCTCCTCTGACAAGGGTCCTCCTGGACTGTAACGTTCATAAAAAGGCGTCCTCTCTTCAATGATCAGGCTGTATGCAGAGATATGTTCCGGGGAAAGCTTTAACACTTGTTCCAGGGTATCAACCCAGGTCTTCCTTCTCTGTCCTGGCAGAGCTGACATCAGATCCACATTTATATTTCCGAAACCCTTTTCTCTTGCCATTTCATAACTGATTAGAAATTCTTCCCATGTATGAATTCTGCCTAATTTTTTAAGCTCTTCATTCTGGGCAGACTGCAGTCCCATGCTTAAGCGGCTCACTCCCGCCCTTTTGTAAGCTTTAAGCTTCTCTTCTGTCAATGTTCCCGGATTGCACTCTACTGTAATTTCTGCCCCGGAACGAATAGGGCAGCAACGGTTAACCTCTTTGAGGATTTCAACCAACTGCTCCCCTGTCAAAAGTGAAGGCGTCCCGCCTCCAAAGAACACTGTCACCGTCTCATATGCCTGTCCCATTTCCCGGAAGGCCTCTATTTCTTTTTTTAATGCCTTCACATATTGCACCTTTACCTCTTCTGTGGCAGGCGCTGACAGAAAGTCACAGTAGGCACACTTGCGCGCGCAAAAGGGGATATGAATATAAATTCCCAGGTCCTTTTTCATAGAAGCAGTATAATTCATTTTTTCACAAACCACAAGGCCTCTCTTTATTTATCATCCAGCTTCAGCACACTCATAAAGGCTTTCTGGGGAATCTCCACATTGCCTATCTGGCGCATCCGCTTCTTGCCCTCTTTTTGTTTTTCCAGCAGCTTTTTCTTTCGGGTGATATCGCCGCCATAGCATTTCGCCAGCACATCTTTTCGCATGGCCTTAACCGTCTCCCTGGCAATGATCTTACTTCCCACTGCTGCCTGTATAGGTATCTCAAAGAGATGACGTGGAATCTCCTCTTTTAACTTTTCACACATTTTCCGTCCCCGCTCATAGGCCGTGCTGCTGTGAACAATAAAGGACAGGGCATCCACTTCCTCCTTGTTAATCAGAATATCCAGCTTCACCAAGTCTGCCTGTACATAGCCCTTCATCTCATAGTCAAAAGATGCGTATCCCCTGGAACGTGACTTTAAGGCGTCAAAGAAATCATAAATAATCTCATTTAAAGGAAGCTCATATTTTAGAAGGGCACGTGTTGCTTCCATATATTCCATTCCCAGATAAACGCCACGGCGCTCCTGACAGAGCTCCATAATGGAACCAATAAACTCTGTCGTTACCATGACTTCCGCGCTAACCATTGGCTCTTCCATAAATTCAATCTCTGCAGGATCCGGCAGGTTGGAAGGATTTGTAAGTTCTATCACCTCGCCACTGGTCTTGTGCACCTTGTAGATAACGCCGGGCGCAGTTGTCACCAGATCCAGGTTATACTCCCGTTCCAGACGTTCCTGGATGATCTCTAAGTGCAGCAGTCCTAAAAAACCGCAGCGGAATCCAAATCCCAGAGCAATAGAAGTCTCCGGCTCAAACTGCAAAGAGGCATCATTTAGCTGGAGCTTTTCTAAGGCGTCCCGCAGGTCAGGGTACTTGGCCCCGTCTGCCGGATACATGCCGCAGTATACCATAGGCAGAACCTTTTTATAGCCTGGTAAGGGCTCGGCACAGGGATTTGCCCTGTTTGTGATGGTGTCTCCCACACGGGTATCTTTGACATTCTTGATGCTGGCAGTCATATACCCCACCATGCCGGCGGACAATTCCTCACATGGGATAAACTGGCCTGCTCCAAAATATCCCACCTCCACCACATCCGCCTCTGCTCCGGTAGCCATCATACGGATGGGTGTACCCTTTTTCACGGTTCCCTCTTTGATCCTGCAAAATACAATCACACCTTTGTAAGAGTCGTACAGAGAGTCAAAGATCAGAGCCTGAAGAGGGGCGTCTGCATCTCCTAGAGGAGCTGGAATCTTTTCTACGATTGCCTCCAGAACCTTCTCCACATTTAAGCCTGTCTTTGCAGAGATCTGAGGGGCGTCCTGAGCCTCCAGCCCAATGACATCCTCGATCTCATCAATGACACGCTCCGGCTCTGCACTGGGCAGATCGATTTTATTGATGACTGGCAAAATGTCCAGATTATGATCCAGGGCCAGATACACATTGGCAAGGGTTTGCGCTTCTATCCCCTGTGCTGCATCCACCACAAGAATAGCCCCGTCACAGGCTGCCAGGCTGCGAGAAACCTCATAATTAAAGTCCACGTGTCCTGGTGTATCAATCAAATTAAAGATATATTCTTCCCCGTTTGGAGCTTTATACACGGTACGCACTGTCTGGGCCTTAATGGTGATTCCCCGCTCCCGTTCTAATTCCATATTATCCAGGACTTGAGCCTGCATTTCCCGGCTGGTTAAAAGTCCTGTCATTTCAATGATCCGATCTGCCAGGGTGGATTTGCCATGATCAATGTGTGCGATAATACAGAAATTTCTGATTTTACTTTGATCTATGATCGCCATCTATCTTTCCTCCGTTACTTATTTTTCAATCCTTTTTCATACTGAGTTCTTTTAGATTCAGGAATTTTTAATGCATCCATTGCCTGATCCGCTGTCCATCCCATGCTTTCCATTAAATTTTGAATGGATGACAATATACCTTTCTCTATACCTTTTTCTATTCCTTTTTCTATTCCTTTTTCTATTCCTTTCTCTATTCCTTTCTCTTCTACGCCCTTACTTAAATTACACATCAATGACACCTCGCTTTCCAATTCCTTTGTCATTTTAATATGAAAGTCATTCTGGAGAATCTTCTTTTTCTCTTCAGATTCTTTTTCAGAGGTAAGCAATATACCTAGAAGTTTCAATATACCAGTATACTTATCATCCTCAGAATCTCCTAGACAAACAATGACTGCTGTCAGTAAATCAAAATTCTCTTTATTCTCTGATACATTTCCAATCAACTTTTCTTCTTGAAGTGAATATCTTGTAATTGTATTTTCTCTGTATCTTGGCGGATTCGCGCAAATCCAAATGCTGATCACCTTTTTAATTTTCTCATAATGACCATCTGTAAATTCCACCCCATATTGAGATGATATCATTCTGCTACAATAATAAATTCCCCGTTTAATAATCGGATATCCTGGATAAAAACTATTTTGTGCCTCCACATTCAAAATCAATCTTGCCATTTCCTCTGTTCGTGGGACAATGGCATGAAAACGGATATCGTAAAAGATTGTTCCTTCTTTCATGGAGCTATCTTCTATATTGTCTCCCTCAATCTGCTCTCCTTTGAATGTTACCTCTTCATCTGGATTTACTGCAGACTGAGCAATTAGTGGGTTTCCCTCTATATAATATTCTGCAATCTCTTCTACTGTAATGTCCTGATATTCCTCCAGACAACTCTTCATAATCCATGCAAGAATAACTTTATTTGCAAGCAGCCGCTTACAGGCTGCATCATAGGCCGCTTTGTCGCCCGCTGCAGTAATACTCTTTGCAAGTATGTTTTCCATCTCCATTTGAGGTTCCCTGCCCCCCTTGTCAATCTGTTTTTTCTTTTATCTTATCATAAATGTTGTTAACAATCTATATATTTTCGCACAACAAAAAATGCCTACACTTCAAATCGAAATATAGGCATCACCTGTACTAAAATATTTCACCTGTCTGCTTGACAAGGGGAGTATCAAAGACTACAGTTGTTTTCGTTTCCTTAACTTAACTGCCACTTAGAGTACTCCCTATCGTTTTTTTCATATACTCCTTCACTCTATCTTCAAAACAAAGCCTAAATGTTTGATACATGGGAAAGAATAGTTGATAATTCTCAAAGTCGTCTTTATTGGAAATCACATTTCTCCATCCATCAATCCACATATGATTGAATGTTTTTATCTCCAGTTCATAGATATGTCTACAGACATGGAGGACCAAATCATAGTTTCCCTCTTGCCTTTTTAAGCATCTATCAATGTCTCTCCCCAAAATCTGTCCTTTTGTATTTCATTTTCCCGGATTTCATAAGTTTCCGCTTTTCCCGAGATTCCTTCAAGGGCATCTAAAAAAGCATCCATCCGCGTCTTTGCCATGTTGTTCCTTCCATCCGTTTGACAGGAGTGTATCCCCTCAAATATATCCAACAGGATGCGTTCCGTCCGCTCTTGTATCTGTACATCCGTTACCTTTCCGTTACCTTTCCTTTATCTTCCGTACTTACCCTCTCTTGACAAGGGCATACACGCCTCAATCACGATATTTCGCCGCTTTGCGGCGTTATCCTCAATCGGCGTACGTCCAGTACGCCTCAATCGTCTGCCTTGCAAGGCGACGAAATCTCATGATTGAGGTCGAAGAGTCGAAAAGAGGTAAATTTTGCGTCCTGCAAGGCACTTGAAAGAGGCGTACTGGACGTACGCCGATTGAAAGTAACGCCGCCAGGTCACAAAACTTACTCTTTTTCGACCGTGTGTGCCCTTGGCAAGAGAGGGTATGTAGGTCATAAAAAACCGAACCTTGTTGCGATTCAGGTAATAATTTGCAAAGGTAGTGGGATTGATGGCTGCTCCACCTTTATGCCAGACAGTGGCATGGGAATTTGCCACCACACGATAGCCGGCACGGTGGCACCTAACGCCCCAGGTAATGTCATCATAATAAATAAAATTTTCTTCTGGCATACAGCCGATTTTTTCAACCACAGTGCCGTCCACAGAAGCGTTATCTACTAAATAGATATCAAAATTATCTACACTTTGCCTTTCCAGGGATTCCATGTTTTTTTACATAATCCTTTTTGTTATAATTGCAGATAACAACAGCAATCTCTTTTCTATGATTCATTTTCATCCTCCCCTCATTTTCTATAGATTGTCATACCATCTTTCATGGTCTCCAAGACCTGAATGTCTTTTATCTCAGAAACTTCTGTCTCCAGAGGAGAGCGATCTAGGATAACCAGATCTGCTCTTTTTCCTTCCTCAATACTCCCCTTCTCATTTTCCTCAAAATACTGATATGCACCGTTAATTGTCACTGCCTTTAATGCCTCGTAGACCGTAACCTTTTGTTCTTCTCCCACCACTTGCCCGCTGCGGCTTACACGGTTTGACGCACACCAGACAGAATGTAGCATGTTGGGTTTTGTAACAGGCGTATCCTGATGAAAATTCACAATGACTCCCCTGTCAATTGCATCTCTGACCGGGCTGATACGCTGTCCTCTTTCCCTGCCCAGATTTTTTACGTGCACATCTCCCCAGTACCACACATGTCCAACAAACATAGAGGCTATCATACGTATCTCTGCCATTCTCTCCAGCTGATCCTTTCTCACAGTCTGACAGTGTATCATGACAGGGCGCAAATCCGCTCCTCTACCCACGCTTGCCATACATGACTCATAAGTTTTCAAAAATTGCTCAGCGGCAGCATCACCGTTGCAGTGGGCAAGTAACTGTTTTCTCTCTTCTACAGCCTGAAGCACATATTTTTTAAGAGTTTCATCATCGAAAGCCGGATATCCGCAGTACCCTTCCTCCCCCTCTAAATAAGGCTCCGACATCCATGCGGAACGGCCTTGAGGAGAACCGTCCAGGATGATTTTATATCCGCCTATCTTTAGATGGTTTTCATACCTTCCGTCTAAATTTCGGTACTTCCTTAAAAGATCTGCCCCGCCTGCCGTCATCAGAGGGTAGGCCACTACATCAATTTTTAACTGTTGCGAATCACCCATATTTTTTAGGAGCTTGATATCCGCCTCTGTGGACGCGCCATCCTGTGCAGTGGTAATCCCATGTTCTATATAAGTTTTTTGCATCTGGCTCATTACTGTGGATACATCCAAATGAATCTTTTTCCCCAGAACTTTCTGTACCAGGGCCAGACCGGCCTCCTCCATATAGCCGCTGGGCTCGCTGCTTTCGCCAATCCGTCCTATGATTCCTCCTTCAGGATTTCCCGTGTTTTCATTGATTCCCGATAGCTTCAGGGCCACACTGTTCACACAGCCCAAATGCGCCGACACATGCAATACCATGACAGGGATGTCTTCACTTACTCTGTCCAGCACAAACTTGTCAGGATGGCGTCTCTCCTTTAAAAAGTTGTGATCATATCCAACGCCCACCACAATTCCATCCCTGCCTACTTTCCGGTCCGCCATATATTTTTTCAGGATGGATACCATGTCTTCCAGAGACTTACAGTCCGACAAATCTGCAAAGCAGGCCATCTGACCGCTCATGACAATATGACTGTGGGAATCAATAAAGGATGGCATGAGACACTTTCCCTGTAAATCGATCCAGTCAGCATCCCTCGACGCGGCCTGTTTCACTGCCTCCAAAGTTCCTATCCTCTTAATTTTTCCGTCACAAACCAAAACGGCTTCCGGGCGGGTATCCGCCATAGTGATAATTTTTCCATTATAATAAAGCTTTTCCATAACTTTTATTTCTCCACCTGTTCCTTCCAGATAAATATGGTTATAGCCAGAGAAACTGCATACATTCCATTCATAAACATCCTACTACTCATTGAGGTTCCCAAAAAACTGGGAAGATATTTTAATATTTCCGAAATACCCACTTCCAATACATAGCAAATCCCGATTAACATAAAATGGAAGGTTAAGGCTTCCAGGTTGCTACTATATCCGTTCATCCAGCTTCCCGCAATGTTTTGCTATCCCTCTTTTTATCCCCATCTTTGCTGCTGGTATCCCGATAGGGACCGGATGAAAAAATTTCAATTGGCAACTTCGGAGATGTTTTGAAAAAGACTTTTTTAATCAGGTTCACAAAAAATTTACATATTAAGACAAATAGAGCCAGGAACCTTTTTTTAGATTCCTAGCTCGATAACTCTGCCTATCCGCCAGTGTCCCATAGTACATATTCGCTGCATCTATAAGAGCACGTAGGCTATTCTTCCACGCCCTCGTTTTCAAAGAACTGCGCAACCGTCATACATTTTGGATGTTCCATATTCAAACTTAAAAAGTCTTTATCCCCCGTCAGAATAATATCTCCCTTTTCGGAAAAGTGTTCCTACTGCACAAAGCTTGAAATATAGTACATATTCGTGCATATAATTACTGTTTTTGCATCCGCTTAACAACTCACGGAAGCTATATGATTTGCTTTCCGTTAAAATCTATTTCATAGTAGTTATTCTCAAAATCGTACAGGCAAATCAAGTTTTCACGTATTGTAAATGGTTCTCTGTTTGAAATAGAAACAAATATATCTTTTCCAGAAAATGACCATTGTTTCTTAAAGTCCAAGTCCAACATCATTATTTCAATTTCTCCATAGATAATATATCCCTTTTCAACTTTATAAATTGCAAAGTTACAACCCAGACAGTCCAGCACAACATGGCGAATTATACAGGCATCGGTAATCTTTATCTGCGTTATCATGTTGTCTTGTAGAACTGTAAGAATGTCATCTTGCAGAACGGCACAATCCAAATCATATGAATGATACGGTCCAATCAGCGCTACTTGAAATTCTCTTGCATATAAGCCAATATGAATTGACAGTGTTTTTGACAAATCGTTGTGCCGATAATGTTCTGGATTCAATGTTACATCGTAATGGCGATTATCTACCGAGTCAACAGTATATGTTTCGTCAATATTGATTTCAATGTGACATATTTCATTTTGTAAAATCATGGTCACACCTCCCCAAAACCTGATTTAATATTTTGAATATAAAATATCTGCCTGCCATCCGTAATGTATATTTACAGGCTCATATTATCTGGGTACACAATTCCGAAAAGGGAGAATAATATCTACATCGGACACAATCGCCGCATTTAAGATCGGCTGGTCTTTTGCATCGCGTATCAGCTTCTCCGCATGGTCTACTGCTGGAATCAGTTCATAGGACATTTCCGCAAGCAGCACTTCCGCATCTGGCAGGAGCTTAGGCGCTTTCCGTTTCAAAATATCCCTCAGTTCCATAATGTTACCCTCTCTTGACAAGGGCATACACGGTCGAAAAAGAGTAAATTTTGTGACCTGCGGCGTTACTTTCAATCGGCGTACGTCCAGTACGCCTCTTTCAAGTGCCTTGCAGGACGCAAAATTTACCTCTTTTCGACTCTTCGACCTCAATCATGAGATTTCGTCGCCTTGCAAGGCAGACGATTGAGGCGTACTGGACGTACGCCGATTGAGGATAACGCCGCAAAGCGGCGAAATATCGTGATTGAGGCGTGTGTGCCCTTGTCAAGAGAGGGTACGGTCACACAAAACGATTTCGTGGTTATCCGCAACATACAGCAGTGCCCGCGCCGGTTTGGAATGGGAGAAAACCAATGCGGAGAACAGGATATTTGTGTCAACCAATATCCGCATATTACCTTACCTTTCCGTAGCGTACTTCGTCCACAAGTGCCTGAATATCGTCTTCGCTGACAACACCCATTGTTTCGGCAGCTCCGGTAAAGGCAGACTGCGCTTTGCGGATTGCCTTGGAAGAAGCGTTGCTTACAACGATTTCTCCGTCCTGCTTCTGGAAGAACAGAACTTTATCCCCGGACTTTAAACCGAGCAGCCGCCGGATTTCTACTGGCACAGTGATCTGACCGTTTGCAGATATTTTCGCTAAATTCATAAAAGTCACCTTTTCTATTCTTGAGAACTAAAGAAAACTTGAGATTGATTATAGTATATCCTATTCAGGGGCAAAAGTAAACTTACTGAGAGGGAAAAAGAGCTACCGCTTTATAAATTTTTTGTATTTGTGTGTTAATTTACCACATGTATGGGATTCCCATCCATCACTGACTGAATATTCTCTGCTGTGGTATTCATAATCCTTTCCCGCGCTTCCTTTGTAGCCCAGGATATATGGGGAGTAATGATACAATTCTTTGCTCTCAGAAGAATATTATCCTTCTTGATGGGCTCTGTAGATACCACATCGAGGGCCGCCGCCGCCACCTTTCCGCTTTCAAGAGCTTCATACAAATCCTGCTCTACCACGAGAGGTCCGCGGCTGTTGTTGATAAGAATTACGCCATCCTTCATCTTGGCAATGTTATCTTTATTTATGATTCCCTCTGTAGATGGGAACAAGGGGCAGTGGAGAAAAATGAAATCGCATTTTGAAAGAAGCTCATCAAGCTCCACATAGTCGGCCACTGCTTTCCCCGCTTCACTCTGGAAAGCATCATAGGCAAGAACCTTCACGTTCATGGCCCGCAAAATTTTAGCAGTGTTCACTCCGATGCGTCCGAGGCCAATAATTCCCGCTGCCTTTCCAGACACTTCTATCATTGGGTAATGCCAATAGCACCAGTCCGGGTTATTCGCCCATTCCCCTGCATGCACAGAAGCGTTGTGCGCTCCAATGTGAGAACAGATCTCCATCAGAAGGCTCACGGCAAACTGACTTACATTATCTGTTCCATATACAGGTACATTCTGAACAGGAATCCCCTTTGACCTGGCATACTCGTAGTCAACCACATTGTATCCGGTAGCCAGCACGGCAATGGTCTTGATATTGGGACATTTATCTATGGTTTCTTTGCTGATGGGAGTCTTGTTTATGACTACAACCTCCGCATCGCCGATCCGCTCCGCAATCAGGGGATCTTCCACGTAGGAAGTTCTGTCATAGACTGTGACTTCGCCAAGTACTTCAAGAGGGGCCCAGCTAATATCTCCCGGATTTTCTGTATAACCATCTAATACTACAATTTTCACTCTTTATTCTCCTATTTAAAGTTTCGCTCCGGCCTTTCAGCACACCGGGTCTAGTACAAATTTCCAGCCGCTAAGATCTGTGTCTGGAAATTGTTCTGTGCGCTTTCACTGGCCTTCGCTGATTAAAGTTCCAATTTTTTTACTCTGCCAATTTTGGCAGTAGCCTGTTACAATTCACAATATTATCTGCAATACTAATAATAAAGGAGGTAAGTTACTGAAAATGGGGTGAATTGTAACAGGTTAGTAGCTTGCAATTCTTACAGTAATCCATCGAACACAGAATCTGTCCTTACATTGCCAAAGAGCTCTTCGTCTGTAGGCACTGTAAAGTTCGAGATCTCCCGTGCGACCCAGGTAGTATTGATATAATTTTTCCAGGTGACATTTTCAGAGGTAATGTTTCCGCCCCAGGTTCCGCAGCCCAGATTAATCGTAAAGGGCATACCGTTGTTCCAGTTGCCAGCGTTGGAAGTTCCCACGGTCATCCGTACGGCCACACGGCTGGTATGTGTCTCCATAGCATATTTCATAATATGTTCATCGTCAAAGCTGTGGATACCGCAGGAGTGTCCGGCTCCGCTGTAAGCTTGGATATGGTTCACAAGGTCAATGGCCTCGTCAAACTCCCCATATTGATAAGCAGTCACTACAACGGACAGCTTTTCTCCAGAGAAGGGATACTCTGGGCCATATCCTGTCTCTTCTACAATGATCCATTTCCGATCTTCAGGAATCTCAAAGCCTGCTTTGGAAGCCATAACCGGAGCGGGAAGACAGATAGCATCTGGATTCAGTCTGCCCGGTCCCTTCCACAAAAAGTTCTGAAGTTTTGCCTTTTCTTCCTCATTGCATATGTAAGCTCCTGTATCCACACAGGCGGCAATCATCTTATCATAGATACCTTTTTGAATCACCATGGAGTTCTCTGTGGAACATCCGATAGCATAATCATTTAACTGAGCAATCATAATCTTATTAGCAGCATCTTTCACATCAGCGGTCTCATCGATCACCACCACTACATTGCCGGCGCCCACTCCAAAGGCTGGCGTTCCAGAAGAATATGCCGCCTTTACCATTGGCTTTCCGCCTGTGGCCACGATCAAGTCTGCCTGCTGCATCAAAGCGTTAGTCTTTTCCAGGCTTGGCTCCTCAATGCATACCAGCAAGTCCTTGGGATATCCCATTTTGTCAAGAAGTGTGCGGATATCCTCACATGCCTTCATAGTAGATCTCTTTGCCCTGGGATGAGGGGAAAATACAGTTGCATTTCTGCCCATAATGGCGTTCATTGCACCGATAAATACGACGCCCATGGGAACAGTTGTGGGAACCAGAGAAGCCACGACGCCCACTGGTTTCGCAATTTTCACCAGCTGCTTTTCCTCGTCAGTTTCCACGACGCCCACTGTTTTTGCATCCATATGATCCCGGGTAATTCCACGGGCACGAGCCTTTGTCCGGTCAATCTTACTCTGAATACGGCCCATTTTTGTCTCATTGTAATTGAAATCTGCCCACTCTTCTGCTTTATTCAAAGCCAGCCAGCCGATAGCCTTTGAAATACGGCGCACATCCTCCTGTGTTAAATTCTGAATCTGATCCATTGCTACTCTTGCACGCTCTACAAGTCCAGCAATGTACTTCTGTGTTTCCATTGATATTTCCATAAAAATCATTCCCCTTTCTGCCGTTTGATCCGGTTTGCTTTGTCGATGATGTGTTTCGCCCTTTCCGCCACTGGGGCGTCCACCATTTTATTCTGATACATACAGGCTCCTTTTCTCACTTTCAATGCTTCTTCAAAAGCAGCCAGCATGTTCTCTGCTTGTTCTATCTCTTCCCTGGTAGGTGAAAATACCTCATTGATGATATCAATATGACTTGGATGGATACAAGTCTTTCCTGTGAATCCGATGGACTTTGCCAGTAAAGCGTCCTTACGCAATCCTTCCAGATCCTGAATACCCGTAAAGGGTGTATCCAGGATGTCAAGCTTTCTGGCTCTCGCAGCCATGGCTAACTGTTGTCTGGCATATAGGATCTCTTCTCCCCCCACAGTTCGCACAATCTCCTGCTCTTTTGTCAAATCTTCAGCCCCAAGCTGTACTCCGCTGATTCTTGGTGTAGACCCCAGAACCTGATATGCATTTGTAATGGAATATGTTGTCTCAAACAGAGGGATCAGTTTCACTGTATAAAGCTCCACATTCATCTCTCGTTCCATTGCTCCCAATACCATATCTGCTGTGATAAGCCCTTTTTCATCTGCCTTAGGCAAAATGATGGCGCTTGGAAGCAGCTTTGCAATTGCAAGAATATCCTGATATCCCCAAAATGTATCCATAGCATTGATCCGGACAATGATTTCTGTGCTAGATGAATCCATGCCGGCAATAGCAGTGGCTACATTTTCCCGGGCCTTATCTTTCTCTGCAATGCTGACAGCATCTTCTAGGTCAAATATCACTCCGTCGGGAGACAAAGTCTTCGCCTTTGCAATCATTTTCTGTGAGCTTCCCGGGATATAGAGCAGAGAGCGCCTTAAATTATTTTTTTCCATAATCCCTGCCTTTCTAATCCTTCTTCTCTTTTAAAGGATCCTCATGATGAATGCCGCAGTTTTCCTCATTCACCAGCAAAATGGCAGCATAGTCATAATTTCCCCGGCCAGTAGCCACCATAGCATTGTAATACTGGGTGGAAATACTTGTGACTGGGACAGGCACATGATATTTTCTTGCCAAATCCAGTACAAGATTCATATCCTTTAACTGAGTAAATACCGTAGACATAGGAGAAAAATCTCTGTTCTTAAACTCATCCACTTTATTTTTGATATTTACAGAGGAGGCCGAGCACCGGGAAAGGATTTCAATCATTGTCTCCCAGTCCACTCCCGCTTTCTCCCCTAAAATAAGAGCTTCCGCATAAGACTGGAACTGAGCGCCTACCATAGACTGGATGACAAGCTTCATCACCCGGGCTTCGTCTGCCCCTCCCATATAATATCTTTCTTTTCCAAAGAGCTCCAAAATGGGAGTTACTTTGTCATAAGCATTGCGATCTCCTGATACCATAACAACCAGGCTTCCGTTTCCCGCCTGAATGGTACTTCCAGACACTGGGCAGCGCAAAAATTTTCCCCCTGCTTCGTCAATCAGATCCGCCACCATTGCTGAGGTGTCCACGTCCACGGTACTGATATCCACAAAAATTTTTCCCTGGGAGATTCCTGCTGCCACTCCTTCCTCTCCACATGTGATTGCTTTTAATATTTTTCCATTGGGAATAGTAGAGAAGACCACATCTGTCTCTCTGGCCAGAGCTGCCGCCGAAGGCACACTCTTTGCTCCCAATTTTTCCAATTCATTCAACTGATCTTTGTTGGTGTCAAACATGTACAGCTCATAGTCGGCGTCCAGGACTCTGCGAGCCATGTTTTTTCCCATATTTCCAAGACCAATCCATCCTATTTTTTTCATTGCACTCCTCCTTATGGCCTTAAGGGTTGATGACTACCTTTAAACTGTGGTCCTTTCTCCCCACAAATACATCCAGTGCTTCTTGGTATTTATCCAATGGGAAACGGTGAGTCACAAGAGTGTCTCCATCAATTATTCCACGCTCCAACATGGAAATAACCTTTTCAGACACACCAGGATTTGCCCGGCTTCCAAAGATGGCTATCTCATTGCTGATCAAGTCAACTAGGTTGGGGAATTTCAGTTCTGGGTCGTGATAATGTCCGATAAGTCCCAAGCGTCCTCCCCGCTTCAGCATCTTAACTGCCTGGACAGGCGCCACAGACGCTCCCGAACACTCAAAGACTTCGTCTGCACCGTATCCATTTGTAATAGCTTTTACAGCCTCCACTGGATCTTCTTTATTAATATCTACCACATAGTCAGCGCCTACTTCTCTGGCATGTACAAGCCGATCTCCACGGCCAATCATAATGACTCTCTCGCATCCAAGTCCTTTTACAATCTGCATCAACGCCACCCCTGCCGGACCAGGCCCAAAAATAGCCACTGTCCCTGAGGGGGTTATGCCAACTAATTCCACACAGTGTAGCGCAACACCACAGATATCAACCAGAGAAGCATAATCGTAACTGAGAGAATCCGGTATTTTGTGAATAGCTTTTGTGGGATAAACATTGTATTCACAGTTTGCTCCGTTGTAATTAAAACCAAAGTGACGTGCTCCCGTCTCAGGCTTTCCATAGTTCAGACATATGGTATAATTACCTGACAGACAGTTTTTGCAGTAGCCGCAGCCGGCATGAGCCTCCCCAGCTACCCGATCCCCGATCTGAAACTCTGTCACATTCTCTCCTAATGCCACCACTTCTCCAGCCCACTCGTGTCCCAGAATGTGTGGAAACTTCTGAGGCCATTCTCCTGGACGATCTCCTCTGATAATCTGAGGATCCGAACCACAGATGGCTACCGAATGGATCCTGCATAGTACTTCATTCCTTCCCGGCAACGGAACGGGAATCTCCTTAAGTTCTAACTGGTTGTATGCCGTCAGTACTACGGCTTTCATATTTTGGGGAATATTGTTCATAAAGAACCTCCTATTTAAAATTCCGCTGTCTTATAGTTCCGCTACAATTTCACGAATTTTGGAGACAATGGCATCTTTATCAATTCCATATTTGTGCATCATATAGTGCAATTGAGCAGTCTCGCCAAAATGGTCCTGCAAGCCCAGACGAACGAGACGTGCCGGATAATTTTCACAGAGAACCTCTGCCACCGCGCTTCCGAGACCTCCATAAATGGTATGATTTTCTACTGTAACAATCAGTTTAGTTTTTTTTGCCGTCTCAACAATCGCATCCATATCAATCGGTTTAATGCTGGGCATATGAATATGGCGAAGAGATATTCCCTCTTTTTCCAATTCCTCTGAAGCCTGAATTCCTTCAATGGTTGTAATTCCTGTTGTGATCAATCCAATCTCTTTACCTTCATTTAAGAGTACAGCCTTTCCTGGCTGGAAGGTACGCCCCTCTGATGTAAAGGTGGGAAATTTCCCTTTGTTGGAACGGATGTATACGGGTCCCTCACAGGAAGCGGCGTATCTAAGAATTGCCTCAAATTCATTCGCGTCGCCAGGATCAAACACCTGGAATCTCGGCATATTTCGATAGATTGCCAAGTCGTCAATGGAGATATGAGTCCCTCCATTTTTCTCACTGGTAAGTCCCGCATAGGTACCGATCACCTTTACATTAAAATCATTGTATGCAATCGAGTTCTGTGCCTGATCGCAAGCTCTCTGTGCTACAAAACAGGCAAAGCCTGTCACAAAAGGAATCTTTCCCATAGCTGCCAGGCCTGCGCTAAAGCTCAGTGCATCCTGCTCTGCGATACCCACATTGAACATCCGCTCCGGGAATTTTTCCTTAAATGGCGCGCTTCCAGAGGCTTTCATCAAATCTGCTTCTACTGCCACGATCTGCGGATTCTCTGCTGCCAGCTCTGTGATGGTTCTTCCGTAGGTTGCATTTGTATCTTTTTGTTCACCAAGAGTTCTCATCCTTTACACCGCCCTTCCAAATCCTTAAGCCCTTGCTGGAATTGCTCCTGGGTAATCTGTCCACTATGCCAGGTATACTGATTCTCCATAAAAGAAATCCCCTTGCCCTTGATGGTATTAGCAATGATTACATTTGGCTTTCCTTTTGCGGCCTTTGCTGTCTCAATGGCTGACTTCAATGCTTTCGTATCATGGCCGTCAACCGCCTGTACGTTCCAGCCAAAGGCTTTCCATTTCTCTTCCAAAGGTTCCAGGGCCATAACGGTCTCTGTACTTCCGTCGATCTGATTTCTATTTCTGTCCACAATGGCAATCAAATGATCCAGCTGATAATGGCTAGCTGTCATAGCTGCTTCCCAAACCTGGCCCTCATCCAGCTCTCCATCCCCCATAAGCGCATAGACATACAGATCTTTTTTGTCCAGCTTTGCCGCAGAAGCCATACCACAGGCAACAGAAAGTCCCTGTCCCAGAGGACCGGAGGAATAGTCGATTCCCTGAACCTTCAAACGATCCACATGTTTGGGCAGACTGCCCCCATTCTTATCCAGCTCTTCCAGGCGATCCGACGATATAAATCCCTGATCTGCCAGTATTACATAGAGAGGAGGTCCTGCATGCCCTTTACAAAGAATAAACCGATCCCGCTCTTCCCACTCAGGCTCCTGGGGACGAAGCTTCATAGCATCATAATAAAGTACTGTCATAATTTCAATCGCAGAAAGAGAACCGCCATAATGACCCCCGCCTGCATGATAAATAGTCTCAAAGGTCTTTCGACGCAATTCCCCAGCTTTTTTCTCTAACATATTTTCACCTTCTTCATTGTAAAGCTGCCGCGCCAAAGAACCTTTTTCTGACATTCTCAGCGCGACAACTCCCTATCCAAATAGTTAAAAAGCCCTATTTTTAATACACAAATTTATTAATTCCATAGACAGAGCGCCATCCCTCGCTAAATGGCTCCTTCATGTATGGCTCCATCTCCTCTGTGGTGCGTAAAGTCATAGCCTCTGGCTTCGGAGTAGTTCCTGCCGGGTAGGATTCCAGATATTCCTCAACCAGCATAACTAAATATTTCATAATGCAGAGCAACGGACGTTTTGCCTTTTCTACAGTAGCTCTCGTAGGATGGCCTACTACGCCTTCCGGCGTTGCATAAATTTCCATAGCAGAATGTCCTTCTCCCTCAGACCATCTGGACGGACGACGATAGCTGTCAACGGAGTTGTCAAAATGTCCGCCATCTTCTTTCATTAGGCTCATAGGATTGGTATCTACCGCATAAGCCATATTCACCATCTCTGGGAATAAGTACAGACCACAGGAGGTCTCTGCCTCGTCTGCATGTGTAAACGGTGTGTCATAAAGTCCGCCGTCACGCTTAATCGCAAACATTTCACGAACGGAGCGATGCCAGTCAATGGCCCGGAAGATGCCAGGAAGCTGATAGGTCTTGCAGAAACGCTGGAGTGCAGACTCAATTACCCAAAATTGTCCATGGTTATTAATAATAATTTGTTTGCGATATCCATCATTCCACAGTCCAAGCATAACATCTTCAAGCTGTCCAATCACAATATCCTCATGTACTACTACAGTACCTGGCATACCCATATGATGCAGTGGATGGCATCCATAATTCAAAGGTGGCAGAGCAATGGCTGTGGGATATCCCTTTTTCGCTGTATAGCGGCGAACGCCTTCACAGATACAAGTTACAAAGAAAGTATCCATAGCGCTGACCGTATGCTCACCATGCATTTCTGTACATCCCACTGGAATCAAAACTACATCGTTTTTCTTCTTTTCTTCCAGCAAGTCTTTGCGAATGGTGGTCTGGATATACATTCCCGGCGCTCCAAACTGAGGTGCGCATGGGAAGCCAAACTCAGCTAGCATCTCGTCCAACTGCTCATCTGTGGCATCGAAGATTTCCTTCTTCATGCGTCCTACTTTTGTGTCCTCAAAACTCATTTTTCCGTCCTTGCTGTAGATTAATCCTGGTACATCATTTAAAGCCATAATTACATCCTCCTTAAATTAAATAGTTTTTAAATCTTATAATCATCAGCCGCTTTGAATATCTGCCGCAAATTGGCAATGGGAATCTGATTCACAGACCCGCCAGGGCTGAGTACAAGCTTATTATTTCCTCCAAACTTTTCTAAAAGCTGCGTACAGGTCGCATAGGTCTCTTCTGGCGTCATACTCTGCATTTTCACAGGATTAATTCCTCCCATGAGAGACACCTTTCCTTCCGTCCCTTCTAATGCATCCAAAGGTTCAATGGAGGGAGCATACTGCCAGGCATCCCAGCCGCCGTCTTTTATCTCTGCCAGTAAATGGCCTGCATTGGCGTCATTGTGGAGCCACCGTTGAGTATTGGGGAACTCTTTAAAGAATCTTTCATAGGTCGGCATCACCCATTCCCGGTACTGATTTTTGCTCAGAAAAGAAGAGATATCATCTCCCATCAAAATATGGTGTAAATGGCCGCCCATCACCTTCTCTGCTGCTTTCATATAATTGATAGCTGTCTCTGTGCATACATCCAGAAGAGCTTCTGCCATCTCCGGCTCCTCAATGATATCCATACACATCTGACTGATTCCCCGTAGCTGAGCCGCAATGGTAAAGGGTCCTATTACAACAGGGGGATTTACCTTGATTTCCTTCGGTGCATGTTCCACCATATACTGTAAGGTTTCCAGGGCTACACGCATATAGTTGTCTCCCCAGGGATCTCCCGGCTTGATTTTCAGGATATCCTCCAATGTATCAATCTTTGCTTCTTTTACTGAAATAAAATCATGTGCGTCAAATCTAACCTGGCCTCCCAGGGCGCTGCATTCCGCCACAGCTCCCGGATCAGGTGCAAAGCTGCCACAATTATCCAGCATGCCGTACACTTCCTGCTGTACCTGAAACATTACCTCTGGCTTGTGGTAGTACTCTTGAAGGTTTACTCCCGTTACATTTTGAAAAAACGGAAATGTATAATACAAGAACACTCCATGACCATCTGCATGTTCATTTGCAATACTTCTTTTCAGACGGTCAAAGGTTCTGTCTCTCATTGTCGTATCTGCCCCATACATCGTCTCTACCTCCTCCTTTTCCTTTTATCTTTTAGCAGAAAATTTCTTGTGTCTTTTCTTAATACCAATTCTACATAAAAACCCTGATGAATTCATGAATAAAGCAGGATAAAAAACAAGAGGATTATCTTTTTTTTCAGCATATTTAGTAATAAATTAGGACAAAATTTTACTGTGGAAATTTGGGGGATTTTGCAGTTTTCATATCTTTTCGATTCTTCCTTATTTGATTGAGTCGTGGCTCTTTTTACACTGTCCATTTGACAAAAAAAGAAATTCTGATATATTCCCGAGTTTGACAGTTAAAAAGATAAAAAACAGCCATAAACTGCATGATTATGCATATTATGGCTGTTTTCGTATTCGTTGCGATATGTCTTAAATTTAAGGGTTTTGTTTGTGATTGACCTTTGTTCCTCTTATAATACTCC
The DNA here is from genome assembly GCA_910574475.1 of Clostridia bacterium. Classification (GTDB taxonomy): domain Bacteria; phylum Bacillota; class Clostridia; order Lachnospirales; family Lachnospiraceae; genus Laedolimicola. The sequence goes on along the minus strand of CAJTAT010000005.1, from coordinate 356,254 downwards.
GCTCCAAAAGATAGTATACAGGTCTTGCTTCTATTTCTGCAATAACCAGTCAACGATATTATAAATCTCAATACCCTCATAACTATATTTCGGGTGTCGTGTTCGGGCAATAATCTTTTTGGGATAAGCATCTCGGATTTGCAGTAAAGGCAAACATTCTCTTTCAAGAGTTTTCTCATCTGAAATATTGTCGCTGACCTGGATATAAATTTTCTCGTTCCCGTTTTGTGCCACAAAATCAATCTCTTTTTGATACAATTTTCCCACATACACATCATATCCCCGGCGGAGCAGTTCAATACAAACTATATTCTCATACACTCTTCCGTAATCCATATTCCTGCTTCCCAGAATAGCATATCGGATGCCTGCATCACACAAATAGAATTTCTCAGAACTTTCCAAATACTTCTTTCCACGAATATCATAACGCTTTATGTCATAAAAAACAAAGGCGCTGCACAAATATTTGATATATCTGCCAACTGTCACATGATTGGTTATTGTCTTGTTCTCTGTCAGAAGCTGACTGACTTTGTTCGGAGAGGTAAGATTACTGATGTTATCCATGAGAAATTCGCTCAGTCTCTGTAAGACTAACGTATCTGGCAAAGAATATTTCTGCACCAAGTCTCTCGTTACGATCGTTTCATAAACTTCCTTAATATAATTTATTCTATCCCTGTCCGTTCCGTAAGCATAAGAGCCTGCCAAGCCTCCCTTTATGGAATACTCATCAAAGAGTTTTTCCTTGTCGCCGACCTCATCATAATATTGGCAGTATTCCTGAAAACTGAATGGAAACACATGGATCTCTATATATCGTCCGGTAAAAAGAGTTGCCAGATCAGCACTCAGTAAAAAAGCATTCGAACCTGTAATATAAATATCGTATTTCCCTTTGGAGTAAAGACTGTTGATTGCCAACTCAAATTTGGTACACATCTGAACTTCGTCCACGAAAAGATAGTTTATTTTTTCCTCTTGATAATGTTCCTCTATATATGCATGGAGTGCATGATATTCTTTTAATTCCTCATATGCCAGATCCATAAAGTCTATAAAGATAATATTGATATTTTCAAAATGATTTTTCAGATACTCAATATATGCCTGCATCAATTTTGACTTTCCTGAACGGCGAATTCCTGTAATGATTTTAATGTCCGGTGTTCCGTTCAACTCTATGATCCTATTTAGATAATTTGTTCTTGTTATTGTCTTCATATAATCACTCACTTTCAAAATTTAAATATTTTTGTTTTTCTGAAATCCCATCTTAAATCCTATTATACTGATATAAATTGTATATGCAAGGGATCGATTTCAAAATATTAAAATTTTTACTTTTTTGAAAGTATATTATCCAGAACTCCTGGCGCCGTTTCTATGTCCAATGTTCCATTTTATCATTTTGCCAAGGGATTGGAATCTGCAATCTCATCAGGCTCAAATATTTCTTTCCCCTCCATCATATAGGCTCAAAGAAAATATTCTATAGCGTTCCTTTACACTGTCCATTTGACAAAAAAAGAAATTCTGATATAGTATATAGCAATGAGATACCGTCTCTTGAAAAGGAGGGAAGATATTTTGAATTACAGGGAGATAACGAAAAGTGACAAGCAAAATATTACTTTTCAATGTACACCTTTTTGTATTGAACGCAATAAATTGACATCGCCTGATTTTATGCACATCCACAATTATCATCAGTTAACTGTTGTCACAGAAGGAAGCGCCACCTTAGTGGTCAATAATTTTTCCTATAAAGTCAGTGCGGGAAGCATCTATGTCATCAGTAACTTTGCTCCACATTATTTGGAGGATACGAAGCATATTGAAGTCATCAACATCCTTTTTCGCTTAGAAGATCTGCTACAGTGTACGCCTTCTCTCCAGCAAAGTGAGGGTTTTCGCTCCCTTTTTATCTTCCAGGCGTCTACCTCTTTTTATACCCGTCCCAATAATATTCTGAAATTGGACTATGAGGGAATTCAAGAGGTTCTTCGCTATACAAATGCTATGTTGGACGAGCTTAATAACAACGAGCCTGGTCAGGACATTATTGTACAATCCTATTTTCTGATTTTAATTACGTATTTATCTCGGGTTTTTGATCTGGGAGAAGAGCCCAACCAAGACGCCTATGCTTTTTATCGGCTAACGGATTATCTCAATCAGCATTACAATGAAAATTATACTATGAATGATCTGGTGAAATTGTCTAATTTAAATGAGCGGCGTCTGCGCAATCTTTTTATGCAAAAATATCACTGCCCACCTATGCAGTATATCAATCATATTCGGTTGGAAAAGGCAAAATATTATCTGATAACCTCAGACATGAATGTTTCTGAAATTGCCAACTCCTGTGGGTTTGATGACAGTAACTATTTTTCCAGGAAGTTTAAACAGGAATTTGGGATATCTCCTCGGGAGTTTCGGCGCACCTTGTAGGGGTGAGGGTAAGAGCTATATTTTTTATATATACAGAAGGAATCATTTAGACTTTATCAATCTGGATTCCTTCTGTTTTATTTTTAGATAGATATTATATAATTTTGAAGAGGGGACACGGCTGCAAAGCCATACTCTACACCGTAATAATCACCTTTACCACTCCGTCCGCCCTGCTGGTAAATAGCTCCAGGGCTTCCTTGAATCTGTCCAGTGGAAAATGGTGGGAGATCATCTTCTCTGCCTCTATGGCTCCTGAGCTCATCATCTCCAATACCTGCTTATGGCAGTTGGGGTTTCCTCTGCTCCCCACCAGCTTCTTCTCATCCCACACGATGGTCTTCAAATCAATCTCCATCCTCTGATTCTTTGGAATGGCTACCAGCCCGACGGTCCCGCCTCTTCGGCAACTATGTAAGGCAAGTTCCATGGAAGCTGGGTTTCCTGCACAGTCAAAGCATCTGTCTGCTCCCACAAAGCTTGTGGCCTCCATCACCTTTTGAAGCGCTTTTGTATCCAGAAAGTCATAGGCAAAGTCTGCGCCGAATTCCTTGGCTTTCTTAAGCCTCTCTCCTGTCTCCAACACAATGGTTCTACTTCCCATAGCCCGACACAGCATCAGCATGGCCATCCCCACCGGACCGCAGCCCACTATGACCGTCCAGCCTCCGGCTACCACTCCCGCCTGTTGGATGGCATGGAAGGCAGTGGCCACCGTATCTGTGAGAGCTCCATGGTCACAGGTGAGATTCTCCGGTATCTTGTGAAGAACCTCCGGCCGGTACACACAGTATTCTGCATAGCAACCCGGAACGGTAAATCCATACTGCTTATGGCCTGCTTTTACTTTTCCAAAGTTCATACAGAGATTATAGTGGCCTGCCTGGCAGTTGTCACAGTAGCCGCAACCCAGATGGGACTCAACCGCCACGGCGTCTTCCACCTGAAAGCCCCGTACTTTTTCTCCCACCTTCTCGATGATGCCTGCTCCCTCATGGCCTGCAATATGGGGAAGGCTTCCGGGAAGTCCATCATCCATGCTGCCTCCCGCAAGAAGCACGGGATCGGAACCGCAGATTGCCACAGACTTAATGCGAACCAGTACCTCATTTTCTTTACACTCTGGAACCGGAACTTCTTCTATCTCGAACTGCCCCGGACCTCTCATGACCAATGCTTTCATTATTGATACCTCCGTTTTCTATTCGTCTGTTTTGAAGTGATACTGCTATTTCTTTCGTATGAGATACAACTTTCTGCCATCTTTCCACAGCATAAAAAAAATTAATGCAATACCTACATAACCATTTATGCCGTAAATGATATTAACCAGATTCCGATAAGGTAAAAAGAGGGCAATAGCTGCGCCACCCAGGCCTAGTACAATGGTAACAGTACAAAATTTTCCGCTTCCTTCTGGAAAGCACCTGGAAGCCACTGTCCATAAAAGAGGTACTCCTGTGGTATAAATTCCACAAAGAGTTATCAGTGAAAAAACGGCTGCAAAAACTGGAGAAATCATTTCTGCCAAAATAATACTTGGAATCTCACTGTCGGCCACCTGACCAATATCTGCAAGAAGAGCAAGGGAAACCACCACCAGGGTCAAAGCGATGGCTGCCGCTCCAAGAAACATGCCATTGCTAACTGTTTTGGAGTCATTTTTTGCGCTGAGCTCTGCCATAAAAGTACAAAACCACAGCATAACAAATCCGGCATAAGACACTGCGGATGAAAAAAAGTTATTTCCTACCCGGACCAACTCGATCTCCTGATTTTGTACTATCCGAATTCCTTCCATGATATTTTCCCCATCACGTACTACCGTCCAGACTCCAATCAGAATAATAAATAAAATAATAACCGGTCCAAGCTTTCCAAGTATCTGAATAAGATTATCAAGTCCTAATACGACTGTAACCGTGACCAGCACAGCCAATAGAAAAACGCCTGTCCATGCAGGCAATGCAAACTGTTGAGCTGCCGCTGCCCCTGCGCCGCCACACATGACTACATAGGACAAAAAAATAAAAATTACTGAAAAAATATCATAAAAGGTGCCAATATACTTACCACAATAATAATGAAATACTCCACCTGGGCGCTCTGTGGCCTTCTCGGTACCTGCCTGAATAAAGCTCCAATTCGTATATACAAAAATGGCCATACTAACTGCAATTACCAATAAAAATTGCCCGCCATAAGCGGCAAAATATTGCAAAATCTCCTGAGCCGTGGCAAATCCAGAGCCGATAAAAAATGCAATTGTAGTCCCCGCAAAGGGAATGATTCTTATAAATTTTTTCATTTTACCTCAACCTATTGGAATGGGGCTGCTGTGGCAACCCCATAAAAGTTATTTTGGAACAAATGTTTCTTCTTTTGGCGCCTGTGCCGCCTCATTTTCCCGACGTTTCATCAAAATGTTGCGGCGCAGAGCCATCTCATCATATATGGTCCACTCTTCTACCATCTTTCCGTCACGAATGAGATGATGAGAGATACCTGTAATGTAGGCATGCTGCCCGGTGGCCGGTCCATAGATTCCGATCCCGTCATGAGTTCCCACGATGGTCCATCGGGTGGCCGTCCGGTACTCATCCCGGGTCTTGTCATACATGTAGTAAAAATCATTGACCTCTATGGACAGATCCGGAAATGCCTGGAACAGATTCAACTGATCCTGTGTAAAATCTCCGATTCCCACAAGCTCCCGATCCGAGGGGCCATGGTAGAGATAATCGTTGGCGTAATTCTCTTTAAAGAGATTGAACATCCGGCGATTATAGATGTCGTGATAGCTCTTGCGGACAAAATATTCGATGTCGCTGTATCGGCCATTATTCTCTCCAAATTCTTTTGGTGGAAATTCTCCGTTCAGACGGACATTTTCTCCGTAGGTCCCTGTCTCATACCGGGCTGATTTTCCCTTGTTGGCCGACTGCTCAATGGCTTCTTCCACATTGAATCCCAGCTGGCGGATGAGGCTGATCTCGTTGTATGTAACCCACTCTTCCACAATAAAGTCATCTTTCACATAACAGTTTGCAATTCCCCACACGACAACTTTCTTTCCTGTAGGCGGCCCGTAGATGGTATGTCCCGTATTGTGCGCAATCCAGGTCCAGCGCATGGAACTGTGGAAGCCACCATTTCCGTCCGGCGCCCAGATCACATCATCAATATAATCCTTGAGATCCGGGTATCCTGCCAGCTTTGTAATGGAATTGGCTATTACCTGATCCCGTCCGTAGGTAACGCCGTCTGAGGTATGAACCAGTGCATTATGCTTATAATGGTTATAAATCAGTCCCATATTTTTATCATCCCAGATATCATATGTAAGGCGAACAATATAATCCACCGGGTCTCTCCAATTACCGAACCCTGGCATGGGAACTTCATGGGGATTTTCAAAAGCCCCCTTCCACATTTTCGTAATATCCTCGCGCATGGTTACAGATAAATGCCCTCTGTTCTCTGCTACTTCCAGGCCGGATTCCATGTAGGATGGCATCCGTTTGTTTTTATTTTCCTTCTCATCCTTTTCTACCGGTACTTCTTTCGTTTCCTCTTTTACGATTACTGCTTTTTCTTCTGATTTTTCAGTGATCTTCTTCTCATCTTTTCCTGCCATAAATTCCTCCTGTGATTACAATTCCCGCTCCCGGGCAGCTTCATTTTCCCGACGTTTCATCAAAATATTGCGGCGCAGAGCCATCTCATCATATATAGTCCACTCTTCTACCATCTTTCCGTCGCGGATAAGATGATGGGAAATACCTGTAATATACACATGCTGTCCGGTACCCGGACCGTAGATTCCGATCCCGTCATGAGTTCCCACGATGGTCCATCGGGTGGCCGTCCGGTACTCATCCCGGGTCTTGTCATACATGTAGTAAAAATCATTGACCTCTATGGACAGATCCGGAAATGCCTGGAACAGATTCAACTGATCCTGTGTAAAATCTCCGATTCCCACAAGCTCCCGATCCGAGGGGCCATGGTAGAGATAATCGTTGGCGTAATTCTCTTTAAAGAGATTAAACATCCGGCGATTATAGATGTCGTGATAGCTCTTGCGGACAAAATATTCGATGTCGCTGTAGCGGCCATTGTTCTCCCCAAATTCTTTTGGTGGGAATTCTCCGTTCAGACGGACATTTTCTCCGTAGGTCCCTGTCTCATAGCGGGCTGATTTTCCCTTGTTGGCCGACTGCTCAATGGCTTCTTCCACATTGAACCCCAGTTGGCGGATGAGGCTGATCTCGTTGTATGTAACCCATTCCTCCACTACCCGGTTATCTTTGACATAACAGTTTGCCACTCCCCAAACTACCACTTTCTTGCCTGTGGGCGGTCCATAGATGGTGTGTCCCGTATTGTGTGCAATCCAGGTCCAACGCATAGAGGTGTGAAAGCCTCCATTTCCGTCCGGCGCCCAGATCACATCATCAATGTAATCCTTAATATCAGGATAACCTGCCAGCTTTGTAATGGAATTTGCTATCACCTGATCCCGTCCGTAAGTGACGCCGTCAGATGTGTGAACCAGTGCATTATGTTTGTAATGCTGATAGATCTTTCCCATTCCTTTATCATCCCAGATATCGTAAGTATGGCGGACAATAAAGTCTACCGGATCCCTCCATTCTCCAAACCCTGGCATGGGAACCTCCTGTACATGAGCCTTTCCCTCTGCCCACATTTTTGTGATATCTTCCCGCATGACCACCGACAGATGGCCTCTGCTTTCTGCTACTTCCAGGCCAGATTCCAGGTAGGACGGCTGGCGTTTATTCTTATCTGCTTGCACCTTTTTTTCCATAGTTACCTCCAACATATTTTTGTATAAAAACTATCCATTCATCATACTTGGCAGCCACAGAGACATCTGCGGGATGCACGTAATTACAATCAATCCAATAAGCATTACCACAATCCAGGGCAAAATATTTCGTGTTACCTCCTCATATTTGGCACCGCAGATTTGCATAGCCACAAAGAGGTTTCCACCCAATGGCGGTGTGATCAGTCCAAAAGTCATATTGAACAGGAATACCACGCCAAAGTAGACCGGATCGATGCCAAATTGCTTCGCAACTCCACACAAGATAGGACCGAGAATTGTATTGATGGCAATTCCATCCACGAACATCCCAAGGAAGATGACAATGACTGTAAGAATGGCCATACAGCCAAAGGTAGAGGATACATTCTCCGCCATAAGATTTGCAAACTTCTGTGGGATCTGCTCCAGTGTAATGATTTTGCTCAGTCCTGAGGAGCAGGCCAAAATAAACAAGGTGGAAGATGTAGTCAATACCGACTTTTTCAGCATGGATACCAAGTCCAATATTTTAAATCCACTCTTTTTATTTAACAATCCATAGACAATTGCGTAGACCACAGAGACAACGGCTGATTCTGTGGGGGTGGCAAGGCCTGTGTAGATGGAACCCAGCATAATCACAGGAAGAAGCAGCGCCCATTTGCTTTCCCAAATCACCTTTAATTTCTTTCCAGTCGTATCAAACTGCTCCACATTTTTGGCAATGATATTGTGCTTTTTCCCATAAATAAAACAGAATATAGAAAAACAGAAAGCCATGAAAATGCCAGGCAGTAATTCTGCGATAAACAGATCTGAAATGGATACATTATTCAAAGATCCATAAATGACCAGTCCCGAGCTTGGGGGGATCATCTGGCCGAGACCTCCTGCCGTGGCCAACAGCGCAGTTGCCATACCAAGACTTACATTCTGTCTCTTTAACTCTGGAAGAGCAATCAGGCCGATAGCTGCAACGGCCGCGTAGGAGGATCCTGACACCGCCCCAAAGATAGCGCAGGAAACCACAGAGACGATCATGACGCCGCCCTTGACCCGGCCAAATACTGCATTTGCAGCATTGAACAGTCCTTCAGAAATTCCCACCTCCGACATAATATGACCGGCAAGAATGAAGAAGGGAACCGCAGTCAAAGTAAAGGAATCTACGCTGTTTGCCATCGCCCGCAGGAAAAAGGACATATCAATGGCGTTGCCCGAAAATATCGCTCCCAGCACTCCAATGCCAATCGCCACTGCCATTGGAATACTCAAAAATGCCAGTCCCAAAAAGAGAATAAACATAATTGTTGTAGCCATCTAGTTGTCTCCCCCTTCCTTTTCTTCTTCTGAAGCATGAATTTTCAACAATTTTACTTCTTCGAAGATCCCTTGAACATTTCTTATTACAAAAAGTATCATTCCAAGGGGCATCACTGCATACAGCCAGCTCATTTTAAACCAAGGCATGGAGCTGGCTGTCATATTCGCATCACTGAAAGCCTTAAGCATAGGAAATGCATACCAGGCCAGAATGGAGCCAAAGATTCCATTGCACAGATAGACAATCATTTCCATGATATGCTTGGTCTTTCCCTTTAAAACAGTCTGTAAAAATGTAATGCGGATATGATTTTTATACTTAATCGCCGCACTTGCCGCTATAAATACCATCCATACAAACAAATAGCGGGTCAGCTCTTGAAACCATGGCAGTGTTGATCGGAGAATCAGACGCATGGCAATATTTGAAAATGTAAATATGACCATCAGTGCCAGGAACAGGCTTCCAAAAATCAATTCCAGATTATTATCCAGAAAATGAAGGAGTTTTTTTGCTTTTTCCATACCTTCCTCCTATTCAAAGTTTCGCTCCAGCCTTTCAGCATATGGTCTAGAACGAATTTCCAATGACAAAGACATGTGTCTCTAAATTGTTCTTTATGCTTCTTAAGCCTTCGCTGTTTTTAACATTTTACATCCCCTTGGCAGTGCGCCTCCTTCCAGGCAGGTCAAAACATGTCTGGAAGAATTATGTACACTGTCCAGGGATGTGTTTAAAATTTAAAATTAGTTGCCTCTGACACTATCCAGAATTGCCGCATCATCGCCGAGCAGTTCCTTTACCATATCCTCTGTAGCTCCAACCATTATTTCAGCCATTGCCGCACGTTCTTCATCTGTCAGATGAATATATTCCACTTCCTCTTCAATTCGTGCATCAATAGAAGCCTCTGCCTCTCTTGCAAGATCCCACTGGTACTCTGTGGCTACTTTCAAAGCATTGTCATAAGCCTCTCTCTGGGCACCTGTCAGGGAATTGAGCTTCGCCGTATTCATCAGTGTGATAGCATGCCCAAAGCTGTGATTTGTGTCGATACAGTAGTCCAGGGCAGCCGTCATGCCCTGCTGCACGATTGCGCTTTTTGTAGAGAACAGTCCGTTGACGGTCCCCTGCTGAAGCCCTGTATAAATCTCATTCCATGCCATGCTAACCGGCACGGCTCCAAGAGCTTCCATCTCCGCAATATTAATCTCATTCTCTGCACAGCGCAAAGGCAGGCCTTTCATATCATCAGCAGAGCGGACTTCCTTTCCGGTCGTCCAAAGTGTACGACCACCATTGGCCCAGATTGATGCCACTTCACAGCCTACATTTGCATCTGTAGTTGCCTGTGCCAGCTTATCAAAGAGGCCTTCTTTGTAAAATGCATCATAAGCGTCATCAATGCTGTCAAAAAGGAATTCTGCATTGAAGAGATAAAAGGCGGAAACTGTAGAGGAAAATTGGATATCCGCTACGCTTGTCACGTCAACCTCTCCCAGGGTCACTGCTTCGATAGAATCCCGGTCAGATGCAACCAACTGGCCTGCGGGATAGATGGTAACTTCAAAGCCCACATTCGCAGCCTCAAGCTCATCTTTGAACTTTTCGAAGGCCATGGCGATTCCCTCTGTCTCAGCAGACTGATGGGCAATACGCAAGGTCACTGTAGGATTCTCACCAGAAGCGTCATCCGCCGCAGGTTCTGCCGTTTTGTCTTCCTCTGTGCTGGCAGGCTCTGTAGCTGGAGTTTCATTTGAGGAGCTTTCAGTAGACTTGGAACCACATCCAATCAAGCAGGACGCCATCATACAGGTAGCTAAAAAGATTGCTGTAAACTTTTTCATAATCATCTTCCTTTCTTTTTCATCATGAAATAATCGTTCTAATGCCTTCACATTCAAACACTTTTTATGTACCCCGGGAAACGTGCATCACTTTGACGATGAATATTTTTCAAAGAAAATATTCTTTGTCTAATTTGCACTGTTTTTCTTGTGTTTGTTGTTGCTATTTTATCATTTTTACCCCCCCCCACCTTAAAAATCGGATCATTTTCCTTCAAAATAGATAGTAAAAGTAGCACATTCGTGGAGAAATTAGCATTTTATTGGAATTTCACAAAAAAGACCTGATTTTCCCTTGATTTTTCTGCGTCCTCTGCATATAACAAAAGTAGGGAAATCCCTACTTTCCATGTTTCAGAAAGGTGGTGTGAAATCATGTTACCAAATACGTTTGTAGACAATGCAAAAGTCATGGCAAAGGGGCAGATCACAATTCCGAAAGATATTCGGGAAGTCCTCGGCGTTGCAAGCGGTGATCGCATTACGTTTATTGTTGAGGGGAACACCGTCCGCATTATCAATTCTGCTGTATACGCTATACAGGTACTTCAAAAAGAGATGGCCAAAGAAGCAGAACGCGCTGGCTTAACTTCCGATGATGATGTCATTGCGCTTGTGAAAGAATAGAGAAATGAGGACGAGAACACATGAGGGTTTTGATTGATACCAATGTCTTGATCTCTGCTGCTCTAAGCGCAAACGGCGTTCCTTTTCAGGCATATGTAAAAGCAGCGTCCTATCCCAATCACGGGTTGATCTGTGAACAGAATGTGGACGAAATGAAACGGATATTTAACAAGAAATTTCCGAACCGGCTTGTGTCCCTGGATAAGTTTCTTTCCGTTGCGCTCCTGACTTTGGAACTGGTTCCAATTCCGACAGGGGAAGATATTTCAGAGTCTCAAATCTGTGATGTGAATTACCGCCCGATTCTTCGGGCAGCCATAGAAGCAACGGCCGATGTTTTACTGACCGGCGATAAAGATTTTTTAGAATCCGGCGTGAAAAATCCGATGATTATGACACCGGCTGAATTTCTCCAATACCGAAACGGCGCAGAAACTCCTCTTGTCAGAAGAGTTGTAGGCAAAGCTGATAGCTTCATCTCCTTTGCGTACTTAGACAAATCTTGACAAAAGCATAGATGGTATAGAGGATGCTTGGCCGATAAATAGCGGTTGTAACGGCCTGGATATCCAGGTCCTTACAACCGCGTCCTTACGCCAAGCAAACCCATCTTCTACACTGTAATAATCACCTTCACCACTCCGTCCGCCCTGCTGGTAAATAGCTCCAGGGCTTCCTTGAATCTCTCAAGCGGAAAATGGTGGGAGATCATCTTCTCTGCCTCTATGGATCCTGAGCTCATCATCTCCAATACCTGCTTATGGCAGTTGGGGTTTCCTCTGCTCCCCACCAGCTTCTTCTCATCCCACACGATGGTCTTCAAATCAATCTCCATCCTCTGATTCTTTGGAATGGCTACCAGTCCTACGGTCCCGCCTCTTCGGCAACTATGTAAGGCAAGCTCCATGGAAGCTGGGTTTCCTGCGCAGTCAAAGCATCTGTCTGCTCCCACAAAGCTTGTGGCCCCCATCACCTTTTGAAGAGCTTCCGCATCCAGAAAATCAAAGGCAAAGTCTGCTCCGAACTCCTTAGCTTTCTTAAGCCGCTCTCCTGTCTCTAACACAATGGCTCTGCTTCCCATAGCCCGACACAGCATCAGCATGGCCATCCCCACCGGACCGCAGCCCACTATGACCGTCCAGCCTCCGGCTACCACTCCCGTCTGTTGGATGGCATGGAAGGCAGTGGCCACCGTATCTGTGAGAGCTCCATGGTCACAGGTGAGATTCTTCGGTATCTTGTGAAGAACCTCCGGCCGGTACACACAGTATTCTGCATAGCAGCCCGGAACGGTAAAGCCATACTGCTTGTGGCCTGCTTTTACTTTTCCAAAGTTCATACAGAGATTATAGTGGCCTGCCTGGCAGTTGTCACAGTAGCCGCATCCCAGATGGGACTCAACCGCCACGGCGTCTCCCACCTGAAAGCCTCTTACTTTCCCGCCCACTTTCTCGATGATACCAGCTCCCTCATGGCCTGCAATATGGGGAAGGCTTCCGGGAAGTCCATCATCCATGCTGCCTCCCGCAAGAAGCATGGGATCGGAACCGCAGATTGCCACAGACTTAATGCGAACCAGTACCTCATTTTCTTTACACTCTGGAACCGGAACTTCTTCTATCTCGAACTGCCCCGGACCTCTCATGACCAATGCTTTCATTCTCCTCCGCCTTTCTTTATTGTATCCATGACAACCGCAATGATGATAATCAGGCCTTTGCAGATTTGTTGCCAATAGGGAGATACCCCCATAATATTCAGTCCATTTTGCAAAGCGCCTATAATGAGGACGCCGATTGCAACCCCAAGTACATTGCCCACGCCGCCTTTCATACTGACGCCGCCGATGACGCAGGAAGCAATTGCATCCAGGTGGTATTCCACACCATTGCTGGTGGCTCCGGCGCCCACACGACCGGAAATGAGGATACCGGAGATTGCTGCATAGACACTGATCAAAAGATATACAATCATACGGGTTCTTTCCACACTGATACCACATACCCTTGCGGCCTGCTCATTTCCTCCTAAAGCGAACACTTTTTTCCCAAAGTGTGATTTTGTAAGCAAAATGTGATTGAGCACCGCACAGAGCAAAAAGATTAAAATCAGTACTGGCATTGCCCAGGCTCCGCCGCCAATCCGATAGCTTCCAAGCCACAAAATTGTCTCATTTACAACCTGAATGGGCTGACCGTTGCAGAACAAAAGCGCCATTCCTTTGGCAATATTGGTTACTCCCAGAGTTGCAATAAAGGCAGGAATCTTGGGAATTGTTATCAAAAATCCATTGATAAGCCCGCAAAAAAGTCCAACTAAAATAGGACACAGAATTGCCAGAAACAGATTGTTATTCATTTCCTGAGCAAACACGGAACAGACGACAGATGCCAGGGCAATCTGGGCTCCACCTGAGAGATCCACTCCTCCATTAATAATAACCAGCATCATTCCCATAGATAAAATACCAATCAACGACACCTGGCGAACCATGCTGATGATATTACTGGGCCCAATAAACTGGGGTTTGATCATAGCCAATATCAAAACCATAGCTGCGAAAATAATAATGATACTGTAGTCGGAAAAAAAGCTTTTCAGTCTCTTATTTAACATAATCCGTCTCCCCCTGCGACTTTATTTTGCATGCCTCAAGCTGTTCTTTTGTAAGGGATGCCAGCAAGGCAATTCTCTCCTGAGAAATCTCTTCTCTTTGAAGCTCTCCTGTCATCTCGCCTTCATGCATCACATAGATCCTATCGCTCATACTGATAATTTCCGGCATCTCAGAAGAAATCATGATCACTGCCTTCCCCTCTTTTACCAGCTCGCCAAGCTTTTTATGTATTTCAGCTTTTGCATTGACGTCAATTCCTCTGGTTGGCTCATCCACAATCAAAATCTGAGGATTGTTCATCAGCCACCTTGCAATCAACGCCTTCTGCTGGTTTCCTCCTGATAAAAACTGAATCTTCTGTGCCAATGAGGTCGCTTTAATATTCAATTCCTGCTTCATTCGCGCAGACTCGCTTACCAGTCGCTTTCCCTTAATGAGCCCCAGTTTTTGGAATCTCCCCAGGGAGGGCATCACAATATTATCGGTTATGCCAAGAGGCCCAAAAATACCAGACGCCTTTCTGTCTTCCGTCAAAAAGCCAATTCCTGCTGCAATCGCATCATGAGGATTTTTGATTTTGACTTCTTTCCCATTGATGATAATTTTTCCTGACTCTGCGTGGCGCAGGCCATAGAGTGTCTCCATAACCTCACTTCTTCCTGCCCCCACAAGGCCGGAGAATCCGACGATTTCGCCCTTTTTCACAGAAAAGCTGATGTCATGAAAATACTTTCCCAGTGTAAGTCCTTCTACCCGAAGCACCTCTTCCCCTATATCCACAACTGTTTTTGGGAATAAATCATTTAGAGTCCTTCCAACCATCATTTTAATGAGTGAATCCTGCGTCAGATCTTTGGAATAGCCATATCCCGCATTGCAACCGTCTCTTAAGACTGTAATCTCATCTGTAATTTTAAAAATTTCATCCATTTTGTGGCTGATATAAATGATGGTTACTCCTTTTTCCTTCAGCCTTCGAATAATTCGAAATAAATTTTCCACTTCCCTGTCTGTGATTGCCGAAGTCGGTTCATCCATGATGATCAATTTTGATTGAAAAGAAATGGCTTTTGCAATCTCCACCATCTGCATATTTGCAATGGTAAGCTTCCGCATCTTTGTATCTGCGCTGAAATTAAGATTTAAATCCTTTAAAAGGGCTTCCGCTTTAGCATTTAATTCTTTTTCATCCACAAAACCAAATTTCGTATCTGGTTCTCTTCCAATAAAAATATTTTCTGCCACTGTCATATCAGGAATGGGGCTCATTTCCTGATGAATCATGGAGATCCCAGCCAGCAATGCCTGATTGATATTGCTGACTTTCAACTGCTTTCCGTCAAAAATAACTTCTCCCTGGGTTGGCATATAGATTCCCTGAAGAATTTTCATCAGAGTGGATTTTCCCGCGCCGTTTTCTCCCATGAGCCCCATGACGGTGCCTCTTCGAACCCGAAGAGACACATCATTTAAAACAGTGACTCCAGAAAATGTCTTCGTTATATGGTTTAATTCCAAAATATATTCATGATCCATATTTACTCGCCTTCTACAGTAGTAAACTGCATATAATCCGCTACATTGTCTGCAGTAATTAATTCATAATCCACCTTGAATGTATCTGTAGGGGTACCACCCTGAATATACTCTACTGCAATCTCAAGGGCCTTGTCTGCCTGAGTAAAAGGCGCCTGGAAGGCAGTACAATCCAGGATTCCATCTTTTACTCCGTTAATCCCTGAAGGGTCTCCATTTATGGATAAAACGGGAATGGAGTCAGCTTTCCCTGCGCCGCTTAAGGCCTGCTGTACCCCGAGGGCAGCGTCGTCATTAAGGGCAATGACCAAATCAAATTCTGTGCCGGACTGAAGCCAGGTCTCCACCAATTCCAATGCCTTATCCCGCTTCCAATCGGCTGCTCCGTCGAGAACAATTTCTATGTCAGGATGCTCCGCTAAGGCTTCAAGAATTGCATCTGTTCGCTCATATGTATTTGCCTGCCCCATCACACCCTGAACCAAAGCTATATTTCCAGAGCCGTCAAGCAATTCGATTGCCCGTTCTGCCACAATTCTCCCTGCATCTGCATTATTGGCTCCCACAAAGGTGTCACAGCCTTCAAATACCCGGTTAAATGCAATCAAAGGTACTCCTGCATCTTTACAAGCTGTTACAATGGGCTGAGCCTGTGTGGCGTCTACAACGCAGCAAATAACTGCTTGCGTATCATTAATCACGGCCTGTTCAATCTGGGTAATCTGTGTTGCAGCATCATTGGCAGCGTCCAGGTAGGTAATATTTAATTCTGGATGCTCTTCGTTGTAAATTGCCATACGAGCCATACAAAAAGATGCAAATGTGTTGTCAAAAGTCTGCATGGAGACTGTGATATTCATCGTCTTAGTGTTGCCTTCTGCTTCTTCCTGTGTTTCACTGTCCTCTGCGTCTGCTTCCAGATTCCTGGAGGGTTCTGTTTTTGCCTCGTCCTTGTTTTTCGCGCCACATCCCATGAAGCTCAATGTCATCAAACAAATCAACAGGATCATTGCCATACTCTTCTTCATAATCTTCTTCCTTCCTTTTTGATTATTTTTCAACTGTTACTTTTACAAAAAATCCATGTGCATTTTGGAAGATATGTCTCATTATGACAGAAATATTTTCTGCATACTCATATCATTTATATAAAATGCACTGTTTTTTCTTTGCAAGTTGTTCTTAGTTTAGCATAATTACCCCCCCCCGCCATAAATTTTGGGACATTTATCTTCAAAAGAACTCACAAAAATTAGCACATTCATGGCAGAATTAGCATTAAATTGCAATACACAAAAGGACTGCAGAAATCTTCTACAATCCTTACTCTGTCCTTATTCTCTTTTTCTACTCCTCACCAGGCCGGCTTCCACTGATTTTGGTATGTCATAGGTTCCATGGAATTTAGATGAGCAATGGTCTCATCCACGGATATGACGTCTGCGTATTTCTTTCCAATATTCCACAGATACATCTCATGCAATTCCTTTGAGCGGTCTGCACATGCTTCCTTTGGTACAATCGTACGGAATCCATTGGAGATAGCATCAATAATCGTCGCATTGAGACAACCGCTTGTAGTACAGCCAGTCAAAATAGTCGTGTCCACATTCAAAGATATTAGCATCTGCAAGAGATGTGTGCCAAAAAATGCAGACGCACAGTGCTTTTCAAAAATAATGTCCTGTTTTTGAACATGGAGACGGCTGTCCAGCTCATAATGTACAGACTGATTGGAAAATTCCCGCTCCAAATGGCATTTTAAGCCCCACACTCCCAGATCTACTCCCACTGGGGACTGGTAGCCGATTCTTGCAAAAAATACCTGCACATTCTTTTCGTGGGCAGCATCTACGATTCTATTTGTCTGCAGCACTGCTTCCTCCATATCGCAGCCTGCAAAGGAAGCTGGATCTGTAAAGCCTTTCTGCAGATCCACTACTACTACCGCAGGCCGTATTCCAAACCCGATTCGGTAGCCGATTTTACTGTCCGAATAAATCTTTTCTTTATCTTCCATTACTATTTCTCACGCCTTTCTATTGTATTTTTCCCGAAATTTGTGTAATAGCTCTGCCATCTCATTGCTATTGGTCAATGTCAAGGGATTTAATAATTCTTCTGCCTCTTCTCTGGGAAGCAATCCCATATCCACTGTTGTCTCTAAGATAGTCTTATTGGTCTTAAAAGCTCTGTGCGCCACCTCAGTTCCCGTGGAATAGTCAAAAAGCGCGCTGACAAGACTGGAGATAGCCAGAGAATTCTCTGCATATTTTCTACACACTTCCACATTTGCCCTGATACCCATGAGACACCGCTCACGAAACAGCCGCATCCCATTGGCAAGAATCTGAGCAGAGCTAATAATCTTTTTCACTACAAGGGGTTCCCACACATTCAGATCCAGCTCGCCGCCCTCTACTGCCATGGCTACAGCCGCTTCATTGCCGCAGACATCATAGCAGATCTGATTCATCAGCTCAGGCATCACGGGATTGATTTTTCCCGGCATAATGGAACTTCCCGGCTGTACTGCCGGGAGTGTAATTTCATTCAATCCCGCCCTTGGGCCGGAGGAGAGGATTCTCATATCTGTAGCTATCTTGGATACACTGACCGCCACGCCTTTGATCACATGCATAATATCCAGATAGATATCTCCGTTTTGAAGCCCATCAAACAGGTTTTCTTCAATGGTAACTGGCTGTTTCATCAAGTCTGCAATACAGGTTCCGATCCTCTCCTGATAGCCCTCGTACGTGCCGGATCCAGTTCCAATAGCCGTCGCCCCCATAGGGAGCTTTAAGCACTCTGGCTGAAGAAATTTCACTTCCTGTGTTCTGCGGTTCATCAAGGAAGCATAGCCGGAAAATTCCTGGCCCAGTGTAATGGGTACCGCATCCTGAAGACAGGTTCTTCCAAGCTTTACTACTTGGGAAAACTCCCTACTTTTCTCCTCCAGGCATGCCGCCAGCTTTTCCGACTCTTGGCAGAGGTCATTCAATACATGCCAGGAAGCCAGCTTTACAGCAGAGGGAATCACATCATTGGTGGATTGCCCCATATTTACATGATCATTGGGATGCACACGCTCA
The DNA here is from genome assembly GCA_910574475.1 of Clostridia bacterium. Lineage (GTDB taxonomy): Bacteria > Bacillota > Clostridia > Lachnospirales > Lachnospiraceae > Laedolimicola. The sequence goes on along the minus strand of CAJTAT010000005.1, from coordinate 337,914 downwards.
TTTCCTTTGTGGCCTGTCAGTATTTCATTAGCACGGTTTGCTATGACCTCATTCACATTCATATTGGATGAGGTACCGCCTCCTCCCTGCAATACGTTCAGAGGAAACTGGCCTTCCATTTTTCCCGCCATAATCTCATTGGCAGCATCCATGATAGCCTTTCCTGTATCTTCTTCCAGCAGTCCCAGCTCCATATTCGCCCTGGCTGAAGCTTTCTTTAAAAGAGCAATCATATGAATATAGACAGGATAATGCTCTGTGGTCTCCTGGGAAATCCCAAAATTTTGTCGCGCGCGCTCTGTCTGCGCGCCATAATAAGCTTCTTCTGGAACCATCACCGTTCCCAGAGAGTCATGTTCTTCTCGCAATATCATAAGAGTTCCTTTCTAAATCCTACGGTCCTAAAATCTATTATTTCATCATCCCAGGCAGCCATGTAGAAAATCCTGGGAAGAACAGCACTGGTATTAGCGCAATGACAAATATAAGGATCCAGGGCCAAATATATTTCACTGTATCCTCAAAGGTAGTATCCGATATTTGTGCCGCTACAAAAAGATTTGCTCCCAAAGGCGGCGTCAACAATCCAAGGGTGGATACAAATACAAAAATTACGCCAAAGTGGTAATCGGGAATTCCATACTGTGTTGCAAGACTGTACAAAATTGGGCTCACTATGACATTGATTGCCGTTCCGTCCAGGAAAGTACCAAGAATCAAAAGTACAAAAGCCATCAGCAAAATAGCCATACCCTTAGAATTCACATACTTCACAGCCAGATTGGACAGCATCCCTGGGAAGCCTTCTAAGGTCAGGATCTTTCCAAAGCCGGAGGAAATGCCCACGATAAACATAATTCCCACTGTAGTCAATACCGTGTCCTGTAGCATAGGCAGTACGTCTGTAGCACGGAAAATTGGCTCCTCTCCTTTGGACTTTAAATACCAGCTCTTAATCACTCCGAATAAGAATCCATAGACAACAGAAACCACTGCCGCTTCTGTGGGTGTAAAGATTCCGCTGTAAATTCCCCCTAAGATAATAATCGGCATCAACAGCGCCCATTTTGACTGCCAGAGAACCAGCATCTTTTCTTTAAAAGAATACTTTTTCCCGTTTACATCGCAAATATTATGTTTGTGTCCAAAATATGCGCAGTAGGCGATAAAACAGAGACCGCAGAAGAGGCCGGGAATAATTTCTGCCATAAACAGGCCAGAAATAGAAATATTATTCATACCTCCAAGTACCACCAGGCCAAGACTGGGAGGAATCATCTGTCCCAGACAGCCACCCACGGCAATCAGTGCGGCACATGCTCCTTTTGGCACGCCCTGCTTCTGAAGCTCAGGAAGCACAATGATTCCAATGGAAGCCGCTGTAGCAAAGGCAGAGCCCGTAATGGCTCCAAATACCATACACGCCAAAACTGTTACCATCATAATGCCGCCTTTCCTCCGTCCCAAAAAGGCATTGGCCGCGTCAAAAAGTCCCTGAGAGATTCCACATTTGGCCATAATCTGTCCGGCCAGAACGAAGAAAGGAATTGCCGTCATCGTAAAAGAGTCTACATTTGTGACAAGCCCCCGGATTACATACGTCATATTAATCGTACCACTTTCCAGAATGGATGCGAATACCCCTACACCGATAGCTGCAGCGATGGGAACGCTCAAAACTGCCAGAAGTAAAAATACTCCAAATAATAAAATGAGTGTCATCCGTTATGTTCCTCCTTTCCTGTTGAATCTCCTTTTCTTATAATCGTTTTTATATTTTCCAGCATATCCTGTGCCAGTCGAAACAGGGTAGCTGCAAAGCCAATGGGAACAATGAGATAAACCTGCCATTTGTAAAGCCAGTGCAAGGCAGAGGAAGTCTGTCCCGCATCTTTAATCGTTGTCACAATTCCCACTCCGTACCAGGTACACAGGGCGGCTACCAGTACAAAGCAAAGATCAGCAAAAATATTTACATAGGGAATGGCTTTGGGCAGCTTTGCCTGCACAATGGTAATTCGAATATGTTTCCCCCGCTTCGCACAGATTCCCAGAGAAGTAAATACCATCCACACAAACAGATATCGGGTCGCTTCCTCTGTCCAGGAAATGGGGGATGGGAAAATATATCTGGACAGAATCTGCATACAGACTGCCGCTACCATGCCAACCAGAAAGACAGAAGAAATCGTTAATTCCAGATTCTTATCCAGCCATCGAAGAACTTTCATCCTAATCTCCTTTCAAAAAAGCGGGGGGAATCCCCCCGCATAATCATAGATTTACTTTTTTATTACTGACGCATTGATTCAAGAAGGTTTTTGTAATCGCCTAATTTCTCAACGACCATATCTTCTGTGGCATTAACCATTACCTCTTTCCACTGTGCACGCTCTTCGTCTGTCAGCTCTGAGAATACAGCTTTGCCTTCATCCTGCATCTTGCGAAGCTCATCATAGAGGCCATCCATCTCTTCAGCTACCAATCTCCACTGCTCCTCTGTGGCTGCTTCAATTGCCTTGTCGTATGCTGCTCTCTGTTCTTCTGAGAAAGAAGCCAGAAGGTCACTGTTAATCAACACAGTAGGAATGTAGATGGTATGCCAAGTATCACATACATAAGAACATACATCCATATATCCCTGACTCACATGAGATGTCATAGCAGAAATCCAACCCTCAATGGCACCCTGCTGGAATCCTGTATAGCACTCACTACCTGCCATAATAATAGCGGAAGCTCCCATAGCCTCAAGTTCGGCAATATTGATGGGGTTATCTGCTGTACGCATCTTGACACCATTCATGTCGGCTGGAGTGTGAAGCTCTTTCTTTGTTGTAAAGATACCGCGCAGGGAGCCCCCGAAGAAAGTAGCCACCTCTACACCTAAGTCTGCCTCTTTTGTGGCATTTTTCAGCTCTGTGCCCAGCTCACCCTCTAAATTTGCCTTTGCATCATCAACACTATCAAACAAATAGTTTGCATTGAATACATAGAATGCCTGGCTATATGGAGCAAACTGCATCTCAGCAACGGAAGTCATGTCAATCTCTCCCAACTGACAAGCCTCAATGGCATCATTATCAGCGCCCACTAACTGCTTTGCGGGGAAGATCTCAACTGTCACATTTACATTTGCCTCTTCCATAACTTCTTTGAATTTCACAAATCCCTTATGAATAGCTTCTGTCTCATTGGACATATGAGCAATACGAATATTGATTGCTTCACTGTCAGACGTTGATTCTGCTGCAGGAGTTTCCTCTTTTTCCTCTTGGTTGTCCGCAGGAGTTTCCTGGGCTGGTTCTGTACTGGTACTAGGCTCTTCACTCTTTCCTTGGCAGCCTGCCAGCATAGATACCATCATGCATCCAGTTAATAAGTACGCAATTACTCTTTTCATGTTTTTCTCCCTTCTTAATTTGTTATTTTATCTCAAGGTTTTCGCATACTTATATGCTTAAACCTCTTTGGGTCCTCCCATGGTTACTCTCATGGTGCGTTCACTGTACATGGTATATTCGTTTACCACCTGCCAGCGTCCGTCTACCTTCTCAAGCTTCAGCATATCCAGACTCAAACAGGTGTCACCTTCCAGCTCTTTCCCTGTAGGCTCCCCATACTGGCTGTAACCTGAGTTTGTTCCGTTAAAATACCGGCGGGCAAATAACTGGTACCCATGTTCCTCATCTCCTGTGACAACCACACCCTCTATGCGAACCTTAATATCAGGAAATGCTGCCTCGACTGCCAAAACTTCTTTTATAATCTCACGAACTCCATTGCTGGAATTGTTGTTTTCCCGATATACATAAATGTCAGGCTTATAAAAGTCAAACAGTTTGCTGGGAACTTTCAAATCCCATACAACCTCCATCCAGTCGCGGTAAAATTGCTCTACATCATCTCTTGATTTCAACTGAGGATTCTCGAGTTTTTTTAACATTTCATTTACATGATCTTCAAGTTTCATCTTATACCTCCCCCTCCTTTCCTGCTTCTTTTGGGGTATCCATCTTCATGATATTGTCAAAGCAGTCTGCACTGCGCGTGGTCCATTCTTCCGCAATTCTCCAGCGCCCATCAATAAACTGTACCAGACATTGGCACATACCCATACAGTTATCCTTTGACAAACGTTTATAGGTAGGAGGTCCAAACTTGCTGTAACCGTCATTCACGCCTTCAAAATATACGCATTGGCCAAAGAGGTATCCGCCGCCTTCCCCTTCATAGCGCTGGCAGAAAATGTTGTGGAAAATGATCCTGATATCAGAAAATGCCGCCAGCAAATGTAGTGTATCTTTGATCACACTATCGCAGGAGATAATATCATCCCCACCTTCTCTGTGAACAACAATATTATCATGATAACACTCATGAATTTTGCCCAGCATCTTGTAATCCCAAAGAATGGCTGTGTAAGCAATAAAGTGATTTGCCACTTCTTCCGGCGTCTCAAACTTACAATTATTTACAATATCCTCCATTTCCTTTCTGTTCTGAAGCCACTGCTGCACATCAAAATCTGGACTATGATAGTTTTCCAATAGATCTTGGCGTTTTTTGAGCAACTCTTCCGTAGAAATCCCCATCTTTTTCTCCTCTCCTTTTTAATTAGTATTTAACAAAACAGCACCTTTTATGATGTTCAAAAAGATTTCGCTGCATATGCTCCAAAATATGTATATAATATAACCAAAATTTAAACCTAATATTATCAAATATGCTATATGCTTTTTCCTTTTCTTTCTTAAATATTATTATATTTGTACAATTTTTTCCTTGAATATTAAAGCATTTATCTTCAAATCAGCACATAAAAAATAGCATTTTTATATACTAATTAGCATTATTTTAGTCAAAAAAATATCCTGCATGTCCACAAGTATATTGAGGACAGCAGGATGAAATCATAAATGTGATCCCCTAACCAAAATAGGAATTATAGACCTCCAAAAAATTCCGGCTGCTTTCACCGATCCAATCTTCAAAATGAACCTTTTCCCAGAGGCGGGTATTAAACTCTGATGGGGTATTGGCAATCAATTCCTCATAGACTTTTCCAAAAATCTCGTCCCGCCGCTTTTCCACCATAGTTACTTTGTTTGCCTCTGTAGCCTCCCGGTCAAAATTGTCGATACATTTCAAAATATAAAAACCGTCTTCCATCTCAATTATGTCACTGACTTCTTCATTTTCCAACTCAAAAGCCGCAGCCTCATAAGCTTCTTCTTTTTCTCCCCGACCAAAGGTATAGGTGATCTGGCCATCCTTGCTGTACACCGAAGCCAGGTTGATAAATTCTTTCCCCTCTTCCAACTTCTCTTTAACGTTCTCTGCGCTCTCTCTGGAATCCAGCCAAATCTGCTGCACCGTAATGATCCGTGCCTCATCGTCACTGACTTCTGTATTCACATCCTTTGTAATCTCTGCATAAACTTTCCTGGACAGTACGTGATCCCTGCAGAGACTTTCCACATCTTTCAGATCCAGATCCATATAATCTATCTCTTCCTGGCTCAGAGAACCATAATAATCCTTTGCCATCTTCTGTAGCTTTTCTTCTTCTGGCTCTGTCAGTGTAACTTCATAATCCTTTGCCAAAAGCGTCACTGCCTTCATAGAGGCCAACTGTGAGATGATAGTCTCCTTTACATATTCCTCTAGGGTGACACCTCCAAAATCATGTTCCCACATTTGCACACCATAGACGCTCTCATACTGAATCTGATAATCCAGCACATAGATCATGGCTTCCGGCAGTGTACACACACTGTTTCCCACCCGGAACAATTCATTTCCTGACAGACCTGTTGTAAAAACGATCTCCGTATTTTCAAACTGTTTACAGCCTGCCAGCGATCCCAACATCAAAATGGCAGCCAAAAACACAACAAGTATCTTTTTTCTATTCTGTCTCATCATTTATGCCTCTACAATCAAATACGTGCCGTCTCCCAAAGGAAAGACCTCTGACATTTCTTCCAACTCGCTAAGAGACAGATTTGAGATATCCATGCCGCTCTCTTCAAAATATCCCTGAACCTCCTCCAGGGAATTCACAACCACTGCCATGCAGTCCTCCAGAAAATATTCAGCCTCCTCTAAGGTCTCTGCCACAGGCTCATCAAAAAGCTGACTCTGTTTTTTCAAAAAAATTTCCAAACACTCTTCTGAATACTCGTACATAATAGCACCTCCTGATTTAAGTTTCTTTTCAACCTTTACAGCAGTTTTTTCATTACTTTCAGTACACCATCGTTCACATTTGTATCTGTCACATATTTTGCCGCCTGCTTTACAGCTTCCGCCGCATTGCCCACTGCGTAGCTCTCTGCCGCGCTCTCCATCATTTCCAAATCATTGTGATTGTCTCCAAATACCATAGTTTCCTCTGGACTGATACCCAAAGTTTCCTGGATACTGCGGATAGCGTTTCCCTTATTTGCCTCTTTATTCATGAAATCTACCCAGATATCTCCCGCCAGGGCACAATGCATGCGACCTTCCCAGCGAGGAATCATGGTTTCTGCCACTTTTTTAATATCCGTTTTGCGATAAATCGCCATCTTACTTATGGTAGGCTCCAGTTCCAGGACATTATCCACACTCCTGACAGTACTCTTATAACCATCCCTGATAAGTTCCAAAAATTCCTCATCTTTACTCTCTGTATAGAGACATTCTTTTGTATCCAGCGTAAAGCTGGTTCCCGGTATTTGGCGAACCTCTTTCACCCATTCTTCCATAATCTTTCGATCTATGACATGTTGCAACATATCATATCCTCTGCAGTTTACATAAGCTCCGCTTTCCGTAATAAATATAATATCATTCTTTACAGACTCAAACAGTCGATACATGCTTGTGCAATGGCGTCCGCTAGCCGCTGCAAAGATAATTCCTTTCTCTTTTAATTTTCGAATCACCTCAAAGATTTCGGGGTTGATCTGATCGGTCCCCTCGGGAAGCAATGTCCCATCAATGTCGCTGGCGATTAACTTGATCATAATCTCTCCTCACTTTTTTAAAGATTTTTATAACAATTTAGCAATTCAGATGGATATTCAATCACCCGATCCGCTCCTGTCTCCTCCAATTCCTTTCGTCCTCGAAAGCCCCAGAGCACACCGATTGTATACATACCAGCCCCTTTCCCAGTCTTCATATCTGTTCCTGTGTCCCCCACATAAAGACATTCTTCGGGTCGTACCCCCAGCTTATCTGCCAGGTACAAGGCTCCGGCTGGATCCGGCTTTCTGGGACGCTCCTCAGTCTGTCCCTGAACCCAATCGAAAAGCTCCTCTCCAAATACGCCTGCAATTACATTTCTCGTATTTATGTGGGGTTTATTAGAGAGAACTCCCAGTCTGAACCCTCTTTTTTTCAGTTCTTCCACAGTCTCTTTCACTCCTGGATAGGCTGCTATATGATACATGCAATCTGTCAAAAAATACTCTAGATAGCGTCTCTTTGTCTCTTCAAACCGTGCCGCATCAATATCACCGCCAAAGTGTAAGAGCCTTCGGATCAGCATATCCACGCCGTCTCCCACAAAGACTTTATAATCTTCCAGGGAGGCCTCCCTCATGTCCATCTCTCTCATAACTCGATTGGCGCAGTGGGCAATAGATTCCACACTGTCGCACAAGGTCCCATCCAAATCAAAAATACAGGCCCGATACCTCATAAATCAATTCCTTTCTTCAACAGCTCCTGATAAAAACGGGCAGCCGGAAATCCCACTACAGTGGAGTATTCACCCTCAATTCCCCGAATATATGGCATGCATCCTCCCTGAATCGCATAAGCCCCTGCTTTATCCATAGGCTCTCCTGTCCGAATGTAGGCTCGTATCCAGTCTTCTGTCATGGGGTACATGGACACTTTTGTCCCTTCTGCAAAGTTCAGAATTGTCTCTCCACTCTCTGTATCAATCACTGTGACACCAGTATAAACCACATGAACAGCTCCCTGCAAGCACTTCAACATACGAAAAGCCGACTCCTCATCTTCTGGCTTTCCCATAATCTCTCCCTCATAGGAAACCACTGTATCAGAGCCAATGACAAACGCCGGCTCTTTCACCTTTTCTGCCACTTCGTAAGCCTTTTGAAAGGAAAGCTCCTTTACTACCTCAGCGGGATCCGCAGAAGTAACCGTCTCCTCTCCGCATGCAGGATATACTGTAAAGGCCAGGCCCATCTGCTCTAAAATTTCTTTCCTTCTCGGAGAAGCTGATGCGAGAATCAACTTTCGTTTCATCGAATATCCACCCCTCCAAACACACAAGTTGCATTGAGATAAAGAGTATGGCAGGGCACCTCTGTAGGAGCCATCGCCTTATTGGACACACCGCCCAGAATAGGAGTTGACATCACTTTTACAATTACATTGGAAGGAACCAAGATATTTGCTCCCCCAAAAACAACTGTGGCATCCACTCTCACATCCTGCTCAATGATGGCTGTCCGCAGATCCAGTTCCACAGCTCCAAATACTGCGTTGACTGTGCTTCCCTCAAAAATCTGCCCGCTATAATTGGCCTTTCTGTCGCCAAATACTGCCGAGACATCAAGGCCTGCTCCATCCTTCTCATAGGGAATTTTATTCCCCTGCTGATCCCTGATTCCTCTCCGCGTATTGCTCAAAAGAATACTTAGCCCAATCAAAACCAGGAGAGCCGGAACTAACATCCTCCGAACTAGTCCAAAGTCCAGAAATCCCTGGGCGCTACAAAACAGAGCGCCGCCAATGCAAAGACCAATGATATTTCCACCATTTACTCCATGCTGAATCATATCTATCAAACAGGGAATGATAATAAATAAGGTCCACCATCCCTTAAAAAAAATACTAAAGTCCCAAAAGCCCAAATTATTTCCTGCATAACCAAGGCCCACAGCAATTAACAGTATCCCCCAAACCACATTTGACATCCGGTTTCTCATTATGTACCTCCTCATATTTATAAGTTCCGCTTCCATATCAAACAGTACACGAAACATCCTACTTCCTTTTACCTCTCTAATAGAGTAATATATATTTTATATGCTGGCAATAAAATTTTAATATTTTTTTACTTTTCTTTTCGGACAATTCGTATTACAATATGAGAAATACTTCCAGTTAATATCTGACACGATAAAAATATGAAAATGAAAAAGGAGGAACGTAAAGTCATGAAAAAATTATTTAAATTTGTAGGAATTCTGGCAGCCGGCACTGCTGCTGTCCTGGGAGGTCTGGCCCTCTACAAGAAATTCTTTGCACCAGACGAGGATTTTGACGATATGGAGGATGATACAGAAGATATATTTGAAGAGGATTTGGATGCTTCCGGCAGAGGTTATGTATCTTTGAGCAACGACAGCGACAAAGAGGAAGAGGATGTAGCCGAGGAGACAGAAGCCGCAGCCTCAACAGATATTGAAGCTGAAACAACAGAGGAAAAAGAGGAAGTTACAGAGTAAAAAGCAGGGAGTCCGTTACCGGGCTCCCTTTTGCGTTCTTTCATTAGCAATTTCTATTTCCACGACCACCAGTCATGGAAGTGCTTCCCCAAGCCCTCAAAAGCCTCCCTGCGGCCTTCTCAATCTCCCGCTCCGACAGGGTGGCATACCCCAATATCACTGTAGGTTTTCTCTCAATCCAGACTGGCTCTTCCTTTCCTCCACCCCCAATGGCATACTCCGAAAGGGGATAGACCTTCACCCTCTGGGCCTTCGCCAAAGAAATAATCTCTTCCTCTGACATCCCATTTTCAAATTCTACCAAAAGATGTACTCCTGCCCGTTCTCCGGTAACACGGCAAAAGGAAGGCAGCTTTTTCAGTTCATTCAAAAGGATATCATGTTTCCTCCCATAAATTGTGCGCATCCGGTTCAAATGTCTCTCATAATACCCTTCTTTTATAAAACTGTTTAAGGTCATCTGATCAATTCGCGATACTGTAGAGGAAATCATAGAAATCTGAACTTGATAAGCTTTCAAAAGCTCTCTTGGCAGTACCATATAACTGATTCGTATAGCTGGCGCTATGGACTTGGAGAATGTACCAATATAAATCACTTTACCGTTCTTATCTGCCCCCTGAAGGGCAGGCACAGGCTTTCCCTTATAACGAAACTCACTGTCATAATCATCCTCAATAATATACCGGCCATCTTCCTTTGCCGCCCAGGATAAGAGCTCTAATCTCCGCTTAATGGGCATCACAATTCCCAGGGGATATTGGTGGGAAGGCATCACATAGGCAATATCAGCCCCTGAGAGTTGAAGCTTTGATACCTGCATCCCCTGAGCGTCCACAGGTATTGTACAGAGACCAAACCCCAACTGTTCAAAAATTCTATAGGCATGTTTGTAAGTTGGGGTCTCCATAGCCATCTGGTGATTCGTTCCCAGAATTACAGCCAGCAGAAGCAATAAATAATCATTTCCAGCTCCCAGCACTACCTGATCCGGCCGGCAGTTGACCCCACGGGCCTGATAAAGGTAGCTGCAGATAGTCTCCCTCAGATCCCACTCTCCCTTTGGGTCTCCAAGTTGAAATAGTTCTTTGTTGTCGTCCAGCAGAATATTTCGAACAATTTTCCGCCAGACTCCATAGGGAAAGCTGTCCAGATCAATCCCGTTTGGTGTAAAATCGTAATCATAAGAAGAACCCTCCTGCCGGGAGGGCTCTTCCTCAAATTCTGCAACCGGCCTTAGCTGGTACAAGTCTTCAATCTGACAGGCATAGTAGCCCTTACAGGGAATCGATTCCACATACCCTTCTGAGAGAAGTTGTTCGTATGCCAGATCAATGGTGCTGCGGCTGACTTCTAAATAAGAGGCCAGAGCGCGGCTGGAGGGGAGCTTCTCCTTTGCCTTGATGGCTCCCCTCTGAATATCCTGCTTAATATAATTGTAGATCTGTTCATATAAAGGAATTCTTGATTTTGGATTTAAATCGATAGTCAGTTCTCTCATCACTGTGCCTTTGGAAGTTTAAAGGAACTCTTTAAAGACACAATTCTGTTAAACACCAACCTATCCTTAGTCGTATCCTTTGCATCCACACAGAAAAAGCCATTGCGCACAAACTGATAGCTGTCATAGGGCCTAGCTCCTGCAAATCCAGGCTCTAAAAATGCCTCCTCCACCACTGTCAGGGAATTGGGATTTAAATTCAGGCTGCCATCTTCGTTGTACACGCCCTTTTCCTCGTCAATAATATTCTCATACAAGCGTACCTGGGCCTTGATAGCGTAAGGCGCAGGCACCCAGTGAATAGTTCCCTTTACCTTCCGGCCTGTAAAGCCGCTGCCAGCTTTTGTCTCAGGATCATAGGTACAGTGAACCTCCACCACACGGCCATTTTCATCTTTTACAAAGCTCTCACATTTTACAAAATATGCGTGCATCAGGCGCACTTCATTGCCAGGAAACAGGCGGAAGTACTTTTTCGGAGGCTCTTCCATAAAATCATCCCTCTCAATATACAATTCCCGGCAGAAAGGAATCTTTCGTGTCCCAAGCTCCTCATTTTCCAGATTATTTGCAGCGTCCAGATATTCGGTCTGTCCCTCTGGATAGTTGTCAATAATCAGCTTAATGGGATCTAGAACTGCCATCATACGGGGGCGCTTCAGCTTCAAGTCCTCCCGAATACAGTATTCCAGCATAGCATAATCCACAGAAGACTGGCTCTTGGAGATGCCGCAGAGATCTACAAACATCCGAATGGATTCTGGCGTAAATCCTCTTCTGCGAAGGGCGGCGATGGATACAAGCCGGGGATCATCCCAGCCGTCCACAATTCCATCCTCCACCAGCTTTTTAATATATCGCTTTCCTGTCACCACATTGGTCAGGTACAATTTGGCAAACTCAATCTGGCGGGGCGGCACGGGATATTCCAGTTCCCTCACAACCCAGTCATACAGAGGACGGTGATCCTCAAATTCCAGGGTGCAGATAGAGTGAGTTATCCCCTCGATAGCATCCTCAATGGGGTGCGCAAAGTCATACATAGGGTAGATACACCACTCATCTCCTGTATTGTGGTGGGAAATATGGGCTACACGGTAGATGACTGGATCCCGCATATTGATATTGGGAGATGCCATGTCAATCTTCGCCCGAAGTACTTTCTCTCCGTCTGCATATTTTCCTGCCCGCATATTCTCAAAGAGCTCCAGATTTTCCTCCACGCTCCGATTTCGGTAGGGACTTTCCTTCCCTGGTTCTGTGAGAGTTCCCCGGTAAGCCCGGATCTCCTCTGCAGTCAGATCACAGACAAACGCCTTTCCTTTTTTGATCAGCTTTACAGCAGCCTCATACATCTGTTCAAAATAGTCTGACGCAAAGAAAAGCCTGTCCTCCCAGTCTGCTCCCAGCCACTGGATATCAGCCTTGATAGACTCTACAAACTCCACCTTTTCCTTCGTGGGATTTGTATCGTCAAAGCGCATATTAAACTTTCCATGATATTTCTGCGCAAGGCCATAGTTCAACAAAATAGCCTTGGCATGTCCAATATGCAGATAGCCGTTGGGCTCCGGCGGAAACCGGGTGTGCACTGCTGTATACACTCCCTCTGCCAGATCCTTATCTATGAGTTGCTCAATAAAATTCTTGCTGCTTCCTTCGTTCTCCATCCTATTCTCCTCATTCATAATCTTTTCAAAAGTCAACCTATTGGCAATAGCCCGTCTTAAAATCCACCACATTTCGAAGGGGACGTTTGACCAGATAACACTCCAGATTGGCGATACAGATATCCAGTATCTGTTCCAAAGTCTCCGGCAGTGAAAATCCGCCAGAACTGTGAGGGGTAATAATCACATTTTTCATGTCCCAGAAAGGGTGATTCTCAGGCAATGGCTCTGGATCTGTTACATCTAGGGCAGCCCCCGACAGACGTTCTTCCTGTAAGGCTTCAAGTAAAGCTTCTGTATCCAGAGTGCTTCCTCTGCCCACATTCAAAAGAACTGCGCCTTTCTTCATCATCCCTATACGCTCCCGGTTCATTAAATGGTAAGTATCTTTATTTCCCGGAAGGCACATAGCCACAATGTCTGCCCTGGGAATCTGCTGTTCCAAACGCTCTAATGTGTAGAGATCATCCACGCCCTCCGGCTTTCTTCCGTCTCTTCGCTTAATCCCCACAGTCTTACATCCTAAAGCCTTCATTTTTTGGGCAAAGACGGTTCCAATATTTCCCATCCCTATGACCAGTACCCTGCTCCCCTGAATAACCCTTACATGTCCTTCCTGTTTCCACAAATGGGCTGCCTGATTCAGACAGTAAAGGTTCAGCTTTTTTTGCAGTTCAAACAACATACCTATCATATGTTCGGAGATAGCCAGGCCATAGGCGCCTGTAGCGTTGGTCAGAATGACGCCTTCCGGCAACGCGCCGTCGCAGTACCCTTCTGTCCCCGCATTGCTAAGCTGCAGCCATTTCAGCGAACGGGCTGATTTCAAAAGCTGTGGCGGTATATTTCCTAAAATCACTTCCACTCCTGCAAGCATTTCCCTGGTGACTGCCTCCGGCATACAGTAAATAAATTCCTTATGCCAAAAATTTTTTTCAAGCTTCTCCTTCTGCCTTTCATTTAATGGCAACACAACCAATACCTTCACTTTATCCCCTCACTTTGACCCCTTTGGTATCCCGGCTTCCTGCCTTTAATTTGTTCAATACCAATTGCTTTTCTTTATATTCGATGGACTCTTCCTGTCCTGTCTGGTAGAGATAAATGGCCTGAAGCCTGTCCTTTTCTCCCAGACGCATCCCCCGGACGCCAATAGCGCTTTTTTTCTTCTCAGGAACTTCAGACAGTGCAAATCGAAGGAAATATCCTTCCTCACTTTGAAGTACAATCTGTTCATTATCCTCCAGGACCACTACAGTGAGCACAACATCATCTTCGGCCAGCTTTGTAGATACTACTGTCCGCTTGCTTGTCTCAAACTCACTGCCATCCACCACCTTTATCATACTACTTCTCGTTCCAAAGAACAACCTTTTCTCTTTCAGAGCATCCATACTGCCGATCCCCACAAGCCGCTCCTCACTGCTGTTATAATTGCTAAAATTATCTATAGGAACGCCCTTGTCCCGAAACTTTCCAAAAGGTAAATCCAGAACCTTGATGGTGTGCATCTTCCCTGTGTCAGTAAACACACAGATGCGCCCTGTATTCATGCAGGAAAATACATACTTATTTTCGTTGTCTGCCGCCTCTTTATTTCGCTCATACGTATTCATATCAATGGTCTTGGCATATCCAAAGCGATCCATCAGGAACATGACTGGCATTTCTTCCATCTTTTTCTCTTCAAACACAGCCTCCGCCACATTCTCTACAGAAGTACGCCGTGGTCTTGCATACGCCCTTCGGATGGCGTCCATTTCTTTCACAATCACCCTGGTCATGCTGGAATGATTTTCCAAAATATCCTCATAACAGGCAATGTTCTTCAGAGTCTGGGCATTTTCTTCCATCAGAGCCTTTATCTCAAGGCCAATCAGCTTATACAGGCGCATCTCCAGAATGGCCGTAGCCTGGCGCTCTGTAAAATGCAGCTTGGCCGCCCGCTTTTTGGATGCCTCAGATTTAAAACGAATCTTTCCTGTAATCCCCTCCACAAGGCAGGCCTTTGCCTCCTTGACGCTTGTGCTGCCCCGCAGAATTTCAATGATCAAGTCTATCACATCACAAGCCTTGATAAGTCCTTCCTGAATCTCACGTTTCTCCTGCTCTTTGGAAAGTAAAGTTCGATATTTTCGTGTAGTAAGCTCATACTGAAACTCTATATAATATTCCAGGATCTGTCTGAGTCCCAAAGTCTCTGGCCTGCCATCTGCCACAGCCAGCATATTGACGCCAAAAGTATCCTCCAGCCGTGTCTTTTTATAGAGCATGTTTTTCAGATTTTCCGTATCTGTACCCTTCTTCAGTTCCAGCACAATGCGGATTCCTTCTTTGGAGGACTGATTGGAAATATCCACAATCTCCGGCGCCTTGCGGGACTCTACCAGAGCTGCCACATCATTCAAAAACTTTCCAATATTGGCTCCCACCATTGGATAAGGAATCTCTGTGATGACAAGCTGCTCCTTGCCGCCTTTGAGCTTTTCTACCTCTACCCGTCCCCGGACTTTGATTTTGCCCACGCCCGTCTCATAGATAGCAGGAAGCTCGTCTTTATTTACAATAATCCCTCCTGTAGGGAAATCAGGACCCTGCATAAGCTTTAAGAGTTTTTCTGTCGTAATGTCCGGGTCTTTTAAGTAAGCTTTGGCCGCGTCAATGACCTCTCCCAGATTGTGAGGTGGAATACTGGTGGCCATTCCCACAGCAATTCCATCCGATCCATTCACCAGCAGATTGGGAATTCTGGCTGGAAGGACAGCCGGCTCCTTCTCTGTCTCGTCAAAATTAGGAACAAAGTCTACCACATTTTTGTCCAAGTCTGCCAAAAATGCTTCCTGTGTCACCTTCTGAAGGCGTGCCTCTGTATAACGCATAGCGGCCGCGCCGTCACCTTCAATGGAGCCAAAGTTCCCGTGGCCGTCTACCAGTACCATTCCCTTTTTAAAGTCCTGGGCCATCACCACAAGGGCCTCATAGATGGAGCTGTCCCCATGGGGATGATACTTACCCATGGTATCCCCCACAATACGGGCGCATTTCCGGTAAGGCCTGTCCCAGCGGATTCCCAGCTCATGCATATCATACAAGGTCCTTCTCTGTACTGGCTTTAAACCGTCCCGCACATCGGGAAGAGCCCTGGCTATAATGACGCTCATAGCATAATCAATGTAAGATTTCTGCATCACATCTGAATATTCTGTACGTATAATCTGTTCTTCCATGCCTCTTTCCCTTTCCTACACATCCAGTTCCGCGTCACAGGCATGCTCATAGATAAATGCCCGCCGGGGCGGAACTTCTGTGCCCATCAACATCTCTGTCACACTGGAAGCCATACGGGCATCTTCAATCTCTACCCGCTTTAAGATACGCGTCTCAGGATTCAGAGTCGTCTCCCACAATTGTTCCGCATCCATTTCCCCAAGCCCCTTGTAGCGCTGAAGGGTAAAGGAGCCTTTGTGCTTTTTCCGGTATCGCTCCAAAGCCTTATCGTCGTAGAGATATTCTTCCTCTCCTCTGGACGGCATGGCCTTATAGAGAGGCGGCATTGCAATATAGACATGTCCCTCATAGATCAAATCTGGCATAAATCGGTAAAACAGAGTCAAAAGCAAGGTAGAAATATGAGCCCCGTCCACATCTGCATCCGCCATAATAATAATCTTATTATAGCGCAGCTTCGCTATATCAAAATCATTTCCATACCCTTCTGAGAACCCACAGCCAAAGGCATTGATCATGGTCTTAATCTCTGCGTTGGCCAGTACTTTATCGATGCTGGCTTTTTCCACATTTAAAATCTTTCCCCGAATAGGAAGGATAGCCTGATAATTCCGGTTTCTGGCCGTCTTGGCAGAACCGCCTGCAGAATCTCCCTCCACGATGAAAATCTCGCATTTTGAAGCATCCCGACTCTCACAATTGGCCAGCTTTCCATTGGAATCAAAGGAATATTTCTGCTTTGTCAAAAGGTTCGTCTTGGCCCTCTCCTCCGTCTTTCTAATCTTTGCCGCCTTCTCCGCACAGCCAATCACACTCTTTAATGTCTCAAGATTTCTGTCAAAATAGCGCACAATCTCATCGCCTGCCACCTTCGAGGTAGCCTTGGAAGCGTCCTGATTGTCAAGCTTTGTCTTTGTCTGCCCCTCAAAACGGGGAGAGGGGTGCTTAATGGAAATCACCGCCGTCATACCATTGCGCACATCAGCTCCCGTAAAGTTGGCATCCTTCTCTTTGAGAATTCCAAGCTCCCTGGCATAATTGTTGATGACAGTAGTAAAGACCGTTTTAAATCCTGTCAGATGGGTGCCTCCTTCTGAATTGTAGATATTATTACAAAACCCAAGGACATTTTCATGGAACTCGTTCACATACTGGAAGGCTCCCTCCACAATAATTCCCTCAGACTCGCCTTTAAAATAAATGACATTGTGAATCTTTTCTTTCTTCTGGTTCAAATCCTCCACAAAGCCAATGATCCCATTTTCCTCATGGAATTCCACATGCTCTGTGGCCTCTCCTCTCCGATCCTCAAAGACAATGGTAAGCTGTGGATTCAGATATGCCGTCTCATGAAGGCGGCTTTTGACTTCCTCCGCCTGAAAACGAGTTTTTTCAAAAATCTCCGGATCCGGAAGAAAATTAATTCTGGTTCCTGTCTCCTTTGTCTTTCTCACAACAGGCAGCAAACCATCCTTTAATTCTATCGTAGGAATTCCTCTCTCATAATGGTCATGGTGGACAGCTCCCTCACGGCTAATCTCAATGTCCAGATAGGTGGACAGAGCATTGACCACAGAAGAGCCCACCCCATGGAGTCCGCCGCTTGTCTTGTAGACAGAATCGTCAAACTTTCCCCCAGCGTGAAGAGTCGTAAATACAAGGCGCTCTGCAGACACACCTTTCGCGTGAAGATCCACTGGAATCCCCCGGCCATTATCACTGACTGTACAGGATCCATCCCGCTCCAGATATACATAAATCACAGAACAAAAGCCTGCTAGATGTTCATCTACAGAATTGTCCACAATCTCGTAAATCAAATGATTCAAGCCCTTCCTGGACACGCTGCCAATATACATACCAGGCCGCTTTCGGACTGCTTCCAGTCCTTCCAGAACTGCAATGCTTTCTGCATCATAGGTGTTTTTCTTCGCCATGTTCTATCTTCCTCGCCTTACTTTCATTCTATGTCCGTACAGATGTTCTGATTTCCAACCCAGTTAGTATATCACAAGATACCATCTTTTGACAAGGGCAGATGTGGACGGATTGGAAAATTATCCCTCTATATTTCTGTGCAGGCTCCGCAAATACAGGCATGTCCCTATTGTGACAAAAATTTCTAACAGGCTGGACACAATCCCAATTGTAAAAAAAAGAATGGCGGATCCCAGACAGAGAAATAATAAAAAGTACCACTGTTTTCTGAAAATTTGTCCCCTTTTCTTCTGCAGCACAAGTAGAAAACGAATCTGAGCCGCTCCTAAAAGTAACGTTGCCAAAAAAGATATCAACACGTGCAGACGAGAGATAAACGGAGCCTCCATGGGCAGATAAGGTAAGCCCACTGCTGTCACAAAGAATGTCAGAGCCAAAAATAAAAAGCTCTTTACCATACAGTCCTGGCAATCTGCCTTTTCCATCAATGTGTCTGTATACAGATAAAAGTAATTCCCTGTCAATGCACCCCACAGTAAAAAAGTCAGGCGATGTCCCTCTTCATTTCCAATGACAGAAAAATTTGTGCCTGTCAGGCTGAAACCAAAGCCAAGCAAAAGTGTGAAAACAGGAATCAGGCATAGAGAATAGAAATCATAAGTTCTCTTCAATCAATCTCCTCCTAATTTTAGTTCCGCTGATTATCTATTGTTAAATGTAGTATGCGAAGCTATCCTGTTTTCACCCGGACAAGTTTTGGTAATGATGCAGATATAAAATATCGGAGCCGCTAAGGAGCTCCGATATTTTAAGAGAAATAGTGGCCTTAAGCCAGAGTATTCATCAACAGACCCACTGCATAGTAATTGCTCAGGTTGTATGCTCCACCTCTTGCAAAATTAGCAAAGTTTGTAAAAGAGGAGTAGTAATCAGACACAGAGCCGTTACCATCACTGCCCGTACCTGAAGCAGAATTGCCTACAATGCTGTCAACTGGTGTATTGTCAAGAATTGCAGTCGCTTTCGTGCCTGCATTTTGTGCGACTCCAAACTGACCACCAATAACATTTTTTACAAAACCACTGTTGGCTTCCAGTTCCTCTGCCAGCTTATCCTCATCCACAGTCAGTTTGCCGGATTTGTCAATCCCCAGGCCCACTGTTTTCAATGCATCCTCTGTCTTTAGGGATCTCTTGAGGGAAGACAGTTGGGTAGCCACTGCTCTGCTACGATTAGAATTGCTTTCCAGGAAAGACACTGCACTGTTGTACTTGTCTGCAAAATCTTTTACCGCAGATATTACATTTTCTTTGGCTTTGTCAACTGCTGCCTGTGCCGTTTTCTTCTCATCATCAGTCTTCGCATTGTCCAGTGCTGCAAGTGCCTTCTCATACTTTGAGAATACATTGTCCCTGCTTCCTGCCTGAAGCTTCTCAGAGGCATTTTCCAGCTCTGTCAGCTTCTGCTTGTAATTCACCAGGAATGTAGAAGTACTGGAAGCGCTAGTCTTTTTTGTACTGGAAGTACTGCTGCTTGAGGTGCTCTCAGATGACTTAATGTTCAGTCGGCTCTCCAGTTCTTCTGTCTGAGCAGTCGCACTGTCAACCCAGCTTTGATAATCATTTTTCAAAGGATTATAACTGGAATAGCTTGAATAACTGGATACTGCACTTATTGCCATGATCTCATCTCCTTTCTGGTATGGTCATACCTATTTCTGTTAGAAAAGGATTATCCCTTTCTAAATTATATATCGGCATTTTCCAGAAAAATAATAGTGTCGGATCCCAAAGACTGGCAATTCATCACAATTTATCCAGACAGCTTTGTCACTCCTCTCCATGAAGCACCTGATCCAATACAAACGCCAGAGGTTCCATAGCGTTCATCATTTCTTCCAATGTATTCGTCTGTGCCCCTGCCTCCACAAGAAGTGCTTTTGGTTTTAAATGTAGATTGTACCGGAGACTTTTCAGATAAATTTTCCGACTTACCCCCGGATAATACTTCTCGCAAGCCAATTTTAGCTGTAGAGTAAGGGCCAGGTTTTCACTGATATAAGGGTTGGGCAGATAATCAATGACCCCATTCCTCTTGCTGAAGCTAAGACCGTTAAAAAACATGAATTGGGCTGTTGGTTTTCCATTGACATCTGCCACCAGATGAGTTCCCTCCCGAACGCCGTCCCGGTGAAGATCAATTACCACTTCGATAGACGGATACTCTTCCAGTATGCCGGAAATCTCCTCCTCAGCCAGGGCGTAAGCCCGATTCCGATCCAGTTTTCCATCAATAAAATCAAAAACACTTGTATTATGTATCACATTATAACCATAAGTATTTTGAAGCAGCGACGCCAGATAGTCTCCCACTCCTACAATGGTAGTACTGTTATCCCCCGCCACAGAATCTACAAAGCCTTCCTGGGAGTGGGTGTGATAAATCAAAATCTGTGGCTGAGAATTGTCGTTTTGAATGGTCATATCCATATCCAGAAACTTGTTGGCATCCAGCAAATCACTACTGATATCCGTATTTGTCTCTACCACATAAAAATTGTCTCTCACAAAATGAAAGTCTGCAAGCTCCTCTGGGAGATATTCTACACCTAAAACTTCCCCACTCTGAGAATCCACGACTGCCTGAGCTTGAGCTTGTTCCTCTTCCTGCTCCCTAGCTGCCTGCAAATTTTCTTCCTCCACCTTTTCTGCAAGATCGAAGCCTTCCCCTGTCCGCTCATCAATCTCATTCTCATCATGGGCTCCACCTTCCACCAGAATATCATAGGTGGCTGTACTTTCAATCTCTGTCTGGTAGACTTTCTGCCGGTCCATAAATGTATACAGAGGAAAAATTCCTGCTGCCCTGCGAATAAGAAATTCTTCAAAACTGGAGGAAAGCTTTTGTTCTCCTGCCGTATAAGCAAGTCCGGGATATAAGGTCTTAGCTGCTGTCTTTTGAAGCTCTCCCTCCGCATTGGTCAATATTTTCCCACATGCATAAGCAGCCTTTGCAAAAGACTGCCCTTTCATTCCATATCCCAGAATATAAATTCCCAAAATCACGATCACAACCCATACAACGGTATTCAATACTTTCTGCAGACGGTTCATTTCCAATCACTCCATATGCTTTAAAATATATTCAGAAAGCGTTTCTCCTATACCTTAACTTTACAACGCGCAGCGTTCTTTTATTCGGGATGCCCTTTGGCTACCCCAGAGCAATGTTCAATGCCTCTGAAATTGTATAGCTTAACCGTTTGATGGTCTCATCAATGTCTTTTGGCGTCACAAACATTCCATTTAAGTTGGGTGAAATTGCATCCCGGTCTCCTGTTGCATCATAAATAATAGTGGCGGCATCCACGACTGTGGGAACGCCAATAGCCACAATGGGAACGCCAAGCGATTCCTGAGTCAGACTGTTTCTGTGATTGCCCACCCCGGAACCAGGGTGAATTCCCGCATCTGAGATCTGTATCGTCCTGTTTAACCGCTTACTGCTTCTGGCCGCCAGCGCATCAATAGCCACCACCAGATCCGGTTTTGTCTCTTCAATGATTCCTTTTATAATCTCAAAGGTTTCCATTCCTGTCTGAGCCATCACCCCGGGAACGATTCCACTCACCATATGAACCTTTTCTTTTCCCAATGCCACCTTGCCATACTCCTTGACCACATGGCGGGTAATCATCAGATTTCCCACTGTCTTGGGCCCCAGCGCGTCCGGCGTCACTTCCCGGTTTCCCAGGCCAACCACCAGCACAGACTTCTCTTCCTCCGCGTCAAACAATTCCCGCAAATACTCTGCCAGCTTTTCTGAGATCTCCCTGTGATACCCCTCGTCAGGTTCCGAGAGATTGGGAGCCTCCAGGGTAATATAGGTCCCCACTGGCTTACCCATAGCGCGAGCTCCATTTTCCGTCTCAATGCAAACCTTTGTCACACGGATATCCTTCTCCTCATCATAAGTCTCATCAATGCGGACTCCGCGGATCTCCACATCATCCTCTTCAAAGCTCTCCTTTGCCTCCAGAGCCAAATCTGTGCGAACTCGAAAACGCTGTTCCAAATTTACTCCCTCCTGTCTTGTGGTTGATCTGTTATCATTATTTTTCTCACATTTTTGAGATTTATGTATTGACAGAAAGCAATTAGTAGAATAAAATATATGCGTATGTTTAGATAACTGTTCCGAGTCACTATCCCGCGCAAAGCGTGTAACTGCGAAGGAGACGGACAGTTACATGTTTTGTTTAAGACGTCCGTGTCCGGCTTTAAATAGAACATGTACAGATAAACCATGAAAATTGTTTGGAGGTGTACGGGTTGGCTAACATCAAATCTGCAAAGAAGAGAATCTTGGTTGCTGAGAAAAGGGCTGCAAGAAATAAAGCAATCAGATCAGAAGTAAAGACTGCTATCAAGAAAGTCGATGCTGCTGTAATTGCAAAAGATGCTGAGACTGCAAAGGCTTGTTTAAGGGCTGCAATCTCGCTTATGAGCAAGGCTACTTCTAAGGGCGTTTATCACAAGAATACAACTTCTAGAAAAATCGCTCGCTTAACCAAAGCTGTGAACAGCATCGCCTAATTGGACGAATAGAAATGAAAAAAGACACCCAATACCGTCAGTTGGGTGTCTTTTTTAACTACCATCCCCTCTCTCGACTGTGAGGTACTCCTATGAAAATGCTGGCAGAAGATCTCAAAAATCAAAGCTTCAAAAATTCTTATCTTCTCTTTGGAGAGGAAGCTTACTTGCGCACTCAGTATAAGAACCGCCTGAAAAATGCTCTGGCAGATAAAGAGGACACCATGAATGTCTCTCATTTTGAGGGAAAGGGCATCAATCCCAATGAAATCATAGATCTGGCGGAAACTCTGCCATTTTTTGCAGATCACAGACTTATCCTCATAGAGAACAGCAATTTTTTCAAGAATAAATGCGAGGAATTAGCAGACTATCTTCCCACCATGCCTGCTTCTACCTGTTTGGTTTTTGTAGAGACAGAGGTGGACAAGCGAAATCGCCTCTATAAGGCAGTGAAAAAATATGGGCGGATAGTGGAATTTCAGACACAGGATGAGCGCACCCTCATGAAATGGATACTGGGCACTTTAAAAAAAGAAGGAAAACAGATCACAGAACCCACTCTGCGGCTCTTTCTGGAACACACAGGCACCGATATGGAGAATATCTCCATGGAGTTGGAGAAGCTTTTAAGCTACACCTGGAACAGGGATACCGTTACCTCCGAAGATGTCAGGGAGATCTGTACGGTCCAGACTACCAATCGTATCTTTGACATGATCCGTGCCATTGCTGAAAAAAAGCAGCAGGAAGCCCTTAATCTCTACTATGATCTTTTGGCGCTCAAAGAGCCGCCTATGCGTATTCTCTTCCTCATCGCCAGACAGTTCAATCAGCTTCTGTTAGTGAAAAGCCTGGTTGTCAAAGGTTATGATCGCTCTGCCATTGCCTCCACAGCTAAAATTGCCCCCTTTATCGCCAGTCGCTGTATCTCCCAAGCCAAAAGCTTTACTCAGGAACAGCTTGAGGCTGCCGTGCGAGACTGTGTGGATACAGAGGAAGCTGTGAAAACGGGCCGGATAGCTGATGTGATGAGCGTAGAGCTACTTATTATAAAATATAGTCAATGAAGAAGAGGTCATTCCCGGAATCCTTCTGCCCAAAAGCTCTTTCCATCGCTATATATGGTGATAGCCCCACATTCTGTTGTCATCAGAACATGGCTATTCGCCGCCTCAAGCCGTGTAAGAGTCTCTTGGTGGGGGTGCCCATAGGAATTTTCCTGACCACATGAAATCACTGTCAGTTGGGGATTCACTGTCTCCAGCCACGCCTCTGTAGTCGAAGATTTGGATCCATGATGGCCTGCTTTCAGCACATCACAAGTTCCCAGACAATGTTCGTCTAAAATATCTCTTTCCCCCTCTTCTTCCAGATCCCCTGTCAAAAGCAGAGAAAATTCCCCATAAGTTACTTTCAATACCATAGAGCTGGCATTTTGATCTGTATACTCAGCTCCGCCTTTTGGGTGCAAACAGGCAATCTCTGTACTCTTGTCCAGCAACACATCTCCCTGCTTCACAACAGACACGAAGATTCCCTTACTGGCAGCCAATTCCTTTAATTGCTTTCCTGCCTCTTCCTTCTCCCCCTGCTCTGTCAGCAATAAGGTTCCAACTTTTACTTCCCCTGGCTCCCCTGTTACAGACAACAGTTCTTTTATCCCGGAAATGTGATCCGAATCCGTATGTGTCACCATGACATAATCCAAGGTGCTGATACCTTCCTCCTTCAAGAAAGGAAGGATCCGGTACTCTCCCACCTCTTTTACACTGCTACTTCCACCGTCAATGAGGCATGTTGTGCCGCTGTCAGTCCGTAGAAACAATCCATCCCCCTGTCCCACATCCAGCATGGTAAATGTCAGCCCGCTGTGAGCGCGAAGAGACAGGCAAAGATTCAGTAAAAGATAGGCTGCCACAAACCCTAATCTCTGAAACCTCATGCCACTTTCTCCTATTTCTCCTTCTTCTCCAGCCTCTATCTGCCTTTTTGCCCTTTTTTCTGCCTGATACCTCCAAAAGACAAAGCTTCCTATTCCCAGATAATAGAGTATCATCTGCCAGACATGTGGCTTTCCACATATCATCACAGCCCCTGGCAGTTTCAGAGTAAAACTTCCCAAATTTTCATATATATATAAAATCACATTACAGATTAGCGATGGTATAAACGCTATTTTCCAGGAAAGAAAACTAAGTGCCACAGCAGCAATTCCACAAAACATAAGTATGGTCATGAGAGGAATTACAAGCAGATTAAGAAAAATGGAGTAGACAGGGACTTGATAATAGAAGTTTTGAATGAAAGGAATCGTTAGAGTCTGAACAGAAAGACTGATAAGAAATGCCTGAGCCCACTTTTTTTCTGTGGGAAAGAGGCTGTGAAAAGCCGGATATACAAGGCCAATTCCCAGTACGGCTCCAAAGGAAAGCAGAAAGGATGCATCCAGTGCATAGAGTGGTTGGTCTGCCAGAAGTAAAAGGGCCGCCACAGCCAGGGCAGTCAGCATATCATAGCTTTTGCCCAGAATATCCCCTGTCACAGCCAGAAGAAACATGATTACAGCTCTTGTTGTGGAAGTTCCCATTCCCGTTACACTTCCATACAGCAGCACAAGTCCCATGGCCGGACAGCCTGCCATGGAATAAGAGCAGCCCAGCTTTCGCAATAGCCGATACAGACTCATGCCAAAGATGGAGACATGAAGCCCGGAAATGGCCAGAAGGTGAGACATTCCACTTTTCTGGTACACATCCCGTATCCCTGTATGAAGTTCTGTCTTGTCTCCTAAAAGCATTGCTTTTAGGACTCCGCCCTGCTCTTCTCCCAGAAGGGCAATGCATCGCTTGCCCAGCTCCTTTCTCACCTGGTATAAAAGCTGCGGCAATAAGTGAACACTATCCTCCACAACCTCTGCCTTTTTTGCATAACAGAGCAATACAATGTCTCGGGTCTGGTAATAAAGCCTGGCATTAAACTGTCCTGGATTGGCTGGTTCCTCTAAATTTTTCAGTTCAAATTGTCCTTGGATTCGTATGGTATTGCCGATAGAAAATGACTGTTCGGCGTCGAAATATACAAGAATGATTCCTGTATCCGATATATTAGAATGTTTCAGATAAACTGCCTGACCGCTTTTTGTGGATTCCATCCTGCAGACTTCCCCTGTGAGGGTATCTGCATGGCCTTTGTCTGCCGGAGAGGGTTCTTTTATCCAGATTCCGGCAGGCAATAGCCAAAGAACGGCCACTAAGCTCAGCACAGCCATACAAAGTGGTCTTTTTTTCATGTTTCCTCTTCTATCAAATCTAAGTTTCGCTCAAAAATTGTCTCAAACCGGATGCTTTCCCGATATACCAGATTCGTCTCCCCGTTAATCAGGATCTGAACCTTGCTAATCCCGGGTATCTCCGTAAGAGAATTGACGATGGAATAGATAGGGATTGTCTCCAGTACATCATAACCTTGGCTTAAAAAACCTTGGTCTAAGTTTACATAACATATCCCATCTTTTGTAGACACGCTGACAATCTTAGTCTCTGATGGAATCGCAGGGTAAGCATCTTCCGTAATGGGTCCCCGGATCAACTGCTCCACTACCAGCTTTTCCACTGACATGTTGCTGCTGTAGCGAATATCCACCTGCTCATTTACAAGCTTATCTCCTGTGGCATTGGCAAAATACAGCTTCAGAGTTGTCACTGTATAGGTGTTGATCTCATCTCCCATATTTTCCACAAAGCTCTCTGCACTCAGAGGGCCTACAGGCGTCTCATTAGAGTCCAACAACGGATTATTTCCAATCTGAAAAGATACATACTCTACCTCCGGGATCTGGCACAGAGTCCGCACAATGGCAGACCGACATAGAATCTCATATATTTTGTCCATTCCCAAATAGGTACTGTCAAAATTCAGTAAGAGCTGCCCTTTATCCAGGCTGTAACTCAGAATGGTTACATTCTGAGGAATTGCCGCCCGTTTATTTGCATCCGCTGGGCTTTTCTGCAATAATCCGATAAATTCACCTACAAGTTCATCCGCTGTCTCTCCCTGAGGCTCATAGTCTTCTGTCACCACAGATGTCTCTTCTTTATTAATATAGTAGAGCAGATAGTCTGATTCCACTTGCGGTTCCTCTTTTTTCTGACAGCCAGTCAGACACAAAAGAAGCAGTAGAGCCATGATTCCACAGACATAACTCTTTTGATACCATTTCATAAGGCACCTCCGCCTTTCTAAACATAACACCTCTCAAATTTATGCGATATAAATAAGTGGGATCCGCAGAGAAAATGTCGTGCCCTCTCCCACCTGACTGGATACTTTGATTGCGCCTTTATGTACCAGAACTGCACTTCTGGTAATAGCCAGACCCAGACCCGTACCGTCGATTTCATTGGAATGAGATTTGTCTACACGGTAAAACCGCTCAAAAATATAGTCCATGGCTTCCTCTGGAATACCGATACCAGAATCCATCACCTTAATATAGAAAAACTTATGATCCGCATCCAGAGAAATATGAACCCATCCATTTTCCTTATTATACTTGATAGCGTTCTCCACCAGGTTCGTAAACGCCAGAGTCAGTCTTCCCTCATCCACCTCAGCAGTCACAGGACGGAAGCTTTCTAACACCATCTCAATATTTTTCTTTGATGCAATAGGCCTCAAGCGTTTTAAAATCAATTCCAGCAAATCATTGATATCCACAGGTTCAATATTCAGAGTAGCCGC
This sequence comes from Clostridia bacterium, assembly GCA_910574475.1. GTDB lineage: Bacteria > Bacillota > Clostridia > Lachnospirales > Lachnospiraceae > Laedolimicola. Next base: position 310,763 of record CAJTAT010000005.1, on the reverse strand, counting down.
CTTCTTGTCCATTTTTACAAGTGCCAGAAGGTCTGTAATAATCTTGTTCTCCCGCTCAATCTCATCTGCAATATCCCTCATAAACTCCTGATAAAGTTCAACGGGAACTTCTTCCTGCACCAACAGGGAATCTGCCAGCACCTTCATAGAGGTTATGGGCGTCTTTAGCTCATGGGACACATTAGAGACAAATTCCTGACGGGATTGATCTAACACTCGCATCTGAGTGATAATTTTATTAAATTCTTCTGAAATTCTCGCAGTCTCTGTATAGGTTTTTACATCCAGATCTTCATCCGAATGGCCTTCCGCAATATTTTGCAGAGCCAGCACAATGCGCTTTACAGGCCTTGCCAAAAGATGTGACAGGAAAACGGCCAGCATCAGAACCAGAATCCCATACACCAGAAGAAAACGCAGGGAATTCCCCATCAGAATGTCAACGTCATTTCGAATACTATCTGTGGATACGCTGATCAAGATCACGCCTATCACTTTTTGTGAATTAGCTTCCTGAACAGGAACCGTCATCTCAATAAACCGGTTGTTGGATAACTGGGTGGATGTCTCCCCTTTAAAGCAAAGAATCACTTCCTCTGACACTACCAGCTTATTATCAATCAGACCATAGGTATCCTTAATCACTCGAAAATTTTGATCGATGATAATAATACGCCCGTCATACAGGTTGGAAATCTGTGTCAGCTCCACATTGATAGGTTCCGACGAAGGATCCCGCAGATAATTATAGCTCACCAACTGATTCGCAAGAATCCGGCACTGGTTCTGAACTTCCGTCTCCCGTGCCTTCAGTGCCCGCTCCTGATGTGTTCCAAGGATACTGCTTGCAATCAGGAGCATGGGAATCCAGCTAAGCAACACCAGAACAAGCAAAATCCGAAATTTTAAACTTTTCAAATACGTAACAAGAACTCTATGCTTGGAAATAATAGCCCACTCCCCACTTTGTATGAACATACTTTGGTTCACTTGGATTTGTCTCAATCTTTTCACGCAAGCGACGGATATGCACATCTACCGTACGCACATCTCCTGGATACTCATACCCCCAGACAGTATTCAACAAGTTCTCTCGGCTGTATACCTTACCTGGATTCAGAGCCATCAATTCCAAAAGGTCAAACTCTTTGGCTGTCAGATTGATCTCCTTCCCGGAAATGAACAGACGACGCCCTTCCAGATCCATCTTCATCTCGGCAGCTTCCACCGTCTTACTTGCCTGTCCCTTTTCCGGCCGGCCTGTCCGGCGCATGATCGCTTTGATTCTGGCTTTGATCTCAAGTATATTAAAAGGCTTTGTAATATAGTCATCTGCCCCATACTCCAATCCAAGAATCTTGTCCATATCATCGCCTTTTGCCGTCAACATTACTATGGGCATGTTGGAAAATTCACGAATCTGCTGACACACCTCATACCCGTCTAATTTAGGCAGCATAATATCCAAAAGTACAATATCGTACTCTTTACTCTTCGCGTACTCCAGTGCTTCTTCTCCATCGTAAGCGCAATCCACTTCCATTCCATCCTGTTCCAGACTAAAACGAAGTCCTTTTACGATCAGTTTTTCATCGTCAACAACCAATACCCTTTTTCCCATTTGATTTTCCCTACCCTATACTGTAATTTGATCCTTTATTTTTTGAAAAACGCCCTCCTTAATCCCGGGAATCTCCATGAGCTCTTCTGTCTTAGAAAAACTTCCATGTGCCTCCCTGTAAGAGAGAATATCTTTTGCCTTTGACTCACCGATTCCAGTCAGTGTCATGAGTTGCTCCATAGTGGCTGTATTCAAATTCACCAGGCCGCTTTCCTGCGCTGTCTGTGTCTCTACAAGTACTTCCGCCTCTTCTGTCGATGGAACGAGAATTTTCTGACCGTCTGTCATATGTTCTGCCAGATTCAGCCAGGTCGAAGCCGCCTGCTCTGTCATTCCACCTGCTGCCTTAAGAGCATCTGCAATCCTCGCCTCCTCCGGCAACTCATAGATACCCGGATTTTGTACTTCTCCACAGACATAGACACAGATAACCTGGGGAATCTCTTCCTCTTGCGCTTCTTTCATTTCCTCTTCTGTATTCTCCTGCCCTGAAACTGCGGATTCTTGCATATCCTCCTTCGGGCTGCTGTCATAGAGTCTGGCAGGCTGTCTGCAGGATGCACACAGCAATACTGCCATGGCCATCAAAAGCCACACTTTACCTTTTATCCTTTTCATATTCCCCTTGTCCTTTCTTTAGACTTGGGGACCCCTCTGATACAGACTACTTCAAGTGTATCCGATTTTGGGATGGATTACAATAGTTTTTTCATCAAAATACCGCAGAGGTTATGATGCCTCTGCGGCTTATTGTCCTCAGACTAGGAGCTCTACAATCTCCCGCAATGTCTCTATCTCTCCCACATTTCCAGGGAAAATCACATAGGGGATTCCAGGAAACAGGCTTTCTTCATCCGTTCTCCACACGGGAATTCCCGGCTTTACCTGACCCAGTACAAGGGCATGACGGACATTCAATGCCTTTACTGCTATATCGCTGGACGTGATTCCTCCTTTAGCAATGAGGAAAGCTGGAGTTACTTCAAGGCCTTTTACTAGATCCTGTAATCCGCCGGAGATACCCACAGAGCGCAGCAATGCACTTTCCTTTGTATCTCCCTCCTGTACTAACAGAGTACGGCTGGTATAGACTACAGCAGTCTTTGCACACCTTATGACCTCCTCACAGGCTTTTCTCACCCGAAAGATCTCTTTCTGAAATACCTCTTCCCCTTCCAGGATCAAATCTGACTGAAAAGGGATAGCCTGTACGCAAGAAAGGGTAAGAAGCTCCTCAAGCTGAGCTGTGGATTTTGCTGTGTGAGAGCCCACGATTACCAGCCCGGCGCCTTCCCCACATTTCATCTCTTCCTTTGAAAGAAGCTCTCTGTCCGTAACGCCTCCCAGAACCTTCACTATGGAAGCAGCCGTTCGAAAGAGATAGTGCTTTCCCTTGCCTGCCGCCAAAGCAAGAGCTTGGCAGAAAGGCTCCAGATCTGAATACTGCTCTGCATTGACAATGATTTTCTGAAAGCCCTCCGCCTGGAGCAGGCACTGTTCGATTTTAGAAATATCTCCTGAACGGAGCATTTCCAGAGAAATGCAGATCACCTCATGAGCCGGATACTGCCCTTTTGTCTTTTCCTCTATGTAACAACGCATATCTGACGATGTGTATCCAAAGGTTTTATCTCTGGCAAATTCCGTCTCTGCGGCGGGAACCAACCGTTCCCCATATTTGACATAATGAATATTGTCAATAGTCAGCCGTCCTCCTTCCAGGAAAAACGGGCAGAGAATTTCTCCGTCAAAAGGAGGCGCTCCCAAACCCTCCAAAGTTTGACGCAAAGTCTCTGTCTCCAGAGGGTAGTGTCCCCGCAGAGTGGAATCACTGCGGCTCACAAGAAGAAATGGGATTCCTGTTTCCTGAGAAACCTGCCATATTCGCAAAGCTATCTCTCTGTGGACAGCCTCAGTCTGTTCTTCTGTAAAGCTTCTGGAGTTGGTCAATATAAAAAATAAGGCTTCCGGGCTTTTAAAGCCCTTTCGAATACTCTCAAGGCTCCAATCCGTATAGACAAAAACATCGTGGACCGTCTGAACGCCTGTGGGATCATCATCCAGGATAACCAGTTTGGAACCAGGGAAATATGGCTTTATCATACATTCTCCTCCATACTGTCTATCACAGACTTCAAATACTCAATGCCGATTCTGGGGCTGGTAAATACAGGTGTCTTCATATCTTTTAACAATGGTTCAAGAACTACCATACTCCCCTGAGCCAGAACTACAACATCATTTTCTTTCGCAGCCTGTTCCACCGCCCCAATTACCATTTTATTGTGGGTTTCCTTATCTCCCGTCTTAATCAGAAGATCCATAGCGCCATCCACCAGATACGGAGTCAGCACCACTTCTTTTCCAAGTTCTTTCGCCGTACGCAAAATATTATTGCTGCTGGGCTCTACTGTAGTTGCTACGGTAGCCACCAGGCCGATGCGTTTTCCTGTCTGTACCGCTTTGATAGCCATACCCTTGTCAATGCTTACAATTGGAATGGAGATCGTCTTTCTTGCCTTATCAGCCACATCTCCTACAGAAGAGCACTGATTCAAAATCACATCGGCCCCCAGCTCTTCGGCAAACTTAAAATACGTGTTCATCCTGTGACGGACATGGGGAGTGACACCTCCTCCAGCTACCACTTCATCAATGAGACTGCTGTCAATAATCTCGTGGACGCTGGCGCCTGGAATCAGTTCTTTCATCAGTTCTTTCAATACTTCTGACGATACCGCGCTCGTCTCCACAATCATAATTTCCATAAAGAACCCCCTCCTAAAATATAATAATATTTATAACTTTTATTATTCTATCATAAAAGGAGGGTATTTGGGATACTTATAATATTTTATTTTTAAATAAAACCAAGTCTGAAAGACAGTTGTCGCGCTACTCCCACTTGAACAGCACTACACCTACAATGGCGATTACCATCCCTATGGCTTTTCTCCACTCAAAGGCAGCCTTTTCTACTCCAAAAATGCCAAAGAGCTCAATCAGGTAAGCCACAATAAGTTGAGAAATGACGATCAGCATTACCGATCTTGCCGGTCCCAAGCTTCCCATACTCTGAATTACCGTAAACGTAATAAAGGCTCCAATGACGCCTCCCAGGAGCATATATTTGTGATTGACCTGAAACACACTCATCAGGTTCGTCCGATCCCGGAACGCCCAGACTGCCAGGCAGGTTAAAAGAGCAGAAAACTGCACCCAGCTTGCAGACGCCCAGTCACTGCTGCTCTTCGTCACCTCTGTATTAAAGACTCCCTGAATACTCATCAGCGCCCCGGAAATCAGGGCAATAATAATTCCAATCATGGTTTTGACCTCCAACAATACTCTTTTGTCCACTAAAGGTAGTCTTTCCTAATGATTGGAATTGTATTCTGTCTATATGCAGTTTTACTCACTCGTCTGAAGCTGGGATATAATCTTTTGATTGACAGATTCTATCTCGCCTCCCACATCATTTCCCCGCCAGATATTGGCGAAGGCAATCTCCATTTCAATCCAGTAATTGCTCAGATCTGTAATTTTGGGAACCTCCACAGAATTTTCATATTGAACAAGAAGCGTGCTCATCTCCTCATTCTCGTATTCCACTCCTATTTTTACCGGCATCTTATTTGCCATGGAATAGAGCGAATCCACCTTATCGCAGGTAATATATTTTGCCAGCTCCTTGGCCAAATCCCGCTCTTTGGAATAGGCATTTACCACCACAGAGTTCGTCACAGAGAGCCCTTTTGTCTGGAGGCCTTCTGTCAGATCGGGAACTTGTGCAATTCCATAAAAATAACCTTGATCCTCCGTCAAATCCATCTGGAGCTCTTCCTCCTGATCCACTTCTTCTGTCTCTTCCCCTTCGGCATCCTCCTCTTCCTCTGGAATCTCAGCCACAGTGCCATTTGCAATGGCTTCGTCTAACATTGCAATAGCATCCGTCTTCGCGATGGTGTATACAATCTTTCCGTCTATAAACTCTTGAAGAACATTTTCTGTAGTAACTGCGTCCGCGTCAATGGCAAAAAATCCATTCAGGCTCTGGTAGTATTCCAGACACTGTATCACCTCTGATGCAGACAATTCTACTTCTTCCCTGTTATCCCCTGTAGGCCCTCCAAGATTTACATAATTCGATATAAAAAAGAAATTATAGAAAATATCTGCCACATTCCACTTGAAAATATTTTCTACTTTCTCCGTCTTGGCGCTGGCCTCAAAATTATCCGAGTAGCTCAAAATCTCATCAATAGAATTGGGGGCAGTATCAGTATAGCCTTTGTTGTAGAGCAGAAAGCAAGTCTCAAAATAAAAGGGATAGGCTACCAGCTTTCCTCCACAGGTTGCTGCATCCTGAGCTTTTTGTGGGTAGGTACCATTCAGCTCTATCTCAGAAAAACTGTCATTTTCTACTGTGAGCCCTGCCAGTCTGGCCTTTTCCAGCAATTCGCTGGAGGTGACAAAGAGATCAGGTCCTCCCAAATCTGAAATGCTTGCCGTGTTAATATGCTCAATATAATCCACTGCCGTCACTAGCTGTAGTCTAACTTGCACATTATGCTTTTCTTCAAATTCTGCAGCCGCCTCTACCAGATACGTATTCAGCTTGTCATCTGTATACCAGAGAACCAACTCTCTTTCCTCTGATTCCGACTGAGCCAGCGTCGCTTCCTCTTCCTGCTTTTCGCGATGAGAAAATGCAATCTGAGCCACCTGTGCAAGCACCACAAGAACACAGAAAACAGCCAAAAATCGTTTATACATCACTCGTCTCAAAATTAAACCAACCTTCCTTAATCTGCTTTCAATGCCCGTTCAAACTTTTCTATCATCTCATCTACATGCTCTTTAGTTATGATAAGAGGAGGCACAAAACGCATTACATTGCTCCCCGCTGTGATCACAAGTAAGCCCTCTTCCAGAGATTTTACCACCAATTCTCCCACTGGTCTGTTACTTATCACCAATCCTTGTATCAGGCCTTTGCCACGACGCGTCTCAATACACTCATATTTCTCTACAAGCTCATCCAGCTTTTTCTCCAGATATCCGCCAATCTGGCGTACATGATCTACAATTTTTTGCTCCTCAAAAATATCAAATACTTTGCTGACAGCCGCACATGCAAAGGGATTTCCACCATAGGTGGTCCCATGATCTCCTGGCTCAAGGGAACCCAAAGCCGCCTTCTCACCCAACACAAAGGCGCCCACCGGCACACCGCATCCAAGAGCCTTGGCACACGTCATTACATCGGGTTTTACCCCGTACTCCTGCCATGCAAACATAGATCCACTGCGCCCCATACCACACTGAATCTCGTCCAGAATTAGCAGAATGTCTCTCTCCTCACAGATGGCTTTAATTCCCTTTAAGAATTCCTCTGTAGCGGGATAGATGCCCCCCTCTCCCTGAATGGTCTCCAAAATAATGCCGCAGGTCCGGTCTGTTATCTGAGCCTTAACACTCTCCAGATCGTTGTAGTCCGCAAAACGGATTCCTCCAATGAGCGGCCGGAAAGGCGCCTGATACTTTTCGTTTCCAGTCACAGACAGAGCTCCCATGCTTCTTCCATGAAAAGAGTGGTTCATGGCGATGATCTCATGATCGTTCCTGCCATCCTTCCGGTAGGCGTATTTCCGGGCTGTCTTCAGCGCTCCCTCAATGGCCTCTGTGCCACTGTTGGTAAAAAATACCTTGCTCATGCCGCTGGCCTTCACAATCTTGCTGGCAGCCTCCATAGCAGGTGTGTTGTAATAGAGATTGGAAGTGTGGAGAAGCTTGTCTATCTGAGCTTTCAGGGCTTCATCGTAGCCAGGATAGTGATAGCCCAACCCCTGCACTGCAATTCCAGCAGCAAAATCCAAATACTTCTTTCCATCTGTATCATACAGGTAGACGCCCTCGCCCCGCTCCAAAACCACAGGGTAGCGGTTATATGTATGAAGAACAGCCTGTTCCGCCTGTTCGATAATCGTCTCTTTATTCTCCTTCATAGTAGTTTTTCTCTCCTTCGCTCAAAATTGCCGTACCAATTCCTTTATTGGTAAATATTTCCAGAAGCAGGCAGTGAGAAATTCGCCCGTCCAGAATATGGACGCGGGATACTCCGTTTTCAATGGCATCAATACAGTTGTTCAGCTTTGGCAGCATACCGCCGCCGATGGTTCCCCCTTTTATCAACTCCCTGGCATCCTTCACATGGAGCTCTGATATCAGCGTAGAAGGATCCTCCGGGTCTTTACGCACCCCTTCAATATCCGTCAGAAATGCAAGCTTTTCCGCATGAACTGCCCGGGCAATGGCACAGGCTGCGTCATCAGCATTAATATTATAAGTATTAAAATCCTTGTCCATTCCCACTGGGCATACAATAGGTAAGAAATCCTTTTCCAAAAGATCGTATAAAATCTTGGGGTTCACCTGGGTAATCTCACCCACAAAGCCGATATCTTCCCCGCCGGAGTATTTTTTCTTTACCTGAAGAAGGCCTCCATCCTTGCCGCTGATGCTCACAGCCTTGACGCCAAGCTCCTGGACAAGCCTTACCAGGCTCTTTCCTACCCTGCCCAGTACCATCTCGGCGATCTCCATGGTTTCCTCGTCAGTCACACGCAAGCCATTGATAAAACGGGGCTCCATACCTACTTTTCCCACCCACTGGCTGATCTCCTTACCGCCGCCGTGGACAATAATGGGCTTGAAGCCAACCAGCTTCAACAGGGTTACATCCTTGATCACATTGCGCTTTAATTCCTCATCCACCATGGCGCTTCCGCCATATTTCACTACAATAATCTTTCGGTTAAACCGTTGAATATAGGGAAGGGCCTCAATGAGCACCTCCGCCTTCTCCAAATAAGTCTTCATCTCATCTTCTCTGCTCATCATAATCTCCTCATTTTATGCTTTACAGAAGCTTCTCTGTCCATTCCTTCTCCCGAAAACCCACAAGAATCTGTTCTCCAATCACAAGAGGGCGCTTTACCAGCATGCCGTCCGTAGCCAGGAGACGAATCTGCTCCTCCTCACTCATCTGGGGCAGCTTATCTTTCAGTTCCAGCTCTCTGTATTTCATTCCACTTGTATTGAAAAAACGCTTCACAGGATAGCCGCTTCGTTTTATCCAGTCCTTGAGCTCTTCCTCTGTAGGGCGCTGCTCCACAATGTGGCGATCCTCAAAAGAAACCTGATGTTCTTCCAGCCACTTTTTTGCTTTCTGGCAAGTACTGCATTTGGGGTATTCAATCAATAACATATTTACATCTCCTATATCTAAATTTTGAGTTTTTAAGCTTCACTGTTCTCCATTCTATCACATTAGTCCTTCTCCGTCAAAATCAGGAATAAAACTTGTCTTTGCTGTATCTCCTTCCTGCCGCCTTGTAACCCGCCGGTTTAATTCCTTCCATGGAAAGTCTGTCCTCATGGGCGTATACTGATTCATCAGGCTGAGATACACCTGATTTCCATAAGTTTCATAGACATATTTGACCACAGCCCTGGCATTTCTAAGGTGGCCCGGGAGATTTCCGGCGTATAATGAGTAGGCGTCACCAGATTAATATTGGCAGCCCCTTTCGCCTGGAGATTCAGAAAAATCTCCGCAAGCCGCTCTTCGGAGATTTCCACACCCGCTCTGGCGCGGGAAATTTTGTGATTCTGACAATAGATACATTTTAAGGGACAGCCACAGAAAAATACAGTGCCAGAACCATATGTTCCAGAGATGCATGGCTCCTCCCAGACATGCAGCCTGTCTCAAAGCTACTTTTTCTATTATAGAAACAGTGGCATGGTCTGTCAATTGGTAGAGGGGATATTTTTCTTATTTTATGACTTAACGTGCTGGCCAGGAAGCAAAAAATGATGCAGTTATGATGTTTTTCTGACGCAAATATGATGTTTTTCTGACGCTCTTATGATGCTCTCCTATCGTATCTTAGATTTAAAAGGAAGCAGTGAAAAATCAAATATTTAAAAGTACAGAAGAGGTGTGGTTATGAAAAGGAAAAAGAGAGGACTGTGTGTGATTCTTGCATGCATGATGTTGACCATGTGGTGCCCTGCAACCGTTCATGCACAGGAAGAAAAAACAGACGAGGATGTGACCCTGTCCCCCTACTTCTTTGTAGAGGGAGGGGATCCGTCTGTGGATCATCTCCCTCTAAAAGGAACAGAGGTGGAGACAAACATCAATGGAACCATTGCGGAGATCCGCGTGATCCAGACATACGCCAATGAGGGGGAACGCCCCATCAATGCAAGCTATGTATTTCCCGCATCTACCCGGGTGGCTATTCACGGCATGACAATGACCGTTGGGGATCAGATGGTGCGGGCCCAAATCAAAGAAAAGGAAGAGGCCCAGGAAATATTTGAGGAAGCCAAAAGTGAAGGAAAGAATACCTCTCTTTTAGAAGAACAGCGGGCCAATGTATTCACCATGGATGTGGCAAATATTATGCCAGGAGACGAAGTTCGCATTGAGCTAAACTATACAGAGCTGATTGAGTCTGAGGAAGGGGTGTACCAGTTCGTATTCCCCACAGTAGTGGGTCCCCGCTACAGCGGGCTTGTCACAGAAGAAGAAGCAAAAGAAGACAGTTGGATAGAAACGCCCTATCTGGAGGAAGGAGTCTCGCCGGACAGCAGTTATGATATCACGGTCAATCTTTCTACTGGTGTTCCTCTTAAAGATCTTACCTGCCCCTCCCATGAGGTGAAAATCCAGCAGGATCAGGAAGCGATGGCAAAGGTAACTTTGGCCAACCCAGAAGAATTTGCAGGAAACCGGGACTATATATTGGAATATAAGCTCACTGGCGAAACTATGAATTCTGGTCTGATGCTCTATGAGGGGGAGACAGAAAACTTTTTTCAACTGACTGTACAACCCCCAGAGCGGTATGAGCCGGAAGAAATTCTTCCCCGGGAATATATTTTTGTCTTAGATGTATCTGGCTCCATGGATGGCTATGCTCTGGATACGGCCCAGAAGTTAATCAGGGATCTCGTACTGAATCTCAGGGAAACGGATCACTTTAACCTCATTCTCTTTTCGGATACCGTGTGGACCATGATGCCCAGCTCCATAGAGGCTACGAAACCAAACGTAGACAAGGCCATTCAGTTGATTGAAGAGTTAAAAGGCGGTGGCGGCACAGAGCTGGCCTCAGCACTTTTAAGCGCCGTTCATATTCCCAAACAGGAGGATACAGCCAGAAGTGTTGTCATTATCACAGACGGCTATGTGTCCAATGAAAAAGAAATCTTCTCTAAAGTTTCCGATTACCTGGGAGAAGCCAACTTTTTTGCCTTTGGAATCGGAAGCTCTGTCAACCGCTATTTAATAGAAGGAATTGCAGACGTTGGAATGGGAGAAAAATTCATAGTAATTGAAGAAACCGAGGCAGCAGAGGCAGCAGAACGTTTCCGAACCTATATCCAGGCTCCGCTGCTGACAGATATTCAGGTGACTTTTGACGGTTTGGATGTCTATGACACAGACATGGAAAAGATCCCCACACTTTTTGCCGCACGTCCCATCACTTTATATGGGAAATGGAAGGGCAACCCTTCCGGGACCATTCACATTACCGGGAAAAGAGGCGGGGAAGATTACACAGAAGATATTCCCGTTTCCCAGGAAAATGTGTCTGAGAAAAATGAAGCTATCAGCTATCTGTGGGCCAGAAACAGAGTCCAAATGCTCACGGACTACAGTATGGAAGAAGAGGAAGAAGTAAAGGCAGAAGTGATTGCCCTGGGCCTAAATTACAGTATGGTGACGCCTTATACCTCCTTCGTAGCCGTTATCGATACAGTAAAAAATCCAGAGGGTGACAGCACAGATGTAGAGCAGCCCCAGTCCCTTCCCCTGGGTGTATCCAGTCTGGCAGTTGGCTATACCATGGGCTCTGAGCCAGGTGATTTCCTTTTGATATGGATGGCTGGAGCGATACTTTTGTTCAGATACTATGCATACAAAAGAAGAAAGCAGGGAGAACAATGAAAAGCAAGAAAAAATATTGGGGATTTTACCTGATAGGTGGAATCTTGGTTCTGGGATTAAAAATCATTTTTGGCAATGCAGGCAGTGAAAGACTGCTCTGGATCCTACATCCCCTTGCACTGTGGACGGAAATGCTGAGCGGAGTTTTATTTACATATGAACCGGGAGTTGGTTATGTCAACCACTCCCTACGGTTCATCATCGCTCCATCCTGCGCAGGCATCCACTTTTTGATGATTTCCTGCCTGATGCTTATCTACTCCTTCGTTCACCGCATGAACACCAGAATAAAAGGCTTATACTGGACTGCAGGCAGCATCCTGGTTTCCTACGTGTTCACAATCTTTGTCAATGGAATCCGCATCGTTCTGTCCATTTACCTGCCTCTCTTCTTAAAAAAGACTGGATGGGTTCCACTTTGTCTGACGCCGGGGCAGCTTCACACCATGATTGGAACAGCCGTATATTTTCTGTCACTTCTGGTTCTCTACCAGATTGGGGACAATAGTTCTGGGCGGATAGCAGGAATCCAAAGAAAGCAGACCCTATTCAGGATAACTTTTCCTGTATTCTGGTACCTCTTCCCTGTACTGGGATTGCCTCTGTTAAGCCGGATGGCTTACAAAGACTATGAAAACTTTTTCGGGTATGAACTGCCAGTACTGCTTGTCTGCGGAGCAATCCTGCTGCCAATTTGTCTGATACTTTTAAGCACACGTTTTTTCCGGCTGTCTGTAAAGTCCTAGCCAAATCCATTTATGCAGATACAATCTCTTTCTTATTGCATGCCACCTTACACCTCTTTTTTCTGCATACAATCCCGTACTGGAGGATGGTCTCCATTCCATCCTCCACAAGGCGGGCTTCATAGCTCTTTTCCTCTATCTGCTTCAACGCTCTCTGGCAGGCAGTTTCCATATCTCCGTCTTCGGAATACTTAATCTCAAGCACCATTCCAATTCCCACATCTTCCAGCTCTACCAGAATATCGCCATAGCCGTCCCCAGACTCTTCATTGGATATCACATCCCAGTCCTCCCGATGGCTCAGCAGGCCAAGAAGAATTCCCTGATAAAAATTCTCCTTTTTTCCCTTACGAACGGCTGTGTCCCGGATACTGATGGTCTTCTGAAGATAGGCGTTAAACTGCCTCTCTATTTTGGCCGTGTCTGCCCCCACAAAGGCCTGGCAGAACTCGTCCAGTTTCATCACATCCTTTTGAACTTCCTCCTGGAACCATTCCTGAACCTGCTCCACAAAAATCTTTTGTATTTCCAGGTTTGGTATCGCCAGCTGATACACTTCTCCCTCCGGCTTTCCCCGCTGTGTCAGGTAGCCGGTGGTAAAAAGCACGCTCCAGATATTCTCAATGGTCTTATATAGTTCCCGATAAGTCAATTCCTCATGAACTTTCTTAGCAACACTCTCCCCGGCAATTAACTGTTCAATCTCCCGCCTTGTACTCTGCTTTGCCGTCCGAAGAAATCTTCGGATAATTTCATTGCCGCTGGTATTGAGCCAGAAAGCTCTGGGAGACGCGTCCGGGTCCGCCCGAAGCAAATCTACATAATTTATTACATCCCAGGGACAGTATACATTTGTATTCCCCATGCAATAGCCGTCATACCATTCTCTGACAACCTCTTCATATTTACTCAAGCCATAGTACTTGAGCATCATCCGCACTTCTTCTTCTGTAAACCCAAAATATTCGTCAAATCTCACGTCGGCTATGGAGTATATTTTAAAATTGTTGAGTCCTGTAAAAATACTCTCCTTTGCAATCCTGAGACACCCTGTCAGTACTGAAAAATAGAGGCTCTCATTGCTTTTTAAGGCTCTGCTAAAGAGATTCCCCAGCAAATCGATCATTTCATCATAATAACCGGAGCGATGGGCCTTATCCAGGGGCACATCGTATTCGTCAATCAGCAAAATAACCTTCTGTCCATAATGCTTGCTAAGAAGCCCAGATAAAGTCCGCAGGCTGTCCTTCAAGACCTCATTGGAAACGGCAAATTTTTGCTCATGGCCCAAACCAATCTTTATGATTTGATCGAACTGTATTTTTTCCTTTTCTGTCAGCTTGTCACTCTCCGCCAAAAACTGAAACCGAAGGGCTTCCTGGCCAATGGCAGAGCACAGAGCCGCTTTGGCATCCTCATACTCTCTGGCATCAATGTCCTTAAGGGTAACAAAGATCACCGGAAAGTTTCCCATGTACTTCTGACAGAGCTCCTGCTCTTCCTTTATCATCAGTCCTTCAAAAAGCCTGCTGTCGCAGCCATACTCAAAAAAAGTCTTCAGCATGCTCATATTCAAAGACTTTCCGAACCTTCTGGGTCGGGTAAATAAATTGACTTTTCCCCAATTGCACAGCAGTTCCTTTAACAGCCCTGTTTTATCCACATAGTAGAAATCTTCTGTACGAATTTCAGTAAAACTTTCGATGCCCACCGGCAGTTTCTTTCTGGTCTGCAAGCTTGTCATGTCTTTATCTCCTTTTGCAAGTATTATACAGTAACCATATAAAAAAAGTAAAGTTTTTGTAGGAATTCTGCAAAAACTTTACTCTTTATATCTGAATTAGCGCCACAAAGCCGGAGAGTTTTGCGAATCTTTTAGAATATTGCTTCCGTGAGCAATTCTATCCTTTTTTGGGTATTCCCTGTTATAAAGGCTCCCAGGCCATACACAATACTGCTAATTACATACTCGCCATCGTTCACAAACACTTCCACCAGATGTTCTTCCACCAAAGCCTCGATCTGCCATCCGTCCTTTACCTCTGGTGACTCCGCTTCCAGATACGCCCCTTCAAAAGTGGGATAGACTGCGCTTCTGTCTGTACAGAGGCGCTCTCCTTTACGGTAAATGCGAAATCCTCCCAGATTAACTTCCTCTCCGTCTTCCAATTCAAAGGAAGCTTTGTAGCCCTTTAAGGCAGCCTCTGTCACCTTCTCAATCCGCTTCGCATATGCATTTCGGATATTGGGGTGCATGCGAAAGTAAATATGTCCGTCTTTTATCTCCACCACACGGGGTGAGCAAAACATTCCAATCCAGCCTTCTTTTGTAGCCTGCGGCATCCGCATCCATGCCATGGCTACTCTCCGGCCAGCCTCGTCCAGGTTACTCTGGGACGCATACAAATCATGTCCATAGTCCATAAATTGCCAGGAATCTGAAAGCTTCATCTCCTGGGAATCTTCATCAAAGCTGGCCAAAAGACAAATCGCCTGATTTTTTTCCTTTTCGCTGTTTTTCAAAAGTCCCATGGCAGAAAGTGTCAATACTCCCTGTCCATCCACTTCAAAATAATCTGGACATTCCCACATCCATCCAAGCTGCGACCCTTTGTCCGCCTGGCATACATACTTCCATGTCTGAAGATCTTGGCTCTGGTAAAGTAGTACTTTTCCCTCTTTCTCCTCAAAAGTACTTCCCACTATCAGATACCAGGCGTCTTTTCCTCTCCATACTTTGGGATCCCGTGTGTGGGCTGTATGGCCAATACCCGGATCTGTGATCGGAGGAATGATTACCTTTTTATCCTTCCAGTTGTCAAAGTGAAAACCATCCTCAGAGTCAATCATCATCTGTGTGGCTGTAAAATGATCTCCTACAGATTCATGGATATCCTCCGGGTCGCTTTCCTCGTGATGAATCCCTGTATATATCAGATACATCCTCCCGTCTTTCACAACAGCACACCCGGAAAAGCATCCGTTCTGATCCTCTTTTTTTGTGGGAAACAGGGCAACTCCCCTGTGTTCCCAGCTTACCAGATCCCGACTCACCGCATGGCCCCAGTGCATCGTGCCCCACCTTGGTCCATATGGAAAGTATTGATAAAACACATGGTATAATCCATCGTAATAGAGAAATCCATTGGGATCATTCACCCAGTTATCTGGAGCTTTCAAATGTAATCTCTGCTCGCTCATATTTCCTCCGCATTGTTATGTAAATTTAATTTATTTCTGCATAATTTTCGCCTGTTTCCCTATCAAAAAAGTGCATCTTTGAGGGCAGAAAGCCGAACACAATCTTATCTCCGATATCATGAACTCCATATTTGGACACACGGGCCACCGCCTGGCTTCCTCCAAAGGTAAAATATAGGTTATTTTCATTTCCCATGACCTCTGTATCCGTAATTATAGCCTCCTGCTCATATTTACACTCCTCAATACCTGCAGCGTCCACTTTTATATCTTCCCCCCGGATTCCAAATATCATGGGTCCCTGCTTTCCATTCAGCTTTTTCACTACTTCTTCTGAAAGTGTAACCTGTTTTCCATCACTAAACTTCATCCTGTTTTCCTCTACGATTACATCAAAAAAGTTCATCTGAGGTGAACCGATAAAACCGGCCACAAACTGATTGACAGGATGATCGTAAAGCTCCATAGGCTTTCCAATCTGCTGAATAATGCCTTCTTTCATAATGACAATCCGGTCTGCCATGGTCATTGCTTCCACTTGATCATGGGTTACATAAATAGTCGTAGCCCCCAGCTCCCGGTGAAGCTTACTGATCTCTGTTCGCATACTGACACGTAGCTTGGCGTCCAGATTGGAAAGAGGTTCATCCATCAAAAATACTTTCTGGTTCTTTACAATGGCTCTTCCCAAAGCCACTCTCTGTCTTTGTCCGCCGGAAAGATTTTTCGGCTTTCTCAGACGGTATTCTTCCAGACCCAGAATTTTAATCGCCCAATCCACCTTCTTTTTAATCTCATCTGCAGGAACCTTCATATTTTTTAAACCGTATCCAATGTTCTTCTCCACAGTCATATGAGGATACAGGGCATAATTCTGAAATACCATGGCAATACCTCTGTCCTTGGGCGCCATCTCATTCACCTTTTTCCCGTCAATATAAAGTTCTCCGCCTGTAATCTCTTCAAATCCTGCCACCATACGAAGAGTTGTGGACTTTCCACATCCAGAGGGACCTACAAAAGCTATAAACTCTTTTTCCTCAATATTCATACAAAAATCATTCACTGTATTCTTATCCGCTCCAGGATACTTTTTACATATATTTTTAAATTCTATAAAGCTCATATTCTCACCCTTCCTTTGAACCTGTTGATGTAACACCTTCTACAATCTGTTTTGAGAACAGAGAATAGATAATAATTACCGGAATTGTCACTAATGTAATCACTGCTAACGTCTGTCCCATAGTGGTATTATCATTTGAAGTAATGGAATTCAGACCAATCTGTGCAGTCAAAAGATCGCTTGAGGTAAATACCAGGGACGGCCACAGGTAATCATTCCACACGTTCAAAAATGTAAATACACTTACCGTCGCCACAACTGTCTTTGACATAGGCAGTACCATGGTAAAGAAGTACTTAGCCGGACCGCAGAAATCCAACTGGGCCGCCTCATACACATCATCTGGAAGACTTACAAACACCTGCCGAAACAAGAAAATATTAAAGGGGTTTACAATCATAGGCAAAATATATCCAAGGACGGTATTTAAAAGCCCTGCCTTAGCGATGATTAAAAAGTGAATGGTAATAACGGTCTCTGTGGGTACAATCAAAAGCATCATTATGATCAATAGCCACTGTTCCCGAAATGGAAACCGAATCTTTGCCAGGGCATAGCCTGCCAGTCCGTTTACCACAATCCCCAGCAAAATCAATACAGCAGCATAAAACAGTGTATTGGCCATGTACCGCACAAAATTTGTATTGGTGAGAATTGTAATATAATTCTCAAAAAAGCTTCCGTTTGGCACTGGAGGAACAAAGGCCGCTATGGAATTCATATCTGCCGTTATGGCTGCATCCGGCTTAAAGGAATTGGCCAGCATCCAGAGCACTGGAAATAAGAAAAACAGGGATAGCAGCAACAAAAAGCCTACTAATATCCAATTAATTCTTTTTTGCTTTTTTGTTAACATGTTTTCCCTCCTTGTCCTTTGTCAAGATGTTCTGAATAATGGTCAGAACTACGACAAATATAGTAAATACGATTGCCATGGTGGACGCAAGCCCCATCTCCCAGTTCACTGTACCTGTCTCATAAATATCATAGACAATGGTGTATGTAGAATGATCCGGGCCTCCGCCTGTCATAACCATAGGCTGTACCAACATTCGAAAGGCTCCTATGGTAACAGTAATAAATACAAACACACAGAGGGGCTTCAGTTCTGGTAATGTAATATCTTTAAATTTCTTCCAGCTTGTGGCATGATCCATCTCTGCTGCCTCATACAATGCCGGATTGATATTTTGAAGGCCTCCCAGAAAAATAATCATCTGATATCCCATGCCTTGCCACACACTCATAATTGCAATAGACGGAAGTGCCTGATCCGCACTGTGAATAAAGGGTTGTGTCTGAATTCCGATCTGCCCCAAAAGTGTATTTAAGATCCCTTCTGGGCTGTAAATCTGCATCCACAGCGTAGATACTACGGCCAGTGACATAACCACAGGAATGAAGAAAGCCACTTTAAAATATTTCTTACAGTGCGCCGCACGGTTGATAGCCATAGCCAAAAGGAGGGCTCCACCGCATTGGAGCGGTACAATAATCAACACAAATTTTACCGTATTCAGAAAAGATTTTACAAACAACTCATCCTTAAAAATATTCAGGTAGTTTTCCAGTCCCACAAAATGTGTCAGCTCTGGATTCAGTGCAAAATAATCGGTAAAACTGAATCCAAATGTCAGTACCATTGGCAGAAACAGAAACAATGTCAAAAGTACAAGCGCCGGACCAAAAAACGCCATTCCCATAATTGAATTTTTTCTTTTCATTACTCCCTTGTATAACGTTCCAGCTTCCCGTTAATCCTTTCTACAGATTTATCCATTTCTGTTTTGGCATCTTTTCCTCCAAGAGCCGCGCTCTCCAACACCTCCTGGAAAGAAGTGCTCACCTGTGGATAGACAGGCGTCTTTGGTCTTGGATGCCCATAATCGCTCAATTGCCTGTAAAGGGCGCCATAGTTTTCATCTGTCTGGAAAATCTCTATGTTTTCAAAAGCCTCATAAGTGGAAGGAAAGTTCTTTGCCATCTCCCAGATTCGAATTCCACTCTCTACACCGCTCATCCATTTGACCAATTCTGTGGCTCCCTGAATATTCTCTGTCCCAGAGGATGCGGCAAATGCCCAGGATCCTGTGGGTGTATAGCGCTCCCCGCTCCAGTCGTCTCCTACAATATAAGGCGCTACTCCAAGCTCAATATCAGGATAGCTGTTGTATATGGTATTGACCTCCCATGCTCCGTCAAACTTAAAGGCTGCTCTACCACTCTCAAATAGATTCTCAATGGGGGCCTCAGACATGTATTTCTTTTCCACAATGTTTCTGAAATACTGCATAGTCTGTACATTTTCCTGAGAATTGAAAAATCCGTCCACGGTCAATCCATCTTCGCTGACCAGTTCTCCGCCATTTGACCAGATAAAAGGCGCATAATAATATATACTGGCTTCCCCCACCGGAAAGGTCATGTCGATGGGATAACCATTTTTCTCATCCATGACAGGCTTTAATTGCTCTAAAATTTCCAAAAATTCTGTCCGTGTCCATGGGTGATCCGGATCGGGAACTTCAATCCCTGCCTCTTTTAAAATCGCCTTATTGTAATAAAGCCCCACACTGGATTCCATGACTCCTAAGGCATAAAGCTTGTCATCATAAGTTCCCTGTTCAATAATGGACGTCAGGTAAGCGCTTTTTTCTTCCTCGGTAAGCTCTGCCAAAGGCTGAATGATTCCATTGGCCGCATAAGCTGCCACATTTGGTCCATCCACAGTCAGCACATCTGGAAGCCCTCCTGCCATAACAGAAGCATTAATTTTGTCAGAGTACCCGCCGCCGCTGTCATTTCTCGGAATAAACTCAATGTCTGCAAAATACTGGCCATTGTAGGCTTCATTAAAGCTCTCTACAGACTTTTTATAAGCCTGCCCTTCCTCCGTATCTTCAATGGAGTGTACCCAGATGGAAAGATATGTCTCACCCGGATCATACCCTTCCACATCCCCCGGACGTACTTCCTTCTTCTGGCACCCTGCCAGAGTGCCCAGAGCTGCAAGAACACACGCCAGGCACAGCAACCGTTTTTTCATTCTCCTTCCTCCTTTTTATGTTCCTTCCTTTACAGGAACCGTTTATGTAACCGGTAAAGTAACCGGTTACTTTAAGAAAATCATAATCTCAAATTGCCTGTTTGTCAATACATAATTTAACTTTCGTGAGATCTGACATTAATAGCGGCCCCAATTTATGCAACCTGCACAAAACCGGTATTGTAACCGGTTATTTTCAGGTTGATTTCCTTTTTTACATTTGCTATACTAAATTCAGTAACACTGGAAAGAAGGAGTAAAACATTTCCATGAAATCAAAAAAAGTAACTTTTGCAGATATTGCAGAGTACACCCATTTTTCTAAAACTACAATTTCCCGTTATTTTAACAATCCCGATTCTCTCACACTGGAAAATCAGCAGAAAATTGCAGAGGCACTCACTGCCCTTAATTATAAAGAAAATAAAGTAGCGCGGATTCTTGCCAACGGAAAGAGCGAATTTGTAGGAATCATCATTCCAAACCTTTACATGCATTATTATTCGGAAATGCTTAACCAGATTCTTTCTACCTACGAAACCTATGGATACAAGTTCCTGGTCTTTGCCGGAAATGAAAATAAAGATGTAGAGAGAAAATATATTGAAGAACTTCTGGCTTATAATATTGAAGGCCTCATTGTCTTAAGCCCCACCATCCCCTCCAAAGAACTGGCTGCCTACAATATTCCTGTTGTGGGCATCGAGCGGGAGGATCAATATATCTGCAGTGTCACTACCGACAATTATATGGGTGGAGTGCAGGCCACAAGTCTGCTTCAGAAAAGCAATTGTGATATTCTGATCCACATCAATGCAAATATTTCCAAAGATACTCCAGCTTATGGACGTATCCAGGGTTTTCTTACTACTTGCCAGGAATACCATCTGCCCCACGAACTAATACTGGCGGAGCTGGGCAATACTTTTGAGGAAAATCACTCCAGTCTCTCCCAGATTCTGGAGACACTGGAGGCAAAATATCCAGCCAAAAAAAAGGGTATGTTTATGTCAAACGATACCCATGCCAATGTATTATTAAACCTTTTAGTCCGAAAATACGGAAAACTTCCTGACGCCTGGCAGATTATCGGTTTCGACAATTCACCTATCTCCAGTGAGGCTGTGATCCCCACAAGCACTGTAGGTCAGCAGATTCCCCTGATTGCCTGGGAAACCATGGAGCTTTTGTCCGCACAAATGGCCGAGCGAAAGAAACGCAAACCTACCCCCTTGGCAGAGCCCATTCACAAAATTGTGGCTCCCGTCTTAATCCGCAGAGAAACTACAAGGTAATGACCTCTGTTTATCTGTCTGCCTTCCATATTTCAATCGCCGAATACTCATGACTATACTGATATCCCAGCTTTTCAGCCAGAGAAAGGGACTGCCTGCTGTGTGCATCCCAGCTGGGATACAGCCCCCGCTTCAGACATTCCAGGATAAGGCCTGCGCCGCATGCAGATGCAAGACCTCTCCTTCTGTATTCTTCCTTTGTATCTATCTCAATCTCAATTCCCTCCTGATACCTGGAGTATGAGGAAGCCCCTGATACCACACGCCCGTCCCTGCACACTGCGACGCCAAGTCCTAGCCTATGGTATTCTTCGTAATTCTGAAAATTTGACACCAAATCCCGGCTCCATTCCTCTGAACTGCACCTATCATAAATTTCTTCATCTATCAGGCACATTTCATAGCCGGCTGGCAGACGGGTCGCCAGAGAATTTAGTTGTTCCCTGTCAAACATATCCCTTTCCTTTTTTGTGGCAAAGCGCAAGATGGTCTTGGCCTGTTCCCCATAATGCCCCTCTATCATGGTTCTCCAGACTGTATTTTGGGGAACGAAAATCATAAACTGTTTTCCACATTTCTCAGGCACACAGGAAATCAACTCCAGATTTGGCTCTCCTGCAAAAAATGCAAAATCTCCTAATCTGGCCACTGCTGCTGTAGGCTTCTCTGGGTCGTCCGTATAAAGCTCCCCCATAATTCCCTGCAGGCAGGACCAAATCATAGTCTCCTCCCAGGATTCAAAAAAGGGCCAAATGCCCTTTCTGTCTCTGACTTTAACCAATACCTCACCTCCTCACTCATGAAGCAATTCTCCCAGTGTCATTTCCCCCCAACTATAATTCGTCAGGTAGCTTCCTTTGAAAAGTTGAACATAATCTTCCTTTTGAGAGAGATAATCATACAAATCACAGCGAACCTTCTCTGTCACAATGCGGCGCTTCCCGTCTATAGATTCTACCACATCTGCAATTCCATATTCTTCCAGAATATTCTTTAATCGCAATGCCACCTTCCGATATCTAGCCAGGGTCACATTGTTCACTGTCTCATCTTCCCACAAGAAACTGATCGCCTCCTCCGAAGAGATAAACCCTCCCCGGCGGTCAACCAACAGGGCAAATAATTCTTTTGACTTTTTATTTCGAAATGCAATGGGCTTCTCGTCCACAAAGACATCAAAGTACCCAAAGGTTCGGATATAAATTCTGGCTCCCTCAGCTTCCGTCTCTGACAACTGTATCTTATCATTGAGGCTGTACAGCATCACATATCGGGTTGAAAAATCATCAGAACATTTCTGGGAACAGATGGCCTTGACTCTGTGAAAGGCTCCCGTCTTTGTATCCACATAAGTAAAGTCTGCCTCTCCGGCTTCCAAAAGCTCCTCAAAATCCTCATAGGCAACTCCACTTTGAGATACAAACTTCTTTATGGAATGGCTTTCCTCCATCATAAGCACCCATTCTTCTTTTGTATATCCGAAAAAATTGCATACATTATCACTGGCATAAAGGGGCTTTACCTGGTCATTTTTCAACTCAAAGGCTACAATACCGTCGGAAAAGCGCATTACCAATTCCTGCATATTTTTATTTATATTTTTCAGAAAGGCGTTTTCATCCCGCAGGGCTTCTGTCTCCTTCCTGTCGGATATGCTTCTTAAGCAAAACAGGCTTACAGACCTGTCAACTTTTAAAAAGATACCCATATAGTCTAAGATTCTCTCATCAGCAGATCGCGCCTGAAAATGAATTTGAGGCGGCCTTTTATCATCTTCCCCAAAATTATGCTTGAAAATATTGAAAAAGAAGTTCCTTACCTTCTCCCTGTCCTCCTTCACTACCGTATTTTCCATCCACTGCTTTGTGGCCTCCTCCATGTGCATAGGGATATTTTGAATCCTTCCAAAGGTACCAGATTCTTTTCCATGGATATATTTCACTGTCTTATTGGAAAAGTTATACTCAAAAATCTTATCATAGACTTCTGTCAGTGCGTTCAAATACTGCTCCGTCTTGTTTGCTTTACTGGTCCGATATTTTTCCGTCACATCCATACAAACACTCTGGAACTCCTCTTCCCCCTGCTCATTGACACACTTTGTAACCCATCCGTAAAGATGAGCCTTTGTCCCGTCCCGACGAAGGACTGTCACTTCACCTGCAACAGGTACTCCTTTCTTATACACCTGTTGTAAAAAGCAAGAAAACCGCCGCCGTTCCTCCATAGGAATCATCAGATAAATATTGTCCCTGTAAAACTCCTGATCATCAGCCTCTCCCTCATTTTCCTTTGAAAACCCCAGGATTTTCAACATCTGTTCATTCACGTATGTAACTTTAGGCTGCTTTTCACAGGTATATCTCACAAAACCACAGGGAATTGTCTCTTTCAAAAACTGTAGCTCCCGGTTCTCTTTGCTTACAGAAGTAATATCTGTCAAAACAGAATAAGCCACAAGGATTCCATCCTCCCGGCATTTGGATGTGGCTGTGTCCGTTACATACTTTACCTTTTTGTCTTTACAGATAATCCTATACTGTACTGTGACTGTCTGTTCCTTCCTTGCCAGTTTTTGTAGAAAGTCAGAATACACCCTGCTATCCGCAGGATGTATCAAAGACTTATATAAATCTATACTTTCGCTTAAAAGCTCTTCTTGCCTGTAGCCGGTTATCTCACAAAAGTTCTGGCTGACAAAGGCCAAGTGAACCGGTTTCTGCAACACATACTGATGAAAGCCGCTAATATGGCAATTCAGTATCTCTTCCACATTATCCAAGCTATTTTTCATATCATCTCCTGCTATATGAAACGCCTATTCTTTTATCTTGTCCTTGTTATCATACCACAAAAATGACAGCCAGACAATGACAGAGCTTTTTTTCTAACCTCGCAGCTCCACTTTGCGGATCTTTCCACTGATGGTCTTTGGTAGTTCCTTTACAAACTCAATCTTGCGAACCCATTTGTACTCTGCCAGCTGACTGTTACAGAAATCTTTCATCTCCTTCTCCAAATGGCGTGAAGGCGAATACTTCTTTGATAGGACGACAACTGCCTTAATGGCCTGCCCCCTGAGAGAATCGGGAATTCCCACGACGCCACATTCCACCACTCCTGGATGTTCCATCAAAACATTTTCCACTTCATAAGGTCCTACCCGGAAACCTCCTGTCTTAATAATATCGTCAAATCGTCCGTGGAACCAGTACAGTCCATTTTCATCCTGCCAGGCAGAGTCTCCTGTATGATACACTCCGCCTCGCCATACGTATTCATATTGTTCCTCCTTGTGGAGGTATCCTGTGAAAATACCTGTCTGTCTCCCATTCTCTGGCGGAACAATCACGATCTCGCCAATTTCCCCCACAGGTACAGGGTTTCCGCCTTTATCCCGCAGCTCAATATGGTAGAAAGGAGAGACTCTTCCCAGAGACCCCTCCACTGGTTCCTGCCCTTTAAAGTTTGCCATAAGCAGTGTTGTCTCTGTCTGCCCATACCCCTCACAGAGAGGAATTCCTGTCTGCTGAGTAAAAAGCCGAAATACTTCCGGCGCCAACATCTCCCCTGCAGTAGAGGCATGCCGTAGACTTGGCATAGAAGGAATCCCTTTGCGAACCAGGTACCGGTATACGGTGGGAGGCGCACAGAAGGAAGTCACCTTATAGTGATTGATAATCCCTGTAAGCTGTCTGGGATCAAAGTTATCAAAATCATATACCATGACAGCACTCCCTACCAGCCATTGCCCGTAGATTTTGCCCCAGGATGCTTTGGCCCATCCAGTCTCGGCCACAGTAAAATGTAGTCCCCCATCCTCTGCCTGCTGCCAGTATTTTGCCGTTACAATATGGGCTAAAGGATAGGAAAAATCATGAATCACACCTTTGGGATAGCCTGTGGTCCCCGAAGTAAAATATAGTAGCATGGGATCTGTGACCAATGTATGCTGACGAGAAAGCACACAGTCCTCTTTCTCCATCTCTTCTGTGAGATTTTCAAATCCTTCCCACTCTCCCTGCACACACCATAACCTGCAGGAAACTTCTGCTTGCTTTCGTGCCTCTTGAATCTTTCCAGAAGCATCGTTTTGCAGGGTACATACAATTCCCTTTACCTGGGAACATTTCAGACGGTAGACATAATCATCCACAGTCAGCATATGTGTCACTGGTATCATAGTAATCCCCAGCTTATGCAGGGCCACCGCCACAATCCAATATTCATAGTGGCGCTTTAATACCACCATGACCCTATCGCCTCTCTGCAATCCAGCCTTTCTGAACACATTGGCAGCCTGGTTACTCAGCCGTTTTATATCAGAAAAAGAGAAAATATGCTCCTCATTATTGATATCACACCAGACAAGGGCCCTTTTCTCAGGATCTTGATCTGCAATGGCATCCACCACATCATATCCAAAATTAAAATTCTCTGGGTAATCAAGCTCTATATTTTTCAAAGCGCCAAACTCATCTAAGACTTCCTGACAAAACTTTTTATAAATGCTCATAATTAATCCCTTTATTTCCGCAAGCTACAGGCCAAGTAGCTGCGCTTGCTATATCAAACTCAGTGACAGCCCCCATCCGCCGAAAGCGTTCATAACGCTTTTCTATCAGATCTGGATTTTTCGAGAGCTTTCCAATTTCTTCACTCAAAAGAGCACGGATCCGTTCATAAAAGGCTTTTGTTCCCAAATCCTTTTCTGGTAAAATGCGTTCCACAATGCCCAGTGACTTTGCATCTTCTGCCGTCAATTTCAGACTGGCGGCAGCAGCCGGGGCTTTGGATGGGTCCTTCCACAAAATACTGGCACATCCTTCAGGTGAAATGACTGAGTATACGCTGTTCTTAAGCATCCACACCCGGTCGGCTACTGCCAGAGCCAAAGCGCCTCCACTCCCGCCCTCGCCTACTAATAAAGACACGATGGGAACACAGAGTGTAGTCATTTCCATCAAATTCTCTGCGATAGCCTGCCCCTGGCCCCGCTCCTCTGCTCCAATCCCACAGTATGCGCCAGAAGTATCTATAAAACAGATCACAGGGCGGCCAAATTTCTCAGCCTGCTTCATAAGACGCAGGGCTTTTCGATACCCTTCTGGGTGAGGTGCTCCAAAATTGCGCATAGCACGCTCCTTTGCAGAGTGTCCTTTCTCAATGGCGATTACCGTCACAGGGCTTTTATTCAGATAAGCCAGGCCTCCCACAATAGCGGCATCATCGCCAAAACGCCTGTCACCGTGCAGCTCAATAAATCCCTGAAAAATATTTTTAATATAGTCAAGACCTGTAGGCCTGCTGTTGTCACGAGCAAGCTTTACTCTGTCATAAGGGTTCTGACCCATTGTCTCATCCTCCCCTGTGCATTTTCAAAAGCTCCGCCAGCAGCTTTCTCTGTTCCCTCCGGGGAACAATGCTATCTATAAATCCATGGTTTAACACAAACTCTGCTGTCTGAAAGCCCTTAGGGAGAGATTTTTTTGTCGTCTGCTCAATCACCCGGGCTCCAGCAAATCCTACGGTTGCCCCTGGTTCCGCCAGAATAATGTCCCCTTCCATAGCAAAGCTGGCTGTCACACCGCCTGTGGTGGGATTTGTCAGCACGACAATATAGAAAAGCCCTGCATCACTGTGCTTTTTAATGGCCGCGCTCGTCTTCGCCATCTGCATCAGGGATAAAAGTCCTTCCTGCATCCTGGCTCCTCCCGAAACGGTCCAGCCAATGACTGGCATCCGGTGATCGGCAGCATATTCAAAGAGCGAGGCAATCTTCTCTCCCACAGCACTGCCCATGCTTCCCATCATAAAATAGGAGTCCATGACAAAAATACAACATTTCTGCCTTCCGATCTGGGCTTCCCCGCAGATAACCGCCTCCTCTTCTCCGCTGGCTGACCGCATTGTCTCTAACTTTTCTCCGTATCCTGGAAAGAGAAGGGGGTTTCCTGACTTCACAGATGAAAATAGCTCCTGAAAACTTCCTTTATCTGTCACCATGTGAATTCGCTGGCGTGCTTTCATCCGAAAATGATATCCACAGGTACAGACCAGCCCATTTGACCACAAGCGGCTTAGAGGGATGTCTTTATGGCAATTGGGACACTTTTTTTCTGGTTCCCCCTCATCCTCATGGACAGGCGCCGCCGTGCGCCCTCCCTCTTCTAATTTGTTCTTCGGTTTTAAAAAATTTATCAATGCCATTTCCTCACCTGTTACCCATAAATGTTAAGTCATATTTTCCAGATATAAACCGTTCATCGTCAATATTTCTCAACTGCTTTTCTATGTTGACCGGAATTCCGTCTATAATCAACTCACACAGAGCAGCACGCATCTTTCTTAAAGCCTCTTCCCTGGTTCCCGCATGGACAATGAGCTTTCCAACAAGAGAATCGTAATAGGGAGTGACAGCCGTTCCAACCACAAGACACGTATCAAACCGCACAAAGGGGCCCCCTGGCACATGAAGCATTTGAAGTTCACCGCAGCTTTTCGCATTGATGCGACACTCTATGGCCGCGCCTTCCAGGCGAATCTCTTTTTGACTAAAGTGTATGTGTATCCCCGCTGCAATGCGTATCTGCCATTTTACAAGATCAATGCCTGTAAGCATCTCTGTCACACAGTGTTCCACCTGGAGACGGACATTCATCTCCATAAACCAGAAGTTTCCTTCAAAATCCAGCAAAAATTCCAGAGTTCCCAGGCCCACATAGCCTATCTGTCTTACAGCGTCAATCACAAGTTCCATAATTTTCTGCCGCTGCTTTGTATCCACTGCCGGAGATGGCGTCTCTTCGATAAGCTTTTGGTTTCGCCGCTGAAGTGAGCAATCCCGCTCTCCAAGACACACTACCTTTCCTGTCTCATCGGCCATAATCTGAAACTCTACGTGCCTGGCAGGGAAAATGTATTTCTCTAAGTATACGGAACTGTCGCCAAAGGCTGCTAAAGCTTCAGAGGCCGCCTGACTATAGGCCTCTTCCACCTCGTCAGCTCTGCGAATCAGCCGGATTCCCCGTCCACCGCCGCCTGCGCAGGCTTTCAGCATCACTGGATATCCCAGCTCACCGGCAAGTTTTTTTGCTTCCTCCACAGATGCTACAGCTTTTGTTCCTGGTATTACCTTAAGTTCAGTATCCGCCATAAGCTCTTTTAAAAGAGCTTTATCACTTAGCTTCTCCATGTTTTCCGGCTCAGGCCCGATAAATACGATGCCGTTTTTCCTGCAAATCCTTGCAAAATGTGCATTTTCTGACAAAAATCCATAGCCAGGATGGATGGCCTGGGCTCCTGCTAAAAGAGCTGCGCTGATGATTCTGTCTTCCCGAAGATAACTCTCTGTTGCCTCTGCCGGACCGATACAATAGCTCTCATCTGCCAAGGCCACGTGAAGAGCATTTTTGTCCGCTTCTGAATAGACTGCCACGGTAGCAATACCCATTTCCTTACAGGCCCGAATAATCCGTACAGCGATTTCACCTCTGTTTGCGATTAAAATTTTAGAAAACATAAGCTATGCCCCTTTGATTGCAAAAGAAAATTCTGCTGCCACACAGACTTTTTCGTTCACACTTGCCGTTCCTTCTGCAAAATAAAATGGCCCTTTCACACGTTTTATGTTACACTTTGTCTTTACCGTATCTCCCGGCCGTACTGGAGCGTGAAACCGCACTTTATCAAGCCCCGTATACACAGGGAGCTGACCCTTGGACATAGCATCTTTTAACAAAACACAAGCTGACTGTGCAAGGATCTCACAGAGAATGACTCCCGGGACAATGGGGTAGTTGGGAAAATGGCCCTTTAAAAAGAACTCATCTCCCCGCACCGTATAATAGCCATAGGAGACTCCCTCTCTTTCCTCTACCTCATCCAACAAGAGCATCGGACTTCTGTGGGGAAGAATTTTTTCTATCTCTTCTCTTCTCAAGGTTTACCTCCTGATTCTGAACAGCTCTGTTCCATATTCTACCACCTGTCCGTTAGTGACACAGATTTCAGATATGACACCGCCTTCGTCGGCACAGATTTCGTTCATTAATTTCATGGCCTCAATGATGCACAGAGTTTTTCCGGTCTCAACCCGATCTCCGATAGCCACAAAGGGCTCTGCATTTTCAGCCGGCGCCGCATAGAACATTCCCACCATAGGCGATTTGATGCTGATATAATCTGCTGCCTCTTGTTTTTCTGGAGAGGGAGCGGTGGGAGCAGAGTATACCTGCTCCAGGGGTATTCCAGACATCGTCCGTTCTAAGCGGACTACCTTGTTATCTTCCGTAATCTCCAGTCCGGTTAAGCCCAGCTCCTGCATCAGACTGGCATATTTGCGAATATCAGTCTCATTCATATTTACACCTTTCTAAAAGCAAGACATGCATTGTGCCCCCCAAAGCCCAGAGAGTTGGAGAGAGCCAAGTCAATCTCTGCTTTTATTGCCTGCTTTGGCACATAATTCAGATCGCAGTCTTTATCTGGTTCATTTAGATTTAAAGTAGGCGGGATGATACCCTCTTTTAAGGCGAACAGACAAGCCATAGCCTCTATGGCTCCGGCCGCTCCCAGCATATGTCCAGTCATAGACTTCGTGGAGCTGATGTATGCCTTTTTCGCCATTTCCTCCCCCATAGCAGTCTTAATTGCAAGAGTTTCTGTGGTGTCATTCATAGGCGTCCCCGTACCGTGGGCATTGACATACACAGTTTTATTTTCCGCATAGTCCGCTTCAGCCATAGCATCTTTCATTGCCTGGGCGCCTCCTCTTGCTTCTGGGTGGGGAGCCGTTATGTGATAGGCGTCGCAGGTGGATCCATAACCGCAGACCTCCCCGTATATCTTAGCGCCTCTATTCTTTGCATGCTCATATTCCTCCAGAACCAGGGACACAGCTCCCTCGCCGATGACGAAACCATTCCTGCGCATGTCAAAAGGCAGGGAAGCCTCGTCTGGATCTTCTGATACAGATAAGGCTTGCATATTCACAAAGCCAGCCACTGCCGAAGGGCAGACAGCCGCCTCTGCACCGCCCGTAATGACAGCATCCGCGTAGCCGTGACGAATCAACCGCATCGCCTCACCAATGGCATTGGATCCAGAGGCACAGGCCGTCACCGCCGGCATTGCCGCTCCTCGACAATTGTGGCGAATTGCAATGGTTCCTGCTGCCATATTGGCTATCATCATGGGGACAAACAGAGGAGAAACCCGTCTGGGGCCTTTTTCCATCAGTTTGGTGTGTTCTGCCTCAAAGGTATGGATCCCGCCGATTCCTGCCCCAAAATAAACTGCAAACCGTTCTGGTATCACATTTCCCTCAATGCCACTCTCCTCCACAGCCTGGCTGGCTGCCGCCACTGCAAAATGAGTATAGCGGTCAGAGCGGAGCATTTCTGCTTTTTCCATATAATCAAGGGGATTAAAATGTTTCACTTCTGCAGCCAGCTTTGCTTTGTAATTGGCTGTATCAAAAAGGGTAATGGGACCAATTCCGTTTTTGCCGGAAATAAGGCTGTTCCAGCACTCCTGTGTACTGTTCCCCACAGGAGTGATAGCTCCCATACCTGTTACAACAACTCTTCTTTTTATGTCCTTCATCCTGATTCTCCTTACATTGCAATTCCGCCGTCCACCCGCAGCACTTCACCGGTCACATAACCGGCAGTTGCCAGGTAGGCGGCCGCCTGGGCCACATCCTCAGGCACTCCCATTCTTCCCAGAGGTATGATACTTAAAAGCGGATTTCCCTCCTGGGTCTGTGTCATATCTGTTCGTATAAATCCAGGTGCAATGGCGTTGCAGCGAATTCCCCTGGGGGCCAATTCTTTTGCCACAGACTTGGTCAGGCCAATCAAGCCTGCTTTTGATGCGGCATAGTTGCTCTGCCCAGCATTTCCTATGAGACCGGATACGGAACTGATGTTGATAATACATCCCTCCCTGGAGCGTAAAAATAGGCCCGTGCAATGGCGAATCATATGGAAGGCTCCCTTGAGATTCGTGTTAAGGACCTGATCAAAATCTTCTTCTCTCATCCTTGCCACCAGGCCGTCCCGGGTAATTCCCGCATTGTTTACCAAAATATGGACTCCTCCAAAATCTGACTTAATCTGTGTCACCGTCTCCTTTGTCTGCTCAAAATCAGACACATCACAGCAGTAAGTCTTGATCTTCACGCCGTATTTTTCCTGACAGTCTTTCGATACTTCTTCCGCAGCCTTTACATTTCCTCCATAAATCAAAGCAATCTCTGCTCCAAGGGATGCAAACTTGTGTACGATCGCCCTACCAATCCCCCGGGAACCTCCTGTTATAATTGCCACTTTTTCATTTAGCATATCTTACACCTCCTGTGCATGGTCCATTCTTCCTCTGATCATACTTAACTGTAGCTTGAAATGTCATTTGTTGTTAAGCTAAGTAAAGCTGCCGCGCTATAACTTACTTTCTAATTCTGCCAGAATAACAGGCAGTTCAGAGATTGTGTAAGTCTTTACTTTGGGAGCAATCTTCCGAATCATATTGGTCAGGGTTTTTCCCGGCCCTATTTCTATAAAGGTATCAATTCCAGAAGAAATCATGTGGAGAATGGTAGATTCCCACTGTACAGGGCTACAAATCTGCTGTGAGAGAAGCTCCTTCCCATCCTCCGAATAAGGATTGCCTGTTACATTTGAGTATAGGACAAGTTCGCTCTTGTGAAATTCTATTTCTTCCAGCTCCTGGCTAAAAGCAAGGGAAGCTTCTTTCATAAAAGGAGAATGGAAGGCCCCTTTTACCTTCAGAGGGAGCGCTCTGCCTTTCAAAGCTTTTACCTGAGCGGAAAACTCTGGCATCTGAATGGAAAGTCCCGCCACTGTGATCTGTCCCGGACAGTTGTAGTTCACAGGATAGACATCCGTAAACCTTTCGCAGAGGTTTTCTACTTCTTCTCTAGACAGTTTGACGACTGCCGCCATGGCGGTATCCTGCTTTTCTGCCGCTTGTTGCATCAGCTCTCCCCGCTTGCACACAAGTCGAAAACCAGTTTCCTCATCAAAGATACCCGCCACAGTACAGGCCACCAGCTCTCCCAGAGAAAATCCCGCCACAGCGGCGGGCTTGATTCCTGCTTCCTTTAACACCCGGGTCCCTGCAAGCTCCATGGCAAAGAGGCAGGGCTGTGTATTCTTTGTCTCCTTTAACTCCTCTTCCTCACCAGAAAAGCACTGCTTAGAAGTACCCGGACGAATTCTGTCGCACATTTGGAATACTTGCCTGGCTCCAGCGTACTCAGCAGCCAGTTCCTTTCCCATACCAGGATATTGATCTCCCTGGCCGGAAAAAACAAATGCTATTTTACCCATGACGGCGCCCTCTTCAGAATGGGCTCTGCCCCTTCTATCACTTCTCTTATAATCTCAGCAGCAGGCTGTACCTCTTTGACTACAGAAGCGATCTGGCCTGCCAGGAAACATCCCTTTTTCAGGTCTCCCTCCTGTACCGCCAGGCGCAGGGCTCCTGTCCCCATAGTCTCCAGTTCTTCATCGGAGGCTTGGCCATACTCTGCTTTAGCATAATCTCTTGCAAATTGAGTGCGCAGACTGCGGACAGGATGGCCCAGGCGTTTGCCTGTCACCATGGTACATAAGTCTGTGGCTTTGAGGATTTTCTCTCGGTACACAGGGTGTATGGTACACTCCTGGGCGCTCAGAAACCGGGTGCCCATCTGCACTCCGCAGGCTCCCAGCATAAAAGCCGCTGCCACGCCCCGTCCGTCAGCGATACCTCCTGCTGCAATCACAGGCAGTTTGGATGCATCGCAAATTTGAGGAACCAGCACCATAGTCGTCAGCTCTCCTACATGGCCGCCGCTTTCTCCGCCCTCAGCAATCAGAGCCGAGGCCCCAAGCCGCTCCATTCGTTTTGCCATAGCCACTGACGGTACTACAGGAATCACTTTGATTCCCGCTGCCTTAAAGCTCTCCATATATTTGGCTGGGTTTCCAGCGCCAGTCGTCACCACTGCCACCTGCTCCTCAACCACTACCTGCGCCACCTCATCTGCACAGGGACTGAGTAGCATAATATTGACCCCTATGGGCTTCTCTGTCAGGGATTTTGCCACTCGAATTTGTTCTCTTACATATTCTCCGGGAGCATTTCCTGCTGCAACAATCCCCAGGCCGCCGCCCTCTGATACTGCCGCGGCCAATTTTCCATCGGCGATCCAGGCCATTCCTCCCTGAAATACAGGGTATTGAATCCCAAGTAATTCACAAATTTCTGACTGAATCATATCCTACTCCTGCTGCTTTTTCTCGATAAATGTCACCAGATCGCCTACTGTCTCTACCTTCTCGTCAAGCTCAATCTCAATTCCAATCTCATCTTCCAGGCTCATAAGCAGCTCTACTGTATCCAGGGAATCAATCCCCAAATCAGAAAATGTGCTCTCCATTTTCACATCAGCAATATCACAGTCTGTTCTTTCTACAATAACCTTTGCAATTGTCTCTAACAACATAATAAAAAGCCTCCTTCATAATCTTTAAGCATATCAAATGCTTTTCTGAGGCTCATTATACACAGCAAAAGTTCCCTGGATGTTCCCTGAAAGTTCCACTGGCGTTCCTTTTTTTAATTTTTTACGTCCTGTTGCTACTGCTATGCAACAAAAAAACTACCAACTACATTTAGCTGATAGTTTTTATCCTCTGTGTCAACTATCGAAGCAGGCTCACATCAACAAATCTCATACCCTGCCCCTTTCAATATATGGAGCGCTCTGGCAAAATTCTGTTCCTTTACGAGAAAATAATCTGTATTATAAGTAGATAATGCAAAGATCCCGATCTGATTCTCTGCCAAAAGCGTTGTAATCTTTGAAAGGATCCCAATCAAAGAAAAGTCTAGCTCTCCCTGTATCCGAAAGGCTTTCCAGCCGTCCTCTCTCTGAAATACTTTAACTGGAACATCCTCGCTCCTGCATACAAGGGATATTTCCTCATCTGTCTTTCCTACAAATAAAAATTCCCTGCTTAAATCAATGGAAAAGATCTCTTTTACCTTACAGACAGAAAAATCTCCATTTATTTTCTGTAATTTCATGCCTTGCCCTTTTCTGCATCAGGACCGATAGTCCGCATTTATTTTTACATAATCATAGGTGAGATCGCAGCCCCAGGCAGTTGCGCAGGCGTCACCCATCTTCATATCTGCTATAGCTGTCACTTCCGGCTCTGACAAAATTTTTGCAGCTTCTTCCTCACTATAGTTCACAGCTACGCCATTTTCTATAATCTGTATCTTTCCTGCTCTGCTCTCAAAAAACAGGTCAACTTTTTCTGGGTCAAACTGAGCACCAGAGTACCCCATAGCACAGAGAATTCGCCCCCAGTTGGCATCATGTCCATAGATTGCCGCTTTCACCAGGCTGGAGGATACCACGGACTTGCTTAAGATCACTGCCTGTTCCTTACTCTTGGCTCCCACAATTTTCACCTCAAAGAGAGCGGTAGCTCCCTCTCCATCCCCTGCCATCTTTTTTGCCAGATGGGTATTCACCAGATTCAGCGCTGCTGTAAATCTCTGGTAATCTTCATTTTCCTCTGTAATCTCTAAATTTTCCGCCATACCATTGGCAAGCACTAAAAGAGTATCATTGGTGGAGGTGTCCCCGTCCACAGAAATCATATTAAAGGTGTCCTTTACATTCTCACTGACTGCCTTTTGTAACAGTTCCTTTGAAATATTTACATCCGTGGTCACGAAGGCCAGCATGGTACACATATTTGGATGAATCATACCGGATCCCTTACACATTCCCCCTACCGTCACGGTCTTACCACCAATTACCGTCTGTATGGCAATCTCCTTATGGACAGTGTCTGTCGTCATAATTGCCTTGGCCGCCTCTGTCCCGTGACTGAGGCTTTCTCCCCTGGCGTCTTTCAAAAGATGAATTCCTCTTTTCAGCCGATCTATGGGAAGTTGCATACCAATTACACCGGTAGATGCCACCAGTACGGCTTCCTCTGGCACTCCCAGCACGGCGGAGGCTTCTTTCGCTGTCTCCCTGCAATATTCATAACCTTCCACACCTGTGCAGGCATTGGCAATGCCAGAATTGACAATCACAGCCTGGGCAAAGGGCGATTCAGCTACCACCTTCTGATCCCATTTAACTGGAGCCGCCTTTACTACATTTGTAGTAAAAGTTCCCGCCACTTTACAGGGAGCCTGGCTGTATACAAGAGCCATGTCTGTCCGGTTTTTATATTTAATCTCTGCCGCTGCCGCTGCCGCTTCAAATCCTTTGGCTGCTGTCACGCCGCCGGGGCATTTTTTCATTTCATTCATGATTATTCTTTACCTTTCTTCTACTTTTCTTTTTCATCTGTAAATTCTTCATTTGAACTATTCATTAAACGCCGTAATATTTTTATCATTTAATGTAAAATCATAATAATTCAGATCCAAACGTCTTGTCCAGCCAATCCGGTTCCAAAATGCATTTCCAATATCATTTTTTGTAAAGGCGATGAGAGATACTTTGCTGATCTGTTCTTCCTTCAGAGCGTTCATGGCATACACCACCATGGCCTTTCCGATTCCCCGCATGCGGTAATCCCTGTGAACGCAGACATGGTAGAGGCATCCCCGCCGTCCGTCGTGGCCGCAGAGAATCCCGCCCACAATCCGGCCATCCTCCACCGCTACTACACTTGTACTGGGATTTCGCCTTAAGAATCGCTCCACCCCTTCTCTGGAGTCGTCAATACTTCGAATGGCAAAGCCCCGAATGGTCATCCAAAGCGCATATACTCCGTCATAATCTTCTATCGTCATTGTACGAACTGTCATGGTTTCTTCCTCGTATACAAAAAGATTCAAGTATCCATATTATGGAAACATAGGAACCAAATCCAGGCCCTCGCTCTCATTCAGACCAAACATGAGATTCATGTTCTGGACTGCCTGGCCTGCGGCTCCCTTCACCAGATTGTCCATAGCTCCCATCATAATCACACGCTTTGTCCGGGGATCAATCTTAAAGTTCACATCTACATAATTGCTGCCTTCCACCCATTTAGTCTGGGGGCACGCGTCTGCTTCCAGTACCCGGACAAACTTTTCATTTTCATAATACTTGTCATAGATTGCCTTGACCTCTTCGTAAGTCACTTCTTTTTTCAGAGAAGCATAAGCCGTAATCAAAATTCCCCGGTTCATAGGTACCAGATGAGGAGTAAAGTTGATGAGAACATGCTCTCCCGCCGCCAGGGAAAGCTGTTCCTCAATCTCTGGTGTGTGGCGGTGTGTGGCCACACCGTAGGCTTTCATATTCTCATTCACTTCGCAGAAAAGGTTGTCTGTCTTCGCCCCTCTTCCTGCCCCGGAGGTCCCGGATTTGGCGTCCACGATAATCGTATTGGGATCAATCAAACCCTCTTTTAAAAGAGGATAGATGGAAAGGGTGGTACAGGTTGGATAGCATCCCGGGTTGGCTATGAGCCGGGCTTTTTTTACATCCCCCCGGTTAATCTCACAGAGGCCGTAGACAGCTTCTTTCAGATACTGTGCGGAGGGATGATGGATTCCGTACCATTTTTCATACACTTTTACATCCTTAATCCGAAAGTCTGCACTTAAATCAATAATTTTCGTTCTGGAAAGAATCTCATCATTTACCAGGGATGCGCACAGCCCTTGAGGTGTGGCTGTAAAAATTACATCTACCTCTTTAGACAATTCCTCCATATTGTCATCCATACATGTATCATCCACAATCTGGAACATATTCTGGTACACTTGGGCATACTTCTTGTCTATGTAGCTTCTTGAGCCATACCACTTGATTTCTGCTTCTCTGTGTCCTGCCAGAATCCGCACTAATTCTGCTCCTGCATAGCCGGTTGCTCCGATAATTCCTGCTTTAATCATAACTTTACTCCTCTGCTTTCTGTACCCTCTCTTGGCAAGGGTATATAATCTGAATTATTGTAAGCCTATTTCTTCTGTAATTCAAGTGCTTTTCATACTGACATACCCTGAATAAATATCCTTGATGGACAGTCCAATATACTGCATTGCATTATTTACCCAGAATATATTGTATTGTTATTCATATATATTGCATATATTACCATTATTTTTTACTTATTTCAATAAAATACTTGCAGAAATTTATATTTATACATTTTACAATTATTTTTGCTCCCTCATGCCTAAAAAACCGGCAAAATTTACAGCTTTATAAATTGTAAAATATCTCTCAATCGTTTATGATAGGAGGAAAAGGGCAGACTTTGCCCATACTATGAAACTACGATAGCTATTCACAAACTTCTAAAGGAGTACTATACTATGAAATCATCACAAGACTTAAGAATAAAATTGAAATCCATCGATCACCGGGGCTATCCAGCCTACAAAGAATTAAAGGGTCAATATGACTTTGGAAACTATATTCTCTCCATTGACCACGTTCAGGGGGATCCCTTTGCCTCTCCCTCCCGCTTGTCCGTTCTTATCTCCGGGAAAAAAGCAGGATTTCCTCCAACCTATTATGACACGCATCCAAAACGCATTACCCTCCAGGATCATCTGACCCGCCTTTTCGCCACACAGATTTCCTCTGGCAGTATGCAGGCCAAAGGCTCTGGAAAAAGCGGCCTTCTGGCTGTGTCCCGGTGTGGGCAGGAAGTCCTGGAGCGCACTGCCTGCCGGGTGGACAGTAGTAATGGCTCAGTTACTCTCCGGTTCGAAGCCGGCTTTCCGGCCCACGGGCGTACCATTGACGCAAGAGAACTGGAAAAAATGCTCTTTGATATTCTGCCCGGCTGTGTTATAAGCAGTCTTTATTACCAGAAAATATATCAAAATCGCCTGAAAGCTGCCATAGAACTGTGCGAGGATCAGCAGTATATCCGTTCACAGCTCTCTTCCCTGGGATTGTGTGCTTTTGTGGCCAACGGCTCTGTCCTCCCCCGTCAAAGCGGAGTCTCAGATCGCCCTATGCAGGAGGCCGTTCCTTTCCGCTCTCCCTCCTCCATGGAGGTGACGCTCACCCTTCCCAACCGTGGCCCAGTCACCGGCATGGGCATCAAAAAAGGGATCACGCTCTTTGTAGGCGGGGGCTACCACGGAAAGTCTACTGTACTGCAGGCCCTGCAATATGGAGTCTATAACCATATCGGCAATGATGGCCGGGAACTCGTCATCGCCGACGAAAGCGCCTGGAAGCTGCGCTCGGAAGACGGCCGCAGTATATCCGGCGTGGACATTTCACCCTTTATCCGCCATCTTCCCGGCAGCAAGGATACAAGGCAATTCTCCTCTGAGGACGCCAGCGGCAGTACCTCTCAGGCAGCGAATTTAATGGAAAGTATGGAGAGCGGAAGTACTCTGCTACTTATCGACGAAGATACCTCTGCCACCAACTTTATGATCCGGGACAAATTGATGCAGCAGGTGGTTGCTCCTGAAGAGGAACCCATCATTCCCTTTATTGAGCGGGTGCGAAGCCTATACGAGGATTTTGGGATCTCTTCTATTATTGTGGCCGGCAGCTCCGGTTCTTATTTTCATGTGGCGGATACTGTAATTCAGATGAAAGAATATGTTCCCTATGATATTACAAAACGGGCAAAGGAAGCGGCCGCCGCCTTCCCCGTCTTTTCTTCCAGACAGGAAAAGTTTCCCGCCTACTGTGGCAAACGCTGTCCCCGGCCCAACAATGCTCTGAAAAAGGATGACCGGTTAAAGTTAAAAGCCATGGGAACCAGCGAACTGCTCCTGGGGCGGGACGCTGTGGAGCTTCGTTATCTGGAACAATTGCGGGATTCAGAACAAACCATGGCTCTTGCCTATCTTTTAAAATATCTGGAATTGAAAGAAATGGATGGGAGAAAAAGTATGACAGAGCTATCTGATTCTATCGAAAAGCTCATGAATGAAGAGGGGTTGGAAAGCCTCTTTGAGCGTGGGGATGTGCGTTCCTCCCTGGCCCGTCCAAGGCGACAGGAGATTTTGGCTTGTGTGAACAGGTATCGCAGATTAATATTTTAATAATAGAGTACCCTCTCCCGAAAAAAGCGTATTTGCTTTTTTTGAGAGAGGGTGAATACAAAGATTTATCGGCTAAGGAAGTTAACAAGAATCATCCCGCCTTTCTTTTCATACCCTGTATCCCATAACTCCTTCAAATTCAACCACTGAAACTCCCCATACGTCACTGCCTTCACATAAAACTCCCCGCCTGACTCCTCATATCCTGTCAGGTTAAACCAGTGCCACACATAATCACGGAAAGAGGGACTCTCATGCTTTAAGAGGAGATAGGGAATCGGCATCCCCTCATCGATCTGCCTTCGCACTGCTGTCTCTGCCTCCTCCACAGAAACTGTCCCCAGCAGCCCATTAGCTTCTAACTTATCACAGCCCACACTCTCCCAGTAGGCCCGGATTCCAGAAAGATAAAGATCCAGAGTGTCAATTCCCTGCCAGCGGGGATGCAAAAAAGGCTTCATCCTTTTGGAAAAATGAACATAATCCTTTTTTGTCAGCTGTTTTGCATCAAAAGGGTACAGAGAATGAAGCCCCCTTTCACGGGCCAGATAAATACAGATATCGCAGGCAGTCACTGCCCCGCAGCCGCCTCCATGCATAAAGGGATCCAAAAACCAGTCCTGATTTCCACCGATGGCATTTTCAATCTGAATATACGAAATTTCTTTTTTCATAATCCCTCCTCAGCCCGGCATCTCACATTTCCTGCCCCCCGGCCGAATCTGTTACTCCTCAACACACAACTTTCAAAGCCCCCGTTCCTGTGTCGAACACATAACCGCCCACCCGCACATCCCGGGGGATTAGCGGATGATTCCGAATGGTATCCACAGTATCCTCCACAGACTCTTCTACTGTATCAAAACCGGAGATCCACTTATCAAAATCAATCCCGCAAAACTTCAACATTTCAAATGACTCCTCTGTAATCCCCCTCTGTCTCATGCGGGTACCCATTAGTTCACTGTCTGTATGGTAGATCTCACACTCTGCATGACCGATAACCATAATCTCTTCCACACCCATCTCAATGATCGCGATAAGCAGACTTCGGATTACGCTTCCAAAGGGATCCGTCACAACACCGCCTGCATTTTTAATGATTTTCACAGCTCCATGCCTCAGTCCCAGAGCGGCCGGCAGCAAATCCCCCAGACGGGTGTCCATACAGGTGAGAATCGCAATTTTCCTATACATATATTTATTAGGCAGATACTTTTTATAGGACTTCTCCTCCGTAAAATGCTTGTTATATGCCAGAATTTCTTCTATCATACTCCTTCTCCCTCATTTGTAATGATCTAGTCTCTCACAACACACTCTTTTTTATTCTATACAAAAATCTTTCACAGATCAATAACAGATGCAGAAAACTTAGGAGAAATACTACTTTACCGTTATGCTTTTGCCTTCGCCTGGTACATAGACAAAAATACTGCCAGAGCCATCACCAGTCCCTTAATCACATATTGCAGATAGATATCTAAATTTAAAATTGTCATAGCATTTGTAATTACGCCCAGAAACAGGATGCCCATCAATGTTCCCCAGGGTTTTCCAACTCCACCGTTCATACTGGTTCCTCCAATTACAACTGCCGAAATAACATCTACTTCCCATCCTCTTCCAAAGCTGAAAGACCCAGAGGCAACTTGGGCGCTGTGCATCATTCCTGCCAAAACACACATCACCTGAACGCCGGCAAACACAATTACTTTTGAGCGAAACACATGAATTCCGCTTAATCTGGCAGATTCTGCATTGCCACCCACCGCATAGATAGACCGTCCAGTGGTAGTATATGTCATCAAAAGAAAGCAAACTGCAAATATAATGAGCAGAATCACAGCTGGCACTGGAATCACACCAAAAACAGTGCCTGTCCCTAAAAAGATAAACTCCTTCGGAAATACATTGGCAATGGGGAACCCCTGGCAAATAACACCGGCCAGTCCATAAAGCACATTCAGGCTAGCCAGCGTAATAATAAAGGCAGGCATATTGAAGCGGTGCTGTGCAAACGCATGAATCCCCCCAATGAGTGCAGCCCCTAGTATCGCTGTCAAAATTCCCAGTATACATGCCATTCCCACACTCATACCTGTAGAGGCTGGCAGATCCCGGCAAAATCTTGCTATGATAGCCCCCGAAAGCGCTACCTGGGATCCCACAGAAAGATCAATCTGTCCTGAAATAATCACCATGGTCATTCCAAATGCAATGACGCCTTTCATTGCCTGATTTCGAAAAATGTTCAAAATATTTGCAGGTGTCAAAAAATTAGGACTTACAATAGCCATAATCACAACTACTAACACAAGCAATATTTCTATCATATGATCCAATAGTATATTTTTTACTCTGTTCTTATTCATTTATTCGTATCCCCCATACTATAGGCATATAATTCATCAATACCAATCTCCTCCGGTTTTACCTGGCCAGTGATTCTTCCATCTTTCATAATGAGAATCCGGTGGCAAACTTCCAATAACTCTTCCAGCTCCGAAGAAACAAAAATAGTAGAAATTCCTTTTGCAGCCTGAGCCCACATTATCTCAAAAATCTGTTGCTTCGCATTTACATCAATCCCTCTGGAGGGCTCATCGTACAACATAATCTGCGGATTCGTGTTCAGCCAGTTTCCTACTACCACTTTCTGCTGATTCCCGCCTGAAAGTGAGCTTACTGGCGCATAGATGTCAGGTATTTTAATCTGCAGATCCCCGATCTGTTTCTGTGCTACCTGTCTGCGCTGCTTCCTGTCCTCAAACCAGCCGTGAGCTGTTCGCTCCATACTTGCATAGCATAAATTATCCTGAATCGAGTGGTCCAATATCAGCCCTTCATTTTTCCTGTCTTCTGGCGTCAGACCTATCCCTAATTTTTTCATGACTATCGGACTTGTGCGTCTGGGAACTTTTCTTCC
Source organism: Clostridia bacterium (assembly GCA_910574475.1). Taxonomy (GTDB): domain Bacteria; phylum Bacillota; class Clostridia; order Lachnospirales; family Lachnospiraceae; genus Laedolimicola. The sequence goes on along the minus strand of CAJTAT010000005.1, from coordinate 268,712 downwards.
ATTCACCCAGATTTCCCCACTGTCATAAGAATCGGATCCAAAAATGGATTTTAAAAGTTCTGTTCGTCCTGCTCCAAGCATACCGGCAATTCCCAGCACCTCTCCCTTTCGCAGACTAAAACTAATATCTACAAATTTATTCTTCCGGCAAAGATTTTTTACCTCCAGGATTTGTTCCTCCTGAACTTCTAATTCCTTTGGCCGCTGGCGGATAGATACTTCTCCAAACATCATGTGAATGATATCCTGGTGGGATACTTCCTTTGTATTTACAGTTCCTATTAGTTCTCCGTCTCTTAGCACTGTTATAGTATCTGTAATTTCTGGTACCTCATGAAGTTTGTGCGAAATATAAATAATAATAATATCCTGCTTTTTGAGTTGACGAATTGCCTGAAAGAGACTTTCTACTTCATTAGATGCCAGAGAAGAGGTCGGCTCATCCAGCATCAACACCTTAGGGTGACTACTAATTGCCTTTGTGATCTCCACCACCTGACACTGCCACATAGGAAGCCTGGATACAATTTCCTTTGGGTTAATTGTTACCCCCATAGAATCCAGAAGTTCCTTTGCCATTTCATGAGCCCGTCTCCAATCTATCATATTTCCTTTTTTGGGCATCTTTCCCAGGAAAATATTTTCTGTCACTGTGAGACTTTGCACCAGGCTCATCTCCTGATACACAGCGGCAAATCCCTTTTCATTCGCTTCAGATGGGGAATGAAAAACAAGCCTCTCATCATCCAGGTAAATGTTTCCATCTGTAGGTTGAATGGCTCCAGAAAAACATTTTACAAGTGTTGATTTCCCAGAGCCATTTTTCCCAAGCAATGCATTTACTTTGCCACTCTCAAAGGAAACATTTACCTGATTCAAAGCAAGGCATCCCGGATATTGTTTGGATATTTTTTCAGTTCGTAATATACTCATACCCTCGTTACCCTTTCACCTTCTGCCATACTAATCTTTTTTCCTAATTTACTCAATGGCCTCATATCCATTGTCCACTCTCCAGCTATTCACAGAATCCTTATTCCTTACTGAAAGTACAATACCATCCATATATTCACATTTTCCCTGGGTTGAAGAGTAATCTTCCCCCTGTAAAGCCCGAATCAGTGCACTCATAGCCTGGTATCCCATACCATAAGGATCCTGAGCAACTACACTCTGTAAGGGTGCTGTATCATCTAAAATCATACTGGAAATCTGATCAGAACCGTCATGACCAAATACCATAATCTTATCTGATAATCCTGCATTCTGAACCGCCATTACTGCTCCGATCGTTCCTCCGTCATTCACAGCTATTATCACATCCAGATCTGAATTAGCCGTAATGATACTGGAAGCGGCCTCCAAAGCTGTATCCTGCAGCCACGCATCCTGGTTTGCAACTACTTCATAGTTCACGCCAGCATCGTCCAGGGCCTTGAGATATCCGTCAATACGATTTTTGGAAATATCAGGAAGCTGTGAGGCAAACTGCAGTGTAGCAATCTTTAAAGGGCCATCCTGACTTTTTTCTTTCATAATCTCTGCTGCCTCCTGTCCGGCAAGATAACAGTTATTATAATCATTAGAAGTGTAGCCGGCTACAATAAACTCTGCATCTGTCAAATCAATGTTCGTCAATGCAACTTTCATCCCATTTTCATCTGCCTGCCTCAAAGCTGCCACAGACGCATCTGCATTTAGCGGCGCAATGACAAGCCCGTCTACATTTTGTGTCATATAAGTATTGATCAGCTCTACTTCTTTGGCAGAATCATTGTTTGTATTGTCTGTGAGAATTTTCACTCCATATTCTTCCGCTGCCGCCACATATCCCTGTGTCAGCATATTCATAAACTGGTCGTCCTGAAATACGATGCCCGCTACTGTCAGTTCTTTCTTCTCCGGCTCTTGTTCACTGTTTTTTCCTTCTTCTGTGGCACTCTGGTCTGTCGTGCTGTTTTCTGCTACAGAAGGCTCGCTCTTACTTCCACAGGCTGTCAGCCCTACAGTCATGATTCCCACCAACAACATTGCAACTATTTTTTTCATCTCTTTCTCCTTTCGCTACATCTGTAATTTCATTACATTTTCATAAGCGCCATATGTCCGGCCTGCCTTTACGAAAGCCTGTATATTTTCAGGCTTTGTATTTGCTCCAATTGCACATCCAGAACTGATAATTAATCCCTTTCCTTTGGTATCCTCCACAACCTTTTTAACTGCCGCATCTACATCCATGGAAGTTCCAAGATAAAGCGGATCACTGGGATTCACATTTCCCATCAAAATGGTATGGTCAGGGATCTTAGCTCTGGCCTTTTTCATATCCAATTTCCAGTCCACCTCCAATATCCTGGCTCCTGTCTGCCCCATATCCTCAATAATTTGATTGGTATCACCGCAAATATGGATGGAAAAGGGCTTCTGGACAGTCTGCACTGCATCAACTACCTTCTTTTCAAAAGGCAGCGCATATTTACGATAAACTGCCGGTGATACCAGATTGGGACTTGCATAGGCATCTCCCATGCTGGTCATAGTGGCGCCAGCCTCAAGCTGGGCCTTTGCAAAAGCTATATGTACTTTTGTAGTCCATTCCAGTGCATGAAGGATTACATCCTCTTCTTCCTCCAGCAGATCCAGCATAAATTCCTGGGTTCCACGCAAAATGCAAAGTAGGTTAAACGGTCCCTGATCTGCTCTTCCCATAACGACGGCCTCTTGTGAAATCTTTTCTGCAATCCGGCTCGTTGTCTCCAACCATTCTGGCAGTCTCCCGTCTTTTTGGGGATCCGGCATTTTCAGATCATCAATCTGCCGCAGATCTTTTAGAACTGGTTCACTTTCTTTTACTACAGCCACGTTTCCTTCCCTGTAAATTACCTTCGCTCCACAAGCTTCTGCCAGAGTAGAATCATCTACATCCATAACACATCCGTCATATCCATATTTTTCTCGACATTCCAGATGGCATTTTGCCATTATTGATGGCTTACGGTTGACAGTTCCAATACTATAGCCATTGTCCTGCATAGCAAATAAGAAGCTCTGGGGAATCACTGGCAAAAAATCTGGTATCTCTCCCTGCATAACAGCCTGTACTCTCTCCAATGATGTCATCATCTTCAAATTTAAACCTCCTGCTTTAGAAACGCTGCAATTCTCTTCTGAGCATCGACAGATAGCGGTAACAGCTTCTTTTCTTCTGTGTGTGTCTGCGCATTTTCAGTTATTAAAATACTACTTCCCTTTTGCATTGCCACATTATGCCAGATCTTTGCAGGAACATTATAAGTTTTCCCTAACTTCATCCAATTCATCTCCATGCTTTTGTCTCCATCTTTCTGTGCAATCAGAAATGCCGAGCCTTTAAGCAGGGTAAAGGTTTCGTCCGTATGAAAATGTGCTTCTAACTCTCTTATTTCTTCTGCATCCTGCTCCTTTGAATAGTTTAGTTGTGCCACCTGCCAGTATTTTGTAATCAGGAATGGATGATACCCCGGTGCAGCTTCAAAGAGCTCTTTCACCAGCATATATTTCTTACCTCCCTTGTTGTTTATGTAAAAATAGCTATTTTTTACCATATTTCATTCAATAATTTATTGACTTTTCACAATAGTTATTATATTATCATTAAAAGTATATTGCAATCACTTATATTGGCCATACAAATTTATCAATTTTTTGTGTGAGGTGTCTATGAATAAACCTATCAACTGGAAAGATTCTTATTTTTCTTCTAAATATCGCATTGTCTTAACCAATGAACAGATTCAAATACCGGGTGTCCGGGTACTGGGATATCACCTGATGACCAACTCCATCCCTGCCCTCCAGCTCCACTATCATGAAAACTGTTTTGAATTTACAGTTATCTTCGACGGTGTGTTTATTTTTCAAGCCCAGGATCAGAACTATAAAGCAGCGGGAGGAGATATTTTTATCGCCTATCCAAATGAGGCGCACAGCACAAATCAGTTTCCTCTTTCTCATGGGGAATTTTACTGGTTTCAGTTAGATATAAGCTCTCTGTGTCATTTTCTGTTTCTGGAAGAATCTGCCGCCTGTGATCTAATCAACCGCCTCCAACATATACGAAGGCATGTTATAAAAGTGAAAGACGATTCTATTTTTAATCTTTTAAAACAGGCTTTTCAGCTTTCCCTCAGCGCATCCACACCTTACCTGGCTGCCAGTCACCTGGTACTATTCCTGAATCTCCTTTCCAGTATTTCTGACGAGCAGCAAACGCTTTCAAAAGAAATATACCAAGCCCTCAACTATGTCTACGATCACATTTCAATGGATATTTCTCTGGACAATCTAGCTGCCTGCAGCAATCTGTCTGTCCCTCAATTTAAAGTGCGTTTTAAGCGTGAGGTGGGCATCTCCCCCCGCAGCTTTATTAATATGCAAAAAATAGAAGCTGCAAAAACAATGCTGTTGGAAGGTCTTTCCAAAACAGATATTGCTTTACAGCTTGGCTTTAATACAAGTAGCTATTTTTCTGCAGTTTTTAAAAAGTATACTTTTTGTACGCCTTCAGAGTATGTAAAGGCTCACAAACTTCAGCACACAAATGCCTGCCTCAGGCAGAATGAATAAATCACCTTCTCCTTCACCCTCCTCCCTGTCAGCCTTTCAAGGGCAAGCTCATAATAATCCAATTGCCTCTGGTATTTCTTAAGCAATTCATCTTTGCTAAGTACATAATCCGTCTTGTAGTCCACCACTACAATCTCGTCCCCTTCATAAAAATAGGCATCGATAATCCCCTGGATCAGAATGGGTTCCTCGCTCTCATACCCAAGCTCCAGCTCTCTTGCGGGCATCTGAATCACAAAGGGTTGTTCTGTATACAGTCTGCCTTCTCCTTTAGCTCCAATCATACGCCTTGAAAGCTTTGTCCTGGCAAAGGCAAAAATATCATAGGGACGTACCGCATCAGCCATCTCCTGGGTAAGTCTCCCCTCCCTGACAAGTGCCTCCATAGCCGCCTTAACCTGACTGGAGTGATGAATTTCAGAAAGGTCTATACATTCCAGTACCTTATGATAAGCAGTTCCCCTGGCTGCCCCACTGACGGGCTCCCCTTCCTGAATAAACTTGGGAATATAGGGGACAATTTCTTCCTGGGGATAAAGGAGGGTATCTTCCTCCTCTTCCTCTGTCTGGCCGGCCCTCTTAAGCTCCGACACACTCAGCTTCACCCGCAGGGCTGTCTCTTCCTCATATGGATAGGTAACATTTAGCCTTTCTTCCAAAAACCGTGCGAATTCTTCATCCCTCTCTGGAAGATCCTGAAGATGTGTCAGCCGTTCCCGCTGCCATTCTAAAGATACCTGCTTTTCTATCTCCTCCCCAGTCTGCTCTCCCAGAGTCACTTTTGTCAGGACAAAGGAAGAACTCTCCTGTCCGGCAATGGCAGGCAAAAGCCAATCCAAATACGTTTTCCCAGAAGAAATCTCCAGGAAAGAGAGGGTTTTCTCTCTTCCTGCTGTCCTGCATTTTTCCAGCTTCTGCTCAAGCTTTGTCCCGCTGCCCAGCAGTATCAATTTCTCCTTTGCCCTTGTGCATGCCACATAGAGGACGCGCAGCTCTTCTCCAAGCATTTCCAGATCAAGAGCTTTCTGCATGACCTTTTTGGGCAGGGTTGCCATCTTGACCCTCTGTTCCAGATCCACACAATCCACTCCCAGGCCAAGCTCTGGGTGAATGACCACCCGGCTTCTGGTGTCCTGGCGGTTAAAGCTCTTTCCCAGTCCTGCCACAATGACTATGGGAAATTCCAACCCCTTACTTTTGTGAATGGTCATAATACGGACTGCATCCTCATTTTCTCCTGTGAGTCCAGCCTCCCCAAAGTCCTCATGGTAGCTTTGAAGCTGTTCTATATACCGTACAAAATGAAACAATCCCCGATAGCTTGTGTTTTCAAAGGCGATGGCCCGTTCCACCAGCATCCGCACATTGGCCTGGCGCTGCTCTCCTCCAGGCTGAGCCGCCAGATAATCTCCGTATCCTGTATCTTCCAGCACATACCAGAGAAATTCGTGAATGGAAAGATACTCTGCCCGCATCCGGTACTCTCTCAACTTCTCATAAAACACATTCAGCTTCTTCCCCTCGGGCTCCCCGGCCACTTCTCTCTCATAGCGCATACATGCCGCATGAAAAGGAATTTTCGGGAATGTACTCTTGATTTTTGCCAAATCCTCATCGGAACATCCGCCAATCATGGACTTTAATACAGAAGCCAGTGGAATATCCTGGCGTGGGTTGTCCACCACCCGCAAAAGATTCAGCAGGGTCTGAATCTCAATCGTAGTAAAATACCCCGTCCTGGATTCTGTATGGGCGGGAATTCCCTCTCCCGTCAGCACCCGGGCATAGATATCCCCCCATCCAGTGAGACTGCGCAGCAAAATCACCATATCTCCATACCGTGCCGGCCGGAACTCTCCCGCCTTTCCATCCCATATCTGACGATTCTCCACAATCCTGCGGATACAGTCAGCCGCCGCTTTCGCTTCTAGTTCCCTCCCTGTAAGCTCCTCTTCCTCCGTGGCCGTCTCCTGGATATCCATGTCCACCAGCAAGAATTCCGGGGTATTACAAGTGTCTTCCGGCTCTGGCATATCGGATCCCAGGTAAAGTGCTGCGGCCTCATCATAGCGGATTCCTCCCACACTGGGAATCATCAGACGGGAGAACACCTCATTCGTACTGGCCAGAACTTCCTGTCGGCTTCGGAAGTTTTTGTGGAGATCGATTCGAATTTCCGTCCCCTCATCTGTCAGAGGATAGGAGGAATATTTTTCCATAAAAAGCTCCGGCCTGGCCTGGCGGAAACGGTAAATACTCTGCTTTACATCCCCCACCATAAAGACATTGGGCGTCCCCCTGTCATTTCTGCTGACACTGTTTAAAATGATTTCCTGGATGAGATTGCTGTCCTGGTACTCGTCGATCATAATCTGTGCGTACTGTTCCGAAAGCTCTTTTGCCGCGTCTGTAGACAGAATCTTCAAAGTCCCTGACTCTTCCTCTATGTCCTCTACCAAAATCTCCAGGGCCAAATGTTCCAGATCGGGAAAATCAGCCAAATTTTTACTCCGCTTCTTCTCCTGATAATGCTCGGCGAACTCCACTGTCAGACTTATCAACTCCTCTGTGGCGGGAGCGGCCTTTTTCAAAAGCTCCAACACTTGCTCTTGTGAGCATGAAAAATATTTCTCCTTTAAATCCTTCAGGCTTTTTTTCATGCTTTCTCGGAGGCTTTTTACCTCTGCCTTTTTCTCCTCCTCCACAGCCTGATCCCGCTTGGATGAGAGCCGTGGGAAAGCCAATCCTCCCAGTTCCTTTCTATACGCCTCATACGTATCACATCCACAGAGCCTTTCTACCTGCTCTAAGTCCCGGGAGAGAGCTTCCTCATACATATAAGGTCCGCCTGGTTCCCGGCAGATCTCCAACGCTTCCAAAAGCTCCCTTTGTAAGTCAGAGAGAATCTGCCCTGCAAAGGACAAGAGGAATACCATCCAGTTACTCTGTGACAAGGCCTCCTCATCTTTTGCCTCATAAGCTTTCATACAGCTTCTAAGCCATCTCTCTGGATAAGGAAAGCTAATGGCAAATTCATAAAGCTTTCGGATCAGGCCTTCTATAGCCACATCACTTTTCCCTGTAGCATACACTTCTACAAAATGTAGAAAATCTTCCCTGCCTTGCTGATACTGTTCTTCTAAAAGTTCCCGGATCACATCGCCCTTTAAAAGCTTGATCTCTCCCTCGTCCCCGATTCGAAAGGAAGGATCCAGGCCTAGCTGATGAAAGTAGCTGCGAATCACATACTGGCAAAAGCTGTGGATGGTCGTAATCTGAGCATTGTGAATCAAAGTCTGCTGCTTCTGCAGATGCACATTTTCCGGGTCTTCCTCCAGCCGTTTTTCCAGGGCAAGTCCCACCCGCTCCCGCATCTCGGCAGCCGCCGCATTGGTAAACGTCACCACCAGAAGCTGATCGACATCTATAGGTGTGTCTCCTTCCCCGTCGCCGCAGACTAGGGAAAGGATCCGCTCCACCAGCACAGCCGTCTTCCCTGAGCCAGCAGCCGCAGACACCAGCACATTTTTATCTCTCACCTCTATGACTTTTTTCTGTTCTTCTGTCCATTTGACGCTCATAAACCCTGTCTCCTGCCAAAATTTTGATAACCTTTAAAATCTTAGATTTCCTGAGATTCCTCCAGCCGTTCCCAGATCTCTTTGTCATCAAAAATCTTCAAGCGCCGGAAATGAAAACCTCCGTCCTTAGCGTCCATACCACATACCCCCCTGTAGGCGCAGTAATCACAGGCTGTCCGTCCTTTTAATTCATAGGGCGCCACATCCTTACGCCCTTCCATGACTTCCGATCCGATTTCCTTTATTTTTTGATTGACATACTGGGATAATTGTTCAAATTGTTCTTTTGTGGCCACGCTGGAACCTGCCCGCAAGCTTCCATCCTTGTTATAAGCCAGGGGAAGGACAAAAGATTTTCCTGTGGTCTCCTGATCAAGCTTCTTTACCACCTCTGGGTCTGCGTTCACCAGTCCGTTAAGCTTTAGCTTTTCCAGTACCCGCCCGGAGATTTCATGCAAATCCTCTCCTCCATCCAGTTCCAGTACTGGATCCTGAATCTGGTAATAGAAAATACCTGCGGGCAGCACTTCCTTCTGAGGATGCTCCTTTTTCACCAATTCCAGAGCCGTATTCATATAGACGACTAACTGGAGCTGTAGTCCGTGGTACAAAGATAATAACTGAAAAGAAGTATTCCCGGACTTATAGTCAATGACCTTTACATACACATGTCCCTCATCTTCACAGGTATCCACTCTGTCAATCCGGCCCTGAAGCCTCATCCTTTCCTCAGAAGAGAGTTCAATATTCACAGCGTCCAGCTCGGAAACACTGGAAAAAGAGATCTCATAGCTTTCTGGGGTAAACATTCCCTTTCGTATCTGCTCACTCAAAGCCCATACCGTCCGCTTCACAATTCGCTTCATCCGTTCCAGGGCATACTCATTTCTGGCAGTACTGTGAAGGATGGTATTGCCGTAGTCCACCGTGAGGATGTCCATACATTCCTCAATCCAAACCTCCTGAATCTCTCTGGGGATCGTAGTCCAGGTATATTCACTTCCCTCCAGGCGCTTTGAAAATAGTTCTAAGGCCTCATGAAAAATATTTCCCATATCCACTGGTGCAAATTCATACGTCTCGCGCTCTGAAAGCTTCAGGCCATACATGAGAAAATGGGCGTAAGCGCAGGCAGCATATTGTTCCAGCCTTGTGACACTGTTCTCCAGAATCGTCCCGTACAGAGCGCGGGCCACTGCCTTTCCCAAACGACTGTCCTCGTGACGGGAAAAGGCGGCCTCCAAAAGCTGTGAGAGCTTTTCCTCGTACTTCTCCTGCCGGGCATACCAGCGGAGCAACTCATAAAACCGGACATTTTCTCTCCCCATCCGGTACTCCTTCAACCCCTCAATCAAAAGGCTCATCCCCTGCTTTGGAGTCGCCAGGGTATCGCTGGTCAAAATAGCTTCCTCCTGGCAGATCTTTGTCTCTGGGAACATTCGCTTCAGCACGTTTAAGAGGTAAGACGGACGCAAAGATTTCCCCCCGCCATCTAAAAGGCTGCAGCACACATAGAGACGGCAGGATGGCTTTGTCAGGTTGAGATACAGATAAAAACGCTGAATATAAGCTTGCTCTCTGGCTGTTGGGGCCAGCTCCATGCCCCGGCTTTTAAGCTGCTCTCTCTCCATATCAGAGAGAAGGCCTGTCCGGGGCGTATGCTTGGGAACATTTCCCTCATTGACTCCCAGGAAAAAAAGTACCTTAATATCCCTAAGTCTGGTTCTCTCCATATCTCCAGCCACCACCTGATCCACGCCTGGAGGAATCACACCTACTTTTGCCTCTGCAAAGCCTGCATCCAAAAGCTCCCGGTATTCCTGGATGGAGAGAATTTCCTCTCCCAGAAGGTCCACCAGCTTATCGAAAAGTTCCATAACAATAGGGTAAATCTGATGGTACTCTTTTGCAAGAACCTGATTTCCTTCTTCCTTGAACCGCTCCTCTAATAAGGAGATTTTTTTTTGAATCTCCATGTCCTCAATCAACTCATAGAGAGCTGTAGTCCGTTCCCTCACCGTCACCTTTTTCTTTCTTTGAATCCGGGCAAAAGGAAGGATTGTCTTAGCGATCTGCTCACGCAGAACATTAATCTGGGTGAGTTCCTCCTCCGTCAAGGCTCCATACAGGCGGATAAAGCGGCCCTCCCACTTTTTTCTTCCGCGAATTCCCAAAGCCAGCACATAATTCTCCAGAAGATCCACTTCCTCTGGCTCCATGCCCGACAGGCCGCTGCGCAGGTAGCGAAATACGGTCTCATAGGTAAAATCCTGTTCTGCCATTTCCAGCAGCGCCCGCAGAAATTCCACAAAGGGATTTTTCAGAACACTTCTCTTATAGTCCAGGAAGCATGGAATCTCAAAATCCTTGAGAATCCTTTCCAGGCAATGCCCATAAGTATCCATATTTCCAGTAATGATTGCAAAATCCCGATAGTGGTATCCCCTTTCCCGAATCAGGCAGCGAATCTGTGAAGCTGTCCAGGAGACCTCTGCTTCAGGGTTTCTCATCATATGGAAGCTTATCTCATCCTGTTCCCCCACAAAGGGCTTCTGAGGCAATCGAAAAAGATTTTGTTCCAACCAATATAAAGCGCTGCCCTCTTTCAGGCGTGTGGCGGCAGAAGGGAGTACTACCTTTGCCTCCTCCACAGGAACCTTAGCCTCCCTTGCAAGTCTCATTAATGTAGTGACTGTCTTTTTACTCAAATAAAACAATTGGTGTTCCCCTTCCATCTGGTAGGGGTCTTCCCGGCTGTCTATAGTGACAGTGACTGCGACCTTTCTGGCACACTGAATCAGCTTTTGCATCAATTGATTCTGTATGGGAGTAAATCCTGTAAATCCGTCCAGCACAATGAAACTGTTCTGAACCATCCTGGAATGGTCTATCACTCTGCAGAGGACCTCCAAAAGCTCCTCTGCCGTAATATACTGATCCGCAAGATAATCATGAAAAGCTCTGTAAAGAATCTGGACATCACAAAGTTTATAGTAGAGCTGGGGCTTTTTCTTGCTTTCCTCTGTAAAGCGGGCCAGCTCTTCCTCTGTAATAGCATACTGAGTCAGCTCAGAAATGAGAGACTTGATCTCATTGATATATCCCATTTTTTTCAGATTACCGCTTAACAGCCTAAGCTCTTCCCTGTGTTCCTGAGCCACTTTTCGCAAAACAAGATTTTTCCCTGTCTCTTCCAAAACCTTTCCCACAGAAGTTCCTGTTTCCTCAAAGACACGGTAAGCCAGCCGCTGAAAGCTTAAGACATCGATATTTAGAATTCCCCCATTGGGGTGCATGCTTACCAGGCTCTTTTGCGTCTGCATGGTAAACTGTTCCGGTACCAGCACCAGGAATTTTTCCTCTGGGTGAGCCAGGGACTCATGAATCAAATGTTCATACAGATAAAAAGATTTTCCTGCCCCGGAATTTCCGAAAATAAATTGAAGTGACATTCCTCTTCTCCTATAGCCAAAGCCCACCAGCAAGAGAGCCATACAACCCTCAATTCCAAAAATAGTCATGAAAAACTCGCTTCCGCAAGTTCTCTTTTTCCGTCTGCCAGTTTCACTTCACCATCCGCAATCTCAGCCTGAACAATGGCTGTAGTTACTTGCATAAGTCCCGCCTCGCAAGCCTGCTGCTTCATAGCAGCACTTCCTCAAGCTCCCGAATCCCCTTCACAATCCTCTTAGCGCCTGCCTGCTCCAATTCCTCTCTGCTTCCATATCCGTACAGCACACCGATATCAGGAATTCCCATCTCTTTTGCCGCAAAGATATCATGCTCCCGATCTCCTACCATCACCGTCTGGGACAGATCGGAGATACCATATTTCTCCACGACTTGTTCAAGAATCTGAGACTTACGCATTTCCAGGCCATCCACTCTCTGTCCAAACACATCCTCAAAATATTGCATCAGGTGAAAATGCTCCAGGATCTCTCTTGCAAAATTTTCTCCCTTCAATGTTACGACAAAAAGCCGCTTTCCCGCATCTTTCAGTCTGCCAAGCATCTCCGGGATTCCCTCATAGACTACATTTTCATACATCCCTTGTTTTTTGTAGTATTCCCGATAGTAAACTGCTGCCTGTGTCCCCTGTTCTATGGAAAATCCGTAATACTTTTTAAGAGACTCCGTGAGCGGCGGGCCGATAAAAGGATAAAGCTTCTCCCGATCTGCCTCATAAATTCCAAATTTCTCCAGGGCGTATTGAACGCCTCCTGTGATTCCCACTGCCGGATCCGTCAATGTGCCATCCAGATCAAAAAATATCCACTGATATGCCATGTTCTCTCCTCCTAAAGTCCTTCATCCACAATCAAGTCTTCCCCGTCTGCCGCTGATGTAGCCAGAGAATCGCACCGCTCGTTCTGTTCATGCCCCGCATGCCCCTTTACCCAGATAAAAGTCACATGATGAGGTTCTTTTGCCTTCAGAAGCCGTTTCCACAGATCCACATTTTTAACCGGACCTGCGCTTCCCTTCCAGTTTTTTTTCAGCCAATTTTCTACCCAATGTTTATTAAAAGCGTCCGTCACATATTTGGAGTCCGAGTAGAGTTCCACCTCGCAGGGACGGTTCAGAGCTTCCAGACCTACGATCACGGCCATCAACTCCATTCGGTTGTTTGTCGTCCTCTGGTATCCCTGGCTGTACTCTCTCTCATGAAGGTTCCCTTTTGTATCCACATAAGTCAAAATCGTACCATATCCGCCTGGCCCGTCAGGATTTCCTCTGGCTGCCCCATCCGTATAGATTTTCACTAACATCCTAATACCTCCACTGCTGATTCTCCTTCTGGATATCCACCACACGGTCTGCAAAGTCTGCCGCTTGTGGATCTGCCTTCAATTGTCTGCACACCGTGAAATCTCCCCAAAAATGCATGGGATATACCAGCTTTGTATGAGTAACCTCCATAAACGTCTTCATTCCCCAATCAAAGGCATGTCCCAGACGGGGATCCAGCGGGACAAACGCAACATCAAAAGATTGGCCTGCAATTTTCGCCAGCTCTTTCTTATAATTTTGCTCCATCTGGTAATTCCAGCCCTTGTCCTCTCCTTCCCAGTGCCACCAGTTCAAGTCGCCAGCATGGTAGATCCGCTTCCCCTCTGTCTCTATGAGAAAGGCCACCCCCAGATCTGTGGATCGTAGGGTGTGAATCTTCAAGGCTCCCACCTCCAGATCCTGATCCTTGCCAAGGCTGAAGATTTGCTCTGATTGCTTCTCTCCTCTGGCAATCCCCTTAGTTCGTATCTCTTTCGAGAGAATATAAGACACGTGTTCCCACCTGTCTGCATACTGAAAAATCATGGGATCGTAGTGGTCTCCATGCTTATGACTGGCAAAGAAATAGATCTCTTTTCCTGGATCAAACTCTGGTAAAGTTCCTTTAAAATAATCAAAGATGAGAACGGAACTTTCCAGTTCTACTAAAAAAGAGCTGTGAGTGATAAATGTTATCTTCATGCTTCCTCCACACTTGAAGTACAATAGGGACACTGGTCTGCTTTAATGTGAATCTCAGACATACAGTGAGGACAAATCTTTGTAGTCGGTTCCACTGCAGATAAATGGCATTACAATATCATTTACCAGAGAACTGATCAGAGTATTAAATCCACCTCCAATAATGACGCCCACAGCCAGATCAATCATGTTCCCCTTTAGGGCAAATTCTTTAAATTCCTTTAACATCTCATTCTCCTCTCTAAATACATATTCCAAGTTTCTTATGTATTTCAAAAGGAGCTGCTATATTATTAGGAGAAGGGATGAGAAAACAATGGGAATCTCATCCTATTTCCAATTAATACACAGCTCCTTTTTTATTCATACTCTTTTTTAACTTAAATCAGGAAATATTTCACCAGGAAAAGAGCTGCCAAAATATACATGACCACGCTAATCTTCTTTTCCTTTACCTTGCCTGTCGCTAGGTTCAAAATCACATAGGAGATCACTCCCATGGAAATACCTTCCGAAATGCTGTAGAAGAAAGGCATTGCCGCAATGCAGATAAAAGCTGGGATGCCTTCTCCAAAATCTGTAAAATCAATGCTTCCAACCTGATTTACCATATAGAATCCTACCACAATCAGAGCTGGAGCTGTGGCAAAGGATGGAATAGCCAGGAAGATAGGTGAAAGCAGCAGAGACAGCGCAAAGAGAACTGCAGTTGTCATAGCTGTAAGGCCTGTCCTTCCGCCCTCAGACACACCTGAGGCACTCTCAACAAAAGTGGTAGTTGTGGAAGTTCCCAATACAGCACCTGCAGTGGTAGCAACAGCATCTGCCATCAAAGCACCTTTGATATTAGGAAGCTTGCCCTCCTTGTCCAGCATGTCCGCCTTAGAAGCCACACCAATCAAAGTTCCAAGTGTATCAAACATATCTACAAAGAGAAATGCAAACATAATTACAATAAATTCAGCCAGTGGAATGGCAGTAAAGTCAAGCTTTGCAAAGATTGGTGCAATGCTTGGAACAGAAAGACCATTGGAAAAATCAGGAAGCAATCCATAGAATCCAAGATCTGGGTTTGGAACATAAAGTCCTGTAAACTGGCAAATAATTCCAAGTGCCCAAGTAATCAGGATACCCCAAAGAATATTTCCTTTGATCTGCTTAATCACCAGGATAGATGTGATTAAGACGCCAATAATAGCGAGAACTACAGTGATTCCTACATCATTCATGGTGGCTCCCTCTATAGCTTCCAGAGAGAAAAGCTCCACCAAAGTCGCTCCGCCCACTACAATCTTTGCATTTTGAAGACCAATAAATGCGATAAAAAGTCCGATACCTACTGACACTGCCTTTTTCAGGTTCGCAGGAATCGAATTAAAAATGGCCTCGCGTATGTTGAACAGGGAAAGCAGGATAAAGATTACACCTTCCACAAAGACTGCTGCCAAAGCTGCCTGCCAGGGATATCCCATTCCAAGCACAACTGTATAGGCAAAGTAAGCGTTCAGTCCCATACCAGGAGCCAGTGCAAAGGGGTAGTTGGCAAAAAGCGCCATGCACACTGTTCCTAAAAATGAAGCAAGAACCGTTGCTGTGAACACGGCCCCCTGATCCATACCTGTAGCACTTAGGATACTGGGGTTGACCGCAAGGATATACGCCATAGTCATAAACGTGGTAACACCTGCAAGTATTTCTGTTTTGACTGAAGTATGATTTTCCTTCAGCTTAAACATTTTCTCTAACATATTTCTTCCCTCCTATGTGAAGTTCTGCTTCGCCCTTCCAGTACACGTGTATATAGAACGAATTTCCGGCTGCAAAAGCATGCATCCGTAAATTGTTCTGTGCACTGTTCGGGCTTCGCTGTGAAATTCTGCTTCGGCTCTGTCAGCACACGGGTTTTTAGAGCCTTCGCTGTAAAATTAAGAACACATGGTACATTGTACCATATTTATCAGAAAAGGTAAACAATTTTCGAAACCCTTACATCTTCACATCTGTCCTTGTTTGATTGTAACATCCATCTGAGGGAATGGTATTTCAATGTGATTCTCGTCAAAAAGAAGTTTGATGGCTTCCGTAGTATCCCACTTCATGGGCCAGTAATCCTCTGGACGCACCCAGAAACGCACTCGCAGGATCACAGCGCTGTCTGCCAGTTCTGACACGACCACTATGTGTTCTTCCTCCTTCAAGACACGACTCTCAGCTTCCAGAAGCCTCTGGCACAGCTCTTTTGCCCTGCGAAGATCTGCTGTGTAGGAGATTCCCACATCAATATCCAACCGGCGCTTTTCCTCCGCCGTTACATTGATCAGGCTGTTGTTTGCCAAAGTTCCGTTGGGAATCACGATCTTACGGTTATCCGGCGTCAGAAGATTCGTATAAATCATCTGGATTTCAGACACGGTTCCCTCCAAATCTCCCTGGATAATATAATCTCCCACTTTAAAAGGTTTTACCATAAGAATTAGGACTCCACCTGCAAAGTTGGAAAGGCACCCCTGAAGAGCCAGGCCCAGTGCCAGGCCTGCAGAACCAACCAGGGCAATCACAGAAGTGGTATCCACTCCAAATCCAGACGCAATGAACATCACTAGTAGAAAGTAAAGAAAGGCCTTTATCAGGGAGTCCATAAATTGTATCAATCCCACATCTGCCCCTCCCCGCTCCATAGAGCGGCGCACAATGCGACGTACAAGCTTGATCAGCTTTGATCCTACAAAAAATATAATAAGGGCAATAAGAGCACGCACCCCAAAAGCCACAACTCCTGGCACGTATTGATCAAGATATTGCTGAAACTTGTTGATTTCCTCTGTTACAGCTTCCAATTGTTCTCCTGTCTCAATATTTTCCATACATTCTTTTCCTCTACTTTATTCTCTTCTTTGATTGTCTATTCTTTTCTGAAGTCTTTTTTCTGTATTTTACTACCACTTTTTCCGGTGTACAGGAGAATATACTGACAGCCATAGGCGGGACGGTGATCTCAATAGAATTCTCCCGTCCGTCACATTCCGACTTTTTCGTAAACCTGGCCCGCTTATTTCTCACATCGCTGCCTCCAAATATCTCACTGTCACTGTTGAAGATTTCCTTATAGCGGCCTTCAAAGGGAACGCCAATTTTATGTTTTTCATAGACGAGGGGTGAAAAATTGCAGACTACCAGAAGAGTCTCCCCTGCTTTTTTTGCCTTTCGGGTAAACACCAGCATATTTTCGTTAGCAGAAATATTATTGATCCAGTCAAAGCCCTCTGGGTTGTGATCCTGCTCATACAGGGCTGGATGGCTCAAATAGAAATGATTCAATGCTTTTACATAAGCGTGCATATTGCTGTGATCCTGATATTGAAGCAGTTCCCAATCCAAGGATACATTTTCATTCCATTCCTCAAAAGGGGCGAATTCCTGCCCCATGAAAAGGAGCTTTTTTCCTGGATGTGTCATCATAAAACCATAGGCTGCACGCAGATTATTAATTTGAGAATCCCGATCTCCCGGCATTTTTCCTACCAGAGAGCTCTTTCCATGTACCACCTCATCATGAGACAGACTTAAGATAAAGTTCTCACTGTATGCATAGATCATGCTGAAGGTCAGCTCACTGTGGTGATAGGCACGAAAGACTGGATCGTAGTGCATATACCCTATAAAGTCATTCATCCATCCCATATTCCACTTAAAGTCAAAACCCAATCCATCCTGCTCCACAGCTCCTGTCACCTTAGGCCAGGCTGTAGACTCTTCCGCAATGAGGAGCGCCCCATCTTTTCGCTTTTTATATATAGAATTCAGATGCTTGATGAATTCCACGGCCTCCAGATTTTCCCGGCCTCCGTACATATTCGCCACCCATTCCCCGTCATTTTTACCATAATCCAGATATAGCATAGAAGCCACTGCATCCATACGGATTCCGTCTGCATGGTAGATGTCTGTCCAAAAGAGAGCGTTGGCGATGAGGAAGTTCTTCACCTGTGGCCGGCCATAGTTGTAGAGTAAGGTGCCCCAGTGAGGATGCGTGCCCTGTCTGGGATCAAAATGCTCGTACACACAAGTTCCATCAAAAGCAGCCAGACCAAAGGCATCTCTGGGGAAATGTGCCGGAACCCAATCCAAAATCACGCCAATTCCCTGGCTATGCATATAGTCCATAAAGTACATAAAATCTTCTGGGGTTCCATAGCGGGCTGTAGGGGCATAGTAGCCTGTCACCTGATAGCCCCAGGAGGCATCCAGGGGATGTTCCATTACAGGCATCAGCTCCACATGAGTATATCCCATATCCTTTACATAGGCGGCCAGCTTTTGGGCCAGCTCCCGATAATTGTAGAATTCCTGTCCTGAATCTTCCTCCGGCTTTATCCAGGAACCAAGATGTACCTCATATATGAGCATTGGGGAGCTCTGGTAATCCATCTTTTTCCTTTGCTCCAGCCATTCTTTATCCTTCCACTCATATGTAGACAAATCCGTGATCACAGAAGCAGTATCCGGGCGAAGCTGAGCCTCATTGGCATAAGGGTCTGCCTTCAGCATGGGAAGGCCGCCACGTGTCTTGATCTCATACTTATAATTCTCTCCCACCTTCAAGTGTGGAATAAATAATTCAAAAATGCCGGAATCCTTGATTCTGCGCATAGGATGACGCCGTCCATCCCAGAGATTAAAATCGCCCACCACACTCACACGCCGGGCCGTGGGGGCCCACACTGCAAAATACGTCCCCTCCACTCCTTTAAGGGTTATAGGATGCGCTCCCATTTTCTCATAGATGGTATAATGAATCCCCGATGCAAACTTGTCCAGATCCTTCTCAGAAAACACCTTGGGCACAAAGTTATAAGGATCTTCCTGCTCTTTTTTGACGCCATTATCATATTCTGCCTCAAATACGTAATCAAAAATGCTCCTTCCAGGAATCAAAACTGCAAAAAAGCCGCTTTCATCTACAAGCTCCATCTCATACGACTTTTGGCTGTCTTTTTGCTTCACTGACATCTTCACCGCAGTGGGAAGAAAAGCCTGAACCAAGATCCCCCCTTTGACCTTATGAGCGCCCAGTATCTCTTGGGGTTCATCTTCCTCCGAATAAACCAGGGCCTCAATCCTGGGCCAATTCATCAAATCATATAATTTTTTGTCCATACTTTTCTTCTCCTTTCTTTAAGGGCATTGATTACAGCTTCAAAAATTCCTCTTCTGAAATAATAGGAATTCCCAATTCCTTGGCTTTTTTATTTTTTGAAGACTTGGATGTGGTGTCATTGTTGATAAGATAATCCGTCTTACTTGTGACGCTGCCTGTAGCCTTTCCACCTCTGCTCTCAATCAGCTCCTGAAGTTCCTTGCGGTTTTCAAAATGATTAAGGCTACCTGTGATCACAAAGGTCTTTCCCTTTAATGTCTGATCTGTGGCTTCCACTGTCTCCTGTTCCACATTCAGCTCCGAGAGCAGCCGGTAAAAACGTTCTCGATTGCACTGATTCTCAAAATAGTTTACAAATTTATTGGCAATCACATCCCCTACCCCATCTATGGCTGACAACTCTTCCGAGGAGGCCTTGAGCATCTGCTCCACATGATAATCAAATTCTCGGCAGATAAGCTTAGCTCCTGCCAAGCCGATATTGGAGATTCCCAAACTGTAAATCACCTTGGGAAGAGTCACGTTTCTCGCTTTCTCCACACTGGCCATTAAATTTTTAAAAGACTTTTCTCCCAGTCCTTCCATAGAAATAATTTCTTCCCGATAACGGCTCAACTTAAAAATATCTGCAAATTCATGGATAAATCCCCGGGCAATAAATTTTTCCAGTGTAGCCTCAGACAGGCCCTCAATATTCAAAGCGTCCCGGCTGACAAAAAGGGTAAAGGACTTAATTTTCTTCGCCTGGCAATCCCCGTTGGTACAATACAAGGATTCCACATCATTCACCTTGCGAATCTCTGTGTCTCCACCACAGACAGGACAGACTGAAGGTATATCCTTCACACCGCTCCGAGTGTTATTTTCCGCTATCTGTGGGATGATCATATTCGCCTTATAGACCTGAATAGTGTCCCCGATTCCCAGCTCCAGGGATCGCATAATACTGATATTGTGGACACTGGCCCGGCTTACAGTCGTCCCCTCCAGCTCCACCGGCTCAAAAATAGCTACCGGATTGATAAGCCCTGTTCTGGACGGACTCCACTCAATCTCTCGAAGAGTCGTCTCCCGAATCTCGTCTGCCCACTTAAAGGCCATGGAATCCCTGGGAAACTTTGCCGTCCGGCCCAGAGACTGTCCATAAGAAATATCGTCATAGACAATTACCAGCCCATCCGATGGAAAATCATTCTGACTGATGTGCTCAGCAAACCAGTGTATTGACGCCTCAAGATTTTCCTCTGTGACAATCCTGTATTCTACCACCTCAAAACCCTGATCTCTCAGCCATAAAAATTCTTTCTCATGGGAATTCTCAAAGTCTTCCCCTTCCGCCCGCACCAGAGAAAAGGCAAAAAAGTTTACATTTCTTCGGGCCGTTATCTCATTGTTTAACTGGCGGACAGAACCACTGCAAAGATTCCTGGGATTCTTATATCTGGCGTCTATATCCTCAATTTCTCCATTGATGCGCTCAAATTCTTTATATCCAATGACCGCTTCCCCCCGCAGAACTAGTTCCCCTCTAAAAGGAATCTGTAAAGGAATATTCTGAAATACTTTGGCATTGTTAGTAATTACTTCCCCCACCTCGCCGTTTCCCCGGGTGACGGCCTTGTAAAGCTGTCCCTCCTGATAAGTCAGCACAATAGTCAGACCATCCAATTTCCAGGACATCAGGGAACGGTGAGGACCTACCCACTCTTTCAGGTCTTCCACTTCCTTCGTCTTATCCAGAGAAAGCATGGGTCTTTCATGGCGCTCTTTGGGAAGCTCACTTAAGACTTCATAGCCCACATGGGCAGTAGGGCTGCCAGACAGAGTGACACCCGTCTCCTTTTCCAGAGCCAGCAGCTCATCGTAGAGCTTGTCATACTCGTAATTGCTCATAATCTCCCGGGCTTCCTGATAATAGGCCCGCCCAGCCTGATTCAGACTTTGGACCAGTTCCCTCATTCGTTCCTTTTTCTCTGCCTCATCTCTCGTGATCCTGATCTTTTCTTCCATTCTCAATCCTTTGACTCCTTCAAGCTTTCTTCCAGCAATTCCAGCTCCTGTCCTGTTATCTTTCTCCAGGTTCCCGGCTTCATACCTTTTAATTCTATGTTCAAAACCCGTACCCGTTTCAGATTCTTCACCTGATAGCCTAAAGTCTCACACATTCTGCGTATCTGCCGGTTTAACCCTTGGGTAAGAATGATGCGAAAGCTGCATTTTCCTATCTTTTCCACTTCACAGGGTCTGGTAACAGCATCTAGCAATACTTCTCCTCGCTCCTCTTTACGGATTCGAACGCCTTTCCTCATCTGGGACAGAAAGGCATCTGTCACAGGCTTATTCACTGTGACCAGATATTCCTTTTCATGATAGTTGGAGGCTTTCATAATCTTATTCACCAGCCCCCCATGATTCGTCATCAAAATCAGGCCTTCTGAGTCTTTGTCCAGCCTGCCGATGGGATAGATCCGAATAGGGTAGCCCACATAATCCACAATATTGCGTCTCTCCCTCTTGTCGGCTGTGCAAATCACTCCAGGAGGCTTATACACAGCAATTAAAACCTGCTCCTCCCTGTGGACTCCTACTTCTTTTTTCCCCACGCGAATATCCTGATTGGGATACACTTTCATTCCTGTCACTGCAGGTTTTCCATCCACAGTGACTTTGCCGGCTTCTATCAGTCTATCCGCCTCCCGACGAGAACATACACCAGCCTCGCTCAAATATTTATTCAGACGAATGGCCTCCATGGATACCTCCTACTCTTTTTCTGTTAAATGCCTTTTCTATAATACCTTTTAAGCCTGCAAGAACCGTTATATCCGACACAACGCCTATCACCAGGCTTACAGCTGCCACAACTACTGTCATAAGAATCAGATACCCCAAATACCGTCCTGTAAAGGGAATGATCTCTACCATTTTATCTTTTACCTTCATATGAACCATATATACGGCAAAAGAGTGTCTCCCAAGAAAGAGGATCATCTGATTCAAGGGCTCCCACAGGAACTGGTACGCCCTTTTCAAAAAGAACCACATCCCACATGTAATAAAAATGTAGGTTGGAGCCACATTGTAGATTCCACGATCTGTTCCAGGCAGTAGCCCAGACAAAAGTAAAAGGTCCACTCTGCAAACAGATATTTCCACTCCATAGAAAATCCCACATAGGGAAGATAAACACAGAGCGCGCTGTAAAGAATTCCCACTCCAACAAAAAATTGCAGCTCACCTTTACCCGCCTTTGTAAATGCTTTGCTCAGAAAAGGAGCGATGAGCAGATTCCCCAGCAATAGATACAAGAACCAATAATCTTTCCCCATATAATCACACAAAATATTTCTTAGACAAAGGTTCCAAAATTCAAGGTGAAAAATGTCTCCTCTCACACTGTAGGCGGAGCGCAGCCACATAAAAAATATCATAGGCAGGATCAGATTTAGAATCCTTTTTTGGAAATATCTTTTCCGATCCTCTTTTGACTTGTATGCCCCTCCCAGTGCAAACTTGCCGCTTAACATAAAGAACAATCCATTGCAAGTATAGAATATAAGGGAAAATACGCTGTTATAAAGGGTTCTTCTGGGAGTATCTACCGGCAACGTCTCCACCAGGTGCACGCCTATGACAAAAAACATGGCGGCCACCCGAATGAGTTCGTATTGTCCATTTCTCTTGCTTTTTGTCACTTTCTCTGACATGGGGTAGACTCCATTCTGCTGGGGGTATGAATTAATTGTTTCATAGTTACTATACCATATATATTTTTGTTTGCATACATATAAATAAGCATCCGACCTTACAAAAAGTAACAGTCCAGCCCACGCCATTCGCCCATTTTACAGACGAAGGCCAAGCTGTTACTTTCAATGCCTGGATGCTTATCTTTTTTAAACAAATTTCTCTAAAAATTTTCTCTTAGCAAACGCCCTGTGCCAGCATCGCATTTACAACTTTCTCAAATCCGGCAATGTTCGCACCTACCACATAATTCTTCTCGTAGCCATAGCGCTTTGCTGCATCTGCCATGTTATGGCAAATATTCACCATAATACCCTGCAGCTTTGCATCTACTTCTTCAAAGGTCCAGCTCAAACGCTCGCTGTTCTGGGACATCTCCAGTGCAGAAGTAGCCACGCCGCCCGCATTGGCTGCCTTACCTGGTGCAAACAGAACGCCGTTCTGCTGCAAGTACTCAGTAGCCTCCAGAGTTGTAGGCATATTTGCGCCCTCAGCAACTGCCATACAGCCATTAGCTACAAGTGCCTTTGCATCGTCTAAAAGCAGCTCGTTCTGAGTCGCACAGGGGAGAGCCAGGTCTACTTTAATAGTCCATACGCCCCGTCCCTCATGGTACTCTGAATTAGGACGGTATTTCTTGTACTCTGTCAGTCTTGCACGATTTACCTCTTTGATCTCTTTTAACGCTGCCACATCAATTCCGTCGGGATCGTATACCCATCCGTTGGAATCGCTGCATGTGAGCACTTTTACTCCAAGCTGCTGCGCTTTCTGAATGGCATAGATTGCCACATTGCCGGAACCTGATACGGCTGCTGTCTTGCCTGCAATATCGATTCCATTCAGCTTCAGCATTTCCTGGGTCAGATAGAGAAGTCCATATCCAGTGGCCTCTGTTCTTGCCAGGGATCCGCCATAAGACAATCCCTTGCCTGTCAAAACTCCTTCATAGCGTCCTGTCAGTCTCTTATACTGTCCATAGAGATAACCAATCTCTCTTGCCCCTGTTCCGATGTCTCCTGCCGGCACATCTGTATTCTCACCAATGTATTTGTGAAGCTCTGTCATAAAGCTCTGGCAGAAAGCCATGACCTCCCGGTCAGACTTGCCCTTAGGATCAAAATCAGATCCACCCTTTCCGCCGCCGATTGGCAGTCCTGTCAGGGAATTCTTAAAAATCTGCTCAAAGCCCAGGAACTTAATAATGCCAAGATTTACAGATGGATGCAGGCGAAGTCCGCCTTTGTAAGGTCCGATTGCGCTGTTAAACTGTACCCGATATCCCGTATTTACCTGTACCTGTCCCTTATCATCTACCCATGGTACCCGAAACTTTAACTGTCTCTCAGGCTCTACCAGTCGCTCCAGCAAGGCTTCTCTGCGGTACGTTTCTTCATTGGCCTCTACTACTGGCCTTAAAGAATCCAGCACTTCTTTCACAGCCTGGTGGAACTCCGGCTCACTGGGATTTTTGGCAACTACTGATTCAATAATCTCATCAACGTATGACATAAAACTCCTCCTCTTACCCTTTTATTTTTTCATTCTGCCCTTTGCCCATACACAAATTTTCTGTGTATTCTTGAGCATAACGCAAAAAAGGCGTACAACAATTGAAGAAGCGCATGACATCGGCCATGCGCTTTTCCTTGACGCCTTTGTCCACGGATATTATATACATGCTTTTACCAGGTTTGCAAGTGTTTTTTATGTTTTTTTCAAAAAAACCACAATTTTTAATCCGTTATTTTAAATAACTCTTTAACTGAGCAATATTTTTTTCCTCAAAGTCCATCAATTCCTCAGCCAGCTCGCAATACTCCTTCTTTGCTCCTTGATTCGCTTTGACCGCTTTCATCAGATCTGTGATCCCCTTTGTATTTCCCTGAATCATCAATTCTGCCACATGCTCTGTGCTCGTATTTAAAAGT
The DNA here is from genome assembly GCA_910574475.1 of Clostridia bacterium. Taxonomy (GTDB): domain Bacteria; phylum Bacillota; class Clostridia; order Lachnospirales; family Lachnospiraceae; genus Laedolimicola. The sequence continues at coordinate 244,215 of CAJTAT010000005.1, read as the reverse complement.
GTGTTAGCCTGGATGGATGTCCAAAGCATAGCCTTTCCCATAGGAGACTCCGTCTCCGGCTTCTTATTAGCCTCTCGAATCTTTTCTGTAACTTTGTCCTCAAAAGACAGAAAACGGACGGCCTGGCGATTCAGATCCAGGGCAAGATCTTCATCATATACTTTGCTAATCACAGTATTGATGGCCTCCAATCCCATTTTGCTGTTGCGATACGCTTCATTGAGCACCGCCATATCTGCAGTTGTAAGCATAAAAAAATCTCCTTTCCTATGAATATGGTTATCCATAGAATATGGAGATTTTTTTTTATTATACGCGCTCCACAAGGCACGCGCTATCTGCTTGTCTTACTCTAAAAATTCTGTCTTACAATAACACTCTTTTCCATTGTAATTGATCTTGCTCCATCCATCAGAATAGCTCTCAATCTGTGTCACTGCTTCACCCTGGAAAGCTGTTCCCAAATTCTCAGCCTCTGTGCTGGGTTCGGAACGCAGACGCACACTCTCAGTAAAACGGGTCTCTCTGTTCTGAGATGTGGCCTCGCCGTTATCTGCTGGTTCTTCCTCCGGTTCCTCTTCTGGTTCCTCCTGAGGTTCCTCTTCTGGGGTCTCCTCTGGAGCTTCTTCTGGGGTTTCTTCTGGTTCCTCCTCAGAACTGTCAGATTCTTCTACTATCTTTGCATAGCGATCTGCCAACTTCATTAGCTCTTCATCTGCTGCCTTAGCTTCCTCATATTGTGCCTTTACCTGATCTCTGAGGGACACTACATCTTCTGACTGAGCCATCTCTTCTACATAAGAATTCAGCTCTGGACTGACTTCCCCCTTGAATACATAAAGGTTTCCCTCATCATTGGTACGCACGTAGAGAGGTGATAAGCCAGGGGCAGGTGTCTCAATCCGAAGGAATTTTTGCTCATAATAGACAAACACCAGGTAGGATCCCTCTTCCAGACCACGCTTCGTATAGCAGGAAATGTTTTGATACCCTTCAACAATATCCTTGGAACTTAAGATACGCTCTTTTTCCTCTTCCGTAATCTCATCTACAACAGCACTATAAGCTTCCATATCACCAGCCGCCATGCTGTCAAAATACTGTTGAACTACTGCGTTTACCTCTGGGTACTCATCTCTTTTCAGATCATTTGACAAATCAACAGAGCCCTGAACATCTACGCCTGGGGCAAAAGCTGCCACTGCTCCTTTGCCGCTGGTTTTCGTCTTTGTCTCCTCTTTCTCTGGCTCTTCTGGAGTCTGAGTCTCGCTAGGAGTCTGGGCCTGAGCCTGAGCCTGAACTTCACTTTTTCCGTCGCCTTTCCCCACAACACTATAGATCGTGGCAATAACCAAGCCAACCAAAATCACACCTGCTACAACTTGCTTCTTATATTGCATAACCCAGCTCTCTGATTTGTTTTTATTCTCTATTTGATTGGAATCGTCTCTGGAATAATTCATATGATCCTCCTATGTTTTTCCTTTCTGTTAAATTTCTTTAATGTTTGTAACAATTTCGTAACAAAAAGCATTGTAACAAATTTATAGGAAAAAGGCAACTGTAATTTGTGACATTTTTGTGAACTTTTGTATTAAGAAGAAGGAATTTCCTGTTTTACAGCTCTTTTAATAGAGAAAGGCGCCCAGATTCAGGCGAATAGAAATAGATTTGATTGGAGAGTACTTCTGTATTGCGAACTTGTGTTTCGTTTATTTCACGAACCATGGATATCAATTCCCGACTGTCAGAAATTACAGATTTCGGGACTAGAATTACCTCATGAATACTGCTGGGAAGTAGATAGAAAGCATCCTCTATCTGCAATGCGCATCCTTTTAACATTCCATCGTACAAGATACAGGCTGCTCCTAAGATCTTCCTTGAATTGGTCAGCACATACATGGGGATTGAATCCTCTCCTAAATCCTCTAATCCGTCAGAAAGCTCTCTTATCACCTCTGTCATAGATTTCAGCTCTGCCGGAAGAAGTCGCAGTACATTTTTTCTGGCGTCTCTGTATAGATCTCCACAAGTGACATTCCACAGCTCCATATGACTATTATAGATAAGAACAGTTGCATTTCCCACTGGCGTCTCTGCCAGGAGACAGTAAAATACGATAGCCAGATCCAGATAAGGTACATGGGGTATTCGGGCCAACAATTCCTTATTTTTTTCATAATTAATCAACTTATAGACTACTGTAGGCCGCACATTCTTGTAATCCGAAAAGAAATCCATGCCATAAGGTTCCATAAAATCACAGTCCTCACAGCACTCCAGAATCTTGTCATAAATATGGTGCAGGGAACATCCTGAAAGATACTCCCCATAATAGGGTTCCAAATAAATCGTAGGTGCAACCTTCTGCCCTCTCTTTCGCACGGAAAGCCCTTCCATCACTACCCCATTGTTCTTTTCCAGGGGAATGAAGTTCATCTCTGTCCCACAGGGCAGAGTCTCCTTAAGATAACTCGTCACAGAGCCCACAAATTCCTGATAATTCATCTTATCATCCTTTCTTAATTTAGTTTTCTTTTATCCTTTTGGGGGATGTTTGCAGCGAATGGCTGCTTTTGAACTTTAGATGAATTTAGTATACAGGAAAATTTTTCCATTTTCAAGAGATTTATACTTTTTTAATATTTTTATACTTATGCTATCCTATCCGGCTGGTCAGAGGATCACAAAATACATAAACTTTTCCTTGCACATTTTTCTATTTTGTTGTAGAATATTTAAGATGTAAATTGCATCTGTAGCTCAGTGGATAGAGCACTGGCCTCCGACGCCAGGTGTCGCTAGTTCGAATCTAGTCAGATGCATGACTCCGGGACTGTTGTGAATCAACAGTCCTTTTTACGTTGTAAGAAAGTTTTGAAGTTTCTTCATAACATACCCCCCCCCTCAAACCTTGGCGGTTTTGTCATATAAATCTGATTTATTTATTCTATAATCCCTCACAATTCGATGGTATAATCATATTACAAAACATTCCAAAACCATGGATGAAAACAAATAATTCAAAATTTATGAGGAGATGATACTATGATGAAACTAAAATCACTTATAATTACAGAAAAATTTTATACTACTTTAGACCGATGCCAGGGGACTGTTCTCTTATGCTTACCCGACAATACAACCTATAATCTGAAAAATGACTGCACCACATTGCAGCTTCTGAAAATGGCAGACTTTGGGCGGAGACGATTTGACGTCCTGCTTACAGACTCAAAGGATTTTTCCCTCTTTCTGACCTACATGCTGGAGGCTGTGCCTTCTCAAACTCCTGCCAAGCACAAAAGAAACTTCTTTGAGAAAATTTGTATTCCCAAAAGCAATGTATTTCCAGAGTGTCCAGAAGGCGTATTCTAAACCAGGCAGGGAAGAGCTTTCCCTGCGCCCACAGTCCAAGCGAAAAGAGGCTGCCGTAGGAAGGATGAACACAAAGCAGGAATTACTTTGTTCCATCTTTCTTATGGCAGCCCTTTAATTTTTTCGAACAGTTCTCCTTGAAACACTACCCTTGCATGTCCATTGGGTAAGTGCTATTGTACCGTTCCCTTATACTCTGGATAAGTATTCGCCAGAACGTGTGTCAATCTTAATCTTATCTCCCTGCTCTACAAACAGAGGTACATATACGGTAGCGCCAGTCTCAACCACAGCCGGTTTACTTGCTCCTGTAGCGGTGTCTCCTTTAAAGCCTGGCTCTGTATCGGTAATCTCCAGTTCTACAAACAAAGGCGGCTCCACAGCAAATACATTGCCATTATAGGAGCATACCTTACACATTTCATTCTCTTTTACGAACTTTAATGCGTCTCCAATATCGTCTGCATTGAGTGCAATCTGGTCATAGGTCTCTGTGTTCATAAAATGGAACAGATCTCCGTCTGAGTACAGATACTGCATCTCCACACGGTCAATCCGTGCTGCCGGGAATTTTTCGGTGGGACGGAAGGTCTTCTCCACTACGCCACCATTGATGATATTTTTTAACTTTGTTCTGACAAAAGCCGCCCCTTTACCTGGCTTTACATGCTGAAACTCCATAATCTGATAAACATTTCCCTCGATCTCGAGCGTAATACCGTTTCTAAAATCTCCTGCTGAAATCATCCTTAACTCTTCCTCCTACTGTCTAAGCCCAGAGATTCCCCTGTGCTGTGCAAATTATATGGTATATTCTATAATAAATCCCTATATATTTCAAGTCCTTTTCACAATCTCTATCTGATCTCAATCAGCTCTTTTGGCGATGCTGTCAGATTCCGGCACCCCGTTTTTGTCAGCAATACCATATCCTCAATGCGCACACCTCCAAAATCCGGCACATAGATACCTGGCTCCACTGTCTCAATCATTCCTGCTTTCAGGATCGTCTCATCCTTTGGAGAAAGCGCAGGCTTTTCATGAATCTCCAGACCCACACTGTGACCCAGGCCATGGCCAAAATACTCCCCATAACCAGCCTGCCCAATCATCTTTCTTGCTATACGGTCTGCCTGAATTCCCGTCATTCCTGGACACAGCCCTTTTAAGGCTGCCTCCTGGGCTTCCAGGACGATTCCATAGATCTCCTTCTGACGTTCATCTGCCTTTCCCAGCACCACAGTCCGTGTCATGTCCGAACAGTAACCGTGATATTTACATCCAAAGTCCATCGTAATAAAGTCTCCCCACTCCAAAGGCTTTGATGTGGGAACTGCATGAGGCATGGCCGAGTGATATCCAGAGGCTACAATGGTGTCAAAACTGTTGTCCTCCGCCCCGTGAGTACGCATAAAATAGTCCAGATCAGCTGCAACTTCCAGCTCCGTCCTTCCCGGACGGATTCGATCCAGGATATATGTGAAAGCCTCATCTCCAATGCGCTCCGCCTGAGCCAGACAATCAATCTCTTCCTCTTCTTTTATCACACGCAGGGCAGAAAGTTCTCCTCCAAGGCCTATCCAATTCTCCTCAGGAATTCCTGCCTTATCCTGAAGTTTTTTTACGGTCCCATAAAGCATGGCCTCGTCCTCAAAACCCAGGCAGGCCACTCTATCTTCCCTTAAAAGCTCCGACAACAGCATAGAGTATCCCCGTTCCTGGGAGATGGTTAGTACCTGAAATCCCTCTCCTTCCTCCTTTGCCTGCAGAGTATAGCGGCTGTCTGTCAGAATTACCTTGCGTGCCTCAGACAGATAAAGGTAACTCTCATTCCCTGTAAATCCACTGATATAACGAATATTAGCGGGAGACGATACAAGGACGGCATCCATACCTTTTTTCTTTAATAATTCCCTCACTCTTTCATGTCTCATAGCTTCATTTCCTTCCCGAAAGATTCACGATGGTTTTCCCAGCGCAGGTAAAAAAACAGTACAATTTTTTCCAGATATCGTTTTATGACAATCTGTATCTCCTCTTTTGGATTCATAGGTTTTACTAATATAGAGCAAATCCCTGCCCGGTTAGCTCCCCAGACGTCTGTAAAGAGTTGGTCGCCCACAAAAAGTGTATTTTTACAGTCTGTTCCCATCCTCTTCATTCCCTCCTGGTAGCCAGTTCGCTTTGGCTTGCCTGCCTTGTACACATAAGTAGTATTCATAGCCTCTGCAAAAGGCGTCACCCTTGGCTCTTTGTTATTCGAAATCAGGCAGGTAGAAAATCCTGTACGGTGAAGCTTCTCAAAAAGAGCCACGCTGCGGTCGTCAGCCGGAGCCCCGTGGGGAACTAGGGTATTATCAATATCAAAGAGGATTCCCCGAAAACCTTGTTCATATAATCTAGAAAAGTTAATCTCATAAGTCGAATCTACATATTTATTCGGATAAAATGTACCAAGCAGGCCGCCTTTTCCTCCCTGATACTCAGATACAAATATTCCACCCACAATGAGTACAGCTCCCACAGCTCCTGCTTTGGTGATATTCTCCCCCAAAAGAGCGGCCGCAGCCACCATGGTAATAAAAGGATTGAGATAAATATAATTATTCGTATTAACCACACCAATCCTTTTAATAGCTATATTCCATGTCACATAGCAAATAGCGCTTCCAAAGACGCCCAAAAACAATAGGCAAAAGAGTACCTCGCCTTTTACAAGAGGCCTCAAAGCTGGCAGTCCTTCTCTCCACAAAACTGCCGGAGTGGTCAAAACCAACGCGTAGAAAGCCATTCTTCTGGTGAGCATCATATTGTCATAAAGCTGTACATATTTTTTCAGCAGCAGGGAGTAGATAGCCCAGCTTAAAGCCGCAAGTACAGATAACGCATCCCCCAAAGGATTCAGCTTCAGTACATAAGTCCCATTAAACACCACCAGAGTGACGCCTATAATTGCAATGGCAAACCCTGCCCAGGTCTGTCCTTTCATTTTTTCGTCTTTCGTAAAAATGTGGACAAGGACTGCTGTAAAAATTGGGGCTGCCGCCAAAATAATACTGACATTCGAGGCAAGTGTATAGGTGAGAGCCGTATTTTCAAAATAATAATAGAGTGTCACTCCGAAAAAAGACAGGGCGAAAATCCCCGTCTCTTCCCGAAAGTTCTTGGGCATTTCCACTCTCCGAGTCAGTAAAAGCAAAACCACCCAGGCAATGAAGAAGCGCATCAGCATAATCTGAAGCGCATCGTAATCATTTAGCAGGGTCTTCGTGGCTACAAAAGTAGTTCCCCAGATAATAATTGTAAACAGGGCAAGCAAATGCCCTGTCACATTCCTTTCCTTTATTCGTTCCATTATCATTTCACTCTACTTATCCAACATTTTTTTCAATTCACTCAGGAAGGTGTTTACATCCTTAAATTCTCGGTATACAGAGGCGAAGCGCACATAAGCCACAGAATCCAATGCTTTTAACTTGTCCATAACCAGTTCCCCTATGACACTGCTCTCAATCTCCCGCTCTTCCTTATTAAAAATCTCGCTCTCAATCGCATCAAGGACTGAATTAATATCCTTTAAAGGAACAGGACGTTTATGACAAGCTCTTAAAATTCCATCCTGGATCTTGCTTCTGTCATAAGGCTCTCGATTGCTGTCTTTTTTGATCACAATCACCGGTATGGTCTCAACCTTCTCGTAAGTCGTAAAGCGCTTCCCACAAGTATCACAGAGACGCCTGCGCCGGATGGAACTATTGTCCTCCGCTGGTCTAGAATCAATCACTCTTGTATTCTCTTGGCTGCAAAATGGACACTTCATAACAAACCTCCTGGTTTTTCTACCAGATTTGGACTGGCTTCCTATCAATAAATTTATTATAGTACATTGTCGTCTTTTCTGTCAAATGTAACCCTTACTCTATTTTCGCATATCATAGAGTAAGGGCTATGAAAGGATTTTCCTATATGACATTTTGTGAATTAAGGGAGAAAGATGTAATCAATATCAAAGACTGCAAGCGGCTGGGCTGTGTCAGCGATCTGGTGTTTGATCCAAAAAATGGCTGTATTCTGGCACTCATCACGTCCAGCAATGAAAAGTTATGGGGCCTTTTGGGTAAAGAATGCGAATATGAGATCCCTTGGTGTAAGATCAAGCAGATAGGACCCGATATTATTCTGGTAGAGATGGATTTTGACAAAGAACATCACTGAAAAATTATGCATCCATCATCTGTCCGATTCGCTCTTTGATATAACACTCTACCTCATCCATTGGAATTCCTAAAGCTACGGCCAGTTCCGAGTATAGATGTTCTTCTGCCGCCCGATAATACCGCTCATCCACAGTGGCAGATTTCTTTCCCTGAGCCATGCGCTCCTGCTGCCGGGAATAAGAAGTCTTAATAATCCGAATCCACTCTTTGGGGTCACAGCTTCGGATAGCCTCTTTATATCGCTTTTCCCGCAATTTGTCATCCATATCCAAAAGTTCCTCGATCTTCGGAATGGCTTCCACCAGATCATCGGCCTCTCTCTTAGACATCACAGCGCGGATAGGAACTTTCTCATTATCCACAGGAGTAAATATCGTGCCTCCCTTTTTAAAACAGGGATTCAGCACATAATACAGCCGATTTCCAGTTATTCCTTTCATCTCCGGCGAGGTAATATCCTTGATCTCACACACGCCTGTAGTACCATAGACAATAAATCCTCCTTTTTCAAACATATTGATAGTCTCCTCCTATCTTTTGATGAGAATCGGGTAGGGAAGTATTTCCCCTACTCAATACACGGACGCACGTTGCGCCAGTAACTAATTTTGCACTGCAACAGCCACCTACATTTTGACTATTTTGCCCACCCTAAGGCACAGGTAACTGCTTTTCTCCACTCACTCTTTCTATTCTCCTGAAGCTCTGCCTCCATCTGGGGCTCAAAGATTCGGTCTATCTGCCAGTTTTTCAGTACCTCTTCCTTATTTGTCCAATAACCAGTTGCCAAACCGGCCAGGTAAGCTGCCCCCAGGGCTGTGGTCTCCACACAAGCCGGACGTTTGACAGGCGCGCCTGTAATGTCTGCCTGAAACTGCATAATAAAATTATTGGCTGACGCGCCGCCGTCCACCTTCAAAGCGCTTACATGAATTCTTGAATCTGCCTCCATAGCAAGAATCACATCATTTACCTGGAAAGCCAGAGATTCCAGAGTGGCCCGGACAATATGATTTCGATTCACTCCCCGGGTAAGCCCCACAATGGTTCCTCTTGCATACTGATCCCAATGGGGAGCTCCCAATCCTGTAAAAGCGGGAACCACATAGCAGCCAGCCGTATCGGGCACCTTAGTCGCCACCCGTTCCGAATCCGGGGCACAGTCAATTAGCTTCATCTCATCCCGCAGCCATTGAATCGCAGCTCCCGCCACGAAAACAGAGCCTTCCAAAGCATAAGTCACCTTTCCATCCAGCCCCCAGGCAATGGTCGTCACAAGTCCATTTTGAGAATATACAGGCTTCTCCCCTGTATTCATCAGCAGAAAGCAACCTGTCCCATACGTATTCTTCGCCTCTCCAGGCTGAAAACAAGTCTGTCCAAATAGGGCCGCCTGCTGATCTCCCGCCGCTCCTGCGATGGGAATGGAACCTCCGAAAAAGGCAGGATCTGCATTGCCATAAATAGAGCTGGAAGGCTTTACTTTAGGCAGCATACACTTGGGAATATCCAGTTCCTTTAAAATCTCGTCGTCCCAGGTGAGGGTTTTGATATTAAACAGCATGGTTCGCGAAGCATTGGAGTAATCTGTCACATGCACAGCTCCCTTTGTCAGCTTCCAGATGAGCCAGGTCTCCACCGTTCCAAACAAAAGCTCGCCCTTCCCAGCTCTCTCTCTGGCGCCCTCCACGTGATCGAGAATCCATTTCAGCTTTGTGCCAGAAAAGTAAGCATCTATCACAAGTCCTGTTTTCTCCCGAAAACTCTCTGTCAGCCCCTTCTCTCTCAGCTTATCACAGTATTCAGAGGTCCGCCTGCACTGCCATACAATAGCGGGGCAGATGGGCTCTCCTGTACTTTTGTCCCACACAATCGTCGTCTCCCGCTGATTCGTAATACCAATAGCAGCAATGTCCCTGGCAGAAGCACCGATCTTACTCATAGCCTCCACTGCCACCCCAAGCTGTGTGGACCAGATTTCCTTTGCATCATGTTCCACCCATCCCGGCTTGGGAAAGTACTGTGTGAATTCCTTCTGTGCCACGCTGCACATCTCTCCTTTTTCATTGAAGAGAATACAACGGTTGCTCGTAGTCCCTGCATCCAGAGCCATAATATATTGCTTCATCCCCAAATCCTCCATCACTTGCTGTTTCCAAATTTGTATCCTGTCACAGTCTTATAAGTTTCTCCCGCTTTCAGAATGGTGCTCTGGAAGTTCTCGTGATGGACCGCATCTGGAAAGTATTGAGTTTCAAAGCAGACAGCGCTCCGCTTTTCATGGACCTTACCATCCTTTCCCCCTGCTTCCTTGTCCAGGAAATTCCCAGAGTAAAGTTGCATGCCAGGCAGATCTGTGTAGACTTCCATCCATATTTGACTTTTTTCTGATTTTAACTTGCAACACAGGGAGTAGCCTTCTTTATGATTCAACACATAATTGTGATCATATCCTCCTGCCAGCTTCAAAGACTCATATTCCATGTCAATCCTTTCTCCCAGTGAATGAAAGGTGCGAAAATCCATGGGTGTACCCTCCACCAGACAAATCTCCCCTGTAGGAATCAGCTCTTGATCAGTGGGGGTAAAGGCATCTGCATCGATCCATACTTCATGATTCAGGACACTGTCTGACTCTTGCCCTTCCAGATTAAAATAGCTGTGATTCGTCATATTGAATATGGTATCCTGATCCGCCTTTGCCTCATAGGAAATTCGAAGCTCATTTTCATCCGACAAAGTGTAGGACACTTTTACTTCTGCATTTCCAGGAAAGCCCTGATCTCCGTCTGGGCTCATGAGAGTAAACTCTACCTTATTGTCATCTGCTATGATCCCTCTCCACAGGCGTTTGTTATACCCTGGCGTCCCGCTGTGAAGATTATTCTCTCCATCATTTTTCTGGAGCTCAAAAGTCTCTTCCCCTATGACAACCTGCGCGTTTCCAATACGGTTGGCATTTCTTCCAATCACAGATCCAAAGCCTGGATTGTTCTTTTCATATCCCTCTATACTCTCATACCCCCACACCACATCCCGAAGCTTCCCCTCTCCATCTGGAACGTGAAGTTCTGTAATGACAGCACCATAATTTAATAAAACTGCTTTCATTCCTTTTCTGTTTACCAAAACATACTGCTTGACCTGCTCACCATTTGTTGTCACCCCAAAGTCTCTTACTTCAATCCTCATGACATCACCTCCTGTGGTTAAGTAAATATGCGCCACTGTGCAAAAAAACACCTCTATAACCATCATAGGTCATAGAGGTGCCACCGTCAAGCAACAATCCTTAATTTTTCTTTGTTCCCTTTAAATAAAGGAACCAATATGTAACTCCAATTAATGCTCCGCCAATCCAGTTGCCAATCGTGACAGGAAGCAGATTATTTAGAAGAGAGCTGCCAATATTCACACTGGCCTCTCCCACGCCGTATACGGCATTGGCGAACATGCCTGCTGCCAGGTAATACATGTTTGCAATACTGTGCTCAAAACCGCCCAACACAAAAATCATAATTGGGAAGTATAAACCTGCCATCTTTCCTCCAACCGTCTTTCCTGCAAAAGACATCCAGACAGCCAGACATACCATAATATTGCAGACAATCCCACGAAGGACAGCATCTCCAAAGCTTAAAGATACTTTTGCCTTTGCCACAGACATCACAGTATCCAAAAGAGCTCCATCCAGGAGAGAGGGGTTATGTCCATACACAACCAGAAAAGCCAGAATGGCGCTTCCCACAAAATTTCCCAAATATACAAAAATCCAGTTTTTCAGTACATTGGAAAATTTTACTTCCTTTTCCAAAAGAGGAATTACCAAAAGACAATTTCCAGTAAACAGTTCACTTCCTGCTATCAAGACAAGTGCAAGCCCTGCCGGGAACATACATGCTCCAACCAGTTTGCCCAGTCCGCCTCCAATGGTGGCCGTGGCCATCTCATAAGCAATGGAACCAATCCCAATAAAGATACCTGCCATAATCCCCAGAACAAACATCTTGACAGCGGGAAGCTCTGTCTTTTTCTTTCCGATACCCACATAATTTTGTGCTATTTCTGCTGGTGTGTTCATATCAAAACTCCTCCTTTTGCATCCATCATTGACTACCTTGTTAAAATTATAACACTCCCGTCTAATCTCTGCCACTGTACGTTGTGTAGGAAGATTATTTCACATGTGTATGGGTAAAGAGATGCTCCTGGCAGTATTCATAATTTCCGTTACATTTGGAACAGTAACGAAACTCCAGATGATCCCCATCCTTCTCTGTACGTCCACAAATGGCACACTTATGTGTAACTGCACTCTTCTGTCCCTGTTTTACACTCTTCGTATAGACATGCCTGCGGTGGGCCTCCTTGGGAGAATACCGGCGCATATTCCGCATGCCAAAAAAGAAGATCAAGAAATTCCCCAGAGAGACTAGAGCCATCACACTGTAGGCGGGAAATGCAATAATTCCAACTTGTAAAAGCCCATACAAAATATGAACAGGTAAGTAATTTGCAAAGAAACCCGCAAGGATCGTGACTCCAAAATAGATGCCGTTGATGATTCCAAGCCACTTTGCCTTAATAGGAATCAAGAAGAAGAGCATAAACTGCATCTCTGGATAAGTAGCTGCAAAAGCAAAGAATAAAGAGTAATTCAAATAGTAAGTTCCAAAGGCGGTTCCCAGGTTCATCCCAAACACGTATTGGCAGATGAAGGCCGCAACTATATGCAGAACTACGCCTGTAAAAAAATACAGATTAAACCGAAAGCTGCCCCACTGATACTCCAGGGTCTTTCCTATAGAATAATAAAGATACATGCTGATCAGAAAGAAGAACATACTTGTATTGGGTGGATAGATAATAAAAGTAAACATACGCCAAATCTGTCCCCTCACAATGGCTGTGGGATCCAAAGACAGATACATCATATAGAATTCCGGGGCAGTTATCTGAACCACGAATCCAATCGCATATAAAATAATCACATAATACATGAGATTATGAATGGCATACCGTCCAAATTTTTTTTCCAGCTTGTCAATCCAGTTCATACCTTACATTCTTCCTTTCCTAAAAGCCCTGTAAGTTTCCAAGTATTACGAAGCAGGGTACTGTCATAAAGTGAACAGTAGCCCTGCCCGCGAACAGCTAACTAGACTTATTATAGAAGAGCGCCTATTATTTGTCAACTGGCATCCCTTCTCTGGGTTGAACCTTTCTGGGAATACAGATTTCATCCCCTACCTGGAGATTATAAATATTGACATAGGGATTGGCACAGAGAATCATCCAGAGAGGTACACAGTATCTTTTACTCAACAGATAAAGAGTGTCTCCTTTTTGTACCACATGAAGAAAGCCATGGCAAGATTCCATACAATACACCTTCTATTCCTTCCTTATTATATAGAATACTATATGCAGCTTCCAAATCTTTGTGTTTTTGTGTGAAATACGATAAAATATTAATATTTTTTTAATATTTTTTTTATTTGCCTTTAAAAATTTGTTGTCGTATAATGTAAAATAATGCGATTGTTAATCAAAACTTGTTTGATAGAAAAGGAGTAACAGGGTTTCCTGTGCTGTTGTTATATGAATAAAGCTTTTACATATACATTAGGAATTGATATCGGTTCCACAACTGTCAAAATTGTAATCTTGGACCAAGAGCACCACTTGCTTTTTTCTGACTATGCCCGTCATTTTGCAAATATCCAGGAGACTTTAGCATCTCTGCTTCAGGCAGCGGAGAGTCAGCTTGGCCCTCTTTTGGTATCTCCCACAATTACGGGTTCCGGTGGGCTTACTCTGGCAAAGCACTTAGGCGTTCCCTTTGTTCAGGAAGTAGTGGCTGTAGCCACAGCTCTGGAAGCTGAGGCTCCAAAGACAGATGTCGCCATTGAGTTGGGCGGTGAAGATGCTAAGATTATATATTTCCAGGGAGGAAATGTAGAGCAGCGCATGAATGGCATCTGTGCTGGTGGCACAGGATCCTTCATCGATCAGATGGCTTCCCTGCTTCAGACAGACGCTTCCGGTCTGAATGAGTACGCCAAAAATTACCATTCCCTTTATACCATTGCCGCTCGCTGTGGTGTTTTTGCAAAATCTGATATTCAGCCTCTTATTAATGATGGTGCGACAAAGGAAGATTTGTCTGCATCTATTTTTCAGGCTGTCGTTAATCAGACCATCAGTGGCCTAGCCTGTGGCAAACCAATCCGGGGCCATGTAGCCTTTTTAGGGGGGCCTCTCCATTTTTTATCGGAATTAAAGGCTGCTTTTATCCGCACTCTGAATCTGGATGATGAGCATATTATTGCCCCAGACCATTCCCACTTGTTCGCTGCCATTGGCTCAGCTCTCAACTGTAAGTTTGAGTCAAGTATTGCCTTAAAGGACATGAGAGAGCGTCTACAATCCCATATTCGAATGGACTTTGAAGTAGAGCGCATGGAACCACTTTTTACTTCGGAACATGAATATAAAAAATTTCAGGAGCGTCACAGCCGGCATGAAGTCCTTCGGGGAGATTTCCAGGCTTATGAGGGAAATTGTTTTCTGGGTATCGACGCAGGAAGTACTACCACAAAGGCTGCTCTTATCGGAGAAGACGGCTCTCTGCTCTATTCCTTTTACAGCAGCAATAACGGCAATCCCCTGAAAACGACCCTTCGGGCAATCAAAGAGATTTATCGTTTTCTTCCAGAACAGGCCCAGATTGCCCGGTCCTGTTCCACTGGCTATGGGGAAGCTCTCATCAAAGCTGCCCTAATGCTGGACGAGGGGGAAGTAGAGACAGTGGCTCATGCTTACGCCGCCGAATTTTTCAGCCCCGAGGTAGACTGTATTCTCGATATTGGCGGCCAGGACATGAAGTGTATCCGTATCAAAAACCATACTGTAGATAGTGTACAGTTGAATGAGGCCTGTTCCTCCGGCTGTGGTTCCTTCATTGAGACCTTTGCCCATTCTCTCAACTTTACTGTGGAAGATTTCGCAAAGACGGCTCTTTATGCCAAAAATCCTATTGATCTTGGAACACGCTGTACGGTATTTATGAATTCTAAAGTAAAGCAGGCTCAGAAAGAGGGCGCGGATGTCTCTGATATCTCTGCCGGCCTTGCTTACTCTGTTATTAAAAATGCCCTGTTCAAAGTAATCAAGGTATCCGATGCTTCAGCTCTCGGCAAGCATATTGTTGTTCAAGGTGGAACCTTTTATAACGATGCTGTTCTGCGCAGCCTTGAAAAAATCGCAGGTTGTGAAGTCATACGTCCTGACATTCCGGGAATCATGGGCGCTTTTGGCGCCGCCCTCATAGCAAGGGAACGGTATGCAGAAAGTGATACCCCCCTTCCCACTACGATGCTCTCTATTGATAAGATTAATCATTTAGAATTTACATCTACTGTATCCAAATGTAAAGGCTGTACCAACAACTGTCGTTTGACTATCAACCGCTTTACAGGTGGGCGGCAGTACATCTCTGGCAACCGCTGTGAACGAGGCATTGGCAGGGAGAGGAATAAAGAGAACCTTCCAAACCTCTATGAATATAAAAATAAGCGAATTTTTGGATATACACCATTGTCTCCAGATGAGGCAACAAGAGGACGGGTAGGAATCCCCCGAGTTCTGAATTTTTATGAGAACTATCCTTTCTGGTTTACCTTTTTTACAGAATTAGGCTACGAAGTGGTACTCTCTCCCGCCTCCACACGCAAGATTTACGAGCTGGGTATTGAATCCATTCCCAGCGAGTCCGAATGTTATCCAGCCAAGCTGGCCCACGGACATGTGACCTGGCTCATTCGACAGGGCTTAAAGTTTATCTTCTATCCCTGTGTTCCCTATGAGCGAAATGAATTTCCTGATGCAGGAAACCACTATAACTGTCCCATAGTCACCTCCTATGCAGAGAATATTAAGAATAATATAGATGAACTTTCCGACAGCCATATTGATTTTTTCAATCCCTTTCTTTCCTTTGAGAGTGAGGAAATCCTGGAAAGAAGCCTGGTGCAGGAATTTCAGTTCCGATACCACATTCCAGCCGTGGACATCTCTATAGCAGCGAAAAAGGCGTGGAAAGAGCAAGAATCTGTGCGGGAAGATATTATGCGCAAGGGTGAGGAAACCCTGGCCTACCTGAATGCACATGGCCGCCGGGGAATTGTTCTGGCTGGCCGACCCTACCATATTGATCCTGAAATTAATCATGGAATTCCTGAGCTTATTAATTCCTATGGTATTGCTGTGCTGACAGAGGATTCCATCAGCCACCTACGCAAAGTGGAGCGTCCTTTACTCGTTATGGATCAGTGGATGTATCATTCCCGAATGTACGGGGCCGCTAACTTTGTGAAAACCAGGGATGATCTGGATTTGATCCAGCTAAACTCCTTTGGATGTGGACTGGATGCTGTGACTACCGACCAGGTCAGTGATATTTTAAGCAACTCCAATAAAATCTATACTTGCCTGAAAATTGATGAGGTCAACAATCTGGGAGCTGCCAGAATACGAATACGCTCCCTTCTCTCTGCCATTCGGGTACGTGAGCAGAAAAAAATCTGTCGCAGTGTAGTGTCCTCTGCCTATGATCGGGCTGTCTTTACGAAAGAAATGCGAAAGACCCATACGATTCTCTGCCCACAAATGTCGCCGATTCATTTTAACATTATTGAGCCAGCTTTTCGCGCTTCCGGCTACAAGATGGATGTTCTGCCTGATTCCAACAAGGCCGCCATTGATATGGGTTTAAAATATGTGAACAATGACGCATGCTACCCTTCTCTCGTGGTAGTTGGGCAGATTATGACTGCTCTTCTCTCTGGAAAGTATGACCCTGACAAGCTGGCGGTTATCATCACTCAGACAGGGGGTGGCTGCCGGGCTACCAACTACATTGGATTTATTCGCAGGGCCCTGGAAAAGGCAGGGTATCCAGATATCCCTGTCATCTCTCTGAACTTAAGTAGTTTAGAGGCCAATCCTGGCTTTAAGCTTACCCTGGCGTTGATCATAAAGGGCTTGTATGGTTTGGTGTTCGGCGATATTTTCCTGCGAGTCCTGTATCGGATGCGGCCTTATGAGAAAGTTCCTGGGGCAGCTAATCGTCTCCACGAAAAATGGAAAAAAATCTGTCAGGATTTTGTGTCCCAAAAACACGTGTCTCATCGTCGTTTTACTCAAATCTGTCGTGGAATTATTGAAGATTTTGATAAGTTGCCTGTTGATGAAAGTCTGAAAAAGCCGCGAGTGGGCATTGTAGGAGAGATTCTTGTGAAATTTTCTCCTTCTGCCAACAATCATCTGGTGGAATTGCTGGAATCAGAAGGCGCCGAAGCTGTCGTGCCAGATCTGATGGACTTTTTGCTGTATTGCTTTAAAAATAATGAATTTAAGGCAGACTACCTGGGCAAGAAGCGCTCCAGCGCCCATTTGGGCCGTATAGGAATCCAGACCATGGAATGGCTGCGAAGCCCAGCTGTGAAAGCTTTTCAAAAGAGTAAGCACTTTTCTCCTCCCGGAAATATTGACAAAATGGGCAAAATGGCTTCTCCCATTGTATCTTTGGGCAATCAAACTGGGGAGGGATGGTTTTTGACAGCTGAAATGCTGGAGCTCATTCACATGGGTGTGACGAATATTGTCTGCACACAGCCCTTTGGTTGCCTGCCCAACCATGTGGTGGGCAAAGGCGTCATCAAGGAATTGCGGCGCCAGTATCCCACGTCCAACATTGTGGCCATTGACTACGATCCCGGAGCCAGTGAAGTTAATCAGTTGAACCGTATCAAGCTGATGCTGTCTACAGCGAATAAGCAGTTACATAAACAGTAAATCGAGTAGGGGAGATTTTTTCCTACTCGCCGCGCAGAGCGCATGTTGCGATAGCAGCTAACTTCCATATACTCCCTGTGTATATAAAAAATGGCATGGCTTTGGTCATGTCATTTTTTATATCTACAAGAACGCTACTTTCCTGACATATTCAAATACTTGTTAGAATTCCCAGATGTCCTCCACCAGTAAATAGTCTAATGTTTTAATCGTCTGGCGAAGAAGGGAATCGGTACTCATGATTGGCCTCATATCACAATAATACACGCCGTCTAAAGGATTCAGCTTAACAGTATAACCTTTATAATGGCCAGTCAAAAAAGTGGTATTGATACCATAAGAGGGTTCCTTACCTTTTCTTTGAACATCATTGAGAAAAACTGCAAAATGGGGCGTATTTACATCTGTCAGACGATTGTACAGAAATTTATCAATAGTACACAAATTTATTGATTGTATTACGAACTTTGTATTCCGTTTTCAATTCCTGCATATGAGGAATTGCTGCTCTGAAAATGTCATAAGCACTCTCGAATTCCTCAATAGAAAGCATCAATAAACTGTTAATCGGACGTGTGACAGTATAGGCTCCTTCTTTACCGTATTGAAAAAACCGATAGTTATTCTCATTTTGTGACACAATGACTGCCTGTAAACCGTCATATATAAATTCCAGGTAATTTCGACAAAAGATGGCATAATCATCCAAAGACATAAAATTATTCATATCTTTGGCAGATTCCATTAATCTCTATAATTTCATCGGATTGAAGTCCTCCTTCTTACATTTTCTTTGTCGAATTCAATCCATTCTTCCACTGTTTTCAAGAGAACATGATCAATCCGCTTTATGGCCCACATGTTATATTCAGAATTAATTTCACAGCCAATCCACTGTCTGCCTAACTGCTCAGCCACCACAAGAGTGGTACCAGAACCAGCAAATGGATCTAATATAATG
This sequence comes from Clostridia bacterium, assembly GCA_910574475.1. GTDB lineage: Bacteria > Bacillota > Clostridia > Lachnospirales > Lachnospiraceae > Laedolimicola. Next base: position 225,798 of record CAJTAT010000005.1, on the reverse strand, counting down.
TCGCCTGGATTACTTGCCGCCAAAACAAGTTTTCTCAGTAATTCTTCCGGTTTTTGCGTGGGATGTTTTGTCTTCTCTCCCATTCCATTGCAAGTAGTTGGAATTTCAATCACATCCTTAGGTTTCGCTCCCAGAGGATTGGGAGTCCAGTCTGATTTGCGCAGTTTTCCATTTCCATACAAGCTGGATTCTGCTTGTGGATGTGAAGGGTATTTTAGTGTATGCCCATGATAGGGAATCCGAACCATATCAATATTCATGGTAAAGTTTTTGGATTTTCTGAGCAATAGAATGCTTTCATGAGATCTGCCCCAGTCCGATCCCAGATTAGCCTTATTTTTATAGTGCCAAATGAGCCACCTGCATCCCTTAAAGTATTTCATTGCAGGATGCTTTAAATCAGCAAGCACCTCTGTAAAGCCACAGATAAACAAGGATCCCGTAGGCTTTAAAATCCGGGCGGACTCTTTAATCCACTGTAATGACCAGTAAATATACTGCTCTTGAGACTCAAATTTATCCCAGTCTGCTTTTTTGATATTGTAAGGCGGATCCGCAAAAATCATATCAACAGAATTTTCCGGCAGCTGTTTCAGCCAATGAATACTATCTTCCTCATAGAGCAAACCATTTGGTCTGCAAAAAAGAGGTTTTGCAAATGATGATTCCCTTTGACATGAAATCAGTCGAAAAAGTTCTGAGGACTCCAATGGATAATCATAGTTTTCTGCCGGAAGCGGAAGCGCCATCTGAGTGAAATCTATCTGCTTTTTCTTTGACATTCCTATCTCCTTCTATGAGTATTGGCTTTCTACATAGCACCCTCGTTGTCATCTCTCTCCACAAATAAGAGCAGGCACAGAGGCACAAAAATCACGCTGTTAAAGTGGAAAAAGCGATAGGTGGGCCCGCACAGCAAAAGCATGGTGCCAAAGCTGTAGGCCAGAAGAGGCAAGGCAATACACATAGCCTTCCAGCCCTTTCCCTTTTTTGCGAACACAAACAGGGTACACAAAATCAGCGCCAACAGATGAATTCCATTGTAAGAGAACAGTACATCCAAGAGGCTGTCCATGACCCAGCCGTCAAAATCATTCAACATTCCACGCAAAGGTCCCCGGCTCTCTACATAGGAAAAGTTCCATTCATTTTCTTTAATCTGGAACTCCAGATCTCCATGCCAGGGCGTTTCTCCCCGGATATCCCATACCATCCGGGTCACTTGATAGACAGCTTGGAGGGAAAGCCCCGGCGCATTGCCCACAGTGCGGGCTGTAAATCCCAGAAAATCTGTGGGAGAAGTCTCCTCTATGACTGTATTGGCATTTGTGACAAACTTAAAGGAATTGTAATTGCCCATCTCATATTCTTTCCAGCGTTTCTCCGGGCCAATGGATGCCAGGAACTTTGCAGCCGCCGGATCAAGACTTTCAGGAGCCGCCTCATGGATATTGCAGAGTATTGTCATGGGAACTCCCACCGTTTCCACGTACGTTTGCTCCGGGCGGCTAGCTCCCACCAGATTGTAGACAGGGTATTTGATCACCATCATGCCTGCCAGCATCAATACAAGTGAAAGGATACTCTCTCTTCGGATTTCGTGGAAAAACAGAATCGTCAGAATAAGAAAAGGAATGGTAAATAAAATACCATTATGGCGTACCATGGAGATAGAGATCAGCACCAGAATCCAGAGCGCCAGGTTCTTACGCTTTTTCAGCCACAGCCCTCCACTCAGCCATGTATTCAGCATATATACAGTAAAGAGTAGCATAAATAAGGTTAAGGCGCTGTCTTTCCACATAAAAAGCAGAATCCGGTGAGTCTGAGGGTTAAAGGCCAGAAAAAATTCGGTGAGCAGCAGACTCCACACAGGAAAACGCCATTTTGCCATGGTACAGATCAGGTATCCGCTGATGAGACTGTACAGGAATAGCTGCATAAAAATTGCGAATCCATAATGGTTTACTATTTTAGAAAAAAATGCAATGATCAGGGTGTGAAACACCGGATGCCAGGTATCATACTGGTTATTTTGAATCTGCCACCATTGATCTAGATTGTCCCAGTCAAAAGAACCTGGAAAATAGGCGTAATCATACACCATCAGCCACAGAAATACGAGTCCAAAGCCGAATAAAAACCAGAGCCAAAGCTTCCGGGTACGCTGCTTTCCCTCTTCTGTCTTTGTTCTCTGAAAGAGTTTCCCCTGTGTAAAATCTGCCGCTGCCCCTATTTTTAAGTTCACTGAGGCACAGCGGTAAGCCCCCCACAACAGCCCTGCAAAGACAGGGACAAGCATCAGGAGGGCAAAAATAGCCTTGAACTTCCAGTATTTTGTATCCATAGGAACTGTTTCCATCATCTCTGGAGCCAGCCACAGTAAAATCACAAGATAAAAGGTTACGACTGCTGTCAGCAGCAAAAGAATAACCCGAGTACTCTTCCTTTGCTCAGACAGCCACTCTCTCACCGCCTGGTACTGTCTATACATTCTCAATCTGCCAATCAATGGGGGTAAGCCCATGCTCTTTCAGGAATTCATTTGTCTTGCTAAAAGGCCTGCTGCCAAAAAATCCCCGTGCAGCAGAGTAAGGGCTTGGATGGGGCGCTTTCAGAATCAGATGCTTCGGGTTATGCAGCATCTGAGCCTTTTTCTGAGCGGGACTTCCCCAGAGGATAAATACAATGGGGCGATCCTGATCATTCAAAACTTGAATTGCAGCATCTGTGAACTCCTCCCAGCCTCTTCCCCTGTGAGAATTGGCCTGGTGTGCACGGACAGTCAACACAGTATTCAGCATTAACACTCCCTGTTTGGCCCATTTGGTCAGGTAGCCATTATTAGGAATATAACACCCCAAATCATCATGTAACTCCTGATAAATATTCACCAGAGACGGGGGGACAGCTACGTCCGGCTTCACAGAAAAGCATAGTCCATGAGCCTGTCCATTATTGTGGTAAGGATCCTGTCCCAAAATCACTACCTTCACCTCATGGAGAGGAGTCAAATGAAACGCGTTAAAAATATCATCTGCCGGAGGAAAAATTTTCCGTGTGGCATATTCCTGCTTCACAAACTGAAACAGTTCTGCATAATAAGGCTTGTGAAATTCTGGCGCCAAAGGCTCCAGCCAATCATTTTCAATCATTCCCATATTCCTATCTCCTATTTCAAGTTCCGGCCTATCAAGCCACAGGCCTTCGCTATTTTACAGGCGCACAGAAACGCCCTGTTCTTTTAGATACCTTTTCAAGTCGCGAATCTCCAGTTCCTTGTAGTGAAACAGGGAGGCCGCCAGCACAGCGTCCGCCTTACCCTCTGTCAGGGCATCAAAGAAATGCTCCTTTGTCCCGGCTCCGCCAGAGGCAATCACTGGTATGGATACATGCTCCGCAATGGTACGAGTCAGCTCCAAATCATAGCCGGTTTTGGTGCCATCGCAGTCCATGCTGGTCAAAAGAATCTCTCCTGCCCCAAGCTGGTCTACTTTCATGGCCCATTCCACAGCATCCATGCCCATATCCACCCGACCGCCGTTCTTATAGATATTCCAGCCCCTTCCGTCTGCACGGCGTTTGGCGTCAATAGCCACAACCACACATTGACTGCCGAACTTATCTGCTGCCTCACTGATGAGCTCTGGACGCATAATGGCTGCTGAATTGACAGAAATCTTGTCCGCTCCTTCCCGAAGGAGCACTTTAAAATCCTCCACAGTGCGGATCCCTCCGCCCACGGTAAAAGGAATAAATACCTTCTCAGCTACCTTGCGCACCATATCCACAACAGTATTTCGCGCATCCGAGCTGGCGGTAATGTCCAGAAATACCACCTCATCCGCCCCGGCCTTGTCATAAGCTGCAGCAATCTCCACCGGATCTCCTGCATCCCGCAGATTTACAAAATTCACACCTTTTACCACCCGTCCATCATGTACATCCAGACAGGGAATGATTCTCTTCGTAAACATTGATCAGCCCTCCAACTCTGCAAAGTTCTTTAGAATCTCTAATCCCGTCTGGCTGCTCTTCTCTGGATGGAACTGGCAGGCAAAGACATTGTCCTTCTCCACGGAGGCATGAATCCTGGTCCCATATTCCGTCACTGCCTTGACGATCTGCTCTTCTTCCGCCTTTAAGTAGTATGAATGAACGAAATACACATAGGGCTCTTTTTCCACATTTCGAAACAGTCTGCCCTCATTCTGAAGCTTCAGAGAATTCCAGCCAATATGAGGAATCTTAAGTCCTTCCTTATCAGGAATCTTGAGGATCTCTCCTTTCAGTATCCCCAATCCCAGGATTCCCGGCGCCTCATCACTTCTCTCAAAAAGCAACTGCAATCCCAGACAGATTCCAAGAAAGGGAGTCCCTTTTTGCACTACCTGGTGGATCACTTCCTCCAGCTTGTAACTTCTTATCTTATTCATAGCATCCCCAAAATTTCCTACTCCTGGAAGGATCACTTTATCTGCCTGAAGAATTTTTTCTCTGTCCCGGGTAATCAAAGGCTGTTCCCCCAGATACAGCAATGCCTTTTCCACGCTCTTTAAATTGCCTGCGTCATAATCGATAATTGCAATCATTTTTTCATTTTCTCCTCATCACAAGCTACCGTTCACTCTGTGAGCAATAACCATCCCAAGCTACTTGCTGTTATAGTTTACCACATGCCATTGTATTTTTCAAAATAATCCTGTAAAATAGAAAAAAAATGAATTCTTTGGGAGGTTTAAGTTTATGGAACTGAATGAAGAAAGACGCCGCCTGAATCCGCTCCACGGAATCGGCATGTTTCTCATTGTAATTCTCGTATTTATATTTGTATTTGCACCTTTGCAATATTACTTCGGCATGGTTGGATTAGTAGTGACAGAGCTGGGTCTTTTGCTGATCACTCTGATCAGCACCCGCATAGCAGGACAGAGCTTTCGCGAAGTATTCCCTATTTACAGACCGAAGTTAGGTCAGATTGGTGGGACGATCCTTTTGTGGGTAGGCTGTTTTTTATCCGTTATGATCGCTACCATCATCCTGATGTACCTTTTCCCGGAGGGATTTCTTGATGTCAGCAACAGTATGAACACCATGTTCAGCAGCACGCCGGCTGTCGTCACGTTTCTGATCGTGGCTGTGCTGCCTGCCATCTGCGAGGAGGCTATGCACCGGGGTTTTATCCTGCACACCTTTAAAAATATCTCCAGCGACTGGATTGTAGTGCTGTGTATGGGCCTTATTTTTGGTATCTTCCATCTGGATCCCTACCGTTTTCTGCCCACAGCACTTTTGGGTATGGGACTGACTTACATTATGCGTAAAACTCACAATATGGTTCTACCGGCCCTGTTCCATTTTATCAACAATGGAATGTCCGTCCTGTCCAGCTTAATCAGTTCCACGGAAGATACAGCAGAAGCAGCTTCCATTTTGGCGGATCGCTCCTATCTCCTGCTGGCTCTTGGTTCTTATCTGATGATTGGATTTCTGGCGCCTGTTCTACTCTTTGTGGGAAGTTACTTGCTGCGCAAATCCTCTGGTTGCCTGCCCAAACGCTCTGACGCAAGACTTGTCCTCACCACAGTCTTTGTGATCCTTCTCAGTGTATCCCTGTTGATCGCAGGCTTTTGTATTATCTTCTTAAATATGAACACCTGGATGGAGATGGAGGAAGTGATTCAGGAAATAGAACCGTTCATGTAAAAGAATGGAGTAGGGAAGAAATTCCCTACTCGTGCCCCAGAGCCGTACAGCCCCTCAAAAACAGGTATCCTCTTCAAAGTACATGGCTCCCATATACCTCTCCTGAAAGTCTTTTTCTTTTGCCAGATTCACTTCCCGGCTTACTTTGCGTATCTGCTCTATTCGCTCTAAAGCACTCTCATCCGTCATAAAAAGCTTCACTCCCGTTAAAGAGGAATTTCCCACAAGCTCTATGCGATCAAGAACTTCCTTGGGCAAAAGGCCAATGACAGCAGCTTTTTCCTGATCGATCCCATGGCCAAATCCTCCTGCCAGATAGAACTTATTCAAACCGTCATATCCAATCCCCTGCTTCTGTAAAAGGATCTCTATTCCAGCCCGCACTGCTGCTTTGGCCAACTGCAGTTCCCGAATGTCCTTCTGAATAAATGCAATCGTCTCTCCCTCTACTGTCTGTGCCAGAGGATATCCATCCTGAGCATATTTTGTCTCCAGTCTTCCCGTCTCGTCCATCAGCCCTTTCTCTAAAAGCTCTGCCGCTGTCTCTACAGCTCCAGTGCCGCAGATCCCCACAGGGGTGACACCGCCTATGGTCTCTGTGAGAGCACTTCCATCTTTTTGAACCGTCACATGACAGATAGCCCCGGGCACACTTCCGCAGCCCCATTTCATATTTCCTCCTTCAAAGGCAGGGCCGGCAGCCGTAGAAGTCACAAAAATACCCTCTCGATTTCCTACAGCCATCTCTCCGTTTGTTCCTAAATCCAGGAAGAAATTCACCTCTTCCTTTCTGTCAAAGCCGCAGCTTAAAAGGCCAGCAGCAATATCTGCACCTACAAAGGCTGAAATTCCCGGAAGCAGGCATACCTCAAGTTCCGGATCAAGGCCGATTTCCCCGACGCCTTTTCCCAGGATCGCTTCTGCTCTATCTGTCACACATTCCAGGCTAAAGGGCGCAAAAGGCTGTTTGCCCAAAGTCTCACAGGAATATCCCATGAGTAAATGCTCCATGGTAGTGTTTCCTGTGATACAGATTCTTTTAAGCTCTCCTTCCTGAATCTTCTTCTCCTGTACCAGCCTGATGATAAGATCCAGAAGATCCCTTCGGATACATTCCTGTAGCTCTCCTTTTTTTCCACTGTTGGAAGCCTGAATCCTGGAGATCACATCAGCCCCAAAAGCTCTCTGGTGATTTAAGGAGACGGCTGTAGCCTCCACCTCCCTGTTCTCTAAAGACGTCTCAAGAAGTTGTGCTGCAAGGGTAGTGGTTCCTATATCAATAGCGATTCCATAAGCGCCTTTTCCCTGGGCTTTTGGCTGTCTCTCTCTTTCTCTGGAATTTTCTTTCACTTCCGCACTGTCTGTCAGTACGTCAAATTCCTCTTCCTCAAAAGCCATGACGATCTCGCAGTCTCCCAGAGGGTAAGCCTTGCAGGAAAGACGCCAGCCTGTATCTATCTCCTCCTGGCTGAAATAAGCCTCATCCTCCTTGGAAGGCGGCACATCTCCCTGGAGCACACGAATCTTGCATTTCCCACATATCCCTCTTTTTCCGCAGACGGCCGTACAGCTGGGATATACCTTCTGAAGAGCATCCAGAATACGATCTTCTCCCTCACAGGAAATCTCCTCCTGCGTGCTTTTTCTATGTACCGAGATCTTTTTCTTCACATGATTCTTTTCCATTCTCATACCTCGTATTTCAGTGTATCAATAATCCTCCATCTTAAGGTTTTTCATTACATCATTCACTTGTTTACCAAAATATCCTTTATCACTTTCCACGATATATCAAAGGTAAGATTAAAATTTAAGACTGTTCCTTCCAGTACAAAATCTGCTTTTGGATCCGCTTTCAGGCTTTTTCCCAGATTTTTTAAGCTTTTGCAAAATGTATGATAGCGATTAATATATTTGCTTTCCATATTTTTTTATATCCTCCAGCAAAAATTTGTTGTCAATACTATCGAAATCAAAAATATCTATTTTTCGAAGTGTATCTATCTCCATAATAGCTTCTTCTAAACCCAAGATATCCTCGCATCCATAAACCACAAAGTCTATATCACTCGTTTGGGTCGCCGTACCTGTGGCAAAGGAGCCAAACAACTCCAACCGTTTTACGCCATTTGCTTTACAGATTGCGGCAACTTTATCAATCACTTCTGAAACTGGCATAATACCTGTCACTGATCAAAATCCCCTTATATTTGATAAATATAGTATATCCTATTGAAAAAATGAAGTCAACAGCCTGAGGTTGTCTGCATTTGGTACTGTCAGAGAAAGGGCGCCGCCCAATCATCTATTATAATGATTCGGCAACACCCTCTTCTTAGTTATTCTATCTTATCTACGTTTCTTTTCCTTACCACTGGCAGGGAGTAAAGTCAGCTACATTGTCCTTGGAAATAACATCAGTTCCAATATAGGATACACGGCTGATATCCACACCGTTGAAGTACTCAGCCATGGTTCTCACGGCAAGACCGGCATCGCCCTGGCAGGACTGATAGCTCATCATGTACAGGTCGCCGCTCTCTACCAGCTCTGCACCCTGCTTGGAAATACCAGCGGCCACTACCAGAATGTCGTCACGTCCTGCTGCCTTGATAGCCTCTACGGTACCGATAGCCTGGTCGGAATCGTCAGCCAGTACGATAGCATTCAAATCGTCGCCAAACTTAGTAATCCAGTCAGCCACCACCTGCTTTACAGCTGCAGCCTCAAATCCTGGAGACTGGATATCCAGTGTCTTAATGTTGGGATACTTCTCTGCAAGCTCAGTCAGAGGACCATAGCAACGTGCATAGTAGGGAGAACCGCCTACATTATGGGTAATATAAGCTACTCCGCCTTCTCCGTTCATGGCCTCGCCCAGAGAATCTGCCAGCGTTCTCATCTGATACCAGTCATTGGGGCCTGTGAATGCCATTACATAGTTCATAGCCTCCGCGTTTACTGTGGTGTTTACACAGAAAGCCGGGATGCCTGCATCTGTGATTTTCTTAAACTGCTGAGCCGCATGATCCGCACTTACCGGAATAACGCCGATGGCGTCGGGCTGCTCATTGATCGCCTGGTCAATATAACCATCCTGGGTAGACTGATCCCAGTTGGGGTCATAGATATCACAGGTCATGCCCACAGCCTCGCAGGCCTGCTCAAAAGCCTCGGAGAAGCAGGTGGTCCACGCATGGGCGCCATGTACGATCATAATCACATGCTTGCCTTTGCTGCCGTCAGCCGGAGAAGCCGGGAACTGGGCATCCTGGCTCTCATCCCAATCCAGATGCTCATAGTAATGCCACTTTGCGGATTCGCTGTCATCCAGCGCTTCCAGCTCTTCTGCAGTACCCTCTGCGGCCGGCACTTCAAAGGTTACGCCGGGAGCCAGCATGGGATGTCCGTCTGTAGTCATAACAGAAGCAACAGCCTCATCAAAGAGCGCCAGAGATTCCTCCAGATTGCTTCCGCCAGTACTTTCTGCCGGAGCTTCTGCCTCTGACTCCGTCCCTCCATCGCTGTCCGCAGGCTTTGACTCTTCCTCTGTCTGTGCCGGAGCAGTCTCATTTCCGGAACTTCCGCAGCCTGCCAAGCAACCTGCCACAACCATCACTACGCTCAGTAAGATTGCCAAACTTTTTCTTTTCATGTTCTTTCCTCCTGTTGGATTATTATTAAATAAAAGCGTTTGCTTTTACTATCATGGTAATGCATATTTCTTAGCCCCTGCCAATCTCTTTCAAGTACTCCAGATGCAAATTAGGCCGGGTTCCCAGTACCTTGCTCTTCCTATACTGGGCAATCGTCTCATAACAGATACAAGCGATCAGGATAATAGCAATCACAAGCACCTGCATCTCTGTCTTTTTAAATAAGGCTCTCAAAAAGGCTACAGCCACTAAGGATATGTAAGTGTTGAGCACGCTGCCGTGTCCTCCTGCAATATCGGTTCCTCCAATGATGGTGGCCGTAAGCGCAATCATCAGAGGCGCAATTCCCTTCTCGCCCATGCTGATATTGGCCGCTCCTGAGTAGATTCCGTTGAGGGCTCCGCCCAGAGCGCAGGAGGCTGAGGAAAGTACGAAGGCAATGGTCGTGACCTGATTGCTCTTGACACCGGCCAGCCAGGCCGTCTCTAGATTCCCGCCCACCATATAGATGTTTCTTCCCGTCCTGGTATTTCTCATAAAGACCATGACGATCACAATGACCAGCGTAGTTATCAGGAAATAGAGGGAAAAGGGCAACCCTGGAATCAGTGAGCCGTTCAGGGCCTCATTGGCCGAATAGTCCCGACCGATACTCTGCTCCTCAGGGGAATACATATACATTACGCCCCTCAACACGAATTGCATACCCAGGGTTGCGATAAAGGAATGGATCTTAAGCTTTGTCACCAAAAATCCATTAATCAGGCCTACCAGCACACCCATGCAGGTTGCGATAAGGATACAGACCAGCCACGGAAGCCCCTGGCGGGAATGAAGTCCCAGGCACATAAGCGCCGCCAGTGTTGATACATACTGCACAGTTAGATCCATATGCCCCGCAATGAGACAGATGGTAAATCCCAGGCCCAGCCACATGACCAGGCTGCCGTTTCCGGTTACAGAATTGATATTAAACGCTGTAAAAAAGTTGTTTCTGAAAATACCTGCAAATAATACAATGATTAGGAAAAGATAAGCCCGGTTATTGTTCAGAAAGCTTCCGTTAAACTTTAAATTTTTTCTCTCCATCAGCCTTTCCCCAACTTTCTTTCTGAATAAGTGTTAATCCATACAATCGCCAGGAACACAACGCCCTGTACGGCATATTTGGTATAGGTGCCAAGTCCTACCCAGGACAGGATATTATTCAGGATTCCGTAAGCCAACACGCCTCCCAAGGTGCCCACCACAGATCCCTGGCCGCCTCCCAGAAGGGTTCCTCCCAGCAGTACGCATGTCAGACAGGCGAAATCATAGCCGGTTCCATTTTCGTAGGAGGCCGTCTTTCGAAGGGCCGCATAGAAGATACCGCCCACGGCCGCCGCCGTGCTGCAGAGCACATAAGACATCGTTACCACCCTGGTGCAGTTGATCCCAGAAAACCGGGCCGCCTCATAGCTGGTACCCACTAGCTTGAGCTTCTGGCCAAAAGAGGTTTTGGAGTGTATAAACCAGGAAATAACAAACATCACCAGCATTACAATGGCCATAAGGGAGATTACGCCTCCGATATAGGTTCTGGAAATGGCGTAGAAGGAGTTTGCCGCGTTCTGGGCATATTCGGTATCAGCCGCCACGCTGTCGGCGTACAACTGCTTACCGCCCCACACCACCCGGATAATACCGGAGAGCAGCAGGTTAAAGCCCCAGGTCCAGATAATGGGATTGGCCTTTAATTTTCCAATCATAAAGCCGTTGATAAGTCCAATGCACACACCGGATAAAACTCCGATGGCCAGAGCGATGGGAAATCCCAGGTTAATGCTCTGCACAGTCATCATGCCAGCCATAGCCATCGTCAGGGGAATAGACATATCGTTCATATTTCCAGCATACACCACATAAATGAGGCCGCTACAAACCATACCCTGAAGGGCCACAGCTTCCAAAATAGACTGTACATTACTGGCTCCAAAAAAGCTGCTTCCGTTGGCCATGGCGATAATCACGCCCAGAATCACCAGGGCTACAACAATAACCCAGATTCCCAACTTATTGAAAAGAATAATTCCTCTGTTAATCTCAGTTTTTCTCGAGTCCACCTTTGCCGGGTTGGGATTGTTATTTATTTGTTCTGACATGTTACATACTCTCCTTTCCCATTAGCTGCGATCAACAAGGAATTTTCTGTGATGCCTTCTTTTGGTATTTCGCCAATGATATGGCCTTCTCTCAAGATTACCGCCCGGTCACACAATCCTACCACCTCGGGCAGGTCGCTGGAGATCAGGATCACCGCATTGCCCTGCTCCACATATTTCTTCACTACATTATGTATGATCTGCTTTGCATTCACATCCACGCCTCGGGTGGGCTCATCCAGGATCAACACATCCACATCCGCCGCCAGCCATTTGGCCATAAGCACCTTCTGCTGGTTTCCGCCGGAAAAGCTGTTAACTCGGCGGTTCCGGTCTGCCGGGTACACGCTCATCTCGTTGATCTTCTCGTCCACCAGGTCATTGTTCCATCCGTTGGAATACAGGATTCCTTTGGAATATTTGTCGATGACGCAGGACATTACATTATCGGCCACACTCTGGGTTAAAGCCAGGCCCACCACTTTGCGATCCTCGGTGAGATAGCCCACGCCAGCTTTGATTGCATCGCCAAAGTTTTTAAATTTTACTTCCTTCCCATGGAGGTAGATCTTTCCTTTGTCGTAGGCGTCCACACCAATGAGGGCCCTGGCAATCTCCGTTCGCCCAGCGCCGGCCAGGCCGCTGATGGCCAGAATTTCTCCCTTATGCAGCTCAAAGTTCACATGGTGGAAAAATCCCCACCTGGTAAAGTCCTCTACCTTCAAAACCACCTCATCGGAGATCTTACTCTCACTTTCAGCGTAAAAGCTCTTTACCGGCTCACCTACCATCTGTTCTACCAGCTGCTCTGTGCTAATCTCGCTGGCTTCGCACTCTCCCACTTTCCGTCCGTCCCGCATGATCGTTACCCGATCTGCGATTTCAAAAATCTCCGACATGTGATGGGAAATATAGATAATAGCCAGTCCTTCCTCCTTAAGCTTTCGGATGATGTCAAACATCCGCTGCACCTCTTCTCTGGAGAGAGAGGATGTAGGTTCATCCATAACCAGAATCCGAGGCTGGGCATCCAGCACCTTAGCAATTTCTACCAACTGAGCGTCGCACTGGCTGATATCCGATATATTAATGGTGGGATCCAGATTTCCCAGTCCTACCCGCTCCAGACATTCCTTCGCCCTGGCAATAGCGGCCTTCTTATCGATAAACAGCGCGTTTTTCTTGGGAAGACGTCCTACCAGAAGATTTTCATAAATGGAAATCCGGCGAGCCAGGGACAATTCCTGATACACCATCCCAATGCCGGCCTCCTTGGCCAGAATGGGCGTATAGATCTTTTTCTGCTCTCCCTCAATAAAAATATCCCCTGTGTAATCGTTATACAGACCTGCCAGCACCTTCATCAGCGTGGATTTACCCGCGCCATTTTCCCCCATAAGGGCGTGAACCTCGCCTTTTTTCACACGGAAGTCTACGCGATCAACGGCCAGGGTACCGGGGAACCGCTTGCTTACGCCGCGCATTTCCAATGCCAGAACCTCTCCCGTTCCTTTTGGTTCTTGACTCATACTGTCTCTCCTCCTCTTTTCTCTAATGCTCTGTCACTCTAAAATCTCCCGCACCTTGGCAGCCATAGCCCTACCCAATCTTTCATGGGAATCTGGATGCATATGTACACCGTCCACAGTAGCCGCTTTTGCGTACAAAGAAGCATCTAAAAAGGCAAGTCCCGCACCTTTTGCAAATTCCTCATAAGCCTGAGCCAGCGCTTGAGAGCGCTCTGTCCCGTGCTCTCCGAACATATCGTAAAATAGCGGATGGTTTTTGTAGGAAGGATCGATGTGGATCGGAGATACCAGGAGCACCTTCGGCTTCTCACCCGCCATGGGGGTAATCGCAAGCACATCCAGATACCTCTGAAAACCGAAAGCGATGGTGCGAGCGCTGACGCCAAACCGTTCCTTCAGATCATTCGTTCCCAGCATGAGAATGATAAGATCCAGAGGAGACTGGGAATCGCAGCAAGGGCCAAAATACTGGATGCCGCTTAAACGCCCCTCCAACACATCATCAAACACGGAAACCCTGCCGTTGTGGCCCTCCTCAATCACCTGATATCCATCTCCCAGCTCACGCTTAAGCACTCCGGTCCAGCGAATGTCCTCTGGATATCTGCTTCCATCCTCCGGCACTGCGCCCCAGGTATTGGAATCCCCATAACATAATACTCTTTTCTTCATTTAAGCCTCCCATTGCCCCCTGTACACCGATCAGGGACTTTCTAATAACAATTTTAGCTCTTTTTATTTTCTGGCATTTTCTACAGCTTTGTACATGGCCATAATATTCTCAGGAGGAACATCCGGCAAAATATTATGCTCTGTATTAAACACAAATCCTCCGTCTTTATAGAAAATATCTATCATACGGCTGCTGTACTCATAAACTTCTTCCGGTGTGGCATGATTTAAAATGGAGCGAGTGTTGCATCCGCCTCCCCAGAAGGTAATATCCTTTCCAAACTCCCTTTTCAGATTCACAGGATCCATCTGATAAGCTGTCGTCTGAACAGGGCTGATAATATCATATCCTGCGTCTATCAAGTCTCCAAGGACTCCATAGATGGAACCGCAGGAGTGAAGAAATGTCTTCATATTGCTGTGTGTATGTACATAATCATTTAGTTTCGTGTGATAGGGCTTGAACAGCTCTTGGTATTTCTCTCGAGCCATAAACATATTCTTATCCATTCCCAAATCATCGCCAAATCGCAGAAGATCTACCACATCGCCTACCGCCGCACAGGTCTTTTCCAGCGTATGCATATGGCGTTCCATCAACTGTTCCACCAGCTCCTGCACATTCTCCGGCTCCGCATAGATATCCATCAAAAAGTTCTCCATTTTCCGAAGAAACGTTCCCCATTCAAACAGATTGCAACCGCAGGTAATCATCAATGCACGGTCTGTGCTGGCACGAAGCTTAAGGCAGCGCTCCCGCAAATCTGCATAAAATTCATCTTCTGTAGCAAAATCACTCATGTGATCCCAGGGGCCGTGCACCAGAGCGCTCCATAGCACCTGACTCATAGCATGGTCAAGACCGTCGTAATTCTCAGGGTAATCTTCCCTATAGGGAAATATAGTCTGATCAAAGCACATTCCACCTTTGGGCATCCTGGCAATCAGCACGCCATCCTGATATACATCGTATCCACCGTCTTTCGTCTGTACCGGCTTAAACCATGAGGGCCACTGCCCAATTTTTCCATTGCTTAAGGTCACATCATACCAGTCGCTGTCTTTTTCATTGTATGTACGGGCTACATCCAGAGCGTCTGCTCCAATCAAATCCAAGATACACTCTTCCGGCTGAGCCACCTGCTGTACCACATCATAAATGCGGGTGTGTCCCTCTTTGATTCCCAAGTAATCCTTCAGATTTGCGTAAGCCATGCCTGAAATCCCGGTACTCACATTACTGCCCAAATCCAGTGGCAAGTAATCAGGCTCTTTGTGGTTGACAGCTGCTAAGATACGTTCTCTTGATGTCATAATACATAATCTCCTTTTCCTAATTCCTATTTTAGTTTCCTCCAACGTTTAGGCCTTTACGTTCTCTAAATGAGCAGTTATGCTGCCGCTCATTTTTATTTGATATATTTATTATAATAGACAGAAAAGCCAAAACAAGTAACTCAGGAAAATTAAAATCTAAACGTTTAGATTATTATTGACGGACTGAGTGTGCTCCTGATAAACTAAAAGTAAAAAGGAGAATTTTCATGGCAACTTTAAAAGATGTGGCAAAAGACGCCGGCGTATCCATCGCTACTGTATCCTGCTGTCTAAGCGGCAGCAAACCAGTAAAAGCCGCCACACGTATGCGGATTATGGATTCCATTGAAAAGTTAAAATATATCCCCAATGCATCTGCACGAAATCTGAAATCTCCCCAATCGCGAATGATTGGCGTAGTCCTGACCGATATGGACAACCTGTATCATGCTGAAATTTTTAAGGGCATCTCAAGTATCCTCACCAGTGAAGGGTACTCAGCCAGCGTAGCTTTCTCTAACAATCAGCCCAATCAGGAATGTCAGATCATCAATGATTTTATCAGCCAAAATGCCGCCGGTCTGCTGATCATTACCTGTCAGCCTCAAAACGCAGAATTTTTTCAGACCCGGCTTCTCAACTTCCGCATCCCTACCGTATTTCTGGAACGGGTGCCTCAGGATATCAATGCCTGTCTGGCCGGCTTTCAAAATGAGGAAACCGCCTTTTATCTGACAGACTGTCTCTTAAAAAAAGGTTATCGTCATATTGCTCTTGTCTGTGGACCTTCCCACTTCTCTTCAGAGCGGGACTGTATGCTTGGGTATCAGCGCGCCTTTTTCCAGAATGGAGTTCCTTTTGATCCCTCTTTGATATGCAACACCAATCTCACAAAAGAAGATGCTTTTAAGGTGGTTCTCAACACTGTCAGCCAGTATCCCGTGGAAGCCTTTATCGCTTCCTCTGAAACCATCCACTGGGGAACCCTGGAAGCATTGAAAAATCGCGGTCTGCTCATACCAGATCAAATCCCACTCCTGACCTTTGGGGAAGAATCCTGGTGTCAGGCTCATCGGACAGATGGAGTGCAATATACCTCCCGAACAGCTTTTTCTCTGGGCTCATCGGCTTCTTTACTTCTTCTCAAGCATATCCGTCACCCCCACTGCCAGGAAAAAAGCCTCATCCTGTCCGATTCTATTTTAGGGCAAAATTTAAACATCCCTCCTGCCAGTTCAAAAATTAATTTACAAAATATAAAAAGCTCAAAACTACATACTCTAAAAAATTCAGAATTACACCTTCATATTCTTTTGGCTGATTTGCCTACTGCCCACAATGTAGAGTTACTGGCTGATCCCTTTATACGGGAAACAGGTATTTCTCTTTCTTTTGATTATCTGCCTCAAAAGGAACTTTTAACTTATATTTACCAATACACAGATATGGCTCAAACCTATGACATTTATATGTATGATATTCCATGGCTTGACTACCTGGTCCAAAACTCACTGTTGGCTGATTTGACTGATTTTGTTACAAGCAAAAACTTTCATCCTGAAACAATTTTCCCTGAAAATATGGGAAACTGTGTATATGAGGATCGATATTATGGAATCCCTCTTGTAGGCGGTTCCCAAATTCTCTTTTATCGAAAGGATTTGTTTGAAAGCAGTCAATGGCAAAAGCTTTATTACAAACAACACGGAAGCCACCTGAGACCTCCCCGAACCTGGGCAGAATTTAATCAGATAGCTGCTTTTTTTACTCGTCAGAAAAACCCAGATTCTCCCACAGAGTATGGCACCTCTCTGGCTGGTATCTCCGATGAAGAATTGGCGCCAGAACTTTGGATTCGCCTATGGGCCATGAATGGCAGCCTATGGGACTCTTACAACCGCCCCTGCCTGAATCGGCCGGAAAATCAAGCCGCCTTTGAAAGTGTTCTAGAGACACTTCGTTATACAGGCACAAATCCTTTTTCCACCTCTATTTTCCAAACCGTGGAAGACTTTTCTCTGGGCAAGACTGCGATGCTGATCACTTACACAGAGTATGCCACTCGAATCAGCCAAAGCTTTCAGGAAAATCTGATCGGTCAGGTAGGGTATCGGGTGCTTCCCGGACGGCGGCCAGCCAGTGTGGGATGGAATCTTGGAGTCAATCCTTACTCTGCCAAGCTGCCTCAAATATACCAGTTCTTTAACTGGGTTTGCCAACCGGACACCAGCTTTTATATCACCGTTCTGAATGGTCAGTCCCCCGTCATCGCGCCTTATCACAGTCTGGAACTTTTAAAACTTTATCCCTGGATGTCCATCACTCAGGAAAGCTTTGCTTATACGCAAAAACGACAAGGTCCCCATAAAAGCAATGTACTTGTGGTTCCGCAAAACAAAATAGAAGCGATTTTATGCCAGGTACTTCGCCAGATTCTTCTGGAAGAATCCTCAATTTCCCAAGCTCTTGCCATCGGTCAGGAACGGCTTCGCAAGCTTTTGCTGTCCTATGGCTATCCCAGGCCTTTTACCCGCTGAGCTTTCTTAATCCAGATGATAGATCTCTTCCATATTAGACCAGAACTCTCCTTCTGCCCGATCCTCAAGAGGCTCCATCAACGGCTGCACTGCATCCCACCAACGCTGTGTGGCCGGGTCCGCCGCCATTTTTGCCATATCCGCCTCATAATCGTCTCCATCATATTCATAATAGGAAAACATGTAGTCTCCCCGCTGGTAAATCGAATAGTTACTCAGATGACATTCTTTAATCATCTCATTGACGCCTGGAAATGGATTGGCATGATATGCCTTATACTGCTCTAGTCCTTCTGGCTTTACTTTTATCATAGAACCAAATCTTCGTACCATGTTTTTTCCTTCCTTTCTTAAACTAATCGTATATTTTATTTGCTTCATCAAACAGAGCCTTGATATTCTTAGGCGGTACATCTGCCTGGAGTCCCTCATGACTGGGGGAGACAATCAGGCCGGTAGGAAAGAAGGTTCGAAGCTCTTTTACCTTGGCCGCCACCATTTCCGGGGTCCCATGAGGCAAAAGATCCTGTGTATCCACACCGCCACAGAAAGAAATCTTACCATCAAATTTTTCTTTCAGATTGGCCGGATCCATACCTGTTGCAAGAGCCTGAATGGGATGAATCACATCTACGCCGGCTTCAATCAAAAGTGGAATCGCCTCTACAATAGAACCGCAGGAATGATATACTACCTTAACCCCGTAGCTGTGTGCCAAATCAATTAGCTTCTTTGCTCCAGGAATTACGAATTCAGAAATCAAAGCCGGGCTGATCATCAATCCCCTCTGGCTTCCCACATCATCCCCTATAAGAATGGCATGTACCTTGCCTTTTGTAGCCTCCAGGAAAATTTTTAACGCCTTCAAGTAAAAATCTACAATGTGATCATCCACATAATGAACCATTTCGGGCTCAGCTACCATATTCATAAGGGCTGTCTGCATACCAAAGGCAGCACAGGTATCCTGGAAATGGCATGCCCAGAGCATCCCCATCACCGTCTTATCTTCTGGCGCCTCATCCACCAATTGTTTACACATAGCAGGATCTATGTATTTTTCTGGATCTGGCCAAGGAAAGTTCACTGCTTTCACATCTTCTATATCCTCACAATTACAAAAGCAGCCATCAGCCGTTAAAGTGCGATGTTCCACATCTACATTACTGCCATTCATATACCAGTCGAAGGCTGCAAAGATAGCGTTGCAAGTCTCTGAGTGATAAGGAATCTCCACTGCATAGAAATCATCTCCACATACTTTTTTCAGTTCCTTTATATCTTTTACACCATAGAATTTGCAAAGCTGTTCTGTTGCTGCAGGAGTTGGATCACCCATCCAGCAGGCTGGACGATCTACCTCTCTTCTCTCTACTGTTGCATAAAAACGTTCGATACTGTTCATTCTTTACCTCCAATATATTATTTATTTTTTCTTCACTTACTCGTGAAGTGTTACTATTTCTTTTCCTTAATATATTTTCATCATATCTGGTTTTTGCAACATTTTCAACAATATTTTATTTTTAAATTTAATCGTTTAACTAAAAAATTGAAATTTAACTATTCAATTTTACCAATAGTATATTCGTTATATAAATTTTTTTGTCTAATTTTTCTTACAAGTTCCATGTTAAAAGAAGATATAATTGCCAGGTGTTATTACCTGTATATCCGTTTTTATTGCCCTCAAAAAAACGGCGTTCCTGTTCTCTTGTTAAGAGATAAGAAACGCCGCATATAAGTCCTATTCGATTTTCATCCATTTAGAAATTTTATTGAAGCATTACTTTTTCACTCCAAATTTCCTACAGATATTCACCACCACTCCACTCAGAGCTAAAAGAGCCAATGCATTCGGAATAACCATCAAGCCGTTGAAGAAATCTGCCAGTTCCCACACCAGATCTACCTTCAGTGTAGACCCCACTACAATAAATACTACTACAATCAGAGAGTAAATCTTCACAGCTTTTGGCCCAAACAAGTATTTTACATTCACTTCTCCAAAGAAATGCCAGCTCAGGATAGTAGAAAATGCAAAGAACAGAAGGCAGATAGCTACAAAAATATCTCCAAAGCCCTTAAAACTGGTGCTAAACGCCGCCTGCGTCAGAGCAATTCCACCCTCTCCTGTGGACATGGCTCCTGTAGTTAGCACGGAAAAAACAGTCAGGTTCAACACGATAAAGGTATCAATAAATACACTGATCATAGCGGTCAATCCCTGCTCGTGGGGATTTTTCGCTGTTGCGCGCGCGTGGGCGTGAGGCGTGGAGCCCATACCTGCCTCGTTGGAAAATAATCCTCTGGCAACACCATAGCGGATAGCTTCGCGAACCGTGATTCCTGCCGCCGCACCGGCAATAGCCTGAGGCTGAAAAGCGCCTACAAATATCATACTGATGGCTGCCGGAAGTGCTGTGATATGTATGCAAATGAGGATTAAGCTTCCCACAATGTATACAGCAGCCATAAAAGGAACCATTTTCTCTACAACAGCTGCAAGACGCTTGGTTCCTCCGATAAATACGAAAAATGCCAAAACTGCCAGAATGATACCGATCACGACTGGAGACAGATTGATATTTCTAGCCTGAAATACTCCCGCAAAAGCTGTGCCAATGGAGTTCGATTGAACCATATTTCCCATAAATCCAAGAGCCAATATGATAAACACGGCAAACACAGCAGCCAGAATCTTTCCAAAAGTTCCCTTAAATGCCTGACGGATATAGTATACAGGTCCGCCCGTCACCTCACCGTTTTCTACTGTCTTATATTCCTGCGCCAGAGCTGCCTCAGCGTAAATGGTTGCCATTCCAAAAAAAGCGCTGACCCACATCCAGAAAATGGCTCCCGGACCGCCGGAAATGAGTGCCGTAGCTGCGCCGGTCAAATTTCCCGTTCCCACCTGGGCTGCAATGGCCGTGGCCAGAGACTGTAAGGGTGTCATTTCTCCATGCTCTCTCTTATCTCCATTGATTTTAAAGTGCCCAAATACCAGACGGCACCCTTCGGCAAATTTGCGCACCTGGATAAACTTCAGGCGCACGGTAAAGTAAATTCCCGTTCCACACAGAATAAACAGCAGGATATACCCCCACATCCACCCATTCACACTTTTAACAAATTCCAACATGATTTCTCTCCCCTTTTCTAAATTAAAATACTCCTGAAAATTCTCCTGTACCACAGAAGTTTTCCTGTGCATAAAAATAAGAGCCGATTTACCATCAGCCCTCCAAAGAGTAGAACATCTGCATTTAAGCCCTGTCCTTTTGCCTGAGAGATAGACAGAGTTCCTACGTGTTGCTTTTTGGACTTCTCTGTGTTACACCTTCGGCGCTCATTTACTGAGACTCTCCAGAGTTTGTCAATTTTTGACATGAAGTATCATAACACATTTTTTAGTTTAGTGCAAACTATTTTTTAACTATACCCTCTCTTGACAAGGGCATACACCTTATGCCGAGAAATATGGATTTATATGTTTTATATAGGAAAATTTTAGGGCTTGTACTTCTTTACAAGCCCCATTCTACTTTATAAATCAGTTTTTATAAAACGTCGCTTTTTAGCTTAAACCTTCCCACAAGGCTCTTCATAAGCTGTGACTGGCTGGACAACTCTTCGCTTGCGGCTGCACTTTCCTCCGCAGTTGCTGAGTTTGTCTGTACAACACTGGAAATCTGGTCAATTCCCATAGTAATCTGAGAGATAGCTTCCGCCTGATTGCTGCTAGCCTCTGAAATCTGTCCGATAATGCCTGTCATTTTGTTTACTGCACTTACTGTCTGAAGCAGAGACTGAGCTGTCTCGCCAGCAATTTGTGTTCCGTTTTCTACTGCTTTTAATGAATTTTCAATCAAAATAGAGGTGTTCTTAGAAGCCTCTGCGCTTTTGCTCGCCAGATTACGGACTTCATCGGCTACTACGGCAAACCCTTTTCCGGCAGTACCTGCGCGGGCAGCTTCTACAGCAGCATTAAGGGCAAGAATGTTCGTCTGGAAAGCAATGTCTTCAATAGTTTTAATGATTTTGCTGATTTCATTAGAGCAGTTACTAATGTCTCCCATTGCCTGCATCATCTGCTGCATTTTTTCGTTGCTTACATTCATTTCCATGCTGACGCTGCCTGCCGTTGCATTGGCTTCCCGTGCGTTATCTGCATTCTGGTTCACTTTGTCTGAGATTTCATTGATAGAGGCAGCGAGTTCCTGAACGGAGCTTGCCTGCTCAGTTGCCCCCTGGGAAAGCGCTTGGGCGCCACTAGATACCTGTTCAGACCCGCTTGCAACCTGAGAAGAGCTTTGGCTGATTTGCAGCATTGTGTCGTTAAGCTTTTCTGCAATACCCCGGAAAGAAATAAGCAGCGGATAGAAACCTCCCGTATATTCTTCTTCACAGATAGAATCCACCGTAAAATCTCCAGCAGCCATTTTAGCTAGGAATTTATTCTCATCATCAATAATAACCTGAAGCTTATGGATTAGTCTGCGTACCTGCTCTGCGAGAACCCCCAGTTCATCCTTAGACATATAGGAAATCTCTACATCCAAATTCCCCTCTGCCATTTTGATAGCAGCATTCTGGATTTCGGAAATAGGGAACTTAATGAGGCGTACAATCACAAATGAAAAGAAAACTCCCACAAGAATGATAACAATGATAATTGCTGTCATAAGGCTGGTGGCAGTTCTGTAAATGGAGCGACTTTCCTCTGTTGCAGCATCACTGCCTTCTGCATTGTAGGTGATAATATCTTGAAAAGCACTATTTAAAGAATTGTAAAGCTCTACACATTCGCCTTCCAGGATAGCCCGGGCCTCCTCCGTGCGGCCTTGTTTGGCTAAGGCCATCAATTCTTCATCTAATTTATTGTACTGAGTCCAGAGATTCATTGCATTATCATAGAAGCCTCTTTCTTCTTCGTCAATTAATTCCTTATATGTGCCTAAAAGGGTATCCATATTTTCTTTTTCCTTTTGGAGGTATTGAAGGCTAGATGCTTCTACGTCATCAGAAATTGCTGTAAGATAACCCAATTCATTAAGGCGGATATTAGAAAGGGTAACGTTCAGCTGCCTTGCAGAATCAATACTGGGAAGCCAACTTGTTGTAATATCATTTGTCATGTCGTTCATACGACCCATAAGGAAGAATGACATTCCGCCGATAATAAGCATGCCAATCAGCGCGACTCCAATGAGAATATAAAGCTTTAATCTGATTTTCAAATTTCTTATGTAGTTAATCATGTCTCCAGTCTCCTTTATTTTTCCGCATAACATTTTTTAGAATATATCGGCATGATTTGCCTGTTTGATAAGTAAAATGAAAAATTTCTGAGGCGGTCAGTGCATTTTCCTGAAAATCTTTTACAGATTTATGAATGTATTAAGAACGGATATTCTGTTATAATGTCTTTATATCCTTTTAGAAGGAGCAAAACAGCAGTCATTTATGAACGGAGGATCACACATGCAAAACAACCATGTTTATATAGCCATTGATTTAAAATCATTCTATGCATCTGTAGAATGTATGGAGCGACAGTTAGATCCTCTTACTACAAATCTTGTGGTTGCGGATGCCTCTCGGACAGAGAAAACCATCTGCCTTGCGGTCTCTCCTTCCCTGAAATCATACGGCATCCCTGGGAGGGCAAGACTGTTTGAGGTAGTTCAGCGAGTAAAAGAAGTGAACGCCCAACGAAGGAGCAACGCACCAGACAGACGGTTTACCGGCTCCTCATACTCCGCACTGGAATTGGCTAAGCATCCAGAACTGGAGCTTTCCTATATCATAGCACCGCCCAGAATGGCATTTTACCTGGAATACAGCACAATCATCTATAATACTTATTTGAAGTATATCGCTCCAGAGGACATCCATGTTTACTCCATTGACGAGGTATTTATGGATGTGATATATTATTTGAAAACCTATGGAATGACACCAAAGGAACTGGCATCAATAATTATACGAGATGTACTTGACAGCACGGGAATCACAGCAACTGCCGGCATTGGAACAAATCTATATCTATGCAAGGTTGCAATGGATATTGTAGCAAAGCATGTGGAGCCAGATGAATATGGAGTTCGTATCGCGGAATTAGATGAGATGCAATACCGGAAACTTTTGTGGAGTCACCGCCCTCTCACTGATTTCTGGAGGGTTGGGCATGGATACCAGAAAAAATTGGAAGCCGTCGGTCTCTTCACTATGGGTGATATTGCACGCTGCTCTCTAGGCGGTGACAAGGAATACCATAACGAAGACCTCCTATATAATATGTTCGGCGTCAATGCAGAACTTCTGATCGACCACGCCTGGGGATGGGAACCAACAACTATAGATTTGGTCAAATCCTATAAACCAGAAACCAACAGTATAAGTTCCAGTCAGGTCCTGCAGTGTCCTTATGATGCAGAAAAAGGGAAATTAATCGTAAGGGAAATAACAGATCTGCTGGTCCTTGATTTAGTAGAAAAGAAATTAGTTACCGATCAGATGATTCTAACAATTGGTTACGATATTGAGAATCTCACTGATGCCAAAATCAGGAATCGTTACAATGGTGAGGTCACTACTGACCATTATGGGAGAAAGGTTCCGAAACATGCACATGGAACTGTAAATCTGAATCGCCAAACCTCGTCTACACAAATCATCATGGATGCTGTCATGGATTTGTATGACAGAATTCTAAATCCCAAACTGCTGATCCGCCGTGTAACTGTTGTGGCAAATCATCTGGTGGACGAGACACAAGTTAGGGAAGCGGAGCAGTTTGAACAACTGGATCTGTTTACTGATTATGCTGCTTTGGAGAAGGAAAAGAAAGAGGAAGAGGAACGGCTTTCCAAGGAAAGACGATTACAGGAAGCTATGCTTTCCGTCAAAAAGAAATTCGGTAAGAACGCAATCTTAAAAGGTATGAATCTTCAAGAGGGAGCGACTACCATAGAACGGAACCGCCAGATTGGAGGACATAAAGCATGAGCAAGCAAGAGGAACATAAATATGATGACATTATTTATCTTCCACATCATGTATCAAAAAAGCATCCGCAAATGTCGCTTCTAAATCGTGCAGCACAGTTTTCACAATTCGCTGCTCTTACAGGATATGAAGACGCCATAAATGAAACCGCACGCCTAACGGATGCTTTCATTGAATTGGATGAAGATAAGAAAGAGCAATTGGATGAGCAGCTTCAGTTCATCAAAAAGAATCTGGAACAGAAACCAGACTGTGAAATCACATATTTCAAACCAGACGAGAAAAAAGATGGAGGAACCTATGTGACTATCCGCGGCAAAATAAAGAAAATTGATGAATATGAACACCAGATAATTTTTACAGATGGAACAGTCCTCCCCATCGAGTACATTTTTTCTATCAGAGGAGAACTATTCCAAAATGTAGACTATTAAGAAAGGAGCCATTATGTCGAAGATAGCTGTATATTTCCCAGGCGTAGGATACCACTGTGACAAACCTCTTCTATATTATAGTAGGAATATCGCCTGTGAACTGGGATATAAAAATTATAGAAATGTGAGTTACACATATAATGCCGGAAATATCCGTGGCAATGAAGAGAAAATGAAAGATGCATATGAAGCACTGTTTTCCCAAGCTGAAGCTGAACTTAGAGATATTATCTGGTCCGAGTACGATGATATACTTTTTATTTCCAAAAGTATCGGTACGATCATCGCGACGTCCTATGCAGAGAAGTATAGCTTAAAAAGTACAAGGCATATCCTGTATACGCCTTTATCACAGACTTACCTTTTTGCACCAGACCATGCAATCGGATTTATTGGAACAGCGGACCCATGGAGCGATACAGATGAGATTATCCGGCTCTCAAATGCAAACCATATTCCTATCGTTGTATATGAGGGATGTAATCATTCCCTCGAATGTACTAATACATTGAAAAACATTGAGACTTTAAAGGATATCATGCAAAGAACAATGAATTTCTGCAAGAGTTAGTGTATAATTTTTATTGGCAATAAGAATAACCAAATATAGTTATTTAAATTAAAAGGAGCTGTCGTGAAATAACGATTTACCCTCTTGTTTGGATTTTGAAAAGCTCTCTTTTTTCTAAGCTGCTTTCTGCTCCTTTTTTCCTGTAAGGATTGTCTGTGACAACCTAAAAACAGGTGTGATCAAACATCCGAAACTAGGAAGGATGGTAAAAATTTATGAATACAGAGATTAAAAAACAATTATCAGTATTAGAACTGAGTGATTGAGTAACTGTGATTGAGGCCCAGGAAAAAAGAAGTATCTTTTGTTGGCCTGACTTATAATGAGAGGCTGGAGCATCTGCCCGCGGCTCTAATAATAGAACGGCAGGAGGTGTCAGCATGAAGCAGGAAAAGTGGCTATTGTGTCCTGTATGTGGAAACAAGACGAGATTGAAATTGCGTGAAGATACGGTACTTGAGAAATTTCCTTTATTTTGCCCAAAATGTAAGCAGGAAACCCTTATAAATGTCCGACAAATGAATATGTCTGTTATCAGAGAGCCAGACGCACAGACGCAGAGCCGATGAACTTGTGAAGTTCGATAAAATCCGACAATCACTCTAAATTCGACGTCAAAAAAGAGGGCGTATCGCAACGAAGTTTTTTACTCCACTACGGTACACCCTCTTTTGTATGGCTCTCCCTAAAGTCCATCCGTTTCATTATCCTTACCCTGTGTATGTTCCTGTATCGTTCTTTCATGTATTGCACTCCATATCTATAATGTACTCCGCTGTAATTCACGCCCGCCGAAGTGTACTGTAAACTACTATGGAGGTGAATCACAATGAATAACGGAAAACAAAATCTAGCTGCCGCCGTGCGTTAAGCCCGGACAGAACTCGGCCTTATTCAAGAAAGACTTGCCGAAATCCTGAATATCGACTCACGCACTATACGAGGCATTGAAGCCGGGCGTGGCAATCACAAATTTGAAAAGCTGTACGGATCAGGAAGCGGCTGATCTGCTCCCCATGGTTCGTTATCTGCTTGAACTACTGCGGAAATAGAAAACTTTCCACTTTTAAAAAATAATCTTCCTAATCTGACAAACTACTGTCCATATAATTCTTTTTTCCGAAAGGAACATAATTTTCATCCAGCAGAATCATATTCCCGTTTCCGAGATCCGGGAATTTCTGTGCGATTTCTTTCAGAACCTCCCACTCGTCTTTGGAGTTTTCCCGGTTATCTTCCTCCACCTGTCTTAATGCCTCTCCAATCTCCTGCTGATCCATTGTACCCCAGTAAAGAGGGTGGGGCTGAAAGGACGAATGGTACACAGCTGCCGCCCCTTCCTGCGCAACCATATTTGCAATAGCCATGATTGTCAGCGGCTCTGTTTTCACGATCATTCCGGGAACCAAAAGCCCCTCTTCGTACAGTTCCCTTAAATATTCGTCAGAAAATTTCCCCACCGCCCGCCATAGGAAAAACAACGCAATAAGAATACATATGAGGGCAGGAATCCAGCCTTTTAACAGTGAAATCCCTGCCATGCATACAAAACATACGCAGGTTATGGCTGAATTTCTTCTCTTTTTAACCACAGCCCTTATGATTTCATCTTTCTGCCGTATTCGGTTTACATCTGCGTGAATACCCGATTTTGTACTTGCTTCAAATTGTGAATAATCTACCACTTTTATTTCCTCGTCCTTCTTTTGATTCTGACAGTTTTCTATTTCTTTATGATTATCTCTTTTGGCGCTATCGCCTTTTTTATTGTTCTTCACAGATTCTCTCCTCTCTTTATTTCATTGGAAATTCCTTCTGCAATTCTCTGTGCCAAACTTTCCTGATAATCGTCATCCAGCAGCTTTTGACTCTCAGAATCATTTGAGAGAAATCCCATTTCTACCAAAACAGCGGGCATTTGCGTGTTTCGCAAAACATAATAGCCCTCTGTTTTTGCGTACCTCGTTTCAATATCCTCACTTAGCGAAATTGCGTTGATGATACTTTCTGCATATCCTTTGCTTTCTGTCGCATTTGAATTGTTGTAATAACATTCCAAACCAGCTATCTGGGCACCCTTCTCATAATAATTGCAATGAAGACTGATAAAAAAATCTGCATTGGAGTCATTTGCAACGGAAGTACGCTCTGCAAGGCTTATATTTTCATCGGAGCTTCTGGTCAGAATAACTTCTATATTGTCATTCTCCAGAATAGCTTTCAGCTTCAATGCAACGGAAAGGTTAATATCCTTTTCTACTGCCTTGCCGCTGACAGTACCTCCGTCACTTCCTCCATGCCCTGCATCCACGACAACACAAAACCCTGGGGCATTATTCTCTGTTGAAGCAACAGGAACAACATCGTTGCCTGCCTTTCTACCTGTGTATATATCCGTGTATTTATTTACCTTTTCATCTTCCTTTGTAAATCTCTCGTATATGTAAAGACATCCGCAAACCATAAGTATCATCATTATAATTGGTATCAGTATGACGATTGCCCTCAGCAGATACGCAATCATAAGCCGCTTAATCTTTCTCTTCCTGAGTTTTTTCCTCTTTTGGTATTGTTTCCTGTTCATTGCCGCATTTGTTCCTCAATCTGGAATAAGTCAACACCCCTGTGGGAATCAATGGCTTTTTGGTAAAGCGATTTCCTCACCACTTTCTTTTGATAACACATAAATATTTTCTGTATCACAGGTAACAGACATTGCAGGTATATGACTGATCAATTCCTTGTTATTCCCGTCCTTGCCGCAGGAATACAAGTCTCCGCCGTCCGTCCTGGAAACATAATAGATTGACTGCTCATCCATGCAGAAATCATATGCAACTATATTTTCATATGTGTAAGTTTCATTACCGGAAACGTCATATCTTGTTAAAACCCCCTGTTCATTTTTGTAAAAGATGCTTTCCCCATCGAATGAAATATTTCCGTTTACAGGAATGTCGAGCTTTACAGTTTTTCCGGTATACCGGTTTACTTTTGTTATGCCGTCATTGCCAATGAAAAACAGGTTATCGTCATTCAAGAAAAAAGCGTGGTGAAAATCCAGGAACTTCCATTTATCCCCCGTTTCATAGTCAATGCCCAAAAGAGAACGCCCGGAATTCGTCATCTGCTCAAAGATTGTTTTTTCCTCAAAGGTATTCAGATTCAGCTCTACAACCGACACTTTCGTTATATTGCTGTTATAGTTTCCCACCCGGTTGACATAGCTTTCCATAACCGATGTGGTGTAATACAGATATGGCGGACACACATAAAACGCACATATTTCTTCTTCATCAGAAAATACCCCAAACATAGGAGAACGTGCTAAAGGATATGTTTCCCCCGTGGAAGTATTTTTGAGAGAATAATCAAAATCCCCTGCATCTTGTATGATTTCATATCCCATACAGTCATACCCTGCCGATGAATTATAGACAACGCTTCCCGTTTTTCCACGGCCTGAACATCCCGTCACTGCCAATGCCAGGCCAAACATGACAACGAAAGCCGCCCCACGCTTCTTTTGCCCTGATTTCATCAGCCATCTGTTAGAATTGCGCCGTAAAATCCAGACAACGGCCAAAGTACACAAAAGCACGGATACAAAGAGCAAGGTCAACAGCGTAACCGTACCAACCTCCGCAAAAACAATTTTCTCATCACCCGTCAGGGCATCGCTCATAACAATATCCCCTGCGAAAAAATCTGTTCCAAGCAGAAACGGCAGCGGCAGAGGCAGACGGTAAATGCCGGTTTTTGATAAGCCTATATAGGGAATCATCACGGACACCGCACCAGTCAGCAGGGTGACCGCATATTTTTTTGCTAAAACGGAAATAAACATCAGGAGTATCGCAAGAAACACACCGCCAAACATCCGGAGCAGCCCTATCGATACATATCCCTCCAGCAGCGACATATCCTTGCTGCTGTCTGCAAAGTAACGAATACTCTGAATCGGATAATCCCCATCCGGCAGTCCGTATTTGAACCTGTAAAATCCGTATTCAATAAGCGAAATGCAAAGCGACAGGAAAAGAACAACCGTGGTAATAATGAGCAGCTTATACAGAGCGCTTTTTCGCCCCTCCCTTGCAGTCAGGATCAGGGTGTCCATCTGGCAGCTGTACTCAGAACAGAAAACAGGCGTAACAATCAGCAAAATGCCAAGGAAGAGAATGAAATTAAGCGTACCTTTGCCAAGAAGCCCCATCCATCCGTTTGTCCGGAGAAAACAGCGGTTCCCCGCATTTTCGCAGATATAGAGATATTGCTGATAGATAACCTCAAATCCATTTTGACGCTCCAGAACCTTCTCTATTTCCCGGCTCTCTTTTTTATATTCACTTTCACTGATCTTCCCGTCATAGTAGTTCTCCAAAAGGCTGTTCTGCCTCTCCTTCGCTTTTGCAATCCGCTCCGCCTCCTGCTCCAGATAAAGGGAAGATTCCTCGGTGCAGTATCCGTTTACCTTTTCCAGATACCAGTCATATTCATTTTTATACTGCTCCATCGCTATGTCTACAGGGTTGTCGGACAAGGCAAGCCAGACCGTGCCAAAAAGCAGGACAAGGGCAATATAGAACAGCCCCCTTTGCCAGAGCATAATCTTTTTTACTTCGTACATAAATCCAGACATTTTATCCTCCTATTTAAAGTCGCTGCGCGACAGCACTAAAGGGTAAAGTCACTTCGGCGCATATTTAATGAGAGGAACTTTCATTCGAAAGGGCGCTCATGAAAGTTCGTCTCGTGCGCCTTCGCGACTTTACCATCCAGCAGAAAATATAAGAGTTCCTTTTAGAAAGCATCATCATTGCCGTTATGGAAACCACCCCTGCGGATATGGCAAAAATAATTGCTGCCTGGAAGCTCTGTACCGGATATCCTGCAAAATCAATAAACTCGGTCTTGCCAAATAGTATGCGGTTAGCAAGCAGCGAATATGGGTTTATAATCTTGAGCCAGGTATTACTGAAACAGCTCTGCGACGCACCTGTAATAATAAAACACAGGGCTGCTCCGAAATCAGCGACAAACGGAACAAGGACACTGTGCCCAAACAAGGAAATCAATAGAAACACCATGCTCATCGTCCATACGCCCACTGCCCTTATCACTGCGGACAGAATCGCATATTGCCATAAATTACAGTTTACCGCAGCCGTGCTGAAATTGCTGACAGCATACAGCGGAAGATTTCCTCCTTCCGCCGTTCCGAAGAAATACGCAAAGCCAATATAATCCACAACAGAAAACCATATGGCCGCACTGATTACAAACAAAGAAGCCGCAGCAATTTTAGCCAATGTGGTCTTTTTACCGCCGCCCGGATTTGTCAGCAGCAGCATATCCATCTGTGTTTCCTTTTCGCAGACAAAGGTACTGACAACCCCGTACAGACAAAGAAATAAAACCAATATGCTCGAAAAATCATAGTTCAGATAATAGTTATACATTTCCTCATAGGCAAAGGCTTTTATGCTACGCCCGGAATAAAGGTTATAGATCACACTGTTTTTACGTACTTCATAAGTCTGCCCCCGTTCTTTGTAAACAGCGGCATTTTCCTTTGCCCTCTCTGCCACTTGAAGGGCATAAGTCCGATAATGATAGAAATATTCCATAGGCTCCACATAGTATTTTTCCAAGATATTCCGGTCACTGTATATATTCCCCGTCATCATATCCGGATTGTCTTTGGCTGTGCTTGCTGTCATATCAGCCGTAGCGTCTGCTAACGGCTGATATACGGAAAGAAGATGATCGATTTTTTCAGCAGTAATCTCCCCTCTGTAATCCTCATAAAGCTGCCAATACACGCTGTTCCAACTGCGGCTGTCATTTCCGTCCGCCAGGTAGGAATACGAGTGGAATTCGCTGTTTATTTTGAACAGGTTCACTACACTGAACAATATGAGTACAACAAGTATTGACCGCTTGCAGAATAATTTGTAAAATTCATATTTGATTAAGCGTGTCATGTTATCTCTCCCTTAACTCATTGCCCGCGGAAATAATACAGAAATACATCTTCCAGATTAGGGGAAACCTTTACTGCGTCTGAAGCAGGCAGCATATCGCTTACGATTCTTACTAAAAAGCGTTCCCCCTGCTGTTTCATATTGCTGACATAATATTGGCTGCCAAGTCTGGCGGCGTCTTCCCCGTTTACTGTCACCTCCCACACTTTCCCATAGATATTCTGTTCTAATGTGTCGGTAGTTCCCTGGGTTATTAAGGAGCCTTCCTTTAAGATCATAATCTCCTTTGCGATACACTCCACATCGGAAACGATATGGGTGGCCAGCAAAATTGTCCGCCCCTGTGCGAATTTTGAGATCAGGTTGCGGAAGCGGATACGTTCACTGGGATCAAGCCCTGCTGTCGGCTCATCCAAAATAAGAATTTCAGGATCGCCCAGCATCGCCTGGACAATGCCGACCCTCTGCCGCATACCGCCGGAAAGAGCGCCAATCTTTTTCTCTTTAGCATCTGAAAGATTGACAGTGTCCAGAAGCTCCAAAGCCCGTTTTTTTCCCTGTTCGTCAGGGATTCCTTTCAGCGCGCACATATACAGCAGAAAATCCATCACTGTAAAATCCCGGTAGAAAATAGGATATTGCGGCATATATCCGATTTTTGACAGGAAGTCCTTACCCAATGTTCCTGCATCCTGTCCGTCAATCAAAACCGTTCCGCCATCGCTTCCCAAAATACCCACAAATATATTGATCAGTGTCGTCTTTCCCGCACCGTTAGCGCCCAAAAGCCCATAGACACCCTCCGTAAGTTCCGTGGTGAAATCCTTCAGGGCATACTTGCCCTTATACTGCTTTGAAACATTTCGTAATGATATTTTCATAGGGAATCACCCCGCAAAGCCAAAGGTTGTTATCAAGGTGCTTACCTCGTCAATACCCCGTCCAAGCACAACGATACAGGTGCCGGATTCATCTAAAATCAAAATCTGTGGAACACGCAGGAAATAGGTACTGTTGCTGTCCTGAACGGTTTCCGTATGGATACTTTTTCCCGATGCCGTATCATAAATGTTGATTGTAACACTGCTTTCCTCCAAAATAGCAGTAGCCACATATTTTCCCTGCCCGGAGCAGTAAACACCGTCTTTTCCCTCACTGCGGCTTGAGAACGACATCGTATTTTCTGTATTAGATATGGTATCAAGCATCAGCAGGGTTCCATTATTTTCGTCAAAGCTCTGGGGCATAATAAGCAGGTTTCCGCCCTTTTGCACTTCTTCTGTATCTACCTTGTAATCCCCCTTTTTGGTAATCGTGAGATTTGCGCTGTCTGTGGATACTGTACCATAAACACTGACCCCATCCCCGCCAATGGAGGTATCTGTAGCCATGCCTACATAGACTAAAGTGTTGTTCCCCGTAAAGGTAAGGCTGTCCATAGTTGCAATCTGCATATTACCTTCCGTGCCTTCTTCGGAATAGTTCAGAATGGTACGAACCTTCCGGGAAGAAACATCATAAAGGTAAAGTCCCTGAAGTCCGCCGAAAGCAACCTGTTTTCCGTCCTGTGAAATAGCGATCCCTGTGATCTGCGGGATAAAATCGTCACTTAATAATCCGCTAAAGGAAATGGTATCCTGAATAGCAAAGTCCTTATTTAGTATGTATCCATTGATTCCGTCGCTGTCTGATGCAGCAAATGAACCGTTGCTGTCTCCGCCGCCAGCCTTTCCCTGGCCCACAACAAAGTAGCCGTCTGTAAAGGTCTGTACGCATAAGTCTCCCATGGAAATATCCGCGCTTGCGATCGTTTCGCCTTTCCCCGTATCGTAAAGATAAAGCTGATCCGCCGCAACGATAATCCGGCTTCCATCGGCATAATAGCAGCCTCTGACCTTTCCTGAAAAAGCGGAATCCTTGACCCCGCCGACCGCCATCATATTTTTATCTGTACCGTTATCCTGCAGATCGATCACGTTCATTTCGCTGCTTTCATTTCCGGTATTTTCCGATGAATCATCTTCTACGGATTGCGCCTCCATGTTTATGGCTCCATTTTCAGAGCTGTTTCCATTCTCCTGTCTGTTCCCGCAGGCCGACAGAGGAAGCGCCAAAGCAAGCATAAGTATCATACACATCCATTTTGTTTTCATTTTTAGTCCTCCTTGTATAATAAAATTGAACCGGTTTTACTTGTAACTGAATTTCCGTCCGCTGCGACGGCTGCCGCATAAAAAGTATTGAAGCCATCCAGCTTAGCGGTATCTATGGTTGCTTCAATGATCCACACATTTCCTTTGCTTAATGTGACATCACAGGAAACCGCTCCCTCAAAAGATATAGGCTTATGGTTTAAGAAAAATGATATGCCATATCTTGCGCCTGGCGTTCCACAAAGGGTGTAGCGCACGGTAAGCGTATCTTTCCCGGTAAGGTTGATATTGTCATACACCACCTCGCCGTCATAGACAAGCGTCCAATAGACACTGTTATCCAGGGTATCCATCGTAACGCCATTCCATCCTGCTCTCATAAGCTCATTCTCAATAAAAGAGGAAGTGACTTTTTCCTCTGAAATGCTGACATCACGAAAAGCAGTTATACTTTCTCCATTAATGCTGTCATTTTCCGGAGCATCCTCATTAAAATGCAGTTTCAGCACCCTTTCGAAACTATGATGATACCAGCCATAGCTTGAGGTTTCTTTCATATCAGGCTGGAAATCGGGCCTGGTAACGCTCACGACCGTCATATTCAGGGTATCGCCTTTTTTCCCTGTGTCCGGTGTGAACACAAAGGAAAATTTCTCTTCGTGCTTTTCTGATGTCCGGAAGCAGTGGAGATACTCATATTCCGCCCCCGTGTCGTTCACCTTGTAGGCTTGCGGCTTTCCGTCCAAAAAAAGCAGGAAGCCAATGCTGTCCAATTTCCCCTCTGATGAAAACTGATAGTCCAGGACAAATTCTCCGCCATGATACTCATAAGGCAAAACACTCTGGTCATCGGCTCTGGCAGGATCCGCTTCCCCATGACTGAGAAACCCTAAATCTCCGTCCTCCTGCGCCCTGGCGAATGGGTCTTCTTCTACAGTTTGCGGCGGGGCATTCTCGTCCGCAATGTTATACCCTTCGGGTACCCCTGAATTCATGCCCTTACGGGCGGTCGGACAGCTTTCGCTGTCCGATAAAGTATAATTTCCGCAGGCCGCCACACAAAAGGGCAAAACAAGAATCATAGCTAATGATAAGAATCGCTTTCGCATCGTCTATCCTCCTACTTGTTTTAGATTCGGATTCTATTATCTAAATACCATTATAAAAACCAAAAGTCAAAATGTGGTCAAGTAATAGAAAAAAGTTTACGGAGAAACAGCTTAGTTTTTTACATAAAGAGAGCCAACAAACTGTAATTTCTCACAAGTCTGTTGGCTCTGCAACTGTATGTCCGGCTCTTTGATGAGGTATTTGTTCTCCCCTGCAAATGATGCGAGCAAAATCAACGCTTCTTTAGTATTTTGTCAATCAGGCCAAAATCCATTGCTTCTTTTGCTGTCATATAATTATCACGTTCGGTTGCAATAGCAACTTCATCAATACTTTTTCCTGTATTTTCTGATAAAATGGTGTTTAATCGTTTTTTACTTTTTTGTATATGGTCAGATGTAATTTTTATATCGGTTGCCTGTCCCTGAATTCCATTTCCATGAATGGCAGGTTGATGTATCATAATTTCTGCATTAGGCAAAGCGAAACGTTTTCCCTTTGTACCTCCTGCCAATAAAAAGGCTCCAAAACTTGCGGCAAGACCTATACATATTGTTGATACATCACATTTGACATATTGCATTGTGTCATAAATAGCAAAACCCGCCGAAACAGAACCGCCTGGACTATTTATATATAATTGAATGTCTTTTTCTGGGTCTTGGGATTCTAAAAACAGCATTTGTGCAATAATCAAACTTGCTGAAACATCACTTACTTCTTCTCCTAAAAAAACAATTCTATCGGACAATATTCTTGAAAAAATATCATAACTTCGTTCTCCTCGGCTTGTCTGTTCAATAACATACGGAATTGTACTCATGCTGCTAATTTACCTCCTGCTAAATGATACATAAATGAGTATCCATGAAACGAACCCATCATGCATATCTTCGATTGTTTAGGATAGAACACACCATTTTTTCGATAAATATTAGGCGTGCATTCATATAACTGTTTAAAAGCTAATGTGAATGCTTGCTGTGAATCATAATGTGCTTCATAAGCAATTTCAACAATGGGCTGCTCTGTTTCTACAAGTTTTTGAGCAGCCAAAGACAGCCTGCGCCCCTGTATGTATTTATAAACCGTACATTTTGTTTCTTCAGTAAAAATTCTGGCTATATAAAATTTTGAATAATTTAATGCTTTTGCTATTTTATCAAGCGATAAATCCTCATTAATGTGCGTTTCTATATAGTCTACTATTTTTTCTACAACTGTATTATTGTTCATATATGACACCCCTCTCCCTATTTAATATAACATAACTTTTTAAAATTATCTTAATAGAAATTGCCCTAATTAGAAAGCAGAAAAGCGACAGAATAATCCTGCCGCCATTTTGTTATGCATAAATAATTTCTCCGTAAAATCCCGATTTTCCAGTATATCAAATTGAAATTTACAATAATAGTTTATCTACCTGCCAGATTATTTCTTGCTCAGATATATCATATGGCATTGGGGCAATATCTTCAAAACAGTAATTTGAAGCATAAGAATGATTATCAGTCCACTCTAATACCCAAAAGTCTGTTAATGTAGATACTTTAAAAAATTCTCCGTTCATTGTCCAACAAATACCTGACGGATATAATTCTAATTGCTTTGCACCAAGTTCACGGAACCTATTTTCAACAACTGCTTTTATATCTGCTTTTTTCATAAGAAACACCTTCCGCAAATCCCGATTTTTCGCTTCCTACATCTTCCCGACAAACTGGAATTTACTTAACAATATGTGCTGTAATAATTGTATAACTATATGAATTGATAGTAATTTTGATATTTTCAACTTCGCAATACCAATTTTTACCCTGTTTGTATATATTGCAATTTTTATCCAATACCTTATTTTTGCAATACTCAACAACATCTACTGTATCTATTTTTAGGTTTTTTCTAATTCTATCAACTCCCATTTCAGTTATATGAATTTTGTCAATATTATCAAGTAATATCTTTTTATCTTCCATTCTTCCTTTTCCTCAAATCCCGATTTATCTCTATAAATACTTTAAAACTCTTTCATTAAAGTCTTTTGCTTCTTCATAAACTGCGTGTCCATAATCTTCATATAAAAATAATTCACTATTACTAATTCTATCTGCTATTTCTTTTGAAGAATTTACTCCTACAATACTATCTTGTTTTCCTCCAATTATTAAAGTATGACATTTAATTTTATCTAAATCATCATATACATTATGTATTAAACACGAATTAGCTTGAATAATAAATCTTTTATAATCTTTTGGTTTGCTAACTCTCCATAGAATATTATAATATTTTCTATATTTCTTTAAATGCTTTTCGCTATAAGATTTTTCGGCTGTATCTAGGAATATATTTTTAAAATCTTCCTTCTTTGCTAACTGAATCCAGTTTCCAACAACATTATTTATGATTTCATTAGGCTTTGAAGATGTTACTGCTAAAACTAATTTATTTACTTTTTCTGGATTGTTAATTGCCATACATTGTGCTATCATTCCACCTTGAGAAACTCCCATTATATCAGCATTTGATATATTTAGTAAATTCATTGCTTCAACTATATCTTGTGCCATATTTCTTGTTGTAAATCCTTTTGCCAGATTATTTCTTCTGCTAAACACATACACTGTATATTCTTTTGCAAATTGTCTATACATAAATGCAAGTGAAACAACCATACCTTTAACAGTTCTTAATCCATCTCCTAGTCCTGGTATTATAATTAAATTTTTATTTCCTACACCAAAACTTACATAATCCATATTACTTTGCTCTATTTTTATATTATTGTTTTTTGCATTATAAAACATTACTTCAACTCACTTTCAAATTTTCTTATTTTGCAACAAATCTATAAACCGCATAAATTACCCATATAAGCCAAGAATAAGTCCATGCATCAAGCACAATACTTATTGTTAAATATCCAACAGTAACTATAATTACTATTATCCAATTCACCGTTCTTTTTTTATCCATTCTTCCAAAACAAATCTTGATTTGATTCTTTGCCGATCACTTTTTTCTCCAATAAAAATATCATCCCATTTTGTGGACTGCAAGTTTAATTGTTACACAAGCTCCACCGGGAGCAATATTTGAAAGTTCTAAACTTCCACCGTGTTTCTGGCTAAGGACACGGCTTGTAGCCAATCCCAGGCCCATATGCTCTCCCGTTTTATCCTCAGAATAAAGAAAAGTGTTCTTTTTACGGAGCATTGCCCTTGAAAAGCCTTTGCCATCGTCTGATATGGTTATCATAAGCATATCATCTGTAAGGGAGTACCCGAAATTCACCTTGCTTTTGGCATATCGAACGGCATTGGAAAAGATATTCTCGACAATACGGTAAAAAATCTGCTCGTCTAATTTTACCTGACATTCGGATATGGCAGAATGGTATGCAATCTCCAGGCTGCGCTGTTTGGCAAAAAACGAAAAACTTTCCGTAGCTCTTCTTAAAAAGTCCGGTAACTGAACTACGGAATACTTTGTTTCCGTTTCTTCAATCGCATTCAGGTCACGGATATAATCTGTATAATGTTCAAGCCGTTTTGCCGTTACCGCAAGGTTAGACAGTGTATGCCGCAATTCTTCGTCATTCAGATTTCCATCTGCCAGACATTGCTGCATATATTCCACATATCCCTCAACAATCGCAATGGGATTTCTAAGGTCATGTGCCACTGACGCCTGCAGGATTCTGCGCTGCTCAATCATGTTCCATAGCTGACGGTTGTTATCATAGAGCGCCTGCCGCATTTCTTCAAAAGCGGTGCAGAGCCTTCCTAATTCATCATTCCTGTTATAATCAACCGTAAAATCAAGGTCTTGCTCCCGGATATGTTTTGTCGCATCGGCAAGAACCTGAATGGGCGGCGACAGTTCTTTCCTGTAAAACCACCATGCGCACAGCATGATACCTGTAATGGAATAGACAAAAGGAAGCAGCACCATAGAAATGCCTGCCATTCTGTATACAAACTTTTGCTTTGGGCGAAGCGTTGAAAAGCCGGACTCGATTTTCTCTATTATGAATTCCGTATTCTCCAGAGCTATATCCACTCCGGTAGGAACGATCATACCTACTTGGGCAGGTTCGTCAAGGATAACCCTCTGCCCTCCCTCCAATACCCTCCCGTCCGCTGTGACCGTCCGGGTATTCAGCCAGACTTCCTGAGAATCTGGAAGTATCACTTTCTGTATACGATAGCATCCATAAATCGTCAGGGCAGATGCCGCAAAAACAAGAAACATTGCAGCAGCTACCGCACAGATAAAAGCTCTTTTCATTGATCCGGGTTTCTTCATTTTTTCCATCTGTAACCCATCCCCCAAACTGTTTCGATGTATTCCCTGCCCGTAGCTTCCTTCAGTTTATTCCTGATCTTTCGGATATGCTCTTTTATGACTCCGCTGTCTCCTTCGGCATTCAGCCCCCACACAGCTTCATAGATCCGCTCCCTGTCGAATATCTGACCCACATTACGCATCAGAAACTCCACAATGTCAAACTCACGGTTTGACAGGTTCAGCGGCTTTTCCCCATAAAAACAAGTACGTTCTGCAAGATTTACGATCAAGCCCTGGGAAGAAACGATTTTAGGCGTACACTTGCTTCGTTCATCCCTTCGCAGGTGAGCCGCCACTCTTGCAGTCAACTCTTTCAGGCTGAACGGCTTGGTTATGTAATCATCACCGCCAGCCTGCAAGCCGTTTATTTTGTCCTGTTCCGTAATCCGGGCTGTCAGAAACAAAATAGGGCAGACGACATTCTGGCGGATCATTTTACATAGCTCCAGTCCGTCTATTTCCGGCATATTGATGTCAAGCAGAATCAAATCCGGATAGACATTCAGCATGGATATTGTCTGCTGTGCATTTTCCGCTACAAAAGCCTCATATCCACACTTCCGTAAGTGACTCGACAATAACTCTGTCAGCATTTTTTCATCATCAACAATGAGTATTTTGTATGCCATAGTAACCTCCTCTCAAAATATGATACTGCAAATAAGTCAAAAAGTGGTCAATTTCCTGCTTTTCAGAGCGTTCTCAACCGCTTTTTTATGACAGTGCTTGAATTTGTTGCGCCTGATATTGCGTCTACATCTATTTTCTGTTCATCAACTATACTGTTTTCTTTTTCGATATTCTCACTTCATCACTCTCCACTATCTGCAATAGAACAATACAACATATGAAAACCATGTTCTAAAAACTTGACTTTTGATAATCCCATTGCTTTTTTAATATATTCTTCTTTATTTTCTGCAAGCTGAATAAGCCCGGACAACATACCCCAGAAAACAAAAATAGTAGGCACGATTTTCAGATCGCTTCGCAGATCGCCTTTATCTATGCCGGATATTAAAAATTCCTTTATCTTCTCGTTTATTTCTTCCCCTATTTGATAAGTTTCTTTTTCTTCGGGAAGATAAACGCGGCGCTCAAAATCAATATTGATTTTATCCAATACCATTTTGAAGTAGAACGGAAATTCTTCCTGATACTGAACCAATCCGCGACAAATGAAATTGTATTGTTCTTTTGTGGTTTGCTGCTGCTCCAGTGCAGAAGCGATGTAATAATAAAGTTTTTTCATGCTGTCCAGCACTAAGATACCAACAATTTCTTCTTTGTTCTCAAAATACACGTATAAAGTCGCTTTGCTGTATCCGGCTGCTTTGGCTATATCGTCCATAGAGGTTGCCGCTATGCCTCTCTCCATGAACAATACTGACGCAGCGGAAGCAATTTTTTCCCGGTGTACACTTTTCGGCTCTTTTTTTCTCCGTGCCATTGTCTGCCTCCTCATAATTGAACTCAAAGTTTGATTATAAAAGTTTTAAAGAATACTGTCAACTTTTACCTCCAAAATAATCTGGAAAATATTTGCCTGAATGAGATGCCTCCACTTCATGTCGATTCAACATTTTTAGTTTAAGTTTTTACCATACTCCATTTTTCCCATTAAAAGACCTCATCCTCCGGCTCAAAATATTCCAACAGGGAAAGATACAATTCTTCTGGACGATCTGGCATATGGTCCTCATAGCTGCAAATATCCTGCTCTGTATGGTTTGTGTATTCCACCTGCACCCGCCATGACGGATTTCTCTCCGGTTCCTTTGTTGGCTGTACTTCCAATCCATTCTTCAAATCTTCCATGAAAAAAGCGAGATAATCCTCAATGATGCATATTTGGCATTAGGGGAGTATTCCGTGACCGCCATCATGCCTACAGGCGTTAAAAAGCCCAAGCAGAAAGCCAGCGTAGAAGGTTCTGTAGGCAAGATTGCGACGGCTGTTATAGCAAAGCTTAGGAATGAGATATTTACATCACTTGAATCGCTAAACTCAGCTATTCGCAAGGCTGTTGAGAATCTAAATCATCAAAAAGAGCTTGAAAAATTCAAAGAAACAAATAAAACAACCGGCATCGTAA
The DNA here is from genome assembly GCA_910574475.1 of Clostridia bacterium. Taxonomy (GTDB): domain Bacteria; phylum Bacillota; class Clostridia; order Lachnospirales; family Lachnospiraceae; genus Laedolimicola. Next base: position 184,526 of record CAJTAT010000005.1, on the reverse strand, counting down.
GAGGTGCCGATTACTACGGATAGGAGGAAATATCATTATGAAATTTGAGTTAAAGAAAAACCTTACAAAACACGAGCTGGGTGATTTGGCCAGACTGGTGGAAAACCAGGAAAGCGATATCGCATTGGCAGATTTGAGCTTTGATGCAAGATTGGAACAACTGCTTGAGGAATTGATTTGTAAACAAGTCAAGAAGAACACGATAATCAATCTTGCCGCAATGGGATTTGTCACTACAACAACAAACCTTATAATCACAGGTCCGACCGGTGCTGGCAAAACCTATCTTTCATGTGCGTTGGAAATTGAGGCATGCAAAAAAACTTACAAGGTTTTCTACATCCGAATGCCTGATTTAATGCGCAATTTTGAGGACAGGAGGGCTGCAAAGATGCTCTATGAATTGTTTGAGCAGAGAAGTGGAAACAATTCTACCATCTTTGTCGGACAATTTCCTGTGTCAGAATGGCATGACAGGCTGGGAGGCGGAACACAGGCTGATTCTATAATGGACAGGATTGTTCCTAACGCATATGAGATTCCGAGCAGCGAAGCGAATCTCAGGAAGATATACGATTCCAAAAAGCTTGCTAATCTTAAGGCCGAGATTGAGAAATAGACACCGCTTGCTCCTATCTGTTATAGTAAGTCGCCTTTTGTAGTATGGTTTTTCTGTTGTGCTGCTCCTGGAAAATAGCGTAATATAGGGGCTTTTCTATGGTCAAGAAAAAAGTTTAAAAAACTTCAAAAAAAGTATTGACGTGTCGTCTTTTCAGAGTTAAGATACACACACCTTAAGGGAAGAACAAAGAAAAAAACGGAAGCAAGAAAGGCGGTAAAAATAAATGTTGGCATACGGTTACGAAGTAAAAGGAAGCCAGGAAGCTCTGGCGGACGTAGTGGAAGTTATGGGAATGAAAAATTGCTGGATCAACTGGAATAACTTTAATACTGGTGATATGTACTGGGACGGAAACGGTAACGGCTATAAGGTAGAAATAAATCACGAAGCGAAACAAGTAACGCTTAAGGAATGGTAAGAAAGGGGATTCAATTATGAAGCTGAATAAAGAAAAATTCTTAAAAACGGAAGTAGGATCAGAATTAAAAAATTGTATAATTGCTTGGGATATTGCTTTAGAAAGCCGTAAAAAATATTCTTTCTGTTCGGATGAATATATGCGGGAACAACGGGTAGCCGACCAGTGCGGGATTCAATGGTCTGTATATAAAATGGTTCTCCTTCAGTTCTTTGGTGTAGAATACTGGTTTACCAGAACAGATGAATACTTCGGGCTTGTAACCGAGGACGGGGAAAACTGGTTATTCAAAATTGAACGGGCGGCGTAGCTGCTGCCCTGGCACTAAACCACCGACGGCCGGTCCAAAGCCCGGCGGGAAGAAGTAAGCAAGTTCCCCGGCTTGCGGGATGGGTGCCATGTATAAATCGGACTTCCCGGTCTGAATGTCGTCTAACAAGTTTTACTGATTTTTAATGTGAAAATCTTATAACCGCCTGGGGAAGCGGTGCAACTCATAAACCTCGTAGGCTCCGCGCCTGGCGCGTGGAAGAAAGGTTAATAGGTGATGTGTAGCCGTGCTCTGCAGGCTCTACCCTTCGGGCCGTATCGAAGGGCGACCGGGAAGTCTTTTATATAAAAATTTGTTGCGACGTCGCAACAAAAAGGAAGTGTAAGAAGTGAAGAAAAAGAAGGAATACCCAGAAACGCGGGAATTAAATTTAATGTTTGCTAAAGCTGGATCCGGCTCTATAAGTTGCCGGGTTACTATCCCTAAGCCCTGGGCGGATGCCCTGGGTGCAAGTCCAGACGACCGTTCTGTCGTTGCCGTGTTCGACGGTGAAAAAATCACAATTTCTAAGAAAAAATAAGCCCCAAACTGCAAAGCTGCAGCGGGGCTTATCCTGCGTCCTGGGGCCTGAGTTTTACCCCCTTAGCCCCCTCCTGGCGCACATCATACTACACCCTTTTTAATCAGTCAAGCGGTATTTTTAAAGTTTCTCCAGGATGGAAGGGTGCGCCCATCCCTGGCGTACTCCGCCCGGTTTTGCTGCAAGCCCGATATAATATTTATATGTCGCGCTGCTTACCAGGCCTACGACGTACATCGTCGCTCCGTTCTTTGTAATCGCTCCGCCGGTGCCGTTCCCGTTGCCGTAAAATGTGCCGGTAACTTTTACCTTGTCTCCTACGGCATAGGAAACGGCCGCGCCGCTGGTTCCTGCTCCTTCGGCTACGACACAGGCTGCGGAAACAAAGCCGTACTTCCCGGCCCTGTTTTTAATGTAGTACCATTTGGAACCGTCGGCCGCCTTAAGCTCGTCGCAGATACTGATCTCCTCTCCGTCTGAAAGGGGGCTAAAGCTGCATTCGTCGTAGCCCTTCCCGGCCCAGGTCCTTACCTTCAGCGTGGTAGTTGTCCGGCCGGTCCACTTCGTTTCTCTGCTCAAGCTGCCGCCGCTGCTTCCGGATCCGTTGCTTCCGCTGGTGCCTGCTGCCGGTTCCTGCGCCGTGGCCTTCTTGGCGTAATTGGGGCAAATGAAGCCCCGGATATATCTGCCGTTGACCTGCAGGTCTCTGCGGCCTACGATCCCGCCGCTCATATTCCCTTCTATAACCTTTATCGTGCTGCCGATTACTGCCTCAACCATGCCGACGTGCTCCGGCGCTCCCTGGTTGTCTGTGGTGGCGTAGTTTGGGCCGTCATCCCAGTCGTATAAAACCTCGTCGCCCAGCTTCGGTATATAAGCGTCGTTTTCCTGCCAGATGCCCATTCGCTTCGCCGCCTCAATCAAATAATAGCAGGAACACTCTACCGGTATAATATCCGTGAAGCCTGCTTTAATCGCTGCCGCGCTGGTCGTGGTGGCGCAGTATGCGTCCGTGTATGATACCTTGTACCCCCTGGGGCGCGGCGTGTGTTCGTTGTATGTATCAATGATCGGGGCGTGGCTCCGGTCGGAACGCTTAAGCCCGATCCAGCCCTGCATAATGCTTACGACCTTTTGTCTTGCCTGCGTCTCTGTCATTCCCTTGCTGCCTCCTTCCTGTGCCCGTTTATAAAGTTTCTCGTACTCCTCCCCGTAGCTGGCCCGCTTAACCTGGGCCGCGTTGCTCTGGTCTGCCGGTCTTTCAAATTTAAGCAGTACCGCGTCGGAAGCCTCCCGTATGCTTGCCGCCGTCTTAAGTACCTTAAGAACAGCCGGGAAGCTCTCGGAAAGTTCCTTGTAAATAAATTCTTTCTGTGTCTCCAGGTCGCCTATGGACTTTCCCTTGCTTCGGTGGTACTCAAGCATAGCCTGTTTCCTGCTCCAATAGGTACATTGATGAAGGCCGTAGCCTGCGCCATCGTGTACGAAGTTTTTATAACTCCCGGAGTCTACTGCTGCCGTGTAGCTCTCGTCTGTGAAGCCGAGTTTTTTCTCGTAACTGTTCTGCAGGTTCTTCGGGTTCATGCCGCTCTCCGCGTAAATGTTACCCATAAGACCAAAAATACCAAAATCGCAAAGGCCCCGCGCCTTATAGAAGTCGTAAAAGCCCTGCTCTATGTCTCCCCACTTAATTGCCATATCTGTCCTCCTGCTCAAAAAGGAAAAGGGCGGCAAGCTGCCGCCCTCGTTTTGTGTACTGTGGATCTCCGCTCTTACTCCTCAGATTCCTCCACCTCGATGCCGATCTCCGCCTCGGTGTTGGCCGCGTCGGTCAAGCCTTCGCCGATAATGTAGGCCACAACGGAAGCTCCGGCCATAATAAGCGCCGTTACCTGCGTCGCGGTGTTTTCGGTTCCGCCCGTGGCTAAAATCATCATCGAAGTGAAAGAAGCCACCGCCGTCCAAAATTTCCGGCTTGTAAGTTTCCTTGTCCAGTTAATGTGTTTCATGGTGTTACCTCCTCTTATATTTTTTTTTGCGCCGGTGCTGCTCTGCAATCCGGCGCGGTTTACTTGTGCGCCTCCTGGTTTATGTGCTTTTCGATCTTGTCAATGGCCGCCGTTACCGGGCCGTTGCAGCCCTGCTCCTTAAGCCCCTGCAGGCAAGCTAAAACTCCGTAAGTCAAAAGGCACATTTCTTCCTTCATGGCCTTTATGTCCTCGTCCTGCTTGTTCTGCCTCTGGTACCAGCGGTAAGCTGCGAAAAGCGCGCCCAATAACGCCGATACGGCCCCAATAAAAGCGGCGGCCGTTATAATTGTTTGGGCGTCTACGTACATCCGGTTTCACCTCCTTCCTGGGGAATAATTAAAGGGCCCGCACGGCCGCGCTGGCGGCCCCACAAGCCCTCTAAAAGCTGCAAGGGTAGATTTATATCTCTATCCCTATATCGCGGCGTATTCCGGCCGCCAGGTTTATTCTATCAACGCAGGGAAGGCTCCCGGCCTCCTCGGCGCTAATATGCTGCATAAGAAGTAAGAAAAGCTCGTCAATCACTCCGGACTGGATCCGTATGATGGCGTTTTGCTGCTCTACTACCTTAAGCGGATCAATATCTCTATTCGCCATAAGCCTCCCCCGTGATCTCCTGGTAGTCTGCTTCGGTGATGGTACCTCTTGCCACCCGCTCCTCGATCTGCTCCTTCGTTACCCTACCCGCTGCGTAAAGCCTCTTAAGGCTGCCTACTAAAATGTTCGCCATTATAAAAGCCCTCCTTCCATAAGCTGCATTGTGTACTCGTCAATAGCCGCCGTCACTGCCTCGTCCGTCCGGATCTCCTCAATGCTTTTAAGCATTGCGTATTCGCTCTCGGTGATCTCCCGGCTCTCGCATACGTAGTCTGTATATGCTGCCATGCCGTCACGCTCCGGGTGCTCCTCCTGCTGAATGTTCCGGCGCTGAATATACAAGTTAGGCGCTACAAGCTGCAGCTCCTGCGGCCGGTGCTCGCTTCTTTCCTCTGTCCATTGCTTCATGGTTCTGCCTCCTATCTAATTTTGAAATTATTTGCTTAAGCCGTTTCAAGCGTATAATATAAGGCTTTATATGTTCCCGGTAGCACTCGTAAGAGTCCGTATGGGTAAACCAGCCCATATAGCTCAAAATGGCTTTTATATGTTTGGTAAAGTAGCCGCGCATGGCCTCTCTTACCTTGTGCATCTTTCTGGCCAGCCTAGTAGCTGCAAGCATAACGCGCCTCCGGATCGTGGTCCTGTCCCGGAAGAAAAGGAAGCCCATATAATCAAGGGCCCGCCCTATGACCTTCCTGTTACGCTTTACAAAATGAAATTTGCAAACCTGGTAAGTATTTTTCAATTTAAGCCGGAACCGGCGGCCGATAAATTTCCGGATTTCTATTATTGCCTGGTGTAGCTTCTTTTTCGCGTTGTCAAATATAACCATATCGTCCATGTAACGCTCATATTTTTTAAGCCCTAAGACCTCCGTTATGAAGCGATCTAAGGGCTCAAGTAAATAATTTGCCAGCCACTGGGAAATATAGAAGCCTAAAGGAATACCCTTTTTAAACTCCTGCAGGCAAAGCTGAATAAAATATAAAAACCACTCATCCTTAATCCGGATCCGAAGCTCCCGCATAAGAATATTTAAGCGGATGCTATCGTAAAAATGGCGGATGTCAATCTTTGCGAAGTTTCGTATACCTTCTCCGCTCTTAAGCCAGCGTAAAAGCTGCTTCTTTCCGTAGTGTCCGCCGCGCTTCGGAAAACTCCCGCAAGAATACGGGTAGGCCGTGGCCATTATGATAGGCTCCAAAACAAGCACTATTATGTGGTGTAGCCACTGCTCGTGTATCTCTGGCATATAAATTTTTCGACGCTTCCCGTGTTCCTCTATGATCTTCGGGGTGTGCTTCCTGGGTTTAAATGCCAGCTCCGGGTGCTCAACTGGGACGCCCGGTGGTTTTGTGTTCTCAATCATAAGCCGCATCGCTGCGACCTCGTTGTCAAGATCGGCGTCTATCGCCTGTATTTCTTTCCGCTTAGTTTTGCCTTTACGTAAGTTTTTGTATGCCTTCCGGATCGTCTCCTCCTCAAGCATACGGCGATACAAATATTTGTATTGTTTAGCGCCTTTTTCTGGTGGGGCGGCGGCGTCTTTTGCCTTCCGCCACAGCTCTTTCCTCCGCATAAACAAACTCCTATAAGAATATTTTTTCTTCTATCCTCTACGGACGGCAGGTGCGACCACTTTACCGCCCGTCCTGTATCAAGTTAATTTACCACTTACCTCTCCAATAATGGCGGTTAAGACGTATTTCAACGCCCAGGGGTGTAGGAAGAAAACCGGCTTTAGGTTTATTCTCCGTAGGTGGATAGAATAAGGCGGCCCCGATGTTCCAGTTCGCGTTCCCGGCGGTGTTGTTCCAATTACGCGCGCGCGGGCCTCCATTCCGGCCGTTGTTGCAATTACCGAAGCGAAGGGCGACCGCCCCAGGTGACGCCGGTCCTCTCCCCTGTTATTTTATTTACGTTTAATTAAAAGCAAATTTTATCTACTGGGGGAATTGCTTCGCACCCCCAGACCCCCTAAGCGGCTACGCCGACAGGTGGTAATAGAAGAATGGCGGCCCCGAGGGCCCAGTGCGCGATCCCGGCGGTGCTGCGCCAAGAACGCGCGCGCGGGCCTCCAGCCCGGCCGTCGTTGCAACGACCGAAGCGAAGGGCGACCGCCGTGATCGTCGTCTGGCTGGCGTGCCTATAAAGTCCGTCGCATCCTCCGGTAGAAGTCGATCCCTTATAGGGTGCCACCGGTATGGAACCATAACCGGGCACCGTCTGATAACGGTGCGGGTAGTTCCAGCCGTTACTCTCCGGCCGGTTTTCTACATTTATCCCGGTATCTGAATAGGCCGCCCCGGTAACATCGTAACTGTAATTTTTGCTTACCTTAACCCGGCCGTTTACCACTACTTCGTAGGGATCGCGCATCCACTGGTTATAGCTACCCAGTACAATACTGTGAAAAATCTTATTAAGGCTCTGCCCGTCTGATGTTCCGTAAAACTGGCCGCCGCCCACCACGGCGTTTTTCTTTACTCCGTAAGTCGGATCTAAGCTGGCGTCGTAGCCGCTCATATTTCCGCACCCGTATGCCGTCTGCAGCTCCGTGGTCTTTGCGAACATAATAAGCAAATCAATAATTGTCTCTACGATTGGCCCGCCTAAAAATTTCGCCCTGCTGCCGAAGGCGTCTATTGCTGTTTTCTGCGTGGCCGTATTCTTGCTGTAATCCGGCTGTACGCCGGAAATACTACGCATCTTATCCGCTACAATGGAACCATAGAACATGGGAAGCCATACGCCCTCAAGCTCTTTATTATCCGGATCCAGGAAGCCTACGGGCTCGAAGCCGTCCGCCTTCTCAAACCGGAAAAGGACGTAACGGTCGTCGCCTGCCATATACTCCCTCTTGTAAATTTTCATCAACCAGGAAAAAGCGCCGCCGTTGTAACTGGTGCTCGCAACGTCTGAGGCGCTTCCGTCCTCTTTCTTCGTGTAGTCGTTCTCATCCAGCCTGTAATCCGGGGTACCGTCTGCCTTTACCATGTAGGGCTTATTTGCCTTAAGAAGCGGGAAGCCTGCCCACCCGTTAAGGCTGAACCCTCCGCCCATCGTTACGGTAAGCGGCGCGTAATCCTTGTTTAATCCGATGTACTCGATCCGGCTGCCGGGTGATAAAATATTACAATGTTCAATGAAGCCGTAGACCGCCTCGGTCTTAAGAAGGCTTAAAACCTCCTCCAGCGTGTCCTGCTGCGCGATGTTTACTCTGTTTCCCATTACTCCTCTACCTCCTCACTTAATTCTTCGTAGTATAATTTTCCGTTATCAATGCCGAGTTTATATTTCAGCTTCGTGGTATCGTCCCGTATAATATGGGCGTCTTTTGCAAGAAGCGCGGCCCCGGCCGTATTGATGGTTACGTTTAAGGAATTGTCAACGGTTGCAAAATAATCCTGTATAATCTGCGCCGGATTATAACCGTTGTAAGGCGGCATAAAGTCGCCGTTTTCTCCTGCGGTAACTGTTACGCTGTAAAGAACCTCGGCGGCGTCCGATTCTCCGGCGGGCTTCGCGTATAAGCCCATTTCGTTAATATAATAGCCCTGGTTTACCAGTGTTTCCTTTGTGATCGGATCCTGGTTGGTAATAAGCGCCGTTACCTTTACGCTGTGATCAGAATAGACGTCAATGTCTGAAAGGGTGTAACTGTTTTTCGGTTCCTTCAGCTCCGTCCTGGCCTGCAAGGCTGCCAGCTTCTTTTCCGCCTCGGTATATATCCCGCTGCCGGTTGCGATCCGGGTAAACTCTATTTTAATTTCCCCGGCCTGGGCCCTGGTAAGAAGCCGCGCGCCTCCGTTCGTCATGACCGCATTATTGAATGGTTGTGGCATCGTCTTGTCCTCCTTCTTTTATTGTGGTTTTCTGTATATTACTACTTATCGCCGTTCCGACGTAAATAGTCCCTGCTGCAGCGGCTGCTTCCTGGGTGCCGCCGTCAATAATGGCGGCCGGTCTTGTTGTCTGTGCGGCCGCTGTGCCCGTTCTAAGGGCTTCGGCGTGTATTTCCTTACCCTCAAACATTAGCGCCTCTCTGACGGCCTCCTGGCGTGTCTGGCTGGCCTCTGCGGTGCCTGCATGGATGGTTCCGTGGGCTGCCCTGGCTTCCTCGTAACCGTCAATAATGGCAGCAGGCCTGTATTGCTGATCGCTGGCGGAAGCTGCGTATATAGTCTGCTCCGCTTCCCTCTCTACGCTGTAACCGTCAATAATGGCGGCCGGTCTGTACTGTGGGGCGCAGCAGGCTCCGGCGTATATGGTCTGCTCTATGGTCCGGTGGATTTCTATGGCCTCGATATGGCTCCGGGTATTTTTAACTCTCCGGATCATATCTGAAAAAAATGTGTTCATGTCCTCGGTTAAAATTGCGTTCGTTTTAATCTTGAACCAGTACGGCTTCCCGCCGTACTCGAACCACTCCGAGACCTCCCCTTCTCCGAAAACAATACCGACCAGCTCCTCAACGGCTGCGGGCGTCCCGGCCGTCATATACCAAATCAAAGTATTTCTTACAAGCCCGCGCTTAACGTCAAGCTCCAGGGCGTCGCTGTAATACTGCGTCCGGAGCTCTTTTGCTAAAAGGTCCACTACGTCGTTCGGGGCCGTATCTATGCTGCAATATACATAACAAAGCTGTGTATACCTGTTTAGAAGCCTGGTACCTTCCCGCAGCGCATAGCTGAACGCCTGGGCGGCTGGATCCTCCATCAAATTGGACGGTAAAATGTCTTTTATTTCTCCGTCGTAAAAGTTAATCATTCTCAAGCCCCCCGTATACTATATTTGTACTGGTAACTTGGGCCACTTCGGTGTCCTGCAGTACGGTAAATACCGGCTCCCGGATATTTGCTCTTTTTACTCCGGCTTTCTTAAGAAGGGCCTTAAGCTCATCCGGGTTTATGTCTCTGCCGATTCCGGTACTCTGCCATAACTGGTAATCGCTTACGGCCTGCTTGACCTGCTCCTGGATCTGTACAGCCGATGCGTTGTCGCTGGTATTTATCCAGTAAGTAAAATCCGTGTTATACTTTACAATATCCGGCGCTGCGACCTGTACGAAGTCTGTAAGCGGGCGCTTGCTGCGCTGCTGCAGGTGCTTCTCCATCTCCGCGATCATGGTTTCTCCTGGGATGCTGCCGTCCTTCAATATAAAGCGTATATCTACTATGCCCGGCGTGGGGGAAGTCGGCAGAACGTCCCCGACCTCCTGGTTAAAATCTTTCGCATGGTATATGTAAGCGTCGTCTGGTCCTGCTGTGGAAAAACTGGAAGGGGCCAGAAAAGTACGCTCCGCTATGCTCTGATCTGATTCCTCGCCGGTTCCGCCTTTTGATGTCTCAATGTTTGCTACGCTCTCAATAAAGGCTACGGGGTCAACCAACACACTAAGCTCCCCGGCCATATATCCGTTGCCCTGCTCTCCGGTTTCCGTGCAAAGCATTGTTAAAATAATCTCGGTTTCTCCGATGGGTATCTCTGCATAGTCCTGGGTTTCAAAATATACCGCGTAATCTGCCGTAATCCTGCTCCCTGCTGGGATAGAAGTCGCGGACTCCCTGGGCTGTTCAAGTTTCCAACGCACCCGGACGGCCGCCTTCTCCGGTTCATTCTCCGTAACCTTTTTAAACGCTGCCAAATTCTTAAGGTAATCTCCGTAAGCATATTTAAGAAAATTCATCTTCCCGGCTTTGTCTACCTGCTGTAAGCCCTGGTAAATAACTTGCGCGCAAGCCAGCATCATCACCCGGTAAGGATCGCCCCTGGCAAGAATTATTTTCTTTCCGGTGATCTGCTTGTAATAATCGTAAAAAGCGTTAAGTACAAGCGCCTGCACGTCTGTCAATGTCAAATTGTCTATAAAGCTAATATCCGGTAAATTGTCTATGCTCTCCAACATATCCGCCATAAAAATCGCCTCCTATTCCTCGCCGGTGTCCTCGGCGTCCTCTCTTTCCTCGGATTCCGCTTCGTATTCCGTGTTTGGCCCAATCAAGTATATATTTTTTATATGGCCGTCCTGGACGGATGCTTCAATGGTTACATCCCTAAGCTCCGCCCTCGGCTCGTATATCTCCAGCTTTTCAATAACGGCAAGCGCGGCAAGGTTCCGGGCCACTCCTATCGGCATCCCGACAAAGTCCTGGCGGATTCCGTAAGCTCTGTCGCCTGGGCAGGTTCCTTCTGGCGTCTCAAGCAGCGCTGTAATGTTCCGCTTTATTTCTGCCACAAGCCCGTTACTCATATAATCAAAGCCGACAAACTTTACTATAACCACTCTGCTTCCTCCTTCCTTATGACGGGTATTCCTCCAGGGTAAGGTCAAGGGACGCCCGTACAAGCTCGCCCCGGTTCCATACCTCGTCCCAGGTTTCGCTTATGCTGTTAATGGTCATTTTGCTGCTGCCTACTTTTTTCCCGCCTATGATCAGGCTTTCTGGAGTGCCGCTTCTTACGTGCTGTTCTATCCGATCTATGGTTGTACGCGGCCGCACTCCGTGTCTGGCGTCCAGCTTAATGGTAAATGTAACCTTTTCTATATCCGCACCCAGGAACTGTCGCAGGGGCTTCTTTCCTATGCGTGAATGTGTAGCCCACCGGCTACTTACTTCCCGCTTTATATTCTGCGGGCTTAATATCCTGGCGTCGCTGGTCTCGAAGGTAATAAGCGAGCCTAAATTTCCGATTGCCATCTTCCTCCCCTCCTTCCCTGCGTTTAGCAATTACACAGCTTTTCCCTTATCTCCGCAAGGGTAAGGCTGCCGCCGCTGTCCGTGAATGTGATTGTACTGGCTTCAATGTCTACCGTGTCGGCTACAATATCAACTTTAAGCCCAGATAACAGAACGCTGTCAGCGTGAAGCTCCAGCCGCTTCTCCTCGCTGTCGTATTCTGCGTAAGCCTCGCCGGGTGTAAAGCCCATCTCTTTCCGGTATATCCCTTTTCCGCTTTTAGATGGCACGTTGGCCGTGTTCCAATAGGTACCCAGTATATATCCGGCCTCGGATCCGTTGCTTAGGTGAACCACCAGAACGTACTGGCCGACCTGCGGCATCTTATATTCGTCGTTAAAGGTTACTACCGGCAGCGTTTTGGTGACGGCTCCGTCCCGGTCTGTATAAAGTACCCGGATCATACCGTTTTCGTAATCAATACTTGAGACTTTCCCGATCCTTATATCTCCCATGCCTGCCTCCTTCCTTACGCCTTCTTTAAGCTGCCCTTTGCACACCAGCCGTACCGGGTGCCGCCTTTTCTCTTGGCCACTCCGTACTGGTATTTATAGCTTCCGCCTAAAATCTCCGTAATGTACATTGTCATATTGCTGCAGCTATTACTCCGGCCGCCGTTTCCTGCGTAGTGGGCCGGGCCGTTTACTATAACTTTATCGCCTACGGCCAGGGCGTCGCTTGCTGCCGGTGCTCCGGATCCGGAACTCTTGACCGCCGGTTTCATCGGCTTAATAGACGAAGAATTAGTAACTTGTTTTATTTTGGTCTGGACCTTATGCATCTCCAGGTCCATTGTATAGGCTCCCTCTGCTTCTATATTGTGGGTAACTTTATCAATGAAATATTTTCCGTTAAGGTTATAGGCTCCTTTTACCTGGATACATACTCCGGCTACGATCTTAAAATTTGCCTTTATGGTGGCCGTCATCGTAACGGCGCTCCGGTTCTCTTTGTTTACCCTGGCGCAGGCTTTAATCTGGGCGTCGGCCAGGCCGTCTACCTTTTCGTTTATATTTAATATCCGGCTTCCGGATCCTACGGTAAGAGTCAGCTCCTCGTCGTTGTCTCCTCTGCTATATTTGATCGTTGCTCCCGTGTAGGTACCTGTAAGCGTAGTATTATAGCTCCAGGCGTCAAAGTCCGTTATATGGTAGGTAGCAACAGCTTTTTTCGATTCGTAAGTGTCTATATCGTAAATAATAATTTTTCCGTAATAAACCTTGATATATAGCCCGTAATCTTCGCAAAGGCTATTTAAAAATTCGCAGTCACTCTGTTTGTTCTGCTCCATGCTGGCTATATATATTTTTTTCGCCTCGTAGTAAAGCCCTAAGCCGTACCGCTTGGCGATCCGTTTGGCGATCTCCTGTATGGTTGCTTTCTCCCAGGTATATGTCCGCTGCGTAGACCGGAAGGCCTGGCCCTCTGGAACTGATACGCCTCCAATCGTGCAGACCAGCGTCGGCCCGCTAAAGGTCAAATCGTCGCAGCAAAACTTACCGCAAGAAAAGGAAAGATCGCGCCCGGCTGTGTCCCAACTGAACGCCTTTATTTTCGCTGTCATTTTATCGCCTTTTTTCGGCAGCCACTTGTTTGCCCACCTCAAATCTCTATTGCAAACTTTAAGGCTTATCGTGTCGGACTGTCCGGTCGCCGCATCAACGTAAGAAAAGCCCTCCTCGTATTCCGCCATCGTGTCCGCTGTCCTAGTGGCTGCTGCTCCCTTCGGCGTATAGGTAATATAAACTTTTGCTTTTCTCGGTGTGTTTACTCCCATAGCCCGCCTCCTTATTCGTCATACGGGTCCCGGCCCTGGTCGGTCCAATCGGTCCGCCAGGGCGGTAAATCTCCGTCCCGTTCCTCCGGCAGCGCCGGGGTACTTAGGACGGTTCCCGCTGAAAATACAAGGATATCTAAGAAGGCGTAATTATTCTGCATAAGAAAATCGGCGTGGCGTTCCTCGCCGTATACCTGCAGCGCTATGTTGTCCCAGGTGTCTCCCTGTTTTGTGGTGTAGGTCCTTTTTGCCATACCACTGGCCTCCTTTAAAACTTGGTCCTGCTATTTTCCTTTTGCCACTGTTTCATCATTTTGTTAAATTCTGCCTGGCTCAACTTCTCCGCCTCGACGGCGTCCTCTTTCGTGGCGTTGCCGTAAAGGTTGTAAGTAGGTGAGTAAGAAATGTTAGGCCCGCCTGCTCCTGCAAGCTCCGGCTCTCCACCTCCGCCTCCTCCGCCGCTGGTTATTCCCTGCAATCTCTGCAGAAGCGTCTCTATAATGCTTGCGCCGCTGCTCTGCTTCATGGCGTCGGTTATAATGCTTTTCATCTGGCTCCACAAGGTATCAAGGGGCAATACCGCTTCGGGCCCTGCTTCCCCTACGCCCTGCAGTCCGTTCCCTGGCGTGTTTAATACCGTCGGGGCGTCGAAAATACCGCCGAGCGCGTTCCAATGCACGGAAAACTGCGGGACGCTTACGCTGCCGCCTTCTCCGTATGAAACGGAACTTGTAGAAACGCTTATAACCGGGATCCTCGGCTTCGGGATCGTGATGGTCATATTCTCAAAGGCTGATTTAACTGCTTGGGCCGCCGCCTGGGCTTTTGTCTGGACCGTGTTGGCCAGGCTGCTCATTGCGCTCTCTGCGCGGCTCTGTGCTGTGCTCCATCCGGAGTCTAATGCTCCGTTGACGTCGCTTGCCAGGCTGGTTGCCGCCGCTGTTACCGTTCCGGCGCTGCTGGTCATTCCATTGCTTAATGCTGTCGTCCCGGCCGTTCCGGCTGTTGTAAGACTACTCTCCAGGCCTGCCGTGTTTACGGCGATCCCGGATGTGTCTATGCTGTACCCCGCTACGCTCTGGCTTAAGCTGGTCGTAAATGCTGTCCCGCTTTCCATACCTGTCGCGCTTAGGGTCGTTGTAAGTGCTGCGCTGTCAAGTCCTATACTGGAAGTGTCAAACGTAAAGCCGCTCAAGCTGTCCGTCATTCCCGTTGTATAGGCTGTCGCCGCTGCCGTTCCTGCTGCGGTCGCTCCGCTGGTGTCTGCGCTGCTAAAGGCTCCGGCTGCCATGCTGTTTGCTGCTGCCGTAACTGCTCCGGCGTTGCTATTGATTCCAGATGCGTAGCTGTCTACCACTGCCGCGCCCTGGCTGGAAGTGTCGGGCATCTCAACCTCTCCGCCTGTGAACAGGCTTTTAATAGCGCTCCATAGGCTCTTTCCGGATGCAAGTATTCCGTCAATAATGCCTTTTATAATCTGGATCCCTACGTCGAGCCAGTTTGTCGTTAAAATCGTGTCGATGATCGCCCCTACAAGCTGCGGAACTGCCGCTATAAGCTGCGGTATAGCTGAAATAAGGCCCGTAACCAGGGCCAGTATAATCTGGACCGCTGCCTGGGCTATATTCCCCAAATTCGCTATAATTCCCTGGATAAGTGAAATAATTAGCTGTATGCCACCCTGTATGATCATGGGTAACATCTGCGTTATCCCGGAAACAAGGCTTAGTATAATCTGGACGCCCGTCTGCAAAATTAAGGGCAGGTTTGAAATAATCCCCTGGGCCAAACTCAAAATAAGCTGTATACCCATCTGCAGAAGCTGTGGAAGCATGGATAAAATGCCGGTCACCAAACTGCCTATAAGCTGAATAGCTGCGCTTATCAGCATCGGCGCGTTGGCTCCTAAGCTGTTTACCAATGTTTGAACCAGCGTAAGGGCTGTCGTTATGATCGTAGGCAATCGCTGAATAATACCGTTTACAAAATTCGTGATTGCCTGGGTGCCGTTGTTTATAAGTGTCGGAAGCTGGCTTGTAATGCTGCTCGCCAACTGGGTTATTATGTCGATCCCGGCAAGTAAAACCTGGGGAACCAACGAAAAAAGACCGTCTATAAAAACGGTCAAAGTCTGTGCCGCTGCATCCGCCAGGGGGCCTGCGTTGTCTGCTATCCCCTGCACAAAGCTGCCTATAAGGTCAACGCCCATAGAGACTACCTGCGGGACGTATTCTGAAATTACGCCGACCGCTTCGGAAAGGCAGCCGCCTATGGCTCCGACCATTCCCTGCATCCCGCCTTCGCTGTAAGCTGCACTCAACTCCTCAACCATGCCCGTTGCAAGCTGCGTCATAGAACGCAGGGGCCCGTTCAAATCCTGGTAAATACTGATTCCCAAGTCTGAAAGTCCGGACTGCAATATCTTTATATCGCCGTCCAAATTGTCAAGCTGTATCGAGTACATATCCTCGCAAGCTCCGGCGCTGTTTTCAATAGCTGCGCTTAACTCGTCCCACCGGTCGGTGCAATTCGCCAGAAGCGCATTCGCGGATGTAAGGTCTGTCTTGTTAAAAATGGTACTGATAATACTGTCTTTTTGGGCCTGTGTCATGCCCTCCATCGCGGAGCTTAAGTCGCCGAAAATGTTATTAAGTCCTCGCATATTCCCTTCGGCGTCGTAAACGTCTACGCCCAGGCTTTTAAGTGCTGCGCTGGCGTTGTCTGTGGGGCTCTGTAAGGAAAGAATAACATTTCTTAAGTGCGTCCCTCCCTCGGCTCCTTTTAAGCCGTTGTCGGCCAAAATACCGAGTGCCGTGTTCAGCTCCGTGGTTCCTCCGGCAAGATTCGCGCCGGTGGCTCCTACTGTAAGTATTGCTTCGCCTAACTGTGCTACGGAAGTATTGGCTTTTGATGCTGTCTGTGCCAACTGATCCGCGAAGCTGTTTAAGTTTTCCTCCGTAGCTTCAATTTGCAAGGCGGACATACTGTCCGTTACCATATCGCTGGCCGCTGCCAGGTCCATAGCTCCCGCCCCTGCAAGTTTTAAAACCGTCGGCAGCGCTGTGGCTGCCTGTTCGGCATCGTAACCGGCAAGGGCTAAATAGTTTAGGGCTTCAGCCGCCTCCGTGGCTGAGAAGGCCGTAGTACGTCCGCATTCCCTGGCCGCCTCCTCAAGCGTGGCCATAGCTGCCGCGCCCTCTGCTGTGCCGGTGTCTAAAAGCATGGTAGCCTGCACCTGGCTCATGGCGGTCTCAAATTCTTTACCAACGTTCACGGCCGCGACGGCGATTGCTCCAACTGCGGCGGCTGCTGCGGTAGTGGCGGCTGCGATGGTTTTCGTAAGTCCTTTTATTCCGTTTCCGGCAGCGCTCAAAGCTCCCGTAAAGGAAGACTCAACTTTACCCGCTATTTTTATAGCGAGTTCCATCTCTTTGCTGCTACTTGCCATATGCTTCCGCCACCTCCTTTGCTATGTCGGTAAGGTCAAAAATAGACAGGTCCTCAATATCCTTGAGGCCTGTCTTTAAAAGAATAGATAGCCGTACCGTTAATTTGCGAAGATGCGCGCCGTCTGTTGGCTTTAATCCTCGCCGTAGAAAAAATTTGTTACTTTGTTTTTTACCTTGATCGCTTCCTTCGGGGGCAGCGCCTGGAAGAACTCGACCGGCATCTTGGTGGCCTTGCTGGCAAAAATACAAGCGTATTCCAGGGACATCTCCGGCAATACGTTAATACTTCCGGACCGCTCCATCGTGCGCTGCGCCTGGATCATATCTCTGGCGCTCAAATCTTCCAGGCCGCTTAAGTCGATCTCCTTATAGGTCTCGTCCTCA
The DNA here is from genome assembly GCA_910574475.1 of Clostridia bacterium. Classification (GTDB taxonomy): domain Bacteria; phylum Bacillota; class Clostridia; order Lachnospirales; family Lachnospiraceae; genus Laedolimicola. The sequence continues at coordinate 167,655 of CAJTAT010000005.1, read as the reverse complement.
AAAATAAACGGCTTGCGGAACTTAATAAGGTACTTGTTTTCTTCCTGCTCCTGGGTCTTTGCCGCCGTGGTGATCTCCTTCTGCTCTCTGGTACCTGCTTCTAAAATTTTATTGTTATCCATAAATTACACCTGCTTTCTGATTTTTGCTAAAAGGTCAACATTATTCACTTTATACTGGAAGTTAATCTTATCAAGTTCAAACTTCTTTTTGCCGTTTACCTCAATAAGAATATAAATAACTTCCACCTTTACTGCGGATCCGGTTCCTTCTCCCTGCTTTACCTTGCCGCCGGTAAAGCCTTTACTTTTGCCCTTGATAACCACCCGGCTCGGCATAAAGTCGGTCGCCATCGTGGATTCCTGGATTGCCTGGGTGCTCATCCGCAGGGTAAGGTTTACGGCCAGCCCCTGCTGCAAAAGTGCAAACATATCCTCGTTTAAGGTTCTGAAAGGGATCTCGATTTCCGACGCTCCGAAGTGGCCTAAAAGCGGCTCGTCAATCTCCCCCAGGAAGCCCGGCCCGCTGATCGTCTCGGTCAAGGCCTCGAAGTCCGGCAGGCTTACCTCGTCGGAAAGTCCGACCAGCCTGGTGCCTCCGTTGTATACGTTGTAAGCGTTAATTTTTGTCGCTAACATTAAGACTCACCTCCCGTAAATGCTGCCTCCAATAAGTCCGGATCGAACTCCAAAACATCCAGAATATCTTCGGCCGGCGTCCAGGGCGCTAAATGGTGTAAAAACTGCATTTTGCCGCCCATAATATCGTTGATCGTGTTCTCCTGCTCCCGCCATTCAATGTAGGCCCCGGCGCACTTGCCCTGTGCTGCGTAGGAATTACCGCGGACGTTTTCGTCGTCGACAATGGCCTCAACTAAGCGCGGATTATTATAATCATCCACCCGTTCGTGGTAGGTCAAAATAAAGCTGTTTCCCCACCAGGAAAAGAAGCGGCGGCAGCAAAACCACCGATCTTTCGGGTCGCTGGAAGTCGGATAAATCGCCGTATTGTTTCCCCAGGTGGTCCAGCCGGAAAAATTGTTAAAGGTACAAACTCCGAAGCTGTTTACCAGATTCGCCTGCTGCTCGTCCAGGACCACCTCGGTACCATCCTCAAGGCAAAGGCCGGAAATACCGACCGCCTTATTGGAAGGGCTCAAACTCGGCACATCGTCGTTGCCCGCGTCAATATACGCGGTAAGCGCCGCCTTGATCGCGCTGGCGTGGTAAATCTTATCTCCAATCTTTACGCATGGCCACTCGACGCTCAAGTGGTTACTTACGAAGCCGGAGGCCTGCTTTACGGTCAAAACATCCGTATATTTCCGAGCCCCGCTCTCCTCCGTCGTGTCAAGGTCTACTATGGCCTCGCAGGAAAATACGCCGTTAATACCGGTACACTTGGCCGCGATAGCTGCGCCCACGTTTGGCTGTTTACTCCATCCAGGGGAAACAAGCAGGCCGGGGGTAAGCTGCAATAACGGGAAAATCTGGCGGATAACTTCCAGGCCCTTTTCTTCTCCGGTACTTACGTTATAGCCTCCGATGATGTCTCTGTATGTGATCTTGGAAGGGTCAATAACGGATCCGGAAACAGTAAGCGCGTTAATTCCGGTAGCGTCTACCAGGGTAATAACCGCCATCCCGTCGTCGTCAAAAGTGATGATGTAATCCGTATCGGCTGCCATCTCCCGATCTCCGGATCTTACCCTCAACGTATCGGCCAATACGCCGAAGGTTTCTATTACTGCCTGGCCCTCTATTACCTCCACTTCCTGCTCCTCCAGGGCCTTCTTGTGCGTCTTAGGGTCCAATACGTTGATCAGAATAATAGGCGCAATATTTAAAACTCTAAAAGAAGCATCTACCGATTCACAAATGTTATAATCTTTAAAATTATCGCAGTACCCTACGGCCGCACTTGCCTCCGCGAAGCTATACGCGATCTTGGGTCTGTTTGTAGCATTGTAAGGATCCTCGGCCAAATTTACCGGCGCTACGCCGATAATAACCTGCAGCCCTGCGGTGCCCTGTCTCGGCGTCGTTAAGCTGGTCGGGTTTTCCAGGACTCTTACTCCGTGGTTATATGCCATCTTGTCTTTTCCTCCTTATCTGTTTTTCTGCTGCTCCTGCAGCTTGGCGGAAACGGCATTATATAAATTATTAAGTGCCGTCCCCTGGGTCGTGATTGCTACGCCTGCGGCCGCAAGGTTGGAAATAGGTACCAGAAGGCCTTTAAGCGCCGGTACGTCTCCGATCTTCTCCTGCAGGGGCTCCGGTAATCCGTCAATGTACACGGTCCCGTTGATCGCTACATTCTTAATGTCCGGGCCTACGTAGGCCACCGGCTCCTTGCTGCCTTCTTTCGCCTTGCTGGCTGCCGCCCTGGCTTCTACGGCTGCGGCCGTTGCTGCGGTCGTTTCCGCCTGGGTTTTCTTTGTTCCACTCATATGTATGGATCCTCCCTTCTTATAGCTGCTACGCCAAAACTTAAAGCCATTCCGCCGATAAAATACGGGTAACTTCCCTCCTCCTGCAGTGACCACTGTATCGGATGTAAGCACTCGTATTTGCTGGCTAAAATCGCGTTTTTTGCGAAGCGCTCATATATTTTCTGTATCATGTTTAAAATGTCCTTGTGTCCCTGGTTTTTTAAGCTGTCGTCGTATACTCCTAAAATAACCAGAGTCGTTATGGTCTGCTCTCCGTCTATGGTCTTGATTTCCCCGTCCTCAATGCGTACTATCGCATAGGGGTATGGGTCCTCAACCTTAACCGGATCCGTATCTTCCACCAGGCCCTCCTCCAACAGCTCCGGGGCCGCCTCGCTTTCCTCTGGCGGTGTCGTCGGTGCCGGGATCGGCAGCTCCTGGGGAAATACATTTATTTCGCTTAACTCCCCCATAGGATTTTTTAAGCGGAAGTCCTTAAAAATTGTCTTAAGCTCCTCCACAAGATCGTCCTGTAAGAATGTAGCCACCATCTTTTTACGCCTCCAATATTTTTCTGACCTGTTTATCTATGTTCGCCTGCAGGTTCTGTTGTATGGTCGGTTCTACAATGCCGTACACCCGCTTTTCGTTCCCGATCATCTTCGGTATGCTGTTTGAAAACAATACCTTTAAAGGAAGACGGGAACTCCCGCGCCGCTGCGCCACCGAAGCGTGGCCACTGCCGAACTTGGTAACAAAGGCTTTTATACCTCCTTTTTCCAGCCCTTTTAAGGAACCGGAAGCCAGTACCTTCGCTTTTGTAATCGACGGCCGCTTGGATCCGGTCCTGGCTGTGGCCGGGCTGACCTTAAAGTCCTTCAGCTCCATCGGGGCTCCGGTCGCTTTTATGGTTGCCTCAAGATTGCCCTGGGTGGCGTTCTTAATGGTCATCGCTTTATTGAAACGGCCGGATTTTACAACATACGTTTTCTGCGCCTCCTCAGCCAGGTCTTTCCTGGCTGCCTTCGCCGTTTGGTTGATCGCGTTTTTTAATGCCTTCGGTGCCTCTGATTTCAAGCTCCCCAGTTTGCGCTCAACCTTTGCCAGGGTGTTCGGGTCAAATTCATAAGTAATCAACTTCTATTTGCCTCCAGGTGTATGCTGTAAAGCCCGTCCTCGTTGGTTGCGTCCGTGACCTTAAATATCTTCCCGTCAAGGTTAAGGGCGGAACCGACCGCCGGAAGCTGGCCGAAGTCCTTAGACTTCACGTATATAAGCGTACTCTTAACGTAAATTCCGTCCATGTTGGACTTTGCCTTCTTGGCTCGCTCTATCAGCTCGTTATTATCAATCGTAACGGCCATCTTTTTTCCGTTCACCGTGTGCGTGGTTGCGAACTCGTCAAGATTCATAAAAATATTAAGGTCGGCGCGTATTATGTCTTTAAAACCTGGCATTATGCCTGGGACTTCGCGGGGCGTTTGGTTTTCTCCTCAACTACTCCGCGCGCCTTTTTGCTCGGTACCTTCCCGACCTGGTCGGCTTCCGCGCCGCCGGTGGCGGGCTGCGCGATGCCAGTGGCACCTGCCGGGGCTGTTTTGGACCGCGCTTTAGCGGTCGCCTTTTTCCGTTCTTCTTTTTTGCCGCTGTCGCCTTCGTTCTCCCAAACAGCCGAGCCCGCCTGGGTCCAGGCGGAAACGTAAGCCGGGTCGGTTGGCAGCGCCTCTCCTGGCTTATACTGTTTGTTTCCGTGAAGAATGGGGACAAGCGCGATTAAGCGCTTCTCCATCAGCCTAAAAGTTTTACCTTTACCGTTGTATCTGCTGCAGCGGCTGCCTCCGTTGCGTAACCTGCGGTAATGTCGCCAGCCGTGGCCGTGATTGCTTCCGCGTCGGGATCGTAATATGCCGCCGCACCTGCCGCGATCTCCTCGTCTGCTTTCTTGGGCATCTCAAAAACACCGAAAACGTGAAGGCTTCCGGTTTCCCCTATTTCGATAGGGGTACCGGCTACGCCCACGCGGTTGCCAAAAGTTACGATCTGGTTTGCTTCAATCTTGGCATCGCTCCCGTTTACGAAGTCAATCGCTTCGCCGCGCTGCCAGTATTCTGCCTTACTCATAAATCTGTCCTCCTTCTCTTATTCTTCTTCGGACGGGATCTGTACGCCCGGATTCATGGCCATGCTGCGGAAGTCTCTTACTGCGATTCCCCAGTCCAGGTAAATATCCCAAACAAAGCCCAATGTACCCGGCACCTCCATACGTCTTACGGTCGGGGTTTCCTGCCCGTTTAAATAGTCTACCTGGATGCCTGCTGCGCCGCTTCCGAACATAAACCAGGGGCATACTCCGTCGCCTGCCAGGGCGTTAAGCACGGGATCCTGTACGGTCTTTAACGGGTAGTTATACAGCGGGTTTACGTCGTTGTTATTGCTTCCTACCACCTGGGCAGAATGGAAGATAACAGAAAGGTCAAACTCGTACCCAATCGGTACCACAATGATCTGCGGCGTAATATAAATTGCCTCGCCGAAGTGGTCCGTCTGCTTGCCCATCTTGGTGATCATTGCCTGGATGGAAGCCTGGGAAGGCTTGGAACCTTTTTTCATAATGTTCTTGTGCTTATCGCAGAAAAGCTGTAAGCCGTCAAAAACTTTCGCGTTTTTGAAAAGAATAGTGTAAACCTGCTTGTTGATAGTTTTCTTCGCTGCGGTCGCGTACAGGCCCGGCACCTTCGTCAAAAAGCCGATATCGTCGTTAATGAACGCCTGGCGGGTCATGCTGAACTGCTTCCCGTAGGTGTCCAGCTTACGCTGCGGCAGCATCTCGGTTCTCGGCTTGTCCGGCTTGATCTCCCCGTTCTCCGGTACCATAAGGAAATCGCCAACGCCTCCGATCACATATTCATGGTCCGCCGTCTGCTTAAAGTCCTTTAAAGTGCCCTTTGTGGTGATGGCCTCGAAGGTCGTAGGTACCGAGTTGTAAAGCTCCACAATGCTTTTCCGGATCGTGCTGTCAAGGATAGCCGGGAAGGCTGCGGAAGGGTTGTAAAACTGGCGGCATAATTCTCCGTAAAGGTCGTCGGAGCTCATCCTTAAGAGGGCCCCGGTGTTCTGTCCTTCTCTGGATAAACACTCAATAGCCAAATCTCTAAGGCTCATCGCTCTGAACTCGTTGCAGCCCTCCGCCGGGTGCTGAATCTGAATACCTGCGCGAAGGATCAGCGCGTCCGTGGCTCTCTGCCGGAAGGTGTCGCCCTCGTCTCTGGTGACCTGTACGCTGGTAGGGCTGCCGGTCTGCCGCATCCCCTCAAGGATTGCCGCTCTTACCTGGTCTATGGTTGCGCCGGTCCGGATGTACTCTCCCGGATCCGTTTCAAACTCACGGCAAAGGTCGGAAATGCCCTGTACTCTCTGGCGCTCTGCCGCCACCGCTCTGGTCGCTGCGTCTCCCTGGCCGCCCAGGTCTCTCTGCTGCGGATCCGCTGCTGCTCCGGTACCTGCTGCCGCCTGGCCGCTTCCTGCTGCCTGGGCCTGCTGCCGCTCCTCTGCTTCGATCTCAAGGGTCAAAGCATCGATCTCTCTCTGCAGGGTGTCAAACTGCGCGCTTTCTTCGGCGGTCAGCTCTCTGCCTGCTGCGCCATTTACAAGTGCCTGCTGTGCGGCGATCTTCATGGCTCTAAGCTGTCTCTTGTTCATGGTGTTTCTACCTCCTATAAAAATTTATTTATGTTTATCTGAAGCTGCCGCTCACGAAGTGACGGCGCGCGCTTCCCTTCTGTCCCGTCGTTTTCTTCAAATTCCCGGCCCACTCCGACGGTAGGGTCTGCCGGTACTGAAACAATGGAAATTTCAAAAGGTTCCCATTTTCTTGCGACGTCGCAAGGGCCTGTAAATCTGCCGTCAGCGCTTGTCCTGCCCGGCATGACCTCCTCTATACTCTCAATCCGGTACCCAACGGAAACGCCCTTAAGGGTACCGCTCTTGACCTTTTGGTAAATAACCTCTGCGGCCTCGTCGGTGTCAAATTCAACCTCAGCATAGCCACGGCTTCCCTCAATCCATGCTCGGTTAATACGCCCCAGGACAGTATCTCTCTTATGGTTAAAAAGAAGGACGCCTATATCGTTAAGGCGGGCTATGTTTACGGCTCCGGGCGCATGGTCTAATATCTCAAGGCACCATCCTCGGTTGTATGGCTCCTCGCTGGAAAAGCTCAATACAAACTTTCTTTCGTTTCCTTCTCCGTCCAGGGCGCGGATCGCGTTACCTTCCGTAAATTCCCTTGTAAGAGATTTATTTCCCGTCTTTGGCTTTTGCTCCGGCTTCTTGCCCTCCTGTGGCGTCTCCTGCGGCTTTTCCTGGGGCTTCTTGTCCGTTCCCTGGGGTTTCTCCGCCTGCTCCGGTTTCTTGCCCTCCTGGGCCGCCTGCGGCTTCTCCTTCGGTTCCTGGACTGCCCGGTACCGGATTGTTTCCCCCTGGCTCGTCGTCGTCTTTCGGCGTAAGCTCGCCTGTGTTTCTGTCATATATAATGCCTCCTAACTCTATACCTTTTTTCCGGCCGTACTCTAAAACCTCGGCCATATCGTCGATCATGTCTTTCCAGTCCCTTCCGTTTTCTGCTGCTACTTGCTGGAGGGTTTTCTGTCCGGTCTGCAACGCTATTTTTGTAGCGGTTGCCTCTTTGGACGGGTCGATCCAGGGCTTCGGTGCTGCCACCCATTTGTGCGCCAGGTATTTGCTCTTTTTTTCCGGATTCCAAAAGTCCTTTATATCAAAAAGGCCGGAAAGAACGCCGGATATAATAAAGGTCTCGTAAACCTCGTCGCGGAACTCGTCGAAGAGCTCCCGATCCTCTATGTAGGTCTGCTCGTCCTCTATAATCCCCTGGCGAGCACTGCTGTAATTGCTCTGACTCATGTCCCGGCTGGTTGCCTCGTAGCTTAGGCCCTGGCCCGCTCCGATCAATCGCTGCTGCAGCTTAACATAGCTCGCGGCGTCCGTGGCCTGGCCGGTAGGGTTTACCACCTGGATCTCGTCTCCTGCGTTAAGCTCTTTAATCATGCCGGGGCTTATGTTCTTTCCCTCGTAGCTTGTCCGGGGACCTGTCTGCTGATTAGTCCCGCGCCCGATGCCGGTTGTCGGTATGGTTTTCTTAATGAAAACGGAAAGGCAGGCCGCTATACGTTCCTTTACGCTTACGGCGGTCATAAACTCGTTGGCGTCTCGAATCCTGGTTACGGTCGGGCTTAAGTCGCTCATTTCTCGTATCTGCGAAGGGCGGCGCTTCGTGAAAATAAAAATTATATCTTTGGCCGGAACATAAACGGGGTCTATATTAGAAAAGCCGTCTATGCTATACTGGCGGATCCAGTAGCCCATCGGCTTGTTGTAGCTGTTGTACTCAATGCCTCCGACTACTCGGTTCCCTTTGCTGTGCGGCGTCATGGCCATAGTGTCCAACTCGTCAACCTCCAGGGCCTGCAAACGGAAAGGAACAACGCCGCCGCGAAGGTAGCACTTTCTAAAAAGGATTCCTCCGTCTACTTTTTTCCGTTCAACTGCCATCCTGGTCATTTGTGAAAAACTCTGTGTTTCTGTAACGTCGCAATTTTTCTTTTTGCACCACTCCTTCCAGGCCTCCTCTATTGCGTCGTTTAATTTCTCGCTTGGCGTGTCCGCCTGCAAGGTAACGCCCAGGCCTACTATATTCCGTTTGTATGCTCCGATCACGCTGTTGGCCATATCGCTGTTTCGCTCAAGGTCGCGCGCTCTGGCTCTTACGGTCTCCCGGTTGTACCGGTCCGTATTTTCCGCCGATTGATTATAGGCAATCCACCCGGCGTTAAGCCGGTCATAATTTCCGGCGTCGTAGTTTCGTAACTCGTTTAGGTTCTGCCGCCAGGCCTCGCGCCTGGCTCCGGCTTCCGGGGAAATAAAGCCGATAATACTGTCTAAAATATTGCCCACCGGTTTACCTCCCTTCAAATACTGCGACGTAACAATCGTCTAATAAGCCAGGCTCTCCTGCTGCGACCTGGGCCTGCAGGTCTCGCTGCATCTCGTATAGCTTAGAAAGGTCGGCCCGGTTAAGCTGCCGGGATCCAATCTTATAAGACTGACCGCCTGCAAGTACGCTTGTAATAGCTGCGTTTACCTGGGCCAGCATCTCCTTCGCTGTCGGTGTATCTGCCATCCTTATCCCTCCTTAATCCACTCGTCGTTTTGCCGGATCCAGTCCTCCTCTGGTGGTGATGTCTCCGGCGGTTTCGCTGCTTCCTGGGTCTGCTCCTGTATCGTCTGCAGGTGAAGCATCCGGACTCCTAAAGTGTCCGCCGCTGCCAACGCGTAGACTTCGGCGTCTAAATAATGGTTGTCGGCGTGGCTGGTTTTCGGCACCCACTCCTGTCTTACTTTGGATCCGTTCTTTACGTTTATTTTGTGCTCTGCCGTTACCTGGGCCGCGTATTCTTCGTCGCAATCCTTATATACCATCCAGCTCCCTCGGCCGTTTGGCTTGCGAAGGCGGCCGGCGATCATGTCCTTATACTTGCCGCCGTCTACAATAATAAGATTCATACCGTATGCCTTGCTGCTATCCTTGTTTACGGTGCTTATCTTAAAATGGTTCTGCATGGGGTTACTGGAACCCTTGCAAGGCAGCGCCCACTCTGAATTAAGCGCGCAAAAATCGTATACGTTGTCCGTATCGTTTCCGGAGTCAACCAGGCAAAGGTTTACTACGTAAGAAAGGCCGGAGGGTGTCTTAAATTCCATATTCATTACGGCCTCAACCTCCGTAAAGCCGTAGGCCTGGCCGTGCGCTATATTCTGGCTTGTGATATAGTCGCCCCAGGCTCTTATGGTCCAGTACACGCTGTTTTCCTGTACGTCTACGCCGCCGGTAAGTAGCTTAGTCCATTCCGGTATCGTGTAGGCGGGCAGCTCTGTCTGGCGCTCAAGTACAAGCTCTTTTGTTGTCTTTAGCTTCGTATCTTCCCAGGGCTCCGCCAGCCAACTGTTTACAAAGTTTTGTAACTTCTCCGGATCGCCTTTGCTGTCCATAAATTTCTTGGCAATCTCGGCAAACCGTACAAAGGGGCTGTAAAGTGTGTTGATCCAGAAACAAACCTTTTTTACAAACTGGGTCCGGCTGCTTACGGTCTCCCAGTGTCCGCGCTTAACTGCCTGCTGCTTTTGCTGGTCCGTTATTATGCAGCCGCACTCCTGGCAAACATAAAAGGCAAACTCCGCCCGATCTGTATCGCTCAAGCCTTCGCTTTCCGGATCCTGCTCCAATGCCTCAAGCTGTTCTTTTATGCTGTCCGCGCCGTATGCCTCCACCATGTCCTTATCTTTTCCGGGCCATCTAAGATTAGAAAAGAAAAGCTCTATAAACTCGCCACAATGAGGGCAAGGTATGAAGTAATGTTTTTCGGCGTCGGCCTTTTCCTTTGCGCTCCAAATATGGCCGGTTCGGATGGTCGGTGTGGAAGTCTTAAAAATCTTCCGGCCTCGGAAAGTCTTTGTACGTTCTTCCGCCAGGCTTACCGGGTCGGCCTCCTTTTTGCTGGCTCCTGGGAACTTGTCGACCTCGTCTATGAAAAGGTATTTCATAGCAAAAGAAGCAACGCCGACCGGGCTATTGCTTCCTACAATCTTTACGAACATATCCGAAAAGTTAAGCTCAAGTTTAGAACTGTTCGCGTCGTATTTACTGCGTAGCGGCTCCGAGGATAAGATCATAGGCTGCAAGCGCTGGCTTGAAATAGTTTCCGCCAGGGTCTCCGTCGGGTATACGACCTCGGTCGGTGATGGGTCCTGCTGAATAACATAGCCGAGCATATTGTTCATCGCTTCTGTGCCGCCTACCTGCGTAGGCTTTACAAAAATAATTTCCTCGGTTTCGTAATTAGTGAACTCATCCATTATCCCTTTAAGATATGGCGTCCGGTCGTTATTCCAGGGGCCTGGCTCTGCCGATGTCTTACTGTCAAGGACTCTGTACTTCTCGGCCCACTCTGATACTGTAATACTTTCCGGGGGCTTCAAGTATTCAAGCGCGCCCTTTATGTACTCCTTGCAGGTATACTTCCGCATCCGTAACCGCTTAGGCTTAACCACCGGTATTTTTTCCCTTTTCTGCCTCCGGTTTTCCTATAATTCCCGCAACAACGAAGGACGTAAGCATACGCTTGACTTCTTCGTTCATCTCCTTTTCAATCTTCCGGGCCTCCAACGGGGCCACCTGGTCGCTGATCATGCTTACAAGCCGGGCGGGAATACTAAGCGCGAAGCGTTTAAAAACTACAAAGAATTTTTGATAATCCAGCGCCACCTCGTCTGCGTCTAAATATTTCCCGGCCGCAATCTCGCGGCGCATCCGGTGCATCTCTCCCTGGGATTCTTTTAAGGCGATCTCCGCCTGCAGCTTCTGTTCTTTTAGCTCCGCTTCCTTTTCGGACTTGGACTTGCCGTATGCCTTATCGCTCAAATACTGAATATATGTTTTAATCGTCGGTACCAACTCATAGCGGCGGCCCTGCCCTGGGACTTCTACCGTCCTTATGACGCCCTCCTGGGTAAGCTGCTGTATTCTGCGGACGGAAACGCCGAAAAGCTGACCTATGACCTCAACTTTTACAAACTGCGCGCCGCCGGAAGTAACGGCCGCCGCCTCTTTTTCGTTATCCGCCATACATATCGCCTCCCCTCACTCTTATGGCTTTCTTTCCTGTGTACTCCTCCCACCGGTCGATAATTACGTCGCAATACTTAGGGCTTATCTCCATAAGGTACGCTATGCGGCCCAACTGCTCCGCCGCGATCATGGTGGTACCGGAACCGCCGAAGAAGTCCGCGACAAGCTCTCCGCGCCTGCTGCTGTTTGCCATAAGGCGTCCTACAAGCGCGACCGGTTTCATGGTCGGGTGCATATCGCTGCGGGCCGGTTTCTTCTCGTACTGTACGGAAGTACGCGCCATAAGCTCCTCGCGGATCCTCTCAATGTAGGCTACAAGGTCCGCTTTTTTCATTGCCGAAAAGTCTATATCGTCCTCAATAAAGACGGTGTCCTGGCTACGGTCGTCTATGAAATAATGGGCCGCGCCTTCCTTCCATCCGTATAAGATCGGCTCGTGTCTCCAGTGGTAATCCTGGCGGCCTATAACAAACTGATTCTTTTCCCAAATAAGGACTTGCCTCAACTTAAAACCGGAAGCGTCGAAGGCCTGGCGGAAGGTCAAGCCTTCGCTGTCCGCGTGGAATACGTAAGCAACGGCTCCCGCTTTTGCGACGTCGCAAATATTAGAAAAGACGCAGAAAAGAAAATTATAAAAATCCTCCTCCCCCATCCGGTCGTTCTGTATCTCGTTTGTTGTCCTGGTAGTGTTCCTCTTATAGCTGCGCTCCAGGCTTTTGTCCTTTGCCTCGTAATCTACGTTATACGGCGGGTCCGTGATTATAAGGTCGGCTACGGAACCGGCCATAAGGACGCCAATGTCTGAAAAGTCGGAAGCGTCGCCGCACATTAAGCGGTGCTCGCCTAACTGCCAAATATCGCCGTACTTTGTGACTGGCTCCTTCTCCTCAGCTTCCTTGATGGCCTTCTCTACGTCGTAATTGTCCTCGTTGGCTTCCTTCGTAAGATCAGCCTCCATGAAAAGCTCCGATAAATCGTTCGTATTAAAACCGGCGGCCATTGTGTCGTAGCCTGCGCCCTCAAGCTGAATAAGAAGGCCCATAAGGGCGTCTTTTTCAAATTCTCCCGTAATCTGGTTAAGTGCAATATTCGCCGCGATCTCGTCGTTCTTGTCGGGAAGGTCAACTATAATGACCTCCGCCTCCGTGTAACCTAAGTCCATCATAACGGTCCGGCGCTGGTGGCCTCCTATGATGGTCCCGTCCTCGTTTATTACTATGGGATCTATATAGCCGTGGCGCTCTATGCTGGCGGCCAGCTTCTCGTATTCGTCGTCGCCTGGCTTGAGTGCCTTGCGCGGGTTATATGCTGCGGGCTTAAGGTCCACAAGCTGTCTTTTCTCAAGTCGCATTATATTGCCTCCTAACGTATCAAAACCGCCTAAAAGCGTTATTGCTCCAGCGGTTTCTGTTATCAAAATACCGCTTCGCGTAACGAAACGGCAAAATTTTTTTTGATTTCATGGGGGAAAAAACCGGGCCTTCCTCGCCCCGCAGGGCTTATTTGCTCCAGGAAGTACCTTTTTGTTTTGCGCTGCGGTCCCCGCTCTCTGTTTAAGCCTTCGGCCTATGGCCTGGGCTCTCTGTGTCCCTGTCTCTTGCGACGTCGCAACGGTAGAAGGGCGCGCGTGCTGCCTTGTCTCTATGTGTAAGCTGTGCTCTGTGCTGCTGCTCACTATGTCTTAAGGTATGCGCTGTATGCTGTGCCTGCCCTGGTGCTGTGTGCTCTGTCTCTCTGTGTGCTGTGCTCTATGCTATTATATACAATGCTATATAAAAAGGGCTGCTCTATATAGGGGTATATAGGGCGGCCCTGTATTTCTGAGGGTATATACAATACTGTACTATGGGGGTATTGTTTTTTAACCTTTTCCAACGGTACTATAATACCATCTAATATAGTCCAAAACAGTACAAAAAATAAAAAAATTTTCGCTTCGTTAATTCCTCCGTATATGACCGCCTTTATAGGGGTATATAAAACCGGCTTTTTTTCAATGGGCTATTTAAAAAGGGCGTAAATAAAACGCCTTGCAAATTAGCCGTGAAAAATTCCGCCTTAAATACGGGGTATAAAATGGGGATGTCTTTATTTATCTATTTCCCCGGCCTCGTATTTTCTTAATATCTCCTTTACCCTCTTGAATGTAAGCAGCTTCTCAAGGCCTGCTCTGCGAAGGTTGTAAGCCTGGCTCCTGCTTACCTCCATTTTTTCGGCTACGTTTTCCCAGGTAAGGCCGTCTATGTAATAAAGCTCCAGGGCCTCCCTCTCGTCGCTGCTCTTGTCTAAATAGTCCATAATATCCATGACTTTTAAAAGGTCCTTTGTTACCTGGTCCGCCTGCTCGTATATTTTCAGCTCGCAGTCCGAAGTCCGAAAAGTAAAGCTCGCGGCCCCTTCGCCTATTTCATTCGTGGGTGCGTTTATCGGGGAATATCCGACCGCGCTGATCGGGTGCTTCATATCCTCCCGTATATCCATAAGCCTTTTTTCAAGAATAGTTTTTCTTCGCTTCGCCTTCCTGCGCTGGCTCAAGTAATTGTTTAATATCTCTATTTCCTCATTGTGCCTTGCCTGCTCCGGGCTGATTTTTCGCTTGCGCTTGTTGTCCATATTGCCTATACCCTCCTTAAATCAATTTATTTTCCCTCCGGGTTCCCCTGGCCCGGATTCTTTTGCTCCGCAAGGTAAAAAACTTTCCCCCGGCGCATCTGCAGGCGGTAAAGCGTCCGCCCTTCGTTGTCCCAATCGTAGACGGGCACCTGGCGCTTCTCAAGCTGTCTCAAAAGGTTATTGACTCCCGCTACGATCTGCGCTATTGGCAGGTTGTCTATAATTCCCTGGGCGTTGCTGGCGGTGATGCCCTCCTCCGCCTTGCTGGCCGCTACGCTTGCCCGGTTATGCTTCGGTTTGTTTTTGACCTTCAGCAGGTTCCTCCGCTGCGCTCTGTTCATGGCGCTCCTCCTTCTTTCTTCGTCTTTTCTCCTCCCGCCTCACGTTGGCGATTGCTGCTCCGGCGGTCGGATCCTTATATCCTTCCTTATTCCTCAACATTCCGCCTCTTTCCTCAGTATCTCCGTAACCTCTGCCGGGTAAGAAACAACGTAAGCCTGGCCGCCGGCCGCCTTGATCTGTCTTATGGTCTGCTCCTGTATTGCTGAAAGAACGCCGATCAGCGGCCGCTTTACCTCGAAGCCGTAATAACGGCCGTTTATGACGGCGCATACATCCGGTATGCCCTGGCGGCCGTATGGTCCAGCCGCCGCTTTCCAAACAAAGGCCGAAGGGATAAGCTCTCTTATATGCTTTATGATCTTATCCTGGTAATAGCTCTCTTTTGGTAGGTTCTTCCGGATGTATTGCTTCGCCTGCCCTGCAGTTCTGCAGGTGGATTCCTTCGTCGCTTTAAGGAAGGTTACGGCCTCGGCTTCTGTACTGAATTGCTCCCAGTTTACCTTTTCCGCCACCCTGTTTTGCCTCCTTCCGGGTTATACTTTTCGTATATGGGCTCCAACTTCTCCAACATCTCCATAGTTGCTCCGGCTATGGCCAGCTTGTCCTGTACGTCAAGGGAATTTTTATTTACGTTCTTTACCCAGTTATTTATTGCCTGCATCTTCCGCTCGGTCATGGTCTGCCTCCTTTATGTATAATTCGCCGTTATGGATCCAGATACTTCCGTCAAAATTCCACAAGCCCTGCTTTCCTGCTGCTGGTAGCGGATTCTTAAAAAGCTCCGGCTCCTCAAATACCCAGGCATAGCGACCAGGTGTGAAATCTCCGTAAACGAACTCCTCCGGACAAAGATCCCTTGTAAACTGGTAATAGCTCTCGTCTATCAGTTTGCAATCCGTAAGTTTTGCTTTGCCTATTATGACGCCGGTGGGTATTCGCTGCCGCCAATCTATGAAGCCGAGCCCCAGGGTATCTCTTATCAATTTCCGGCTTTTCGCGGTCATAAGTCTTTCGGTCTGTGAATATGGCTTCTTTGATGCGTGGATCAATATCTCGCCCCGATAATTTGTCCGCCAGCTCCTGGTTTCGTTGTGTTTATATCCCGCCGCTAAAAGCTGCGCCCAGGGCTGCCAAACGGTTAAAACTTTCATAGTCGCCTTACCTCCTGTCCCAGTATAGTGTGAAGCCTCCCGCCCCTGGATCCGGCCGTGGCCGGTTCCCTGCAAACATGGCCTCAACTAATGAATTAGTGAGCTTAAGCGCCTCCTCTGAATTTCCTGTAAGCTGCAGCATCCTGTTGTACGCTGTAAAGAACTGCAAGGCCAGCGCGTTGGCTCCGTCTATGATTTCCTTATCGCTCAATATACCCACCTTCCTTTTTCCGCCTGGTAAATGTACCAGAAAAGAATAAGTCCGATAATATCGTCTACGATCCGGGGCTGTACTTTGCCGTATATAATCCGCTCCAATGCCATCCATAAAACGCTTATCAAGATATACTTTATACAAGCGTTAAGAAATATTATGGTTTTCATTTTCCTCCTCCTGGCTCTCCGCGTCTGGGCCTTCTCCGTATTCCTGGGCGCAGCGCCTGCTGTCTGGAAAAAGAAACATACAAGCGCCTTCCGTTATGCTGCACCCATATCCGTGCCACTCGTCTGTGTGGTAAGCTGCTTTACACTTCCCCGCTGCCATCGTTTTGCCCTCCATCAAATAACGGCTCAAGCTGCGCCTTAATCTCCTCCAACTTCTTAGGCCCGATTCCCTTCGTGGCTGCTATGGCTTCATATACTGCCTTAATATCAACACCGGGGACGCTATCCTGGCCCTTTTTATAACCGTCCTCGTAACCGCTTTTATAAATATCTGTGCAGAATTGTTCCATCTGTTGGTGGTCGAAGGCCTTTATAGATTTATATCTCGCCCTTGTAATCAAATATTTATTGCCTTTTCTATTTCTGTTCACGCTTCTCTGCCTCCTCTCTCGCTGGTTCCTGCTGCCAGTCCAATTTCTGCCCGCATAACATACAATAGCTCGGCTTAATACTCGGATTGTAATAATTTATAACCGGCTTACCGCATCCGGGGCAGCTTGTGATCTTATCTCCGAAGCCGTCGCTTTTATCGACCGGCCGCTCTGCCTTCGCCTTAATCAATGCGGCCAGGACCATCCTCCAAAACTCTAAATACTTTGTCGGAAGCCGCGGACAAAAATAATGTCCGTTTGCTTCCTGTACTACTTTATGCCTGGCTATATGTATCGCTCTTTTCTCGGTCATTCTGCTTCGGCCTCCTCTCTGATCGGCTCCGCCTCCTGGAAGTCGCACCCTTCGGTCTGGTCACGCTTCGGATCCGGCTGCTGCTTATTTCCGTCCTTATCCTCAAGTAGTATACTTGCTTCCTGGTCCGCTTCGTGTAAAGCAAGGATAAGCGGGTATTTTGCCATTGCCTGGTTAAGTTGCAAATGAAGAGTAGGCGCTTCCGCAAATCCCATATGCCAGCGTATTGCGAAGCGCTCCGGGCCGGTAAGCCTTATAAACTGCTCAACCATCATCGCGCTCTTTTCTCCGTGGCCGTATGGCACCCGATCCTCTACGGTGTAGCAGGGTACCTGCTCCCAAATGAACGCGCCGCCGTTATCCTTCTTTACCTGCCAGCGCTCCGCCGCCTTTACCTTCTCCGGATCATAGGTTTTCTGGTTCTTAAAATCGATCTTGTAGAAATGTGTCTTGCACAAATCGTGAAGCAAAGGGCAAAGGATAAGGGCGTCGGCTCCTGCCTCCTCCAAAATGCGGCCCCAGGTACCGCTTTCCTTCTTTGCCTGTAAGCAATCGTACACGTTGAGGCTGTGCTGCAGCAGGCCGCCTTCGCAGCTCAAATGAAATTTTGTAGAAGCCGGGGCCGTGTAAAAGTCGCTTTTTCGGATATACTCCATAAGCGCCGGTATTCCTTCCCGGTCTACCTGGGCCATCAATGCCTCAAACCTTGCTACATTCTCGGTGTTTCTCATCTCGGTGTTGTTATACATGGCTTATTCCTCCTTTGGCTTATCGCCTTTTAAAAATATCAATAAGGCCGGTCCTTCCGGCTTATCTTCGGTTATCCACTCGCCGGTCTCCTCTTTCCAGAATTTATCCACAAGATCGTTGTATATCCTGGGGGGAACTGGGTTATCCGGATCCCAATTTTCGGCCGTGGTGTAAAGGCAGGTCTTTTCGTGAAATATCCTTGTAAGCTCCTGCTGGTACTTTCTGTTTATCTCCCTGGCGATCTGCTGCGCCTCCTGGAAGCTGTACCGCTTATACAATGCTGCGCCGATCTTCTTGGCGTAGTCGCTCTCGGCGTACAATCTTTTAAAGGCTTCCGCGATTTCCTCTATGTACTCAGCCTTATACCTGCAATCTTTCAACCACTCCGGCGGTTGTGTTACTATGGGCTTAAGAATTGCTACGGCCTCGGCCTTTATGTTTTCGGTTAATTCTTCGTATGCTGTTTTATATCTGGTTTTAAGAACATCAAGCGGTATTTTTTCTTTGTTTTTCCTTAATTTCTCAAGGTATGCCGCCAACTTTTCAGCCTTCTCCAATAGCTCCGCCTCCTCACGCCCTTTTATTTCCTCACGCCTTGTTTATCTTTTAGGCGTTAAGTAAAAAATCAAGTATTTACGGGCTTTTCCGGTACTTCCTCACGCCTAACGCCTATTTTCGCAACATACACCATGTTATTTTTGGAAAAGGTATACTTTTTCTTGCCAATTCCGAAAACAATATACATATAAAATATGTGTTAGGTACGTTAGGTTATATATAAAGGGGCCTCAAACCCGCATAAATACTGGATTTTTTACCTAACGCCTAACCTAACGCCTAACCTAACGCCTAATTTTTAGGCGTTAGGTGAAAAGCGCAAATTAGAAGGGTAACGCTTCCCCGCCGTCCTCAAATGGTGTATGCGTGTCAAATCCTATCTGCTGCCACCCGTCGTTATCCTGCCTCGGCGGTTCCATCATGGCTTCTGCTGCCTCGTCCTCGTTTAAGGCGTCTACCTTCTTCGCAAATCGCCCTATATCAAATTCCGTAAATCTACAAGTACGGTTATCAAACCACTTTGTTATGCTGTATTCTTTTCCGCCATTCGCTTTTGGCTTAGTTGTTATGATTCCCTGGTCTGCTAAATACTTAAGCGTTTTCCGGGGGCTGTATCCCGCTTTTGTTAATGCCTGGTTAAGTAGTGAAGGAAATATACAAGCCTTCCGGCCGTCCTGGCTTATGGTCCCTAAACAGGTACCGATTGCCTTTTCGCCGAACTGGCTTTTATTGCTCAATATCCAATCTACTATAAACTGGGTCGCATGTTCGTTTACGTCCCCGGAACCGATGGCGAGCTGCTCTTTTATGATCGTCTCCGCCATCCTCAGCGCCCTGGTCCATGCTGCTGGTGTAATCTCAAGGGGGCGCTTGTATGCTGCCGGTATGCCCTCCGGCTCCTTTGTGGTATCTGGATCCGGGTTAAATATCCAGCTTTCCGCCATAGCGTCCGCAAGTGTGACCGCGCTTATTCCGGCTATATGTGCGCCGCTGGTTCCGTTTGCGATCTTATATACTTCCTCCGTTATCCTGGCGTACTGGTCCCGGATGCTCTGCTCGTCCGTCTGCAGGATCCGTTGTATGAACTCCGGCCCGGCCCACCCGCAGTGCTGCGGTGCCTGCTGGTGCATAAGGCTGGCGGACTTTTCATCGTCAAATGGTCCGCCGTATATCTCAAGTACACGGGTACTGACTCCCGTCTGCGTTGTGTCCGTACTTAAAGGCTCCTCGCCGGTGGCCAGGGCTACGGTCCGCCAGGTATTAAGTGCCTGTAAGCCGCCTCCCTTGCTGCCCCTGGCGCGTCCTGTGCCACTGGCAATCATATAAACAATCTTTTCCAGGTTCTCCTGCTTCTGGCCTGCAAGCTGCCGCTCGTCTATGCCCATCGGTAAATCGTTGTAAAAACCGGCCATCCTCTCCAGGGCGACCTGGGTGGCGTTAAAGTTTACCATAAGCCGTTCCGGGTCTCCCCAGGCGGAAAGTGCCGCCTTAAGTGCTGCGGTCTTTCCGCCCTTGCTGCCGCCCCAGTTATATACAAAAAATATACGCTGCTGTAATATCCGAAGTAGCGGGGCGGTAAATGCTGCCGCCAGAATGAAGCGGAACTTATCGCGCTCTCGGTGCGGCTGCATAAGTGCTTTCCAGTCCTCAAGTGTGCCGCTGTAATGGTACGCGGCGGCCCATCCTCTTAAGGATGGCTCAATATCTAAAATAATGTCGTCGCCGTGGCCTGGAAGGAACCGGCCGCGCGTCTGCCAGCCCATTGTGCTGGTGCTGTCTGCCTTCTGTATAATGTCTATGTTTTCGGCCTCCAGGGCTTCCAGGAAGCGTACTACTTGCTTCGCGTTCTCGCTGGTGATGGTGCAACCTAAATCGGAAAGTACGGTAATACTCCGGGCCGTGAAAATCGTTGACCGGGGGAAAATAGCTTTATGCCAGGCTCCGTCCCGCTTAAAGGCGATCTCCATCTTCTCCTCGCCGGTCTCCATACTTTTTAAGCGCTGCGTTAATATGATCGGCGTCCTGCAAACCATAACCGGCAGGCTGGTCTTTTCGTCTATACGGCGGATCCCGCCCTCTGAATACATCCAGCCTTCGGGCTGTCTTAGGTTTACCGGCGCGCCCTTAATAACCTCCGGTATGGTGTCGGCCAGGTCGTCAAGGTTCAGCTTTTTGGCTCCCTTTAAGGCTCCGTTGATCATGTCCTGGACCTGCTTCTCCCCGTCCTGGCCTGCGCCCTTATCAAGAAAAAGCTGTGAAGGATCCTTTACTCCGAAGCCCTTGCAGCTCCAGGTGTATACCTCGCCTATAAATTCCGCTTCCCTCAAGACCTGCGTTATCTTCTGCAAGAAGGTCTCGCCGCCCTTGTCTGGCTCTACGTGAATATATAATTTAAGGTCCTGCAGCTTTGGCACCATCTTAGCCTTAAAGTTGCTCGCCCCTGGAACTCCCAACGCCGGAAATTTCAAATACCACATTGTTTGGGTGTCGCTCTCGCCTTCTACTAAAACGGCCCACCCGGCTTTCCGGATCTCTGGCAGCCTCCAATCTCCGTATAAAATCAACTTCCCGGAACTTCCCCAACTCCATCTAAATTCCTTATGGGCATAGCGCTTTCTAAAAATGGGATCCGTGTTTTCTTCGTTGAAATAAGGCAATTTAAGAAAAGTCTTTTTGTCTTTGTCTCTCCCGGTGGAAGCTCTGCAGGTTTCCTTTAAAAATTCAACGGGAAGCCGCTTATTAAAGGCGTACTCCTCCAGGGTGTAGGACTCCGGCCCTGGGGCCTTCTCTTTCTGCTTTGGTGGTTCCGGTTCTTTAAGCGCTCCGTATTTATCCAGTATCTGCTTATATGCTTCGTCGGTACTTATTCCGTTAAGCTCTGCGTAAAAGGTTGTAAAGTTGCCGCCGCGCCCCTCTGCGAAGCAATACCAGCGGCCATCCTTAAGGTTGGCGCTAAAACTTTCTTTTTTATCGTCGTGAAACGGGCAAACACCGACCAGTTGGTCTCCTGTGATCTTATGCTTTTTTATGTAGCTTGAATATTCGGCAGAATAGTCCACAAGCTGGTCTATGTTTATATCTGTCTGTACCATCCGTTTCACCGCCTCCTATAATTTTTTCCGCCTCTGCCTGACTCATGGCTATAAGGCGGCCTCTCTTTCCGGTCCTGGATATGTGCTCAACCTCTCCGCGCATCCCGGCGCTTATAACTCCGCCGATAATTACAAGTAAAAAGCTGTCGCACTCATCAAGGTCTTTTATTGCAAGCTCAAGCCCCAGGGCCCGCTCCCCCGGATCGTCGTCGTCGCAGAACTGGGTATAATATAAATGCGGGGCCACTGGCCGCTTTCCCTCTCTCAAAATCTTCCTGCAGAAATACCGGGCCACCTCTCTATTAAAGCGGCGCTCCTTCCTGGTGTCGGCTGAATACCGGGAAATTATATATACTTTTTCCATCTGCCTTACCTCCGAAAAATCGTATACGGGAAGGGCCGAAGCCCCCCCCGTAGCCGTATAGCTTAATTAAAGGGCAGCTCCTCGTTTGCGCCCTCCGGTACCTGCATAAAGCCTTCGGCGTCCGCTCTCGGCTCTCCTGTGGGCTCTCCTGTGCCTTCTACGGGTGCCCGGTTATAATCGTCGGTATCAATGTTAATATTCCGGTAAATGTTCTTTACAAGCTCACGCATAGCCTCCGCCTGCTTTTCCTGCTCCGGCGTCAGCTTATCAACAAAGGCAAAGGCCGCCCGGCTGTAAGTAATATTATCTTTGCTCTTTTCCTTCTTAAGCGTGATCTTTGTCAATACCTGCCAGCAACGGAAGCCCTTAAGTAATACCCGCTTTGCGATATAATTCCGCATATATTTAAGGCTGGTCGGCGGCAAGGAAAGAATAAGCGGCACCGGGTTGCCCTCCTGCAGCATAAAAACTCTGTGTACGTTCTTACAAGCCTTCCCGCTGCCGTCGCTCTCAAATTTGTTATACGGGCAAGTTTCGCAGCTTTTTATTTCTCCGGTAAGCCGATCCACTCCCTGCTTCCCGTCGAAGCTGCTGCAGTCCGGCTGCTCGTTTCCGCCTGCGAACTTATTCGCCCAGTATGCGTTTACGGGGTTATGATCCAAAATTACGCCGATCAGCTCCGTGGCGCTCTCTGTTTCGTCCTCCTCCTCGCCCGGAAGCTCAAAGGCCAGGCCGCCGCCGGAAGGGATCTTTACTCTGTCAAAGGGAATAGCGCCGAGGCCGTCCATCTCCTCCTCAACCGCTGCCGCAAGGTCTCCGCTGATCGTAACCAGGTTAAACTCCTTCGCTGTTACTGCTACTTCGTTTTTTGTTTTTGCCATTGTCTTATATCCTCCTTATAGTTTTATAATGCTGCCGGGGCCAGGGTGTCCTGGTCGGCGTGATCTGCCGCGTTCTTCGCTGCTCCTGCTGCCGTATCGGGTTTCTTATCGACCTGGAAGGTCTTTACCTTGTAACAGAATGTAATAGAATTTACGCGGTACTTAACCGGCTCCGGTCCACCAACTACGGGAACCGTAACAAAGTAACCGCCCTTATCAAGCTCCGCGAAGCGGCAGACCACGTCCTGCCCCTTTACGCCTATTACAATAAGCTCCCCTTCCTTTATCTTCTGGCCGTCCGTGGTGGTGATCTCCACTTTTTTAATCTCCTGCACTCCTATTCCTGCCATAGTCTGTCTCCTTATTCTTCAGCCGGTTCTTCCGGCTCGTTTTCGGTTTCTAAGTCCTCCGCATCCAGGTATTCCTCCATAGGCGTCTTGGGCGTCTGGTAATACAAGTCTGAAAGGATCCGGCTTGCCTGGGCTGCCATCAATATGCCTTCCTGGGCCAGCTCTATGGCCGCGTTGTAGATGGTTCCGGCCACCTGGGTGACTTCTCCGTCTGCGTCAAGAAGTTTTAAAAAGTCGTCCATTCCGCCCTTAAGCATCTTCGCCTTAGCTCCGACCTTGACGTACTGCTGCGCTGCGATCCCGTATGCCTCCTGCTTGCTCTCTACCGCCTTAAGGGGCCGCCCGTTGTCGGATAAGTCCTGCTTCATCTGCTCCTGGGCAAACTTGGCAACGGTGATCAGGTTGTCCTTTAAGTTGCGCTCGTAATCTAAGCGCAGGTCAAACTCCAACTGCTTCATCCTTATTCCTCCTTTTTCTTCGCCTTCTTGGCAGCCTTATTGGTTTCCACCCTCTTGGTTACATCATAATATTGGTAGGGTTTTACAAACTCCTCGAAGTCCTCCGGCAGCTCGCCGTCGTTCTCATCCACAAGATTGGCCATAGCTCCGTTTAAAGTCTGCGTGTTTACGGTTCGCTTAATAATATCCCCCAGGCCATGTTCCTCAAGGGTAGAAAAGAAGGCCTCCTCGTCGCATCCGCCGATCTTGTTATACTTGGTCTTATCCTGTAAGCTGTAAAGGAAGCCACCCCGGCTTATTTTGGGACTCTCTGCGTCGATCATGGCCTGGGCCAGCTCTTTCCGCTTCGCTTCCAGGGACTTATTGTTGGCCGTGGTCTCATCCTTAAGCCGATCCTTCGTGTCCAGAAACTCCTTATACTCGTCAATCAATTTGAAAATGTCCGCCATTTTTCTCAATCCTCCTTTAATACTGGGTGTGTCGTTCGCTTAAAATTTTTCCACAATCTCGGCAAACTTCGTATAAGTCCTCGCCGGAAATACGAACCAGGCCGCTGCTGCTGCAGCTCTGTCCTCGCATCCGGTTCTGGTGTTTGCAAAAGAACGCCTTAAGGGTCTTTTTCTTTGGCGTCTCCTGGATGCCGTCTTTGGTTAATAAGTACATCACTTCGCCTCCTTCCGAAGCCTGGCTATAACCTTTGTTAAATGCTCCGGCTTATAATTCTTATAGGGGCTCTCCTGGTAAAAACCGCCATCTGAATGGATCCCGTAATCCTTGTAATACTTCTCCGCCTGCTCCAGCGTTATCTTTCCTTTGCTGCTTACCTTAATCTTTCCCCCGTCGCTATACTGAAAATTTATTCTCCACACGGCTGCGCCTCCTTCTGTCGAAGCGGGCACCACTTCGGGGCCGTCTTGGTCGGGATCTCGTTTTCGCGGCTCCGGGCGATGATCCGGTGCGGCAGGCACTCGGTCTTTGCCTCCGGGTGCATACAATAAAACTGATTCCGACCGTTTCTTACGATCTCCGGTTCCATAAGCTGACAAGTCTTACAAATAGGTTTCTGCTTTTTCGCTGCCATCTGCTGCTCCTCCTTCCTGCTCCTGGTATTCCTCCATAGTCGGGCGCGGTCCGTCCAAATCGTCCCACTTGTATTCCCGCTGGTTCAAATGCTCCCAACGTGACCGGTAACATCTCCGGCAAAGGCAGCGGCCTTCAAGCCACCGCATTTTCCCCCAATACTCCGGCTTTTTGCACTCTTTACAAATTACAATTTCTTCTTTTCGCTCGGTCTGTTTTGCCATCTTTTCAACTCCTTTTTCGTAATTACAAAGGCTTGCTTCCCTTCAATGGTCATAAGCGCTACTTCCACCGGTTCATCTGCAGCGAAGCCCGCCGCCTCCCGGAAGTCTCCCGGAAGAATTAAACGGCCTTTTCCGTCCAGCTTCCTGGTTACTTTTATAGCCTCCATCAAAAATACTGCCTCCAATCGTCGACGACCGTTTTTGCCAGGTCCTCTTTTTTGGCCAGGGCTTTTAAGATCGTCTCGTCTATACTGTGCTCAACTGTCAAATGAATATAAACGCACCGGTTTTTCTGGCCGATTCTGTGAATACGGGCCAGGCTCTGGCTGTATGCTGCGTAATTAAAATTTACGCTGTAATACACACAAGTGTCGGCTGCCGTTAAGGTAATACCGAGCCCGGCTGTGTCAATCTGTGCAAGAAAAACTTTTACTTCCGGATCTGTCTGGAAACGCTTTACAATGTCGCCCCGGTCATTGATCTTTATGTCTCCGTAAATGCTGGCGTACTGGATCCGCTTCTTTTCCAGGCTCTTACTTATCAAGTCGATCTCTGGCCGGAACCTGCAGAAAATAACAAGTTTCTTTCCTGCGCTTAAGACGTAATCGTCCAGAATGTCCTCTAAGGCGTTTAGCTTGCCCTTAAATACATACTCCGGCTTTAGTCCCTCGTCGGCCTGTATAAAGCCTCCTGTAAACTGCTGCAGCCTCAGAAGTTTTGTAAGTACCGTCGGCGCGGTGATCTGGCCGCCGTTCTCAAGCTCCGCGAAGCTGTCCCGCTTAATTTTGTCGTAAAGCTGCTTGTCCTTCCCCTCCAGGGTAATGTACTGTGTAAGAAAAGTTTGCTCCGGTAAGTCCAGCGCCTCCTCCTTCGTCACCCTGTATGCGATGCTGTGTTCTTTTTGGATCAGCTTATCAAGGTCTTTATATCCTACAATCTGCCGCCGGTCGAAGCCTCCCATTATGGCGTAGCGGCTGCGGAAGGCGTAAAAGTTGGTACCGAAGACCGTAGGGTCTAAAAATCGGTATTGGCTGTATAAGTCAATCGCATTGTTTTGTATCGGGGTACCGGAAAGAATAAGTTTATACTTGGCTATGTCGCCGAGCTTGTGCATGGCCTGGCTCTGCTTCGCCTTCGGTTCCTTTATGCGCTGGCTTTCGTCGCATACAATCATATCTGGCCGCCAATCAAGCAGGGCCTCAAAGATGCCCTCTCTCCAGGTGCTCTCGTAGTTTATTACTGCTACAAGAAGCGCCTTAAACGGAAAGGCCGCCAGGCCTCTAAGCGTTGCCAGGCGTTTTTGCTTATCCCCCAAAAGGACCGCTACGTTGTATTTAAAGTCCGCGTACTCGTCAAACTCTTTCGGCCAAACGCTGCAGACCGAAGTCGGCGCGATTATAAGTACCGTCTTAATGGCTCCCATCTGGTAGGCTGCGCCCATCGTGGCTATGGCTGTAAGCGTCTTTCCGCATCCCATCTCGAAAAGGAAGCCGAAGCCTTTACCTTCTGTCATAAGCGGTCCCTCCGGCCTGTAAGTAAGTTTATAAGCGCGTCCGCAAAGTCAGCGGCTTTCTGATCCTCTGTCCGGCTCTCTGCCAGGGCCTTGCTTTTCGCCTCCAAAATCCGCGCTACTTCGTGAAGCTGGAAGGCTGCCACCATAGTGCTACGGCTTACCTTTTCTACGGTATCACCGACCAGGGCTCCTATGGTTTTCGCAAAGACCAGCTCCGGTATCTCCAGGCCTATATATGCCGCGTTTGCTTCAACCATCTCGACCTTGCCGCTTAAGAAGTCCCGCGCCTTATCTACTGTGAAGCAGATCACGGTATCGCCTGTAAGCTCCTTCGGCCCCTCCGGCGTTTCAAGTGTTACTTTTGTTTTGCTCGTCATGTCTTTATCTCCTTTTTTGGTTTTATTTATATCAAGGCTCAAGGCCTCAATAGCTGCTGTAAGGGCTTCCGTATCGCCCCACCAAATACTCGCCGGGTCGTGTGCTTCGATCATGCTCTGACAGTGTTCCCGCAAGCTCTCCAACTGTCTAATAACTTCCAATCTGTCCATAACTTAATACCCCCCCCCGCGAAAAACCGGTATAACGTCTCTTATGACTTCCCTTATGACCTTCCGGTCCTTGTGGTATTCCTGGAAGCGGACGCGCTGCTCTTTTATGATCTCCTGCGGCCGGTACCCGTTAAGCGCTGCTACAATGTGACCGCGTTGCCGCTCTGTAAGTGCCGGCATAATCTCCGCCAGAAGCTGTTGCAGGTTCTCCTGCTCCTCCAATTCCCGGAAGACATCTTTTGTGGTCTGGACAAACTCGCCGTACTCGGTCCCGTCGTCCGTAAGCTCATTAAGGCTGCAAGTGATCACGGCGTCCCGGATTCGGTCTGCTTTCTTTTTATTTCCCACATTGGTCCTCATGGCCTGCCAGGCTATGGTATTAAACTTGTACTGCTGCAGCTTTTCTTCCCGGTGGTACCTCTTTACGGCCCTTAAATATCCCAGGGCTGCTACGTCGTAAAAGTCCTCATCCCGGAGGCCGTTGGTATTAAGAAACGTATATATAATATTGTGGTGCCGTTCCGCAAAAAGCCGCTCTTGTTCCGTCAATCGTTCACTTGATTCCATCCGCCGTCGCCTCCTCTTTCAGCGGCGCAATCAATCCGAAGGCCATAAGCGCCATATTTGCGCCGCGTGTCTGGTGCTGGTAAAGCTGCTTTTTAACCGGGTATTTATAAAGCGGCTCCGGGCTCTTTCTTAAGCGTTCTCTATCAATGGCCGCCGCTACTTCGTTTAAATTCTTCCGTCGTTCCTCAATCGGTCCTGGAAGCCGTACAAGGCCAGAAAGTTTATTAAGCAGCTCTATGTCTGCCGGTCCGTAAAGCATCTGTTGTCCTTTGCTCCATTTCATCTTTCCCCAACTTTTTATAATTAAGAATTGATTTTCGTCTGCCTCTTTTATAAGGACCTGGCCGTCCTTAAGTGCTATCTTCACTCGCTCGCCTCCTTCTCCCGGTAAAATGTATGATTCCCGTGTATGAAAAGTTTTTCAAGGTTCCGGCTGTGCCAGGTGCTCTCCCCATCCTCTGGCGTTCGCTCAAAGTACAGCGCACCCTGGCTTTTATCCCACCCGCCCTCTACAAGCTCAAGGGCTGCCCGGCAGTCCGCATCCGGCTCGACCCGGTCGTAGCGTCCGTTACTGTAAGAAGAAAAAGCGTTCCTTTGCGCTATAACTTCCGTAATCGTTCCGGGAAATTGCGGAGCCTTTACCCGGTTAAGTACGGTAAGAATAACCAGCGCTTTGCCTTCCGTGTCCTCGCCCTCCGCCTCCGCCATTGCTATCTTGGTTAATATATAGGCCTCGTCTACTTCCTGGGGCTCCTGTGCTGTCTCCGGTACCTTCACGGGTGCTTGGGCCTCTGCAGGTTTTTGTTTTCCAAACTTCGGCACCGGTTCCTCTGGCGTCTCCGACCGGGAAGCGGCAGCGGCAACAAGGCAAGCCACCGCCGCAACTATAACCGCGCCCAGGGCTATGTATGGAAGCAAGCGCTTAAACCGCTGACACCGTCTCCTGCGCCTCCGTATGCGGCGTATAGCCCGTTTTCCGTATGTCCCGGCCAACTCTCCCACCTCCTTCCAAAAAGCCCGCCAGAAGGCGGTAGGCTGTCTCTGTGGCCTGCGTATAAGGAAGCCGGAAGCCCTCTAAACTGTCCAGGGTCCGTCCGTCTGATAATACGTGCTTAATCAATCTCCGCCGCCTCCTTTTCGTCAAATTCTTTCTTTTCTGCCAGAAGCTGCAAGGCGTCAACAAAAATTTTCTGTTTCCGCAGGGTAAATTCCGGCATCCCTCCTACTTCCCGATATGCCTTTAAGTCTGCCTCGCACTTGCGTAGCTGCTCTCTTACGTCTGCCAGGGTGTAGCTCTCCGGATCCTCTACGATCTCCGGGTTCTGCGTCTCCAGGTTATCCAATTCTTCATGGGCGTCCTTTGCCTCTGCCAGCTCCTGCGCCGGATCGTCTTTGGGCTCATCCTCAATCTCTTTAAAATCGGCGTCTATGATCTCCGGTTCCTTCTCCCTGGTATCGTCTCCGAAAAGAATTGATTTTTCTGTTTCCGGGAAGCGGTCTAAAAGCTCTACCAGCTTCGTCGTGAAGCGGCCCCAGGTGATCTGTATCTGCTCCGCGTCCGGGCTGTCTTTAAAGACTATCTTGTCCGGGTAGCACATCCAGCCTTTTCCGTTCTCGTAAGTATTGCCATATATGGTTTTAAATTCCTTCGTTATGGCTGCCTTGTCCCGCTGCGCTATAATGTGCCGCGTACTGGGGTAAATATCTTTGTAGAATTTTAAAAGCCTTCCGTCCTCCTTCTGCTTTTGGGCTGCTTTCTTTTCCTCAGCCTCCTGCTGCCGCTTCTCCTCCTGCTGCTTAATAAGGTCGCGGACGTTCTTCTGTGCTCCGTTGGATCGCTCTACAAAGTTAGCTTTCCGGGCCTCGGCCTCCTGGGTTTCCTTGATTCGCTTCGCAAGCTGCACCCAGGTAAGCTCTTTCTTGTAATTGATCCGGATTCCCCTGGCACTCCCGGTGTAATCCTGCAGCGCTGCTCCCTGGCCGCCACCGCCTCCTGCGTTTTTATATCTGCTCTTTAAGCCATCCGCTGTAATGTTATCCGTGGCCTTAATCCCGGCCCAATCGTAAAAAGCCTTAATATCTCTTTCAGAAGGTTCCGGCCGTCTGGCCTCTGCCTCTTTCTGTCGCTGCCGCTCCTCCTCCTGGGCCTTTTTTCGCTCCTCCTCATCCCGCTTTTTTGCGACGTCGCAACGGTTAAAACAGGTTTTATGCTCACAATGAAGGCAGCAGGGGTCCGGCTCCTTATCGCCTTCCCGTACTGGTGCCAGCTCCGGGTGTAGTAACTGGCATTCTTCTTTGTAAAGGCTATAAGCAATACTCCTTTTCCAGTCCTCGTTGTTTACCCTGGTACAAGGGGCCGGGCTCCCCAGCGGGGCGGTCCGGCATTGCCTGGGCTCCTGCCTTATAGCACACTCCCTGCAACAAAAAAAACAATCGTATTTTCCGTCGCCGCAGCCCGGTGTGGTAAGCAGGGAACCTTCCGGCCGTACTGTCCGGGGAAGTCCGTAAAAAGATAGCTGCTCTTTTTCTCTCTTGGCCGCCTTCATGGCCCGTATTTCCCGGACCGTTGTCTCCTGCGTTACCTTCTCCAGCTCCTCGTCTGGCAAGCCTAACATTTCCTGTAATTTGCTTACGCCCATCCCGATGTACTTCTCCGCCATATGCTCCCCGCCGTCAATCGAAAAACGGGCGTTAATGGCCATAAAACGGGATGCGCTGGAAGTGCTCAAGCCGTACTCGCCCTTTGCAAACTCCCATATACTCTCGTAGCCGTCCTCTACAAACAGGGCCTTTTCGCTTATCTGTCTTAAGAAATAGCCGACCATAAAGAAGTCCTCGGCCGCGCTGTTTAAATGATCTTTTATCCCGGTTTTTAACTCCTGGTATTCCATGCCTCCCCTCCTTTACTGCCGGTCCTCGGCCTCTTTAATACGCTGTTTCCAATCTGTGAAAATACAAACACACCGATAACTGCTGCTTGCACCCTGTTTCCAAACGGGGCAGGTATAGTCTGCACGGCCGCTGCTTAATTTCCCCGTGCGTATGGCCTCAAGGCCTGCCAGGTGCCTCCTTGTGCATCTGGCGTTTAATTTCTGCTTGCTGCAATATTCGTTAAATTCTCCCACCGGGATCTGGTACTCTCCGTTTACCGGTTCCCGGCCCTTCGTAATGTCTGTTAAAAATTTCTCTGTGTCAATCAAGAAGGCCTGCTTTGTAAGTGCCTTCCACTCCGCCATCTCGTCAAGGCCTCCAATATCGAGCCCCGCCTGGCTAAAAATGTCCCATATGATCGGCATCCGGTTTTCTGGAACCGCCACCACAATCTTCGCGATCTGTATCGCTGTCTTTAAGTCAAGGTTTTCTTTTTCCATGTTGTTACCTCTGCCCGCCGTCTAACGGGTCCTTTGCTCAGAATGTTTTTACTGCCACCGCGCCGCCCCGTTCGCCAAAACTGGACCGCCTGGTATCTCTCATACTGCTGCGCCCTCCATCTCCTCTTTAAGCCGCGCTCCAGTCTCTACGCCGTCAATATAGGCCGTTGTAATCGCTGTAAAAAGCGTCTGCTTTTCTTCTGGTACTCCCATCAGAATGTCAATAAGTCTTTTCGCGCTGCTGATCTGCTCCTCCGTGTAGCCTTCAAGTTTTTTAACTGCTGCCATGTCCTTACCTCCTTTTTTAAGAAATCAATGTTTCAACGGTTACGCCCAACGCCCGCGCCAACGGTTCCAGGTGCTCTACTCTGAGAAGTCTCCTATTGTTCAGAATGTCTGTAAGCTGCTGATCTGTCATGCCCGCCTGTGCGGCCACAAAAGTCTGTTTAAGGCCTTTAGAACGGATAAGGCGTCTAATATTGTCAATAGTGCTTTGCTGGTTTTTGGCGGCCATCCGTCTCCTCCTTCCTAGACTGTTAAGGGTTTTTATAATTACTTACTTGTCAATGGTTTTTTATTGACAAGTAAGTAATTATGTTGTACCAGCCTGTAAGGATGGTACAAATTTTTTTGTGGCTATAAAACCATTATATGTGGCTATAAGTCATTTGTCAACAGCTTTTTTGTGGCTATAAAACAATTTTGTTGACATACCACAAATTTAGGCTTATACTTGTTTTTGAAAGGGGGTGTAATTATGAATGTGCGCTTAAAACAATTAAGAAAGGCGCTCAATTTTACCCAACAGGAATTTGCCGACCGCTTGAAAATAAAAAGAAATACCGTTGCAACGTATGAAACGGGAAAAAGTAATCCCAGTGATGCTGCGGTATCTCTTATCTGTCGGGAATTTAATGTAAATGAAGAATGGCTCCGAACCGGAGCCGGGGAAATGTTTAAGGCTGCGCCCAGCTCGGTGCTGGATGCCCTGGCCGAACAGTACGGCCTAACAAATGCCGCCTATGTAATGGTTGAAAAGTTTGTAAACCTCAAACCGGAAGCCCAGGAAACAATCTTTAATTATGTTCGGGAAGTGGCAGCAGCTTTTCAATCCGGGGAAATATCCCCGACGGCTCCTGCTGCTATGGATATGAATTTAGAAAATCTTACTATTGATCAGAAAGTTGAACTTTACCGCCAGGAACTTGAACGGGAAGAAAAAGCGGCGGAAAAGTCCGAAGTCTCTTAGTAAAACGTATAGAAAGGGGATTGTTCTAATGAAATACATAAAATTCTTTAATAAGTGGAAGCTCGCCGTTGCAGCTCTGTTCGTTATCAGCGCACCTTATAGCCTAATTACCCCCCCCCCGAACAGCCGTTCTATGAAGCGGTACTTGCTGCCATCGTATGTCTTTTAATTGCTGCGGCTCTATTGCTTTCCGATATCCTGTATATAAAAACTCCTGCAGAAAATATCTGGAAGCGCTGGACTTTTGTGGAAGGGGAAAAGGCCCAGGCAAGAAAAGAAAGGGCGGCTTATGGTGAATTGACGCCAACTTATATAGATACTGAATTAAAGTACGGGCTGTTTACTGGTGCTACTGGTGGGAAATATCGGACAACTCTTCGCCGCTGCTCCTGCCCGGATTTTAAGAAAAGAAAAGTACCTTGTAAGCATATGTATTATGTGGCTGCAAAATGTGGCGTTGAAAATTTGAAATAAAAAAAAGGAACCCCGTCCGGACCGTTGGCGCGGTCTTGGTGGACGGGGCGGCTTGGTGCCATGTTATAAAACATTCCGAGCAAATGTATTATAGCATGGCCCGGCCAAAAACACAAGTAGAAAGGCAAGGGCTATTTTTGCGCCCTTTTTGGTGCTGCTATAATGAAAACGAAGAAAACGAAAACACCGGCGGCCGCTCCTCTATCTGTGGCCGATCTGGAAAATGTAACCGATCTGTATATCCGGGTATCGACGGCGGAACAAGCCGAAGAAGGTTACAGCGTCGGGGAACAAGAGGCCCGGCTCCGTTCCTACTGTGAAGCCTACGGGTATATTATAAACGCGGTCCATGTGGATCCTGGGTACTCTGGCGCAACGCTTGAGCGGCCGGGAATAAAAGAAGTAATAAAGGACGTCCGGGCGGGCCGCTGCAATAAAGTTATTGTCTGGAAGCTGGACCGGCTCTCAAGGTCTCAGAAGGATACGCTTATCTTGTTGGAAGATGTCTTTTTAGAAAATAGCTGTGACTTCGTGTCGCTTATGGAAAGTTTTGATACGTCTACGCCCTTCGGCCGCTGCGTGATCGGCATCCTGGCGGCCTTCGCTCAAATGGAAAGGGAAAATATACGCGCCCGGCTTATGATGGGTAAGCAGGCCGGGCTCAAGGCCGGGAACTATTACGGGCCTACGGCTCCAATCGGTTACAAGTGGGAAATGCAGCCCAACGGCAAGCGCGAGCTCCTGGTGGATCCGTTTTACTCTCAAATTATCCAGGAAGCATACCGGCTTTACGGCTCCGGTCAATCTCTTTCGGATGTGGTCCGGGTTATCAAGGCAAAATACGGTCATTCTTTTGCAGCGTATCAGAACGACGCCGCCACCCGCCTGGGCCGGGTCCTGCGTAATCCAATTTACGCCGGGCGCGTCCGTATGGTTGACCGGGAATACGAAGGCAAGCACGAGGCCCTGGTATCGCCGGAAATATGGCAAGCTGTTAATAACCGTCTTTCCGGGAACGCTCCAGCTTACCGGAACCGCTACGGAAACGGAAGCAAAGGCGGCGGCCTCTGCTCTGGCCTGCTGTTCTGCGGGTGCTGCGGCGGGCGGCTCTCCATCCGTCAATGGGGCTATGAGGCGGCAAAGGTGGACAAGTACGTTTGTTATTCTGTCTCAAAGTGTAATAAGCGTATGATAAAGGATCCCAACTGTACGAACCGGAAGAACCATTTTAAGGTGGAAGACCTGGACGCGCTTATCGTGGAAGAAGTAAAGAAGCTCTCGCTTGATCCGGCTGCCCTGGATGCGCTGCTGCAGGGCGGAACCGGGAAGCCTGGGCCGGAAGAAGAAGCCGCCGCCTTCCGTGAACGTATGGAAAACGTAGAACGGCAAATAACCCGCCTGCTCAATCTGTACCAGGCCGGGGCCGTCGATCTGGAAGAAATAGCCGGGCGTCTGTCTGATCTGAAAGAAGAACGGGCCGCGCTCTCCTGCAGTCTGGAAGAACTGGAAAACGACGCGCCGGGGAAAATGTCGAAGGAAGAAGCGCGGGCGGCCGTGGCCTCCTTCAGCTCCGTCGTGGCCTCCGGGGATCCGGTTGCCCTGTTCGCCCTGGTCCATTCCCTTATCGAAAAAATAGAAGTATTAAACGGGGATATAACTATCTTTTGGAAATTCCAATAAAAGCCGGGGCTCCGGGCCCTGGCTTTTCTACACTACAAAAGGCGACCTATTCTTTTTTGTAACTTTTCGGTAAAATCCGCCAATGCTTTGCCATGTCTGGTCTTTACTGCAATACAAATTTCTATCAGATAATTTATATTCTTCTGCCATATAGTAAAAGAACTGCTCCAACGGAACATTTTGAAAATCAATCGGCTATGTATTTAAAACTTACTATATTTACTCATTAAGTTTTCTATTTTTTCCTTATCAAGAAATATAAGATTATTCTTTAAAGGATAATCTTGTATTCCCTCTATTATTTTTTCAACTGCGTTCATTGTAAATTTACCCGAAATAGCAATAATAACCTTTGCTACTCTTACTTTATTCCGTGAGTATACATCATAAAATGGCATTGAAAAGGCATCCTTCGCCTGCACAATCAACTCATTTATATCACCATGCACTCCACCTGATACATCTCCATATTTCACTTGTACCCCATAATACTCATATTCATCAAATTCCGTTCTTCTTGCAAAAGTAATATCTTTACCAAACTCCTTATTGCCATGATTATATTTTACATTTACAAATCCTAATTTTCTAAAAAGAGGCACTAATATTTTTATTGTAAATTCGCTTTCTTTCTCACATCCATCAATTCTTTGAAAAGGAGAGCCTAATGCTATATCTGTAGCTCCCTCTATTTCTTCATATAACTGCTCTACATCAAGTAAAAGATTTTCCATAGAATCTACTTTCAAATTTGCACTATACCGTAAAGAAATATAGGCACCATAATCATTGTAATAATCTAATGTGATATCCTCCATTTCCTTAGCACGTTCTTCTATAATACCTTTTTTTGTTTCCATATATAGCTTTAATCCAACTGCACCATCCCAATATTTCCTCGTAATTAATTCCTCATACCAAATATGGAATTCATTCTCACCAACACGCCTAAAATATGCTGGAATTTTAATAACTATTGCCGACTCAGATTGTGACTCGCATATTTCTATATCAAAATTATATGGAAAACTTGCTATATCAGTTTTCTTTAATACAGCAACTGGAACTATTGCTTTTTCTCCATCCTCCGAATATTCTTCGCCTTCAATCATAAATGAAGCTAAACCCTCTATATCATTCCAAAAATCAATTTTAGACATGCTTCCTCCAAATATTTAATATTGTCTAATATTATTTTGTCCATTACACGAATCCAGGTCACAAACTCCACCCGTCCGCCTAGTGTTATTTCGTCCATAATCCCCCATCTTGTCCACAAAATACGGTACAATCAGCACAAAATAACACGAAATAATACAGTTTTCACCCTGTCCCCAAATTAGAACGCAAAATATTCTACCACATTCTCTTATATATTTGATTAAAATATATATCACCTATATACATTGCCAGTATATCAGAAAATCCCGCCTTATAAAAGACGGGATTCCCTATTTAAATTATATACACTTCAACCGTGAGGTCTTTCCACTGCCCCTCTCGCAGATAATCACCATTCGCCCTGCGAAAAGCCAGTGCCTGAGCGTAATCTATCGTGAAATCGAAGTATAGATTACTTCCCCTCCCTATTGCATATAGCCGCCTGTGCCGCCGCAAGCCTTGCAATAGGCACACGGTAAGGAGAACAGGATACATAGTTCAATCCAACCTTATGGCAGAATTCCACAGA
This sequence comes from Clostridia bacterium, assembly GCA_910574475.1. GTDB lineage: Bacteria > Bacillota > Clostridia > Lachnospirales > Lachnospiraceae > Laedolimicola. The sequence continues at coordinate 132,440 of CAJTAT010000005.1, read as the reverse complement.
GGAGGGATCGCCGCCATGCTCACCGCAGATACCCAGCTTAATCTCCGGTCTGGTAGAGCGTCCCAGATCAGCAGCCATCTTTACCAGCTTGCCTACACCGTTCTGATCCAGTCTTGCAAATGGATCGGACTCGTAAATCTTTGCCTTATAATAAGAATCCAGGAACTTGCCAGAATCGTCACGGGAGAATCCGAAGGTCATCTGGGTCAAATCGTTTGTTCCGAAGGAGAAGAACTCTGCTTCTTTCGCAATCTCATCTGCTGTAAGAGCCGCACGGGGAATCTCGATCATAGTACCAATGTGGTACTGAATATCAGAGCCTTTTTCCTTTTTCACTAGCTCTGCAGTCTCTTCCACAATCTTCTTTACAAACTTCAGCTCTCTGCGCTCGCCTACCAGAGGAATCATGATTTCTGGGACAATATCAAAGCCTTCTTCCCACTCCACTTCAATGGCAGCTTCCATCACTGCACGTGTCTGCATTTTTGCAATCTCTGGATAGGTGACAGCCAGACGGCAGCCACGATGTCCCATCATGGGGTTAAACTCATGGAGCTCGATACATTTCGCTTTTACATCATCCACACTGAGACCCATCTCATCGGCAAGAGCCTTGATATCCTCTTCCTCTGTAGGAACAAACTCATGAAGAGGCGGATCCAGATAACGCACAGTCATAGGACGTCCCTTTAGGGCTTTATACATTCCCTTAAAGTCTTCCTTCTGGAAAGGCAACAGCTCCATCAGGGCTGCTTCTCTTGCTTCCTGGTTATCAGACAGAATCATCTTGCGGATCTTCGGAATTCTCTCAGGATTGAAAAACATATGCTCTGTACGGCACAAACCGATACCTTCTGCGCCAAGATGAACCGCGTTGATTGTATCCTCCGGTGTATCTGCATTGGTACGCACCTGCAGACGGCGGAATTTATCTGCCCAGCCCATGATTCTCTGGAAATTGCCAGTGATGGTAGCATCTTTGGTAGGAATGTCACCTTTGTAAATATTACCAGTTGTACCATCCAGAGAAATATAATCCCCCTCAACAAAATGATGGCCGCCCAGCTCAAACCATTTTTCTTCTTCTGAAATCTTAATCTCTCCACAGCCAGATACACAGCAGGTTCCCATACCACGGGCTACCACTGCTGCATGACTAGTCATACCACCGCGAACAGTCAAAATACCCTCTGCCGCATGCATACCCTCGATATCCTCTGGAGAGGTCTCAAGACGAACCAAAATTACTCTCTCGCCTTTCTCCTTTGCTGCCTTTGCATCTTCTGCGTTAAAGTATACTTTACCTGCTGCTGCTCCCGGAGATGCGGGCAATGCCTGTCCAATCACCTCGCCTGCTTTCAGGGCGTCCTGATTAAAGGTTGGATGCAGAAGCTGATCTAAGGACTTGGCATCAATACGAAGGACAGCTTCTTCCTGAGAAATCATTCCCTCATCTACCATATCGCAGGCAATCTGCAGTGCCGCTGGTGCAGTACGCTTACCGCTGCGCGTCTGCAGGAAATACAGCTTTCCTTCCTGGATGGTAAACTCCATATCCTGCATATCACGATAGTGATTTTCCAGCTTCTTAGCAATGCGCATAAACTCCTCATAACATTCTGGCAAGTCCTCCTGCAGCTTGGTGATCGGCTGGGGAGTACGAACACCTGCCACAACGTCCTCGCCCTGGGCATTGATCAAATACTCACCGAAAATTCCCTTTTCACCTGTAGCCGGATTCCTGGTAAATGCCACACCTGTACCAGAAGTGTCACCCATATTTCCAAATACCATAGCCTGTACATTAACAGCTGTTCCCCAGTCGCCTGGAATGTCGTTCATGCGGCGGTATACAATAGCACGTGGATTGTCCCAGGAACGGAACACAGCCTGCACTGCGCCAATCAACTGCTCCTTGGGATCCTGCGGGAAGTCTTCATTCTTAGCTTCTTTATACACAGCCTTGAATCTTGCAATCAATTCTTTCAAATCATCCGCAGTCAGCTCTGTATCAAACTTTACGCCCTTTGCTTCTTTTACTTCATCAATAATCTTTTCAAAGAAAGACTTTGGCACTTCCATAACTACATCTGAGTACATCTGGATAAACCGACGATAGGAGTCATATGCGAATCTGGGATTGCCCGTCTTCTTCGCAAAGCCTTCTACAGAAATATCATTTAAGCCTAGATTCAAAATCGTATCCATCATGCCAGGCATAGAAGCCCTTGCGCCAGAACGCACAGAAACCAGCAATGGATCTTCTGTATCACCAAATTTCTTGCCCTGCATCCCCTCCAGGAATACAAGAGCTGCATTAATCTGTCCCTGAACTTCACTGGAAATCCTTTTCCCATGCTCGTAATAATCCGTACAAGCTTCGGTCGTTACCGTAAATCCCTGGGGAATGGGAAGATCCAAGTTCGTCATTTCTGCCAGGTTCGCACCTTTTCCGCCCAGCAGATTTCTCATACTTGCGTCTCCCTCTCTAAATAAATAAACCCATTTTGCCATTTTTTATTAATCCCTCCTAATATATTTTCTCTCCCGCTTTTTCGGGCATAGAAAAAGCGCTAGTGTGGTCAACGACCCAACCCTGCGCACATATCTAGTGTAACACATTCGTAAAATTTGTCAACCTCATTTTGGTAATTTTGACAATAAAAGGCTGCTGTATAAAAGGAAAATCATACAATATATCTCACTCATTAATTGTATGCTTCTTCCTAATATACAGCAGCCTTTGGTAAATTTATCTTATCTGTAAGAATCTCTCTTTAATACTAAGTGACGGGGAAGTCCGTTTACCATAATCGGCTGCAGTTCTCCCATAATCAGTGGGCGCGCATAAGCTACATATCCCTCATTTACATCCGTTCCATCCTCAGAAATCCACTCTGCCGGAACTGGTCTCTCTACATTTGCGATAGCATGAATATCATAAATGCCATAGGAAACCTGATAAGGTGCACGGTTGTCCACATTAATGGTAATCATCATACCAGTCTTTCCGTCATTGGCAGCTTTGCAAGCAAGGTATCCTACATTAAACGCCTCATTAATATCTGTCAGGGAAGCAAGATGTGTGGCTGCTCTCTGAAGAGTAGAGAACTCAATTGCTCTGGTCTTCAGGCCGGTTGCCTCTGCCACCTTGTTGGCCAATGTTGCTGCGCATCCTGACAACTGCTTGTGTCCGAAGGCATCCACAAAATCAGAAGAATTGCCCAGCTCACATACAAAACGTCCATCTGCCAGTTTAGCTCCCTCAGATACGGCAATTACAACAGAAGATTTCTTCTCTGCCAAATCTTTTACTCTCTTGATAAAGTCATCTAGGTCAAAAGCTACCTCCGGCAGATAAATCATATCCGGTCCTTCACAGTCTACGTCTCTGGAAAGTGCTGCTGCCGCTGTCAGCCAGCCTGCATGGCGTCCCATTATCTCACAGATAAGGACTGTTGGCTTTTCTGCGCCAAAGCTTGCGTTATCACGGATTGCTTCCTTCAAGGAAGCTGCGATATATTTTGCAGCAGAGCCGTAGCCTGGGCAGTGGTCGGTAACAGGCAAATCGTTGTCAATTGTCTTTGGAACGCCCATAAATCTCTGGGGCTTTCCTTTAGCTGCTGCGTAGTCAGATAGCATCTTAATGGTGTCCATAGAATCATTTCCACCAATATAGAATAGACATTCAATATTATATTTTTCCATAATATCAAACATCTTGTCATAAGTCTCTTCGTTGCCCTCAATCTTCGGCAGCTTGAAGCGGCAGGAACCCAAAAATGCAGAAGGAGTTCTCTTTAACAGCTCAATGTCTGCATCACCTTTCACATACTCTTTAATGTCTACAAAATCCTCATTCAGGAATCCCTGGATTCCATGATGCATGCCATAGATTTTCTCTACTCCCAGCTCCATAGCTGCACTTACCACACCTGCTAAGCTGGAATTAATCACTGCTGTTGGTCCGCCAGACTGACCTACAATAATATTACCTTTCATTTTTCATTACCTCCATATATAATGTGCAATTTACGCTATATGCGCTACTTGGAACATTGTACCATAATGACATCTTTTTCACAAGTCAGAAAATTCTCCTGAATCGTGGGGCTTAATTGTTACCTGCTTTTTAGTCTTTGATTTAAAATGAGAATTTATCCGCAAAATAAGCTTCCAGTTCTTCTATCTTCACCCGAACCTGCTCCATGGTGTCACGGTCACGGACAGTCACTGCCTGATCCTCCTCGGAGTCAAAGTCATAAGTTACGCAGAAGGGTGTACCTATCTCGTCCTGACGGCGGTAACGCTTTCCGATATTACCTCTGTCGTCAAACTCACAGTTGTATGTCTTGCAAAGCTTCTGATATACCTTTTCTGCCCCCTCGTTCAGCTTTTTGGACAAAGGCAGAACACCAATCTTCACAGGAGCCAATGCTGGATGGAAGTGCAGGACTGTACGCATATCGCCGCCCTCCAGCTCTTCCTCGTCATAAGCTGCACAGAGGAAAGCCAGAACCACACGGTCAGCTCCCAGAGACGGCTCAATCACATAGGGAATGTATTTCTCCTTGATCTCATCGTCGAAATAAGACATATCCTCTCCAGATACATTCTGATGCTGGGTCAGATCGTAGTCTGTACGGTCTGCGATGCCCCACAGTTCGCCCCAGCCAAAGGGGAAGAGGAATTCCAGGTCTGTAGTCGCCTTGCTGTAGAAACTCAGCTCTTCTTTCTCGTGATCTCTGGCCCGCAGTTCTTCATCTTTCATGCCCAAAGCCTTCAGCCAATCAATACAATACTGCTTCCAATATGCAAACCATTCCAGATCGGTATCCGGCTTGCAGAAGAACTCCAGCTCCATCTGTTCAAACTCTCTGGTTCGGAAGGTAAAGTTCCCTGGTGTGATCTCATTGCGGAAGGATTTCCCAATCTGAGCGATACCAAAAGGTACTTTCTTTCTGGATGTTCTCTGTACATTTCTAAAGTTTACAAAGATGCCCTGGGCAGTCTCCGGGCGCAGGTAAACCGTATTCTTTGCATCCTCAGTCACACCCTGGAAAGTCTTGAACATCAGATTGAACTGACGGATATCAGTAAAATCATGTTTGCCACAGGAGGGACAGGGAATCTGATGTTCGTCAATGTATGCTTTCATCTCCTCCTGAGACCAGGCGTCCACAGACCCCTCTATGGTAAGTCCATTCTCTTCCATAAAATCTTCTATCAGTTTATCCGCGCGGAAACGCTCCTTACAGCTCTTGCAATCCATCAGTGGATCCGAAAAACCGCCCAAATGGCCAGAGGCCACCCAGGTCTGAGGGTTCATGAGTATCGCACAGTCCACACCTACATTGTAGGGATTCTCCTGAACAAACTTCTGCCACCAGGCTCGCTTTACATTATTCTTCAGCTCCACGCCCAGATTTCCATAATCCCATGTGTTAGCAAGACCACCATATATCTCAGAACCGGGATACACGAATCCCCGCGCCTTTGCCAAAGCAACAATCTTGTCCATTGTCTTTTCCATCACTATCATTCTCCTCTTCTATTTTTTAACTGGTTACAATCATGTGTGCATATCAGACCCACTTGACTCATTGCTGTCAAGAATCACCTATATAGAATACAGGCCTGCTGTTTTTCTTCTACCATCGCTTCACTAGTGCCCACAATCTGAACATTTCCAGAACGGCTGGCACAAATAATTTTTCCTGGTACGACCACCCGGGCTGCCTCTTCCAGCTCCAGCACAAGAACCTTCGCTTGCTGTACATCAGAGATAAGACTGAAATCCGTCAGGCTCCCTTCTGTGTCCATGTATTCTCCGCTCAGATCATACCCGCTGTCTTCCGCCTCTGCTACCGATCCCACAAACAATGTTAGGCCCGAATAGTCCACATAGTATTTAGCCTCATCAAAACTGGTTTGGAGCTTAGCCACTCCATCCTCTACTTCAAAAGTTTTCAGCTCCAAATGAGCTACACTAAAGTTCTTGTTATAAGCTTCAATCTCTTTCTCAATCTCGCCCTGAAGCTCCTCTGCATCATAAAAGCCTTTCCCAAAATCTTCTACAACCGTACAGGTAATTTTTCCTTTTTTATCAACGGAAAGTGTATTTTCATCGGGAACCGCCTCTAAAGCACAGCCGGCAAGAAAAAGAAAGCTTAAAGTCAGAATCCATAAATAGACTAATTTTCTCATTTTCATTTCCTCCCCAAATTTACCCATATAGTATAACTTCTTTTTCTTTTTTTTTCAACTCATTTCGGGAATTCTTATACGGTTCTTACAGAAATCTTTTGAAAATATTTTTGCGTGAATGAATTGTCTCGTTGTTCTTGACGTCTGCTGCAAAATCCCGTATTCTAAAAGCAAAAAAGGAGTTGAAGTACAATGTTCCATTTATTTGGAAAAAAGGAGAGTTCCCCACAGGAACAACTGACAGAATGCCAGCAGAAGCAGAACTGGGCAGGGCTTGCAAAGGCCTATTATCAGTTAGGCGTGGATGCTATGAATCAGGGGGATCTGGGAAGAGCCACTCTATGGCTGCACCGGGCGGACACAATTTACAGTGCCAGTGATGCGGTCTACAAAAAAATGGGAGAAAAACTTATTGACGACTGTTCCGATCGTATAGCACAGCTAGAGGATGCCCCTATCTTGTATAATGAGGTACCTGCACTGATAGAAGAGAAGACAGAACGACTGCGGTATATTAAGACTCGTATATGGGGTCTACTGTCATTATCAAGGCTGGTTGCACTTGGAGAGCAGTTGGCTACCCTTCCTGGCTGTGAAGCTTTTGGAAAGCTGGGCTGGGCTGTGGACACTATCCTGAAGTCCTTCCAGGAGCCACCTACGGAGAGTGAATTTAATAGGCTACGGGATCTGGCCAGTGCCTTCTATGAGTTAGGAGACAATGTTGCCTTTTGGGGAATGGGGAGTGAAATTAACGTCCCTGGAAGCGCACCTTTTCAAGTATTTGACTTCAACGGGCTCATGGGAATCCATTTGGAGATTGAGGCCTATCTGAGCGGACATCTGGAGATGTTATGTGCCCTGGCTCCCGGAGAGGAACCGCCTGCTCCTGAGACAGGTATCATTGCAGGTGCTTTACTGCCAGACTACTATGTTCGAAACGGCTTTGACAATCTGGAGGAAGTTCCCCAGATCAAAGCAGAGCTGGAACGAATTTGGAGTGACTACGAGTTTATATGTTCCGATATCTCCTGGGAAACAGTAAAAAAGAAAATTTCAGAGTATAAAAAACTAAATGTTTTGATATAGACATTACTACATACTACTCTGCTTACAGTCTCTTCCTCCGCCACCCAACATTTTTGTATAGATACGGTTCTATCCTGCTACAATATTTTGTAGCGCACTTCACAGAAAGCGGGAATAAGGAGACATAATTCCTGGAAGGCGTGTTAGCGAACCGGAGCAGGGAAGCATTTATGTTTCCTTCCTCCTGGCGTCCGTCAAATACTCCAAAACGTTTTGCGTCGTCAAACACACGCCTCCAGAATCTCCAAAGACTTAAAGTTTCCCTCCATATAGCTCTCCCGATATCGATGCAGCACATATTTCAACTCGCCTAGCACTTGTTCCGACACTGCAAATGTATATAGTTTTTCTATTGGTGAGGTAACAATATACTGCAACGTATAGAGGGTGGACTCACAGATTTCAAGTCCTTCAAAATCCACGGGACAGTCTCCATTGATTACCAGCGTTTTCAGCTCAAATATGTATCGAACCAGCTCATCAGGAATACTGTCTCTCCCCAGGGCCCGCAGAGATTGGTAGAGAAGCTTCAGCATCATCACCTCATCATTGGCCTCTCTCGTATAATACTCTGCCACCTCACAAAAATAGAAGCCATAACAGGCTCCAGTAAAGTCCGTACTCAGCTCAGAAAAATAATTTCCCACCTTAGCCTGCATCAGGTTATAAGAAGTACGTCCCTCATATACAAAAAATTCTCCAAACACAAAAGAATTGCAGACAGCAAGAAGAGAGCTGTTCTGTCGCCTGGCTCCCTTCGCAAATACTGTTATTTTTCCTCTTTCTTTTGTCAGCACGACGAGACGCTTGTCGTAATCACCATAGGGATACGCAGCCAGTACCATGCCCGTCACTGTAATCGTCTGTCCCATGTTCTGCCACTCCTCGGCTCTTCGTGTGTCCCATCCCAGGCACACAGACATCGCCCATTTTGTTCCAGTCAATTCCTTTATACAGAAGATAATCCTCTACTGCTCCAGTTCTTTTAAAACGTTCCCATGTCATTTCTACATCGCCTCTGTTCTCTTCTTTGTAATAATCGCCACATTTGTAGCTCATAACTATATTTTTTCCCAGAGGCCGCTTCTTATCCTGTTAAAAAACTACCAGTTGTTTTTTCAAAAACTGCCTTGACAAACGAACTTACTTTTTACTACTCTATATCCTTTTTATCATACCCAAAATTTTTTATAAGATAATCACTGTCCCGCCAATCCTTCTTCACTTTGACCCAAAGCTGTAGATTGGCTTTCATCTCCATCATTTTCTCAATCTCAAAGCGGGCGGCACTGCCAATCTTTTTGAGCATCGCTCCCTGCTTCCCGATGATAATTCCTTTGTGAGAATCCCTTTCACAGATAATTGTCGCGTCAATATCAACTACTTTGCCATCCTTTCTCTCCTTCATCTTGTCAATGGACACTGCAATTCCATGAGGAATCTCTTCATCCAGACAACGCAAAGCCTTTTCCCGGATAAGCTCCGCCACAATCTGACGCACAGGTTGATCTGTCACTGTATCTTCATCGTAAAACTGAGGGCCATAGGGCAGGTATTTAAAAATCTGTTCAATCAACACCTTTGTGTTGTCCCCTGTCAAGGCCGATACAGGGACAATCTCGTCAAAATCATAGATTTTCCGGTAGGTATCAATGGCTTGAAAAAGCTCTTCTTTTTTTACAGTATCAACTTTATTCACTACCAAAATCACAGAATTTCTGGCTTTTTGAAGTTGCCCGGCAATATGCTGCTCCCCTGCCCCGATATAAGTAGTCGGCTCCACCAGCCAGAGGATCACATCCACTTCCTTTAAGGTCCTCTCTGCCACATTTACCATGTATTCCCCAAGCTTATTTTTTGCTTTATGGATCCCCGGGGTGTCCACAAAGACAATCTGCCCCTCCTCACAGGTATACACCGTCTGAATCCGGTTCCTGGTAGTCTGAGGCTTATGGGACGTAATTGCAATCTTTTGGCCAATCAACTGATTCATCAAGGTTGACTTGCCTACATTTGGCCGCCCGATGAGCGTGGCAAAGCCGGATTTATAATCTGTCCTCATACATCTCCTTTTCAATGGGGTTGCCAGAAAATGATTCTGCGGCAACCCCTGTCAGTCAGTTAATGCTTCACATTGGAATAATCAATGGTTTCCTTTTTTTCAGACGTTTTATTCAGCGCGAACAAAACAGCTAATAATAGTGCAATGGAAACAACGAGAGGCACTACAAGGTTTCCACCCATAAGTCCCATGAGCACATGGCCTACCAGACAGCATACCAGCACAGTAGATGCATAGTACATTTGAGAGGACACATGGTCAATGTGGTTACAGCCCGCTCCTGTGGAAGAAAGAATGGTGGTATCAGAGATAGGAGATACATGGTCTCCAAATACTGCGCCGCCTAAGATACAACCAAAGATCGGCAGCAGTAAATGTTGCGTGTTTGGTGTACTTGCAATGGCTGCTCCAATGGGAATCAAAATAGCCATAGTTCCCCAGGAGGTTCCTGTAGAAAAGCCCAGGAACGCTGCTACAATCATAATGACTGCTGGAAGCAGGAATGTTGGAAATGCAGAATTTGAAATAGCATCGCCTACCAGACGTCCTGTCTGCAGATAATCCTCACTGCACACACCGCCAATGGTCCAGGCCAGAATCAAAATGGTAAAGGCAGGAACCATAGACTTAATTCCCTCTGTAATTCCACCCATAAAGTCCACAAAGTTTAAAACTTTCCTGGGAATATAAAGGATAAAAGTCACAACCAGAGCCAGGAAGCTACCTAATACCAGGGAAAATGCAGAGTCACACTCGCCGAAGGAAGACAAAAATGGGGTCCCTGAGAAGCCGCCGCCTGTGTAAACCATAGCCAAAACAGTGCACACAATCAGTGCAATAATGGGAATTATCAGGTCATATACCTTTCCCTTTAAAGCTTTTCCAGTATTGCCTCCCAGATCATCCGTCACAACATTCTCTCTGTTCGTAAACAAGTCACCTTTTTCAATGGCGTTTTTCTCAAACTTCGCCATAGGACCATAATTCAGCTTGGTCAGGCAAATGACAAGAATCATAATGATAGTCAGGATGGCGTAAAAGTTATAAGGAATCGTCTTTACAAAGGTTGTCATCCCGTTCATGCCTGTGGCATCCGACATATAGGAAGCCACAGAAGCTCCCCAGCTTGACACCGGAGCGATGATACAGATAGGTGCAGCTGTGGCGTCCAAAAGATATGCTAACTTTGCCCGGGAAATCCGGTGCTTATCTGTCACCGGGCGCATAACTGTACCTACAGATAAACAGTTAAAATAATCGTCAATAAAAATCAGGCATCCCAGGGCGCTGGTGGCCAATGCGGCTCCCCGCCTGGTGGATATCTTTCTTGACGCCCAGTCACCGTAAGCCGCAGAGCCTCCCGCCCGTGTGACAATCACCACAAGGGCTCCCAAAAGCCCCAGGAAAATCAAAATGTTCACATTATCGCCAATCTTACTACCCATCAGCTCAAAAGTGGCAGTCACCATTCCCACCACATTTCCCTGGCTGTAGATCAGGGTTCCGGCCAGAATCCCAACCAGCAGAGAAGAAATTACTTCTTTCGTAATCAATGCCAGTCCGATTGCAATAACCGGGGGTAAAATTGACAAAATCAATTGTAACGTATCCATAATTACAACTCCCTCCTTAGTACTTTGTTTTTTCTCTTTTCTCTATGCTCAATGAAACAGACTTTTCAGTGTTCCAAACAGCTCCTTTTGTTTTTCCAGCTTTTCCTCATTGCCAATCACACAGAGATGATTCTGGGAAAGCATTGCTTGAAGATAGGGGGCCAAAGCCTGGATATCCTCGCACTCACAGGCGAGCACTTCATCCCGCTCCTGCTGCACAGCCGCCAGACTAAGATGGGTCATCCATGCAGTCATGGATCTGGCTCCCTTGGCATTGGGATTCAAAGGCGTATCCATGCCACTGATAGTTCCGATAATATATTTTGTCATATCCCTCTCCGGCACCTGGAAGTCTTTTGTGTATGCCACACTTTCCTCAAAGATCTGGTTGGTCTTTTCCAGATTCGGATCCCGGTATGATACCATATAAGCGCAGCCGTTTCGGGTGTAATTGTTCATACAACCGTATGCGCCGCCCTTCACCCTCACATTGTTCCAAAGATAATCATAGCTCATAATCGTCCGCAGAACCTTCAACGCCCCTGTATAGGGCAGGCCTGCTTTGGAAAAGCTGCCGGAACGGGCCACATACTGTATCTGAGAGGAAGTCTTTAATCCCTCATTTTTCTCACTGGGAGCAAAATCCCAGTTCTCTAGGGACGTTTCTTCCTGATAGAGTTCTTGAATCAGTCCTTCCATCTGGCCTTTTAAAGTCTCCAGACTCTTTTTTTCTGCCGTATAACTTACCACCAAATTCTTTGGACAAAACAGTCTGTGGAGCAATTCTGTCAGGTTCTCTGCTATATCCTCCCAGGCTGTATCCAAAGAGGCTTCCAAATTCTCAATAAACTCATAAAAGGCCACGCCTCCCGTCATATCTGCAAAACAGGAGCTTTCCGAGAAGTAGGACATAGAACGCAGAGCTGCCATGGAATGTCCCGCAGTGTTCAGTATCATCTGAAGTCTCGATCTGGTCTCTGCCACGATTTCTGAAAGACGCTTTTTGTCTGCCATTTTGGAGGTAAAGATCATTTCCTTTATCATAGTAAATGCAGTTCCCAACTCTTCATAGAGGGCCTTACTCCTGACCTCAAAGGTGGCTGTGTACTTTTCCGAATCCTCCTGGAGCTCGTAGGTATTGATACCGCAGGTAATTCCTCCTGTATGGAGGTTTAGTTCGTTGGAAAACTCTCCATAACTGTAATTGGCTGTATCCACCTTTCCCAGAACTGCCTTTAACAGACCCAGATAGGGTACAAGCTTCCTGGGAATCCCATTTGCCTTAAAAATCAAGTTTACATAACCTATCCCGTTTGTGAAGAGATCGTGGTGTACCAGTGTAACCCCTCCTACCTGATACGCTTCGTTCTGGAAGGGGAGCGCTTCTTTTTTGATATCTTCTCTTGTCAGAAGAGGAATCTTCTCCAAATCCTCCTGGGAAGAGGGTTCACTCTGATATGCTTTCAAATGTTTTGTAAATGCTACGATCTGTCCAATCTCTTCTTTGCTCAGGCTTTCCTTGTAAGCCTTTAGTTTCTCTTCTAAGCGCCCTTCCAGCTCTGCCGTCAGTCCCTTCTTTGGGCGAATGATTACAATGGAGCCATGAGGGTTTTTCAAGAGATAAGTCTGAATCAAATTTTCAAAGTATCCTTTTGTCACCTGTGCCTTTAGAAATTCAAAGGTATCTAAAGCTTCCAGATGAAGGAATACAGAATCATCATCATAAAGCCAACTGTCAAAAGCCTGAAGGCCATACATCAACCCGGCAGGATAATTTCCAAAGTCAGCCTCCCGATAGCGGAATTCAAAGTAATTAATGCCTGCTCTTAAAGCCTTTTCATCCAGGCCTTTCTCTATGATTTGGGTAAGAGTCTCATCTATCACCCTTACAAACTCCTCTTTCTGAGACTCATTGGCATTTTTTGCAATAATAGAAAGAATTGGCTGCTTTACTCCATTGTCGTAAGAGCTCATGATATCCTTCCCAATACCTGCATCCAGCAGAGCCTGCTTCAAAGGTGCCCCCGGCGCCGACAACAGTACATATTCCACCACCTGCATAGCCAGATACAGCTTTTCATCCAATGTATCCCCCACAGACTTGTTGTAAGATAAATACGTATGATCCTCCATACTTTCCTCTGCGGAAATGGAGTACTCTTTCACTACTTCCACCGTCTTTTGGAACGGAGGCTGAGTCTCAACTCTGGAATTCACAGGCAGACAATCATAGTTACTCAGATATTTTTTATCCAGCCAATCCAGCTTCTCTGCCATATCGCAGTCTCCATACAGAAAAATATAGCTGTTGGAAGGGTGATAGTAACGACTGTGGAAATCTAAAAATTCACTGTATTTCAAATCTGGTATGGCTTCCGGGTCTCCTCCTGACTCGTTTGCATAAGTAGTATCCGGGTACAGGGAATTCAATATCTCCCTCTCCAATACTCCCTCCGGGGAAGAGAAAGCCCCCTTCATCTCATTATATACTACACCGTTCAAGGTTAAAGGACTATCCTCTGACTCCATCTCATAGTGCCACCCCTCCTGGCGGAAAATTTCTTCCTTATCATAAATATTGGGATAAAATACGGCGTCCATATACACATGAATCAAATTCTGAAAATCCTTGTCATTACAGCTTGCCACCGGGTATACCGTCTTATCTGGATAGGTCATGGCGTTTAAAAATGTGTTCAGAGAACCCTTTGCCAGTTCCACAAAGGGATCCTTAACCGGAAACTCTCTGGAGCCACAGAGAACAGAGTGTTCCAAAATATGCGGCACACCCGTGTCATCCGGCGCCGGTGTCCGAAATCCAATATAAAAGACCTTATTGTTATCTTCATTTGAAAGCAGACAAACTTTTGCTCCTGTCTTTCTGTGCTTTAAATAATAACCAATAGATTTCAGTTCCCCAATCTCACGCTTCTCTATTAGTTCATAAGCCTCCAACTGTTCTACTGTCATTTTCACTACTCCTGACTGTTCTGATTTGTCATTATACTGACATTTTTACATATAAAGGTAGTATACCATCTTTTCCTTGTCTTTAAAAGTAAAAATCATACAGAAATCTTGTCAGTTTTTCAAAAAAACATCCCTGGGCTGTGAATCTGATATTCACAGCCCAGGGACGCCCTCGTCAACATTTCTTAATTCTCTTACTGTCTTATAAATTCTCTTTGAAGAATGTCTCAATAGCAGCAAAAGCAGCATCTTCGTCCTCTCCATCAAAGGTAAGGGTTACTTCCACACCCTTCTTTACGCCCAGAGACATCACTGCCATGATTCTCTTAGCATCTGCTTTCTTTACTCCGCTGTCTAATGTAATCGCACATTTGAATTTTGCAGCCTCCTTTACCAAAAGGCCGGCTGGTCTTGCGTGAATTCCCAATTCATCCTGTACTACATACTTAAACTCTTTCATTTTCACTATCTCCTTTAACTTGTATTTTATTTATAGCTGTAAGCCGGACCATACCGGCGGACTATCCATGTCTATTCAACTACTCTGTCTCACGGATCTTTTTGCGCAGCTCCAGAGTGAATACCGGAGATACAGAAAGCTCATCAATTCCCATCTGAATGAATCGTCGAGTAAGCTCCATGTCTGCTCCCAACTCTCCACAGATACCACACCATGCGCCGTGAACATGAGCACATTCCACTGTCCTCTGTATCATGCGCAACACTGCCTCATGGTGAGGATCGTAAATATTGTCCAGAGACTGGTTCTGACGGTCAATAGCCAAGGTATACTGGGTCAGATCATTCGTTCCGATACTGAAGAAATCCACCTCGGCTGCCAGCATATCGGCAATCATAACGGCTGCAGGCGTCTCCACCATAATTCCCAATTCCACATCTCCAAATGGAATATCTGCCTGTGTAAGCTCTGCTTTCACTTCCTCCACAATCTCTTTGATTCGCTTTACTTCGCTCACAGAAATAATCATAGGGAACATAATAGAGGCTGTCCCGTAAGCACTTGCCCGGTAAATGGCACGAAGCTGTGTCTTAAATACATCCACGCGGCCCAGACAGATACGGATGGCACGATAACCCATAGCAGGGTTCTCTTCCTTAGGAATCTTGAAGTAATCTGCCTGCTTGTCAGCTCCAATATCCAGCGTACGGATGATCACCTTCTTGCCGTTCATCTTGGATATTACATTCTTATATACCTGGAATTGTTCTTCCTCTGTGGGGTAATCATCTCGTCCCAGATAAAGAAACTCACTGCGGAACAGACCGATGCCCTCGGAATCATTTTCCAGAACAGCATCCACATCCTCCTCGCTTCCAATGTTGGCATACAGGTGAACGTGCTTGCCGCTCTTCGTCACTGTGGGCAGCCCCTTAAGGCTCTGGAGCAAGAGTTTACGCTCTTCCTCCCGCTTTTTCTTCTCCTGCATTACAGCCATGGTTACTTCATCCGGCTCAATATGAATATTGCCAGTAAATCCATCCACAATACCCATTTTTCCACTCAGACTGGTATCCAGATCAATGTCTGCTGTGACAATACAGGGAATGTTCATCATACGTGCCAGAATGGCTGTATGAGAATTGGCAGAACCTTTCTGGGTTACAAGAGCCAAAATCTTATCCTTCTCAAACTGCACAGTCTCGCTGGGTGCCAGATCTTCTGCCAGGATAATCACTGGCTCTGGCATGGCCTCTGCGCTGACCTGTGTGCCGCTCAAGATTGCTATCAGACGGCTGGAAATATCATTAATATCCGCAGCACGCCCCCTCATATAATCGTCATCCATACTCAGGAAAATAGCTGCACACTGCTCTCCTGTCACAAACACGGCATACTCTGCATTCACCTTATCCTGCTCAATCATGCCAGTGATGCCCTCTACGAAGTCCAAATCCTCCAAAAGCATCTGATGTGCCTCAAAAATCTCTGCCTCAGCCTCTCCCACATCCCGCATGGTCTTTTCCTTCAAAAGAGCAAGCTGCTCTACTGCTTTCTCCTTTGCCGCCATATAACGGGCAATCTCTGCCTGAGGATCATCGATGGCATACTTTTCAACTACCTGAGCAGCCTTCTTATACACGAACAGCTTTCCAATCGCCACTCCTGCAAATACACTTTTCCCTTGACGAGTTTCCATACTAAAAACCTCCCACTCTTATGATAAGTATCTGACTTACCCCCTAGTATTAACTCTTAGAAGGTATTTTCATACATATGCCATAGAACGAAAAAAGCCATATTCTGTAATTAAAATATCCAGAAGCATAACTCCAATATCTTATCTTACAAAATCTGGTTTTCTCATAGAGTAGCTCTCCAGCAAAATGTATCCTGTTTAGATAATAATATACCAGTTTATCCCATAAAAGTCAACGATTTTCCACGTTTGTAGGACTATCTGACAGGTCTTACTTTAAAGCTCTTCATTCTTTTCATCCTGTAAATCTGCGGTATCTGATTCCTCTGCATCTACAGCTGGCTCCTGAGTCATCTCCTCTGTCTCCTCCTCAGATTTGATCTTTACATGGCCACTCTCCAGCTCCTGAATCGCCACTGAGAGAGGTTTCTTGCCATTGCTCTCCACCAGCGGAGTCTCCCCTGCAATAATCTGACGGGCACGCTTAGATGTGGCTAAAACGATAGAGTACCGGCTGTTTACCACCGGGGTATCACTCCCGTCTGCATCACTGTTTACTACTT
This sequence comes from Clostridia bacterium, assembly GCA_910574475.1. Classification (GTDB taxonomy): domain Bacteria; phylum Bacillota; class Clostridia; order Lachnospirales; family Lachnospiraceae; genus Laedolimicola. Next base: position 115,780 of record CAJTAT010000005.1, on the reverse strand, counting down.
TCATTAAATCTGTGTATGAAGGATGTAACATCTCTTTCACCTTAACCTTTCTGAAATTCTTTTAGCTCTACTTGAATCGTATGAATCAACTTTTGATTTCGAAATGTACGGCTATGTTCTGCCTGTATAATCTGGTGTATGGATTCCACACACTCATTCAGATTATCGTTTATGATAAAATAGTCGTAAACCTCAATTCCCTCTGCCTCCTGGGAAGCCCTGGACAGTCGGCTCTCAATCACTTCTGCACTTTCTGTCCCTCTCTTTACCAGACGTTCTCTCAGAGTACGGGCATCCGGCGGGGAGAGAAATAAGAGTAAAGTATCTGGAAATTGTTTCTTTACCTTCCAGGCTCCCTGAACCTCAATCTCTAAAATCACGTCTTTTCCAAGAGAAAGCTGCTCTTCCACATAAGCTTTAGGGGTCCCATAATAGTTTCCCACATAACAGGCATATTCAATCAATGCATCCTCAGAAATCATCTGCTCAAACGCTTCTTTTGTCTTAAAAAAGTATTCCCGGCCATCCGACTCACCCTCACGGGGAGACCGGGTGGTAGCTGAAATAGAGAGTGCATAATTATCATACCGGTGAATCAATTCTTTAATCACAGTTCCCTTGCCTGCCCCGGAAAATCCTGATACCACCAGCAAGATTCCCTTATTTCCCATAACGGCTCCTCTTTCATCACTGTTCACTCTGTGACCAGCAACTTTCTTTATTCAATATTCTGAATCTGCTCCCGAACCTTCTCGATGCCAGTCTTTAACTCAATGGCCCGATTGGAAACCTCCAGATCATTAGCTTTGGACAAAATCGTATTAGCCTCCCGGTTCATCTCCTGGGCAATAAAATCCAGCTTTCTGCCAACACTGTCCTTTTCCTGAAGGGTAGACTTGGTATGTTCTATGTGGCTTTTTAAGCGTACAATCTCCTCGTCCACACAGATTTTATCTGCAAATATAGTCACCTCTGTAGCCAGGCGGCTCTCCTCAATCTGTACATCCCCCAGAAGTTCATGTACTTTATCTTCCAGCTTCTTTCGATACTCTGCCACAATCTGGGGGGAACGTTCCTCAATAAACGCAACATGAGCAAGCATCTCCTCAAGCTTGGCAGTCAGATCGCGCCTGAGATTCTCTCCCTCTATGATACGGGTCTCCACAAACTGTTCCAAAGCCCCCTTAAGGGCCTGTTCTAAAAGCTTCCACAGCTCTGCCTCATCCATCTGCTGCTCTTCCATGATCAATACTTCTGGAAAATGGGAGAGGCCACTTACAGTCACATCATTCGTCAGCCCAAACTCCTCTGACATCTGTCCCAGATACTTCAGGTATTCCGCAGCAATCTCCCTGTTGTACCGCAGAGATACCTTCGTCTCTGTCAGATCTTCATAGGTAATGAAGATATCTATCTTTCCTCTCTGGACATAGGTCTTTAAAAGACTGCGAATAGCTGATTCAAAAAAGTTGAGCTTCTTGGGCATCTTAATATTTACATCCAGGTATCTGTGGTTCACAGACTTTAGCTCAACTGTCATCTTCCGGTCGCCCTCAGATATCTCGCAGCGACCAAATCCTGTCATGCTTTTTACCATAGTGGTTTTCTCTTTCTGTTGTGCCTGTTTGATAGACTTTCTGCACGCGTATTTGGATTTTATTATAGTAGAATTCTTAAAGTGCGTCAAGCAGGAAACGAAGATTTCCACAAATCCTGTAGGAAAGTTTCTATATGCTTCCCCGGGACAAAATAAGGCCAAAAGCACGATAAAGATATCTGCTTTTAGCCTTATTGCTGATTTTTAAAATCATTTTATTCCTTTTGGGCAAAAGTCTTAACCCACCCTTGGATGGGACTTTGACGTGTATCGCCTTTTACAAATTATGAATGGGATTTCTTCTTGCATACTGCCAGTCCGATAACTGCCAGAACTGCGATGCCGCCAACTCCATAGATCATAGACGTCTCAGCAGTCTTTGGAGATACGCCTGAACGTGTAGCTGCTGGTGTGCCAGATGAGGAAGCTGGTGTACTGCTGCTGCTTGAGCTTCCGCTGCTTTCTTCATTGTCGTTGTTCGGATCGCTGTCTGTTTCTGTATCTACGATAATAGCAATTGGAGACAATGATGTAAATGTTACAGAGATACGTCCCTCGCCGATGGAAGAAGGTGTGATATCCTCTACAGAACCATTATCTTTCCAGTGTCTTACCTTAACGATCGTATTTGGAGTTACATTTGGTACAGCAAAATCAAGAGTAATTCCACCGTTTAATTTTACTGGTTCCCCAGTCTCTGCCAAAACAAGAGATACGTCCATGCAGTATACAGCTACTTTGCGGTCCAATCCCAAGACTCCTCTTGCATCTCCCTGGTCAATGAGTTGGTCTCTGCCAGAAAGTACTGGAACTACTAATTCATTAGACACGGTTCCGTCGCTCTTTACTACCGTAGCCTGTTGAGCTCCCTGAGCCACCTGAATAGCACCGCTGCTACTTCCGGCTGCCAATGCCTCTACACTCATCATCAGACTGAGTGCTGCTGTCAAAATTACCAGTTTCATTCGTTTCATGTTACTTTTCCTCTCTTTCTTTAAATAAATTTATATTAAAGCTCTCCATATTCCATGGCGCTCTAATATCGTTTCTTATAAAAGAGCTCTACTATCAACTCTTCTTTTTGTTCCTGATCTATCCAAAATTCATCCTGAAAATCCCCGTAAACATTCTCTCCTGCCAAGGGGCAGATTTCTATTTCTTCCATATTCCAGTCCCGCGCCCATGACAACAACGCCAACATTTCGCTTAGCGTAAAATCTGTCACTAAGTAGGGGCTTACTGCCTTCCTGATAGAAAAAATACTCATAGGATTTTTTTGTATCTTCTCCCGGACAGCCCTATAAAGTGCATGAAGATATTCTTTCTGGCGTCCACTTCTCTCCTCATTGCTTCCTGATACCTTGGTATCGCGCCCTTGTACATAGACCATAATCTGTTCACTATTTAATTCCACAAGACCACTTTCCTGAAATCTTTTTGAATCCAACTGCTTAAGCTCCTCGGACACTGTCACTTCCACGGGACCTATTACGTCATGGAGTGCCCCAATTCCATTCCAGTAAAGAGCGCAATAACCATGAATCGGAATTCCATTTAACAAGTCAGACACAGCGTTTGCCATAAGCTGGCAGCTTCCATCCAGTCCGTCTCCATTTGCATACTGTAGCCCTATCTGCATCTGCCAAAGACCGATTTCCTGTCCCAGACTATCAATCACACGCACGTTTGCCATACTGTCTCTGGAAATATTTAACAACGTCACTTTTTCCTGTTCCAGGTCAAGCACAGCCAGGAAAATACTGTCAGCCCGGGGGCCAAACCCAAACTCTGTATTTTCCTCCGCCTCTTCTCTTCCGTCAATGCCCAGACAGAGGATCGTAATCAACCCTTCTCTGTATTCGTACACATCTCCGTTCCAGAAAATTTCCTCGGTACTTACTTGTGCTTCTTCTGTCTCTTCTGGGCCTAATTCCATCGGTTTCTTTAATTGTGCCTTTCCCCGGGCCACCATAACAGACCAAATGAGAAAGCATACACAGCCAAAGATTGCAAGGCCCAAAATTATGTATTTTACAATCTTGATTATCTTCTTATTCTTCTCTTTCGTTTTCATATTCACCGATCAGTACAGCCTCCACCAAAAACCTGTGAGTTGGATCATTTGCAATGCATGTAGATAAGGTCAAAAGTCTGCTCTCAAAAGGTATCTCCAATTCCTGATTTACATTTCCCTGAGCCTCCCGGATCTCTTCCACAAATCCCAAAAAGTCCTCCTCCACTGTATAATCACAGTAACTTGGCAGATAAGCGTCTGAAAAACGAACTGCCGCAAATATCTGGTACAGCAAAGTCTTGTCTGGAAGATAAATATAAATATAAGGAAATTCCTCAAAAGCCTGCTTGTCCTCATAATCGTGAAGACTTCCAAACATGGTGTCATTCTTCATATTATGGCCGTACAAAACTGTCTGAGCCGCCGAAAAATCTTTCGGATGCAGCCCTTCTGAGTAGATACTTCCCGGAAGCCCTGCCGCCTTCTCCACAGTATGGTTTAAATAATAGGCATCATCCGTAGGATGTTGAAGGATTGGGTAATCCACTTTAGTACCAGGAATCTCAATCCAGGCATAGATATCTTCATTCAATTGATATAGTTCCTGGAAATCCACATTATTTTTTCTCCTAAGAGACGCATCCACAGAAGTTTCTTCCTCCTCCACCTCCAGGACTTCTTCTTGTGTTTCCTCTTCTCCCACAGGGATATTCGGCAAAACCGTATGAAAAGACCACCGCTCACTTCGAAGCTCTTCATACACTTCTTCTGATCTCTCCTGCAGCATGTAGTACCTGCTAATAAAAGCTAATGCACAGATCAAGACCATCCCGCACAAAAGAGCCCCCAAACGGTAGGAATTAAGTTGGGGCATTTTAATCTTTGATAAGATTTTATTCCAGGAAATTCTCTCATTTCCCTGTATCCTCTTTCTCTGCCGGACTCTCTTTTTCATCCTTTTCTTCCGTCTCTTCTTTTTCTTACCTTTCACAATGTTCATGGCTTTCACAATTTCCATGATTTTCATAACTACTCCTCTGCTCCCTGTTCTTTGCTAGAAGCATCTCAATCTAATATTCATTCATATCCATAAAGATATATTTTTAGTCATCTTTGGGATAATTATAAACATAAGTTCATGCTAATGTCAATAAAAATTACTCATCTTTGGGATAATTATAGGAGTTGAAAGTATGAAGCTATATAAATATATGGACAACCGATGCAATGCCTCTGGCCAAAAGATCAAAGAATTACGCGAAGCTGCCGGCCTCTCCCAGGAACAACTGGCCGCAAAGCTTCAACTTACAGGTCTCAACCTGAATCAAAAGGCAATCAGCCGTATCGAAACTGGTGAACGCGTTGTACCTGATTTTGAGTTGTTATATTTTTCGGAGGTGTTGAATACGTCCATTTGTACATTGTTGGATAAAGATAATTTTTTTAAGACATTGGATAAATAATATTATAAGTATTTAGGTTTAGAGTTGAAATCATCCCTTCTGTCAAGTATACTGAAACTATTATGCAACTTACTTTTATTAAAAAGAGGTACCTCTCATGGCTTTTGACGGCATTACCATCGCAACTCTAAGAAAAGAACTCTCCGACACCCTGGCAGGCGGTCGCATTACAAAGATCGCCCAGCCCGAAACAGACGAGCTTCTTATCACAATAAAAAACAATGGAACTCAGCACCGCCTTCTCATCTCAGCCTCGGCCAGTCTGCCCCTGCTCTACCTTACCCAGAGCAACAAGCAAAGTCCTATGACGGCCCCTGGCTTCTGCATGCTTTTGCGCAAACATTTGAATGGCGGAAAAATAATAAGCATCACCCAGCCCGGTTTAGAGCGCGTACTCCGTTTTGAGTTTGAACACTTAAATGAGCTGGGAGATCTGTGTCGGAAGCTCTTTATGGTAGAGCTGATGGGAAAACACAGCAATCTCATCTTTTGTCAGGAGGACGGCCGCATCATTGACAGCATCAAGCATGTCTCTTTAGCAGTGAGCTCTGTCCGTGAAGTACTTCCAGGCCGGACTTATTTTATCCCTGAGACTCAGGCGAAGCTTGATCCCCTGTCAACCCCTGAAGAGAAGATGATCTCCTCCATCTGTGATAAACCCACAGCTCTTGGCAAGGCCATCTACTCCACACTGACCGGCTTTTCTCCCGTCATTGCCGAGGAGCTCTGTCACCGGTGTCATCTGGAATCGGGACGCCCAGCCTGTGCTTTAGAAGAGACTGAGCGCATGGTTTTGGGCCATCAGCTTAAGCGTCTTTTGGATGATGTTAAGGAGGAGCAGTTTGCTCCCCAGATTATCTTAAAAGGTAAGGAGCCTGTGGAGTTCGCATCCATTTCTCTTACTATGTATGAAGATTTACAGTCTCAGACCTTTGACAGCATTTCCAATCTTTTAGAGACCTATTATGCTTCGAAAAATATAATCACACGAATCCGGCAAAAGTCTGTAGATTTGCGCAAAATTGTCCAGACGGCTTTGGATCGCAATCGCAAGAAATATGATTTGCAGGCAAAACAATTAAAGGATACGGAAAAACGAGATAAGTATAAGATTTATGGGGAATTGATCCACACCTATGGATACAATCTGGAAGAAGGAGCCAAATCTCTGGAAGCTCTGAACTATTATACGAATGAAATGATTACCATTCCTCTGGATCCTCAGATGAATGCCCAGGAAAATGCCACGAAATATTTTGATAAGTATAACAAGCTCAAACGCACCTATGAGGCTGTGACAAAGCTGCTTTCAGAGACCAGGGATGAGATCAACCATCTGGAATCTATCAGCACAGCTCTGGATATCGCTCTCTCAGAAGAAGATCTGGTGCAAATCAAGGAAGAGCTGATGGAATACGGCTATATCCGCAGGCGAAGAAGCAGTGACAAGAAGCCAAAAATCACCTCTAAGCCTTTCCATTATCTATCCAGTGATGGATTCCATATGTATGTGGGCAAAAATAATTTCCAAAATGATGAATTAACCTTTAAATTTGCTTCTGGCAATGACTGGTGGTTCCACGCCAAAGGTGTTCCCGGTTCCCATGTGATTGTCAAAAGTGAAGGAAAGGAACTTCCAGATCGGGTCTTTGAGGAGGCCGGCCGCCTGGCTGCTTACTACTCCAAAAACCGGGGAAATGAAAAAGTGGAGATTGACTATGTAGAAAAGAAACATGTGAAAAAGCCAGGAGGATCCAAGCCGGGATTTGTGGTGTATTACACCAACTATTCTCTGGTAATTAATTCTGATATATCTAGCCTGACACTGTTGTCCCAGTGACCGGCTTTGCAGAACTGTTCGTTGACATAACTTAAGATTTTCTTAATAATGTCCCCAGTTCCTTGCATTTTTTACCATGAAATACTATACTAAAATCGGTTTATTACCGCATGGTATTTGACTGCCATTTACTTAAGATAGGGGGATTCTTTATGACAATCAAAAATCTTAGCAAGTGGGGACGTTTTCTTCTCCCTATTCTGCTGATCTTTTCTCTTTTACTGACACCTTTCGGACCATCCATTCATTCTGACGCCGCCAGAGCTACTGGCACAGTAAAAAATCGAATTTTGAATGTGCGCTCCTCTGCCTCCACCAGCTCTTCCATTGTATGTAAGCTGACTCAGGGCTCAAAAGTCACGATTCTGTCTGAGACCACAGGAGATGACGGTCTGAAATGGTATAACGTCTATTTTGCCTACAACGGTGATGCAAAGGAAGGCTTTGTCCGAGCAGATCTAGTGAATGTGTCTGGAAATGTATCTGGAACGGGAAGTTCCAACAATAATGCTTCTCTTTCCACTTCCGATCCATCCTCATCTAGTTCCGGCACCAAGTATGTCAAACCCAACGTTGCGATTATCCGTACCTACGCTTCTACCAATGCAGATATCCGTTCCCGTCTTGACAGAGGGACAAGCGTGACCATTCTCAATACCAAAACAGGAGCTGACGACGGACGAACCTGGTATAAAATCTCATTCACGAAAAACGGTACTTCCATGGATGGCTATATCCGCGGAGATCTGTTGGTTGACACCAATCCTGGTGGAAATTCTGCAAGCTCCAATTCCACAGACGTATCTGGGACCCGATATACTGCTCTCGATACAGTCTGTGTGTATACATATGCTTCAACCAATGGAGATATCCGTTCCCGCCTGTCCAAAGGCACACCTGTCAGTCTCATGCTCTCCAAAACCGGCGAAGATGGGATGCTTTGGTACAAGGTGTCCTATACGGACAGCGGTTATAACCTGAATGGCTATATTCGTTCCAATATGCTCACGGATGTAAATCCTGGTTCCTCCTCGGGCGGCGGTTCTTCTGAAACGCCATCCTCTGGTACTTCTGCAACGGTGAAGCCCGCTGTCGCCAATATCCGCACCTATGCTTCTACTAACGCAGATATTCGCTCCAAGCTGTCCCAGGGAACAAATGTAACCATTGATTCTGAGAAAACCGGGGATGACGGCCGGAAGTGGTACAAGATTTCTTATAGCTTCAACGGTATTGCTATGACAGGATATATTCGTTCTGATCTGCTGAATATAGGAAGCACGAACAATAATTCTTCCTCTGGAACAAACTCTGGTTCCAATTCGAATCCTTCTTCCGGCGGAGCTGAAGTAAGAACGTATGCATCTCCCAACGCAGATGTACGTGCAACCTTGCAGAATGGTACCAAGGTAGCTATTATAAAAGAAGTGACTGGGGATGACGGTCAGAAATGGACAAAGATATCATTTACACAGAATGGTGAAACATTAGAGGGCTATGTTCCTTCCTCTATGCTGAAATAAAAAATCCTGGAAGTTTGAAGAACTTTCCTAAATTAAGACAGAGAAGGGGTTATGCCGCCTGGCATAACCCCTTCTCTGTTGTTCTGTATAACAAATCCAAAATCGCTTGCACTACCTGGTAACAGACACTCACAATATACCGACAATCCTCTTCCACATTTCGCTTTCTGCTCAGATATTCCTCATGGGCATTTCGGATAAAATCTACAATCGCTTCCACTGTCTCAAATCTTCTGTGCCTTACCTGTTCTTGTATAACATGTTTCTTTTTCACATACTCCCGTAGCTTAAATTTTAGCTTCTTCTCATAATAGCAGTGATCTTTCAATGTTCCCTGATACGTTTTATTATGAGGAAATGTAAAATAGTCTGCCAGATAATGAACAACCTCGCCTAGATGCCGCATATAAGCTCTGGCATTGCGCCGAATCAAATCACGATCCTCAGACAGGGAGCCTATCTGCTCCTCCACCATATCAAAGGTGCCTCCAAACTCATGACGCTTTGTCAAAAAGGATGGCTTACAGTCGGGAAGGATACTTCCCAAGTAAAAAGCTTTTCGATGCTGTACCATAGCTGGTACATTCATATCCTCCACAAGATATTTTGCAAGGGAAATATGTGATTTCTTTCTCAATACTCTATCCTCCTATATGAGACGTTTGCAACATCTCATATAATTTTATTTTCGTTACTAACATATATCATACTATTTTATTGTCTCTCTTGTCCATAGATATTTTTTCCAATCATTTTGCCATTTTTTGTACCTTTTTATCAATTATTATCTAATAACTGCATAATCTCCTGACAAATCTTCTCTGCACTCTTCCCGTCCGTGGCCACCAAGAAGTCCGCGGCTGCCTCATATTTTTCCCGTCGCTGCTCCATCAAAGAAGCGATAAAGGGTACATTTTTGTTGCCCTCTATCACTGGCCTGTTATGACTGTCTCTGACTCTCTCAAATACAGTCTCCGGGCTGGCTGTCAGGAACACGATTTTACCGCTCTCCCTCATGGCTTCCACATTGCAGATCCGCAGAGGGGTTCCGCCGCCACAGGAAATGACAAGATTTCTCTTTTCCTTAAGTTTCAGTAGTAAATCTGTCTCCAACTTCCGAAAGTACTCTTCTCCACGCTCTTCAAAGATCTGGGAAATTGGCATCTGCTCCTGCTCTTCAATGACCTGATCCATCTCCAGTACTTCCATGGAATATTTTGTATGCAAGCGTTCCGCAATAGTGCTCTTGCCAGCTCCCATAAATCCAATCAAAAAAATATTATAGTCCAACTTTTTCATCTTCTGTCACCCATTCATTTTGCACAGTCCTGGCTGCTGCCCAGACAAGTTGTGCCATCGTATACAAAAGCATCCGCTGAGTTTTATCATCTTCCTGTCCGAGCTTTTGCAGAATCATACGAATGTTCCCCGGCTGTACCAGCTCTCCCAGATGTTCTGCATCTGTAGACTGAAGCAATACATACACAGCATCCACAAAGGTTTCTCTTTCTTTTTTGCTCAAACCTGACAGCCAGCTTTTTACCGTCTGATCCACCAACCGGCTTCCCTCTGTCACTTCTTTTAGACGGACAAAATCTCCTTCCAGTACTTCCCAGGAATAAGGCTCATGCTGAAGCAGCCCTACCTGGTTGCTTTTTACGACTATATAAGGTTCCTCATGCTCCAAAAGCATACCCACCACTGAGGATTGTGGCACAAACGTATGTATCCGGCTCTTCATTTCCTGGTACCCATCCTCCTTAAGCACAGCTTGGCTAAAGCCTGGCCCGTCATTGTTGTACACAGACTGTATCCGCTGGCGCACCAGGGAATTACACTTGGCCGCTGCAAACACAGCCAGGTTTCCACCCTTAGAATGGCCTCCCACAAAAATCGTCCTCAGAGGGTACTGCTCAGCAACCTTTTCCAGATAGTCTCTGGCAGCCCACTGGCCGGGAATGGTATCCAAAAAACTTAAGTTAAAATCTTCCTTCCATCCTACCAGAGTTCCGTCCGTCCCACGAAACACTACAAATACACTGCCATCTTCTAAAAGAACTGTGAGAGCTGCAAACTGCATCTCTGACTCTTCGCTCCAGATTTCCTCTGCCCCTGTAAGGCTGCACTGACCGAAGCGACGGCTCTTTCCCAGAAATTTCAGTAAAATCTCATCTCTCTCTGTCCGCAGTCGTTTCTTAAAAGCTCCTTCTGGGAGCTCAAAAAACATCTGGGAAACCTCCTGCATATTAGTAGTTTTTCCCGGTTCCTCTGACACGAATCCAGTCCAGTCCAGATAAGAAAGCTCTGCCAGAATCAGGGCGTCTACAGGAGAAACTGGCCTTTGGCTCAGACTTAAGTCCCTATATTCTTCCAGGTAATCAATGATATTTGGCATCAAACCTCAATCTCCTTACCATCTCTCATCTATAGTATAGCAAAAAGTGTCAGGAAGGTTCTCTCCTCCTGCCTGATTACCTGATATTCAAACTATTTCCACTCAGAGTCCACCATATAATACCCTAATTTCACTTCTTTCAAAGCTGTCTCTCCCTGAGAGAGAATCTCCATTAACATTTGAATAGCTGTCTCTCCACTTTTCTCATACGAATAGTGGACCGTAATAAGCGGTGGCGCTGTCACCCTGGCCATCTCCGAATCTCCCTGGCCAGCCATCAGAATCTGCCCGGGGACCTGAATGTTATGTTCTCGCAGATACTGCATTGCGCCTGCCGCCATAGTATCTGTAGCACAGATTACACCATCCAAATTTTTACATTTTTCAAGCAATTCTCCCATCTTTTCATATCCAGAAGAAACAGTAAAGGAGGCAATCACATAATTTTCTGCCAACTTATCAAGCCCTGCCTCGCACACGGCATCCCTGTATCCCTGATAGCGCTTTTCTCCCACTGCTTTGTCCTGCTTGATAGCGCCCATATATCCCAGTTTTCTTCTTCCTTTTTGTAATAGCAGCTTTGTCAAATCATAAGATGCATGGTAATCGTCATGATACACACAGTAATAACCTGATAACTGCTGTCCCACAATCACCATGGGAACAGATAGCCCCTTAAACATACGCTTATGCTCTGCTGTGAACACAGTGGCCACCAAAATGACTCCATCCACCTGCTTTTCGTCAAAGGCAGACAGGTATTCCAGCTCTTTTTTCGGGTCATTCTGGGTAACAGCCAGAAGCATCTGGTATCCACTTTTGTTCAAAACGGAAAGAATCCCTTCCACTACACTTCCAATGGATGCAGATGCTATCTTGGGCACAATCACGCCAATCATCTTTGTTTTTTTTGTCCTCAGAGTCTGTGCCTGGAGGGAGGGACGGTATCCCGTCTCTTCCACGACCTTTCGAATGGCCTCCCGTTTTTCCTCTGAGATATACCCCTGATTAAAATAGCGGGAGACAGCCGCGCTTGACACCCCTGCCAGCTTTGCAATCTCTGCAATATTCATTCCTGTTACTCCTTATTTCTTTTTTAAATAATAGAAGCCATATGCAGGAATATTTACACCAATGGGCTTTATTTCTTCCCCTGAAATCAGTTCTATATAGTCCCCGTCTGTCTCATTAATCCACGCTGTCTTATCAAATTCGCTGAAATTAAAAATACCAATCAGCTTTTCTCCTTCGTAATATCTCCCAATGCACAGCACAGCCGGATCCCAAGTCTCAATGGTCCAGGTATCTGCATTAGACACAAAAACTTTTTCTTTCTTACGAATCTTCTCCAGCTTATTGAGCTTTTCAAACAGCCGTCCCTCTACCGTATCGGCATCCGAAATATTTTCAGCCAGTTTCCAGTTCATGGCTCCCCGGTGAATATATCTGGAATCCGCCACTTTGTCAGGATCTTCTTTGTAAGCATAATCATTGACCTGGCCTATCTCATCGCCCCCATACAGCACAGGAATCCCCGACTGAATAAACATATAAGCGTGAAGCATCACATCCAGACGGATTGCCTTCTCCATGGCATCCTCATCCTGCTCAAATCCAGCCTTTTCTACGCCGCACATAGAGGCAGTCGTCCCGCAGAATCTGGCATCCCCTGTGATTGGATCCGCGTTATAAAGCTCGCCCCGGCTGTTGCTCTCCCCGGCATATCCCTGAAAATAGTCGTTCAGGTATTGTTTGTGAGAACGCTCTTCCATTCCATTCTGAAGCAAAGTATCATAATCTAGTCCCCAGCCAATGTCATCATGGCAGCGCAGATAGTTCAGGAATACATAATCCTTTGGCAGAGAATTGACAATGTCAAGCTGGCGCTTTAACAACCTCACATCCCTGCAGGCCACTGTATGCCAGGTGGTAGCCATGGTAGTCACATTGTAAAGCATATGGCACTCCGGTTTCTCCACGGTACCAAAGTAGGGCACCACTTTCTCCGGCTCCATTACCACTTCGCCCAGAAGCAGAACGCCTGGGCAGACAATCTCGCTGATAATCCGCATCATACGCACAATGGTATGAACCTGTGGAAGGTTCCGGCAGGAAGTATTCAGCTCCTTCCATATATATGGAACTGCATCAATACGGATGATATCAATTCCCCGATCGGCCAGATACAGAAAATTGTACATCATTTCATTGAACACCCTGGGGTTCTTATAATTTAAATCCCACTGATAGGGGTAAAAGGTGGTCATCACAAAATGTCCTTCTTCTGGTAGCCAGGTAAAATTTCCTGGGGCCGTAGTCGGGAACACCTGTGGCACCGTATTTTCATAGAGGGATGGAAGGTATGAGTTGTCAAAGAAAAAATAACGGCTCATATATTCCCCGTCGCCTTGACGGGCCTTCTTTGCCCATTCATGATCTTCCGAAGTGTGATTCATGACAAAATCCATGCACACATTGATGCCTCTCTTATGGCAGGCCGCCGTCAGGCTTTCCAAATCCTCCATAGAACCCAGATTTTTCTGGACCTTTCGGAAATTCGATACTGCGTAGCCTCCGTCTGAGCGTCCCTTTGGCGTCTCCAGAAAAGGCATCAGGTGAATGTAATTTACATTACACTGTTCTATATAGTTAAGCTTACCTTCCACGCCTTTCATATTTCCGGCAAAATTGTCTATATAAAACATCATTCCCAGCATATCATTTTGTCTGTACCAGTCTGGGTCTTCTTCCCGCCTCAGGTCTAATGCTTTTAGCTTCTGATTTCTCTCTTTGTAAAAATCTTCCATTTTATCGCACAGTTCCGCAAACATGGAGCCATTGTGATACAATTCCATATAAAGCCAGCGCAACTCATCGTGATGCCGCTCAAATCGAGCACGGTAGTTTTCCATACCCGTCTCCCCCTTTCTTCAAAAATTATCCTATCACATTCTTTTTAAATCGTAAACAATTTTTCCATGGTCTGTGTCTCTCCTGTCTTCACCACCTGAAATTCCGGGTAATCATCGCTGTTTGTCAAAAGAACGGCTGTAGTCGCACTGTAGCCTGCCGCCTGGATTTTAGCGATATCAAAGCTAATCAGCTTCTGGCCTGCCTTTACTTTCTCTCCCTCAGCTACATGAAGGGTAAATCCGTCTCCTTTCATATTTACCGTGTCAACTCCCACGTGAATCAGGACTTCCATCCCCTCAGGTCCGGTAATACCTACTGCATGACAAGTATCAGTGACAGAAGAAATCTCCCCGTCAAAAGGAGCCACCACTTCTCCCACTTCTGGCTCGATACCCACGCCATCTCCCAAGACGCCGGAGGCAAAGGTTGCGTCTGGAATCTCTCCCCTGCTGATTACCTTTCCCTTGACTGGTGCAAACAAAGCCTTTTCTGTCTCCGCATTATCAATATGCTCTGCTTCTGGCTTCTCAGCCTCCTGTTCCTGTTCCTCAACGTCTGGTTCCTCCTTCCATGTGAACCAGGTAAGGGCAAAAGCAATCCCAAAGGATACTGCCAGGACAATTGCATACTGAACTGTATAGTCCAGTGTAATCAGAAATCCAGGGATTCCTGTAACTCCATAGGAGGTAGCCCCAATATGGAAGATGGAACCTAAAAGGGCCCCCACCGCCCCGCCGATCATGCCGCATACAAGGGGCTTCACAAATCTCAGATTCACACCAAAGATTGCCGGTTCTGTAATTCCCAGAGCAGCAGACATGGAGGAGGGAATGGCTACAGACTTGGTCTTTAATTTCCTCGCCTTCAATCCTACAGCCAGGCAGGCTGCTCCCTGGGCAAAGTTAGCTGCGGAGGCAATGGGCATCCAGATGTTTAAGCCCCCTCTGCGGACAGCATGCCGGCTTCTATCACATTGTACATATGGTGAATTCCACACACTACGGTAAGCGGATACAAGGCTCCCATAATCATAGCTCCAATGCCATGGCCCACGGTAACAATCCATCCGGCAAATTCCAAAACATACGTCTCCGCAGTGGAGAATACAGGACCGATAATTCCCAGAGTAAGAAATGCGGTAGCCAATACAGTACACAAAGGCGTCACAAATAAATCAATCATTTCAGGAACATGCTGGTGGAGCCATTTTTCTATCTTGCACATAAGCCAGACAGCAATCACCACTGGAATCACGTGTCCCTGATAGCCCACCTGGCGGATGGGGAATCCAAACAAATGCCAGACAGGAATCTGAGAGGCTTCCATCCCTCCTACCGACCAGGCGTTCACCAGATTCGGATGAATCATAATCATACCAATGACCGCGCCTAAGAAAATGTTCCCGCCAAACACTCTTGCTGCTGATACCGCAATCAGCACAGGAAGGAAGGTAAAGGCTGTATTTGCCATCAAATCAAGAATTCCATACCAGTCGCTTCCCGCAAAAGCCGGTATTGCTTTTCCCAAAGCTTCTACCAGCCCCATCATCAAACCAGAGGCCACGATAGCCGGAAGAATTGGCACAAACACGTCGCCCAAGGCTTTAATCATCCGTTTGAAAACAGGCTGCTTGGCCGCCGCCGCTGCCTTTACCTCTTCCTTGGTAGCTGCAGTCATACCGCTCACACTTAAGAACTCATCATACACCTTATTTACGGTGCCCGTTCCGATGATTAACTGTAGCTGTCCATTGTTGCTGAACACACCTTTGACTCCGTCAATATTCTCCAGTTTTTTCATGTCAATCTTGCTGTTATCCACGGTCACAAGTCGAAGTCTTGTGGCGCAATGGGCCGCACTTACCAGATTGCTTCTTCCGCCCAGAGTCTCAAAAATCTCTTTTGCACATTTCGCATAATCCATAGCCATGATTTTTCTCCCCTTTATAAATCCCTCTTTTACTTTTATATGAAATCGATTACACTTTGTACTCTCAATATATCATGTGAATTATTCTTTGTAAATTGTCATTTCCAACAAACTTCCAAGTTTATTTTTGTGCAATTTACTGAAATCAATTTCATACAAAAAAGCGTCTCTGCTACTTGTTCATCCTCCTTACAAAATTCTCAGTTTTCTATCAAATGGTGTTTGCGAAAGGCACAGCAAATCCCATCCTCTTGCACAGAGGGACAAATATCGTCCGCAAGCTTCTTTAGCTCCCCGTTTCCATTTTCCATACAAATACTCAGACCAGCAACCAATATCATTTCCCGATCATTCATACTATCCCCTATAGCCACTGAATCACAGAGAGGAATATGAAGATACTCACATACCCGGGCCACTGCTCTTCCCTTGTCAAACTGCCTGTTTATCATCTCTCCATTGATAAAGCCAAACTCGTTTTCATCCTGGATGCAAAATTCAAATTCTTTCTCCAAAAGCTTTCTAGGCTCTACAAGCTGTTCTGATGAAGGGCTCATAATTACAATCTTATAGACTGGCTGACCTCTGTACGCTTCCATAGGAAGAATATTCAAGGATTCTTCTATCTGCTTTCTCCATCTAAGCAGCTCACTGTTGCGTCCTTCTTTGGCGTGAGTTTTCAGAAAGTCTTTGAACTCTTTATCTGTGTAAGATCCGTCCATACATTCCACTGTCCGAAACACTCCATTTTTCTTCAATACGTCCATGGCAGTCTGCTGCTGCTGCTCTGTCATAGGACAGTCATAGATTACTTTGCCCTGACATTCCATATACCCGCCCGCACTGGCTATCACTCCGTCAAAATCGTACTGAAGCAGGGGAGACAGCATATCGTAATTTCTTCCTGAACACAAGAATACAAAATGTCCTTCTTTTCTGGCCTGTTCAATTGCCCACAGAGCCGACTTGGGGGGCTTGTTTGTCCCTGGTTCTGTCAGTGTTCCGTCTATATCCAGAAAAATAGCTCTATGTTTCATTTATTTCCTCCACGTTATATTTTTTATAATCCTCTCTTTATGTTATCGATTTCACATTAAAACAGATTATAACAGAGGAACCTCTGTTTGTAAATAGTTAATGCCCCGTCCAAATGGCGGGGCATGATCCCTATCTTCTTTTCATATTAGTCTCCAAATATTTCTGCCGCCCGCTTCATATTCTCAATCACCGGAACATCAAAAGGACAGCGTTTCTCACAGGCGCCGCAACCCACACATTCCTGGGCGGTGTGGGGTAAGAGTGCATAGTGCTCCCGCACAGTCTCTGGCACCTCTCCCTGTGCAACAGCCAGATTCAGGAACTTTGTCACAGAAGCCACGTCAATCCCCTTTGGACAGGGTGCACAGTGGCCGCAATACATGCAGTGGCCTTTCCAGCTTATCTTCGGCAGGGAGGCAAATGCTGCTGCATAGTCTTTCTCCTCCTCGTCCGCCTCTTCATAGGCAATGCTTACTTTCAAATCTTCCAGCGTCCGCGCGCCGGCCATGACAGAGGCCACCGCCGGACGGGTCAAGGCATAATGTATACACTGATATGGGGTCAGAGCCTTTCCGGCAGGGGACAATTCTGCACTCAAAAGATCCCCTCCCCCAAATGCTTTCATCACAGTAATCCCCACTCCAAGCCTCTGGCAGGTCTCGTACAACGCCTGACGGTCCGGATCCATATTCACGAGAGGTTTCTCATAATTTTTTTCATCCCACAGAGATTCCACGTCTTCATTGGCTGGAAGAAGATCGTAGCAGGGGTTGACGCTGAACATCAGCACGTCAATCAAGCCGCTGTTCACAGCTGCCAGGGCAGCTTCCGGGTTATGACTGGACATACCGATGCAGCCAATCGTACCTTCCTGCTTCAGGCTGTGGGCATATTTCATTACATCCCCATCTTTTACCTTTTCCCAGTCTTCCAGAGAGTCCACATAGTGAATCATGCCAATCTCCACATGATCTGTCTTAAGACGCCGGAGCTGATCCGTGAAGCCTTCCTTTACCTCCTCCAAATCACGGGTTCGCTTATATTGTCCATCCTTCCAGATGGTACAGAGATGAGCCTGCAATACAAACTTCTCCCGCCGTCCCTCAAGAGCTTTTCCCAGATTGGAGCGCACATTTGGGTCTGGTGTATACAAGTCAATACAGTTGACGCCGCCCTCCTCCATCCTGTCCACAAAAGCCTTTACTTGTTCATAAGGTTGATCCACAAAGCCTTCACAGCCCATTCCAATTTCACTTACTTTCAGGCCAGTACGACCCAGTTCTCTCAATTTCATATTTTCTCCTTTTCCCTTATACTATCTTTATCCGGTATTTTTTTCCAAAACCTATTGAGTTCTTTTCCCACTTCCGTTATAATTTTTATTAACATTTTTTATGCAATTTAGCCAACACATATTATCAGAGGGAGGATTCGTATGAGTTGGAGCGACCACTGTATTGCAGCTCTTGCGGAAGCAAAACTATTTGAAAATTATGGTCACAAGACCCGTTTTAAAGAACTGTTGGATTGTTATGCGGATTACCCGTTTTTTACGAAGGGACTCTGCAAATGCATGTATCTGTCTGCCTGGGATGAGGATCATTTTTGTATTATGCTGGAAACTTTGACTAATATGAGCCTTGGAAAAGAGACAGACACAAATGATATGCGTATTCAGGGGGATGTGCTGGCTGAGCGGGAGCCGGACGCCGGGTATTATGTATTTCAGTTGTCCAACGCATTTCTTGACAACGCTCCCTTTCAATTAGATGAGAACGCACAAATAGATCCGGTAAATATGCATATTATCCGGCAGGCTTTGCAAGCTTCTGAGATCATTGACAGTATCTGATGCTACTCTCTGTTCTCCGTTATGACAATCCCAATAAATTTTGCCATAAGAGGAATGTAGGTGATTAAAAAGACAAGGAGCGCAGCTATACCAACTTTCTTTTTTCCCTTTTCCGGTATTCTCATTCCTATCAATATTCCTATAGAAAAAAGGCAGAATTTCAGCATAGCCATATCTTTCCAATTACTTTTCTGTAAATATTTATCTGCGTAACAAAATAGATTTTTCATCCTGGCAACCTCCTTGTCTGCATCCATATATAATTATTTTATGAACATGTTTCTATGATCCATAATAGCAGATAAGAGAATAGGTATCAATAGAAAACAAATCTCTTTCCCGAAAAAGAATTTTATGATACACTAAGTATTACAGCATGCAAAGAAAAGAGAGTGATACTATATGCCAATTAAAGTACAAAGTGATTTGCCGGTCAGAGCCATCCTGGAAAAAGAGAATATTTTCGTCATGGATGAGACGAGAGCCATGAATCAGGATATCCGGCCATTAAAGATAGGAATTTTAAATCTCATGCCTCTGAAAGAAGATACAGAGCTGCAGCTTCTGCGTTCTCTGTCTAATACACCGTTACAGTTGGACATCACCTTTCTCACAGTAAGTACCCATGAGTCCAAGAACACGGCTCAGAGCCATATCAATAAGTTTTATGAACCCTTCTGTAATGTAAAGAAGCGGCGCTTTGACGGACTGATCATTACAGGGGCGCCTGTGGAGCAGATGGAGTTTGAGGAAGTAGACTATTGGGAAGAGCTGGTGGAAATCATGGACTGGGCCCAGACTCATGTCACCTCAACCTTCTTCATATGTTGGGGCGCCCAGGCTGCCATGTACCATTACTATGGCCTGAAAAAAAAGCTCCTTTCGCAGAAACTGTTCGGACTGTACCGTCATCAGATTCAGAACCGAAAAGAGCCTTTAATTCGTGGCTTTGACGATGAATTCCTGGCCCCCCACTCCAGACACACTACAGTAGATGCAGAGGAGATCCGCGCCTGTAAAGATCTTACCATCCTGGCTGAATCAAAGGAAGCCGGCGTCTTTATCAGTATGGCAGAGGAGGGAAGGAAAATCTTTGTCTTCGGACATCCAGAGTATGACCGCCATACTCTGGAAAAAGAATACGTCAGGGACAAAGAGAAGGGACTGGATATCCAGATACCAAGAGATTATTTTAAGGATAACGACAGCAACAACCCCCCTCTTTTAATGTGGCGGGCTCACGCTAACACCCTTTACACCAACTGGATCAATTACTATGTCTACCAGCTCACACCCTACATGTGGGAGGATGAAGAGGAAGGCACAAATTAAAGTTCTATCCCTTTGCGGGCCGAGAGGCCTCTGTCAAAGGGATGTTTTTTCTTCTGAATCTCTGACACATAGTCCGCCAGCTCTAAGAGCTCTGGCTCTGGGTCTCTGCCTGTGAGTACCACCTCCAAAGTCTCCGGTTTTTCCCGAAGAAACTTCAAAGCTTTTTCTCTGTCAATCATGCCATGGCCATAAGCTGCAATAAACTCATCCATGACCAGCAGAAATGCATGTTCCCTGACGGCTGTCTGCGTCACCTTTTCAAACAGGTCCGTAAAAGCTTTTTGAGCCCCAGCCTTTTGTTCCTCAGTCATATTCCAGATAAAACCAAACTTCTCTTCACAAGTAAATACCTTAATCTGCGGGATGTTTCTCAATATGTTCAGTTCAGAAGAAGTTCCGTCTTTTAAAAACTGAGTCAGCACCACTTTTTGGTTGCTTCCGGCTGCACGCACAGCCAGCCCCATAGCTGCTGTAGATTTACCTTTCCCATCCCCACAGTAAATATGAATACATGCTTGTTTCACAGTAGCTCCTCTCTGCCCTCGCTTATATGGGCAAACACTTCACTCTCAAAATTCTTTGTACCGACTCATCAATCCGTTCTTCTGTAAGTTGGCCGGATTCCACAGCTTCCAAAACTCCCTCATAAGCCATTTGAAAGCTTTCAGGCATCAGGATGATATCAACGCCAGCTTCCAGAGCCAGAACTGCTGCCTGAGCAGAGGTGTACTGATGTTCCACAGCTTTCATATCCATGGCATCTGTCACAACGATTCCCTCATATCCCATCTTTCCCCGAAGAACATCCGTAATCATATAAGATGACAAGCTGCAGGGTGTGGAATCTCCTGTGATGGTTGGCACGGAAATGTGGGCTGCCATTATAAAATGGGTCCCAGATTCAATTCCATCTATAAAAGGAACCAAATCTTCCTCCATTAATGCCTCCAAAGTTTTATCAGTGTAGGCATAGCCTGCATGGGTGTCTGCATCTGTGGCTCCGTGACCTGGAAAGTGTTTCAATACTCCATAGATTCCACAGTCCTCCATGGCTTGAACTTCCGCCTGCACCATATCTGAGACAAGACTGGCGTCCTTTCCAAAGGAACGCTTTCCAATAGCCTTATTATTGGGGTTCGTCAGCACATCTGCCACTGGAGCAAAATTGAGGTTAAAGCCCAATTCTGACAGATAAGTGCCGATTACAGAGCCCACTCTCTCTGCCTCTTTTACATCGCCACTCTCTCCAATCACAGACATATCTGAAATCTTCTCCACACCAAATGCAGGCTGGTTGCCAATCCTTGCCACCGTTCCGCCCTCCTCATCGATGGCAAGGAAGGGACGGGTATAGCCTGCTTCCTCATAATATTGGCAGGTATTCTCAAGCATGGCTTCTACTTGTTCCCTTGTCTTAAGGTTCTTTGCAAAATAGATAAGGCCGCCTACGGGATATTGAAGGATACTGTTTTTCGTAATATCCCCGGCTGCAGTCACTGTAGTATGGTTCGTCAAAGCCTCAGGAGTAATGATAAAGAGCTGCAAAACCTTTTCTTCCAGTGTCATGTTCTGCAAAACTTCCTCAACCTGTTCTTCTAAAAGATTTTCCCCTGTATTTTCTGGCTGCTCTAGCTCTGCCTGTAAGTCCACCTCTTCTGACAGTGTCATTTCCAAATTTTCTTCCAATTCAGAGTCCTTTGCCTCTACCTTGGCTGTCGCCCCTTTTTCTATAATCTTTCCGGCATCTTTACAACTAGCCGTCAAATCTTCTCTCTCTGGTTCCTCTGCCTGTCTTGTGTATAGCCACAGTGTAAGTCCACCTATAAAAAGTACAAGGACTATTAGTAAATTCACAAGAACCCTTAGCAAAAAGTTAATTCTTCTCATTCCAGTTTCGTTCCTTTATTTCAAAATAAACCAGAAGCAGCCTGTAAAAAGCAAAAGTCCCAGTACTGCTGTCCCATACAATAATCGGTTTACTCTGAAGATGTCTTCAAACTCCACTGGTCGTATGGGATCTCCAATGGTAGGCTTCTCATAAAGCTTTCCAAAATAGTATGCGTTACCTGCCAGTTGAATATTCAGCGCTCCTGCCGCTGCCGCCTCTGTGTGAGCTGAATTGGGGCTTGCATGATTTCCCCGATCTCTCCGATAGATCCTCCAGGAATTCTTCCCGTCCAACCCCACAAAAAAGCTGGCAAGTACCATTAAAATTCCTGAAACACGGGCAGGAATAAAGTTGATTACATCATCCAGTTTGGCAGAAAACCGCCCAAAATACAAGTATTTTTTATTTTTATAACCTACCATAGAATCCAGGGTATTGATAGATTTGTAGAAAAAGCCTAAGACTGGACCTCCCAGAGCCAAAAAAATCATAGGTGCAAGGATTCCATCCGAAGTATTCTCCGCCACTGTCTCTACAGCAGCTTTGGCCACCCCTTCTTCCGTCAGATTTTGAGTATCCCGGCCTACGATCATAGAGACTGCTCTGCGAGCCTCTATCAAATCGCCTGATTTTAAGGCAGTATATACCTTCATACTCTCCACCTTTAATGCTTTGGTGGCAAGGAGCTGATAATCCCACACAACACAGAGTGCAAAAAAAAGCCATAAATGAATCTTTGCGGCCACTAGAAGAATCAAAAAGGGAACTGCTGTAGATACGGCCACAACGAATAGTCCAAAAAAGACGCCTGCTGCCAGCTCCCCCTTATCAGATTTTGGAAAAAGCTTTCGAAAGCCAGGCTCTGTGCGGCTAATCAGAAGTCCTATGATCTGTACTGGGTGGTAAAACCAGGCCGGATCACCGAAGATCAGATCCAGTAAAAAGCCCAGAATCAGGGCAAAAAGATACAGTCTCATACAGCGCAATTCCTCCTTTGTCTGTCTCATCCCAGTGAGTCAAAAATCCCTGGCCGTTCTTAGCCTGCCAGTGATAGAATTCCTCTTTTGGCACTCCATATGCTTCTAATATACTCATAATCGTGCCTCCGTGAACCACGAAAGCCACCCGTTTAAAGCCTGCTTTTCGGATCCTTTTTAAGGTGTAAAGAAATCCCTCCCTGCACCTTAAGCGGAAGGCCTCCTGGCTCTCCCCCCCTGGGAAGGGCAGAGTTCCCCCGCTGTCCACCCAGGCCTGATAATCTTTATTTTGACTTAATTCCCGATAATTTTTATTTTCAAAATCCCCAAAATCACACTCTCTGAAGGAATCACAGACCTCCATCGGCTCCTTTGGCCAAAGCTCCCTGGCCGTCTCCACACAGCGCTTCATAGGACTGACATAGACAGCCTCCACCTGAGGATACCTGCCGCCTTTCAGGGCTTCCAGGCCTTCTCGGCAAAGGCTTTCGTCTGTAGTTCCAATATAACGCCCCAGGGTATTGCCATGGGTTTTTCCATGGCGAATGAGGTATAATTCAACCATACTTGATCACCCTGCCTATTCCACAGACCACCCGGTGCACTTCCTCTGCCTCTTTCGCCAGGGCGCAGCAGAGTCGTCCCACAGTCTCCCGATACTCCCTGTCAAAAGCCTCTGTAGGGACAACGCCGCTTCCAAGCTCGTTGGCTATCAGGATCACCTGGGGATTTTTCTTCCCCAACATTTCCGGCAAAGTACTTACATCCCTGTCTGCCTCCAGACAGCGCCTGATATATTCATGAAAATGGGAGAGCGCCCTTGCCTGAAAAATCTCTTCCAGCTCACAGCTTCCTCCGTCTGTAATATCTGTTTCCTCAAGAGAAAATGTTTGCCTGGCATATGCCTTTTTTCCCTGAAATGCCCCTCCGACAATCAATATCATTTTAAGCTCTGCCTCCTACTATAATTTTCCAGCCAAATACACAGCTATGGCTATTATAAGCTCACATATTTGCAGAAAAAAGCCTGCCAAATCTCCTGTAATGCCTCCGAACTGTTTCATGGATATCCGATAGTAGGCTCCAAAGCTCAAAATAGCTCCAAGGATTGCTGCCACTCCCAATTTCATATCTGTCAGACACATATAGAGGGCTGACAGCGCCATTAGAAGGTACATGCTGACCATGACACACTTCTTTTGGGCCGCATCGGAGAACATGGCCACTGTTCCGCTTCGCTTGGCACAGGGAAAGGTAGCGACTGCGAGACCGCTAAAGCACCGGGAAAGGACGTAGCTTCCGGCTAGCACCAGAACTTGCTCCCCGGTAATCTCGCTCCAGACTCCAATAGCTGCCAGGAAATAACAGCAAGCCGTGATCACCGCAAATGCCCCTGCATGAGAGTCTTTTAGGATTTCCAGCTTTCGCTCCCTGGGTTGATAAGAGCTCAGAGCATCTGCCGTATCCAGCAGGCCATCCAAATGGATGCCGCCTGTTACCAGCACTGGGATCAACACATAGACACAGGAGCGCATCACATCTCCTGCCTGAAGCCAGGCAGCCACCTTGCTCCAAAGGAACATACACGCGCCCTCCACTACTCCAATGAAAGGAAAGAAGCACATCATGTAGCGCATATTTTCCTTTTCCCAGTCTGCTTTTGGCATTGGAATTTTGGAGTACATAGAAAAAGCAATTTTAAAGCTGTTCCACCACGCTCTCACATTTATCCCTCATCTCTGTCTTTTGAAGCGTATTCTTAAGCTGCAATGGAATTCCACAGACTACTTCTGTCACCTGATCTGCCATTGCCGCCAGACGCTGGTTAGCCTCCCCCAGATATTTCTGATACCTGACTGTAGTTTCGTCGTATGTAATTCCGTCTGAAAAAATATCATTCGTGACAACCACCAAATGCCTGCTGCCCTCACGAACCTTGGATACCCCAGAAAGAACTGCCTCTGTGGTCTGTTCTTTTGCCCCGTCATCCTCAAACATCTCATTGGCAGTCAAATTAGACAGACATTCCAGAAGAACTATTCCGCGTGCAGGAAGGACAAGTCGCCTCAGATTTACATAACATTCTATCGTATAAAAGCCTTTTCCGGCACGGAGCTTTTGATGGCGTTCGATACGTTTCTTTCCTTCTTCCCCGTAAGGCAGCATGGTAGCAATATAATATAAGGGAAGATATTCTTCCCTTGCCAGATTCATTGCCAGATTTTCTGCATACTCTGACTTTCCACTGCCACTTCCTCCAATTATCAGTTCAAACATAGGCGCTCCTTACATGTCTGCAGAAAATGCAGGGCAGCCTCAGGATTGGAGTAGAAAAACAAATGCGGAAAGCCAGCATACAGCGTATCACTTCCATGAACACACTTCCAGCTCCGTTTGCGCAGAGGCTTTTCTGCTTTCAGACTGTCCCCACAGCTCTCACTCTCCCAGTAGTGAAATTCATGTGCCTTAATCGTTTCCCCCTCTTTCAGAATCATCTGGCTTTCCTTGGACTTTAAGGTGACATAACCAAACCGTGACAGCTTAGAAGTCCGATAAGCTTTTGCATCAAAGACGCCTGCCATTGGGTAACTTTTTCCATCCTGTCCTTCCAGGGTTTTGTGTAGGTAGAGAAAGCCCCCACACTCTGCAATACAGGGCAGCCCTCTCTCAATAGCCTCCCGTATCTCTTTCCGCATAGACTGATTCTGACTCAACTCTTTTGCATACAGCTCTGGATATCCGCCGCTTAAGATCAGTCCCTGGATTCCTTTTGGCAGTCTCTTGTCGTGAATAGGCGAAAACTCTTCCAGCACTGCTCCCATATCTTTCAAAAGCTGCAGGTTATCTCTGTAGGTAAAGCAAAAGGCTTCGTCTTTTGCCACAGCCACATGTACCTTTTTTCTCCCTTTTAATGTGGGGATCTTTGGAGCTCTATAAGTCAGGCTGGGAGCCACAAAAGCCATGGCCATAAAAGCATCCAAATCCAGGGTTTCCTCTAAAACAGTAGCCAGTTTGTTTAATTTTTCCCGCAAATCCTCTACTTCTTCTGGCATTACCAGGCCCAAATGGCGACTCTCCAGTACAAGCTCCGGCATCTTAGGCACATAGCCCAGAACCTGAACTGGAAGGCGAAGCTCTATCTGCTCTTTTATCTCCTCATACAGGCTTTCTGTGATCTGGTTCAAAATCACCCCCCGTATTCTTCGGGGACGCTCAAATTCCAGGAAGCCCCGAATCAGGGGAATCATGGACATACTCATCCCCTGACAATTTATAATGAGAACTACCGGCATATCCAGAGCCTTAGCTACATCAGAAGAGCTCGCTCTTGTGGAAATACCAGCCACACCATCGTAATAGCCCATCACTCCCTCTACCACAGATATCTCATATTCCTCAGCCACACGTCCAAACAGATATCGAGTCGTATCCCATTCTGTAAAAAAAGTATCCAGATTCCCGGATCGTGTTCCTATTACACGGCTGTGAAACATGGGATCAATATAATCCGGGCCGCATTTAAAAGAGGCAACCCGATATCCCCGGTTCACAAGCGCCTGTAGAATCCCACAAGTTATCAGTGTCTTTCCGCTTCCGCTGGCAGGAGCTGCCAGCATAATTCTTGACAGTTTCATCTCTCTGTTCTCCTAGATCTTACATCTCAATAAATACCTCTATGTTACTGTTCAGATTCAGAACGGCCAAGCGATTTTTGTGCCTCGCCATTTCCGCGACAGGAAAAAAGATAGACTGGATTTTGCCCCATCATTAACTGATAATCCCCAACTGCCTTTGCTTTTGCCACTTGTACCTGCAAAATTTCTGTCTCACAAAAAGGAAGCTCCTTCAAACACCTTACTGCCTCACCAATGGTCTCTAAAGTGATAGCGTTCATCACGATAAAGATATTTGGATTCTTTTGAAGCAATAGTTCAAGGATTTCCTTTAGGTTGCCTGAAGAGCCTCCAATAAACGCATGGGTCGGTGCAGGCAAATCTTTCAAAACTTCTGGTGCTTCCCCTTTGACCACTGTTACATTTGGTGTTCCAAATTTCAGGCAATTTTCCTGAATCAGACAAGCAGCAGACTCTTTTTTTTCAATCGCCCAAACCGTACCTTCCCATGCCTGTATTGCTATTTCTATAGACACGGAGCCTGTTCCCGCTCCAATATCATATACGATTGAGTCCCGGCAAAGCCTAAGCTTTGCCACAGAAAGGCTGCGGATTTCACTTTTTGTCATAGGAGCCTGGCCTCGGATAAACGCTTCGTCTGGGATACTGGCTCTTACCCCGGCATAGTAATCAGGGTTCTCAATCAAGGCCACACAGAGCTTATCAAATATACGATTCTTAAGTTTCTCTGGCGTCCCGACTGTAATGCGCTCATCTGGATAGCGAAGCCGTTCACCCACAAACAGCTTCACCTCACGGAGGCCATAGGTCATAAGCTCCTGGCAGAGAGATGCTACAGTATCTTTTCCTCCCAACAATGTAAAGGTTCGAAAATGTCCCTGCACAGCGGCGATTAGGTTGCCTTTTCGTCCGTGGATACTCATGAGCCTGATGTCTTCCCACGGGATACGAAGACGGCTGCAAAAATATGTGACAGAAGAAATCCCCGGAAGCAGTTCGACTTGTATTCCCTCTTCTTCCAGAGCTCCAATCAACCTTCTTGCCCCACTGTAGAAGCCCACATCCCCAGATAAAGCCACAGCAATCCTCTCATATTCCTGGTGATCTCTGATATAGGCGCGCATCACCTCGGGGGCATAGGCGTCAAATAAAGGTTTGCCCAAAGAGCGAAAGTTCTCCAGCATCCGGCCAGCTCCCAGAATACAGTCGGCCTCCTCAAAGGCTTCGCATGCTTCTCTTGTCAAATGCTCCCTTACGCCCATACCGATGCCCACTAAAGTCACTTTCTGCCTGTTTCCTGATGTATTCAGAGAGAAGCGCCTCCCCAACAGGTCCATACCCTCCTTCACAGACATTCCCTTTTGCTCCTGGGGACGGCCAATGAGAATCACCTTTACTCCGGCCTGGGCTGCAGCCTCCAGCTTTTCTTCAAACCCTCCAGCTTTCCCAGATTCTTTCGTCACCAGATAGGATGCCCCTGTCTGCTTTAACATAGCAAAATTCATTTCCTTCAAAAAGGGGCCCTGCATACAGATCAGATGTGATCCGCTAAATCCAAGCTCTGTACAGTGGGTCACCACCTCAGGAGTAGCCAGCACCCGGGCATAAATACGCTCTCTGTAATCAGGAAGAGCCGTATATTTGTGAAGTTCCTTGCTTCCCGTTGTCACCAGAACGGAGCCTTTTGTCTCCTTCAGCCAGTCTACCGCCTCCTCCACACTGTCCACTGTCACCAGATCCTTTGCCTGTCCCCCAAGAGAGGGGCGAATCAGGCGCAGGTATTCACATCCGACATCCTCACAAGCCTTTCGGATATTCTGGGATACAGCAACTGCGTAAGGGTGTGTCACATCCAGCACAAGTGGCAAGCCTTCCTTCTTAAAAAGGCTTTTCATCTCCTCCGGCTCCATCCGTCCCTGGTGCACAGACAGATGAGCCCTCTCATCCACCAGCTGCCGGCCATATTCTGTGGCCACACAGGCCAAGGTATCCACACCCCCGCCGGCCAGCCATTCACTGAGCTTACGCCCCTCTGTTGTCCCTGCAAATACAATTACTTGCTGCATCTTGTCCTCCTAAAATTGCACCTGGTAGTCTTCTAAGGCAACGGCAATTGTCACCCCATTTTCCGCCACTTTCTTCTGAAGCAGGCGAGTCTGTCCTGATGCCCGCAGAGCGCTTCGCTCACATACATTTCCCACGCCAGTGACATTTTTTACAAATTCTGACTCAGAAAAGCCATCCTCACAGGACACAGCTTCTAGCTCCTGTCTTGAGTAGGTGTGAAAGGAAAACCCATATTCCCGGCAGAAGGATACCAGCCCTTCTTCCTCCCGTTTTAAGTCGATGGAAGCTACCTTGCCTATACCATACATGGAAAATCCCTTGTCATCCATCACTTTTCTCACCAGACTTTCAATCTGTTCCCTGGATGCGCCCTTTTTGCAACCAATACCAAGGACCAGGATTCTGGGCACTAAATGAAGGGTCTCGAAAAAGGGATTGCACCCCTGGTTCAGAGAAATACTGATCCCTAAATCTCCCTCGTCTTTGATAGAGAGCTCCTGTGGCACAGGGCCTGTTATCTCAAAATCGCTGTGGAGGCCTACCTTCCCATGCTCCAGGATCTCTGCGGAAATCTTCTTTGCCAGACTTAAGCTATCCAGATATAAATGCTCCCGCTTTGCAAAGGAATCTACCGAAAATCTTCCATTCAAATCCGTAGCTGTAGTGATGACAGGTGTGGCCTGGCACAGCCTGGCAATCTCCGTCGCCAGCTCGTTGGCCCCTCCCAGATGCCCGGACAAAAGGGAAATCACATATCTTCCCTGTTCATCCATACAGAGAACTGCTGGATCGGTAGACTTGCTCTTCACAAAAGGAGCGATAGCACGAACAGCAATCCCTGTAGCCCCCACAAAGATAAGAGCGTCCTGAGTCAGAAACTGTTCTCCTGTCCAGTCTTTTAATGGCTCTTTCACGGGGCATACTTCCCAGTCTTCTGCCTTAGAGCCTTTGCCCCAGGCTGTACAGTCATTGCCCTTTTCCCTCATGGCCTTCTCGATTCTTTTGGCATATGTGCAGCCCGAACGGGTAAATCCAATCACTGCCAGCTTCATAGTTTCTTTTTCTCCTCTTTCAGCTCATTCAGTAGGTTTCTTACTTCTTTCGTCTCCCCAAGAATCCCCAGCTTTTTGGAAAAGGTAAGAATTCCACAGGTAAGAGCTCCACCGCTTCTGTGATTGACATAAAACTCCATCCGTTCCATAAGACATGCCATAACAGCCTCAAGAAGTCCCTTTTCTTTCAGAATATCCAGAGCTTCATCTGTAGTTACACAGCCCATCAAAGCTTTTGCAGTCTTTGAATCTGCTCCCAGGAGGGCTGCATGGGCAGTCAAAATCTCCATTCGGGCATCTGCATTTCTGGAATGAGTATTCATAATTCCCCCGGCCAGTTTCACCAGTTTGCCAATGTGTCCCACCAGAAGGATACCCCGGGCGCCGTATTCCACAGAGGCGTCGATGGCCTCTCCAAGAAAGTTGCTGTATTTTACAGAGCGGGACAAAAGAGTGGAATCGTACTCGTTCAGAAAATCCATTCCATAATTTCCCGGAACTAAAATCAGGTCCTTTTGTCCACGGGCCAACTGCATTTTGATGTCTACGCGTATGGTCTGTATCAGGGCTTCTTCGCTCATAGGTTCTACAATCCCACTCGTTCCAAGGATGGAGATTCCTCCTTCTATTCCCAGACGCGGATTAAACGTCTTTTTTGCCAATTCCTCTCCCCCGGGTACCGAGATCACCACAGAGATTCCTCCCTCATAGCCAAAGCTTTTACAGACTTCCTCTACAGCCTCCCTTATCATCTGACGGGGTACCCGGTTAATGGCCGCATCTCCAACAGGCTGATCGAGTCCCTCTCTCGTGACACGCCCCACGCCTGCGCCTCCGTCAATCTCAATTCCCGGTGTTATTGTTTTTCGGACACTGGCATAAATATACCGGCCATTTGTCACATCCGGGTCGTCTCCCGCATCCTTTTGGATGGCACAGGAGGCCTCCTCTTCCGTAAATCCTGCCTCCAAAACTTCCAGATTCAAAGGAATCCCTTTGGGCGTTTTTAAATTTACATAAGAAACAGGCTGTCTGTTAAGAAGCATCCAGACCGCCGCTTTGGATGCAGCCGCTGCACAGGAACCTGTCGTATAGCCCAGGCGCATTTTTTTATTTTGTTTGTAGACATATTGTTCTAACATAAAGCATGCCTCCAAGCCTTACTTTTCATCCAGGTTCTTTCCGGGAGAAGATTTTAAAAATACATACTCCTGCTCTGTAGAGCGCTCAGGACAGTAGACAAACCCCAGTTCTTTAAATTGACGCAGCGTTTCTGGCTCTTCAATGTGATTCAGAGAAAGCCAGCGCACCATTTCGCCCCGGGCCATCTTTGCTTCTGTCCCTTTTACTTTTATCTTATCTCCCTGAAGGCTTCCAAAGACGCAGGTAAGGTAGCGGACGTCCGATTCCAAATAAGGCTCTACCCCTTTTGCATACTCTCTGGACGCCAGATTTATCACGGTCTTATCTTCCTCCACCAGTGCGCGGTACAGCTTATTTCCCCAGAACTCATATAAATTTCTGTGTCCATTAAGAGCCAGCTTTGCCTGCATCTCCAGACGGTAGGGTGTCACCCCATGATGGGGGCGCAAAATTCCATAAAATCCACTTAAGATCCACAAATGCTTTTTTACATAATCCCACTGGGCGTCCGTAAATACCTGAGGCGCCATATATTGATACTGAATCCCTACATAAGACAGGATAGCCGGAGTCAGGCCTTTTCGCAAATCCATGTGAGCATACCGCTCAAAGTTTTCTTCTGTTATCTTCTCATTGGCTGCGAAAAGCTTCTGTAACTCTCCCCGATGGAAGGACCGCATTTTTTCCATTAATCTTTTCGTATCCTCTAGATAAAGAGGCAGGGCTTCTGTCTCCACAGAGTCTGTATCAATTTTCATTCTCTTAGCTGGTGATATGATAATCTGCATATGTATGGCCCTTTCCCTGACCGTCCTATTTCAGGTGTTCATAAGCCTCTACCTTGCCGTCATTCCAGCTTGGCAATCCATCATACAGGGCAAAGGCATATTTATAAAGGCTGTAGGCTGTCACTGCACCTGTAGCTTCCCCCAGATGCATCCCAGCATGGACAGGAGCTTCCATTCCCAGAGCGTTAAGCATAAGCTGCCCTGCAGGCTCTGCAGAACAGTGGGTGGGAACCATATAGGGCTTGCAAGCCGGAGCCAGCAGTGTGGCACTGTAAGCGGCCACGGAAGAGATAAATCCGTCAATCAAAGCCGGGACACGATAGACGGCCGCCCCGATAAAGCAGCCTATCATTCCTGCGATATCCAGGCTTCCAACCTTTGAGAGTACATCAAGAATATCGTTTTTGTCCGGCTGATTTACAGCAATGGCACGCTTAATAGCCGCTATTTTTCGCTCTAGTCCCTCGCTTGAGAGGCCGGCTCCCCGGCCTGTCATCATCTCTACCTCCTGAGACAAGAGAACGGACGCCATGGCCGAGCTGGGGGTTGTGTTGCCAATCCCCATCTCTCCGGTAATGATCATCCGGTATCCATCCTGGTAGAGCTCTTTTACTGTCTCAATTCCTGTCAGAATTCCCTGAATGGCTTCCTCTCTCGTCATGGCCGCTTCCCTGGCTATATTGCCTGTGCCATAACGCACCACCCGGTTCTTGATACGGGGATGCTTTCCATCCACAAACATCCCGATATTCACAGGGAGTACCTCAATCCCTTCCAATTTAGCCATAATACAGACAGAGGAGATGCGATCCCCCATATTTTCCAAAACCTGGGCAGTCACCTCACTGCCTGTCTGGCTGACGCCTTCTGCCACCACGCCGTTATCTGCTCCCATAATCACAACAACTGGTTTTGTAAGCTTTGGATGCTCTGTGCCATAAATTCCTGCAAGCTGCACGACCATTTCTTCCAGCTTTCCCATTCCCCTAAGAGGTTTACATAATGAATCCCAATGATTCCAGGACGCCTTCATCATACCTTCATCCAAAGGTTTAATCTCTGTAATGTACTCTTCCAGCTTCATCTTACTTTCCTCCCTGATACAGCATGGCATTACAAATGGTAGCCGCAATGTTGCTGCCGCCCTTTCTCCCCCTGGGCACAATATAGGAAACACCGGCTGTCATAATCAGCTCTTTTGCCTCCACTACATTCACAAATCCCACAGGGGCCCCAATAATCAGAGCTGGGCGAATCTTCCCTTCCTGGATGAGTTCATAGAGCCGGATCAGGGCCGTGGGTGCATTTCCCACTGCGATAACCAACTGTCCGGGAAGCTCTGCCGCCCGTTCCATACAGATGGCCGCCCGGGTACACTCCCGCTCCTTTGCCTCTTTTGCCACGTTTGGATCATCCATAAAGCAGTAAACCTGCCCTCCGTAGGAAGCCAGCTTCTTTTTATTGATCCCGGAAGCGGCCATCCGGGTATCTGTCACAATAGAGGCTCCGCCTCTTAAAGCTTCCACTCCTGTGGACGCCGCCCTTTCAGAGAAACAGAGATTCTTTGCATAGTCAAAATCTGCCGATGTATGGATACATCTTTTTACAATGGAGAACTCTGGCTCCGGCCAGGTACGGCCATTTAGCTCCTGAGTAATCATCTCCATACTACGCTCTTCAATTTCCATGGGTTTTACAATCTGAATTTTATCTAACATGTGATTCCCGCCTCTATGATTTCATATATTTTGTCCATATCCAAAGATCTGCGAACCAAATCTGCCAATTTGTCATATTCCTGTCGCTTGTGTTCTTCTGGATCAAAGTGCCAGTTCCCAGGATCTATCCCTTTTTTTACCATGAGCCTGCTCACAGTCAGAGAGGCCAGATCCCCAAAATCAAAAATGCCGTGAAGATACGTTCCAAAGACCGTTCCAGCCTCATTGCAGAGTCCATCCATGCGTCCATCCTCAAGACGGATGGTCTCTATGCAACGCCCCAGATTGTAAGTGCGGCCCATATGAATCTCGTAGCCTTGCACTTCTTTCTCTGTGGTACAGTAAGGGCCATCCTCCTTCCAGACAATCCTGCCTTTGATCTGAGTCCGGGTCTTCGCCTGCTCAAATACGGTTCTTGTATGCAAAAGTCCCATTCCCCGCATGGTTCCCCCATGTTCTACTCCATCTGGATCTTCCAAGGCTTCTCCCAGCATCTGATAGCCGCCGCAGATTCCCACAACAGGAGTTTTCTTTTCCGCCTGGCGAACTACAAGAGTCTCTAGACCACATTCCCGCATCCAGCCCATATCATCCATGGTATTCTTCGTTCCCGGAATCAGGATCAAGTCTGGCTGGCCAAGCTTGGCCGGCTCGCTCACATAGCGCAGAGACACCCCGTCCATTCGCTCAAACACATTGAAATCCGTAAAGTTGGCAATATGGGGCAGCCGTATGACGGCAATGTCTATTCCACCTTTCGCCTCTCTGTGATTCAGCCGATCGGAAAGACTGTCCTCATCATCAATATCAAGAGGTTCCATAGGTACGACACCCACTACAGGGATCCCGGTCAAATCCTCTATCATTCCCAGGCCAGGCTTTAAAATATCCACATCGCCCCGAAACTTGTTGATAATCAGGCCCTTGATCATTCGCTGTTCTTCCTCTTTTAGAAGCTTTACCGTTCCATACAGAGATGCAAATACGCCGCCCCGGTCAATATCCCCGGCCAGAAGCACTGGCGCCCTGGCAATTTTTGCCATTCCCATATTGACAAAGCTGTCATCCTTCAGATTGATCTCCGCCGGGCTTCCTGCTCCCTCAATGACAATCATATCATACTCCTCTGAGAGTTTCAAAAATGCCTTCTCCACCTCTGGAATCAACTGCTTTTTCTTTTCATAGTACTCTGCTGCCTTCATATTGCCTAGAACTTCGCCGTTTACTATGACCTGGCTTCCCACATTACTGGTAGGTTTAAGAAGAATGGGATTCATCTCCACCGCAGGCTCAATTCCCGCCGCCTCAGCCTGCATTGCCTGGGCCCGGCCTATCTCTAATCCATCTTTTGTGATATAAGAATTAAGAGCCATATTCTGGGATTTAAAAGGTGCTGTCCGGTATCCGTCCTGCATAAACACCCTGCACAGCCCAGCAGTCAAAAAGCTTTTTCCCGCATTGGACATGGTGCCCTGTATCATAATCACTTTCGCTTTGTGCTTCATTTTGAGTCTCTCTCTTTCCATATCTTCTTCAGTGCTTCCAGCAGGAACTGATTTTCCTCATGCCCCCGCACTGCCACCCGATAGTGCTCCTCTGTGAGTCCCGGATAGTTTCGGCAGCGCCGAATTAAAATCCCCCTCTCCAGAAGCTTTTCATACAACTCTTTTTCTCCTTTTGCCAGGAAACACAGATAATTGGCCCGGCCCTCATAGACGAGAAGCCCCATCTTCTCCAATTCCTCCTTTAGAAACGCCCGCTCCCGATCTACCAGATCTATGGTGCGCTCCCGAAAGCCTGTCGCCTGTAGGGCCGCCATTCCACCACACTGTGCCGGCTCTGATACGGCCCAGGGCTGTCCCGCCGCTCTCATTTGCTTCAATAATTCTTTATCTGAGGAAAGCACATAGCCCAGACGAAGCCCCGGGATGGCATAAAGCTTGGTAAAAGACTTTAAGAGAATTAAATTGGGATAGACGTCCAAAAAATTTTTTAAGGTGTAGTCTTCCTGTTCCCTCACAAAGTCCAGAAAGCACTCGTCCACACAGACACGCACACAGCAAGTCTTTGCCTTTTCCAAAACAGCCAGCAAAGTCTCCCTCTCTGTCAAAAGTCCGGTGGGGTTGTTAGGGTTACATAAAAAGATAAGATCCAAATCCTCCGTAACAGCCTCTAATATATCTGCTTTTATGGTCATATCCTCTGGGAGGAACCAATGACAAATCTGCGCTTCAATCTGGCTTAAAGCTTCCTCATATTCTGCAAAGGAGGGAGCCGTGACCAGAGCTTTCTTAGGCCTGCATGCATAGACCAGACGGTAAATCAAGTCCGCTCCGCCGTTTCCACACAAAATCTGCTCTGGGTCCATCCCTTCCTTCCTCCCAATCGCCATGCGAAGCTGCCGGCACAAGGGATCCGGGTAATGGAGGGATTGCTCTAATCCTGCTATCACTGCCTCCCTGACGCCGGAAGGCATCCCGAAAGGATTCACATTGGCGGAAAAGTCCAGAAGATCTTCCTGGGACCATCCGCTTACCATAGCAGCCCCATATCGATCTCCCCCATGGAGACAGGGGAAACTGTGAGCCCTTATTTTTCTTTTCATGTCTCTGATTCGTCCAATTCTGTTGTATTTTTTCTGTCTCTTCGTATCGCGTCCCGCAAACCTTCTGCCGTGTAGACTGCAGCGCTTTCGTAAACAGGGATCCCCAGGCTCACAGCCGCCTTCTTGGTCACAGGGCCAATGCAAACGACTTTTGCCTGAATCTCAGTCAGGTTTTTCACCATTCCTGCAAAGGCTTTCACCGCTGACGCGCTGGCAAATGTAATATAATCCATCTGAGGAAGTATCCGGCATAGCTCCTCTCCCTTACGGCCATCTACCTCTGTGGTATAAAGGGCAGCCGCCGTATAAGAAATTTCTGCCTTGTCAAGGGCACTTGTAAGCTCCTCAGAGGCTTCCTTTGCCCGAAGAAGCAGCAGACGATCTGTTTCTTTTAGAGTGGGAATCCACTCCTTCGCCAAATCTTTGCTGGAATAGCGGGAGGGAACAAAGTCTGCATAGATACCCTTTTCCTCCAAAGCCTTTTTTGTCCCCTCTCCAATCACTGCAAACTTAAGGGCAGACAGGCTGCGGATGTCTCTTTTCTCTGCTTTTAGCCTGTCAAAGAAGAAGTCCACGCCGTTACTGCTGGTAAAGACTACCCAGGTATAAGATGGAAGGTCTGACATGGCCTTAGTAAGCTCGGAAGTGTCTAATTCCTTTGTTCTTATAAGGCTAAAGGAAATGGGCTCTGCCCCCTCCTCCCGAAATACCTTTTCCTGCTTTTCACACATAGCCTTTGTCCCTGTGAGAAGCACGCGCACACCAGAGAGAGGGCCTCTGCCAAACCAGGAGAGCCTTTCCTCCAGTGACACCACATCTCCCACCACCGTGACGGCTGGGGTGCATATCCCCTCTTCCTTTACCTTTTCTACTATGGTCTTAAGGGTTCCTCTGGCAATTTTTTGTCTGGCTGTAGTCCCTTCCTGAATGACAGCCACAGGCGTTCCCGGGTCTTTCCCATTATCCATTAATTCTTCTGTAATATGTGGCAGATTCTTAAGCCCCATCATAAAGATGAGGGTTCCCTCTTCCCTTGCCAGTGTGGCATAGTCCAAAGACAGCCCCGTCTTCGTACTGCTCTCATGCCCTGTAATCACATGAAAGGAAGAAGCGTATTCTCTGTGAGTCACAGGAATTCCTCCGTAAGCTGCAGCAGCGTAGGAGGAGGATACCCCAGGCACAATCTCAAATTCAATGCCTGCTTTCACAAGCTCTTCTGCCTCTTCTCCCCCTCGTCCAAAAATAAAGGGGTCGCCGCCTTTCAGCCGCGCCACATTCTTTCCCTCTAAAGCTTTCTCAATCAGAAGAGCATTTGTTTCCCCCTGCTTGAGATGATGGTTGGAGGCCCGTTTTCCTGCATAAATAAGCTCTGCGTCCTCTCTCGCCTCATTGAGGATAGAATTGGATACCAGATTGTCGTACACAATCACATCTGCACGTTTGATACACGCCAGACATTTCTGTGTCAAAAGTCCCATATCCCCCGGTCCTGCCCCTAAGAGCCAGACCTTTCCTTTCTTCACTTCCCGGGCCATTTTCTCTCCAAATGCTCTCATGTATCCCAAAGCTTCCTCCCCTGTTCTTTTCTCTGTCCAGGTCTCCTGGCAATCTGCATGCCTTGGCCTCTGTCCGTCCGGGGCGTACATGACGTTCATCTGTACGTTGCCGTCTGTGAATTGGCAGAACCCGGCAGCTGGGGCATTACAACTTCCGCCAATCGCTGACAGAAAGCTTCTCTCGGCTTCCAGCAAAAGGGCAGCCTTCTCACAATGGATAGCAGAGAGAACGTCTGCCATATGGCCCTTTTTTGCCTCCACAGCCAGAATCCCCTGGCCGGCTGCAGGCAGAAAGTCTTCCGGATCCAGGTATTCAAATGTAAGTCCCTCTTCTTGTGTAAGCTTAAGCCGTTCCAGACCAGCCGCAGCCAAAAGAATCCCATCATACTGCCCTTCTCTCAGCTTTCGAAGACGGGTCTGAACATTTCCCCGCAGCATAGACACTGTCACCGCAGGATTGATGGCCTTTATCTGCAGCTCCCGCCGAAGGGAGCTGGTGCCTACGATACTTCCGGGAGGTAAATCTGCCACAGACACGCCGCTTGTAGTCACAAACACATCTCTGGGATCCGCCCGGTGAAGGACAGCGCCTATCCCCAGCCCTTCCGGGAATTCCATGGGCATATCTTTGGCGCTGTGGACTGCAAGGTCAATATCTTCCCGCAAAAGAGCCTCCTCCAGCTCTTTTGTGAACACACCTTTTCCTCCAAAGGAGGTGAGAGAGCGATCCAGCTGCTCATCGCCTTTGGTTGATATTTCTACAATCTCTATTTCTGCCTGAGGAAAGACAACTTCAATTTCTCGCTTAACCATATCTGTCTGTATCAGGGCCAGTTTGCTTTTTCTGGTTCCAATTTTAATTTTCATGGAAGCCTCGCTTTTCTTAATATTTTTATTTTGTGAGTCACTGGTTTTCAGTGTAGTGTGCCTCGCTATAGCACTACTCCGCAGTGCACCTCGCCTCGCTTCGCTCACCTCGGTCACGGGCTTCGCCCTATAACGATTCATAAAAACTCACCTACTTTTGTGCCAGCACAACATCTGTGACTTTTTATGAATCGTTGCACTGCTCATTGCCAACTGCATATCCCCTAGGCGTTATCATCTTTGCGTTTTTTACATAGGTTTGGGAGTTGCCGATGAGGACTACGCTGAACATGTCAATGGGGGCGTCTTTTAGGGCCTCCAGGGTAGTGATCTGGCTGCTTTCATCCTCCCGGCCTGCGTTTCGCACGATTCCCACCGGAGTCTGAGGGCTCCGGTATTTCATGAGTATATCTGCTGCTTGCTCCACATAGCCTGTACGCTTTTTGCTCTTAGGATTATATAGGCAAACGATAAAGTCTCCCTGGCCGGCACAATCCACCCGTCTCATAATCAGGTCTAAGGGCGTCATCAGATCGCTTAAGCTGATCACGGTAAAATCATGCATCAGTGGCGCTCCCAACACAGAGGCAGCAGCACTGGCCGCCGTCACTCCGGGAACCGTCTCTATCTCAATCTCTGCGCCCATTTCCTCTGCCACCTGATAGATGATACCTGCCATGCCGTAGATGCCGCTGTCTCCTGAGCTGACCATGGCTACTGTCTGTCCTTTCATGGCTTCTTCCACTGCCATACGGCAGCGCTTCACTTCCTGCATCATGGGTGTGGCCAGATAATTCTTATCTGGAAAATATTCTTTTAAAATATTAACATAAGTGGTATAGCCTGTCACTACATCCACCTTTTTTATGACATCAATGCATTTGGACGTCATATGCTCATATCCACCTGGGCCGAAGCCCACAACATATAGTTTTCCCATAAATTTGTGTCTCCTATTATAAGTTCCGCTACAGCCCTTACAGTACACGGGGATCTAGAACAAATTTCCAGCCACATTTCTTGTGTCTGTAAATTGTTCTGTGCACTGACCGGGCTTTCGCTGTTTAAGTTCCGCTACGGCTCCCCTATGCACTCAAAGAAGCTTTTAAGCTCCTTGGGGCTGGCGTTTTCGCGGATGTGGTAGAAGAGTTTGTCAATGGCTTTCTCGAATCCCTTTTTTTCAGCCTCTGCAAGCATCCATTCCTTTGTCTTCTGAATCCGGGGTACTGCCAACTGGAAAATCATCCAGCGCATAAAGTCTTCCTCATACTCTTCCAGAATTCCGCCTGCTTCTCTGGCCGCCTGCTTCTTGGCCTGATTGTTGGCCCGGGCCAGATCCTCAAAATCGTCCATATTGAATAAAAAGGTTCCTGGGATCTCTGTAATCTTCTCTTCAATGTCTACTGGCACAGCCAGATCCACAAAAACTCTGGGCTTGTCTGTTCGAATCTGGGCACTGACTTTGGAATAAGCTAAGGTGTAGTGAGGGCTGGCTGTGGCACTGATGATTACATCCATATCATCTACATAGTGATATCGCTCTTTATAATCTATGATAGTATTGCTCTCACTTTTTAAATGGGCATCGTGAGTCAAAGCCACGTTGCGAATGGTACTGTAAATGTGCAATCCCTTCATGCTGTACAGATTTTTCAGGACAATCCCGCCGATCTGTCCCGTCCCGCCGATCACCATAATGCGCTTACCGTTCAAGGTTCCCAGTGTTTCCTCCGCAGCTTTGATGGCTAAAGTAGCCGTAGACACGGACGATTTGGACAAGTCCGTCTCTGTCTTAATCTTCTTGGCACAAGTCACTGCATAGCGAAATAGGGTATTGAGATACTTCCCGGCTGTTCCCACTTCCCTGGCCTGCTCATGTGCTTTCTTCACCTGTCCCAGAATCTGATCCTCTCCCATGACCATAGAATCCAGGCCTGATGCCACCAGAAAAAGGTGGTGTGCGGCCTTCTCATCCTGGTAAAATCGCAGATAATCGGTGATATGCTCCTCCTTCAAAGCACTGGCTTCTCTGAGAAGAAGTCTCTGAAGCTTCTGGAACAGATTCTGTCTGCGGGCACTATCCTCCACGTATGTATAGACTTCTGTACGGTTACAGGTGGCAATCACCACGCTCTCCTGCACGCCTCCCTCTTCCTTAAGAGCACACAGCAAATGCTCCTGCTGCCCCTCAGTAAAGGCAAACAACCGCCGAATCTCAAGCGGCGCCGTCTTGTGACTGATACTCAAAAGCTGAATCCCCATCTATGGATTAACTCCCTTTCTGAATTCATGTGTAAAGGTCTTATCGTACAGCTTGGAAAGCTCATACTCGTCCCCTAAAAAATCTCCCACTACTGTGAGGGCGGTCTTTTTGATCCCGGCCTCCCGCACCTTCTCTGCGATATCTAAAAGGGTTCCTCTTACAATTTTTTGATCCTCCCAGGTCGCTTTATAGACCACCGCCGCCGGGGTATCTTCCCGGTAAGCCTGACGCAGTGTAGCTGAGAGCTCCTCCATCATCCCCACACTCAGGAAAATAATCATGGTGGCATTGTGCCGAGCCAGATCCAGTAGCTTCTCCTTGGGTGGCATGGGCGTCCTTCCCTCCATCCTGGTCAAAATCACCGTCTGACTCACGCCTGGCAGTGTATACTCTTTTTTCAGAACAGCCGCAGTGGCCAAAAAAGAGCTGACTCCCGGAATGACCTCATACTCGATTCCCATGCGCTCCAGAGCGTCCATCTGCTCCCTATGAGCGCCAAAAATTGCAGGATCACCTGTATGGACACGAACCACTTTTAAGCCCTTCTCTTCCCCATCTTTCATTACCGCCAGTACTTCCTCCAAATTCATACCAGCGCTATTGTATATAACTGCCTCTTTCTTTGCATCCGCAAGTACCTGAGGATTCACCAGGGAGCCTGCATAGATAATAATGTCTGCACTGTCAATTAATTTTTTTCCCTTTATGGTCAGAAGCTCTGGATCCCCAGGCCCTGCTCCGATAAATGATACCATTTATATTTCCCTCCTATAAATGAAAGAAAGATCCGCAACACAAACGGACCCCTTAACTTTCTCAATTTAGAACTGCTTTTCCAGGAAGCCCG
Source organism: Clostridia bacterium (assembly GCA_910574475.1). Lineage (GTDB taxonomy): Bacteria > Bacillota > Clostridia > Lachnospirales > Lachnospiraceae > Laedolimicola. The sequence goes on along the minus strand of CAJTAT010000005.1, from coordinate 74,478 downwards.
TCCAGTCTTCGCAAAGAGCAGGTTTCCTGACTTACAGCTCATCGCTTCGCCCTTCCTTCTCATGCTCTCAAAGCACAATGGTTTTCCTGGGCTTCACTCCCTGAATACAGTGACCGGATCGCTTGGGACTCTCACCCAATTCCCTTTTCTGTGCCTTTATGGCACGCACTCTCTGTTGCTATGAAATTTTATGGACAAATCTGTCTTATAGTTTAGCATATTGCAGTGGATTCGTCAAACGCAAAAGGCTGTACTTGTGTTACGGTCTTATAGACAATTCTTCTGTTTTATAAGTCGTATACCTTTCATGTATATATTCCTATCATTTATTTTATTCGTCAAAGCACCTTTCAGCAAATATTTGATTTCAAAAAGCGCCTTGTATCCACATACAAAGCGCTTTTTAAATGTATCTTATTCTTTTCTTTCCAGAATTACAGCTCTATGCTTCCGGTCTCCTTACCATTCACAACATAATAAGCCATATTCTCCTCTGGTTTAACATACACATCCAGGCTCTTAATAGAAGAAGCTCGATGGCCCATTTCGACCCAAGCCTGCTTTGCCTGCTCTACAATGTCCTTCTCCAGGATCTCCTTTCCTGCAAACTGAATGTATACATTTGGGCTTACTGCCCCTCTTTCTGCCTTTACTGTCTTAGTCGCCTTTGATGTCTTTGATGCTGCTTTCTTTGCAGGAGCTTTTTCAACCTTTTCTGCTTTTGTCGTTTCCTTTGGTGCAGATGTTGTGCTAACAGGTGCTACGATTTTTTCTGGCTCTTCTGTCTTTACAACTACTGTCTCCTTTGGTGCTGGTGTTACTTTCTTAGCACTCATTACTATCCTCCTAATTTTACAAACAATAATAACAAAAATCGTCAACGGCCTTATTATAGTCCCTTTCTATTTTAAATGCAACCGAGCAGACAGTTTTCTCCAAATCCATCAAATTTTTCCCTGAAATCCGCCATTTTTTGGGAATTATTATATATAAATACAGTCAAATTTCATGTATAAATAAGCCGCTTCGAAGCTTTGGTTCAAACCAGGTAGACTTGGGTGGCATCAGGCGTCCAGCGTCTGCCACAGCAAATAATTCCCCAATAGATGTGGGATACATAGCAAAAGCCACCTTCATATCTGTATGTACCCGGCGCTCCAATTCCTCCAAACCGCGGATACCGCCTACAAAATCAATTCTTTTGTCTGTCTTTGGATCACCGATTCCCAGCACTGGCCCAAGAAGCTTTGTCTGCAAAATAGATACATCAAGTCCTTCCACTGGATCTAAATTTTCATATTCTTTTTTTAATGTCAGGAGATACCATTGTTCTTGTAAAAACATGGTTATCTGGCCTTTTCTATTGGGATATCCAGGCCCTTTTAGCTTCTCTACTGCAAAGATACGCTCTGTTTGCTCCAGAAATTCTTCTGGACTAAGTTGATTCAGATCTTTTACCACCCGGTTATAATCCATGATCATAAGCTCATCGTCTGGAAATAAAACAGACAGAAAATAGTTAAACTCCTCTTCGCCTGTATATCCCGGATGTTCTTCTCTGCGCTTTTGTCCAACACGGACAGCCGACGCTGCCCTGTGATGTCCGTCGGCAATGTAGATTTCCTGCATCTTTGAAAATGCCTGCCGGATGGCTTCTGTCTGCTTCCCGTCACTGACCTTCCATCCCTGGTGACGAATTCCATCTTCAGACAAGAAGGAAAAGAGAGGTTCTCCCTTCTTTGTGGCATCCACCACTTGAGAAATATCAGGATTGTTTCGATATGCCAAAAAAATGGGGCCTGTCTGTGCTCCGCAAGTATCTACGTGACGGACACGGTCTTCTTCTTTTTCTCTTCTTGTATTTTCATGCTTTTTAATCCGGTTTTCCAGATAGTCGTCTATGGAAGCGCAGGCTACAATTCCTGTCTGGCTGCGTCCGTTCATGGTCAATTCATACAGGTAGTATGCACTGTCTGGATCTTTCACAAAATCCCCTTGCTCTGTCATCTGCCACAGAAGATCATGGGCCTTTGCATATACTCTTTCATCATAAGTATCCACATCATCCGGGAACTGAGTCTCAGCCCGGTCTATTCGAAGAAAGGACAGGGGACGCCCTTCCAGGGCTTTTTTTGCCTCTTCCCTGCTATAGACATCGTAGGGGAGGGCTGCTATTGCTTCTTCTTTTCCTTTGCCTGGCCGGATGCAGGAAAATGGTCTAATATCAGCCATCAGCAGATCACCCTAACTTTCAGCACGCCTTCTACCTTCTCCAGCTTCCGAATCAATTCAGGGCTCACCCTGCTTTCTATATCAAACATGGAATATGCAAAATCTCCCCGGCTCTTATTTGTCATATTTCCAATGTTGTGATTCTCTTCGCCAATAATGCTGGTGAACTGGCTCAACATATGCTTAATATTTTTATGGCAGATTGCAATGCGGGAGGGATAACTGGGAACGCCCATATCACAGTCTGGATAATTGACGGAATTCTTGATATTGCCGTATTCCAGATAACAGCGAACCTCTTTTACTGCCATGCGGGCACAATTCTCCTCTGCTTCCTCAGTGGAGGCTCCCAGGTGAGGAATTACAATGGTCCCCTTTGCCCCAGCAGTTACAGGGTTCGGGAAATCTGTCACATAGCGTTTTACCTTCCCCTGTCTCAATGCTGTCACCATAGCATCCTCGTCCACCAACAGATCCCGGGCAAAGTTCAGCATTACTACACCCTCTTTCATCCGGTTGATGGCGTCCTCATTAATCATCTTCTTTGTACTATCCATCAGTGGCACATGGATGGTAATAAAATCACATTCCTTATAGATATCCTCTACATTTGTTATATGACGGATACTTCTGGACAGGTTCCAGGCCGCCTCTACAGAAATATAAGGGTCATAGCCCAAAACTTCCATTCCAAGATGGGTAGCTGTATTTGCCACCTGGACGCCGATAGCGCCCAGACCAATAATTCCCAGCTTTTTCCCTTGTATCTCATGTCCGGCAAATTTCTTCTTCTGCTTTTCTGAAAGTTTGGCAATGTCCTCATTCTGACGCTCAGACTGCACCCAATTCACGCCTCCCAGAATATCGCGGGAAGCCAAAAGAAGGCCTGCGATGACAAGCTCCTTCACACCATTGGCATTGGCTCCCGGTGTGTTGAACACGACAATTCCATGCTCTGCACATTTTTCCAGAGGAATATTGTTGACTCCCGCTCCCGCACGTGCAATGGTATGTACGGACTTTGGAATTTCCATGTCGTGCATGCCTGCACTGCGGACAAGAATGGCGTCAGCCTCCTCTATCTCGTCCACTTCCATGTAATCTCTGTTAAAATGATCCAGTCCAAACTTTGCGATTGGATTCAGACACTTGTATTTATACATTTACCGATTCTCCTCTTCAAATTTTTTCATAAACTCCACAAGAGCTTTTACACCCTCCAAAGGCATAGCATTGTAAATGCTAGCTCTCATGCCCCCCACACTCCGGTGGCCTTTCAGATTCACCAGGCCGGATTTCGTTGCTTCCTTTACAAATTTTGCATCCATTTCCTGACTTCCAGTCACAAAGGGAACATTCATGAGCGAACGGTCTTCCTTTCTCACAGTACCCTTGAACAATTGACTGCTGTCCAGGAAGTCATACAGAATGGCAGCCTTTTTCTCATTGCGAGCTTTCATAGCCTCAAGGCCGCCCATATTTTTAATCCACTTAAATACTTTTCCACAGATATAGATGCAGTAAGCATTAGGAGTATTGTAGAGCGAATTCGCCTCCGCATGAATCTTGTATTTCATATAAGTAGGTGTCCCTGGAAGGGTGTCCTCTGTGATCAGATCTTCCCGTATAATTGCAATCACCATGCCTGCTGGTCCGATATTTTTCTGTACTCCACCATAAACCAAACCATACTGAGTCACATCCATAGGCTCAGACAAAAAGCAGGAAGATACGTCAGAGACAAGTATTTTTCCCTTAGTGTTGGGCAATTTGTGAAACTTTGTTCCATAAATTGTGTTATTTTCACAGATATATACATAATCTGCATCTGAGCTGACAGGCAGATCGGAACAGTCTGGAATATATGAAAAAGTCTCATCCTCAGAGGATGCAATCTTATTCGCTTTCCCGTAAATGGCAGCTTCCTTGAAAGCCTTTTTCGCCCACTGCCCAGTAACAATGTAATCTGCCACACGGTTTTTCATCAGGTTCATGGGCACCATGGCAAATTGCAGATGAGCTCCACCCTGGAGAAATAATACCTTATAATTGTCAGGAATCTTAAGTAGATCACGAAAATCCTGCTCTGCCTCATTCAAAATCCCTTCAAAAATTTTTGAGCGGTGAGACATCTCCATCACAGACATTCCCGTTCCCTGATAGTCCAGCATTTCGTTGGCTGCCTCTTTGAGTACTTCTTCCGGCAATACAGCCGGTCCGGCGGAAAAATTGTATACACGACTCATGATTTTTAATCTCCTTTTATTTGAAATCCTATTTCTGTTTCGTTTTTACATACGTGACACAAATTGACTTCATTTTACATAGATGTTAAAAAAATGTCAATATATATTCTTAATAATACAACACAACCGGCGTCCCCTTCTCCACGTTTTCATACAAAACTTTCATGGCGGCTGTAGGCGTATTCACACAGCCGTGAGAGCCGCTCGTCTGATAAATGGCGCCTCCAAAACTTCCCCGCCAATTGGCGTCGTGAATCCCATAGCCTCTGTAAAATGGCACCCAGTATTTTACAGGGGTGGCATAATCAACCCCACGCAGGACAGCATTTCTGGCTTTGTACTTCACATCGGATACCATTTCTGGTGTCCTCCAGCCCCTGCTCATATTTCCTGTCACCACGTCTGTGTCTATGACAAGCTCTCCCTCCTTATAGAACCACATATGCTGAGCACTCAGGTCTACTTCTATATAAGTATCCCCTATATCATAATTATTGCTCCATGCATTTCCTGTATGAAGGTAAGCTGGCTCTTTTTGGACAACATCTCCATTTTCCAGGTGTTGTAAAAGCAATGCACTTTCAGTCTCCTGATCTATCTCCCAGCCGTAATTTCCACCTTTTACGGTAATGGTACCCCTTAAGGTACTTTTAAAATTCCGGGGCCTTTTATAAGTGTCCCTCTTCTCTGCCAGTTGGGCAACCCAGGCAGCAATGGCTTCCTGATCCAGGGAGGCATCGTAGGAGTGAAGATCAATAAAACTGGCAACTGTTTCCCGATCAATCACCTCTGTCTCGGGGCCAAATTCGTAAGTTACCTGTGTTCCTAGCCAGTGATCCAGCGTTTCTCTTAAGGCTACAATCTTCTCTGAATCCTCTGTAACTCCAGGAGCCATGTAACACCCCTGAGTGTCCAGATTTAGGCTGGCCTGCATATTTAAGACTGCCGCCTCTACTTGATCGGCCAGCAAATTGACATCAATGCAGCTTCCCGGCTCCTCCTTGTGAACCCCATACCCATCCTCTGTCAGCTCAATCCAGGCATTTATCGGTCGCTCACCTGTCTGTACACATTCCAGGCCGCGCAAGGCTTCCCCAAGTATCTCATCATCAATTTGAATTCCAGGGGAAATCTGGTAAGAATCTTTCTCCCAAAACATCTTAGGCCAGTAAAACCCACTCTGCCGTCGTTTCATGTGCCATGCTGCATCCGTCTTGTAAAAAGACACACCTATTTTCTCTGGATGCAGGATCACCGTATCCCCATTTCTTTCCTGCAAAGTCAATTGATAGCTTTGAGCCTGCTTTAATATTAAATTATCTGCCTGACTAACCGTCAAAAACTGCGCATCCTCTCCATTGATGGTCGTCCCCAGAAAAAAATGATCCATAAAGTACACGGAACCGCCAATATAAATTAACAGAACTCCGGCTAAAATCCAGAGATACCATCGCACTCGTCTCATCACCAAAATCGTACTCCCTAAAAACTTTTGTCATTCCACTCTATGTAGAGGTATAAAAAGGATGCTGCAAATGCCGCAAATGGGAATCGGCTTTCGTGGCATCCTTTTTTATCTATGAATTCTTTTTCTCTAAATCCTCTGCGTCGAACACTTCTTCGATAGGTGCTCCTGCAGGCACCATAGGAAATACCTTGTCATCGCTATCTATGATACAGTCAATGACAACCGGACGTCCCAGAGCAATGGCCTTCTCAAGAGCTGAAGCCACTTCTTCTCTCTTTGTCACTCGCATACCGACTGCTCCCATTGCCTCTGCAAGCTTCACAAAATCTACCTGATCATTCAATACTGTAGCTGAATAACGGCCCCCATAAAACAACGTCTGCCATTGGCGAACCATACCCAGCACATGATTGTTCAACACAAGCTGAATGATTGGAATATTGTAGCGGGCTGCCGTGGCAATCTCATTCATATTCATGCGAAAACATCCGTCGCCTGCCACATTGACAACTATTTTTTCTGGCCGACCCATCTTCGCTCCCAGACTGGCTCCCAGACCATATCCCATGGTTCCCAGTCCCCCGGAGGTGATAAAGGTTCTCGGCTCTTTGTATTTATAAAACTGAGCTGCCCACATCTGATTCTGTCCCACTTCTGTGGTAATAATAGCCTCCCCCTTTGTGACGCGGTAAAGCTCCTCTATCACATAGGGTCCTGTGAGACGTTCCGCTTCATATTTCAAGGGGTATTTACCCTTTAGAGCCTCAATCTCTGCCAGCCAGCTCTCATGCTTCCCTTCTTCTACCCGCTGATTGAGGATTTGAAGGACCTCTTTCACATCTCCTATAATGCTGCTGTCTACCATCACATTCTTATTGATCTCCGCCGGGTCAATATCAATCTGCAAAATCTCAGCTCTTCTTGCAAACCGGGCGGCGTTCCCCGTCACCCGATCGCTGAAGCGGGCGCCAATGGTAATCAGCAGATCACAATGGGTCACTCCAAAGTTGGATGCCTTTGTCCCGTGCATGCCCAGCATACCCGTGTACAATATATCTTCTCCCGGAAATGCGCCCTTTCCCATAAGAGAGTCACAGACAGGCGCCTGGATTTTTCTTGCAAGCTCAGCCACCTCTTTAGAAGCCCCGGAAAGCACTGCGCCACCGCCCACAAAGATAAATGGCTTCTCTGACCTGCGTATCATCCGCACAGCCGTCTCGATATCCTCATCCTGAATAGTATCTTTTACCCGAGTCACTTCCTCCGGCCTCTGATATTCATATTCTGTCTTATTTGCCGTCACATCTTTTGTAATATCCACAAGCACAGGGCCTGGACGTCCTGAACTGGCAATATAAAATGCCCTGCGGATGGTCTCTGCCAATACTTCCACATCCTTCACAATAAAATTATGCTTCGTAATGGGCATCGTAATACCGGCAATATCTACCTCCTGAAAAGAATCTCTTCCCAGCAATGGCTTTCCCACATTGGCAGTGATAGCAACGATAGGAATAGAATCCATATAAGCAGTGGCAATCCCTGTCACCAGGTTTGTTGCTCCTGGGCCGGAAGTAGCCATACATACTCCCACTTTCCCAGTAGCCCGGGCATAGCCGTCTGCCGCATGGGAAGCTCCCTGTTCATGGGAGGTTAAAATATGCTTTATCTCACCACTATGTTTATACAACTCATCATATACATTTAAAATCGTGCCGCCTGGATAGCCGAATACCGTATCCACTCCCTGTTCCTTCAGGCACTCTATAACAATTTCTGCTCCTGTTAATTGCATATTTTTCTCTCCGTTCTTACTTAAGTATTGTAATAATTCTAATGAATCTCCAGCACTGCTCCCCTGTTTCCAGATGTGACCATTTTCGCATAGCGTGCCAGATATCCAGTTGTCACCTTGGGCTCTCTGGGCTGCCATTTGGCCTTACGCTCTGCCATCACTTCTTCAGATACCAGGACATCCAGTTGATTATTGGGAATATCAATACGAATTCTGTCTCCCTCTTCCACCAGAGCGATGGGACCTCCCACTGCTGCCTCTGGAGAAACATGCCCAATGGAAGCTCCTCTGGATGCGCCGCTGAAACGTCCATCTGTGATCAGTGCCACTGTGGAGCCAAGGCCCATACCAGCAATAGCAGAAGTAGGATTTAGCATTTCCCGCATACCTGGGCCGCCCTTAGGTCCTTCATAGCGGATGACAACTACATCGCCTGCCACAATCTTGCCGCCTTTGATGGCGGCAATAGCGTCTTCTTCACTGTCAAATACCCGGGCTGGCCCCTCATGAACCATCATCTCCGGCACCACGGCAGAGCGTTTCACCACAGCCGTATCTGGAGCCAGATTTCCCTTCAAGACAGCAATGCCGCCAATTTCACTGTATGGATTGTCAATCGGGCGAATCACTTCTGGATTCTTATTCTCACAACCTTTGATATTTTCTCCCACTGTCTTTCCTGTAGCAGTCATCAAATCTGTATACAACAGGTTCTTCTTGTTCAATTCATTCATAACAGCGTACACGCCGCCCGCTTCGTTCAAATCCTCCATATAGGTGGGACCTGCCGGAGCCAAATGACACAAGTTTGGTGTCTTGGCACTCATTTCATTTGCCACTTCCATATTCAGATCCACCCCTGCCTCATGAGCAATCGCCGGAAGATGAAGCATGCTGTTGGTGGAACATCCCAGAGCCATATCTACAGTGAGGGCATTCAAAAATGCCTTCTCTGTCATAATATCCCGGGGACAAATATTTTTGCGCAAAAGCTCCATCACCTGCATGCCAGCGTGTTTTGCAAGTTTAATGCGCTCAGAATAAACAGCCGGAATGGTCCCGTTTCCTCTAAGGCCCATGCCCAGAGCTTCTGTCAGACAGTTCATGCTGTTCGCCGTATACATACCAGAGCAAGAACCACAGGTAGGGCATACCTTCTCTTCAAACTCCTGTACTTCTTCCTCGCTCATACTGCCCGCTGCATGAGAGCCAACTGCTTCAAACATGCTGGAAAGGCTGCGCTTCTGTCCTTTTACATGGCCAGCCAGCATAGGACCACCGCTGACAAAGACAGTGGGAACATTGATACGTGCCGCTGCCATTAAAAGTCCCGGTACATTTTTATCACAATTTGGAACCATCACTAGGGCGTCAAATTGGTGGGCAATGGCCATACATTCTGTAGAATCTGCAATCAAATCCCTTGTCACCAGAGAGTACTTCATTCCCACATGTCCCATGGCAATCCCATCGCAGACAGCAATCGCCGGAAATACAATGGGAGTTCCTCCACCCATAGCTACACCCAGCTTTACAGCTTCCACAATCTTATCTAGGTTCATATGTCCCGGTACAATCTCATTGTAAGAGCTGACAATACCAACCAGTGGTTTACTCAATTCCTCTTCCGTCAGTCCAAGAGCGTTAAAAAGACTTCTGTGAGGTGCCTGCTGTATTCCTTTTGTTACTGCATCGCTTTTCATAATCCTACTCCTTTTATTATAAATTCCGCAATCAAATCTCCCATTTTCCTGGTTCCCACCTGGGTACAACCTTCTGACATAATGTCTGCTGTGCGCCATCCTTCTGTCAGAACCTGCTGAACTGCCCTCTCTATGGCAGCCGCTTCTTCATCCAGGTCAAAGGTGAAGCGCAACATCATGGCAGCCGAAAGAATGGTGGCAATGGGATTGGCAAGGTCTTTGCCCGCTATGTCCGGCGCAGAGCCATGGCTAGGCTCATAAAGTCCGAACTTTGTATCGTTTAAGCTGGCGCTGGACAGCATACCAATGGATCCAGTCACCATACTGGCCTCATCCGACAGAATATCGCCAAACATATTTTCTGTAAGAATCACATCAAACTGCCCCGGATTCTTCACAAGCTGCATCGCACAGTTGTCCACCAACATATGCTCCAGCATGATATCAGGATAATCCTTAGCCACTTCCTCCACAATCTTTCTCCAGAGCCGGGAGGAATCCAGCACATTGGCTTTATCGACACTGCAGACCTTTTTCCTTCTCTTTCCTGCAATATCAAAGGCCCGTTTTGCAATCCGGCGAATTTCATTCTCGTTATATGTAAGGGTGTCGACGGCTGTCAAGAGCCCGTCTACCTCTTCTGTCCTACGCTCTCCAAAGTAGAGGCCGCCGGTCAGCTCCCGCATAATCATCATGTCAAAGCCATCCCCAATGATCTCTTCCTTAAGAGGGCAGGCTCCTTTTAGCTCACCATAGAGAACAGCCGGCCTTAAGTTTGCAAATAATCCCAGGGACTTACGAAGCTTCAGCAGTCCAGCCTCTGGCCTAAGATGTGGAGGTAACTGATACCAGGGAGAGGTAGCTGCGTCTCCTCCAATGGAGCCCATAAGGACTGCATCCTTTGCTTTTGCCGTCTCGATGGCTTCGTCAGTGAGGGGAACCCCGCAGGCATCAATGGAAGCTCCTCCCATTAAAACCTCTGTGTATATCAATTCATGACCAAATTGCTCTACTGTCACATCCAGTACTTTCTTTGCCTCTCTTACAATCTCCGGTCCGATCCCGTCGCCCGGAATGACTGCTATGTTCAATCTCATCTCACATCATCCCTCCTAAAAATGCCTATTATTAATAATATAGACCATCGGCTGGCATTTTTCAACCTAATTGTTCGGATTTCTTGTTGGAAAATTATTAAAAAAAATGTTATTATTATTCATTGTTTTTCCTTTTATTTTTTTAATTACAAGATTTCACACCCAAATATTGTGTCCTAACTTCAAAAAATTAATTATAGTAGAATTCCCTACTCCAATATGTTAACATAATAGAAAAAGATTATAAGGGATGGAGGTAACAAAATATGGGGACAAGAAGTCAGGATATTTTAAAGGGACCAGAATGGGCGAACGTCAGAGCTCTTTATAAATCAGGGGGATACTCAGAGGAAGAGCTGAAAAAGCCTCTCATCGGCGTGGTAAGCGCCTTCAGTGAAGTATGTCCAGGGCATACGGCGCTAAAGCAGCTCACAGTCAGAGTAAAAGACGGCATCTATGCGGCAGGGGGGACGCCAGTAGAGTTTGCTACCATCGGTGCATGTGACGGAGTGGCCATGGGGCATGCGGGAATGAAATATGTGCTGCCCACCAGGGAAATGATCGCCAATGATATTGAAGCCATGGTGGAGGCACATCGTCTGGACGGCCTGGTTCTCTTAGGATCCTGCGATAAGATCGTTCCGGGAATGTTGCTGGGGGCTCTTAGAGTAAATCTTCCTTCTATCTTCATCAACGGAGGCCCTACTCTACCTGGACGGATGACAGAAAAAAATCCTTATGGCGGAAATTCCATTGACCATTCTGTAATTCAGCAGTCAGAAGGTGCTCTGAAAGCTGGAGAGATCACACAGGAGGAATTTGACTGGATTGAAAATAATGCAGTTCCTACTATCGGTTCCTGCGCTATGTTGGGAACGGCCAATACCATGTGCTGCCTTGCTGAGGTTATGGGAATGGCTCTGCCGGAATGTGCTGCCATCCCTGCTGTCTACAGCCGCAGAATGAGTATGGGATTTGAGACAGGTTTGGCAGTTATGGAGCTCATACGGCGTGACATTAAGCCAAAAGATATTATTACAAAGGCTGCTATCTGCAATGCTATCAAGGTAAACTCTGCCATCGGCGGTTCCACAAACGCTGTGCTTCATTTACTGGCTATTGCTTATGAAGCAGAGATCGATTTGGATATTTTCTCTTTCGGGGAGATTAGTATGTCGATTCCTCATCTGGTTCCCATGATTCCCGCTGGTTCCTATACCCTGCTGGACTTTTACGAGGCTGGTGGAATCCCAGCTATGATGCTGGAATTGAAATCTAAACTGGATTTATCAGGAATCACCTGTACAGGGGATACCGTAGAGGAGAACCTGAAAAAAGTGAAAAACAAAGATAAAGATATCATCCGTCCTCTGGACAATCCCGTACATACCTGCGGTGGAATCGCTATCCTGCGTGGAAATCTGGCGCCCGATGGTGCTGTCACCAAGCCTTCCGCTATTCCAGAGGAAGCACATGTATTTGAAGGATCTGCTCGTATCTATGAGAGTGAGCAGGATGCATTGGCAGGAATCCGCGCCCACCAGGTAAAGGAAGGCGAGGTTGTGGTCATTCGCAATGAAGGCCCAAAAGGTGGCCCAGGTATGCCGGAGATGTACAAGGCCATGAAGCTTCTTGTGGGTATGGGGCTTGGCAGCAAGGTTTGCCTGATCACAGACGGGCGCTTCTCCGGTTCCAACAATGGCTGCTTTGTAGGGCATATTTGTCCTGAAGCCCTGGACGATGGCCCCATCGCTTACCTGCGTGACGGAGATCGGATTGCCATCGATATCAAAAAGGGAACCATTGACGTACTGTCCGTAGATCTGGAAGCGCGTAGAAAGGAAGGAAAGTCTGATAAGAGGGAAGCCGTCAGAGGCTGCCTGTACCAGTACCGGAAAAATGTGGAATCTGCTTCCAAAGGCGCTGTGATTCCTACCAGGGAAGATAGCGTGTAAATAGTTGGGTGGGGCAGTTGGAAAATGGCACATATTAGGTTTGTTCATTTTCCAGCTGCTCCCTATTATTCAAGAAAGGGTACCCTCAGTAAACAAAGGAATACACGCTCCGAGTATCTCTTAGTTCACTGAGGGTAAAGAATCCGTTCAGGCCTTTGGCTTAACTGTTACTAGTTTCAACATACGCTCTATCGCAAATATCTCCAAATATTATAAATATTAATCAATACAATCCCCAAAAGCAATGTCATAAATAATCGTTCCACCTGGGCGCCATTCAACCTTTTATTGACCCTCTGGCCAAAAAAGCCTCCAAATAATCCTCCCGCCACCATCAGAACCAATAAAAATCCAGATACTTCCGGCACAGAGGAAGAAAAAATCAGACTCAAAAGGCTGGTTCCCTGTGAAAACATAATAATATAGAGAGAACTCTGGGCTGCCGTCTTAGTAGGGGCAGAAAAGAAAAAGGAAAGGACTGCCAGGTTCATAGGCCCGCCTCCAATTCCAAGAAATGCAGACAACATTCCAAGGGTAAAACCAACCAAGAGGCAGACACCCATATTCTGAATCTTTCGTGTCTCAATGCGTTCCTTACAGGCCGTATAGAGCATAGTTCCCAGGGTTACGGCCATGAGACAGACAGCCTGAACTGCTCCCACTCTGTTCAGAGAGAAGGATTCTGTGAGAATCTGGAAGATATCTTTTCCTAAAATCCCTCCACAGGCAGCCCCTATGGACAAGGGCGTCCCTGTCCTTAAATCCACCAGAGATTCCTTTTTTACCCTAGAAACAAAGAAAGAATAAAGGCTCATGGTAAACACGGTACAGCCTGAGAGGAAGCTGATAGCTTTCACATCCATCACGCCAAACGCTTCCAGCAGCGGCTTAATCAACACGCCGCCTCCAATTCCACAGATAGCTCCCACAACAGAAGCCAATAAACTGATGAGAAAGAAATATAGCTCCGTCATACCTCCTCGGGCCCTTCCCTGTATTCCTGGAGGAAACACCTACAAATCTGATCGGTAGGCTCCACACCCCCATCACACAAAGCTTCAATCACACCTCCAAGAATTGGCGGCTGTTCAGATAAAACCAGATGAGCCAGAGGTGAGGCTACTCGTTGCAGTGCCTGAGAATATTCTGGGAAATTTGAGAAAATTCCGCCTCCCATAATTCCTTCATAGGGTCCCTGGAAATAGGTTTCCGCAGCAAAAGTCAATTCTGCCAGGGCATGAACTCCTTTCTGAAAGATTTCTTCTGCTATCGCATCCCCCTCCCGCCGGGCCTGAAATACTGTGCCTGCAAAAGAGGCTATATAAGAGCGTCCTCCCTGATAGATACGGGGAATGTTTTCCTCTGGCCGGGAGCCCATCTGTTCCCAGAGCATATCATAGATCAGCGTTTTCTTTCCCCTTCCGTCACAGTAGCGGAAGGCTGCCAAAAATGCATCACGACCAAGAGCGTATCCACTTCCGCCTGTGTCGATCAGGTATCCCCATCCCCCTAAATGTATAATTTTTCCATCAATTCTGGCATACAGGGAGGAACCTGTCCCTCCGATAATAGCACAGCCATTCTTATGTCCCAGAGTGCCAGAGATCAAATTCACAGCATCATCCTCAAAACGCATAGTAACCCCTGGAAAGTGCGGGCGTACGTAAGTCCCCAACTGCCCTCCGAAATAATCCGTAGCTGCCACACCGCTGTAGACAGCCTTTAATTCTCCCCCTTCTGGTATCTTTTCTTTCAGCTCCAGAAGCACGGAGAGGAGGTGTCTACAGGCCTCAGCGATCCCAATATCCATAGCATTACAGCCCATAGTCTTGGAGCGGCCCCAGAGATGGCCTTTTTCGTCGAAAAGAACTGCATCTGTTTTTGTGCCACCAGAATCAATTGCAATAAAATACATCATATGCCCTCCTATTATAGTCGCTGCGCGACAGCGCTAAAGGGTAAAGTTACTTTGGCGCACATGTAATGAGAGAAACTTTCACCCGAAAGGGCACTCGTGAAAGTTCCTCTCGTGCGCCTTCGCAACTTTACCGTCCAGCAGAAAATATTAAATAAATAGCTGTTATTTCTTAGCTGGACTAGCTTAAAAGTCTTGTATCAACTGATCCGTCAATTGCTCCAGAAGGTTCAGGTCCCAAAGCATCTGTAAGATGGTATATCTGGCCCGGATTTCCTTACAGTACATCAGGGTATTTTTCAATAATTCTTTGTCCACGCCGATTTGGGAGGGATGATAGGGGGCCTGAAGTTCTTTCATCAGGTCAATGACTGTCTGAGAGGAAGGAAGCTCCTCCAGTAGATCACATATCTCCTTCCAGTGCTTTTCCATGGCCCCAATACGTTGAAGGCGGCCGGATGTCTCATTTTTCTTAGCCTTCCTTTCCATTTCAATCACACCTTCAGCAGCCGGACCGTATGCATCCCTGATTTCCTGACACCAAGCGTCAAACTCATAAGCTTCGGCAGCTTTTCGGGCACTGTCAAAATCAATGGTTGACAGATTCCTCAGAGATTCTGTCAGCTTTAAGATAAGAATGGTGCCCACTCCAACCTGGTGACCATGAGGCGCCGGGCGACGCCCCTGTTGTTCAAATATGGTTTCCCAATAATGAGAGATGTGATGCTCGCAGCCTGAAGCTGGGCGGGAATTTCCTACCATGCTCATAGCTACTCCCGTAAAGACTAAACCTTCCATAATATTGCCCAGAACCTTCGGATCACGGGTTTTCACAGAATCTGCATTTTTTAGAACTCCCTTTGCGCAATCTCCCACCATGTCTACGATGACTTCACAGTAATATTCATCCTGAATCAGCTTAGACAGCTTCCAGTCACAGAGGCAGGTAAATTTTCCTATCAAATCTCCCAGTCCCGCAGAAATCATAGAATAGGGCGCCCCTTTCAAAATCTCCGTATCGCCGATAATCAACTGGGGAGGTTGTGCGTTAAACGTAGTTTTTAAATTATCAACGGTAAGAGCTGAGATACCTGAGGCAAACCCATCCATGGGGGCTGCTGTAGCCACAATGCAATAGGGCAGGTTGAGTTGATAGCTAAAATACCGGCACATATCATTGATGGAGCCAGTGCCCACACCAATCACTACATTCCTGGTGTGATCCTTATGTATTACGATCTCTCCCATTGTGGCCTCGTCATAGGCCTGATGGGTGATGACATGCATCTGGACATCAATTCCTTTTTCTTCCAGTTCCTTTTTTGTCTGATCTCCTGCAATTTCTTTTGTAATAGGATCGCAGATGATATATGCCTTTATGTAACCTTTTTTTTCCAACCATTTGGGGAGTTCCTTTAAGGTTCCCTTTCCTATATATACTGCTTCCAACTCTGCTCTGTGGGTATGTCCGCAGGAGCAGGAAAATGTATGGTTCAGGCAGTCCGACAAGGATAAAGTTCTTGTTAATTCCTGCATTTTTATGTCCTCCTCTGTACTATCTGCAATATCGTTTGTCTACAGAAAGGAATGGCTGGTAAGCTGCCCGCGTCCCTGTACATCTTCTTTAGAGCCGTCAAATTGAGGATCAACATACTCGTCAAACCATTTCTCCATAGTGGTTCTTAATTTTTCTTCTACTTCTCTGCATTGGGGATCCCCAATTCGGTTTATATCCTCTCCTGGATCCTCAGTCAGATGGTAAAGCTCATTGGGTCCATCTGGTACACGCACAATCAGCTTCCACTCTTGTGTACGAATCATACGGCAAGGACCATATTCATCGTAAATCACCACATTGTCACGAACCTGCTTTTTCTCTCCCGTCAAAAGGGGGTAGAAGCTGACTCCTGGCATATCCTTTTTTCTTTCTTTTACAATGCCTGCTGCTTCAAGAATCGTCTCATAAAAATCATAATGACTAATCATTTCATGATTTACTGTACCTTTTGGAATTACAGAAGGGAGCCTAAATAAGCCTGGAACCTTTACAGAAGTGTCATACATATTTACTGGGTTGGTTCCGTTTCCCTTACCCCAGATCCCGTGATGTCCCATGTTCATGCCATTATCTCCACTGAAAATAATCAGGGTTTCGTCCAGAATCCTCTCTTCCTCCAGATAGTCAAGAATTCTTCCAACAGCTGCATCCATGGCAGTAATAGCCGCATAATATCCCGTCAGGCTTTCCCTTCGGTGCTCCTGCCAGGTCTCTGGTATGGGCCCATAATGGGCCCCGCTAAAACGGATTCCCGGATGTTCCTCACGGTTCCACTCCTCAAGGGTTTTATTTCGATTAGGAGCCCAGGGATGAGGAGGTACATTGGGCGTAGATGCAAAAGGACAATCCCGATAAAGATTCACATATTCTTCCGGGTGACTCTCCGCCGCCCAGGGAGAGTGTGGAGCTGTATAATGTACCGACAGATAAAAAGGTTTCTCCTTCTGCCTTTGATCCAAAAATTCCAAAGCATTTTTTGTAATCAGATCTGTCACATACTGATTCTCTTTCAAAACCATCTTTCCATTTTCTAAAACCACAGGATAGAAATAATTTTCTCCTCCCATAGCCGTTGTCCGCCAGTAAGAAAAGCCTGCCTGGGGATGAAAGCTGTCTCCCATATGCCATTTTCCAGAAAGCCCACATTCATATCCGTTTTCTGCCAAAATCTGTGTAAAGGTCCGATGTCCGTCAAGATAGCGGATTGCATAATCGCCGCTCAACTGATTTTTGGGCCACGCATAATACCAGGGAAGCTCTGTGTCAGAAAAGGCCTCTTTCAGCTCATCGCTCAAGGCTTCTTCACTGTCCAGATGGCCTTTTGCCAGCCAGTCATGAACTCCATGTTGTGACGGTATCTTCCCCGTGAAAATAGACGCCCGGGCAGGCGAACAGACAGGAGACGTACAAAAGCAATTATCAAAGCGCATGCCTTCTCTGGCAATGCGGTCAAGATTCGGTGTATGTAATTCTTGGTTGCCAGCGCATCCAAGCGCCCAGGCACCATGATCGTCCGTCAGTATAAACAGTATGTTTGTCTTCATCATTCACCACCATTTGATCAAATCTGTCACCTTTCTCCTAAGCTCCACAAACGCCGGATCCGCAATATTTCTTGGCCTTGGCAGATCATTATGAATCTCTTCCTTAATCTTTGTTGGCTTATTGGTCAGAACGAGGATGCGGTTGCTTAAGTAGACTGCCTCCTCAATATTGTGTGTAATAAAAATAACTGTCGTTCCCACCTCCCGCCAGAGGCGAATCAACTCATCCTCCAGGCGGAACCGCAATTCAATATCCAACTGCCCATAAGGTTCATCCATCAAAAGAAGCTCTGGTTTCACTGCAAAAGCTCTGGCAATGGCTGCTCGTTGAAGCATACTGGCTGAAAGCTGATCCGGATAATAGTCCTGGAACTTCGTAAGTCCTACCATGTCAAGGAAGTAATCGGTCTGTTCCCGGATCTCTGCCTCTGGTCTGTGTTTAATACGAAGGCCAAACTCCACATTCTGGCGGATTGTCAGCCAGGGCATGTTGGAATATTCCTGAAAGATATAAGCTACATTGTGTTTTTTCAAATCCACCGGCATGCCGTTGATAAGAATTTCTCCTGCTGTAATATCATATAATTTACTTAAACTATTCAAAAAAGTGGTTTTTCCACATCCCGTAGGCCCAACAATACAGAGAAATTCATTTTCCTTTACATGGAAGGAAATATCATCCAGTACCAGAAGGTTTCCAAATTTTTTTGTCAGATGATTTACCTGAACCTTGTATTCATTTCCCATAGCTACCTCCCTCGTATTACAATTCAGCAGGATCTACAATCGAAGTAATTTCCTGCCGTAAGCGTAGAAATTCTGGAGAGGTATAATCCCTGGGCCGGGGAAGATCCACTTTAAATTCCTTTTTGATCACTGCCGGGCAATTCGACATTACTAATACACGATCTGCCAAATAAAGAGCTTCCTCAATATTATTTGTCACAAAAACAATCGTCCTCTTCTCTGTCTGCCAGATACGCTCCAGCTCCTCCTGCATGAGGTAGCGGGTCTGGGCATCTAAATGGCCAAATGGTTCGTCCATCAAAAGTACATCCGGCTCATTGCAATATACCCTGGCAATTCCCACACGCTGGCGCATACCCCCAGAAAGCTGATTGGGAAAGGATTTCTCAAAACCGCGAAGTCCCACCAGGTCAATATAGTGCTGGGCTTTTTCCCTGCGCTCCTTTTTCGACATTCCCCGCATCTTCGGCCCATATTCTACATTGCCCATGGTTGTAAGCCATGGAAAAAGAACCGTAGTCTGATAGACAAGGCCACATTCAGGTCCAGGTGCAGTCTTTTCCTTCCCATTAATAAAAATTTTTCCCGAAGTCACAGGTTCCAGTCCTGCAATCACCTTCAAAAGTGTGGTTTTTCCACACTGTCCTGAACCGAACAGTACAAGAATCTCATTCTTCTTTGCCTCAATGCTGATATCTTTGATGACCTCATAATCCCCATTTACCCCGGGAAATTTTTTTACTATATGTTCACATTGAATCATTCCGCTCATAGACTACACCCGACTCCAGGCACAAAGCCTGGCCTCTATCCCTCTCATAATCGTTGTCAACAGGAAACCAACCACACCGATCACTATGATTCCAGCCAATATTTGCTCCATATCATTAATATTCTGTCCCGCTGTAATCATCCAGCCAATCCCATTTGTGGACCGTACCATTTCTGCCGCCACCACGGCCGCCCAACTGCTTGAGATAGCAATCTGCAGGCCTGTAAAAATGTAGGGAATAGAAGAAGGGAGTACCACACTCGTAAAAATCCGATGTTTAGGACAGCCCAACATTCTCGCCGCTCCAATCACTTCCGGATCCACAGCTTTGGCGCCAGAGTAAACGTTGATGGTCACATTGGCGAAGCCAGAGACAAAAATAATAAAATATTTTCCTCCTTCACCCAGGCCAAACCATACAATGGCCAGAGAAATCCAGGCTAGAGGCGGGATGGGACGAATAAGCTCAAACAAGGGACGCAAAATTGCTTCACACTTTCTGTTCCACCCCATTCCAAGTCCAAGGAGAATTCCACAGACAGATGCCAGGAAAAATCCAACTAAAACTCTTCGCAGGCTGTTGAGCATATGACCAAAAATCGTCAGGGAACCAATATTCGTGTGTGTCATTTTTAGCAAACGCTTAAATACTTCCCCTGGACCAGGCATTAATTTCCCCAATGTAGTTCCTTCCCTGGTGCTCAGAGTCCACAAGCAAAGAAACAGGACAACAGCCAAAATCCCCATAATAATTCGGGTGACATCTATTTTTTTCTTCACTGTCTCCACCCCCGTTTCATTACAAGCTTTTGCAAAAGCTCAATCAAGTAGCCTAAAATGGCCCCTGTGATTCCCACAGCTATCATGCCCACCAGAATAATGTCTGGTCTGTAAATTCCCCGGGCCTGATTAATCATAAAGCCTAAGCCCTTTGTGGAAGCCAAAAGCTCCGCCGCGATCAGTGCGTTCCAGGAAGCTCCCAGAGCCACTTTCAATCCTGTAAAAATCATGGGCAGAGCTGTGGGAATCGCCACTTTAAACAAAAGTTGCGATCGGGTCGCCCCAAACGTCTGTCCAACCCACAAATGTACCATTCTTGTATTTTTAATGCCTGAGTAAGAATTGATCACACAGGCAATAAAGGCTGACAAAAAGATTACCATCGCCTTAGACAGGAGCCCAATGCCAAAAAATACAATCAGCACTGGCAGCCACGCGATACCCGGTACCGGCCGAAGCAGGTCAAAGAGCGGCGTCACAAAACAATCCACTTTTCTAAACCATGCCATGGCAATTCCCAGAGGAACGCCAATTCCAACTCCTATCAAGTACCCTGAGAGGGCTACTTTCAGACTGGCTAAAGTGTGCACCTGAATCGTAGCCCCATCCGGTTTCGTATTCGTAAACTTGTCAATAAAAGTGCCAAATACCTTCACTGGGCTCGGAAGCATTGTGCTTTTAAAAATTCCAAGCACATCTGTCACAAGCTCCCATATGAAAAGAAATACAAGAACGGAACAAATTGACATCAGAATATATTTTTTATTATCTTTTGTGCCATTTTTGTTCTGATTCATCGTTCTCCCCTTTTAAAGAATATTTTTCTCCTTTACTCTCTCACTTTTACTGTAATTTCCAAAGCCTCCTGGAGTAAATCTGCGTTAAAGGATGCTGGGATATTAGGCAGATTATCTTCTTCAATCTGACCGCACTCACAGTAGAAATCACCGATACTAACCATTGCATCGCCGTAAACATAATCATCGGATGACATATATTCTTTCGTTACATATTTGTTCACTTTCATCTCATTTCGCATATCATTCTCAGAATATTCTCTTCCCTGATCTGCGAAATATTTCATGGACTCATTAAAACGAAGATCATCATCTGCTGCAATCTCTTCCAGAGCTTTGAAGTAACCTTTCAAGAACAATACCAGTTCGTCGCTGCGGGCTTCTACCACTTCATTTCTAGCTACAATACAATCTACCAAAGTAGTATCTGTAGTTTCGTCAAATCCTCCCGCCAATACATAGCCGTCTGCTTCTAATTGGAAAGAATAAGGTCTGGAGGCAGCAATGGCTTCGCCTTCGCCAGCCACAAAAGCTGTCACATCACTTCCCAGAGCAACGTTTGCAAATTCTACATCTGCTTCTGTCAGTCCCAGACACTTTAACCAACCAGCCAAATTATACTGGGAGCTGGTTCCCGTCTGTCCGATCACTGTGATTCCCTTTACAGTCTCTGGACTGCCATAGACTGTGCTACCGTTGATTTCCTGTGATGAATTCAATATTTCACTGTCAGGATTTACATAAATGCCCATGCCGCCAGAAGTATTGCTCTCAGCAATCATCTGGCAGGTGCCGCTTGCCAGAGAGAAAATCATAGCAAGCCCAGATACTCCCACATCTACTTCTCCGGCTGCCAAAGCCTCATTGATTCCTGCACCGTTGGCAAACTGATAAAATTCAATATTTAATCCAAGTTCCTCAAAGTACCCCTGATCATATGCATACTGTGCTGGAACATTTCCCCCAAAGGGCATCATAGCAACCTTGAGGACATCGTAATCTGTCGCCGGCGTTTCCTCCTTTGCTTCTTCTGTGCCTTTTGTTCCCTCTGAAGGTTCCTCTGACGTCTCCTTCGTCGTCGCTGCCTCATTGCTTTCCGGTGCCGTACATCCGCCCAAAAGAGAAAGTATCATTACCCCACAAAGTAAAGCCGCAATCCTACGTTTTTTCATTTACCATTTCCTCCTTATTTTTATTTATTTTAATGAGATTTTCCACTCAATAAAATCTGGCGTATCACTCTGTCCAAGACTAAATCATAATTTTTTTCATTTATTAGTGTTTTGTTTTGATATTATTAGTTTCATTTCGTAATTCTATATGTTAGATTCTATATCAATACGAAGCTGCTGTCAAGTTATTTTTTTTGTACCGTAACCATTAAATTCTAAAAACTTCTTGCTGTTAAATAAGCATTGTGCTATCTTGTTTAATAAGCAGGTTCTATATTAAAAATGAACCTTCAATTGTCAGGGAAAAGAAAGGACAAACATGGAAAGTAGAAGAGATCAAATTTTAAACCTTATCAACAGGGAGGGAGAAGTAAGTTTTACTGAACTGAAAAAGAATTTTCCATATATTTCAGATGTAACATTGAGAAAAGATTTGAGGTATCTGGATTCCGCTATGAAAATTATTCGTGTGCATGGGGGAGCCAAATCACTGCCTGTAGCCATCGGAACTGTAGACAACTTTTATACGCGTTCTCAGAAATATGTAGAAGAAAAAAAAAGCATCGCAGCTCTGGCCAGCAAATTAATCCAGCCAAACAACTCTCTTTTTATCGCCTCTGGCTCTACCTGCCACGAGCTTTCAAAAGTAATCCCTGATATTCCTTTGCAGATCTTCACAGACGGGTTGACAACGGCCCTGGAATTGTCTAAGCTTTCCAATGTGGAAACTACCATCTTGGGCGGACAGATTCATACTAATGAAAATCGTTCCAGTGGTCCGGCTTTTTTTGCAGAGCTTTCCCGTCTGCAGTTTGATTTTGCCTTTTTAGGCACAGACGGCTATCAGCCAAATTTCGGCTTTGTGTGCTGTTCCACCCACTCTGCCGCTCTGTTCCAAACTCTGATCAGCCATTCTGATAAAGTGGTTGTGCTTATGGATCACAGCAAGGTCTCTGCCAGACGAGCTGCCCGTAACATACCGGCCAACCAGATTGATATCGTCATAAGCGACAGTCTGTTGGACAGCAATATTAAAAAAAAGCTGATACAGGTGGGAGTGAATGTGATCCAACCGGATGCCAACGCTTCCTCTGGGGAGTGAACTTATCTTCAAGCAGGTAATTTCATATGCGTTCCGTGAGCGAGTAGGGGGAATTTCCCTACTCGCCGCACGGTTCTGTGGGTCAAGGTTTCCTGTGGGTCCTCTGAAACAGTTTCACATCCAGGGCGGACTACCAGACATCCCCAGCCAGGTATTCTTCCGCCATATAAGCCGCCATAGCACCGTCTGCCACAGCAGTCACCACCTGGCGAAACAGTTTTGTTCTCACATCGCCTACGGCATAAACGCCGGGAATATTGGTCTGTGTCGTTTCTCCTGCAATAATATAACCGCTGTGGTCCAGTTCCAATTGACCATTCAAAAGCTCGGTGGCAGGCTTTCTTCCCACGCTGACAAACAGACCATCGCACTGCACCATGCTTTTTTCGCCAGTAACAACATCCTTCAAACGTACCCCGGTCAGCCTGTCCTCATGCAGCAGTTCCGCCACCGTACTGTTCCAGCGAAATTCCACATTTTCTGTATTCATCAGCGGTTCATGGTAGATTTTTGTAGCGCGCAGGGTATCCCTGCGATGAACAATGATTACTTTCTTAGCAATACGGCTCAAAAGCAGAGCATCCGCAGCTGCAGAATTTCCTCCGCCAACTACCGCAACCGTTTTGTCTTTATAAAACATACCATCACAGGCGGCGCAGTAGGCAACTCCCCGGCCTATTAACTCACTTTCCCTGGCAATGCCCAATTCCCTTGGATTTGCGCCTGTTGCGATCACGACGGTCTTTCCATAAAACACTCCGGTATCTGTTTCTATCATCTTAGGATTTGCATTTAAATCCATGCGAACAGCCTCTGCATATTCACTTTTACTGCCGAAGAGTTCTGCCTGTTTTTGCATTTTTTCCCCGAGAGAAAATCCGTCTATTCCATCCTCAAAGCCGGGATAGTTGTCAATCCGGTGTGTCAGTGCCATCTGGCCTCCTGCGGATAGTTTTTCCAGTACGATGATATCCAAACCGGCTCTTGCACCGTAGAGCGCTGCGGTATAACCGCCCGGGCCTCCGCCCACAATAATTATATCGTAAATATGATTTTCGTTCAAACTTGCGCCCTCCCTATTACTTTTCCAAAGCTTCTTTGAGGAAACGGTCAATCACCCCTTTTGACTCAGGAGCTACTATAGAATCGATTGCCTTTCCACGCTTATACAGAACCAGAGTTGGAATCACTTCAATCTGCTCAGCTTCGGCAAGCTGGGGATTCTCATCGATATTTATTTTTCCTGCCACAATAATGTCGCTGTATTCTTCTGCGATCTTGTCATATGCGGCACTAATTCTGCGGCAGTAGCCGCACCAGGGCGCCCAGTAATCCACCAAAACAGGCTTGTCTCCATCACCAAATTGTTCAAACATTTCGTTATTCATATTGATAGCTGTCATAGTTGTCAGCTCCTTTCCTTTGTTTGAATATAGTATACCTCTATTTTCGATTTTCTTCCGTGACAAAATCACATAACAGGAATATTTCTCCAAATCACGTCTGTTTTCCTATTTTTTCTAATATACTGTGAAAAACGGATTATCTAAAAGCGAAATTATGAAATTAGACAAAAGTCTCACCAAAATCATCGGAACTGCCCTCCTTCTCACTCTCTCCTATTTCGCCGGACGGGGAATCGCCCAGGTTCTGGACAAAGATGCACTTCTACCTGCCGGAAGCAATGCCAGTGCCAACTGGGGTTTAAGTTTTCAGGAAGAAGGCAAGGCTCCTGTGGGCAATGCCAGCGCTTCTTACTTAAAAGATTTTGATTCTTACTATGTGGAAGAAACAGAGGAAAAGAAAATCTATCTGACTTTTGACTGTGGCTTTGAGAACGGCAACACACCTGCTATTCTGGACGCCCTGAAAAAACACAAGGCTCCCGCCACTTTCTTTATTGTGGGGAATTATATGGAAACCAGCCCTGATCTGGTCAAACGCATGGTAGAGGAAGGACATACGGTGGGAAATCATACCTATCACCACCCAAATATGTCGAATATAAGTACATTAGAGGATTTCTCCAAAGAATTGTCGGATCTGGAAGCTCTCTATCAGGAGGCCATTGGCCAGCCTATGACGAAATACTACCGGCCTCCTCAGGGCGTCTACAGCGAATCCAACCTGGAAATGGCTCAAAAATTAGGCTACCAGACATTTTTCTGGAGCCTGGCCTACGTAGACTGGTATCAGGATAAACAGCCCACCCATGAGGAAGCATTTTCCAAACTCATCCCCCGTATCCATCCGGGAGCCGTCGTCCTCCTACATAATACATCCAAGACAAACGGGGAGATTCTCGATGAATTGCTGACCAAATGGGAAGAGCTTGGGTATACCTTTCATCCTTTAAGCGAGTTGACAGGGAAAGCCGGCAGCGAAAAGCCTGTCACCCCTTCCCAGAATACAAAAAGTTAATGGGAGAAGGCCCTGTCTGGGCTTTCTCCCATTAACTTTTATGTATCTTTGTCAATGGCTCTCCGTCATTTTCCACATGAATTTCGGTATCGCTCATATCCCAGAATCATACTGCCACTGCCTACTGTGAGGGCTATACACAGATGTGCCAGAATCTGACTTGTGGAAAAGGCAAACCCTGTGCTCCTGATAAGGTATATGGGCATGGATGTCATAAAATGAGTAATCTTTTTCGTTATCGGCACCCCAAAAAGCCACATAGGTCCTAATACATTCATCCACAGAACTGGGAAAAAGAATACCACAAGAGATAGAATCAGAGCGCCAAATGATGTTTTACACAAGGCAGAGATGCAAAGTACGGTTCCTGTCAAAAGAAATACTCCACAAAGTCCAAGAAATGTAATGTATAGCAAAAGTCCCCATACCCTCTCTTGACAAGGGCACACACGCCTCAATCACGATATTTCGCCGCTTTGCGGCGTTATCCTCAATCGGCGTACGTCCAGTACGCCTCAATCGTCTGCCTTGCAAGGCGACGAAATCTCATGATTGAGGTCGAAGAGTCGAAAAGAGGTAAATTTTGCGTCCTGCAAGGCACTTGAAAGAGGCGTACTGGACGTACGCCGATTGAAAGTAACGCCGCAGGTCACAAAATTTACTCTTTTTCGACCGTGTATGCCCTTGTCAAGAGAGGGTACATGTTCTGGAGTATATCCATGGACTGTGACATAGTCCAGGAGGACGGCCGAGGCATCCAGTCCCTGGGTACCATAAACGATAAGGTAGATCCCCCACAGATAGGCGCAGACCAGACAGGTCAAAGTGACGCCAAAGAATAAGGCGGCCAGTATTTTCACCCAGATTCCACTCTGTCTGCCCCTGGGAGTAGTCCTCAGTATATCCGCTGTCTTCAACTGATATTCTTCTGCAAAAGTTGGCGATACCCCAATAATCAAGATAACAAACAAGACTAACATGTCCATCGTATATATCTCTATAAAATCGTTCCAGCCATAGACATAATCAAACTGTACTTCATTTTCAAGAAGGGGCGCTGCATTAAAATCCCAATCCTGGCCTTGGTAAAATTCAATTTGGTCCAGATTTTTCCCGCTCGCCTGCCTGTAATTTGTGAAGTGGTTGGTCATATAATAATTGCAAAAATTACCTACCCCACATTCCTGTTCTGTGTCATAATAGTAAAATCCATATTCCTGATAAATCTGTTTCAGCTTTTCCATAGTTAGAGGTCCTGCATACATTCTGGTCAGTTCCTGATCCTTTTCTATGGCTTCCTGTCCATGATAAGTCTTTCCATCCAAAGTCATGGTGTAATCGTCCCGCTCTGCAAAAAGGCGGAAGGTTACGAATCCCAGCAGCAGGAATACCCCCAGCCAGATCATCTTCCTGGAAGCAATCTTACAAAGCTCTTCTTTCCAGATTCTCCACATGTTCTGACACCTCCTCAAAATAATACAGGTAAACATCTTCCAGTCCCGGTTTTACTTGTCTTGCCCCATGGCATGGGCAGGAATCTGATACAAGACGCAAATATACTTTGTCACCGTCGTTTCGCAAATTGCTGACAGCAAAAGCCTCGTTCAGTCTCATAGCCTCCTCTGGTTCTGCCAGATATTCCCATACTTTTCCATTTACACTCTCTGTCACTTCCGATACACTTCCCTGCTCCAGGATTTGACCTTGTTTCATCAACAGAATCTTGTCTGCAATAAATTCCACATCGGAAACAATATGGGTGGACAAAATCACAATCCTTCCCTTGGATAATGCACTGATGATATTGCGGAAACGAATTCGCTCTTTTGGATCCAGACCAGAGGTGGGTTCATCCAGGATGAGGATCTCAGGGTCGTTTAAAAGAGCCTGGGCAATCCCAAGTCTTCGGATCATTCCACCAGAAAATGTGCGAATCTTGGCTCTTTGGTCACTTTCCAACCCCACCAGACGGAGCATTTCCTGCACTTTTTCCCTGGAAATATCTTTTGGCACAGCCTTACAGGCTGCCAGATATTCCAGATATCGTTTTGCCGTAAAGTCAGGGTAGTATCCAAAATCTTGCGGCAAATATCCCAGGAGATATCGGTATTCTCCATCCAGCTTTCGAATCTCAGCGCCATCACAGCGAATTTCCCCGGAAGTAGGTTTCAGCACGCCGCAGATCATACGAAGCAGTGTTGTCTTGCCTGCCCCATTGGCGCCAAGAAATCCATAGACGCCTTCTTCCAGGCGCAAAGATACTTGATCTACTGCGATTTTATGTTTAAAATGTTTTGTCACACGATCTAATATTAATTCAGGCATATATTGTCACCCCTTTCAATCTTTCCAAAAATGTGAAAAACCTCTGCTGTCAGTAAAAAGATACCTGCTGCTGCCAAAAGCAGCCACGTCCCCCGCCACTCCGGATCATACACGGATTCCCACATTAGTGGAATAAGTGTCATCATCCCACAGAGTACTCCCTGACCCAGAGAGCGGAAGTTGGAAGTATTGCGAAAGCAGACAAGCATGTGCAAATACAGGGTATCAGACCATAAAAATGGCACCAGCATATAGAGAAGAGAGGAACCCACATCCATGGTATGTCCTCCCAGGGTTCCAAGGAACACTGCCAGTATCATCAAATCTGTAATTCCTGCCTCCAGCATCCGAATACAGACCATCTGCTTTAGGCTAACATACAGAGTCTGTTCCAGCTCAGCCATATGCCAGGAAAACAGGCGGGCTATGCTGCTTAAGATTAAATTTCCCGCAAATACAAAAAGTACGGAGCAGGCAGCCAGAGTTTCTATATCTGTGGCCTCCATTTTTCGCAGAAAAAGTGCCAGACACAGGGCTGCAAGCAGCAAGCTTCCCTGTAACAGCCAATGCTTCCAGGACTGAAAACGCAGCTCGTTCCATATAAATTCTGTGAATGATGGTACATACCGGATCCGCTTACAAGCGGTTTCCTGATGGATATAGGAGAGACTCTCAAGCTTCTTCCTCTCATTCAATGGGAATCGCCAGTCAGGATCCTGGAAAATTTTTACTTGTTTGTTCCTCTCTTTTAAGCCATAAGCCATAAAGTTCACGTTCCTTTCTTTACAAAAAATCCTTCTGATCCAGCAGCCGGCTCAGCTTTTGAATCCCCTGACGGACACGAGATTTGACTGCCACATAGGAAACTCCTGTCATTCTGGCAATTTCCCGGTTCTTATACCCATAGAAATGATGTAGAAGCACTGCCTCCCGCTGGATATCTGGAAGCTCCAACAGAGCCTCGGCGAGTAGAATAGCATTTTCCGAAGAAGTCCCCTGTTCTTTTCGTTCTATCATGGTACGATTCTCTGATACATCCCCATGCTCCACCTGTTCTATACTCAGTTCTACTCTACGGGTACTCATAGTTGTCCGCATATAATCCCTGCACAGGTTCATGGCAATGGTCAAAAGATACCCTTTTAAGTTCCGGTATTGGTAGTTCTCCACATACCGTATGAACCGGCAAAATGTCTCCTGGGTCAAATCATAGGCATCCTCCCCATTGCCCGTCTGATAGCAGCAGAAATAATAAATATCATCGTAGTATTTGGCGGCAATCTCATCTAAGTATTCTTTTTGTCCGTTTTGAATCCGCCGGATCAACTCCCTGTCCTCCAAAACGTGTCTCCTTTCTCATGTAAAACGCCTTACATTTAATATAACCCTTTTTCCCGCAAAAAGGAGCTTGGGAAAGGATAGAATAAATGCTATAATTTGAAAAGCCCCTATATAAGTGAAGTATAAGCATAAAAAGCGGGCATTTTTTCTTAATGTTATCATATTGAGCGCAAATGTTAAGATGTGTTGATAGAAAAACATCGAAACTTTATTTAGAATCTTTCTTAAAGGAGGATATCTCAAAATGGAAATTGGAAATAAAATCCATCAGTTAAGAAAACTTTCTGGTATGACACAGGAACAATTGTCAGAAAAGCTTAACGTGTCAAGACAGACAATTTCAAAATGGGAGTCAGGCGGTACTTCCCCCGATTTGGAAAGCATAGTTAAAATAAGCAAACTATTTCATGTATCATTAGATGATTTATTGATGGAAGAAAACGCAAGTGTGACAAATCAAAATGATGAACATCTGACACTAGAAGATCTCATCACAATAAATCTCCATAACAGAAAAATGACGCTGTTGTTAATCAGCGGACTCATTTTCATTTTAGTCGGTATATTAAATTTTGCTTATGTAATGGCGCTGGAAAGCACTACTCTCAGTACCCAATATATGCTATACAGATATATTGTTACAGGACGATATGAAAGCGCTCCTATTGATTATACAAGGTTTATGATACCTTCTATTTTTGCGAGTGCGATTGGATTGCTATTATGTTTGTTTTACATCTTTAAGAACAGAAAAAAAGGAGGCTAAAACTTAATGTGTAAGATAAAGAGAATCATTTCATGGACTGTTTTGTGTGCGTTAATTTTTTCCTTATGTTCTTGTAGAACCCGAAATAAAAGTGATTATTATTCGGAAATTTATGGGACAACCATTGCCGGTTTGGAGGATGACGAACTTTTTGCAATCATTGAAATCAATGCTTCTACACCTGTTTTGCTTGTCACTTCTCAGGTTTATGATGATGGTTGGGGAAACCAAGCATCACTTTTGTGTGAGGCGTACTATTCGATAGACGGAGAAGTTAAAAATATAGGAGTGATAGAGAGTTTTGGAACAGCGTACCCTATTTCCTACGATAAAACGGGTATTTATACAGCATCAGGACATGATATGCAGCGTTTTGAAATAGATGAAAAAGCTGGAACAATCCATTTAGTAGAGGGCCTCTATGAACAGTTTGACGAAAATGGAAACGCGACCTATATGATAGAAAAAGGGGAAAAAACAGAAATCATTACAGAGAAGGAATATTATGAGGCGTTCGAAAAATACAGCAAGACCAACGTGGTAAATTTTTCCTATGGTGCGTCAGGGAGCTAAAGCCAACCAGGGTATTTCATTATTAGAAATGACAAGTTAAAAAATCTTATTTTCTAAATGCATGGATATCACTGTGTCTTCCTCTGGAGGATACTGTCAGGGCCGCTCTGATGGAGTTGGGAATAAACACGTCTATTGACCATGTGACGGACTTCACAGAGATTGCTGCCTATGGCGTAATGACTACACCAGCGCTGGTGGTAGATGGAAAAGTTGTGTCTTACGGCAAAGTTCTCAAAAAGGAGGAAGTAAAGGCTGTCATTCAAAAAGTGTGAACAGATACATTCCCCTATAGTGATGATAATTTCCATAAAAACTTGAAATAATAATATTAAACTGTTAATAATTTCTACCCAAAACAGCACTAAATGCAGTTAAAATTTCTCCTACATTTAGTGCTATTTGTTATCTTATCTCTTACTTATTTATAATTTACGATCTTTCCAAAATCTGGCTTCAAAGCAGCGCCGCCTACCAGACCGCCGTCAATATCTGCCTGTGCGAACAGCTCACCTGCTGTAGCAGCATTTACAGATCCGCCGTACTGGATACGGATTGCCTCTGCAGTAGCCTCATCGTAAATCTCAGCGATGCATGCACGGATACCTGCACATACCTCCTGGGCCTGCTCCGTAGTTGCTGTCTTGCCAGTTCCGATAGCCCAGATAGGCTCGTAAGCGATAACGGCTGTCTTTGCCTGCTCTGCAGTAACGCCAAGGAAGCCAACCTTCACCTGCTGGCGGATAAAGTCCATGGTTACACCCTGCTCTCTCTGAGTAAGGGTCTCGCCACAGCACATAATAGGCGTAAGGCCATGCTCAAAAGCTTTCAGCATCTTCTTATTTACAGTCTCGCTGGTCTCTGCAAAGTATTCTCTTCTCTCAGAATGTCCCAGGATTACATATTTTACGCCAACATCTGTCAGCATAGCAGGAGAAATCTCACCTGTGTAAGCGCCCTTCTCCTCAAAATACATGTTCTCAGCCCCCACCTGAATGTTGGAGCCTTTTGCAGCTTCCATAACTGGAATGATGTCAATAGCTGGTACGCAGAAAACCACATCTACTTCGTCATTTGCTACCAGAGGTTTTAAAGTGTTTACCAATTCTACTGCCTCACTGGGAGTCATGTTCATTTTCCAGTTACCAGCGATAATTTTCTTTCTTGCCATTGTTTTATTCTCCTTATTTAAGTTCTGCTTTTTCGTTAAGATTTATCTGTGGTGAGTCTCCAAATTAGCGATCATTTGCTGCCGCAACGCCGGGAAGCTCTTTTCCTTCCAGGAATTCCAGAGAAGCGCCGCCGCCAGTGGAAATGTGGCTCATCTTGTCCCCAAAGCCCAAAGTATTTACTGCTGCAGCAGAATCGCCGCCGCCGATGATAGTAGTCGCATCTGTCTCAGCCAGAGATTTTGCAACTGCAATGGTTCCTTTTGCCAAAATGGGGTTCTCGAATACACCCATAGGTCCGTTCCACACAACTGTCTTTGCAGATTTCACTGCATCCGCATAAAGCTCTGCAGTCTTTGTTCCAATATCCAGGCCCATCATATCTGCCGGGATTGCATTAGAGTCCACTACAGAAACTTGAATTTCGGCATCAATAGGATTAGGGAATTCTTTTGCAATAGTTGTATCAATAGGAAGCAGCAGTTTCTTGCCAAGCTTCTCTGCCTTTTCCATCATTTCCTTACAATAGTCAATCTTTTCGTTGTCAACGAGAGAGGTTCCCACTTCATATCCTTTGGCTTTCAGGAAGGTATAGGCCATTCCGCCGCCAATAATGAGAGTATCGCATTTTTCCAGCAAGTTTGCAATTACATTTAACTTATCTGCTACTTTTGCACCGCCAAGTATTGCCACGAAGGGACGCTCTGGATTGTTTACTGCATTTCCAAGGAAATCGATCTCTTTCTGCATTAAATATCCTACAACTGCAGTATCTACATACTGGGTCACACCTACGTTAGAGCAGTGTGCACGGTGTGCAGTACCAAAGGCGTCATTTACAAATACGTCAGCCAGAGAAGCCAGTTCCTTAGAGAAAGCTTCTCCATTTTTTGTCTCCTCGATGCGGTAACGGGTATTCTCAAGAAGAACCACATCTCCATCCTTCATAGCCTCTACTGCTGCTTTTGCATTTGGGCCTACCACTTCATTATCTGCTGCGAATTTTACTTCCTGTCCAAGTAGCTGGGAAAGTCTTGCCGCTACGGGGGCTAAGGACATCTCTGGTTTGGGTTCTCCCTTGGGTTTGCCAAGATGAGAGCACAGGATTACCTTTCCGCCGTCTGCAATCAACTTTTTGATGGTGGGAAGAGCTGCTACTAAGCGGTTCTCGTCTGTGATTTTTCCATCTTTTAAAGGCACGTTGAAATCACATCTTACTAAAGTACGAAGTCCTTTTACGTTGATGTCATCTACGGATTTTTTGTTTAACATTTTGATTGCTCCTTTATATATTGATGAGTTTTTGAGGATTGGATTTTTATTGATGAAGAAAAAGAGGTCCGGTCCTAAAGACCGGACCTCTGTAGGTCATAATAATTGCTTTATGAGTGGATAGGGCTGATTTTTTTGGGGGCTTATCATCGGCCGTAGCTTGGGCTTGATGGGCTTGATTTTGGCTTCGCTTATCTTTGGCCCGGAGGCTTGGCTTGATGGGCTCGATTTCGCTTCGCTTATCTTCGCCTGGGCTTGGCTTTACGGGCTTGATTTCGCTTCGCTTATCTCCGCCCGAAGACTAATGATGGCCTCTCTTTGACCCGCCATGCCGCTCGATTTCGCTTCGCTACATCTCGCTGACGGGCTATCGCCCTATAGAAGCTGTCAATCACTGCCGCTTACATGCAAGCATGACGCGGCTGTGCTTGCCATCTTCTGCATGGCTCAATGCTTACGCAAGTTCCGCAAAATATTTTATTGTGCGGACCATCTGGGATACGTAGGAGTTCTCGTTGTCGTACCAGGAAACTACTTCTACCTGTGTTTT
This sequence comes from Clostridia bacterium, assembly GCA_910574475.1. Lineage (GTDB taxonomy): Bacteria > Bacillota > Clostridia > Lachnospirales > Lachnospiraceae > Laedolimicola. Next base: position 41,178 of record CAJTAT010000005.1, on the reverse strand, counting down.
TCCGTCTGGAAGTGGAGAAACCATGGTCTGAGTTGCATCGAACAGGGAGCCGTATCTCATACCAACTACGTCGCTGGATACGATCTCGTCTTCTGTATAGCCGTAGGATTCTGTTGTAGCTGCTTTCATAGCTGCATTGATCTCTTCCTTGGTTACGCTCTTATTTACAACTGCGAACAACAGTGTGGTGGAACCTGTTGGGGTTGGTACACGCTGTGCAGCGCCGATGAGTTTGCCGTTCAGTTCTGGAATAACCAGGCCGATTGCCTTTGCGGCACCTGTGCTGTTAGGAACAATATTGATGGCAGCAGCACGGCTTCTTCTCAGATCGCCTTTTCTCTGAGGTCCGTCAAGAACCATCTGATCGCCTGTGTAAGCATGGATGGTACACATAATTCCAGACTCAATTGGAGCCAGATCATTCAAAGCTTTAGCCATAGGAGCCAGGCAGTTTGTAGTACAGGAAGCTGCAGAAATTACAGTATCCTCTTTCTTCAATGTCTGATGGTTTACATTGTAAACGATAGTTGGCAGATCATTTCCGGCTGGAGCAGAGATAACAACTTTCTTAGCGCCTGCAGTAATGTGTGCGGAAGCTTTCTCCTTGGAGGTGTAGAATCCTGTACACTCCAGAACTACATCTACATTCAGCTCTCCCCATGGAAGCTCTGCTGCATTTGCTTTTGCATAGATCTTAATCTCTTTTCCGTTAACAATGATAGAATCTTCTGTTGCATTTACACTGTCTGCCAGAGCGTATTTACCCTGAGAAGAATCATATTTTAACAAGTGTGCAAGCATCTTAGGGCTTGTTAAATCATTAATTGCAACTACCTCATAACCTTCTGCACCAAACATCTGTCTGAATGCAAGTCTACCGATACGTCCAAATCCGTTGATAGCTACTTTTACTGCCATTTTCAATTCCTCCTAAAAATAAATTTCATTATTTTTTCCTGCAGACCCTTCTTTTTGGGAAAAGCCCACAATCTGGTATTTATTGTACCGAATCCCTTGGGAAATTTCAAGCCCCAATTGCAAATTTATTGTCAAAAATATAACATTCTATTTTCCTTGCCATGCTTAAATTTTTTCGCTATTATTAAAATATTCTCTTACTTAGTATTAATTTCAGATAAAAGGAGCTAAAAACCTATGAAAGCTGATTTTCACCTACATTCTACCTTTTCTGGTGACGGCAAGGTTCCACCAGAGGAAATCATACGAACTGCCATTCAAAAGGGCTTAACTGCTATCTGTTTTACTGATCATTTGGATATGGATTTTCCCTATACAGAGTTGAGTTTTGAGCTGGACACAGAGGCTTATGCATCCACCATTCATACACTTCAGTCCAAATATGCAGATCAGATCGAGATATACTTTGGAGTAGAGTTGGGGTTACAGCCACACCTTGGGGACTATTATCGCTCTTATACCAGTCAGTTTCCCTTTGATTTTGTCATCGGTTCCACTCATCTGATAGATGGGTTTGATCCTTATTATCCAGTTTTTTGGGAATCTCATAGCCAGGAGACGGGTATCCAAAGCTACTTGGACATAACCCTCGAAAATATAAAGGCCACAGACACTTTTGATATCTACGGCCATCTGGATTATATCATCCGGTATGTTCCTGCCAAGGAAAAAGTATTTCCTTACTCAGACTATGCCGATATGTTGGATCAAATTCTAAAACTTCTTATTGAAAAAGGAAAAGGACTGGAGGTCAATACTGGAGGATATCGCGCAGGTCTCAAAGTTCCCAACCCTTGCCCTGATATTCTCAAACGTTACCTTAAGCTGGGGGGAGAAATCATTACCATAGGTTCCGACGCACACACAGCAGAACATGTGGGTTCCTCCTTCTCTTTGGCCTGCGATATTCTGCGTGCCTGTGGCTTCCGGTATTTTACTGTATTTCGGGAGCGAAAACCTGTATTTTATCCTCTCTAGCCTCTCACCTTTTGATAATGGTGCCACCGCCCAGCACATAGTCTCCCTCATAGAGAACGACTGCCTGGCCTGGCGTCACTGCCCGTACTGGCTCTTTAAAAGTTACACAGATCCGATCCTCCCTCTCTTTTCGGACGACACAGGGAGTTCCCTGATGGTTATAGCGGATTTTGGCTATGGCTTCCCGCTCATGGGCCAAATCCGCAACTGCCATAAAGTTCAGCCTGTCCCCATAAAGCTTATCTGTGAACACATCTTCCTGTTCTCCGATCACCACTTCATTCGTCTCTGGCCGTATTTCTGTCACCACAACCCGTCTTCCCATGGCAAGTCCAAGGCCTTTGCGCTGGCCAATGGTGTAGTGTATAATCCCTTTATGACGCCCTAAAACAGTTCCGTCTGCCAAGATAAAATTTCCCTCTTCAGAAGCTTTTCCAGTTGTGCGCTCAATAAAACCTGCATAGTTCCCATCCGGTACAAAGCAAATCTCTTGGCTGTCCGGCTTATTTGCCACCTGAAGTTCCATATTTTCCGCAATTTTCCGGATCTCTTCTTTTGAATAATCGCCTACAGGCATCAGAGTATGAGAAAGCTGTTCTTGAGTCAAGCTATAGAGCGCATACGTCTGATCCTTGGCTTCTGTAACAGATTTTCGAATGGAATACCGCCCATTAGGCAAATGTTCCACTCGTGCGTAATGTCCTGTAGCAATATAGTCAGCCCCAAGGCTTAGACTCCGCCTTAGCAATGCTTCCCATTTTACATAACGGTTACAGGCAATACATGGATTTGGTGTGCGACCAGCTAAATATTCCGCCACAAAATAATCCATAACAGATTTTTTAAAGTCGTCTTTAAAATTCATTACATAGTAAGGAATATCCAGCTGTTCAGCTACCCGCCGGGCGTCGTCTACAGCACTTAGGCCACAACACCCGCCTTCTTCCTCCAGGACTGTTTCTTCCTCATCCTGCCAGATCCGCATGGTTACTCCAATTACTTCATACCCTTGCTCCTTTAGAAGCCAAGCTGCCACAGAGGAATCCACGCCGCCAGACATCCCCACAACCACTTTTTTACCCATACTACTTCTTCACCTGTTTGTCTAAAATCTCTGATGTGGATTCTGTTCATCCTGGGAGCTTCCATAGCCATAGTTCTGAGAGCTGTAGTCTTGTGAGCCATAACTTTGAGAACTATAATCCTGCGCCCCATATCCCTGCATGGTGTTTCCGCTCTGATACTGGTATGCACTTTGCATCTGCAACTCATTTTGCTCTGCAACTTTCTTCATGGCTAAGAACATGTAAACCAGGGTAATTCCAAAATTGATCACCCAGAAAAATGGAATTGAGACGCCAATCAGTTTCAAAACGCCCTTAACTAACAGAGGCAAAGTCCTGCCATACAGAGCCAGGATATATACCTGCCCAAAGGTCAGCCTTGTCTTCAAAGCAGAGGAAAAAATAAGGCCTACCAGACTTACAAGGAGTGCACCAAAGAAGAACAATGCGGCGATCCAAACATAATAGAAAATCATAAACAAAATTATTATTGTATAAATCATGGGGATCATGCCCATAATACCCTGTTTGGTCAGAACCGTATCGCCGATGCTGTTCAAATACAGAGTCTGTACCTGTCCTTCGCTTTTGACAATCAGCTTTTCTGAATCCATCAAAAACATGGTCTCATATCCTCTGGCAAATTCAGAAACTGCTGAAGTATCAAAATAGTAGTTAGAATCCAGATCGATATAAACACCGCCTTCTTCAAAATACACAGGTTCCTCTATCCAAAAGCCGTATCTGGAGATCTCAAACTCTGGCAGCACATCATCTACCACATGGCCGATACCACCAGACCTAATCTGCAGAGACAGCAACGGTATCAGTGCACTCAACAGAAAATAAAAAGTAAGCAGCAACATGCCATAGCCAAAAATTTTTCCTTTTTTGTTCTTCAAAAACTCAGAATAAGCCGCTGGTTTTCCAATAGAACAAACCATTTCCTTAAAAACATTCATCGTTTTTATCCCCTCTCATCTTATATTTGTTCTGTGAACATCCTCTCCTGGCAAAAGTAAGACAGTATTTAGATATTCACAGTTTAATACTCCTCTTCTTCCTCCTCTTCACCTTCATGAATATCTGACTTTGGCTTTTCAAGCCCCTCTATCTTAATTCCATGCTTCTCGGCATAGTCCCAGAGAGCCGCGTGAATTGCCTCCTCGGCTAAGAGGGAGCAGTGTACCTTCACAGGTGGAAGCCCATCTAACGCTTCCATAACTGCCTTATTTGTCACCTGTAAAGCTTCATGAATGGTCTTTCCCTTCACAAGCTCTGTGGCCATACTGCTGGTGGCCACGGCCGCACCACAGCCAAAGGTTTTAAATTTTACATCCCGGATTACTTTTTCTTCATCAATATCTAAGTAAATCCTCATTATGTCGCCGCACTTTGCATTTCCCACAGTGCCCACGCCGCTTGGGTTTTCGATCTCTCCTACATTTCTGGGGTTCTGAAAATGGTCCATTACTTTTTCGCTGTACATAATATTGTTCTCCTCGTAATTAGTTTTGTAAATGTTAGGCTGGTTGCATGGCTCATTGCCTGCGCGTAAAGTCCTCGTATAATGGGGACATGTTGCGGAGGCGGGTGATGATCTTTTTTAGGTTTTCTATTACAAAGTCCAGGTCCTCTGTGGTGACTTCCTCATTTAGGGTCAGGCGCAGGGAGCCGTGGGCAATCTCATGTGGCAGTCCAATGGCAAGCAAGACATGGGACGGATCCAGAGAACCGGAAGTACAGGCTGAACCGGAAGAGCCGCAGATGCCTTCCATGTCCAACATAATCAGCAGGGATTCACCCTCAATAAACTGGAAGCTGAAATTTGCATTGTTAGGAAGCCGCCCAGTTCTATGGCCATTCAGACGAGTAAAAGGAATCTCCCTTAATACCCGATCGATCAGGTAGTCCCGCAGTTCTCTCTCTTTTGCTGTACGTTCTTCCATGGTCTTCATGGCGCGCTCTACTGCCTTTCCATAACCCACGATCCCGGGCACATTCTCCGTACCTGCACGGCGCTTGCGCTCCTGGGCTCCTCCGTGTATCAAAGAACGCAGTTTCAGACCTTTGCGGATATAGAGAAAGCCGATTCCTTTGGGGCCGTTCAATTTATGCCCGCTGGAGCTTAACATATCAATATGGTATTCATCTACATGGATAGGTAACTGTCCAAAGGCCTGCACGGCATCCGTGTGGAATAAAATTCCATGCTTCTTTGCGATCTCACCGATCTCCTTGATGGGCTGAATGGTTCCAATCTCATTGTTGGCAAACATAACAGAGATCAAAATAGTAGTTGGCCGGATAGCCTTCTTAAGCTCTTCCAATTTTACGACTCCATTTTCATCCACATTCAGATATGTCACCTCAAAGCCATTCGTCTCCAACCACTGACAGGTATGAAGAATCGCATGGTGCTCTATCTTTGTAGTGATAATATGATTGCCCTTATTTTTATAGCTCTCTGCCGTAGCCTTCAGCGCCCAGTTGTCAGCTTCACTTCCACCTGCCGTAAAATAGATCTCATTGCTTTCAGCTCCCAGGGCCCCCGCAATAATCTCCCTGGCTTTTGTCACCGCCTTTTTGCTTTCTCCTGCCAGGCTGTAGACACTAGATGGATTCCCATAATGCTCTGAAAAGTATGGCAGCATGGCCTCCACCACTTCAGGTGCCGTCTTTGTGGTCGCTGCATTGTCCAAATAAATTAATTTTTTCATACGATGTCCCCTCCTAATTCGTACAACAAGAGCCAACTGTCCCTGCTGTATCCCTGACATTTTTGCTCTCTTCCAGCAGTTGATCCAATTTTATCTCATCCACTGTCTGGTTGATACTGTCATTAATCCGCTGCCAGACATACTTGGTCACGCAAAATTCTGCGCCATCACATCCGCTCTCCTCTTTTAGCCCCGGACATTCCACCGGATCTAAACTACCCTCCAGGGCTCTTAAGATATCTCCTACAGAAATCTCCGTCGCTGGCTTTGCCAGCCGGTATCCCCCACCAGCGCCACGTACGCTGGTCACTAAACCTGCTTTGCGCAGCTTTGCTATAAGCTGCTCCAGATAACTCTCCGATATATTCTGTCTTGCAGAAATGCTTGCAATAGAAACTGTCTCATTTTCACTATACAGAGCCAAATCAATCAATGCGCGAAGTCCATATCTTCCCTTTGTTGACAATTTCATGCTATCACCTCTCCATCTATGACATATAAATATAAATTTCTCTGTTTAAATCCGACCATTTTGCTCGGATTTCTTTTTGATGATACCACTATGTGCCAGTTCTGTCAAGCATTTTTCTGGAATATATTAAAAGAAAAACATAGGAATTGGCTTTTCTTATGAATAAAAAAAAGCATCCTCTGATTGCCGGAACTCTAATTCTCACTATTACAGGGATTGCCAGTCGCTTCATTGGCTTCTTCTATAAGATATTCCTGAGTCGAACCATCGGTGCTGAGGGAATTGGTATTTACCAAATGATTTTTCCCATTTACGGGATTTGCTATGCGCTCACCACATCAGGAGTGGAAATTGCCATATCACGCTTTGTATCTGGCGAATCTGCCCGGGGGAACCGAAGACATGCCCGTTCCATTCTCTGGATAGGTCTCAGCATTTCATTGTTTCTTTCACTGCTCACCACCTTTTTTCTCTACACAAATGCAGAATTTATCGCTGTAAATATCTTACATGAAAAACGCTGCATCCAGCTCTTGAGAATCATGTCTCTGACTGTGCCCTTTGGTGCATGCCATTCCTGTATCAGCGGCTATTACTATGGCCTTCAAAAAACAGCCGTTCCTGCCATGGCGCAACTGTTTGAGCAGCTTGTTCGGGTGACGGCTGTGTACATTATCTACCAGGTAAGTCTGGAAGAAGGTCGGGTTCTGACCCCGGTCGCTGCCGTCATAGGTCTTGTACTGGGAGAATTTGCTTCCATGGTATTCAGCCTTTTCTCCATATCTGCTGAACGATTCACAAAAAAGCAGAAAAAACAGCAGGAATTTCCTGTAAGGCTTTTTACAAAAAAAATACTGTTTCTTGCAATCCCCGTCAGCGCCAATCGTATCTGCATCAACCTGTTGAGCAGTGTAGAGGCAATCTTGCTGCCATTTACTTTGCAACAATATGGTCTGGATACAGAGAAGGCTTTGAGTGTGTACGGAACTCTCACAGGTATGGCGATGGCTTTTATATTATTTCCAAGTGTCCTGACTAACTCTGTGTCCGTCATGCTGCTTCCCTCCGTATCCGAATCCCAGGCATCCGGGGATCGGGCTCAAATCAGCCGGACTATCCGAAAGACTCTGACCTACTGTCTCACTCTGGGAACAGCTTGTACTCTCTTTTTCCTGTTGACTGGCAAGTTTCTAGGAACGTTCTTTTTCAAAAGCTCCATGGCCGGCGATTTCATTATTACTCTGGCCTGGATCTGTCCCTTCCTGTATCTAAATGGGACGTTGCACAGTATTTTAAATGGATTGGGAAAAACTTCTATAGGATTCATCAACAACTTAACGGGGATTTTGATTCGTATTTTATTTATACTGTCTTTCGTTCCCCACTTTGGAATCCAGGGATATTTGTGGGGCCTTCTGGCCAACCAGCTTTTCGTCGCACTTTTAAATGTAAATGCTTTGAAAAAATACCTTACTTAAGAGTTTAGTCAAAACCATACCCGCTCTTGTCAAGAACGAAAATCTGTATTATGATTAAAGCCGAAAGACAAACAGATGTAAAAGACAGAAGAATTGAGGAGTATGAAACATGGGATTAGAATTTATACAGAAGCTGCCCACGCCGGAGGAAACACGTAAGCTCTATCCAGTTCCCTCACGTGTAGCTAAGATAAAACAAGAGCGGGACGAAGAGATCAAAAAAGTATTTACCGGAGAGTCAGATAAATTTATTGTTATGATTGGCCCTTGCTCTGCGGACAACGAAGAAGCCGTCTGTGATTACGTGCGTCGCCTTGTCCCCATCCAGGAGAAAGTCAGAGACAAGGTCATTATTATCCCCCGCATCTATACAAACAAGCCCCGCACCACAGGAGAAGGCTACAAGGGTATTATGCATCAGCCTGACCCGGAGAAGAAGCCAGATCCCCTTGCCGGAATCATTGCCCTTCGCCATATGCATATTCGGGCTATTGAAGAGACAGGGTTAACGGCTGCAGACGAAATGCTCTACCCAGAAAATCTGCGTTATGTCATGGACTTTCTCTCCTATATCGCCATTGGCGCCCGTTCTGTGGAGAACCAGCAACATCGCCTGGTAGCCAGCGGTATAGATGTGCCTACTGGAATGAAAAATCCTACCAGCGGGGATTTCACTGTAATGCTGAATTCTGTAGTGGCAGCTCAGCAGGGTCATTCTTTTATCTATCGGGGATATGAAGTTGAGACCACTGGAAATGATCTGACCCACACGGTTCTTCGGGGAGCTGTCAACAAACGTGGTGTCTCTCTGCCCAATTACCACTACGAAGATTTACAGACCCTGTTAGAGCTTTACCATGCAAGAGATTTGAAAAATCCAGCCTGCATTGTAGACTCCAACCACAGCAATTCAAACAAACAGTATAAGGAACAAATACGAATCGTGAAAGAAGTCCTTCACAGTCGTACCTGCTCCAATGATATCCGCCGTCTTGTAAAAGGCGTTATGATTGAAAGTTATATTGAAGAGGGTTGCCAGGGAATTCATGACCATATTTATGGAAAGTCTATCACGGACCCCTGTCTAGGTTGGGGAGATTCGAAGCGGCTGCTGTACGAGATTGCAGAGCGGTGCTAAGCCCAGCGCAAAAAGAGGGTTTACACAAGATATTATTTCCTGTGTAAACCCTAAAATTTACCCTCTCGGATGTGTTTTTACATAGACTTCTCTGGCCCGGGCTGTATACATCATTGTAGTGGAAATATCAGAATGTCCCAACATCTCCTGTACAGTGTGCAAATCTGCTCCATTGTCTACCAAATGTGCTGCGAAAGAATGGCGCAGAGTATGGGGCGTAATCTCCATCTCAATTCCTGCCTGCCTCACATACTGCTTCAACAATTTCCAAAAGCCCTGGCGACTCATGCTTTCACCGGAACAGTTGGGAAATAACATATTACATTCTTTGTCGCCCACAAGCTCCTGTCTGGCATACTTCATATATTTCTCTAGCGCGTCCCTTGCTTTGGATCCAAAGGGAATGATTCGCTCTCTGTTTCGATCACGGCATACAATATAGTCCAGCTTCCAATTAATATCTTCTACCTTCAAGGAAATCAATTCAGTCACACGAATCCCCGTTGCATACAAAAGCTCCAGCATGGCCCGATCCCGCAGTCCCTTAGGCGTTCGATTGCCTGGCTGCTCTAAAAGCTTTGCCATGTCCGCCACAGACAATATATCCGGTACTTTCTTCTTTACCTTGGGTGCTTTTAAGTTCTCTGCCGGATCTTTCGCAATTTCTCCATTTTTTAACATATACAGATAAAACGCTTTCATAGAAGCAATATTACGAGACACAGTGGCCGCTGACATACCATTCTTTTCCAAGTCCAATATATAGGAATTTAAATTTGTCTCTGTTACATATACTGCTTTCTCTATCTTTTGTTCCTGCAGGAAACGCATCATCTTTACCAGGTCTCTCTGATAAGAAAGCTCTGTATTCTTTGATGTCTTCTTTACATCATGCAAATAAGACACAAATCCTTTAATCTCTTGTTCCATAAACCACTTGCCCCTCAAATTGTTGCGAAAATATGCTACTTACACCCACTATGCTTAACATTATAGTAACAAAAAGCAAGAAAAGCAATGGTCATTTTTTACGGCAAATTCCAAAAAAATCAAGGGTTTTGAAAGTTCTACAATATCTGGTTTCCCTATTTTTCGACAACCACCAAATATTGTAAACTTTTAAATAAAAAATTTTCAAAATTTTTTCAAAAAAGTTTTCAAAAAGAAGGGATTTACATAGCTTTCAAGAAAAACGCCTATAAAAAAGAGCAGAGCGCCAATCAACCAGACAAATAGGTAGGAATAAAATAGGCGCTTGCTTCCATTCCACTGGCGTACTTTTACCTCCCGGCTACCTGACATTTCGCAGATTTTTTTCAAGATCCAGCAGCCCACAGGGACATAAAGAACAAAATGGGGCAAACCGCTTACAATACACAAAATAATCCCCTGTATTCCCATTTTCATGGCTGCCGTGGTAATCGTAATGCCTAGGGCTGCTCCTATCCAAAATAAATATCCATAGGCCACGACGGTTCCCAGCACTGTAAGGCCCGTCAGCCAGAGCATGGTAAATGTAGAAAGCCTAGCTTTTAATGTGTAAAGGAAAAGCTCTTCCGACGCATACCCCATATGTTGATACTTAGAAAAAAAATAGTCGCTCATTAAGGTTGTACTATGGACAGCCGCTTTTCCAAACACTGTTATGTACATAACCCCAATGACAAATCCTGAAAGAAATATTGTTAAGAACAGATTTTTATCCTGTAAATGTACCTTCTTTTTCCCTGTACGAAATTGGTAGCCCTTGGTTTGCATTACTTTGGGACGGATCACTCTGGAACGGACGAGATTCACACGATCAATTAATTTATTCATAAAAACCTCCCATACATTAATCAATGTATGAGAGGTTATCCCGTTCCATACCTGATAAACTCCGAAAATTATTTTATGGATTCTGCCCTATCATAGCAAGCGTCACAAGCTTTCAGAATTGCACTGCGCATCCCTGCATCCTCCAGGGCTGCTACACCAGCAATGGTCGTCCCCCCAGGAGAACACACCCGATCTTTCAACACAGCCGGATGTTCCCCTGTATTTAGCACCATCTTAGCCGCTCCGAGCACAGCCTGAGCAGTAAAGGTATAGGCTTGCTCCCGGGAAAGTCCGTATTTGACTGCACCGTCAGCCAAAGCCTCAATAAACTGGTATACAAAGGCTGGAGAGCTTCCGCTGGCACAGACCACAGCGCTCATAAGTTGTTCTTCTACATCCATATATTTTCCAACGGACCCAAATATTTTATGTACCATATCCAGCTCCTCCGGCAATAATTCCTCCTGTCGGTAACTTAATCCAGTCATACCCTCGCCGATAAGTGCTGGCGTATTAGGCATGGCGCGAACAATCCTGCGATCCGATCCTAAAGATTCTTTCAATGATTTAATAGTAATCCCCGGAGCCAGAGAGATCACCACATGGTCTTCTGTCACTGCATAGCGAATCTGTTTGAGTACAGTGGGGTAATACTGGGGTTTTACTGCAAGAATTACATATTTGCAGGCATTTGCACACTCGGCATTTGACTGCGTATATTCCACTTGAGTCTCCAGAAACACCTTTTGTCTTGTCTTGTCTGTCTTTGACGTAAAGATAATTGATTCTGCGGGAAATCTTTTTAATACGCCCTTTAATAGTGCATAGCCCATATTTCCCATTCCAATAAATCCTATTTCTGCCATTTTTTCCTCCTAATTTAAAGTCGCTGCGCGACGGCACTGAAGGGTAAAGTCACTTCAGCACACACCTGCTGAGAGAAACTTTCATTCGAAAATGATCTCATGAAAGTTCCTCTCGTGCGCCTTTGCGACTTTACCCTCTCTTGACAATATTTCTTAGCTGGACTATTGAAAGTTACATTCTGGCTGTCCAGTATATGAGGGACTAAATAGTCAAAAAGAGGACACTGCACTGCAGCATCCCCTTTGATATCCTACTTCGCATAATCTGTCACCCTGCTCTCACGGATGACATTTACTTTGATCTGGCCTGGATACTCCAATTCAGCTTCAATCTGCTTGGAAATATCCCTCGCCAACAATATCATAGTAGCATCGTCAATCTGATCTGGAACTACCATGACTCGAATCTCCCTACCTGCCTGAATAGCAAAAGACTTGTCTACGCCCTTAAATCCGTTGGCGATATCCTCTAACTGTTTTAACCGATTGGTATACGTCTCCAAGGTCTCTCTTCTTGCGCCTGGACGTGCGGCTGAAATCGTATCTGCCGCTTGTACCAGACAGGCAATCAGAGAAGTGGCCTCCGTATCTCCATGATGCGACTCTACTGCATTGACAACAATAGCCGACTCTTTGTATTTCTTACATAAGTCAGCGCCAATTTGAATATGTGATCCCTCTACCTCGTGGTCGATAGATTTACCGATATCATGTAAAAGTCCTGCTCTCTTCGCCAGTCGAATATCCACACCAATTTCGCCTGCCAGCAAACCTGCCAGGTGTGCAACTTCGATAGAATGTTTTAGAGCATTCTGACCATAGCTGGTCCTGAATTTCATTCTTCCGAGGAGTTTTACCAATTCTGGATGGATTCCATGGACGCCAACCTCCAGAGTGGCAGATTCACCCTCCTCACGAATCATTACTTCTACTTCTTTCTGCGCTTTTTCAACCATCTCCTCGATGCGGGCCGGATGAATACGGCCATCGACAATCAGTTTTTCCAACGCAATCCTTGCCACTTCGCGGCGGATCGGATCAAATCCTGACAAGATGACTGCTTCTGGTGTATCATCAATAATCAAGTCAATACCAGTCATGGTCTCCAAGGTCCGAATATTTCGTCCCTCTCTACCGATGATTCTGCCTTTCATCTCATCGTTAGGAAGCTGAACAACAGAAATCGTCGTCTCTGCCACATGATCCGCAGCACACTTCTGAATCGCTGTTACTACATATTCCTTCGCCTTTTTCTCGGCTTCTTCTTTTGCTCTGCTCTCAAGTTCCTTGACCAGCACAGCAGTCTCATGTTTTACTTCGTCTTCAACAGTCTTTAATAAATAATCTTTTGCTTGATCGGAGGTTAAACCAGAGATTCGTTCCAGTTCCTGCACTCTTTTTGCCTGAAGTTGATCCAGCTCAGCACTTTGCTTTGCCAGCTTCTCTTCCTTTGCCGCATAGCTTGCCTCACGTCGCTCCAGCGCATCTGCTTTTTTGTCCAAAGTTTCCTCTTTGGATAAAACTCTGCGCTCATAACGTTGAAGCTCTGCTCTGCGCTCCTTTGTCTCTTTCTCCAACTCATTCTTCGTCTTCAGCGATTCTTCCTTCGCTTCCAACAAAGCTTCCCTCTTGGAGCGTTCTGCTACTTTTAATGCGTCATCTATTATTTCCCTTGCTTTTTCCTCAGCGTTGCCAACTCTCTTTTCTATCATTGACTTACGCACATAGACCGTCACAAGGGCAGTTACTACAATAGACACAAGTGCAACTATTATCGGAATAATAAACGGCACAGGAGCACCTCCTTATATAATTTTCATTGTACAGAATACAACATTTAAATTTTATACTGATTTTTACATTATGTCAAGCAAACTTCCAATTTTTCACTATCATTCGTGAAATTCACTCAGAATATCCTCGCTCTGAAACCCTCGTCTCATTAAAAACAGATAAAACTTCCGCAGTTCCTCCTGGGTTGCCACCTGAGGGCAGATTTTCTTTTTCTCCATCCACCTGCGGATCAAAAGGCGCTCGTCCTGAGGCTGTGCCTCCTGGCTGGCCTCCTCCAATATATCACGGGAAATCCCCTTCTTATAGAGAAGCTCCTGCTCTACCTGACGGCGGCTCTTTACCTGGCCACGGCTTTTCAGGTAGTTGAGGGCATACCGCTTATCGTTAATGTAGTCGTACTGCTTCACATAGCGAATGGCCTCCTCTACAATCTCTGGTTCATAATTACGGCTAAGCTTGGTCCGAAGCTCCTGTTCTGTCCGGTCACATCGCTCCAGTAAATAAAGAGCTCTGTGTTTTGCACGTTTTATTTCATCCATTATTTTTCAGTAACCGCCTTTGTTTTCTTTTCTTTCACTGGTTCTTCAGGTTTTACCTCGGAAACCTCAGCCGAATCCAAACCAAAGCCCTCTCGCACTCTCTCTTCAATCTCCTTGCACACGGCTGTATTCTGTCTCAAATAAGTCTTGGCATTTTCACGACCCTGGCCAATCTTCTCGCCGTTGTAGGCATACCAGGCCCCACTCTTATTCACAACGCCTGTATTGACTGCCAGATCCAAAATATCTCCTTCACGGGAAATACCTTCCCCAAACATAATGTCAAATTCTGCTTCCTTAAAAGGCGGCGCAATCTTATTCTTCACTACTTTAATCTTCGTGCGGTTGCCCACCATCTCACCGCCCTGCTTCAGTGTTTCCACCCGGCGCACATCCAGACGAATGGAAGAATAGAACTTCAGAGCCCGGCCACCAGTGGTCGTCTCCGGGTTACCGAACATGACGCCAATCTTTTCACGAAGCTGATTGATAAAAATCACCGTACAGTTGGACTTACTTGTAACTGCTGTCAACTTTCTCAGGGCCTGAGACATGAGACGTGCCTGTAATCCCACATGGGAATCTCCCATATCTCCCTCAATCTCTGCTTTGGGCACCAGTGCCGCCACAGAGTCTACAATAATAATATCCACTGCGCCGGAGCGCACCATGGTCTCTGTAATCTCCAGAGCCTGCTCACCGTTATCCGGCTGAGATATGTATAGATTATCAATATCTACCCCAATATTTTTAGCATAGACTGGATCCAGGGCGTGCTCTGCGTCAATGAAGCCTGCGATCCCACCTCTCTTCTGAACCTCTGCCACCATATGCAGAGCAACCGTCGTTTTACCGCTTGATTCTGGCCCATAGACCTCGATAATTCTTCCTTTGGGAACTCCGCCCAGGCCCAGAGCCATGTCCAGGCTCAGACAGCCTGTGGGCGTAGTCTCAATCTGCATATGAGCTCCCTTGTCCCCCAGCTTCATCACAGAGCCTTTTCCAAACTGCTTTTCAATCTGTCCCAGTGCCGCATCCAATGCACGCAATTTTTCTTCTTTTACCATAACCTTCTCCTTACTATTTTTATATACAAACCGCATTTTCGAATGTTTGTTCGCTTTCTGGTTACTATCATATTACAATTTGCTACTCTTGTCAAGTGTTCTTCTGTTCCCGTTTATTCAAAACACTTGTATATATAATGGGAAAAATGGCGAACTGCCACAACAGATACTTTATTATACTTCTGTTATGACAGTGATTCAAGAACTTTATAAAAATTTCATTTTTAGAGAAAACTTTGACTTTATTTAGCTCCTGTTTTCACATCTCATCCTTTAATCGATTTAATAAATGTGAGATAGCAAACATAAGAGTTTCATAGTGCATATAGTCAAGAATATTTTTATCCACAAGAATTTGCAGGCTTGCGGGAAAATCTTCATCAGATTCCCAAAAGCGTAGAATCATCGGAAGAAAGGGAAACAAATGCAGTTCATAGGACACATCACCTGTTTCCATCTTTTTGCCCTTAAGTTTTTCACATGCACAAATCAGCGCATCCGTTTTTCCATCGAAGTCTTTCCCGACATTTTGGAAAAAATCACCCTCTCGTATATAACAATGCAAAGAGCAGCCACTTGGCTTATTGCTCGCAGAAATCAACAGGTAACATTGGTAGGCCGTAGGGAATCCGAAATTTTAACTTTTATAAAAGCCACATCTATGGTATTCTTAAAGAAAAATCTGTACTTACTTTGCCTGAAAGGATGATTCTAATGGACTTAAAACTTATAGCACTTGATATTGACGGCACTTTGACAAACGATCAAAAGGAAATCACACCGAAGACCAAAGACAAGCTTCTTGAGATTCAGGAGAATGGCGTGCGTGTGATCCTTGCTTCCGCCAGGCCAACCCCAGGCCTTTATAAAACTGCCCGTCAGTTGCAGTTAGAGAAACATCAGGGAATTCTCATGGCATACAATGGCGGAAAAATTGTTCATGCAGCGGACGGACAAACGCTCTGTGAAATCCACATGGATCAGGAAAAGACCAAAAGTATCCTGCGTTTTCTGGAAACATTACCAGTAACCGTAATTCTCGATGACGGGGCGCAGTTTTATGTGACAGATGCCAATGGATACAAGGTCGAATATGAGTGCAAAAATAATTGTATGACGTGTACAGAGGTGAATAATCTTGCAGATTTTCTGCATTTTTCACCAATAAAGCTTCTACTGTCGGTAGATCCGTCCAATATTTTTGAGATACAGAATACCATAGCCGCCCATTTGGATGACAGCCTGATCGTTGTACGCACTGCTCCTTTTTATCTGGAGATTATTCCCGCAGAGATTAATAAAGGAAAGGGATTGAGTAATATTTGCAATCATATGGGTATCGACTTGGCAGATGTGGCGGCTTTTGGTGATTCAGAAAATGATATTCCCATGTTGGAGGCGGCAGGATGTGGTGTTGCAATGGAAAATGCGGAAGATGCTGTAAAAAACAGCGCCGACAGAATTACCTTATCTAATAATGAAGATGGAATTGCCTACGCAATTAAGGAGTGGCTTTTATAGCAAGCTGGAGTGTTTGCCGTCATTTCCTCCGCCAGACACCAAAGAGGCTCTTCTTATAATTTTTAAGGGCCTCTTTTGCCAGTTCATAATTACCAGCCGCCCTCAGATATTCTACGCCCTTTTCAATATCCTCTTTCACACCAATCCCTTCCGCATACATCATTCCCAGTCCGAAATTTTTATAGATTGTGTTTTTGCTTCTTTCCAACAGAAGCTTTCCCCGTATCACATCCTGTTCGCACCCATATCCCAGGAGATAACAGATTCCCAGCATATCATCGTCGCAGGGATCATCCCCCTTCTGCTCCAGATACTGGACAGCGCGGGCATAGTCCCGGGCAGCGCCCAATCCCCGGAAATACATATCCCCGGCCTGACGGCATGCATAAGGATCATTTCCATAGCTGGCTGTTTTCTCAAAGCACTCTAAAACATAAGTCAGATTTCGTTCCACCACTTTGCCATCCCAATAAATATCTCCCACAATATGCCAGCCAAAAAGATGGCCCGCCTGCGCCGCACGAAGTGCCCATGGAAGGGCTTCCTTAGCCTTATCCAGCTTGTAATAAAGCTCAAATGCAAAGGCATACATCCAATCCGGGTATCCAAGCTCCGCCCCCTTTTGAAGGACCTCCAGCTTTTTCTCATAAACAGGAGGGATCAGATCTCCCCTTCCGCTGCCATAATAGTTGCGGTAATTCCGGCCTGCCAGACCCATTCCTCCAAAAAATGCTTTCTCAAACCAGGGAATACTTTGCTCCATCTCCTCCCGGCACCAATCATCCCAGTCTTCCCCACTCACAAATTCACTTTCCTTGCGGTTTTCGATCTCAATAATATCCAGAAAATAATAAGTGTTTCCAATCATATACTGGCAGAACAGACAGCCATTTTGGGCTTTTTCATAGATTTCATCCCAAGCATCTTTGACGCTGTCAAAGGGCATAATCTCCCGAAGCTCCGGTGTCAGCATATCCATCCGTAGCGCTCCCAGAACCGCGGCGGCGCTTCCCAGAGAAATCCCCTCACGGAGCATTGCATAAGCCGCTGCTTCATTCTCCTCAAAAGGGTGGTATTCCCAGCTATAACAGGTGCCGGAAAAGCAACGGGAAAGGAAGTAGCAGGCATCCCCATCCCCTTTCTTTGCTGCGAGAAATAATGCATCCGCCGCTGCTTTTGCCCTGTCGCTATCATAGCAATAATAGAGATCCTCAATAGCCTTGTCTACCACGTCGCTAAAATACTTTCCCATGCTTCCCCTCACCCTTTCTCATATTACTTTCTACCTGGGCCGTAATATCCTCCCAATCGCTTACGTCTTCAAAGGAACCTTCATTTAAATAATACACCAGCAAAAATTTCACCTGTGTTGCCGTTCCTTCTATCATCAAAAAATGGGAATCCCCTTTTCTTGCAAGACTCGTACACCAGACAGCCTTCACTTCACTGTTCTCACCTGGGAGTATATAAAATGCTTCATTTCCCCACTCCAGAACTACTTTCTGGTATGTTCCTTTATAAACGCCTTCCACAGCCAATGCCAGATCTCTGTCAGTGAAGAATTTATGTTCGTCATGCCAGCTTTCACCAAAAATCAGAAGGAGCTGGTGCCAGGATACATTTGCTCTTCCCCGTTGATTCAGAAATTCCTGTCCAAACGCTTTGACTCTTTCTGAATCGGCGCCCACTATCCCCTGATAAGCGTCTATCTTTGTTTTTTCCCATCCAATGAAATCTGTATTTCCATCTAAAAAACTTCTGAACCACTCCTCCGCCATATCCGGGCCTGTACATTCCCGGCTTATCCAGTACCCACCTGTATCTCCCACAAAAAACGCCAGCAGTAAAATAGCATCTTGATAGATACAGGAAATCTTTTTTAATTTTCCCAGTTTCTGAATAGAAGGTGGTGGCAAGATCTGAATCTGGAAGCTCTGTCCTTCTTGATTTTCCACAAGATTTTTTATTTGTTCTTGCAGCTGTTCCATGGTGACATTAGAAGTCTTGTTTCCTGATATATCTATAAGGATGAACTGACTGACTGGAGGCTTTTCCGGCTTTTTGTTCGGTCTGATCAGGTCACGCACTCCGTCCCATATGCCAAAAAGGCCAAAACCAGCCATACCAAGTCCCAGCAAAAGACGGAGAATTCCTATTCCTTCTTTCATCTCAGCAAGCCCTATAGCCATAAGGCCAAAGCCAAGAAATGCCCCATATATCCCCAGTATCAAGGGTATGAAACGTAAGCGTCTTCCTTTTCTATCATGTTCCTTTTTCATAATCTGCTCCTGCTATCTTACTGAGAAATCTGAAAATGTTGATAGTCTTTCAGACTTTTCCAATCTCCACCCCAGGTAAAGCCTCGTTCCTCAAAAAGCTGCCAGCAGAGATCTCCATCTTTTCCTATCTTATGTGGAAAATCTGCATCCCGATCCGCATATGGTTCACTTCCCTCAGGAGAAATGTGCTCTTCCCCACCAGGATAGGTTACATATGGATTGTAAAAGGGATTGATGTCAATGGCAAGGCCATATGCATGGCGGGAAAGCTTCTCGCTTCCCTCCACGACACGATAATTAAAGGCTGATGTATTATTATCCAGGAGGGAAGCATGATCATCTCCGCCGTAATCATCAATCAGGCGCATCTTTTCAATCTGATAATTATTTTCATATAAAATTTGAAAAATTTCCAATATAGAATCTGCGATAGACACATGCACCACCAGCTCCCCCACATGGGTCTCCTCATCAAAACCCACATAGAGCAGTCGCAGATAGCGCAAGTCTTCCAGTGAAATATCATCATTTTCCACATAGGAGACTCCATCCATCCTTGCAAACACTTCTTCTGGAATCTCCTGAGCACAAAAAAGGTCGGCAATTTCTTCTTCCGTAAGCTCCTCTGCCACGATCGTTCCTGATGCACAAGTCAAATAGTCCGGTTCTGGCTCTATATCTTCCTCCGCCGGCTGGCAGTCTGGCTGCCAGTCTGATTCAACACCTCCAGTGCTGTCCGCCTCTCTCTGAGCTTCTAAATCTTCCAGCCCTTTTTCCTCCTGGCTGTCCACCGTTTTCGGCTCTTCACTTTTCATGCATCCGTTCAATAGGCAAATGGCCATTCCCATTGTTATGACAGAAATGACCATTTTAATCCCTTTTACCATTCTACGCCTCACTCTACTTTCCTTTCAGCGTTATTATCTTATTTTGCCTTAATATAACCCTGGGCTTTTAAAAGCTCTGCACAGAGAACAGCGCCGCCTGCCGCACCCCGCACCGTATTGTGTGAGAGCCCCACAAACTTCCAGTCATACACGTGATCTTCCCGGATTCTTCCAATGGAGACTCCCATACCTTTCTCATAATCTACATCTAGTTTTACCTGAGGACGGTTATCTTCTTCCATATATTGAATAAACTGCTTCGGTGCACTGGGAAGGCCTAACTGTTGGGGCACTCCCTGATAAGTCGCCAATTTTTCAATCAACTGCTCTTTGGTAGGCTTTTTGCGGAACTTCACAAATACCGCGGCTGTATGCCCATTCAGAACAGGGACGCGAATACATTGACAAGTAATCACAGGCTCCTTCGCCAATTTGATTTCTCCATCCTCCAAAGTTCCCAGAACCCGAAGAGGCTCTTTCTCACTTTTTTCCTCTTCTCCTCCAATATAGGGAATCACATTCTCCACCATCTCCGGCCAGTCCTTAAAGGTCTTTCCTGCGCCGGAAATTGCCTGGTATGTAGTAGCCACTACTTCATAAGGTTCGAACTCTTCCCATGCTTTTAAAGCTGGTGTATAAGACTGAATGGAGCAATTAGGCTTTACTGCTACAAATCCTCTCTCTGTGCCAAGGCGCTCTTTCTGCTTCTCAATAATCCCCAAATGTTCTGAATTGATCTCTGGAATCACCATAGGAACATCTGGAGTCCAACGATGTGCACTGTTATTTGAGACTACAGGCGTCTCTGTCTTAGCATAGGCTTCCTCAATGGCTCGGATCTCATCTTTTGTCATGTCTACGGCACTGAACACAAAATCCACTTGTGCGGCAACCTGTTCCACCTCATTGACATTCATTACCACAATATTCTTAACAGCTTCTGGCATAGGCGTCGTCATTTTCCAACGTCCGCCTACGGCTTCTTCATAAGTCTTTCCTGCACTTCTGGGGCTTGCCGCAATCGTTGTTACTTCAAACCAGGGATGATTCTCAAGCAGGGAAATAAATCTCTGCCCCACCATACCAGTACCGCCGAGGATACCTGCCTTTAACTTTTCACTCATTTTTCATATACTCCTCTTAATCTTTTATGTCTTCGAAAGACGGACATCTGTCTTTCTTCTAAGGTATACTATCGCATTTTAGGCAAAAAAGCAAGTGTTTTCTTTTGTACAATTGCGATAACTTTATTTTTTCTATAACGGCCGCCAGCCCTGGAAGGGATTTCCCCAGGCGCCCCCGCTCTCGCTTCGTTCGAAGGGAGCGAAAGCGAGTCCAGGCAGGGAATGGCCATGGGCGCGGCGTTCGTCTACCCCTGGTAAATTTCATTCTCTCCCTATCTTCCCATGCTCCGCCAACCACCTTTTATTCTGCGCGATCACTTTCTCCATCGCTTCACGCCCAGGGCCGCCAAGGGTTAGCCTCTTATTCACACAAGTTTCCAGCTTGACAGCCTCATAGATATCCTCTTCAAATACTGGGCTAATTTTTTTGAGTTCTTCTAGTGTCAGCTCTTCTATGGCTTTTTTCTGCTCGATACAGTAGAGCACCAATCTTCCAATGACACCGTGAGCGTCCCGGAAAGGCATACCATGATTTACCAGATAGTCTGCTGCATCTGTAGCATTGGTAAACCCATGTCTCGCACTGGCCTCCATTGCAGCTTGATTGAACTTCATGGTATCCAGCATCCCAGTAAAGAGAGCCAGACAGCCTTTGACTGTATCTATAGCGTCAAAGGTCATCTCTTTATCTTCCTGCATATCTTTATTGTAAGCTAACGGCAGGCCTTTCATTGTGGTAAGTAAGGAAATTAAAGCTCCATAGACACGCCCTGTCTTTCCTCTCACCAGCTCTGCAATATCAGGATTTTTCTTTTGAGGCATAATGCTGCTTCCTGTGCTATAGGCATCATCAATCTCTACAAACTGATATTCATTGGTGTTCCAGATAATAACCTCCTCAGAAAAGCGGCTCAAGTGCATCATAATTGTAGAGAGGGCAGACAAAAACTCAATCAGGTAATCCCGATCTGACACAGAATCCATGCTGTTCAGAGTTGCTCCCTGAAAGCCCAAAAGTTCTGCTGTATACTCCCGATCCAGAGGGTAAGTTGTACCCGCCAGAGCTCCTGCTCCCAAGGGGCAGTAATTCATCCGGTCATAGAGATCCGAAAGTCGATCCCGATCCCGTTTAAACATTTCAAAATAGGCTCCCAGATGATGGGCCAGCGTAATGGGTTGAGCCTTCTGCAAATGGGTAAAGCCTGGCATCACTGTCTGAGTGTTCTCCTCCATTAGACGCTGCAGCACTAGAAGAAGCTCACGCACCAGGCAGTCTGTCTCACATACCTCATCCCTGGTATAAAGCTTCATATCCAAAGCTACCTGATCGTTTCGGCTGCGTCCTGTGTGCAGCTTTTTCCCAGGCGCTCCAATGCGTTCAATCAGATTTGCCTCCACAAAGCTGTGAATATCTTCATACTCGTCGGTAATTTTAAGCTTTCCACTCTCCACGTCTTCCAGAATTCCCTGAATTCCGTCAAGAATCATATCCCGCTCTTTTGGCGATAAAATCCCCTGTTTTGCCAGCATCTTCACATGAGCCATACTGCCCTGCATATCCTGTTTGTAAAACTTTTTGTCAAAGGATATGGATGCATTAAAATTATATACCAGTTGATCTGTTTCCTTGGTAAAGCGTCCTCCCCAAAGCTGTGCCATAATCTTTCCCTCATCTTTCTACAGAGCAGCCTCTCATCTGTTAATGAAAAGCTGCTCCGACTTTATTATCACTTTTTTACCGTTCTAACCTGGCATCCGGTAATAACCCTCTCCCGCAGAATCAGGCGCCACCGTAACGGAAATCACCTTTTGAAAAGCCTCCAAGTCTTCACGCTCAATTCCTTCATCCGTAATCAATTCGTCCATCTGACTCATGCTTGCTATCTGGGCAAAAGCTACGCGTCCTATTTTGCTGCTGTCAGAAAGCACAATCTTTTCGTTTGAGACGCTCAATACCTCTCTGGCAATCATAGCCGTCTCAAAATCAGGCGTTGTGAAGCCTCTATCCAAAGTTACCCCATTACAAGTAGTGAAGGTCTTATCAATGTTGATCATTTTCAGCAATTCATTTGAAACAGGAGCTGTAACATAGTGATACTTTTTTCTGAGAAATCCTCCCATAAACAGGATATCAAAATCTGTATTCTGTTCCAACCAGTTTGCAAACTGAATATCATTGAGAATAATCATAAGATTCTTTTTCTCAGAAAGGCGCTGTACCAGCTCATAGATAGTCGTTCCCGTCAGAAGAGCGATTCGATCTCCGTCTTCAATGCGGTCCAAAGCAGCGGCTGCAATGGCCTGTTTTTGAAGAGCCATTCGGTTTTCCTTACTTTCTGGCAAATGCTCCCATCCTGTCTTCGAGGATACAATTGCACCCCCATGTGTTCTTTTCAGCAGATTTTTCTTTTCCAACTCCCGCAAATCATTTCGTATGGTGGAAGCAGATACGCCAAAGTAGTCGCACAATTGTGGTACCACAATCTTTTTCTGCTGCTGTATAATCTTAATAATCTCTTGTTTTCTCTCCTCCGCAAACATTTGTATCGGATCTTGTCGTTCGCTCATTCCTATCTCTCCCAGATTAAACAGAAACCTCCGAATGGCTATTTCATCCAGAGGTACCTGTTTTTTTAACAATAACACAAGTTTTTTATTTTTACAAGCTCTTAATCACGGTATCCACAATATTCTGATCCGTCAATCCATAATATTTCTTCAAATAATCCAGGCTTCCCACCTGTCCGAATTCATGCTTGATTCCAACACGGCGCAGAGGAATCCCGCTGGCATCTTCTGCCATAATCTCTGCAATTGCTCCTCCCAGCCCATTGGTAATGTTATGGTTTTCTACTGTGACAACCAGTTTCTTACCTGACATTTGGCTTCTGATCGTATCTGCATCCAGAGGTGCAATTGTAAACATATCAACTACTGCCGCATCTATACCTTTCTCCTGAAGAACTTCTGCTGCATCAAGAGCCGGCTTTAATCCCAGTCCTGCTGCAATCAACAGGACGTCTGCCCCTTCCCGAAGTACATTGGCTTTTCCAATCTCAAAGACAGAGCCTTCCTGATAGATGTCCGGCATCTGTTTCCTTGTAGTTCTGATATAATGTACGCCTTTTCTGCCTATCATCTCGCCAATCAACCACTCAAGCTGTACTCCATCTGCTGGATCGTAGATCTCAACCTCTGGAATTGCCCGCATTACAGCCAGGTCTTCAAAAGTCGTATGGGTTCCACCATTTGTAGCTGCGCACACACCTGGATCTGAGCCATAAATGTTGAGGGTATTTCCAGCGTAAGCGCCCTCCAGGAAAATCTGATCGCAAGCCCGCCGAACAGCAAACGGCGCAAAGGTATGCAAAAATGGGGTAAGTCCCCGCATAGACAGGCCTGCCGCAATACCTATCATATTGGCTTCTGCGATTCCCACGTTAATAAATTGCTTTGGATGGCTCTTTCCCAGCTTGGAAAATCCAGAGGCTCCGCCCAGATCTGCTTCCAGAGCAATTACTTTCTCATTTTCATTCATGAGTTTATCCAGGGTCTGCACGAAAACCTTCCGCATCTCCTGTTCGCCCTTTTGTTCTGTTAATTTCCACATATTATTTGCCTCCATCTTCTACCTGCATCCGAAGTTCTTCAATGAGAGCATCCAGCTCCCGGTTCGCAGCTTCATCGAATTTGGGAGCATGGTTATCCTCCCGGTCAACATAATACGGTACTCCCTGCGCCTTCTCTGTCTCCAGCAAGATACAGACTGCAGAATCCTTCACTCCTCCTGCCTGCTGCAATGCATCATAAATAGATTCCTCTTTTTGTCCGTCTGCAGATATTACGTGAAAGCCGAAGGATTCCATTTTCTTATTCAGATCAAAAGGATTCATAATCTCTGTCAGCTTTCCATCCAACTGCCGCTTGTTGTGATCAATGATAACTATCACCTCATGAAGCTTGTGATGGGCAAGGAATTGAAATGCCTCCCAGCACTGTCCTTCATTCAGTTCACCATCTCCTACAATCAAGTATACCTTCTGATCCTTTTCCTCAATGCGCAGTGCCATTCCTAGCCCTGCTGCCACAGAAGTTCCCTGGCCAAGAGAACCTGTAGTCGCATCGACGCCGGGCGTCTTTAAGCGATCTGGATGGGAGGGAAGCCGTGTTCCTCCATCGTTCAATGTGCCCAGCCATTCTGTATCAAAAAATCCATGAAGAGCCAGAGCTGCATAAAGAGCCGGCCCTGAATGGCCTTTGGATAGTACTACATAATCACGTCCATCCCAGGAGGGATTCTGTGGATCATACCGTAACACCTCATTATACAATACAGAGAGGAGCTCTACAATGGACATGGCTCCACCCAGATGTCCATAGCCCTTCTTTCGCATCATGCGCAATGTCTCCATACGGATAGCCGCAGAGCCACGTTTTAGTTCTTTTAATTTATTCTCATTCATTATTCTATCTCCTAATTTACAATCGCTGTGCGATGGCACTAAAGATTAAAGTCCACGGCGGGCTAACTGCTCCAATGCATACAGGGCGGAGCCTGCCACGCCTGCACCTGGTTCCCGACTGGCCCGCACTACGGCAAAGTCTCTGCCCGGATAAGGCTTTCTTGCAAACTCATAGACAAACTCCAGAAGTCTCTCAAAAGGAAAGCCTTCCATCTCTGCCACTCCGCCTCCAATTACTACCCGATCGGGATCGAAAATATTGACCTCAGAAGCAAAAGGAATGGCCATCGCTTCCAGAAATTCCAGAATTACCTTGTCTTCACTGTGCTTTATAAAAATATCCGAAATCTCTTCCTGGGGATAATGTTCATCTTTGATATCCCGCAAAACCCGGCCGGATCCATAACATTCCACACAGCCCCGGTTTCCGCAAGTGCAGTATCGGTCACTCAAGTAAAATGGCATATGTCCCAGATCGCAGGCTACTCCATGCTTTCCAGACAAGAAATGGTCATTTAAATAGACACTGTTTCCAATTCCCGTTCCATAATAGATTCCAATGGTAGTCCCCTGGTTCTTCCAGCCGTGTATTTCTAATTCATATTGAAGAAGATTATTGGCATCCTTGTTGACAACCGTGGGGATAGAGAGACGCTCTTCCAGCATTTTCACCACATTCCTGCCGTCAAAGCCGCCTGTGTCGTTTTGTAGGTTTGGACAGCTATATACCACTTCCTTGGCAGCATCCACTGGGGAGGGAAAGCCAAGTCCAATGGCTGCAATCTTCCCCTCCAAATCATTCTTTTGAAGATACATACGGATCTGATCTGCCAAGCAGTCAACGGCTTCTCCCCCTTCACAGAGGATATGGCTGGAAACTTTCTGGAATCCTTCCACTGCACCCTTCTCGTCCACAGAGCCAATTCGAAAATTTGTGCCTCCAATATCAATTCCAATTGCTCTCTTACTCATTTACCCATTCCTCATAATCTTTTACCATCTTGGCCCATGCCTTTCCCATATCATGATTATGCTCAAACAGGCAGGTAGCACCCATAATAATGATATCTACGCCCGTCTCACTGACCTTTTTCATGGTAGCCTTATGGCAGCCGCCGTCTATCTGTGTCTCATAGTGATAATGCTTTTCCTCTCGAAGGGCATGAGCCTCCCGTATTTTGTCAAGCACTGGCTCTATAAGCTTTTGCTTTGCAAACCCTGGCGTCACTCCCATAAATGTCAGAAGATCCACCTGGTCCAGGTAATACTGCAAGGCAGACAGAGGTGTGGAGGGCGCCACAACCACGCCGAATTTCTTTCCACGCTCTTTGATATGGGCAAGATAACTAAATACATTCTGTCCAATCTCTTCTGCCGGAAGAGAAACAATATCTGCTCCCGCATCCATTACTGCATCCAGCAGCGCCATATCCAAGTCTTTTACCATAAGATGCACATCAATGGGCACTTGGGTGATTTTCCTCAGTTGCTGAATAAACTGGGGGGAAAGGCACATATTTTTTGCATAGTGCCAGTCTATGATATCTACATGATAATATGCTGCGTTGGGATTCAATCCCTCAATCTGTTCCTGAACATTCATTAAATCCATTCCCATCAGGGATGGAGCAAACTTTGGATTCATATCTTTTTCCTCAATTCCTTCCTTTATTTCCGCGAGCAACGAGCCAAAGTCATGCTTGCATGACCTTGGCGAGAGCCTGCCCCGGTTTATCGGGCACTGCCGCGAGGGTGAAATACCCCGCAGCTTGCTGCACATTCAAGCTATGATGCCCCGTAGCTTGCTGTGGGGTATTTCACTTCCGTGCAATGGCCTGATCCAAACTTACAGCTGCAATCAACAATAGTCCGGTTGCCAGGTTCTGGTAAAAGGTCGGTACACTACACATATTCAAACCATTACTGATCAATCCCAGAATCAACGCTCCCACGATAACATTGGGAATCTTACCCTTGCCGCCAAAAAAGCTTGTTCCGCCAATAATCGCTGCTGCAATCGCCTCTGTCTCAGCACCGATGGATGTATTGGGCTCTGCTGCACCCAGACGAGCTGCCATCACAGCTCCGCAGATTCCCGCACACAGGCCGGAAATCGTATGTACTGCAAGCACATGCTTCTTTACATGAATACCGGAGAACCAGGCTGCATCCCTGTTTCCTCCCAACACATAAAGGTTTCTGCCAAAGGTCAGCTTCGTAGTGACAAACCAGCACGACACCGCCACAATCATAGCAATCACAATAGCCATAGATACTCCATGTAGAAGTCCGCCAAATGTCTGCAAAAATACTTTGGGCATGCCGAAAGTCGCCTGAGCATTTGAAATAATCAATGTCAGCGCCCGGAATACAGACTGAGTTCCCAGTGTGATAATAAAGGGGTGCACGCCTGTCAGATTAATCAGTGTTCCATTGATGAAGCCGCACAAAAGGCCTCCCAGCACTGCTCCCAGCAAAAATGCCAGGAAAGGATTCACTCCGAACTCTACCATCAACTTTGCTGTAATCATACCTGTAAAGGCTACAATTGACCCGATGGACAAATCAATACCTGCAATCAGAATTGCAAAAAACTCTCCGCAGGCCAGAAGCATAATGGTCGCACTCTGTGTAATAATCTGAATAAAATTGCTCCCACTTCGGAAGGTAGGAGGTGCAACCACGGCAAATATACACCACATTACCACAAAAATTGCCAGTGTACCAAATTTTTCCCAATATGTCTTAAAAACTTTCACATTTTCCTTCATTGGTTTACTCCTTTACATTGTTGCAGTTTGCAGGATTTTCTCTTCTGTCACTTCATCTTTGTTCAAAATCCCTTTCAACCGCCCATCATTCAAAACCATAATCCGATCACAGATTCCCAATAATTCCGGCATCTCCGAAGAAATCATAATAACTCCAATCCCTTTTTGGGCAAGCTCACGCATAATCCGGTACATCTCTGTCTTGGTTCCAATATCAATTCCCTTGGTTGGCTCATCAAAGATAATCATTTCTGCATTGGCAGCCATCCATTTTCCTACAATAACCTTCTGCTGATTACCACCTGACAGCTCCGTAATCATCTGGGCAAGAGAGGAGCATTTTACCTGCATCTCTTCCCGTTCCTTCTCTGCCAGCTCCTGATCCCATTTGGGGTGGATGGCCCCGTAAAAGCCTCCCCATTTTGATTTCAAAAGCCGATTCACCAGAACGAGATTTTCTTTAATTCCAAAATTGGGAAAAATTCCTGTTTCCCGCCTGTTTTCTGTAATCATGGCAATTCCATTTTTAATGGAAGTGTAAGGTGTTCCCACAGGGACTTTTTTTCCATTCAGCCAGATGTCTCCTTTTTCATAGGATTCTCCTGCAAAAAATGCATTCATAAGCTCTGTACGCCCTGCCCCTACCAGGCCGGCTACTCCCAACACTTCTCCCTTGTATAATTCAAATGAAATATCTTTCGTTTTTCCATCTTTCCTGCTAATATGTTCTGCCTTAAAAACGATATTTTCCGGGGTGTACTCCACATCCTTTTCACCGAAAAATGTCTTTTGAAGCTCTCTTCCTACCATCATAGATATGATCTCTTCTTCTGAATGAATATCTGCCATATCCTTTGTTCCGACCGTCTTTCCATCCTTTAAGACTGTGACACGATCGCCGATCTCTTTCAATTCTTTCATCTTATGGGAAATATATACGATCCCAATTCCTGAGCTTCTAAGCTCATTAATAATCTTAAACAGGTTCTTTGTCTCTTCCTCTGTCAGAGAAGAGGTGGGCTCATCCATAACAAGCAATTTTGAATTTTCTACCAATGCCTTGGCGATTTCCACCAGCTGTTTCTCTGAGATGGACAATTGCCCAACATTTGTAGTCACCGGCTTTGTGAGACCTACCCTCTTTGCTGTCTCCTCCGCCTTTTTCATATAAGCTGCCTTATCCACTACAGGGATGGCAGAAAGCCATTTTTTCGTTGGGAGCTTTCCCACAAAAAGATTTTCTGCAATGGACAGATCATTTACAACACTCAGCTCCTGATAAATAATGCTGATTCCCATTTCTTTTGATTTTTTGGGCGAGAGTTCCGAAAATTCATTTCCCCCCAGAAGAATCGTTCCTTTTGTAGGCGTATAAATACCACTCAGAATTTTCATCAGAGTAGATTTTCCGGCTCCATTCTCTCCCAGAAGCAAATGCACTTCCCCTGGCCTTACATCAAAAGAAACGCTGTCTAATGCGACAACACCGGAAAATTCCTTGCGGATATTTTTCATTTCTACTAATGCTTCCATACCTAATACCTCTATTTTTAGTACCGCTTCGGCCTTGCCAGCACACGGGGATCTAGAACGAATTTACGGCCGCCCCTGCGTCCGTAAATTGTTCTGTGCGCTTCCCGGGCCTTCGCTGTTTTTTAGTACCGCTTCGGCCTTGCCAGCACACGGCCTTCACTGTTTTTCCGGGATTTACATAGGGGCCGCCGTAGTGCGGCAGCCCCTATGTACTTCCATTTTTAGCTTCTTAGTTAGGTCAATTACTGAGCATTCATTAACTCTGCTACGTTATCCTTTGTATAAACAGTAGCCTGAATCAGTGTATCTTCTGGCTGAACATCTACAGAACCGTAGTTTCCGCTCTCAAGAGCTGCAACAGCCTGCTCTACACAAGAGAGTGCGATTCCTGCTGGGTCCTGAACAACTGCTACCAGCTGTCCTTCGGAAATTGCCTGCTGAACCTCTGAGTCTGCATCTGTGGATACCAGGAAGATATCCTCTCTGCCTGTGTTGATCATTGCCTGAAGAGCACCCTTTGCCATGGTATCATTTGCAGTAAAGATAGCTTTCAGATCATCGCCATATTTGTTAATCATGTTAGTTGCTACATCCAGAGCTGTCTGTCTGTCCCAGTCACCTGGCTGAACATCCAGAACGTCATAGCCTTCTGCAGCTTCCAGAGTATCCTTACATCCGTCACGACGAAGCTCACCAGAGGTTGCGCCTGCCATTCCTTCAATAATACATACGCCAGCTCCATCCGGGAACTGCTCCATGATTAATTCTGCACCCATCTTACCTACTGCTACGTTGTCAGAGGTTGCATAGCCAACTACGTATCCGCCTGCTTCCTGAAGAGCATCCATATCAAACTTCTCATCAATGTCTACAACTGGAAGATTTGCTTCGTTCGCTTTTACAACGCCGCTGATCAGGTTGGTAGGTGTGATAGGAGCTACGCAGATAGCGTCATACTTCTTGCTGGTAATCATGTTCTCCATAATATTCAGCTGTCCTGTCAGGTCTTCCTCAGACTCTGCACCAAAAATCTCGATTGTTACGTTGTCCAGTTCTGCTACTCTCTTCTCCAGACCTTCTGCCATTGACTGCCAGTAGGGGCTTGCAAGCGTCTTCATCAAAACGCCGATGGTATATGTATCTCCCTCTGCTGGAGCTTCTGCCGGAGTCTCTTCTGGAGCCTCTGCTTCAGGTTCCTCTGCCGGAGTTTCGGCTGGAGTCTCTGCTGGAGCTTCTGCCGGTGCCTGTTCCTTAGAACCACATGCAGCCATACTAAATGTCATGGCTAATACGAGTAACATCGCTACTACCTTCTTCATAGTAACCCTCCTTAATAAAATAAAATTATATAATGATCCCGATTTTTTTTGGTTTTCGGGTTAACCTCATTATTGTTTATTGATGTTTATAATTGTTTTTTGTTATTATTTGTTGCTGTTAAGGTAACACACATCGTCATAAATGTCAACATATATTTATTATAATTTATTTTTTTATATAATTTGACTATCTTTACCAATTTGACTTTGTTGTTTCCTCGTGTTATAATCGGTTTTGCAATTGTTTCCTGATTGTTCATACCAGCAATAATCAGAACTAACAAAATTTACGATTATAATTAAGGAGAATTACTATGAGCGAAAAAACTTTTACCCGTGAGGAAATGGCTTCCTACATTGATCACACACTTCTGAAACCAGATGCTACACAGGAGCAGATTCAGAACATATGTAATGAAGCAAAGACCTTCCATTTTGCTTCTGTCTGCGTAAATCCTTACTGGATCCCCTTTGTAGTCAGCGAGCTTCAAGGAAGTGATGTGACTCCCTGCTGTGTCATCGGTTTTCCTCTGGGCTGTACCCCTGCCACTGTAAAAGCATATGAAGCCAAAGAGGCTGTGGAAGCCGGAGCACGTGAGATTGACATGGTTATAAATGTCAGCGCTGCAAAGAGCGGCGACTGGAAAACGGTAGAGGATGATATTGCCGCTGTCAACGCTGCAAAAGGACCTGCAAAATTAAAAGTAATCATTGAGACTTGCCTTCTCACAGACGAAGAAAAAGTTAAAGCATGTGAGATTTCTAAAGCTGTCGGCGCAGATTTCGTAAAAACATCTACCGGATTTTCCACTGGTGGAGCTACCGCTGCCGATGTAGCTCTTATGAGAAAAACCGTTGGACCAGATATGGGTGTAAAAGCTTCTGGTGGAATCCGAAATCTTGCCAATGCTGTGGAAATGATTGAAGCTGGCGCAAGCCGCCTTGGTGCAAGTGCAGGCGCAGAAATTCTCCGTTCTTTATAGAAGAAATCATGCAGGGAAGTATTTCCCTTTGACCACTGAGTGTAAAAGAGGATAAAACAAACTGGCAATACAGATTGTTTTATCCTCTTTATGACTATACGGCGAAATCTCTCGATTGAGTCATGTATGCCTCTGTCAGGAGAGAGAATTTTAATAATAAGGAGCATAACCATGGAATTAGGCATATTTTCCAGAACCTATGAAGTTTCTGATCTGAAAGAAACTTATGAACGCATGACAAAGGATGGTATTTACCACACCCAATTTAATTTTTCCAATGCAGGTATTGAGACACTTCCCAACTCCATCACCCAGGAAAAAATCCATGAAATCCAAACCTTAACAGAGGATTATAAGATTACAATCCATGCTCTCACAGGAACATTTAATATGATAGATCCTGATACGGAGGCAAGAAAAAAAGGGATTGCACAGTTCAAAACTCAGTGTGAACTTGCTAAGGCACTACATATTCCCATCGTAACCCTCTGCACAGGCTCTAAGAATCCTAAAAGCAAGTGGCTTTGGCATGAGGACAACCTTTCGGAGGGTTCCTGGACCGATTTGATGAAGACCACAGAAATCATTCTTGGTTACGCAGAAGAAGACAGTATTATTCTTGCCCTGGAGACAGAAGCAAGTAATATTATAAACACCCCGGCCAGAGCAAGGAAGTATCTGGATCAGGTGGGAAGCCCAAATTTAAAGATCATTATGGACGGAGCCAATCTCTTCCGCCCGGATCAGGTGCCTCACATGAGGGAAGTCCTGGATGAGGCCTTTGATCTTCTCTCAAAAGATATTGTCATTGCTCATGCAAAGGACTTTTCCTTTGACGGCCAGCTATCCTTTGTGGCGGCTGGACAGGGTATGCTGGATTTTCAATACTATATAGAATTATTAAAAAAGGCCGAGTATGAGGGTCCGCTGATTATGCATGGACTTTCAGAAGAACAGATTTCAGGAAGCTGTCAGTTTTTAAAGGAGTTATTATAATGGATAAATTTGGACATAAAGGACTTTCGATTGAATATGAAGTGACAGGAGAAGGAATTCCTCTTGTATTTCTTCACGGTATGGGCGGGAGTGTGAATCAGATCTACAGCACCTACGAACCTATGGAGGGCGTACAGCTCATTACCCTGAACCAGCAGGGACATGGAGAAAGCGAAGCGAACTGGGCACACTATGATTTTGATCATCTGGGGGATGATGTACTGGCCCTGTTGGATCATTTAAAGCTGAAACATGCATTGTTTGCCGGAATATCCATGGGTGCGGCTGTAGCGTTAAATATTGCAGTTCGATTTCCTGAACGTGTAAAAAAGCTCCTTCTGATTCGCAATGCCTGGCTGGATTCCCCTATGGCTTCCTGGTGCCAAAAGGCTTATGCAGATATGGGAAGATGCCTGGAAGCAGGCGGGATTGAGGCATTTTATAAGACAAAGGGCTGGCAGCTTGTCAAAGAGCCATCTACCTATACAAGAAATGCCTTTACTTGTACCTTTGGCGACCCTTCCTGCCTGAGATTTTGGCAAAAATATCTGATACTCCCTGGGAAACAGCCCATTCCCACTATTGAGGCAGCGGAAGAGCTGAACATGCCAGTTTATATTGTGGCCAATCAAAATGACCTGTGCCATCCTTTTGAATATGGTAAGTATCTTCATCTCATGATAGAACATTCTAATTTTTATGAGATACCAGATAAGGATAAGGACAGCACAGGCCATAAAGAACAAATCAATCAAATCATAAGAGAGATGATTTCAAGCTGTGGGTAAGGATTCCTTTCTCTCTTTCAACGAATACACACACCCACAGTAATCCTGACGGTACAATCCATACTCCCAGGAGAGTTCTATAGAGCGCTTATACCCATCCCGCTTTTTAAAGTCACTATTTAAATACGCAACTCCATACTCCTTTGCCAACTGCTCCCCAATAAGATTCAACTTCTGTGCATCCTTCAGGGGACTAATAGACAGAGTCGTAGTAAAATAGTCAAAGCCCGCTGCTTTCGCCATCTGGACTGCTTCCAAAAGTCGCAGATGGTAGCAGCGAAAGCACCTCTCTCCTCCTTCTGGTTTGTCCTCCAGGCCCTTAGCCAGCTCATAAAACCGTTCTTGCTCATAGGGCCCCTCCAGGAATGAAATTCTGTGCTTCACCGGCAGCCTTTCAATCAGTGCTTCCTGCTCCTCCACCCGCTTTTTATACTCCTCAGCCGGAAATATATTCGGATTATAGTAGAACACGGTAATCGAAAAATATTCCGAAAGATACTCCAGCACATAACTGCTACAAGGTGCGCAGCAGCTATGCAGCAAAAGACGGGGTACCTGCCCCTCTTTTGCAAGCTTTTCTATGGTTCTATCCAGTTCTTTCTGATAATTTCTTTGATTCATAACATTCACACATCCTTATTTTTCACCCTCAAGCATTTGTACCATCCTTTTCCAGAAGATGATAGACTCCTTTTGCAAGATCTATGGCCAGCATCTTCTGATAGTCCTGAGACTGTAGATTCGTCCTCTCCTCATAATTAGAGAGATAGCCCATCTCCACCAGGATAGCTGGAATCTGTGCATTTCTTAAAATGTGATAATTCCCAGGTTTTGTGCCTCTTGAAGTTACTGTCTCCCTCTCTGCTATCTCAAGAACAAATTTTTCTGCCAGATCTTTTGCTTTTTCTGAATTCTCATCATAGTAGCACTCCAGCCCCTTAATAGAACTGTCTTTCTCATAATAATTGCAGTGAATACTCACAAATAAATCGGCATGTTCCTCGTTGGCAATCTCCACCCTTTCATCAAGGTCTATGTACACATCACTGTCTCTTGTGAGAATGACACCAATTCCTTCTCCCTCTAACCAACTTTTCATGAACAGTGCAACAGCCAAGTTAATATCCTTCTCTATTGCTGCACCTTTCTCTGTTCCTCCGTCTTTTCCTCCATGACCTGCGTCTATCACCACAGTATATTGATAGTCATCTTTGCCCTCCACTCCCAGGTGGGCCGATGCTCCATAATAAGCGTCCTCTCCCTGAACATGCTCTCCCTTTTTAAAAACATGTTCATAGATGTACAGGCAACCGCACACCATCAGGATTAGCATCAATCCCAGCAGAAAAATAACAAGTGCCTGCAGGGTGTAGCTTATAAGCATACGCTTTTTCTTCTGGATACTTTTTTTGTCCAGTTGTTTTTTATTGATGCCTGCTTTCTTATATTTTTTCTGATGTCTCTTTTTCATGCGTCTGTACGGCATCTAAATACTCCTCCAGACAGATTCCCTGCTCCATAATCTCTTTTGCTGCCTGCTCTCCCACATACCGGTAATGCCAAGGCTCAAAGATAATTCCCGTCTCTTCCGTCTTGTCCGTGGGATAGCGCAAAATAAATCCATACTTCCAGCAATTCTCTTTCAGCCACTGTGCCTCATCTGTGCGAGCCTGCTTCTCGTCCAGAATTTGATAATCCCTTGCCACGATATCTACAGCCAGCCCAAGATTGTGCTCACTTGTTCCTGGATAGGCCACTTCCGTTCCTGCTTTTTCCCTGGCGGCTTCCCCTGTAAGCCCAGTCTCATAAGTCACTCTTCTCACTTTATCTTCAAAGAGCTCCGTCTGCTTCTCAACAGTACGATACGCCGAACAAACCCAAAAGTCAAGTCCTGCCCTCCGCCCATCTGCCAACATTTCCTGCAGATATCCAACTGCCCGGGCGTCAAAATAATAATTATTCTCAATCTCTGCAAGAGCTGGTTTATATCCCTCTTCCACCGGATTCCACTTATTTACTAATGTGAGCTTCCATGCTTCTTCTTCCTGTGTCTCTTCTCCGGCTGTCAGCAAGTTTCCACTAAACCCCTGCCCTTCTACGCCAGCTTCTATATCCGGCTCCAAGTCCTTTTCCTCATTAATATCTTTCTGTGCATATTCTGCCAGAGTCTCAACAAAGTCCTTATCTCCCTTAGCAAACACAATCCTTCCACACAACACGCCCAGAAGAAAAGTAAAAGCACAAAAGCCTAATATCTTCCTCCTGATAGCCTGTTTCCGTTTTCTTCTCTTAAACTCTCTACTTTCCTGTTCTTTGTATCTACGCATATTCATCACCTCTTAAATTTTATCATAGAGGCCGCTTGCATCAAAAACGCATCAATTTCAAAATTTTTTAGAGCAAATATGGCTCCACACGAATGACTTCGCCCTCAGGATAGAAGCCATAACCAATTTGACCACCTTCATCCTCTAAAACCGCCAGTAACCGTTCTGTGTCCCAGGTACCCAGAGTATCCACCCCAAGTTCCAAGGCCACCATACGTTCTGCTTCTTCATAGGAATATCCTTTACTCATCATCGTTTCTATTCTTTTTACAACTTGTCCGTCTTCATCAAATCCCACATCCGTCCAAGAAGAATGGCTATCTGACACCCTACATTCCAGATATTCTCCCCATCGCTCAGCCATCTCTTTCAATTCTTCTACCCCCAACAGTAGTGGATAGGACGCTACTGACATACCAACTGAACTGACATTTGTATATTCGTCTATAAAATCGGCTGGTCCATCATAATATTGTGAAAAGCTAACTATTTTTCCCGTTTCATCATCCATCTGAAAAATTACATGGTATTTTGAAGTGTTTGCATACCCCTCCCACAGCATAATTGATCTTTCACTGTCCTCCATATCTACAAAAAAGAGAAGATTGGTTTCTATAATCTCCAAAGCTTCCACATCAAAATTCATAAGAATTTCTTTCTGGGACAGAATCTCTATCTCTTTTCGCATTTGATCCACAACTGTATCCTTCGTATAATTTTTGCCGTTTACTAGGGCCAGTGTATTAATTGTATCCTGCTCCCGAAACATCAGTTTCTCAGTCAAGGTCATAGAAATCTGTTCTTTTAATACAACCTCCTGCACTTCCTCTGTTTCACTCTCCCGTGTCCGCTGTTCATCCTGCCACTTCATTATAGAGGTGGGCAGAAATAAGCTCGACACGGACAGAACGAGGAAAAGTGCTCCTGCGATAATATAATTTTTCATATACATACTCCATGAAATACCACTTCGGGCCTTCGGTGTTTAAGTTTCTCTATGGTCTGGCAATTCCATAAATATCCGTACCATGGTTCCCTTCCCAGGGATGCTCTTAAATGTCATGAGTCCTTTGTGCCTTTTTACAATCTCCGCACAGATGGCCAAGCCCAGGCCAGCTCCTCCTTGCTGCCTCGCTCTGGATTTATCTACCATATAAAAGGCTTCCGTGATTCGCGACAATTCCTCTTTGGGAATACCCTTGCCTGTATCACGCACATAGATGGCAAAACCACCCTCCTCTTTCCGGCCTAAAAGGTAGAGAGTTCCTCCTCCCTCTATGGCCTTGCGTCCATTGTCCAGTAGATTTAGAAGTACTGTCTTCATCAAATCTGGCTCTATCATCAGCATAACATCTTCTACTATCACCTTCAGGACAATTCCCAGCTTTTTCAGAGAAGGGGATAGCATCCCCTTGATATCCTCTGCCAGCCAGCGGATTTTTACTAGTTTCAGTTCCAGCTCCTGGTTTTTCACCACCATTAGATCCAGCAGTTTAAAAGAAAGGGATTCCAGACGCTTTCCTTCTTTAAATATATAATTGGCCGCCTGGAACTGCTCTTCCTGGGTCACCTGAGTAGTACGAAGCATATCTGCATAACCGATCATAGAGGTCAGAGGAGTCTTAAGCTCATGTGCAAAGCTTCCGATAAAGTCCTCCTGCCGCCTGGCTGCATCTTCCAATTCCTGGAATTGCTGCTCCAGATTGTCCGCCATGTGATTAAAGTCCACAGCCAGATCCCCTATCTCATCCCGGCTTTCCATGCGGGCCCGGACACTCAGATTGCCTCCTGCAATTCTTCTGGTGGCTCTGGATAGCCTTCGCAGAGGCCGAAGGAGCCAAGTAGCCATCAAATAACAGAGAATACTCTGAGCAACCAGAAGCCCCACAAGCCACTGGCGGTAAATACTGTATTGCTGATCTCGCTCTTCGAACAGTTCTGTCACCTCCCGGATACTTTCCAGGTATAGAAACTGTTCCTCCCCAAGGCAGACCATGCTGGCCGTCTGCAATTCGTAACCGTTCTCTGTCTTTCGGAGCATATGGCCCCTGGTAGTTTTTGTGATAGTCTCCAAAAGACCTGCATCCAGCTCTGCCTGGGCATTATCATAAAATATTTGCCCTTGCTCATCGGAAATTCGTATACGGAGCTCGCTGCCCGACATACCGTCTACCATGGCGTCTGCTGTTGTCTTAACATTTTCCTGACTCAGATTCACGTCCTGAATAGTAGCGCTCCAATAGGCGACAAAGGAGTATTGCAACATCCTGTTCTCTTCCCCTGCATTGGCTACTTCCCGCTCATAGGTGGACTGAAATAAGGCGGATATCAAAACATATCCGCCGATACTGAAAATCAAAAGGCTTAACATAATGGTTGAAAAACATATCTTCCAGGAAAATTTCATCCTGTCTATCCCTCCAGCCGGTATCCAACCTTATAGACTGTGACAATTTTATCCTCCCAGCCTATTTTTTTGCGCATCCGCTGTACATGCAGATCTACCGTTCGGCTGTCTCCCATATATTCCCCTCCCCAGATCCGCTCGTAGATCGTCTCCCGGTAAAGGGCGACATTTTTATTCCTCACAAACAGCAGCAAAAGCTCATATTCCTTTTTGGTGAGATTAATCTGATCCTCTCCTCGCTTCACGGTTCTGGACACCGTATCTATCACCAAATCATGTACATTCAATAGGTTTTCCGTCTTATGGTAACGGCGAAGCACAGTCTCTACCCGGGCTAGGAGCTCAATGATCTCAAAAGGTTTTGTCAGATAATCGTCCGCCCCCAGCTTTAACCCTTTGACACGATCTGTCACAGATGCCTTTGCCGTCAAAAAGATTACTGGAATTTCCAGGGGCGTAATATAACTCATCAATTCGTAGCCATCTACTTTGGGAAGCATCACGTCCAACAGAATCAAGTCATAATTTGATTTCTCCAGGGCATCTGCGGCAGCCATTCCATCAAATACACAGTGGCAGGCATAGCCGGCTTTCCTTAAATTTACAGCTATTAAATTGGATATGGATCTCTCGTCTTCTACTACTAAAATGTGTATCACTGTTGTCTTCTCCTTTTGCAGTGCAAGCACAATGGGGAAACTTCTCCTGGTTCCCTTTACACTGCTCGTTGCTGTCTTAAATTTACATCATAATTGTATCATAATTGCATCAAAAATGCTTCCTCTAATATTTAGGAACCATTCATTTTCAACCTCATAAAATATCTATATACCATACTAGGAGGCATGCTTATGAATCCGTTACTGAAGCTGGAACATGTCAGCTATTCTTATCATGATGTAAGTGGAGAAACGTTTGCTTTGTCTGATATTTCATTTACATTGAATCCAGGCGAATTTCTGGCTATCGTAGGACCCAGTGGATGTGGTAATGTGATGGTATAATAATGGAAACTTTTTCTCAAGGGACGGCTTAATCGTACCCAACAAAAGACGGTAAAAGGCCCGATGCTTATCTTGCACCGGGCTTTTCAAATATATATGCGCTATTTCACCATCCCATACAACCTTCTCTATAATATTCCTCAAATACTCTCTCTTTTCAACAATTGTCAATTTCTCAAACAGCTTAGAAAAATCTGCTAATACCTTTTCTGCATGCTCCAACTGCTGACACATTTCTACTTTTTCTTCATCCTCCTCTCCAATATCACTTATTTTTCTTTGAAGTCTTTTAGATTCTTCATCCAGCTTCTGTATCTCTTCATTGATATATTGTACGGATATGCTATCTGCCCCAAGCTTCTTAATCGAATCAATTAAATTTCTAATTTGTTCTTGCTTTTTCTTATATTCGTTAATAAGAAGCCCTTTTTCCGTTGAAGCTTTATGATTGGAATTTTGGATTTTAGTCTTTAATTCCTCGAGCATAGGTATCAATCCTTTATCTAGCTTAACTAGTTTTAATATCTCATTAGAAACAACCGCATCTATCGTATTTCCATGTATATTTTTTACCTGACAGCCACTTCCATGAGTTTTATCTTTATACGGACATAAATAGGCAAATGTTCTCTCCCCTTTTTCATTTACCCTCGAAGCCGGATAATTTTTAGGCCGCATTAAATGTCCACATGCACAGCGAAGCAAGCCAGACAAAAGAGCTGTATGGTTCCTTGGAATCTTAAAGCTTTCACCTTTAACCTTATTCTTTTCCAGTATACGTTGAACCTTTACATAATCCCTTCCCGATATAATCCCTTCATGCTTTCCCTTAGAAATAATCCAAGAACTATAGTCTACTGCCTGATTTTTATAAATACTGGAGGAAGTCTTAGCATAACTCATCAATCCGTTTTTACCATCCAATTCCTCCTCTTCTATACATACCTGGCAACCCAAGTCATAAAAATACTGGTAAGCCTCTTTATCCGCCACACAATAGACCGGATTTGACAATATATCCCGTACACCCATAATGTAGAACTCACAGCCTTTTCTAGTCCTTATATCATGTTCTATCAGATATTCCATTACCTTAGTCAAAGACTGCTTTTCCATGAAATAGGTAAAAATAAATTTCACCAGTTCTATCTCCATAGGATTCTCAACCAGATAATAGGACATTTTCTTTTTCCCTGCTATATCTTCCCTTTCAAGCTTCTTAGAATCAAATCCAAGAGGTGTATTCCCTCCCAGCCATCTTCCACTCCTAGCCAGCATCAACATATTATCCCTGACCCGTTCCGCTATCTGCTCACGTTCCATCTGTGCTAATACTCCTGAAAAGTACAGCATAGCCTTTCCGATAGGAGTGGTTGTATCAAATTTCTCCTTGATACTTACAAAGGACGTGCCTTTGTGTTCCAAGCTTTCCATAAGCGTTGCAAGGTCTGCCAGATTTCTTCCTAATCTGTCTAGTTTATAACATACAAGATAATCAAAATGCCGTTTCTGCATATCCTTTAGCATTTGCTGAAACCTGGGCCGCTTTACATTTTTACCAGAAAATCCTTCATCCTCATACTCTATAATCTCCGCCCCTTTTGCTCCCTCTATAAAACTCTCTATATACTCTCTGCACATAATCAACTGATTCTCTACACTTTCACCTTTTCCTGTCCATTTTGATTTTCTACTGTAAATTGCTATTAACATATCCTTTCCCCCTTATACAAAAAGCCGCAGGATAGATTTCTGAACCGCTCCCTGTCAAGTAGACAGTTAAAAAAATAAAAATTTTTTCCTGCCAGTCGCAAAGAGGACTGGCAGAGTTTTTATGCAGCATCTTTCAAATAGTTTCTATATT